>CAVWNY010000008.1:0-827286 GCA_963756545.1 uncultured Pseudomonadota bacterium | reverse complement strand
CCGGTCCCTCGAATGTCTTCACGGGCATCATGCCGACCAGTGATGCGGTCGCCCCCTCCCTCATGTGCCTTTTCAGGCTGTCGCTCAGCAGAACCGCCTTCTGGGCCTCGGGCGCCTGCTCATACTGTCGTGGGTCGATGCCGAGGCCCTGCAATTGCTTGTTCAGTTTTCCGTCGGCAAGTGCCACCAGTTTTCGCACCACGCCCGCCGCTTGGCCTGGTGTCCGCAGATCCTGGTAAGGCGGCGGGGTATCGGAGTCCTTAAAGAACTCCCTGACGGCATCTGCCTGTATCTCCATCCCTCGACGCGAAATGTAGTCGGCCTGCGCCTCCATGAACGCGGTCGCATAGGCCAGCATTCGTGATCGCACCCAGTCGGGGTTGGACGAGGGCAGTTGCAAACCCTGCGTCGCGTGGACGATCGCCAAATCCTTGCCGTCTCGGGCACCCAAGCCTGACTTGTCGATCCAGTCCTGCATCCGCTCTTCGATGAGCGCAGCAGTATCGGGTAAATACTCCTCGGACAGCTTGGCGACCGCCGCGACGGCGCCCGGGGCGGTTTCCGCCCATGCGCGCCCGCCGAATGCGGCCGCAATGGGGAACGCGAGTGCAGCCCGACGGGTCAGCATCACCAGGCCACCGTGCGGTTGGTTGTCAGTTTCGAGATTGGCGTGTCGCCTTCCCAGAGCGAGACGCCCGCGTTGACGTCCGTCATCGTCAATTGGAAGTCATAGTCCACGCGCTGGCTGCCATCTCCCAGCCGGTTGTTGAGCTGGATGATCTTGCCGGTCAGGCTGACATCGGGCGCCAGCATTTGTCCCGACTTGGCCACCTGCGCCTGATTGAACTCGTGCGAGCGGCGGAGCTGGCGTGTTTTCATCACCAGCGGATCCTCGACATCGTCCAGGCCAACCGTCGTTGTAACGGTCACCCTGCCGGAGTTCAGCAGATCGACGCGGATTCGCTTGATCAGGAGATCGGTGTCGATGCGCTGCATGGTGTCGTTCGTCACGCGGGATATGGCCAGCACGTAGCGCCCGCCGCCCGGCTTCGTCATGGCCGGAGAAGCCAGCATCTTCTGAACGGAGTTGCCGGCCGCGTTCTCGAAATCGCGCATGTCGAGACCCGCGCCGATCGCGCTCTGGTCCGCGCGTGAGTCGATTATCGCGGTGCCCGCCGGTCCCATGGCCGGGGCGGCGCAGGCGTCGAGGGAGAGCGCCACGGCCAGTATGGCGAAGCGGGAAGACAGGTTGGTGTGCTTGCGAGGCATGCCGTTGCGTCCCTGGTAAGGATGTGAGGAAAGGCATTTGAATGGCTCGATCGGAAAGAAGGCGACCGCGTTCGGCTCAGTGCGACGCCGCGCGGGGGCGCCCCATAAGCTTCGCGCGCCGCATCACATCGGAAGGACTTGGATCGAGGCTGGCACGCCCGGTATCATCGCCTTGACATAGATGATCGAGGACCGGTCGGTGGGAACCGTCACCGCGCCGAGATCGGCTCCGTTGTCGGCCCGAAGATGTACCTTGCCGTTGGCTGGCGTATCCAGGCGTACCGCTTGAAACTGCTTGGGCAAAGCGGTCCAGGAGCGTGTGTCCGCCGAGGAAATGTTGCCGATCACCGCGGCGGCCAGGCTGAATAGGGGGCTCTTGGCCTGCGCGGCGGCTTCCTCGATACCCATCTTCACCACCGCCTCGATCGCCGCGCGGGTGAGGACGCCCGGCATACGCTGCTCGAACTCGCTCGCCATGACGCGATCGAAGCTGCCGACCGTTGCCGTACGTTCTGAAACCGAGCCGGCGATGACCTGAAGACCGCCGTAAGCCAGGTCATGAAACACCATGCGAGGAAGAGCGACCGTCACCGTGCTGGCGCCGCGCGTCTTACCGATCAACGGAACCGGGAAGGTAACGCGATATTCCGCGAACGTGGGAGCCTGACCGTTCTCGAACACTACCCATGTGTGCGGCGCTTTCGCGTGCGAATCAGCGAGCGCGAGATCAGCGTCCACGACCGGGCTTCCGCCCAGTATGCCGCGCACCTCACGCAGGGCGCGTCGGCCGTTCTCGACATCCGATTGGGTTTCCCCGTTCGTGATCATGAAGATCCCGTAAAGGTACGTCGAAAGCGGATTGATGAAGGGTTGATAGCCCGCATAGTTGCGGACATCCTGTGCGGCCCGCTGGTACTCTGGACTTTGCATCGCGTTCTGCGTGATCGCTCCGAGGTCTAGGCGGCTGTCTTGCGCCTTCGACCGCATCTGCCTGTCTAGCCGCACCTTTTCGGCGGCGAAGTCGCCCTCGGCGCGACGCTGCCGATCATTCAGGCGGTTGAACTCAACGCGGGCATTTCCTCTATCGCCTTTGTTCAGATAGTCCACGGCCTTGTATGTGTTGGCCATCACGCCGTCATACGTGGCGTAATGGTACTGGCCCATGTTGCGCAGGCCATCGAGGTCGCGGTTCTTCATGAGCGTTTCGGCGCCATCCAGCACCGCGGCCGCGCGCGAACCATCGCCGGCGTAAGTCAGCGCGGCACCTGCGTCGAGCGACCACGCGAGATTATTTGAGGAGCCGTCCGCGCCGATCCCCCCCGACCGCAGCGCGAGATCCGCAGCTCCCTTGTAGTCGCCGTTGAAGAGGCGACTGTCGTAGTCTGCCGCGTCCTGGCGCGACATGCCGCCCGCGCACCCCGCCAACAGCACGGCAGCGGCAACGCTGGCGAGCAGGCGGACGCGAATGCCCAATCCGGATCGCGACGATTGATCGCTGGCTGGTGCGGCGGCTTGAAACATTGGGTCCCTCGTACCGAATATAAAACGTTCGGATGTCGCTATATTAGCTATCACGTAACGTTATGTTTCGCGATCACAATCGATTGATGCCGTGTGTTCTCGCGCCAGACCGGCAGGCCCGATCAGAGGGCAGGCCCGATCGGAGGGACAACTCGCTGCCGCGCGGCTACACTCGGCCGATGCTCGACTTCCGCTTCCTCCACGCCGCCGACCTCCACCTCGACAGCCCTCTGCGCGGGCTGGAAGCCGACCGCGACGCGCCGGCCGAGCGCATCCGCACCGCGACGCGCGCCGCGTTCAGCAACCTCATCGACCTCGCCCTAACCGAGCGGGTCGCCTTCGTCCTGGTGGCCGGAGACCTGATCGACGGCGAGTGGCAGGACTGGCGGACCGGGCAGTTCCTGCTGACCGAGATCGGGAAACTCGCCAGGGCGGGCATCCCGTTCTACGCCATTCGCGGCAACCACGACGCCGCCAGCCCGGTGCTCCGCGCCTTGCGGCTGCCCGAGGGCGCGGGGAAAATCCTGAGCGACGATCGCCCGGAGACCATCCGGCTGGCGGCGCTGAACGTCGCCATCCACGGCCAGAGTTTTCGCGCGCGCGAAGTCAGCGACAACCTCGCCCTCTTCTACCCGCCGCCGCTACCGGGACACCTCAACATCGGCCTGCTGCACACCGCCGCCACCGGCCGGGACGGCCACGCGAGCTATGCCCCCTGCACCACCGACCAGCTCGCCGCGCACGGCTACGACTATTGGGCGCTCGGCCACATCCATGCGCGCGAGGAGCATCTGGCGGGCGGAACCCGGATCGTCTTCGCCGGCAACACGCAAGGCCGCCACGTTCGCGAGACGGGACCGAAGGGCGCCACGCTCGTCAGCGTGCGCGATGGCGCGATCACCGCCGTCGAGCACCGGCCCGTGGACGTGGTGCGCTGGGCCTTGATCGACGTCGATCTTGCCATCGAAGCCGACGAGGACGCCGCGCTGGCCGCTGTGCGCGCGAGGCTGGACGCCGCGCTCGGCGAGGCCGGCGAGCGGATGCTGGCCGTGCGCATCATCCTGCGCGGCGCCTGCGCGGCGCACCCGGCGCTGGTTCGCGACCTCGGCGCAACCCGCGACCGATTGCACAACGAGGCGCTCAACCTGGGCGGAGCCGATGCGATCTGGCTGGAGGAGGTGCGGATTCTCACCCGCCCTGCGCTCGATCTCGCGGCGATGCGCGCCCGCTCCGATGCTGTGGGGCTGCTGCTGCGCGAGGTCGACGGCATGCAGCCGGACGCGCTGGCGTCCCGCCTGCAAGCCTATTGCGCGGCGATGCTCGACCGCGCGCGCGGGCTGCGCGACGCGCTGGGAGACGACCACCCGGCGGTCGTCGCGGCGCGCGGCGCGGTGCCGGTGGAGTTGATGGCGCGCGCCCGCGATCTGCTGCTCGCCCGCGTGGCGGAGGGCTGAGCGATGCGCCTCACGTCGCTGACGCTGACGAATTACGGCGTGTTCCGGTCCACCCGCATCGACTTCGACCCGGCGCCGGGCCGCCTCAACCTGCTGATCGCCCCGAACGGCGCCGGCAAGTCGATCCTGCGCGGCGCGTTCTGCGACCTGCTGTTCGGTATCCACGGCCAGACCCCGATGGGGTTCCGCTACGGCTATCCCAACATGCGCCTCACGGCGGAGGCCGTGACGCGGGACGGCGCGTTCGTCCTCGGCCGGCGCAAGGGCCAGGGCAATACCCTGATCGACGGCGAGGGGAACGCTCTCGACGGCGCCATGATTGCCCGCGTGCTGGGCCGGACCGACCTGGCCTTGCTGGAGCGACTGTTCGCGCTCGACACCGAGAGGCTGCGCCTGGGCGGACAGGCGCTGCTCGCCTCGGGCGGGGAACTGGCGGACGCGCTGCTGTCGGCGGCGGGCGGCTTGCGCGGCGCACGCGAGATTCGCGTGAAGCTGGAGGCGGCCCGCGACGCTTTGGCTCCGAAGCACAAGTCGCAGAACCGGCCCTTCTACCAGGCGCTCGACGCCTGGCTGGACGCCCGCAAGCGCCTCTCGACGACCACTCTGAAGCCCGAGCTGCGCGAGAAGCAGGAGATCGAACTGCGTCAGACGCGCGCCCAGCAGGAGACGGCAGATCGGCAAGCGCGCGCCAGCTCCGCCGGGATCGCCCGGCTGCAGCGTATGCGAGGGACCGCGCCGTTGCTGGACGAGCACGAGGCCGCCAGCGTGTGGCTGACCTCCCATCCCGACGCGCCGATCCTGCCGGCGGATGCCGCGCAGCGCCTGGACAGGGCCGAATCTGACGTCTTGAATTCCGAACGGATGGTCGAACGCGAGGAGCACGCGCACGCCGAGGCAATCGGACGGGCCGATGGGCTGGCGGTCCAAGACGCGCTGCTCGATCGCGCCGCCGACATCGATGCCCTGATCCCGCACGCCGGCGTGGCGCGCCAAGCCACCCGCGATCTTCCGAAGCGGCAGGCGGAACTGGACAGAAAGGCGAACCGGATCGCCACCATCCTGCGCGCGCTCGGCCTGATATTGCCCGTGGAGCGTGCGGCGGAGGCCGCCCCGCCTCGCCCGGCCTTGCAGCGCGCGCGCAAGCTGCTGGCCGAGCATACAAGGATTCGCGCCGATCTGGACCGGCTGCCGGAATCGCTGCGCGACAAGCGAGCCAAGGTTGCGGAGGCGGAGCGCGACCTCGCCTTGCTGCCGCAGCCCAGGGCGATCGAGGGGCTCCGGCGACTCATCCGCGAGATCGCCGCTGACGGCGAACCGGCCATGCGCGCGAACGAAGCGGCCCGTGGATTGTCGGAGAGCCGGGCGGCGGTCGCGGCCGCCCTGTCGCGCGTGGCGGGGTGGACGGGCGATGCCGATGCCCTCGCCGCGCTTCCCGCACCCGCCGCCGAGCGGTGCGAAGAAATGGACGCCGCTCGCGCTCGTGCCGTGGCCCTGTCGGACCAGATGACGGCGGAGTTGACCGAACTGCACCGCGAGGCCGAGGAGCAGCGGCGTGCGTTGGCGGCGGTCGCGGCCGATGGCACCCTCCCCGAAATAACGGCGGTGGACGAGGCTCGCAGTCGGCGCGACCAGGGCTGGCGCCTGATCTACCGCCAAGCCTTCACCCAGACGCCGCCCGAGGCGGCGGAACTGCGGGCCTGGACGGGCGAGGTACCGTTGCCGCTCGCCTACGAACGCGCCGTGCTCTCGGCCGACGAATTGGCCGACCGACGTGGGCGCGAGGCGGACGCGCTGGCACGCGCCGGCCAGCATCGCCGGCGCCTAGACGGACTCGCGACGGAAATCGCCGCGAAAGAGGCCGCGCGCGCGGCGGCGCAAGAACAGCGCACGGCGGCGACGGCGGCGTGGGCGGAGTGCTGCGCTCCGCTCGGCCTCGGTTCCGCCGGATTGGGCGTGGTGCGCGCGTTCCTGCGCGCCCGCGAGGACGTCCTGAGGACGTGTGCCGCCCTGCCGATCGAGGCGGAGCGCGTGGCGGCGCTGGCCGCCCGCCATGCCGGATGGGCCACGCGACTGAGCACGGAACTGGGCGAGACCGCCACCACGGAACCGTTGCCCGCGCTGCTGTTGCTCGCCCACGAGCGCGTCGAGGCGGCGCGCGAGGCCGGGGAGGCGCGGACCCGGCTGGAGGCATGGATCGCCGCCAAATGCGCGGAGCGTGATGCCGACCGCCACGCGCTGGATGCGGCCGAAGCCCGGCACGCGACATGGCGCGGCGCCTGGGCGCACGCGCGCGCCGCGCTTGGCCGCCCCGAGGCGGAAGACCCCGACCTGACGACGGAGATGCTCGACCTGATGGTGGAACTGGACACCGAGCAGGACGCGGCAGCCGATCTGCGGGTCCGCATTCGCGAGATGCAGGAGGAGATCCGCGGCTGCCAACAGGAGGCCGCGGCGCTGTCGGCCGCCGTCGCGCCCGACCTCATCGACGCCGACACCTTCGAACAGGCAGCCAAGCTGCGCGCCCGGCTGGCCGAGCAGCGCGACGCGGCGAGCCGGCGAGAGGAGCAGCGCACGCAGGTCGGAACGGCGGAGACCAAGCTGCGCGCCGCCCGCGCCCGGCTCTCCGCGTCGCGCGATCTCCGGGGGACCGTGCTGGCATTGATCGGCAGCGAAACCGTCGCCGATGCCCGCGTCCGCGTGGCTTTGGCAAACGAGCGCGCCCACCAGGAGGCGGTCCTCGGCCAGTGCGAGGACGCTTTGCGCCAGCAGGCGGACGGCCTCGACCTCCGCGCCTTGCGCGCCGAAATCGCGAGCGTGCCGCGCGACGAGCTGATGGGCGCAATCGAGGCGGCGAGACGCGACCACGAGGCCGCGCTGGTCGACGTCCAGCATCTCGCGACCCGCATCGGCGAGATGACCGCCGACCTCGACCGTCAGGCGCGCGAGACCGGCGCCGAGGCGGCAGCGGCGGAGCAGGAGGCGGCGTTGGCGCGAATGGGGCGGGTGCTCGGCGAGGCGACCTTGCAGCACCTCGCCGCGGCGATGCTGGATATTGCATTGGGTTCGGTCGGCGACGCGGGCGCGCCCGCGGTGCTCGGCCGGATCGGGGCGCTATTTCGTACCGTGACCGGCGGCGCCTATGACGGCATCGCCGCCGAGGCCGCCGACGACGGCTCGGCGCGTCTGGTCGCGCGGGAGCGGGATCATCCCGACGAGCCGAAGCAGATCGCGCAACTGTCCGAGGGCACGCGCGACCAGTTGTTCCTGGCGCTGCGGATCGCGGCGATCGAGGATCACGCGAAGGGTGCGCCGTCATTGCCCTTCGTCGGCGACGACATCCTGCAAACCTTCGACGACGACCGCGCGTTGGCGGCGATGCGCGCGCTGGTCGAGCTGAGCCGCACCACGCAGGTGATCCTGCTGAGCCATCATCGCCACCTGCTGGATGTGGCCGTGCGCCTGCCGGATGGATGCGTGCGGGTCTGCACGCCGAGCCCTCTCGCGCCATGATACCAGATGCCCTCAGGTTGACACCGGCGACTGGCCGCGCTCATCCCCCCGGATGCGCCGCCGGGCTGACTGGCAGGGCCGCCAATTCCGCCGCCACGCCGGCGCTGAACAGCCGGGCGCCCTGCGCGTTCAGGTGGTGCGCATCGCCGAACAGCTTGTCGGGGTAGCTGACAACCGCCGGCCCGATCAGCCGGAAGTTGGCGAACCGCGCCTGCAACCCATCCAGATAGGCGCTGATCTGGCGCACCACCGCGGGGTCCATGCGCGACGTGGTCGCCTCGTTCAGCGGCGCGGGGATGTACAGCACCTCGGCTCCGCGCGCGGCCAGTGCCGCGATCAGACGTCGCATATAGACATCGGTCAGCGGCGACGGCTTGAAGCGGGTCAGGAAGGCCTCGTCCGCCGGCACGTCGAAGCCGCTGTTCGTGCCATACAGGTGGTGACCACGCGTGCGAAGCACCTCGTCGTAGAACCGATGGTTCTCGGCCAGTCGTCCGAAACCCCGTGCATTGACCACGCTCGATACCGCGTAGGACGGGAAGTGATGCGCATACAGCCAGTCGGTCAGCCGCGCGTCGAGGTCGCCGACATTGGGTGCCGGGTAGAGGCTGGTGTCGCCGACCGCGCGGGCGGTCCGCCGCACGGCATCCATCTGCGCGTCGCTCAAGAATCCAAACAGCGCGGTGCGCGGCCAGTAGTAATTGGTGTCGTCGATGAGCAGCGGCGGCGAGAATGAGAGGATCACCCGGCGCGGAGCGTTCGGGCAGCGCAACGCGCGCTCGGCCATGAAATACATCTCGATCGGCGACGCGCCGCCCAGCGCGAGGTTGGTGGCATCGCCCAACTCGGCCGGCACGAATCCCGCGACCGCGCGGGAATCGCCCAGGATCAGCGTGTCGCCGAGGTCGCACGTCGCGACCAGATGCTCCTTCGCCCTCCACATCCCGAACTCCGGGTCGAGAAACCCGTCCTGGAACCGCGCCGTGAACACCCAGGCGACGGCCAGCGACAACAGCGCGGTGATCGCGAACGCACCCAGGAAGCGTCGCGAACCGCCGGTCCGGCGCGCCGCTTCGGTCGCGGCGGCACGCTCGGGTAGCGATTCAGAACTGGAAATAGAGGAACTCACTCTTGGCTCCGATACCCAGCACGGCCGCCACCGCGACAAGGCCCACGACGACACCCCACGCACCGCTCATGCGCTCGGGCGCCAGCAGGGCGGGGCGCGCCGGCCCGCGCCGGTCGGCCGGCACCATGCCGACGATGCTTTGCGAGTTGGGGGCGAGCAGCACCAGGGTGAACGCACCGACGATCCAGGCGATCTCCCGGATCGCGTCGCCGCCGTGCTGGTAATCGGCCTGTGTGGCGATCCAGCCATGTGCGGCCAGGAACCGACCGGCCCCGCCTAGCGCGTGAGGCAGCCAGTACGGCACCGGGAGCGCAAGCGTGGCGCCGTGCAGGCCGATCATGGCGCCGAGCATCGTGGCCGCGTCGCCGGGCGATGCGGCCCGGAAGAACACCTGGCCCACCAGCACCGCGAGATAGGTCAGCAGCCAGCCCGCGAAAATAGCGCGTGGCAGCGGGGGGGCGGCGGCGCGCCCGCGCGGCTTGCGGCGGAAGACTCGCCAGGCGTGGTTCATCGTGAGATAGGCGCCGTGCAGAAGGCCGAAGATCAGGAACTGGACGCCCGCGCCATGCCAGATGCCGGCTAGCGCCATCGTGTAGAACATCGGCACGGCGACCATCATCGCGAACACCGGTAGCCGGGCGACCGCCTGGCGCGAAACTGGCTGCCCCCGCGCGACCCGCCGCCGCGTCACCCAGAGCGCCAGCGGATTGTAGAGATAGAGCGTCAGGTACCGGGTCAGCGTCATGTGCCAGCGCTGCCAGAAATCGATGATGTTGACGGCGCGGTATGGCGAGTTGAAGTTCATCGGGAACTGCACGTTGCACATCTTGGCGATGCCGATCGCCATGTCCGAATAACCCGAAAAGTCGAAATAGAGTTGCAACGAGTAGGCCAGCGCCGCGCCCCAGGCGGGAAACGCCGACAACGCCGCGGGATCGGCGAATCCCGGCCTGGCGTAGGCCGCGATGCCGTCCGCGAGCAGCACCTTCTTGCACAGCCCGATCACGAACAGCGCGAGCCCTTGCGCCAGATTATCCCAGTCGAGGCGATAGGTGTCGTCGCGCTCGAACTGCGGCATGATCTCGCGATGGTGCAGGATCGGCCCGGCGATCAGGTGCGGGAAGAAGGTGGCGAACAGCCAGTAGTTGACGAAGCTCTTGTCGCGGACGGCGCCGCCCTGGCAATCGATCAGGAAGCCGATCTGCGTGAAGGTAAAGAAGCTGATGCCGAGCGGCAGCAGCACAGGCCCCATCCAGGGCCGCGCGGTCAGCCCGGCGTGCCAGACCAGCGTCGTGAGCCAGAACGCGTATTTGTAGTAGCCGAGCGCCATCAGGTCGCACGCCACGGAAGCGGCCAGCACGCGCCGCTGCCAGGACCGGTCGCGCAGGGCAAGGATCGCCGTCCCGGCTGCGTAGTTGAAGCAGACCGAACAGACCAGCACGATCGCAAAGGGCGGGTACCACCACGTGTAGAACGCGAGCGAGGCCAGCCCCAGCCAGGCCCGCGCTGGCGTCCGGCCAAGTGAAGCGGCGACGTAGAACCCCACCACGGCCGCCGGAAGGAAGCCGAAGATGAACGGAAAGGAATTGAACAGCATGACGCCTGGCCGCCTGCATGCCCGTCAGGCGCGCGCCATCCGCCCCGAGTCTTGCTTGCGCGCGATCAGGGAGGCCATGTCGCCGACATTCTTCAGCGCCTCGACCTCGACGGTGCTGAACTTGATGCCGAAGCGGGACTCGACGGCGACGATCACGTTGATGTGGTTGAAGGAATCCCACTCCGGGATGTCGGCCGCGGTGGTCTCGGGCGTCAGGCTGATCGCGTCGTCGCCGAAGATGTCGCGGAAGATCTCGTTCAGGCCGTCGTAGATCGGGTCCATACTCACGTCAGGCTCTCCCGCTGGGGGCGATGGCTTCGGCCAAGACCTGGATCTTCGGCGCGAGATTGTCACGGAACATCGCTGCGAGGCGCGGTGAGCCGCTACTCAGGTACGGATCAAGCGGCGGGCGCCGACGCTCACCAGCAGCACGAAGGCGGTGATGATCAGCGCCCCGGCCCAGGCGAGGGCGTGCCAGTCCGCATAGGGGCTCAACGCGAACTGGAAGATCACCACCGGCACGTTCGCCATCGGGTGGGCTGGATTGGCCGTCCAGAACTGGTTGTTCAATGCCGTAAACAGCAGCGGCGCCGTCTCGCCGCTGATTCGGGCGACGGCGAGCAGGATGCCCGTGGTGATGCCGGTGCGCGCGGCCGGCCAGATCACCAGGGTGATCATGCGCCAGCGCGGCGCCCCCAGCGCCAGCGCCGCCTCCCGCAGCGACATCGGCACCAGCCGCAGGGTCTCGTCGCTGGTCCGTACCACCACCGGCAGAAGAATCAGCGCCAGCGCCCCCGCGCCGGCCCAGCCCGAAAAGTGCCCGGTCCGGCGGACCACCAGCTCATAGACGAACAGGCCGATCACGATCGAGGGCGCGGAAAGCAGGATGTCGTTGATGAACCGGATGGTTCCCGCCAGCCACCGCAGCCGAGCGTATTCGGCAAGCCATGTTCCGGCCATCACCCCCACGGGCGTACCGACCGCCGTGCCGATCATCACCATGATCAGGCTTCCGACCAGCGCGTTGAGCAGCCCGCCGCTGGCGCCCGGCGGCGGCGTCATCTGGGTGAAGAGGCGCGGCCCGAGCGCCGCCACGCCATTGGTGATGGTGGACCACAGAATCCAGAACAGCCAGAACACGCCGAACACCGTCGCCGCCGCCGACAGCGCGAGGGCGACGCGGCTGCGAATGGCGCGCCGCCGGCGCCGCGCGCGCGAGGCACCGCTTGCGGTCGGCCCCGCCATCAGCGCCCTTCCCGCCGGGCCACGCGCATCAGCATCAGCCTGCCCAGGCACAGAACGATGAAGGTGATGACGAATAGCAGGAACCCCAGCGCGATCAGCGCCGAGACATAGAGCGGGGAGTCCGCCTCGGTGAACTCGTTGGCGATCGCGGCCGAGATGCTGTTGCCCGGCATCAGCAGCGAGAGATTCAGCTCCTGGGCGTTGCCCAGAACGAACGTGACGGCCATTGTCTCGCCCAGCGCGCGGCCGAGGCCAAGGAAGATGCCGCCGATCACGGCGCTGCTGGTGTAGGGCAGCACCACCCGGCGCACGACCTCCCACCGCGTCGCGCCGACCGCGAAGGCCGCCTCGCGCAACGGTCCGGGGACCAGGGCGAACACGTCGCGCATCACCGAGGAGATGAACGGGATCACCATGATCCCGAGAATGATGCCCGCCGTCAGCATCCCGACACCGAGCGGCGGGCCGCTGAACAATGCGCCGATGCCGGGAATTGCGCCCAGATTGTCGTTGATCCAGGGCTCGATGCGGTCGGACATCAACGGGACGAACACGAACAGTCCCCACATCCCGAAGATGATCGACGGCACCCCGGCCAGCAGCTCGATCGCAGCCGCGACCGGCCCGCGCATCCAGGGAGGCGCCACTTCGGTCAGGAAGACGGCGATGCCGAAGCTCACCGGCACGGCGATGATCATCGCGATCAGCGAGGAGACCAGCGTGCCGTAGATCGCGACGCCGGCTGCGAACTGCTTGGCGACCGGATCCCACTCCGTCCCGTAGATGAAATGCAGCCCGAAGGCACGGAAGGCCGGCAGCCCGCCGTAGAACATCGACGCGGCGATCGCGGCGAGCACCACCAGGACCAGCAGCGCGGCCCCGCCGGCGAGGCCGCGAAAGCCGCGCTCGGCGAACGCCATCCCCACCCGACGCCGGCGGCGCGGAGAGTCGAGAGGAGAGGCGGCTTCCGTAATCGACACGATGTCCGCGCTAACGGATTCGCTCGGCGAGATAGCTCTCGACCTGCGTGACGAGGGCGGGCGGCAGCGGCACGTAATCGAGGCTCTCGGCCAGCGCCTGCCCGTGCTCCAGCGCCCAGCGGAAGAAGTCGAGCGCTGTCTTGGAGGCCGCCGGATTCCTGGGCGTCGTGTGCATCAGCACGAAGGTGCTCGCGACAATCGGGTAGGCGCCCTTGCCCGGCGCGTTCGTCATCACGAGGTCGAAATCTTGTGCCGATTTCCAATCGGCGCTCGCCGCCGCCTGGAAGGAGGCGGTGCTGGGGACAGGATAGTCGCCCGCCGCGTTTTGGATCAGCGCGTAGGTCATCTTGTTCTGGACGACGTAGGCATACTCGACATAGCCGATGGCACCCTTGATGCGTTCGACATACGCCGCGACGCCCTCGTTCCCCTTGCCCCCGACGCCGGTGGGCCAGGCCACGGAAGTTCCGACGCCCACCTTCTGCTTCCACTCCGGGCTGACTTTAGAGAGGAAATCGACGAAGTTGAACGTGGTACCCGAGCCGTCGGAGCGGTGGATGACGTAGATATTCTGGTCCGGCAGCTTCCTGTCCGCGTTGAGCTTCGCGATCGCGGCGTCGTTCCACTTCTTGATCTTGCCGAGATAGATGTCGGCCAGCACGGCCCCGGTGAGCTTGATCTCGCCCGCTTTCACGCCGGGGATGTTCACGACAGGCACGATGCCGCCCATCACGACCGGAAACTGCGCGAGCCCCGCCGCCTGGAGGTCCGCCGGCGAGAGCGGCGCGTCGGTGGCGCCGAAATCGACCGTTCCGGCCTTGATCTGGGCGATGCCGCCGCCCGAGCCGATCGACTGATAGTTGATCTGCACGCCCTTCAACTTGGCGTAGTCCGCCGACCACTTGGCCAGCACGGGATAGACGAAGGTCGATCCGGCGCCGGTGATCTGCTGCTGCTGGGCGCGGGCGGCGGGCCCGAGGAACGAACCAAGTCCGATGGCGGCCACGGCAAGCGCGAAAACCCGTCGTTGCATATTGTTTCTCTCTTCGCTGAACGCGGCGCACCCTAGAGGCCGCCGCGCCTTGACACGCTCGGCTGCGCGCCCCGGCCCATTCATACTCTGCCACACCAAATCGTCACCCGTCGCGATGCGGACCGATATCGGCGACGCGCGTTAGCTGGAAACTCCGGTCAGCCACGGAAGGGCGCGGATAGGGAGGAACTTTGTCGTGCCGGTCCATGTCCTGTCGTCGCCATCGGTCCTTGTTCCCGAGCCGATCCCGCCGGGGCTAAGCTCGCAGGACGTCGCGGTGAATTGCCGCGACCAACCTGATGAACACGGCGTCGGCGACCGGCAACGCGGGACTGCCGAAGGATTTGACCGCGATGGCGGACATCCAGCCGGGCTTCTCCTACGCGCGCCCAATGCGTCGGGAAGCTCTTCCACCTTCGCACAGGCCACGGCCTCGGCGATGAGCATGCCCGAGATGGCGGTGTCGCACTGAGCCCGGGGGCCTTCCGCTCCCCGTACGCAATCTTGAAACAGCAATGCGGCGGAAGGGGAGAGTCCCGTCTGCCGTGCCATAGGAGGCCACACGCTATGCCGATGCAATCGATGGAACAGCTTATGCTCGAGGAATTGCGAGACATCTACAGTGCGGAGCGGCTTGCGACGCGCGCCTACCCTCGTATCCGGAAGGCGCTCCAGACGCCGTCCCTGCTGGAGGCGGTCGAGCACCATCTCGAGCAGACGAAGGAGCAGATCGAGCGATTGGGCACCATCTTTGAGCTTATGGAGGCCAAGACGCGCGGAAAGACCTGCCACGCCATGCAGGGGTTGGTCGAGGAAGCCCAGGAGCACATGGAGGCAGGTCTCAGCCCCGAGCTGCTGGAGGTCGTTCTCCTATCCGACCTGCAAAAGATCGAGCACTACGAGATCGCCGCGTACGGGTCCGCGCGGGCGCACGCCGAGGCCCTGGGCCTGGATGACGCGGTGGAGCTGCTGGAGGCGACACTTCAAGAGGAGAAGGAGACGGACGCTTTGCTGAACCGGATCGCCACCGAGGAGATCAACCCGCAGGCGGTCGAACGCGCAGAAGAGGCCGAGGTAGACGAAGAGCAGCCCGACGAAGGCGCCGCACAGGGCAAGGAACGGCAAGGCCAGGAGACATCCGGCGGATCATCCCGGCGCTCCTCGGCGAATCGGCAATCCACCAGGGCCGGCAAGCCGGGCGCTGGGTCCGATGATCTTAAGTCGCGAGAATATCGCGACGATCAGGGCAACGTCCACCACCACACGCGGACGCGCCAGGGGCAGCGGCCCGCCTGACCAGGAATGGGCGCGAGGGGGGCGGTCCTCCCTCGCGGAGTTTCGCCGCGCTTTTCAGTACATATGCTGCCCGCCGTTGATCGACATCGTGCTGCCGGTGATGAAGTCGGCGTCGTCGGCGGTCAGGAATGCCACGCCGCGGGCGATGTCTTCGGCATGGCCAAGGCGGCCCACGGGGATGCGCGCGACGATCTTCTGCAGAACGTCGGCGGGAACTGCGCGGACCATATCGGTATCGACATAACCCGGCGCGATGGCGTTCACCGTAATGCCGAAGCGCGCGCCCTCCTGCGCCAGCGCCTTGGTGAAGCCGTGGATGCCCGATTTCGCGGCGGCATAGTTCACCTGCCCGTACTGCCCGGCCTGACCGTTGATGCTGCCCACATTGACGATGCGGCCGAACTTCTTCTCGCGCATCCCGTCCCAGGCGAGCTTGCTGAGATTGAAGCAGGAGCCGAGATTCGTGTCGATCACCGCATCCCACATGTCGCGCGACATGCGCGCCAGCGTGCCGTCGCGCGTGATGCCCGCGTTGTTCACCAGGATCTCGATCGGCCCAACCTCGGCGACGATGCGTCGCACCGCCTCCTCGCACTGGGCGAAGTCGCCCGCGTCGAAGCGCATCACCTTCATGCCCGTCTCGCCGGCAAACGCCTTCGCCGCCTCGTCGTTGCCGGCGTAGCTGGCGATCACGGTGCGGCCCTGCGCGCCCAAGGCCCTGCTGATGGCCGCGCCGATCCCGCGTGTGCCACCCGTCACAAGCGCCACTCGTGCCATGTCCGGTCCTCCCTGGCTGGTTGCGTCACGCTAGCACCACCCACGCCGGGGCGGGAGGCGGCTTGTGAGCGGCTCGCGGGGATGGCACCTTCCGCCCCCGCAGGAGGCGCGCGCATGGCGGTCAACAAGGTCTATCCCAATGCACAGGCGGCCTTGGCCGGCCTGCTCCGCGATGGCATCACGATCATGTCGGGGGGCTTCGGCCTCTGCGGCATCCCCGCCACGCTGATCGAGGCAATCCGCGCCAACGGGACGACGGGGCTGACCGTCGTGTCCAACAACGCCGGGATCGACGACGCCGGCCTCGGGCTGCTGCTGGGCACCCGCCAGATCCGCCGTATGATCAGCTCCTATGTGGGCGAGAACGCCACGTTCGCCCGGCAGTACCTGGCCGGAGAGCTGGAGATAGAATTCAACCCGCAGGGAACGCTGGCCGAGCGCATCCGCGCGGGCGGCGCGGGCATCCCGGGCTTCTACACCGCGACCGGCGCCGGCACCCAGATCGCCGAGGGCAAGGAAACCAAGGACTTCGAAGGGCGGACCTACGTGTTGGAGCGCGGGCTTCGGGCCGATCTGGCGGTGATCCACGCCTGGAAGGCGGATCCCGAGGGCAATCTCGTGTATCGGAAGACCGCGCGGAACTTCAATCCGATCATGGCAACGGCGGCCGACGTGACGGTGGCCGAGGTGGAGGAGCTGGTCGAGCCCGGCTCGCTCGATCCCGACCACATCGTCACGCCGGGCATCTTCGTGCAGCGCATCGTCAAGCTCGACCGGGTCGATAAACGCATCGAGCAACGCACCGTGCGCAAGCGCGGCTGAGGGGGGCAGATCATGGCCTGGACGCGCGACCAAATGGCCGCCCGCGCGGCGCGCGAGCTGAAGGACGGGTTCTACGTCAACCTCGGCATCGGCATCCCGACCCTGGTGGCGAATCACATTCCCGAGGGCATGTCGATCCAGCTCCATTCCGAGAACGGGATGCTGGGCATGGGTCCCTTCCCGCTCGAGGGCGAGGAGGACGCCGACCTCATCAACGCCGGCAAGCAGACGGTGACGGAGCTGCCCACGACGAGCTTCTTTGATAGCGCCGCGAGCTTCGCGATGGTGCGCGGGGGACACATCGACATCTCCATCCTGGGTGCCTTGCAGGTCGCGGAAAACGGGGATCTCGCCAACTGGATGATCCCCGGCAAGATGGTGAAGGGGATGGGCGGCGCGATGGACCTGGTGGCCGGCGTCCCGCGCGTGGTCGTGCTGATGGAGCACACCGCCGGCGGCAAGCCGAAGCTGCTGCACCGCTGCACCCTGCCGCTGACCGGCGCGGGCGTGGTCGATCTGGTGATCACCGAACTCGGCGTCTTCCAGGTGGACAAAATCAAGGGCGGCCTGATTCTGGCCGACCTCGCCCCGGACGTCACCCTGGAGGAGATCCGCGCCAAGACCGAAGGAGCGTTCAGCCCGGCGCCGGGTTTGGGGGCGGCCGTCTGAAGAAGCTCAGCGGCGGGCCAGGACGGGTCGGCACCGGGTCGAGCGCGCTGCCCCACAATCGGTCGCCGGCGCGGGCCAGCAGCATGACATCGGATTTCAGCCACGTGTAGACGCGCGCCCGCGCCTCGGGCGCCAGCGGCCCGCCCAAGGCGACGATGCAGCGCAGCCGCGACAGGTCCGGGCGTTGTCCCGCCCGCTGGAACGCGGCGTCCGGCAGAGCCATTGCGTCCGCGACGAGAACGCTTGCGCCCTCCTCGGCCGCCATCGCCAGCAGCGCCGCGGGGGGCGGCGGCGCGGCCAGGATGACGGCGGTTTCCTGACGAAGCGCGATCAACCAGGGCCAGGGCGGGCCGGCGGCGATCAGCACGCGGTCGTCGGGGCGCAGATCGGCGTGCAGCAGCACCTCCGCCGTCGGCCGGATGAGACGCGCGCGCGGCCAGCGGCGGCGGAGCATCGCGAGCGCCGTCTCCCGGCGATTCCCCGTGTCCCGCACCGAAAGCGCGAGCCGCGCGTCCGGCGCCAGCAGCAAGGCGGGGGCAACAGGCAGCGCGGCGAACGCGGCGAGCGCATCAGAGAACCCGGCGGGGTCGGTGGCCGACCAGGCAATCAGCGCCTCCCAGCCGTCGAGATCGCCGCGCCCGGTCGCGCGCAGCCAGTGCAGGAAGGCCCACGGGTTGCTGGTGGCGATCTGCTCGGGGTGGGGAACGTGCAGCGTGCCGGCGCTCATGTCCCGGTCGCGGCGGCAGGCGTCGAGGCGCGAAGGGCAAGTACCCCGCCGAGGCTGCTCGCCATGTCGGTCGGAATCAGGATCGTCGCGCCCCGGTCCTTGTTCATCTCATAGAGGAGGTTCATTTGCCGCAATTGCAAGGCGATCGGGTCGGACCCGTACAATCTCGCCGCCTCCAGCACCTGCTCGGCGATGGCGCGCTCGGCAGATGCCAGCGTTACCCGCGCGACCTTCTCCCGCTCGGCCTGCGCCTGACGGCTCATCGCATCCTGCAAATCGCGCGGGATGGCAACGTCGCGGATCTCGACGCTGAGAACCGCCATGCCCCAGTCGGTGGTCTTGGCCGCGATGACGACACGGAGCTGCTCGTCGGCGGAGCGGCGATCCGACAGCAGGCGCGCGAGGTCGGAGGCGCCGATCATCTCGCGCAGGCTGGTCTGCGCCACCCGCTCGATTGCCTCGCGGTAATTCACGATGCGGACCGCCACGGCGGCGGCGTCGACCACTTGCCAGAAGACGATGGCATCGACGCCGACCGCCACAGTGTCGCGCGTCAGCGCCTGCTCGGCGCTGATGGTGCTGGTCTGGATGCGCAGGTCGATCACCTGTGCTGCGCGGTCCATCAGCGGAAGCAGCAGATAAAGGCCCGGCCCCTTCACCTTGTGCAGCCGTCCCAGGCGCAGGATCACCGCGCGCTGCCACTCCGTGGCGATCCGCACGGAATAGACCAGGGTAAGAACGATGATAGCGAGGACGACCCCAAGCCCGATCACGCCGCCGGCTCCCGCCGCGCGGGCGCGCGCAGAAGCGCCTGAAGCTCAGCCAAGGCGGGCTCGCTCGCCGTCTCGGCGGCGGCCTGGAGCTGGCGGTAGGCGGCGAGCACGCGCGCACCGAGCGGTGTCAGCCCCGCGCCGCCTCCGCCCGGTCCTCCCTTGGCGGCCTCCACGAGTGGCGCGGCGAACATCGTGTTCATCTCCTCTGCCAGCGACCAGGCGCGCTTGTAGCTCATGCCCATGCGCCGCCCGGCGGCGGCGATCGAGCCGGTCTCGGCGATCGTTGCCAACAACTCGGCCTTGCCGGGGCCGATCGCAACGGCATCGCCCAGCACCACGCGCAGATGAAGGCCTAGACGGTCGGGATGCCGCACGCGCCGCATCGGTGAAGCAAAGCACGCTCGAGCCCGCCCCGGCTAGTGAAACCCGGCGTTAACCCACTTGTGCGACACCGGGTGGTGGGAGGAGATGACGTTGACCGTGGTGTTCGATAAGCTTGCGTTTGTCCGACGTCTGGAAAGCGAGGGTCAGTTCCCCCGCAGCCAAGCGGAGGCGTTGAGCGAGGCATTGCACCACGCCGTGAGCGAGACCGTCGCGACCAAGGCCGACCTGGCGGAAATCCGCCATGAGATCGCCGAGATGCGGGCCGACCTCACGCACCAAATCGCCGGCAACCGGACCGAGCTGGGTCAGGAAATCGCCGGCATCCGGACCGAGCTCGGTCACCAGATCGCCGGCATCCGGACCGAGCTCGGTCACGAGATCGTCGGCATCCGGACCGAGCTCGGTCACGAGATCGCCGGCATTCGGACGGAGGTCGGTCGCGAGATCGCCGGTATCCGGACCGAAGTGGGTCACGAGATCCGCGAACTGAGGGCCGAGCTGAAGCTCTGGACCGGCAGTCTCGCGGCGGGGTTGTTCGCCGCTCTCAGCGGGATGGCCGCGGCGATGCGGTTCCTCGGGCACTGACGCCGGTTCAGGCGCTCAGTAGTACGATCGCCTCGATCTCGACCGAGATGTTCCCCGGCAGGCTGCCCATCCCGACCGCCGAGCGCGCTGGCCGTCCGTTCTCGCCGAACACCTGCACGAACAGGTCGGTGCAGCCGTCGATCACCTTCGGATGCTGGGTGAAACCGGGCGCCGCGTTCACCATGCCCAGCACCTTGAGGATCGTATCCACCCGATCGAGCGATCCGGCGGCGGTGCGGATATTGGCCAACAAGTTCAGCCCGCAGAGCCGCGCCGCCTCTACGGCCTGCTCGACGGCGACCTCCGCGCCCACCTTGCCGGTGATCATGGTCCCGTCGCTCCGGCGCGGGCCGACGCCGGACAGGAACAGCAGCGTTCCGGCGAGCCGGAACGGGACATAGGTGCCGATGGGCTTCGGCGCGGGCGGCAGCTCGATGCCGAGATCGCGCAGACGCTGCTCGATGCTCATGGGCGGGCCTCCGGTGAGTTTGCGGCCGGGATCGTGACGCCGATCATGTCGCCTTCGCGCACCACCGAGGCGAGCCGCGCCTCATCCCAATGCGCGGTGGATTCGGGCCGGCACGGCAGGACCATCCAGCGGTAATCGGCGGTCGAATTCGACGACCCGCACCCGCACACCCTCTGCCAGCACGGTGCCCCACTCGGCCAGCAGTCCGCGCGGATCGCGCACGGCGCGCGCCCGGTAGGCGGCTGATTTATACCAGAACGGCGGATACCCCAGCACGGCGCGCGGATAGCAACTGCACAGCGTGCAAACGACCAGGTTGTGGATCTCCGCCGTGTTCTCCAGGACCCCGAGCGGCGGGGCGCCGAGCATGGGGATGCCCAGCGCCTCGGCAGCCTTGGTCCCATCCTCCAGCATCAACGCGCGATAATCGGGATCGACCCAGGCCCTGGCGACCATGCGCGCGCCCTGCCCGGGCGCCGCAGCATCGGTCGCGGCGCGCCGCTCGGCGATCTCGGCCTCGGTCACGAGGTTCTTCTCGGCCAACAGCGCGCGCAACGCCGCCAAGAGACGCTCGCCGTCCGTTTCAAGGATGCTGCTCATGCCGGCTCCAGCCAATGTTCGAAAATTTCGACCAGCAGTTCGTCCCCCGCCCAACCTTCCCGCCAGACGGATGGCTGATCAAACGCGACGTGATAGAGCGCGCGCGTTGAAGGGGGCCGGGCGAAGGCGAGATCTTCCGGGTTCGGAAAGGCGCCCAGCCGCCGCACGATCCGGCCCCGCATCCCGCGCAGATAGTGAGGCGTGCGGATATGCACTGGCCCGCGCGTCTCCGGCCAGTCGTCGCGAACGCGCACCGCGGCGCCGGGGGCGAAATCGCTCACCGGGTCCGCTCCAGCGCCGCCGCCAGTTCCGCCTCGGTGATGACGCCCTTGCGGATGAGGTTGTCCGCGATGGAGCGAATCCAGCGCCGATAATAGCTTAGCCGGTGGTAATCATCCTCGGGGATCGCCTCGATGCCGCGCCGCAACTCGTCCACCCCCATCATGCCCTTGCCCGCGAGCGCCTGACGCAACGCGTCCACGTCGCGATCGAATGCGGTCAGGCCGTGCGGCGCGGTGTCCACCGGCTCGCACATGAACTTCGCCGCGCCTCCAAGGTCGTGGTGCGCGCGGGGCACGTCCTTTTCCATGCAGTCCACGATACGCCGTCCGGCCCTGTCGCGCCAGTTCGCGGCTTCAGTCCGCCGGCTGATGGCGCGCCCGCACGCCGCGCTCGATCGCCGCGGCCACCAGGCGGTCCAGGTGCAGTTCCGCCTGCACGAAATCCAGCATCTCCAGCGACTGCTGGCCGGCCACGTTGTCGGCCGCGATCACCTCGCAGGCCAGCGCATAGGCGGTCTCCCGCAGCCTTGGGCTGAGCGCCGCGCGGATGAGGCTCCCGGCATGACGCAGCCCTTCGTCCTCGTTCAGCAGCTCCACCGCCGCTTCGG
Organism: uncultured Pseudomonadota bacterium; assembly: GCA_963756545.1. Taxonomy (GTDB): domain Bacteria; phylum Pseudomonadota; class Alphaproteobacteria; order Acetobacterales; family Acetobacteraceae; genus DATFDN01. The sequence goes on along the minus strand of CAVWNY010000008.1, from coordinate 805,557 downwards.
TCGCGATGTCAAGCTGTTCGGCGGAGAAGTCGCGGAAAGCGGGCAGGGTCTGCACCTGCCCCGACATGACGCCGATCTCGCGATCGGTCATGCCGCCATCCGCGGCGGCGACCAGGACCATCGTGCAGATCAGCGCCTCGGGCGCGTCGAGTGGCCTGAGTTGTGGCATTTGAAACGCTCCTGTGTGCTCGCGCCGACGGTACCGGAGCACGCAGCCGGATCAAACGGGAAAGACGGGTTGTTTCAGGAAATTGCGCACCTCGGAGACCGCTTGCGACAGCCCCACGCGCCGCACGGCCACGCCCGCCGGCAGCGCGGACAGCAGACGCGAGGGCGTTTGGCGATCGAGGAGGACGAAGGCGCCGCGATCGGTGCCGCGCCGGATCAGCCGCCCGAACGCCTGGCGAAGCCGCAATCGGGCGATGCGATCGTCGTAGGATTTCGGCTCGCCCCCCGAGAGATGGACGCGGCGCTCGCGATGCAGGATGTCGGGACGCGGCCAAGGCACCTTCTCGAAAACCACCAGGCGGAGCGCCCGGCCCGGCACGTCCACCCCGTCGCGCATCGCGTCGGTGCCGAGCAGGCAGCTCTCCTCCTCGGCGCGAAAGACATCGACCAGGGTCGCGTTGTCCATCGCATCGACATGCTGGGCATAAAGCGGGATGCCGCGCGCCTCCAGATCCGGGGCGATGCGGGCGTGGACCGCGATCAGGCGGCGGATCGCCGTGAAGAGCCCCAGCGCGCCGCCGCCGGCGGCCAGGAACAGCGCGCGATACGCGGCGGCGAGCGCGCCGAGGTCGCCGTACGGAAGGTCGGTCACGATGAAGGCACGGGTCTGCGCCGCATAATCGAACGGGCTGGCGACCGTCGCGCGGATCGCCGGCGATGGCAGATGCGGCGCCCCGACCCGCGCCTCGGCGGCCGCCCACGAGGTTTCCGTATCCGCCTCCGCCCCATCGCGCAGCGTGGCGGAGGTGACCAGCAATCCGTGCGCCGGGGCGGCCAGTGTCAGCGCGAAGGGCACGGTCGGATCCAGCCAGTGCCGATGCAGCCCGGCGTCGCGGTCCGTCGCCTCGCGGCGGTCGAGCCGCAGGAACAGGACATGCTCGGGCCGCTCGCCCGGCTGGGGCGGCGGCGCCGCGACGGCGCGCAGCATCGCCCGCCACGCCGACAGCGGGGCGAGCGCGCGTTGCATGATCGACCGGCACGTCGCCTCGATCCGGGTGCGGGTAGCAGTGTCCAGGTCGTCGGCCTCGTCGTCCAAGCGCGCCGCGAGGCGGTCAGATAAGGCCAATAACGGTTCGGCGACGCGCGCCAACGCCCGCTCCAGCCGCAACGCGGCCTCCGGCAGCGCCGCCGCGACCGGATAGAGGTCGCACTCCAGCGCGCCGCCTTGGGGCGGGTCATCCGCGCCCGGGCAGCGCGCCAGGATCTGGCGGCGGATCAGGCGGAGAAAACCTTCCGCCGGGTTCGGCTGGCCGGCGTCGAGTCCCGCGAGCTCCGGCCCCTCCTCGGCCAAGCGCGGCGACCAGCCGGGCGCGGGCAGCGCGCGGGCGGCCTGCAAGGCGGCATCCAGAATCGGCTCCAGATTGGGCCGTCCGGCGACCAGTTCCTCAATGCGTCGGCGAAGCCCCCGCGCGCGCGACCGGCCGCCCTCTGCACCCAGCAGCCAGCGGCGCAGCTCGGCCGCCTCCGCGCCCGACAGAACGGCGCCGAAGGCGCCGTCGGCGGCATCGAAGACATGATGGCCCTCGTCGAAGACATAGCGCGTGGGCACCATCGCTTCGTCCAGCCCGCCCCAGGCCGCCTGGGCCATGACCAGGGCGTGGTTCGCGATCACCAGATCGGCCTCCCGCGCGCGCCGGATCGTGTGCTCGACGAAACAGCGGCGCCAATGCGGGCAGGCGGCGTGAATGCATTCGCCGCGCCGATCGGCGAGCGGGATGATCGTCGCCGGCCCGAACAGCTCGGTCATCCAGCCGGGCAGATCGCCGCCCTGGATATCACCATCGGCAGTCGCCGCCGCCCAGCGCGCGATTAGCGCCAGCGCCACCACCTCGGCCGGAAATGCCCGGCTTACAGCGTCCTCCAGGTTCAGCAGACACAGATAGTTCTCGCGCCCCTTGCGGACGACCACGCGTCGGCGCCGCTCGGTTGGATCGGGAAATAGCCGCGCCAGCTCCGTGTCGATCTGGCGCTGCAGGTGGCGGGTGAACGTGCTGATCCAGACCGCGCCGCGATTGTGCTCGGCCCACAGGCTCGCCGGGGCGATGTAGCCCAGCGTCTTGCCGGTGCCCGTCCCGGCCTCGGCCAGCACGATTCGGGGATCGCCGCGCCGCTCGCGCGGAGCGAAAGCGGCGGCGGCGGCCCCGGCGTAGTCGGCCTGTCCCGGCCGCTGCTCCGCGCCCGCGCCCAGGATAGCGGCCAGCCGCGCGCGCGCCTCGGCCTCCGTCACCGGATGCGCGGCCGGGGGTGGCGGCGGCGGCATCTCCTCCCACTCCGGCAGGCGTCGCCAGACCTTCAGGCCCTCGGTGCTCGGCACCGCGCGCGGTTCGCCCAGCGCGGCGGAAACGAACGGCGCCCAACCCCAGCCGGCTTTGCCCATGCGCGCCGCGAGGCCCGCCGCATCCCGGTTCAACGGCAGGCTCCGGCCCTCCGCCAGCCGACGGAGCAGTATTGCCGCGAAGTCGGGCAGCAGGGCCGCCTCGGCCTCCGGCCCACCCGCCAGCGGGTCGAAGTCGAGCGCGAGCGCGAGCCCGCGCGGCGTCGGCGCGGCGCCGCGCGCCGGCAGGACGAAGGCGAACAGCTCCAGCAGATCAAAGCACGGCAGCGCCCGCAGCCCGATCCGGCGCAAGGTCAGCGGCGCATGCACCAGCAGCGGCGGCGGCAGCGCGCGCAGCCGAACGACGGCCGCCTCGGCGGGTAACAGCAGAACCTCGCCGTCCGGCGTCAGCAGAGCGGCGCGGCCATGACCGGAGACGAGGGCCGGCGAGTCGGGCAGCAGCAGGGGCACCGCAAACGCCTACAGGCTCGCGGGTGCGCGCGCCATACCTGTCCATGTTTCGAATCCAGCTACGGCGCCGCGGGGACGGACTCGATCAGGACCTCCGGATACCCGAGCGAGGCCCAGAACGCGCACTGGTGCCGCGTGGCGAAGTCCGCCGCGGGCACGATTGGCGTCGCCAGCGACTGCACCTGGTGCGCGGGGTTGAACGCCGGCCAGGGCGGCGGCAGGTCGTCGCGGTCGAGCAGGTCCGGCACAAAGAGATTAGGGTCGCCGGTGAGGGCCAGGCTGGTCCAGTAGGAGATGACGGCGCGCGACAGCGCGCGGTCCTGCCCCTCCAGACGCTTGCCGTTCCCGTCATGGCCGAACACGTAGGCGAGTTCCGTCGTGTGGGAATCCCCCAGCACGATGCCCGACGGATTGGGCGTCGGCACCGGCAGCGGGAAGTTCTGCACCGGGTTCGCCTGGTTGAACTCGTAGCCGAAGACGCGGACGTCGTTGGCCAGCAGCGTGCGCACGTTGTCGGTCGGGCAGGCGAAGAAGGAGTCCGTCTCGATGGCCGCCAGCGTCTGGGCGGGGGAACCATAGGGTACTCAGCGGATATTTGCCCTCGATCGCCTTGGCGTTGGCGCCGAAGTCAGCGGCGATCGTGTTCGTGTAGTCGGCCTCCGTCAGCTTTCGTCCCGCCGCGTTCGTCGCCAGCGTGATGAAGTATGTCCCCTCGTTTCCAGTCGTTCCCGCGATCACCGGCACACGGTTGAACATCCCGCTGGCGAACAGCTTCGTCGGCAGGTCCGGAACGACGACGCCGTCGATGATCGGTGCGCCGTTCACGCCGCCCTGCTCCAGGTCCAGGAAGGTCTGCACCGGCACATCGCGCAGGCAGGCCGCCACGTCGGACGCCTGGCCGCAGAGGGAGGTGACGACCCCCGAATAGAGCTGCTCGCCCACCGCGAGCGGCACCGTCGCGCCGTCGTCGCTGCTTTCGATGATCGCGCGCTGGAACAGGCCGGCGCTGCCGGGAGAGACCAGGTGATACAGCACGGAGATGCCGCCGGCGGACTGGCCGAAGATCGTCACGTCATGCGGATTGCCGCCGAACCGCGCGATGTTGTCGCGCACCCACTTCAGCGCCATCTGCTGATCCTCGATGCCGTAGTTGCCGGACGTGCCGCCGGACTCCAGCGCCTTGGCCGGCAGGAACCCGAGCAGGCTCAGCCGGTAGTTCATGGTGACCACCACCACGCCGCCCTGCCGCGCGATCTGCGTGCCCGTGTAGTCGGGGCCGCCCGGCGTGACGCCCCCGTTCCCGGCACTGAAGCTGCCGCCATGGATAAACACCATCACCGGCCGGTCGCCCGCCTTCTGGCCGTCCCCGTCCCGCAGCGGGGCGAACACGTTCAGGAACAGGCAATCCTCGTTCGTGCTGCCGGAGCCGAGCCGATCGGTCTGCGGACACGGGCTGCCGAACTGCTTCGCTTGCAGGGGCGCGGACCAGGGAGCGTGCGGCTGCGGCGGCCGGAAGCGCAAGTCACCGAGCGGCGGCGCGGCATACGGGATGCCGAGGAACTCGGCGACGCCCTTCGTCTGCAATCCGATCACGACTCCCGCGTCGGTCTGCACGACGGCACCGGTCTGCGCGCGCGCGGCAAACGGCAAGATCGCGCCGAGCGCACACGCAGCCAACCAAACACCTCGCAGGGCGGCGGGCGTTGCCCATTTTTCGCAACGTTTCACGTTGGTTGCTCCCACGGCTTGTTTCCAGCCTCGACCGACATTCCCCAAAGGCAGGCGTGCTCGGCCAGTTGATCCGCATGCTACCCTCAGCTCCGCCAGCTTCGGAACGAACGGGTCCGTGAGCAGAGCCCCGAATGGCGACGCCGCCGCTTGTTTTCGTCGGGCACCGTTATTAGCATTGATCGCACGCGGACGCCCGGGAAGGATGGTCGGCGCCATGGACCTGCAAAGCATCGACGTCGCCGATCCCGACCTGCACGCCGACGACCGCGCGCGCGCCGTGTTCGCGCTCTTGCGTCGGGAGGATCCGGTGCATTGGAACCGAGAGGCGCGGGGACGGGGTTTCTGGGCGGTCACGCGCTACGACGACATCGTTCAGGTCTCCAGGAATACCGCCACCTTCTCCTCGGATGCGCGCAACGGCGGCATCCGGCTGACCACCGGCGATCCGCTGCTCGCCGGACCGGAGACGACGCGCAGCATGATCCAGATGGACGCGCCGGAGCACAGCTTCTATCGACGGATGCTCGCGCCCGGCTTCACACCGACCCGACTGCGCTCCCTGGAGGAGCGCATCCGCGCGCGGGTGCGTCTCCTGCTCGACCGGGCCTTTGAGGCCCGCGACTGCGACTGGGTGGAGATGGTTGCGGCCGAGCTTCCGATCCAGATGTTGGCGGAGTTGCTCGATGTTCCGCAGGAGGACCGGGCGCGGCTGTTCGAGTGGTCCAACATGGTTGTGGGCGAGACGGATCGCGACCTGCGCAAGGACCCCGAGCACTTCGCGCAGGCGCTCGCCGCGCTCCGCGCCTATGCGGCCGAGCTGTGGGCGGCCCGGACGCGACGGCCCGGCGATGACTTGGTCAGCATGCTGGTGCAGTCGCGCGTTGACGGGCAGCCTTTGGACCGTGCGAGCTTCCTGTCCACCTTCATCCTCCTGATCGTCGCTGGCAACGAGACGACCCGCAACTCCATCTCCGGCGGCCTGCTCGCCTTCATCGACAATCCCGGCGAATGGCGACGCCTGCGCGGCGATCCACGGCTTACGTCATGCGCGGTGGACGAGATCCTGCGATGGGTCTCCCCGATCCTGCACATGCGCCGCAACGCGATAGCCGATGGCGCGATCGGTGGCCAGCCGATCCGCAAGGGCGACAAGGTCGCGATGTGGTACGTCTCGGCCAATTTCGACGAGGCGCGCTTCACCGATCCGGAACGCTTCGACATCACCCGCAAGGGCGAACCGCATCTCGCCTTCGGCATCGGCACGCATTTCTGCCTCGGCTCTCGGCTGGGCGAGATGCAGTTGCGCATCCTGCTGGAGGAGCTGGCGCCGCGACTCGCGTGGGCCGAGCTGCTGAAGCCGGTGCGGCGCGTGCGCTCCAACCTGCTCAACAGCATCCGCAGGATGCCAGTAAGGCTGCACGCCGCGTAAGGGAGGCCGCATGCCCGTTCTCTACCATGATTGGATCGCGCATCACGCCGCGCACCGACCCGACGCTCTCGCGGCGGTCGATCTGGCCGAGGGACGGCGCTTTACCTACCGGGAGTTCGACCTGCGAATCGCGAAGCTCGCGGGGTATCTGCGCAATACCTGCGGCGTGGGTCCGGGTGCGGCGGTTTCGGGTCCTGGCGCAGAACACGACCGACATTTTCGAGGCTCAGTTCGCCTGCTTCCGGCTGGGCGCGATCTTCGTCCCGCTGAACTGGCGGCTGGCGCTGGCCGAGTTGCGCGCGATCATCGCGGATTGCTCGCCCACGGTGCTCATCCACGACGAGGACTTCGCCGGAGCTGCAAAGCAGCTCGCGCGAGATCATCCCATCGCGCATCTCTGCCTGCGCGGCCCGAACAACAGCCCCTATGAACGCGCCATCGCCGAAGCCCGCCGGCTGGACGCAGTGCATCGGGCGACGCACGAGGACGCTTGCACGATCCTTTACACCTCCGGCACGACCGGGCTGCCGAAGGGCGCGATCATCACGCACGGCATGACCGTCTGGAACGCGGTGAACAGCACCGGCCCCGCTCTCATCTCCTCCGTGGCGGCGGTCCTCTCCGTCTTGCCGCTGTTCCATACCGGCGGGCTCAATGTCTTCGCCAACCCAGTCTTTCATTCCGGCGGCGCGGTTCTGGTCATGCGCAGCTTCGATCCGGGCGAGGCGCTGCGGCTCTTCGGCGATCCCGCACTCGGCATCACCCATTTTTTCGGCGTGCCGGCGCACTACCAATTCATGGCACAGCATCCGAGCTTCGCGACGACCGATCTCTCCCGGCTGGCGTTCGCCTGCATCGGCGCCGCTCCAGCCGCCGTGTCGCTGATCGAGGCGTGGCAGAGCCGGGGCGTGATCTTGCAGCAGGGGTATGGGATGACCGAAACGGGTCCGCTCGTTCTCATCCTGGGGCAGTCGGATGCCGCGCGAAAGGCTGGTTCCGCCGGCAAGCCCGTGCTGCACACCGAGGTGCGGACCGTGGACCTGAACGGGAGGGATGTGGATCGGGGCGAAGTCGGCGAGATCTGGGTCAGAGGCCCGAATGTCACGCCCGGGTACTGGCGCTGCCCGGAGGCCACGCGGGCGGCGTTCACCGACGGCTGGCTGCACACCGGCGACGCCGCGGTAGTGGACAATGAAGGATTCTTCACCATCGTCGATCGGTGGAAGGACATGTACATCTCCGGCGGCGAGAACGTCTATCCGGCGGAGGTGGAGAACGTGATCTACCAACTTCCGGCGATCGCCGAGGCCGCGGTGATCGGCGTGCCCGATGCGCGATGGGGCGAGGTGGGACGGGCCGTGGTGGCGCTGAAGCCGGGAGAAAGTCTGACGGAACTCGAAATCATCAGCCACTGCGCCGCCCATCTGGCGCGCTACAAGCTGCCGGGTTCGATCGCCTTCACCGAGGTGCTGCCCCGGAACGCGACCGGCAAGTTGCATAAACCCACGCTGCGCGAGCAATTCGGCGGCGACCGAGCTTGATCGGTCCCGCAAGCCGCCCCGCCCTCGGCACGCCTGCATGTACTCGCCGGGCTGGACACAACCCGGCGGACGCCTCATATCGCCGGTCGCGGGTTCGGAACCGCAACAACGAACGCCAAGGGAGAACGCCCATGCGCCTGCTCGCCCAACTGCTCGCGCTCACGGCCTCGGTCGCCCTCTCGGTCGGCGTCGCCCGGGCGCAGGGGAACGAAGGGCCGGTGAAGGTGGGCGTGCTCACCGACATGTCGGGCCTCTATGCCGACCTCGGCGGCCCCGGCTCGGTCGAGGCGGCAAAGATGGCGATCGCCGATGCCGGCGGCAAGCTGCTCGGCAAGCCGATCGAGCTGGTCTCCGGGGACCACCAGAACAAGCCCGACATCGGCGCCGGGATCGCCCGCAAATGGTACCAGGCGGACGGCGTGGACGTGATCGCGGACGTGCCGAACTCCGGAGTGGCGCTGGCCGTCGAGGGCGTGGCCGACGGCATGAAGAAGCTGGTCCTGTTCAGCGGCCCCGGCAGCTCCGACATCACCGGCAAGAACTGTTCGCCCTATGCGGCGCACTGGGTCTACGACACCTACGCGCTGGCGCACGGCACCGGCTCGGCGATTGTCAAGGCGGGCGGCAAGAGCTGGTTCTTCCTCACCGCCGACTACGCCTTCGGACACGCCCTGGAGCGCGACACCGCGGCGGTCGTGCAGGCGAACGGGGGCAAGGTGCTCGGCCAGGCGCTGGCGCCGCTCAGCACGAGCGATTTCTCCAGCTATCTTCTCCAGGCGCAGGGCTCGGGCGCGCAGATCGTGGGCCTTGCCAACGCCGGGCAGGACACCGTGAATGCGATCAAGCAGGCCGCCGAGTTCGGCCTGACCAAGCAGGGCGGCCAGAAGCTCGCCGGGCTGCTGGTGTTCATCACCGACATCCACAGCCTCGGTTTGCCGGTGGCGCAGGGGCTGGAGCTGACCTCGGCCTTCTACTGGGACCAGGACGATGCGACGCGCACCTTCTCCAAGCGATTCATGGCCGCCGTCCATCAGGAGCCGACGATGGTCCAGGCCGGCGTCTACAGCGCGCTGCATCACTATTTCCAAGCCGTGCAGGCAATCGGTTCGAAAGATCCGCTGAAGGTCATGGCGAAGATGCGCGACATGCCGATCAACGACTTCATGACCCACGACGGTAAACTGCGCATCGACGGCCGCGTGCTGCGCGACCTGTACTTGTTTCAGGTGAAGACCCCGGCTCAGTCCAAAGCGCCGTGGGACTACTACACCCAGCTGCGCACCATTCCCGCCGACGATGCATTCCGGCCGCTGAATGCGGGCGGATGCAGACTGGTGAAGTAGGTCGGAAGCCCGTCGAAGGGGCGTCGAATTATATGGACATTTCCAGGAAGATGTTTATTTCTGTTTCGTGAAAATATGTAAGGCGGAACGATATGGTGCCTTATGCGCGGCTCACGCCAGGGCCGGGCTTTCGGCCCGGCCGTGCGGCGTTCTACTACGCCCAGCGGCTCGTCACGCACCCCAGCCTGCGCCGGGCCGTGTCGGGCGGCATCGCGGCGGCGATTCGCCTCCGTCATGCCCGAGATCCAGGGGCGGACGACGATGATCCCTTCTGCCGTCAGACGGTCGGCAACTTGAACGATCGCGGGTTATCGGCTCTCGCAGACGATTTTGTACCAGTTGAAACAATCGAGCGGATCACGGCATACTTCCGTGGCGAAAGGGTCGTCGGCACTGGTGGCTGTCTCGTCCCCCTGGACGGCCTTCCCGCCGGCTCGGTCGCAGCCGCCTATCCCCTCGAAGCCGTACTGCGCTGCCGGGATGTGCTGGACCTGGTCAACGCGCCCACCGTTCTGCGGATCGCGGCCGATTATCTGGGCTGCAAGCCCACTCTCTCAAGTCTGGGGGTCCGATGGTCCTTTCCCTCGCCGCGCCGGCTCGCGGCGACGCAGCGGTTCCACCGCGACACGGACGACTGGCGCTTCCTCAAGCTGTTCATCTATCTGACGGACGTGGACGCGGACTCCGGTCCCCACATCTACGTGCTGGGCTCGCACCGGACGGCGGCTCGGCTGCGCGCCCGGCCCTACGCCCAAGCAGAGCTGGACCGGCACTATGGCGCGGAGAACATCCGCACCATCGTCGGCCCAAGCGGCACGGCGTTCCTGGCGGACACGTATGGCATCCACATGGGAATGCCTCCCGTGCTGAAGCCGCGCCTGATCCTGCAGGCGCAGTATTCGGTCTTGCCCATCTTCGCGTTCCTCTATCGGCCGGTGACGCTGCCTGGCCGGCCAGCCGTGGATCCCTACCTCAACCGGCTGATGATCGCCGCGTAAGGACCGGCCGCTTCTGATTGACCGGCCCTCGGCCGGTACCTAGGTTCCGCGGAATGGCGGAACATCGCAATGAGGTCGCGACGCGCAAGGCGTGGCCGTTCGAGGAGGCGGCGAAAATCGCCGACCGGCTGGCGCGATCGGGCAAGGATACGGCGCTGTTCGAGACCGGCTACGGCCCCTCCGGGTTGCCGCATATCGGCACCTTCGGCGAGGTGGCCCGCACGTCCTGGGTGCGTCACGCCTTCGCCGAGCTGACCGGCCGCCCATCGCGGCTGATCGCGTTCAGCGACGACATGGACGGGCTGCGCAAGGTGCCCGACAACGTGCCGAACCGCGACCTGCTGGCCCAATACCTGGGCAAGCCGCTGACCCGAATACCCGATCCGTTCGGCTCCCATGAAAGCTTCGGCGCCCACAACAACGCCCGACTGCGCGCTTTTCTCGATTCCTTCGGCTTCGACTACGAATTCGCCTCCTCGACCGAGTACTACCAATCCGGCCGGTTCGACGCCGCCCTGGTCCGGGTACTGGAGTGCTTCGACGAGGTCATGGCGGTGATCCTGCCGACGCTTGGGCCGGAGCGCCGCGCCACCTACTCCCCCGTGCTGCCGATCCATCCGCGCACCGGCCAGGTCATGCAGGTGCCGATCGAGCATTGGGATGCCGTTGCGGGCACCGTGGCATGGCGCGACCCCGCCAATTCGGAGATGGTCGAGACATCGGTGAAGGGCGGCGCCTGCAAGCTGCAATGGAAGGCCGACTGGGCGATGCGCTGGTACGCCCTCGGCGTCGACTACGAGATGTCGGGCAAGGATTTGATCGACAGCGTGCGCCTGTCGGGCCGCGTCTGTCGCATCCTCGGCGCCGCTCCGCCGGCCGGCTTCACCTACGAGCTGTTTCTCGACGAGCAGGCGCAGAAGATCAGCAAGTCGAAGGGCAACGGGCTCTCGGTAGACGAATGGCTGCGCTATGCCCCGCCCGAGGCGCTCGGTCAGTTCATGTACAACCAGCCGCAGCGGGCCAAGCGGCTCTACTTCGACGTCATCCCCCGCGCGACCGACGAGTATCTCGCCAACGCGGCGCGGCTCGCCACGCAGACGCCGGACGAGGCGCGGGCGAACCCCGCGTGGCACATCCACGCGGGATTCCTGCCCAACCATGGCGGCAGCCCGGTCTCGTTCGCCATGCTGCTCAATCTGGCAAGCGTCGTGAACGCCGAGACGCCCGCCATCCTCTGGGGCTTCATCCGCCGCTACGGCCCCGATGCCTCGCCAGAGACGATGCCGTTCCTCGACAAGCTGGTGACGCACGCCATCGCCTATTACCGCGACTTCGTCCGGCCCGCGAAGCGGTACCGCGAACCCACCGAGGTCGAGCGCGCCGCGCTGGCCGATCTCGCCGAGACGCTGCGCGGGATGGAGCCCGCCACCGACTCCGAGAGGCTCCAGAACGCGGTGTTCGAGGTGGGCAAGCGCCATCCCTTCCCCGAACTGCGCGCATGGTTCGCTTGCCTCTATCAGGTGCTGCTCGGCCAGAACGAGGGACCGCGATTCGGCGGGTTCATCGCGCTGTACGGGCAGGCCGAGACGGTCGCGCTGATCGAGGCCGCGCTCGCGCGCCCCGCTGACGCGGCTTAATGCGGCACGCAAACCCCTCCCCCACCCCCTCCCGCACAGGAGGGGGGGCAGTCAAGCGCCCCGTCGTCTCGCCTCCCCCTCCCCTTGCGGGACGTCGGAGTGAGGGGCTGCGGGCCGCGAAGCTCGCCCGCGCGGCACGGCACCTGCCGGCGCTGCTGGGCGTCGCGCTGTTGTTCGCGGCGTTCTATGCCGTGCAGAGGGAATTCCGCCACCTTCAGCTCGCCGATATCGGCCGGGCGATCCGTGCCATCAGCCCGCTGCAGCTCGTGTTGGGATTCCTTTGCGCCGTGCTCGCCTATGGCGTGCTCACGCTGTACGACCGATTGGGCACGATCTATGCCGGCCACACGCTGTCCTACCGGCGCGTCGCGCTGGCCTCGTTCTGCGCCTGCGCGCTGTCGCACAATCTGGGGTTCGCGGCGGTGTCCAGCGCGGCAGTGCGCTATCGGCTGTATGCCCAATGGGGGCTGACACCGGTTCAGATCGGCAAGACGATCGCTTTCTGCAGCCTCACCTTCGGGCTGGGCGGGATGGTACTCGCGGGGTCCATCCTGCTCGCGATGCCGGCCGCCCTGCCTTATGTGGGCGAGCATGTGCCGCGCGCGGCGCTGTACGCGCTCGGCGCGCTGCTGTGGGGCGGCGTCCTGCTCTATCTCGCGCTGTCGGCGCTGCTCGGCACGTTCAAGGTGCTAGGGCACAGCTTGGCGCTCCCCGGTCCGCGACTGGCGCTGCTGCAAATCGCGCTCGCGGCCGCGGACGTGGCGGCGGCGGCGACGATCCTGTGGGTGCTGTTGCCGGCGGCGCCGAGGCTCGGGTGGCTGCTGTTCGTGGGCGTCTATCTCGTGGCGTTCAGCGCGGGGCTCGCGTCGAACCTGCCCGGCGGCCTGGGTGTGTTCGACACCGCCTTGCTGTTCGGCCTGTCGCCGTTCCTGCCGCCGTCGCGCATCATCGCGGCCATCGCGGTGTTCCGGCTCTACTACTACGTCATCCCGCTGTTCCTCGCCGGGACGCTGTTCGCCGGCAACGAGATTCTGGTTCGGGGCGTCTGGGCGCTCGCTCGCGGCGGAGTGCGCGGTCCGCGCTGGAGCGAGCCGGATTTCGCCGCCGCCGCGGCCAGCGGCGCGGTCGCGCTGTCAGGCGTGCTGCTGCTCGGCCTCGCTCTGCTGGCGCCGCGCGCCGCCCCGGCGACGCCGCCCGCAGCGATCGCCGACATCGCGCGCCAGGCTGGCCAATTCGTGCCCTCGTTGATCGGCGCCGGGCTGGTGGTGATGGCGATCGGGCTGATCCGGCGCGTCAATCTGGCCTGGAGCGGTGCCCTGCTGCTTCTGGTCGTCGCCGCCGGCTTCATCCTCGGCGAGAACGAGCGCATTTGGCCCATCGGCGTGCTGGCGCTCGCAGCGCTGGCCCTGGCTCCGTTTCGCAGCTGCTTCTATCGTCACGCCCGCCTGCTGAGCGGACCGCTGGACCGCGCGAGCGCCCTGTCGCTGCTCGCGCTCGCCGCCTGCGGTTTGGCGTTGGCCGGGTTCCGTCGCCGGGTTTACGGGATGGCGGACAACGCCTTCTGGGAACTCGTGCTGTCGCCCGCGATGTCCTGGACGCTGCGCGCAAGCCTCGCACTGGTGGTGGCGCTGGCGCTGGTCGCGGTGTGGCTGCTGTTGCGGCCTGGGCGCGTGCGGTGGCGCCCGTGGGGCGTCGAGGCACGGCTGCGCCTGCTGATGCTGGGCGCCCGCCCGCCCGACCGCGCCGACGGCCTCCTGTTCGGAGAGGCCGAGCGCGCCGCCGTGCCCTTCCGGCGGGCGGGCGGCCTGCTGGTCGCCCTGGGCGACCCGGTCGGCTCCGACACCGACCGCGTCTCCGCGATCTGGCGTCTGCGCGACCTCGCGCGCCAGGAAGGCCGCGATCCCGCGATCTGGCGCGCCGGCCCGCGGTTGCTGAAGGTGTACAACGACCTCGGCCTGACCGCGCTGCCCCTGGGCCCCGATGGGTTGCCGGTGGCGGTCGGATCGGCGGCGGCGCGCGCCAGTCGCGAGTATCTGGTCTGCGTCGGCGAACGCGACTATCCCGCGCTCCGCGCCCTGCTGCCGGGACTGGAGGCGGAAAACACGCTTACGCCGCTCCGTCCGGCGCCGAGGCCGCGCGACGGGGAAACAGCACGGTCGTCGTGAACCGCTGCACCGGCTCGTCGCGCTGGTTGAGCGTGGTGCAGCAATAGGTCACCACCCCCGCGTCGGGGCGCGACCGCGAAGCGCGGGTGGCCAGGATCTCGATCTCGATTCGGAGCGCATCGCCGCCCCGAACGGGGCGCAGCCAGCGCAGCCTCTCAACGCCCGCCCCCATCCCGCCGCGCGCGATCGGCATGGTTTCGCTGATCAGCCGCATGGTGACCGCGCCGGTGTGCCAACCGCTGGCGCAAAACACGCCGAACATGCTGGACGCGGCCGTCGCTTCCGACAGATGCGCGGGATGCAGGTCGTACTGGCGCGCGAACGCAGTGATGCTGTCGCGGTCCATCGGGATCGCGCGCGCCGAACGCAGCACGAGGCCGGGACGCACATCCTCGAAGGTGAAGGGCTGGACCGGCCGCACATGCGCCTCTTGTTGCTTTCCGAAACGACAAGTCTAGCCGATAATCACGCCGATCGCGCCACAGGAGCCCAGATGCCGAACGAGCTCGCCGCCCCATTCGCCGCCCTCGCCGCAGCCGCCGCGCTGATCGCGCTTCTGCTGCTGTTGCGCGCCGGCCGGGAGATCCAGCGGCTGCGCATCCTGGCCGAGCAGAGCCTCGCCGGCGTGCGCGGCGAATCCGAGGCGACGCGGATGACGATGATGGGCGTCGGCGGCGAGGCGGCCGACCGGCTCGCCGCGCTGCGCGGTGCGCTCGATTCCGGCATCGAGCAGGTTCGCACCGTGCTCTCGCGCGAGCAGGGAGAGCTGCGCCTGGCGCTCGCCGAGGGTCAGCGTCGCGGTGCCGAGGACACGGCGCGCCAGTCCGAGGCCACGCGCGCGCTGCTGGACGCCAAGCTGCAGGAAATGCGAGAGGCCAACGAGGCGAAGCTCGCGGAGATCCAGCGCACCGTGAACGAGCAGCTCCACGCGGCGGTGGAGAAGCAGATGAACGACAGCTTCGCGCGCGTGATCGACCAGTTCGCGGCGGTGCAGAAGGCGATGGGCGACGTGCAGGCGGTCACCGCCCAGATCGGCGACATCAAGCGGCTGTTCGCGAACGTCAAGACACGCGGCGGCTGGGGCGAGACTCAGGTGCGGGCGCTCCTCGACGACATCCTGCCGCCCGGCAGCTATGAGACCAACTGCCGGCTGTCTCCCGACAGCGACGAGGCGGTGGAGTTCGCGGTACGGATGCCCGGGCGTGGCGGCACGGCGCCGCTGCTGCTGCCGATCGACGCCAAGTTCCCCGTCGAGGACTACGAGCGGCTGCTGAGCGCCGCCGAGATCGGGGACGCCGAGGCCGAGCGCGCCGCCCGCAAGGGCCTGGAGCGCACGGTCCGCGAGCAGGCCCGCAAGATCGCGACGAAATACATCGTCCCGCCGGCGACGGTGGAGTTCGCGGTGATGTACCTGCCGACCGACAGCCTGTTTGCCGAGGTGGCGCGCATCCCCGGCCTGATCGACGAAATCGGGCGGACGTGCCGCGTGCTCGTGATGGGACCGAGTTTGCTGCCCGCGCTGCTGCGCACGATCCATCTGGGGCTCGTCGGCCTCGCCTTGGAGCAGAAGGCCGACCAGGTGCGGGAGTTGCTGGGCGCGACGCGCCGGGAAATGCTGACGATGGACGAGGTGCTGGCGAAACTCCTGAAGAGCGCCGGCGCGATGGCGAACACGATCGAGGCGGCGCGCCGGCGGACCCGCGCCGTGCAACGGGTGCTTCGCGGCGTGGAGACGGTGGACGCGGCGCGGGCCGAGGAGGTCCTGGAGATCGAGGCGGAAGCGGCGACCGAGGAAGCATGACGCCCCCCGCCGAATGTCTATGCGATTGGGCGCCGCATTAGCGATGCGATTCCTTTAGCGACTTCATATGCACCCATAGATGCCAACCGAGAAAGCCCGCCAGCGGCTTGAGCGGAGCCACCGGCAGGGGCGGGGCATGCATGAAATCCTGATGGATGTGCTCAATGCGGAAGTCCGGAAAATCGGTCCGTGCAGCAGACGCGTCATAAACCTTGGCGTAGGGGTTTTCCGGCCCGTCCGTGTTGTGGTGGATGAATTGCGACATCGCCAGGTATCGCCGCAATCCGACTTTCCGCGCATTGGCCAGATGGCCGCCGACGATGCCGCCAGGCCGCACGCCGAGGAGGTAGAAAAGGGCAACCGCGAGGCGGCGCACCACTGCTATGGACACGAAGTAGTTGAGCGACCGACGCGCATATAGCATGGCTATCAGCTTTCCGCCCGGTTTGAGAACGCGGGCAATCTCGCGCTGCGCGGCCTTCACTTCGGGGACATGGTGCAGGACGCCATGCGAGAACACGACATCGAAGCTGTCGTCGGGAAACGGCAGGGCCAACGCGCTGGCGCATTCAAGACGCTCGTGGGGTAGCTCTCTGAGGCGCAGGCGCGCGGACACGCGGGCTACTGCCTCTGGCGTCAGGTCGACGCCGGACCACACCGCGCCGCGCCGGATTATCTGCTCAGCTTCCGCGCCCTGCCCTAGACCGATTTCAAGAACTCGTTGTCCCTTAAAGTCGATCGCGTCAAGCCGCCGCAGAATGTGGCCCTCGCGCTTCCAGCGCATTTCATCGTACCGATTAAAGAACGCTTCGTAATCACCTCTGAGGCTTTCTACCTGATGCTCACCACAAGGGTGCGTATTCCAGAAATCCCGAATCTCTTCCTCGTTTGTCATCCGCGATCCTTCTCTGACCGGGTTGCCGCAATTCCGGCGGGCGCCCGCTCAGACCGAATAATACATCTCGAATTCGACCGGGTGCGGCGTGTGCTCGAAGCGGTACACCTCGCTCCATTTCAGCTCGATGTAGCTCTCGATCTGGTCGGTGCTGAACACGTCGCCGGCCAGCAGGAATTCGTGGTCGCCCTCGAGCGAGGTCAGCGCCTCGCGCAGGCTGCCGCACACCGTCGGAATGCCCTTCAGCTCGTCCGGCGGAAGGTCGTAGAGGTCCTTGTCCATCGGGTCGCCCGGATGGATCTTGTTGCGGATGCCGTCGAGGCCGGCCATCAGCATCGCCGCGAACGCCAGATAGGGGTTCGCGCCCGGATCGGGGAAGCGCACCTCGACGCGCTTGGCCTTCGGACTGGTCGCGTACGGAATGCGGCACGACGCCGAGCGGTTGCGCGCCGAGTAGGCGAGCAGAACCGGCGCCTCGAAGCCCGGGATCAGGCGCTTGTAGCTGTTGGTCAGCGGGTTGGTGAAGGCGTTCAGCGCCTTGGCGTGCTTGATGATGCCGCCGATGTAGTAGAGCGCCGATTCCGACAGGTCGGCGTAGCCGTTGCCCGCGAACAGCGGCTTGCCGGCTTTCCAGATGGACTGATGGACGTGCATCCCCGAGCCGTTGTCGCCATAGATCGGCTTCGGCATGAAGGTCGCGGTCTTGCCGTAGCTGTGGGCGACGTTGTGGATGCAGTATTTGTAGATTTGCAGATGGTCGGCCAACCGCACCAGCGGGCCGAACTTGATGCCCAGCTCGTGCTGACTCTGCGCCACCTCGTGGTGGTGCTTCTCGATCGTCACGCCCATCTCGCCCATCGTGGACAGCATCTCGGCGCGCAGGTCGCTCTCGGCATCCACCGGCGGGACCGGAAAATAGCCGCCCTTCACCAAGGGGCGGTGGCCCATATTGCCCTCAGGGTAGTCCTTCATGGACGCCTGCGGCCCCTCCTGGCTGTCGAGCTGGTACATCGCGTAATTGCCACCGACGCCGAACTTCACGCTATCGAAGATGAAGAACTCGGCCTCGGGTCCGACAAAGCAGGCATCGCCGATGCCGCTCGCCTGCAGATACTGTTCGGCCTTTTTGGCGGTGGAGCGCGGGTCGCGGTTGTAGGGCTGTCCCGTGGACGGCTCGATGATGTCGCAGACCAGGATCAGGCTCGGCTTGGCGGCGAACGGGTCCATAACCGCCGTCTCGGCGTCCGCCAGCAGGATCATGTCGGACTCGTTGATCGCCTTCCAGCCAGCGATCGAGGAGCCGTCGAACATCACGCCGTCGCGGAACACCTCCTCGTCGATCGTGGAGACGTGCTGCGCCGTGTGCTGCCATTTACCGCGCGGATCGGTGAACCGCAGATCGACGTATTCGACGGAGTGCTCGCCCAGCATCTCCATCACCTTGCCGACGGCATCGCCGTTCGCCGTGCCAGGCTTCTTCGCCATTCCTCTTGCCCCCAACCTTGTCCATGCCGCCCCCGCGGGCGTGTTCGCGCCCTGTAGTCGTTTCCGATCCCGCGGGCTAGATCGCGTCCTCGCCGCGCTCGCCGGTGCGGATGCGGACCACCTCCTCAAGAGAGGAGACGAAGATCTTGCCGTCGCCGATCCGCCCGGTGCGGGCGGCATTGACGATCGCCTCGACGGCGCGCTCGGCGAGGGCATCGTCGCACACCACCTCGATCTTCACCTTCGGCAGGAAGTCCACGACGTATTCCGCGCCGCGGTACAGCTCGGTGTGGCCCTTCTGGCGGCCGAAGCCCTTGGCCTCGACGACCGTGATCCCTTGCAGCCCGACCTCGTGCAGCGCCTCCTTCACCTCGTCCAGCTTGAACGGCTTGATGACCGCCTCGATTTTCTTCATCCCTGATCGCCCCGGGGTCGCCGGGCCTCCTTGTCGCACTTCGTTGCACGGACCGTGCCAGAGGCGCGCCGGCCTGCGCGGCCGATGCCGGGCGATCCTTAGCCCACGCCATGGGCAAATGACCACTGGCGTGCCCTGGAATTGGGCAGTTCCGGTTGACCCGACCCGGGCGGCACCCATACTGCGCGCCCGCAATCCGAGGAGACCGCCGGTGAAGCCCGCCAATTCCCTGCTGTCCGGCCTCGGAACGACGATCTTTACCGTGATGTCAGCGCTCGTGGTCGAGCATCAGGCGATCAACCTCGGCCAGGGCTTCCCCGACACCGACGGCCCGGCCGACATGCTCGACGCCGCCGACGCCGCGCTGCGCGACGGCCGCAACCAGTATCCGCCGATGCCCGGCGTGCCGGAGCTGCGCCACGCGGTCGCCGCCGCCAATGCGCGCTTCTACGGCATCGAGGTCGATCCGCTGCGCGAGGTGATCGTCACCTCCGGTGCCACCGAGGCGATCACCGCCTGTCTGATGGCGCTGCTCGATCCGGGCGACGAGGTGGTGGTGATCGAGCCGGTGTACGACACCTACCTGCCCATCATCCGCCTGCTCGGCGCGATCCCGCGTCTGGTACGGCTCACTCCGCCGGAGTGGTCCCTGCCCCGCGCCGGGCTGGCCGCCGCCTTCGGGCCACGCACCAAGGCGATCGTGCTCAACACGCCGATGAACCCGACCGGCAAGGTGTTCACCCCGTGCGAGCTTGGATTCATCGCCGATTTGCTGGCCCGCCATGACGCCTACGCGGTGTGCGACGAGGTTTACGAACACCTCACCTTCGACCGCGCGCGGCACATTCCGCTGATGACCTTGCCGGGAATGCGCGAGCGGGTCATGCGGATCGGCAGCGCCGGCAAGACCTTCTCGTTGACCGGCTGGAAGGTGGGCTACGTGAGCGCGTGCGCCGCGCTCGCTGATGTGGTGGCCAAGGCGCACCAGAATTTGACCTTCACCACGGCGCCCAACCTGCAACGCGCGGTGGCGGTCGGGCTCGCCAAGGACGACGCCTATTTCGCCGGGCTCGCCGACGCCCTCGCCGCCAAGCGCGACCGGCTGGCCTCCGGGCTGGTTGGGCTCGGGATGACGGTTCTGCCGTCGCGGGGCACCTATTTCGTCACCGCCGACTTCACCCCGCTCGGCTTTCCCCCCGACGACGAAGCGTTCTGCCGCCACATCACCCGGCACGCGAAGGTCGCGGCCGTCCCCGTGACGGCGTTCTACGACGCCCCGGACCCGCCGCGAAACTACGCACGCTTCGCGTTCTGCAAGCGCGACGAGGTGCTGGACGAGGCCGTTGCGCGGCTGCGCCGGCATTTCCGCGAGCGCAGCGCCTGGGAGTCGATGCGGGCACGTTGACGCCCGCACTCTGATCGGCGAGAACCCGCGCCATTCCTCGTGGCGGGCGTAGCTCAGGTGGTAGAGCGCCAGGTTGTGGTCCTGGATGCCGTGGGTTCGAGTCCCGATCGCTCGCCCCAATTCCGTGATGGCGACGGCCGGGGCCGGGCGCGTCCCCGGCCTTTTCGCGCTGGCGTTGGCCGGCGGGGGCGCCCGGCGCCTGGGCGGTGGCGACAAGCCGCTGCTGGAGGTGGGCGGCCGGCCGATGCTGGCGCGCGTGCTCGAACGCCTCGCCGCAGAAGCCGAGTTCGTGGCGATCAGCGCCAACGGCGATCCCGCGCGCTTCGCCGACTACGGCGCGCCCGTGCTGGCGGACGGCGCGTTCACCGGCCGCGGCCCGCTGGCCGGCGTCTTGGCCGGGCTGGACTGGGCGGCGCGGCACAGGGGGCGGGCGCTGCTGACGGTGCCGGGCGACACGCCTTTCGTGCCGGCCGGACTGGCCGCCGCGCTCGCTCCGGCCCCCGCCTGCGCCGCGAGTGCCGGGCGGAGGCACCCGCTGGTCGCGCTCTGGCCCATCTCGATCCGCGATGAGTTGCGCCGGGTGCTGTCGGTTCCCGGGTCGCGCAGCGCCGGACGCTTCGCGGAGGCGATCGGCATGCGGCAGGTGGTCTTCTCGGCCGAGCCGCGAGATCCGTTCCTGAACGTCAACACGCAGGCCGACCTGACGGCGGCCCGCGCTCACGCGGAGAACGCGGCCTGACCGTCGGCCGACACGGGCGTGCCGGTCGCCTCCCAGGTTCCCGTCGCCATCGTTGTCGGCGCGTACTCGCGCAGCCTCCATCGGATCGGCAGCGCGCCGCGCCGCCGCCATCCGGAGGAGACGCGGACGCGCCAGAGCCGCTCGGCGCCCCGGAACCGGCGCACCTCGGCTTCGTCCCACACGATCTCGACCTCGCCCGCGACGTTCAGCAACGTCCCGTTCGCAAAATCCGGGAACAACAGAGCGGCCCGACCACCCGCCGCGAAATTGCCGAGCGTGTTGAAGTAGTGGTTGCCCGCGAAGTCCGGCACCGTGAGCACGCCGCCGTCCACGCGGACGAAGCCGGGGCGGCCGCCGCGGTGCGATATATCCATCCCCGCGTCACTGCCGGAGGCGACGAAGAATGTGTCCGCGCGCGCAATCTGTTCACGTGCCGCGCCGTCCAAGCCGCTCAGCCGCTCCCGCGTGGCTGCCGCGGGCTCGTTCGGGGGGGCCATCATCTCGATTTCACGCGCCTGGATGTATTGCGCGCAATTCCCGAAGCTCTGCTCGATCGCGACCTCGAATCCGCCGGCATCGATGCGCGCGATCCGGCCGTTCGCGCGATTCCGCCGCCGCGTCGCCAGATCGATGCCGAGCATCCCGATGGCAGCGCCCGCCGCGAAGTATTGCGCCGCCGGATCGGCCCGGTCGGGAAGTGCCGCGACGCGAAGCGTGCGCGGATCGGGGCTGGAGATGAACCCCGGCGATCCCGTCAGGATCGTCGCGGCGGGCCAACCCCCGGCCTCGATCGCCACCGGCAGGAATGGCAGCAACCCGAAGAACGCGCGGTTCTGCTCGGGCATGGAGTCGCGGATCGCGCGCGCGCCTCTCTGGTCCATGCGTTCTCGCACGCCCGCGCGCGCCTGCACCTGCCGTTCGCCGACATGGAACGGGCCTGACGCGACGCCGTCCCGCTCTGCCTCCATGATCGAGCCTCCGATCTGTCGAGGCGCATAGATGGCCCTTGCGCGGCTCCTGGCTTACGCTCGTCGCGCGGGAGTCAGCCTTCCGCTGCGTGGAAAACTCGTTGGACGGGATCGAACTCATGACCTCGACCGTTTCGATCGGCGGCCTCGGCGCTATCGGGCTCCCGCTCGCCCGGGCGCTCGACGCCGGCGTCGAAGGGCTGCGCCTCATCGCGATTGCCGCGCGCGACAGGGCCCGCTCCGCCCAGCGCGTCTCCGGCTTCCGCACCCCGCCGCACGTGGTCGGCCTGGCCGATCTCGCCGGGGCCGATATCGTGGTCGAAGCGGCGCCGGCCGGCGTGTTCGAGCAAATCGCCGAGCCGGCGATCGCCGCGGGGCGCATCTTCGTGCCCGCCTCGGTCGGCGCGCTTCTGCCGCGGCTGCACCTGGTCGAACGCGCCCGCGAAACCGGCGCGCGGATCGTGGTTCCCACCGGCGCGCTGCTCGGCCTTGATGCCGTGCGCGCGGCCGCCGAGGGCCGGGTCGACAGCGTCACCATCGAGAGCCGCAAGCCACCCGAGGGGCTGGCTGGCGCACCCTATCTGGTGGAACACGGCATCGACGTGGGCGCCATCACCGCTCCGCTACGCGTGTTCGAGGGGAACGCCCTGGAGGCCGCCGCCGGGTTCCCCGCCAACGTGAATGTCGCCGCCGCCCTGGCGCTGGCCGGCATCGGCGCCGAGCGCACGCGGGTTCAGATCTGGGCCGACCCGCGTCTCTCCCGCAACACCCATACGATCCGCGTGGAGGCGGAAGCGGCGCGCTTCACGATGACGATCGAGGGCGTCCCCTCGTCGGACAATCCCCGGACCGGTATGCTGACGCCGCTGTCGATGCTGGCCTGCCTGCGCGGACTGGTGAGCACGTTGAAGATCGGCACCTGAAACGGAGAAACAATCATGCCCGATACCGTCGTCCCCACCCAGGCGCGCCAACGCCTTCTCGCCGACGCGCCCTCGCCGCCATCCACCTATCTCGATGTGGTGAACATGGCCTGGGAAATCTCGAAATTTCCCGGCATCGAGCACAAGGTTCTCTACACGGACCCGAACTCGGGCATGTCCACCCTGCTGTTCCGCCTCGCCCCCGGCGCGGTGGTGCCGCTGCACGAGCATACCGGGGTCGAGCTGACCTACGTGCTGGAAGGCAGTTTGGAGGACGACGAAGGCGCCTGCACCGCCGGCAACTTCGTCTGGCGTCCGGCGGGCAACACGCATGTCGCGCGCGCCCCGAACGGGGCGGTGATCCTCGGCGTGTTCATGCGGCCCAACCACTTCGCTGAGGGACAGAAGTTCTTCACGGACAAAAATCCCGGCTGAGTTTCAAGGGGCGAGAGCGCCGTCCGCCCAGGATTCCAGCCGGCGCGCTTCGGCGTTCAGGGCATCGACGCCCTGCTTTGCCGCCCCAAGCCGCGCGTCGTATTCGCTGAACGAGCGGCCGAGTGCGCCCACGCCCTCGTGCAGCCGGCCGAGCTGATCGCGCCAGGCGGTGGCCGCGGCGGCTTGCTCCTTTGCCGCCGCCTGCAACCGGGCGAGCGAGCGTTCGAGACGCGCCCGCCCGATCTGCTCGATGGGTCGCATGGGAAACTGGATGATCTCGGCGCTGCTCGGTTTGGGCATCTCGGGTCCGCTCAGGTTGGCGGTTAACGAAGCATGAAGATGGCTCAAAAATCCAGACGAATCTTGAAATGCTATAGTATGCGCCGAATGGCGTTCGCGATGGTTTCCGCCCCATGGGCATAGGTTTCGTGATTCTGCTCGTGCTGGTCCTGATCGGGATCAACGGGCTGTTTTCAATGAGCGAGATGGCCCTGGTGTCCGCGCGCCGCGCGCGGCTCGCGGTGCTGGAACACAAGGGCGTGGCGGGCGCGGGCGCGGCCCGGCGGCTGATCGAGGACCCGCAGCGGTTCCTGCCCACCGTCCAGATCGGCGTGAACCTGGTCAGCGTGTTTATTGGCGTCATCGGAGGCGCCCGCATCGCCGGGCGACTGGCGGGCACGCTCCAGCGCATCCCGCTCCTCGCCCCGGCGGCCGAAACGCTCGCGACCATGCTCGTCGTGATCGCGACCACCTATCTGATGCTCGTGCTCGGGGAGCTGGTGCCCAAGCAGCTCGCGCTCCGCCGGCCCGAACATATGGCCGCGCTGGTCGCGCGTCCGATCGCCTGGATCTCGCGCGCGACATCGCCCGCCATCTGGCTGCTCGGCCAGTCCACCGCACTCGTGCTGCGTCTGCTGGGTCTGTCGCGCACCACGCGCGAGACGGTGACGGAGGAGGAACTGAAGGCGCTGCTCACCGAGGGCGCGCAGGCCGGGGTGCTGGAAACCGAGGAGCGCGACATGATCGAACGTGTCCTCCGGCTGGCCGACAAGCCGGTGCGGGCGATCATGACGCCGCGCACCGAGCTGGCCTGGATCGACCGCACCGACCCGCCCCGCGACATCGCCGCGACGCTGCGCGAAGCGCCGCACTCGCGGTTCGTCGTGTGCGAGGGCGCGGTGGACAACGTGGTGGGCGTGGTGCAGGCGAAGGACATCCTCGACCGGATCCTCGCCGGCGGCGAGCTGTCGGTCGCCGACGCGCTGCGTCAGCCGGCGGTGCTGCCCGACACCGTCACCGCGCTCGACGCCCTGGAGCGGCTGCGCACCGACCCGCTCGGCATGGCGCTCGTGATGGACGAGTACGGCAGCTTCGAGGGGGTGGTCACGGCGGCCGACGTGCTCCACGCCATCGTCGGCGATCCGACCGACGCGGCCGCGCAGTCGGGCGGCCCGAGCAACGTGAACGGCGAAGCCGCGCTGGTCCTGGACGGGCTGATGCCGGCGGACGAGCTGAAGTCCCGCCTCGGTCTGCCGGATTTGCCGGCCGAGGGCAGCTATCACACGCTCGCCGGCCTCCTCCTCGCGCTGCTCCGCCGGGTTCCGCGCGCGGGCGACCGCATCGTCTTCGCGGGCTGGCGGTTCGAGGTGCTGGAGATGGACGGCCGCCGCGTGGCGCGCGTGCGGGCCACTCGCGACGCCGCGCCAGCCTTGACGGTGGATGTTGTCGGCGAGTGACGTGTGGCGGCCTGTTAACTGTTTTGTGAACCTCCTCCTGACCTCGTGAGCGGACGCCTACGCCGGTGCGGGGTTTTGTTTTGCTAAGCGTCGGATACCACCACAAAGCGAACGACCGAAAGCGGGATCGCGCATGAAAATCTTGTTCGCGACCAGCGAGTTTGCTGACTTCGCGAAATCAGGCGGGTTGGGCGAGGTCGCCGCGGGCTTGCCGCGGGCGTTGCGGAGGCTCGGCGCGGACGTGCGTATCCTCATGCCGGGCTACCCCGCCGTCCTGGCCAAGGCGCCCGAGATCAAGCTGATCGGGCACCTGCCCGCGCGCTCCGGTATCGCCGCCTGCCGGGTCGGGCAGATCAGGACCGCCGACGAGCTGACCGTGTATGTGCTGCTCGCCCCATCGCTCTACCAACGGCGCGGCACGCCGTATGCCAGGCCGGACGGCACCGAATGGCCCGATAACGACCTCCGCATGGGCCGGCTTTCGCTGGCGGCGGCCGATCTCGCGTGCGGTCGCGGCGGGACCGGCTGGCGGCCGGATGTGCTGCACGTCAACGACTGGCCGAGCGGGCTGGCGCCGGCCTACCTGCGCTGGGAGGGCGCCACGGTCCCGACCCTGCTATCGGTTCACAACCTTTCCCATCAGGGCGTGTTCAGCGCCGACCACCGGCACGGGCTGGGGATTCCCGAACAGGCCTTCGGCATCGACGGCGTGGAGTTCCACGGCGACATCTCGTTCCTGAAGGCCGGGTTGTTCTATGCCGACCATGCCTGCGCCGTGAGCCCGACCTATGCGCGCGAGATCACCACCGAGGCGCTTGGCGGCGGCTTGCACGGGCTGACGCGGGGGCTCGCGGCGCGTGGCCAGCTCAGCGGCATCGTCAACGGAATCGACGAGATTCGGAATCCAGCCGCCGACCCGTACCTTCCCGCCCATTTCGGCCCGGCCGACATGCACGGCAAGCGCACGATCGGCGATCTGGTCCGCACCGGCCTGTGTCTCGCCGCCTCCGACGGTCCGCTGTTCGGCGTGGTCTCCCGCCTGGTGCGCCAGAAGGGGCTCGACCTCATCGCCGCCGTGGCGGGGGAGATCGCCCGCGAGGGCGGGCAGATCGCCATCCTGGGCCTGGGCGAGCCGGAGACGGAGCTGATGCTGAACCGGCTGTCGCGGCGCCACCGCGACAACATCGGCGTGCTGGTCGGCTTCAACGAGTTGATGGCGCATCGGATCCTGGCGGGCAGCGATTTCCTGCTGATGCCGTCGCGCTTCGAGCCGTGCGGCCTGACGCAGATGCAGGCCCAGCGCCTCGGCACCCTGCCGGTCGCGCACAACACGGGCGGTTTGGCCGACACCGTCGAGGACGGCGTGACAGGCTTCCTGTTCGACGATTTTTCGCCAGACGGTCTGCTGGCCGCGTGCCGGCGTGCCTTCGCGGTATTTCGCGCCCCCGAGCGGCTCACCGCGATGCGCCGTGCCGCGATGGCGCCCCGCTTCGGATGGCCGCGGGCGGCGGCCGAGTACATGGGGCTGTACGCTCGTCTGTCCGGCCAGCCCGTCCCCGCGCCGCTTCCCGAGCCGGAGCCCGATCTCACGACGGAAGAGGACGCGAACCTCGCCCTCGAAGCGGCCTGAGGCTCGGACTACGCGACATCGCGCTCCATCGCCATCTCGTAGACCCGCAGCACCGAGCTTGAGTCCGCGCCGCCAAGCCCCTTGGCGCGGGCCATCCGCATCAGGTTCATGACCTGCGGCGCGATCATCCCCGGCAGTCCCAGCTCGTCGGCCATCTCCAGCGCCAGCCGCAGATCCTTGTGCGCGAGGTCGAGTGCGAAGCCCGGCTTGAAGTCGCGGGCGAAGGCTTTCTGCCCCAGCCCGCGGAAGGCGTCGGAATTGCCCGAGGCGTTGCAGATCACGTCATAGAGTTTGCGCGAATCGATGCCGGCGAGCAGCCCCAGCATCATCGCCTCGGACGCGGCGGCGGCGTTGCAGAACGCCAGCATGTTGTTGCAGAGCTTGGCGACCGATCCCATGCCGACCTCTCCGACATGGATCACCTCCTTGCTGAACGATTTCAGCAGCGGCAGTTGCGCCTCGAACACCGCCTGGTCGCCGCCGACCATGATGACGATCGTCCCGTCGGTCGCGCGCGGCACGCCGCCGGACACCGGCGCCTCCAGCATCGCGATGCCCTTGGCCTGCATGCCCGCGTGGACGCGCCGCGCCGTGGCGGGCGAGTTCGTCGAGAGGTCGATGAGCACGGTGCCCGGCCGCGCGCGCTCGGCGATGCCGCCGGCGCCAAGCGCGACCTCCTCCACATGGCGGGGCATCGGAAGCGAGGTGAACACCACGTCGGAGCCGGCAGCGACTTCGGCCGCGGACGCGCCGGCGGCGGCGCCCAGCGCGGTGCAGGCCGCGATGGCGTCCGGGTTGAGATCGAACGTCGTGACCTCATGGTTGGTGTTGCGGACGATGTTGCGGCACATGGGGCCGCCCATGTTGCCGACGCCGATGAATCCGACTTTCATTCGTCGCTTCCTCCAATCAGTGACCCGCCTTGGCCCTCACGCGGCTCACTGCGCGAGCCGGGTGCTCTAGAACGGCACGTCGCCGCACACCGTCACGCGGTGCATGATGCGGGTCTCGGCCGGATAATCGTTGACGGCAAAGTGCTGCGTGCAGCGGTTGTCCCAGAAGGCGAGCGAACCCGTCGCCCACCGGAACCGGCAGGTGAACTCCGGCCGCGTCGAGTGGGCCATCAGGAACGCGATCAGCGGCGCGCTTTCCTCGTCGCTCATGCCCTCGAACGCCTGGACGTGGCCGCCGATATAGAGCGCCTTGCGCCCGGTCTCGGGATGGGTCCGCACCAGCGGATGGATGCTGTCGGTCTGCACGTCGCCCGGATCCTTGCCCCGCATCGAGGCGATCTGGGTCGGATAGAGATCCTTGCGCGGCGGGCCGCCGCTGCGTTTCGAGCGATCCCCGATGCAGACCGTCCGCAGCGGGTCGAGCATGGCGCGCATGGCCGGCGAGAGGCTTTCGTAGGCGAGGTATTGGTTGGTGAACATCGTGTCGCCGCCGGCAGAAGGCACCTCAAGCGCATAGAGCATGGTGCCCATCGCGGGGCGTGGGGCGAACATCTGATCGGTGTGCCAGGCGCCGCCGAAGTTCTTCTTGTCGGTCGGGCGCTTCACGATTTCCAATATCTCCGGATGATCCGCCATCCCTTCCATGAACGGGTGCAGATGGATTTCGCCCCACCGCCGCGCGAATGCGAGAAGCTGGTCATCCGTGATGCGCTGGTCGCGGAAGAAGATCACCACATGCTCGAGCAGCGCCGCGCGGATTTCGGCCAGCACGCCATCGGGCAGCTCGCGCGCGAGATCCACGCCCGCGATCTCGGCGCCCGCCGAGCCGGCGATCGGCGTCACCTGCAAGTTCCGATAGGTGACGTTGCGGATCTGGTTCATGGCCTGCCCTCCTGGCGGGGCCGTCGCTCCCGCAGCCGCCTCCACCATGAGCCTCCCGGCCCCGGCTGAGAAGTCATCCGGGCAAACCGCCTGAGGGACGCTTGACAATGGCCGCGCTGGGGATACCACCCGGGCGGAGCCTGCGGGCAAAGGGCGGCGCCGCTGCCGTCGCCGTCTGGGCGAAGGAGAATTGCATGTATCCCGACGTCAATCTGTTTATCGACGGCGCCTGGAAGCCGGCAGCGAGCGGCCGGACCATCGCGATCGCGAACCCTGCCACCGGCGAAACCATCGGCAGCGTCGCGCACGCCGACCGCGGCGATCTCGACCGCGCGCTGGAAGCCGCCAGCAAGGGTTTTGCGGTCTGGCGCAGGGTTTCCGCCTATGATCGCGCGAAAGTCATGCGAAAAGCCGGGGATATCCTGCGCGAACGGGCCGACGCGATCGCGCGGCTCATGACGCAGGAGCAGGGCAAGCCGCTGGCCGAGGCGAAGGGCGAGACGCTGGCGGGCGCCGACGTGATCGACTGGTTCGCCGAGGAGGCTCGACGCGCCTACGGCCGCGTGATCCCGGCGCGCGCGGAGGGCGTGTATCAGCTTGTCATCAAGGAGCCGGTCGGGCCGGTGGCGGCTTTCACGCCCTGGAACTTCCCGATCAACCAGGTGGTCCGCAAGCTCTCCGCCGCCCTCGCAGCCGGCTGCTCCATCATCGTCAAGGCGCCCGAGGAGACGCCGGGCTCTCCGGCCGAGCTGATCCGCGCCTTCGCCGACGCCGGAGTGCCGGCGGGGGTCATCGGCCTCGTCTACGGCGTGCCGGCCGAGATTTCCGAGTACCTCATCCCGCACCCGGTCATCCGCAAGATCTCTTTCACCGGCTCGACCGTCGTCGGCAAGCAGCTCGCCGCTCTCGCCGGCGCGCACATGAAGCGGGCGACGATGGAACTGGGTGGCCATGCCCCGGCCATCGTGTTCGACGACGCCGACGTCGATACCGCGAGCCGCATCCTCGCCGCCAGCAAGATGCGCAACGCCGGGCAGGTCTGTATCTCGCCCACGCGCTTTTTGGTGCAGGAACCCGTCTATGAGAAGTTCGTTGACAGCTTCGTTGCCAACGTCAGGAAAGCCAAGGTGGGCGATGGACTCGAGGCCGGCACCACGATGGGGCCGCTGGCCAACGGGCGGCGGTTGAGCGCGATGGATGCATTTATTGGCGACGCGGTGAAGCACGGGGCCGAGGTGCGGACCGGCGGGAACCGGATCGGCAACAAGGGGAATTTCTTCGAGCCGACGGTGCTGACCGACGTGCCGCGCGACGCGCGCATCATGAACGAGGAGCCGTTCGGCCCGGTGGCGGTCATCTCGCCCTTCCGCGGCTTCGACTGTGTGGTGGCCGAGGCGAACCGGCTGCCCTTCGGCCTCGCCTCCTACGCCTTCACCCGCTCGACCAGGACGGCGACGGCGATCGCCGCGTCAGTGGAGGCCGGAATGATGACCATCAATCACATCGGCCTCGCGTTGCCGGAGGTGCCGTTCGGCGGGGTCAAGGATTCCGGCTACGGCTCCGAAGGCGGCTCGGAGGCGATCGAGTCCTACCTGGTGACGAAGTTTGTGACGCAATCGGGTCTGTAGCGGCAACACGCGGGGCCTCCTCGCCCCGCCAATGCTCGCCTTTATGATCGGATCGCAAAACTGTATCTCTTGCGATAGAATATCCCTGGGCTAACCCTAAGAAGTACTGGCGCAACCCGATCGGCGACCGTAAAACCGTTGCGGCGGCGCGGCGAATCCGCAGGCGTCGTGACACCGTGCCACCGGCACGGCAAGCCGTGCCCACCCCTGGAAACGAGGAGACAGCATGTCGAAGGCATTCATCGCTCAGATCATCCAATCGTCAGCCGATCTGACAGGGGCGGCGGCGAACCGCGCGGCCGGCCACCTGATGGACGCGATCGTCAAGGAGCTGAGGAAGTCCGGCAAGTTCACGCTGCCGAGCTTCGGAACCTTCACTGTCCGCAAGACCAAGGCGCGCAAGGGCCTCAATCCCCGGACGGGCGAGGCGATCAAGGTGAAGGCGGGCAAGACGGTGCGTTTCAAGGCGTCGCCGTCCCTGAAGAAGTCGGTCTGAGCCGAGCGGCGCCGGTCTCCCGGGCCGGGCGCGCGCCCGGCCTGCGCCCTTCGGCCCATGTCGACCGGTGGAGCCTCGCGGCGGTTCTGCTCGGCACCGCGACGGTGCCTCTCGACTCCGCCGTCAACGTCGACTTTCCCCGCATCACCGCGCATTTCGACCTGCCCATCGCGCTCATCCAGTGGGTGGTCATCAGCTATACGCTCGCCAGCGCCAGCCTCGTTTTGGTGTTCGGCCGCGCCGGCGACATCGGCGGGCATCGGCGCATCTTCCTCCTCGGCACGGCCTGGAGCGCGCTCGCCTTCCTCCTGTGCGCCGCGGCGCCCGGCTTCGGCTGGCTGCTGGGCGGGCGCGTGCTGCAAGGCATCGGCGCGGGCCTCATCATGGCCTGCGGCCCGGCGCTCATCACGACCCTCTATCCGGAGGCGCTGCGTCCTCGCGCGGTCGCGGCCTACACCATCGCCTACGGGGTCGGCGGCGCGCTTGGTCCGGTGCTCGCCGGCGCGCTGCTCACGCGCTTCGACTGGTCCTGCGTCTTCTGGGTCCGCGCCCCG
Source organism: uncultured Pseudomonadota bacterium (assembly GCA_963756545.1). Taxonomy (GTDB): domain Bacteria; phylum Pseudomonadota; class Alphaproteobacteria; order Acetobacterales; family Acetobacteraceae; genus DATFDN01. Next base: position 774,755 of record CAVWNY010000008.1, on the reverse strand, counting down.
CTCGCTTTTGGTGGGTTCGCGCTTGGATTGCGGTTGCCGGCGGACGCGCCCGCCGGCGCGCACGCCACGCTGCGCTTCGACTGGACGGGGGCCGTGCTGCTGGTTCTCGCGCTCTGCGGTCTGCTGCTCGCGCTCGGCACCGTCCGCCAGCCGGCGTGGGCCGGGCTCGCGGCGGGTCTCGCGCTCATCGCCGGGGGGCTGTTCGTCCGTCAGGAGAGCCGCACGCCGCACCCGATCGTGCGGGTCGGTTTGTTCCGGCAACCCGCCTTCGCCCTGCTGAACGCCGGCAGCCTCCTGGTGAACCTCGCGGGTTTCTCCGTGCTGCTGCTGGTCCCGTTCGCGCTGACCTCGCTGCCCCATCTCTCGGAAATCGAGCGCGGCGTGATCCTGGCCGCCTCCCCTGCCGCGATCGCGCTGGCCGCCCCGGTCGCGGGCCGGGCACTCGCGGGCGGCGGCGGATGGCCGCTGGCCGGCGGCGCGCTGCTCGCGGGCGTCGGCCTGCTCGCGATCGGCCTTCGCGGAGCTTCGATGCCGCTGCTGATCGCCGGCATGCTGGTGCAGGGCCTCGGGGTCGGTCTGTTCCAGGTGGCGTATCTGGACCGCGTGACGGCGGCCCTGCCGCTAGCAGATCGCGGGGTGGCGGGCAGCCTGGCCATGCTGACCCGTACACTGGGGATCGTGTTCGGCGCCGCCTCGCTGATGCTGGCGTTCCAGACCTGGGGCTTTCACGCCACCTTTCTCCTCGCGAGCTGCCTGCCTCTCGCGCTCGCGGCGATCTGGGCGGTTCGGCCCTAGCTCCCCTATGATAACGGCTCGATCAGGCCGCCGCCGTCACCGCATGGCCGACTGAAAGCCGATAGATCCGGTCCAGCCGCTCCACCCCGGTCAGCCGGTGCGCGATCAGGATCACGCTGCGGCCCTGCGCCACCTCGTTCAGCGTCGCCAGGAAGGCGCGTTCGGTCTCCGCGTCCAGGCCGGCGCACGGCTCGTCGAGGATCAGGACCGGAGCGGGCGACAGCAGTACGCGAGCCAGCGCCAGCCGGCGCCCCTGCCCGCCCGAGAAGCGGGCGCCCCCCTCGCCGACCCAGGTATCCAGCCCATCGGGCAGGGCCCGCACAGTCTCGGCAATGCGCGCCGCCTCCAGCGCCGCCCACAGCGTCGCGTCGTCCGCCTCGGGGCGGGCGAGCAGCAGATTGGCGCGGATCGTGTCATCGAAAAGGTGCGTCGCCTGCCCCAGCCAGCCGATGCGCGCGCGCACGTCCGCCGCGGCCAGGGTGGCGACGTCCGCCTCGCCTAGCAGCACGCGCCCCGCCTCGGGCGCCGCGAGCTTCAGCGCCAGCGCGGCCAGGGTGGACTTGCCGGCCCCCGACGGGCCGAGCACCGCTACGCGCGCCCCAGGCGCCACGTCCAGACTCAGCCCGTCGAAGACCAGCGGATGGTCGGGGCGCCAGCGGAAACGCACACCCTCGAAGCGCAGCGCGGCCCCAGTGGGCGGCGCGGCGGGAGCAACCGGGTCGGGCACGGCCGCCGGTGCCTCGGCGGCCTCCAGCACGCGCCGCGCGGCCGCGACGGCGTGCCCGGCCAGGGCGCCCGCGCGCGGCAATCCGCCCACCGCCTCGAACGCCGCGACGCTCAGGAACGCGGCGGCGACCGCGCCGGCCGGGGTGGCGCCGGCGGAGATCAGCACCGCCAGCACCGCCGCCTGCCCGCAGAGCAGCGCGCCCGCCCCGGCCAGCGCGGTCCGCCGCGTGACCTCGCGCTGGGCGCCCAGCAGCGCCGCCTCGCGCGCCTGCACGGCGGCGAGCATCCGGCCCTCGGCGCCGAACGCGCGCACCTCGCGCAACCCGGTCAGCGCATCCAGCGCGGCGATCCGCAGCGCCCCCGCCGCGTCGGCGAGGCGCGCGCCGGCCGACGCGGCTCTGCGCGCCGCCCCCCACGGCAGCGCGAAGGCGGCGATCGCGAACAGCACGCCGACGACAGCGGCCAGCGGCGGGCTACGCAGCCCGATCAGCACCGCGAGGCCGGGCAGGAGCAGCAGCGCGCCCGCCAGCGGCACCAGGATGCGCAGATAGAGCCCGTCCAGCGCCTCCACGTCGCCCACCAGCCGCGCCAGCACGTCGCCCGCCTGCCGAAATCCCAAGCCCCCGGCCGAGCCGCGCGCGAGGCCGCGAAAGAACCACACGCGCAGATCGGCCAGAGCGCGGAAGGTCGCGGCGTGCGTCGCCAGCCGCTCCAGGTAGCGCAGCACCACTCGCGCGGCGCCCAGCCCGCGCAGCGCGGCCGGCGCGAGCAGCACGCCCGCCGCCACCGCCGTCCCGATCACGCCGCCCGCCACGGTCATCAGGCCGACCCCGGCGGCCAGCGACCCCAGCGCGAGCAGCAGGCCGACCGCCAGCCAGACGGTCCGCCCGCGCCAGAGCCATAAGATGCGAAGCAGGTCGCTCATGCCGATTTCCGCGCGGGCATGGCGCGACCGTCGCGGATGTCGAGCCGCCGGCCCGCAAACGCATGGGCCGCCGAGGCGTGGCTGGCCAGGATCACCGTGCGCCCCAGGGCGAGCTTGCGGAGGCTGTCCAGCACGTCCGCCTCGGTCGCCGGGTCGAGATGCGCGGTCGGCTCGTCCAGCAGCAGCAGGGGCGCGTTCTTCAGGAACGCGCGCGCGATCGCCACGCGCTGCGCCTGCCCGCCCGATAAGCCGAACCCGCCCTCGCCCACGCGCGTGTCCAGCCCGTTCGGCAGGGTCCGCGCGAAATCGGCGACGCGCGCGGCGCTGGCCGCCTGCATCACCTCGTCGTCCGTCGCCTCGGGACGGGCGAAGGCGATGTTCTCGCGGATCGTGCCGGCGAACAGCGTCGGGCGCTGGCCGACCCAGGCCGTCAGCCGCGACAGCGCCTGCGGCACCAGATCCGCGATGTCGGCGCTGTTCAGCGTCACCCGCCCGGAATCAGGTCGCGCGAAGCCCAGCAGGATCTCGATCACCGTCGATTTGCCGGCGCCCGACGGCCCGGCGAGCACCAGCGTCTCGCCCGCCGCCACCCGGAAGCTGAGCCCGTCGAGCGCCGGGCCGCGCGCGGCATCCCAGGTCAGGCGGACGTCCTCGAACGCCACCGTCACCCCCTGCGCGGCGACCGTGCGGACCTGCCGGACGGGCGCGGCCGGCGCGGATTCCGGCAGCGCCATCAAGGCGTCCGCCGCCCCGCTGGCGTGCAGCCGGTCCTGATAGGCGGCGGAGAAGGCCCGCAGCGGGGTGAAGAACTCGGGCACCAGGAGCAGCACGAACAGCGCGCCGGCCGGGTCGGCCAGCCGGTGCGCCGCGAGCGCCAGGCCATAGCGCACCGCCAGCAGCACCAACGCCGCCGCCGCCGCGAGATCGAGTGCGGCCGAGGACAGGAACGCGACCCGGAGCACGCGCATGGTCCGCCGGCTCAACTCGGCGGCGGCGACCGCGAGCGCGCGCGCCTCATCCTCGGCCCGGCCATAGAGGACGATCGTCGCGATCCCGCGCACCCGATCGAGGAAGCGCGCCTGAAGCCGGGTCAGCGCCACGAACTGCCGACGCGAGGCCGCCGCCGCGCCGATCCCGGAGACAGCCATCGCCACCGGGACCAGCAGCCCGCACAGCACGAGCAGGCCAGCCGCCAGCGGATCGGCCCACACGACGGCGAGCGCCACCAGCGCGGGCGCGGCGATGGCGAGCGTCGCCGCCGGAATCCAGCGCGCGAACAGCCCGTCCAGCGCCTCGATCCGGTCCACCACGATCGCCGCGAGGTCGCCCGAATGGCGCTGCCGCAGCAGCGCCGGCCCGGTGTGCAGCAGCCCCGAGAGCGTCTCGCTCCGCAGCCGCCGCCGCGCCGCCGCGCCGGCCGCGAAGGCGTGGCGTTCGGAGAAAAGCCCCAGGCCGGCACGCAGCAGCGCCAGCGCGGCGAACACCGCGACGGGCGCCACGGCCAGGCCGCCGCCGGCCAGCGCGACCGCGAGCACGCGGGCGGCGCAGAACGCCTGCCCGATCGCCGCCACGACGCCCGCCAACCCGAGCGCCACGACCGGCCGCCCCGCCCGATTGCCCAGCCGCGTCTGCTGCCGGAGCCACGCGCGCGCCGCGCTCCGCCCTTGGTCCCGCTCGGTTCTCGCCATGCGCCACCCGTAGTCCAGGGCGCCGTCCGGCGTCATGGACGCGATCCGGCGTGCGGCATTAAAGTTTGGCAAGCACGACGGCGCTCAATGCATGATGTCGCCGCCGTTGGGCGAGAGGCAGGCGCCCACGTAGAAGCCGCCGTCCGGCCCGGCCAGCAGCAACGCCGTGGCGGCGATCTCCTCGGGCCGGCCGAAGCGCCCCGCCGGCAGCCGCGCCTTGAAGGCGTCCTGCCAGTCCTGGCTGTTCTGGCGCACGAGGTCGGTGTCGATCGGTCCCGGCGCGATGGCGTTCACCCGCACGCCGCGCGGCGCGGCCTCCCAGGCGAGGGCACGGGTGAAGCCGATGATGCCCGCCTTGGCCGCGCAGTAGGGCACCGCCCCCGCCCCGCCTTTCAGGCCCATCTGGGAAGCGACGTTGATGATGACGCCCCGCCCGCGCGCCGCCATCGCCGGATAGACCGCCTGCGCCACGAAAAACATGCCCTTCATGTGCACCGCGATCACCCGGTCGAACTCGGACTCCGTGTAAGCCTCGAAAGGCTTGCGGATGTTCATCCCGGCGTTGTTGAACAGGATGTCGATCGGCCCGAGCGTTTCCGCCGCCGCCTCGGCGAAGGCGCGCGCGGCCTCGACGTCGGCGATGTCGAGTGAGCGGTGCATGACGCGCCGCCCCAGCGCGGCGACCTCGCCGGCCGTGGCCTCGGCCGCCGCGTCGTCGTCGAGATGGCAGAACGCGATGTCGGCTCCCTCGGCCGCGAAGGCGAGCGCGGTGGCGCGGCCGATCCCGCGCGAACCGCCGGTGACGAGGGCGATCTGGTTGGCGAGCTTCATGGCGGATCTCCTTCGCCTCGGGGCGTACATCTGCCCAACGCCTGGCGGCCGGACCTGTCTCCCGACGCGCTCGCCACGGGCGTACACCAGCGGCTCTGAGCGCCCTCCACGCGCGTACACCTGTCGTTGGCGGGACCCCGCCGCTTACACGCCCAGTCTCATTCCAACGTTCTATGCGATGATCGCCCTCCACCGTCATGGTCGGCGCCCGAAGTCGTGGATGCTCGCATACGCGAGCATGACGAGTGCGGAGCGGTCAGGGCATCGGGCCGTTGCTCTCAGTCGGTGAGTGCCAGCGGTCGTTCGGTCTCCGGAAGCTATAAGCGATTGCGGGCCGTTCAAATCGAAGACGCCCGGCTTCAGGGTCTCGCCGACGACGTTTGGGACGCCGGCGAGCGCGCCGTTATAGCTGATCCCGCCCGTCCGGCGCCGGTCGCGTGGATACGGGCGATCTGGTCGAGGTAGTCGGTAAGAACGTCTCGGTCATGAACGCCTGTCGGCGCCGACCATTGTATAATCCTCGCGCATGCCCCGATTCGCCACCCGCCAGCACGACCTGTTCGCCTTTTCGCCGACTGCTTTCGCCGCGCCCCGCCGGACGATCCCGTGGCGGAGCTGACCGCGTTGCTTGCGCGGGTGCGGGAGCCCAGCGTCTGCCGTGGCCCGACGCGATGGCCGAGGAGCATCGCGCCCTCGGGCTTGCCAGGCGTGCCGGGCCGAGGGGGAGGCGTTGGCGGCCGCGTTCCTGGTCGGTTAGAGGATTTGGTAATAGGCCCGAACGGATGGGACTTCAGATGTCCGATACGATCCTCATTGAAGAGGGCCTCCGTCCACGCACTCTTGGCCTCATCAAGTTTATCATGCGGGAGCACGTCTCCTCGTTCCGCTCTGGACGGATCAGGATGGGTTCGGTTCGAAGCTATCGCGAGCAATACGAGCAAGACGCGGGAGGCAGGAACGATCCTCGCGAACATCTCGGAACCATATTGCAACCAGATCGGATTAGAATGGACATCAATGGGATACTCATCGAAGGCTTGGCAGCGCCGGTCGAGATACGCCCGGATACTGACGATATCTCTTACCTTCTATGCCTCACCGCTATCACGGACCATTCCCTCAACGCCGCTGGCGGAATTCTGAAATCGGACCCCGAGCTACTGCACCTCGGGGATGCCGCGGTGATCGTGCAGAACGTAGACCAGTTCCAGAAACGCCTTAAAGCAGGTATCTGCGCTACCGGTTTTCTTCGGTCTCACGTTGGGCAGAACCGCCGCGCATCGGGGTTGGTCGAGTATGTCGATTTCTCCGCCTATCACGGAGACCTTGGGCCATTCAAAAAATCCAAGGACTTCGCATTTCAGCAAGAATGGCGTCTCGCGCTAGCGGCTAGCCGCGAGGAGCCAAGAGCAGATCACCTTTTCCTCGAAATCGGCGACCTGTCGGACGTCACGGCTGTCATGGACAGCGCAGATGTCCTGAGGTCTGAATTTCGAACCCTGCCAAAGCCCGGCGCCAAACCTATTCGCTGAGCCAACATTCCAGCCTCTTCCGATCAAAACCCATGAACTCAGTGCCGTCCAGATGGCCATTCCGCCTCGGTTATATAAATTCCGATCAAAAGGATTTGGTATAGATCCGCTCCGGCTTCCACCCCTCACCCCGCCCGCCCGATCTCCTCCTCCACCTCCCGCAACCGGTCCTTCCCGAAGAACATCTCCTCGCCCACGAAGAACGTCGGCGAGCCGAACGTGCCGCGCGCGACCGAATCCTCGGTGTTGGCGACGAGACGATCCTTCACCTCCTGTTCCTGCGTGCGCGCGAGCAGGCCCGCGCCGTCGAGACCGGCCGCGTCCAGCACATCGCGCGCCACCGCGGGATCGTCCATCTTCCGCCCGTCCTCCCACATCGCGCGGAACACCGCGTCGGTGTAAGCGACCGCCACGCCCGCCAGCCCGGCGGCAACCGCGCCGCGCATGATGAGCAGCGTATTGACCGGGAAATGCGGGTTGAAGCTGAAGCGATCGGCCCCGTGGCGGGCGATGAAGCGCTGCATCTCAAGCTGCTGATACTCCGGCTTGTTGCGGACGCCCTTCATGCTCACCATCGGCGATTGGTTGTTGGTGAGCTTGAAGACGCCGCCGAGCAGCACCGGGACATATGCGAATCTTGCGCCCGTCCGCTGCTCGATCGTCGGGATGACGATGTGGCTGAGATAGGCGTTCGGGCTGCCGAAATCGAAATGGAACTCGATCCTGGGCATGGCGCTCACCACTGCTCGGCAAAGGGACGAAGATCGGCCTCGAACGTCCAGGCATCGCGCGTCTGCGTGTGCAGGCGCCAGTACGTTTCGGCGATCGAAGCAGGGCGCATCAGCCGGTCGGACTCGTTGAGCCGCGCCGCGTCGGCGCCTTCGCGGGCGATGATGCGCTCGCGGACCCACGCTGTGTCCACGCCGGAATCGATCACCGGATGCGCGACGTGGATGCCGCGCGGGCCAAGCTCGCGCGCCATCGACTGCGCCACCGCCCGCAGCCCTGCCTTGGCGGCGGCGAACGCGGCGAACCCCGCGCCGCCGCGCAGGCTGGCGGTCGCGCCGGTGAAAAAGATCGAGCCGCGCCCGCGCGGCAGCATGGCGCGCGCGGCCTCCCGCCCGGTCAGGAAGCCGCCGTAGCAGGCCATCTCCCATACCTTGCGGAACACCCGCTCCGTCGTGTCCAGGATGGGAAAGCTCACGTTGGCGCCGACGTTGAAGATGCAGGCTTCCAGCGGCGCGATCGCGTCGGCCTCGGCGATGAACCCGACAATCTGGTCTTCCCGCCGGGCATCCAGGCTTCGCGCCAGGCAACGCCCGCCAACCGCCTCGATCTCCGCCTGCAGCGGCGCGAGCTTGTCGCCCTGGCGTCGTCCGGCGACGACGATGTAGCCCTCGGCGGCGAAGCGGCGCGCGATAGCGGCCCCGATGAAGTCACCCGCGCCGACGACCGCGACGCTCGCATTCCGCGCGTTCATGCTGCCCTCCTGTGCGGCGAACCTCGCCACATTCCAGACCGGCGATCCAAGATCACACGCCCAGATGCGTCTTCATCACCGCCGGGTCCGCCTCCAGCCCGTCGGGCGTGCCCTGCCAGGCGACGTGCCCGTTGTTCAGAACGTACACCCGATCCGAAAAGCTCAACGCGGCGACCACGTTCTGCTCGACCACCATGATCGTCCGCCCCTGCGCCGCCAGCTCCCGCGAGATGCGGACAAGGTCGCGCACGATCAGCGGCGCCAGCCCCTCGAACGGCTCGTCGAGCAGGATCACCCGCGCGTCGCGGATCAGCGCGCGCGCGATCGCCAGCATCTGCTGCTCGCCGCCCGACAACTGCCGTCCGCCGGAACGCCGGCGCTCCTTCAGGCGGGGGAAGAAGTCATAGACGCGGTCGAGCGTCCACGGCTTCTCCGCCGTCAGCGCGGCGAGCCGCAGGTTCTCCTCGACTGTGAGCTGGCCGAAGATCGCCCGTTCCTCGGGCACGAGTTGCAGGCCCATCCGCGCGATCTCGTAGGGCGGCAAACCCTGGATCTCGCGCCCGCCCAGGCGAATGCGTCCGCCCTTCGGCGCCAGCACGCCCATGATGGTGCGCAGCGTCGTGGTCTTGCCCGCGCCGTTGCGCCCCAGCAGCGCCACCACCTCGTTCTCGCCGACCTCCAGCGAGACGTCGAACAGGATGTGGCTGTCGCCGTAGAACGTATTGATCCGCTCGATCTCAAGCAGGCTCATGCGCGTGCAGCCCTCCAAGATAGGCGGCCTGCACCTCCTCGTTCGCTTGGATCTCCTCGGGCGTGCCCTCCGCCAGCAGCCGGCCTTCCTGCATCACCGTGATCCGCTCGGCGAGTTCGAAGATCGCGTCCATGTCGTGCTCGACGATCAGCAGGGTGCGACTTTGGCCGATCTCGCGGATCAGGGCGCGCGTGGCAACGCGCTCGGCCGGGCTCATCCCGGCGAGCGGCTCGTCGAGCAGCAGCACGTTCGGCCCGGTGGCGAGCGCGATGCCGATCTCCAGGCGGCGCTTCTCGCCGTAGGGCAGGATGCTGACGGGCACGGCCGCGCGATGCGTCAGGCCGACGGTCTGGATCACCGCCTCGACCTGCCGCTCGACGGCGGCGATCGAGGTCGCGTCGCGCAGCAAGTCGACGCGGAACCGGCCGCGCCGGCGCGCCAAGGCGGCAAGGCGCAAATTCTCGGCGACCGTCATATCGAGGAAGAGTTGGTTGAGCTGATTACTCTTGCCGATGCCGAACTGGACTGCATTCGTCATCCCCACCCCGGTCACCCGCCGGCCGAACAGCCGCACCTCGCCCGCCGTCGGCTTCACCTCGTCGAGCAGCATCTTGAACAACGTGCTCTTGCCGGCGCCGTTGGGGCCGATCACCGCGTGGATCGAGCCGGTGCGCACGGCGAAGGAGACGCCATCGACAGCGCGCAAGCCGCCGAAGCGCTTCGACAGGCCGAGGGCGCGCAGCGCCGGTGCGGCCGGGTCCGTACGCACCACAGGCGCAATCAAGGCAAGCACGGGCGCCGACTGGGGAGGCGCCTCAGGCGCGTCGCCGGCTTCCGCGGGCACCCCCGCGTCGGCGGGGGTCAGGCGTCGCCGGGCGAAGAGCCAGGCGATTTCGCCGCAGACGCCCCGCTTGAGCGCGATCACCAGCACCACGAACACGATGCCCAGGATCAGCTTCCACAACGCGCCGATGCCGTGAATGAGCTGCAGACTGTCGCGCAGATACAGCCAGATCGTGGCACCCGCCAGCGGGCCGATCAGGGTGCCGACGCCGCCGATGACCGTCTGCACCACAAGCTGGCCGGATGTGTCGAGCGAGAACGCGTCCGGCGGCATGTAGCTCTGGAAGACGCCGAGCAGACCGCCGGCCAGACCGGCGTAGAGTGCCGCGATGACGAACACCGCCAGCTTGTAGGCCGCGACGGAGTGGCCAACCATGGCGGTGCGCTCGGTGTTCTGCCTGATCGCCCGCAGCACGGCGCCGAACGGCGAGTGCAGGATCCGCCGGGCCAGCAGAAAGCCCCCGAAGAAAAACCCGGCGAACAGCCAATACATCCGCATCCCGGGGGTGATCGGCAAAGCGCCGATATGGGCCACCGGCACGCCGGGAAGTCCGTTCTCTCCCCCGGTATAGGCCGACAACGGAGAGTTCTCGAGGAAATAGGCCATCTGGCCGAAGGCCAGGGTGATCATCGCGAAGTAGATTCCGATCCGACGCACCGCGAGCCAGCCGAGCACCAGCCCGAAGGCGCCGGCACAGACCGTGCCGATGAGCAGGGCGAGCCAGACGCTGCCGAGCACGTTGTTGACCAGGAGGTAGGCGGTGACGAACCCGCCGAGGCCATAGAATGCAGCCTGACCGAATGACAACAGGCCGGCGGCGCCGAACAGCAGGTCGAAGCCGAGCCCGATTAGCCCCCAGTTGAGAATCCGACCCAGAAGATCGAAGGAGAACCCGACATGCGTGAGAACGAAAGGGGCGGCGAGCAGCACGACGGCCAGTCCAAGCTCCGCACGCCAGGGAACCCCTTGCCTCATACGCGGCCCTCGGAGCCGAACAGCCCCTGCGGCCGGAGCACCAGGAGAAGCGCCATCACGGCATAGAGCATGACTTCGGAGTAGGCCGAGTTGAAGGCGCTGGTGATGCTGATGATCTCGCCGGCGATGATGCCGCCGACCACGGCGCCGGGATACGAGCCGAGCCCGCCGATGACGATGACGACGAAGGACTCGACCAGGAAGCTCTCGCCCATGTCCGGATTGACCGAAACCATCGGCGCATAGAGCATGCCTGAAAGTCCCGCGGCGACCACCCCGATGGCGAAGACCACCAGGAAGGCGCGGCGCACGTTGATGCCGAGAATGCCGACCATGCGCGCATCCTCGATGCCGGCCCGCACGACGAGCCCGATCGAGGTGCGGTATAGAACGACGTAAAGCCCGCCGAGCAGGGCGGCGATGATTCCGATAAGATAGAGGCGGTAGGTCGGATAGATAAGGAAGCCCAGTTGCGTCACGCCCTCGCCCCAGGCCGGCACGGCGACCTGCTGGCTGTTGCCGCCGAACACGGCACGCACTGCTTCGACGAGGACGATGCCAAGGCCGAAGGTGACCAGGATCTGATCTTCCGGCGGCCGCGCATAGAACCAGCGGATGACGATCCGCTCGACCAGCACGCCGATGACCAGCATGAACACGGCGCCGACCAGCAGGCCGAGCAGGAAGGAGCCGCTATACGCCATCACCACGAACACCGCGTACGCGCCCAGCATGAAGAGGGCGCCGTGCGCGAAGTTGAGCACGCCCAGCGTGCCGAGGATGATGGTCAGTCCGCTGCTGACGAGCGCCAGCAGCGTGCCGAGCGCCAGGCCGTTGAAGGCCTGGGACAAAAGCAGGGGTCCGCTGGGCATACTCAGTGACCGGCCGTTGCTTGCGCTTGTCCTATGTGTAGGCGCCCAGGTGGCATCCCAGCAGGCCGGGCGGATTGAGCGACTCCTCGCCGGGGAAGAGCTCCGCGATCTCGAAGAAGTCCTCCGGGTTCTGCATCTTCGCGGGTTGTTTGCCGACGACGACCGGCACCGGACGGACCAACTGGTGGTCCTCCGCGCGATAATACACCTTGCCGAGCGTGCTGTCGTACGGATCGGACCTGGAGGCTTCCAGTGTCTTGATCACGTCCGGCGGGTAGAAGGACTTGGCCCGCTCGACCGAGAGCGCCCAGACATAGGTCTGCATGTAGCCGATGTGCGCGCACCAGCGCGGATAGTAATTGTTCTTGGCATGAAAGGCCGTCACGAAGTTCTTGGCCAGCGGAAATCGGTCCTCCAACGTCCACCAGAAGTCGAACGTCCCGTAAACGCCCGCCATGAGCTTGGCTCCAACCTCCTTTGCCTGGAAGGAGGAGATGTTGGGGACGACCATCCGCATCTTGCGGGTGACGCCGAATTGCTCCGCCTGCTTGCTGGAAGCCACCGCGTCCGCGCCGAAGGCCACATTGACGAAGACTTGCGCGCCGCTATTGGCGATGTTGAGCAGGGCGGTGCTGAAATCGGAGGTGCCGAGCGGCACCACCTGCTTGCTCGCCACGGTCCAGCCCGCCTCGGCCGCGAACTGACTGAACGAGTCGAACACGGAATGACCATAGGTGTAATCGGGCACCAGATAGGCGGCCTTGAGGCCCTTCCCGAGATTCCTGGCCACCACCGGGGCGAGCGCCTTGGCGGCCATGTAGGCCGACGGCTGCGAACGGAACCCGTAACGCTGACAATCCTTGCCGGTGGTGTCGTTGGAGCCGCTGGCGCCGACCATGTTCAGCACCTTCTCACGCTGGGCGAGTTCCTGCAGCGCGACGGCGGTCGCGGAGGAGACGCAACCGGTGATCATGATCGCCTTGTTCTGCTGGATGAATCCGGTCTGCGCCTGCACCGCGACATTGGGTTTGGTTTCCGAATCGGCGACGCCGTGCCGGATCTGCTTGCCGAGCACGCCCTTGCCCGTCAGTCCCCATTTCTGGGCGCTGGCATCTCCCGCGTTGATCTCGGAGATGGCAAGCTCGTAGCCGAGTTGGTGGTCCTTTCCGTCGGCCGAGTAGGGTCCCGTCAGCGGCGTGGTGATGCCGATGAAGACCGCATCGCCCTGTGTGCCGGCCGGCCATGTGCCGAGCGGGGCGTGCTGGACCGCCGCCGCGGCCGGCCCGAGGGGAATCCACGGAAGCGCCAATGCCCCGGCGCCCCCGATCTGCAGCAACCGCCGCCGACCGACGCCTTCCATGCGTGCCCCCGCCTGCATCCTCGGTCTCCCTCGACGTCCGTTCAGATATTCGCCCCTGCCCGCCTTGCCCGGTCAGCATCAATTCGATAAACGGAAAGTGCCGTCCACTCAAGCGCTTATGCCGGGCTGCTGCGATGGCCCAGGCGGGTAGCGTTATTTTGCCGTGCTTATGACACAATTACCAGCCGGTGTTCGGCGCGGAATAGGGAGAGATCAATTGAGCTCACAAGGAACTTCGCGTCGCGAGCTGCTGCGGCTCGGGGCCGGCCTGCTCGGCGGGTCGGCGGTGGCGGGCTTGCCGGATTTCGCCCTCGCCGCGGAACAGCAGCCGATCGGCAGTTGGCCCGCCGGCGTGTCCGGCTCGACCGCCTTCATCGGTCTCGATCCGCCGCTGACCGGCACCTACGCGGTCCCAGGGCAGGATGAGCTGAAGGGTTATGAGCTCGCGATCGAGCACGTCAATGACGGCAATGAGATCATCCGCAAGATGGCGCCCAAGGTCAGCAAGGGCCTGCTCGGCAAGAAGGTGATCTACGGCGTATCAGATTCCGAGGCGAAGCCGAACGTCGCGGTGCAGAATCTGGCGAAATTCGTCTCCGATAACAAGGCGATCATGGTCACCGGCTGCTGCTCGAGCGCCGTGGCGGTGGCCTCCAACAAGTTCGCCCAGCGGGAGAAGGTGATCTATCTGCCGGGCGTGAGCGGCTCCAACGATACCACCGGCAAGGACTGCGTGCGCTATTCCTTCCGCACCTGCTTCTATGGCCAGACCTCCTCGGCGGCCCTGGCTCCTGTCCTGCTCAAGAACATGGGGAAGAACAAGAAGATCGCCTTCCTGACCCCGGACTACACCTACGGCCACACGGTTCGCGCCTCGATGCAGGAGTACCTCGCGAAGGGCGGCTGGACGGTCGCCACCAACCAGGTCTGCCCCCTCGGCGCGCCCGACTACAGCAGCTATCTCCTCAACATCGCCAACAGCGGCGCCGATGTGTTCATCAACATCAACTGGGGCAACGACGCCGTCCAGTCGATCAAGCAGGCCGATGGCTTCGGTATCCTGAAGAAGATGCCGCTGGTGGTCGCCTACTCGGTGCCCTTCCTGGCCCGCGATGTCGGGCCGGCGGTAACGGCGGGCGTCTATACCGCGACCGACTGGTGGTGGACCGTCGGCGACAAGTTCCCGTTATCAAAGATGTTCACCGAAACTTTTCGGAAGAAGTACAATTACACTCCCGACTGGAGCGCCGAGTCGGCCTACATGCAGATCGCGTGCTGGGCGCGCATGGTCTCCGAGGCCGGCAGCTTCAACCCGGTCGAGGTCATCAAGACCTACGAAAAGGGCGAGCACTTCGATTCGCTCCTCGGCGAGGTCTGGTTCCGCCCCGAGGACCATCAGCTCGTGCGGCCGGTCATCGTGCAGCGCGGCAAGAAGCCCTCCGAAATGAAATCGCCCGACGATTACTGGGAGACGGTGGAAATCGAGCCCGGCGAGGGCCTGATGCAGGCGCCGGACGCCTTCGGGTGCAAGCTCGGGCCGTACGTCTGAGAGTTTGACCGGGAAGCAGATGGAGTGATTTCAGCGTGTTGCGCCGCGTTGCGGAGAAAACGGGCGCCCTCCCCGTCACGCCCGCAATGCGGGCATCCGCGTCTTCGCCAAGTCACGGAAAGGAACGCGCAAATCGCCCGCTCGGGCGAATAAATCCCGCGGCGTCTTGACCGCGTCGCTATCTCGGACCACTATAGGTTGTGTTCTCGGTGAATGCGTGATTGGCGCCCGCTTCAGGGGCGCCTTCCCGAAATCTCAGTCGTAACTCGTTCGCCCCATCGTCACGCGGGCAGGCGGACATTCAGGCGCTTGCCTGGTCGCGGATAGGGTCCGCGCCGCCAGCGCTGGAGCTTCAACCTTCGTGTTATCAAACACCTTCGCGGCGCTCGGCTTGGCCGAGCCCCTTCTTCGCGCCCTCGACCGGGAGGGCTTCAACGAGCCGACCCCGATCCAGGCGCAGGCCATCCCTCCCCTGCTCGGCGGCCAGGACCTGATCGGGATCGCCCAAACCGGCACCGGCAAGACCGCCGCGTTCGCCTTGCCCATGCTGCAACATCTGACGGCCGCGCGCGTGGCGCCGCAGCGCCATGCCGCCTCGGCGCTGATTCTCGCCCCGACGAGGGAGCTTGCGATGCAGATCGAAGAGAGCCTGCAACGCCTCGCCAGCGGCCTGAAGCTGCGGATCGTCGTCATCCTCGGCGGCTACAGCCGCGCTATGCAGGTGCAGCGCATGCGGTCCGGGGCCGATATCGTGGTCGGCACGCCGGGCCGGATCTGTGATCTGATGTCCACCAACGAGTTGCGGCTCGGCCAGGCGCGCCAGTTCGTGCTGGACGAGGCCGACCGGATGCTCGATCTCGGCTTCATCAAGGACATCCGCCGCATCGTCGCCGCCCTGCCGGCCGACCGGCAATCGTCGCTGTTCTCGGCCACCATGCCCGCAGAGGTTCGCCGGCTCGCCGAGGGGATGCTGCGAAATCCCGTGCGGGTGCAGATCGCCGGCAGCGAGCCCTCGGCGCCGCGGATCGAGCAGCACGTCCATGTCGTCGCCCCCGCCGGCAAGCGGGCGCTGCTAAGCCGGCTGCTCGGCGATCCCGCCTTGTCGCGGGTCATCGTATTCACCCGCACGAAGCGCACCGCCAATCGTGTGGCGGAGGATCTGGACCAGGGCGGCGTCCAGGTCACCGCCTTGCACGGCAACAAAAGCCAGCCGGCGCGGCAGAAGGCGCTAGAACGGTTCCGCACCGGCCGCGCGCGGGTGCTCGTCGCGACCGACATCGCCGCGCGCGGCATCGACGTGATCGGCATTTCGCACGTGATCAACTTCGATCTGCCGGCCCAGCCGGAGGATTACGTCCACCGCATCGGACGCACCGCGCGTGCCGGCGCGAGCGGCATCGCGATCTCGTTCTGCGATCCCGCCGAGCGAGCCTCGCTGCGCGCGATCGAGCGGGCGACCGGGGCGACGATCACGATCGCCCCGGGAACCATCCCCTCGGGCTCGTTTGCGTCACGTACCGTCCCCTCGCGCGGTCCTGCCTCGGCCACCGCGCCGATACCGGATCAGCCGGCGCCAACGGAACGTCGCGCGCCGCGTCGGCGGCGCCGGCCCGGCAATCACGCCGGCCTGCGCCCGGCGGCCTGAGGCTGCTTCCCGCTGGTAAGCGCCAGCGGGAATTCCGTGGAGACAGCGCATGACCGACATCTATGTGGATGGCGACGCATGTCCGGTGCGCGAGGAGGTCTATCGCGTCGCCGACCGGCTCGTGTTGCAGGTTCTTGTTGTCTCGAACGGCTCGCGGCCGATGCGCCCGCCGGGTCGGCGGAATGTCCGAATGATCGTCGTCGGGTCTGGTGCGGATGCCGCCGACAACTGGATCGCCGAGCGGATCACCCCCGGCGACGTGTGTGTCACCGCCGACATTCCGCTGGCCGGTCGCTGCCTCGCCAAAGGCGCCCGCGCCGTCTCTCCGTCCGGCCGGCGCTGGACCGGCGACAACATCGGCAATGCGCTCGCCGGCCGCGAGATCTCGGCGCATCTGCGCGAAATCGGCATCCATACCGGCGGCCCGGCCCCGCTCACCAAGCAGGACCGCTCCCGTTTCCTGAGCGCCCTCGACACGGCAATCCAAGACGCGCTTCGGCGCTAGACCCCGTTCGGCGTCGGTTCGCGCCACCATGCCCGAATATCATAATTCTCACGTTGCCGAGAGACGTTCGCCACTGGTATTTTGAATAGCTCCAGCCGGGGCCTGCCGCTTTCGTGGGACGAATGATTTGCGACAATCAAGCACGACGCGTCTTTTAGGGCGTCGATCCCGCCAGCGAACAATACTGACATTGCGCGCGCGGCTGCTGTTGGTCGTCGCGGCCGTGCGGCGGGTGATCGCCGGATCGCGCGGCATCGCCCCCATCGCCGAGGTCGACGACCTGGCGGACATGTTGGCCCGTGCGGCGGTTGCACGCGATCGGAACGCCACCGGGCAGCGCGAGAGCGAGGCGCGGTACCGCGCGACCTTCGAACAGGCCGCGGTGGGAATGGCGCATGTCGGCCTGGACGGGCGCTGGCTGCGGGTCAACGCCCGGCTCTGCGAGATGCTCGGCTACACGGCCCCGCAGCTCATGGCCAAGACCTTCCAGGACATCACCCACCCCGACGACCTCGACGCCGATCTGGCGCAAGTCGACCGGATCGTGGCCGGGGAGGTCGCGACGTACGCGATGGAGAAGCGCTACCTTCGCCGTGACGGCTCGGTCCTGTGGGGCAACCTGAGGGTCTCATTGCTGCGCGGGCCGGATGGGCAACCCGGGCACCTCATCGCCGTCGTCGAGGACATCTCCCGAGGCAAGCAGGCCGAAGAAGCCTTGCGCGCGAGCCAGAGGCGACTGGAAGACCTCGTCCGCACGCTCGACCTCGCCGCGGTCCTGGTGCGCGATTTCGACGGCGCGATCCGCTTCTGGTCGGAGGGATGCGAGCGCCTCTATGGCTGGACGGCGGGGCAGGCCCTGGGCAGCGTGTCGGACGATCTGCTCCGCACCGTCTTCGACGTCCCGCTCGCCGAGATCGAGGCGGCGCTGCTGCGCGACGGCACGTGGAGCGGCGATCTGGTCCAGCACCGGCGCGACGGCACCCGGATCGTCGTCTCCGCGCGCAAGGTGTTGCGTCGGAATCCCGACGCAGGTGGACTGACAGTCATGGAAAGCCTCGCCGACGTCACGGCCCTGCGGCTCGCGCAGACCGAGCTGGAGCGCCTGAACCGAGAGCTGGGGCAGCGGGTGCGCGAGGAAGTCGTCGCGCGTGAGGCGGCGCAGGCGCGCGCGGCACATGCGGAGCGGGTGCAGGCGCTGGGGCAACTCGCGGGCGGCATCGCACACGATTTCAACAACGTCCTCCAAGCCGTGCAGGGCGGCGCCGCGTTGATCGAGCGTCGGTCGGGCGACGCCGACACGGTGCGGCGCTACGCCCGCCTGGTGCTCGATGCGTCCGGCCGCGGCGCCTCCATCACGCGCCGCCTGCTCGCCTTCGGCCGCCGCGGCGACCTGCGGGCCGAGGCGGTCGATGCGGGGGCTGTGCTGAGCGGGATGCGTGACATCATGGCGCACACGCTGGGCGCGGGGATCGCGGTCGGCGTCGATCTCGCGCCGGGACTGCCGCCGGTGATGGCTGACAAGGCGCAGCTTGAGACCGCGCTGGTGAACCTCGCCACCAACGCGCGCGACGCCATGCCCGACGGCGGCACCTTGACCTTCGCCGCCGCGTTCGAAAGCGTTCCGCCGGGCGCGAATCATGCTTCGGGCCTGCCGGGCGGGGGCTACGTGCGCCTGTCCGTGACCGACACCGGCGCCGGCATGGACCGAAGCACGCTCGCGCGCGTGTTCGAGCCGTTCTTCACGACCAAAGGACGAGGCGAGGGCACCGGCCTCGGCCTGGCGATGGCGAAGGGCTTCGCCGAGCAGTCGGGCGGCGGGCTGGCGCTTGAGAGCGCGCCCGGCCGCGGCACCACGGTCAATCTCTGGCTGCCGAAAGCCGGGGCCGGTGCGGACGCGTCGGAAAGCCCGATCGATGCGGCGGGTTGCGGTCCGGACGAGGCCGGGCCCGGCCCGAGACGCGTGCTGCTGGTGGACGACGACCCGCTGGTGCGCGAGACGCTCGCGATGCAGATGGAGAGCGAGGGCTACGATGTGCTCACCGCAGAGGGCGGCACGGCGGCCCTGGCCCTGCTGGCCGCGGGCGAGGCGGTCGATGTGCTGGTCACGGACCTCTCCATGCCGGGGATGGACGGCGTCGCGGTTATTCGCGCCGCGCGGGACCGCGTTCCCAACCTGCCGGCGGTGCTTTTGACAGGTTACGCCGGGGACCGCGTCGCTTCGGACCTGAACGCCACGTTCGCGCTGATGCGCAAACCGATCTCCGGGGTCAACCTCGCCGACCGGATCGCCACGCTCCTCACGGCGGCGTAACGGCAGCCGCGCAGCCAGAAATCGCCGCCGCTCCGAACACCTCGTCCCACGAAGCACGCAGCGCCACGTCGGCTTCGGCCATGCTGACGGGAATGCCGAGCGCGTGCAGGCTGGTGACGCCGTGCTGGCGGATGCCGCAGGGCACAATGCCTGCGAAATGGGACAGATCGGGGGCCACGTTCAGCGCCACCCCGTGCCAGCTCACCCATCGGCTGACCCGCACGCCAATGGCGCCGATCTTGGCCTCCGTGCCCGCCGCGCGGTCGGCGACCCAGATGCCGATCCGCCCCTCCCGCCGCTCGCCGCGCACATCGAAGCGCGCCAGCGCGCCGATCAGCCACGCCTCCAGCCCGTGGACGAAGCAGCGCACGTCGCGCGCGGGAACGCCGCCGTGCGGACGGGAGAGGTCGAGCATGACATAGACGGTGCGCTGACCCGGCCCATGATACGTCCATTGGCCGCCCCGCCCGGCGGCGAAGGCGGGAAAGCGCCCCGGCTGGGCGAGATCGTCCGGCCGGGCGGAAGTGCCGGCGGTGTAGAGCGGGGGGTGCTCCACCAGCCAGACCTGCTCGCCCGCGCTGCCGGCACGGATCGCCGCCACGCGCGCCTCCATCGCCGCGATCGCGACCGGGTAAGGGGTGAGACCTTCCTCGATGCGCCACTCGGGCGCCATCCCGCCGATTGAACCCGCATTGGTCATCCGCTATACCCCGCGCCGCGCCCGGCGCGGTCGTGGCGGAATGGTAGACGCGCAAGCTTGAGGTGCTTGTGGGGGAAACCCCGTGGAAGTTCGAGTCTTCTCGACCGCACCAGACATCCTCCGTTCCCCGGAAGCCTATCACTGAAGGGAGCGGACAGTGAGTTCGTGGACCAACACATTCGATCAACCGATCGGCTTTCCGGTCTCGGACTGGACGCCCCGCCCGCTCCCTCCCCGCACAGCCATGACCGGCCGGTACTGCCGCGTGGAACCCGTCTCCGTCCGGGATCATGCCGCTGACCTGTACGCCGCCTATGGCGACGCGCCGGATGGCCGGGACTGGACCTATCTGCCCGTCGATCGGTTCGCCGATTTCGCGAGCTATCGCGACTACCTGACAAGAGCCGCGTCGGAGCCTGACCGGATGCACCATGCCATCGTCGATCTCGCGACCGGGCGGGCCGTCGGAACAGCGGCACTGATGCGGGCCGATCCAGCCAACGGCACGATCGAAGTCGGCTACATCACCTATTCGCCCCGTCTCAAGCGGACCCGCGCCGGCACCGAGGCGATGTTCCTGCTGATGCGCCGCGCCTTCGACGAACTGGGCTACCGCCGCTACGAATGGAAGTGCGACAGCCTCAACGCGGCTTCCCGCGCCGCCGCCGAACGCTTCGGCTTCCGCTTCGAGGGCGTGTTCCGCCAAGCCGTCGTCTACAAGGGCCGCAACCGCGATACCGCGTGGCTGTCGGTGATCGACAGCGAGTGGCCGAGGGTTCGAGCGGCATTCGAACGCTGGCTGGAGCCGGAAAACTTCAGCGAGGATGGGCGCCAGCGCCGGTCTTTGGCGGAGATCAGAGAAGTCTGGCGACATCAGCGGATCAGCTCGATCGTGACGCCGCCCCCCCTGAAACCTGCCCACGCTCGATCGCCTGTCGCCGCCGTTGCCCGCAGGCGTATCGCAAGCGCCAGACAGGCGCGATCACCGAACGACAGGCCGAGATCCCGTGTTGCCCCGCGTAGCGCGCCGGCCGCATAGCCGGCATCTCGGTCGAATACGCGAATATCGAGGTCGAGACCTTCGAGGACCGCCCGAATGCCAGCATCCGGCATTCCGCGCTCCTGCAACTTTGCGGCGACTTCGGAAAGGTTGACCGCACTGATCGAGGCGCGTGGCAGCAACTCGGCGACGCGGTCGGCTCCCGGTTCGCCCTGAAGTACTGCGAGGAGCGCAGAGGCATCGAGTACAGACCGGACCGTCACTCACGGCCGGCTTCCGATCTACGGTCACGGATCAACTCGTCGACCAGGCTGTCGCCAGCCGGAACATAGCGGCGGACCAGCGCCTGCGCCCGCTCGACGGCCGCTTTCAGCGAGCGCACACGCAGCTCGCCATCGGCGATATCCATGACGACGCTATCGCCCGTTCTCAGCCCAAGCTGGCGGCGCAGCTCCGCCGGGATAACGAGTTCGTCCGCCTTCCGCGATCTTGGCCCGCTGCGCCGCCATCAAAGCCCTCCACCGGTTGCCGGGTTCCCCATATAGGGCTTATTGAGAGCGTGCGCCAGTTTTCGCGCCTCTGGCGGAAATGAGGGTTCGACCATGGACGACGATTTCCACCGCGCCGCGCTCGATTACCACCGACTGCCGCGCCCGGGGAAAGTGGCGATCCAGCCGACAAAGCGCATGGCCTCGCAACGCGACCTCGCGCTCGCCTACTCGCCGGGCGTCGCCGCCGCATGCGCCGCGATCGTCGCCGACCCGGACGCGGCGCACGACTACACCGCGCGCGGCAACCTGGTCGGCGTCATCTCCAATGGCACCGCCGTTCTGGGCCTGGGCAACATCGGCCCGCTCGCCGCCAAGCCGGTGATGGAGGGCAAGGCCGTCCTGTTCAAGAAATTCGCCGGCATCGACGTGTTTGACATCGAAGTCGATGCCGCCGATCCCGCGCGGTTCTGCGACGTGGTGGCGGCGTTGGAACCCACTTTCGGCGCGATCAACCTTGAGGACATCAAGGCGCCCGAGTGCTTCGCGGTTGAGGCCGAGCTGCGTGCCCGGATGAGCATCCCGGTCTTTCACGATGATCAGCACGGGACCGCCATCACCGTGGCAGCCGCGGTTCGCAATGGCCTATTGTTGCAGAACAAGCGCCTGGAGGATGTGCGTCTCGTCACGTCCGGCGCCGGAGCCGCGGCGCTCGCCTGCGTCGATCTGCTCGTCTCAATGGGGTTACGGCCCGAGAACGTCACCCTGACCGACATCGAGGGCGTGGTGGAGGCGGGCCGGCCGGGAATGCTGCCCAACATGGCCCGTTACGCGCACCCGACGGATGCCCGCACGCTCGCTGACGCGCTGCCGGCGGCGGACGTGTTCCTCGGACTGTCGGCGCCGGGCGTCTTGCGTCCCGAATGGCTGGCGCGGCTCGCGCCGCGGCCGCTGATCCTCGCGCTCGCCAATCCCGACCCCGAGATCCTGCCCGAGCTGGCGCGATCGACGCGTCCCGACGCGATCGTCGCCACCGGACGCAGCGACTACCCCAACCAGGTCAACAACGTCCTCTGCTTCCCCTTCATCTTTCGCGGCGCGCTGGATGTCTTCGCGACGACCATCAACGAGGAAATGAAGATCGCCGCGGTCGAGGCTATCGCAGGACTGGCGCGGATGGAGGCGAGCGAGGTGGTGGTCGCGGCCTATGGCGGCGCCCCGCCGGTGTTCGGGCCCGAGTACATCATCCCGAAGCCCTTCGACCCGCGGCTGATCCTGGAGATCGCACCGGCCGTGGCGCGTGCCGCGATGGATTCCGGGGTGGCGCGCCGCGTCATCGAGGACTGCGATGCCTACCGGCGTGGTTTGGAGAGCTTCGTCTTCCGCTCCGGTCAGCTCATGCGGCCGGTCTTTGAAGCCGCGCGCGCACGCCGGCAACGCATCGTCTATGGCGAGGGCACGGACGAGCGCGTGCTGCGTGCCGCCCAGATGCTGGTCGATGATGGCATTGCCGAGCCTATCCTGCTCGGCGCCCGCGCCGCGATCGAAGAAAAGGTGCGGCAGATGGGGCTGCGCCTGGACCTCGATCACGGCGTGCGCATTCTCGACCCGGCGCTGGACCACGACGTGTTCGCCCCGCTTGTGGGAGAGTACCAGCGGCTGGCCGGGCGGCGCGGCCTGCCGATCGACATCGCCGAGCGCGCGCTCGCCTCGCGCATGTCGGTCGCGGCGGCGATGATGTTGCACGCCGGACAGGCCGATGCGGCGATCTGCGGTGGCGTCGGGAACTGGTGGCGACAGGTGCAATACATCCTGCCCATCATCCCGCGCCGGCCGGACGCCAGCCGCGTCTACGGGCTGGAGTGCCTGATATTGCAGACCGGGACGCTGTTCCTCTGCGATACGCAGATGGTCGTCGATCCGAGCCCCGAGCAGATCGCGGAGATGACGGTGCTCGCCGCCAACGCGGTCTCCGGATTCGGCATCCCGCCGAAGATCGCATTGTTGTCGCACTCAAATTTCGGGGCGAGCGATTCCGACAGCGCACGCAAGATGCGCCGCGCGCTGGCGCTGCTACGCCAACGGGCGCCGGGGCTGGAAGTGGACGGCGAGATGAACGCGGAGAACGCGCTGGTCGCGGCGATTCGCGCTCGCGCGATCCCGGATAGTCGCCTGACCGGGTCGGCCAATCTCCTGGTGATGCCCACGCTGGATGCGGCCAACATCGCCTACACGCTGCTGAAGGCCGCCGCCGACGCCCTGGCAGTCGGGCCGATGCTGCTGGGCTTGAGCAAGCCGATTCACGTGCTGAGCGGGAGCGTGACGGCGCGCGGCATCGTCAACCTCAGCGCCTTCGCGGCGCGGGAGGCGATGGACGGAGTGGCGAGCGTTTCCGCAGCACCCGCTTCGATACAAAGGGCCGCCACCCCGTGATCTTTCTCGCCTCCCCGCCCGCGAACCCGCCTCCTTCGCCCTGGTATGTCGCGGACCAAGCCGTGCGGGCGCCCTTGCGACTGCTCTCCGCCTGCCCGCTGTATCGACCGACCCCGCTGCACAGGCTGCCCGCGCTGGCCGCGCGCCTCGGCATCGCTGCACTGATGGTGAAGGATGAGACGGCGCGGCTCGGCCTCGGCAGCTTCAAGGCGCTCGGTGGCGTCTACGCGGTGGCGGCGCTGTTCGCCGAGCACGCCGAGCGCGTCCTGGGGAAGCTGGAACCGGCCGACTATGTCTCCGAGCGGGTCAGGGCGGTGACGCGCGGGCTGACCGCGTGTTGTGCCTCGGACGGCAATCATGGCCGGGCGGTTGCCGCGGGCGCGCGCCTGTTCGGCGGGCGCGGCGTCGTCTATCTGCCCACCTCCGTCAGTGCCGAGCGCGAAGCGCGGATTACCGAATTTGGGGCGCGCGTGGTGCGTGTGGCCGGCGGCTATGATGACACGGTGGCGATGGCGGCGCGGGATGCGGCGATCAACGGCTGGACGCTGGTGGCCGACACGGGCGAGGCGCCCGCCTGCGCGCTGGTCATGCAAGGCTACACCGTCCTCGCTCACGAGGTGCTGGAGGCGCTCGGCCCAGCTGCCGACACGGTGACGCATGTGGTCCTGCAAGCCGGCGTCGGCGGGCTGGCCGCCGCCGTCATGGGACATTGGGCGGCCCGGCGGCCGGGTTCGGCGACCCGGTTCGTCGTGGTGGAGCCCGAGGCGGCCGCGTGTTGCCTGGAAAGCGCCCGTCAGGGACGGCCCATCCGCATTCCACCGGGGTCGGAGACCGTGATGGCCATGCTGGAATGCGGCGAGCCGTCCCCGCTCGCCTGGCCCGTGCTCGCCGCGCACGCATCGGCGTTCCTGGCAATTCCCGACAAGGCCGCTTTCGCCGCGACCCGCATGCTGGCGCGCCCTCATGCGGACGATCCGGCGCTGGAGGTGGGCGAGTCCGGCGCGGCCGGGCTCGCCGGACTGATGCACGCGCTGCCCGCGCATGCCACGGCGCTGGGGTTGGATGCCACCAGCCGCGTGCTCGTGATCGCGACCGAGTGCCCGAGCGACCGGACGACGTGGGAGGCAAGCCTGGCGGATGCCAGCCTGGGAGATGAATGGGGCGACCCGGCCGCGCAATGCTGGTAGTCTGAACCCCTGAGACGATGGACTTCGCGACCGGATGCTGTGGCTCGCCATTGGTGGCCTGACCTTGTTCGCCTTTCTGGGCGGGCTGCGCGCGTTCGAGCGGGCCTCGGTGGGCAGCGTGAAGCTGCTGATGGCCTGGATCGCCGCCCTGGCCGGGCTCAGCCTGGCGCTGATGCTGGTGCTGACGGGCCGCGCCGGCGGCGCACTGGCCGCGGCGACGCTGCTGGGGCCGCTCGTCTGGGAGAAATGGCGCGCATCATCCGCCGCCGCCGGGTTCGCCGCCCGCGCGCGCCAGCGTGCCGCGGGCGGCGGCACCCGCCCACCGCCGCGCCAGTCGACGGAAATGTCGCGCGCGGAAGCCTACGCGGTGCTCGGCCTCGCTCCCGGAGCGAGCCCGGCCGACATCCGCGCCGCCCACAAGCGCCTGATGCGCGGGGTTCATCCCGATGGCGGCGGGTCCGACTGGGTGGCCTCGCGCGTGAACCAGGCGCGCGACGTGCTGCTTGGACGCTCCGGACGGGGAACCTGATGTCCTGGATTTGCGCCAACCTCCCGCCACAGTTCCGCCTATCGGCCGTGATGGCCTGCCGCGCCTCACCGACTGGTACTTTCCAGGCTGGCATTTTCCAGGAGAGCCCGATCCTATGAAGCCGCTGCGCAAGGCCGTGCTGCCCGTCGCGGGCCTCGGCACCCGTTTCCTGCCCGCCACCAAGGCGATGGCCAAGGAGATGCTGCCGATCGTGGACAAGCCGCTGATCCAATACGCGATCGAGGAGGCGCGCGCGGCCGGGATCGAGCAATTCTGCATGGTCACCGGCCGTGGCAAGACCGCGCTCGTCGAGCACTTCGACATCGCAATCGAGCTGGAGGCGACGTTACGCGAGCGCGGCAAGCAGGACGCGCTCGAGGTGCTCAAGCTCACGCAGGTCGAGCCCGGCTCGATGGTGACGGTGCGCCAGCAGGTGCCGCTCGGCCTGGGCCACGCCATCTGGTGCGCCCGCGCCTTCATCGGCGACGATCCGTTCGCCATCCTGCTGCCCGACGACCTCGTGCTGTCCGAAACGCCCTGCCTGCGCCAACTTGCCGACGTGTATCGCGACACCGGCGGCAACGTGGTCGCCGTGACCGAGGTGCCGCGCGCGCAGACCAACCGGTACGGCGTCCTGCGGATCGGCAAGGATGACGGGCGACTGGTCGAGGTGCGGGGACTGGTGGAGAAGCCGAAGCCCGAGGACGCGCCTTCGAACCTTTCAATTATCGGGCGTTACGTGCTGATGCCGGAGGTGATCGGAGAGCTTTCGCGCATGGAGCGCGGCACCGGGGGCGAGGTGCAGCTCACCGACGGCATGGCCCGCCTGATCGGGGTGCAGCCGTTTCACGGTCTGCGCTACGAGGGGCGCCGCTTCGACTGCGGCGACAAGGTGGGCTTCCTGGAGGCGCAGATCGCCTTCGCGCTGAAGCGCCCCGACCTCGCGCCGGCCGTGCGCGCGTTCCTCACGACCTACGCCGAGGGCTGACCGACGATGGGCTTTTCCCACGACTTCGATCCGACGGTCCTGCGCGAATACGACATCCGCGGCATCGTCGGCCGCACTCTCCATCCGGCGGACGCCTTCGCCATCGGGCGCAGCTTCGGAAGCGTCGTCGCGGAGGAGGGCGGACGGACGGTGGCGGTCGGCTACGACGGGCGGCTCTCCAGCCCCGAGCTGGAAGCCGCGCTCGTCGACGGCCTGCGGGCGAGCGGGATGGAGGTGCTGCGCATCGGCCGCGGCCCGACCCCGATGCTCTATTACGCGGCGACCACGCTCCGCACCGATGGCGCGGTGATGGTCACCGGCAGCCACAACCCGCCCGACTACAACGGCTTCAAGATGATGCTGGGACGCAAGCCGTTCTACGGCCAGCAGATCCGCGACCTGGGCGCGCTCGCGGCAGCGGGCGATGTAGTGGCCGAGGCCGCCGGCTCCGACCGGCGGATCGAGGTCGCGAACGACTACGTGGCGCGGCTGCTGTCGGACTGGGACGGCGGGGACCGCAAGCTGAAGGTGGTCTGGGACAACGGCAACGGCGCGGCCGGCGACATTCTGGCCCGTCTGGTCGCCGCCCTGCCCGGCGAGCACACGGTCCTGAACGGCACGATCGACGGGCGATTCCCCGCTCATCATCCCGATCCGACCGTGGCCAAGAACCTCGAGCAGTTGATCGCCGAGGTGCGTGCGCGCCGCGCCGACATCGGCATCGCCTTCGATGGCGACGCCGACCGGATCGGCCTGGTGGACGATACCGGCGCGGTGATGTTCGGCGACCACCTGCTGATAATCCTGGCGCGCGACGTGCTGGTCCGTCATCCGGGCGCCACGATCATCGCCGACGTGAAGGCGAGCCAGGTGCTGTTCGACGAGATCGCGCGCGCTGGCGGCCAGCCGCTGATGTACAAGACCGGGCACAGCCTCATCAAGGCGAAGATGGCCGATATCGGCGCGCCGCTCGCCGGCGAGATGTCGGGGCACATCTTCTTCGGCGACCGCTGGTACGGCTTCGACGACGCGCTTTATGCGGCGGTGCGGACGCTGGGGATCGTGGCGCGGCTGGACCGTTCCCTTTCGGACGTGCGCGAGGCGCTGCCGAACGTGATCAACACGCCCGAGCTGCGCTTCGATTGCGACGAGAACCGCAAGTTCCGCGTCGTCGAGGAAGTCGCCGCCCGACTGCGGGCCGAGGGCGCGGAGGTGTCCGAGATCGACGGGGTGCGCGTACTGACCAAGGACGGCTGGTGGCTGCTACGGGCGTCCAACACGCAGGCGGTGCTGGTCGCGCGGGCGGAGGCCACGTCGAATGAGGGTTTGGCGCGGTTGAAGGCCGACCTGGTGCGGCATCTTGCGAGTTCCGGGCTGGAGGCGCCGGATTTTTCGGGAAGCCACGCAGGCCATTGAGACGCACGCCCGAAAAGTCGGAAACCGAACCGTCGTACTACGGTGGCCTCCACGCAGCGGTCGCGAATCTGATAGCCAATTCGATACGAGACCTGCTGCCGACGCGTCCGGCTCAATGTTCCGCGGGATAATCGTTTGTCGGATCTGTGAAACATCACGCCAAATCGGCTATGCGGGGCCTGATCGAGCGGCGCGGGCTCGAACTCAGGGAAGCGGCAGTCCTCCGCGCGGCTTCGCGGCATTCCTCGCCGATTACGCATTTCGAGCAGGTTATCCAGCCAGCGTTTTCGATATTGGCGTCGGCACGGGCACGCCCTGGCTATACGAGGCATTCCCGAGAGCGCGCTTCGTGCTCGTCGAGCCACAGCGTGGGTTCGAGGCTGGCATCGACGCCATTCTCGGGCGCTATGATGGGGTATGCCATTATTGCGCTCTCGGTGAGGCGGATGGCGAAATCAGGCTGCTTGTTCCCACCGCTGTCCGCACCGGAGCCAGCATTCCCGCGCGGCCAGCAATGGGCGGAGCGCCAGAGATCCAAAGGCAGTCAGATCGTTGAAGAACTCGTGCCGCTGCGTACCCTGGACGGGATAGCGGGCACGCCAGCCGGCCCGCATGTCATAAAGATCGACGTCGAAGGTGCCGAGCTGAAGGTCTTGCGAGGAGGCCCGGTCTGCGTCCGGACAGCAGACATGATCCTCGTCGAGGCTTCGATCATGCGGCGCTATGAGGGTGAAAGCGATTTCGTGGACATCGCGGCATATCTCAAAGGCGAAGGTTTCCTTCTCGCAGAGATCGTGGAAATGTCCACGACTGGACGTGACAAGAGGCTTGCTTATCTCGATGCGGCCCTCGTGCATACAAGCAGCCGCTATTACGAGGCCGACGGGCACGGCTCGACCTGACGCAAGCGCCACGGAGAACAGGGTCCGCGGCAGGATACTCCGCCCCGTCACCGTCATGGCCGGCGAAGGCCGGCCACCCACGTCTTCCGCTCCAGGCACTTATACCAGCCCGCCTAATGATTGACCCTTCGCCGTCGTCATGGCCGGGCTTGGCCCGGCCACCCACGTCTTGAACAACGGCAAAGACGTGGGTGCCCGGCCTTCGCCGGGCATGACGAACGCATTATGGATCGGTCAGTGTCTAAGCCGGTTGGTATTACGAGTTTGCGGCCAAGGCCTAGCTACCCGCATTCACAGGCATGACAGGTGAAGCGAGCGCTTTCCCGAGGCCTGCTAACCCACCACCTCTGCCTCGCGCGGGACATCGGCCGGCTCGCCGGCGGTTTCGAGGTTCGTGCGAACCACGCTCAGCAGATCGAACAGGCGCTCGTGTTGCTCTTCCGGGATCCCGGCCAGAGCCTGGGCACGTACCAGCCGGGCGATGGCCTGGATTCGCACGATCGTCGGGCCGGCGGCCTCGGTCAGCCACAGGGTGCGGATGCGCCGATCGGTGGGATGGGGGCGCCGCTCGATGAGCTCGGCGGCTTGCAGGCTGTCGATCAGGCGGACCACCGAGATGGTCTCGATATCCAAATAGGTCGCCAGAGTGGCCTGGCTGATCCCCGGGGCGTGGAAGACATGCACGAGGACGGCGGCCTCGGAACGGTTCAGACGCAGCCCGGCCTCGCGGGCGTGCTGGACGAAGCGCCGGCGCATCAGGCGCGATGTCTCCTGGAGCAGGAAGCCGAGGCCGCGGCGAACTTGGGTGGTCTCGCTCACGACACGCTATTCCCCGGCGGGTTCGGACACGCCGACCCGCTTTCCGGCGCGGCGCGGTCGATGGCGGCTGAGCCGATGGCTGAGGCGATCGAGGTAGAGATAGATGACCGGCGTCGTGTAGAGCGTGAGCGCCTGGGACACCAGCAGGCCGCCGACGATGGCGATGCCGAGCGGGCGACGCAGCTCCGAACCGGCGCCCTGGCCGATTGCCAGCGGCAGGCCGCCGAGCAGGGCGCACATCGTGGTCATCATGATCGGGCGGAAGCGCAGCAGGCAGGCCTCGTGGATGGCGGCGAGCGGGCTCTTGTCCTCGTTGCGCTCCGCCTCAAGCGCGAAGTCGATCATCATGATCGCGTTCTTCTTGACGATGCCGATCAGCAAGATGATGCCGATCAGCGCCACCAGGCTGAGATCGTTGCCCGTCGCCATCAGCATGATGAGCGCGCCGACGCCGGCGGACGGCAGGGCCGACAGGATGGTGATCGGGTGGATGAAGCTCTCGTAGAGCATCCCGAGCACGATGTACACCACCAGGATCGCGGCGGCGACGAGCAGCGGGGTGGAGGACAGCGAGGACTGGAACGCCTGCGCGGTTCCCGCGAAGGCGCCCTGCACGGTGGGCGGCATGTGGAGCTGCGCCTCGGCGGCGTCGATCGCATCGACCGCCTGGCCGATCGAGGTGCCGGGCGCGAGATTGTAGGAGAGCGTGACGGCGGGGAATACGCCCTGATGGTTGACGGTGAGCGGCTCGGCCTTGGTGGTCACGCGCGCGACCGCCGACAGGGGCACCTCCGCGCCGGAGGGGCTGGCGACGTAGATGTGCGACAGCGCCGCTGGGTCGTCCTGGAACTTGGGCTGCACCTCCAGGATGACCTTGTGCTGGGAGGTGTCGGTGTAGATCGTGGTGACCTGTTCCTGACCGAAGGCGTCGTAGAGCGTCTGGTCGATGGCGCCGAGCGAGAGGCCGAGGCGCGAGGCGGTGTCGCGGTCGATGGTCAGCGCGAGGTGCGGCGAGGCGATCTGCTGGTCGGAGGCGACGTCGCTGAGCTGCGGCATATGCTGCATCTTCTGGAGCAGGATCGGCGCCCAGTGGTTCAGCTCCGCGTCGTTGTTATCGGTGAGCGTGTACTGATACTGCGCCTGCTCCAGCCGGCCGCCGATGGTCACGTCCTGACCGGGCTGCATGTAGAACTTCGCGCCCTGCACCTGGGCGACCTCGGGACGCAGGCGCGCCATCACCTTCCGCACCGGGTCGCGCTGATCGAACGGCTTGAGCTGGATGAACATCCGCGCGGTGTTCTCGCTGGGGTTGCCGCCGGTCGCGCCGGCGAAGCCGACGACCCCCTGCACCGCCGGATCCTTGAGGATGATGGAGGCGAATTGCCGCTCCAGCCCCGACATTGCGGCGAACGAGATGTCCTGGCGGGCGTCGGCCTCGCCGAAGATGAAGCCGGTGTCCTGCTCGGGGATGAAACCCTTCGGGATCTCCACATAGAGCACGCCCGTGAGAACGATGAGGCCGAGCGTCAGGACGAGCATAAGCGGCTGATGGCGGAACACCCATTTCAGGCCGCGGTCATAGCCGCCGACCAGCCAGGCAAAGAAGGCTTCCGCG
The DNA here is from genome assembly GCA_963756545.1 of uncultured Pseudomonadota bacterium. Classification (GTDB taxonomy): domain Bacteria; phylum Pseudomonadota; class Alphaproteobacteria; order Acetobacterales; family Acetobacteraceae; genus DATFDN01. The sequence continues at coordinate 743,889 of CAVWNY010000008.1, read as the reverse complement.
CCGCGGTTGAAGCGGCCCTTCGAATGCTCGCTTTCCCGCGACAGAAAGCGCGCGCACATCATCGGCGTGAGGGTGAGCGAGATGAAGGCCGAGGCGACGACGGCGATGGTGACGGTAACGGCGAATTCGCGGAACAGGCGGCCGATGATGCCGCCCATGAACAGCAGCGGGATGAACACCGCGATGAGGGAGAAGGTGATCGAGACGATGGTGAAGCCGATCTGACCGGCGCCCTTGATCGCCGCCTGGAACGGCGACATCCCCTGCTCGAGATAGCGGACGATGTTCTCGATCATCACGATCGCATCGTCCACGACGAAGCCGACCGAGATCGTCAGCGCCATGAGCGAGAGGTTGTCGAGATTGTAGCCAAGCATGTACATCACGCCGGCGGTAATCACGAGCGCCAGCGGTACCGTCACGCTGGGAATGATCGTCGCCCAGGCGGTGCGCAGGAACAGGAAGATCACCAGCACCACGAGCCCGATGGTGATCGAAAGCGTGAACTCCACGTCCTTCACCGAGGCCTGGATCGTGAGCGAGCGGTCGGACACCAGGCTGACGTGGACCGAGCCCGGGATCGAGGCCTCAAGCCGCGGCAACGTCGCCTTGATCTGGTCCACCACCGCGATGGTGTTGGCGCCCGCCGCGCGCCTGATGAGCAGCAGCTCGGTTCGCTTGGTGCCGTACCAGGCGCCGGTGCGCGGGTTCGCCGACGAGCTGACGACGTCGCCGATATTCTTGACCTCGACCGGGGCGCCGTTGCGGTAGGCGATGATGACGTGACGGAACGCATTGGCGTCGAACAACTGGTCGTTGGTGTCGAGCGCGAATTCCTGGCTCTTGCCTTCGAGGTTGCCCTTTGGCTGGTCGGTGGTGGCGCCGACGAGGGCGGTGCGGACGGCATCTAGGCCGATTCCGCGCGCGGCGAGCGCGTCCGGGTTGACCTGCACATGCACCGCCGGCGTCTGCTGGCCCGCGATATCGACCTGCGAGACCCCGGGAATCCGCGAGAGCGATTCGGCGAGCACGTTGTAGGCGTACTGGTCGACGTCCTGGATCGGCATGGCGTCGGACGTGACGGCGTAGATCAGGATCGCCCGGTCCGCCGGGTTGGTCTTCCTGTAAGTCGGCGGGGCTGGCAGGTTCTTGGGCAGCAGCCCGCCGGCCGCGTTGATGGCCGCCTGCACGTCGCCCGCCGCGCCGTCGATATCGCGGCTGAGGTCGAATTGCAGCGTGATCGAAGTGGTTCCAAGCCCGCTCGTCGAGGACATCGAATCGAGGCCGGGGATCGAGGCGAATTGCTGCTCGAGCGGCGTCGCTACCGACGAGGCCATGATGTCCGGGCTGGCGCCGGGAAGCTGGGCGGTGACCGAGATCGTCGGAAAATCGACGTTCGGGAGCGCCGCGACCGGCAGCAGGGCGTAGCTGGCGATCCCGAAGATGAGAAGGCCGGCCATCAGCAGCGTGGTCGCGATGGGGCGGCGGATGAAGCCCGACGAGATGTTCATTGCCTCAGCTCACGGGCCTCAGCTCGCCGGCTGGGGCGCGGTGTCAATCTTCACCCGCATCTTGTCGACGAGGCGATACTGGCCGGCGGTGACCACCTTCTCGCCAGCCGCGAGGCCCTTGCCGATGACCGCGATCCCGTCCTGACGGGCGAGCACCGTGACCTCGCGCCGCTCCACCGTGTCGTTCGGCTTGATGACGTAGGCATAGTCCCCGCTGGCCCCGGTCATCACCGTCTGCGCCGGCACCGTGACGGCGTCGGGGCGCGTGCCGAGGATCAGGCGCACCGTGACGAATTCGCCGGGCCAGAGCCGTTCATCGGCGTTCGGAAAGGTGGCTTCGAGGCCGATCGTCGCCGTGGTGGTGTCCACGTGGTTGTCGATGAAGCTAAGCTGGCCTTGGGCAAGGCGGGCATTCGTGTCCCCGGTGTACGCCTCGGTTTCGAGCGGGTGCTTGGCCTGCGCCTGCCTGATCTGATCGAGCAGGGTCTGTGGGAGGGGGAAATTCACGTAGATCGGCTTGATCTGCGTGACGCTCACCAGGGTGGTGCCGGCGCTCGCCTGAACGAGGTTGCCCTGATCGACCATCAGCTTGCCGGTGCGCCCGGTGATCGGGGCGCGGATCACCGCGTACTGGAGGTTGAGCTTGGCGGTCTGGATCGCGGCCTGATCGGCCTTCACCGCGGCGTGCAGCTGGGCGACGGTGGCCTTCTCGTCGTCGTAGCTCTGCCGGGTCTGATAGCCGGATCCGACCAGCTTGCCGTAGCGATCGAGGTCGAGCTGGGCGCCCTGGAGCTGCGCCTGATCCTTTTCGCTGTTGGCCTGCGCCTGGTCGAGCGCCGCCGTATACGGGCGGGGGTCGATCAGGAAGAGCGGATCGTTCTGCTTGACCTCCTGGCCCTCGGTGAAGAAAACCTTCTCGATCTCGCCGTCGATCCGGGACTTCACGTTGACCGTGCTGATGGTCTGAACGGTGCCGAGGCCCTGGGCGAAGATCGGAACGTTCTCCGCCTTGGCGAGGCCTGCGGTCACGGGCACGGTGGGAGGCTCGATCGGGACGGCGGCGTGGACGGTGCGCCGGCCGGTCGCACGCCAGCCGCCGACCCCGGCGGCCAGAAGGATCACGGCCAGGCCGATGAGGCGAAGCTTCTTCATGGCGACCGCATTGAGAACTCCCGGACCCGCGCTCGACACCGAGGCGCAGACCGATAAGGGGGGCAATGCATGTGATAGACAAGCTACATAATGTAACGCGGCGGTCCGGATCGTCGGCGGACGGCAAGGATCCGGGGGGTGATCCGGCAATCCAGCGGACTTGCCCGCCTGCAAGAACTTCCGCTGGATGCCCGGGTCAACCCCTGACAGTCGTGAGAGAAAAGCCGTCATGGATGCGTTCGAGATTTACGACCGGCGGTTCGCCCACTACATCCTCGCCAATGCGCCGTTGGAGGCGCTTGCGTCGGGCTTCCGCTGGATCGAAGGCCCGGTCTGGATCGGCGACGCGAATTGCCTGCTGTTCCAGGACCTGCCGCGCAACCGCACCATGCGCTGGGACGAGGCGACCGGCGTCTCGGTCTGGCGCGCGCCGTCGGATTACGCCAACGGCCAGACCCGCGACCGGCAGGGACGGCTGATCGCCTGCTCCCATCACGGGCGTTGTCTGTACCGCACGGAACTCAACGGGCTTGTGACCACGCTGGTCGCACATCACGAGGGCAAGCGGCTGAACGCGCCGAACGACGTGGTGGTGAAGTCGGACGGCACGATCTGGTTCTCCGACCCGCTCTATGGCATCCAGAACGACTACGAGGGCGGCCGGCAAGAATCCGAGCAGCCGCCCGCGCTCTATCGGTTCGACCCCGACACGGGCGACATGCGTGTAGTGGCGGGCGACTTCGACGGGCCGAACGGGCTGGCCTTCTCGCCCGACGAGAGGCGGCTCTATGTCGCCGAAACGGGCGATCAGACGGCGGAAAATCCCCGTCAGTGCATCCGCGCCTTCGACGTGTCCGCCGACGGTCGGCAGCTCTCCGGCGGCGAGGTGTTCCACAAGATCGCGCCGGGATATGCCGACGGCTTTCGGGTCGATGAGGACGGCAATCTCTGGTCCAGCGCCGCCGACGGGGTGCATTGCATCGGCCCGGACGGCAAGCTGCTCGGCAAAATTCTGGTGCCGCATACGGTTTCCAACGTGGCTTTCGGCGGCCTCATGAAGAACCGCCTGTTCATCGGCGGCTCGCACACGCTGTACGCGATCTTCCTCAACCGGCGCGGGACGCAGTTTCCGTGACCGCGCAACGTCTCGCCCGGCTCAGCCTGGTGGTGGCCGATGCCGAGTTCGACGGCGGCGTTCTACCGCGACGCGCTCGGCTTCGCGTGCGCGGGCCGCGAGGAACGCGGACTGGACGAGCGGGCCACGATCCTGCGTCTCGGGCGGCAGACGGTGGAACTGCTCGCCCCCGCCCGGCCATGCGCCCCCTACCCGCCCGACAGCGCCAGCAACGATCCCTGGTTCCAGCATTTCGCCATCGTCGTCGCCGACATGCGCGCGGCGTACGACCGGCTGCGAGCGCGCACAGGCTGGGCTCCGATCTCCTTCGGCGGGCCGGCGCGCCTGCCGGCCTCCTCCGGCGGGGTCACCGCTTTCAAGTTCCGCGACCCCGAGGGTCATCCGCTGGAATTGCTGGAGTTTCCGCCCGGTCAGGTTCCGCCCGCCTGGAAAAGCATCGCGGCGGCGGACACCTGCCTCGGCATCGACCACACCGCGATCGTCGTCGCCGACACCGAGGCGAGCGTCCACTATTACGAGCGGCTTGGATTTGCCGTCACCGCCCGGACGCTCAATCGTGGGCTGGAACAGGAGCGGCTCGACGCGCTGTACGGTCCGTTGGTGGAGGTAACGGCGCTCGCGCTCCCAGGCGCGGCGCCGCCGCATCTGGAACTGCTCCGCTACCGCGCGCCCCGGGGCCAGCCGGCACGGAAGCTGCTGAGCCACGACGTGGCGACGACGCGCATGGTCCTAGAAACGGACGACCCGGACCGCCCGGCGGCGCGGAGGCTGCGCGATCCGGACGGACACAGCCTAGTGCTGCAGGCCGTCGCGGACGATCCCGGGTGACATGATCGGCAGGCAATCGGCCAGGGTGCGCGTGTCGAGCGCGAGATAGAACGCCTCCTTCGCACCGCCCAAAAACCCTTGCAAGCGGCAGGACGCGCTGAGGTTGCAACAGCCGCCGTCCGCGCGGAAGCACTCGACCAGCGGCTGGTCCGCCTCCAGCGCGCGCACCAGCGGCCCGAGCGCCACCGCTTCGGGCGGCCGCGCGAGCAGCACGCCGCCTTGCGCGCCGCGCACCGTGCGGACGACGCCGAGGCCGGCCAGTTCTTGGACAATCTTGTGGAGGTGGTTGCGCGACTGCCCGCCCAGATCACGCGCCAGCGTCTCCACGCTCACGGGCCGGTCCGCGCCGGGATGGGCGAGGCGCATGAGCACCCGCAGGGCGAGGTCAGTGGAGGCGAGCAGTCGCATGGCGACCACATACTGGCATTGACAGCACCAGATTCCAAGCGCAGCATACTGGTATTGAAGGCGCCACTATGGACCGCAGGAGACACGCCATGAGCGAGACCGCCACGATGGCCCCCGGCTTGGAAACCCGCACCCTGTCCGACATCGCCACCACCCTGCCGGGCGCGACCGCCGTGTTCCGCCGCCGCAAGCTCGATTTCTGCTGCGGCGGGCGGGTGGCGCTGAGCGAGGCGGCGGCCGAGAAGGCGCTGCCGGTGGACGAGATCGTGGCCGAGCTGAACGCCCTCGCCGAGACCGACACCGGCCTGCCCGAGACGACGGAGGGGCTGATCGACCTGATCGAGACCCGTTATCACGGCGTCCACCGTCGCGACCTGCCCGAACTGATCAAGCTCGCCCGCCGCGTGGAAGCCGTTCATCGCGCCAACCCGGCGGTTCCGGCCGGGCTCGCCGACCTGCTCGCGCGCATGGAGGGGGAGCTTGAGGTTCACATGAAGAAGGAGGAACTGGTGCTCTTCCCGCTCATGCGCCGTGGCGGAAACGCGACCATCGGCGCGCCGATCGCGGCGATGGTGGCCGAGCATGACGACCACGGCGCGCATCTGCGGGCGCTGGAGGCGCTGACCGACGACTTCACGGCGCCCGTGGAAGCCTGCGCCACCTGGCGCGCGCTCTATGTCGGCGCCCGCCGGCTGGCCGACGACCTGATGGAACACGTCCACATCGAGAACCACGTCCTGTTTCCGCGCTTCGCCGGCTGAGGCGTTCGTGCGGTGATGGATGTCGGGATCGCGCGTGCGCTGCATGTCCTCGCCGTCGTGTTGTGGATCGGCGGCGTCGGCATGGTGACGACCGTGCTGCTGCCGGCCATTCGCCGCGCGCGGGCGGGCCGGGAGCGGTTCGAGCTGTTCCGCCTGATCGAGCACCGCTTCGCCCCGCAGGCGCGGCTGGCCGTCCTCGTCACCGCGGCGAGCGGGCTCTGGATGCTGTGGCGTCTCGACCTCTGGGACCGTTTCACCGTCGCGCGCTTCTGGTGGATGCACGCGATGGTGCTGGTCTGGCTCGTGTTCACGCTGATGCTGTTCGTGATCGAGCCGTTCGTTCTGAGCCGCCTCCTCGCCCGCCGCGCGGTGGCGGAGCCGGAGGCGACCTGGCGGCTGATCGAGACGCTGCATCGGGTGCTGCTCGCGCTGAGCCTCGTCACGATCGGAGGCGTCGTCGCGGGCGCCTGGGGCGTGGGGTGACGGTTTCTTGTCACCCGGACGGAGAGACGGCTACCCGCGCTCCTCCCGCCACAGCCCTAGCTTCTCCTGCACGGGGCGATCGGAAAAGCTGAACAGCACGGATTCCCGCGCCGGGCGATGCCGATGGCGCAGCCAGCCGGGGACCACGAAGATGTCGCGCGGCTTCCATCGCATCACCGTGTCGCCCACCACCGTCTCGCCCTCGCCCTCGACGGCGACGTACACGGTTCCGTCGGTCGAGCGGTACTCCGCCGTGTCGAACCCGGCGGGCAGAAGCTGGAGGAAGGCGCCGATCGTCGGCATCGCGTGCTCGCCGGTTGCGGGGTTCACGTAGCGCATCTTGTGGCCGTGGCACGCATCCGGGTCGCCCGCGCGGGCGAGTGCCGCCAGCGCCTCGCGCGAGCGGGCGTAGGGATAGCTGAACACGGGCGAACTCAGCGTGCGCGGTCGATAGTCCACCGGCAGCATGTTGCAGCCGTAGCGCGCCAGGCTGTCGCCCGGCGGGCGGCTCTCGGCCTGGCTCTCGGCGTTGGACGGCTCGGCGAAGCCCGCGCCGAGGAAGCGCACGATCGGGATGTCGAGGCCGTCCAGCCACACCATCGGCTGGGTTGTCTCGTTGCCGTGGTCGTGCCAGGTCCAGGAGGGCGTGATGACGAAGTCGCCCGGCTCCATCAGCGTTCGCTCGCCCTCGACGGCCGTATAGGCGCCGTGACCCTCGATGATGAAGCGCAGCGCCGATTGCGTGTGCCGGTGCGCCGGCGCGACCTCGCCCGGCATGATGAGCTGCAGGCCGGAGAACAGCGTCTGCGTGATCGCGGCCTGCCCGTCGAGGCCGGGGTTCTTGAGGATCAGCACCCGCCGCTCCGCCTCCTTGGCGGTGATGAGGCCGGCGGCTTCCATCAGATGCGGGCGCACCACGTCGTCGTAGTCCCAGTGGGCCGGGATGGCGGGGGTGCCGGGGGCGCGGGTGACGAGCTGGTGCAGGCTCTCCCACAGCGGGGCGAGGTTCTGGGCGGCGATCCGGTCGTAGAACGCCTGGCGTTCGGCGGGCCGGGAGGCGATGGTGTCGTTCATCGGGGTTCTCCGATCTCTCGCCCGAGTGTCACGCCATGCCCCCGGTCCAGGCAAGGCCCCGGCGGGCGAGTCGTGTCTGATCTCGAATGTCCGTATTTGAAAAGCGGTCATTGACTTCCGCCAACCGGCGGAACGGCCGAGCATTCCACCCTGCGCCCAATTTTCCATAATCAGGTGTTATGCGGCTGAACTCCGCCTCCTACCCCGCTTGTGCCGAGATTCCATATCTCGCCATTACTCGGCTTTAAGAGTCCATCCGGGATCATTTTCCTTTCTGACATAGCTTTCGGAGCATGAGGCGGACGGAGGCCCATCGGAGGAAAGCAAGTCCGGAGCGGTTGAGGCATTCCCAGTCCTTGGCCAATCGGCGACACCGGTTGAGCCAGGCGATGGTGCGCTCGACGATCCATCGCTTTGGCAGGACGACGAATCTGCCGAGATCGGAGCGCTTGACGATCTCGACATTGACCTGAGCACAGGCGGCCGCCAGCCCATTACGGAACTTCGCGCCCTGGTAACCGCTGTCGGCGTAGAGCTTGAGCAGGAACGGATACAGACCGAACAGCGCGCCCATCAGCAGCACGCCGCCGTCGCGGTCCTGGATGTCGGCGGCGTGCACGATGGCCTGCATCAGCAGGCCCTTGGGTATCGACCAGGATGTGCCGCTTCTTGCCGTTGATCTTCTTGCCCGCGTCGTAGCCGGGCGGATCGACCGAGCGCCCCCTTTTTCGGCACTCTTGACGCTCTGGCTATCGATGATCGCGGCCGTCGGACTGGCCTGGCGTCCGGCCAGCTTCCCGGCATCGCACATACAATGCGTGATGGATGCGATCGAGCGTGCCGTCCCAGTCCCAGCGTCGGAAGTAGTCATTGACGGTGCTGCGCGGCGGCAGATCCTTCGGCAGCGCGGCCCACTGGCAGCCGGTGCTCAGCACATACATCACGCCGTTCACCACCGCCCGCACGATCGACCGTCCGCTTGTTGCCCCCACGCTTCGCGGGCGGGATCAGCGGCCCGATGAGCGCCCATTCCTCGTCGGTTACATCACTCGGGTAGCGCAGGCCACGACGGTCGTAGCGGGCGCGGTTTTCGCTCGTCCACATCCCGCCAGCTTCGTCATCAAGCCCGCCGTCGCCCAAAATCACAAGCGATTCAATTCCCTCGCCCCGTTCCCGGATGGACACTAAGGGTTAGCACCCGTGCGCCGCAATGTGCTGTTCAAGAGCAAGGCGGGTTTGCTCCGAACGAATCCGGCCTTCTTCGAATGCCCGTTTGATCCGTGATGTCGGCGCGGCCGGGTAGTCCTAAGCCAAGAGCATCCTATTCAGGAATAATCATAAAGTTTATGATTCCCTCATAGCGCTGATATTGTTCAGCGATCTTGTAACGCATTGAATTGCGCCAACCGTTAAACTCGGCCAAATTCCTACTCTGTATTTCAATGAAAATATTTGGCCGCCATTGCTGAACTGTCTGAACTAGGCCGGTGAGGACCTCCATCTCCATACCTTCAATGTCTATTTTCATGAAACTTGGTGCTTCTCTACTGAGGACTGAATCTCCTGCAAGACACAAAACACTTCCATTATCGTCGGGAACAAAGAAGACGGAGCCCAGGTTGTTTTGATCAGGCTCCTCCGCCCTCAGGCGAATGGACCCAGCTCCCAGCGCTACTCCAAGAAAACGCATGTCTACGTTGGAACAGTTATTTAGAGCGAGGTTTATCTTTAGAATAGAGATGGCGACGGGATTTGGTTCAAAGACTAGGATTGTTCGAGGTTCTAGGAACTTAGAAACATATATTGCATGATTGCCTACATTTGCACCGATATCAATAAATGCTCCTTGCGGCCTAAAAAATTGAGTGATAATATTAAGTTCCTCAGCTTCGTAGAATTGTGCGTTATAATGATGGGTTTGAATTACATCATTTTTATTGGCCACGAAAAATCTAATCTGCTTTCCGTTGATTACTGTATCTCTAATGCAACCATCGTATCTAGAGATCATATGGGCAGCCTTTCAACAAGAGCCTAGATCAAGATTTAACTCAGCATTTGTCCTCCAAAGTGGCAATTTTGGCAACTCACGCCACGCTTGTGGGTTCACGGGCGTCTCGACCGCCGACCAAACTCTTGCCCTCAGCGTGACGCGCTGTGAGGCTAAGGGCAACGCCATTGATGTGAGTAATTCAAGAATTTTTGCACAGTTGCCTGAGCCATGCTGCATCAACGGCTTACCTCTTGCGAAAGTCCGGTGCAAATGTCCGCTTTGGATTGAAAGCCGGCATTCAAGCGAAGACACTCCTACCCGAAGGCCCTGCCGGCGACGACCTAATCCGCCTCCTTCGCGATATCCCGCTCCCGCCGTTCACCCCGGCGCACCAACGCCGACAGCGCCACGGCGATGATCAGCGCCCCGCCGTAGAACAGATCCTGGATGAAGACCTGGATGCCGAGCAGCGACAGGCCGTTGATCCCGGTCACCAGGAAATACACCGCCGCGAACGAGCCCCAGGCGTTGAACCGCCCCGGCGCGATGGCGGTCGAGCCGAGGAACGCCGCGGCGAACGCGGGCAGCAGGAATGTGTCTCCCGAACTCGGGTCGGCCGCGCCGCTGGTTCCGGCGTAGAGCACGCCCGCGACGGAAGCGAGCAGGGAGCCGGAGAGCAGCGCGCCGAAGCGCAGCCGCTCGACGTTCAGCCCCGACAGCCGCGCGACGCGCCGCCCCCGCCCGACGAACAGCAATCGCTGCCCGATGGGCGTGAAGGTAAGCACGTACCAGAGCAGCGCCGTCAGCACCAAGGCGTACACGAACCCCAGCGACAGGCCGAAGAAGCGCGGCACGATGACGGCCGCCACAAGCGCCTGCGAGATGCCCGAGATCGTCTCGCTGTTGCTGATCCAGAGCACGATGCCGCTCACCACCGTGCCGGTGCCGAGCGTGGCGATGATCGAATCGATCCCGATGCCGACCACCAGGATGCCGTTGACGATCCCCACCATGGCTCCGGCGGCGATCGCGGCGAGGATCGCGTAGCCGACCGGGATCTGGCGCTGCGCGTTGAGGATGGCGATCAGCATGGCCGACAGGCTGAGCACGGCGGCGGCCGACAGGTCGTATTCGCTCGCGGTCAGGGTCACGACCAGCGACAGGGTCAGTACCAGCAGCACGGCCTGCGAGCTGAACATGGAGGTGAAGTTGGCGAGTTGCAGGAAGCTGCCCGGCTCGACCGCGCCGAAGATGACGACGGTGATCGCCCACGCAATCAGCAGCGCGAAGCGATGCACGAGCCGCGACAGCGCGCCGCGCCGCGCCGCGTCAGCGCGCCCCTTGGAGCGCGACGTGGTCGGTTCCGAAGCATTCATAGGCGATGCGCTCCTTGGTGACGTCGCCGCCGTCCAGCTCGGCCTCGATCCGCCCCTGGCGGAACACGAGCACCCGCCCGCATAGCGCCGCCAGTTGCTCGTGGTCGCCGCTCAGGCACAAGACGCACGTGCCCTCGGCCGCGCAGGCGCGGATGATGGCGAAGATCTGCTCGCGCGCGCCGACATCCACGCCCTGGGTCGGCTCTTGCAGGATCAGCAGCTTCGGGCGGAGCTGGAGCCATTTGGCGAGCAGCACCTTCTGCTGGTTCCCGCCGCTCAGCACCTGAAAGGCGAGCCTCGGGTCGGGCGGGCGCACGTCGAAGCGGGCGCAGAGGTCGCGCGCGTACGCCGCGAGCGCGGCGCGACGCAGCACGAAGCCGCGAAAGAAGCGTCGGAGCACGGGAATGGTGATGTTCTCGGCGAGCGTCAGTTCGGCGAAACAGCCCTCGCGCAGCCGTTCGCTGGGAACGTATGCGATGCCGGCGGCGACCGCCGCGCCCGGCGTGATCGCGGCGAGGTCGAGCGTCCGTCCTTCCAGACGAAGCAGGCCGGCGCGCGCCGGCGTCACGCCAATCAGCATGGCCCCCAATTCGGTGAAGCCGGAGCCGGCGAGACCCGTCAGCCCGAGAATCTCGCCTCGCCCGACCGCGAAGCTCGCGCCCCGCACCCCCGTGCCGCGAAGCCCCTCGATCACCGCTGCCGGCTCGCGCGTTCCGGGGCGCACGGCCGACGCGCCCCGCGCCGCGATCCGCCGCCCGACGATCATCTCCACGAGGTCGTCCTTGGTCAGCTTTTCGGTGCGGCCCTCGCCCGCGACCCGCCCGTCGCGAAGAACGGTGATCCGGTCGGTGATCGCCAGCACCTCGTCGAGATCGTGGGAGACGAACAGGACGCCGATGCCCTGCGCCTTCACCCGCCGGACCACCTCGAACAACTGCTCGACGTTCGCCCCGCCCAGGCTGGCGGTCGGTTCGTCGAGCACGAGCAGCCCCTGCCGTCCCTGGTCCTCGGCCATCAGCGCGCGCATCTCATCGACGGCGCGAATGATCCCGAGCAGCGGGCGCTGCCAGGGCTCCAGCGTCTCTACCCGCGCCAGCGAATCGCAGTCGATGCCGAACTCGGTGAGCAGCGCGCCGGCATGGGCGGTCTCCTCGCGCCAGGAGATCGGGGCGAGGCGACCCCGTGCGATCGCGCCGATCCGCAGGTTCTCGACCACGGTGAGCGCGCCGATCAAACCGGGGTCCTGGTGGACGAACGCCATGCCCAGCGCACGGAACTGCCCCGGAGACAGCGGCAGACGGACCGCACGGCCGGCGACCTCCAGCGACCCGCCCGGCTCGGGGACGTGATACCCGGCCAGTATCTTGATCAGCGTGGACTTGCCCGACCCGTTGTGGCCGAGCAGCCCATGCACCTCGCCCTCGGCGACCTCGACGCCCACGTCATCGAGCGCCAACGTGCCGCCGAAGCGCTTGCTGAGATGCTCCGCCCGCAGGACCAGGTTGCTCAGTGAAGGCCCCACAACGCCTCGTAGCCGGGCAGCGCGGTCGTGCCGTAGCCCTGGCCGAATTTTGCGGGCACGCCGGCCTCGGCGACGTTGGCCTTGGTGAAGATGCGCAGCCCGGCGACGTAGTCGGCCACCAGCGGCTTCTTGAGCAGCACGCGCATGTCCTGATCGAGAATTGCGCCCGCCAGCCAGGTGGTGTCCTCGCCGACCTCGAAGGTCACGGTGTTGCCGGTGCGGATCATGTCGAGCACCGCGGGCAGCGCGTTGAAGGTGGCCACCTTGACGCGCTCGCCGGCGCCGGTCGCGATGATCGCGGGCACCACGAACTGCGCCATCCCGTCATAGATCGGGATCACGTAGTTCAGCGCATGGTCGGCGAGGATCGCGCCGCGCACCTGCGGCTCGATCTTGGTCGGCCAGTCGGGCGAGTTGACGCCGATGAACCGGAGCTTGCAGGATGGGCAGTATTGCGCGAACTCGGCGGCGATCGTCTTTTGGATATACGGACTGTTGGCGACGCTTGGCGCGGTGATCACCAGCACGTCGGCGTGGCCGTCGGTCTGCTGCATCACCCAGTCGGACTCGAGCTTCGCCGCCTCGATGTAATTGCCATACACGATCCCCGAAAGCTCCGGCAGCGTCGGTTGCCCAAGCGCGTAGTCGTGCCCCGCGACGACCGGCACGCCCTGCCCGACCGCCTGCTTGATCTGCGGCGTCACGCTGGCGGCATCGAGGCCGCAGGCGATGTTGATCAGCGCCGCCTGATGGCTGATCGCGGTGTTAAATCCCTGCACCCACTGGCCGAGCTGGGCGTTGCTCTGCCAGGTTTCCATGCGCATGCCGACCCGCTTCGCGAAATCCTCCAACTGCCGGTCCACCACGTCGCACCAGGGAATCGCGGTGGATACCGGGATGGTGAAGATAAGCTTGCCCTTGAGCGGGGCCGGGTCGATCGGCGGTGCCGGTGCGACGAACCTGGTCGGCCCCATGTAGCTCGCCAGCACCTCCTTCAAATGCGCCGCGGCCGAAGGGGACAGGCCGGAGGCGCGCGGTGCGTCGGCGGCGCGTGCGGTGCCGGCCCCGAGCATGGCCGCCAGCGCCGCCGCCGCGAGGGGAGCGAAGTATCGGAAGAAGCGATCCATGCGGCGCGTCTCCTGCTCATGAGGAAGACCAGGCAGGCTAGCGGGGGTCGCGGCGGGACGGCAACCATCGGGCCGAAATGAACCGCTCCGGTGGACGCCGGCCGGCAAACCCGCTCTAGTCCGCCCCATGAGCCGCCAACCGCCCGGTCGCCGCGCCGATTATCGCTGGTTTCACGACATTACGACGCGCTGGATGGATAATGACGTTTTCCGTCACGTCAACAACGTGAACTACTTTTCATTTTTCGACACCGCCGTGACCTACTTCGAGATGTCCACCGGCGCGGTTGATCTGCTCGATGGCGCCGTCCATTGCGTCGTGGCGGAGGTGTCGTGCCGCTATCACAGCTCGGTGGCGTGGCCGGATCGCGTGCAGGTGGGACTGCGGGTGGCGCGGCTCGGCGGCAGCTCGGTTCGTTACGAGATCGGCGTGTTCCGCAACGAGGAGGAGGAGGCCGCCGCCGAGGGCTTCTTCGTCCATGTCTTCGTGGAGCGCGGATCGCAGAGGCCGGCGCCGATCCCCGCGGCGTCGCGTCGGATACTGGAAACCATCGCCATCACAGACTGAGGGAGGACGCGCATGGATCTCGGCATTAAGGGTCGCAAGGCGATCGTCTGCGCCGCCAGCAAGGGGCTCGGCCGCGCGTGCGCGATGTCGCTCGCGCGCGAGGGCGTCGAGCTCGTCATCACGGCGCGCGCCGCCGAAACGCTTCAGCAGACCGCGCGCGAAATCGCCGACGCGACCGGCGTGCGCGTCACCGCCGTCGCCGGCGACATCAGCACCGAGGCAGGACGCGCCGCCGCGCTCGCCGCCTGCCCCGCACCCGACATCCTGGTGAACAACTGCGGCGGCCCGCCGCCGGGCGATTTCCGCGAATGGGACCGCGAGGCGTGGATCAAGGCGCTGGATGCCAACATGCTGGCGCCGATCTTCATGATCAAGGCCGTGGTGGACGGCATGGCCGGACGGAAATTCGGGCGCATCGTCAACATCACCTCGGCCTCGGTTAAGTCGCCGATCCCGCAGCTCGGCATGAGCAACGGCGCGCGCGCCGGCCTGACCGGCTTCGTCGCCGGCCTCGCCCGGCAGGTCGCGAAGCACAACGTCACCATCAACAACCTGCTCCCCGGCCCGTTCCTGACCGACCGTCTGCGCAGCGGCGCGGCGCATCTGGCGCAGCGCAACAACCGAACGACGGAGGAGGAGCTGGCGCTGCGCGGGAAGGAAAACCCCACCGGCCGCGTCGGCGATCCGGCGGAGTTCGGCGAGGCTTGCGCGTTCCTCTGCGCCGCGTCATCGGGCTACATCGTCGGGCACAATCTGCTGCTCGACGGCGGCGCGTTCAATTCCTCCATCGCATGAGGCGATTGCCATGGACCCAACCTTCCTTCCGGCGTGGCGCTTGGTGGAACTGACCCGCGCGGGCAAGATCGGCTGCGTGGAATTGCTCGATCACTATATCGCCCGCGTGGAGCGCCTCGATGCCCGCATCAACGCCGTCGTCGTCCGCGACTTCGAGCGCGCGCGCCGTCGCGCCCGCGCGCTCGATCAGGGCGGCCGCGGCAAGGACTGCCCGCTGTTCGGCGTGCCGATGACGGTGAAGGAGAGCTTCGATCTCGTCGGCCTGCCCACGACCTGGGGTTATGAGGAGCGGCGGGAACACCGCGCGGAACAGGACGCCCTCGCCGTGCAGCGCATCGAGGAGGCGGGCGCGGTGGTGTTCGGTAAGACCAACGTGCCGGTCTCGCTCGCGGATTGGCAGAGCTACAACCCCGTGTACGGCGCGACCTCGAACCCTTGGGATGCATCGCGCACCCCCGGCGGCAGCTCGGGCGGGAGCGCGGCGGCGCTGGCGGCCGGGTTCGGCGGGCTTGAGATCGGCACCGACATCGGCGGCTCGATCCGGGTGCCGGCGCATTTCTGCGGGATTTTCGGTCACAAGCCGACCTGGGGGCTGTGCCCGCCGCGCGGGCACTCGCTGGTGGACGCGGCGGCGATCACGGATATCTCGGTGCCCGGCCCGCTCGCCCGCTCGGCGCGCGATCTCGCCCTCGCGCTCGACGCGCTCGCCGGGCCTGATCCGATCGACACGGATCTCACGTTGAACCTCCCCAAGCCGCGCGCGCATGAGCTTCGCGACTTGCGGATCGCGGTTTGGGCCGAGGAGCCGGGCCAGGCCACGAGCCGGGACACGGTGGCGCTGATCGAGGCGCTGGCCGGGGAGCTTGAGCGCGGCGGGGCCGAGGTCAGCCGCATCGCCCGGCCGCATTTCGACCCGATCGAGGCGTATCACCTCTACCTGACCCTGCTCGATGCCGCGCTGAGCGCGCGGCTTCCCGAGGACGTGCTGGCCCGCCGCCGCGAGAAGAAGGCGCGGCTGCGGCCCGAGGACAATAGCGCCGATGACGTGATGAACCGTGCCGTCGATCTGTCGCATCGCGAGTGGCTGCGACTGAACGAGCGCCGTCATCAGCTCCGCCGCGCCTGGGCCGCCTTCTTCCAGGACTGGGACGTGCTGCTCTGTCCCACCCTCGCCGTTCCCGCCCTGCCGCACATGCAGGAAGGCGGGACATGGGAGCGGACCTACACCGTGGATGGCCGCACGATCGCCTACAACGACCTGCTGTTCTGGCCCGGCATCACCTGCGGGTATCATCTTCCGGCATCGGTCGCGCCGATCGGGATGTCGGCGGGTCTGCCCGTGGGCGTGCAGATCGTCGGGCCGCTGTTCGGGGATTGGACGACGATCCATGTCGCCGGGCTGATCGAGCAGGCGGGGCACGCCTTCGTCGCTCCCCCGGGCTGGAACTGATCCGATGCGCCTTCTTGTTCTGGGGGCCGGCGGGATCGGCGGGTATTTCGGCGGCCGCATGGCCGAAGCGGGTGCCGACGTGACCTTCCTGGTCCGTCCCGGACGGGCCTCCCAGCTCGCCCGCGACGGACTGGTGGTGCGAAGCCCGGCAGGCGACATCAGCCGCGCGGTGCGCTTCATCGGCGCCGAGGACCTGGAAGGCGACGGCCGCCACGACGCCGTACTGCTGACCTGCAAGGCCTACGACCTCGATCCCGCGATCGCCTCGGTCGCACCGGCCGTTCGCAACGGTGCGAAGGTCATCCCGATGCTGAACGGAATGCGCCATCTCGACCGGCTCGACGACGCTTTCGGACGGGCTTGGGTGCTCGGCGGACTGTGCCAGATCGCGGCGACCCTGACGCCGACCGGGGAGGTGCTGCACCTCAACGCACTGCACGCGCTGATCCTCGGTCCGCGCGCGGACACCCAGGACGACGTGGCGGCGGATTTCGCGCAGGCGGCGGCCGGCGCGCGCTTCGACTGCCGCACCAGTGAGGATATCGCGCAGGACATGTGGGAAAAGTTCGTCATGCTGGCCGCGATGGCCGGAATGACCTGCTCGATGCGCGCCAATGTCGGCGAGATCATGCAGGCCGAGGACGGCGAGGCGCTGACCTTGGAGCTGTTGGCGGAATGCGACGACGTGGCCCGCGCGGCCGGGCATCCCGCGCGGCCGGCGTTCCTCGATCGCGCCCGCGCGCTGTTGACCGAGCCCGGATCGGCGTTCGCGGCCTCGATGCTGCGCGACGTCGAGCGTGGCGGCCCGACGGAGGCGGCGCATATCGTGGGCGACATGCTGGCCCGCTCGCGCGCGGCCGGACTGGCCGCCCCGATGCTGCGCGTCGCGTGGTGCCACCTGCAAGCCCATGAGGCGCGGCAGGCAGCCGGGCGGGCGTGAGAACCCTCACTCGGCCCCCCCCGGATCAAGTCCGGGGGCGACCTCTCCCGCAAGCGGGAGAGGTGAAGGCAGGTGATGGCGCCCCATGTCACCTTGCCCGCTTGCGGGAGAGGTCGGGCCGCCTTTGCTCGGCGGGTGAAGGCCTGACCCGCCGCGCCGCCCTCGCGCTGCCGTTGCTGGCCTTCGCCGGTCCCGCGCGCGCGCAGCGCGCCGGCGACGTGCTGCGCATCTCGTGGCGCGAGGCGATCCCGAATCTCGACCCTTATGCCAACCAGCTCCGTGCCGGATTCGTGCTGGCCCATGAGGTCTGGGACACGCTGGTCTATCGTGACCCGGCCAGCTTCGAACTCCGGCCGCTGCTCGCGACATCCTGGACCTGGGAGGACGACCGGGCGCTGCTGTTCACCCTGCGTCCCGGCGTGAAATGGCATAACGGCGACGACTTCGGCGCCGAGGACGTCGCCTACACGATCAACATGGTCGCCTCCGACCGCCGGCTGTCGGCACCCAGCGTGTACAAATGGCTCGCCGGGGCGGACGTTCTCGACAAGCTGCGGGTGCGCGTGCGCCTCAAGCGTCCCATGCCGGCGGCGCTCGAGTACTTCGCCATGGCGACCTGGATCGTGCCGAAGACCTACCGCACGGGCGTGGGCGCCGACGGGTTCGCCCGCGCCCCGGTGGGCACCGGCCCTTATCGCCTCGTCCGTGCCGACGGCAGGGGCCAGATCGAACTGGCGCGGTTCGATGACTATTACCCCGACAGCCCGAAGGGCCGTCCCGCGATCGGACGCATCGTCGTCCGGGTCGTCCCCGACGCCACCACGGAGATTGCCGACCTACTGGGCGGCACGGCGGACTGGATCTGGAAGTTCGACCCCGACAGCATCCCGGCGATCAACCGCAACCCGAATTTGGTCGCGCGTCAGGCGGAATTGATGCGGATCGGCTATATATCGCTCGACGTGGCCGGGCGGACGGGGGCGGCGAACCCGCTCACGAACGAGAAGGTCCGCCAGGCGATCAGCTATGCTCTAGACCGCGCGGCGATGGCGCGCGACCTGGTGGGCGAGGGCGCACGCCCGCTGGACGCGCCCTGCTATCCCACGCAGGTCGGCTGCGCGGCCGCCGCCGCCGTCCACTACGCCTACGACCCCGCCCGCGCCCGCCAGCTTCTCGCCGAGGCTGGATACCCCAACGGCTTCTCGGTCCATCTCGTGACCTACGAGCTGCCGCAGTGGTCGGCGGCCATGCAGGGATATCTGCGCGCCGTGGGCATCGACGCGCAGGTCATCCAGCTTCCGGCCGGCGAAGTGGTGCTGCGCGCGATCGAGGGCGAGACGCGGATGCAGGCGGGCGACTGGGGCAGTTACTCGATCAACGACGTCTCCGCCATCCTGCCGCACTTCTTCACGTTCACGCCGGAGGACTACACACGCGACCCGCAGGTCCGCGATCTGATCAAGGACGCCGGCGCCACGCGCGACCGGACGCGTCGCGACGCGGATTACGCGCAGGCGATCCACGCCATCACCGCGCACGCCGACTGGCTGCCGCTTTATACCTACACGGTAACCTACGGGTTCGCACGGGACCTGGATTTCACGCCATATCCCGACGAACTGCCGCGTTTCTACCTCTGCCGCTGGAGGGAGCCAGATCGGGGCGCCACGCTGTCGATCCTCCGGCCGGCCGCCCGGTCATCCCGCTAGAGCGTTTTCGGATCGGATCGAAACGTAGCCCGCGTTTCGGACGTAGTTGGCGCGCTCGGCTTGGCTGAACTCATCGAGCAGTTTGCCAAGCTGTTCTTCCTGCCGCCGTACAGCCCCGACCTCACCCGATCGAGCAGGTCTTCGCCAAGCTCAAGACCCTGCTCCACACTGCCCATAGGCTGACCACGACGCCGCGCTCGGCCAACTTCACCTGGAGCGCGCGCAAGGTCAGGTCGGGGGTGTCCCTGATCCGCGTCAGCAGCCAGTCCCGATGCTCGGCCAGCACCGCGCGTCGCACCCCGCCCATCGGCCTGGCAGCGGCGCTGCCGGTGGCGCGGAACCGCTGCGACCACTTCACCACACTGGCGGCGCCGGCGACCGACCACTGTGAGAAGGCCGTCGTATACCTCGGCGTCTGCGGTGATAGTGAGCTTCTTCTGCATGTCGAGCCTGCTACACGTGTTGTAGCACCTGCAAGCTGGCCTGCCATCGCCGATTCTTACCGGCGGTGACGCCTTGTCCATCTCATGTGCCCGCACGTAAGCTGAGCTTTCGTGTCGCGAGGCTGGCGGCGGGATAGCGCGTTGCCACGTCAGTCTCTTGCCACGTTGGGCCGGCATTGAGGCGTGCATGCAAGACGAGATTCCCGCCCTTGGCCCGAGCGTCACAGCACTCGGCACGCGAGCGGCCCTTGCGGCCTCGAGGCGGCGCTTCCTGATCATGGGCCTGCTGTTCACCACCGTGGTAATCAACTATCTCGACCGCAGCAACATCTCGATCGCGGCGCCAAGCATCGCCAGCGAGCTACGGCTGCACCCGGTGCAGCTCGGATTGGTGTTCTCGGCCTTCGGCTGGACCTACACGCCGCTGCAAATCCCTGGTGGCTGGCTGGTCGATCGAGTCCATCCTCGGGTCCTCTATCCGGTGACCATCCTGTTCTGGTCGATCGCCACGATCTGCATCGGGCTTTCCAGCGGGCTGCTCATGCTGCTCGTGCTGCGAATGGCCGTCGGGCTGTTCGAGGTCCCGAGTTTCCTGATGAACAACCGCATCGCCACGACCTGGTTCGGCGAGCGGGAGCGGGCCACCTGCATCGCGGTCTATACATCGGCCGAATATGTGGGTCTGGCCTTCCTCACGCCGTTGCTGGCCTGGTTCAAGGTCACGTTCGGCTGGCCGTCGGTGTTCGTCTTCACCGGCGTGCTCGGGCTGCTCTGGTCCTATGCCTTCCGCCGGACCTATCGTGATCCCGCCGACTTCCCCGGAGTGAACCAGGCGGAGATCGAGCTGATCCGCTCGACCGGCGGCATCCCCGATCTGTCCACCCGCATAACCGCTCGGCGGGCGGCGCACGAGGGCTCGTTACTGCGCGACTTCGCCGTGGTGCTGGGCCGGCGCAAGCTGTGGGGCATCTATTTCGGCCACTTCGCCTGGGGCACCACCTCGACCTTTTTCCTCACATGGTTCCCGACCTACCTCGTCACCTATCGCCATCTCGACTTCATCAAGGCGGGGCTTTACGCTTCATTGCCGTTTCTCGGCGCGTTCATAGGTGTGCTGTGTTCCGGTACACTGTCAGACTGGCTCTACCGCCGCGGTTTCAGCCTGAGCTTCGCCCGCAAGGCGCCCATCATCGCCGGCCTGGCGCTTTCCAGCAGCATCGTGGGCGCGAACTTCGTGTCTAGCCCGGGGCTGATCATCATGTTCCTGTCGTTGGCCTTCTTCGCCAACGGCCTGGCCTCGATTCACTGGTCGCTGGTCTCGACCACGGCGCCGGAGCGCCTGCTCGGGCTCACCAGCGGCATGTTCAACGCCGTTGGCGGGCTGGCGGGAATCAGCGCGCCGATCATCATCGGGCTGTTGCTGCGCAGCGGCGACTTCACCCGTCCGCTGACGTTCATCGCCTGTATCGCCTTGCTCGGCGCGTGCTCCTACATTTTCGTGGTGGGCAAGCTTGAACGGGTGTCCGGGTAGCCGCGTCACATCGGGGAGATCATTCGATAAGATCACCAAGGTCGAACCCCTCATGGTCGATCGCTTCCTGTTCGTGCGCGTCCACACCGATGCCGGTATCACCGGCATCGGCGAATCCGGCACCTGGGGCCAGCTCGAGGCGTCCGCCGCGTCAATCGCCAAATACGGCGAGTACCTGATCGGCAAGGACCCGTTCCCGATCGAGCACCATTGGAACGTGATGCTGCGCGCCAACCATTTCACCGGCGGCGCCATCACCGGGGCGGTCTCGGCGATCGACATCGCGCTGTGGGACATCAAGGGCAAGCACTTCAACGTGCCGGTCTATGAACTGCTCGGCGGCCGGATGCGCCACAAGGCTCGGCTCTATGGCCATGTGAAGGGCCGCACCATCGAGAAGCTGGTGGAGGAAGCGCGGCGTCTGAAAGCGCAGGGCTTCACCGCGCTCGGCCACCTGAACCCCCTGCTGGACGAGGACGAGAATGAACCCTACTACCAGCCGCACGCCGCCAAGATCGAGCGGGCGATCGACAATGTCCGCCGCCTGCGCGAGGCCGTCGGCCCCGGCGTCGATCTCTGCATCGAAATCCATCGCCGGCTGACCCCGCCCGAGGCGATCGCGCTCGGGCGCGGCATCGAGAAATACACCCCGATGTTCTTCGAGGACCCGCTGCGGCCCAACAGCTTCGATGCCATGGCCTGGGTCGCCGATCACATCGCCATCCCGGTGGCGACCGGCGAGCGGTTCACCAGCCTCTATCAGTTCCAGACCTTGCTGACGCGCCACGGCGCCGCTTACCTGCGTCCCGACGTGTGCCTGTGCGGCGGCATCACGGGGGCGAAGAAGATCGCCGCGATCGCCGAGGCGCACGATGCGCAGGTGGTGCCGCACAACCCGCTGTCGCCAATCAGCACCGCGGCCTGCCTGCAGATCGCCGCCTGCATCCCGAATTTCGCCATCCAGGAGTACCCGTCGCGCACCCCCGATCTGGACGGCAACGCCGACCTGCTCGGCAACGAGATCGCCAGCGGCCTTGCCGAGCAGGAGAACGGCTTCATCGCCATCCCGGACGCACCCGGGATCGGCCTGGAATTGGTCCCTGACGTGGAACGCCGCTTCCCTCCGCGCCCGCGCCCGATCCGCATGCGCGCGCACATCGACGGCTCCGTGGTGGACCAATAGAGGAGGCTGTCCGG
Source organism: uncultured Pseudomonadota bacterium (assembly GCA_963756545.1). GTDB lineage: Bacteria > Pseudomonadota > Alphaproteobacteria > Acetobacterales > Acetobacteraceae > DATFDN01. Next base: position 721,886 of record CAVWNY010000008.1, on the reverse strand, counting down.
CGCCACATGCAAGCCGCGCAGGCGAGCCGCGCAACTGCCTCCGTGATTCAACCGGCTCCCCGCCGCGCCAGCGGCTCGACAAAGCGCGGCTCGGTGTCGGTGTCCCAGGGGAACAGGATCCACGTGTCCTGCGAGACTTCGGTGATGAAGCTGTCCACCGCGTCGCGCGCCGCCGGTTTGGCGTAGATGCAGGCGAAGTGCGCGCGTGGCAGCAGGGCGCGCACCACGCGCGCGGTCGCGCCGGTGTCCACCAGGTCGTCGATGATGAGGAACCCCGCCCCGTCGCCCGCCGCGGCCGGCGGCTTGGTGATGATCGGGGCGGTGCGCAAAGCCTTGGATTCGCCGGCGTAGCTCGTCACCGAGACGCTCTCGACCACCCGGACCTCCAGCTCGCGCGCGACGATCGCCGCCGGGATCAGGCCGCCGCGCGTCACCGCGACGATGCCGGCGAACGGCCCCCGTCCCATCAGGCGCCATGCGAGGGCGCGCGCGTCGCGGTGCAATTGGTCCCAGGTCACGGTGTAGTAGTACGCCGGCATCAGAACAGCCGGCCGCCGTCCGGGACCTTGAAGTCGGGCTTGACCAGCACGATCGTGCCGTCCTCGCAAGGAAAGCCGAGGGTCAGCACCTCGCTCAGGAACGGGCCGATCTGGCGCGGCGCGAAGTTCACCACTGCGGCGACCTGCCGCCCGATGAGCTGGTCGGGCTTGTAGTGGGTGGTGATCTGCGCCGAGGACCGCCGCACGCCGATCTCCGGCCCGAAGTCGATGCTCAGCCGAAGCGCCGGCTTGCGCGCCTCGGGGAAGGGCAGGGCCTCGATTATCGTGCCCACACGGATATCCACACGCTCGAAGTCGCCGAAGTCGATTGTCTCCGTCATGCGCCCACCCTCCCGGCCGGGACAATGTGCCAACTTGGCGCGGGTTGCCAACCGTCGCGGGCGACGCCAGTGTCCGGGCAACTGCCTGCAGGCTGTTGGAGATCTTCTCCGTATGCGCGACTTCCACCTGCCCGGCCGCGGCCCGGTGTTCGCCGCCAGCGGCATGGCGGCGACCTCGATGCCGGCCGCGACGTTGACCGCGCTCGATGTGCTGCGCGACGGCGGCAACGCACTCGACGCCGCCGTCGCGGCCTGCGCCGTGCTGTGCGTGATCGAGCCGCAATCGACCGGCATCGGCGGTGACTGCTTCTGCCTTTATTCTCCCGCCGGCACGGGTCAGGTGATCGCGCTGAACGGCTCGGGTCGCGCGCCGGAAGCGGCCACGATCGACTGGTACGAGGCAAACGGGATCACCGAGATCGACCATATCTCGGCGCATGCCGTGACCGTCCCCGGGGCGATCGGCGCGTGGGAGCGGCTGCTCGCGGCGCACGGGCGCAAGGGCCTGCACGAACTGCTGCGACCGGCGATCAGGTTCGCCGATGAGGGCTGGCAGGTGCATCCGCGCCTGGCATGGGACTGGAATCGCGAGCAGGAGCGGCTGCGGCGCAACGAGGCGTTCGCCTTCCTGCCCAACGGCGAGCCCCCCCACGCGGGCGATCTGTTCCGCAATCCCCGCCTCGCCGAGACCTTGCGCGCCATCGCCCGCGACGGCGCCCGCGCCTTCTACGAGGGGCCGATCGCGGCCGACATGGTCGCCGCTCTGCGCGCGCGCGGCGGGCTGCACACGGAGAGGGACTTCGCCGCCGGCCGCGACGCGGCGGAATTCGTCGAACCCCTCTGCGCGAGCTGGCGCGCCCACGAAATCTATCAGTGCCCGCCGAACGGCGTCGGGTTGATCGCGCTGATGATCCTCGGGATTCTGGGCAACTTCGCTCCGGCGCCTGACGGGGCCTCGGGTGCGCTGCGCTATCATCGCCACATCGAGGCCGCGCGCCTCGCCTATCGCGACCGCGACGCCTTCGTGGCCGATCCCGCTCAGGTCGAGGTGCCGGTCGACCGGCTGCTCGCCCCGGAATACCTGGCCGGCCTGCGCGGCCTGATCGACGACCAGCGCGCGATGCGCCGAATGCCGGCGGCGGGCGAGGCGGTGCTGCCGCGCCACCGCGACACCGTCTATCTCTGCGTCGTCGATCGCGACGGCAACGCGTGCAGCTTCATCAACTCGCTGTTCCAGCCCTTCGGCTCGGCGATCCTCGCCGAACGATCCGGCGTCATGCTGCAAAACCGCGGCTTCGGCTTCCGGCTGGAGCGCGGGCATCCGAACTGCATCGCGCCGAACAAGCGGCCGATGCACACGATCATTCCCGGCATGGTGCTGCGCGACGGGCAGGTGGTCATGCCGTACGGCGTGATGGGCGGGCACTTCCAGCCGATGGGTCATTCGCTGTTCCTGACCAATTTGCTTGAGTACGGGCTCGATCTTCAGGAGGCGATCGACCATCCGCGCCTGCTGCCGTGGGGCGGCAAGGTGCAAGTGGAGCGCGGCATCACGCCCGAGATTCTGCGACCGGCTCGCCCGGATGGGCCACGACGTGGCGTTGACCGAAAGGCCGCATGGCGGCGGACAGGCGATCTGGATCGACCGTGCGCGCGGCTGCCTGATCGGCGGCTCCGACCCGCGCAAGGATGGCCTGGCGCTCGGCTACTGAGCGCGCGATCGACGATGGAGAGGACGCGATGACCGAGCCCTGCGACCTGACCGCCGTGGAGGCGCGGCGCCTGATCGGCCAGCGGCGCCTCGCTCCCAGCGCGCTGCTCGAAAGCTGCATCGCGCGGATCGAGGCGGTGGACCATGCCGTGAACGCCGTGGTGGCGCGCGACTTCGCCGGCGCGCGAATGGCGGCCCGCGAGGCGGATGCCGCGGTGGCGCGCGGCGAGGCGCTCGGCCTGCTGCACGGGCTGCCGCTGGCGGTGAAGGATCTTGACGATGCCGCCGGGCTGCCGACCACGTACGGCAGTCCGATCTTCCGCGACAACCTCGCCACGACCGATTCGCGGATGGTGGCCGGGCTGCGCGGTGCGGGCGCGCTCGTTCTGGGCAAGACCAATACGCCGGAATTCGGCGCGGGCGCCAACACGCGCAACGCCGTGCATGGCGTGACGGGCAACCCGTTCGATCCGTCGCGCTCGGCCGCCGGCTCCTCGGGCGGCTCGGCGGTCGCGCTGGCCACCGGCATGGTGCCGATCGCCACTGGTTCGGACACCGGCGGCAGCCTGCGGAACCCGGCTTCGTTCTGCGGCGTCGTCGGCTTCCGCCCGACACCGGGTCTGGTGCCGAGCGAGCGCCGGCTGCTCGGCTGGTCGCCCTTGCCCGTGCTGGGGCCGATGGCGCGCACCGTGCCGGACGTGTGCTTGATGCTCGCGGCGATGGTGTCCGACGATTCGCGCGATCCGCTGGCGACGACGGTGCATGGCCGGACGGTGCGCCGGGCCGAGGACTTCGCGCGCCCCGAGCGGGTCGATCCGTCTCGTCTGCGCGTAGCGTTCACTCCGGATTTCGGATTCGCGCCGACGGAGCGCCACATCGCGGAGGTGTTCACGGAGAAGACGGGCCTCTTCCGTCACGTTTTCGCGCGCGCCGAGGACGCCACGCCCGATTGCGCGGGCGCCGACGAGGCCTTCGAGATCATCCGCGCGCTGAACTTCCTGGCAGCCCACATCGACAAGGTCCGAACGCGCCCGGACGACGTCGGGCCGAACGTGCGGGCGAACGTGGAGGAGGGGCTGCGCTACAGCGCCGCCGACGTCGCCCGCGCCCAGGCTTCGCAGACGGCGCTCTACCGACGCTGGCAGGAGTTTTTCGAGGGCTACGACGTGATCGTGACGCCCTCCATCACGATCAGCCCGCGTCCCTGGCGGGAGCTCTATCCGGCCGAGATCGACGGGCGGAAGACCCGCACGTATTTCCACTGGCTGGCGTTGGCCTACGCGGTGACGCTCGCCGGCCATCCGGCGGTGTCGCTGCCGGTGGGTCTGGATCGCGCCGGATTGCCGTTCGGCTTGCAGATTGTCGGGCCGCGCGGCGGCGATGCGTTCGTGCTGTCGGTCGCCGCCGCGCTGGAAGCGATGCTGGCCGAGGATTCGCGGACCGCGCGTCCGGTGCCCGATCTGGACCGACTGCGCGGCGCTCCTCCGATCGGCGCGAGCCCGGGCTTCCTCGGGTTCGACTGACCGTTCGGCCGCCGTTTGCCGCTGCCAAAGCAGAGCGGGCGCCCGAGGGGCGCCCGCTCCGACGTGCGCTAGCCGGTCGGTGTTACGAAGAGGCGATGGTGAGCCCGTTGGCTCCGCCGACGAAGGTGATGGTCGTGCCGTCCTTCAGCGTGACGGCGCCGGCACCCCCGGCCAGCGCGGCGGAGACCGCGTTGGCAGCGGCGTGCGAGCCGGCGGCGCCGTACAGCGAATCCATGCCGGTGAGCGCGAGGATGTCGCCCGGATGGAAGTTGTAGATGAAATCCTGACCGGTCGTGGGGGTCGTGCTCAGCAGGTTCCTGTTGATCACATAGAATGCGTCGTTCCCGGCGCCGCCGATCAGGGTGTTGTTTCCGGTACCCGCGACCAGCGCGTCGTTGCCTGACCCCGCCCACAGGAGGTCGTTGCCGCCACTGAAGCTGCCCCAGAGCGCATCGTTGCCCTGCGAGGGCGCGCCGAATAGCGTCTCGTTGCCCGAGCCCGCGACCAAAAGCGCGCCGGTGGAGGAGGCGCCCCCGGCGCTGGGGCTGGCGTAGAAGACGACGTTGTTGGCCGCGCCCACGATGGTGTCGCCGCCGGAGCCGCCCTGCACGTAGTCGAGCGCCTGGGTGCTGGAGTCCCCGCCGTAGAAGAACACCGAGCCGGTGCCACCGAGGACCTCGGTCGGACCTGGACTTCGCGCCGGCGAAGACGGTGTCGGCCCCGCCGGTGATGCTGACGACGCTCGGGCCGCCGCCCAGGCTGGCCTGGCCGGTGCCGCTGAGGTTGTAGAGATCGCTGCCGCTGCCGGCGGCGATGGAATAGGCGCCCGACAGGTTGAACGTGTCGTTGCCGTTGCCGGCCACGACCGAGCTGACGCCGTTGGCGTTATTCGTGAAGCTGAGATTGCCGTCGCCGCCCAAGAAATTGCTGCCGCCCGTGACGGTCAGGTTGGCGTTGCCGGACTCATCGACGACGTAGTTGTAACCGGCTGGAACGCTGACCGCGCCACCGCTGGTGAGGACCAGCTGGTTGTCGCTCGTGGCGGAGGGCGGGTGGACGGTTCCGCCGGCTCCCACGCTCGCGACGCTCAGATTGCCGGACGCCAGGATCTGATTCAGCGTGTTGGCGATGCTCTGCGCCAGCGCCGTGTTCGATAATCCTGTGAAGTTGCCGGTCGTCACCGTGGTCGAGTCGGCACCAGGGACGGTGAACGAGGCCATTCAGGATCTCCGTATTCGTTTCGGGTCAAGGTCGGGAATCGCAGGCAATCAACCACGGTATTATCCTGCACCCGAGAAGATTTTGCAAGCGGGAAGGACAATTCACGTCGGTGCTTGCCGAAGGAGGCCGAAACCTACGGTGCGGATCGGAAGAAAGGGCCGGGCCAGGTTACCCAGCCGACATGAGCCTTTGGAGCATTTCGGCGATGCAGTCGGCCCGGAAGGCCGGTCCGTTCATTGGCTCGACCACCACCGCTTCCGGCGCCCGCCAGAGCGTCCACTGCCGCAGCGGACTGTCCGGCGGGTAAAGCGCCGCGACTTCCTCGGTACTCGGCCCCGTCGATGCAGTTGTCGAGTTCGAGCACCACCCGGAGCTCGTGGAATTCCGCCCACGCGGTGAGCATCATCAACTCGGGCACGGTGAAGGCGATTCCCGCGGGAGCGACGGGCCCGGGCGTTTCCGCGGCCCGGCGAGCGATCCGCTCGATCATGCTCGTGGCGCGTGGTGTGGCTGCCATCTCTGCCCTCTGCGCTGCGCCGCGACGAGGTGTCGCCGACGATCTGGACCTGATCGGCAGCATGATTTCACAAATCCGTGATAGCAAGTCCCACATTTGAGATTCCGCAGATTCGGTCTGCAATGATCGTCTTGGGGGCGCCCCCCGTCTGGATTCCCGGGTTCAGGAAGCCCATTCCCCTCGCGCTCGCAACCCGTGGCTCCCGGGAAATGCCCGTCGAGCGGCGGGGCGTATCCGATTAGCCACACTCTTCGGGGAAGGGGTTCCCCGCCCGCCGCCCCGCCTCTAGCATCGTCGGCCAGCCGCAACAGGGGGGTGCGATGTCGGGCATGAGGATTGACCCATGAAAATCGACGACGTCACGCTCACGATCTTCGCCTGGGAGGGGATTCCGCCCACGACCTATCACCACGGCTCGGGCGCCTCCGGCCGATCGAGCCTCGGGCTCCTGCGACTCCGCACCGACCAGGGCGCGGAGGGCCACGCCTTCCTGGGCTCGGCGGCCAACCCCGCCGCCATGGATGGGCCGCACCTGGTCCGCAGCCTCAAGCCGCTGCTGATGGGTTGCGACCCGCTGGAGCGCGAGCGCATTCACCAATCCATGCGCCTGCTGTCGCGCATCGTGGGGTACCGGACCATCGGCGCCGTGGATACCGCGCTGTGGGATCTCGCCGGCAAGATCGCCGGGTTGCCGGTTCATGCCCTGATGGGCACCTGCCGAACCTCGATCCCGGCCTATGCCAGCAGCCAGCGCCTGCCCGATGCGAGCGCCTATGCCGAGCAGGCGCAGGCGTTCAAGGCCCAGGGCTGGCGGGCCTACAAGATCCACCCGCCGCGTGACCCCGACGAGGACATCCGCGTCTGCGCGGCGGTGCGCAAGGCGGTCGGCGACGACTTCCGGCTGATGCTGGATTCGACCTGGGCCTACACCTACCCCGACGCGCTGCGGGTCGGACGCGCGGTCGAGGAGATGGGCTATTATTGGTACGAGGACCCGCTCGCCGACGAGGATATCTACAATTACGTCAAGTTGCGCCAGAAGCTCGATATCCCGATCATGGCGACCGAGTTCCCCGCCGGCGGCCTCGACACCTATCCGGTCTGGCTGACCGAGCGGGCGACCGACTATCTGCGCGGCGACATTCCGAACAAGGGCGGCCTGACGACGATGCTGAAGACCGCCCACCTCGCCGAGGCCTTCGGGATGCGCTATGAGGCGCATCACAGCGGCAACTCGCTCAACAATCTCGCCAACCTGCATCTCTGCATGGCGGTCCACAACACCACGATGTTCGAGGTGCTGCTGCCCGACGGCGCCCACAAATACGGCATGGCGCGCGAGTTGGAGATCGACGGGGACGGGCTGCTGCATGCCCCGACCGCTCCGGGCCTCGGTGCGGAGATCGACCTCGCCCTGATCGAGCGCAAGACCGAGGCCGTACTGCGGTAGGGTCAATCCGGCCGGCTCCACGCCGTTAAGGGACCAGCAAGGTCCGGCGTCGCAGGATCGGGCGACATGTCGTTGGCCGCACGCATCTTCGCCCCTGGCGCTCTGTTGGCGCCGAGTGACGCGCTGGGCGGGCTACTCGCCGGAGCGGCCGCCTGCGCGGCTGCCGCGCCTGCCTGGGGGTTCCCGCCGGGTGTCGCCCTCGGCTCCTCCGCCGGGGCGGCGGTCGCCTTGGCATTCTGCCTCCGACGTGCGCGCAAGCTTGCCGGCGCGATGGCCGAACGGGGGCGCGACGCCGCGGCCAGCATGCGCAAGAGCGACGCGCGCTATCGCCTGCTCGCCGAGTACGCGGGCGACATGATCGTTCTCACCCGCGCCGACCGAACGCGGCTCTATGTCTCCCCCGCTTCCCGCGCGCTGCTTGGCTATGCGCCGGAGGAGCTGCTCGGCGTGGATTTCGCGGATTTCGTCCACCCCGAGGATCGGTCGCGGGTCGAGATGGCTTACACGACATTCTGCCAAACCGGCGGTCGGACCAGTTTCACTTACCGCCTGCGGCACAAGGCCGGCCGCTATGTGTGGGTGGAGTTCGACCTGGGTCACCACTCCGGCACCGGACGGCGCTCCTGGCAACGCCGTCGTCGCCATCGTTCGCGACATCTCCGATCGGAAGGCCGCGGAAGCCCGGATCACCTTCCTACCGCGCCACGACCCGCTGACCGGCCTGGCCAACCGTGCGGTGCTGCGTGAGAGGGCAGACGAGGCCCTGCGCCTCGCAGGGCGGGGCGGGGCGATTGCCTTGCTGTCGATCGACATCGAGCGGTTTCAGGCGGTGAACGAGCAGCTCGGCCTCATGACGGGCGATGCATTGCTATGCGCCGTGGCGCGGCGGCTGGCCGGCGCGGCGCGCGAGACCGACATGATCGCGCGGCTCGACGGCGATGGATTCGCCCTCCTGCAAGTCGGGCTCGACCGGCCGGACGACGCCGGGCGCCTGGCCGAGCGAGTGCTCGCGCTGTTGGCCGCGCCGTTCGAGATCGACGGCCGTTCGATCTCGTTGGCGGCCAGCATCGGCATCTCCGTCGCACCGGCCGACGGGGCCGGGTTCGAGATACTGCTGAAAAACTCGGAGACGGCGCTGCTGCGCTGCAAGCAGGACGCGCGGGGCTCCTGGCGCTTTTTCGAGCCGGCCATGGAGGCGCGGCGCGGCGCGTTGCAGGCGCTCACGCTCGATCTGCGCAAGGCGCTGGCGGGCAAGGAGTTCGAGCTGTTCTACCAGGCGCAGGTCGCGCTGGATGACGAGCGGATCACCGGGTTCGAGGCGCTGCTGCGCTGGGGGCACCCGACGCGCGGCAATATCCCGCCGGCCGATTTCATCCCGCTCGCCGAGGAAACCGGGCTGATCGTGCCGATCGGCGCCTGGGCGCTGCGCCACGCTTGCGTCGAGGCGGCGCGCTGGCCGCGCGACGTCACGCTGGCGGTGAACCTTTCGCCGGTGCAGCTCCGTTCTCCGGCGCTGACGCGCATGGTTCGGGACGCGCTGGAGGCGAGCGGCCTCGCGCCGCGCCAGCTCGAGCTCGAGATCACCGAAACGATCCTGCTGGAGGAAGACGAGCCGACCGTCAAGTGCCTGCGCCAGCTACGCGGCATGGGAGTGCGGATCGCGCTCGACGATTTCGGCACCGGCTACGCCTCGCTGCGCTATCTCCGCAGCTTTCCTTTCGACAAGATCAAGCTGGACAAGTCGTTTGTTCGCGATCTGGCGGCTGGGGCGGAGGCGATGACGATCGTGCGTGCGGTGGCCGGGCTTGGCCGCGGCCTCGGGATCAGGACCCTTGCCGAGGGGGTGGAGACCACCGAGCAACTGGCCCGGCTCCGGACCGCCGGCTACGCCGAGGCGCAGGGCTTCTACTTCAGCCGCCCCGGCCCGGCGCACACTGTGGCCGAGCTGCTCGCCTTCCGCCGCCCGCGCCGCGAGCCGGTGCCGCCTCGGCCGGGCGGGCGGGCGCGCGTTCAGCCACTGACCGGCGGCGGTTGCAGCGGCACTGGCGCGCCCAACCCGGGTGGCGCCAGAGGAGGGCCAGGCGGGACCAGGGGCGGTGCCAGGGGCGCCGGTGGAGCGGGCGGGCCAGGCGTCCCGGGCTGCTGCAGCGGGGCCGACTGCACCGGAGACGGAATGGCGCCCTCGGGCAGCAGCCAGTCCGCGAGCGCGTGACGAACCTGGTACTCGAATTCCACGTTCATCTGGTTCATCATATCGCGCGTGAATCGATAGAGCGCGGCCGATAGATCGCCGCTGGCGTCGGTGAGCTGGCGTACCACCGTCGCCTGCGCGTACCCCAGCCGCGCACCCTCCGCGACGATGTCGAGCTCGACCGACATCGTGCCGGTGATCAGGTCTCCTAGGCGCAGCAGCGACGCGTCGTTGATGACGAACACGGCGCGGCCGGAGACGCCCTCGGCCTTCAGCCGCTGCTCGGCCATCCGCCGGAGCGCCGCGACCGGCTGGATCGGATCGAGCTGGCTGATATCGGGCGGCTGACCGGACGGCACGAACCGTTGCACGATCTCGATCCTTGCGACGTTCAGCCGCAAGGGCAGCAAATACGAGAAATCGAGCGGCGGATAGTTCCCCTGCGCGGGCGGTGCCGCTTCCTCGGAGGCGCAGGACGCCGCGAGCAGCGCCATGAGCAGAACGGCGCGCCGGGGAATGCGGGTCGGCCCGTTCGGGCGCGCCGCGGTCAATGCCGCGCCGCCCGGCTGCGCACCTCGGCGCGCGGAAAGCGGAAGTCGAAATTGCAGAACTCGCAGGTCATCACGATGTCGCCCTCCACCGCCATGTGGTCCAGGTCGTCCTCCGGAAAGCCCTCCAGGATGCCGGCCAGCCGCGCGCGCGAGCACCGGCAGCCGTAGGACAGGGCGCGGGCGCGGTCCACCGCCACGCCTTCCAGATGAAACAGCCGGTGCAGCAGGCGCTCGGGGGCGAGCGCGTCGTCCAGCAACTCGGCGTCGGTCAGCGTGGCAGCCAGCGCCGTCGCGGTGCGCCAGCTCTCCTCCTGCGCCTCATCCGACAGCTCCGGATCCACGCCGCCGGCGCCGGGGATCCGCTCCAGCACCAGCGCGCCCGCCCGCCAGCCCGCCGCAGTGCGCTCGCAGGCCAGATGGATGTGGCAGCGGATCTGCTCGCTGGTGCTGAAATAGTGCAGCGCCATCGCGGCGAGATTTTCGCCCCCGATCGCGACGATCCCCTGGTGGCGATGCTGCTCCGGTCCCTGATCCACCGTAAAGGCCAGATGGCCGTCGCCCAGCAGCCGGTCGGCCTCCGGCCTCGGCTCGGTCGCCGTCACCTGCGCGAACCGCGCCGTGTCCACCCGCGCGTAGCCGCGCAGCGCGCCCATCTCGGTGCAGTCGGCCAGCAGCAGCGGCACCGGGCCGTCCCCCTTGGCCTGCAAGCTGAACGAGCCGCGGAACTTGAGCGCGGTGGCGAGGCCGGCGGCGAGCGCCAGGGCCTGCCCGGTCAGCCGGGTCACGGGCTCGGGGTTGGCGTGGCGCGTCAGCAGCGCGTCCGCCAGCGGGCCAAGGCGGATCAGCCGCCCCCGAACGGGGCGGCGCGGCAGGAAAAAGGGCGTGACGCCCCGTGGCACGACGAGGTCGGGCACCGCCGGGCGATGGCTGTCCAGAAAGGCAGGTGTGTCGGGCATCCGCCGTAGATAGGCACGCCGCCGCCCGCGGACTACCGTCGGCGACATGGATGCAAGCGCCCCGTCTCCGCGATTGCGCCCGATGGGGTTGGCGGACGCAGAGGATGTGGCCGCTCTTATTCGCGCGGCGTTCGCCCACCAGCAAATGCCGCTGGACCCGCCTCCCTCCGCTCTCGGCGTGAGCGGCGCCGCGATCGCCGCGCATCTCGCCGAGGGCGGCGGGGCGGTCGCCGAGATTCGGGGTGCGATCGCCGGCGCGGTCCTGTGGGAGAGGGGCGCGGACGGGCTCTACGTCAGCCGCCTCGCGGTGCTCCCGTCGGCGAGGCGTCAAGGGATGGCGCGGGCGCTCCTCGCGCTCGTCGAGGAAACCGCGTGGCTGCTTCGCCAGCGACGTCTGCATCTCGGCACACGCCTCGCACTGACGGGCAACCGTCGCCTGTTCGCCGCGTGCGGTTTCGTGGAGGTGGCGCGCCGCACCCACCCCGGATATGCCGCGCCGACCTGGGTGGAGATGGAGAAGCGGCTTGGCTGATGCCTCGGGGTGGTCCAACGGGAGGACCGGGCCGGGCTTACGTGGATGGACCATCCTGGGCGCCATCGTGCTCGCGCGCATCGGCTTCGGCTACCAGTTCCAGACCGTCGCCAGCCTCGGGCCCGCGCTGATCCGACTGTTCGGATTGGACTACGCCGGGCTGGGCACGCTCATCGGCGCCTACATGGTCGCCGGCGTGTTCGTCGCCCTGCCGCTCGGCCTGCTCGCCCGCCGCTTCGGCGATCGGGTGGTGCTGGGCGGCGGGCTCGCGCTGATGGCGCTGGGCGGGGCCGTCTCGGCATGGGCCGGCGGGGCGGGCGGGATCGCGGCGGGGCGCGTCGTGGCCGGGGTCGGCGCCGTCGCGATGACCGTGCTGCAGAGCAAGGTCATCGCCGACTGGTTCCTCGGCCCACGTTTCATGCTGGCGATCAGCATCTCGGTCGGCGCCTACCCGGTCGGCATCGGGCTGTCGCAGATCACTGCCCCGGTGCTCGCGCACGCCTATGGCTGGCCGGCGGCGTTCCTGGCCGGCGCGGTGGAGATGGCGGCGGCGACCGCGCTGTTTTTAGCGAGCTTCCGTCCCGCGCCCTGGGAGGCGCCGGGCGACCCGGCGGCACGGGGGGTTTTCCGGATGCCAGGGCGGGCGGAGTGCCTGCTGCTGATCGTGGCCGGCCTGATCTGGACGGCCTACACGGCGGGCTATGCCGGGTTCCTGTCCTACACCCCATCGCTGATGGCCGCGCGGGGCGAGGGACTGCTGCTGACCGGCATCGTCATGGCGTTCGCCACATGGGGCAACGTGGCCGGCACGCTGGGCGGCGGCGCGTTGGCCGAGCGGTGGGGCGCCTGGCCCGTGTTCGCCACCGGCACGGCCGTCATGACGCTCGGGATCACGGCGATGGGCCTGATCGACTGGCCGGTCGGCCTGGGTGCGATCATCGGCATCCCGGGGTCGATCCAGCCGGGCGTGATCGTGGCGATCGGCACCCTGTCGGCGCGGCCGGAGAACCGGGCCGCCGGCATGGGCGTGTTCTACACCACCTACTACTTGGGCGGCGCCCTCGTCCCGGCACTTTGCGGCAAGGTCGCCGACCTGTGGGGCGGGCCGGCGGGCGCGATGTACGCCGCCGCCGCCGTCTCGGCGCTCGCGTTCCCGATATACGTGCTGCATCGGCGTCTGGCGGCCCGCGCGCAGATCGCGCTGGCCGCGCACTAGAGGACATTCGGACCACAGCTACGATGGTTCTGAAACAGGTGCGGTGACGATTTGAGGGCGAAGCCTTGGCCGTCAGGACTGGCGCAGCGCCGCCAGGCGCGCCTCGGCCTCCGCGCCGTCGAGCCTGAGCGCGCGCTGGGCGATGTCGCGCGGGAAACCCGCGCGCGCCAGCACGCCCAGTTCGCGCAGCATCCCCGCCGCATCGGGTGTCCCGCCCGTCCGGAAGGGCCCGATCCGCCGCCGGGCGGCGAGCGCCAGGGCGGCGCCAAGCTCCGCCTCGTTGTCCGACCCCAGCGCCGCGGCCGCGGTCGCGGGATCGACTCCCTTGGCCGCGAGATGCGCGGCGGCGGCCAGACGCGACTTCCCCGCGCGGGTCAGTCTACGCGCGCGAGCGGCGGCGAAGGCGGCATCGTCCACGGCGCCCGCGGCGACAAGACGCGCGACCACCGCGTCGATCGCGCGCCGCGCGGCCCGCGTCACCTCGGCGATGGGCTCGGCTTCGGGCTCGGTGTGGGCCGTTCGCGCCCAGCGTGCCACGCGGCGCGCAAGCACCCGCCGCAACCCGGCCTCCGTCGCCGCAAAGCGGGCGAGGTAGGCAAGCGCGGCCTCGTGCAACGCGGCTTCGTCAGGTGCGCGTGCCGCCGGCATGATCCGTCGGGCCAACCCTACGCCAACACCTCGGCCAGAAGCTCCAGCGCCCGCCGCGCGAAGGCGCGCATGTTGGCGACGCGGTCGGCGCTGCCGGTTCGCAGCGTCACCGCCCGGGCGAGCGTCCCCTCGATGGCCACACAGCTATGGCCGGCGGGGTCGCCGTAGCGGTTGCCCGTGGGGCCGGTGGCGCCCGTCTCGCCGAGGCCCCAGACCGCTCCGCAGCGGTTCTGGACGGTGCGCGCCAGCAACGCGGCATACGCCTCGGTCGCGGCGCGCATTCCGCCGGGGAGCGGGTCGGAGATCCCGAGGAACGCGCTTCGGGCGTGCCGGGTGTAGATCACGCCACCACCCAGGAAATAGGCGCTGGCGCCCGGCACGGCGAGCAGCGCCACCGACACCAGCCCGCCCGTCGACGACTCCGCGACCGCGATCGTCTCGCCGCGCGCCTTCAGCCGGCCGGCGATCTGCTCGGCCAGCGGCAAAAGCTCCTGCATGGTCCCCCCGCTTGCGGGTTGTCGTTCGGAAAGTCGCACGCCGGCGGGGCGCGATCAACCGGGCAAGTGGGCCGGGTCTCGGGTTCCGACGCACTCGACGGACCACCGTGTTGTCAGTGACGTGCGAAACTAGATGCATGGCCGCGCGGGCTGCCGTCCGCGTCCGCCGCCTTCCAGAACAGGCCATGAACAATACGATAGCTTACGCTTGCGAGAGGCGGACGCCTCACGAGTCCCCGACACAATCATGCGCACCAGCTTGAGACCCGACGCAGTCCGCGCCACACTCTCGCCGCGCCGCCCGATACCGGGCAAGGAGAGGGACATGCGCTCCACTCTGCCGCTGGATGCCATGATCGACGTCGATCGCGGAATGATCAGCCGGGAGATCTTCGTCTCGTCGGACCTGCACCGCGCCGAGCTGGACACCCTGTTCACCCGTGCGTGGCTGTTCGTCGGCCACGAGAGCCTTATTCCAAAACCGGGCGACTTCTATACCAGCCGCATGGGCGACGGCGGGGTGATCCTGTGCCGCGATGAGCGGGGCGCGATCCACGTCTTCCTGAACTCCTGCCGGCATCGCGGCATGAAGGTCTGCCGCTACGAGCAGGGCAACACGTCGCTGTTCGTCTGCCCGTATCACAGCTGGAGCTACACCACGGACGGGCGGCTGCAAGGCGTGCCGCTGTATCGCACGCTCTACGACGGCACGTTGCAGCGCGAGGACTGGTCGCTGATCGAGGTGCCGCGGCTCGCCACCTACAAGGGCACCGTCTGGGCTTCGTGGGACGCGGCGGCGCCGGAATTCATGGACTACCTGGGCGACGCGAAGGAGCATCTGGACCAGGCGCTGGATTGCCGCGACGGCCGGCCCGGCGGGTCGGAGGTGATCGGCGTCCACAAATGGGTCTTCCCCGCCAACTGGAAGTTCGCGGCCGAGAACTTCCTCGGCGACACCTACCACAACACCAGCCACCGCTCGGTGGACATGATCGGCATCGGCCCCAGCGCGCAGCGCGGCAAGAAGGGGCGACGCGACAACGAGTACGAGCGTGCGCACCATGTCTGGGTGAGCTTCCCACAGGGTCACGGCGTGCACAGCTTCATGCAGGAGCCGGACGCCGAGTACGTGCCGAGCTACCAGCAGCATCCGATCGTCGAGGAGTACTTTCGGCATTGCTACCACGAGCGCCGCCGCCGCCTCGGCGAGGGCGCGCGGCTGCTGCCGTTCACCGGCACGATCTTTCCCAACGCCTCGTTCCACGGCCGCCAGCCGCGCGGCATCTGCGTGTGGCATCCGCACGGGACCGCCGAGACCGAGGCGTGCCGCTTCTTTCTGGTTGACGCCGACGCGCCGGCCGAGGTGAAGGACGTGCTGCGCCGGTTCTACATGCGCTATTCCGGACCGGCTGGGATGACGGAACAAGACGACATGGAGAACTGGCTGTACGCGACCGCCTCCAGCACCGGCACGATCGCGCGGCGCTATCCGTTCAACTATCAGCAGTCGATCGGCGCCCACGGGCCCGACGCCACGCTGGCGGGCGATGTCAGCGTGCAGATCACCGAGCAGAACGCGCGCAACTACTACAAGCGGTATCGCACCTATCTGCAGGGCGCGGACTGGGCGACGTTGCTTGGCCGCGCGGACATGCGGGAAGCCGCCGAATGAGCGCGACCGTCGCGGCGCGGACGTGGCGGGAGCTGACGCAGGACGTGGCGGAGTTCCTCTACCGCGAGGCGGACCTTCTGGACGAGCGGCGATTTAAGGACTGGCTCGACCTTCTGGCCGACGATCTCGTCTACTTCATGCCGATCCGTCGCAACGTGAAGTTCGGCCAGCACGCCGAGCGCGAGAACACGCGTCAGGGCGAGGGCATCAGCTGGTTCGACGAGGACAAATGGACGCTGGGCAAGCGCGTCGAACAGATCCTGACCGGCGTGCACTATGCCGAGGAGCCGCTGTCGCGCGTGTGCCACATGGTGACGGGCGTGCGTCTGCTGCGCGCCGAGCCGTCGGCGGAGGATGCGCGCGAGGTGGTCGCGCGATGCCGCTTCCTGGTGCATCAGAACCGGGTGGAGTATGAGAACTACACATTCATCGGGCGGCGGACAGACACGCTGCGGCGCGAGGGCGACGGCTGGCGCATCGCGCGGCGCGAAATCGTGCTGGAGCAGAACGTGCTTTTGGCGAAGAACCTGACGGTGTTCTTTTGAGACTGCGGGAGCCAAGGTGATCGAACTCGCGGAAATCCAGAACGGGGCGAGGCTTCGCATCGCCGGCGGGATCGTCGCCGAGGTGGTGGGCAACCTGGGCGACGGCGAGTGGCTGCGCGTGCGTCTGATCGAGGCGCCGGCGGGCAAGGGCGTCGCGGGCGAGGAGGAGCTTTGCCACGCCGCCGACATTGTCGAGCTGCTGTAGGCAACGCCGCTGCGGGAGTAGCGGCGGACCCGGCTGAGCGATAGAAACGCGTGGCGAGCTTGCGACCACAGCGGAATGCGACAACAAGGAACCAGCAGATGAAGGCAGTCCTGAACGGCCAAGTGATCGCCAGCAGCGCCGACGTCGTCGAATGTGGCGGGTATCACTACTTCCCGCGCGCGGCGGTGCGCATGGATCGGCTGGAAAAAGCCGAGAAAACCGACTCCGATCGCGCCTGCCCGCACGGTGTGCAGTTCTACGATGTGGTGATCGACGGGGAGCGTCATGCGCGCAACGCCTGGTCCTATGAGGCGCCGCAGCCGAGGATGGCCAATGTCGGCGGGCGCTTTGGGTTCTGGGAGGATGTGGCGGTGGGCTGAGGCCGTCTCATTCCGGCCGGCACCGGGTGCGTCAGGGCGACTAGGTCAGCAGCAAGGCAAGCAGCACGCAGGCGAACGGCGGCACGGCGGCGAGCGTCGCGTTGTGCAAGCTGAGTGCGCCGATTCCCACCGCGCTCGCCAAGTACAGAACGAAAGCGCCGATCTGGCGCCAAGTCTGGGGCTGGACTCGCCGGGGCGCCCGGCGGAAGGCAGCGTCGGCCAGTGCGCCCACGATGGCGGTCAGCGTGCTGGTGAAGACGACCGTGTTGATACCCGGCACGTTCATCTTCCGCGCTACCGCCGCCTGCAATCCCATACCGGCGCCGGCCAGCAGGATCAATTCGCGCCGGAACGACGGGAACCCCGGTATCCCAACGCGCACGGCCCACAGCGCGGCAAAGGCAGCCAGCAGCACGGCCTCGGCCAGCAGCACGCGATGACGGGCGCGGCTACCGTCTTCATCAACCCTCGATGACCCGAGGGGCGTCGCCGCCGCCACACCCAGGATATAGCCAACGAATGCCAGGAGCGAATTCGCCGCCTCGGCCAAGTTCCCTTCCCCGAGCGCCAGCCCAAGCACGATCGTGTTGCCGCTCATCGCGGAGGTGAACACGCCCAACGCGAGATAACTCAGCACGTCGATCCCGCCGGCGACGAGCGACAGCAGGCCGAGGACGACGTCCTGCCGCCTCAACGCCTCGCCCGGCCCACGATCTGCGTCGGGCTGACGAAGCGCAGGGTCACCAGCAGCCAGACCAAAGTCGCGGCCATGTACACGACCGCCATCGCGTCAATCGACTGGCCGGGGCGCACGCCGGCGGCGAACACCGCGTAATAGAGCGCCACGACGAGGGTTTGGCTGGTCGGCCCGGCGGTGAGGAAGGTCAGCTCGAACATCGCGATGGTGCGGACCAGCACCAGCAGCAGCGCCGACAGGATGCCCGGTGCGAGGAGCGGGACGAGGATGCGGGCGAACAGGCGCGGGGTGCGCGCGCCGAACACGCGGGCGGCGGCTTCCACGCGCGGGTCGATCTGCTCGATGAACGGTATCATGATGAGGATGACGAACGGCACGGTGGGCACGAGGTTGGCCAGGATCACGCCCCAGATCGTGCCCGCGAGATGCGCCTGATAGAGCACGGTCGCGAGCGGGATGCCGTAGGTGAAGGGCGGCACCAGAAGCGGCAGCAGGAATAGCAGCATCACCGCGCGTTTGCCGGGGAAGTTTCGACGCGCCATCGCGTAAGCGGCCGGCACGCCGAGCACGCCCGACAGCACGACGACGACGCCGACGACCTCGGCCGTCACGATGAGGATGTCGGGAAGCTGGAACTCGTCCCACACGAGCGCGTACCAGCGCGCGGTGTAGCCGGCCGGCAGCCAGGTCGCGAACCAGCGCGTGCCGAAGGAGTTCACCACCACCGCCGCGATCATGGCGAACAGGTTCAACACGAAGAACCCGGTGACCGCCCACACGCCGAAGGCCCAGGCACGGCCGCCAAGCGTCGCCTCGCGCTGCATCAGCCCTTCCCGGTCGCGGCGGGACCGCGATAGACCAGCCCGCGCAACGCCAGCAGCGCCACGACGATCAGCACCTGCACGGCTGCCATCAGCATGGCGATCGCCGAGGCCATCGAGTAGTCGTACTGCTCGAACGCGGCCTGATAGGCGGCGATGGAGATGACCCGCGTCGGCCCGGCCGGCGCGCCGAGCAGGACTGCGGAGGGAAACACCGAGAACGCCTGCACGAACGACAGCGCCAGCGTGATGGTCAGACCCGGCACCAGCAGCGGCAGCAGGATACGCCGGAACCGCGCGCGTGCCCGCGCGCCGAGCACGGCAGCCGCGTTCTCCAGCGACGGGTCTATCCCCGAAACGTAGGACAGCACGAGCAGGAAGGTGAACGGAAAGCCGGTGATGACGAGCGAGAGAAACACGCCCCAGTAGTTGTGGACCAGCCGGATGGGGTGTGCGACGAGGCCCGCGCCGAGCAGCACGCGGTTCACCCAGCCGATCGGGCCGAGATAGGTGAGCAGGCCCTCAGCCACCAGCACGGTTCCGAGCGTGATCGGGATGACGAGGATGGCTGTGATGAGCCGTTGGCGCCGCATCAGGCGCACGCGCAGCGCGACCGGGACCGCGGCGGCGACGTTCAGGAGCGTGACCGGGGCGGCAATGATGAGAGTAGTGGCGATGGTGTTATAGAGGAACGGATCGGCGAAGAAGCGCGCGTAATTGGCGAGCGCGCCGCCCTTCATAGGCGTGAACGAGAGATAGAGGCCGTAGAGGAACGGATAGACGAACAAGGCCATGACCAGGAGCACGGCGGGAAGCACGAGCAGCGTGGCACCGTCGAGGCCGCGTTCGCGCAGGCGGGCGCGCAGCGGCAGGCCCTCACCCGCCGCGCTAACGCGCGGCGACCGCTCCCGCAGAGCGGGAGAGGTGGTGCTCATGCGCCCGTCTCCGCGTACACCAGCACGCGCGCGGCGGGGGCGCCCAGGCGGAGGGCCTCGCCCGGCCGCACCCTCGTGTCGGTACGGAAATGGAGGTCGGTGCCGTCGGCGGCGCGGGCGATGCCGGCGAAATCGCGGCCGCGGTACTCGGCCGATTCCACGATCGCGGCGATCGGCGCGTCGGCGGCGGCTGCCAGATCCTCGGGCCGGATCGCGACGGTCGCGGGGCCGGTGAAGGCCTCGCCCACCGGCGTGCCGATGATCTCCGCGCCGGCTATGGTAACTGCGACCCCGTTCAGCGCGGGCCGGGCGGTCGTGCGGATCAGGTTGCGGTAGCCCATGAACTCGGCGACGTCGGGGTGCGCGGGGCGGGCGTAGAGGTCTTCCGGCGCCCCGATCTGGCGCACCGAGCCGTCGCGCATCACCACGACGCGGTCGGCGAGCGAGAGCGCCTCGTCCTGGTCGTGCGTGACATAAACCGTGGCGCAGCCGAGCAGGTTGTGGATGCGCCGGATCTCGGCGCGCATTTCCAGGCGCAGCTTGGCGTCGAGGTTCGACAGCGGCTCGTCCATCAGCACGAGCGGCGGTTCGACCACGATCGCGCGCGCGATCGCGACACGCTGCTGCTGGCCACCCGAGAGCTGCCCGGGCGGCTTGTCAGCCTGCGTGGTGAGACGGACCAGCGACAGCGCCTCGTCCACCCTCCGCGCGATCTCGGCGCGGGGACGGCGTTGCGACACCAGGCCGAAGCCCACGTTGCGGCGCACGCTCATGTGCGGAAACAGGGCGTAGTTCTGGAACACCATCGCGAAGCCGCGGTCCTCCGGGCCGAGCGTGTCGATGCGCCGATCATCAAGCCAGATCGAGCCGCCGGTGAGGGTCAGCAGGCCGGCGACGCAGTTGAGCGCGGTGGACTTGCCGCAACCGGACGGGCCGAGCAGGGCGACGAACTCGCCCCGCTCGACAGTCAGCGAAACGTCGCGCAACGCATTCAGCGCGCCGAAGGCGCGGCTGATCCCGTCGAGACGGAGCGCACGGAAGTCGCGCGAGGCGAGGACCATCCTACTTGCCGACGTTGGCGCCGATCTGCTTGTCCCATCGCTCGAAGGCATAGACGAGCTTCTGCGCGTCGAGCGGCGTGCTCATGGGCGTGGCGGCGAACAGCTTGGGATAGAAGTCGCCGCGACCGTATTCCTTGATCGCCGCCTGGTCATCGGGCGGCGCAAGGCTGAGCGGTACGTCGCGCACGGCGGGGCCGGGATAGAAATAGCCCTTGTCCCAGGTGTACGCCTGCGCCGGCTTGGTCAGCATGTAGCTGATGAAGTCGAGCAGGACCGCGAGGCGCTGCGGCGCGATGCCCTTGGGGATCGCCATGTACTGGGCGTCGGTGATGAAGTGGAAGCCCTTGAGCGTCGCGATCTGCGCCTCCTTGGGCACGACGCCGAGCACCCGCGGGTTGATGTCCCAGCCGACATGGCTCGCGATCATGTCGCGCGAGCCCTCCGCCAATTCCTTCATCGTCGCGGTGGTGCCGGTCGGGTAGTACTCGATATTCTTGCCGAGTTCGCGGAGATAGCTCCAGGTCTTGTCCCATCCCTTTTCAGGGTCCTTCGGGTCGCTGTCGCCGAGCAGGTACGGCACCCCCATCATGAAGGCGCGGCCGGGGCCGGAATTGGCGGGGCGGGCGTAGAGGAAGCGGTTCTTGTGGGCGCGCGTCCAGGCGAGCAGATCCTCAGCGGTGGTGGGCGGCTGCTTCACGCGGTCGGGCATGTATTCGAGCAGCGGGCCGCCCGGGCAGAACACGACGCACACCGCCTCCCCCTGCGCGATGCCCTGCATGTTCCAGGCCGCCGGCTCCAGAATTTTCTGCAGGTCGGGGAGGCTCGCCGCGTGGTCGGGAAACAGCGGCGTCCAGATGTTCTGATCGACGCCGTTGGAGACGATGTCGTTGCCGCCGAGCACGAGGTCGATGTCGAGACGCCCGGCCGCCTGCTGGGCCTTGAGCTTGCCGGGCAGCTCGGGCGCCGGAGCCTGGCTGAAGGCGATGCGCGAGACGAGCTTCGGATGGGCGCGCTGGTACACCTCCATCGGGCGCTGGGTGAGCTGAAGCTGGCCGCCGACATCAACGACGTTGAGCGCGATCGGCGAGGACGGAAGCGCCGGCGCGGCTGCCGCGGTTTTTATTGCGCCGAACGCGCCCAGTCCCGCGAGACCGCCGAGCAGCCCGCGGCGGGACGTGTTGAAACCGGTCATGTCGCCTCTCCCGTTGCTTGATCTTGGACGCGGGGCGGGAATAGAGGGCCGGGGGCGCGGCTGTCCAGGCTCGGGCGGGAATCAAAAGGCCCTTCGCGCGTTCTCGGCGGCAATCTGCCTCTCCGCCCCGCTTTCCTTGATCGACACGCGCCAGTGAATGCGGTCCTCCTCGGGGGGATAGTCGCCCGCGGCCTTATGCACCGAGCAGCGGTTGTCCCAAATGACGATGTCCCCGACCCGCCACTTGTGCCGGTATCCGGCATCGGGCTGGATCATGTAACCGGTCAGCTCCTCGATCAGATCGTCGCTCTCGCCAGCCTTGGCCCCTTCGATGAACAGGATCTTGCCGGGATCGAAGTAGAGCGACCTGCGGCCTGTTTCGGAATGGGTTCGAACGATCGGATGGAACGCTGGCCGTCGGTTCCTATCCTCTTCGTTCAGCAGCGCCTGCCTGCCTTTTCGTCCGCCGTAGGTGAAGGCGCCCCGTACGCCCCGCAAACGCTGCTTCAGCCGTTCCGGCAACGCCTCGTAGGCGGCGTACATGTCGGAAAACAGCGTATCGCCGCCCGATCCGGGGATCGCGAGCGCGTAAAGCTGGGTGGCCTTGAATGGTTCGTCGTCATAGGCCCCGTCGGTATGCCAGCCCTCCGCGCCGCGCCGGTACACCGCCTCGTTCAGCTTTCCGTCGGGGGTAAATTTGTTGATGCCCAGCACCGTGATCTCCGGAAGCTCCGGGTGGCGCGTGCTCTTTGAGGGGTGCGGCTGGATGCGGCCGTATCGACGGCTGTATTGCAGGAATTCCTCGACGGTCAGGCTCTGATCGGGAATGACGGTCACGTTGTAGTCGAGAAACGCTCGATAGATCGGCGCGAAGCCGGCGGCGTCGAGCGTCCGCACATCGACGCCCCGAACCTCGGCTCCGATCCGCTGTCCCATTCGACGAGCCTCGACCATTGGGTTCCTCCTGTCCGAAAGAAGGGAAACTCCACCGAAGAGCGTCCGACGCCCGGCGTCAACGCCGTCCCGCGCGCCTCCGCCGCCCCGCGCCTTGCGGGGGGGACGCGGCTGCGACAGAACAGCGCGCACGCGGGCGCGGGGCCGGCGGGAGGGGAGCGCGAGCATGGATGCAGTCGAGGCGGGAGGCCTCCGGATCGCCACGGTCTTGCACGACTTCGTCAACCACGAGGCGATCCCCGGCACCGGGGTCGAGGCAGCCCGCTTCTGGGACGGCTTCGGCGCCCTGATCCGCGATCTGGCGCCGCGCAACCGCGCGCTGCTCGACCGGCGCGACGCCCTCCAGGCGCGGATCGACGCCTGGCACGACGAGATGCGCGGCAAGCCGCTCGACGCGGCGGCCTACCAGGCATTCCTGCGCGAGATCGGCTACCTGGTGGAGGAGCCGGCAAGTTTCGCCGTCACGACAGCCAATGTGGATGCCGAGATCGCGCGCATCGCCGGCCCGCAACTCGTCGTTCCGGTGACCAATGCGCGCTATGCGCTGAACGCCGCGAACGCGCGCTGGGGAAGCTTGTACGACGCGCTGTACGGGACCGATGCGATCGCCGAGGACGGCGGGGCGACCCGCGGGCCGGGCTACAACCAGGCGCGCGGCGCGCGCGTCATCGCCCGGGCCCGGGCCTTCCTGGACGAAACGGCGCCGCTGGCGGCCGGAAGCCACGCCAAGGCGAAAGGCTACAAGATCGAGGGCGGGCGGCTCGTGCCGGCGCTGCGCGATCCGGGCCAGTTCGTGGGCTTCCGCGGTGAGCCGGCCGCGCCCGAGGCGGTGCTGCTGCGCCACAACGGGCTGCACATCGAGATCGTCGTCGACCGCGCGCACCCGATCGGCAAGACCGACCCGGCCGGAATTGCCGACGTCGTGCTGGAAGCCGCGATAACCACCATCCAGGACTGCGAGGATTCGATCGCCGCGGTGGACGCCGCCGACAAGGTGGGGGCCTATCGCAACTGGCTCGGCCTGATGACGGGCACCTTGAAGGACACCTTCGAGAAGGGCGGGCGCATGACGACGCGCGTCCTTGCGCCCGATCGCGAATACCGCGCTCCGGGCGGCGGTGCGCTGACGCTGCCGGGACGGAGCCTGATGCTGATCCGCAACGTCGGCCATCACATGTACACCGACGCGGCGCGGGACGGCGCGGGCGGCGAGATCCCCGAGGGAATGCTGGACGCCGCCGTGACCGCGCTGATTGCCATGCACGACCTGCGGGCCAGCGGGCCGATCCGCAACAGCCGCGCCGGCTCGGTCTATATCGTCAAGCCGAAGATGCACGGACCCGCCGAGGTGGCGCACGCCGCCGCGATCTTCGCGCGCGTTGAGGACATCCTCGGCCTGCCCGGCAACACGCTCAAAATGGGTATCATGGACGAGGAACGACGCACCTCGGCCAATCTGGCCGCGTGCATCCTGGCCGCGCGCGACCGGGTGGCGTTCATCAACACCGGCTTCCTCGACCGCACCGGCGATGAGATCCACACGTCGATGGAAGCCGGACCGATGATCCGCAAGAAGGACATGCGGACGACGGCCTGGATCAAGGCGTACGAGGACCAGAACGTGGATATCGGCCTCGCCTGCGGGCTGCGCGGGCGGGCGCAGATCGGCAAGGGGATGTGGGCCGCGCCCGACCGGATGGCCGACATGCTGACCCAGAAGATCGCGCACCCGCGCGGGGGCGCGAACACCGCCTGGGTTCCCTCGCCCACCGCCGCGACATTGCACGCGCTGCACTATCATCAGGTGGACGTGGCGGCGCGGCAATCGGAGATCGCCAGGCGCGAGCGCGCGCCGTTGGCGGGGTTGCTGACGATCCCGGTGGCGGAGGGGGCGAACTGGTCGCCCGAGGACGTGCAACAGGAGTTGGACAACAACTGCCAGGGCATTCTGGGCTACGTCGTGCGCTGGATCGACCAGGGCGTCGGCTGCTCCAAGGTGCCCGACATCCATGACGTGGGGCTGATGGAGGATCGGGCGACGCTCCGGATCAGCTCCCAGCACGTCGCCAACTGGCTGCGCCACGGCATCGCCACCGAAGCGCAGGTGACGGAGACGCTGAAGCGCATGGCCGGGGTGGTCGATCGGCAGAACGCGGACGACCCGGCCTATCGCCCGATGGCGCCCGCCTTCGACGGGCCGGCGTTCCGGGCGGCCTGCGATCTCGTGTTCAAGGGTCGCGCGCAGCCGAACGGCTACACCGAGTTCATCCTGCACGCGCGGCGGCGGGAGGCGAAATCCGGCTGAGGTCGCGCGAGAGGGCGGCCAGCGGAGCCGTCCAGTCACCCGCGCCGGGCTGGCGATAGAGGCGCGCGGCGGGGTACCAGGGCGTCGTGGGACAGTCCCCCCAGCGCCAGTCAGCCGGCTGCTTGAGGAGCACACGGAGCGGGCGGCCGAGCGCGCCCGCGAGGTGCGCGACCATCGTATCCACCGAGACGACGAAATCGACGGCGCAGACGAGCGTGGCGGTCTCGGCGATGGTGGCGCCACGAAGGGGGACCGTGCGGGCGTCCGCCGGCAGGACGGCGGCGAGGCGGGAGAGCGGGACGGAGCGATCGGGGTCCCAGTCGCCGGCTTGCGTGCAGAGGCCGATGGTGGCTCCGCGCGTGCCCCCTCCCCCCGACCGCCTCCCGCAAGGGGAGGGGGGATAGAAGGCGCGGCACTTCCTCCTCTCCTCCCCCTGGGGGAGGGGTCGCGCGTTCAGGTAAGGCGGGGGAGCAGCCTCCGGCGGTAAGCGCAACGCGTGAAAGAGTTCCATGATTTCGATGTCGCAGGAGGCCGGCGGCGCGGGTGCCGCGACCTGAAACGGGATCAGCCGGTCCACGCCGCGCATCCCGCTCAGCAGCGGGACCAACTCGGGCTGGACCTCCAGCGCGACAGAGCGACAGCGGGCGCGGAGCGCGGGCAGATAGCGCACGAATTGCAAGGTGTCCCCGAGGCCATGATAGGAGCGCACCAGCACGTCCCGGCCGTCGAACGGGCGGCCGTCCCAGACGTGGCGCAGATGGTAGGGCACACGCGGATCGTCGGGCGGCGTGGTCCGGCGAGTTATGACGGCATCGTTCACCGCCCATGCGGTCGCGTAGTCCCCCCGCCGCATCGCGGCGGCCCAAAGCGCGGCGGGGGTGAGGTCGCTTACTGATCCTCCAGCGCGAAGCCGGCCTTCAGCGTGACTTGGTACTGCTTGATCGTGCCGTCCTCGATCCCGCCGCGGATCTGGAGGACCTCGAACCAGCTCAATTTCCGGATCGTGCTGGCGGCGCGCTCGATCGCGTTGTCGATGGCATCGGAGATGCTGTCCTGCGAGGTTCCGACAAGTTCGAGCATCTTGAACACGGGTTCGGCCATTGCGTCCTCCCATTCTCTGACACAAGCTAACGCGAGAGGAAGGCGGGTGGTGCCGCCGCCGCGCGGAATTGACGAGCTCAGGGCCGGCCCGCGCGATGATAGGGATGCCCGGACGTGATGGCGCGCGCGCGGAAAAGCTGCTCGGCCAGCATGACCCGCGCCAGCATGTGCGGCCAGGTGAGCTTGCCGAGGGAAAGCACGAAGTCGGCGCGGTCTAAGACCGCGGCCTCCAGCCCCTCCGCTCCGCCGATCAGGAAGCAGACGGGTCGGCCGAGGGCCAGCCAACGGTCGAGCAGCGCGGAGAGCCCCGCGCTGTCGGGCGTCTGCCCGCCGAGATCGAGCGCGATCGTGAAGGCGCGCGGGGGGAGCGCGGCCAGCAATGCCGCGGCTTCCCGCCGTTTGGCCTCCGCCGCCGTCCCGCGCGCCTCGGCGACCTCGACGACCGCGAGCTTCGGACGCAGGCGGGCGCCGTAGCGGGCAAACAGGTCGAACTCAGGCCCGGCGCGCAGGCGGCCCACGGCGATCACATGCAGCATCCAGGCCCGGTGACAGACAGGCGGACGCTATACAACCCCGGCAGGGGGGGCGATGATCGGCGCGTTCCAACCCAGGGAGGCGACCGATGCCCGTCCTCACGACCAGCAACCCGCCCGGCGTGCGCGCGCCGACCACCCGCTATTCCCACGCCGTTCTGGTCGAGGGCGCCGCGCGGCGGCTGGTGATCTCGGGCCAAGTCGGCGTGGCGCCTGACGGGTCCGTGCCGAGCACCGGAGAGGGGCAGATCGCCCAGGCGTTCTCCAACCTGCGCGCAGTCCTGGCGGCGCACGGGATGGGCTTCGGGGACGTGGTGAAGACCACTGCCTTCCTGACCGACCGCACGCTCCTCGGCGCCTTCCGCGCTGCTCGCGACACGATCTTCGCCGAGCACGCGGCGGCCTCGACGCTGCTGGTCGTGGCCGGCCTCGCCGACCCCCGTTGGGTGGTGGAGATCGAGGCCGAGGCGGCGGGCTAGCAACGGCTTCGCCACCGGCCGGGCTTGACTGATGGCTCCCCGCTTACACGGTCATGCCCGGACTTGAAATCCGGGCATCCAGCCGACGATCGTACCGCACGATAAATCGATGGATTGCCGGATCAAGTCCAGCAATGACCGTGCAAGTCATCCGCGTCCATTTCGTCGAGTTCCGAAGTACCGCGATCCGGGCAGCGCGGCGGATCGAATTCGACTATGCCGATGGTGACTTCAGATGCTGGGCGAGGTGCTTGTTCATCTCGAACATGGTCACCTTGTCCTTGCCGAACACCTTTCTGAGCTTGTCGTCGGCCAGGATCTCGCGGCGGTCTTCCGGATTCTGCAGATTGTTTGCCCGGATATACTCCCACATCTTGCTTACCACCTCGCCGCGGGCCAGCGGTCCCGCACCGACCACCGCGGCCAGCTCGTCCGACGGCTTCAGCGGCTGCTGAAGGGCATTTGCCCTACCTCCGCCGGCTTTGCTCGGCGCCTTCTTCTCCGGCCTTTTGGTCGGCATCTCTCTTCTCCGGTGATTGTATCATGTCGCGGGCCACGCCACCGGAGCGCGAAACGAATTGCGGCCGGCAGCGGTCAGGATCGTCTTTAACTCAACCGCTCGCCGACCGATACCACTTTGGCTTGCGCTTATCGCGGAATGCCGCCGTGCCCTCGCGGGCTTCGGGCGTGTGGCGCTGGGCCGCGCTCTCGTGGGCCAGCAGGTCCATCCGGCGCTCGTCGAGCAGCAGCCCGTTGGCGCCAAGGAACGATCGCTTGGTCGCCGCGATGGCCCCCGGCCCCCCGAGGAAGACCGCGTCGAGCACCTCGCCGAGGCGCGCTTCCACCCGGTCCGGCTGCACGATCTCGTGGATCAGGCCGATGCGCGCGGCCTCCGTGGCATCGAAGCGTTCCCCGGTCAGCGCGTAGCGGCGGGTGTGGCGCAGGCCCATTGCGTGGACCATGTGCGTCGAGATCGGCGTCGGCGCGACACCCACGCGCACCTCGGTCAGGCCGAACACGCTGTCCGGCGTTGCCAGGGCGAGATCGACGCAACAGACCATCCCGCAGCCGCCGCCGAAGCAGGCGCCGTGCACCAAGGCGATCGTCGGCTTGGGCAACTCGTTGAGCAACTGCATGGCGCGCGTGGTCGCCATCGAGGCGGCGTGGTTCTGCTCCGGCCCGTACTGGGTGGCCTCACCCAGCCAGTTGATGTCCGCGCCCGCCTGGAAATGCCGGCCAGCCCCGCGCAACACCAGGCAGCGTACGGCCGGGTCGGGAGCGAGGCGCTCCAGCCCGGCGATCAGCTCCCCGAGCAGGTCCTCGTTGTAAGCGTTGCCGACCTCCGGGCGGTTGAGGGTCGCGGTGGCGACGCCGCGCGCGTCGATGTCGAGCAGGACGAGACTCATGCGATCACCTTCGGACTAGCTTCCCGGATCGGTGTTGCCGCCGCAGACCAGCACGCCGACCCGCGCGCCGGCGGGCGGCGTGAACGCGCCCGCAATTAGCGCGGCCAGCGCGGTCGCGCCGCCGGGCTCGGCGATCAGGCGCAGCCGGTCCCATAGCAGACGCTGCGCTGCGCGGATCGCCTCGTCGGGCACCAGGACGCAGGCAGCGACGTGGGCCTGCGCGATGGGAAACATCAGCGCGCCCGCCTCCCGCGCGCCGAGGCTGTCGGCCGCCAGGCCGCCCACCGGGGCCGGGACCGGGCGGCCCGCGCGCAAGGCGTCGTGCAGCGCGGGGCAGGCTTCCGGCTCGACGCTGACGATCCGGGCGGCGCCGGCGTACCAGGCCGCGATGCCGCCGACCAGGCCGCCGCCCCCGACCGCGACCAGGATATGGGTCAGCTCGGGCGCGTCCGCCTCGAACTCGCGCCCGACGGTGCCTTGCCCGGCGATCACGTCGGGATCGTCGTAGGCATGGACCTCCAGCGCGCCGGTCTCGGCCTGGCGCGCCCGGCAGGCGTCATGCGCCTCCGCGTAGGTCTCGCCGCTCCGCACGACGCGCGCGCCATAACCCAAGATGCGTTCGACCTTGGCCGGCGGGGTCGCGGCGGGAACGAAGATCTCGGCCGGAATGCCGAGCGCGCGCGCGGCGAAGGCGACCGCGGCGCCGTGGTTGCCGCCGGAGGCGGCGATCACCCCGCGCGCGGGCCGGCCCGCAGTCAGCAGGCGGTTGAACGCGCCCCGCGGCTTGAAGCTGCCCGCGTGCTGGAGCAGCTCCAGCTTCAGCGCCACCGGACAGGTCACGCCCAACTCCGCCCGGTCCAGGTGCAACACGGGCGTATGGCGGACGTAGGCGGCGATGCGTTCGGCGGCGGCAGCGATCGCGGCCCGGTCGGTGATGGCGCGGTCGGTCATGATGCGGTCGAGCATGGCGCGCGGACGCTCGCACGGGGGCGTCCCTCGGGCAAGCGCTCGGCTATCCCCTTGATGGCGCATCCAGTTTACAGGGCATTCACGAAGCCGCTTCCGCTTTCGCGCGCGCCGGCTCAGA
This sequence comes from uncultured Pseudomonadota bacterium, assembly GCA_963756545.1. Classification (GTDB taxonomy): domain Bacteria; phylum Pseudomonadota; class Alphaproteobacteria; order Acetobacterales; family Acetobacteraceae; genus DATFDN01. Next base: position 692,620 of record CAVWNY010000008.1, on the reverse strand, counting down.
GTGCGTGCCGATGACGCAGGCGATCCGGTTGCAAGGGACGTGTGTGGCCCGCGACGGCGCGGGGGTGCTGCTGCTCGGTCCGTCGGGCGCGGGGAAGTCGGACCTCGCGCTGCGTCTGCTGGCGCGCGGCTTCGACCTCGTCGCCGACGATCAGGTTGTGGTCGAGGATGGCGCGGCAAGCCCGACCGCCTCGCTCGCCGGGCTGCTGGAGGTGCGCGGCCTCGGCATCGTCCGCCTGCCGCATGCCTCGCCTGCGCGGCTCGCGCTGGCCGTCGCGCTCGGCGAGGCGGAGCGGCTGCCGGAGCCGGCGCGCCATGGCCCGCTGGGCCTGCCGCTGGTGCGGGTGCGCCCCGAGGCCGCCTCGGCGCCGGAGCGCGTGGCGCTCGCGCTCGACTGCGCGCTGGGCCGGGTGAGCCAGGTCGCCGGGGCCTTTGCGCCATGAGCGCCGCCGGGCCGGTGCCGGTCGTGCTGGTGAGCGGCCTGTCGGGCGCCGGCAAGCTGTCGGTGCTGCGCGCGCTCGAGGATCTCGGCTTCGAGGCGGTGGACAACCCGCCGCTGTCGATGCTGGAGGAGATGGTCCACCAGGCGCGGAGCAGCCTGGCCGTCGGGGTCGATGCGCGCACCAGCGGGTTCGACTCGGGCGCGGTGCTGGCAGCCCTCGGCCGCCTGCGCGCCGACGCGCGGCTGCGCCCGGAGCTGATTTATGTCTGCGCGGAGGAGCCATCCTTGCTGCGCCGCTACTCCGAGACGCGGCGGCGCCACCCGTTGGCGCCGGAGAGCCGGGTGGCCGACGGGATCGCGCGGGAGCAGTCCCTGACCGCCCCGCTGCGGGACGAGGCCGACTTGGTGCTCGACACGTCGGACCTCCCGCTCGCGGCCATGCGGGCCTTGATTGAGCGGCGCTACGGCGCCGCGAGCCCCGCTGCGGCGCCGCGGCTGGCCGTAACGCTGATCTCGTTTTCCTACGCGCACGGCCTGCCGCGCGACGCAGATCTGGTCTTCGACGCGCGCTTTTTGCGCAATCCCCACTACGACCCCATATTGCGGCCCATGACAGGGCTCGACCGGAACGTGGCCGCCTATGTCGAAGCCGATCCCGATTTCCCCGCCTTCCTGAGCATGGTCGAGGGACTGCTCGGGTTGCTCTTGCCGAGGTTCGTGCAAGAGAGCAAGAAATACGCGACCATCGCGGTTGGATGCACCGGCGGGCGGCACCGCTCCGTGCATATTGTCGAAAAGCTGGCGGAATGTCTTTGCGAGGGTTCCGGCTTGCGCGTGCATGTGGCCCACCGCGAGTTGGCCCGCGAGGGCTTGCCCGAGACCTGGCTCACCGACCGTCCGGCCTCGCACCGGCACGGGGACTTCTCGAACGACACCGGCGGGGGGCCTCGTTCCTCGCCCAGTCAGGCACGGGAGGCCTGAGAGCACCCCATGATATGTCCTCAGTATTCGCGCAAGGCCTCGCTGCGCGCGCCATGATAGGAATGGTCCTTGTGACGCACGGCCGCCTGGCGGTGGAACTCCGCGCCGCTTTGGAGCACGTGGTCGGCACCCAGCGGCACGTCGATACGGTCTGCATCGGGCCGGACGACGACGTGGAGAACCGACGCGCCGACATCGAGCGGTGCATCGAGGAGTGCGATACCGGCGATGGGGTGGTGCTGCTGACCGACATGTTCGGCGGCACGCCGTCCAACCTCGCCATCTCGATGATGGAGCGGAAGGGCGTCGAGGTGATCGCCGGCGTGAACCTGCCGATGCTGGTCAAGCTGGCCAAGGTGCGGTCGAACCAGCCGCTCGCCGACGCGGTGAACTGCGCCGAGGCCGCGGGACGCAAATACATCGCCGCCGCCTCGCACGTCCTGCACGGCTGCAAGGTGAACGGGACGCGAAACTGCGGATGAGGCATTGGGGATGAGGCGTTGGCGATGAGCGAGGAGGGGCCGCGCCCGGCGGCCGACGACGCCGGCCCGGCCGGCACGCCCGTCCTCAGCCGCATCGTCAGCATCCCGAACAAGCGTGGTTTGCACGCACGGGCCGCCGCCAAGTTCGTGACGCTCGCCGAGCGGTTCGGCGCGGCCGTCGATGTCCTGCGCGACGGCCAGAGCGTGTCGGCCCGGTCCATCATGGGGCTGATGATGCTCGGCGCCGGACAGGGCGCCGCCATCGAACTGCGCGCCGAGGGCTGGGATGCGCGCGAGGCGCTGGACGCCCTGGTCGCGCTGGTCGAGTTCGGCTTCAATGAGCAAGGCTGAGCCGCCGCCGCCCCAGCATAAACGCCTGCCCTCGCGCGTGCTGCACGCCTCCGAGCAGGGGGAGACCGTGTTCGCGGGCATCCCGGTCTCGCCGGGCGTGGCGATCGGCCATGTTTTCACCGCCGTCGAACCGATCCCCGTGATTACCCGCTTCGGCGTCGGCGCGGAGGAGATTCCGGCCGAGACGATTCGGCTGGAAGCGGCGATCGCGCAGTCGCGCCGCCAGCTCCACAAGCTTCAGGCCCGGCTCGCCGTGCTGCCCGAGGACAGCCAGGCCGAGCTGGCGCCGCTGATCGAGGCGTATCTGCGGATGCTGGGCGATTCCCGGCTGATCCGCGCGGCGCGGCGGCGCATCACCGAACAGCTCCGCTCCGCCGAGAGCGCCGTGGCGGACGAGGCCGAGGCGATCGCCGGGGCAATCCTGGCGCAGGCCGAGCCGGGCATGCCCGGCGAGGATCGCGCGAGCTTGCAGCGCCGCGCAGACGAGATCCGCGAGATCGCCCGCCGGCTCGTCCGCAACCTGATCCGCGCGCCGTTCCGCAGCTTCGCCGACCTGCCCGATGGCGCCATCCTGATCGCCGAGGTTCTGCGCCCGGCCGATGCCGCGCTGCTCGACCCGGCCCGGCTGGCCGGGGTGGCCACCGAGGAGGGCGGGGCGGAGGGCCACACCGCGGTGATGCTGCGCGCGCTCGGGGTTCCCGCCGTGCTCGGCGTTTCGGGCCTGGCGCACGCGATTTGCCCGGGCGATACTGCGGTGATCGACGGCCGGAGCGGGGCGGTGACGCTCAATCCCGGCGCCGCCACGCTGGCGTCGGCCCGTCGCGGCGTCGCGGCCTTCGCCCGCGAGCGGCAGCGATTCGGCCGCCTGCGGCGCCTGCCCGCCGAGACGCAGGACGGCGAAGCCGTCGAGTTGCAGGCGAACATGGAGCTGCCGCTCGAACTGCCGCTGATCCAGCAATCGGGCGCGCTCGGGATCGGGCTGCTGCGAACCGAGTTCCTGTTCATGAACCGCGAGACGGTGCCCGACGAGGACACCCAGACCGAGAGCTACCGCGCGATCGTGGAGGCGATGGGCGGCGCGCCGGTGACCGTGCGGGTGCTCGACTGGGGCGGCGAGAAGGACATCGACGCGCTCGCCGCCGAAGGCGTGGTTCCCGACGTCGCCGACGCCAACCCCGCACTCGGCCTGCGCGGCATCCGTCTGCTGCTGCGCCGGCCGGAGCTGCTGGAGACGCAGTTCGCCGCGATCCTGCGCGCCGCTGCGTCGGGACCGGTGCGGGTGATGCTGCCGATGGTGACGACGGTGGCCGAGGTGCGCGGCGCCCGCGAGATCTACGAGCGCGTGGCACGGCGGCTGCGCCGGCGTGGCGAGCGCCTGCCCGAGAAGCTGCCCCCGCTCGGCATCATGATCGAGACGCCCGGCGCGGCGCTGGCGGCCGACGCGCTGGCCCTGGAGTCCGACTTCTTCGCGATCGGGACCAACGACCTGACCGCCTACACGCTCGCCGTCGATCGTGGCGAGAGCGCGGTCGCGGACCTGTATGACCCGCTGCATCCGGCGGTGCTGCGCCTGGTGCAGTTCGCCACCGAGGCGGCGCTGCGGATGCGCATGGCGGTCTCGGTCTGCGGCGAGATGGCGGCCGACCCGCGCCTGACCCCGCTGCTTCTGGGACTTGGGCTGCGGAGCTTCAGCATGAACGCCGGCGCGGTGCCGCGCGTGAAGCAGGCGGTGCGCGCGGCGAGCATCGACGTCTGCGCCCGCTTCGCGCGTCGGGTGATGGAGCAGTCAGACCCGGCTCGCATCCGCGAACTGGTCGAGGCGGGGCTCAGGCCGGCCTCGCCACCTTCGAGGCTCGGAACCCAATCAACGTGAAGTTCGCATTACGGGCTTCGCTTTTCCGGCCCGCTTTCAATATGATCTTCGGGTCGCTGACAGGGCAGGGTCGCCTTGTTCGCCGCGCGGCCCGGAGCACGTCGATGGACCTGCCGGAACCAGCCGAGCCCGGCCAAAGCGGTCCGTGCGCGACGGATGGGCTGGATTGCCACCGCGCCAGCGAGGAGCGGCTACGCGCGCGAAACGAGCAATTTGAACTGGAGGCGGATGCCCGCGGCCGCCAGCTCGTCGCGGGCCGGGTGCGGATGCAGGCGTTTTTCGACAATTCGCTCGACTGGCTCAGCGTGTTCCGCCGCGACGCCGAGGGCGGCTTCCGCTACGTCGATCTCAATCCCGCCTGCGCGGCGGCCTACGGGCTATCGCGCGCGGACGTCCAGGGCCGCCGCCTGGAAGAGGTGCTCGGCGCCGAGCAGGCCGTGCTGCCCGCGCATCACCTTCGCGAGGTTGTCCGCACCGGCCGCCCGCAGCGGTATCAGGCGCGCCGCACCCTCGCCGGCCGGACGAGCGTGATCGACGTCGTGTTTGTCCTGGTGACGGACGACGCCGACCCCGATCCCCTGATCATCTCCACCGCCCGCGACCTGACGGAGCGGACCGAACTGGAGGAGCAGCTTCGTCAGGCGCTGAAGATGGAGGCGGTGGGCCACCTGACCGGCGGGGTCGCGCACGATTTCAATAATCTACTGACGGCGGTCATCTCCAGTCTCGAACTGATCCAGCGCCGTTCCTCCGAGGACCGGGTCCAGAAGCTGGCCGCGACGGCACTGCGGGCGGCCACGCGCGGAGCGGAGCTGACGGCGCAATTGCTGGCGTTCTCGCGCAAGCAGCGGCTGGACCCGTCGGTGGTCGATATCGGCGCCCTGCTGACCGAGACGGCGATGCTGCTGCGCCGGGCAGTCGGCGAGGAGGTCGAGCTGATCGTCGAGAGCGCGCCCGATCTGTGGATGACCAAGGTGGACGCCGCGCAGTTCCAGACCGCGGTGATGAACCTGGCAGTGAATGCCCGCGACGCGATGGGAAGCGGCGGGTGCGTAACGATCGGCGCGGAGAATCTTAGCATCGCCCCCTCCGAGGCGGCACCGGACCTGCCGGCGGGCGCGTATGTCGTCGTGCGCGTCAGCGACACGGGGCCGGGGATGTCGCCGTCGGTCCTGGCGCGCGCGTTCGAGCCGTTTTTCACCACGAAGGCGGTGGGAAAGGGCTCGGGCCTCGGCCTGTCGATGGTGCATGGGTTCGTCACGCAGTCGGGCGGCGCCATCCGCATCGCGACCGCCGCCGACGCCGGCACCACCGTCAGCCTGTTCCTGCCGCGTGAGGACGCGCCCCGTCCGCAAGCGGCGGGGCCCGAGCCGACCCCACCCGAGGAAGCCATCGCCGCGGACAGCCCCCCCGCGCGCATCCTGCTCGTCGAGGACAACGATGAGGTGCGCGAATCCGGGGTCGCGTTGCTGGAGGCGCTCGGTCATGCGGTTCTGGCGGCGCGCGACGGGCTGGAGGCGCTGACGGCGCTGCGCGCCGGCGCGGAGGTGGACCTGCTGCTGAGCGACGTGGTCATGCCCGGCGGGCTGAGCGGCCCCGATCTCGCCATCGCGGCGCGGCGGTTTCGGCCGAATCTCCGGGTGCTGCTGACCTCCGGCTACGCCGCCGGGGCAGTCGGCCGCGGGGCGGAGGAGTTCGCCTTCATCGGCAAGCCGTTCCAACCCGCCTCGCTGGCCCGTGCCCTCCGCGCGGTGCTCGCACGGGATGGGGTGTGATGCCGAAACGGGAGCGAGGATGCGAAAGCCGATGTTCGGCGCGGCCGTTGCGCTGCTCCTGAATGGCTGCACGGTCGGGCCAAATTTCCAGGCGCCGCGCTGGACCGCGCCTTCCACCTGGTTCGCCGGTAGGGCGGGGCGCGCCTCGGTGCCCTCGGTGCCGATCGCCGCGCGGGTCGAGCCCGATTGGTGGGCGATCTTTCGCGAGCGGAAGCTGACCGCGCTGGAGCGGAGCGTCGCCGGATCGAATCTCGACGTCCGGGCGGCGGCCGAGCGCGTGCTGCAGTCGCGCGCCGCGCTCGGTGTCACCGGAGCATCGGTCTATCCGGTGTTCAACGCGAACGGATCCTATCAACGGGAGAAGCCCTCCAACCTCGGCGTCTTCTCGACACTTGGAAGCAGCGCGGTGGGCATGGGAGCCAATGGCGCTCCCGGCAACAGCGCCGGCGGCCCAAGCACGCCGCCCAATCTGCCGCCCCTCGACATCTTCCAATACGGCTTCGATGCCTCCTGGGAACCCGATATCTGGGGGCGCGTCCGGCGGTCCCTGGAATTGGCCGGCGCCTCCGTCGAGGCGGCCGATTGGGCGCGCCGCGCGGCGCTTCTGTCGGCGCTGGCCGAGGTGGCCCGCGACTACGTGACGTTGCGCGGCACGCAGGAGCAGCTTCGCATCGCGCGCGACAACCTGCACACGGCGGAGCAAAGCCTGGATCTGACCCGCCAGCGCGCCCAGGCGGGCGTGACCTCGGACCTCGATGTCGCGAACGCGTCGGCGCAGGTGCGCATTACGGCGGCGCAGATCCCGGCCCTGGAGGCGCAGCAGCGCGAGCTGGTCAACGCCCTCGGGCTGCTGCTCGGGCAGCCGCCCGGCGCGCTTGCCGCGCAACTCGGTCGACCCCGCGCGGTGCCCCCCGCGCCGCCGCGCGTTCCGGTCGGCGTTCCCTCGGAGCTCCTCCGTCGCCGCCCCGACATCCGCCAGGCGGAGGCGCAGCTTCATGCGGCGACGGCCGACATCGGCGTCGCCACGGCGGATTTTTACCCATCCGTCACGTTGTCGGCGAGCTTCGGCCTGCAAGCGTTGCAATTTGCTAACCTCTTCAAGTGGGATGCGCGGCAGTACGCGGCCGGTCCCGGCATCAATGTCCCGATCTTCCAGGGCGGGCGCCTGCGCTACACCCTGAAGCTGCGCGAAGCGGCGCAGCGGGAGGCGGCGATCAACTTCCAGCGGATCGTGCTGTCGGCATGGACCGAGGTGGACAATGCATTGGCCGCTTTCCGCGACGAACAGCGGCGGCGTGGGGAACTGGTAGGCGCGGTGGCGCAGAACCGCCGGGCGTTGGGTCTCGCGCGCAGCCGGTACGAGCAGGGCGTGTCCGATTTCCTGGAAGTGCTGGACGCGCAACGCAGCCTCCTCGGCTCCGAGCAGCAGCTTGCGACAAGCACGACCAACGTCTCGACGGACCTCGTCGCGCTTTACAAGGCGCTCGGCGGCGGCTGGCAGTACGCGGAGCGCAACACGAAATCGTGAGTTGTTGTGCGGCGCACGCCCGCTCTTGTCTCCAATCACGCGCACGGCACCGGCCGAGGCGTTCGAGACGGCGGAGCAGACGCATGATGACAGTTGCCACGATCCTGAGCCGCAAGGCGTTTCAGGTGGCGGTCGTCGCGCCCACGGATTTGATCCACGACGTCGCGCGGGTCCTCTCGGCGGAGCGGGCCGAGGCCGCGCTGGTGGTCGATCGCATCGGCCAACTGCTCGGCATCGTTGCCGAGCACGACATTGTCGAGGGATTGGCGGCCAATGGGGCGCGCACGCTGGAGATGACGGCGGGGCAACTCGTCACCCGTGCCGTCCGCAGCGCCACACCGCGCACCACACTGTCAGAGGCGATGCAGGTGATGATCGCCGGCCGGCTCCGGCAGCTCCCGGTGATGGACGAGGGCGAGTTGATCGGGCTGATCAGCCTGACCGACGTCGTGCGGGCTCATGTGATCGAGGAGCAGGCCGCGCTCGCCGCCTAGCGGACGCTTGCCGGCCCCGCTCGCGCCGGGGCCGGCAATGCAAGTCGAGCCGCGACCTACGGGTGATAGCCGCCCACGTTCACGTCCGGGTTCTTGTAGATCGGTTTGCCTAGGTTGATCTGATTTGGCGTGGTCACCGCGCCCGTTGTCGCGCCGACCGCCGCGCCGATGCCCGCACCGGCGGCCGCGCCCACCGGGCCTCCCAGCGCCCCGACCGCGGCCCCGGTGCCAGCGCCCGTCAGCGCGCCGCCCTGAGCCCTCTCCGGCTGGCGCGTGCCGCACGCCGTCAGGAGCGACACTCCGGCGAACGCGAGCAGGATTTTCGTGGTTCGGGTCATTGCGCCTTACCTTCCGGGACGTTCACGGATATCGAAATGCTCGAATCGGCGGCCTAAACTGTCGGCGTTACGATCCGTTCGCGGCGCGATCCTTCACGACCGCGTGCCGAACGGCGGCGCGGTTGTTTCGGAGCCGGCGATCGGCGCGGAGGACGGTGATGACGGTGCGGACGGAACGCGACGAGCGGGGGGTGGCAACGATCACGGTGGATCGGCAGGCGAAACTGAACGCGCTCGACAGCGCGACGCTGGAGGCCCTCGCGGCGCAGGCGGCGGCGGTCGGGCGGGAGCCGGAGTTGCGCGCCGTGGTGCTGCGCGGCGCGGGAGAGCGTGCCTTCATCGGCGGGGCCGATATCACGGAGATGGCTGGCCTGGCCGACTCCGAGGCCGCGCGGGTCTTCATCACCCGCGCCCATCGCGCCTGCGAGGCGCTCCGCCGTGTGCCGGTGCCGGTCATAGCACGCCTCCAGGGCCACGCGCTCGGCTTGGGGCTGGAGATCGCGGCGAGCTGCGATCTGCGGGTGGCGAGCGAGGCGGCCCGCTTCGGGATGCCGGAGGTGCGGATCGGGCTGCCCTCCGTGATCGAGGCGGCGCTGCTCCCGACGCTCATCGGGTGGGGCCGCACGCGCCGGCTGCTGCTGACCGGGGAAACCATCGACGCCGCTCAGGCGCTCGCCTGGGGATTGGTGGAGGAGGTCGCGCCCGGGCCGGCGCTGGACTCGGCGATCGAGGGCGCGCTCGCCTCCATCCTGGCGTCCGGCGCGCAGGCGGTCAGGCTTCAGAAGGAGCTGATCCGGGCATGGGAGGACGTGCCGCCGGCCGAAGCGGTGCAGCGCGGGATCGCGACCTTCTCGCAAGCTTGGCGGACCGACGAGCCACGGCGGATGATCGCGGAATTTCTCGATGCGATGCGTCGGCGCAAGATGCGCCAATAACGGGCGTGTAAGGCATGCCCTACTGGGTAATGGCCGTGGTCGTGCTCGGGGCGACGACCGTCGCCGGCCTGCTGGCATGGCTGGTGCGACGGGCCGTGCCCGTCGATGCGCTGCGGCGCCATCACGAGATGGGCGCGGCGGTGTTCCTGCAACTCGGCGTGGTCTTCGCGGTGCTGCTGGCCTTCGTGTTCAACGAGGCGTGGAGCGAGTACAACGCCGCCGCCGAAGCGATCAACCGCGAGTGCGGCAGCCTGCATGGCGCGGCGATCCTGGCCGAAAGCCTGCCCGCGCCCGCGCGCGAGCAGATGGAGCGCGCCATCCGCGATTACATCACGGCGGTGATCACGGTTGAATGGAAGGCGATGGCCCTGCGCAAGAACGACCGGCCCGCCTACGTTTCTTTCGAAACCATGCTGACCACGGCTGCCCGTCTGCCGTCGGCAACCGAGTCCGCCGCGGCGGTGAAGCCACAGATCATCTCGTTGTTGACCCAGGCCCACCAGCAGCGCGAGACGCGACTGTTCCAGCTCACGCTGGGGATTCCGGGGCTGATCTGGTCCCTGCTGAGCCTGTTTTCCCTGGTGCTGATCGGCTTCCTGTTCGTGTTCGGCATCGACTACATCGCCTCGCAGATCGCTTTCGTCGCCGTGTTCGCGGCCCTGCTCAGCCTGGCGCTGCTCACGGTGAGCCTGCTCGATTACCCGTTCGAAGGCCCGTTGCGCCTGCCGCCCGCGGATTTCCAGGCCACGCTGGTAAAGGTGGACCGCCTGATCGCTGCCGATCCCGTCGCGCGCTGACACGGCCCCGACGTCGACCCATCGCGCTCGCGGCAAGGATCGGGTAAATGGCGTCCCGGCGCGGTCGTGAAGGAGCAGGTGTGAAAGGTCCGATTCTTGGCGGCGTTGCCATGCTGATGCTGGCCGCCGGATGTCCCGCGGCGCGGGCGGCGGACGCGCTGCCGCCCCTGCGCCCGACACGCGACGTCGCGGTGGTCTATCAGGTCGAGGGAACGCCTGACGCCGGCGGAGCGCCGCAGACCCACACCATCCGCATGGCCTGGGGCGAGGGCGGCGATGCGCTGCGGGTGGAGATCGACACGCAGCCCGTGGTGGCGCTGGTCGACTTTAAGCGCCAGCGCATGGAGATGCTGATCCTGCCCCGCCGCGTCGTCTTGGAGGCGGCGCTCGATCCGAGCCTGGTGCCCGGCTTCGCCATTCCGCCCGGAGCGACGGCTTCGCGCTCCGGCACCGATAGCGTGGATGGTCATGAATGCACCGTCTGGAAGCTGACCGGCCCACAAGGCGCCGGCGAGGCCTGCGTCACCCAGGACGGTCTCGTGCTGCGCGCCGAGGGCAACGCGGCCCGGCAGGGCGCGGGGCGGCTGGAGGCGACCTCCGTCACCTATGCGCCGCAGCCGCCGTCCCTGTTCGCCCCGCCGCCCGGCTTCCAGCGCATGGACCTCAAGCCCCCGCCGCGGTAGCGTCGGGGTCGGCGCAGAGGGGGCCTCGGGATGCTCAAGCTCGGCTACAAGGCGTCCGCGGAGCAGTTCGGACCGAACGCGCTGCTGGCGTTCGGGGTTCGCGCCGAGGAGACCGGCTTTGACACGGTCTTCGTCAGCGACCACTTCCAGCCGTGGAAGCACACCGACGGCCATGCGCCGTTCGCCCCGGCCTGGCTCGGCGCGCTGGGTGTGCGGACGCGGCGCATCGTCATGGGAACCAGCGTCCTGACGCCGACCTTCCGCTATCACCCCTCGGTGGTCGCGCAGGCCATCGGCACCTTGGGCGCGATGTTCCCCGGCCGGCTGATCCTGGGCGTCGGGACGGGCGAGTCGCTGAACGAGGTGCCGGCGACCGGCATGGCGTGGCCGGAGTTCAAGGAACGCTTTGCCCGGCTGCGCGAGGCGGTGCAACTGCTGCGCCGGCTGTGGTCGGAGGAGCGGGTGACGTTCGAGGGCCAGTACTACAAGACGCACGACGCGACGATCTACGACCGCCCCGACAAGCCGGTGCCGATCTACGTGGCTGCCGCCGGCGCGCTCGTCGCCAAATACGCCGGGCGCCAGGGCGACGGCTTCATCTGCACCAGCGGCAAGGCGTGGTCACTTTATACGGACACGCTGCTGCCGAACGTGGCCGAGGGGCTGAAGGCCGCCGGCAAGCCCGACGCCGGATACGACCGCATGATCGAGATGAAGGTTTCCTTCGACACCGACCTCGAGCGCGCGCGGAACGACACCCGCCACTGGGCCGCGCTTGCGCTGACGCCGGAGGAAAAGGTTTCGATCCACAATCCGATGGAGATGGAACGCCGCGCCGCCGAGCTGCCGGTGGAGCGCGCGGCGAGCCGTTGGATCGTCTCGTGCGATCCCGACGAGCACGTCGAGAAGATCCGGGCTTATGTCGAGCTGGGCTTCAATCACCTCGTGTTTCACGCGCCGGGGCCGGATCAGGAGCGCTTCCTGCGGCTCTACGGCGCGCAGGTGCTGCCGAAGCTGCGGCAGCGGTTCGGGTGAGCTTGCCGACCTCTCCCCCCGGCCGGCTCCCGCAAGGCTTGCCCTCGGGCCGGCCTTCGGCCGGACCCGGGGGGAAGGGGGAGCCTCCATACGGCACCGAACTCCCCCTCCCCTTGCGGGAGGGGGTTGGGGGAGGGGTTCGCTCCGACGCCGCCCTCCAGCTCTTCGCCCTCCCGGACTTTCCCTTCGTTCAACCCGGCGACGACCTTGCCCGCTTGATCGCCGAGGGGCTGGTGCGCGCCGGGCTCGATCTCCGCGCCTTCGATGTCGTGGCGGTGGCGCAGAAGATCGTCTCCAAGGCCGAGGGCCGGCTGGTGGCGCTGGCGGAGGTGAGGCCCTCGTCCCGTGCCGTCGCGCTCGCCGCCAAGGTCGGCAAGGACCCACGCATTGTCGAGGTGATCCTGTCGGAATCCGTCCGCGTCGTGCGCTCGCGTCCGAACCTGCTCATCATGGAGCACCGCCTGGGCTTCGTGATGGCGAATGCCGGCGTCGATCACTCCAATGTCGCCGCGCCCGGCGAGCCGGACCACCTGCTGCTGCTGCCGGCCGATCCGGACGGCTCCGCCGCGCGGCTGCGGGCGGAGCTGGCCCAACGATGCGGAACGGCCCCCGGCGTGGTCATCACCGACAGCTTCGGCCGCCCGTGGCGGCGGGGCACTTGCGGTGTCGCGATCGGCGCGGCGGGCATCGCCCCGCTGATCGACCTGCGAGGCCGACCCGACCTGTTCGGCCGCACCTTGGAAGTGACGATCGTGGGCCATGCCGACGAAATCGCCGCCGCCGCCGGGCTGGTGCAAGGGCAGGCCGGGGAGGGCAAACCCGTCGTCCTGGTGCGCGGACTGACTGCCACCGCGCCAGCCGCGCCGGCCGCCGCGATGGTGCGCCCGCCGGAGGAGGATCTGTTCCGGTGATCGTTGCCCTCTCGGGCGGGATCGGGGGCGCGAAGCTGGCGCTCGGCCTCAGCCGCGTGCTGCCGCCGGGCCAACTGACCATCATCGCCAACGTGGGCGACGATTTCGAGCATCTCGGCCTGGCGATCTCGCCCGACATCGACACGCTCGCCTACACGCTGGCCGGGCTCGACAACGCGGAACTGGGCTGGGGACGACGCGACGAAACGTGGTCGTTCATGGACACGTTGGCGGCGCTGGGCGGGGAGACGTGGTTCCGCCTCGGCGACCGCGATCTCGCGCTGCACACCGAGCGCACGCGCCGGCTGCGCGGAGGGGAGACGCTGTCGGGGGTCACGGCCGATGTCTGCCGGCGCCTCGGCGTCGCCGCGCGCATTCTGCCGGCGACCGACGATCCGGTGCGCACGCGCCTCCACACGGACGAGGGATGGATGGACTTCCAGCCCTGGTTCGTCGGCCGGCGCGCCGAGCCGGCGGTTCGCGAACTGGCCTTCGTCGGCGCCGACCGGGCGCGTCTGCTGCCCGCCGTACTGAACGCGCTGGAGGGCGCCGACGCTGTCGTGATCTGCCCGTCCAACCCGTTCATCAGCATCGAGCCGATGCTGGCGATCCCCGGGCTGGAGGAGGCGCTGCGGGCGACGCCGGCGCCCGTCGTCGCCGTCTCGCCCATCATCGGCGGGCGGGCGGTGAAGGGGCCGACGGCGAAGATGATGGCGGAGTTGGGCATGGAGCCCGGTGCGCGCGCGGTGGCCGAGCTTTACGATGGTCTGCTGGACGCCTACGTGGCCGACCTGGTCGATGCCGGCACGCTCGATGGCTTGACCTGCCGGATCGTGCTCGCGCCCGCGCGGATGAACACGCTCGCCGACAAGGAGGCGCTGGCGCGCGTCGTGCTGGACGCCGCTTCGAATGACCGTGCTGACTAAGGACTCTCTGATCAAGTTGAGACCTCGCACCGGTCACGGAACGGCATGTAGAGCCGGTTCGGACAACCGGGACGACGGACATGCGGCAGGCGACGTTGGCGAGTGTGGGGTTTGAGCGTTACGCCAAGACGACGCGTCGGGCGGCATTTCTGGGCGACATGGAGCGGGTGGTGCCGTGGCTCGAACTGTGTGCCCTCATTGAGCCGGTTTATCCCAAGCCAGGCAACGGCCGCCCGCCGGTCGGGCTGGAGCGGATGCTGCGCATCTACTTTCTGCAGCAGTGGTTCAATCTGTCGGATCCGGCGGTGGAGGAGGCACTGTATGACTCGGCGGCGATGCGCCGGTTCTCCGGCATCGACTTGGGCCGCGAGCCGGCTCCGGACGAGACGACGGCGTGCAAGTTCCGTCACCTGTTGGAGCGGCACGATCTGGGCCGGCAGATATTCGAACAGGTGCATGAGCACTTGGAGGCGCACGGCCTGAAGCTCAGCACGGGCACGATCGTCGATGCGACCATCATCAGCGGCCCGAGTTCGACCAAGAATGCCGCCAAGGCGCGTGACCCGGAGATGCATCAGACCCGCAAGGGCCAGCAATGGTATTTCGGGATGAAGGCGCATGTCGGGGTAGACAGCAAGACCAAGCTGATCCACGCGGTGGTCGCGACGGCGGCCAATGTGCACGACGCCACCGTGCTGCCTAACCTGCTGCACGGTGAGGAAACCCGGGTCTGGGGGGACCAGGCGTATCGCGGCCAAACCGAGGTGATCCGCGAGCATGCGCCGAACGCCAAGGACTTCACCAACCGCCGGTATCGGCACCGCGGCGTGGTGGACGAGGCGGAGAAGGCGCGTAACCGAATGAAGTCGAAGGTGCGGGCGAAAGTCGAACACGGTATCGGCGTGGTCAAGCGGGTGTTCGGCTTCGTCAAGGTTCGCTATCGCGGCCTGGAAGAACGCGCACCGGCTGTTTGTGACCTGTGCGCTGGCCAATCTGTTCATCGGCCGCCACCGGCTGTTGCGTGCCCGACGGGCGTAGTGCGCCCCAAACACGGCCGCACATTCCCGCAAAGGTCAATATGCCGCGACCGCGGCATTCGACCGTCAACCTTCATCGCCATACGATAGCCCAACCGACAGCCAATCGGATCGCGCCAGCGCTGTGCCGCCTTGATCAGAGGTTCCTTAGACTAAACCGGACAGTCGTGAGGCCAATGCAGGTGCTCCGGTCTTCACCGCCGCCGCCCGCTCACCCCGCCGCGCAGCGAACCAGCTTGCCGGGCAGCGCCTCGGTCGCCGTGCCGTCCTGATAGGTGACCTCGCCCGATACCAGCGTCGCCACGTAGCCGTGCGCCTTCTGCAACAGGCGCTTGCCGCCGGCGGGCAGATCGTGGACGACGTGGGGGTTGTCGAAGCCGATGCGGTCCCAGTCGATCAGGTTGACGTCGGCCTTCTTGCCCGGCGCCAGCACGCCGCGATCCGTCAGCCCCGCCGCCCCCGCCGTGTCCGACGTCAGGCGCCGGATCAGCTCGGGGGTCTGCCAGCGTCCCCGCTCCTTGCCCCAATAGGACATCATCCAGGTCGGGAATCCGGCGTCCAGGATGAACCCGACATGCGCGCCGCCATCGCCCAGGCCCATGATGGCGTTGCGGTCCGCCAGCATCGCCTCCGGCACCGAAAGGTCGTAGCGCGCGTAATTGGTGATCGGGGCGTAGATGAACTCCTGCCCGTCGTGTTCGAGCAGGATGTCGTAGGCGACCTCCGGCGCGGTGCGCCCCTCGCGCGCCGCCATCGCCTCGATCGAGTCCTCGGGTTGCGGCAGGTAGTTCGCCGGCCGGCCGAGCCGGAACATCTGCGCGTAGGACAGCCGGTGCATCAGCGGGAAGGTGCTGCCGGAAACGGGGTCCTCGGACAGCAGTCGCCCGCGGAAATCCGGCTCGCGCATGGCGCGCACGCGCTCGGCCAACGGCAGCCGCGCGATCCGCTTATAGGACGGCGTGCCGGAGAACGGATTCTGGCTGCCCTCCAGCCCGAGCAAAATGCCAATGGCGCGCGGCGCCACCACAGGGCGGATCGGAACGCCCTCGCGGGACGCCTCGCCCGCCATCTCCAGCAGGTCGCGCCAGATGTCGCCCTGGCTGTGGCGCTGCGAAAGCGAGAACACGACGGGCCGGCCCGAAGCCTCGGCGACCCGGCGGATCATGCGGAACTCGGCCCGGTGGTCATCCCACTCGGCTACCACCTCCATGAAGCCGCCGCCGGCGTCGGCAAGACCCCGCGCGAGGCCGGTCAGCTCCCGCTCCTGCGCGCGCAGGGTGGGCGTGTAGTCGCCCTTCAGGCTTTTGTGGCTGGTGGTGCGCGAGGTGGAGAAGCCGAACGCGCCCGCGCGCACCGCTGCGGCGGCGATCTGGCGCATCTCGGCAATGTCGGCCTGGTTGGCGTTCTCCAGCCGCACCGCGCGATCGCCCATGACGAACACGCGCACGGCCGCGTGCGGCAGCAGCGCGCAGACGTCGATGTCGCGCGGCCGGCGATCCAGCGCATCGAGGTACTCCGTGAAGCTCTCCCATTCCCAGCGCAGCCCCTCGTGCATGACGGGGCCAGGGATGTCCTCCACGCCCTCCATCAGCTCGATCAGCCTCTCCCGATCGGCTGGCCTGCAGGGCGCGAATCCGACCCCGCAATTGCCCATCACCGCCGTGGTGACGCCGTGCCAGGCGGACGGCGCGAGATGGCTGTCCCACACCGCCTGCCCGTCATAGTGCGTGTGGATATCGACGAAGCCTGGCGTGACGAGAAGTCCGCCGGCGTCGATGTCACGCCGCGCCGGTCCGGCCTTGCCGCCGACCGAAGCGATCCGGCCACGATCGATCGCCACGTCGCCACTGGCGCCCTCACGCCCGGTGCCGTCGATGACCGTTCCGCCCCGGATGACAATGTCGTGCATCGCTCCGTTCTCCCGTCTGCGCCACCGAGTTTCCGTCGCGGGTGCGCGCGGTGCAAGGTGCGGTGCGGCACGGCAGGGGCGATGCGACGGCATGGGTGAAACGGAGAGGACCGAAGGCTGGCCCCGCCTGATGTGGGTGATGGTGGGCATCCAGCTCATCATGTCGCTGTCGTTCACCATCCTGAGCCCGATCATGCCGCTGTTCCTGCCGGAACTCGGCGTGACAAATTCGAGCGCGATCGCCCTCTGGGCCGGGATTCTGAACGGGGTCACGCCGTTTGTTGCCGCGTTCGCCTCCCCGCTATGGGGGAGGATGGCCGACCGGCGCGGGCGCAAGCAGGCGCTGCTTCGCTCCACCTTCGCGATCGGAATCTTCACCGCATTGATGGGCCTGTCGCTCACGGTCTGGCAGTTCTTCGCCGTCCGCGCCCTGATGGGCGTCTTCGCGGGATTCTCGGCTGCCTCCATCGCCCTGGTTGCGACCCAGGTGCCCGAGCAGCGGCTGGGCTACGCGCTAGGCTGGCTCAGCACGGGCCAGCTGGTGGGCGGCCTGGCCGGCCCGGTGCTGGGCGGCGGCATCGCCGACCTTTCGGGAAGCTACCGCGTGCCGTTCTATGCGACGGCCGTGCTCACCTTCGTCGCCTTCGGGCTGGTCGTCGTCCTGGTCAAGGAACAAGCGCTGGTGTCCAAGGCCGCGGCGCGCAAACAGAAACTCTCCAGCACCCTCGCGCTGCTGTTCCGCGCCAGCGGGCTGCTGCCACTGTTTTTCGTGCTGCTGTTCGCGACCTTCGCCGTCCGCACGGTGCAGCCGGTGGTGACGTTGTTCGTGCAGAAGCTGATGGGAAACGGCGCGACGGTCGCGACATTGGCAGGCATCGCGTTCTCCGTCACCGGGCTCGCCGATGTGATTGCCTCGCCCTTCCTCGGCAAGCGCAGCGACGTGATCGGGTATCGCCGCGTGCTGCTGATCGCGCTCGCGGGCGCGGCACTGACGACGCTGCCGCAAGCCTTCGCCGGCAACTACTATGTGTTCGTCGCCGAGCGGTTCGCGGTCGGCTGCTTCATCGGGGGCATCCTGCCGACGGCCAACGCGCTGGTCGGGCGGATGGTCCCCGGCGCGCAGCGCGGCACGGTGTACGGCGTCACCGCATCGGCGATGTTTCTCGGCAACTCGCTGGGTCCGCTGACCGGCGGCGGCATCGCCGCGGCGATCAGCATCCGCTTCGTGTTCGTGGTGACGGCGCTGCTGCTGGTGGGGACCTGGGTGTGGGTCTATTTCACAGTACCAGAATATACCGACGCCGGCGGGCTCCAGCCGCCGCCGCGTCGGCTTTGGCGGCGGTAAGGCATCGCCCTACCCCCGCGCCAGCGGATGCCGCTCCATCACCTGTCGCAGCCGTTCGGCCTCGACATGGGTGTAGATCTCGGTCGTCGCGATGTCGGCGTGCCCGAGCAACACCTGGAGGCTCCGCAAGTCCGCGCCGCGGGCCAGCATGTGGGAGGCGAAGGAGTGGCGCAGCACGTGCGGCGAGACGCGTGCGGGGTCGAGTCCGCCGTGCAGCGCGGCCTGCTTCAGCAGCAACGCGAACCCCTGTCGCGTCATGGCGCGCCGCGAACCCCGGCCAGGGAACAGCCAAACGGAGGCGGTCTTGCGGCCCGCCAGCATGTCCGCCGCTGCCGTCTTCGCCTGGTCCGAGAGCGGCACCATGCGTTCCCGCCCGCCCTTGCCGCGCACCAGCACCATCGCGGCGTCAGGCGCGAGATCGGTGGCGCGCAGCGAGAGCACCTCGCTCACCCGCAGTCCCGTCGCATACAGCACCTCCAGCGCCGCCCGCGCGAGCGGTCCGGCGGCCCCCTCCAGCGCCGCAGCCCCGCCGAGCAGGGCATCGACCTCCTGCTCGCTCAGGTAGCGGGGCAGCGTGCGCCCCAGCCGAGGGGGATCGAGCAGAGCGGTCGGATCATCCGTCCGTGCGCCCTCGCGCAGCAGAAAGCGATAGAACTGCCGTGCCGCCGACAAGCGGCGCGCCGCCGTGCGGGCCGACAGCCCCGCGCGGTGCAACTCGGCAAGCCAGGCCTGCAATGCCTCCGGCCCGGCGGCGGCGAGCGTGGCCCCGGACGCGCGGGCGTGTGCGGCCAGGTCGTCGAGGTCGGCGCGATAGGCGAGCAGCGTGTTGCGCGCCGCGCCGCGCTCGGCGGCAAGCATCTCCAGGAACGCCTCCAGATGGCGCTCCATCGCTCGGGTCAGCGGGCGTGGAAGCCGTCGTTCGGCAGCGTCCTCTCCACCTGATGCTCGGCGGGAGAGGGCGGGAAGGCGCCCAGGTACACCACGCCGCCGGCCAGCAATGCCAGCCCCCCAGCGACGACGATCATGAAAACGCGGGCCATCGCCTCAATCCTTGACGCGTGCACGATACCGAAGCGCGAGGGACTCGGTGACCGCTTGGCCCCCGGCGCGCCCCTTGTGCTAGCGTCTCGGGGGCATGACACGCAACATCGCTGTGCAGGAGCAGGCGGCTTCGGCCGAACCGATCGCCGAGCGGTCCCCTGGCGGATCCATCGTGCTCGTCGGGCTGATGGGCGCGGGCAAGACCTCGATCGGCCGCCGGCTCGCCGCGCGGCTCGGACTGCCGTTCCGCGACGCCGACGCCGAGATCGAGGCCGCCGCCGGCTGCACCATCCCCGAACTGTTCGCCCGCTATGGCGAGCAGTCGTTCCGCGATGGCGAGCGGCGGGTGATCCGCCGCCTGCTGGGCGACGGGCCGATGGTGCTCGCCTTCGGCGGCGGCGCCTTCATGGACCCGCGGACGCGGGCGGCCGTCCGGGAGGCCGGGGTCTCGGTCTGGCTGCGCGCCGTGGTCCCCGTCCTGGCGCGGCGCGTGGCGGGACGCGACAACCGGCCGCTGCTGGCCGGCGGGGAGCCCGCCGCGATCCTGGAGCGGCTGATGGCGCAGCGCCATCCCGTCTATGCGGAGGCGGACGTGATCGTCGATTGCGGCGATGAAGGCGTGGAGAACACGACCTCGCGGGTACTGAACGCCGTTCTGGGGTGGCGCGCTCCGCGCCGGCTGCCGGTCGCCCTGGCGAGCGCGCGCTACGAGGTGGTGATCGGCGATGGGCTGTTGCCGCGCGCCGGCGCGCTCCTCGCCCCGGTGATGGAGCAGCGGCGCGCGATCGTAGTGACCGATGCCGTCGTGGCCCGGCTCCACCTGCCCGCGCTGCTCGCCGGCCTCGCCGAGACCGGGATCGCCGCCAACCACATCATCGTGGCGGCGGGCGAGAGCAGCAAGACGATCGAGACCTGGGCGAAGGTCGTGAACGACCTGCTGGCCGCGCGCGTCGAGCGCCGGACCACGGTGATCGCGCTGGGCGGCGGCGTCGTGGGCGACCTCGCGGGCTTCGCCGCCGCCGCGACGCTGCGCGGGCTGCCCTTCGTGCAGATCCCGACGACGCTGCTGGCGCAGGTCGATTCGTCCGTGGGCGGCAAGACCGGGGTAAACACGTCGCACGGCAAGAACCTGGCCGGCGCCTTCCACCAGCCGCGCGCCGTGTTGGCCGATACGGCAACGCTCGCCACCCTGCCCGCGCGCGAAATGCGCGCCGGCTACGCCGAGATCGCCAAGGCCGGGCTGATCGGCGACCCCGGATTCTTCGCCTGGTGCGAGCGCCACGGCGCGGCGGTCGTGCGCGGCGACCGCGAAACCCAGGCCGAAGCGGTGCTGCGCGCCTGCGCCTTCAAGGCCGCAGTGGTCGGTGACGACGAGCGCGAGGAGAGGCCGGCGGACGGACGCGCGCTGCTGAACCTGGGCCACACCTTCGGCCACGCGCTGGAGGCCGAATATGGCTACACGGGCGGATTGCTGCACGGCGAGGCGGTGGCGGTCGGCCTCGGCCTCGCGTTCCGCCTGTCGGCCCGGCTCGGCCTCTGCGCCGAGGCGGACGCAACGCGCGTGGTGGCGCATGTCGCTTCGGTCGGGCTGCCGGCCGAGCTACGCACGCTGAACCGCCGCCTCTCGGCTAAGACCCTGATCGGCCACATGCATCGCGACAAGAAGGTTCGCGACGGTGTGCTGACCTTCGTGCTGGCGCGCGGCATCGGCCAAGCCTTCACCGCGCGCGATGTCGCCGAGGAGGCGGTCTTGGACATGCTCCGGGAGGAGGGATGCGAGACATGACGTTCTGCGGGCGGTCAGACTCGAACTGACAAGGGGTTGCCCCCGGAGCATTTTGAGCGCTCTGCGGTTACCGTTTCGCCACGCCCGCGCACACCGTTGGATTGCAGCACACGCCGCCGAAAATCAAGAGCGGCTCACGAGGAGACGACGTGCAGCCCCGCCGTGCCGCCCACGGATTTTAACGAAAGCGGGCCTGAACAGCCGGCATTCCCGCTTAGGGCTGGCCGCCAGCCCGCCTACAAGCCGACCCGCCTGCGCACATCGCGTAGGGACCGGCCGATCCTCGCGAGCAGCCCGCCGCCCCCGATCCCCTCCTCCATGAAGGCATCCAGCCGGTCGGTCGCCAGCTTGGCTTGCGCCAGACCGTCGCCCAACGCCTCGTGGGCGCGCGCCATCAGGCCGAGGCGGCGGCCCGGATGCTTGATCTGGCTTTCCAGATGGTTGGTCAGTCCGAACAGGGATTCCTTGAATCCCTCCAGGGTGGCGAGGCCGCGTGCGGGCTGGATGTCCGGCGCGACCGGCGCCTCCGGAAGGTCGGTGCGCGGGGTCTCGCGCCAGCTCACGGCGGCGATCGGATCGTTCGCCTGCTCGGCCCGTCGGCCCAGCGGCCGCACTCCGCGCCACAACCCGGCCGCCATCCGCAGCAGGCTGGTGTGGTCGAACACGGTAGAGATGACGCCGGGATCGAGCATCGGCGAGACCAGCACCGCCGGCACGCGGAAGCCGAGGCGGTCGAAGGAATAGTGCTCGGTGTGATCGTCCGGCGGCACGGTCGTGGGCGGCACCACATGGTCGAAAAAGCCGCCGTGCTCGTCGTAGAGGACGATCAGCAGGGTGCGGGCGAACAGGGCGGGATTGCCGCGCAGCGTGTTGTACACCTCGGCGATCAGCGCGTCGCCGCGCATGATGTCGTGCGGCGGGTGCTGGTCGTTCTCGTGGGGGCCGAAATAGCTCGGCTCGATGAAGCTGTAGCCGGGCAGGTCGCCGGCGGCGACATCGTCCTTCCAGTGCTTGTACCGGCGATAGCTGCCGAGATGCTTGAACTGGTGCGTCATCACCAGCGATTGCGGCACGTCGCCAAAGTAGATGCGCCACTGCACGCCGGCATCGGAGAGTTCGTCGTACAACGTGCGCTCGTTGTAGAGATGCAGGTCGGAGGTGAACACCCCGCGCGGCTCCTTCACGAAGCCCAGCGACGTGCCGCTGTGCGCAAACAGGCGGTTGATCCAGGTCGGGCCGGGGAGCGAGGAGAACCAGCGGTCGCAGACCACGAAGTGCTCGCCCAGCGTGTGCAGCCCCGGCAGGAAGCCGCGCGGGAAGTAGCCCATTATTTCCCGCCGCTCCTCCTGAGTGGCGTTCGGGTGATTGCGGACGAAATCGGCGACGAAGCCCTGATTGGTGCCGCCGTCGAGCTGAGCCAGCCCGTTGTTCAGGTAATGCTGCGGGTCACGGTCGATGTTGCGCGTCGTGGTCGGCGCCTGGAACACCGGCTTGCCGCCCATCCCGTCCGGGTTTGAATGGAGATGCGCGGGATCGATGCCGTCGAGGCCGGGATGCACCTCGGCCATGCAGCCGAGCATGCGATCGAAGCAGTTGTTCTCCATCATCAGCACGACGACGTGCTCAATCGGCGGCATGGGCAACCGTCCTCAGTGCGACGCGCGTCGCGCCAGGATGAACAGCCGCCGGAACGGCAGCAAGGTGGTACCGTCGGGTCGTGTCGGATAATGTGGACGCAGCGCTTCGGCGTAGGCCGTGCGGAAAGGCCCGCGCAACTCGTCGGGCAGCCTGTCCAGAAACGGCCGCAGGCTGCTCCCGGACGCCCACTCGGCGACGGCATCGACGCCGCGGAGCGCATGCATGTAGATGGTCTGCCAGATGTCGAGGGCGGCGGCGTGCGGGCGTAACAGGTCCCAGTAGTCTTCCGGGACCAGGATGCCGCGTGCCGAGCCGATGCCGCTCAGATGCTCGGCCCAGGGTCCGATCGCCGCCACCTCCGGCTGCAACCGCCGCAGCGGAGCGTCGTGCATGGCCGGCATCTGCACAGCCAGCACCCCGCCCGGCGCGAGCAATGACAGCAGGCGCGGGAAGAGCACGTCGTGGCCGCCGAGCCAGTGCAGCGCGGCATTGGAATAGATCAACTCGGGAGGCGCTTCCGGCGTCCAGGCGCCGATCTCGGCCGCGACAAACCGGCAGGAGGGCGCGGCGGCACGGGCCTTCGCCAGCATCGGCGCGGAGCCATCGACGCCGGTGACATCGGCGCCGGGGAATCGCCGCGCGAGCAGGGCGGTGACGTTGCCGGCCCCGCAACCCAGGTCGATCACGCGCGCGGGCGCGGATAGGTCCACCCGCGCCAGCAGGTCGATCGCCGGACGCAACCGCTCGTCGGTGAACCGCAGGTACTGCTCGGGGTCCCAGGAGGCGGGCGTCGTGGGTTTGCCCTGGGTCATGTCAGTGCCGAGCCGTGCCGCCGCGGTCGAAATACCGCTTGATCGACCAGAAGCCGCCGACCACCGCCACGATGAACAGCGCCATCCCGAGCCCGTATATCTGGCCGCCGGCGTCGATCATGAACAGCGACCCGATCGCGAGCAGGATCGCCAGCACGAAGGGGATCATGTCCCGCACATCCATCGCTCGGCCCCCGTGTCAAAGCGGCAACACCGTTGCGAGCTATATGCGCGTCGGCGCGGGCAGGACAATGCACCCCTCGGCGGCGGCGCGCCCGGCGGCGAACAAAAAGCGGATGACGCCGGGATCGGCCCTGAACTTGGCGGCGGCGGGCAGGTCGCGCAGCGCCGCATCGGCATCGAAGACGCGCAGTCGCACGGAGGCCGGCACCAAGGCAAGCTCGGCCTGCAAGATCGCGTTCGAGGCGATCTCGTTCAGCCGGTTCATAATCTCCGCCCCTCCCTGCGGCGTGCCCGGCCGATGCGCCGGCTGCGCGCGGATGACCAGCAGGTCGGTCGGGAGTTCCGGCCCAAGTAGCGGCCCGAGCGGCGGGTTGCCGACGCAGCCGCCGTCCCAGAACGCGCGCCCGCCGATCCGCACCGGCGGAAACAGCAGGGGCAGGCAGGCCGAGGCGAGCAGCACCTCGGCGTCGATCGCGTCGTTGTCGAACACGACGGCGGTTCCGGTCTCCACATCGGTCGCGGCGACGTAAAGCGCCGGTGCCGCGGCATCGGTCAGCAGCCGACGATCCAGCAGCTCGGTCAGCAGCGGGCGCAGCGGGTTGTGGCCGAACGGGTTGAGTTGCGCTGGGCTGAAGATTCGCAACATCGTGTCGAACCCATGCCACGCCAAGCCTTCGAACAGGTTGGCGCCAGGAAACCAGCTCTCGAAGCCCCCCGCGCGCGCGACCCGGTCCCACAGCCTGCCCAGTTCGGCGCGCGCCCCCTCCGGGCCGCCGCGCACCATCCCTTGAACCAGCATGGCGCCCGCGATGGCACCAGAGGAGACGCCGGAGATCGCACTCGCCTGCAGCCCGTCCTGCAGCAGCCGGTCCAGCACGCCCCAGGTGAACGCGCCGTGCGCCCCGCCGCCCTGGAGCGCGAGCGCCACCCCGCCGCCTCGGCGTGGCACCCCGAGGGGAATCCGTCTCGATTCGGTCATGAGACTAGAGTGGCGTTAGTCCGCCGTTACGGCAACAAGATAGAGCGCGCAGCGGCGCCTTGCGCTCGATCGCGAGGGTTCCATTGCCCGATCACTCGCCCACATGACCATGAGCTTGACCAGTCCGCTCACCGGCGCCGGACCGTCCGCCACGCCACCGGCAGCAGGGCGAGCGCGGCGAGCGCCACCAGCGGCCCGAGCACGCGGACCGAAAACAGGATTCCGAGATCGGGTGATCGCCCGGCGGTGAGCACATCGGCGACGCCCGCGCCGATCCAGGCCAGCACGAACGTGGCGGGGATGATGCCGATCAGCGTCGCTGCCGTGTATGGCAGCAGACGCATCCCACTGAGGGCGGCGGCGAGATTGATCAGCCAGAACGGCGCCGGGACGAGGCGCAGCGCCAGCAGGTAGCTGAAACCGTCGCGGTGCAGCTTGGGGCGGATGCGATCCAGGAACGCCCCGGCCCGGCGCCGCATCGCGTCTGCGAATGCCGAGCGGGCCACCAGGAACAGGATCACCGCCCCGGCGGTCGCGCCCAGCACTGCCATCGCCCCGCCCAGGATGGTGCCGAACAGCAGCCCCCCCGCCACCGTGACCAACGCCGCCTCGGGGATAGAAAGCGCGACCCAGACCGTGTAGAGGGCCGCATAGATCAACGGCGCCAGCACCGGGTGCGCGGCGACGAGGGCGACCAGTCGCGCCTGATGCCGGGCGAGCTCGGCCCAGCTCAGGGCCGCTCCAAGCCCGCAGCGCCAGGCGGCGAACGCGAGCCCGGCGAGGGCAAGCCCGATGATCAGCGGTTTGAGATAGCGCGGCAGGAGAAGCTCCGAGGCGGGGTGTCCTTTTTGTGATGCGGCGCAGGCCCGGCTGCAACCCCGGTCGACGTGATTGACCGGAATGGCGCCCGCCCGTATAAGCCGCCGCGATCGACGGGCCCCCGCGACGCGGGCGCGGCCCCGACCGGCATTGCCGGATTCTGGTTCCAACGGAGAGCTGTCGTGAAGCGCACCTATCAACCCTCGAAGCTGGTCCGCAAGCGCCGGCACGGGTTTCGCGCCCGGATGGCGACGGTCGGCGGCCGCAAGGTGCTCGCCAACCGCCGCGCCAAAGGTCGCAAGCGCCTGTCGGCCTGACCTCGACGGACGCATTGCCCACGGCCAGCCCCTTGGCGTCACCCCCCCGGCGCCTGAAGCGGCGCGCGGAGTTCCTGCGTGTCGCCGCCAAAGGACGCAAGGTGCCCACCCCGGGCCTGGTGCTTCAGGCGCTGGCGCGCGCGGATGGCGGTCCCGCGCGGATCGGCTTCACCGTGACCAAGAAGGTCGGCAACGCGGTGATTCGCAACCGCACGCGCCGCCGTTTGAAGGAGGCCGCGCGCCTGCTGATGGCGGCCGCGCCGCCGAGCGGGGTCGATCTCGTGCTGGTGGGGCGCGAGAGCACGCGGGCACGCGCATTCACCGCCTTGCAGGACGACTTGCGGCGCGCCCTGGCCAAGGCAGGGGTCGCGTGAGCCCGGCGGTTTGGCTCGGCGTGGGCGCGGTGCGAATTTACCAGTGGACGCTGCGCCCGATGATCGGTGCGAATTGCCGGTTCGCGCCGAGTTGCAGTGAGTACGCGATCGAGGCGTTGCGCCGGCATGGCGCGCTGCGCGGCACGGGTCTGGCAGCTTGGCGGGTGATGCGTTGCAACCCTTGGAACGAGGGCGGGTACGATCCGGTGCCCGCGTGTGACTGCCGGCGCGCGGGAAGACCGCACGGCGAGACGGGGCACTGATGGACCAGAAGCGACTGTTCACCGCGATCCTGATCTCGATCGCTATCTTGCTCGGCTATCAGCTCGTTGCACGACGTTACCTGCCGCAGCCGCCGGAGCCGACCGCGCAATCCCGGCAGTCGGCCCTGAACAAGACGGCGACTCCGGCGGAGGGAGGACCGGCCGCTGGCGCCCCTGCCGCCGGTCCGCCAACGGCCGCTCCGCCTGGAGTAGGCGTCCCGGCCGCCCCCACGACCCAGGCTCGGCCCGTGGTCAACCCACCGAGTGTAAAGATCGTCGCGCCGGCCGTGCGCGGCTCGATCAGCCTGCTCGGCGCACGCATCGACGACGTGGTGCTGAACGACTACCGTGAAACCGAGGCACCCCACTCGCCGAACGTCCAAATCCTGGAGCCGCAGTCGTCCAAGCACCCATCTTTCGTGCAATACGGCTGGTCGGCGCCGGCCGGGGAAACCATCAAGCTGCCGGGCGAGGACACCGTCTGGACGGCCTCGGCCCCGGAACTCGGCGTCGGCCATCCCGTGACCCTGTCCTGGAACAACGGGGAAGGGCTCGACTTTCGCATCGTGTTCGCGATCGACGATCACTACATGCTCACCGTCCACCAGGAGGTGAGCAATACCTCCGGCCAGGAGGTAAAGCTGTTCCCGTGGCAGCGCGTGCGGCGCGACTACACGCCGCCGACATCGGGCTACTACCTTCTGTTCGAGGGCATGCTGGGTGTCACCGATGGCACGTTGCAGGAGCACGACTACGCCAAGGTCCGCGACGCCGCGAAGAAGCGGAAGAGTGACGTCGGCTTCGACACGACATCGACCGGCGGCTGGGCTGGCATCACAGACAAGTACTGGCTGACCGCCATCATTCCCGACCAGAACGTGCCGGAGACGGTGCGTTTCCGCTACATCCCTGGCGGGGATGGGCATTACCAAGTGGATTATGTCACTCAGGAGCCGCAGATTATCGCGCCTGGCTCGGCGGCGACGCTGCCGACCTACCTGTTCGCCGGCGCCAAGGTGGTCGCCCTGCTCGACCACTACGAATCGGCCCTGCACATCCCGCATTTCGACAAGGCGGTGGATTTCGGCTGGTTCTACTTCTTGACAAAGCCGATCTTCTATTGCCTGGACTTCCTGAACGGGCTGCTTGGCAATTTTGGCTTGGCGATCATCGTATTCACCGTCTTCGTCAAGGCGCTGTTCTTCCCGCTGGCAAACTACTCCTATCGCTCGATGAGCAAGATGCGCCTCCTCGCTCCGAAGGTCACCGCGCTCCGGGAGCGGCTGAAGGACGATCCCTCGAAGATGCAGGCGGAGATGATGGCACTCTATCGGGCGGAGAAGGTGAACCCGGCCAGCGGATGCCTGCCAATGCTCGTGCAGATCCCGGTGTTCTTCGCCCTCTACAAGAACCTCTACGTCACCATCGAGATGCGTCAGGCGCCGTTCTTCGGCTGGATACATGACCTGTCGCAGATTGATCCGACGAACATCTTCACCCTGTTCGGCCTGATCCCGTGGGACCCGACGGCGATCTCGCCGCTTCTGCACCTCGGCGCCTGGCCGCTGATCATGGGCCTGACCATGTTCTTCCAGCAGAAGCTGAACCCGGCGCCCCCCGATCCGATGCAGGCGAGGCTGTTCCAGTTCATGCCGGTCATCTTCACCTTCATGCTGGCACGTTTTCCGGCGGGGCTGGTGATCTACTGGAGCACCAACAACCTGCTCTCGATCGCGCAGCAATGGTTCATCATGCGCCGCACGCGCCTGACGCGCCCGGGCCTCGCCCGGACGTGAGAGCGGTCGGCGCCGACGAGGCGGCGGCCGCCTTGGAGGCGGGGCGCCTTCTGTTCGCGCGCCCGTGCGGATTCGTCCATGCCTCGCAGCGGCTGGACCAATTGCCGGACCTGGGCCTGCCGGAAGTCGCGGTCGCCGGCCGCTCCAACGTCGGCAAGTCCTCGCTGCTGAACGCGCTGACGGGCCAGCGGGCGCTCGCGCGGGTGTCGCATCAGCCCGGGCGCACGCGCCAGCTCAACTTCTTCGATCTCGGCGGGCGGCTGACGCTCGTGGACATGCCGGGCTACGGCTACGCCCAGGCGTCGAAGGACGTGAAGGCCGATTGGCAGGATCTGATGTTCGAGTATTTGCGCGGCCGACCCAGCTTGCGGCGCGTGCTGCTGCTGCTGGATGCGCGCATCGAGGTGAAACCGGCCGATCAGGCGGTGATGGGGCTGCTGGACCGCGCGGCGGTGACGTACCAGATCGTGCTGACCAAGGCCGACGACCTCAAGCTGCCGGCGCTCGCCGGGAAGCTTAATGAGGCCGCGGCGCTGGCGCGGGCGCACCCGGCGGCGCTCCATGCGGTGATCGCGACGTCGAGCCAGACGGGCCACGGCATCGCCGAGTTGCGGGCGGAGGTCGCGGGGCTGGCCGCCGCCTGATCCCCATCAACGAAGTGGCGCTTGCCGAGGGGCTTGCCCGGCCGCCCACGTTTTGAACGGCCGCACGCAAAGGCGTGGGTGCCCGGCCTTCGCCGGGCATGACGAACGTGGTACAAATCGGTCAGTCTTTAGGCCGGTTGGTGTCAGTCCCCAACGGCGCGCAGCAGCGGGCGGCGGCGCACGCACATCTCCTCATAGACCGACAGGTAATCCTCAGCCATGCGGCGAGCGGTGAAGCGCCGCTCGAAATGGCGGCGCACCTGCCGGCGGTCGAGCCGGCCGACGCTTGCGATGGCGCGGACCGCCGCCGCCTCGTCGGGGACCATGAGGCCGGTCAGGCCATGGTCGATCACCTCGGGGACCGAGCCGCAGGGGAACGCGATGACCGGGGTCCCGCACGCCATCGCCTCGATCATCACCAGCCCGAACGGCTCGGGCCAGTCGATCGGAAACAAGAGCGCGTGCGCGCCGGAGAGGAATTCCGGCTTCGCGGCGTCGTTGATCTCGCCGATGAACTCCACGTGCGGGCTGCGATCGACCAGCGGCTTGATCTGCTCGTCCCAGTATTTCTTGTCGGCGGCATCGATTTTCGCGGCGATCTTCAGCTTCACCCCGGCCGCCCCGGCGATGCGGATCGCCTTGTCCACGCCCTTCTCGGGCGAGATGCGCCCCAGGAATGCGAAATAGTCCTGCGTCACCGGGCGCGGCATGAGCAGCGTCTCCGGGATGCCGTGCAGCACCGTGCGCACCCAGTTCAACCCGGGAATGGGCCGGCGCTGGTCGTCGGAGATCGAGGTGAACGGGGCGTCGGGGAAAGCCTCGTAGATCGTCCTGAACTCGGACAAGTCGAGCCGCCCGTGCAGCGTGGTCAGGAACGGCGTGCGCTGGCGTGAGAACAGCGACAGCGGGAAATAGTCGGTATGGAAATGCAGGACGTCGAATTCGTCGGCGCGACGGCGCACCAGTTCCATCATCCGCAGGTAATAGGCGACCCAGTCCTTCACCGTCGGGTCAAGCCGGATCGCCTGGTCGCACATCGGTGCGAGCGTCGCCGCGGTGATCGAATCCCCGCTCGCGAACAACGTCACGTCGTGTCCCATCGCGACGAGTTCTTCAGTAATAAAAGAGACAACCCGCTCGGTCCCGCCATAGAATTTGGGCGGTACAGCCTCGAATAGCGGCGCAATTTGAGCGATACGCATGTTGAAAGCTCCCTTCGTCTTAGGGACAATCCCGTCGAACACTTTGTTTTGACTTAAGGGCGGCACCCTTTAATCAACCGCAGTTGATATCCAGCGATTGTGGCGAGATTTTGGCGTGTAACTTCGGCGGGCAGGAGCCGGGCAGCGGGGCAGCTATGCGATGACGCTGCTGCCAAGACAGACCGACCCGTAGGCCCGACCCCCTCCCACGGTATGCTCCGTTTCCCCTGGGCGCCGTTTCCCGCTATCGCCGCGTCCGATGCTGATTTTGTTCGTCACGTCGAACCGCCTCGGCGACGCGGTGCTCTCCACCGGCCTGCTCGATCACCTGATCTGCGCACATCCGGACGCGCGGATCACCATCGCCTGCGGGCCGTATGCGGAGGGTCTGTTCGCGCGGATGCCGAACCGCGAGCGAACGATCGTGCTGACTAAGCGGCGCTGGAACGCCCACTGGCTGGGGCTGTGGGCGTGGGCAGCCGCCCGGCGATGGGATCTCGTGGTCGACATAAGAGGCTCGGCGTTGGGCTGGATGGTGCCCGCGCGGCGACGGGTCGTCATGCGCTCAAGCGGGGCGGGAGGCGAGACGCGACACAAGACCGCCCAGCTCGCCGCCATGTTGAGCCTTGATCCGCCACCCCGCCCCGTGGCCTGGACGGCGCCGGAGGATCGCGCGCTCGCATCCCGGCTGCTGCCGGCGGACCGCGCCGTCGTCGGTACTGGGACCGACCGCGAACTGGGCGCCCAAGGCCTGGCCGGCCGTCCGCTTCGCCGCGCTGTTCCGCGCGCTCGCAGCCGGGGCGCTGCCGGGCGCGGCGGCGGCAGTGCTCGGCGGGCCGGGCGAGGCGGAGCGCGCGATGGCCGCGCCGCTGTTGGCGCTGCTGCCCGAGGCCATCGACTTTGTGGGAAAACTGTCGCTGCCCGAGGCTGCCGCCTGCCTGGAACGCGCAGCGCTCTACGTCGGCAACGATTCCGGTCTGATGCACCTCGCGGCCGCGACGGGCACGCCGACGCTCGGCCTGTTCGGTCCCACCCCGGTCGCCGAATACGCTCCGGCCGGGCAGCGCGCCTCCGCCGTGGCCGCGCCGGACGGCCGCATGTCCGGCGTCGAGGTCGCGGAGGCGCTCCGGGCGGCGGAGGCGCTGTTGCGGTTGCGGGGCGGCGTCCGCTAGCCG
Organism: uncultured Pseudomonadota bacterium; assembly: GCA_963756545.1. Classification (GTDB taxonomy): domain Bacteria; phylum Pseudomonadota; class Alphaproteobacteria; order Acetobacterales; family Acetobacteraceae; genus DATFDN01. Next base: position 661,750 of record CAVWNY010000008.1, on the reverse strand, counting down.
CGCTACGCCAGCCTTCCGTGGCAGTGCTTGTACTTCCTCCCCGATCCGCATGGACACGGCGCGTTGCGCGGCGTCGGGCGCCAAGTGGCCGGATCGGCGGGATCGAGCCCGTCGGGGGAGGCGGCGAGGCCGATCGCCCCGATGGGCGCGGCGACGGGCGCCGTCGCTTCCAGCACCGCCTGCGCGCCGCCGCCATAGCCTGATGGCGGCTCGGGGTGCAGCTCCAGGAATCCACGCGGCAGCGGCTCGGGCTCGGGCGGACGCTCCGGGGCCAGCTCGACACGGGTGAGCATGGATGTCACCCGCTCCTTCAGCTCGTCCAGCATCGCGTTGAACAATGCGAATGCCTCGGTCTTGTATTCGTTCAGCGGGTCCTTCTGCCCGTAGGCGCGCAGGCCGATGCCCTGGCGCAGGTGGTCGAGCGCATAGAGATGCTCCTTCCACACCGCGTCCAGAGTTTGGATCAGCAGCGACTTTTCGATGAAGCGCATCAGCTCGGGCGTGAGCGCGGAGGTCTTGGCGGACATGAACTCATAGCCCGCCTGCGTGATCCGCTCCCGGATCGCCGTCTCGTCGATGCCCTCCTCGTGGCCCCAGTCCTCGACCGGCAGGTCGAGGTTCAGGACGCGGCGGACGTCTTCCGCGAGATCCTTCAGCTCCCATTGCTCGGCGAACGCCTTCTCGGGGATGCGGCGATCGACCATCGCCTCGATGACCTCGGCGCGCATCGCATCGACGGTCTCGGATACGTCCGACGCCTTCATGAACTCCTTGCGCTGGGCGTAGACTTCCTTGCGCTGGTCGTTCATCACGTCGTCGTATTTCAGCACGTTCTTGCGGGTATCGAAGTTGCGCGCCTCGACCTTTTTCTGCGCCTTCTCGAGCGCCTTGTTGATCCAGGGATGAGTGATCGCCTCGCCGTCCTTCAGGCCGAGCTTTTGCAGCATCCCGCCCATCCGGTCGGAGCCGAAGATGCGCATCAGGTCGTCTTCCAGCGACAGGAAGAAACGCGACCTTCCGGGATCGCCCTGCCGGCCCGATCGGCCGCGCAGCTGGTTGTCGATGCGCCGGCTCTCGTGGCGCTCGGTGCCGATCACGAACAGCCCGCCCGCCCGCTTTACCGTCTCGTGCGCCGCCGTGATCTCGTCGCGGATCTCCGCCTCCCGCGCGGCGCGCAGGCCCGGATCGTCGATGTCGGCGAGCCGGGATTTCAGCCGCATCTCCAGATTGCCGCCGAGCTTAATGTCGGTGCCGCGCCCGGCCATGTTCGTCGCGATCGTCACCACGCCGGGCGCGCCGGCGTCCTGCACGATCTCCGCTTCCTGCTCGTGGAAGCGCGCGTTCAGCACCGCGTGCGCGACGCCCTTCCGCTTCAGGATGCCGCTCAGATGCTCGCTCTTCTCGATGGAGACGGTGCCGACCAGCATCGGCTGGCCGCTCTTGCGGGTCTCCTCGATCAACGCGGCGACCGCCTCCCACTTCTCCTCGGCCGACCGATAGACCTCGTCGTCCTCGTCCTTGCGCGCCACCGGCACGTTGGTCGGGATTTCCACCACGACGAGCTTATAGATCTCCTCGAACTCGTCGGCCTCGGTCGCTGCGGTGCCGGTCATGCCGCCGAGCTTGGGATAGAGCCGGAAGTAGTTCTGGAACGTAATCGAGGCGAGGGTTTGATTCTCCGGCTGGACCTCGACGTGCTCCTTCGCCTCCAGCGCCTGATGCAGCCCGTCGGAGTAGCGCCTTCCTTCCATCATGCGGCCGGTGAACTCGTCGATGATAACGACCTTGCCCTGGCGGACGATGTAATCGACGTCGCGGGCGAACAGCGTGTGCGCGCGCAGCGACTGCTGGACATGGTGCACGACGGAGACGTTGAAGATGTCATAGAGATTGCCCTCGGCCAGCACGCCGGCCTCCCGCAGCATATCCTCGACGCGCTCCGATCCCGGCTCGGTCAGCGACACCGTGCGGAATTTCTCGTCCTTGTCGTAGGTCTCGGGGTCCTTCACCAGCTCCTTCACCACGGCATCGACGCGGCGATAGAGGTCGGAGCTATCCTCGGCGGGGCCGGAGATAATGAGCGGGGTGCGCGCCTCGTCGATCAGGATGCTGTCCACCTCGTCCACGATGCCATAATTGAACTCCCGCTGGACCATGTCCTCTAGGCGGTACTTCATGTTGTCGCGCAGGTAGTCGAAGCCGAACTCGTTGTTGGTGCCATAGGTGATGTCGGCGGCGTAGGCCGCCCGCCGCTCAGCATCGTCCAGCCCGTGGACGATCACGCCGACCGTCAGCCCTAGGAAGCGGTAGATCTGGCCCATCCACTCGGCATCGCGGCGGGCGAGATAGTCGTTGACGGTGACGACGTGCACGCCCTTGCCGGCCAGCGCATTGAGATAGACGGGCAAGGTGGCGACCAGCGTCTTGCCCTCGCCGGTCTTCATCTCGGCGATCTTGCCGTCGTGCAACACCATCCCGCCGACGAGCTGCACGTCGAAATGGCGCTGCCCGAGCGTGCGCCGCCCGGCCTCGCGCACCACGGCAAACGCTTCCGCCAGCAGGTCGTCGAGGGTCGCGCCGTGGGCGATCTGTTCCCGGAACGCGACGGTCTTGCCGCGCAGCGCCTCGTCCGACAGCGCGGAGATGGAGGGCTCCAGTGCATTGATCCGCGGCACCCCGCGCTGGTAAGCCTTGAGCGAGCGGTCGTTGGCGGTGCCGAACACGGCGCGGGCGATGGAGCCGAGCATTGAGACCTTCTGGCCGATCGGGGCGGAAGGGTGGAGATAGGACCCCCCCAGGGCCGGGTCAACGCGAACTCGCCTTTGGACGATATTCGCCGGTCGTCTTGCCGGGCGGCGATCTCGCCGTCGGTGCTTCGGCGCGGCCGCACCCGCCGGCCAGCCCTGCGCGGGCCAGCGCCTACCCCTGCGGCCAGCCGCGCCGACATGGCGTCAGGCGACCCCCCGAACCCAATAAAGCGGCGTGTAGGTGCAAGTGTCCGGGCGATCCAGGTAGGCCAGAAGATCACGCAGGAACGCCTCGAACCGCTCCCGTCCACCCAGGATCGCCGCGCTAGCTTGCGCGCCACGGCCGGGTCCCATAGGCGGGGGAACAGCGCCTCCATGCAGGGCTGCAAGACCGGATCCTCCGGCCAGTTGGCCATGCAGGTCACGTCATCCACAAGGACGACCGCCTCTCCGGCGATGCGCGTCACGCGGCGAAACTCCCGGATCGCTTCGTCCGGCCTCTGGACGAAGTTGAATACGAACTTGGACCACACCAGGTCGAAGCTCTTGTCCCGCCAGCGCGGCCTGCCGCTCCAGTCGGTCGCACTCGTCGGTGCTATCGAAACGTCGTCGTCCGAGGTCCCGGCTTTCATGTTGGCCCCCAAACTACATCGTCGATGATTATCTGTGAAACCGAGCTTCGCACCTCTGGGTCCATGTAAGATAATACGACGGAGTCATCCAGCTTTCCACCCCTCGCCCTCATGAACCGGACGGGCTACCCTCCCATGAGCAGGCCAATCCAGGAGGAAACGCCATGACCATCCGCTTCGACGACCGCGTCGCCATCGTCACCGGCGCCGGTTCCGGCATCGGGCGCGAGCACGCGCTGCTGCTGGCAAGCCGGGGCGCCAAGGTCGTGGTGAACGATCCGGGCGGGGCGGTGGACGGGCGAGGCAGCGCGAACGCGGTCGCCGACAAGGTGGTGGACGAGATCAAGCGCGCGGGCGGCGAGGCCGTCGCCAATCATGCCTCGGTGGACAGCGAGGAGGGCGCGGCCTCGATCATCGACACCGCGATGAACGCATGGGGCCGGGTGGACGCGCTGGTGAACAACGCCGGCATCCTGCGCGACAAGGCGTTCGTCAACATGAGCATGGACGACTTCCGCCAGTGCTCGGATGTCCACTACATGGGCACCGTCTATTGCACAAAGGCCGTCTGGCCGATCATGCGCGAGCAGAAATACGGGCGCGTCGTCGTCACCACGTCGGGCTCCGGCACCTCGGGCAATTTCGGCCAGGCGAACTATGGCGCGGCGAAGATGGCCGTGGTCGGCCTGATCAACGTGCTGCGGCTGGAGGGCGCGAAGTACAACGTCCTGATCAACGCCATCTCGCCGTCAGCCCGCACCCGCATGACCGAGGATCTCATCCCGCCGCACCTGCGGGAGTTCATGAAGCCCGAATTCGTGGCGCCCGCCGTGGCGTGGCTCGCGAGCGAAGCCTGCAACATCACCGGCGAGATCATCACCGCCGGCGGCGCGGGCTACGCGCGGCTGCAATACTATCGCTCCGAAGGCGTGCAGTTCGATCCGCTGGAGCCGGTGACGCCAGAGATGATCGAGGGCGCGATGCCGAAGATCCTCGACATGGGCAACGCCGCGCCGCAGACGCGCAACCGCGAGCGGCTGGAGGTGACGCTGCGGGCGATGGGCCGCATCAAGTAGCCGCCGCGCGGGCTTGTGAAGGCGGGGCGGGCCGACGGGACTGGCCCGCCACCGCGCCCGCCGGCCAGGATGAGGCGATGCGGGACAGACTTCCACGGCCGGCATGGGTGATAGTGCCGGCGCTGCTCACCCTTTCCGGGTGCGGCTCGTTCCTGAGTGCAACCACGGGCGACGTTGCCGGCATCGCCGGCGGCGGCATCGCGAGCGCCGTGACGAAAAGCCCGGCGGTCGCCACCGGCATCGGCCTCGGCGTCGGCAGCGCCGCCAATGCTGGCCTCGACTACGCGGAGCGGCGGGTCCACCGCACCGAGCAGGACCAGATCGCCGCCGCCGCCGGCCCGCTCGCCCCCGGCCAGGTCGCCCCTTGGCACGTCGTCCACACCATCCCGATCGAGCCCGACGAGCACGGCGAGGTCACGGTCACGGGCCAAACCGGCGGAACCGGCGTGCGCTGCAAGGCGATCGTCTTCTCGGTCGCCCACACGGAGGACGGCAAGCCCGACCCGGCCTTCTACACCGCCTCGGTCTGCGGGACGGGCGGGACATGGCGCTGGGCCAGCGCCGAGCCGGCCACGGAGCGCTGGGGATCGTTGCAGTGAGGTCCCTTGCTTTGCCCCTGTTCGCGCTGGGCGCCGCCTCCATGCTGGCCGGCTGCAAGACCGTTCCCCAGATTGCGGGCCTGGTCGGCGGGGCGGTCGCCGGCGGCAGCACGGCGAGCCCGGCGGTTGGCTTCGCCGTCGGCGTCGGCGTTGCCACCGCGGCCGGGGTGGCGGAAAAGTTCTACGCCCGATCGCGCCAGCACGCCGAGCAGGAGGCAATCGCGCAATTGGCCGGAAACCTGCCGGTCGGCGGGCGGGCGCCCTGGCGGATCCGGCATATCGTTCCCCTCGGCGACGAGCACGGGGAGCTTTCGGTGCTTGGCGAGATCGTCAACCCGCTCGCGCCCTGCCGGGCCATCGCGTTCTCGGTCGCCGACGGTGCGGCGACGCATTGGTTTCTCGCCGACATCTGCCGCCGCGTTTCGGGCTGGCAATGGGCAAGCGCCGAGCCCGCCGTCCCGCGCTGGGGATACCTGCAATAAGGCCGCCATCCGCGTTGATACCGGCCCCGCCGGCGGCTACATGCGCGGCATGGCAGACGGAAGCGACGCGAACCTCCTCGATATCCTGATCGCGCCCGACCCGGCGCTGAAGGCGCGCGCTCGGCCGGTGGGGGTGGCGGAGGCCGAGGCGATCCGCGACCTGGTACCGCGCATGTTCGCGACGATGTACCGCGCGCCGGGCATCGGGCTGGCGGCGCCTCAGGTGGGGGCAGGCTTGCGGCTGGCTGTCGTGGATCTCATGGCGGACGACAAGCCGGCGCCGATCACGCTGATCAACCCCGAGATCGTGGCGCTGAGCGAGGAGCTGGTGACGCGCGAGGAGGGCTGCCTGTCGCTGCCCGGCCATTACGCCGACATCACGCGCCCGGCGCGGGTGAAGGTGCGCTATCTCGACCAGTCGGGCGCGCGCCAGGAAATCGAGGCCGAGGGCCTGCTGTCGGCGTGCCTGCAGCACGAGATCGACCATCTGGACGGCATCTTGTTTGTTGATCACCTGTCCAGCCTGAAGCGCAACATCATCCTGCGTCGGCTCGCCAAGGAGATGCGACAGAAGCGGGAGGCATGACGCGCTTCGCCTTCATGGGTAGCCCGGATTTCGCCGTCCCGGCGCTGCGGGCGCTGCACGCGGCGGGGCACGAGATCGCGGCGGTCTATTGCCAGCCGCCGCGGCCCGCCGGGCGGGGGCACGCGATCCATCGCTGTCCGGTCCACGTCGTTGCCGACGCGCTGGGGATCGCGGTCCGCACGCCGGTGCGGCTGCGGGGCGACGAGGCGACGCAGGCGGCGTTCGCGGCGCTCGACCTGGACGCGGCGGTGGTCGCGGCCTACGGCCTGATCCTGCCGCAAGCCATGCTGGATGCGCCTCGGCGCAGCTGCCTCAATATCCACGCGAGTCTGCTGCCCCGTTGGCGCGGCGCCGCGCCGATCCAGGCGGCGGTGCTGGCGGGCGATGCCGAGACGGGCGTGACCATCATGCGGATGGATGCCGGGCTCGACACCGGGCCGATGCTGCTCAGGGAGACGGTGCCGATCACCGAGGCGACCACGGCGGCGATGCTGCATGACGAGCTGGCCGTGATCGGCGCCCGCCTGATCCTGCGCGCGCTGGCCCAGAACCCGCCCGAAGTTCCGCAGCCCGAGGCCGGCGCGACCTACGCGCCGAGGCTGTCGCGGGAGGATGGCCGGATCGACTGGGCGTGGCCTGCCGAAGCCATCGCACGGCGGGTCCGGGCCTTCGATCCCTGGCCCGGCGCATTCACGACGCTCGACGGCGCGATGCTGAAGGTGCTGGCCGCGCGACCCGAGCGGGGGACGGGAACGCCGGGAACGACGCTCGACGACGCCCTTCTGGTCGCCTGCGGCAGTGGCGCGCTGCGGCTTTCGCGCATGCAACTCGCCGGCCGCGCGGCGATGGATGCACCGGCCTTTCTGCGGGGCCATCCGGTGCCGGCGGGAACGCGGGTCGGCACTTCTCTCCCCTCCCGCAAGGGGAGGGGGAGCTGAGATTCGCGCTGCTGATCGAGTACCGAGGGCGGTCCCTTCGTCGGCTGGCAGCGCCAAATCAACGACCTCTCGGTGCAGGAAGTGGTGGAAGCGGCCGCCGCCCGCCTCACACGCGGCGAGCCGGTCAGCACCGTGATTGCCGGCCGCACCGATGCCGGAGTCCATGCCGCCGGTCAGGTCGCGGAACTGACACTGCCGATCACGCTCGACCCGGCCCGGCTGCGCGAGGCGCTGAACTTCCACTTGAAGCCGCATCCGGTGGCGGTGCTGCGCGCGGCCCCGGCGCCCGAGGGCTGGAGCGCGCGGTTCTCGGCGATCCGCCGAAGCTATCGCTATGTCATCCTGAACCGGCCCGCCCGCCCCGCGCTCGACGCGGGTCGGGTCTGGCACGTTCCCCGCGCGCTGGATGCCGAGGCCATGCATCGCGCCGCTCAGTCGCTGCTCGGCCGGCACGACTTCACCAGCTTCCGCGCCGCCGCCTGTCAAGCGAACAGCCCGCTGCGGACGCTCGACCGGCTGGATGTCGTCCGACGCGGCGACAGGGTCGAGATCGTCGCGGAGGCCCGCAGCTTCCTGCACCATCAGGTCCGCAACATGGCCGGCACGCTGAAGCTTGTGGGGGACGGGAGCTGGCCCGCCGAGCGGGTCGCCGACGCGCTGGCGGCGCGCGACCGGGCGGCGGCGGGACCGACCGCGCCGGCGACGGGGTTGTGCCTGATGGCGGTCTTCTATCCAGCCGATCCCTTTTAAGGGCGGGCGTACCGGGCGATCTTGCGGACGCTGTCAATCACCGCAAATCGTCGAGGACGTAGAGGCCAGGTCGGCTATAGGCGGCCTCGTTGCGGCGGCAAGCGAGCCGCAACCATCGAGCAGCACGGAGAAGCGTTCCGCGTCGCCGGCACCCGGCGCGCCGCGCCGAATTTGACGAGGCAGCAGCCCTCGCCGGCCTCGCTCGCCGGCCCCCAATGACAAACCGCAAACGCCGCGAGCCGATCCGCGCCCTCCCACGGGGCGGCCATCAGGGCACCCGCTCGGCCTGCTCACCGGGCAGCGCCTGCTCGGCCTTCCTCGCCGAAATCAGCGGCTCATCGGAGCGCAGGGCCGCGTAGATCCCGGCCGCGAGCGCACCGCCGATCAACGGGGCGATGATGAACAGCCATATCTGGGACAGCGCGGCGCTTCCGGCGAAAATGGCCGGACCGATGCTGCGCGCCGGGTTGACCGAGGTGTTGGTGACCGGGATCGACACGAGGTGGATCAGCGTCAGCACCAGCCCGATGGCGATGCCGGCGAAGCCGACAGGTGCCCTTATGTCCGTCGAGCCGAGGATCGTGAGCACCAGGAACGCGGTCATCACAATCTCGCAAAGGAAGCACGCACCGAGGCCATAGTGTCCGGGGGAGCGGTCGCCGAAGCCGTTGCTCGCGAAGCCGGTCGCGACAGGATCGAAATGGCCGGTGCCTTTGGCGATCACCAGCAGGACGCCGGCCGCGATGATGCCGCCAACGATCTGCGCGATCCAATAGCCGAGGATGCGGCTGGCGGGGAATTTTCCGCTGAGCCACAGCCCGAACGTGACCGCCGGGTTGATGTGGCACCCGGAGATCGGTCCGATCGTATAGACCATCACGAGAAGCGACAGTCCGAAGGCAGCGGCGATGCCCGCGTACCCGATATGGTCTCCGGCGAGCACGGCGCTGCCGACGCCGCCGAAGACCAGGACGAAGGTCCCGATGGCCTCCGCGAGATAGGCTTTCATGAGCATGGAGGGCTCCTGCCAGGGCTAGCACCAGATCGTTTTCATAAGCTATTGAGCCGGTTTTGGGGAGTTACTGGGGCAGGATAGTTCATAACAATTCCGTGCTGTCGCGGTCATCGGGGTCTGGCTCGCGGCCGTCGCGCATCGCACCTGTCAGGCGTAACCGGTGGCCGGAGCGATCGCCCCGGCCACCGGTTTGCATCAGTTTAGGAGGGTCGGCGAAGCTGCAGGAATGCCTTCAGCGATGATAAGACTTCAAAAGGATTATCATCTTCTCAAGCTGGCTTTGAGAGAGCTTGTTTAGCGTCTCTCCAATTGCGAGCACGGACGATACTTGCTGGGATTTTATAGTAGCGTTAGGATATCTTTTTTTGAGATCATCCACAACAATTTGGAGACCTGCGGCGCGTGTTCGTCCAGCGTCCAGCCGGGCCGTGCTCTTGCCAAGATTTGCCAATATGCTTGCCAGCTGTTCAGGTGTGAAGCCCTTAGCATTATTTTCGTTGGCTTCCCCTGAAGGGCCGACGGGAGCCGCATGACCACCGCTGCCGCCGTTGCCGCCGCCGCCGCCGCCATTGTGGCTGTGGTCACCTGTTAGCCCGCGGTCATTCGGCCCTTAAATCAAAATCCGGAAGAAACATTCGATCGAAATAACTACCAGTCTCTGGGTCAGTCACTTGGACCCAATGTCCTTTCGACGAGGCTGCCTTATCTGAATCATTCGATGGCTTGCATAACCCCTTCTATCGATGTTTGCTCGATTGTTTGTCCTCCGCTGGAATTGCCACCTGCACCCTCCGCACCACCCGTGTCCCCAGTGACCTGCCCGTTTGAACCACCCTGCCCTGAACCACCCTGCCCCTGGTCATTTGTCGTGGCATTGGCCGGCTTCGATGAATCCGATTCTTGAGATGAGCTCGAAGACTGTTGAGACGAGCTTGGCGGCTCTTGTAAGGAGTTCGCCTCCTCCGATGACTTCGACGGCTCCTGCGAAGAGTTTGTCTCATGCGAAGTGTTATCAGCGTTTGACGAGCCCGCTTGGTTTAAGGGGTCTCTCGGCTCATCTCTTACGACATTCCTCCTGGTTCCGCTTGAGGACCCCATGTCATGAGCCAACCTCTTACTGAGAGCATCAATCGACGTTCCAATGCTGCTCGCGATGCAAGGCCGCGCAGCATTAAGCGCCTTCCGCTCGTAATGCTGTTCACTACTTGCTTTTCTTCAATCCTCTTCAGATTTGCATCTCTCTTTTTGAACGGTCTGGGTGCGTGTCCGGGATCTGGTTCGAAGGAGAGGAGGAGGGTTCCGTCCTGCTCCGTTGCGTCCTGACCAGAGTTCCTGCCGGCGCCAAAGCTTGGACTAGGCATCAAACATTACCTCGTTGAGACGAGCGCGTGACAGCGAGTAGAAAGTCGAAGGTCTCAGCGCGCTACATGGTCCGGCCTGTCATCGCGGCGGCGAACGGGGCCAGCCGGGCAAACACCGCCGAGGCAGGCTCGAACCGACCGCGAACGAGGCCTAGCTGCGGCGTGTCGAACACCGGTGCCAACTCCAGCTCGTTCGCGCTCTCGCGGGTCACGAAATACAGCCCTAGCGCCGGTACCCGGATCCCGCTCGACCCGGCGGCCCCAGAACCCGTGAGCGGCGTGACCGCAACAATCTGTCGGATCAGCACCGCGCTACCGAACGAGCCCACCCGGGCCACCTCGCCCCGGATCTGGATGCGGATCGCCGACCGCGGCGCGCCGTTCACCACCAACGGGAACAGCACCGCGCTCGGCTGTGTGAGCAGGCTCTCCGGTCGTGCCGGGGGCCGGTAGCTCGCGAGCGCGCCGCGGCTGAGCGTGTACTCCTGAAGGCCTTGCCCCAGCGTCGCCTCGCGCCTCTCGGCCTCGGTCCTCAGGCCGAGCACGCGCAGCGCTTGCGGTTCTGCGGCCAGCACGCGCGCATGCGGCACGACCCGCAACGCCTCGGCTTGCACGACCTCTCGGTTCGGAAGCGCCGGAAGCAACGTTCCCGGGCGGGGCAGCAGAATTCGCGGGTTGCTCGGGGTCACCAGCCGCGTCTGAACGAACGAGAGTTCGGGCGCAACACGGATCTCCGCCCCGGCCAGCCTGCCGCCCGCGCCTGTGCCGCTGGGTACGCTGCCGCTTGCCTGGGCGGCAACGGCACGGCCGAACTCGCTGAAGTCGGCCCAATGGACGTGGTCCTGATCCAGCCCGCCCACCCATGCGTCATACGGCATGATGTCCTCGTCGCCCTCCTGCGGCGACCAGGGATTGTTGACGAAAACGTAGTTCTGCCCGCCGACCGTGGACCAGCCGCGGGCAACCATCATGTGTCCACCATCGACGTAGCGATCCCCGACCACCGCGGGGTGCATCCGCCACGCCCAGGCGAACATCACTGGTTGCCCCGCGTTGATCGCGGTTTTCAGCGCGTCCCAGCTCATCGCCTCGGTACCGCTGCCGGCCACGTAACCAACGGTTTTCGTCGGGTCGGGCGGCGAAAGATCGGGGTTCGGCTTGGACACGAAGGTCTCGTCATTCTCGTTGAATGACACGCCGTACTTGTCGAACATCTCCCAGCCACCGACGTTGCAGATCGGCTTCGCGTCCGTGCCGGGCGTCGGGTCTTTGATGCAGTCTGTGCGGCCGGTCCGAGTATTCGCTTCGTCCCCCTGCTCGATGTTGATTGCCGGATACAGGTATTTGACGACCATCTCGGTCGAGGCGGCCCAGCACCACATGTTGGTCAGCTGGGGATACAGAGGCACAGGAAGGACATACCCGTTGAACCCAAGATTCTGCGGCTGATCGCCGGTCCATTGCTGCGGGTTCGCGTCGTCCATCGGGTCGGCGTCGCAGTAGCTCCATTTGCCGGTGTAGGTCAGGTCTGGTTCCTGCGTGCCGGCCGTAAGCCCCTGGTCGAGTAGCGTCATCTGGAAGCGCCCGTACTGGCAGGCCCCGCCGGACGAGTCACTACCGGTGCGCTGCCACTTGCCTGCGTAGACCCATCCGTCCCGCCCACCTCCGCCCATGTGGGGCGTGACCGTGCCGGTCACCGTGCCGTTGTTATAGAACCCGGTGAGCGTGCCGGCTCCAGTGGGGCCGGTGAGTTGCAGTGGCGAGTTATAGCTGCCAGTTGGACTCTGCCACGTAGTGGACCAACTGCCGACGAAGTTGGCCCCGTTCGTCGCGTCCCAACCGGCCCACGCCGGCGATACCGATACGCCGAGCACGCCAATCGCAGCTGCCCCGATCAAGGTGGCAGCCTTTTGGCTCCGACCCATTCTTGCCTCCCGCTGTTGATAGTATCAATTTAATCGGAAACTTTTCGGATTTTCCAAGGCGTACATCATATTGATAATTTGCCCGACAAACCGGCAGGTCGAAGTGTCCTTGCACGTTCGGTCGGTGCCATCGACATAGCCGCCAACAAGTCTGCACCCGCCTGAGGTCAAGCCTAGGCCGCGACAGGAGCCGTATCCTCGCGCGGCCTGCTCCGCCCCCTTCATTTGGAGGGGGCGTTCGGTGCATCAACAGAATGTGATCGCGCCCGGACCGGCCGACCCGTAGCGTCGTTGCATTTACAAAGGGCGCTCGCTGCCCAGCGATCGCGAGTCGGAACATCACACGGCTGGTGCGCGAGGAAGACAGGGATGAGGCGCAAGGAAATGCCCTCACCTAAGAGGCGCCCGATCCGCCCGGCTGCCGCCGCTTGTGGATGTGCGGCTCGGCCTCGAGCCGCGGCACAGGGCGCGGTTGCCGTCGGCATCGGAGCCTGTGTCCGCGAACACGGTGCGGACGCGGACCATGACGCGCGTGCCCATCTCTGTAAATCCCAGAGATGGGCACCGGCACGGCGGGCCGGACGGGCAGGTCAACTCAACCCAGGGTAGTTGTGGCAACTGCCTCTTAAGGTTCAGCTACGCGGCGATTCGGTCCGGGCGGGATATCACGCCTGGAATCCGAACAGGCGCGCCGCATTGCCGCCCAGGATCGCCGCCTTTTCGTCGTCGCTAAGCGTGCTCGTCGCGAAGACATGGTCTACCGGGTGCAGCTCCCACAGATACGGATAGTCGCTTCCCAGCATGATCTGACTGGCGCCCACCTGTGCCGCGAGGTGGCGCAGCGCCTCGGGGGTGAACACGAGCGAGTCGTAATAGATCTGGTTCAGGTATTCGGTCGGCCGCTTTTTCAGGTTGATATTCGGATCGCAGAAGGCCGCGCCGACAAAGCAGGCCTGGTCGGATCGCCCCGCATAGGACGGGAGATAGCCGCCCCCGTGCGCGGCGATGATCTTGAGACCGGGGAAGCGGTCCAGGGTGCCCTCGAAGATCAAGTGCTGCAGCGCGATCGTCGTCTCCAGCGGATTGCCGATCAAGTTCGGGAGCCAGCCGTTGCCCTTGAGACGCGGGGCGAGCTCGGGTACGCCCTGCGGGTGGATGAACAGCACGGCCCCAAGCTCTTCCGCCTTCGCCCACACCGGGTGGAACTTGGGGTCCGAGAACTCCGCGCCCGCCACCACTCCGCCGATCGCCGCCCCGCGCAACCCCTGCTGCTTCACCGCCTTCTCAAGCTGCCGCATTGCGAGGTCGGGGTCCTGCAATGTGAGCGAGGCAAAGGCCGCGAAGCGGTCCGGGTGCGCCGCGCACAGCTCCGCCAGCTTCTCGTTCTGGATGGTGACGATCTGGGCGGCGAGGTCACGGTCCTTGCCGTACCAGAACGGGTTGATCGACAGCACCTCCATGTCGATCGCCATGGCGTCCATGCTCTTGAAGCGGTCCTCGATGACGAGATAGGCGTTCTCGGAGCCCTTGACGGGCGGCGTCAGTTTGGAGGCTTCATCCCCCAGCAGAGCGGCTGCCTCGTGGAACAGGCAGTGCGAGTGGACATCGACCGTTTTCACGCGCTTGCCGTTGACAGTGACGGGCTGGCGCTGCCCCGCTGACTGCCGTTCCCCGGATTGTTGCCCCGCGGGTTGCTGCCCGGCGGATTGCTGTCCCCCGGGCCGCTGCCCTCCGGGTTGCTGCGCATGGGTCGCGCCGATCATCCCGCAGCCGCAGAAGACGATCCCGCTCGCCGGGGCCTTGAAGAAGTGCCTGCGTGTCTCCATTCCCGTTTCCTCCCCGAAACCGCTCCGCGCCGGTGTGACGCGGGACATGCCCCATGCCGCCATCTGAGACTGAGAGTGGTCGTGACCCGTGATGTGCGTCATGCCGAGAGTTCTATCGGGCGGCACTCCGCGCCGGAATCCCGTCAGACGGAGCTTTCCACGGCCTGCAATGATTTCGTACCGTCACCAGATAGCTGCTGGTTCTTCGATCCGAACTGTAGTGTCATTGAGGATGTCTCGGCAAACAGAAGGTTAGCGGCAATGGTTGGTCAGGCTATCCATTTCAACGACGGGAATGTCTACGAGCGGACGATGGGTGTCTGGAGCCGGCTCGCGGGCGAAGGCTTCCTCGATTGGCTGGCGCCAGCTCCGGGCCTGCGTTGGATAGATGTCGGCTGCGGCAACGGTGCCTTCACCGAGTTGCTCACCCAGCGATGCGCTCCGGCAGAGGCACAGGGGATCGATCCTTCTGAAGCACAGCTCGCTTTCGCGAGCGCCAGGCCTGCGATGCACGGAGCCAAGTTTCTCCAAGGTGACGCCATGGCCCTGCCTTTCCCCACTGACCGGTTCGATGCCGCCGTCATGGCGCTGGTGATCTTCTTCGTTCCTGATCCGGCCAAAGGCGTTGCTGAAATGGCACGGGTGGTTCGCCCGGGCGGTGCGGTTGCGACCTACGCGTGGGATATACTAGGCGGGGGATTTCCCTTCGAGCCGATCCACGCAGCTATGCGGGAGCTGGGCATCATCCCACTGCTGCCCCCCACCGTTGGTGCTTCGCGAATGGAGGCGCTGCATGACTTGTGGACTGGCGCGGGGTTTGACGCCGTCGAGACACGCGAGATCACGGTGCAGCGAACGTTCGCCAACTTCGAGGACTTCTGGACCACCACGACCATGGCAGCAAGTTTGCGCCCGACGCTCGCCACGCTCTCGTCTGGCGATATCGACGGACTAAAAGCACGAGTACGCTCTCATCTGCCAGCGGGCGCCGCTGGGCATATCGTTTACCCCGCGCGCGCCAACGCGATAAAGGGTTGCGTCCCCGGATAGTTGTAGAAGGGGCATGTCGTCTCATGCGTTTGCCCCGTTCTGGTTTGAACAATAAGAACGACGGCGGTGCCCTCGACTCTAAGTCACGCCGCGCGATCCCTCGGCAAGGGACGCCCGCGCCGGTTTCCAGCCGGACGGAAACGGCTCTAGACTGGCGGCAGAGTAGTTGAAGGAGGGTTCCAATGCCCGAAGCCTGCATCGTCGGATGGGCCCACTCGCCCTTCGGCAAGCTTGATGACCCCGATGTGGAAAGCCTGATCGGGCGCGTCGCCGGAGCGGCGATCGAGGATGCCGGGATCGGCCCGGGCGAGATCGACGCCAGCTTCGTCAGCCTGTTCAACAACGGATTCTCGGCGCAGGACTTCCCCGCCTCACTGGTGCTGCAACACCTGCCGGATCTGCGGTTCAAGCCCGCCACGCGCTACGAGAATGCCTGCGCCTCGGGCTCCGCCGCCGTGCATGGCGCGCGCGACTTCCTCGCCGCCGGACGCGGGCGGTTCGCGCTGGTCGTGGGCGTGGAGAAGATGACCGCGACGCCGGGCCGCGAGGTTGGCGACATCCTGCTGAGGGCCTGCTATCAGCGCGAGGAATCCGACATTGCCGCTGGCTTCGCAGGCGTGTTCGGCCGGATCGCGGAGCGGTATTTCCAGCGCTACGGCGATCAATCCGACGCGCTGGCCGCGATCGCGGCGAAGAACCACAAGAACGGCGTCGCCAACCCGTACGCGCAGATGCGCCGCGATCTCGGGTATGAGTTCTGCCGGACGGTGAGCGAGAAGAACCCGTATGTCGCCCCGCCGCTCAAGCGCACCGACTGCTCGCTGGTCTCCGACGGGGCCGCCGCGCTGGTGCTGACCGACGAGGAGACGGCGCGCGCGATGGACAAGGCGGTGCGTTTCCGCGCCGCCGTACAGGTGAACGACTTCCTGCCGATCTCGAAGCGCGACATCACCGGATTCGAGGGCGCGGGGTTGGCGTGGCGGCGCGCGCTGGACGGCGCCGGCCTCACGCTGGACGACCTTTCGTTCGTCGAGAGCCATGACTGCTTCACCATCGCGGAGCTGCTGGAATACGAGGCAATGGGCCTCACCCCGCCCGGCCAGGGCGCGCGCGCGGTACTGGAGGGCTGGACGCAGAAGGACGGCCGGCTGCCCATCAACCCGTCGGGCGGGCTGAAGGCGAAGGGCCATCCGATCGGCGCCACCGGCGTCTCGATGCACGCCTTGGTGGCGATGCAGCTCACGGGGCAGGCGCCCGAGGGGATGCAGCTTCCGAAGGCCGATATCGGGGGCGTGTTCAACATGGGCGGCGCCGCGGTCGCGAATTACGTGTCGATCCTGGAGGCGGCGCGCTGATCGCGGCGGCGCTCCGGCCCAAGATGAGGAAAACGGTGGAGGATGCGGATGGCTGAGCAGCCGAAGGACACCGACCTGATCGACCACTGGCACGCGCATATCTACTACGACCCCGCCCACACCAAGGAGATCGCGACGCAGGTGCGCGGCTGGATTGAGCAGCGATTTCCGGCCCAGATGGGGCGCATGCACGACGGGCCGGTCGGACCGCACCCGACGGCGATGTTCCAGGTGCTTTTCGCGCCCGACCTGTTCCCCGCGATCGTGCCCTGGCTCGCGCTGAACCGGCAGGGGCTGACGGTGCTGGTCCACCCCGAAACCGGACGTCCGCGCGACGATCACTTGCTGCACGCGCTCTGGCTCGGCCAGGTGCTGAAGCTGAACACGGAGATCCTGCCGGAGCAGACGCAGGGACACTAGGTCCCGTCATTCCCGCGAAAGCGGGAATCCAAGCTTGCCGCGCCGGAGTCCGGGACGCCTGGACCCCCGCTTTCGCGGGGGTGACGAGGAACGAGGTGACAAGAAAGACAAGAGGAACCCGAATGTCCGCGCTGGACCGCTGCTACAACGTCAACGACCTTCGCCTCGCCGCCAAGCGTCGCCTGCCGCGCGGCGTGTTCGACTTCGTCGATCGCGGCACCGAGGACGAGGTGGCGTTGCGCAACAACCGCGCCGCGTTCGAGCGGATCAAGCTGCGCCACCGCGCCCTGGTGGATGTGTCGGGTCGCAATATGGCGACCACGCTGTTCGGCAAGCCTTCGTCCATGCCGCTGGCGATCGCGCCGACCGGCGCGGCGGGGCTGTGCTGGCACGAGGGGGAACTGGAACTCGCCAAGGCCGCCGCGAGCGCGAAGGTGCCGTTCACGCTGGCGACCGGGGCGATGACCTCGATGGAGAAGATCGCCAAGGAGGCCGGTGGGCGGCTGTGGTTTCAGCTCTATGTCTGGAAGCAGCGGGAGCTATCCTATCAGTTGATCGAGCGCGCCCACCGGGCCGGCTTCGAGGCGCTGATCGTCACCACCGACACGATCGTCTCGCCCAATCGCGAATACAACGCCCGCAACGGCTTCCTGCTGCCGTTCCACGCCACGCCGCGCTTCACGGCCGACGTCGCATTGCATCCGCGCTGGGCGGCCAGCGTGCTGATGAAGTATTTCAGGACGATCGGAATGCCGCGCAACGAGAACTACCCCGATCCGTTCCGCCGGCCGGTGACGGGCGACCAGAGCCACAAGGAGGTGATGCGTCAGGACAGCCTGTGCTGGGACGACATCCGCGTCTTCCGCGACAAGTGGCCGGGCATCCTGATGCTCAAGGGAATCAACCGTCCGGACGACGCGGTGCGCGCGGTTGAATACGGCGTGGACGGCATCATCGTCTCCAACCATGGCGGACGGAACATGGACAGCGTCGTCGCCGCGATCGACGTGCTGCCGGAGATCGCCGAGGCCGTTGGGGACCGCGCGACGGTGATCCTCGATTCCGGCATCCGCCGCGGCTCCGATATCGTGAAGGCGCTCGCGCTGGGTGCCAAGGCGGTGCTGACCGGCCGCGCGACTTTGTATGGCACCGCCGTTGCGGGCCAGGCGGGCGCGGCGCATGCGCTCTCGGTGCTGCGCAAGGAGATGGACAACACGATGGCCTACACCGGCTGTCGCGGCGTGGACGAGATCACGCCCGACATCTTCTTCGGCGCGCGCGAGGGCAGCAACCGCCTGCGCGATCGGGTGCTGGCGTCCGTGTGAGCGGGCCGAACGTGCCCCGCCGTTCGGCCGGTGTGGGCGTCGCGTGTCTGGTGATGCTGCTGGCCCACGTTGGGCCGGCGCACGCCGCCCCGCCAGCCCCCGATTGCCGCGGCCCAGGAGCGAGCGACACGGTGCTGCCCCTTCCGCCGTCCCTGGTGGGCGAGGTCAACGCCGCGTTCGGGGTGCGGATGCCGCCGGCCGAGGTGGTGCGGCAGACGGTGATCCGCTGCCATCGCGGCGCGGTGCTCGCCTGCATGACGGGCGCGAACCTCAATTGCGGCAAGGCGGATACGCGCAGGGCCAGCGCGGGCGGAGACGCGTGGTGCCGCACCAACCCGAACGCCGCGTTCATCCCGATGTTCGCCACGGGCCACGCCACGATTTACGCATGGCGCTGCGCGGGAAGCCGTGCCGTCGCAGTCCGACAGGTGGAGGCGCTCGACGCGGACGGGTACGTGACCCGGAATTGGAAGCGGCTCGGCGGACGGTGATCGGCGGCTCAGGCCGCTCGGCGACCGGACAGGGCCGCGGGAAGCTGACGGATCGAACGGTCGATCAGCGTGGCGTCCGCCGCCGGCGAGAGGCCCTCGGCGATCACCTGCCGGGCGGCTGTGGTGGCGAGATCGGCGGCGGTGAGGCGGACCTCATCGACGGCCGCCTTCTCGGCGGCGGCGATCCGATCCAGCGCCATCTGCTCGCGCCGGTGCGCCGATGTTTCGGCGTCCTGCGCGGCGGCGAGGGCGAGGCGCTGGGCCTCGGCCTGCGCGCCGGCGATGAGCTGTTGCGCCTCCTCGACGGCGCGGTCGCGGCGCAGCCGCGCCTCGCGCAGCATGTCCTCGGCCTCGCGGCGCAGGCGCGCGGCCTCTTCCAGTTCGGCGCGGACGGCTTCGGCGCGGCCGTCCAGGATCTCGGCCACTGCCTTCCACAGCTTTTTCCCGAACAGGATAAAAAAGACGAAGAACGCGATCGCGACCCAGGTCTTGGAATCGCTCCAGAATCCGGCTTGCATCGCCCGGTCCTCCTCAGCCCTGGCCGCGCGCGGCGAGCGCCGCGCCCACGGCGCGATCGAGCCGGGCGCGATCGGGTTCGCTAGCGGTCAGCCGCGCGATCAGCGCATGGGCAGCATCGGTCGCGACCGAGCGCAGCGCGCGCATCGCGGCGCCTTGGGCGGCGGCGATGCGATGCTCGGAGTCCCTGAGCCGTGCCTCGAGCTGGGCATCCAACGCGGCCGTCCGGCTCGCGGATTCCTGCTTGGCCTTGTCCACCGCGGCGTTGATGGCGGCCTGCGCCTCCGCCCGCGACCGCGCGGTGGCATCGGTCATCTCGGTGACCGCGGTGTCCGCCTCGATCTTCACCGAGCGCGCCGCGTCGAGATCGGCGGCGATCGCGCCCGCGCGCTGGTCCAGCACCCGGCTCACCTGCGGCAGGCCCCAAAGCCAGCATAGCAGGAAGAAGATCAGGAAGATCACGGCGCCCCAGCCGACCTGATCCAGGGTCAGCGGGTTCTTGAAATTCAGCTGCGGCATCCCCTGTGCCATCGCCGCCGCCGGCAGCGACAGCAGGGCCACGGCGGCGAGCGGAACGGCGCGGCGGAGCGTAGGCGGCATGTCTCTGTTCCCCAGCGCCGGGCAGTCGGGTCAGACGAACAGGATGATGAACGCGATAACCAGAGCATAGAGCGCGACCGCCTCGGTCAACGCGAACCCCAGGATCGCCAAACCGAACACGCGGTCGCGCGCCGCCGGATTGCGGGCGACGGAGTTCACCAGCGCGGCGAAGATCTGGCCGATGCCGATGCCGACGCCGGACAGCGCGATCACGGCGAGACCGGCGCCGATGTTCTTGGCGGAAGCGAGATCCATGGTTGGTTCCTTCTGTGTGGTGCCCGAAAGCGGGATCAGGCGAGGGTCAGTGCAGGTGGACCGCGTCGTGCAAATAGATGCAGCTCAGGATCGCGAACACGTAGGCCTGCAGGACGGCGACCAGGATCTCGAAGCCGATCAGCAGAACGTTCACGCCGAACGCGAAGATCGCGGGCACGATGCCGAGCAAGCCGGCAGCGCCCAGCATCACCACGAAGGCGCCGAACACCTCCAGCATCACGTGGCCGGCCATCATGTTGGCAAACAGTCGAACCGATAGCGAGATGATGCGAGAGACGTAGGACAGCACCTCGATCGGCACCAGCAGCGGCAGCAGCGCCTTCGGCACGCCCTGCGGCACGAAGTAGCTGAACCAGTGAAACCCGTGGATGAAGAGGCCGACCAGCGTGACCATCAGCACCACCACAAGCGTCAGGGCAAGGGTGACCGTGATGTGGCTGGTGAAGGTGAAGAAATACGGGAAGACGCCGATCAGGTTGCCGAACAGGATGAACAGGAACAGCGCGAAGATGAACGGGAAGAAGCGCTTGCCCTCCGGCCCGATGGTATCGACGCACATCGAATAGACGAACTCGTACATCATCTCGGCGGCCGATTGCAGCCGGCCGGGCACCATCGCGCGCGGGCGCATCCCCACGACCAGCAACACGAGCGTCAGAACGGCCGCGACGAGCATCATCAGGTTGGACTGGCTGAAATGGACGGCGGCGCCGGCCTCGCCGAGCGAGGTGTGCAGATCGAACTGGCTCAGCGCGTCGATGTTTCCAGTCGCCAAGACACACCCCCGTTCGCGGCACGCCGCGGTCGGGCGGCCGGTTCACTCACGATTCTTGCCGGAGTCCTGCCGTGGCGCGAACATACGCCAGACATTCAGGATCCCGGCCGCGCCCCCCAGCGGGATGAACGCGATGAGGAACCAGGGGCGCGTCCCGGCCAACCGGTCGATCCCCCAGCCGATGGCGCAAGCCACCAGCATGGCCGCCAGCAGTTCCACCGCCACGCGCACGCCGACGCTCATCGGGCTCGGGCCCGCATCGCCGGACGATGCGCCCGGCTTCGGCGTTCTCGGCTCCAGCCCTTGGCGTTCCCGCGCCGACCGCAGCCTCTCCTCGAAGGACGGGCCGCTCTCCTCGTTCATGTTCGCTCCCGGCGGGTCGCCCCGCCAGACGGCGGGCGCTTGCTACAAGGGGGTTGCGGGAGTGTCAAGAATGGGTGACCTCGGATGGCTCGCTCAGGAACGCGCGCAGCGCGGATGCCCACTTCGCCGCGTCCCGGCCCGAGGCGAGGTGGCCGTAGGGGCTGTCTAGCTCGACATATTTCGCCCGCACGCCGGCGTCGTGCAGCTTCCGCATCATCGGCACGGCGAGGCTCGGCGGGAATAGGGTGTCGGTGGTGGAGAGGACATACAGCACGCGCGCGCGGATGCGGGAGAAGTCCGGCTCGACGTCGTAGTCGCGCAGCGCCTTGCGCAGGATGACGAGCGAGTTGGCGTCGAACCGCTCGGCCCAGGCGCGGCCGATGCGATGCAACTCGGCTTCCCGCGCGGCGGGATCGGGAAAGCGCTCGGCGAGCTGGGCCTCGATCCCATTGCCGCGCAACATCTCGATCCGTATTTGCGTCGTGGTGTCGAGCACGCCGCCGCGATCGTAATAATCGCCCCCGTTCCAGTTGGGATCGCGCGCCAGCCGCTCGATCAGCGGCTCCAGCCGGCCGGGAGGCGCCTTCGGCGCGGTCACGGCGGCGACGATGGCGTCCATGAAGTCCGGGAACGTGACCGCCCAGGCGAACGCCTGAAAGCCGCCATAGGACGGCCCGACCACGGCAGCCAGATGGCGCACGCCGAGATGGTCGAGCAGCCGGCGTTGCGCGGTGATGATGTCGGTCACGCTCAGATCGGGGAAGCGCGAGCCGTACGGCCGCTCCGTGGCCGGATCGATGCTGGCGGCGTTGGTGGAACCGAAGGACGAGCCGAGCATGTTGGACGAGACGACAAAGTATCGATCGGTATCGATCGGCCGGCCCGGACCGACCAGCGCGGCCCAGGAACCTTCCGACGCGCCCTCCTCGCCCAGCACGTAGTCGGGGCCGGAGGTGTAGCCGTGCGTCATGAGCACGCCGTTGCGCCCGTCCGGGGCGAGGCGGCCGAGCGTGAAATAGGCGATCATCGCCTCGGCCAGCACGCCGCCGTGCCGGAGCGGAAAGTCGCGGATGGTGAAGCGCTGGAGGACGTCACGGCTCATGCTGGCAACCTCTCGGGGCGCCCAACAGCTCCTCGGCTCCGAACCGCGTCAGCTCGCCAATCCGCTCGATCGTCACGTCGGGCGGCGGATATTTCGCCAGCTCGGCCCGATCGAGCGCGTAATGGCCCTGGCGGGGCAGCACGGTCGTCACGCGGGCGCCCCACACCTGCTTGACCGCGTGCAGGATGCGCGCCTTGTCATCGATCAGCACGTAGCGCCGCGCGGGGAAGAACCGCTCCACGTCGTCCAGCTCCCGCTCCTTGTGGACGTAGATCAGCACGCGGTCCTCGAACGCACTCCACAGCCCCGCGCGCACCACCTTGCGCGGCTGGAACACGGCGTCGCCGTCCGACAGGATGACGGTCGCGCCCCATCGCGCGGCATGGCGCACCGCGTCCAGCGCGCCGGGATAGAGCCGGTCGGCGAACGGGTAGTCGGCGATCCAGCTTGCGATCCGCAGCACGCGCGGATCGTGCAGATCCTCCAGCCGGTAGCGTTGCAGAGCGCCGAGATAGTCGGCATAGCCCAGTTCATCGCGCAGCTGCTCGAACAGCTCCCAGTAGCGTCGGCTCGCCGCCTCGCCGTGCGCCTCGGCCATGTGGGCGCGGATGTCGGCCTGCACCCGATCGTTGTCGAGCAGGGTGTTATCCACGTCGAACAGGAAAACCGCATCGTGCATGGCGAGCAGTTTGGCGTCCGCGCGCGCGCCCGGCTGTCACGTTGCCGAGTACCGGCGCCGGCCGTAGAATCGGCAGAACGGAGGAATGGCCATGAACCAGCAAGACATCGCCGACGCCGCCCGGCTTCTGGTGCGGGCGCGGCGCGACGGCACGCGGCTTCCCGAGCTTCCCGTCGCCCCGGAAAGCGTCGCCGAGGCGCACGCCGTGCAGGACGCGGTCGCCGCCGCGCTCGGCGAGCCGGTGGGCGCTTTCAAGGCCAACTCGCCGCCGAACGAGGAACCGACGCGCGGCCTGATATATGCGCGCACCATTCACGCGACGCCCGCCCGCATCGCGGCCTCGGAGGTGCCCGATTGCGGCGTGGAGGGCGAGATCGCGTTCCGTTTCCGCGCCGACATGCCGGCCCGCTCCTCGCCCTACACGCGCGCGGAGGTGGCCGCTGTCATGGACGCCTGCGCGGCGATCGAGGTGGTCTCGAGCCGCTTTGAGGACCACGCGGCGCGCGGGATGCTGGAGAAGCTCGCCGACTGCGTGAGCAACGGCGGCTTCGTGCACGCCGAGCCGGTGCCCGAGTGGCAGAAACTCGATCTCCCTCATCTCCGGGTCGCGCTGACGGTCAACGACGAGGTGGTGCTCGAACGGGTGGGCGGGCATCCGACTGGCGATCCGCTCGGCGTCGCGGTGGCGCTAGTCAACATGATGCGGGCGGGCGCGGGCGTGCGGGCCGGACAATTCGTGACCTGCGGCAGTTGCACCGGGCTGCGGTTCCTCAAGCCCGGCGACGTCTGCGCCGTGCGCTTCGAGGGCCTGGGCCGCGCGCAGGTGACGTTCGCGGCGTGATGCTGGCGACACCGATCCGGGTCGGCCCTTTACTCGGTCAGCCGGCGCGCGACGGCGATGACGCGGTGCGCCTCGCTCCACAGGTCGAACGGCTCCAGCGCGTCGAGCGGCGCCCAGATGGCCTCCGACACGTCCGAGGACGCGACCGGCTCGCCCGCCTCCCAGCGCGCGGCGAAGTCGATGATCGTGTAATGGTATTGCACCCGTCCGACCGCGTCGGGGCGGATGATGTCCACCTGGGCGGCGAGCGTCAGTTCCCCCACGTGGATCTCCGTTTCCTCCAGCAGCTCCCGCCTCGCGGCCTCCTGGGCGGTCTCGCCGAGTTCCTGCGCCCCGCCCGGCAGAGTCCAGGTGCCGACGTTGGGCGGCTTGCCTCGGCGGACCAG
The DNA here is from genome assembly GCA_963756545.1 of uncultured Pseudomonadota bacterium. Lineage (GTDB taxonomy): Bacteria > Pseudomonadota > Alphaproteobacteria > Acetobacterales > Acetobacteraceae > DATFDN01. Next base: position 637,634 of record CAVWNY010000008.1, on the reverse strand, counting down.
CAGGACGTGCTCGCCCTTCAGCACGACGATCCCGATGCCGACGATCGGCCGGGGCGGATATTCCCGGTCGTTCATCGCGCGGCAGTGAGCAGGTCGGGCATGTCGGCGGCTACCATGCCCGGCCCGGAAACGCGAGGTGGCCTCGGTAGCGGGCAGCCGATCAGTATGACTTTGAAACGATATCACATTTGCGTGATGACGTAATATGGCCCATTTCATGGGAGGTTAGCTGATCCCGTGGTTGCTAGGGCTCAATGCAAGCCCAAGGATGCCAATGAGCGGATACGTGCAAATTTGGAATGAACCGCCCGGACAAGCGACGTTCGAGAAGGCGAATCTGCGACCTCAAACAACTGGGCTGCCTTTTGTTGTGTTCATCTCGCAACGGGGCAATGCTCAGCACGACGTGCGGGTGAAAGTATCACCAGGACCGCGAGTCCAATCGAGCGGCATGAGCATTTACGCAGTGCGCCCGTTTCGGCACGAGGGCGGACCACCGCTCAGCACGGTCGATGAGGCGGCTTTGAAACGCTGGATTGACGCCAACCAGCATGTGCTTGTGGCGTTCTGGAATGCAGATATTGAATATACCGAGGACGCGATCGAGCGGCTGGTCAGGGTTTAATTTCCATCCAGAAAAGAGGGTGCCTCTCAAGCTGACCTGGTACGGCACCTCATTGCTGTTGACCCGCCGCGCCGGCCGGGCCTAACCCCGCGCGAACCTGCGGGACGGATCGATGAAGCTGCTTCTGACCGGCGGGTGCGGTTTCATCGGGTCCGCCGTGGTGCGGCACCTGCTGCGGCGCACCGGCCACGTCGTGATCAACGTGGACAAGATGACCTATGCCGCCTCCGAGGAGGCGCTGGAGGAGGCGCGGGGCGATCCGCGCCACGTTCTCGTGCGGGCCGACATCGCCGATGGCGCCGCGCTGCGCGAGGTATTCGCGACGCACAGACCCGACGCGGTGATGCACCTCGCCGCCGAAAGCCACGTCGATCGCTCCATCGACGGGCCGGGCGCCTTCATCCAGACGAATGTCGTCGGCACCTTCGTATTGCTGGAGGAGGCGCGGCGCCACTGGGCCAGCCTGCCGTCCGCCGCAAGCGACGCGTTCCGCTTCCACCACGTCTCCACCGACGAGGTGTTCGGCGCGCTCGGCGCGGACGACGCGGCATTCACTGAGGACACCCGCTACGACCCGCGCAGCCCCTATGCGGCGTCCAAGGCGGCGTCGGACCATCTGGCGCGCGCCTGGTTCCATACCTATGGACTGCCGGTGATCGTCAGCAACACGACCAACAATTACGGCCCGTGGCAGTTCCCCGAGAAGCTGATCCCGCTGGTCACGCTCAACGCGCTGGAAGGCAAGGAACTGCCGGTGTACGGCGACGGATCGAACCAGCGCGACTGGCTGTTCGTCGATGATCACGCCGCCGCCCTGGTGCGGGTGATCGAGCGGGGCAAGCCGGGCGCGACCTATGCCATCGGCGCCCGCCAGCCGCGCGGCAACCTCGACGTGGTGCGCGCGATCTGTGCGCATCTCGACCGCCGCGTGCCCGACCCGGCCGGCCCGCGCACGCGGCTGATCCGCTTCGTGACCGATCGGCCCGGCCATGATTTCCGCTACGAGATCGACCCGACGCGGACCGAGGCGGCGATCGGGTGGCGCGCGCCGCATGACTTCGAGGCGGGTCTGTCGCGCACCATCGACTGGTATCTGGAGAATCGGGCGTGGTGGGAGGGCGTGCGCATGGGGCGCTACGCCGGTCAGCGGCTCGGTACGGCGGGGGGAGCGGCGGCATGAAGGGCATTATCCTCGCCGGAGGCTCCGGCACGCGGCTGCATCCGGCGACGCTCGCGTCCTCGAAGCAGCTTCTGCCGGTCTATGACAAGCCGATGGTGTATTATCCGCTCTCGACCCTGATGCTGGCCGGCATCCGCGACATCCTGTTGATCTCCACGCCGTGGGATCTGCCGCAGTTCCGCCGCCTGCTGGGCGACGGCGCGCGGCTCGGGGTGCGGCTCGAATACGCCGAGCAGCCACGCCCGGAGGGTCTGGCGCAGGCCTTCCTGATCGGGCGGGACTGGATCGCCGGCGAGGCCTGCGCACTCGCGCTCGGCGATAACCTGATCCATGGCGAGCATTTGTCCTTGATGCTGCGGGCGGCTGTCGCGCGCGACGTCGGGGCCACGGTCTTCGCCTACGAGGTGCGCGATCCCGAACGCTACGGCGTGGTGGAGTTCGACGAGGCGGGCCGCGCGGTGGAGATCGTGGAGAAGCCGACGCATCCGCGCTCGGACTGGGCTGTCACCGGCCTCTACTTCTACGATCGCAGCGTGACGGAGTTGGCGTCCGCGATCCGCCCGTCGGCGCGCGGCGAGCTGGAGATCACCGACCTCAATCGCATCTATCTCGATTCCGGCCAGCTCCATGTGGAGCGCCTGTCGCGCGGCTGCGCCTGGCTGGACGCCGGCACCCCCGATAGCTTGTTGCAGGCGGCGACCTACGTGCAGACGATCCAGACCCGCACCGGGCTGCTGGTGGGCTGCCCTGAGGAGGTGGCGTTTCGCATGGGCTTCATCGACTCCGCCGCGCTGCGGCGCGAAGCCGATGCGCTGGGCAAGACCGAGTTGGGCCGCGCGCTGCGCGAGACGGCGGACGGGAAGCACGGATGAACGCCGAGCCGCTCGCCATCCCCGAAGTGCTTCTGGTGACCCCGCAACGGTTCGTGGACTCGCGCGGATTTTTCTCCGAGACATGGAGCGCGCGTCGGTATGCGGCGCTCGGCATTCCCGGGCCGTTCGTGCAGGACAACCACAGCCTGTCCGCCCGGCGCGGGACGGTGCGCGGGTTGCATCTGCAAGTCGCGCCCAGCGTGCAGGGCAAGCTGGTGCGCTGCGTGCGCGGCGCGATCTGGGATGTGGCGGTGGATGTGCGGCGGGGCTCCTCCAGCTACGGCCGGCATGCCGCCGCGGTGCTGAGCGCGGAGAACTGGGCGCAGCTCTGGATACCCGGCGGTTTCCTGCACGGGTTCTGCACGCTCGAACCCGAAACCGAGGTGATCTACAAGGTCACGGCCGACTACGACCGCGATGCCGAGCGCGGCGTGATCTGGAACGACCCCGATCTGGCGCTGCCCTGGCCGATCGCGGACGGCGCGGCGCTGCTGTCGGACAAGGATGCGGTGCTGCCCCGGTTGCGGGATTGCCCGGCGTGGTTCGCCGCATGAGCATCCTGGTCACGGGCGGCGCGGGCCAGCTCGCCACCGCGCTGGCGAAGGTCGGGGGCGGGATCCGGCTCGTGGGCCGGCCCGGCTTCGATTTTGACCGACCCGAGAGCGTCGAGGCCGCGTTCCAGGCGGCGCATCCCTCGCTGGTCGTGAACGCCGCCGCCTATACCGGCGTCGATGCCGCCGAGACCGACGCCGAGGCGACCTATCGCGCCAACCGCGACGGCCCCGCGCTGCTGGCGCGGCTCTGCGCGGGATCGGCGGTGCCGCTGATCCACGTCTCGACGGACTACGTGTTCGACGGGCTGAAGGGTGCGCCTTACGTCGAGAACGACCCGACATCGCCGCAAGGCGTGTATGGGGCGAGCAAGCTGGCAGGCGAGCAGGCGGTTCTGGAGGCGTGGCCGCGCGCGGTCGTGTTGCGCACCTCCTGGGTCTATGCGCCCACGGGCAAGAACTTCGTCCGGACCATGCTGGCCGCGGCCCGCAAGACCAACCGGCTCCGTGTCGTCGCCGACCAGAAAGGATGCCCCACCACCGCCGCCGATCTCGCGGCGGCCATCCTGGCGGTCGCCGACCGCCTGCCGGAGCAGGGCGGCATCTTCCACGCGGCGGGCTCCGGCTGGACCACCTGGCATGGCCTCGCCCGCGCGACCTTCGAGGAGGCGGCCCGGCACGGCCTGAGGCCCCCGACCCTGGAGGCGATCACGACGGCCGACTGGCCCACGCCGGCCCGCCGGCCACCCAACTCCCGGCTGGATTGCCGGAAGCTGGCGACCGTTCTCGGCGTGCGGCTGCCGCACTGGCGCGACAGCCTGGGCGCGACGGTGGACGCGATCTTCGCCGCCGAGCAGACGGCGTCCTGATCCCTCAAACCACCAAGGCCCGTCCGCGCGTCCTGCCGAGAAAGACATCCGCCCCCAGGCTGCGCCCCGGCGGGTCGATCGTGAACAGAAGCTGGATCACGATCAGGAAGAAGTAGGTCCAGGGCCACTCGCCGGGCGCCGAATAGAGGCCGAGCCAGAGATAGATAGCCTCCAGCGCTCCGAGGAAAGCGCCGAGCCGGGTCAGCAGCCCGAGCATCAGCGACAAGCCGATGGCGACCTCAAGCAGGTAGATGACCGGCCCGAACACCGCGATATGCGGGATCATGAGCTGGTCCACGATCCGGCTTTGCAGCGGGACGGCGCCGTGATCGACCACCTGCTTCATCCAATAGACCAATCCGCCGTAGTCGGGCGGGATCTTCCACAGCGATTGCTGCCACCACATCACCCCGACGAGAAACCGCAGCAGACAGACCGCGCCATGCCGGGCCGTGCGCTGCGCCGGATCGCGCCGCCAGACGGCGACCGCGATGAGGATGCTCGCGACCAGCACGAGATCGAACACCCCGGTGTACCATGCCGGCTTGCTCAGGAACGCCAGCACGTCGCGGAACGGATTGGGTCTCATCGAGCATCCCTCGAACGCCAAGCCCGCGCGGTTGCCGTCAGCAGGCGCAGTACGTCGTGCGCCCCGTTCGCCTCGCCCTTTTCAAAGTCGCCCTCGGCCACCGCCATCTGGTTGGTCACATGGGCAAAGCAGAGCACCGGCTTATGCCGGGCTCGCGCGAACGCGTAGAGCGCGGCGGCCTCCATCTCCACCGCCAGCGCGCCGTGTCCGCGCGCCGCCGCAATGGCGTGCTCGGTCTCGCGGAACGGCGCATCCGTGGTCCAGGTGGCGCCCCGAACCACGGGCGGGGAGGCGTCCGCGAGCGAGCGCAGTGCCGCCTCCACCAGCCCCGGGTCTGCATCGGCGAACCGCGCGGGCGGCAGGTAGTGATCGCTGGTGCCCTCATCGCGGAGCGCCTTGTCAATCAGAACGAAATACGGGGTCGGCCCGCCCGGCGCGATTTGCCCCGCCGAGGCTACGCTCACCAGCAAACGGCAGCCCGCGGCGAACATCTGTTCGGCGACCAGCACCGCGAAGGCGGCGCCGACCGCGCAGCCGACGATGCCGAACCGTTCGCCGCCATGCTCGAATAGATAAAGATCAGTGTGATAGCACGCCCAGGACGGGCTTTTTCGGACCCGCCCCTCGGCGCGAAGCTGGCGCACGAGATCGCCGTCCGGGTCGAGCACGCAGATCGCGGGCACGTCCTCGGACGCCAATCCCTTCTGCCGGCGAGCCTCGCGCAGCAGGTTTTCCGGCAGAAACACCGAGGGCGCCGCGTAGTCCCTCCGATCAAGCAATAGCCTACCCGACCGCGACGTTGTCGTAGATCCCCACGCCTTGCAGCAGCAGGAACTTGCACGGGCCGTCGTCCTTGCCCCGCACAACATGCGCCGTGTTCGGCGACACCGCGCACGTCTCGCCCGGCCGCAACTCGTGCCTTTCGCGCGGCGCCCGCGTTTCCACCACCATCGGCCCCTCCAGGCAGAAAAACCTGTCGGTGATCGCGGAATGGTAATGCCACGGCACGCACTGGCCGGCCGCCAGGGTCAGCACCGAGGCGCGCATGTCCGTCCCCTCCATCACCCGTTCGTAGCCCGCGATGGCGAGCTGCATGCCGCGTGCGCCTTCCTGCATTGTCGGTCCTCCGGGTGATCTGATCCCTACCCCGTCATGCCTGCGAATGCGGTTCGCAGGCATGACGATGAAAGGGCGCAGCATTCCGCCGCGAACGCTGTTTTTCCGCAGCCCGTCAAAACTAGCGCCCTTATCAGCATAACGCGAATTGCGCCCCTGGCCTTTCCCCGCCGCCCACCCTATCTCCGGCCGCCATGCACGCGATCCGGGTGGAGAATCTGACCAAGCGGTACGGCGATGTCCTGGCCGTGGACGGGATCGACTTCGCGGTGCCGGCGGGGGCGACGTTGGGGCTGCTGGGCGGCAACGGGGCGGGCAAGACCACCACCATCGCGATGCTGCTCGGGCTGCTGATTCCAACCGCAGGGCGCGTCGAGGTGCTCGGCCACGACATGGCGCGCGACCGGTTCGCCGCTCTGGCGCGCATGAACTTTTCCTCGCCCTACGTGGCGCTGCCGCAACGGCTTACCGTGGCGCAGAACCTGCGAGTCTATGGCCATCTCTATGGCGTGCGCCGGCTGGAGGCGCGCATCCAGGAATTGGCCGGCGAACTGGAGCTGACGGAGCTTCTCCATCGCCGCGCCGGCCAGCTCTCGGCCGGGCAGAAGACGCGCGTCGCGCTGGGCAAGGCGCTGATCAACCGCCCGGCCGTGCTGCTGCTGGACGAGCCGACGGCGAGCCTCGATCCCGATACCGGCGACTGGGTCCGCACCTGGCTAGAACGCTATCGCGCCGAGACGGGCTGCACGATCCTGTTGGCCTCGCACAACATGGCCGAAGTGGAGCGGCTTTGTTCGGAGGTGCTGATGCTCAAGCAGGGGCGCATCGTCGATCGCGGCAGTCCCGCCGCCCTGCTCACCCGCTACCGGCGCGAGGATCTGGAGGAGGTGTTCCTCGACATCGCCCGTGATCGAAGGCGGGCGACGGCGGAGGCGCCGGCATGAGGCCGTCGCCGATCCGCCGCATCTGGGGAATGATGTACCGCCATCTGGCGCTCTATCGCGGCTCCTGGCCGCGGCTGCTGGAGCTGGCCTACTGGCCCGTCCTGCAAATGCTGATCTGGGGCTTCACCGCGAGCTTCGTCGCAGGCCGCATGGGCGCCGGGGCGGGCGCGCTGGCCGGCGCGGCGCTGCTCGGTGGCGTGCTGCTGTGGGAGGTGGCGCTGCGGAGCCAGATGGGCGTCGCGATCAGCTTCATGGAGGAGATGTGGTCGCGCAACCTGGGCCACATCTTCGTCTCCCCGCTGCGTCCGTGGGAGATGGTGGCCGCGCTGCTCGGCATGTCGATCATCCGGATGCTGGCCGGCGTGCTTCCCGCGATCGGCGTCGCCTGGCTGCTGTATGCGTTCAACCTGTTCGCGCTGGGGCCGGTGCTCGTGCTGTTCTTCGCCAACCTGATGATCATGGGCTGGTGGGTGGCGCTCGGCGTGGTGTCGCTGATCCTGCGCCACGGGGCGGGGGCGGAGGCGCTGGCCTGGTCGGTGCTGTTCGGCATCACCCCGTTCGCCGCCGTGTTCTACCCGGTCGCGGTGCTGCCGCGCGTCATGCAGGCGGTCGCCTTCGTGGTGCCCGCCTCGCACGTGTTCGAGGGGATGCGGGCCGCGCTCCTGCATGGCGTGATACGCTGGGATCACCTGATCGCGGCGATCCTGCTGAACGCCGCCTGGTCGATCGCCGCCGGCGTGCTGTTCGCCCGCCAGCTTCGCCAGGCGCGGCTGCGCGGCGCGCTGCTGAGCATCGGCGAGTGAGCGTGCTATGATGGGATTGATCGGGAGGCATGCTGATGTCGGAGAAGGCGGTTCGGCGCATGGGAGCGGACGAGTTCCTGGAGTGGCACCTGCGCCAGGAGGAGCGATACGAGCTTGTCGATGGCGTCCCGGTTGCGATGGCGGGTGCGAAGCAGCGGCACGATCGCGTCGTGGTCAACGCCATCGCCGCTTTGGCGAGCCATCTGGGCCACGGGCGATGTCATCCATTCACGAACGATACCGCCGTGCGTATTCCGACCGGCAACATCCGGTATCCGGATGCCGGCGTGGACTGCGGCAAGTTCGACGACAGCATCACCTGGGCGGACGCCCCATTCCTCGTGATCGAGGTTCTATCGGAATCGACGCGGGCATTCGACCTTTCCCTCAAACTGGAGGAGTACAAGACAGTTGCCGTGCTGGCCCACATCGTCTTTGTCGATCTTGACGCGCCCGAGGTGATCCACTGGCAGCGCAATCCCGAGCGGGGCTGGGGCTTCGGGGTTCTCGAAGGGATCGAGGCGCTGATCGCGCTGCCCGATCTCGGGATGAACCTGCCGCTTGCCACGTTGTATGCGGGTCTCGAGTTCAGAGCGCAGCCGCGGCTGGTCTGGCCGGAGTGAGTCTCGCTTCGTTCTGGCTGATCCGCCACGCCATCGTCGAGGAGAATGCCCGCGCGATCCTTTATGGCACGCTGGACGTGGAGCTGTGTCCGACCAGCCTGATCGAGCAAGCACCCATGTACCGCGCGCTGGCAACCCGGCTGCCTCGGCCGGCGCACTGGGTCGTCACGCCGCTGTCGCGCACGCGCCGCACCGCCGAGGCGATTTTCACCGCCGGCTATCCCGCCGCGCCACTGGCGGTGGAACCCGCCCTGACCGAACAGTCGCTGGGCGCGTGGCACGGTCTGGCGCACGCCGAACTGCCGGAGCGGCTGTCCCGGCCGGCGCACGCCTTCTGGCCGTTGGCGGGCACTGAGCGACCGCCGGGCGGCGAATCGATCGCCGACGTGATCGCGCGCGCCGGGGCGGCGATGGAGCGGCTAGCCCGCGAGTACAGGGATTCGGAGGTCGTGGTGGTCAGCCACGGCGGCACGATCCGCGCCGCCGTCGCGCACGCGCTGACCATCGGGCCGGACAGCGCGCTGCATCTGGCGATCCAGAATCTCTCGTTGACCCGGCTGGAGCGGCACGAGGCGGGTTGGCGGGTGGCGTGCGTGAACGAGTTGCCAGGGTATTGATCGAATATTGATTGCCTCGATAGGCGGCGAATCGCGGAACGATGATAGCCGGTGAATAGGAGACCCATCGATGAAACGCATCCTGCTCGCCGCCGCTCTGCTTTTGCTCCCCACGCTCGCCCACGCGCAACGGCAGGAACAGGCGCAGGCACTGGTCGATCGTTCGACCATCACCGTGCAGGAGATGATGTCGCAACGGATTTCCCAAACCCCGCGCCGGATGCTGGGCCGCGCGCGCGCCGTAATGATCTGTCCCCGCATCTTCAAGGCCGGGTTCTTCTTTGCCGGGGCCGGCGGCGACTGCGTGATGCTCGCGCGCGCCGGCAATGGCACCTGGTCCTACCCGGCGTTCTACACCATCGGCAGCGCGAGCTTCGGCTTCCAGATCGGCCTGGAGGACAGCGCTCTGGTGCTGATGGTGCTGACCAATCGCGGGCTGGATGCGCTGATGAACAGCCACTTCAAGCTCGGCGGCAACGCCTCCCTGGCGATCGCGACCGTCGGTGGCGGGGTGCAGGGTGCGCTGACCACCGGCATCACCGCCGACATCGTGGCATTCCAGTCCTCGCGCGGCGCCTTCGCTGGCATTTCGATCGAGGGCAGCGTCCTCAATTCGCGCACCGACTTGGACCAAGCCTATTACGGGCAGCCGCTCGACACGCGCCAGATCGTTATCGCCATGCAAGGCGCGAACCCCGGCGCCGACCCGCTGCGCGGCATCCTGACCCGCCTCGGCGCGCCCGCGATCGCCGCGCCGTACCCGCAATCGGCGTATGGCGCGTCACCCGGCTACGCGCCTCCGCCGGGCTACCCGCCGCCGGCGCGCTATCCGCAGGCAACGCCAAGCTATGCTCCGTCCTATCCGCCGGCCTATCCCCCGTCAGGCAGCCCCGCGCCCATGACCGGCTATCAGGGCGGCCCCGGTGGCCCAATCGAGCAGCAGAGCCTTCCGCCGCCACGCTGATGCCAGCGCCCTAGTTTTCTGGCCCGTTCTCTTGCTCGCCCCCCCCGACCCCCTCCCGCAAGGGGAGGGGGTCGGGGGGGGGTGCGGGCGGCGTTCTCGCGACATTTGGGGGCCGCCCCGTTGAGCGGCGGATTTCCGGTCGGGCGCGATTTGCCCTAGCTTGGCGGCATGACGCCGCGCCCGTTCTGGAAGACCAAGCAGCTTGAGGAGATGACTTCCGAGGAATGGGAGTCACTGTGCGATGGATGCGGGCGCTGCTGTCTGCACAAGCTGCGCCACGAGGACGATGGCGCGCTGTCGTTCACCAATGTCGCGTGCCATCTGCTCGATCTCCATGCCTGCCGATGCAAGGATTACGTCGAGCGTCACCGTCGCGTGCCGGACTGCGTGCATCTGACGCCCGCCACGGTGCGCGAAGTGGACTGGCTGCCGCCGTCCTGCGCCTACCGCCGGCTTGCCGAGGGCAAGGATCTGGCGTGGTGGCACCCGCTCGTCTCGGGCGATCCGCATACGGTCCACGATGCCGGAGTGTCGGTACGCGGGCGCGCGGTCTCGGAGCGGCGGGCCGGTCCGCTTGAGCACCACATCAGCGAGTGGCCGGGACGGATGCCGCGCGCTCGGCGTGAGAAGGAGAAGGCCCCATGATGACCGACGCCCTGTTCGGCGGCGTGAACGCCGCCGTGCTGACGCCCATGAACCCGGACCTCTCGGTCGATCTCGATCGGATGGCGGCGCATTGCCGCTGGCTGCTCGCCAATGGCTGCAACAACCTCGCCATTCTGGGAACGACCGGCGAGGCCAACAGCCTGGGGATCGACGAGCGGCTCGCGGCGATGGAGGGTTTGGTCGCGCGCGGCGTTCCCGCCGCGAAGCTGATGCCCGGCACGGGGACGACGGCGCTGACCGACACCGTGCTGCTCACGCGCCGCGCCGCCGACCTGGGGTGCCGGGGGGCGCTGCTGCTGCCGCCGTTCTACTACAAGAACCCGTCGGATGACGGGCTGTTCGCCTATTTCAGCGAAGTCATCCAGCGCACCGGCGGCGACATCAAGATCTTCCTGTACCACTTCCCGCAGCAGGCGGTGATCGGGTTCGGTCTGGCGCTGATCAGCCGGTTGCTCGCGGCATTTCCCGGCGTGGTGAAGGGGATCAAGGACAGCAGCGGCGACTTCGCCAACAGCCGCGCCTATGCCGAGCACTACGCGAAGGACGGGTTCGAGGTGTACGCGGGCGACGACAGCCTGCTGACGCGGATGCTCGCCGCCGGCGGCGCCGGCTGCATCACCGCGGCATCGAATGTGAACTGCGCAGCCGGCGCGCGCGTCTATGCGAACCCAGACAACGCGGCGGGCGAGGAGGCGCAGCGCATCCTGACCGCCACGCGCAAGGCGGTGACCTCGGTGCCGCTGATTCCCGCCCTCAAGTCGCTGGTCGCGCGCAACACCGGCGACGCGCGCTGGACCAACATCCGCCCGCCGCACCTGAAGCTGAGCGCGGGGCAGGAGGCGACGCTGTTCGCCGCGTTCGACGCCAGCGGCGTCACGCTGGCGAGGGCGGCCTAGCGTGATGCGCGTCGCGACTGGGATGGCGATCGGGATCGCGCTGCTGAGCGCCCCCGGGTGGCCGCGTGCCGAGGCGCAGACCGCGCCCGTTCCCCCAAAGATCACGCGCACGGTGGTCGCCTCGGGCAAGCTTCCGAGCGTCGTCGGAACGCCGGAGTATTTCCGTGTGCTGAAGGTCTCCCTGCCTTCCACGGGGGCGAGCCGGTTCACGGGACCGAACGGGATTTTCTACCAATTGTACGGCGGCAGCACCGTCACGCTGGGCGGTGCCGCCAACACGCTCGCCGCCGGTCAAGGACTCGTCGTCCCGGCAGGCGTGGTCGCGACCGTGTCGCCGGTCGGCGGCGAGCCGTCGATCCTGCTGGATTTGCTGCTTGCTCCGGCCGCCGCCCTGAACCAGCCGGTTGCCGCCACGGCCGAGGAACTGTTCCGCTCCCCGGCGCCGCTGCCCGGCCTCAAGCCCGGTCCCTACGACATCAACCTGTCGCGTATCACGTTCCCGCCGGGGATGCCGTCGAACCCGCCGCACCATCGCTCGGGCGGGGCGGTCTACTACATCGTCTCGGGAACCGGCGCGAACACGATCGACGGCCGTACCATCCCGCGGCCGCCTGGCTCGCTGATCTACGAGCCGTTCGGGATGGTCCATCAATGGGGCAATCCGGGTCCGCAGCCGCTGACGTTCCTCGCCTTCAACGTCAATCCGGAGGGCGCGCCGGCGGTGCTGCCGGACACCCAGGCCAATTCGCCAGCGCCGGCGCGCTAGACCCGGGCGCGCGCATGGATCGCATAACCACCGCCGCCGCGACGGTCGAGAGCCTGATGCGGCATGGGATCGACACGCTCTATGCCCTTCCGGGGGTCCACAACGACCACCTGTTCGACGCGGCACATGGCGCGCAGGACCGGCTGCGGGTGATCCACACGCGCCATGAGCAGACCGCCGCCTACATGGCGCTCGGGGCGGCGCTGGTGACGGGCCGGCCGCAGGCGTTCTCGGTGGTGCCCGGACCGGGGCTGCTGAACGCCTCCGCCGCGTTGCTGACCGCGCTCGGCATGAATGCGCCGGTGCTCGCGATCGCCGGGCAGATCGCGTCCTTCGCCATCGACCAGGGGCACGGGCATTTGCACGAGATCCCCGACCAGCTCGGGCTCCTGCGTCACCTGACGAAGCACGCCGCGCGCATCCGTGCTCCGCACGAGGCTGGGGCGCTGGTGGCCGAGGCGATCCGCGCCGCGATATCCGGCCGGGCCGGACCCGTGGCGCTGGAGTGCGCGATCGACACCTGGGCGATGGCGGGTCCGGCCGAGGTGCCTGACCCGCTGCCGCGCGTCGTCCCGCCGCTCGATCCCCTCGCGATCGAGCGCGCCGCCGACATGCTGGCGAAGGCCAAACGGCCGCTGATCGTGGCCGGCGCCGGCGCGCTCGACGCGGGGCCGGCGCTGCTCCGGGTGGCCGAGCTGCTTGGCGCGCCGGTGTCCACCTTTCGCCGAGGGCGCGGCGTTATCCCGACGACGCACCCCTTGGCCGTCTCGTTTACCGAGGGGCATCGTTTCTGGCGCGAGGCCGATATTGTTCTCGCCGTCGGCACGCGGCTCTACTGGCAGCAGAGCGTGTGGGGCATCGACCAAACTCTGCCCGTGGTTCGCATCGACATCGACCCGGCGGAGCACGACCGCTTCCGCCGCCCGGCGTGCGCGATCACCGCCGATGCCGCCGAGGCATTGGGCGCGCTGGGTGACGCTTTGGACGCGCGCGGACGGACGGCCGCCGCCTGGAACGGCGAACGCGCCGCCGCGCGCGCCTGGTTCGACGGGAAGCTCTCCCGCCTGGAGCCGCAGATGGGCTTCCTGCGCGCCATCCGCGCCGCGCTGCCCGAAGACGGCATCTATGTGGAAGGCGTGACGCAGATCGGCTTCGTGAGCCGCCTCGCCTGGCCCGTTGCCGCCTCGCGCCGCTATCTCTCGCCCGGCTATCAGGACAATCTCGGCTGGGCTTATGGGGCCGCGCTGGGCGCGCAGGCGGCACTGCCCGGCCGCAAGGTGGTCTGCGTCGCCGGCGATGGCGGCTTCATGTATCAGGCGCAGGAACTGGCGACCGCCATGCGCCACAACCTGCCGGTGGTCGCGGTGGTGTTCGACGACGGCGCCTTCGGCAACGTCCGCCGCATCCAGGAACACCAGTACGGCAACCGCCTGATCGCCTGCGACCTCGCCAACCCCGACTTCGTCGCCTTCGCCCGCAGCTTCGGCGCCGGGGCGTATCGCGCGACGACGCCGGAGGAGCTTGAGGCCTGCCTGCGCGAGGCGTTCAGCGCCGGGTGCCCGGCCCTGGTGCATGTTACGGTCGGCCCGATGCCGAGCCCGTGGGACATGATCCTGCTGCCGCGCGTGCGGGGATTGGAGGATGCGTGGCGGCCGGCGCTGCCGTAGGTGCCTATTCGAAGAGGCGGCGTTGCAGTTCGGCGACCGACCAGATCGGAACCGGAGCCAGGTCGCGAAGCACCATCAGATCGGCGTCGCCGCTGACCAGCGGCACCCGTGCGGCCAACGCAAGTTGCAGGAAGATCGTATCGTCGCGATCGCGAATCTTCATGGGAAGCGTTGCCGCCCTATCGAGAGCCGACGTGACCTCCGCATAAGGCAGGAAGTCCTCGAGGAGAATGCGACATTCGGCCGCGCTCAGGCGGAATTTGGGATAGCTCAGCACACGCAGCAGCTCGTCAGTGGTTTCCCGGCAGACAGCCGGGATCACCATTCCCCTTGCCCATGCTTGCCGCAACCACGCTAGGCGCCGGCCGAACACCAGCGCCGAGACGACGACATTGGTGTCGAATACCGCGCGCAAGGCGGTCAACGCTCCTCAGCGTTCCCCTTCCGCGCCCACGCGATGGCGTCGGTCACGTCGTCGGGCGTCAGCCCCAGGGCTTCCAGCTTGCGGCGGACCGCACCGGCGGCTTCTGGCCGGGCCGGGATCAACACCAGTCGGTCACCGTCGATCTCGACCTCGAAATGGGACGGATTGCCGGCTGCCTGAACGGCCTTCCGGGGTAGGGTAAGCTGGTTTTTGGCTGTCAGTTTCGCGAGCATAGGGGCAAAGTAAGGAAGTAAGGGAACGAGTGCAAGACGTGCCACGCCGTAATACCAACCGCCTTTTTGTCCCAACCCCTACTCGTCATGCCCGCGAAAGCGGGCATCCAGGCCACACGCATGGAGATTGCGTGCCGTTCCCCCTCGGATTCCCGCTTTCGTGGGAATGACGAAACAAAGGTCAGGAATTAGGCCGCTGGTATAAGTGCCGAGCACGACTGCGAAGTCACGCCGCCGGGCGCTTTCCCTCGCTCTCCGTCCGCAACTGCCCGCACGCCGCCAGGATGTCGCGCCCGCGCGGGGATCGCACCGGCGCGGAATAGCCGGCGTCCATCACGATCTTGGCGAAGCGAGCGATCGCATTGCCGCTGCTGGTCTCGAAGGCGCTGCCCGGCCAGGGGTTGAAGGGGATCAGGTTCACCTTCACCGGAATCCCCCGGATCAGCCGCACCAGCTCCCGCGCGTCCGCCTGAGTGTCGTTCACCCCCTTTAGCATGACATATTCGAACGTGATCCGGCGCGCGTTCGAGGCGCCGGGATAGCGCCGGCACGCGGCCATCAGCTCGGCGATGGGATATTTGCGGTTGAGCGGCACCAGCTCGTCGCGCAGATCGTCGCGGACGGCGTGCAGCGAGACCGCGAGGTTGACGCCAAGCTCGGAACCCGCGCGGTCCATCATCGGCACCACGCCGGACGTGGAGAGCGTGATGCGCCGACGTGACAGCGCGATCCCCTCGTTGTCCATCACGATCCGCATCGCCTTGGCCACGTTCGCGTAATTGTAGAGCGGCTCGCCCATGCCCATCAGCACGATGGTGGACAGAAGGCGCGGTGTCTCCCCGCGCGGACTGGGCCACTCGCCGTAGGCATCGCGCGCCGCCATGAACTGCCCGACGATCTCCGCCGCGCCCAGGTTGCGCGCCAGCCGCTGCGTGCCGGTGTGACAGAACCGGCAGGACAGCGTGCAGCCGACCTGCGAAGAGATGCAGACCGCGCCACGATCCTCCCGCCGGTCCGGGATGTACACCGTCTCCGCCTCCTGCCCGTCACGGAAGCGGAACAGGAACTTGCGCGCCTCGTCCTCCGATGTCTGCACCAGCGCCGCCTGCGGGCGCCCGATCACGAACCGCTCGGCGAGGCGCGCTTGCAGGGGGCGTGCGATGGAGGACATGCGGGCGAAGTCAACCTCGCCTTGGTTGTAGAGCCATTGCCAGAGCTGGCGGGCGCGGAACGGCGCCTCGCCGATCGCCTCCATCTCGGCTGCAAGCTCCTCGCGCGACAGGCCGATCAGATCGCGCCTTCCGTCGGGAAGCTGCGCGGGCGGCGGGTCGAACAGGGCCGATTTTGCGAGGATGCGGGCCCGTTCGGAGTCCGTCAGCTCCAGTGTTGCGCCGGCCGAGGACATTTCAGTGGGCTGGACAGGTCTTGGTGATCACCTCGTACGCCGGGGCGAAGCCCTGGAGGCTGAACGTGTCGATCACGCGCGCTGCATGCACGCCGGGGCCGCGCGCGATGGCCTGGCCGCCGCGCCGCAGCGCCGCAACCGCGGCCTTGCCGTCGCGGGCAAAGGCATCCTTGCCGGCGGTGTAGAAGTCGAGTTCGGTCTGGCCGACCTGGAGCGTGATGCTCGCGTCCTTGGGGTAAGGTGCGCCCGCGCTGATCGCCACCTCGTCACGGCTGGCCGGCCGCTCGGTCACGGTCAGCAGCGATGCCGCTCCCGGCTCAGCGGGCTGCGAGGATTTGGCGCGGGTGAAGGCATAGCACACGGTCTGACCGGCGCGCTGGTAACGGGCGGCGGTCCAGTCGGCGAACTTGCCAAGTGCAGACGGGCCGCCGGACGCCTCCGGCTCATGGCGGGAGGCGTCGTGGCGCGGCGCGGCGCCTGCGGGCAAAGCGGCGGCGGCCGCGAGCGCGGCGACGGCCATCATCAGTCGGAAGCGCATGGCCCAACACATACGGCGCCCCAAGCCGGGCAACAAGGCGGGAAGGGCCCGAGCCGGTGGCCGCCCAGGGTTCAGCCATTTTGACCTTCCCATGATAAGAACCATTATCTGTGGTGTCGGCTGGATTGCCCTCAAGGAGATTGCGGTGAACATTGGACAGGCTTCGACGGCGAGCAGCGTGTCTGCCAAAATGATCCGCTATTACGAGAGCATCGGGCTTATCCCGAAAGCCGGGCGGACCGAGGCCGGCTACAGGACATACGGCACGCGAGAGGTCGAGCTGCTGCGCTTCATCCACCGCGCCAGGAATTTCGGATTGCCGATGGATCGCATCAGGCTGTTGGTCGGCCTGTGGCAGGACAGCCAGCGTCCGAGCCGGGAGGTCAAGCGCATCGCCCTGGCCCATGTGAGCGACTTGCGGGCGAGGATCCTGGAGCTGACGGCGATGGCCGGAGCCTTGCAGGAACTCGCCGACGCGTGCAGCGGGGACCATCGGCCGGAGTGTCCGATTTTGCGCGACCTGGAGGGCCGGCCCCTAGCCTCCCGAGAGGATGTCGCCACGGAGGCCGCATGAGGTCGTTCGCGGATGTCGCGCGGCGCTGGCTCGCGGTGGGGGTCGCGATCGTCGGCCTGCTCGCTTGGCCGGCCGCCGCGCCGCAGGCGGCCGCAGGCCCGTGGGCGTCCGGACGAACGGTGCGCGCCCGCCTTCTCACCGCGACCGATGCGGCGGGCGCAGGGAGCCAAATCCACGCCGGGCTTCAGGTCGTGCTGGACGAGGGGTGGGATACCTACTGGCGCTCTCCAGGCGACGCCGGGGCGCCGCCCCAGGTGGATTGGTCCGGCTCAACGAATGTGGCCGCCGTGGACTGGCGCTGGCCCGCCCCAACTCGGTTCTCGCAGTTCGGCATCGACACGTTCGGCTACCTCCACGAGGTGGTGTTTCCGCTGATCGTCCATCCCAAACGCCCCGGCGAGCCGATCGTCCTGCGCGGCGGGGCCGATTTGCTGGTGTGCGGCAAGATCTGCGTGCCGAAGCACCTCGACATGTCCCTGAATCTTCCGGCCGGTGCGGCGACGGCCGATCCGGAGGCGGGAAACCTGATCGCGCGGTTCGACGCCCGCGTGCCCGATCATGGCGCGCTGTCCGGGCTTGCCCTGAGCGCCCTCGCGGTGGAGCCCGGAACGCCCGGCTTCCTGGATGTCAGCATGGCCTCGCGCCAGCCGCTTGCCGCGCCGGACGTGATCGTCGAGAGCCCCAAATGGAGCTTTGGGGAACCCGCGTTCGCCTTCGGCCCCGACCGGAGGACGGCGACCGCGCGGCTGCCCATCACCTCGGGGCCCGACGCCGCCTCCATGCCGGGTGCCGAGGTGACCGCCACGCTCATCGACGGGCCGCGCGCCTCCGAGGCGGTGGGCACCGTTGCGCTTGGCACGGCGGTGCGTTCCCATGGCTGGACGGAGGCGCTCCTGCCCTTCCTGGGTGTCGCGCTGCTCGGCGGGCTTATCCTGAACCTGATGCCGTGCGTGCTGCCGGTGTTGGCGCTGAAACTTGCATCGGTCCTCGGCAAGCAGGGGCAGGCGCGACGGCGCGTCCGGCTTGGCTTCCTGGCGACAGCCGCCGGGATCGTGGCCTCGATGCTGGCCTTGGCGGGGGTACTCGCCGGGCTCAAGGCGGCGGGCGTGGCGGTGGGCTGGGGCATCCAGTTCCAGCAGCCGATCTTCCTCGTCCTGATGACGGCCGCCATCGTCGCGTTCGCCGCCGGTCTCGCGGGGATTTTCGAGATCGCGCTGCCGCCTCGACTCGCGACGGCCCTCGCGCGCGGGCGTGGCAAAGGTCTCGCGGGCGATTTCGCGGCGGGCGCCTTCGCCACCCTGCTGGCGACGCCCTGCTCGGCGCCCTTCGTCGGAACCGCCGTGGCGTTCGCCCTGGCCCGTGGGCCGGCGGAGATCCTGGCCATCTTCGCGGCCCTCGGTTTGGGTCTCGCAGCGCCGCATCTCGTGGTGGCGGCCTTCCCCGGCCTTACTCGGTTCCTGCCGCGTCCGGGGCGCTGGATGATCGCGCTGCGCCGGATTCTCGCCGTGCTGCTGCTCGGCACGGCCGGCTGGCTGCTGGCCGTTCTTGCCGCCCAGACCTCTTGGCAGGCGGCGGGAGCGGTCGGCGCTTCGCTCGTTGTGCTGGCGGTGGCCCCGGCGGTTCGCCCCCGCGCCGGCGCTCCCGCAGCCGCCGCGCTTGCGGTTGTCGCCATGATCGGAGCGGCGGCCCCGCTGCTGCTGAGGGCGGCGCCGGCCCGCGCGGCGGTAACGGCGTGGGTGCCGTTCGATCAGGCCGGGATCGGGCGGCTCGTCGCCGAGGGGAAGATCGTTTTCGTGGACGTGACGGCCGACTGGTGCATCACCTGCCAGGCCAACAAGGCCCTGGTCATTGACCGGCCCGAGATCGCGGCCTCCCTCGCGGCGCCTAATGTCGTGCCGATGCTGGCCGACTGGACCCGGCCGGATGCGCGGATCTCCGAATATCTGGCCAGGAATGGTCGGTTCGGCATCCCGATGAACGCCATCTATGGGCCGGGCGCCCCGCGCGGCATCCTGCTCTCGGAGGTGCTGACCCCGGCAGCCATGCTCGACGCGCTCCGCAAGGCGGGCGGGGCGCAGCCGCCGGCGCGCTGAACCAGCGGCGTTACCTCAAGCGGCGAGCAGCCCGCGCACGGCGTCCAGCGCCGCACCGGCGCGGCGACCATCCGGGCCGCCCGCCTGCGCAAGGTCGGGCCGGCCCCCGCCGCCCTTGCCGCCGACCGCGGCCGAGGCGGCGCGCGCCAGCTCCACCGCGTTGAACCGCTTCGCCAGGTCGGGCGAGACGCCGACCACGATGCTCGCCTTCCCCTCGGCGGTCGAGACGAGCGCCACGACGCCGCTGCCGAGCTGCTTGCCTATCGTGTCCGCCAGTCCCTTCAACTCGCGGGCCGGCACCTCGCCCAGGTTGCGGGCGGTCAGGCGCACGCCGTTCACCTCCTCGACCTCCGAGGCGCCGCCGCCGGTCGCGACCTTGCGTTGCAAGTCGGTGAGCTGGCGCTCCATCCGCCGGCGCTCCTCCAGCAGCGCGACGACGCGCCCGGCGACGTCCATCGGGCTCGCCCGCATGGCGAAGGCGGCCTCCTGAAGCACGCGCTCGTTGGCCGAGACGACCGCCTCCGCCGCCTCGCCGGCCACCGCCTCGATGCGGCGCACCCCGGCGCCGACCGCGCTTTCGACGACGATCCTGAAGTAACCGATGTCGCCGGTGCGCCGGACATGGGTGCCGCCGCACAGCTCGATCGAGTAAGCGGGCTTGTTGCCCTCGCCCGCGCCCATCATCACGACGCGGACCTCTTCGCCGTATTTCTCGCCGAACAGCGCCATCGCGCCCATCTCGACGGCGGCATCGGGGGTCATCAGCCGGGTCGCCACCTCGGCGTTCTCGCGGATGCGGCGGTTCACCTCGGCCTCGACCCAGGCCAGTTCCTCGGCGGTGATCGGGCGCGGCTGGCTCACGTCGAAGCGCAGGCGGTCGGGCGCGTTCAGGCTGCCCTTCTGCGTGACGTGGGTCCCGAGCTTGCGGCGCAATGCCTCGTGCAGAAGGTGGGTGGCCGAGTGGTGCGCGCGGATCGCACTGCGCCGCGTCGGGTCCACCTCGGCGAGCACGCCCTGGCCGACACGCGCGACACCGGATGCGACCACGCCCATGTGAACGAACAGATCGCCCAGCTTCCGCTGGGTGTCGCCGATCGCGATCCGCAGTCCGTCCGAGCCGGAGATCACGCCGGTATCGCCCACCTGCCCGCCACTCTCGCCGTAGAACGGGGTCTGATTGAGGACGACCGCGACCTCCTCGCCGGCGTCGGCCTCGGTCACGCGGACGCCGTTCGCGACCAGCGCGACGATTTCGCCCTCGGCCGCCTCGGTCGCATAGCCGAGAAACTCGGTCGCGCCGGCGCGCTCCTTTATCTCGAAGAACACCTGCTCGGTCGCGGCCTCTCCGGAGCCGGCCCAGGCGGCGCGGGCGCGGGTGCGCTGCTCGTCCATTGCGGCCTCAAAGCCCGCGATATCGACGCCGCGCCCCTGTTCGCGTAGCGCGTCCTGTGTCAGATCGAGAGGGAAGCCGTACGTGTCGTAGAGGCGGAAGGCGACGGCGCCGGGCAGCGCCTGTCTGTCGCCGAGCCTTGCCGTCTCCTCGGCCAGCAGCCCCAACCCGCGCTCCAGCATCGCCTTGAAGCGGGTCTCCTCCAGAAGCAGCGTCTCCTCGATGAGCGTCTCGGCCCGGCCCAATTCGGGGTAGGCGCCGCCCATCTGGCGCACCAGCACCGGGACAAGCCGCCACATCAACGGCTCGCGCACCCCCATCATCTGGGCGTGGCGCATGGCCCGGCGCATGATCCGGCGCAGCACGTAGCCGCGCCCCTCGTTGGACGGCAGCACCCCGTCGGCGATCAGGAACGACGTGCTGCGCAGGTGATCGGCGATGACGCGGTGGCCGACGCGGAAAGGCCCGTCCGGTGCCTGCCCGGTCGCCTCGGCGCTGGCGAGGATCAGGGCGCGCAGCGTGTCGGTGTCGTAGTTGTCGTGCTTGCCCTGCAGGATGGCGGCGATCCGCTCCAGCCCCATCCCGGTGTCGATCGAGGGGCGCGGCAGCGGCACGCGGGTTCCCGGCGGGCCTTCCTCGTATTGCATGAACACGAGGTTCCAGATCTCGACGAAACGGTCGCCGTCCTCGTCGGCGCTGCCCGGCGGGCCGCCCGGGATCTCGGGGCCATGATCGTAGAAGATCTCGGAACACGGCCCGCATGGGCCGGTGTCACCCATGCGCCAGAAATTGTCCGCGGTCGGGATGCGGAGGATGCGCTGATCCGGCAGCCCCGCGATCTTGCGCCAGTATTTGGCGGCGTCGTCGTCCTCGGAGAACACCGTGACCATGAGCCGGTCGGCGGCAAGCCCGAAGTCGCGCGTGACCAGTTCCCACGCGTAGGCGATCGCCTGCTCCTTGAAGTAGTCGCCGAAGCTGAAATTGCCCAGCATCTCGAAGAAGGTGTGATGCCGGGCGGTGTAGCCGACATTATCGAGATCGTTGTGCTTGCCGCCCGCGCGCACGCATTTCTGCGCCGTTGTGGCGCGCGCATAGGGGCGCTTCTCCTGCCCGGTGAACACGTTCTTGAACTGCACCATGCCGGCGTTGGTGAACAGCAGCGTGGGGTCGTTGCGCGGCACGAGGGGCGAGCTTTCGACCACCTGGTGCCCGTTGCGGGCGAAGTAGTCGAGAAAGCTCGCGCGGATGTCGTTGCTGGATGGCATGGCGGATGGATGTGGTCCTGAAAACGGCGCGGCGAAAGGGCTAGCGCAGCCATGCCGGCCTGTCACCCGGATGCGCTGCGGAACGTGGGCCGTCCTGCGTCGTTCCCTGCCCGCCTTGGCCAACAAGCCCGCCTCCCTGCTTCACCGCTTCGCCGCGCTATTCCCCAGCGCCTTCGCGCTGGTCATGGCGACGGGCATCATCGCGATCGATGCCGTCGACCTCGGCCGCGCCCGGATCGGCTGGGCGCTGTTCGCCGTCAGCATCGGAGCGTGGCTGTTGCTGGTGGGCGCGGGACTCGTTCGGGCGGCGCTCTCCCCCGCCACACTGACCCGCGACCTCCTGCGCCACGAAACCGGGCCGGCGTTCCTGACCCTGGTGGCCGGGACCGCCGTCCTCGGCAGCGACTTCGCCGCGTTTCATCTCGCGAACTGGGTCGTCGCGCCGCTGTTCGGGCTGTCGATCCTGCTGTGGTGGATCACCCAGTACGGCTTCCTGGCCGGCGTGACCGAGGGGCGGGCCAAGCCCCCCGTGGAAAGCGGGCTTTCGGGCCAGTGGCTGCTGCTGGTGGTGGCGACGCAGGCGCTCGCCGCGCTCGGCGCCGACGTACTCAAGGACGCCGGGGCGGAGCCCGGGCTTGCGTTCGTCTGCTATGCCTGGGTGCTGCTGGGCGCGATCTACTACGTGCTGCTGGGCGCTATGGTCCTGTATCGCTTCGCCTTCATCGCCATGCCGCCCGAGGACGTCACCGGCCCCTGGTGGATCAATGAAGGAGCGGCGGCGATTACCGTGCTCGCCGGTGCCAAGCTTATGGCGGTGCCGGGGCTCGCGATCGGCGACTTCGCGCTGCGGGCTTTGCTATCGCCGGTCGTGGTCGCGTTCTGGGCGGAGGCGACGTTCTGGATCCCGCTGCTGGTGCTGCTGTTCGCCTGGAAGCACCTGATCCGCCGCCGCCCGCTCCGCTACGTTACGTCGCATTGGTCGGTGGTCTTCCCGCTCGGGATGTATTGCGCGGCCACCTTGGAGCTGGAGACGGCCTATGGTCTGAGTTTCCTGCATCCGCTCGCGCGCGGCTTTTTCTGGGTCGCCTTCGTGGCCTGGTGCATTGCCTTCGTGGGCGCGCTCCGCGCGGGGGCGCGCGCAGTTCGGCCCTAGATTGTCGGGGCCGGTTCCTCGGGCTTCTCCGGCTCCGCAGACCCAGATCGGATGATCGATTGGGCCTGCTCGATCACCGGCACGAGGTTAGCCACTTTGCCCTTTTCCAGCTCGTCGAGGGCTCCCTCCAAGGCGTCGGCGACGGCGACGAGCTGATCGTCATCCGCGGCATCGGGCGTTTCGCGAGCGGAATCGATCGCATCGATGGCGGCCTCCAAGGATTCCCGCAACTCGCCGTCTTTCATGTCGGTGACCACCTCTTGCACACGCGCCAAGGCGTCCGCAAGCTCCGCATCGGGCTCGGCCTTGCCTAGCCCGTCCGCCTGGGTTTCCGCGGGCGGCGTGTTCCGCGAGCCGCCTTCCTCAATCCGTTCGTCCGCCACGGTCCTGCTCCTGGAGCAACGTTTGTAGAACAAGGAACTGGATATGCAGAGTGACGGCTCACAAACACCTTTGCGTTAGAGCGATGGGCAAACCTCGACCGGCCATGGCGAGGCAAATCCGGCGCGATTGTTGCCGACCAAGCGGCCCTTCGCCGCCGTTCCTACCCCTCCGCTCCGGGACGCCCGACGAGTTCCAGTCGCGGCGGGCGGCGGGCCGCCCCATTGGTGGTATCGTGTGCCGCGGCCATGCACGCGTCCAGCACCTCGCGCAGCGAGCTGACATAGTCATCGGCCCCCATCACCCCACGCGAAACCTGGTCCCGGAGAAGCGAGTCGTCGGCCGGCCAAAAGCCGACGAGAATGCGCGCCCTGGGAAGCCGTTGCCTCAGCCGCCGGATCAGGAAGCGGAGATGAGCCGGGCTGCCACCGATGTCGAGATAGGAAACGCACACCATGGCGACGTCCCGCGTGTCGAGCGCCGCTATCTGACCACGCGAGACGGCCTCGTGCGGGACCGCTCGGACGCCGATGCCGTGCTTTTCCAGGAGTTGGGCGAGCATGAACGACGCCGCGTCGTCGAGCGGTCCACGACCGGAGACGCAGAGGACGGGAGTCTCGGTCTGCCATTCCGGCAATAGCGGGTTTTCGGCGGGCGCGTCGTCCTTCGAGGTCGCCGCGTGGGCGATGACTTGCGCGGCGTGCGCCGGGCCGGCAGTGGTGGTGTCGTGCTTTTCGGGTGGCTCTACATCGTCGTGGGCAGCCAGATCATGCACGAGTTCCTGAACCGCGTGATTGATCCGTTCGACCTGTGGGGGCGCCAGCACGCCCCTGTTCGCATCAGCTGCCGCGAGCTGAAGGCCGGCGAGCGCCACCTCATCGTAATACGCGGACAGCGAGTGTTCGGCGAGAAAGCGTTCGGCCTGCTCCTCGGCCTCGTCGGTATCGCCGGCGAGAATGCGTTGGTAGAAAATCTCGGTCGGCGTCAGGGCCGGCCGATCGCCGAGCATGACGTCGAGGAATTCCAGTTGTTCGACATGCCGCCCGAGCACGACCAGGCAGAGGGTGAGCGGGGTGGACATAATGAGGCCGATCGGGCCCCATATCCAGGTCCAGAAGATCGCCGCAATGATGACGGAGAACGGCGAGAGCCCGGTGCTGTGCCCATACACCATGGGTTCCACCGCCTGGCCCATGGTAAGCTCGGTCACGACGTAGAGCAACGCCGTCCAGAGCGCCATGCTCCAGCCGTTCCCCACGGCGGCGGCCAGCAGGATCGGCAAGGCCGCCGCGATGTAGGAGCCGATATAGGGCACGAACCGCAGCAGGGCACCGAGCACGCCCCAGAGCACGGGGCTCGGAACGCCGATCACGTACAGCCCCACTCCGACGATCGCGCCGAAGGTGCAATTGATCCCGAGTTGGCTGAGAAAGTACCGGGTGAGCCGCCGCCCGGCATCGTCCATGGTCGCGGTGGCGCGGTGGAGATCGCCTGAACCGAACAGGCGGATCAGCCGATCGCGAAGGTCGTCCTTTTGCAGAAGAGTGAAGATCGCGACCACCAGGATAATACCCAGGTTCGCGATCGGCCCGATGATCGGCTCCAGGATGCGCCGGCTGAGTTCCAGAGCGGACGAGGCGGGCGTTTGGGTGATGACCACCGGAATCGGCTTGGCGCCCCCCGGCGGCTCCAAAGTCCCGGACCCGCCGGGCTGCTGCGTCGGCTGGGTCGGCGCCGCCGGCGACGGTACGCCCACGCTCTCGATCTTGTGCCTCAAGGCGCTGATGCGGCTCGAGAGATCACTGCCGATGAGCTTTTGCAGCGATGCGACCTTGGTCTCGATCGTTGTCTGATACTGCGGAACTTGCCCCGCGAGGCCCGCGATCTGGGTACCGATGATGCCACCCAGGGTGATGATCACGCCGATGGCGATCAGGACCGCGAGGAGCGCCGCAACGACACGGGGCAACCACAGGCGGCGCAGCAGCTCCATCAGCGGGCTGAGCACGAAGCTCAGCAGCAACGCCAGGGTGATGGGGATCAGCACCTCGCTGCCGAAGTAAAGCGCGCAGATGACGACCACGCCGACGACAATGCCGGTAAGGGCGCCCTGTCCTGGCTTTCCGGCCGCGGGGATCTGAGCCGGCGCTACTGATGGTGTTGCCGGAATAGCGCGCTCGTCAGCCACGGACTAGCCCGCCAGCTCGCGAGAACGCGCAGTGGCGGCGGCGACGGCGCGGCGCACCGCATCGGGCCAGGCCTCGGGCGCCATCAGCACGTCCAGCGCCCTCTCCGTGGTGCCGGCAGGGCTGGTGACGGCCTGACGCAGCGCGGCGGACTCTTCGGGGCTCGCCGCCAGCAACGCGCCCGATCCTGCGACCGTCTGACGCGCCAGCAGCCGGGCAAGCTCGGGCGGGATGCCCTGCTCGCGCGCCGCCACCTCCATGAGTTCGGCGAGCAGGAACACATAGGCCGGGCCGCTCCCCGACACGGCGGTAACGGGATCGAGCAGCGCCTCGTCCGCGACCCAGGCGACGGCGCCGATCGCCTGCAGCAGCCGATTGCAAAGCGTCCGCTGCATCTCCGTCACGCCGGGGCCGGGGCAGGCGACGGTTACGCCCTGGCGCACGGCGGCGGGCGTGTTCGGCATCGCGCGCACGACCCGCGCCGGGTCTCCGAGCAGCGCAAGCATCCCGCCAAGCGTCCGCCCGGCCATGATGGACAGGAAGACCGCCTGGCCGGCAAAACGACGATAGAGCGGCAAGGTCTCGGCCGCGCCCTGCGGCTTGATGGCGAGCACCACCGCGGCCGGGGCGAAGCCGTCCGGAATCGCGCCCGCTTCGCTCGCCACGATCATGCCCGGACCGGCATTGGCCCCGGCGCCGGGGGCGGGATCGACGACCACCGAGGGCGCCAGGCCGCGCTCGCGCCAGCCGGCGAGCATGGCACCGCCCATCCGGCCGCAGCCGACCAGCAGGATCGGCGCGATCGGCCCCTCGCTCGAGGTCTCGCTCATGCCTCGCCGACGCATTCCAGCATGGCGGCGTCCAGCGCCTCCTGCGGGGACTTGCCGCCCCACAGCACGAACTGGAAGGCCGGGAAGAACCGCTCGCACTCGGTGATTGCGATGTCGACCATGTCTTCCAGGCTCTCCGATGAGGCGCCCGGAGCGCCGCGCAGCAGCACCGCGTGACGGAACACCGGCATCCCGTCGTCCTGGTCGATGGCGAAGTGGCCGATCCACAGCCGGTCGTTCGCCAGCGCCAGCAGTTCATAGAGCGCGGCGCGGCGCTTAGCCGGAACCTTCATGTCGAAGGCGCAGGTGAAATGCATCGCGCTGATCTCGTGCGACCAGTTGAAATAGAGCCCGTAGTCGCACCAGCGCCCCGGCGCCTCGGCGGCCATCTCGCTGTCGCTGCGGCGGTCGAAGGCCCAGTCGTTGGCCGAGATGATTTGCTCGATCATATCGAGCGGATTGGCCGCCGGCTCGGTCGGTGTCGCGGTGGATGTGGCGGGCATGCGGGGTCTCCCGTCTAGAGGAAGGCCGGAAGGGAAGGCGCGCCACCTGCGTGCCCGCCCAAGGAGCCACGAGGATCACCCTACCGATCGGGCGCGTCCCGCCGCAAGCGGCGGACCGAGTCGTACCCTTCCAGGATGGCGAAAACGCGGCGCCTCAGGGCGCGGTTGCCGGATCGGGCGCGCGGCCCGCCGTCTCCAGCGCCGCCACCCGCGCCTCCAGGCCCGCCAGACGCGCCAGCGCCTCTCCCAGCCGTGCCTCGGCGCTCTCCTGTCCGGCGCGCGCGTTGGCGGCCATCTCCTGCAGCGCCGCCACTTCCTCGCGCCGCACGAGGTCCAGGCGACGGATCGTGTCGTCGATCCGGGCGCGGACCATCGCCTCCGCCTCTTCCCGCAGCCCCGCAAACGCGGAGATCGCGCCGCTGGCGACGCCTGCCATGTCGTCGAAGAATTTCGGTCGCTCCGCCATATCCGTCTGCTCTCCCAAACCGACACCTGCCGCTCGCGCGCGGATGCCCTATAAACCGACGCTATGATCATGGTCACCGGCGGGGCCGGTTTCATCGGCTCGAATCTGCACGCCGCCCTTGCGCGGCGCGGCCTTGAGACGGTCGTGGTGGATCGGCTGGGCGATCGGGGCAAGTGGCGCAACCTCGCCCGGCACCCCCCTGCCCGCCTGATCCCGCCCGAGGCGCTGGACGACTTCCTGGCGACGCACCCGCCGATCGAGGCGCTGATCCATTTGGGTGCGGTCAGCGAGACCACGGCGACGGACGGCGATCTGGCATGGGCGACGAACGTGGAACTGCCGCTGAGGCTCTGGCGCTGGTGCGCGGCGCGCGGCGTGCGGCTGTTGTATGCCTCCTCGGCCGCCACGTATGGCGACGGCGCGGCCGGCTTCGATGACGACGCCTCGGAGGGCGGGCTTGCCCGGCTGCGTCCGCTGAACCTGTATGGCTGGACGAAGCACGCCTTCGACCTTCGCGTGGCGCGCATGGTGGCGGGCGGCGAGCCGCGCCCTCCGCAGTGGGCCGGCCTCAAGTTCTTCAACGTCTATGGGCCGAACGAGTATCACAAGGGACCGATGATCTCGGTGGTGAAGGTCAAGTTTGACGAGATGGCTTCGGGAAAGCCGGTTCGGCTGTTCCGCTCCGACCGGCCGGGTCTTGCCGACGGCGCGCAGGCGCGCGACTTCATCTGGGTCGGCGACGTGGTCGACATCCTGCTCTGGCTCCTCGACAACCAGGGCGTGAGCGGGCTGTTCAACGTCGGAACCGGACAGGCACGCACTTATCTCGACCTCGCGCGCGCCGTTGCAGGTCCGGATCGGCCGATCGAGTTCATCGACATGCCGACTGCCCTGCGCGGACAATACCAAAGCTTCACCGAGGCGCGCATGGAGCGTCTGCGCGCCGCCGGCTACGCGGGCCCGTTCACGTCGCTTGAGGAAGGCGTGCGCCGGTATATCCAACATCTGAGCCAGCCCGACCCGTACGTGTGAGTGCATGAACGCCCCGCTCGTCTTCCCCCAGTTCGATCCCATTGCCCTCCAGCTCGGGCCGTTCGCCATCCGCTGGTACGCGCTTGCCTACATTGTGGCGTTGCTGCTCGGCTGGCGGCTGGGCCGGCGTCTTGTCACCCGCGCGCCGCGGGTCGCGGCGTCCGAGCAGGCCGACGACTTCCTCACCTGGGCGACGCTCGGCGTCATCCTGGGCGGACGGCTCGGTTACGTGCTGTTTTACCAGCCGGCATTCTATCTCGCGCACCCGGCGGCGATCTTCGAGGTCTGGCACGGCGGCATGAGCTTCCACGGCGGAGCCCTCGGCGTCACGGTGGCGATCCTGTGGTTCTGCTGGCGCAATCGCATCCATCCGCTCGGCTTCGCCGACCGCGTCGCGGTTTGCGTGCCGATCGGGCTCGGCCTGGGACGGGTCGCCAATTTCATCAACGGCGAGCTGTGGGGCCGCCCGGCGCCGGCGGGGTGGCCGGGCGCGCTGATCTACCCGGAGGCCGGGCCGCCCTATGTACCGCGATTCCCGAGCGAACTGTACGAAGCTTTCCTCGAAGGCGTGCTGCTGCTGGTCGTGCTGCTGTGGCTCGCGCGGAGCGAACGGGTGCGCGCCCATTTTGGGATGCTGACGGGCGTGTTCCTCGTCGGCTACGCGATCTGCCGCATCGTCGCGGAGTGCTTCCGCCAGCCCGACGCCTTTCTGGGCTACATCGCCGGCGTCCTGACGATGGGCCAGATCCTCTCCTTCCCCATGCTGCTGATCGGCCTTGGGCTGATCGTCTACAGCCTGCGGACCCGCCGGGCGTCATGCCCCACGACGGGCTAGACGAGCCGGAGCGCCTCGACCGCTTTATGGCGCGGGCGAACGCGGCCTACTACGCGCACCGTGACCCGTTTGCCGACTTCACGACCGCGCCCGAGATCTGCCAGTCGTTCGGCGAGATACTGGGGCTGTGGGCCGCCGTGACCTGGGAGCAGCTCGGCCGCCCGACCCCGGTGGTTCTCGCCGAGGCGGGGCCGGGTCGCGGCACGCTGATGCGCGACGCGCTGCGCGCGATCGGGGCCGCCGCGCCCGGCTTCCGCGATGCGCTCGCGCTCCATCTGATCGAGACGTCGCCGCGCCTGCGTGCCGTTCAAGTGGCGGCGCTGGGCGGCGCGAGCTGGCACGACGGCGCGGCGAGCCTGCCCGATCTCCCGCTGATTCTGCTCGCCAACGAGTTCCTGGACGCCCTGCCGATCCGCCAGTTCGTCCGCCGTGGCGCCGGCTGGAACGAGCGGTTCGTCGGCGGCGGCGCTCTGCTTGAGCGTCCCGCCTCATCACGCGGCCGCGCGGCCGCCGAGGGCGAGGTCATCGAGGTCTGCGAGCCGGCGCTGGAATTGGCCGAGGCGCTTGGTCGACGCTTCGCCGCCCGGCCCGGCGCGGCCCTGTTCCTCGACTACGGCCCGACCGAAAGCACGCCGGGCGACAGTCTCCAGGCGACCCGCGACGGCCGCCCGGCCGATCCGGTGTCCGGGCCGGGCAGCGCCGACCTGACCGCGCACGTCGATTTCGGCGCGATCGCCCGCGCGGCCGCCGCCGCCGGCGCGACGGCGCACGGTCCGCTCCCCCAGGGAGTGTTCCTCACCCGCCTCGGCCTGCTCCAGCGCACCGGCCGGCTCGCCCGCGCCTTGCCGCCGGCAAAGGCCCTGGCGTTGATCGAGGCTGCCCGGCGGCTGATCGAGCCGGACCAGATGGGACGGCTGTTCAAGGCGCTGGCGCTGTGCTCGCCGGGATGCCAGGTGCCGGCCGGGTTCGAATAGCGGAAACCGGTCCGAACCCGCTCGCCTGGCATCGTCTCCCGCCCTATACCCGTGCGCCCATGACCGCCCTTCCCTCGCCTCTTCGCTCTGCGATCCTCCCGACCCCGCACGGCTTCTTCACCCGCCAGGGCGGCGTCTCCACCGGCCCATACGCCTCGCTCAATTGCAGCCTCTCGGGCCAGGACGCACGGCACGCGGTGATGGAGAATCGCGCGCGCGTCGCAAAGGCGGTCGGCTCGGCCCCAGCGCGGCTGCTCGGCCTTACGCAGGTCCATGGCGCCGAGGCGGCGCGGGTCGAGGCGGCGTGGGAACCGGGCGCCGGCCCGCGCGCCGATGCGATGGTGACGGACCGGCCGGGCCTCGCGCTCGGCATCGTCACCGCCGACTGCGCCCCGGTGCTGTTCGCCGACGCCCAGGCCGGGGTGATCGGCGCGGCGCACGCCGGCTGGCGCGGCGCCTTGGGTGGCGTGCTGGAGGCGACGGTCGCGGCGATGTCGGCCCTCGGCGCCGCGCGCGAGCGGATCGCGGCAGCGATCGGCCCCTGCATCGGCCAGGCATCCTATGAGGTCGGGGCCGATCTGCGCAAGGCAGTTCTCGCCCGCGATGCGGATGACGCGCACTTCTTCGCCGCCAGCCGGCGGGCGGATCGGTGGCAGTTCGACCTTGCCGGCTACTGCGCCGCCCGGCTCGCCGCCGCCGGCATCGCGCTGGTCGCAACGCTCGGCGCGGACACGGCGGCCGATCCGGCGCGGTTCTTCAGCCATCGACGCCGCACCCTGGCGGGCGGCGGGCCGATCGGGCACCAGATCTCCGTCATCGCGCTGCCCGGCTGATGCGCCTCCTGCTCCTCGCCCTCGCGGCGCTTCCGCTGCTGACATCCTGCGGCGACCTGCCCGAGCCGTTCCGGGGCAACCCCGGAGCGGAGGCCAGCCGGCTGGCCTCCGAGCCGCCCATCTTGCCGCGTCTGATCGTGCCCGCGCCGGGCACCGCGCTGCTGTCCGACGAGGGCGGCGAGGCGCTCGCCGCCCTGCTCGCCCGCGACCTCCAGCTTCGCGAGGTGCCCGCCTATGCCGAGCGCGGCAACGGCAACGACTGGGTTCTGACGGTCACCGCGCGGCATCAGGGGCAGGCGATCGTGCCCGTGTACACCGTGCTCACCCCGCAGGGGCGCGACGCCGGCCGCCTGCAAGGCGCGCCGGTGCCGCTGGATGCCTGGGCGGCGGCCAAGCCGGCGACGCTCGAGCGGGTGGCCGCCGACGCCGGGCAGCGGCTGTCGGCCATGCTGGCGGGGATCAACACGACCTTGCAGCGCGCCAACCCGAACAGCCTCTACAACCGCACCGCGCGCATCGCGGTGCCCGAGGTGACGGGGGCGCCGGGCGACGGCGACGCGGCGCTGACCAAACTCATGCGGGACCGCCTCACGGCGCTGGGCGAGACCGTGCAGGACACCCTTAAGGACGCCGATTTCGTGGTGCAGGGGCGGGTGCGCATCGTGCCGATCGGGGCCGGGCAGGAACGGGTGGAGATCCAGTGGATCGTGACCGACCCGCGGCGCACCGATCGGCCCGGCTCGGGCGGATCGGAGCGCGGCCGCGTGGTGCAGCTCAACGACGTGCCCGTGGGTTCGCTCAGCCACACCTGGGGCGACGTGGCGGCGGCGGTGGCCCAGGAGGCGTCGGGCGGGGTGCGCGAGGTGGTGCTGCGTCAGACGGGACACGAGCCGCGTCAACCCGCGTCCTGACGTCCCCTCCTGAGTTCATGGACACGTCATGATGCCGTTGCTAGAACGGCCGCAATCCGGGCGTCGAGGGCAGCATCGCATGAGGATCGTCGCCTGCAACAGCAACGGACCGCTGGCCGAGGCGATGGCCGCCGCGCTGAACCTGCCGCTCATGCGCGCCTCTATCCGCCGCTTCGCCGACATGGAGGTGTTCGTCGAAATCCACGAGAACGTCCGCGGCGAGGACGTGTTCGTGGTCCAATCCACCTCCTATCCGGCGAACGACCATCTGATGGAGCTGCTGATCACGCTGGATGCGCTGCGCCGCAGCTCGGCGCGGCGCGCGACGGCGGTGATTCCGTATTTTGGCTATGCGCGCCAGGACCGCAAATCCGGGCCGCGCACGCCGATCAGCGCCAAGCTGGTCGCCAACCTGATCACCGAGGCGGGGGCCAACCGCGTGCTGACGATGGATCTGCACGCCGGCCAGATCCAGGGCTTCTTCGACATCCCGGTGGACAATCTCTACGCCGAGCCGCTGTTCGTGCGCGACATCAAGGAACGGTACCGGGACCGCGACATCATGATCGTCTCGCCCGACGTGGGCGGCGTGCTGCGCGCCCGCGCCATCGCGCGCCGACTGAACGTCGATCTCGCGATCATCGACAAGCGTCGCGAGCGGGCCGGGATGTCGCAGGTGGTGAACGTCATCGGCGACGTGGCGGGGCGCGACTGCATCCTGGTGGACGACATCGTCGATTCCGGCGGAACGTTGGTAAATGCGGCGGCGGCACTGGTCGAGAACGGCGCGCGCTCGGCGAGCGTCTATGTGACCCATGGGGTGCTGTCGGGCGGCGCGGTGGCGCGGATCGCGTCCTCGCCGATCGAGATGGTGACGATCACGGACAGCATCCTGGCGACCGAGGCGGTGCGGGTGGCGCAGAACATCCGCCAGATCACGGTGGCCCCGCTGATGGCGGAGGCGATGCGGCGGATCAGCGACGAGAGTTCGGTGAGTTCGTTGTTTGATTAAGGCGGCCTATTCTCGGAGTCCGGCCATGGACAGCGAGCGTAGGGCGGGAAAGCGCAACGCATCCCACCTTCTTGCCGTCCGCGAACCCACTCCGCATCCCGCCGCCCGTCCTCATTCCGTCCCCAGCCTCTCCCCCACTTCCGCCAACTCAGCCCCGCCCCCGACCCAGTCCAGCGGATAAAGCCCGCTCGCCACGCAACGGCGGAAAGACGAAAATGGCCAGTCCCCCGGCTGTGCCACAAGGCCGTGCTTCACCGCATTGAAATGCGTGTAGTCCAGAT
Organism: uncultured Pseudomonadota bacterium; assembly: GCA_963756545.1. GTDB lineage: Bacteria > Pseudomonadota > Alphaproteobacteria > Acetobacterales > Acetobacteraceae > DATFDN01. The sequence continues at coordinate 604,567 of CAVWNY010000008.1, read as the reverse complement.
GAGCGGCGTAGTCCCGGTCGTCGCGGATCGTGTGCTCCCAGTATCGCCGCTGCCATACGCCGCGTTCGCCTCGGCGGATCATCACGCCCGATCGCGCCTCGGTCGCGGGCAGGGATTTCGAGAATGCGGCCTTGATCGTGTGCCAGCGGCCTGGGAAATCGGAGTCCCCTTCCGGCAAGGTCCACACGCAATGCATGTAATCGGGCAGGACGGTCCAGGCATCGATGTGAAACGGCGCCCCCACGCGTGCGCGCCGGACCGCCGCCCGCAACGCATCGATGTGCCGCACGAGCAAGTCCGCGCGGCGGTCCAGCAAATTCACGGTGAAAAAGTAGGTTCCCCCCGGAACCCGGTTGCGGCGATAGTTGGGCATCCGGGGAGTATGGATCGGAGCGCGGCGCGATGGGGAATGAAAATGAGCTATGTGGCGGAATGCGCTCCGCTTTTCCGCCCTACATGGCTGAGACAGCAAGCGTAGGGCGGGAAAGCGCAGCGCATCCCGCCTTCTTGCTGAAATGAGCTACGTGGCGGAATGCGCTCCGCTTTTCCGCCCTACATGGCTGAGACAGTGGCGCCGGCTCAGGCGGAACGCTCACCTGGGCTCGCCGAAAGCCGAAGGCTCCCGACCTGTCTCTGCGTGACGTCCCAGGAGACCCGTCCATGCGCCGGATGCACCGGGCGCACTCCCGGATTTCCCTTCGTGCGCCGACTACCGCCGCATCTCCTCCCGAAAGTGAGTTGTCAGCAGGCGCGGGCGCGCGCTTTCCTCGCAGGAGGGCTCGACGCGATCAGCGGGTGCGACGTGTCGCCGATCGTCGTCGCCCCGACGGGAAACGCGGGAGCCACGGGGCAGTAACCGACAGCGCGGGGCATCCGCGGGTCGTAAGCACGGCCCCGCGTGACGTCCTCCCACTCCTGCCCGATACTCCCCCCAGGAGACCCGCTATGCGCCAGGTGACCCTCGTCGCCTGCGCGAGAACCTCGACCTGCCCCGTCCGCGCATAGAAGACCGGCGCGCGGGCGCTTGAGGGCCGCCCGGTCACGGGGTAGGACGAATGCTTCAACCGACCGGCTCCACCGCGCCACCCCTCCCCCAGCCCCTCCCGCAAGGGGAGGGAGGAGTAAGAAAGCGCCCTCGTCTCCCCCTCCCCTTGCGGGAGGGGGGGGCCGAGGGCGCGATGAATACGCGACTGACTTTGCTCAGGAGGACATCAGATGAAACTTCTCTATGCTCCCGGCGCCTGCTCGCTCGGCATCCACGTGCTGCTCGAAGAAATCGGCAAGCCCTATGAGGCGCAGGCGGTCAACCTGCGGGAAGGCGCGCAGCTCAAGCCGGAGTTCACCGCCATCAACCCGAAGTCGAAGGTGCCGACCCTGGTGCGCGATGACGGCGCCGTGCTGACCGAGTTCCCGGCCATCGCCTACTGGCTGTCGCGCAGCAACCCGCAAGCAAAGCTGCTGCCCGACGACGTGGACGCCCAGGCGCGCGCGCTGGAAGCGATGGATTACGTGGTCGCCACCATCCACATGCAGGGCTTCGCTCGCCTGTTCCGGCCCGAAAACTACACTCCGAACTCAGATGACACCGACAAGGTGAAGGCGAAGGGCCGCGAGATGGCCGAGAAGGGCCTCGCGCTCATGGACAAGACGCTGGCCGGCAAGGACTACGTCTGCGGTGCCAGCCTCTCGGTCGCCGACGCCGCGCTGTTCTACGTCGAGTTCTGGGCCGCCGGCCGCATGAACATGACCCTGCCGCCCAACTGCGCCGCGCACTACAAGCGGATGCTGGCGCGTCCGGCCGTGAAAAAGGTGATGGAAGCCGAGGGGCTCCAGGGCTGATGCAGCCAGGGGAGAAGCTGGCGCGCATTCCGTTCTGGTTCCTGCGGCATGGCGAGACGGACTGGAATGCGCGCGGCCTCTCCCAGGGGAACGTGGACATCCCGCTCAACCCGACCGGGCTTGCGCAGGCCCGGTCGGCGGCCGCGCTGCTCCGTCATCGCGGCATCCGCGCGATCGTGGCCTCGCCGCTGTCGCGCGCGCGGGTCACGGCCGAGATCGTGGCCGAGACACTCTCCCTTCCGGTGGAGACCGACGACGGGCTGCGGGAAGTCGCGTTCGGCGTGCAGGAGGGCCAGCCGATGACCGACTGGTTCGCCCGTTGGGTGGCGGGCGAGTGGACCCCCGAGGGCGCGGAGACCTTCACGGCGCTTCGCGCCCGCGCGGTGGCGGCGATCAACCGCGCGACCGCGCTGCCGCCGGCCGTTCTGGTGGTCGCGCACGGCGCGATGTTCCGTGCCCTGCGCTCCGCGATGGGGCTGGAACCGAACGTGCGGACGCCAAACGCCATGCCGTTCTGGTGCGATCCCCCGCGCCCGAACGGGACGGCGTGGGATTTGAAGCCCGCTGAGGGCATGGCGCTCACCATCGCGGCCGGATCATGACCGACCCCCTGACCTATCCGCAGCCCGAGCCGCCGCCGCCGGGCGGCATCCGCCCGATCGCCCCCGGCGTCCTGTGGCTGCGCCTGCCGCTGCCCTACCGGCTCGATCACGTGAACATCTACCTGATTGAGGAGGAGGGCGGCTGGGCCGTGCTGGACGCCGGCCTCGGCACCGATCGCTGCCGCGCGCTGTGGGACGCGGCGCTGGCCGGCCCGCTCGCCTCCGGACGCCTCACCCGGCTGATGGTGACGCACTACCATCCCGACCATGTCGGCCTGGCCGGCTGGCTCGTGGACCGCTTCGGCCTGAAGCTGCTGATGCCGAGGCCCGAGTATCTGTTCAGCCTGGCGCTGCAATACGCGCCGGGCGACCTCGGCTCCGACATGTACCGGCCGTTTTATCACCGCCATGGTCTAGAGGCGGAGACGACCGAACTGGTGCTGAGCCGCGGCCACGAGTATCTGCGCCAGACCAGCGGCGTGCCCGTCACCTACACGCGGATGCAGCACGGCGACACCCTGCCTATCGGCGGACGGCGCTTTCAAGTACTCACCGGCGGCGGCCATGCATTGGAGCAGGCGATGCTGCTCTGCCCGGAGGAGCGGCTATTTTTCGCCGCCGATCAGGTGATCGCCAAGATCTCTCCCAACGTGAGCGTCCACGCGATGGAGCCGGAGGCCGATGCGCTCGGCATCTATCTCCGCTCGCTCCGCGCGATTCGCGACAGGGTCGATCCCCACGTGCTGGTGCTGCCCGGCCACGGCCTGCCGTTCCTCGGCCTGCACGCGCGCATCGACGCGCTGATGGAGCACCATGCCGGGCGCTGCGCCGTCATCGCCGAAGCCTGCCGGGCGGCGCCGCTGTCGGCCGCTGAACTGGTCCCCGCCGTGTTCCCGCGCCTGCTCGATCCGCACCAGACGGGGTTCGCGTTCGGCGAGGTTCTAGCGCATGTGAACTACATGCTCGGACGCGGCGAGCTGACGTTCGGGCGCGGGGCGGACGGGATCGACCGCTATGTGAGCCTTTGAGCCGCAGTCATCCGTTCGCCCGCTCCAGTTCCGCCTCCGTGATGCCGAGCTTGCCGGCGGCTTCGCGGACCTGCGCCCAGGTCATGTCGTCCACCTCGATACCGTTGGCAGTGCGTTCTCGCGTGGCCCGGCGCTCCGGTTCGCCCGGCAGCAGGATCGCGTCGAACCCCGGCGCGGGGCGTGCGGCGCGGATATGCGCAGCCGTTGCCGCGACGCCTCGCGTGACGGCGTCGGGATCGTTCAACCGCGACAGGTCGGTGATGACTGCGAACAGGCTGTTCAGGATGCCGCCGTCGTAAGTCTCGCCGGCGCGCTTCCCGCCGGCGACGGCGCCGGCCATGATCTCGCACATGATGGCGAGGCCCGAGCCCTTGTGCCGGCCGAAGGTCAGCAGCGCGCCGGTGCGGTCGTCGATGAAGGCGCGCGGGTCGGTGGTCGGCTGGCCCTCGGGGTCGATCAGGCACTCGGGCGGGACCGCGACGCCCTTGTTGCGCGCGATGCGCGCCTTGCCCATGGCGATGGTCGTTGTCGCCATATCGAGCACCATCGGCTCGTTGTTCGGGCCGGGCACCGCCGTCACGAACGGATTGGTGCCGAGCCGCGCCTCGCCGGCACCGAACGGCGCGGCGATGTCATGGTGGTCGGCGACGTTCACGTAGCCGATGAACGCCATTCCCGCTTGGGTCGCCTGCTCACCATAGGTGCCGACCCGGCCGATATGGGCGCTGTTGCGCAAGCCCAGCACGCAGGCGCCCGTTTCGCGCGCGCGGGCAATGGCGCGGCGCACCGCCTCGGCGGCCATGCGCTGGCCGAAGCCCCGGCGAGCGTCCAGTACCAGGAGCGCGCCGAAATCGACCACCGTCTCCAGGCTCTGGTTCGGCACCAGCAGCTTGTCCTGCAACAGCCGGACATAGGCGGGCAGCATCCCGACGCCGTGGCTGTCATGGCCGGAGAGGTTGGCGCGGATCAGGTGGTCGGCGACTTCCGCCGTCTCGGCCTCGTTGCTGCCCATGCGGCGGACGATGAGGCTGGTAACGGCGCGGAGCTTGTCGGGTGCGAACGTGGGCATGATTGGGGGCTACTCTCCGGCGAGGCGCGTCGTTGCCACCGGGGCGGCGAGGCGCATGAGCGATGCGATGTCCTGTGTGCGGTCAACCGCCAGCACCGCGTCGGCGAGCCGAGCCGACCGCTCGGCGCCCAGCACCGCCTCGGCGAGGCCCGCGAACTTGGCGCGCAACTCGTCCTCGGACAGGAAATTCGCCGGCTCGCCCTTCGGCACGACAACCTTGCGGACGAAGGACTGGCCGCGGGTGCGGACCGTCAGCTTGCCCGACATGTTGGCCGGGAACTCGGCCTGGATCTCCGGGTCCGGCTCGCAGACGATGCGCGGCAGCAGGCGGCGCACCTCCGGATCCTCGAGCAGGGAGTAGCTGTCCCAGCCCATGTGCCCCTTCGCCAAGGCGAAGGCGATGACGAACGGGCCGCTGAACTGGCCGTCCACCACGTTGCGCGGATCGGCCTTCTTGTCGGCCGGCTCGCCGATCAGCATCATCCCCGCGTCGGGCAGGCCGAACGTGACCGCCTCGATCTCCTCGGGCCGCAACCCGTGCTCGGCGCGCACTGCGAGCGCCGCGTCGATCCCGGCATGGCCGTAGCGGCACGAGGGATACGGCTTCACCGCCGTCGCCATCAGCTCGAACGCGCGGCCGAGGTCGTGCAGCGCGCGTTCCGGCGTGGGGTTGGGGGCGTAGGCGCGCATGAAGCCGTGCCGGCCCTCCAGGGCCTCGGTCGGGCCCTTGAAGCCCTCGCGCACCAGAGTCGCGGCCATGAGCCCGTTCATCGCCGCCCAGCCGACCTGGAAACGCTTGGTCCAGGCGCCGTTGACGAGGAACTGGAGGCTTCCGGCCGTCTGGCTGAGCACCGTTCCCAGCGCGCCGGCGACGCCATCGGCATCGAGCCCGAACACCCGCGAAGCCGCCGCCGCCGCCCCGAAGGCGCCGCAAGTGGCGGTCGGGTGGAAGCCGCGGTCATAATGCGCGCCGGCAGGCAGCGCCAGCGCCACGCGGCACGTCACCTCGTATCCGGCGATGATCGCGGCCAGCACGTCCGCGCCCGAAGCCCCCGCCATCTCCCCGGCGGCGAGGGCGGCGGGGATCACCGGGGCGCCGGGGTGCAGGCTGCCTGCGGCGTGGGTGTCGTCGAAATCGAGCGAGTGGGCCAGCGCGCCGTTCAGGAACGCAGCGCCGGCCGGCGTATAGCGCGCCACATCGCCGAACACGCCGGCATTGCCGCCCGCCATGCCCATCGCGCGGGCCGCCGACAGGAACGAGGCCGTGCTCTCCGCGTCATGTCGCGCGCGCACGATGTTGCCGACCAGGTCAAGCACCAGGGATCGCGCACGGGCGACGACATCCCTGGGCAGGCGATCAAGCCGGATGCCGGCGCTGAAGGCGGAAAGCTCCGCCGTCACGCTCCTATCGGTACCCATCACACCCCTCCAAGCTGCCGACGCACTCTGGCGGAAAGCGTCCGACGGGCCAACCCTCGGCCACCAGCAAGGTTCAGTGCTCAACCGCGCGGGCGGGCCATCATATCCACGACGAGAACTTTTCGCGCATTCGATCGGTTCGCGAACCCCTCGATCGCCACGGGCGTACGCCGCCGCAATAATGCCGCTGGAATGCCGCGCCGCTCCAACTCCGCCCGCCGGGGCAGAAAGGCGCAAGTCTCTCCATTGCCGTCATGCACGAACAGGACCGTGCGGTCGGGCTTGAAAAGTACCTTGGCGATGCGGCCCTCGAACGCCACGCCGCTGGCCGGACTGTAGGCGCTCGCCGGTCCCTGCGCCTGGCAGCCCGGAATTCCCCGCGCCGCATGCGGGTGCGCCGCGCGCCGATGGGGCTTGGCGGCCAGACGTGTCGCCGTTACGACCATGATGACAGTTGGCGCGGACGGATCGGCGGCGCGGGCCGGCTCGGTCAGAAAAAGAGGCACGGCGCAGCCTAGCATTAGCCACAAGCGCGACACGGACACCCTCCCAGGGCCGTTGCGGATGGGACTTTAGGAGCGTTGCGGCACAAACGCGATCCTATCCTGAGGCTTTTTAAGTGTGTTGAATTGGTTGTGATCCGCTGCGCCCATCTTGCGCGAACTTCCCGACCAGGGCGCCCGGCCCGTTCGGCTCCGGTGCAATGGGAGCGGGCCGGGTTGTCAGGCGCGGCAGTCGCCGGTACGACGGGTGCCTCGACCGAAGGATCGCCAAATGAACAAGGACGAGCTGACCCGTTGGGCGCTGGCGAACGGGTGGCAGATGATCGCGGGCTGCCCCAGCCTGACCAAGCCGTCCGCGCCCAAGGAGGCCATCGTGCGCATGGTCCTCAAGGCGACCGTCGCGAATGTCGAGGTCAAGAAACCCGCCGGAAAGTGGGAAAAGGTCTCGGGCGCGAGCTACGCCAAGATCGAGTCCGACCCCGACACGGGACTGCCCCGAGGTCTGGGTCTGGTCAGCACTCCGGGTTTCACGATGCTGATGCGCGAGAACAAGGACCGCATGGTCTTCGCCGGGACCGCTGGGGCATCGTCCTAAAGCGAGTGCTACGCTCGGGCCTGCGATCCGAACCGATGACGCAGGGTCAGGAAGGGCTGCTCTATAATGTAGTACGAACTCACGGCCACCAGGATGCTAAACACAAAGTCCACCAGCATCTCCTGCCGTTGTGGCAGCCCGAGGGCTTCGATGAAATATGATACGCCAAGATGCCAAACGTAGAGCGAGTAACTTAGCCGGCCGATCCAGATCATTACCGCCGTATTGAGGAGGATATTGGCCGGCCAGTACCTATTGGTGAAGAGCACGCTCGCGACGAGCACCGTCAGACACACGCCCTCAAGAGTATATCGGACGGTCTCGCGAAACCACGGGTCGCGAATGGCGAGGCACAGCCCGACGCCGGCGATGGCGGCAATGAAGACGGATGGGTGGGTCAAGCGCCCCAAAAGCCGCCGTCCCGCCGCCGTTTCGCACGCCGCGGCAAGCAGCACTCCGAAGGCGATCGAATCCAGCCGGAACTCGGATTGATAGTAGAACACGAGGGACGATAAATACTCTGGGTGGAGAAATGCCACCATCAGACGCAATCCCAGGGAAATCGCGCAGACCGCCATCATCGCAATGGCCAGTCGTCGCGGATCGCCGCGCATCAATACCAGAGCGAAGGGAAACAGTATGTAGAAGTGCTCTTCAACGGACAGCGACCAGAAAATCGCGAATGGAAGACCCGCAGTTTGGCCATGAAGTTCACGGATGGAATACCAGAAATTCGCGAAATAAAACAGTGCGGAGAGCGGCTCCGCCGGATTGAAAGGGCGGCCCAGAACGAAAAAGGAAAGCACGACCACGATGACCGTATAGACGATGATAACTGGATACAGCCGGAGAAGTCGCCTCGCGTAGAATTGGCCGAGTGAAATCGTCCCGACGGCCTTCCTTTCCGAGAGCAACAACCGCGTGATCAAAAATCCACTGATAATGAAAAACACATAGACGCCCAGCCCCCCCGGGAAAATAGTTGCACTCACAAAGTGCGACACGAGAACCAAGGTGACGCTGAGGGCGCGGAGTCCGTCAAGGCTGGGAACGTTTCCGCGCCGCGCGGGCATCTCCGCGGATGAAAGATACGGACCTTCCGATAGGACCAGCCCCCGAGGGTGTACCGCATCCAACAGCAATCTGTGTCCAAGCAAAGCGGCCATCCTCTTCCATGGCGCACATGCCTGCCCAGACGACCAGCCACTTCGCGCGCGCAGATTATCGTATAATTCCCGTTACCGGGCAAATCGCCGTGCGTCAGGCCCGCCAGCGAGGCGCCGGCTCGAATCGCGTGTAGTCCTGGGCCGGATAGGAGCCGCCCATGTAGCGCTCCTCCACCGGATCGGCGGAGACCTTGCCAGAGAGCTGGCCCGCGAACGGGTCGGCGCTGTCCTGGGGCGCCCAGCCGATCGCGGCGCGAGAATCGTCGCGCCACCAGGTCATGCGCGCATTCGACGAGGCGCCCCAGACCACGCCGCACCCGACGGTCTCGGCGAGCACGCAGCGCATCACCAATCGCACGAAGTCCGGAAAGGACAGCCAGGTGGCGAGCATGCGTGCGTTCACCGGCTCCGCGAAGCAGGAGCCGATGCGGAGCGAGACGCTCTCCACGCCGTGCTTGAACCAGTACATCCGGCCCATCATCTCGCCGTACGCCTTCGACAGGCCGTAGTAGCCGTCCGGCAGCAGCGCGGCATCGGCGCCGATCGCCTCGTCGCGCTCGTGGAAGCCGATGGCGTGGTTGGAGGAGGCGAACACCACCCGCGCCCGCTCTCGGCGCGCCGCTTCGTAGACGTGAAACAGGCCGCGGATGTTGGGGCCGAGCACCTCCTCGAACGGCCGCTCGGTCGACACGCCGCCCAGATGCACGATCGCCCCGCAGCCTTCGGCCAGCCGCAGGATCGCCACGCCGTCGTTCAAATCGGCGCGGGTGAACGCCGCACCGGCGGGAAGCGCATCAGGGAACGGTGCGATGTCGGTCAGTCGCAGGGTCCAGCCGGCAGCGCCCAGCCCGCGCGCGAGCTGGCGCCCGAGGTTGCCGGAGGCGCCGGTGATCAGCACCGGCTTGGCGGGTTTGTCGGTCACGGGCATCCTCTTGGAACGGAGGACAGCATCATGAAGACGATCACCGATCATGCCCAGGCCCTGGCCGAGAGCCGCGTCAGCAGCCGCGCACTGGTCGAGGCGTGTCTGGCGCGGATCGCCGACCCGGACGGCGAAGGCTCTCGCGCCTTCGTGAAGGTGTATTCGGACCAGGCACGCGCCTCGGCCGACGCGATGGATGCGCTGCGGCGCGCGGGCCGCGCGCCGGGTCCGTACGCCGGCATTCCGGTCAGCCTGAAGGACCTGCTGGACGTAGCCGGCGAGCCGACGCCGGCGGGATCGCGGGCGCTGGCCGACGCTCCAGCCGCAACCGCGCACGCGCCCGTCGTCGCCCGGCTGCTGGCGGCCGGGTTCGTGCCGATCGGGCGGACCAACATGACCGAGTTCGCCTACTCCGGGCTCGGCATCAACCCGCATTACGGCACGCCGCTCAGCCCGTGGGATCGCGCGAACGGGCGCATTCCCGGCGGCAGCTCCTCGGGCGCGGGCGTGTCGGTGGCCGACGGCATGGCACTGGCCGCGCTCGGCACCGATACAGGCGGGTCCTGCCGAATCCCGGCGGCCTATTGCGGGGTGGTCGGCTACAAGCCGACGGCGCGACGCGTCCCGATCCAGGGCGTGCTGCCGCTCGCCCCGAGCCTTGATTCGATCGGGCCGCTGGCGAACTCCGTCTCCTGCTGCGCCATCGTCGATGCGGTACTCGCCGGCAGTCCGCCGGGAGCGCCCCAGCCGGCTTCGCTGGCGGGACTGCGACTGGCGGTGCCGGAGAACGTGGTGCTCGACGGCATGGATTCGGTGGTCGACGCCGCATTCCACCGCGCGCTGGATGTGCTGTCCAAGGCCGGTGCCCGGATCGTGCGCGTGCGCTTTCCCCAGTTCGCGGAAATCCAGGCGGTCAGCGCCAAAGGGGGATTCGCGGAGTCGGAGGCGTATGCGTGGCACCGCGATCTGCTGCGCGAGAAAGGCGCGCTCTACGATCCGCGCATCCGGCACCGCATCGAGCGGGGCGAGCGCATGAGTGCCGCCGACTACATCGAATTGCGCGCCGCGCGCAGTCGGATCGTCGGCCATTTCGATGCCGCAACCGCGGATTTCGACGCGCTGGCGGTGCCGACCAGCCCGATCCTGCCGGCGCGGATCGCCGATCTGGACGACGAGCGGGACTACAACCGGGTCAATCTGCTCTCGCTGCGCAACACGGCGCTCGGCAACTTCCTCGATCGCTGCGCGATCAGCCTGCCCTGCCACCGTGCGGGCGAAGCCCCGGTCGGGCTGATGCTGATGGGCGAGACGATGGGTGACGCGCGGCTGTTCGCCATCGCGCAAGCGGTCGAGGCGGCGCTGGCCGACTGAGCGCATGGCCCGGCACCTGAGCAGCGGGATCGTGGTGACCGACGGCGCCCGACTGCTGCTGGGCCACGCGACGCGCTCACCGCGCTGGGATATCCCCAAGGGTCTGGTCGAACCCGGCGAGACGGCGGGCGCTGCCGCCGTGCGCGAGCTGACCGAGGAGACAGGGCTGGTCGCCGAGGCGGCGGCGCTGACCGATTTGGGCCGGCATGGCTATCTGCCGGGAAAGGATTTGGCGCTATTCGCCTGGTGGCCCGGCGAAGTGCCGGACCCCGGGCGGTTGGTTTGCACCTCCTGCTTCAGCGCGCGCGACGGCTCGCTCGTGCCGGAGTTCGACCGCTTCGGCCTGTTCGCGTGGGATGACGCCCTGGCGCGCGTGGGCCGCAACATGGCCCGCGTGCTGGCGGGCGTGCGAGCTTCGTTGGCGGGCGATTTTGCGTGATCGCATCGCTTACTCGGCGGCCATCATCTTGCGCGGCGCCGTCTGCACCACCGGCGCCAGTTCGGGCGCGCCGTAGGCGGCGGCGCGCCGTTCGTCCGCCACCGGCCGATAGAGGGTGTCGCGCTGCTGCGGCGTCCTCCCGATGCCGCGGATCAGCGCCTCCATCGCCTCGGGCGGGAACTCCTGGCCGTGCTGGGTGCCGGCCGCGCGGGAGATGCTTTCGTTCATCAAGGTGCCGCCCATGTCGTTGGCGCCTGCCTGCAGGCAAATCGCCGCGCCGTCCGGCCCCATCTTCACCCACGATGTCTGGATGTTCGCAATGAGCGGGTGCAGCGCCAGCCGCCCGATCGCGTGCATCAGCACCGCCTCGCGGAACGTCGGCCCCTTGCGGGCGAGGCCGCGCAGATACATCGGCGCTTCCATGTGGACGAACGGCAGCGGCACAAACTCGGTGAAGCCGCCCGTTTCGGCTTGTAGATCGCGCAACGCGAGCAGATGGCGCGCCCAGGAGACGGGGCGCTCGATATGCCCATACATGATCGTCGAGGTCGTCCGCAGACCCAGCGCGTGCGATGCGCGCGCCACGGCGAGCCACTGCGCGGTGTTGATCTTGTCGGGCGCGATCACCGCGCGCACGGCATCGTCGAGAATCTCCGCCGCGGTGCCAGGCAACGTGCCGAGCCCGGCCGCCTTCAACCGCGCGAGGAACGCGGGCAGGCTCAGGCCGAGCGTCGCCGCGCCTTGCGTGACTTCGAGTGGGGAAAAGGCGTGGATGTGCATTCCCGGCACCGCGCTCTTGATGGCGCGGCAAATGCGCACATAGGTTTCGCCCGTGTAGTCGGGATGGATGCCGCCCTGGAGGCACACCTCGGTCGCGCCTCGCTCCCACGCCTCGACCGAGCGGCGAACGATCTCCTCGTGGTCGAGATCATAGGGCGTGCCGCGCAGCGCCTCGTGCGTCTTGCCCTTCGAGAAGGCGCAGAACTTGCAGCGGTGATAGCAGATGTTCGTATAGTTGATGTTGCGGTTGACGACGTAGCGCACGACCTCGCCCGACACGCGCCGGCGTAGAGCGTCGGCCGCCGACAGCACATGCTCGTAGTCGGCATCGCGCGCAGCGAACAGGCGCACGATTTCTGCTTCATCGAGCCGCGCGCCGTCGGACGCCTTCGCCACCGCATCGGCAAGCGAGGGATCGACCGAACGCAGACGCGGAGGCCGGCGGCGCGGAATCGCCGTCAGCCCCGGCGCCCAGGAATCGTCGCGCGCCCAACCGTCGGCGTCCATCGACCGCAGCACAGGCGCGGCCATCGGGGTCGCGAGCCAACGTTCGGGCGCGTGCGCGAACGCGGGATAGACCGGCAGGCGGGCGACGAGCAGCTTGCCCCTCCCGGCGCTGCGCTCGGCGAGGGCGGCGATCTCCGGCCAGGGCGCCTCGGGGTTCACATGGTCCGGCGTGACCGGCGACACGCCGCCCCAATCGTCGATCCCTGCCTCGATCAGCCGCTCATACGCGCCGGGCGAGAGGTTGGGGGGCGCCTGGACATGCACCTCAAGCGGCAGCACCAGACGCGCGACGGCGACACTCCAGAGCAGATCGTCAAGATCAGGTTCCGGCGCGCCCGCGCGCTTGGTGTTCGGCTTGGCGCGGAAGTTCTGGACGATGACTTCCTGGATGTGGCCGTGCAGGCGATGCAGATCGCCGATCGCGCGCAGCGCGTCGATGCGCTCCGCGCGCGTCTCGCCGATGCCGATCAGGATGCCGGTGGTGAACGGCACGGCCAGTTCGCCCGCCAGCCGGATCGTTTCCAGCCGCCGCTCGGGCAGCTTGTCGGGCGAGCCGAAATGCACGCCGCCGGGTTCGCACAGCCGCCGGCTGGTGCTTTCGAGCATCACGCCCTGGCTGGCCGAAACCTCGCGCAACGCCGCGATCTCCTCGCGCGTCATCACACCGGGATTGACATGCGGCAACAGCCCCGTCTCGCGCAGGACCAACGCGCACATCTCGCGCAGATAGTCGATCGTGCTGGGGTGGCCGGACGCGGCCAGCGCTTCGCGCGCGGCCCGGTAGCGCAGCTCCGGCTTGTCGCCGAGCGTGAACAGCGCCTCCGTGCAGCCCGCCCGCGCCCCGGCGCGCGCGATGTCGAGCACCTCGTCGGGCGAGAGATAGGCGGCGTGGCCGGCGCGCGGGCGTTCGGCGAAGGTGCAGTAGTGGCAGACGTCGCGGCAGAGCTTGGTGAGCGGGATGAACACCTTGCGCGAGTAGGAGATCAGCCGCCCGTGCGCGGCGTCGCGCGACGCGGCGGCGCGCGCCATCAGCTCGGGCAGCGGCGCGGACAGAAGCTCGGCGTCGGTCATTGACATCCCCCTCAGCCGCCCATCACGTCTTCGGCAAAGTGCTGGAGACGCTCGAGCGTCTCCTCGATCGTCGGCGCTTGCGGCAGGGTGATCAGGTGATCCACGCCCGCGTCCGCCAGCGCGCCGGCGTCCTCGCGCATGTCGTCGGCAGTTCCGGTGAACATCTGCCGAGTCCCATCCGCCGTGCGCAGGGCGTTCCCCTGGACGGTCCATTGCGGCGGCTTGAACCACAGATAGGCGACCTCGATGCCGGCAGCGTCGCGCCCTTCCGCCTCGGCCGCGCGCGTCAGGCGCTCGATCCCGGCCCGCAGCCGCGCCGGCGTGTCGTACGGCGCCTCGTGGTTGTGCGACGCCGGATACCAGCCGTCGCCGAAGCGCGCGGTGCGGCGCAGCGCGGCCTGGCTCTCGCCGCCGACCCAGACGGGGATGCGGGATTGCACCGGCTTGGGGCGGAACGAGACGTTCTCGAAGCGCACATGCCGGCCGTGAAACGCCGGCGACTCCTCAGTCCACAGCGCGCGGAACGCGGCGAGATACTCGTCGGTGACCGCGCCGCGCTGCGTCACCGAAGGCGCGCCGAGCGGCTCGAACTCCTCGCGCATCCAACCCACGCCGACGCCGGCGATCAGCCGTCCATCGGACAGCGTATCGACCGTGGCCAGCATCTTCGCGCCGACGATCGCCGGGCGATAGGGCACGACCAGCACCGATGGCAGCAAACGAATCCGGTGCGTGCCCGCGGCAAGGAAGCAAAGCGCGCCGAGCACGTCCAGACACTCCCCGGTCTGGGCGCCCACCCATACCCCATCATCGGTGTACGGGTATCGGGTGCCGACATCGCTGGGCAGGATCAGCCGATCGGGGATGCCGATGATATCGTAGTTCAGTGCTTCCGCCTTCCGTGCGCACGCCATCAGGTTGGCGCCCGAGGTCAGGCAGCCGCGCGTGCCGATGTGGATGCCGAACTTCATCGAACCTCCCCCGGCGTTCCGCCCAGGCTCGCCTGCCGCGCATCCTGTGGTATCGTCCCCGCCAAGGCAAATGAGCCAGGAGGGAACCATGCAGATCGGGTGCAGCGCGCCGACCAGCGGTGATCTGACCGCCCCTGACACGATCGCGCGGATCGCGACCGAGGCCGAGATGCTGGGGTACGATTACGTGACGATCAGCGATCACCTGCTCATCCCGACCGACATCGGTTCGCGCTATCCCTACTCCGAAAGCGGCGCCTTCTCGTCCGGCGCGCGCGTCGATCGCCACGAGCAGTTGATGACCGCGATGTTCATCGCGGCCAAGACCTCCCGCCTGCGGATCGTGACATCGGTGATGGTCGTGCCGCATCGCCCGGCCGTGCTGACGGCGAAGCTGCTCGCCACGCTGGACGTGCTGTCGAAGGGCCGGCTCACGCTCGGCATCGGCGCCGGCTGGATGCGGGAGGAATTCGAGGCCGTGGGCACGCCGCCGTTCGACGAGCGCGGCGCGGTCACGGACGAATACATGATGGCCTGCAAGGCCCTGTGGGAGCAGGACGAGCCGCGGTTCGAGGGCAAATACACGAATTTCACGGGCGTGGTGTTCCAGCCGAAGCCCGTGCAGTCGCCCATCCCGATCTGGGTGGGCGGCGAGAGCAACCCGGCGCTGCGGCGCACCGCGCGCTACGGCGATGCGTGGTATCCGATCGGCACCAACCCGGCGTTTCCGATGGACACGCTCAGCCGCTACAAGGCCGGCGTCGCCAAGCTGCGGGGAATGGCGGAAAAGGCCGGACGCGCGCCCGAGGCGGTGGGCTTGGCATATCGCGTGTCGTCCAACCCCGAGGCGCAGCCGAAGGGCACGGTCGAGGGGGAGCGCAAGCTGTTCACCGGCGGCGCGGCCGACTACGCAGGCGACATCAAGGCGCTCGCCGAGGTGGGCGTGACCTCGTTCGACTTCGGCCTGTTCGGCCCGACGCTCGCCGCCACGATCGACAACATGCGCCGTTTCCGCGACGAGGTGGCCGCGAAGGTGCGCTGAGGAGAAAGCCATGCAGCTCGGCATCACCATCGACCTGTCGAGCGCGCAACCGCGCCTCGACATGGACCGCGTGTCGGAGGCCGAGCGCCTCGGCTTCGCGCAAATCTGGACCGGCGAGGCGTACGGCACCGATGCCGTGACGCCCGTCACCTGGATTCTCGCGCGCACCACCCGCATCAAGGCGGGCACGGGCATCATGCAGATGCACGCGCGCACGCCGACGATGGCGGCGATGACGGCGATCACCCTGCAACACCTGTCGGGCGACCGCTTCCTCTGCGGCGTCGGTGTCTCCGGCCCGCAGGTTGTGGAGGGCTGGCACGGGGTCGCCTACGGCAAACCGATGCTGCGCACGAAAGAATACATCGCGATCATCCGCCAGGTGCTGGCGCGCCAGGCGCCGCTCGAGTTCCACGGCGAGCACTACGACATTCCCTATCGCGGCGCCGACGCGACGGGTCTCGGCAAGCCGCTCCGCAGCATCGCGCACGGCAACCCGGCGCTGCCGTTCTACACCGCCTCCATCACCCCGGCCGGATTGCGCACTGCGGGCGAGGTGGCGGACGGGGTGCTGCCGATCTTCTACTCGCCCGAGCGGCCGGGGATCGTCACCGACCCGATCCTGGAGGGGATGCGCAAGGCGGGCCGAACGCCGAGCCTCGATGCGTTCGACGTGGCGCCTTTCGTGCGCGGCAAGATGGGGCCGGACGTGGCCGCCTGTCGCGACGCCATCCGCCCGGAACTCGCGCTCTACATCGGCGGCATGGGCGCGCGAGCAAAGAACTTCTACAACGATGTCGCGATCAAGCTCGGCTACGAAGGCGCAGCGAAGACGATCCAGGATTTGTACCTGGACGGCAAGAAGGGCGAGGCGGCAGCGGCCGTGCCCGACAAGCTGGTGGACGAAATATCGCTTGTGGGGTCGGCCGAGATGATCCGTGACAGGCTGGCGGCGTGGAAGCAGGTGGCGAGGGATCGCCATGTAGGGACGATGGTGCTGAAGGGCGCGAGCATGGAGGTGATGCGGGTAGTGGCGGAGGCGGTGCTGTAGGCATTGGCAAAATGCCGGCAATTCACTGCGGCGGGGGCTGACCGGTCATGAAGGCCGCTATTTCCGAAAAGATCGACTTGGCAGCCTGATCATTCAAATTGTTTCCTTGGTCGTCAAAGCTCGCTTCGCCGAACGTCACCGCGACGGCTATCGCGATCTTTTCGGACGGGAGATACGCTTCCACGGACCCATAGCCTCCGAATAACGGATTCTGCAAAATCCACGGGCCGGAGATAACGACGCCGATGCCATAGCTGTAAATTTCGTCGAGCGTATGACAGGTGGGACATCCTGCCTGTACGTGCCCAAAGCCAATCAGGCTCGGCGCGACTTGCGCGGCATGCGAGTCGGCCGAGAGTAATGATCCCGTCCCGATTGCGTCTGCGGTTGCGGTCATATCATAGATGTTTGTCGTCTGGATCGCCCCTTCGGCAAGCGTCCAGGACGGGTTCCAATATGTCGAGTCCTCATAAAACGGCTCCCACGGTGGAATGCCGAGTGCCTCGCGTCGCTCGGAACTGAATGCGTGAAGCACGGGCCTCTGGATTGCGGGTGTCGGCACGCTGCGGGTATTGGTCAACTGGAGGGGCCGCAAAATCCTTTCCCGCATCAACTCCGCCATGGGCTTGCCGGTGATCTTCTCCAGCGCGCGTCCAAGAATGACATAGTTCGTATGCGAGTAGTCCCAATTGGTCCCCGGATCGAAGATGCGCGGCGTTGACAGGCCGAGATCGATGAGCTCCTGAGGTTTCCACTGACGATAGATATCCGCGGCGTTTTCTTTAAGGAACTCCGGGTTTCTTACGTAATCTGGATAGCCGGCCGTCATGGTCGCCAACATCCGCAGCGTGACGCGATCAGAATCGGGCAACTCGGGTAGCCAGGTGGAAAGTGGCTCATCGAGGGTCACGACCCCATCGTCCACCAGTTGAAGCAGCAGGGTCGCGATATAGGAAATCGCCACCGCTCCATTGCGGAAATGCATGGCCGTGGTGGCCGGCACGTTGTCAGCGGACATTCCCATGGCTTTTGTTACGACGTTCTGACCGTCAACCGTCACGCGAAGTATGACCGCTCGCAGATGATTTTCGGACATCGCCCGTCGAGCGATCTCGACGATTCCCGCTGCTTGCGCCGTGTCTGTTTCCGGCTGATCCGCTTCGGACGCCAGCACTTGGGAGATTTGACCTACCAACAGAAAGAGAGCCAGAACTGCGCCTACAAATCGCCGCCTCCAATCGCAGGCCACTAGGTGATAGCTGTTTTCAGGCAATATATCGCCTTTCAGGTAATATCAGCGAGTATGCTGATTACGCGGCCGCGCTGTCGGCTTCTCGTCACTATTAGGCAAGACAGCAGCGCTGGCGGCCAAACACTTTACGGTGAAACGGACCGCGACGGCGCCGCTGCTTGCCGGGCCTGGCGATCCAAGTTGACCTTGTTATTCTAGCACTGGCGCCAGCGCGTTATGAGGACCAAAATGAAGCGGGGCGGCAAATGCAAAAGAGTCTCAATGATCGCAAGGGCATTGACGATCGCTGCGGTCGTAACCGGCATTGGCACCGCAACCGCGATCCCTCAAACGGTCGTTCCCGACCGAGTCTATACCACGCCGCAGCACCTCATTGCGGTCGATGGCGCGCGCCGGCTCAATCTTTACTGCATCGGATCAGGTCAACCGACCGTGATACTGGAGGCCGGCTCCGGCAACAGCATGATCACATGGCGTCATGTGCAAGCGGAGGTCGGACGTTTCACCCGGGTTTGCGCATATGACCGCGCCGGGCTCGGCTTCAGCGACGCGGCCACGCGCCCGTCAACCGACGCAAACATCGTCGATGATCTTCATCATCTGCTCAAAGCTGCCGGTATCGCTACGCCGATCTTGTTCGTGGGGCATTCTCTCGGAGGCGAGGTCGGGCTGCTATTTGCGGCGACCTACCCCGAGGAAATAGCGGGCGCGGTGCTGGTCGATCCTGGCTTTCCCGGCATGCTGAGCGTTCTTCAAGCGGAATTGTCGCCCGGAAACAAGACCGCGCTGCTGGATGGTTTCAAACGGATGCTCGCGAGCAATCGCGCGTGCCTCGCTCTCGCGCAAGCGGGAAAGTTAACTCATCCGTCCACGCAAGCGGCGAAGGGCTGTGTCGAGATGAGCGGCAGTTCTGACCATCTGGATGACACACTTCGACGGGCGAGTGCCCGTCAGCTGGCTTTACCTCGAGTTTGGCAGGCGATGATCTCAGAGGGTGAAAACCTTCTACCGAACGGCCACGAGCCCTTGGTCGACAGCGCTGAATTCGACACTGCCCGTCTGTCATTCGGCGACAAACCGCTGATTGTGATGACGCGCGGGAACCTGGAGGGGGCGCCGGGCGTACCGCCGGCGTCTATTGCAGCCATGGAAGCAGCTTGGAGAGCGGGGCACGATCGCCTTGCGGCGCTTTCGAAACGCGGGGTGAGCGAGGTCGTTCCGCATACTGGTCATTATATCCAAGTCGATCAACCTGGGGCGGTGATCGACGCGATACGGCGCGTTCTGAGGGAGCTGCGTGGCTGCGCCGCGTGTGGACGCCCCGCGCCTCCCCCCCTATCGTCCGGCCGCCAAGGGAGCGAAGCGCCATGACCGATACGCCACCCGTCCGTCTCGACCGCGAGGGCGAGATCGGCGTCATCACCGTCGATTATCCGCCCGTCAACGCGCTCGGCCCGGGCGTGGCCGAGGGCATCATCGACGCAGTCAAGCAGGGCAACGCCGATCCGGCGATCCGGGCGATGGTGCTGATCGGCGCGGGGCGCAGCTTCATCGCGGGGGCCGATATCCGGGGCTTCGGCACCGGGCGCAAGCGGCTGCCTCTCGGGCAGCGGGTCTATGACATCCTCGACGCATCCGAAAAGCCGGTCGTCGCCGCAATCCACGGCTACGCCCTCGGCGGCGGGCTGGAGATCGCGTTGGCGTGCCATTATCGGGTGGCGGTCGCCTCGGCGAAGGTCGGGCTGCCGGAGGTGCTGATCGGCATCCTGCCGGGCGGCGGCGGCACGCAGCGGCTGCCGCGCCTGGCCGGGCCGAAGGTCGCGCTGGAGATGATCACCTCCGGCCGGCACGTCTCGGCGACCGAGGCCAAGTTGCTCGGCATCATCGACCGACTGGTGGACGAACGCGCCGATCTTCGCGCCGAAGCCGTTGCCTATGCGCGCGAGATCGCCGGTTCCCGCCCGTTGCCGCGCGTGCGCGACCGTGACGAGCGGCTGGCCGAGGCCAAGGACGATCCCGGCATCTTCGACGCCACGCGCAAATCCATCGCCCGGCGCGCGCGCAACCAGAAGGCGCCCTACAACTGCATCCTCGCCGTCGAGGCCGCCTGCGCCCTGCCGTTCGACCAGGGCATCGCGCGCGAGCAGGAATTGTTCGCGGAACTGGAGAACTCCGACGAGGCGCGCGCGCTTCGTTACGCCTTCTTCGCCGAGCGCGAGGTCGCCAAGCTCCCCGATATTCCTCCCGGCACCGAGCCGCTCCCGTTCAGCGCCGCCGCGGTGGTCGGCGCCGGCACGATGGGCGGCGGCATCGCGATGAGCTTCGCCGATTTCGGTTATCCAGTGAAGATCATGGATGCAACGAAGGAGGCGCTCGACCGCGGCATGGAGCGCATCCGCGCCAACTACGCCACCTCCGTCAAGCGCGGCAGCCTCGCCCAGGACGAGATGGAGCGTCGGCTGGCCCGCATCTGGCCGGTCGCCGGGTATGACGACATCGGCGACGCCGACATCGTCATCGAGGCGGTGTTCGAGGAGATGGACGTCAAGAAACCGATCTTCCGCGCACTCGACAGGGCGATGAAGCCGGGCGCGCTGATCCTGTCCAACACCTCGGCGCTCGACATCGACCAGCTCGCCGCCGAGACGTCGCGCCCCCAGGATGTCGCCGGGGCGCATTTCTTCAGCCCGGCCAACGTCATGAAGCTATTGGAGGTGGTGCGCGGCGCGAAATCCTCGCCCGAGACGCTGGTCCGCACGATGGCGATGGGCCGCAAGATCGGCAAGCTCTCGGCGATGGCGGGCAACACCGACGGGTTCGTCGCCAACCGCTCCCGCGCGCCGTTCGGCACCGAGATGGTGATCCTGCTGGAGGAAGGCTGCCTGCCCGAGCAGGTGGACAAGGTGATGGTCGATTTCGGCTATCCGATGGGGCCGTTCGCGGTGGGCGATCTCGCCGGGCTCGACATCGGGCTCGCCAGCCGCAAGCGCCGGGCGGCGCAGGATCCGACCTTCCGCAAGCTGCCGATCGCCGATCGTGTCGCGGAACGCGGGCGCTTCGGCCAGAAGACCGGCGCGGGCTGGTATCGCTATGAGAAGGGCGACCGCACGCCGCATCCCGATCCGGAGGTCGCGCGCATCATCAAGGAGGTCGCGGCCGAGATGGGCGTAGCGCAACGCGCGTTCACCGACCAGGAGATCCTGCGGCGGCTGCTGTTCTCCTCGGTCAACGAGGCGTGCCGCATCCTGGAGGAGGGCAAGGCGTATCGTGCCAGCGACATCGACGTGATGTGGCTGCACGGCTTCGGCTTCCCCCGTTATCGCGGCGGGCTGATGTTTTGGGCCGATCAGATCGGGGTTCGTGACGTCTACAATCAGATCGCCGCCTGGCACCAGCAATACGGCGACCGCTGGGCGCCCTCGCGCCTGTTGCGCGAGCTGGCGGCGGCGGGCACGCCGTTGCGCGAGGCAAAGGCCGCGCCGATGCGCTGATCAGAACTTTTCGTGCGAGATTGCGGGCATGGGTGAACTCCACAGGACCGACCTGTCGCTCTGGTCGGCGCAGCAGGCGCGGGCGCTGCGCTCCGCCGCCCGCGAGCCCAGCAAGGTGCCGGTGGACTGGTCGAATGTGGCCGAGGAGATCGAATGCTTGGGCGCATCCGAGCGTCGGACTTTGGCAAGCCATATCGGGACTGTCATCGAGCACCTGATGAAGCTGCAGGCATCGCCCGCGTCCCGCCCACGGCGCGGCTGGATCAGGACGATCCTGCGTGCTCGGAACGGCATCGAGGCCGTGTTGGAGAGCAGCCCGAGCCTTCGGAACGAAGTGCCCGAGATCATCGGCCGCGAAGCTGTCCGGGCGCGCAGGCTCGTGGCGTACGACCTCGGCCAGCGGGGCGAGGACCGGCACGCCGATTTGGCGGCTATGGCCTACGCCGAGGATCAGGTGCTCGGCCCGTGGTTGCCTGAGCCGCGGGACCGGGACCGACGTCGCCCGACCGAGTAGGAACTTTTCTGAGCGCCATCCCCTTCGCCTCCGAGTTGTTTCCGATGCGCAGCACCATTCGCGTCGGGGTGACGGGGCTGGCGCGGGCGGGGAAGACCGCGTTCCTGACCTCGCTCGCCGCCAACCTGGTGGCCCTGGCGGCGGGCCGGCGCAGCCTGCCGGCAATAGCCGATCGGCTCGGCGGCCGGCAGCTGCGCGTCTCCGTGGCGCCGGCGGCGGCCTCCGGCCTGCCCCGGTTCGATTTCGCCGCCCATCTCGCCGCGCTGGTCGCCGATCCGCCCCGCTGGCCGGAGCGGACCACGTCAGTATCGCTGCTCGCGCTCGACCTCGACGTGGCGCGCGACGGGCTGCTGGCCGTGCTCGGCCCGCGCATGTGGCGGCTGGAGTTTCTCGACTATCCAGGCGAGTGGCTGCTCGACCTGCCGCTGCTTCAAGAGGACTTCGCCTCGTGGTCCGCCGCGACGCTGCGGCGGCTGGAGGCGCCGGAAATCGCCGGGATGGTGCGCGAATTCCTGGGTTTCGCGCGCGGGCTGCCGGCCACGGCGCCGGCTGACGAGGCGTTGGCGCTGACCGGGCACCGGCTCTACGCCGCCTGCCTGCGCCGGCTACGCGATGAGGCGGGGCTGGCGTTTTTGCAGCCGGGGCGGTTCCTGATGCCGCCGCCGGGCGCCCCCCCGCCCTACATGCATTTCTTTCCCTTGCCGGGGCGCAGCCCGCTCGCGACCCTGCTGCGCGCGCGGTTCGATGTCTATGTGGAGGCGGTGCGAAGCGACCTGATCTCGCCCCTGTTCGGCGACCTTGACCGGCTCGTGGTGCTGGCTGACCTGCTCTCGGCCTTGCACCAGGGCCGAGCAGCCTTTGCCGACGCGCATGCGGCACTGGCCGCCGCTTCCGGCGCGCTGCGCTGGGACCGATCCTGGACCGACTGGCTGGCGGCGTTCGCTCGGCTGGAGCTGCCGCCGCGGGCCATCGGGCGCGTCGCGTTCGCCGCCACCAAGGCCGACCACGTCGCCGCCCGCCAGCGCGGCAATCTGGCCGCGCTGATGCGCCGCCTGACCAGCGTGCCGGAAGGCGCGGCGACGTCGGCGGCGTTCGCCGTCGCTTCGGTGCGCTGCACCGAGGATGTGGTGGAGACCCTGGCCGGCCGCCCGGTGTCGGCGGTGCGAGGCCGCATCATCGGCGAGCCACGGCCGGCCCGCTCGTATCCCGGCGAAGTTCCCGACGCTCTTCCCGACGAGGCCTTCTGGCAGCACCGCTTTCTCGCGCTGCCGGTCTTTGAGCCGCTGCGCCCTCCCGAGGATGGGCGCGGCGGCGTGCCGCAGGTCGGCCTCGACGCGCTGCTGGCCTTCCTCTTGGCGGACATTCTCTGATGGAGACGCAAACCGAACCGTTTCTGCTTCTCGAACCGGACATGGCGCCGCGGCTGGAGCCCCTGCCGACCGTGCCGCCGATGCCGGTACCGGCGCGGCGGTCGCGGCTGCCGCCCGCGGTGCTCGGCGCGGGCGTTCTGGCGTTAGGCCTCCCGGCGCTTTGGGCGGCGTGGGTGGTCAGCGCGCTGTTCGACCGCGCGGCCGGGCTGGGTTGGATCGGGCTCGCCGTGGTGCTGGTTGGATTCGGCCTGATCGGCACCGGCATCGGCCGGGAGGTGCGCGGCCTGATGGCGCTTCGCCGCGTGGACCGGCTGCGTGCCGAGCTGGCCAGCGGAGAGACGGAGCGGGTGGCGGCGGCCGCGCGGCGCTGGGTCGCGGATCTGCCTGAACACATGGCCCTGCTCCCGGCACTCGCCGCGGCCGACACTGCGGAATTGGTGCTGGCGTTGTTGCGCGCGGGACCGGGGATGAGGCTGCTGGAGGGGGCGGACGCGCTTGGCCGGACCGCCGCGTTCCAGGCCGGCGCCATCGTCGCCGCGACCCCGTCCCCGGCACTGGATGCCCTGACGGTCGGATGGCGCGGCTTGCGGCTGGTGCGCCAGGTCGCGGCACTGCACGGGATGCGTCCGGGGCTCGCCGGGACGCTCGCCTTGCTGCGGCGGACGGCAATGGCGGCCGCGTCGGTCGCGGCGACGCAGTTCGCCGTCAACGCCGCCGCCCACGCGATCGTCTCGCACCCGTTTCTGCGTCACCTGCTCGGCGACGTGGCGGGGGCGGGGGTGGCCGCGCGCCGGATGCTGGTGCTGGCGCGCGCCGCCGCCGCGGCCTGCTCACCGCTGCCGCCCTGACGGCGTCCTGGTTGACTCCCCTCGCACCGTCTCGCCAAGGTTGCGCCAACAGCAAACGGGAGGAAGCCGTGAGTGCCAGCATGCGCCGACGCGGGGTGCTCGGCCTGATCGGGGCGGCGGCGTTGGCGCCCGCCGCACACGCCGCCGATTTCAACTGGAAGCGGTTCACCGGTACGTCGCTTCGGTTCATGGTTTCCGTCCACCCGTGGACCCAATGGGCGCAGACCCAGCTTCCGGCCCTTGAGCGCGACACCGGCATCAAGGTCGGTTGGGAGATCCTGTACGAGGACCAGTTGCGCCAGAAGCTGCCGCTCACGCTGCGCGCCGATCCCGGTTCGGTGGATGGGTTCTTCACCCTGCCGTCATGGGACGCCGCCGCGTTCTCGCGCGCGGGCTGGTACGCGCCGCTCGACAAGTTCATCCGCTCCGACCAGACCGCGCCTGACTGGGACTTCGCCGATTTCTTTCCGAACATCCTGAAGATCGCTCAGTACGGCGGAGTGCAGATCGGCATCCCGATCACGATCGAGCTTCAGGCGCTGTTCGTGAACAAGACTATGCTGGCGGCGAAGCAGCTTCAGGTGCCCGGCACCCTCGACGCGCTGATGACGACGGCGAAGGCGCTGAACAAGCCGAAGGGCGACGTCTCCGGCATCGCCACGCGGGGCGACGGCGTGCAGGCGGTCTATACCTTCGCGCCGTTCCTGTTCGCCTTCGGCGGTCGATGGCAGGACGAGAAGGGCACTCCCGAGCTTGCCAGCCCGGCGGCGGTGAGCGCGCTGAAATACTACGGCGAGCTGCTGCGCTCGGCCGGGCCGCCGAACATCCTGGGGATGCAGTGGAAGACCACCTATCCGCTGTTCCAGCAAGGGCATTCGGCGATGTTCATCGATGCGACCAACTTTCTCGCCTATTTCAAGGACCCGGCACAGTCGCGCGTCGTCGGCGATGTCGGCGTCGCGCCGCTGCCGGGCGGGCCGGCGGGCAGCCATAGCACCGTGATCTCCTGGGCGCCGGCGATCGCCAGATCGTCGAAGCAGCAGGAAGCGACCTGGCTGGCGATCCAGTATCTGACCTCGAAGGCGGCGATGGCCGCGTCCACCGAGGCGACGCACCTGCCGCCGTCGCGCCGGTCGATCTATGACGGCGATGTCTATGCGAAGTCGGTGCCGCCCGACATGATCGCGACCACCAAGCTGGAGATCCCGAACGCGGTGCCGAACGGCGCCAATCCGCTCGTCATCCCGGTCGCGGAGGTGCGCGCCGCGATCGGCGAGGCGATCACCACCGTGCTGCGCGGCGGCAACGCCGAGAACGCAGCCAACGCCATGCAGAAGCAGGTGGTGAGTATCCTGAGTGGCTGACAGCCTGGCGCCGATCGCCTTGGCCCGCGCGGCTGCGCGGCCCACCGCGCGCCGGCGACGGGACTGGACCCCTGACATCCTGACCGCGCCGGCCCTGCTGGTAATGGTGCTGGTGATGGGGTTTCCGCTCATCTACCTCGGGTACATGAGCCTGCACCGCTGGTCGCTCATCGGCTTCGCGGCGCCGCGCTTCATCGGTGCGGGCAATTTCGCCGCCATGGCCGGCGACGCGCGATTCACCGGCGCGCTGGAGCGAACGCTCTACTTCACCGCGCTGGGGCTGGCCTCGAACATGCCGGCCGGGCTGGGGATCGCGCTGCTGCTGGACCAGAGATTCCCGAGCCGCGACCTGCTGCGGGCGCTGCTGATCCTGCCGATGGTCGCGACGCCAGTGGCGATGGGCCTCGTCTGGGTGGTGATGCTCGATCCCTCCCTCGGCGTCGTGCGCTGGCTATTCGGCGTGGTCGGGATCGCTTCCCCGCCGCTCTGGCTGTCCGATCCGGCCTGGGTCGTGCCGACCTTGGTGTTGGTCGATGCCTGGATGTGGACGCCGATGGTGGCGCTGATCTGCATGGCGGGTCTCGCCGCGCTGCCGCCCGAGCCGTTCGAGGCGGCCCGCGTCGATGGCGCCAGCGTCTGGCAACGGTTCCGGTTCATCACCCTTCCCCTGCTCATGCCGGCGCTGCTGATCGCGGCGATGCTGCGCGTGATGGACCTGCTGAAGGTCATCGACATCATTTACGTGATGACCGGCGGCGGACCGGGCCACGAATTGGAGACGATCAACCTCTACAACTACCTCGTCGCGCTCTCCTATGATCGGATCGGCTACGGTTCGGCGGTGGCGCTCGTGCTGTTCGCGCTGGTGCTGGCCTGTACGCTCGGGCTAATTCGGCTGCGCCGGGTGGCGTCATGAAACGCCGGCTGATGCGGCAGGGCGGGCTCATCATCGCCGGCTGGGTGGTGGTCGGCGCCTTCCTGGCTCCGCTCGTCTGGATGGTGCTCGGCTCATTCAAATCGACGGTGGATTTTCTCGCCTATCCACCGGTGTGGGTGTTCCGCCCGACGCTCGGCAACTACGCGCAGGTGTTCGCCGACAACGCGTTCCCCCGTTACGTGCTGAACAGCACCGTGGTCGCGGTCGGCGCCACGCTGATCGGCCTGCTGCTCGGCATTCCCGCCGCCTATGC
The DNA here is from genome assembly GCA_963756545.1 of uncultured Pseudomonadota bacterium. Classification (GTDB taxonomy): domain Bacteria; phylum Pseudomonadota; class Alphaproteobacteria; order Acetobacterales; family Acetobacteraceae; genus DATFDN01. Next base: position 578,163 of record CAVWNY010000008.1, on the reverse strand, counting down.
GGTGGCGCGCTATCGCCGCGCGGCGGTCGGCGTGGTGCTGCTGGCGGCGCGCATGGCGCCGGGGATCGCATTCCTGATCCCGCTGTTCGTCATGTTCCTGTCGCTGCACCTCGTGGGCAGCTACGTGAGCCTGATCGCCAGCCATCTGATCTTCACCCTGCCGCTCACGGTCTGGATGATGGTCGGATTCATCGAGGCCGTGCCGAAGGAGGTCGAGCAGGCGGCGCTGATCGACGGATGCTCGGTCGGTGGGGTGCTGGCGCGCATCGTGGTGCCGCTGACGACCCCCGGAATCGCCGCCACCTCGATCCTCGCCTTCATCGCGTCGTGGAACAATTTCCTGTTCGCCTTGGTTCTGTCGAACGACCGCACCAAGACGCTGCCGGTCGCCGTGTTGGGCTACATCGGCTACAACTCGATCCAGTGGGGCACGCTGATGGCCGCCGCCACCCTGATCACGCTGCCCGTCTTGGCCCTGGCGCTTTGCGTCCAACGCTACATCGTCCGCGGGTTGGTGGCCGGCGCGGTGAACGGCTGACCCGAGACGCGGGCCGAGCAATTGACGCTGGCCGAAGCGCCAGCCTATCGTCGCGCGCATACCACCAATGCGCCGGGCTGAAGGAGCGGCCCGCTTCACGGGAGATCGACGGCCTTGGTCGACGCGGCGCGTCTGTTGCAGCTCATCATCAATGGAGCGGCCTCCGGCTGCATCTACGGCATCATCGCGCTCGGCTTCGTGCTGATCTACAAGGCGACCGAGCTGGTCAACTTCGCCCAGGGCGACATCATGATGCTGGGCGGTTTCGCCGCCTTCAGCCTCGTGACCTGGTTCGGCCTCAACTATTGGGTCGGCGCGCTGCTCGCCATCCTCATCACCGCCGCGTTCGGCTTTCTGCTCGACGTAATCGTGATACGGCGTGTGATGGGACAACCGCAGTTCGCGGTGGTGATGCTGACGCTCGGCCTCGGCTTCATCTTCCGCGCCGCCGCCGGGATCACTTGGGGTTATGATTCCGTCGGCTACGCCACGCCCTTCACCAACAAGACGGTCAAGATTGGCGGGCTGATCCTGGGCGCCGACAGCCTTTCGGTCCTGGGCGGAACGGTGCTCCTGTGCATCGTGCTCTACCTTTTCTTTAGCAAGACGCGGCTCGGGGTCGCCATGCAGGCCGCCTCGCAGAACCAGCTTGCCGCCTACTACATGGGCATCCCCGTCCGCACGGTCTTTTCCCTGATCTGGGCAATCGCGGCCGGCGTCTCGGCGGTCGCCGCCATCCTGCTCACGCCGATCTCCATGATCGACGTGAACATGGGGTTTCTCGGCATCAAGGCGTTCGCCGCCGCCGTCCTGGGCGGGTTCGGCAGCATCCCCGGCGCACTGGTGGGCGGCGTGATCATCGGGATCGCCGAGCAGCTCGCCGGCTTCTATCTGCCGGCCGGCTTCCAGGATGTCACGTCCAACGTCGTTCTGCTCGCGACCTTGATCCTGCTGCCGCAGGGATTGTTCGCCGAGAAGATGGTCAAGCGGGTCTGACGGCGCCATGCGATACCTGTTCAAGACGAGCTACCGCCAGGACCTGACGATCTGGCGGCATTCCGGGGATCTGGTCTGGTACGGGCTGCTGGCGATCGTGATGGCGGTGCTGCCGTTCGTGCTCGGGACGTTCTACATCGGCGAGCTTGGCGCGGTGTTCATCTACGCCATCGCCGGCGTCGGGCTGATGCTGCTGACCGGCTACACCGGCCTGGTCAACCTCGGTCACGCCGCCTTCCTCGGCATCGGCGCCTACACCGAGGCGGTGCTGCTGACGGCTGGCCTGCCCTTCGCCGTCACCCTGCCGCTGTCGGGCGTGTTCGCCGGGATCGCCGGAATCGCCATCGGCATTCCCACCTTGCGCATGAGCGGGCTCTATCTGGCCATCGCCACGCTCGCGTTCGGGCAGATCGTGGCGACCGTGCTGGAGAAGTGGGATTCCGTCACGCATGGCTTCGACGGAATGCCGGTTCCCATCCCGAGCATCCTCGGCATGCAGATCCAGGGCGCGACGGGCGTCTATTACATGGCGCTGGTCGTGCTGATCTTCGCGCTGTGGGTGGCCTGCAACGTGCTGCGCACGCCGCTCGGCCGCGCCTTGGTGGCGATCCGCGATTCCGAGATCTCGGCGCAGAGCATGGGCATCAATCTTGCGCTGTACAAGACGATCTCCTTCGCGATCGCGGCCGCGCTCACCGGCCTCGCCGGCGCCCTGTTCGCGCACTACGTTAATTTTCTGGCCCCCGATTCCTTCGACATCCTGCTGTCGATCCAGTTCCTGACCATCATCTTCGTGGGCGGCATCGGCTCCCTACACGGGGTGATCTTCGGCGCGCTGTTCGTCCGGCTGCTGCCGCAGGCCATCGCCATCGCGCGCGACTACCTGCCACCCAAGATCGCGCACATGCCGGGGCTGGAGCCGTCGATCTTCGGGCTGATCCTGGTGCTGGTGATCCTGTTCGAGCCGGCCGGCATCTATGGGCGCTGGCTCAAGGTGAAGGCGTTCTTCCAGGCTTTCCCGCTGCAACGGCGCGCCGCCTTCCGACGCCAGCGCACCTATACCCGCTCGGAACGCGTGCGGTGACAGTGTTTTTCAAGGCCGATGCGATTTCGGTGCAGTTCGGCGGCATCCGCGCGGTCGATTCCGTCGACTTCGAGGTTCGGCCGGGCGAGGTCTTCTCGATCATTGGCCCTAACGGGGCCGGCAAGACGACGATCTTCAACCTCATCAGCCGCATCTACCAGCCGACCTCGGGCCGGCTGATCTTCCAGGACCAGGACATCACCGCCGTGCCCGCGCACAAGGTGGCGGGCCTCGGAATCGCGCGGACCTTTCAAAACATCGAGTTGTTCCAGAACGCGAGCGTGCTGCAGAACCTGCTGATCGGCTGCCACTGCCATGTCAGGGCGGGCATCCTGTCGCAGATCGCATTCCTGCCCTCCGCCCGCCGCGACGAGCTGGTGCATCGGGAGCGGGCGGAGGACGTGATCGCCTTCCTCGGCCTGCAACGCTACCGGCACACGCTGATCGGCAGCCTGCCGTACGGAGTTCGCAAGGTCGTCGAGCTTGGCCGTGCCCTCTGCACCGAACCGCGCCTGCTGCTGCTCGATGAGCCCTCATCGGGCCTTAATGTCGAGGAAACCGAGGGCATGGGCTACTGGGTCGAGGACATCAAGAAGGACCTCGGCATCACCGTCATCATGGTCGAGCACGACATGAGCTTGGTGAGCGCCGTGTCCGACCGCGTAATGGCGCTGAACTACGGGAAGGTCATGGCGGTCGGAACCCCGCGCGAGGTGCAGACGCATCCCGAGGTGGTGCGCGCGTACATCGGGGGCGAGGCGTGACGGCCGACCCACTCCTCAACGTCGTCGGCATCGAGACCTATTACGGCCCGATCCAGGCCATCCGCGGCATCAGCCTGCAGGTCGCGCGCGGGCAGATAGTCACCGTGCTGGGCGCCAACGGCGCCGGCAAGACGACCGTGCTGCGAACGATCTCCGGCATCCTGAACCCCGAGCGCGGCGCGATCCGCTTCGAGGACCACGACCTGCGCGGGAAGTCGCCCGACCGGATCGTGCGGATGGGCATCTGCCAGGTGCCGGAAGGCCGCGAGGTCTTTCCGCTGCTGACGGTGCGGGAGAACCTAATGATGGGCGCCTACACGCGCCATGATCGCGAGATTCCCCGCGACGTCGAGATGTGCTTCGACTACTTCCCTATCCTCAGGGAGCGCGCCGGCCAACGCGCCGGGCTGTTGTCGGGCGGGCAGCAGCAGATGCTGGCGATCAGTCGCGCGCTGATGGGAAAGCCCCGCCTCCTGCTGCTGGACGAACCCTCGCTCGGTCTGTCGCCGATCCTGGTGACACAGATCTTCGGCATCATCCGGCGCATCAACCACGAGCAGGGCGTGGCGATCCTGCTGGTCGAGCAGAACGCCCATGTCGCGCTCAAGACGGCCGACTACGGCTACGTCATCGAGGTGGGGCGCATCGTCATGCAGGACGACTGCGCGCGGCTGATGGAGAAGGAGGACATCAAGGAGTTTTATCTCGGCCAGAAGGAGGCCGGGGTGCGCGGCCAGCGCCGGTGGAAGAGGAAGAAGCTGTGGCGATGACGTCGGAGCCGGCCCAGAGCCTTCCGGCGATGGTGTGGGCACGTGTCCGGGCCGATGGCGGGCGCCCGATCCTGCGGGAGAAACAGCGCGGCATCTGGCGTACCGTTACATGGGCCGAGCTTGGCGAGCGGATGCGCGCGATCGCGCAAGGGTTGCGGGCGATCGGCTTCAAGCCCGGCGAGGTCGCGTGCGTGCTGGCCGAGACGCACGCCGAATGGGTGTACGCCGACCTCGGCATCCAGGGCGCGGGCGGCATCGCGGCCGGCATCTATCCGACCGCCGGGACGGAACTGGTCGCCGACATCCTGCGCGATTGCGCGGCGCGGATCGTGTTCGTCGACAATGAGGAGCAGCTCGACAAGGCGCTGGACGCACGCAACGTCTGCCCGGCGCTGGAGCGTATCGTCGTCCTCGACATGAAGGGGCTGCGCGACCTCGTCGATCCGATGTGCGAAAGCCTCGACGCGTTCCTGGCGCGCGGCAAGGCCCATGCGCGCGCGGACAGCCTGGCCTGGGAGGCGGGGCTGGAGACCATCCGCCCGGACCACCTTGCCGTGCTGCTTTATACCGCCGGCACGACGGGCGCGCCGAAGGGCGCCATGCTGAGCCATCGCATCATCCTCGCGCAGGTGGAGCACGCGGCCCGGCTCCTCGGCCAGCACGAAGGCGACGAGCGGCTGGCTTTCATGCCCATGGGCCATGTGATGGAGCGCGTGCTCGGCCTCTATCTCGCCCTGCACACCGGAACCATCGGCAACTACGTCGAGAGCGCCGACACCGTGCTCGAAAATCTCCAGGAGGTGCGTCCCACGGTGCTGGCGGCCGCGCCGCACGTGTGGGAGCGGTTCCACGCGCGCGTCAGCCTCGCGAGCGGCGCCGCCGGCGCGTTGCAACGCAGCCTGTTCCGCTGGGCCATGGCGGCGGGCCGGCGGCGGGCGGACATGCGCCTCGGTGGGCGCGACGTGCCACCCTGGACCGCCCTGGAAACCTGGGTGTTGAGCCGGCTCGTGCTCGGCAATGCGCGGCGAGAGCTCGGGCTCGATCGGCTGCGCCTCGCGCTGATCGGCGGCGCGCCCGTGTCCGCCGAATTGATCCGCTGGTTCATGGCTTTCGGGGTCGAGCTGACCGAGATCTATGGGCAGACGGAGTGCGCCGGACTCGCCGCCGCCATGCCCGCCGGCGCGCCGCGGCTCAACGCCGTGGGCCGGCCGGTGCCCTATGCCGAGGTCGCGGTCGCTCCTGACGGCGAGGTGTTGCTGCGCGGGCCGCAGGTGTTCCTGGGCTACTGGAACCGGCCGGAGGAAACGGCTCGGGCGCTGCGTGGCGGCTGGCTGCACACCGGCGACCTCGGCGCTCTGGCGAACGGCTATCTCGGTATCACCGGACGCCGCCAGGACGTTATCACCACCACCTCGGGTCACGCCGTCACGGCGGCCGAGATCGAGAAGGAACTGAAGGTCTCGGCGTACATCGCCGACGCCATGCTGTTCGGCGAGCAGCGGGCGTTCCTGTCCTGTCTGGTGATGGTCGACCACGACGCGGTGGAAAAGTGGGCGCAATCCAACAACGTCGCCTTCACCAGCTTTGCCACCCTCGTGCGCGCCGAGAAGGTACGCGCGCTGATCGGCCGCGAAATCGAGCGGACGTTGACGCGGCTTGGCCGACCGGCCGGCATCCGCTCGTTCCGGCTGATCGAGCAGAAGCTCGAACCCGAGGACCCCGAACTGACCCCCGTGATGAAGCTGCGTCGTGGCGTCGTCGGGACGAAGTACAGCGGGTTGATCGAGGAAATGTATAGCGACGTCTGACACAACCAAGGAGGAACCCATGAAGGCGCTTTTGGCCGGTGCGATGGCCGCCATGTTCGCAACGCCCGCGCTGGCGGCGCCAAATCAGGGCGTGAGCCCGACCGAGGTGAAGATTGGCACCTACACCGACCTGTCGGGGGTGACCGCGATGTGGGGGCTGAACAACTCGAACGCTTGGCGCATGGTGTTCGACGCGGTGAACAAGGCGGGTGGCATAAACGGCCGCAAGATCAAGTACATCGTCGAGGACAACCAATACCAGGTCCCGCGCTCGGTGCAGGCTGAGAACAAGCTGCTGAACCAGGACCACGTGTTCATCGAGGTGGCGAATGCCGGCACACCGATGAACAACGCCACCATGCCCATGCAGATCAAGGCCGGCGTGCCGAACGTCTTCCCGCTGACCTCGGCGCGCTCGATGTACGAGCCGTTCAGTCCCTACAAGTTCGCGCTCGGCGCCTCCTACTACGACCAGGTGCGCTCCGGCGTGAAGTTCTTCGTCGAGCAGCGGCAGAAGAAGACCGTCTGCGCGATGTCGGAGGACACCGATTTCGGTCGCGACGTGATGGATGGGACGAAGGATGAGCTGAAGGCCCTGCACATGACGCTGGCGGCGGTGACGCTGCACAAGCCGACCGACGTGGATTTCAGCGCCGCCGTCGCCAAGGTGCATGATGCCAATTGCGACCTCATCGTGGTGGGCGGGATCGTGCGCGACACCAACCAGATCATTGCCGCCGTACGCAAGACCGGCTGGAACGTCGACATGATGGGCCAGGCCGCCAGCTATGACGAGGCGGTGGCGCACGTGCCGGGGGGCACCAACAACGGCTTTTACTCGATGACGCCAATGCTGTTCGTGCACGCCGACGACCCGGACCCGAAGATCCACGCCTTCGTGACTAAATTCCACGCGCTCTACGGCAAGGACCCGAATTTCGCCGCGCAGATCGGCTACACTGGTGCGCAGATCACGGTGCTCGCGTTGCAGAATGCCGGGAAAGACCTCACCACCGAAGGGTTCATCAAGGGCATGGAGAAGATCAAGGACTACCAGGACATCTTCGGTTCGCCGCCGTTCAGCTTCGGCCCCGACAAGCATCTGGGGTCCAACCAGTCCTTCCTTTGCGTCGTGAAGGACGGCGAGTGGGTGCCCGTGGAACGGGCCGCGATCTCGTATTGAACGATTGGGGGCGAGAAATGGTGCCGGGGCGTTAACTCTTCGGCGACGAATTCGCGCGAGGATGGGCGTATGCCATACGGTCGCACGCCCTTTCTGGCTCTTGCCTTTTCGGTGAGCCTCACCGCCTGTGCCCCCGGTCACGACTTGCCTCCGCTGCCCTCCCGAGCGGACGCGGGCTATCGGCTCGGGCCGGGCGATCAGGTCCGCATCATCACCGTGGGCGACGAGGCGCTGACGGGAGAGTTCCGCGTTGGCGACAGCGGGCGCCTCGCGCTGCCCATGCTGGGCAGCGTGCCCGCCGCCGGCCTGCGCCCGGCGGCGCTGGAGAAGGCGATCGCGGGCACGCTGGTGCGCGCGGGGCTGGAGCGCGACCCGTCGGTGTCGGTGGAAGTGACGGGTTACCGCCCGATCTTCGTGCTGGGGGAGGTCAACAAGCCCGGCCAGTTCGCCTATCAGCCGGGGATGACGGTGCTTGCCGCCGTGGCGCTGGCGGGCGGGTTCACCTATCGCGCGATCGAGGACCGCGCCGCCGTGGTCCGCGAGGAGGGGGCCGGAGCCATCGAGGGCCGTGCCGCCCGCCAGACCGCGCTGGACCCGGGCGACGTGGTCACGGTGTTCGAGCGGCGGTTCTAAGGCGAGGCGACCCGGAGAAACGATTGGCTGCCTATGCTATCGTCCGCGCCGGCATGCCGCTCGACTCCGAAAAAAATCACCGTCGCATCATCCATATCGATATGGATGCGTTCTATGCGTCGGTGGAGCAGCGCGACGATCCGGCGCTGCGCGGCGTGCCGCTGGCGGTGGGCGGCGCGCGCGAGCGCGGCGTGGTGGCCGCGGCGAGCTACGAGGCCCGGAAGTTCGGCGTTCGCTCGGCGATGGCCTCGATCACCGCGCGGCGAAAATGCCCCGAACTGGTATTCGTGCCGCCGCGCTTCGACGTGTACAAAGCGGTATCGCGGCAAGTCCACGCGATCCTCGCCTGCTACACGCCGCTGATCCAGCCGCTGTCGCTCGACGAGGCCTATCTCGACGTGACGGAGCCGCTGGTGGAGCGCGGCTCGGCGACCGCGATCGCCGAAGAGATCAGGGCGCGCATCCGCGCGGAGACGGGCCTGAGCGGATCGGCCGGGGTGTCCTACAACAAGTTTCTCGCGAAGCTAGCGTCGGACCATCGCAAGCCGGACGGGCTGTTCGTGATCACGCCCCGCATGGGTCCGGCGTTCGTGGAACAACTGCCCGTGGGTAGGTTCAACGGCATCGGCCCGAAGACGGCGGCGAAGATGGCCGAACTCGGCATCCGCACCGGCCTCGATCTGCGGGCGCAGACGCGGAAGTTTCTGACGACCCATTTCGGCAGGGCGGGTAATGACTATTACGGGCTCGCGCGCGCCGAGGACGACCGCCCGGTGCTTGCGGACCGTCAGCGCAAGTCGCTCGGCGCCGAGACGACCTTCGGGCGCGACCTGCTGCAATGGGAGGAGATGGCGCCGGCCCTCGCCCCGGTGTTCGCGAGTGTCTGGGCGGCGTACAGCCGGGAGGGCAAGCCGGCGCGGACGGTAACGGTGAAGGTCAAATACGCCGATTTCCGGCTGCTCACCCGCAGCCGGTCGTGCGCTGAGCCGATCGCCTCACGGGCGAGCATCGAGGAAACCAGTTTCGATCTTCTCCGGCCGCTATTTCCGTTGCGGCGCGAGGTCCGCCTGCTCGGGGTCACGCTGTCCAATTTCGACGGCGAAGCGCGCCGACAGATGGCGCTTTCCCTCGCATCCCCGCCCGGTGGTATCTAACTTACGTACGTCTGACATCCAGGAGTGCGGCGATGGCGACCGCCGAGATGCTGACGACCACTCTTTCCACCAAGGCCCAACTCATCCTTCCGGCGGAGATCCGGCGCCGCCGGCATTGGGGGGCGGGCACCAAGCTGGTTGTCGAGGACACGCCCGACGGCGTCGTGCTCAAACAGGCTCCGCTCTTCGCACCGACGAAGATCGAGGACGTATTCGGTTGTCTCCCGCACAAGGGTCCGCCAAGGACCATCGAGGAGATGGACGCAAGCATCGAGGCGGAGGTCCGGCGCCGCCATGCTCGCGGTCGATACTAACGTCCTGGTCCGGATCATCACGAACGACGAGCCAGGCCACGCGGCGCGAGCGCGAAGGTTGGTCGGAGACACGGACCTCTGGATATCGACGACGGTGCTGCTCGAAACCGAGTGGGTGCTGCGCAGCCTGTATGACTTCGCACCGAACCGGATCGTCTACGCTTTGAGAATGCTGGTCGGGCTTCCGCGCGTGTCGTTGCAGGACGCGACCCTGACCGCCCAGGCGTTCGACTGGTGCGAGCAGGGCATGGATTTCGCTGATGCCCTGCATCTTGGAGCCGCCGATCAGTGCAAGACGTTCGCTACATTTGACAAGAGTCGCGTCAAGGCCACCCGGAAGGCCGGTCTGAATGTACGGGAGTTATGACCGGCCGGAGCTAGCCGCCGAAGATGGCTAACCTGCGTCGAACCGCCGCAGCGTTCGTACAGGCTACGCGTCTTGGCCGTATCGCGCTTCCCGAGACTACACGGAGACTATAGGGTCATTCCAAAATCGGACGCAGGATCGGAGCATGGGCGCATCGTTGAGGCGCGGGAGGCTCGCGGCCCACGTGCTGTGGGTCGTGGTAGCCGCACTCCCATTGCCGAGCAACGTCTGGGCAGGCTCGGCACGGGACTACCTCAACGCGCCGATCGACAGCTGGCTCGCCTTCTACAATGCGGGTTACGCTGCCTCGGTGACGCCGGAGGACGGACTGGATATAACGGCGCGCATCCGCACCAATGTTGTTCCGCAATCCATCGTCCTGACGCGGACCATGGATTACTGGGGGCGCACCGGCGGCATTTCGATCGTGCTGCCCTACCTCTACGTGGAGTCGAGTTCCGGCTCCGATCGCACCGCGGTCCGCGGTGTTTCCGATGTTGGTTTCCTTTGGCAGGTAAACATCTTCGGCGGACCCGCCCTGACTCGCGAGGCGTTCGCCAGCTTCGTGCCGCAGACTTTTGCGAGCTTCCACCTGTTTGTGGGAACGCCGCTCGGCGAGTATGAGCCCCGCCGCGCTCTCAACCCCTCAGCAAACCGGTGGACAGTCCGCCCGACTGTCAACTTCAGCTACACGCCGGACCGCGGCTGGTCGTGGCTCGAGACCTACGCATCCGTTGCGGCCTTCACTCCGAACAATGCGTTCCAGGCTGGCGGCGCGAGCCGCCTGACTCAGGCGCCGCTGTTCATCGTGGAAGGCCATGCGAGCCGAAATATCACCCCTCGCATATGGCTTTCAGCAGACGCCTATTACAACGTCGGAGGAGAAACGAGCATCGACGGGGTGCGCCAGGGCAACGCCGCCGACACGCTGCGACTGGGCGCCGGCATGGGCGCGCGGCTCTGGCCCGGCGGCGATATGGTGCTGAATGCCGACTCCATTGTCGCCAAGCCGGAAAGCGAGCCGAACTCCTGGGGAGTCAGGCTTACCCTCCGACAGTTCTGGTAGGCGCGGGCAGCGCCTCGCCGATCAGGATGGCCGGGCGAAGGTGATATTGTCCTCGATGACGGCATTTGGACCGATCGGCACCTGACGCGGGTTCGACAGGTGCAAGCTGCTGAAGGTTATCTTGTCGCGCCAGACCTTGCGCAGGAAGTCCTCGAACACCTGGATGGTGAGCTGCTCGCCGGGGCAGCGGCGATAACCGAAGCCGAATGGCGCGAACCCGGCGTAGTCGCAGACCGGCAGCGGCTTGTCGTCGACCACGCCGAACACGGTGCCGAACGCGCTGTTGGCCATGGCGGCATTGCGTCCGTCGCTGACCTTCATCTTTGTGAGCTCGAACGGGCATCTGGCGAAGCCGATCTGCTTGCTCCTCGCCTCGTCCACCTGAGCGCTTGTTGGCACATCACGGTAGCGGTCTGGGTCGAATTGCTGCGGATTGGTCCAGTGCCGGGGATCAAAGCTGGTCGAGGTGTGCGGCGATATGATGTAGCCGTTTCGCTCGTAGGGCAACCCGAACCTGACAAAGGGCGATACGCTGTCGCCGTAGTTGTCGCTTGTTTCCAACCGCGTGTCCGATATCGAGGAGATGCTCCCGCCATTCGGCGAGATCGTGCGGAACAGCTCCATGACGAACATTTCGAGCGGCGTGTAGGGGGCGCCGTTTGCGGCGTCGGGGGTCCCCGACATCGTCTTCTCGAACGCGGCACGAACGTCGGAATCGCCGCCATCCCGGCTGAGGCGTGACATGATGCCGAAGATCGTGTTGCCCCATTGGCTGAGTGCGACGAAGTTATGGAAGCATTCGAAGACGACGTCCTTCTTGCTGAAATGCGCGCCGTCGCCGGCGTTCTTGAGCCAATACCAAGCGATCGTCCTCTCTGGGTTGGAGATGCGTGCGTTCGCGATGTCGTCCAGCCGCTCATCGATCCAGGTCTTGAGGAAGTCCAGGAGCGCCCGTACGGTCATGTAGTTGTCGTACACGATCGGCTGCATCGGGTCGCGGAAGGCGAGGACGGCGTTGAAGCTCTCGCCGATGGTGCGGACCTGCGGTGGAATCGCGTCACCCTTTACCCCAAGGTGCAAGTCCCAGTAAACGTCCCAGTAGTAATCGAGATAGTGTCGCATGAACGGCCTGCCGGCGAATTTTGGGTCGAGCAACGCGTCGAAGAAGGCGACCACCTTGGCGCCGTACATCTGCCGGTAGAGATCAGGCGTGACAGCGGACATGTAGATCCGCTTGCGAAGATTGTTGTCGCCCCGCTTCTCCAGGCCCTGGAGGAACACCGTAACGCCCTCCTCCGGTGTTGGCTTCCAGCCCTCGTAGATCAGCCCCCAGAGGTCGTGGGGCAGGGCGTTCTCCTTGCTGAGCGTCACGTCAATCATCGGCAACGCGGGGCGCTCGCCCTCATAGACGCTGGTGAGGAAGAACGGGATGACGGCGTTCTCCACATAAGTCCGGTCGAAATGCGCCGGGATGGAGGAGCGGAACCGGGCCAGCGCCGCGGCAAGATCCGGCGATGCGGTACTGGCCGCCGTGGCATCAGCGGCGAAAGCGGCGCCGGAAAAAAAGCCCGCCCCGCTCGCAGCGGCACTCGCAGCGGCGCCAGTCAGAACCGTCCGTCGTTGCATTTGGATCCCCCGTTGATACTCTCTTGTACGCAAGGTCCACCAGCTTCCGGTAAACCGCGGATGCGCTTCCTACGATTTAGGCCGAATCAGGTCGCATATGAAGGACGCCGATGCCGGGAGCAAACAGGTTGCCGAGCGGGTGCGTTTGTAGACAACTTAGCAAGGTTTATCAGATTACCCCATAAACTCCCTGTGTTCCCGCGCTCGCGCACAGGGTAATCGCATTTGATCAAACACCGTCATGGCCGGCGAAGGCCGGCCACCCACGTCTTCACTGGTGGCGGAAAGACGTGGGTGCCCGGCCTTCGCCGGGCATGACGACATTGGATGGCTAGGATAACTCAGGGTGCGACCAGCTCGAAGCCATAAACAGCCGGCGCGGGAGAAGACATATGCGATAGCCGTGCGCTCGCGCAACCCACGACTTCCAAAATGGCGGCCGGCTCTCCCTTACGCCGACAACGCCGCCGGCTCCGTCCGCACCCGCTTCACCAGCAACTTGTTCAGCGCGTGAATATAGGCCCGCGCCGAGGCGACGATCGTGTCGAGATCGGCGCCCTGGCCGTCGACCATCTTGCCGTTCTCTTCCAGCCGCACCGTTGTCTTCGCCTGCGCGTCCGTGCCCGTCGTCACCGCGCCGACCGAGAACAGCACCAGATTCGCCTCGTGCGGAAAGATCGCGTGGATGGCGCGGAACGTGGCGTCCACCGGCCCGTCGCCGGTCGCCACCGCCGAATGCGTCTCGCCGTCCACTTCCAGTTCCAGCTCGGCCCGCTGCGGCGCCTTCGATCCGGCGTGCACGTCGAGCGCGACGAAGCGGATACGCTCGTGGTCGCGCATCACCTCGTCATCTACCAGCGCGACGATATCCTCGTCGTAGACGACCTTCTTGCGATCGGCGATGTCCTTGAAGCGGCGGAACGCGACGTTCAACTGGTTGTCGCCGATCGCGTAGCCGAGCGAGCGCAGCTTGTCGCGGAACGCCGCACGGCCCGAATGCTTGCCCATCACCAGACTGGACTTCGTCCAGCCCACGCTCTCGGGCGTCATGATCTCGTAGGTCGCCGCGTGCTTCAGCACGCCGTCCTGGTGGATGCCCGCCTCGTGGGCGAAGGCGTTGCGGCCGACGATCGCCTTGTTGGGCTGCACGTCGAACCCGGTGATGGTGGACAGCAGCTTGGAGACCCGCAGCAGCCTCGGCGTGTTGATGTTGTTGCGGAACGGCACGGCGTCCTGGCGGGTGCGGATCGCCATCACCGCCTCTTCCAGCGAGGCGTTCCCCGCGCGCTCGCCGATGCCGTTGATCGTGGATTCCACCTGCCGCACGCCCACGCTGATCGCCGCCAGCGTGTTGGCGACTGCGAGGCCGAGATCGTTGTGATTGTGCGTGGACAGCACGACCTTGTCGGCGCCGGGCACGCGTTCGCGGATCATGGTGAAGATGCGCACGATGTCCTCGGGCAGCGCATAGCCCACGGTGTCGGGGATGTTGATGGTCGTGGCGCCCGCCGCGATCGCGGCCTCCACGCAGCGGCACAGGAAGTCGGGCTCGGTGCGTGTCCCGTCCTCGGCGGACCATTCGACGTCGTCGGCGAACCGCCGCGCCAGCACGACGCTGTCGGTCGCGAGTTGCAATACCTCGTCGGGCTCCATCCTCAGCTTGTATTTCATGTGCAGCGGGCTGGTGCTGAGGAAGATATGGATGCGCTTGCGCTTGGCCGCGCGCACCGCCTCGGCCGCGCGCAGGATGTCCTCGCGTCCGGTGCGCGCCAATCCACAGATCACCGGCGTGTCGCCGCGCTGGCCCACGCTCTCCGCGATCGCCTTCACGGATTCGAAGTCGCCGGGGGAGGCGATGGGAAAGCCCGCCTCCATCACGTCGATGCCAAGCTCAGTCAGCGCCTCGGCCATCCGGATCTTCTCGTTCAGGTTCATCGAGAAGCCGGGCGACTGCTCGCCGTCGCGCAAGGTGGTGTCGAAAATGATGATCCGGTCGTCGTCCAGCTTGCCGAAGCTGGGATGCTCGATGCTCATATCTGATCCTTCGGTGTGCACACGCCGCGCCGTCAGGGGTCCCCCTGAGCGATGCCGGCGCTTCGCACCCCGGCCCGCCGCTCAGGGGCGGCTAAGTCGAAGGAGCAGCGCGAGAGAAAGCCGAGCGGTCAGCCGCACGCCGCCGTGCGGGAAAGCGCGGACCGGGCAGACCGTGCGGAGACCGGCGGCGAGCATGAGGTTCCGTATAGAAGGCGCGCTGGCCGCCGGCAAGCCTACAGACCCGCCTGGGTGCGCCCAGCTTGCGACAGCGACTTCAGGTAGGCGATCACGTCGCGCCGGCGCAGCGGGTCGGGCAGTCCCATCGGCATCTGTGCGCCGGCAATGAAGGATTGCGGGCCGGACAGCCACTTGGTCAGCGTGTCGGTATCCCAGGTCAGCCCGGCATGGGCGAGCGCCGGGGAATATCGGGTACCCCGGCGCGGTGCCGGCCCGGCGGCCGAACACGCCGCGCAGTGGCGGCCCAACTTGGCTCCGGTCCAGTCCGTGGCACGACGTGCAGGCCGTGGCGAACACCTTCTGTCCCGCCACGGGATCGGGGGGCGCCTGCTCGAACCGCGCGAGTTCGGTCGCGCCCGCGGGCTTGCGCGAACGGAAGAACTCGTAGGAGAGGTCGATCTCGGTCACGTCCGTGGTGCTCCGGTCGTCGCCCATCCGGGAGTTGACGAAAAAATCGACCGGCATTTCCACCTTCTGATGCGGCTCCAGCCGTTCCTCGGTGAAGCAGAAGCACTGTATCTTCTTGAAATATTTGCCGATCTTCTCGGGCGTGACGTTGAAGGTCGCGTGACCGACAATCGGCTCATCCGACAGGTTCTCCGCCTCGAAGAACACCAGTGCATCCTGGCCGAGCCGCACGCGCACGGTGTCCTGCACCGGAGCGAAGCGCCACGGCAGGCCCGGCGCGGTGCTGGTCAGAAAACGCACGGTCACCATCCGGTCCGAAATCGGCCCGCTGACCGCCGCCACGCGTTGCGTGGTGCCGAGCGAGCCGGTCGCCTGACAGAAGAGCCGGTAGAGCGGCACGGAGTACGAGACGAGCGTCACCATGACCGCAACGGCGCCGAGCAGCGCGCCGAGCGTGGCGAACTTGCCCCAGCGGAACGGACGAGGAAGGCGCATGGCCGGCATCTACGCCCGCAGGCGGCGGACGGCAAGCCATCGCTGGGCGCCCCGGAGCGCGCTCTGATAAGCCGCCAGGACCGTCGCATTGAAGCAGGCGAACACGATCCGCTCGATGCCGGGCGCCTCGTCCAGCACCGCCCCGGTCTCGCGAACGGCGATCCGCGCCGCTTGCTCGATCGGATAGCCATAGACGCCGGCGCTGATGGCGGGAAAGGCGATCGTGCGCAGCCCGTGCGCCCGCGCCAGCGCCAGGCTCTCGCGGTAGCAGTTCGCCAGCAGCTCCGGCTCCCCGGCCGCGCCGCCCCGCCAGACCGGCCCGACCGTGTGGATGACGTGGCGGGCCGGCAGGCGATAGCCGCGCGTGATGCGGGCCTGTCCGGTCGGGCAGCCGCCGATCGCGCGGCACTCGGCCAGCAATTCGGGTCCGGCGGCGCGATGGATTGCGCCGTCCACGCCGCCGCCGCCCAGCAGGCTTTCGTTGGCGGCATTGACGACGGCATCAACGTGCAGGCGGGTGATGTCCGCCTGCACAGCCTCCATGCAATCGAGCGGGGTCATGGCAGGCTCTTATCAGACCCTCAGAAGCCGATCACCAGGTCGGCGGCCAGCGTCACGGCGTTGTGGTCCGTGCCGGCGTTATAGGGAGCGGCGCTCCCGAAGGCATGATCCCAGCGCAGCTCCGGCCGTAGCATCAGGTTGGCAACCGGCGCGGGCACGGCGGGCTTGTAGGTCACGCCGAGGGTGATCTCCCCATAGGTGTTCGGCCCGTATGACTTGACGAACGGCGCCGGCTTGCCGGCCTCGACATTGACGAAGTCGAACACGCCGGGGAAGGCCGCGACGAAGAAGCCATTGTCGTCGCGCCAGATCTCGGCGCGGCCGTTCAGGGTCAGCTTTTCGGTGAGCGCATACGACGCGTACTGGGCCGCGCCGAAGCCGTTGGCCCGGAAGAAGGCGTCGCGCACGAAGTTGGCCTCGGTGGTCAGGGTCAGCTTGTCCGACGCCTTCCACGTCACGACCAGATCGTTGAAGGAGCGCATGTAGCCGTCGGCGCCCGGGACCGTGCGGGTCGGATTCTCCGGTCCGACATGCGTCAGCGCGAGCACCGTGAGCTTGCCGCCCATCAGGGTCAGGTTGAAGCCGCCAAGGGCAGCCGGGGCCGAGTTGTTGTCACCATTGCCGAGCGCGGTGTTGGCGCCCGAATCCACGCCCAGGTACAGGTCGACCACCTGGTTGACATGACCGACGGCGAGGCCGCCGGTGTGCTTGAAGGGCAGCCCGAAGTTGAAGATGTAGGAATGCGAATAAAAC
Source organism: uncultured Pseudomonadota bacterium (assembly GCA_963756545.1). Classification (GTDB taxonomy): domain Bacteria; phylum Pseudomonadota; class Alphaproteobacteria; order Acetobacterales; family Acetobacteraceae; genus DATFDN01. The sequence goes on along the minus strand of CAVWNY010000008.1, from coordinate 561,372 downwards.
GGGTTGGTTGACGGATCGATGGTCTCATAGCCCAGCGGCGTCGGGTATTGTCCCACCTTCAGGTCGATGCCGCCCGAGAACAGCCACGGCACGTGGGCGAGCACGTTGGCGTTGATGACATCGAGCTGATACCGGCTGTTTGTCAGGTAATTCAGCTCGCCGACGAAATGCGTGTAGCGCGCATCCGTGCCGTACAGCAATTGCAGGTCGAAGCCGAAATAGTAGCCCGTCGCCTTCGGGTCCAGCGGACGCTGCGCCGTCAGCAGAAGCTGGTTCATCATGACCTGGTTGGCGCGGTCAGTGAACAGATGCCCGAAATTCAGGAAGTCCGACGGGCCGGCCGGATTGCCGGTGATGCCGACCTCCGCCTGAGCGGATAGCTTGGTCCCGCTCATCCAGTCCTGAGGGGCCGGCGCGGTCGTCTGCGCGAAGCCGGCCCTGCCGAGGACGCACAGAGCCAGCGCGGCGGCGACGGCGGCCGGCTGAACCCCTCGCGCGCTCACTGGAAGATCTGCTCGCCGTGCAGGACGAGGTCGAGACCCTCCCGCTCCTCCTCCCGCTCCACCCGCAGCCCGACCAGTGCCTTGGTGATCGTCAGGATGACCAGCGTCATCACCCCGCTGTAGACGATGGTCGTCACCACGGCGATCACCTGGCTTCCGAACTGCGCCAGTCCGCCGATGTTGACCCCCTGGGGGGAGGCTGTGGTGGCGCTGAGCGGGCCGTAGGCGAAAACGCCGGTCAGCAGCGCGCCGATGATCCCGCCCACGCCGTGCACGCCGAACGCGTCCAGGCTGTCGTCGTAGCCGAACGCGTGCTTCAGGCTGGTCGCCGCCCAGAAACAGCCAATTCCGGCGATGATGCCGATCAGGATGGCCGGGCCGGGCAGCACGAACCCCGAGGCCGGCGTGATGGCGACCAGACCCGCGACCGCCCCCGAGGCGATGCCGAGGACCGACGGCTTGCCCTTCGCCGCCCACTCGGCGAAGACCCAGGCCAGCGCCGCCGCGGCGGTCGCGATCTGCGTCACCGCCATCGCCATGCCGGCGCGCCCGTTGGCGCCCACCGCCGAGCCGGCGTTGAAGCCAAACCAGCCGACCCACAGGAGCGACGCCCCGATCAGCGCGAACGAGACGTTGTAGGGCGCCATGTTGTCGTGGCCGTAGCCGATGCGCTTGCCCAGCACGAGCGCGCACACGAGTCCCGCCACGCCTGCGTTGATGTGGACCACCGTGCCGCCGGCGAAATCGGCTGCGCCCGGCAGCCCGAACACGCCCGCGCCCAGCCAGCCCGTCGCGCTCCAGACCCAGTGCGCGATGGGCGCATAGACCAGGATCGACCACAGCGTCATGAAGATCAGCAGCGCGCTGAACTTCATGCGGTCGGCGAACGCGCCGGTGATCAGCGCCGGCGTGATGATCGCGAAGGTCATCTGAAACATCATGTACACGGTCTCGGGGATCGTCGTCTGCGTGGCGCCATCGACGCCCGCCCCGAGCAGGAACGGCTTGTTCCAGCCCGTGCCGAAGCCTCGCAGGAAAAGGCGCGAGAGATCGCCCACGTAGGGCGTGCCGTTGGTGAAGGCGAGGCTGTAGCCGATCACCATCCATACGATCGTCACCAGGCAGCAGACCGTGAAGGACTGCATCATGGTGGCGAGCATGGTCTTCTTCCGCACCATCCCGCCGTAGAACAGCGCGAGGCCCGGAATGGTCATCATCAGCACCAGTGCGGTGCTGCATAGCATCCAGGCGGTATCCCCGCTGTCGATCCGGGACGCCGGGTCGGCGGCCAGTGCGGGCGGGCCGAGCAGGGCGGGCGCGAGCGCCAAGGCCGCGCAGGCGAGTTGGGTTCGCTTCATGGGTCGCTGATCCCAGTGGCCGCGCCCTCTTGGGCGGCTTCCGCCGAGGGCGCTTCAAGACGCGTGCCAGAACGTGTGCCTGGGCACCCCCGACGCGAATTCATCGGGATTGCCCGCGAGCCGGATCGTTTGCACAAAAAACGGGCGTGCGGTGGTTATTTTGCTGGCGCCGCAACGCCCGTCCTCACCTCGCGTTGGTTTCCCAACCCCCCGAGCAGCTTCCCCGGATCCGCCCATGCCGCGTCCTCGCGCGTGAAAAAAACCGCCATCCTGCTCGCCCTGGCCGGGGTGGGGCTGGCCGTCGGGCTGGTGATCTGGCTCGGTGCCGGCAAGATCGTGAGCGCGGTCACGACCATCGGATGGGGCGGCTTCGCGATCCTGGTGGGCTGGCAGTTCCTGATGTTCGTCGTGCTGGCGTTCGCCTGGCGCCACCTCTGCCCGGGCGCGCGGCTGCGGACCCTGATCTGGGGTCGGCTGGTGCGCGAGGGCGGCGCCAACATCCTGCCGTTCTCGGAGGTCGGCGCGCTGGCGTTCGGCGCCCGCGCGATCACCTTGGGCGGCGTGAAGTGGGATCTGGCGGTTGCCTCCAGCATCGCCGACATCGCCGCCGAGTTCATCGGCGAGATCCCATTTATCCTGTTCGGCTTCGTCATCCTGGTGTCGCGGGGAGGAAATTCCTCGCTGGTGGTGCCGCTGGCAATCGGCCTCGCGCTACTCGTCGTCGGCGTCGCGGCGCTGGTCTGGGCGGAACGGCATTCTGGCCGGCTGTTCCACGCCATCGGCCGGCGGATCGCCGCGCGCTGGGCGAAGAAGGCCGAGCGGCAGGCGATCGTGATCCAGCACGATTTCGAGCACCTGTTCAGCCAACCCCGGCGCATCGGCACCGCGGCGGGCATCCATTTGGCGGGCTGGATCGGCGGTGGGGTGACGGTCTGGATGGCCTATCGGATGCTCGGCGCCCACATCGACGTGCTGAACGCGATGGCCATCGAGGGCCTGCTGTCCGGCGCGCTCGCCGTGGCCTTCCTGGTGCCCGGCGGCCTCGGGGTGCAGGAGGTGTCTTATGTACTGATCGGCCAAATATTCGGGATGCCCGCGCACCTGTCCATCGGACTGTCGTTCTTGCGCCGCGCCCGCGACATCGTCATCGGGGCACCCGCGCTGGTGGCCTGGCAGGTGATCGAGGCGCGGCGGCTGCGGCGGGGCGAGGCGCAGGCGGCGTCCCCGGCAAAGGCGAAAGGGTGAGCGGGGTCGGCGTTCGCCGGAATGCGCTCCAGGGTTTCCTCGCAGCCGGGGTCAGCACCGACCCTACGCGGCGTTCGCCCGCATGCTGGCAAGCGGCAACCCGCCTGATGACTGTCCCACGCTGCTGGCTTCGGCGCAGACGCTGGAACCAGGACGGCGATCCGGCACGATAAGCACCGACGGTCAACCCACCCCGCCAGCCCGTGGACGCCGCCGCACCTCCGCACGCACATGCCGAAAATTCAGCCTCGCCGGGTCGGCGATCACCGGGCCGGGGGCGATAGCGACGATGATGCGGGCGGCGATCGGGGTGAAGTCGGCGCGGAAGTGGACCGAGGACTTCAGCGCGATGATCGGGCATTCCGCCGGCTCGATCCCGACATGGCGGATGATCGCCTGATCCAGCGCCTGGATCTTGCGGCTGGCGACGATCACCCGCACGCCATCCACCTCGATCAGCGCGGTCCGACCGAGGTCGGCGGGGTTGCCGGCGCTCATCGGCCCGGTGAGCGTAAAGCGCCCCTCGGTCAGCCGCAGCACGCGCGCCTCGCAGGCGAACGGCATTCCGTCCGACTTGCCGCCGAGCAACAGGTCCACGCTCCCCCCCTCGCCGGCCGCGTGGCAGGCGGCCGCGCTCTCCGCGTCGTTGATGAGGCAGACGAGCGCACCGCGTGCGCCTTGGCGGACCAGTTCCGCCAGCAGTTCCGTCGTGTCGCCGTGCCCGCCGCCGCCAGGGTTGTCCTGCGTGTCGGCCAGCACCACGGGACGATGCGACCCGGCCGCCGCGCGCAAAGCCTCGACCACCGCTTCGGCCGCCGGCAGCGTGTCTTGCACGAAATCGGATTCGCGCGCACTCACGCGCGCGGCGAGCGCATCTGCCGCGGCGTCCGCCGCCGCCTGCGTCTCGGCGAAGGCCGCGATCGCCGGGCCGCAATCCGGGAAATCGGAGGTACGGAAAGCCGAAGCAGAAGGCGAGTTCGGCGACGCCCTCGGCCAGCGCCGCGCGCTCCGCCATCAGCCCGGCCATCGGCTCCATCAGCGTGCACTGGCTGCCGATCGGCATCCAGAAGTCGAGCTGGCGGAATGCCCGTGCCCAAGGACGCCCGCGCTTGATCCGCTCCAGCAGCAGCCGCGCCGCCCGCGCGCCCGCGTCCTTCATATCGACATGCGGGTAGGTGCGGAACGGCGCCACCGCGTCGGCTCGCGCCACCATCGCCGGGGTCAGGTTCGCGTGCGGGTCTAGGCTGATTGTCAGCGGCAGGGCTCCGACGATCGCGCGCGCACGGCGCAGCAGTTCGCCTTCCGCGTCGGGAAAGCTCTCCGCGAGCGCCGCGCCGTGTAGGTCCAGATAGACGCCGTCAAGCGGGCCCTCGTCGAGCGCGGCGGACAGGCGCGCGCCGATCATCGCGGCGATGCGCTCGAACGCCTCGTCCTGGATCGGCCCGGCGGGGCTCGCGAAGCACCAGGTCAGCGGCACCAGCTCCACCCCTTCCGCCGCCAGGACACCGATCGCGCCCGCCGCCGGCACCGAGGTGCCGCGCAGCGCCTCGACCAGCGCCGGCCCGTCCTGAAGGGGTGAAAACCCGCTTGGATGGCGGAAGTCGTCGTAGGTGGTGGGGCGGGGCGCGAAGGAGTGGGTCTCGTGCAGGAAACCGCCGATGGCGATACGCAGGCTCATGTCCGTCTCCTCTTCAGGTCCACAGCGGGTCCATCGGCCCGCGACCCGACAGCACGGCGGCGATGTTGTCGAGGGCGCGGAACCCCATGGCGTTGCGCGTCTCCACCGAGGCGCTGGCGACATGTGGGGTCAGGATCACGTTCGGCAGCGCGGCGAAGCGGAGATCATAGTCGGGCTCGGCGCGGAACACGTCGAGGCCGGCGGCGAACAAGTGGCCCGAAGTCAACGCGGCGAGCAGCGCGTTCTCATCGACCAGCCCGCCGCGCGCGACGTTGACCAGCACGGCCCCGCGCGGCAGCAGCGCGATCGTATCGGCGTTGACGATGCGGTCGGTTTCGGGCGTGGCCGGCGCGTGCAGGGACAGAAAATCGCACGCCGGCAGCATCGCGCGGAAATCGGCGAAATAGGTCGCGCCCTGTTCCTGCTCGGGCGGCAGACGTCGGCGGGCATGATAGACCACGCGCATGTCGAAGCCGCGCGCCCGGCGCGCGACGGCTTGGCCGATGCGCCCCATGCCGAGGATGCCCAGCGTCTTGCCCCACACTCGCACGCCGAGCAGCTCCCCTTGCCCGATTTGCCTGCGCCAGCCGGCGCGCATGATGGCGTCGTACTCGTGCGCCCGCCGCGCGGCGGCCAGCAGCAGCATGAAGGCGAAATCCGCCGTGCATTCCGTCAGGACGCCCGGCGTGTTGGTCACGGCGATGCCGCGCGCCTTCGCCGCCGCCGCGTCGATGTGGTCATGGCCGACGCTGCTGGTCGCGCCCACTTTCACGCTGGCAGGCAGGCGCGCGATGAGGTCGGCGCTGAAGGGCAACGTATTGACGAACAGGATGCCCTCCGCCCGGTGGCGCGTCGCGGCGTCGGCGACCTCGTCGGCGTTCATGTCCGCCTCGCCCTCATGCACCAGCGTGTCGAATTCGGCGCGGGCGCGGGCGACGACGTCGGGCGTGTGAAGGGCGGCGAACAGCAGGCGGGGCTTCATGCGCGGGTCTCCCAGGGCCGGCCACTTATGGGCCACGCCGGCTCTCTTGCGAAAGCTCAGGCCCGCCGCCACGCTGGGCCGCCCGCCGGAAAGGACCGTCATGCGCACAAACCTGACCCCCGACATCGACCTCGCCGCCAGTCTTTTCGAGGGCCTGCGGGAGCGCACCTATGATGGCGTCGGCGTTACCCGCGACGCCTACGGGCCGGGCGAGCAGGCGGCGCACGACCTGATGCGCGCGACCGCCGAGGGCCAGCGGCTGGACACCGCGATCGACGCCGCCGGCAACCTCTACATGACGCTGCCCGGCCAGGACCGCGCGGCGAGGAGGATCGTGCTCGGCAGCCATCTCGATTCCGTGCCGCGCGGCGGCAATTTCGATGGGGCGGCGGGCGTGCTGGCCGGATTGGCGGTCGTGGCCGGAATGCAGGCGGGGGGATTCGTGCCGGCGCGCGACGTGACCGTGCTGGCGATCCGCGCCGAGGAGGCGGGTGCGTGGTTTCCCACTTCTTACCCCGGCAGCCACGCCGCACTCGGGCGGCTGCCGGCCGAGGCGCTGGATGTCCGCCGGCTCGACACCGGGCGCACGCTCGCCGAGCACATGCGCGCGCAGGGCTTCGACCCGGACGCGGTGCGCGCCGGCGCCGGCCGGCTCGGTCCCGACAACACCGCCGCCTATGTGGAGCTGCACATCGAGCAGGGGCCGGTGCTGGACGCCGAGGAGATCCCGGTGGGCATCGTCACCGGCATCCCCGGCTCGCGCCGGCTGCGCGCCGCCCGCGTCTCGGGCGAATACAACCACTCGGGCGCCACCCCGCGCCGCTACCGCCGCGATGCCGCCATCGCCTTGGCCGAGCTGGCGACGAGGCTCGACGACCATTGGGGGGCGCTCGACGCGCGGGGCCATACGCTGGTCTGCACGTTCTGCGTCCTGGCCACCGCCGAGGAGGCGGGTTTCACCAAGGTGCCCGGCGAGGCGCGTTTCCAGCTCGACGTTCGCAGCGTCGATCCCGGCAACGTCGATGCGGTGTTCGCCGAGCTGCACCGCCTGGTGCCGCTCATCGAGGCGCGGCGCGGGGTGCGCTTCGATTTGGGGGAGGAGACCGGCAGCGCGCCGAGCCCGATGAATGCCGGGGTGCGGGACGCGCTGGCGAGCGCGGCGACGGCGCTCGGCGTGCCGCATTGCCGCATGGCCTCCGGAGGCGGCCACGACGCGGCGGCGTTCGCGCAGGCGGGCGTGCCGGCCGGGATGCTGTTCGTCCGCAACCAGAACGGCAGCCACAACCCGCACGAGGCCATGCGGATGCAGGACTTCGCCGCAGCCTGCGCCGTCCTGACCCGATGGGCCGCAGAGATGGCGGAGTAGGGACGCGGCCCGCTGCCCTAGTCGCCCTATCAGCGCCAGGACCTCGCATCCAAGCTTCAGGTGCTCGCCGGCGGGGACGGGTGACGGCGCCGCGCTATGGCGGCATGTGCGACAGCGCCGTCACGATAGATCGGTCCGAGATCCGCATCAGCCCGGTGAACGGAGAGTCAAGTTGCAGGATCAGGAAAATCGCTCCGCCGATCGCCAGCGAGCATACGACGAACGCGGCGATGACCGTCGGATTGCGTGGCGCGTTCAGCCCAAAGCCCACGAAGATCAGCGCGACCCAGATCACCAGGATGACCAGCATTGCCGGGCGCACGCTCGGTTCAGCCTGGTCGATCATGAGCGAGCGTTGCCGCAGCAACGAGGTACTGATCTGCAACGCCTGATCCTTCAGCGCGGTCTGCCCGGCATCGACCGGCGCCAGCCCGCGGATCGCTCCGCGCAGGTCCTCCATCAACGCGCCCGCCTCGCGGTCCTCGCCGGGCGTCCTGGGGGGCCCGTTCGACGGCCAGTTGTCGTGCAGAACCCGCTCGGTATAAGCGCGCAACAGCCCTTGCTGCGCGCCCGCGTTCGCGCCGTAGTCGCGAAAGACCTCGGCCAGCAGGATCAGACTGGCCCCGTAATTGCGGACCTCGGTATCCGTCGTGTCGAACGAGCTCTTCGCGGTCGCGATCAGCAAACCGAGCACGAGGGAGGCCAACACCGATACCATGCCGATGGCGAGGCGCACCACGTCCAGCGTGTCCTTGGTCAGGTGCTCCTCGGGCAGGATCTTGTGCAGGAATAGCCCCGCCACCCCACCGGCAAAGATGCAGGCGGCAACGAGCAAACTGACCTCGATCGCGTTCACGCCGCGAACCGCTCGATCACCGCGCGGTCGATCTCGATCCCCAACCCGGGCCTGTCCGGGATCGCCACCACGCCGCCGACCTGCACGATCGAGGCCGAGGCCAAATGATCGCGGAACGGGTTCTCCGTCTGCTCGAACTCCAGCATCCGCGGCATCGGGAGCGGGCGTTCGATCTTGCACTGGAGTTGGTGCGTGCGGACGTCGACGATCCTCATGGGTGGTCCTTCCGACGAGGTGAAGTCGCCGCAGGCTTATCAGCCTCGCGACGGCACCTCCAAGCTCACCTGAGGTGCAACCCCTGGGTAACGCGAAACGGCTGGTCTCCCTGCGGATCGATCAGGACGTGCTCCAACGGCTGCGCGATCTTGGGCCGGGCTGGCAGACGCGCGAGCGAGGCGCTGCGGGTGTTCGTCGATCAGCTTGGGGAAACGCTAAGACGTGCAGCGCGCTCAAGCGACGGAGCAGGACACGCCCGCGTACACGTCCGCGAACCCCTCCACCATCGCCTCCCGCGCCGGTGGCTGGGGCAGGCTCGCGACCAGCCGGTCCCACAGCCCCGTCTCGGTGCAGGCGCGGTGCATGGTGGCGGCGAGCGCGCGGGCGTCGCCCATCGCGAACAGCAGGCCGCCCACCTCGTGCTGTACGCGCTCGGCCATGCCGCCGACGTCGGACGCGATCACCGGGCGGCGGAACATCCAGGCTTCGGAGATCACCAGTCCGAAGACCTCCCACCACACGGAAGGCACGACGCACCAGTCGATCCGCGACATCAGGCGCGGCAGACGGTCCACATTGTAGGGGCCGTTGAACGCGACGATCTGGCGTTCCTGCGGCAGCGCCTCCTCCTCGGCGCGGAAGCGCTCGAACTCGGCCCGGCCGGCCTCGGAGGCGTAGCGGAGATTGTCGCCGTTCACCTCCACCACGAAATCGGTGAAACCCTGGGCCCGCAGCAGGCTCGCCGCGCGCAGCAGCACCGCCACGCCCTTGCCGTCCACCAGTTGACCGAAGAAGCCGAAGCGGTTGCGGGTCCCGCGCGTCTCCTCGACGCAAGCGCCGCCGCCCTGGTTTTGCTGTCCGTTGGACACATGCACGATCCGCTCGACGGGGATGCCCCACTCGGCATACCTCTTGATCATGAACCGGCTGGGCACCGTGAACACGTCCACCGCGCGCAGATGCTCCTGGAACCACTGCTTGCGCACGAAGAACGTCTCCGGGGCGCGCTCCGGAAAGCACTGATGGCAGCGCACCGCCGAGGCGTGCGTGCAGAGCGACCGATCGAGCGGACGCACCATCTGGCCATAGGCATGGCAGATGGCCAGGAACTCATGGAAGGTGAACACGATCCGGCAGTCGGGCAGCACCCGGCGCGTCAAAGTCAGAAGATCGATGCCGACATTCATGAAGTGATGGAAGTGGACGACATCCGGCCGGGTCAGCGTCAGGAACTCGGCGAATGATTCGATCAGCAGCGGGTTGGATGTCTTGTGCCAGAAATGATCGTAGTCACGCTGGAGGAGCAGGTATTCGTCCGGGCGCCCGTCGAAGCCGGTGATGCGGGCGCCGGCGCGAAACAGCGCAGGCGTGCTGTCGTCGATCCCGGCGAGCAGCATCGGATCAAAGCCGGGATGTTCCTTCAGCCCCTCGAACAGCTCGTAGCACACCTGCTGGGCGCCCCCGCGCACCAGTTCCGGGTGATGCACGCTGATCAGCAGCACGCGCAGGCGTCGGCCCGTGCCGGCCCCCGGCGCCGCGGGTTGCTGCGTCTCGGTGCCGGGAGCAAGCGCCCGCTCGTGCCGCGCGCTTGCGAGTTGGCGGCTCATGCGGCATCCTCCGATATCAGGGATGCAGGCGAGAGCAGCGCGTTTCGCGGTGCCGGACCACACAGATCGGCCGCGATGTGGTCGGCCCAGTTGCGAGAAAACAGCCAGCGGTTGACAACGCTCGCGCCTTCATGCACGGGCCGCCGCACGGACCCCCGCCCCTCCAAGTGCCATAGCCGCACGTCCTGCACCCACGCGGGCACCCCGGCGTCCAGGCTGCGCAGGCAGAGATCGGCATCCTCGTAGTGGCCGAACACATAATCGTCGGAAAAGCCGCCCAGCTTCTCGAACCAGTCCCGATCCACCGAGAGGAACGCACCGGAGGCGGCCGGCACGGGCCGGGGCCGCAGATAGATAGCGGTGTCCGGGGGCGCCCCCTTTCCGTAATGCTCGACCCGCGCGAACCGACGCGCCTCCACGGCCCCGTCACGAATTGTAAGGCCGGTGTCCAGGTCGAGATACATCCCGCCATGCATCAGCGAACCGTCGTCGTAGAAGAGGGTCGCCCCGAACAGCTTCGCGCCGGGGCCGCCCGCATCGACAATCTCGGTGTGACGCTTGCCCCAATTGGGATCCTTGGGGAGGACGTCGGGGTTGACGCAAAGGACGCGGCGGCTACGGGCGAGGCTCGACCCCAGGTTGTTGGCTGCGCCGAACCCGGCATTGGCGGGCAGCCCGATCACGGTCTGCGCCAAGCCGTAGATGATCTCGCTCGACCGCGCCTCCTTCAGGAGCCGTTCCAACAGCTCGGGGCTGTTGCAGACATATATGAATTCATAATCTTCCATGCCCGGCTTGCCGGAGAACAGCGCGTTCTGGATGAAGAGGTACTCGGGCCTGCCGTATAGGCAGACGATGATCGAGCCCTTGCAGGCGCGCGGGCGCGAGCCGAACCGCTGCACGAACGGTGCGGCGATGATCTTGGCGGTAACGTCGCGATTGAGCGCGATGATCTGCTCCCCGGCCATCGCGTCCAGTGCCAGCATGGCCGGAATTTGCGCGCCGCCCGCCGCCGACCTCGCCACGAAGCCCAGGACCGTTTCACGCAGATCGCCCGCCGTGGTCTGCCGCATCGGGGCGGTGAGCGCCGCCTGTTGCCCGCCCTCCCATTCGAAGATGCAGCGGCACTCGGCCGAGCCGGCCAACCCGACACCCGCGTTCAGCAATGCGAAGAACCCGAACGCGCGGCGCTCGGGGTGGCCGAGCGCGGCCTGCACGTCGTCGCGCGTCAGCCGCGCCAACGCCTCGGCCTGGACCCGCATCGTCCAGCCCCGACCCTCCACACGCAGAGCAGCGAGCGGCGCGGCCCGGTCGTCCGCCCAGCCGACGACGAACAACCGCCCGTCCCCGGACAGCAGGACGGCCTCGATCGCGTGCCGAGGCACGGCGGACGGCTCGGCCTCGAAGCCGGCGGAAGGGCCTATCCTGATCTGGCTCCAACGATCACGACGTGAGACGTAGTGCCGTCCCTCCGCCTTGCCATAGCGGAGCCAGTGCTCCAGCCCGGACGGCCGCTTCCCGCTCGCCACGGCGGCGGCGATGTCGGGATAGAGTTGCAGATAACCCGCCTCGTCGAAATCCGGATCGGAGTCGGGTATGCTTGCAGCGTGCTCGGTCATGAGCCGGGGCGCATACCCTGAACCGACCGCTCGCTACAACGGATTCCGCATAGTTGCTCAAGAATGTCTTTCCTTCGCCGTAGCCGCTCGCGAGCCAGCGGCGGGAGCGACTGTGAGGCTGGCGCGGCTTGACCCTCGCCTCGATCTTGCAACGCAAGCGGCGGCGGCGGATACAGGCGCCATGAACGAGACGACCACCGACGCCGCCCCGCGCTACGATTTCCGCGCGGCCGAGCCGCGCTGGCAGGCGGCCTGGGCCGCGCGCGGCTGCTTCGCCGTGGCCGATCGCCCGCTCGACGCAACGCCCCCGGATAAGCGGCCGAAATATTACGTGCTGGAGATGTTCCCCTATCCCAGCGGCAAGATCCACATGGGCCACGTCCGGAACTACACATTGGGCGATGTCGTCGCGCGCTACAAGCGGGCGCGCGGCCATGCCGTGCTGCACCCGATGGGCTGGGACGCCTTCGGCCTGCCGGCCGAGAACGCCGCCCGCGAGCGCGGCGTGCATCCGGCGGTTTGGACCTCGGAGAACATCGCCGCCATGCGCGCCGAGTTGCAGCGCATGGGACTTTCGCTCGACTGGGCCCGCGAGATCGCGACCTGCGATCCCGCCTATTACGGGCACCAGCAGAAGCTGTTCCTCGATTTCCTGCGCGCCGGTCTTGTCGAGCGCAAGGAGAGCTGGGTGAACTGGGACCCGGTCGATCAGACCGTGCTCGCCAACGAGCAGGTGATCGACGGACTAGGCTGGCGTTCCGGCGCGCCGGTGGAGAAGAAGCAGCTCAGCCAGTGGTTCCTGCGCATCACCCGATACGCGCCCGAACTGCTCGCGGCGCTGGACGGGCTGGACCGCTGGCCGGAACGCGTCCGGGTGATGCAGGCGCGCTGGATCGGCCGCAGCGAGGGCGCGCGGCTGCGGTTTCCGCTTGCCGCGCCCGAGGCGGGGATCGGGGATGTGGAGGTGTACACCACCCGCCCCGACACGCTGTTCGGCATGTCGTTCCTGGCGCTGGCACCCGAGCATCCCCTGGCCGCCGCCGTTGCCTCGCGCGATCCGAAGGCCGCCGCGTTCATCGCGGACTGCCGCCGCATGGGCACCAGCGAGGCGGCGATCGAGACCGCTGAGAAGGAGGGCTATGACACCGGTCTCCGCGTCGGCCACCCGTTCCTGAAGAACGCAACCTTCCCGATCTGGATCGCCAACTTCGTGCTGATGGAGTACGGCACGGGCGCGATCTTCGGCTGCCCCGCGCACGACCAGCGCGACATCGAGTTCGCCCGCAAATACGGTCTGGAGGTCACGCCCGTCGTCCTGCCACCGGGTGCCGACGCGGCGACGTTCGACCTCGGCGACCAGGCATATGTCGGACCGGGCACGATCTATCACTCGGGCTTTTTGGACGGGCTGGAAGTGGCGGCCGCCAAGCGGGCCGCCATTGCCGAGTTGGAGAGGCTGGGCCTCGGAACCGGCGAGGTGAACTGGCGGCTGCGCGATTGGGGGGTGAGCCGGCAACGCTATTGGGGCTGCCCGATCCCGGTCATTTATTGCGCCGTCTGTGGCGTGGTGCCCGTTCCAGACGACCAACTGCCGGTGGTTCTGCCGGAGGACGTGAGCTTCGATCGTCCCGGCAACCCGCTCGACCATCATCCGACCTGGAAGCATGTCGCGTGCCCCACGTGCGGCGCGCCGGCACAGCGAGAGGCGGATACCTTCGATGTATTCGTGGACAGTTCCTGGTACTTCGCGCGTTTTTGTAGTCCGGAATCCGCGCGGCCGGTGGACCCGAGGGCGGTTGATCAGTGGATGCCGGTGGATCAGTATATCGGCGGCATCGAGCACGCGATTCTGCATTTGCTCTACTCCCGTTTCTTCACCCGCGCGATGAAGGATACGGGGCATCTAAGCATCGATGAGCCGTTCGCCGGCCTTTTTACTCAGGGCATGGTAACGCATGAGAGTTACCGCACCGCTGAAGGACCGAACGGGCGCTGGCTCTATCCCGACGAGGTGGCGAAGAACCCGGATGGGGGAGTGGTTTTGCGGGTCACCGGCGAGCCGGTGATAGTCGGCCGTATTCAGGCGATGAGCAAATCCAAGCGCAATACGATTGATCCCGCCGCCATCATCGACCGCTATGGCGCCGACACCGCACGCTGGTTCATTCTTTCCGATAACCCACCCGACCGCGACATGGAGTGGACCGAGGCTGGCGTCGCGGGCGCCTACCGCTTCACCCAGCGGGTATTCAGGCTCGCCGAGGCGGTGGAGGCCATTCCAGCCAACTCGATGCCCCACGCGTTTGGGGAGGTCGCGCGCACGCTGCGCCGGGCGACGCATCGCGCCATCGCGACCGTCACCGAGGCGTTGGAGAGCTTCGCGTTGAACGTCGCGGTCGCGCGTCTGTATGAACTCGCCAACGCCATAGCCGTGGCCGAGCGCGCGGGCGAGGCACCCGGATTGGGCTGGGCGCGGCGCGAGGCGGTGGAGATGATGGCCCGGCTCAGTGCGCCGATGATGCCGCACCTCGCCGAGGAAATTCACGCGCGTCATTATCCTGGCGCCACTCTGGTGGCGGAACTGCCCTGGCCGGAGGCCGATCCAGATCTGCTGGCGGCCGAGGAGGTCACGATTGCGGTGCAGGTCATGGGCAAGCTGCGCGCCACGATCGCCGCTCCGCCCGGCGCCACGCCGAGGTCGGTGATCGCGGCGGCGGAGGCGGAGCCGAACGTCGCGCGGGCGCTCGCGGGACGGCGAATCGTCAAGCGCATCCACGTGCCCGACCGCATCGTGAACTTCGTGGTGGCGCGATGAGGCCGCTCGGCCGCCGGCGCCTGCTCGCGGCCGCCGCCGGACTGGGGCTCGCGCCCTTGAGCGGCTGCGGCTTCCAGCCCGTCTATCGGGGCACCGCGTCCGGCAATCCGGGGCCGGCGGCGCGCGAACTCGCTTCGATCCATGTCCTGCTGATCCCCGACCGCCCCGGCCAGCTTCTGCGCCAGGCGCTGCAACAGCGCCTGCATGGGGCCGACGACACGACCGAGCGGCGCTACGATCTCGGCGTGTTCTACTGGATCGCCGGCGAGGGCATCGCCATCCTGCCCGACAACACCAATACGCGGACCCGGCTGATCGCCCACGCCAACTGGACGCTGGCCGCGCGCGACCCCGCCCATACGCACGTCATTACCGGCTCGGCCCGCGCGCTGGAGGGCGTCAACGTCTTCGATACGCAGTATTTTGCCGGCGACCTGGAGACCGAGCAGGCCTCCGCGCGCCTAGCGGACCAGGTGGCCGACCAGATCACGCTGCGCCTCGCCGCCTTCTTCCGCGCCCGGGCGGGGTTGGCGACGGGATGACCGGCCCCTCCCCCAACCCCTCCCGCAAGGGGAGGGGAGGTCCTTTCGCGCCGTTATGCTTCTGCTTCCCCTCCCCTTGCGGGAGGGGGCTGGGCGGAGGGGTCGCGAGGGCGCGGACGTTATGAAACTCGACGCTCGCAGGCTTCCGGCGTTCCTGCGTGATCCTGGGGCGGTCCGCGTCGTGCTGCTGCATGGCGACGACGTGGGCCTGATGCGCGATCGAGCCGAGACGCTGACCCGCATGGTCGCCGGCGCGCTGGACGACCCGTTCCGGGTGGCGGAGCTGACGCGCGACGAGGTGGACCGGCTGGAGGCGGAGGCGGGGAGCCTGCCGATGACCGGAGGGCGGCGCGTGGTGCGGATGCGCGAGGCCAACGAGTCCGTGCGCGAGGCGGTGGAGGCCCTTCTGAAGGGCGTCGCCCCCGCGCTGGTCGTGCTGGAAGCGCCCACGCTTGCCGGCGCGTCCCGCCTGCGTCGCGTTCTGGAAGCCGCGCCCGATGGCGCCGCGATCGGCTGCTACCCGGAAGAGGGCCGCGCGCTGGAGGACACGATCCGCGAGGCCCTGGGCGCCGCCGGGGTTGGCGCGGAATCAGACACACTGGCCTGGCTCGCCGCGCATCTCGGCGCCGACCGCGCGGCCACCCGCCAGGAGATCGAGAAGCTCGCGCTTTACGCCGGGAGAGGCGGCCGGGTCGATATGGACGCGGCGGCCGCCTGCGTCGGCGATCTCGCCGGGCTGTCGCTGGACGACGCGCTATTCGCCGCCACCCAGGGCGACGTCGCCACCACCGATCGCGCCCTGGAACTGGCGCTGGCCGAGGGTGGGAGCACGGTCGGCGTGCTGCGCCTCGCGCTGTCGCATTTGCAGCGGCTGCACCGGGCGCGGCTGTCGGTCGATCAGGGCATGACCCCGGCCGAGGCCACCAAAGCGTCCCGGCCGCCGGTGTTCTTTCGCCGGGTGGGCGCGTTCGCCCGAGCACTGAGCCTGTGGCCGGAGCCCGCGCTGATGGCCGCGATGACCGGGGTGGCCGACGCCGAGCGCGCGTGCAAGCGCACCGGGGCGCCGGACCATGCGATCTGCCGCAACGCGATCCTCGCGCTGGCCCGGCGGGCGGCGATGAGATCGTCTCGCTAGAGCACGTTTGGACCAGATGAAACGGGGGCTTGCGGATGGAGCAGGACGTCTCGTCTCAATGTGGCCCGAACATGCTCTAAGGCGGTTTCACGCTGACTGGAACCGTCGACTCCGATCTCCACCTCTCCCGCGAAGGACGGGAGAGGTGGATTCGCACTGCGCGCGGAGAGTTCGTTTCCGATTAGCGTGAAGCCGCCCTATCCGCCGACGCGCTCGGGGCGGAAGCCGAGCCCGATAATGCGCGCGGGAATGCGCCGCAGCAGCGGGATCGCCGCGAAGGCCCGCATCGGCAGGGGCGGAACCGCCGTACCGGTCCCGCCGAGCGCGCGGCGGAGAATGCGGTTCTGGATGAGCACCTGCATGCGCTGCGTCATCCGCGTCGGCCACTCGCGACGCCGCTGCACGGCGGCAAGGTCGGCGTCGCCGACGCGCCGCTCGCGCAGCGGCGCGGCGAGAAGTCTCGCGGCGGCCACCGCGTCCTGGATCGCGAGATTGATCCCGACGCCGCCCACCGGCGACATCGCATGCGCCGCGTCGCCAATGCAGAGCAAACCGGGCCGCCACCAGGTCGCGAGCCGGTTCACCGCGACGGTCAGCAGCTTCACGTCATCCCATGATCCGATCGCATCGACCCGGTCGGCGAGCGTGGGCTGGAGCCTCGCGATTTCGGCGCGGAACGCCGCGATCCCCCGGCCGCGGCGATCGTCGAGCGAGGCTTTCGGGATGACGAAGCCGCATTGCCAATGCGCGCCGCGATTGATCAGGATCAGCAGCTTGCCCTCGTCAAGCCGCCCGAAGGTTTCGGCGCTGTCCCGCGCGTCGCGCGGGAGCCGGAACCACAGCACGTCCATCGGCGCGCCGATCTCGGTCAGGACCATCCTCGCAGCGTCGCGCAGCGTCGAGTGGCGCCCGTCGGCGGCGATGACGAGATCGGCGCGGATCTCGATTGGTCCCTCGGGGCCATGCCCGCTTATGCCGACGATGCGACCGCCTTCGGTGATCGGCGTTTCGGCGGCGGTGTTCATCCGCAGCCGGAACCCCGGAAACTCCTTGCCGCGTTCCGCGAGGAAACTGAGGAAGTCCCATTGCGGCATGAAGGCGATGAACTTGCAGCGGCCGGGCAGATGCGTGAAGTCGGCGAGTTGCAGCGTTCGCGCGCCGATGCGGGCGGAGAGGCGCTCCGCGCGCTCGTGCGGCAATGCCAGGAATGCGTCGAGCAGATCAAGCTCGTCCATCACCCGGAGCGTCGAAGGATGGATCGTGTCGCCCCTGAAGTCGCGGAGAAAGTCGCCGTGCTTTTCGATCACGGTCGCCTCGACGCCCGCGCGGGCCAGCAAATAGCCGAGCATCATTCCCGCCGGCCCGCCACCGACGATGCAGCACGTGCTTGCCTCGGGCACTTCCGCCTCCTCCCGGCCCGGGACCTGATACCCTGGTTTCCAGGTGTCGCACCATCACTATCCGGGAGGGCCGATGTTCGACGTGCGGGCGTACGATAGCGTCGGGTCCACGAATGACGAGGCGCGACTGCTGGCGCAGGCGGGCGCCGCGCATGGCACGGTCGTCACCGCGCGCGAGCAGACGGCGGGACGCGGGCGGGTGGGGCGGAGCTGGGCGAGCCCGGAGGGGAATCTCTATTTGTCCGTGCTGCTGCGGCTCGGCATGGCGCCCGCCCGGCTGCCGGAGCTTTCGTTCGTCGCATCCCTGGCCGTCGCGGACATGGTGGACGGGTTTCTGCCGGCGGATCGGCGGGCCACGCTGAAATGGCCGAACGACGTGCTGGTCGGAGGGGCGAAGATCGCGGGCATCCTGGCCGAGCAGGCGGGCGAGGCGACGATCCTCGGCATCGGGGTGAATGTCGCGCATTGCCCGGAGGGGACGGCCTATCCGGTCACGTCGTTGCGGGCGGCGGCCGACCCCTCCCCCCTCCCCCCTCCCGCAAGGGGAGGGGAGAGGGGTCGGCCCGTGGAAGGGACCCGGATTGCCCTGCTCGCCGCTTTGGAAACCCGTCTCGGCATGTGGCTCGCGCGCGGCTTCGCCCCCATCCGCGCCGACTGGCTCGCGCGCGCGCACCCGCTCGGCACTCGCCTGCGTGCCGATGCGATCGAGGGACACTTCGCCGGCCTGGACGCGAACGGCGCCCTCTTGCTCGATACCAAACAAGGGCGCCGGCGCGTTATCGCCGGGGATGTTCAGCCCAGGTAGCGCGCGGTCAGGTGCGCCTCGAAGTCGGCCGGATCGAGCGGCTTGCCGGTCGCTTCGCGCAGCAGGTCGTTGAAGCCAAGCAGGCTGCCCTTGCCATGCACGTTCGCGCGCAGCCAGCCCAGCAGCGGGGAGAGATCGCCGCGCCCCAGCGCCGCGTCCAGATCGGGGAGCGCCCGGCGGGCCGCCGCCATGAGCTGCGCCGCCGCCATCGCGCCCAGCGTGTAGCTCGGGAAGTAACCCAGCGCGCCGTCGTACCAGTGGATGTCCTGAAGACATCCGCGCGCATCGTCGGACGGGGTGATGCCGAGCAGCTCGCCCATCCCGGAGTTCCACGCGCCGGGCAGGTCGGACACGTCCAGATCGCCCGCGATCATCGCCTGCTCTAGCCGGAACCGCAGGATCACATGCGCCGGGTAGGTCATCTCGTCGGCATCGACGCGAATGAAGCCAGGCTCGATGCGACGCCAGAGGCGAGCGAGGTTTTCGGGCCGATACGGGGTCGCGTCGCCGCCGAAGCTCGCATGCAACTCCGGGCCGAGCCAGGCAAGGAAGGCGTCCGACCGGCACGCCTGCATCTCCACAATCAGCGACTGGCTTTCATGCGCGGCCATTCCGGCCGCCTCGCCCACCGGCTGGCGCGCGTGCGCCCCGGGCAGCCCTCGCTCATAGAGCGCGTGCCCGGTCTCGTGAACGACCGCCAGCACCGCCTGGGTGAAGTCGGCCTCGTCGTAGCGCGTCGTGATCCGCACGTCGGTCCGCGTGCCGCCGGAGAACGGGTGGGCAGAGCGATCCAGGCGGGCATAATCGAAGTCGAGGCCGAGGCGCTCGGACAGGCGCCGGCACAAGGCCTCCTGCGCCGCGACGGGAAATGGTCCGCGCGGATGAAGGGGCGCGCCGGCGCGGGCTTGGCGCTGCTGGACCTCCGGCAATGAGCGCCGCAGGAAAGCCTCGTAATTCGCGAACATGGGCGCGACATCGGCCGCGCCTATCCCACGCTGGTAGCCGTCCATCAGCGCGTCATAGGGCGAGAGGCCCAGCACCGGCGCGAGGGCGCGCGCGGCCTCCCGCACCAGACGCAGCACCTCGGCCAGATACGGACGAACCAGGCCGAAATCGGAGGTGCGCCGCGCCTCGCGCCAGACCTTCTCGCAGGCGGAGTTGGCGCGCGCCTGCGCCTCGACGAGCGCGAGGGGCAGGGCGGTGGCGCGAGTGTGGGCGTGGCGCATCAGACCGAGATTCGCCGCGCGCCACGCATCGGCGCCCCTCGGATCAACATCAGGGACGGCGGTCTCGGCCCTCTCGAGATCATCGCCGACCTCCGGCGCGGTCAGCAGGTCATGCGCCAGACCCGCGAGTACGGCGAGTTGATCGCCCCGCGCCGCGCCGCCGCCCGGCGGCATCATAACCGCGGCGTCCCAACCCAGGACGGACAACGCCTCGCCGACGGTGCCGATGCGGGCGAACCGGGCGGCCAGGCGATCATAGGGGGTCATGCGGACAGCCTCTTGCGCACCCAGGTGGTGAACACGACAAGCAGAGCGGCGGCGAGGCCGAACCAGGTGATCGCGTAGGAGAGGTGATTGTTGGGCGGCTCCGGCAGGTGCTCGGCGGGGACCGGGAACACGCCGGGCCGGGTCGGGCCGAGCGCTACCAGCGTGAATGGCGCGACGGGGGGCAGGCCCAGCGCGGCCGCGATCCGCGCTGGGTCCAGCGTAAAGAACTGTCGGCGCGCTGGATCATCCGAGGCGCCGAATCTTCGCGGCTGCTCCGTAGGCCGGGCATAGCCGGTGATCGTCACCGATCCGGCGGGCGCGGGCGCGGCGACATCGTCCGGCACCCAGCCGCGATCGACCAGGATCACCCGTCCCCCGGTCACGAACGGCACGAGGTGCTGCCATCCCATCGTCGGTACCCCAGCGACGGAATCCCGCACCTCCACCCCGTAGAGCGCGGCGGGGTTGGGCAAGAAATGGCCGGTGGCGCTGACCTTCAGAAACGGACCCGGCACGGCCGGCAGCGACACGGCAGGCGCCGCCTCGGCCGCCGCGATCCGGGCCAGAATGGCCTCCTTCCAGGCGAGACGCCGAACCTGCCAGGCGCCGAGGGCGAGCAGCACAAGGAGCATCATCAGCGTGCTGATGCCCGGCCAGAGCAACGCACCCACTCCAACCCGGTGCCTGGTTGGGTGCGATATGTCGGTGGCGGCGTGGGTCATGGGTTGGATCGGGAGATGCGACCGGACGAGCGGCCTACAACCCCATCTGGCTGCCGCTCAGGGCGGGGCGACGACAGGGCTGGCCCCCCACCAGTAGATGCAGACGAACAGAAACAGCCATACGACATCGACGAAGTGCCAGTACCACGCGGCAGCCTCGAAGCCGAAATGACGTTGCGGGGTGAACTGCCCGGCTCGCGCGCGGAACCAGCAGACGATCAGGAAGCAGGTGCCGACGATGACGTGGAAGCCATGAAAGCCGGTCGCCAGGAAGAACACCGACGGATAGATGCCGCCGCCCACGAACTTGAATGGCGCGTCCGAGTACTCGATCACCTGGCAGGCGGTGAACGCCATCCCGAGCAGGAACGTGAAAGCCAGCCCGGTGACCAGCCCCTTCCGGTCGTCCTCGATCAGGCAGTGATGCGCCCAGGTGATCGTGGTGCCCGATAGCAGCAGGATCATCGTGTTCAGGATCGGAATGTGGAACGGGTCGAAGGTGTGAATGTTGGGCGGGGGCCACACCGGGGTCGCCAGACCGGCCACGTTTTCGGGGAACAGCGCGTAGTTGAAGAAAGCCCAGAAGAAGGCGACGAAGAACATCACCTCGCTGCTGATGAAGAACATCATCCCGTAGCGCAGGCCCAGCCGCACGACGGGCGAGTGCAGGCCGGGCGTTCGGCTCTCGCGGATCACCTCGCGCCACCAGAAATACATCGTGGTGAACACCACGAGGCAGCCGATGACCAGCGCCACGTAGCTGCCGAAATGCGCCGCGAGAACGATGCCGACAAATATCAGCGCCCCGCCGAGCGCGCCGATGATGGGCCACGGGCTGGGATCGACAAGGTGGTAAGGCTGCTTCAGTCCGGAACTGGCCGGAACGGGTGCGCCGTGCGCGTGATCGCTCATGCCCCTGCCCGTGCGAGGAGAGCCGGGGAGACCGCCCCGGCACGGTGACGGCGCATCTTCACCGATTCGGTTCGCTGTTCAAGTGGCTCTGTCCAATCGGGCTCGGCGCCGAGTTGCGAATGCGAGCTAGTCACAAGAACGCGAATCGCCGACGCCGCCTCGCGGCGCGAGACGCTTGAGTATGGGGTGTCATTCCAGCAGATTGCCGGAAAGCGGGCGTGTCGCCCGCCCATGCGACTGCGTGACCGAGGCCCAATAGATGAAATTGTCGGCAGACCTGCGCGTCGCGATGGATGGGAGGCGGCGTCAAGCGGCCGCCGACCTGCGCTGGGACCGCACGTCCCTGGTCGGCGACACGGCGCCGGCCGCGAGCTTGGTCTGCCTGTTCGGCCTGCTGCTCCATTTCGTCTTGTCCTATCCGCTTCTAGACGCGTTGGGAGTTCTTGATTCGGCTCAGGGGGGGCCGCCATGGCAGAAAATTCATCCCGGTAGCATTTGTATCATCACTTCTTTGCTCGTCCTGCTGTCGTCGCGCGGGGATCCGATCTCCCGGTTTGCCGAGGTCAGCTGGAAGCTGCCGGCGTTTTGCATCACTCTCGCGATCAATCTGCTGCTGTCGGTCTGGGTGGTCTATCGCAGCGGGATTGCCGGCATCTCCGTGATGGTGGACACCCATTGGACCCCGGCGATCGCCGCGATCGTGCTGTCGTATGCCCCGAGAGGCATGCTCCGTAGAGGATTGTATGTCTTCATAGGCCTCACCGCCCTCAATTCCGGGATAGGGATCTACGAGGGCGTTTTCAGAGTCCGGGTCTTGAGTTTCGACCCCACGTGGTCGGTTCTGCACGAGCAATATTTTCGCGCCTCCGCCCTCATCGGCCACCCGCTGACAAATGGACAGCTTACGTCCATTGCAATCTTCGGTCCTGCTCGGCACGAGCATTTCCGCGCGGGTGAAAGTGCCTTTGGTCGTCATTTATTTCCTGTCCCTCGTGGCTTTTGGCGGTCGAATTGCGCTTGCGTACTCGGTGGCCGGATTGGGCGTCTGGGGCATCCTTCAGGCACGGAATGCGATCCGTTCAGGACGTCTGTCCGTGCTTGGCATATGGCTACTGCTGGGGAGCCTGATTGTCCTTCCGATCGTCCTTATTGGTGGCCTGTCCATACTGATCGATTCCTCCCTAGGGGACCGACTTGCCGAAACCGGGCTTTGGGACCAGAGCGCGGACGCTCGGGTCGTCGCACTTGACGCCATCAACATGATGTCGCCCCAAGAATGGTGGCTGGGCGTCTCGTTAAATCGGGAATCCGAGATCGCCTATCTCTTGAGTCACGGCCTGGGAGCAGATATCGAAAATCCCTGGATTCTGATGTTTATGTTCCTGGGTGCGATCGGCTTCGCGGTTTGGCTGATCGGGCTGGCAATCTTTGTCGCGCGGTTGGTCAGGGGGGTTCCACTGGCGTACGTCCTGGCGGTCGTTTCCTATTATGTGGTGGGCTCCACCTCGAACTCGTTCGGGCGGAAGGACTCCATTTACTGCATCATGGTCGGCGCGGTGATATGCGGCACAGCACAGCTTCGGAAGGCGCCGGCGCGACCAATGGGGTTCTCTCCCTGGCACCCGGATGGGGCGACCTACGCCAGACCGATGCGGTGAGCCGGATCGCAAGCCGCGGCGGCGCGCATCACCTCACTGGCGCGCCACGTCCCGCGCGATGTCCAAGGCGCGGCGCAGCAGCGTCTCGCTCGATTCCGGCGTGCGAAAAGCGCTGTGGGCGGAGAGGGTAACGTTTTCGAGGCCGGCGAGCGGATGTCCGGCCGGCAGCGGCTCTTCGGTGAACACGTCCAACGCGGCGTGGCGCAGCCGACCCGCGCGGAGCGCATCCACCAACGCCGCCTCATCCACCAGAGCGCCGCGCGCGGTATTCACCAAGATCGCGCCGGGGCGCATTCGCGCCAGGCGCCCGGCCGACAGCAAGCCCCGGGTCTCCTCGTTCAGCAGCAGGTGCAGCGAGACGACGTCGCTCTCCGCCAGCAGCATGTCGAGATCGACGAAGCGCACGCCCGGCGCGGCTTTCGCCGTGCGGTTCCAGGCCAGAACGCGCATCCCCATCCCGCCGGCGAGCCGCGCGACCTCGGCGCCGATCCCGCCATAGCCGATCAGGCCGATGGTCTTGCCCGTGAGCTGCGGCCCCTCGGTGCGGACCCACGCGCCCGCGCGCATGCCCCGGTCCATCCGCGCGATGTCGCGCGCGGCGGCCCACATCAGCGCGATGGTGTGCTCGGCGACCGCCGTATCGCCGTAGCCCCTGATGATGTGGACGGTGATGCCCAGGCCGGCCAGCTCCTCGGGGTTCATGTAGCTGCGTGCGCCGGTGCCGAGGAAGATGACGTGGCGCAGGCCGGGGCAGGCGCGCATCGCCGCGGTCGGCATCTGGCTGTGGTCGTCCAGCACGAAATCGTAGCCGGAAAGCAGGCCCGGCAACTCCTCGGGCGCCACGTCGGCCTGCTCGTTCACGTCCACCGGCGGGTCGTCCGGGCGGGCCACGCGGCGGAACACCGCGCCCAGATCATCGACCGCATCCAAAAACAGGCCCTTCATCCGATCGTCTCCGCCGCTTTGTCGCGCCATCCTGATCGGGACGGCCGCTGACCGCAACGACGGGCTTTCGTCACGCCGGCCCGATCGGCCACACTGGCCGGCCCCGGAGAACCCAATGCCGCGCGCTTCCGCGTCCAACCCCCGCCGCCCGGCGCCGCAGCCTGCCCTCGCGGGTTCGCCGAACCCCATGTCGCACGCCGGCGTGGCGGGTGGGGCGCGCCGGCGCTGGCCGGGGCGGCTGCGGCTGGGGCTGATCGGGGCGATCTGGGCGACGCTGGGGATCGTCGCCGTGCTGCTGTGGTTCGCGCGCGACCTGCCGCGTCCCGAAACGGCGCTGGACGCCGCGCGCCGGCCCAGCCTCACGCTGGAGGACTCGGGCGGGCGCGTCTTCGCCTCGTTCGGCGACATCGTGGGCGAGCCGATGCGGCTGCGTGACCTGCCCCGCTATGTCCCCGCGGCGGCGGTCGCGATCGAGGACCGGCGCTTCTGGCATGAGCCGGGGATCGACCCGATCGGCATGGCGCGCGCCGCCATCACCGATATCCTGCGCGGGGGGATCGTGCAGGGCGGCTCCACCATCACCCAGCAGGTCGCCAAGAACCTGTTCCTGACCAATGCGCGCACCTTCCGGCGCAAGGTGCAGGAGCTGATGCTGACAATCTGGCTCGCCCGGCATTTCACGCGCCAGCAGGTGCTGGAGATCTGGCTCAACCGCGTCTATTTCGGGTCGGGCGCCTATGGGATCGACGCCGCCGCGCGACTGTATTTCGGCATCCCCGCGCGGCGACTGAGCTTGTGGCAGGCGGCGGTGCTGGCCGGCTTGCCGCGCGCGCCCTCCCGCTTCAACCCGCGCGTCGATCCCTCGGCCGCCGCGGTGCGGGCGCGTCAGGTGCTGAGCGCGATGGTTATTTCCGGCGACATCAGCCAGGCGGAGGCGGACGAGGCGACCCGCCAGATCCGCTTTTCCGGCGGGCGTGTGACCGAGGCGGGTTGGTTCGCGGACTGGGCGGCAGCGCAGGCCGAGGCGCTGCTGCCTCAGGGCGAGGACGCCGCGCTGCGGACGACGCTCGATCGACCGACGCAAGCCGTGGCCGAGCAGCGTCTGGCCGCCCTGCTGCGGAGGTCGGGGGCAGCGCATGGCGTGACCGAGG
Organism: uncultured Pseudomonadota bacterium; assembly: GCA_963756545.1. GTDB lineage: Bacteria > Pseudomonadota > Alphaproteobacteria > Acetobacterales > Acetobacteraceae > DATFDN01. Next base: position 536,364 of record CAVWNY010000008.1, on the reverse strand, counting down.
GCGCCATCGTCGTGCTGGACGCGGCGACGGGCGCGGTGCGCGCGATGGTCGGCGGCCGCGACTACCGCGAATCGCCGTTCAACCGGGCGACGCTCGCGCGCCGGCAGCCCGGCTCGGCCTTCAAGCCCTTCATCTGGCTCGCCGCGCTGGAGCGCGGGGTGCGTCCGGACGACAGGGTGACGGACGCGCCGATCCGCCTGGGCCAATGGACCCCGCAGAATTTCGAGCATCATTTCCTCGGCGAGATCACCGTCGAGGAGGCGCTGGCGCAATCGATCAACACCGTCTCGGTACGGCTGCTGCTGAAAGCGGGCGGTCCACGCGCGGTGGCCGGCGTTGCGGCAAAGCTCGGCATCGCCGACCGGCTGCCCGACAACGCCTCCCTCGCACTCGGGACCGGGGAGGTCGGACTGCTGGAGCTGACGGGCGCCTATGGCGCCTTCTTCAACGGCGGCCGGCGCGTCACGCCCTTCGGGCTGGCCGCCGTTTCAGCCGAGGGGCGCACGGTGGCGGCGCGGATCACGCCGCCGGCGCAGGTGATCGCGCCGGACTACGCGCGGATGATGGCGCGGATGCTCGGCGCAGTGGTCTCCCGCGGCACCGGCCGTCTGGCCGCCTTGCCGGGCCGCGCGGTGGCGGGCAAAACGGGAACGACGCAGGATTTCCGGGACGCTTGGTTCATCGGCTGCGTGGGCGGCCGGATGATCGGCGTCTGGCTTGGCAACGACGAGGATCAGCCGATGAAAAACGTGCTGGGCGGCACGCTGCCGGCCCAGCTCTTCCACGACATCGCGATCTCGCTTCGGTAGTGGGGGGACTCCGGTAGCCAGGGCAGTCATAATCCGCGGCGGTGCAATTGCACGGCGCACACCACGTCGAGTGCCGTGATCGCGGCCACCACTGCCAGCGCGCCGCCGAGCCGGGGCCGCCGCTTGTCGGTCGCCACGAGCGCGGCCGTCAGCGCCGCCAGGTCCAACGCATCACCCGCCACGCGCGCCCACATCCACGGGCCGAGCCGGCGCGCGGCCACCAGCCCCACGCCGGCGCCGATTTCCCGCAGCCCGAAGAACCGCGTCAGCCCGGCCCAACCGCGCACGCCCAGGCCGCGGTTCAGGTTTGCGCCGGCCAGCAGCTCGGAGAGCCCGAGCCCGAGACTCAACCATCCAAGCGAGCGGGCCAGCGTGAGCGGGTTCGTCACGTAAGCCGGCAGGGCGGCCGTGAGGTCAGAAGTCGTGGTAGGGAGATAGGTGGCCATGGATCATGTCCTGATTGGGGCTTCCGGCTCAACAGCCCCCGGCCGGCCCGGTTGCCCTACTCCCTCTCGCGCTCTCCAGGAGTCCGATGGGTTCTCATCGGCGCGCTCCTTTTCTCCGCTCCCGGCATTGCGCCCGCCCCCCCGCCTTCCCTATAGGGTCCGCGACCCTGCCAGGAGCCCATGATGGCCGACCGGACCGCGATCGACTACAAAGTGAAAGACATCTCGCTCGCCGAGTGGGGCCGCAAGGAAATCTCCATGGCCGAGGACGAGATGCCCGGCCTGATGGCCGTCCGCCAGGAGTATGGCGCAGCCAAGCCGCTGAACGGCGCGCGCATCGCCGGCTGCCTTCACATGACGGTGCAGACGGCGGTGCTGATCGACACGCTGAGCGCGCTCGGCGCTACCGTGCGCTGGTCGTCGTGCAACATCTTCTCGACCCAGGACCACGCCGCCGCGGCCGTCGCCGCCTCCGGCGTGCCCGTGTTTGCCTGGAAAGGCATGAGCGAGGAGGAGTTCTGGTGGTGCATCGAGCAGAGCGTGCGCGGCCCGAACGGGTGGACGCCGAACCTGATCCTCGATGACGGCGGCGACCTGACGAAGCTGATGCACGACAAATATCCGGAGATGCTGGCCGACGTGCGCGGTCTGTCTGAGGAGACCACGACCGGCGTGCACCGGCTGCGCGACATGCAGCGCGACGGCACGCTGCTGGTGCCCGCGATCAACGTCAACGACAGCGTCACCAAATCGAAGTTCGACAATCTCTACGGCGTCCGGGAATCCCTGGTCGACGGCATCCGCCGCGGCACCGACGTGATGATGTCGGGCAAGGTCGCGGTGGTGAACGGGTTCGGCGACGTGGGCAAGGGCTCGGCTGCCTCGCTCCGCAACGCCGGCTGCCGCGTGATGGTGACCGAGATCGACCCGATCTGCGCGCTGCAGGCGGCGATGGAGGGCTACGAGGTCGTCACGATGGACGACGCCGCGCCGGTAGGCGACATCTTCGTGACCGCGACGGGGAACCTTGATGTCATCACGCTCGATCACATGCGGCGCATGAAGCACCGGGCCATCGTCTGCAACATCGGTCACTTCGATTCCGAGATCCAGATCGAATCGCTGCGCAACTACCGCTGGGAGAACGTGAAGCCGCAGGTGGACGAGGTGGTGTTTCCCGACAACAAGCGCCTGATCGTGCTGTCCGAGGGGCGGCTCGTGAACCTCGGCAACGCCACCGGCCATCCGAGCTTCGTGATGAGCGCCTCGTTCACCAACCAGGTGCTCGCGCAGATCGAGCTCTTCACCGCCAAGCCCGGCCAATACGAGCGCAAGGTGTACACGCTCCCGAAGGCGCTGGACGAGAAAGTCGCGGCGCTGCATCTGGCGAAGGTGGGCGCCAAGCTGACCCGGCTCAGCCCCCAGCAGGCCGAGTATATCGGCGTACCGGCGAGCGGGCCGTTCAAGCACGAGCTGTATCGATACTGAGGGCTTGTATCACTCTCCGCCCGGGAGAGGCGGGCGGCGGTCCAGATCGCCGCCCTACCGCGTCATCTCCAGCAGATCCGTCACCACGCGCTCCAGATCCCGCAGCGTGGTGCACACGCGCACCATCTGGCAGTGCGGCGCGTAGCGGAACATGTCGGAATCTCCGGTGCCCCAGGACGTGCGATACTCGGGGTTCAGCCAGATCACCCGCTTCGCCCGGTCGGCCAGGCGCTGCACGATGTCCACGCGCGGCTCGGTGCGGTTCCCGCGCGCGTCGCCCAGGATGATGACCGTGGACTTGCGGTCCACGATCCCCATCCATCCCTCCTCGAAGTCGCGCAGCGAGTTGCCATAGTTGGACGAACCGAAACCGATGATGCCCAGAATCTTGGCGATCGCGGCCTCAATCGCCTCGCTCTCCAGGATGGCGCTCACCTCGATCATGGAACCGGCGAAGGCGAAGCTGCGGATGTCCGACAGCGCCTCGTTCAGCGCATAGAGGAACATCAGCAGGAACTGCGCCATCGCGGCGACCGAGCCCGACACGTCGCACAGCACGATCACGCGCGGCTTCTCGATGCGGCGCTCCTTCCAGACCGTCACCATCGGGATGCCGCCCCAGCCCATGTTGCGGCGCATGGTGCGGCGGATGTCGAGCTGGCCGCGCAGCCGGCGCTTGCGCGGCTTGGCGTAGCGCGTGGCGAGCTTCTTGGCGATCGCGCGCACCAGCACGCGCATCCGGTCGTAGTCGCGCCGGTCGAGGTTCGACAGGCGGGCCGATTTCAGCAGCTCCTCGCGGAACTCCTCGTTCTCGCCGCGGGCGAACAGCAACAGGTTGCGCTCCACGTAGTCGCGCACCTGATCGCGCAGGCCCTCAACTCCGCGCTCCAGCCGTCGGGCGCGACCCAGCCCATTGGCCTCGTCGTCCCGATGCAGATCGGTGATCTCGCGCTCCACCTCGCGCAGGCCCATGCGGTCCAGCACGCGGCGGCCGTACAGGTTCTTTTGAGTGAAGAAGCGGATGTTCTGCACGCCGGCTGCCTCGCCCGCCTCCTCCATCGAGGCGGCGAGACCGGCCTGGTCATTGTCGAGCAGCATCCCCGAGAGTCCGCCAGTTCCGCTGCCCTCGCCCTCGCCGCCGCCCTGCCCCGGCATCGCCGCGCCCGGTTCCTGCTCGGGCGAGGCCGCCTCGTCGGGGCCGGGAGCGGCGAAGTCCTCGCGCTTGAAGTAGAGATCGAAGCATTCGCCAAAGGCCGCCTTCTCCTCGACGGTCTTGGCCAGCACCAGCCCCAGCGTGTCGCGCAGCACCGCGCGGTCGGCGTAGCCCACCACCTCGACCGCGCGCACCGCGTCGATGCTCTCGGCCGGCGAAATCCGCACGCCCGCGCCGCGCGCCGCCTCGAAAAAGCGGCGCAGCGGCTCGACCGGGTTCAGCGCGCTCACTCCGGAAGTCCGGCCTCGCGCCGCGCCCTGCCGGTGAGTTCCCCAAGCTGGCGCCCCGCCGTCTCGATGTCGGCCTCGAACTTCAGCAGCACGTTCAGCGTGTCGCGCGCCAGCCCTGTGTCCAGCACCCCGGCATGGAGCAGGACCAGAACACGCGCCCAGTCGATGGTTTCGCTGACCGACGGCGGCTTTTTCAGATCGAGCTTGCGCAGCGACTGCACGAACGCGATCAACTGTCGGCGCAGGCTCTCGTCAAGACCGGGCACGCGGCTGGCAATGATGCGGCCCTCCAGCTTGGGGTCCGGAAAGCCGATATGCAGATGGAGGCAGCGGCGCTTTAGCGCGTCACCGAGGTCGCGCATGTTGTTCGAGGTCAGGACCACCACCGGTGGCACCTTGGCGGCGACGCGGCCCAGCTCGGGGATCGTCACCTGATAGTCCGACAGGATCTCCAGCAGGAACGCCTCGAACTCCTGGTCGGACTTGTCCACCTCGTCGACGAGCAGCACCGCGCCGACGGGGCTTTGCAACGCGCGCAGCAGTGGGCGCGGCTCGAGGAATTCGGGCGAGAAGAACAGGTCGCCGAAATCGTGCAGCTTGGCGATGGCGGCGTCCAAGGTCGGCGTGTCGCCCAGCACCTCGCCGATCTTGTCGCGCAGGATCTGGGTATAGAGAAGCTGCTTGCCGTATTTCCACTCATACAGCGCCTTGGCCTCGTCGAGGCCCTCGTAGCACTGCATCCGGATCAGCGGCAGGTCGAGCCAGGCGCCAATCGACTTCGCAAGTTCCGTCTTGCCGACGCCGGCCGGCCCTTCCACGAGAATCGGCTTTTGAAGCTGGTGCGCCAGATAGACGGCCGTGGCGATCTGCCGGCTGGGAATGTAACCGACCCCGGCAAGCCCGCTCTCGACCGCCGCGATGGAGGTCACGCGTCGATCCGTTTGTGGGTCCACGCGCGACACCCCGGCTGAATACGGCATCTTCACCCGTCTCGAAAATACTGGTGGGTATCCCTAGCACCAACCGCGCGCCCGCCAAACCCTTCAGCCGGCGAAGTTGAGCCGCAAACCCGGCTCCGGCCACGCCAGAGCGCCGAGGCGGCCGGTTTCGGAAAGGCTGATATAAGCGGTGCGCAGGTCGGAGCCGCCGAAACAGATATTGGTGGGGTGCGTGTCGGGCATCTCCACCTGGCGCACGATGCGGCCGTCGGGGGCGATGACGGTGATGCAGCCGGAGACCAAGGTGGCGACGCAGATGTCGCCGTTGGCCTGGACGGCGAGGCTGTCGAAGCGCGCGAAGGGACCGCCAAGTCCGGCCACCAGCCGCCCGCCATGCGGCGACGGGAAGGCGTGCTTGCGCAGCACCCCCGGCGCCGAGATGTCGAATGCCCAGAGCCGGGCGGCCTCGGTGTCTGCGACATAGAGCGTCCGCTCGTCAGGCGACAGGCCGACGCCGTTCGGGCTGAGGATCGGATACGCGATCTCGGCGATCCGCGAGCCGTCCGGCAGCGCATAGTAGAGGCCGCCGTGGTCGCGCGTGCGCGCGTAGCGCTTGCCGAGGTCGGTGAAGTAGAAGCCGCCTTCCTTGTCGAACACGAGATCGTTGGGCGCCGACAGGCGCTGGCCGTCGCAATGCGTGTAGAGCACCCGCGTTTCACCGGTGCGCGGATCGATCCGCTGGATCGAGCCGCCTTGATAGTCGTCCGCTGGCCCCTGGCCCATGAAGTGCCCCGGCACGTAACGGCTGCCGCCGTTGTTGCAGCAAACAAGCGCCCCGTCCGAGCCGATCGCCAGCCCGTTCGGCCCGCCGCCGGCGGCAGACAGCAGCGCCACCGCCCCGTCGGCGGCGACGCGTACGACGCGCCCGCCGGCGATGTCGGTCAGGACGACCGATCCGTCCGGCATAGCTACCGGTCCCTCCGGGAACCCCAGATTCTCCGCTATGATCCGAACGTCGCCCATCGAAGCTGTCCCCCAACCTTTCGGGCGGCTATCGTCGCCCGGATGGCGGCGACGTCAAGCGGAGCGAAACAGAGATGCGGCAGGGTTCGATCGGCGGGATGTGGCTGTTGTCGAGCCTGCTCACCCGGTTCATCCGGACCGGCACGCTGAATCTCATCGACGCGGATGGCGACCGCCGGGTCTTCGGCGGCCGGGCGGCCGGCCCCAGCGTGACGATCCGGCTGCACGAGCGGGCACTTTACGCCAAGCTGGCGCTCAACCCCGAGCTTCACGCCGGGGAAGCCTACATGGACGGCACGCTCACGTTCGAGTCCGGCTCGGGCGTGGGCGATCTGATGCACCTGTTCTCGCTTAACCGCGAGGGGCTGGGCGCGCATGGCTCGCAGCGCGCGCTGCGGCGGGTCTGGCGTGCCGTGAAGCGGCGGCAGCAGGCCAATCCGGCCCGCGCCGCCGCTGCCAACGCACGGCATCATTACGATATCTCCACAGACATCTATCGCCTGTTCCTCGATGAGGGCCTGAACTACTCCTGCGGCTTCTTCGAGGACCCGGAGAACGACAGCCTCGAACGGGCGCAGACGGCCAAGCTCCAGCGCGCCACGGCCAAGCTGCGCTTGCGGCCCGGCATGACAGTGGCCGAGATCGGATCGGGCTGGGGCTCGTTCGCCATCCACATCGCGCGGACCACCGGCGCGCGCGTCGTGGCGATCAACGTCTCGCCCGAGCAGATCCGCGTCGCCCGGCAGCGGGCGGCGCAGGCCGGCGTCGATGATCTGGTCGAGTTCCGGGAATTGGATTACCGCGCGCTCGCCGGGCGCTTCGATCGCGTGGTCTCGGTCGGCATGATGGAGCATGTCGGGATCGGCCATTTCGACGAGTATTTCGGCAAGGTCCGCGAGCTTCTCGCCAACGACGGCTATGCCTTCGTCCACTGCATAGGACGCATGCGGCCGCCGGGCACGACGGGTCCCTTCATCCGCAAGCACATCTTCCCCGGCGCCTATGTTCCCTCACTCTCGGAGGTGTTCGCGGCCACCGAGCGCACCGCGCTCTGGGTCGCCGACATGGAGGTGCTGCGGCTACACTACCATTACACGCTGCGGCACTGGCGCGAACGGTTCGCCGCCAATCGCGAGCGCGTCGCGGCCCTCGCCGGCGAGCGCTTCTGCCGCATGTGGGAATACTATCTTGCGGCCGTGGAGGTCGGCTTTCTCAACGGCTCCAACATGGTTTTCCAGCTCCTGCTCTCGACCAGGAACGACGCCGTGCCCATCGTGCGCGACGTGCTCATGGAGCCGGCCCGCGCCTAGCCGAGTAGTTCACGCTGATGCAAGCGCACATCCCCGTCGTTACGGCTGAGCGCGCCGACCGTCCCTCAAGCCCGCGCCACCTGGCGCGGGCGGTAGATCGCCACATGGGCGAGCCGCGCCACCGGATTGCCATTCGCCAGCACCAGCACGTCCAGCTCCACGAAGCGGTGACCCTTGCGTTCGTAGTTCGCGCTCACCCGAGCGCGCGCGGTGATCTCGTCGCCGACCCGCGCGCGCGTCAGGTTCTGCACGGTGCTGCCGACATGCATCCACGGGCCGAGCACCACGTTCTGGCTCAGCACCCAGTTGCCGGTGCGCAGGATCAAGCCGGGATGGGCCAGGCCCTCGCGCGCATAGATCGGGTCGGTTTCGCGCACGTCACGAAGATAGGCGGCAGCGAATTCGTTCGTCAGCAGAAGCGGGCGCATGCCGAGCCAGGTGCCCGGGGCGAGCGAAACCTCGTCGGCCTGCGTGCGGTTGTCGCGCGGGGCGACATCGCGGAAGTCATCCCCGGCCGGCCCGACGGCAGCCGCGGGCGCCACGGCGAAGCCGGTTCCGCAAACCTCGCCGTGGCTCTCGACCCGCAGTCTCAGGCCCGAATCGGCCGGCTCCGCGACGACCACGGCTTCATCGCCGTCGTACACGGGGCGGGAGAAGCGGCACTCGGCCGTGCCGCTCTCAAGCCATGCGCGCCCAAAATGTTCGACCGGCACATGCGCCATGTAGGCGTAGACATCGACGCCGGGCACCAGCCCGCCGGTGAAGCCGAAGCGCTTGGCGACCGCGTCGTCATGGATCTTGTTCTCGGAGTCGCGGGCCGAGTTGAAGGCCCGCACGTGGTAGGAAGCGGGTGCGTTGGCCGGCATGGCGGCTCTCCTGGATGTCTCTCGGAGCGAGTTCAGCGCAAACAAGCGTGCCATGCAAAGGCGACCTCGCGCGGATCGCTCCCCTGGGCATGAGCTTTACGCATTTGGGTAAGGAGGGCGCAGTCGCCTGATGGACATGCACACGTTCCACTGCATCGACGGCCACACCTGCGGGAACCCGGTTCGCCTGGTGGCCGGCGGCGGCCCGTTCCTCAAGGGCGCGACGATGAGCGCGCGCCGCCAGGATTTCATGGCCAACCACGACTGGGTGCGTCGGTCCCTAATGTTCGAGCCGCGCGGCCACGACGTGATGTCCGGCAGCATCCTCTATCCGCCGCTGCGAGAGGATTGCGACATCGCGATCCTGTTCATCGAGGTGTCCGGGTGCCTGCCCATGTGCGGCCACGGCACCATCGGAACGGTGACGATGGCGCTGGAGAACGGGCTGATGCAGCCGGTCGTCGGAGGCACCGTGGCGCTCGACGCCCCGGCCGGCCGGGTGGTAGCCGAGTACAAACGCGACGGCCGGTTCATCGACAGCGTGCGCATCCACAACGTGGCGTCCTATCTAGCGGCGACCGACGTGCGGATCGACTGCCCGGAGCTGGGCGACCTGGTGCTGGACGTGGCGTACGGCGGCAACTTCTACGCGATCATCGAACCGCAGCCGAACTTCGCCGGGCTGGAGGCAATGTCGGCCGACCAGATCCTGCGGCTGAGCCCGATCGTGCGGCGGCTCGTGAACGACGCGATCGCCGTCGTGCATCCGGAGGATTCCACCATCAACGGGGTGAGCCACGTCCAATGGACCGGGGCGCCACGCCAGAAGGGTGCCCATGCCCGCAACGCCGTGTTCTACGGCGAGCGCGCCATCGACCGCTCGCCGTGCGGCACCGGAACATCGGCGCGGATGGCGCAGCTCGCGGGGCGCGGCCGCCTGCGCGTCGGCGACGACTTCGTGCATGAGAGCATCATCGGCAGCCTGTTCGAGGGGCGCGTCGAGGCCCGCGCGAGCGTGGGACCATACGAGGCCATCCGCCCGAGCGTCGCCGGATGGGCGCGCATGACAGGCTACAACACGATCTTTGTCGATCCGCGCGACCCGTTCTGCCATGGGTTCCAGCTTGTCTGAACCATTCCAGGAATTCGCGCGAAGTTTGCAGCCGCAGACCGGGTTGCGGGGGAGGATCACCGCCGCCTATCGCCGCCCGGAGGAGGAATGTCTGCCACCGCTGTTGACCGAAGCGGCCCTGTCCGCATCGGAGGCGATGGCGGCGAAGAGCCTTTCCCGCCGTCTGGTCGAAGCCTTGCGGGCCAACGGCCGGCCAAGTGGCGTCGAGGGACTTCTTCAGGAGTATGCGCTGTCGAGCCAGGAGGGCATCGCCCTGATGTGCCTCGCCGAAGCCCTGCTGCGCATCCCCGACACCGCCACTCGCGACGCGCTGATCCGCGACAAGATCAGCACCGGCGACTGGCAATCTCATCTCGGCCACAGCGCATCCCTGCTCGTCAATGCCGCGACCTGGGGGCTTCTCGTCACCGGCAAGCTGACCGCCACAACCAGCCAGTCGGGACTAGAAGCGGCGATCACGCGCCTGATCGCGCGCGGTGGCGAGCCGATCATCCGGCGCGGCGTCGATCTCGCCATGCGGATGCTGGGCGAGCAGTTCGTCACTGGGCAGACCATCGCCGAGGCGCTCGCGAACAGCCGCAAGATGGAGGCGCGGGGCTTCCGCTACTCCTATGACATGCTCGGCGAAGCCGCGACCACCGAAGAGGATGCGGCGCGCTACTATCGGGACTACGAGCAGGCGATCCACGCGATCGGCCGCGCGTCGGGAGGCTGCGGCGTAATCGAGGGACCGGGCATCTCGGTGAAGCTGTCGGCGCTGCATCCGCGGTACTCCCGCCTGCAGCGCGAGCGCGTCATGACGGAGTTGCTGCCGCGGGTTCGCGCGCTGACGATGCTGGCGCGCCAGCAAGACATCGGTCTCAATATCGACGCCGAGGAATCCGAGCGGCTGGAGCTTTCGCTCGATCTACTGGAGGCGCTGTGCCTCGACTCGGCGCTCGCCGGCTGGAACGGCATCGGTTTCGTCGTCCAGGCGTACCAGAAGCGCGCGCCCTTCGTGCTGGACCACCTCATCGACCTCGCCCACCGAAGCGGGCACCGGCTGATGCTCCGGCTGGTGAAGGGCGCCTACTGGGACAGCGAGATCAAGCGCGCCCAGGTGGACGGGCTGGAGGGGTTTCCGGTGTTCACGCGCAAGGCGCACACCGACGTCTCCTATCTCGCCTGCGCGCGCAAGCTGCTGGGCGCGCGGGACGCGGTGTTTCCGCAGTTCGGCACCCACAACGCCTATACACTCGCCGCAATCCATACGATGGCCGGCGCGGATTTTCACACCGGCCAGTACGAGTTCCAATGCCTGCACGGCATGGGCGAACCGCTCTACGAGGAGGTGGTAGGTCCGAACAAGCTCGATCGCCCTTGCCGCATCTACGCGCCAGTGGGCACGCACGAGACGCTGCTGGCCTATCTTGTGCGGCGCCTGCTGGAAAACGGGGCGAACACCTCTTTCGTCAACCGCGTCTCCGATCCGGCAATCCCGATCGAGGAGCTGATCGCCGATCCCGTCGAGCAGGTGCGCTCGGCCCGGCCGGTCGGCGCGCCGCACCCGGCGATTGCCCTTCCCCGCGACCTGTTTGAACCGAAACGGCCCAACTCCGTCGGAATCGATCTTTCCAACGAACAGCGCCTGTCATCGCTCTCGGCCGCGTTGCGGGACAGCGTCAGCACGGTGTGGCGCGCGGCACCGGACGGTTCGGACGCCGCCGGCGCGCGCGACGTGCGCAACCCCGCCGACCAACGCGACATCGTGGGACAGGTGGTGGAGTCCAGCAAGGAGGCGATCGAGGCGGCGCTTGCCCGCGCCGTCGCGGCCGGGCCGCTCTGGGGCGCGACGGCGCCCGCTGAGCGCGCCGCCTGCCTGCTGCGCGCGGCCGATCTGCTGGAGGCGCGCATGGACCCGCTTCTTGGGCTGATCGTGCGGGAGGCGGGCAAGGCGCTGCCCAACGCGATCGCCGAGGTCAGGGAAGCGGTGGACTTCCTGCGCTACTACGGCGCGACAGTGCGCGAGCACTTCGACAACGACACGCATCGGCCGCTCGGCCCCGTGGTCTGCATCAGCCCTTGGAACTTTCCGCTGTCCATCTTCACGGGCCAGGTGGCGGCGGCGCTCGCGGCGGGCAATTCGGTGCTGGCGAAGCCGGCCGAGGAGACGCCGCTGATCGCCGCGCAAGTTGTTCGCATCCTGCGGAAAGCCGGCGTGCCGAACGGCGCCGTGCAACTCCTGCCGGGCGCGGGCGAGGTGGGCGCGGCCCTCGTCGGCGACGCGCGTACGCAGGGCGTCGTGTTTACCGGCTCCACCGACGTCGCGCGACGGATCCAGCGGCAGCTCGCCTCGCGCCTCGGCCCAACGGGCGAGCCGATTCCCCTGATCGCCGAGACCGGCGGGCAGAATGCCCTGATCGTGGACTCCTCGGCTCTCGCCGAGCAGGTGGTCGCCGACGTGCTGATGTCGGCGTTCGACTCCGCCGGACAGCGGTGCTCGGCGCTTCGCGTGCTGTGTCTGCAAGAGGAGGTGGCGGATCGCATCCTGACGATGCTGAACGGCGCAATCGCGGAGCTGTCGGTCGGCAATCCGGATCGCCTGTCCACGGATGTCGGGCCGGTCATCACGGAGGAGGCGAGACAGGGACTTCTCGATCATGTGCAGACGATGCGGGAGGCGGGCCGCCCCGTGTTCGCGCGGCTGCTGCCGGATGCCTGCCGCTTCGGCACGTTCGTCGCGCCAACCTTGATCGAGCTATCCAGCCTTTCGGAGCTGAAGCGCGAGGTGTTCGGCCCGGTGCTGCACGTCCTGCGCTATCGGCGCGACAATCTGGACGGGCTAATCGAGGCGATCAACGCCACCGGCTATGGGCTGACCTTCGGGCTGCACACGCGCATCGACGAGACGATCGCGCACGTGACCCATCGGATCGCGGCGGGGAACGTGTACGTCAACCGCAACCTGATCGGCGCCGAGGTGGGTGTGCAGCCGTTCGGGGGTCACGGTCTTTCGGGAACCGGGCCGAAAGCGGGCGGACCGCTCTATGTGCGCCGCCTGCTCGCGCAGTATCCCCCGGCGAGCGAGCTGCCAACGGGCCAGGCTCCGGCCGGCGCGCTTGCTTGGCATGAGTGGCTCGTCCAGCAAGGGCGGAGCATCGAGGCGGATCACTGTACGCGTTGCATGGAACGTACGCTCCTCGGGCTGACGCTGGAGCTGCCCGGCCCAGTAGGTGAGCGCAATGTCTATCGGTTGGAGCCGCGCGGGACGGTGCTCTGCATCGCGCGGGACCAGGCGAGGCTGCTGCGGCAGGTGAGTGCGGCGCTGGCGACTGGGAACAGGGTTCTGATTGCTCGCGACCCCTCCCCCCGACCCCCTCCCGCAAGAAGACGGGGAGAAGGCACCGCGCTCCGTACTCCTCCCCTCCCCTTGCGGGAGGGGTTTGAGGAGGGGTGGCCGGCACCGTTGAGTAATTGGATCAGGTGGACAGATGATCGCATCGCCGCTCGTTTCGACGCGGTGCTGTTCGACGGCGATGCCGACCCGCTACGTGCGTTGACCCAAGAAATGGCGGCGCGCGAGGGGCCGATCGTTCCTGTGTACCGCGGCGTCGGCGACAGCAGTCTGGAGTGGCTGGTGCGGGAACGCTCGATCAGCACCAACACCGCCGCGGCGGGCGGCAACGCCACCCTGATGGCGATCGGGTGAGGCGCTATGCGAACCGGCCGATCGAGAACGGCGAAAGGTCGACGCCGCTGTCGCGCCCGGCAACGATATCGGCGACCAGCCGCCCGGTCGTCGCCGATTGGGTCAGGCCGAGATGGCCGTGGCCGAACGCGTAGATCACGTCCGCCCGGCGCGGCGAGCGTCCAATCACCGGCAGGCTGTCGGGCGTCGCCGGGCGGTTGCCCATCCAGGCGGTGCCGCCATCGGCCGACAGTGCGGGCAGGTAGCGGCCGGCGAGCCGACCAGCGCGGCGGACCGTGCATAATTGGGCGCCGCATCAAGTCCGGCGAACTCCGCCGCGCCGCCGATCCGCAGGCCGCACGCCAGCGGCGCGGCGATGAACTTGTGCTCGCCGAAGGTGATCTGGCGGGTGAGCGCGATGCCGGAGGCGGGAAGCGTGGTGTTGTAGCCGCGCTCGCTTTCCAGCGATGCGCGATCGCCGACCCGCGCCGCGAGCCGCGCCGACCAGGCGCCCGCGGCGACCACAATGGTCTCGAACGCCATATCCCCGCCGGCGCTGAGCCGCACCATGCCGGGCGCGACATCCACCACCTCGCCCCGCTCGATCGCCACGCCCCGGGCAAGGAGCGCATCGAACAGCCCAGCCCAGATCAGCTTCGGATCGGAAACCTGCGACCAGGCCGGGGTGAACACGCCGTGCGCGACGTTCTGGCCGAGGGCCGGTTCGAGGTCGCGCGCCACCTCGCCCGTCATCTCCTCGCAGACGATGCCGTGCTGGCGCCGAAGGTCCCACTCCGCACGGTCATGCTCCAACCCGGCGCGCGTTTCATACACCGTCAACGCGCCGACCCGGTGCAGCGCATGGGTCAGCCCGGTGGCGGCGAGCAGCGGCAGCAGATCGTCATAGACGCGGGCGTTCAGCGCGGCGAGGGCGGCGGCGATGGCGGAGATGCGGCGCGGGCGTCCGGCGGCGAGAAGCGGCGCAGCCACGGCAGCATCGCGACCGCGTGCGCCGGGCGCAGCGAAAGCGGTCCGAGGGGGTCGAAGAGCCAGCCCGGAATCCGCCACATCAGACCCGGCATCGAGGCGGGCGCCACTTCCGGCACGGCGATCCCGCCGGCATTGCCCCAGGAACACTTGTCGGCACGCGGGTCACGGTCGATCACCGTGACACGATGACCGTCCTCAGTCAGCCAGTGTGCGCAGGCAAGTCCGACGATGCCCGCCCCGATGACGCCGATCCGTGCCACGACAAACCCTCGGACGGCGTTCCATCGGAGTCAATTCAGGGAGCGGTCGGATGCGCTGGAGCACAGTGCTGAACGTGGTCGATTGCCACGCCGAGGGCGAGGTGGGAAAGGTTGTCACCGGCGGGATCGGCGAGGTGCCGGGACAAAGCATGTTCGACAAGCGCCTGTACCTCGAACGCCACCGCGACGACCTCCGCCGGCTGCTGCTGTTCGAGCCGCGCGGCGCGCCCAACCAGAACGCCAACATCATCCTGCCGTCGCGCCATCCGGAGGCGCAGATGGGCTACGTGATCCTGGAGGCGACGGAGTATCCGCCAATGTCCGGTTCCAACACGATCTGCGTCGCGACCGTGCTGCTGGAGACGGGCATCCTGCCGATGCGCGAGCCGGTCACCGAGCTGGTGCTGGAATCCCCGGCGGGCCTGATCCGCGTGCGCTGCGACTGCGCGGACGGCAAGGTTCGCCGCGTCCGCTTCACCAATCAGCCGGCCTTCGTTCATCACTTGCAAAAACCGATCGAGGTAGCGGGGATCGGCACTCTGACGGTCGATGTCGCCTATGGCGGCATGACCTATGTGCTTGTCGGGGCCGGCGACCTCGGCGTGGGGCTGGTGCCCGATGAGGCGCGCGACATCTGCGTGATCGGTCAGAAGATCAAGGCGGCCGCCGACGAGCAGCTCCGGGCGGTGCATCCGGACAACGCGCTGATCGCCGGGGTCACGATGGCCGAGATCACCGGGCCTGTACGGCGCACGCCGGAGGGCCTCAGCGCACGCAACGCGGTGGTGGTCTCGCCGGGGCGGCTCGACCGCTCGCCCTGCGGCACCGGAACCTGCGCACGGCTGGCGGTGATGCACGCGCGCGGGCTGATCCGTCCCGGCGAGATGTTCGTCCATGACTTCGTCATCGGTTCGCGCTTCGAGAGCGTGATCGAGCGCGTGACGACGGTGGGGCCCTTCGAAGCGGTTGTTCCGAGCGTCGCCGGGCAGGCCTGGATCACCGGCCTGCATCAGGTGGGGCTCGATCCGACCGACCCCTATCCGCGAGGCTTCACGCTCGCCGACACCTGGCAGCGGGCGCTGTAGCGGTCCTCAGAGGCCGAGATACGCCTTCGTCACGTTCTCGTCCTTTTGCAGCGCCGCCGCGTCGCCCTCGACGATGATCCGCCCGGTTTCCAGCACGTAGCCGTAATCGGCGTGCTTCAGCGCGATCTTCGTGTTCTGCTCCACCAGCAGGATGGTCGTGCCGGCCTCGTTCAGCCGCGTGATGATGCGCATGATCTCCTGCACAAGTCGCGGCGCCAGACCCATCGAGGGTTCGTCCAGCAGCAGCAGCTTCGGCCCGGCCATCAGCGCACGGCCCATCGCCAGCATCTGCTGCTCCCCGCCCGACAGATAGGCGGCGTCGCGGCGCTGGCGCTCCTGCAGCAGCGGGAAGATCTCGAACACATGCTCCATCCTCCGGCGGCGCTCGGCGTCGTCGGCCAGGGTGAACGACCCGAGATCGAGGTTCTCCCGCACCGTCATGCCCTTGAAGATGCGGCGCCCTTCCGGGACGTGGACCAGACCCATGTGCGGCGTCAGATGCGCCGGAATGCGGGTGATGTCGCGCCCGAGGAACTCGATCCGCCCGGCCGCGCAGGGCACCAGGCCCGAGATCATGCGCAAGGTCGTGCTCTTGCCGGCGCCGTTGGCGCCAAGCAGCGTGACCACCTGCCCGCGCCGCACGGCCAGGCTGACGCCGCGCAGCGCGTGGATCTGGCCGTAGAAGGCATCGACCCTCTCCAGGCGCAGGACGACATCGTCCTCCGACGCCACGCTACTCCTCCTCCCGCCCCAGATAGGCTTCGATCACGCGCGGATCGTTCTGCACCGTCTCGGCGTCGCCCTCGGCGATCTTCTGCCCGTAGTCGAGCACGGTGATCGATTCCGACACGCGCATCACGAGTCCCATGTCGTGCTCGATCAGCAGCACCGTCACCGCCAGTTCATCGCGAACCCGACGGATCAGCGCGATCAATTGTTCCTTCTCGTCGTGATTGAGGCCCGCGGCGGGTTCGTCGAGCAGCAGCAGCTTGGGCGAGGTCGCGAGCGCACGCGCCCACTCCACCCGGCGCTGGTCGCCGTAGGAAAGATTGCCGGCAGCGCGGTCGCGATGATGGGCGATCCCCACGAACTCCAGCCAGCGTTCGCTCGCTTGCAGGATCGCCGCCTCCTCGCTCCGCTGCGCCGGGGCGCGGAGCATGGCGCCGATCAGGCCCGACCGCGTGCGGCAATGCAGCCCGGCCATGACGTTCTCCAGCGCCGTCATCTCCTTGAACAGCCGCAGGTTCTGGAAGGTCCGTGCCAGGCCGAGGCGGGTGATGCGATGTGGCCGCGTGCCGGAGATGGCATGGCCGCCGAAGCGGATCACGCCCGCGTTCGGCCGATAGAACCCGGTCAGACAATTAAAGACCGACGTCTTGCCCGCGCCGTTCGGGCCGATCAGGCTGGCGATAGCGCCGTGCGGCACACCGAAGCTGAGACCGCGGAGCACCTGCAGCCCGCCGAAGCGCAGCGTGACGTTTTCCACCGACAGGAGCGCCGCTTGCGTCACGCGCGACGGTCCGGCCAGATGCCATGTGGGCGGAACAGCATGATCAACAGCAGCACGACCGCGAACACCAGGAGGCGCAGCGAGCCGACGTCGCGGAATATCTCCGGAAACAGGGTCAGCACCAGCGCGCCGACCACCACGCCGGGGATCTTGCCCATGCCGCCGAGCACCACGCCGAGCAGAATCAGCACGGACTGCGTGAAGCTGAAGGTCTCCGGCGAGATCGCCGTCATCTTGGCCGCGTAGAAGCAGCCGGCGATAGACGCGAAGACGGCGCCGAGCATGTAGGCGTAGAGCTTGACGGCGACCCGGTTGATCCCCATCGCCTCCGCCGCATCCTCGTCGTAGCGCACGTATTTCCAGGCGCGGCCGATACGCGAATCCTGGACCCGAAAGCTGACCACGCACGCCAGCGCGGCGAGGATCAGGAACACGTAGTAGAACTGGTTGATCTGCTCCAGCTTCCAGCCGAACAGCGACGGCCGGTTGATCCCGACCAGGCCGCTGGCGCCGCCGGTTATGGCGAGGTTCCGCGCGGTGATGCGCACGATCTCGCCGAAGCCGAGGGTGACGATGGCGAGATAGTCGCTGCGCAGCCGCAAGGTGGGGCCGCCGACGACGACGCCGGCAGCCAGCGCACAGACCACGGCGACCGGAATCGTCAGCCAGAAGTCGAGACCCAGGCGCGTGGTGAGGATGCCGGTCGCGTAGGCTCCGACCGCGAAGAACGCCGCGTAGCCGAGATCGAGCAGGCCCGCGTAGCCGACCACAATGTTCAGCCCGAGACAGAGCACCACGTAGAGCCACGCGTTGGTCAGCACCTCCAGCACGTAGTTGTCGGCGAATCTCGGAATAAGCACTGTGACGACAAGCAACAGCGTGACCGATGCGCGGCGGGTTGCCGGCGCTTCGAGCCGCGCGGCGAGCGGGCGCGCCATCCGGGCTACATCCGCTCCACTTCCGGCCGGCCAATCAGGCCGGTGGGCTTGAACACCAGCAGCAGGATCAGGATCGCGAAGACGAACACATCCTTCCATTCGGTGCCGATCGCCTGGATCTGCGTGCCGAACGCCTCCAGAAGACCCAGCAAGAGGCCACCCAGCATGGCGCCAGGAATGCTGCCGATGCCGCCAATGACCGCGGCGGTGAAGGCCTTCAGGCCGATCAGGAATCCCATGAAATAGAAGATGCTCCCGTAGTACACACCGGCCATCACCCCCGCCGCCGCGGCCAAGGCGGATCCGATGAAGAAGGTCAGCGCAATCATCCGGTTCACGTCGATGCCCATCAGGCGGCAGGCGTCCTGGTCGATGGCAATGGCGCGCATCGCCTTGCCGTACATCGTCCGCGATATGAAGACCTGCATCGCCGCCATCAGGAACAGCGAGCCGCCGACCAGTATAATCTGGGTCCAGGTGACATGGACCTGTGCGATATCGACGCCGTTGAATCCGAGGTCGGTGTTGAACGCGGTGTATTGCCCGCCGGTGATCGACAGCGCGCCGTTGCGCAGGACCATGGAGACGGCAAGGGCGGTGATCAGAATTGACAGGCGCGGCGCGCGCAGCAGCGGGCGGTAGGCCACGCGTTCGATCACGACTCCCAGGAAGGCCGCCGCGATCATGGCGACGATCATGGCGGGCACGATGCCGGCCCAGCCGGCCCCCAGCGTCCCCGAGACCAGCGAGAGCGTCAGAAAGCCAACGAACGCGCCCACCATGTAGATGTCGCCGTGGGCGAAGTTCAGCAGCTTGATGATCCCGTAGACCATCGTGTAGCCGAGCGCCACCAACGCGTAGAACGAGCCGAGTATCAGCCCGTTGGCGAGCTGCTGTAGCAGGATGTCGGATAACGGCATCAGCCGAGGTCCCACGGCATGTTGTCATGGCCGGCCCCCGGCTTAAGCCCGGGGCTGGTCCGGTCATCCACATCTTCCTGGCTGCGGGCAAGGACGTGGATGCCCGGGACAAGCCCGGGCAGGACGGCAAAACTTGCGCTGGCCGTGTCGATCAGGACGCCGCCTTGTAGAGCGCCCACTGTTTCCCCTTGCCGACCAGGACCACGAAGTTGCTGCGCGCGAGCGTGTTCTGCGGCGTGAAGTTGATCGGACCGGCGATGCCCTGAAAATCCTTGGTCGCTCTCAGCGCCGCGATGATCTTGGGCTTGTCGGTCGATCCCGCCCGGGTGATCGCGTCGGCGAGCAGGTTCATGCCGTCATAGGACAGCGCCGAATAGGGCCCGGGCGACTGATGGAACTGCTTCTTGTATTCATCGGCAAAGGCGCGCGCATTCGGCAGGTACTCGACCGTCGGGTTGGAGAAGCAATAGACGCCGTTTGCCGCCGCGCCGGCGATCTCGAACAGCTTGGGCGAGTTGTTGCCGTCGCCGAGCGCGATCATGCCGGTGTAGCCGCCTTGGCGGAGCTGCTTGATCAGCAGCGCACCGTCGGCATAGTACGCCGTCCAGAATACCGCGTCCGGCCGCTGCTGCTTCAGCCGCGTGACCAGCGCCGAGTAGTCCTGCTCGCCCTTGTTGATGACCTCGTAGGCGACAACGTCGCCGCCGTCCTTCTTCCACTGCTCGCGCGTCAGGCTGGCGAGGTCGGCCGAGTAGGCGTCGCCCTCATTGACGATCGCCAGCCGCTTGATGTCCTTCGACTTGAAGAATGCGACGGCGGTGTTGACCTGATCGGCGCCCGTGCTGTTGATCATGAACACGTTGCCGGAACCGGCGCCGATCAGCTTCGTCGAGTTGGCGGCCGGGATGACGATCGGCACCCCCGCGTCGCCGAAGATCTTCAGCGTCGGCAGCGTGGCGCCCGAACAGTAGCCGCCGACGACGCCGGTCACGCCTTGGGAAACCAGCTTGCTCGCCGCGTTCACGGCTTGCTGCGGATCGCACGCGGCATCCTGCGTGGTGGTCGCGATTTTCATGCCGAGCACGCCGCCCTTGGTGTTGATCTGCCCGGCCGCGAGCTTGATGGCGTTCTCCATGTCCTTGCCGTAGGTGGCTTCCGACCCGGTGGTCGGCACCATGATGCCGACCGGGATATCTGCGGCACGCGCGGGGGCGGCCGAGTACGCCAGCCCCGCCGCCATGGCGAACGCAGCCCACAACGCGGCTAGTCTGGACATCGACCCTGCCCTCCCGGATTGGCGCTTTTTTGGCTCTTCGCAGCCTAGGAACTATCATCGAGAGCGTCAAACGAGGGGCGGGAACCCGATGAAGATCACTCGGCTGCTCGCCTATCAGGTCGATCTGCCGTTGCGCGAAGGCAGTTACCACTGGTCGGGCGGCAAATCGGTCTCGGTGTTCGACAGCACCGTGCTCCGGATCGAGACGGATGAGGGATTGGCGGGCCACGGCGAGGTCTGCCCCCTCGGCCCCGCCTACCTGCCGTCCTACGCGCGGGGCGTCCGCGCCGGACTGGCCGAGCTTGGCCCGCACCTCCTGGGTGAGGACCCGCTGCGGATCGGCCCGCTCAACCGGCTGATGGAGACACGCCTCAAGGGCCATCCCTACGTGAAGTCGGCGATCGACGTCGCGTGCTGGGACCTCCTGGGGCAGGCGGCCGGACTGCCCGTCGCGACCCTGCTCGGGGGCCGCTACGGCGAATCCATCGAACTCTACCGCGCTATCTCCCAGGATGCGCCGGAGCGAATGGCGGAGAACGTCGCCCTCTACCGGGCCGAGGGCTATCACAAGTTCCAGCTCAAGGTCGGCGGCGCGCCGGATATCGACATCGCCCGCATCAGGGCCGCCGCGGCGGAGCTAAAGCCGGGCGACGTGCTGGTCGCCGACGCCAACACCGGCTGGCTGCCGCACCAGGCGGCCCGAATCGTCAGGGCGGTCGATGCGCTCGACGTCTATATCGAGCAACCCTGCCTGGGCTACGAGGAGTGCCTCTCGATCCGCCGGCGCACCAGCCATCCGTTCGTGCTCGACGAATCGGTGGACGGCGTCGGCATGCTGCTGCGCGCCCACGCCGATCAGGCGATGGACGTCGTCAACATCAAGATCAGCAAGCTCGGCGGATTGACGCCGGCGCGTCAGGTGCGCGATTTGTGTGTCGCCACGGGGATCGCGATGACGATCGAGGATTCCTGGGGCGGCGACATCGTCACCGCCGCTATCGCGCATCTCGCCCACAGCACCCCGGAACAGTTCCGCTTCTCCGCGACCGACTTCAACAGCTACGTCACAGTTCCGATCGCGGAGGGCGCGCCGGCGCGCGAGCGTGGATGCATGGAGGCGTCGGATCGGCCCGGGCTGGGCGTGACGCCTATTATGGACGCTTTGGGCGCGCCCGTGCTGACGATCGCCTGATACCAGCGGGCCTTCGCTTCGCACTTCCCCCCCGGCCCCCTCCCACAAGGGGAGGGGGAGCAGGAAGCCCGCGAAAGAGCCTCCCGTCCCTTGGGGGAGGGGTCGGTCCGAAGGGCTGTTGGTATGAGCCGGCTCGGAATCTTCCGGGATCACCGCACGGCGAGTTCGAGCACCAGCTTGCGTGTCATCGCCTCGCCAAAGCTGTGGAAATCATGCACGACCAGCACGAATCCGCCCGTGCCGCCGGTGACATTCTTGCGGTAATAGTTCTCGAGGCCGCCCGGCGGCTGGACGTGCGCGAAGGTCCAGGACCCCGGATGGTCGTTGACTATCGCGAGCCCGTTGATCGTGACGCCCGCAGCCAGCGCCTCGTCGCGCGCCGCCGTGATCTCGCGCCCGGCATTGTTGGTGCCGTCGCCGCACACGTCGATCATTCGGCGCGTCGCCTGCATCGGGGCCTTCGCCAGCATCTGCATGGCCCGGTCCACCCCGGCGCTGATGGCGGTGCGTCCCCAGAACGAGCGCGGCGCGGCCAGCACCTGGTCGGCGAAGCGGCTCGCCGAGGCGGCATCGCGGATCACCGTCCAGTCGAGCACGGTCTTGACCTGCTGTTCGCCAGCGAACTCGATATACGCAACCTCGATCGCGCCGCTCGCGCCGCCGCTTATCGCGGCGATCACCTTCGGATCCCTGAAGGCGGTGGCATAGCCGTGCTTCTCCAGCGCAAATTCGGAATCATCGATGCTGCGAGAAACGTCGGTGACCAGCACCAGCGCGAGATCGGCGGAATGCGCGACGTTCGGGGCGGCTGCCTGGGGTCCGCCGGCGGCGTGAGCCGCGCCCGACAGCAGGGCCGCGATCAGGATGAAGATGACGCGCGTTCGAGGCATCGCTTCGCCGCCTATCTGAGCTGATCGCGGATCTTATCGAGGCCGGCGCGGGCGCAGGCTTCGTCCAGATTTCCGCCAGGGGCGCCGCTGGCGCCGACGGCCCCGATCACTTCGTCTCCGACCTTGATGACGACGCCGCCGCCGAACAGGATGAGGTGCGGAAGCTGGGTGAACAAACCGGAGAATCCGGTCACCGTCTTTGCCCGCTCGACGAGGGCGGCGGTGTCGGTCTTGAACGAGGCAGCCGTGTAGGCTTTGTCGTTGGCGCTGTCGAGCGTGTGGCTTCCGGCCCGATCGCCGCGCAGGACCGCCTGACGCACGCCGTCGGCGTCCACGACCACGGCAGTTTCGGCATAGCCCTGCTTCGCGCAACTCGCGACCGCTTCGTTCGCAACCGCGCTGGCGAGTTCCGCCGACAGCCGGTGCGTGGTGAGCAACCCATCCGCCAGTGCGGGCCAACCAGAAACTACGCCGAGTAATGCCAGGGCGCAAACCGCCGGCACGCGATGAGAGAACCGCTTGCGCTTCACCGGGTCGCCTCCCGTTTCAGTCTAGATGAAATGCTAGCGTATGGTCACCGGCGGTCCCAGCTACGTCTGCGAGAGCGGGGCGCGGCTCTCAATATTGGAACTGGTAGGTCACCCCGACACTGGCACCGTTGCTCTCCCCCGTCGAGCCGATCGCCGACGTCGTCTCGCCGTTCCCGACCGTCGCGTTCAGCTTCAGTCCCTTCGTGAGATCCACTTGCACCGTACCCTGCGCGCCCGCGCCCCCCGTAGCCTGCTGCGCGCCCACATAGACGCGACGGCTCAGATACCGGCCCGCTTGGAGCGTCGGCTGCCCGTTCGGGCCGGTCCCCATCCCCAATTGGTCCAGGCCGAGCGCGTTCTGCAAGCCTTGCAGCGGGTTGCTCAGCGCCGATCCCTGCCCGCTGATTTCCGCCAGCCCGGCCGCGATGCCGGCGAGCTGGAAGGGGCTGAGCGCGCCCGCGTTGGTACGGAACAGTAGCTGCGCTAGGATCTGGTCCTGCGGCAGCGGCGGCGTGCTGCTCAGCGTGATCTTGGGATCGCGCGCCGTCCCGGAGACGGTCAAGGTCGCCGTCATGTTCGAACCGACGGAGGTGGCGACGAGGTGGAGCGCCGGGTCGGTGATGCTGGCGCCGTTGAAATCGATGTCGCCGGAATCGAAGTTCAGCGTGTTGCCGACCAGATTGAACGAGCCGCGGATCAGCTTGAACCCGCCCGAGGTCCGCATCGTCTTGGTGGTGCCGGCGATCCGCACCGTCCCGCCCAGTTCGGCGTTCAGCCCGCGTCCGCGCACGAAAATCTGCGCCGGCGCAGCGACCGTCAGATTGAGCGCGATGTTCGCCAGCATCGTCGAGGGCGGTGGCGGCTTCGGCGGCGGCGCGCCCGCCACGCGCACCGGGATGGTCACGACCGCGGCCGGCAGCCGGCTCGGCACCTGCGCCACCGCATGCCGCACGTTGACCCGCCCGGCCAGCATGACCGTGCCCTCCACCTGCCCGGTGATGCTCAGATCGGCATCCAGAGTCGCGGTCAGCAGGTCGCCGGCGATCGGCGTCGCGTCGTTCGCCGTCAGCCTGAAATCGACCGGGATGCCGGGGGCGAGCAGTCCGACGCTGCCGCGCGCCGCCATCGTCCCATTGCCCGCCCGCGCATCGAACGAGACCAGCCGCAAGCTGCCGCCCTCGGCCACCAGCCGCGCGGCGATGGCGCTGAGATGCACGCCCTGAGCGTAGTCGCGCACGTCGCCGCCGGTCAGCGTGGCGCCGCCGGCGAGGCGCGGGGCGGCGAGCGTGCCGCCCACCGTCGCATCCACCGTCAGCATTCCGCGCACCGCCTCGGCGTTGGCCAGCAGGATGGGGTTCGCCACCGCGAGGTCGATCGTCCCCATCGTGCGCAGGTCAAGCGGCCCCTGGCTCGACAGCCCCGCTGTGCCGGCCACCGTCACGTGCGAGGCGCCCGCCGTCAGCCGCGTCTCGATGCGCGCGGCCGTACCCTGGAGCATCGCGACCGCGGTTAGGCTGGCGGGCGGCAGGCCGGCGCCTGGTCCGGTCAGCACCCGTATTCCGGCAGCGCTGGCGCGCACGGTGCCGTTCGGCTTGGCGGCGGTTCCGCTCACGGAGGCGGCGAGCGTCAGGCGACCGCTGACCTGCTCGCCCGTCCCGAGCAGCGGGTCGGCTTGTGCGAGGTCAATGATCCCGTCGGCATGCAGATCGAGCGGGGCGCTCAGGCCGAGCCCGGCCTGACCCGTGACCGTGAGGCGCGACGCGCCGGCGGTCGCGCGTACGTCGATCCGCGCCGCCTTGCCTTGCAGATCGGCCGTCACCGTCAGATCGGCCACCGGCAGCGCGCGGCCCCGCGCCGTGTCCAGCCGCAGCCCCGCCGCCCGCGCGCGGATAATGCCGGTGGGGGCCGAAGGCGTCCCGTTCAGCCGCGCCTCGGCATTCAAGGTTCCGCTCACATTGAGGGTGGGAGAGACAAGCGCGGCGAGACTCGCGGGCACGTCGTGCAAGCGTGCCGTCAGGTCGAGGCTCTGCCCGACCGTGCCGTTCACCTCGATCACCGCCTGTCGTAGTCCAAGTCGCAGATTGTCGATCGCGACGCCTTGGGCGAAGCCGAGCCGAACCGGGGCGAGCAGGCGCAGATCCTGGCCCTTCCAGGCGGCGGTGAACGCCGCGAGCGTGAGTTCGCGCGCGGGCGCGTCCGCCGTCCCCGTGCCGGCAATCCGGGCCGGGGCTCCGTCGAGGTTGGCGAGATCAGCGGCGAGCGTCAGCGCCAGCGCGTCCGCCGACCCGGTCGCGCTCATGCGCGCGGACCCGGAGACGCGGCCCGTCTTGAGCCCGTCCAGGCTCAACTGTCCGCCCACCAGCGGATGGCTCGCCGGATGATCGAGTGTGAGCCGCAGGGCGGCCTTGCCGATCGAGGCTAAATCCGGCTCGCCCGCGTCGTTCGCCTGCGCGTCCAGCCGCCACGCCGCCGCCGTGGCGTCCAGGGTCGCGGCGGCACTGCCGGTGAGCGGGCGGCCGATCAGCGGCGTGAAATCGGCGAGGCTGCCGACGCTTAGGTGAAGCTGCCCTTGCGGCAAGGTCGCCCCGGAAGGCAGATTGACCGCGCCCGCAGCGGCCAGGCTTTTCCAGTCGGCCTGCTCGATCCGGACACCGAGCGCGCCATCCGCGGCCCGCCCGCCGGCCAGCGCCACGTTGATCGGCGAGCCGAGCAGCGCGCCTTTCGCGGTCAGTCGTCCAGCCGGCGCGTGCGGCAGGCCGTGCGCGTCGAGCCGCGCGGTGAATGGGCCGGAGGATTCCCCCTTTGCGCTCACCTCGCCCGCCAGGGTGAGCGCCAGTGCCAGATTCTCGGTCGGGCCGGAGACGTGACCCTCGGCACGAAGATGACCCGCCAATCGAGGATCAACCGGGTTGAGGCGGGCCAACCCCGCTGCGAAGGCCAGATCGACGCTGGCCGTGGACAGGGCGCCGCTGGCCGACAACGACAAATCCTGGCCGTTGAAGGTCAACCGCGACACGGCGACCGATCTCCCCTGCACCTCGGCCGCCATCTCGATCCGCGCGTCCTCGCCCACCAGTGCCGGGACGGGCGCACGGCCGCCGGTGACGCCCAGAGTGCCGCCCAAATCCAGCGCCACCGCGCCGGTCTGCCGGCGTGCCGCCGTCAATTGCAGGGCAGCGTGGCCCTGCAATTGCTCGCCCGCCTCGGCGGCGAAGGGCGCGAGGTCCGGAAGCGTGAGCTGAAGCGTGCCCTGCTCGGCTTCGAGCTTGGCCGTCCCGCTCGCCTCCAGGATCGGATGGTGCAGGGCGAAGCGCATCGGCCGGCCGGGTGCCGACAACTGGGCCTCGGCGTCCAGGCGCAGTGGCGCGGCGGCCAGGAGGTCGGGCTGCCGCCCCGGCACCGTCACGCCGTCGAGCTGGCCGGTCACGCGCAGGTCGCCCTTGTTGCCGTTCGCGTTCAGCGTGACCGCCTGCGCCCCGCCGCCGCCCGCGCGCAGTCCGTCCACGCGCAGCGCGGCGGTCACGTCCGGCGTCGTGAAGCCTCCTTTCACGTCCGCTTGCAGCGACACCGACCGCCACGCGAGATCGGGGCGGGGCGTCATCGCCGGGGCGCTCGCGTCCACGTGCAGACTGAGCGTGCTCCCCGGCACGTCCACTTGCCCCTTTGCCTCCGCCCGCAGTTGGCCGGCGGCGACTGCGACCTGAGTGGCCAACGCGGTCTCCGGTCCGGCGACGGAGGCGGAGAGATCGATCGCGCCCACGTCCGGCAACCCGGCGGCGGCGGCGATCAGCCCGCCCGACGCCTCCTTGGCCGTGATCCGGGCATCCACTCCATTCACGCCCATCCGCCCCATCGCGCTATACGTCCCGGCGCCGTCTAGGCGCTCGGCGCTAAGCCGCGCCTGCAGGTCGTTCGGTCCGTCCCGGCTGCCGGACCCGTTGACCCGCAGCGTGGCGGCGACACCCGCCACCGGTTTTTCGACCGTCAGGCGTCCGACCGCCAGCGCCTTCACATCGAGCTTGTTGGTCAGGCTGCCGCCGGAGGAGCCGCCGGAGCTGGCCGGCAAACGGGCGACGTCGCCATCGTCGGCGGTCAGCGAATCGATGACGACGTTGCGATGCAGCAGGGCGAGCGGCGACCAGACGATCTTGACGCCGTGGAACGTGGCATAGGTACCCCCGGTGTCGCGCAGCTCGACCGTGCTCGCCGTCAGCGTGCCGCCCCAATGGATCGACAGGCCCTGGGTCTGAATGGAGCTGCTGACCCATGGCAGCAGCCGATCGAGCAGGGCGGCGCGCGCCGGCGCGCCGGGCGCGCACAGGGCGACGAACAGGAGCATCGCGATGGCGACTGTACGGGATGCGCGCATCAGAACGCCTGCCCGAGGCCGACATAGATCTCGAAAAAACCGCTGTTCGGCAGCCGGACCAGCGGCACAGCGCCCTCCAGCCGGATCGGACCGATCGGGGTATAGTAGAAGACGCCCGCGCCGGCGCCGACGGCGTATTTGCCGCCGCCCAGCCCGCTCCCACCGGAGCCGGCGACCCTGGCGGCGTCGGTGAACAACGAAAACCCGAAGCTGCTGAAGACGCGCTGCCGCAACTCGATGGTGCCGGCCGTGATACGGGTGCCGCCGGCCGGCTTGCCGTCCGGGAATTGCGGCCCGACCGACTGGTATTTGTAGCCGCGCACGGTCCCGCTGCCGCCGGCATAGAAGCGTTGGTCGGGCGGCAAGCCGAACGTGTCCACGCCGAACGCATTGCCCACCAGACCGCGCAGCGCGAGGACGGTGCGCCCATTGCCGGCGACATTGAGGTAGGTCGAGCCGGCGAGCTGCGTCAGCAGGAAGTTCGACTGGATGCCGGTCAGCGACCGCTCGGGCGAGACCAGCAGGGCGGCGCGGATGCCGGTGGTCGGGTTCAGCAGGCTGTTGGTGTCGTCAAAGTTCAGCGTGAGCGGCAGGCCGAGCAGGTTGTAGCGGCGCGTGACCCCCTCCTGGGTGATGAGTTCCTGCTCGCCCGAAATGCCGACGCCGCCGCGCCAGTGTTCCGAAAGGATCCGGCTGATCGCGATGGATTCGAGCAGTGCCTTCTGATCATAGGCGATGAGGCTCCGCTTCACCGCGCCCAAGTTTGCCTCGAGCGACTGATCCCGCGCCAGGAAATCCGGTTTGATGAACTGCGCGTTCACCTTGTAGCCGGGCCGGAGCTGGGAATTGCCGCCCGCCTGGAACGCTGCCGTCAGATTGAGCTGCTCGGCGTTGCCGAACAGGTTGCGGTCACGCCAGCCGGTGGTCAGTCCTAGTCCGAGATCGGTCGCGTACGACACGCCCACATCCACGGCGTGGCCGGGCCGCTCGGCGGTGTAGAAGGTGATCGGAAGCTGGCCCGCGGCGTCGAGCTGGGTCGCCGGAACCGCGAGCACCGAGGCGAAGATCGGCGTCGTGGCAAGATCGGCGCGCGCCTTGGCGAGCGCGCTGGCGCTGAACAGGTCGCCCTGATGGACGAGCAGCCGTTTGCGGACGAACGACTCGTTAACCCCGTCCAGGCCCGCGAAGCGAATCGGGCCGAGATGGACACGCGGCCCGCTTTCGATCTTGTAGGCGACGTCCATCGCGTCCTGCGGCAGATAGAGCGTGGCCGGCTCCAGATCGACTTTCGCAAGGGCATAGCCATTGTCGCGCAGCGCCGAAAGCAGCCGGTCGCGCGCCGCGACGATATCCGCCGCCACCGCCGGGGCTCCCGGTGCGAGCTTGGCCCCTTGGGGCAGCCCCGGCGGATACGTCCCCGAGAACATCACCCGCCGGATGCGGAACTGCGTGCCCGGCGTGACCGCGACCGCGACCTGGGCCGGCGGTTTGGCGGGCGCGGCTTGCAGCAGGTCCACCAGGCCCGGCTCGTCGAGCTTATGGCCATCGACGGTGATGCTGACCGCGCCCTTGTAGTAGCCGAGACTGTGCAGCGCGGTCAGGAACCGCTCGCGGTCTTGTCGGGCACGGGCGAGCAGGGCAAAGGGGCCGACCGGCGCCTTGCCGCCCAGCGACACCAGTTGCGAGGAGCCGTCGAGCGCGGCGTTCAGCGCGGAATCGGGGGTCTTGGCAATCTCGACCGTGTAGGGAAGCGGGTCGGCGGCGCGCGTGTTCGGCGGGACGGCGATCAAGGCGGTTGCCAGCAGCGCGACGCATCCGCGGGCACGAAGGTGGTCGCGCGACATCGCCCGAATCTAGCCGCACGCGCCGGGCGCCGGAATACCGAAGAACAGTCACGGTCGCGCCATCGTTCGGCCAAACCCTTCGAGCTATCAGAAGGAATGAGTGCAGCACCTCGCGGTCTCCACGGTTCAGAGAGTCGGTCAAGACTCCCCGAATCCGCTCCGGGCGCGGCGGCGGCCCGGTTTGGCGTGCAGGGCCGCCGCTCAGTCATGGGCCGGCTGCGCGCGGGACGGCGGCTGTTCGGTCTCGTGCTGCTGACCCTGGCCTCGATGGCGGTGCAGGGTGTGCTGCTGCTGGTGCCGGGGCGCGCCAAGGTGCGATTCGCGCGGTTCTACTGGGCCAGTTTCTGCCGCGTGCTCGGCATGCGGGTGCGGGTGATCGGCGCGCCGATCACTGCACCGGACCGGCCGGTGCTGTTCGTATCGAACCACAGCTCCTGGATCGACATCCCCGTGTTGGGCGGCGTGCTGCCGGCCTGCTTTGTCGCGAAGGGCGAAGTGGGGCGCTGGCCGCTGATCGGCACGGTCGCCCGGCTGGGGCGCACCGTCTTCATCTCCCGCCAGCGCGGGCCGATGGCGCGCGAGATAGAGGCGATGCGCGCCGTGATGGCCCGCGGCGACAACTTGATCCTGTTCCCCGAAGGCACGACGTCCGACGGCTCGCGGGTGATGGCCTTCCGGGCGTCGTTCTTCGCCTTGGCCGCCGCGACGGGCGGGGCGCCGCCGATCGTGCAGCCGGTCTCCATCGTCTACGATCGCCTCGCGGGGCTGCCCGCGGGTCGGGCCACGCGCGCCTTGTTCGCCTGGTACGGCGACATGGACATCGCCTCCCACTACTGGCGGCTGGCCCGGTATCCGGGCCTGCGCGCGAGCGTGCTGCTGCACCGACCGATCGACCCGAGCGGGCAACCAAATCGCAAGGCACTGTGCGAGGAAGTTTGGCAGGTCGTCGCCAACGGCGCCGCGGCGCTCCGCCAGAACCGCCCGGTGGAGCCGATCGGGGCCAGGCGGGCGGCCGAGGCAATCATCTCCGATCCGGGCCGAGCGCCCGCGTGACGCGATGGTTTGATCGTCCTGCGTTGCCACCCAATCCACAGCGGGCTAGCCTGGGACGGCGTCGCTTCACACGGAGGAAAAGATGGCGGCGGGGAAAAAATGGAAGCTTTCCGGGGATTATTTCGAGAACTGCAACTGCGATGTTGTGTGCCCGTGTCTCGTGTCCCCGAATCCGCCGCTAACGGCGCGGCCGAGCCAGGGGATGTGCGACGTGGCCCTCATCTTCCACATCGACAGGGGTAGCTACGACAACGTGGCTCTCGACGGGCTCAACGTCGTCGTGGTCGGTCACACGCCCGGGGCCATGGGCGAGGGCAACTGGACGGTGGCCGCCTATATCGACGAGCGGGCGGACGACCAGCAGACCGAGGCGCTTGGCGCCATCTTCAGCGGGGCCGAGGGGGGCCCCATGGCGGCCTTCGCACCCTTGATAGGCAACCATCTCGGCGTGAAGAAGGTGGCGATCAAATACGCCGTCAACGGCAAGACCCGCTCGGCGGAAATCCCCGGCATCATGCGCATGGCGGTGGACCCTCTGCCGACCATGCACGCGAGCGGGGAGATTTGGGCGGCGGTCGGGCATCCGGTCGCACCGGACAAGCTCGCGCTCGCGGTGGGCGGCAAGGACAGCACCTTCGCCGATCACGGGATGCGCTGGGACAATTCCGGGAAGAACGGCCACTACGCGCCAATCAGTTGGTCGAATTAAATCGTGCCGGCGGATCACGTCCGTGCCGACCCGCTCGTCGTCCAGCGCAACGTCATCCTCGGCCTGCTCCTCTCGCTGGCGGTGGCGGCCTGGGCGCTGCTCGGCTGGCAAGGCGCCGGCGCCAACAGGGCGATGGCGATGGCCCCGCTCACCATGGGCATGCGCGCGCCGCTGTTCCTGACCATCTGGGTGGTCATGATGGTGGCAATGATGTTTCCGACCGCGGCGCCCATGATCCTCACCTTCCACCAGGTCCAGACGGGCAGGCGCCGGCGCGGCGAGGCCTTCGTCGCAACCTGGGTCTTCGTGGCCGGCTACATGCTGGTATGGACGCTGGCAGGCGTGGCCGCCTACACGGCCGCGCTCGCCGCCGAGGCGGTTGCCGTGCGCGCCGCGCCGTCGGTGGGAACCGCCGCCCGCATCGGCGGGGCAGTCCTCGTCGCGGCGGGCCTTTACCAGCTCACGCCCCTAAAGGACCTATGCCTCTCGAAGTGTCGCACGCCCATCACCTTCATCATGACCGCGTGGCGCGACGGCGCAGCGGGCGCGCTGCGCATGGGCTTGCTCCACGGAGTCTATTGCCTCGGCTGCTGCTGGCTCTTGTTTGTCATCCTGTTCCCGCTCGGCATCATGAACATCGCCGCCATGGCGGGGATCACGCTCGTCGTTTTCGCCGAGAAGGCGCTGCCGCTGGGCCGCCGGGCCTCCCGCGCGACGGCCGCCGCTCTCGTGGCCTACGGCGCGATGGTGGTGGCCGCACCTCATCTCCTGCCCACCTTCACGGCGGGTAGGGAGATGGCGATGCCCGCCCTTGCCGCCCCAGGGAAGATGCCAGCGCCGATGCATGGAGGCGCCGCCCTGCCCGCCGCCCGGTCAAACCATACGGACCGCTAGTTATGCCTCGCGTGACACAATCGTTGACAAATCGGCGGTGTTTGTTGGCACACTTCCGGCCGTGACCAGGGACCGCCGCACCCATGCGCGCTTGACCGTCCGACCCCGCCCGACGATTCCTCCCGCTCCCCACGTCGGGCTGGTCCGGCGCGGTCGAGCAGAGCAGGGCCGATGACCGGGACAGCGCCGAGCGAGACCCTGGGTCGTACAGCAGGCCACGCCCTCGGGCGCAAGCGCCTTCACGTCATCACCTGGGGCTGCCAGATGAACGTGTACGACAGCGCCCGCATGGCCGACGTGCTGGCGCCGGTCGGCTACGCTCCCTGCCCGGTGCCGGACGGGGCGGACATGGTGATCCTCAACACCTGCCATATCCGCGAAAAGGCGGCCGAGAAGGTGTTTTCCGAACTCGGGCGGCTGCGCCGGCTGAAGCAGGCGAAGGAGGCGGCGGGCGGGCGCATGATCCTGGCGGTCGCCGGCTGCGTGGCGCAGGCCGAGGGAGCGGAGATCCTGGCCCGTGCGCCCTTCGTGGACATCGTGCTAGGCCCGCAGACCTACCATCGCCTGCCCGAGATGGTGGCCCGCGCCGCCCGCGCCGGGGGCGCGGTGATCGACACCGATTTTCCGCCCGAGACGAAGTTCGACTTCCTGCCCGAAGCCTCGGCCCCGCAGGGCGTCACAGCCTTCCTTTCGATCCAGGAGGGTTGCGACAAGTTCTGCAGCTTCTGCGTGGTGCCCTATACGCGGGGCGCCGAGCAGAGCCGGGCGGCGCAAGCCGTGATCGCGGAGGCGCGGCGGCTGGCGGAGCAGGGCGCGCGAGAGATCACGCTGCTCGGGCAGAACGTCAACGCCTGGCATGGCGCGGGCACGGACGGCGGGACATGGAACCTTGCCCGGCTGCTGCGCGCTCTTGCCGACGTGCCGGGAGTGGCGCGGCTGCGCTACGCGACCTCCCATCCCAGGGACATGGACGAGGAGCTGATCGCCGCGCACCGTGACCTTCCTCGCCTGATGCCGTTTCTTCATCTGCCGGTGCAGTCCGGGTCGGATAGGGTGTTGGCAGCCATGAACCGGCGCCATCGCGCGGCCGACTATCTTCGCATCGTCGAGCAGTTGCGCGCCGCGCGCCCTGACATCGCCCTGTCGTCGGACTTCATCGTGGGCCATCCCGGCGAGACCGACGCGGACTTCGAGGCGACGATGAGGCTGGTCCGGGCGGTCGGCTTCGCCCAGGCGTACAGCTTCAAATACTCCCCGCGGCCAGGGACGCCCGCGGCCGACGCCCCCGGCCAGGTGCCCGAGGCCGAGAAGGATCGGCGCCTGCGGGAGCTGCAAACCCTGCTGCGGGCACAGCAGGCGCGGTTCGGCCGGGACTGCGTCGGGCGGTCCGTGCCCGTGCTGTTCACCGGGCCGGGGCGTCATCCGGGCCAGGTCACCGGACGCTCACCCTATCTCCAGCCTGTTCACGTTTCCGGCCCTGCGGAGCTGATCGGCGCCGAAGCCTTGGTGCGGATCGCCGCCGCGCTCCCCAACTCTCTCTCGGGAACCCTTTACACGGAGGATGCCGCCGCTTGAGCCACGCCGCCACGATCGCGACCACACCGCCTCCCCGCGCTGACGGGAAGGCCGTGACCTTGCATTTCCGCGACAACATGTTGCTGCCGTTGCTGCTCGGCGACCATGACCGGCATCTGGTCCGCATCGAGCAGGCGATGGGGGTGCGCGTGTCGTGTCGCGGCAACCGCGTGGCGATCGCGGGGGAAACGTCCCGCGTCGAGGCCGCGCAGGCCGCCCTGGAGGGGCTGTGGGCCCGACTGGAGCGCGGCGAGAGCGTAGGCCGGGCGGAGGTCGAGGCGGCGATCCGCCTTGCCGACGCAGACACCGACCCCCGCCTGCCGCTGTCGGACCTGCCGGCTATCCGCACCCGACGCGGCGCCGTCGGCCCGCGCAGCGGCGGTCAGGCCGTTTACATGGAGGCGCTGGCCGCGCAGGAGATGGTGTTCGCGGTCGGGCCGGCCGGCACCGGCAAGACCTATCTCGCGGTCGCGCAGGCGGTGGCGATGCTGCAATCGGGCAGGGTCGACCGCATCGTGCTCTCGCGTCCCGCCGTCGAGGCCGGGGAGCGGCTCGGCTTCCTGCCGGGCGACCTGAAGGAAAAGGTCGATCCCTATCTGCGTCCCCTTTACGACGCGCTCAACGACATGATGCCGGCCGACCAGGTGATGCGCCGCCTCAACAACGGCGAGATCGAGGTCGCTCCCCTGGCTTTCATGCGCGGGCGGACGCTGGCCCACGCCTATGTCATCCTGGACGAGGCGCAGAACACGACGGCGGTGCAGATGAAGATGTTCCTCACCCGCATGGGCGAGGGCACCCGCATGGTCGTGACCGGCGATCTGAGCCAGATCGACCTGCCCGGCGGCGTCGCCTCCGGTCTGCGCGACGCGATGGAGACGCTGGAGGGCGTGCCTGGCATCGGCGTGGTGCGCTTCGACAAGCGCGACGTGGTGCGTCACCCGCTGGTGGCGCGCATCGTCGATGCCTACGACCAGCGCGAGGCAGCGGCCGGCGACAAGCGGCGGGAGCAGCGTCGCGTCAGGGAGCCAACCTTGCAGCCGGAGGCGGCGTCCGCCACGTAACGATGGAGCCGGCAAGTACCGCCCCCGCGAAAGCGGGGCACTCCCACGATCCCGAGGTCATCATCACGGAGCCCGGCTGGCGGCGGCTCGTGCCCGGCGCGGCGCGGATTGCGGCGCGGGCGACCCGGGCGGGGCCCTGCATGAAGCTGACCGTGCTGCTCGCCGACGACCGCACCGTGCGCCGGCTCAACGCGCGCGACCGCGGCTGCGACAAGGCAACGAACGTGCTGACCTACGACCCGCCCGCCCCGGAGCTGCCGGGCCAGATCGTGCTGGCGCTGGGCGTGGTGCGGCGCGAGGCGGCGGCTTCCGGGCAGCGGCCGTCGCACCATCTGGCGCATCTG
The DNA here is from genome assembly GCA_963756545.1 of uncultured Pseudomonadota bacterium. Taxonomy (GTDB): domain Bacteria; phylum Pseudomonadota; class Alphaproteobacteria; order Acetobacterales; family Acetobacteraceae; genus DATFDN01. The sequence goes on along the minus strand of CAVWNY010000008.1, from coordinate 501,799 downwards.
GTCCTGCACGGCGCGCTGCACCTCGCCGGGCACGACCACCATCATCCCGGAGAGGCGCGGCGGATGGAGATGGCGGAGGCTCGGCTGCTGCGCCGCATCGGCGTGCCCAATCCGTGGAGACCCCGGATGAACGGCCCATGAGCGGCGCATTGGCCCGCCTCGGCCTGCTGGGGCGCGTACGAACGCTCCTCAATCGCCGGCAGATCGAGCACAGCGTCCGCGATTCGATCGCGGAGCTGGTGCAGGAGGCGGCCGAGGCGCCGCAGACGCCCGGCCGCACGCCGGAGCTCGACCGCCACGAGCGGGCGCTCATCAACAATGTGCTGCGGATGCGTGAGACCACCGCCGCGGACGTGATGGTGCCGCGCACCGACATCGTGGCGATTCGCCTCGACACCGGATTTCAGACGGCGGTCGAGCAGATCCGCGCGGACGGGCACTCGCGCCTGCCGGTCTATCGCGAGCAGCTCGACGACATCTTGGGCATGGTTCACATCAAGGATGTCTATGCGTTCGTGGGCCATCCGGAAGACTTCTCGCTGGAGAAGATCCTTCGCCGCCCGCTGATGGTGGCGCCGCAGATTCCGGTGCTCGACCTGCTGTTGCAGATGCGTCAGGTGCGAATGCACCTCGCGCTGGTGGTGGACGAGTACGGCGGCATCGACGGGCTGGTGACGATCGAGGATCTGGTGGAGACGATCGTCGGCCCGATCGCCGACGAGCACGACGAGGTCGAGGGGCCGATGATCGTGGAACGGCCGGACGGCGCGCTCGACATCAACGCCCGCCTGCCCGTCGAGGAGTTCGAGAAGCGGCTGGGCGCCGTGCTGACCGAGGACGAGCGCGAGTCCGATATCAACACGGTCGGCGGCCTGGTGTTCACCCTGGCCGGGCGCGTTCCGGCGCGCGGCGAGGTGGTCAGTCATTCGGGCGGGCTCGAGTTCCAGGTCCTGGAAGCCGATCCCCGCCGCATCCGGCGATTGCGGGTGCGGCGGACGGCGCCGATCGGAGAAAACGGGTCGCCCCGGCAAGAGGCGGCGTGACCGAGGCGGAGGCGCTTGCAGCCGCCGGTCAGCGCGCCGCCCCGGCCTGGCCGCCCGGCTTGCCGCTGCCGCCGCTTCCGGTGTTCATCCCGACCGAAGCGCCGACGCCGGCTGGCGCCTCGCGCGCCGAACCGTTTCCCGCGTACTCGCCCCCCGACTGGCCGTTGCGGCCGGCCGGGCCGGTGCCCGGGCCACCCGGGATCACGCTGCTGCCGCTTCCGGGGATCGCGCTCAGCCCCTTCTCGTAGGCCTGGTCATTCGAGCGGCCCGCGCCGGCGGCCTGCGTGAAGGCGCTCCCCGAGGCCGTCAGCACGATCGCAGTAAAAATCATCAATCTCAGCATTCCTGGGTCCTCCCGCTGCCCAACGCCCGGAGCCCGGGACTTGGTTAACCCCCGCCCCGGTTCCAGCCGCGGCCATCGGTGCCCAGCATCTCGAACCCTTCCTGCGTCACCGCGACGGTGTCCTCGAGCTTGATGAAACCCCGCCGCTTGTGCTGCAAGGTGGTTTCGATGGACAGCACCATGCCGGACTCCAGCGCGCGGTCCGCGTCCTCGGCCGGATACGGGACCGGCCCCTTGTCGGTCAGGTGCGGCACTTCGTGCGTGACCAGGCCCATGCCGTGCGCGACGAACTCGATGTGCTCGCGATTCGCGGACCGGGCGAGCGCGTCGCCCGCGCCTGCGTAGATCTCGTTCCCCCGGGCGCCCGCACGCACCGGGCGTATCGCCGCCTGCTGGATCGCGTCCACCTCGGCAAGCAGATCCCGCAACTCGCTGTCGGGCTCCCCCAGCACCGCCATGCGGCAGATGTCGCCGATATAGCCCTGGTAATTGCCTCCCGAGTTGAGCGAGAGGATGTCCCCCTCCTGCCAAGGCTGCTCGGACGGCGCGCGGTTGAGGCTCGTGCCCGCTGTGATGAGGCAGTATTCGAAGGTGAGCCCCCGGTTCACCTCCTCGCGCCGCAGCGCCTCGACCAATTGCCGCTTCGTCGTCCCGGCGCCGTGGCCGCCGATCACCGCCAGCATCGAGGCGATCACACCCTCCGAGGCGCGACGGAGCTTGTCCAGCTCGTCTTTCGTCTTGCGGGCGCGCAGGCGCTCCAGCACGCCGAGCGCGTCCACGAGGCGGCTGTCGGGGAAAGCCCCGCGCAGGGCTTCAGCCGCGTCCGCCGGTAGGAAGCCGGACTCGATGCCGAGGCGGGACGCCGGCAGGTTGAGCCGGCGCATGTGCTCGATCGCGAGCTGCATCGCATCGACCGAGCCCGACGCCTTGGGCAGGAACTCCGGTACCCAGAACGGCCGGACCTCCTTGGTGTAGGATTCCATCCTATTCCCGACATAGCCTGCCTTGCCGGGCGCGCCCCTCGGATAGATCACGATGGGCAGGTAGCGGCTCTTGCCGATCGCGTCCATGTAGTCGAAGAAGAAGAAGCGATAGTCGCCGAGAAGGTACTGCACGTTGTGCTTCGACGTGACGAGCAGCACGTCGATGCCGGCCGTCTCCATCAGCCGGTCCAGCAACCCGGTGTCGAACGGGATCATCGTCACGGTGGATCTCCCTGCGATCTGAGGGATGAAGCGCTCGCATCCCGAGCCGGTTGCAGCAGCGGTTCGCGAGACCCAGAGGCCGGTCAGGCGGTCGCGCCGCCGTCCACCGGCAGCGCCACGCCCGTCACGTACGACGCCTCGTCGGAGAGCAGGAACAGCGCGGCGTTCGCGACCTCCTCGGGCCGCGCGGGCCGGCCCATCGGAACCTGCCCGCCGCGCTTGGCGACGAGGCTCTCCGGCGTCTCTCCGGGCGGAAGCTGGCTATCGGGACGGGCCACGAAGACCCGCAGCATCGGCGTGTCCGTCGGGCCGGGACAGACGGCGTTGACGCGGATGTTCTCGCGCGCGTACCGCTTGGCGAGCCCGTGCACCAAGCCGACGATGCCGAATTTGGCGATGTTGTACACCGGGCTGAACTGCGAGCCGACGAGGCCGGAAGTCGAGGCCGTGTAGAGCAGCGCGCCGCCGCCGCGCGCGCGCAGTTCCGGGATCGCCGCCTCGGTCGTCACCAGGACGGTGCGCACGTTCAGGTCCATCGCCAGCTCGAAATCCTTCCAGTCGAGTCCCTCGATGGATGCCGGCCCGGGGTGCCCGACGTGGTTCCAGACGAAATCCAGGCCACCGAACGCGCGCGTCGTCTCGCGGACGATCTCCCTGGCGAAGCCGTCCTCGCGCAGATCGCCCGAGAGCGCGAGCGCCCGGCCGCCGGCGTGGGTGATCTCGTCGGCAACAGCACGCGCGCCGGCTTCGTCGATGTCCACCACGGCGACCGCCGCCCCCTCCCGGCCAAAGCGAATCGCCCCGGCCCGGCCCATGCCGGAGGCGGCGGCCGTGACCATGCCGATTTTGCCCGACAGTCGCATGGCGATCTCCTTGAGCGGCAAGCCGAGCATAGTCTCATGCGCTCCGGAGGGCCACACTCACCCTGGATTGCGCGCGGCCCGCGCGGCCTTCTCCCGTTCCAGCAGCGCGCGCTTGCGCGGCACGCCCCAGCGATAGCCCGTCAGGTCGCCGTCGCTGCCCACGACGCGGTGGCAGGGCACGGCGAGCGAGACCGGGTTGACCGCGCAGCTTCGCGCCACCGCGCGGACCGCGCGCGGATTGCCGACCATGGCGGCGAGATCGGCGTAGCTGCGCGTCTCTCCGGGCGGGATGCGGGTCAGCGCCTGCCAGACGCGGAGCTGGAAGGCGGTCCCGCGCAGATCGAGCGGCAGGGACAGCGCCTCGCGCGGCTCCTCGATGAAGCGCAGCACGGCGCCGACCGTCTCCGCCAGGCCGGGGTCGTCGCGCACCACCTCGGCGCGCGGGAAGCGCCGGCGCAGATCGCCTTCCAGCGCCGAATCCGGCTCGGCGAACCCGACAAAGCACACGCCCTGCTCCGTCGCGCCGATCAGCAGGCGCCCGAAAGGGCAGTCGGCGAAGGCGGTGCGGATGACCTCGCCCGCGCCGCCCCGGCGGGCCGTCCCCGGCGTCATGCCGAGCAGCGCGCCGGTGCGCTCGTACACCCGGCTCTCCGAGCCGAAGCCCGCACCGGCCACCGCGTCGGCCACCCGGTCTCCGGCGGCGAGCGCGGCGTGCAGCCGGCGCGCGCGGACGCCCTCGGTGTAACTGCGCGGCGTCAGGCCCGTATGGGCGCGAAAAAGGCGCAGGAAGTGGAACCGCGAATAGCCCGACCGCGCGGCAAGCCGCTCGAGCGAGGGGATTTCCTCCTCGGTCTCGATGAAGGCGCAGGCGTCGCGCACGACCTCCTGGGCGATCCGCGCGCGCTCGCCCTTGGGATCGCACCGCTTGCAGGCGCGGAATCCCGCCGCCTCGGCCTCGCCGATCGAGCCGAAGAACCGCACATTCCGCCGCAGCGGCTGGCGCGAAGGGCAGCCGGGACGGCAGTAAACGCCCATCGTCGTGACGGCATACAGGAAGTCGCCGCCCGTCTCGCGCCGCAACACGGCGGTCCACAGGCGATCCTCGGAAGGAAGGGAAAGGGTCTGTGTCATGCCCCCAATCTGGCGCCGCCGACCCCGCGGCGCCATCCGAGGCTTGCGCCGACATCCGCCTCAGGGGGCTAGCTTGAACACGCTATCCGGTCTGCTGGGTGACGACGCGAGATGGAGCGAGCCGCGCCGCCTTCGCCAGGATGCGCTCGCGCTTGTCGGCCCTGACCCCCCGCATCGGCCACGCTAGCCGCCGCGCCGCGGATTTGAAAGGATCGCCCCGCACACAAGCGGGGAGAACAATCATGGCCGGGATGCTCGAAGGCAAGGCGGCGCTCATCACCGGCGGCGGCGGCGGCATCGGCCGCTCGGCGGCGCTGATCTTCGCCCGCGAGGGCGCGCGCGTGGCGGTGGTCGACCTGTCGGCCGAGATGGCGGGCGAGACGGTGGCGCTGGTGAACCAGGCGGGCGGCCAGGCGGTTTCGCTCGCCTGCGAGGTGACCGAGGCCGAGCAGGTCGAGGCGATGGTGCGCGCGACGGTCTCGGCCTTTGGGCGGCTGGACTGCGCGTTCAACAACGCCGGGATCGCCGGTTATCAGGTGGACGCCGCCGGCAAGCGCACGGCGGAATGGGCGGATGCCTCGTTCGATCGCATGATCGCGGTCAACCTCAAGGGCGTGTGGCTATGCATGAAGCACGAGCTGCTGCACATGCAGGCGCATGGCGGGGGCGCGATCGTCAACACGGGCTCGATCGCCGGGCTGATCGGCCTGCCCACCTCCTCGGCCTATGTCGCGGCCAAGCACGGCGTCCTGGGTCTGACCAAGACCGCTGCGCTCGAGTATGCGCCGGAGAACATCCGGGTGAACGCGGTCTGCCCCGGCTACATCCGCACGCGCATGACCGAGGACACGATGCGCCGGCGCGGCGAGCAGCTCATGGCGATGGTCCCGTTCCACCGCATGGGCGAGCCCGAGGAGATCGCCGAGATGGTGGCCTGGCTCTGCTCGGAGCGCGCCTCCTTTGTCACCGGCGCCTGCTACAACGTCGATGGCGGCTACATGGCGATCTGAGCATCGGCCGGCCGGCGGATTCCGCCCCGCGCGCGGCGGGCGATGCGCTCGGCCGCCGCGGCCGCCTGCCAGCCGAATGCTGCGCGGATAAAGCCGGCCGAGTAAGCGAGCCGCCAGCGCGCGCCGATCAGGCGGGGGCTGGCGCGGGGGACCAGCGCGGCCGGCGCGAACACGGCCGCGCTCGCCACGCGGCGCGGCAGGGCGCGCCAGACCGCCCCATCCTCGCCCAGCAGGCGCCGCGTAACGACGGCCGAGGCGCCCTGCCAATAGAGGCGGCGCAGCAGCCATGCGGGGGTGAGCCGACTGGCCTGGATCTGGTGGCGGACGACGATGCGCGGGTCGTGGCGGGCGGAAAGGCCCGCGTTCTGCAACCGCCAGGCGAGCTGCACCTCCTCGTCGGAGAGCAGCGCGTCGCCATACCGGCCGACCGCGGTGCGGAACCCGCCGGCCTCCAGCAGGGCGGCGACGTTGACCACCATGTTGGCGGCATAGGGCTCGACAGCCGGCGGCAGGTCCGGCGTGCGGTATTCGCCCGGCCATGCGTGCTCGACGATGGACAACGCCCCGCGCAGGCGGGCGGGCCACCACGCCGGCAGGGGCGCCTCCCAAACTGGCAGGATGCGCCCGCCGATCACGGCGGGCGGATTCGGTTCCGTGATCGCATCGAGGATCGCACGCACCCAGCCGGGCTCAGGGATTGCATCGTCGTCCAGATAGGCGATCCACGCGGCGCGCGCGCAGCGGGCACCGACGTTGCGAGCCAGGCTGACGCCCGGCCGTTCCACCCGCAGGTGACGGAAATTCGGCGCGGCGACCGCCAGGCGGGCAACCTGCCCGGCCGCGTCGGGCGGCGAGGCGCTGTCCACCACCAGCACCTCGAACCGCCCGGGCCGCACGGTCTGTCGGCGCAGCCCATCGAGGCAGGCGCTCAGATAGGCGGGGCGGTCGCGGGTGCAGACGCAGACGGTCAGGCTCGGGGCATGGTCCATGCCCCGAGTTTCATCGCCGACGGTTAAGACCCGATGAAACGGGTGTCACGACGACGTCAATGGCGGAAGTGGCGCATCCCGGTGAACACCATCGCGATGCCGGCCGCGTCGGCCGCCTCGATAACCTCGGCGTCGCGGATCGAGCCGCCCGGCTGGATCACCGCCGTCGCGCCCGCCGCGATCGCCGCCTCCAGCCCGTCGGCGAACGGGAAGAACGCGTCCGAGGCAACCACGCTGCCACTCGCGAGCGGTTCGGCCGCGCCGGCCGCCTTCGTCGCCTCCGCGCTCTTCCAGGCGGCGATGCGGGCGGAATCGACCCGGCTCATCTGCCCCGCCCCGATGCCTACCGTCGCTCCGGCCTTCGCATAGACGATCGCGTTCGACTTCACATGCTTGCAGACGCGAAACGCGAACACGAGGTCGGCCAGCTCCGTGGCGGTCGGCGCGCGTCGCGTCACCACCTTCAGGGCCTCCACGTCAATCCGCCCGGAATCGCGCGTCTGCGCCAGAAACCCCCCGGCGACGCTGCGGAACGCAAGCCCCGGCGCGGCGGGGTCGGGCAGGCCACCGGTCAGCAGCAGCCGCAGGTTCTTCTTGCGCGCGAGCACCGCACGCGCCGCCGCGTCGACGTCGGGCGCCACGATCACCTCGGAGAAGATCGCCGCAATCCGCTCCGCGGTCGCCTCATCCAGCCGGCGATTCAGCGCGACGACGCCGCCGAATGCCGAGACGGGATCGCAGCGCAGCGCCCCGTCCCACGCCTCGGCCAGCGTGTCGCCGAGGGCCACGCCGCACGGGTTGGCGTGCTTGACGATCACCACCGCCGGCCGGTCGAACTCGGCCACGCACTCGAAGGCGGCGTCGGTGTCGTTGAGGTTGTTGTAGGATAGCTCCTTGCCTTGCGCCTGCGTGGCCGTCGCGACGCCCGGCCGTGCGTTGGTGGCATAGAAGCCGGCCGACTGATGCGGATTCTCGCCGTAGCGCAGGGTCTGGCGCAGCGTGCCCGCAATGGTCAGCCGGGACGGGAACGCCTCCTCCCGGTCCGACGCGAACCAGGACGCGATGGCGCTGTCGTAAGCCGCCGTGCGCGCATAGGCCGCTCCGGCCAGGACGCGGCGCAGCGCGAGGGTCGTGCCGCCGTGCGCCGCGATTTCCTCCAGCAGCGCCTGGTACTGGCCGGGTTCGGTCAGGATGGCGACGAAATCGTGGTTCTTCGCCGCCGCGCGGATCAGCGCCGGGCCGCCAATGTCGATGTTTTCCACGCAGTCGGCGGCGGCCGCGCCGGACGCGACGGTCTCCTCGAACGGATAGAGGTTCACCGCCACGAGGTCGATCGGCGCGATCCCGTGCGCGGCCATCTGCGCCACATGCTCCGCCACGTCGCGCCGGCCGAGGATGCCGCCGTGGATCTGCGGCACTAGGGTCTTGACGCGCCCGTCCAGGATCTCCGGGAACCCCGTATGCGCGGACACCTCCGTCACCGGCACCCCCGCCTCGCGCAGCACGCGGGCCGAGCCGCCGGTAGACAGGATCTCAACCGCACGCGCGGCCAGCGAGTGGGCGAACGGCACGAGTCCCGCCTTGTCCGAGACGGAGATCAGGGCCCGGCGCACGGGAACGATGTCGCTCATGTGGCTGCGCCTGCGCGAACCCCTCCCCCGACCCCTCCCGCAAGGGGAGGGGAGGTGTTCGGAGCGGTATGCATCTCCCCCTCCCCTTGCGGGAGGGGGTCGGGGGGAGGGGTCGAGTGCGAGACTGCCGTCATTCGGCGCGGATTAGACCCCCAGGCCCAGCAGGTCCAGCGTGCGCGCCAGCACGCGCGCCTCGTCGTAAAGCTCCGTAGCCCGCGCCCGCCCGGCCGCGCCCATGCGCGCACGCAGCGCCGGATTTCCCGCGAGGCTCGCCAGCGCGGCGGCGAGTGCGCCGGCGTCTCCCGGCGGCACGAGCAGCCCCGTCTCGCCGGAAACCACCTGCTCGCGCGGCCCCCTGATGTCGGTCGCCACCACGGGCAGGCCGGTGAGCATCGCCTCGATCACCGACATCGGCAGGCCCTCGAAGTGGCTCGGCAGGACGAAAATGTCCGAGGCCGCGAGCAGGGCGGGGACATCGGCGCGGTAGCCGAGCATAAGCAGCCGCCCGCCCAGCCCCGCGCCGGCGAGCAACGCCGCCATGTCCTCGCCCCGATCGGTGGGCAGACGGTCGCCGGCCACCCAGAGGTCGATATCGGGCACGTCGCGCATGGCCCGCGCCAGCTCCGGATACCCCTTGTGGCGGACGAGCCGCGAGACGGCGAGCACCACGACCCGTTCCTCGGGGGCGCCCAACTCGGCACGGATTCGCGCCCGCGCGTCGGGATCGGGATGGAATACCGCCGGGTCGCGCCCGTTGCCGATCGCGACCGCGCCCGCGCTGATCCCGAGGCGGCGCGCGTCCGCCGCCTCCTCGGTCGAGACGGTCATGAACACGTCCGTGCAGCGCCCGCCCAGCCACTCCATCGCCAGCCCGGCGGCGCGGCGCGGGACGGAGCCCGGCGCGTTGAACCAGAAGCCATGCCCGGTGTAGGCGATCCGGGGAACCCCAGCGGCCTTGGCCGCGAGGCGCGCGAGGACGCCGCTGATGGGCATGTGCGCGTGGACGAGGTCGGGCTTCTCGGCGCGGAACAGCGCGACCAGCGCGCGGAAGGCGCGCCAATGCGCCGAAGCGGACAGCGTGCGTTCGAGCGGGAGGCCCACGACGCGGAAGCCCTCGACGCGCACCTCCGCCAGCAGCGGTCCCTCGGCGCAGGCGCCGATGACCGCGTGCCCGCGCGCGCGGATGCCGCGCATGAGAGGCAGCAGGAAGTGCCGCAGCGAGAAATCGACGTTGGTCACTTCGATGATTTTCACGAAGGAGGAACCCTTAGCCCCTCCCGCAAGCGCACGGCTATCGCGTATGTCTTCCCCCGCGCCGGCTGTTTATGGTTTCGAGCTGGTCGCACCCTGAGTTATCCGAGCCATCCAATGTCGCCGGCCATGACGGTGTTTGGTCAAATGCGATTGCCCTGCCTGCGACGGCAGGGAAGCTGTCTTCGCCGGGCTCGTTCTACTTCACCTTGCTGATCGCCCATTTCACGTGCTGCGGCTCGTCGGCGAGGCCGGTCAGCACCACCTGCTCGGCGCGGCGCGGCTGCGGGCCGCCGAGATAGATGCTCTCCTCAAGCGACATCCGCGCCCCATCCGCGCGCAGCCGCCAGCCGCCGCCCGCGGGCAGCCGCAGGAGCACCGCCTCATTGTCCTGCTGAAGGCTCGCCTGCACGCTCGGGTGCAGGTGGAAGCGGAGGGTGAATGGCTGCGGGGCCGGCGCTTCCACCGCGTCCTCGCCCCGCACGTCCTCGCCGCTCTCGGCCACATAGAGGCGGCGGCGATGGATGGCGCCGAAGGGCTTGCGCCAGCCGTCGTGGCTCGCTTCCAGCCAGTGCGCGCCGTTCGCCTCCTGTCGCTCGGTCTCGACCGCGACCGGGCGCCGGCCGAACCCCTCGGGGCGCAGCTCGGCGGAGTTGGTGTCGGCGATCACCAGCGTCGAATGCGCGGCGGTGGCGCGCGCGGCGCCGCGCCACTCGGCGGGGCCGGCGGGGAAGGCGCCGCAGTTGACGATCAGGCGGTCGCGCCCGACCGACATCTCCATCGACAGCGTGCCGGCATGGGCGTTGCGGTCAAGACCGGGCGGTGGCGGAGCGCCGGTGTTGACGATCAGCAGGGTGCGCCCGGCCTGGAGGCGATGGAATCCGCTCTCGGGCAGCGCGGCCGGCGCCCGCCCGCTGCGGCCGGCCTGGGTCAACACGAGGTCGATCAGCGCGGCGTGCTCTTCCTTCGCGCCGTTGAACAGCGCGAGGCCGCCATCGGCGTGGCGCAGCGCGCGCAGCGCCGGCCCCATGCGCTCGATCGCGGCGATCAGCGAGGCGGGAGCCTCGGCGTGCGCGGCCTGCAGCAGGGCGCGGATTTCCGTGAGATCCTGCAATGCGGCCAGCAGCGCGGCCGGGCTGCGCTCGGCATGGCAGCCGTCCGACAAAATCTGGCGCGCGATCTCCTGCGGCAGAAAGCGCAGCGCGCGCGCGAGAAAGCCGCCATGCTCGGGCAGGGCGACCGCCGCCGCGATCAGGCCCTTCAGTGCGGTCAGCGCGCGCTGGTCCACTTCCTCGGCCGGCAGTGCCGCCGACAGGGCGCGCGCGTCGGAGACGAGGCGGGTCATCAGCTTCTGGCGAAACACGTCGTCGGCGGAGGCAAAGAAGAAATCGTAGTGGCCGAGCCAGGCGGCTATCCGCGCGCCGATCACGTCCGGGCGCTCGGCGATCGGGTCCGCGGCGTGGCCGCCGATCCAATCGGCTACCAGTGCGCGGGCGCGCAGCCGCGCCGCGTCGGTGCCGAGTGCGCGCAGGTCGCGCAGCCAAGTGAAGCCATGGGCCCCCGCGCGCAGCATGTCGGAGGCCGAGGACGGATCCGGGAAACTGCCGCCGCCGGCCGGCCGCAGCGCGCAGATGGCGCCACCCAATTCCAGCTCGCCCTTCAGCAGGCGCGCCGCACGGGCGGGATCGCCAGGCCACGGGTCGCGCACGGGCAGCGCCGGCGCGTCCGGCACGCTGCCGATATGAAGGTTCGGCAGCCGGGCGAAGGCGCGGCGCGCCTCGCGCAGCCAGCTTCGCGGATCGTTCGGTGTCACGCCCGTGCTCCTTCGGCGCGCAGCGCCGCGACGGCCGCGCCATAGTCGGACGCGCCGAACACGGCGGTGCCCGCGACCAGCGTGTCAGCCCCCGCCGCCACCGCCCGCCGCGCGGTCGCGGGCTCCACCCCGCCATCCACCGACAGGCGCACGGGCCGGCCGGATTCGTCGATCATGCGACGCAACGCCGCGATCTTCGGCAGTTGCGACGGCAGGAATGCCTGGCCGCCAAAGCCGGGGTTGACGGTCATCACCAGCACGATGTCCACCAGATCGAGCACCCAGCCGACCGCCTCCGGCGGTGTCGCCGGGTTCAGCACGACACCGGCGCGCTTGCCGTGCGCCTGGATGAGCTGAAGCGTGCGGTGCAGATGCGGCCCCGCCTCCGGATGGACCAGGATGTGGTCGGCGCCGGCCTCGGCGAAGGCGGCGACGTACGGATCGACCGGGGCGATCATGAGGTGCGCGTCGAACGGCAGCCGGGTGCGACCGCGCAAGGCCTTCAGGATCGGCGGGCCGAAGCTGATGTTGGGGACGAAGTGCCCGTCCATCACGTCGAGATGCAGCCAGTCCGCGCCGGCCGCCTCGATGGCGGCGACCTCCTCGGCGAGCCGGCTGAAATCCGCGGCGAGCAGGCTGGGCGCGACGAGAAGGCGATGGCGGCGGGGGGAATCCATGGGGTGCTTGTACTCAGTCGCTTCCGTGTCGGACAAGCGCCGGCTGGTCCTGGATGCGGGAACTTGGCAGAGTTTCCCGCATGGATCAGGAAATTCAGCGTCTGAGAGACCTGCTCGCCGGCGCGCGTCGGGCGGTCGTGTTCACCGGAGCCGGCATCAGCACGGAATCCGGCATCCCCGATTTCCGGAGCCCGGGCGGCCTCTGGACCCGTCACGCCCCGATCGACTTCGAGGCGTTCCTGGGGTCGGAGGCGGCGCGGGTCTGCTCCTGGCGCCGGCGGTTCGCGATGGACGAGGTGCTACGCGCCGGCCGCCCCAATCGCGGCCACGTTGCCGTGGCCGAGCTGGTGCGCGAGGGCAAGGTCGCTTCGGTCATCACCCAGAACATCGACGGGCTGCATCAGGCCTCCGGCGTGCCGGCGGAGGCGGTGGTCGAGCTGCACGGCAATACCACCTACGCGGCCTGCGTCGACTGCGAAACACGCTACGAGCTGGACGCGATCCGTGACGGCTTCGAACGAGACGGCAAGGCGCCCCGCTGCGCGCGCTGCCTCGGCTTCGTCAAGACCGCGACGATCTCGTTCGGCCAGTCGATGCCGGTCGAGGCGATGCGCCGCGCCGAGCGGGAAACACTGGCCTGCGACCTGTTCCTGGCGATCGGGTCCTCGCTGGTGGTCTATCCGGCCGCTGGCTTTCCCCGGCTGGCGAAGGAGAACGGCGCCGCACTCGTCATCCTCAACCGCGAGCCGACCGACATGGACCCGCTCGCCGACCTCGTTCTGCACTGCCCGATAGGGGAGACGTTGGGGACGGCGGTGGGAATACAATAGAGTTGGCATCACTCAGCCGGGCGGCCGTCTCAACACCACCCGGTGCTCAGGCTTGCACCCCATCGGCCTCACCTGTAGGAGGTCATGCGCGTCGCTCAACAAGCTGCTGTAGCTCAGCGGTAGAGCACCCGCTTGGTAAGCGGGAGGCCCCGGGTTCGATCCCCGGCGGCAGCATTATGACCTTCTCCACCTCAGAATCGCGCCACCGAGCAGGCCGAACCCTCGGTCGCGCGGAGCTTTTCGCAGAACGCGCGGGCCTGCGCCTCGTCGGCGAAGCCGCCGGTGCGGACGCGCCACCAGGTGCGGCCGTTCACCTCCACCTCGCTGAAGCTTGGCGCGCGTCCGGACAAGAGCTGGGCGTCGCGGCGGGCGAGGGCCTGCCACTCGGCCTCCGCCCGCTGGCGGGTCGGCAGCGCGGCGAGCTGGACCTGTGCGCCGTGCGCGAGGGCGGCGTCCGGGAGGGCGAAGGATGCGGGCTTGGTCCCGGCATGCGTTGCCATCGGCAGGGGAGGCGCCGCTGGCTGTGCCAGGGAGGGAGTCGGCGGCGTGGGAAACGCGCGCGAGACAGGCTGCGCAACCGTCGGAGCGGGCGGTGGCGGCGCCTTCAGCGCCTGCGGGTCGGGCGTCTCGGGCGCCGGGGCCAGCTTGTCGCCCGCCGCATCACTGAGCCCGCCGGACAGGATCAGGTCGTTCGCGACCTTCAGCCCGCCCGGATTGTCGGGCTTCACCCGCAGCGGCCCGGACGGGGCGGCGATGGTCGGCACCGGGCCAGGATGCACGCCCAGCGTGGACCAGGCGCCCAGCACGACCAGCAGCACGCCGCCCAGACCGGCGGCGATCAGCGCGAGGCGCTTCGTCGCGGGGTCCATCCCCCCCGCGCGGGGCACACGATAGGTCGGTCGGCTTGCGACTTCGTCGGACACGTCACCCTCTCCCGCGCGGGCGAGGGCCCGCGCCTTCAGCGCATTTCCTCGATGGGCGCGACGCCCATCACCCCGAGGCCCGATCGGATGACGACCGCGGTGGCCGCCACCAGGGCGAGCCGGGCGAGGCTGTCCGCCCGGTTCTCGGCCTGGAGGAAGCGCAGGGTCGAATCGTCCTTGCCTCTATTCCACAGCATATGAAAGTCGCTGGCTAAATCATAGAGAAAGAATGCGATTCGGTGCGGTTCCCTTGCATGAGCGGCGGCATCGACAGTGCGCGGCCAGTGCGCAAGCCGACGGAGCAGCGCCATTTCCGGCTCGGCCCGCAGCCCATCCAGCGGCACGCTCGCCAGCGCGGCGTCGGCGGTAGTCTCCGCGCCGAACATCTCGACGGCGGCGCGCAGGACCGAGCGGCAGCGCGCGTGCGCGTACTGCACGTAGAAGACCGGGTTGTCGCGGGTCTGCGCCACCACCTGATCCAGATCGAACTCCATCTGCGCGTCGGCCTTGCGCGTCAGCATGGTGAAGCGCACGGCGTCGCGGCCGACCTCGTCGATCAGATCCCGCAGGGTGACATAGGTCCCGGCGCGCTTGGACATCCGCACGGGCTGGCCGCCGCGCACGACATGCACGATCTGGCACAACACCGCCTCCAGCGCCGACTGCCCGTGCGAGACCGCCTTCACCGCCGCCTTCAGGCGCGACACATAGCCGCCATGGTCGGCGCCCAACACGTCGATCAGCAGCCGGAAGCCGCGATCGACCTTGTCCGCGTGATAGGCGATGTCGTTGGCGAAGTAGGTGTTGGAGCCGTCGGACTTGCGCAGCGGGCGGTCGACGTCGTCGCCGAAGGCGGTGGCCCGGAACAGCGTCTGCGGCCGAGGCTCCCAGTCCTCCGGCACCTTGCCCTTGGGCGGCTCGAGAATGCCCTCGTAGATCAGCCCGTCGGCGCCGAGGCGCGCGATCACCGCATCGGCGGCGCCGCTCTCAACCAGCGCGCGCTCGGAGCTGAACACGTCCTGGCGCACGCCGAGCGCGTCGAGGTCCTCACGCACCGCCTCCATCATCGCCGCGACGGCCGCCTCGCGCACAATGTCGAACCACAGCGCGGGATCGGCCGGGCCGTGACCGGGGGCGGCGAGCGCCGATCCGTGCGCCGCCGCGAGCACCGCACCCACCGGGACCAGGTAGTCCCCGCGATATTGCAAGCCGCCCGGCGCGAGCGCGGCGAATTCGTCCTCCGACAGCGGGGTGCCGATCGCCTGCAAGTATCGCCAATAGGCCGTCCAGGCGAGGGCGGCGACCTGCGCGCCGGCGTCGTTGACGTAGTATTCCTTCGTGACCGCGAAGCCCGCCTTGGCCAGCAGGTTGGCCAGCGCGTCCCCCACCACGGCGCCCCGGCAATGGCCGATGTGCAGCGGGCCGGTCGGGTTGGCCGAGACATACTCCACGTTCACCGCGAGCCCGCCTCCCGAGGCGCTGTCGCCATACGCCTCGCCCGTGCGCAGGATCGGGGGAAGGATCGCGCTCAATGTCGCCGGATGCAGCCGCAGGTTGATAAATCCGGGGCCGGCGACCTCGGCCGAGGCGATGCGAGGATCGCCGCCCAAAGTCGCGGCAATGGTTTCGGCGATTTCACGCGACTTGCGCCCGGGCGTCGCCGCGACCAGGGCCGCATTGGTCACCATGTCGCCGTGCGCGGCCTCGCGGGCCGGTCCGACGTTGATGCGCGCCTTGATGTCGGGGCCGAGCGCCCCCTGGGCTTCGACCGCCGCGAGCACGGCATCGCGCATCGCGGCGAAAAGATCAGACATCCCGCTGTTCCTCTCCGTCATGGCGGCGCACGGGATCTCACCCCGAAACCGCGATGTCGGTCAGCCGCAGGTGCTCGTCCATCGCGAAACGGTCGGTCATGCCGGCCACGTAGTCGCCTACGACCGCGGCGGCCCGCGCCGTTCCGCCCTCCCCCGCGCGGGCGCGCCAGTCGTCGGGCAGCAGCGAGGGGTCGGCGTGCAGCAGCCGGAACAGCTCCCCGGTCAGGCGGCGGGCCTTGGCGGTCATGCGGTTCACGCGCCAGTGGCGGTACATCCGCGCGGACAGGAAATCCTTGATGGAGCGGTTCGCCTCGGCCATCGGCGGGCTGAACCCGACGACGCGCGTCTTGGCCCGACGCACCGCCGCCGCGCTGGCGGGATCGAGCTTGCCGACCCGCCGGGCGGTCTCGTCGATCACGTCGCTCACCAGCGAGTCGATCACGCGCCTGATCGTCTCGTGGCGCAGGCGCGGGGGCGGCATGTCCAGGCTGGCCCGCCGCGCCTGCGCGATCGCCTCGCCCACCACCGGCAGGTGCGCGATGTCGTCGAAGCCGAACAGCCGCGCGCGCATCCCGTCGTCGAGGTCGTGGCTGTGATAGGCGATGTCGTCGGCGAGCGAGGCGACCTGCGCCTCCGCGCTCGCCTGGGTCGTCAACTCCAGGGCGTGGCGGGCGTTGTAGTCGGCGATATAGGCCGGGGGTCGGGGCAGCGGGCCGTTGTGCTTGACCAGCCCCTCCAGCGTCTCCCAGGTCAGGTTCAGGCCGTCGAACGCGGCGTAGCGGCTTTCCAGCAAGGTCACCACGCGCAGCGACTGTGCGTTATGGTCAAACCCGCCGAACGGCTTCATCGCCAGGTTAAGCGCCTCCTCCCCGGCATGGCCGAAGGGCGGATGGCCGAGGTCGTGCGCCAGCGCCAGCGCCTCCGTCAGATCCTCGTCCAACCGCACCGCGCGGGCGATGGAGCGGGCGATCTGCGCCACCTCGATCGAGTGGGTCAGGCGGGTGCGATAGAAATCGCCCTCGTGATTGACGAAGACCTGGGTCTTGTACCTGCAGGCGGCGGAAGGCGGTGCTGTGGATGATGCGGTCGCGGTCGCGCTGGAACGGCGAGCGCGTTGGGCTCTCCGGCTCCGGGTGCAGCCGGCCCCGGCTGGCCTCGGCCTGGACGGCGTAGGGCGCGACGCTCATCATGGCGGGGCCTTACACCGCGAGGCGCGCCGCTTCAATTCGGGCCGCGCGACCCTTATGTTGCTAGCATGGACACACTCGTGAACGCACCCCTGGGCTTTGGCCTCACCGAGCGCGCGGCCCAGCGCATCGCCGAGATCACCGCCGCCGAGGGGGCGGCCGCATTGCGGGTGGCCGTGCTGGCCGGCGGGTGCAGCGGGTTCCAGGTACCGCTTCGAGCTGGACGAACAGCGCCGGCCCGACGACGTGCTGATCGAGCGCGGCCCGGCCCGCGTGCTGGTCGATCCGGCGAGCCTCGACTTGCTGGCCGGCGCCGAACTGGATTTCACGGATGCGCTGATGGGCAGCCACTTCGCGGTGCGCAACCCCAACGCGACATCGGCGTGCGGGTGCGGGACGAGTTTCTCGGTGGATTGAGGGGAATGCCGAAGACCGCCCTTCTGTCGGTGGACGGGTCCGTCATGGTGGCGGTTCCGGTCGCCTACCTGGAACGGACCGGGCTCGGCGCGAGCAGCTCGGTCGAATGGGCGATCGACGGGGATCGGCTGGTTCTGCGCCCCGACACACAGGCACCGGAGCCGCATTACACGCTCGACCAGCTTCTGGCGGAATGCGATCCCTCGGCTAGCGTTTCGGAAGAGGACTCGGAGTGGACGGGCGGCGGTCCGGTTGGCCGCGAATTGATCTGATGGAGCGAGGCGATATCCATCTCGTTTCTCTGGACCCCAGTTCCGGACACGAGCAGCGTGGCTACAGGCCAGTCGTGGTGGTCACGCGCCGAAGGGTGAACGACCGAGTCGGCACACCGACGGTATTGCCGATCACGACGGGCGGGCATTTTGCCCGCGCGCGCGGGTTTGCGGTCAGCCTTGATGGCGCGGGACTGAAGACAAGCGGCGTCGTTCGTTGCGATCAGCCCCGTGCCGTCGATCTTGCCGCTCGCAATGCCCGCGCGACGGGAGAGCGAGTCCCGGAAACGATCATGGCCGATATCGTAGCGCGCCTCGCGGCACTGGTTGCCTGAAGCCGCCCATGAAGCTCGCCACCTGGAACGTCAACTCGATCCGCCAGCGCGGGCGTCATGTTTGCCGCTGGCTGGAGAAGGCGTCCCCGGACATCCTGGTGTTGCAGGAGATCAAGTGCGAGACCGCAGCCTTCCCCGGGCTCGACTTCGCCGGGCTTGGCTACAAGGCCGAAGCGGTCGGCCAGAAGGCCTATAACGGCGTCGCGGTGCTCTCACGCATCCCGTTCGTCGTCACGCTTCGGCGCCTGCCCGGGCTGCCCGAGGACGATCTTCAGGCCCGCTACATCGAGATCGAGGCTACGGGCGTGACGATCGTGGGCATCTATCTGCCGAACGGCAATTCCGGCGGGGACACCGGGTATGCCTACAAGCTCGCCTGGATGGACCGGCTAGGCGACCGCGCGCAGGCGCTGTTGGATCGTGACGCGCCCCTGGTCGTCGCCGGCGACTTCAACGTCTGCCCGGCCGATGTCGACGCCGCCCCCGGCACCCTGCCACCGACCGACGCGCTGGTGCGTCCCGAGACCCGCGCGCGCTTCCGCCGTTTGCTGTGGATGGGCCTCACCGACGCGGTGCGGGAGGCGCATCCACACGGGCCGGCCTACACGTTCTGGGATTATCAGGCGGGTGCCTGGCAACGCGACCGGGGGCTGCGGATCGACCACATCCTGCTGTCACCGACGCTCGCCGAGCGGCTGACCTGCGCCGATCCGGATCGCGACGAGCGGGGCGAGACGCAGCCGTCGGATCATGTTCCGGTCGTGGTCGAACTAAGTTGAGTTCGGTCCCTCCCGGCGCGATCAAGGCGGCAGCGGCTCGCCCGGAACCGGGGTGCCGCCGAAGCTCAGGATCAGGGCGCGCACCTCGGTGATCGCGTCCTCGACTGCGCGCAGGTCGGTGCCGCGGGCGACGACCGCCACGCCGTTGCCGGAAGAGCGATAGAACGGATAGCTGCCGACATCGACCCCCGGATAGCGCGCCTGCACCTGGCCCAGGCCCGCCGCGAGCATCCCCTCCCCGATCTGCATGACATGCACCGCCCGCGCCTCGATCGGACGGCCGCCCTTCAACTTCGGGGCCAGCTTCTCGAACATCGCCTGCATGACGCGCGGCACGCCGGCCAGGACGTGGACGTTGCCGATCGTGAAGCCGGGCGCGGTGGAGACCGGGTTGTCGATCAGCGCGGCGCCACGCGGCATGGTCGCCATGCGCTGGCGGGCGGAGTTGAACTCGCCGGGCTTGTAGGCCTGCTCCATGCGCCGCCACGCCTCCTGGTGCGGCTCCCACGGGACGCCGAAGGCCGCCGCGATGCACTCGCTGGTGATGTCGTCGTGGGTCGGCCCGATGCCGCCGGTGGTGAAGACGTGGTCGTACCGCGCGCGCGCCTCGTTGACGGTGGCGACGATCGTCTCGGCGACGTCGGGGATCACGCGGGCCTCGCGCACCGGGATGCCCAGTTCTCCCAGCCTGCGGCCGAGGAACTGCAGATTGATGTCCTGCGTGCGCCCGGACAGCACCTCGTTGCCGATCACGATCACACAGGCGGTGGGGTTCGCTTGCATCTGGGGCCTCTCCATCACAGGAACCCGCGCAGCAGCGGAATCAGCGGCTTGTCCGCCGGCGGCATCGGGTACTCGGCGAGCTTCTCGGGGCGCGCCCAGGTCAGCGTCTGGCCCTCCCGCGCGCGTGGTATCCCCTTCCAGCGCCGACAGAGATAAAGCGGCATCAGGAGATGGAAACGCTCATAGGGGTGCGAGGCGAAGGCGAAGGGCGCGAGGCAGTCGGCGGAGATGTCGATTCCCAGCTCCTCCTTCAGCTCGCGGATCAGCGCCGCCTCCGGGGTTTCGCCCGGATCCAGCTTGCCGCCGGGGAACTCCCACAGCCCGGCCATCCGCTTGCCCTCGGGGCGGCGCGCGAGCAGCACGCGCCCGTCACGGTCGATCAGCGCGCAGGCGGCGACCAGGACAAGCGGCGGGCCGGCGCTGTCGATCGTCGCGGGCTCGGCGGCCTCGGCGTGGTCGAACAAATCGTCGCGCGTCGCCTCGAACTGCCAGACCGGGTGCTCGCCCCCGCGCGAGAGAAAGGTCTCGACGCCGAGGCCGGTCTGGCGGAAGCCGATACGGCGCAGCACGGCGGCCGAGGCGGGGTTGTCGGTGGCGACGTTCGCCTCCAGCCGATCGAGGTCGAGATTGGCCAGCGCCCAGCGGGCGAACCGCCCGGCCGCCTCGGAGGCGACGCCGTGGCCCCAGAAGCGGCGCCCGATCCAGTAACCGAGCCGGCCGGCGCGCGTGCGGGCGCCAATCCTCAGCCCGACCACGCCCACCAGCGTCTCCTGCTTGCCTTCGTGGCCGGTGATGGCGAGGTGAAACGCGGCCCGCTCGGCCAGCTCCCGCCTCGTCGCGGCGATCCACTCCCCGGCGAGGTCGCGCGGGTAGGGAAACGGCACGCCCGACAGCGTGCGCGAGACTTCCCAGTCGTTGATGAGCCGGTGCAGCGACTCGGCATCGGCGGGATCGAGCGGGCGCATGGTCAGCCGCTCGGTGGCAAGCGGGGCGAAACCCGGATCGTCCGGGTTCGGCGCTCCGATCGGTGATTTCGCGGCGGCTGGGCGGGTGCGACGACGCGGCTTGTGTCGCTGGTCCTGCGGGGCGGTCATCGTCGCATCATCGCGCGTCGGCTGGCTCTGCGATAGCCGGCGGCGGGCCCGCGCCGGCCAATTCCGCCGCGCGCCAGAGATACCACGCGGCGCAGGAGCGATGCGGCGACCAAGCCTGGCCGATGGCGGCGAGCGCGCGGGGCCGGGGCTGCTCGTCTAGCCCGTGCAGCGCGCGATAGCCCTCGCGCACGCCGAAATCATCGACCGGCAGCACGTCCGGCCGACCCAGGGTGAAGATCAGCAGCATCTCGACCGTCCAGCGCCCGACGCCGCGGATTTGGGTCAGCCGCTCGATCAGCTTCGCATCCGACAGGCGGGCGGCGGCGGCCCGGCTCGGCACAAGCCCGTCGAGCGCGCGGGCGCTGATCTCGCGCAGCGTCGCGACCTTCGCGGCCGAGAAGCCGCAGCCGCGCAACACCGCCTCGTCGGTGGCGAGGACTTGCGCCGGGGCGGGGAACTCGGCGCCGGGATAGAGGGCGACGAACCGCGCCGTGATGGCGCGCGCCGCCCGGCCGTGCAACTGCTGATGGGCGATCGCGCGCATCAGCGCCTCATACGGGCTCTGGCGACGCGCGATGTCGAGGCGTGGCCGGCCGATGCGCCCGATCAGGCTTTCCCAGGCCGGATCGGCCGAAAGATGGCGCATGGCTGCCGACGACATGGAGCGGTGTTTAGACCGCGACCGTGGCTGCACGCCAGCACGGCATGGCAGAATAAACCGCAGAGGCGCCGAGTCTTCTCATGCACGGCCGCGAGCCCGTTCCGCCCGACGACGACGACGACCGGCAGACCGCCAGCCTCAGCGGCCTGGCGGTCGCGCTGCTGCTGGTCGTGGTGGGACTTTTGCTGGTCCGCGCGCTGCGGTCGGAGGCGGCGTTGGAGGACTGCCTGCTCGCCGGCCGGCTGGCGTGCGGAGTGCTCCCGCCCTGAGCGGCGTTTCCTTTGCCCGCTCCGCTCAGGCCGCGGTCAGCGCCCGGTCGGCGACGAGAGAGGCGGCGAGCGGCGAGGCGGGCGGGTCGAGCGGGGCCTGCTCGCGGATCATGTAGCCGCGGCCCCAGACGGTGCCGATCAGGTTGTCCGCCCCGGCCTGGGCGAGCTTCTTGCGAAGCTTGCAGACGAACACGTCGATGATCTTCATCTCCGGCTCGTCCATGCCGCCGTACAGGTGATTGAGGAAGGCTTCCTTGGTCAGCACCATGCCCTTGCGCATGACGAGCAGCTCCAGGATCGCGTATTCCTTGCCCGTCAGATGAACCGGGCGACCGCCCACCCGGACCTCTCGGCTGTCCAGGTTCAGCACCAGCGCACCGACGCTGACCGCCGGCTGGCTGAAGCCCTTGCTGCGGCGGACCACGGCCTGCATCCGGGCCAGCAGCTCCGCCCTGTCGAACGGCTTGGTGATCACGTCGTCGGCCCCGGAGCTGAGCGCCTTCACCCGCGCCTGTGGTTGCGACAGGCCGGTGAGCGCCAGCACGGGCGTGTGATTGCGCCCGGCGCGCATCCTGCGGACGACCTCGTAGCCGTCGATGTCCGGCAAGATGAGCTCCAGTATGACGAGATCGTACTCATAATGGCGCAGCATCTCCAGCGCCTCCTCGCCCGTGTCGGCGACGTCGGTGATGGCGCCGGCGGCCTTGAGGGTGAGCGGGAGGCCACGCCCGACGTTGATGTCGTCATCGACGAGCAAAATCCGCACCGATGCAACCCCATCTGATGTCACGGAGAGTTTATACCACCATTGCGTGTGTTCGGCGACGATTTTTTCATGAGTTGCGCGTATCAAAATTGCCGCCTGTTCAAGTTGCTGACAGGATCAAAGCAGGAACGAAATTCCGAAATGGTGCGTTCTCAGGGTAAGGCATCTCAATGAGACGGACGTGTCTCGCGGGTCGGGCGGAGTTGGCCGGGAGCGCCATCCGGCGGATCCCGGCGGGTCGCCTGGAAGGTGGGGTCAGCGCGCTGTCGGGGCTGCTGGTCGAGGTGACCGGCCTCGGGAGCCAGCTCGCGGTCGGCGACCGGCTGGATCTTGTCCCTCGCGGCGGCGATGCCGTCGCGGCCGAGATCGTGGGTTTCCGCGCCGGCGCCGCGCGGGCGATGGCGTTCGGACCGCTGGATGGCCTCGGCCCCGGCAGCCCGGCGCGGGCGCCGTTCCATCTCTCCGGCCCCCGCGCGGGGGCGACGCTCCCGGTCTGCGACGGCTGGCTGGGCCGGGTGGTCGATCCGTTGGGCCGGCCGCTCGACGGACGCGGGCCGCTGCCGGCGGGCCCCCCGCGCCCGGTGCACGCCAGCGCGCCCGCCGCTACCGCGCGCGCGCGCCTGGGGCCGCGGCTCGATCTCGGCGTGCGCGCGCTCGACTGCTTCGCCGCCTGCCGCCAGGGCCAGCGCCTAGGATTGTTCGCCGGGTCGGGCATCGGCAAATCGACCCTGCTCGGCATGCTCGCCCGCCGGGCGGGCTGCGACGTGGCCGTGCTCGCGCTGGTGGGCGAGCGCGGGCGCGAGGTGCGGGAGTTCATCGAGGACGAGCTCGCCGGAGGCATCGCGCGCGCGGTGGTGGTGGTCGCCACGTCCGACGCGCCACCGTTGCTGCGCCGCGAAGCCGCCTACACCGCCATGGCGGCCGCCGAGCACTTCCGCGACCAGGGCGCCTCGGTCCTGCTGCTGATGGACAGCGTCACCCGCTTCTGCCTGGCGCTGCGCGAGATCGGCCTGTCGGCCGGTGAGCCGCCCGCCACCCGGGGCTTTCCGCCGAGCGTCTTCGCCGAGCTGCCCCGGCTGTTGGAGCGCGCCGGGCCGGGTCTCGAGACCGCGAGCGGGCGGGCCGGCTCGATCACCGGCCTGTTCACCGTGCTGGTGGAGGGCGACGACCACAACGAGCCTGTGTCCGATGCCGTGCGCGGCATCCTGGACGGGCACGTGATCCTGGACCGGCGGATCGCCGAGGGCGGGCGCTATCCGGCCGTCGATGTGCTGCGCTCGCTCTCGCGCGCCGCCGGCGGCGTGCTGTCGGCCGGGGAGGCGGCGCTGGCCCGCCGCGCCCGCGCGATCCTGGCCCTGCACGCCGACATGGCCGACCTGATCCGCCTCGGCGCCTATCGCCCCGGCGCCGACCCGGCGGTGGACGAGGCCGTCGCCCTCGCGCCGCGCATCGAGGCGGTGCTGCGGCAGCGTCCCGAGGAGGCCACGCCCGCCGCCGAGGCGTTCGCGCGGCTCGCCGAGGCGTTGGAAGTGCCCCGCCATGCCGCGTGACTCGCTCGCCACCGTGCTGCGCCTGCGGCGGCTGGCGCTGGAGGAGGCGACGCGAGAACTCGCAGCCCAGCTCGCCGTCGAGGACGAAGCCGCCGGAACGGTCGCGCGCATCGAGGGGGCGATCGCCGCCGAGCAGGCCGCCGCGAGCCGCCTGGACGCGAGCGATCTCGCCGTGGAGGCGTTCGGCCGCTGGCTGCGGCGCACCAGCCCGGAGCGGGACGCGGCGCTCGGCGCGCGGGCCCGGGCGGAGACCGAGACGGTGCGCGCCCGCGCGATCCTCGGCGCCGCCCGCGCCGCGCTCGAAGCGGCCGAGGCGGCGGCCACGCGCCGCGCCGACGCCGCCCGCACCGCCGCCCTTGGCCGCGAGCAGGCCGCCATCGACGAGCATGCCGGGCGGCGCCCCATGCCTGAGCCGGCATGACTGAACCCGAGATGCCCGTCGGGCGGCTTCCGGTGGCGCGGCCCGCCCGGCTGTGCTCAAAGCCACCGCAACGATTTCACCAACGGAGTTCCCAGTGCGAATCGCGATGATCGGCGGCGGCTATGTGGGCCTCGTCTCGGGCGCCTGCTTCGCCGAGTTCGGGTCCGACGTTACCATCGTCGAGACCGACACCGGCCGCCTCGCCGCGCTGCGCGCCGGCAGCATCCCGATCTACGAGCCGGGGCTCGACCAGCTCGTCGCCGGCAACGCGCGCGCCGGCCGCCTCGGCTTCACCGACGATCTCGCCGCCGCGCTGGCCGGGGCGGAGGCCGTCTTCATCGCGGTCGGCACGCCAACGCGGCGCGGCGACGGGCATGCGGACCTCACCTATGTGTACGCCGCCGCCGAGCAGGTCGCGCGCGCCCTCGCCGGCTATGCCGTCATCGTCACGAAATCGACCGTCCCGGTGGGGACCGGCCGCCGGATCGCCCAGATCGTGCGCGGTGCGCGGCCAGATCTTGAGTTCGACGTCGCCTCCAACCCCGAGTTCCTGCGCGAGGGCTCGGCCATCGCCGACTTCATGCGCCCCGACCGCGTGGTGATCGGCGCCGAAAGCGAGCGCGCGCGCGAGGTGCTGCGCCGGCTCTATCGCCCGCTCTACCTGATCGAGGCGCCGATTGTCTTCACCGGCATCGAGACGGCGGAACTCACCAAGTATGCCGCCAACGCGTTCCTGGCGATGAAGGTCACCTTCATCAACGAGGTCGCCGACCTATGCGAGAAGGTGGGCGCCGACGTCCATGACGTCGCCCGCGGCATCGGGCTGGATGGGCGGATCGGGCGCAAGTTCCTGCACGCCGGCCCCGGCTTCGGCGGCTCGTGTTTCCCCAAGGACACGCTGGCGCTGATGCGGATCGCGCAGGAGTTCGGCGCCCCGGCGCGGCTGGTCGAGGCCGTGGTCGCCGTCAACGACGCCCGCAAGGCTGGCATGGCAACCCGCGTCATCGCCGGCTGCGGCGGCTCGGTTCGCGGCAAGACGATCGCCGTGCTGGGCCTGACCTTCAAGCCCGAGACCGACGACATGCGCGATGCGCCGTCGATCCCGATCCTGTGGCGGCTGGCCGAGGATGGCGCCGAGATCCGCGCCTTCGACCCGGAGGGCATGGCGCAGGCCCGCGCGGTGCTGCCGCCCTCGATCGCCTACTGCCGCGACGCGCTCGACGCGGCGCGCGGCGCCGACGCCTTGTTGGTGGTCACGGAATGGAACGAGTTCCGCGCCCTCGCGCCCGAGCGGCTGGCCGATGCGATGCGCGGGCGGATCGTGGTCGATCTGCGCAACGTATACGATCCCGCCGCCATGCGCGCGGCGGGCTTCGAGTACCAGTGCATCGGCCGGCCGGCACACTGACCGGCATCAGCGGAGCGCGTGCGACCTCAGGCAGCGCCGGAGCTGATCATAGCTCAGGCCCAGGCGCTCGGCGGCGCGCCGCTGGTTGTGGCGCGACTCCTCCAGTGCGCGCTCGAGCAACGCGCGCTCGAAGCGGCGCACCTGGCCGGCGAAGTCGGCCGGCGCGGCTTCGGCCTCGGCGGGCGCGCGATTTTGCTCGGCCGCCGTGCGAGGGAACGGGTTGATGACCACGGTGTCGAGCGGCTGATCGGGGTCGTACGCCCGGCAGACGCTGCGTTCGACCACGTTGCGTAGCTCGCGCACGTTGCCCGGCCAGTCGTGCGCGCGGAGCCGGTCCATGGCGGCGGGCGTGAACCCGGCGAAGTATTCGCGCCGCAGCTCCGCCGTCATGCGCGTGGCGAAATGCTCCGCGAGCAGCTTGATGTCCTCGGGACGGTCGCGCAGCGGCGGCAGCGCGATCACGTCGAAGGCGAGCCGGTCGAGCAGGTCGGCGCGGAAGCGTCCGGCGGCGGCGAGCATCGGCAGGTCGGCGTTGGTCGCGGCGATGACGCGCACATCGACGCCGAGCGTCTCGTTGCCGCCGATCCGCTCGAACGTGCCGTACTCGATCGCGCGCAGCAGTTTTTCCTGCACGTTCATCGAGGCCGTGGCGATCTCGTCAAGGAACAACGTCCCGGTGTCGGCCAGTTCGAACCGCCCCGGGCGACGCCGGGCGGCGCCGGTGAAGGCGCCCGCCTCGTGGCCGAACAGCTCGGAATCGAGCAGGCCCTCCGGCAGCGCGGCGCAGTTGAGCTTGACGAACGGGCGGTCCCAGCGCGGCGACAGATAGGCGAGCCGGCTCGCCACGAGTTCCTTGCCGGTACCGCGCTCGCCCACGACCAGAACCGGCCGGTCGAGCGGGGCCAAGCGGGAGGCGTGGGCGAGCATGGCCTGGAAGATCGGGCTTTCCCCCAGCGGGGTAGGCAGCGAAGGATCGGCGGGAAGCACCATCATGTGGCGGTTCCTCTACCATAATTGGCGATCGTGACCATATTCCCCGCCGACAAAGGCGGATTTAGCCGGGTTTCTCCTTGGCATGCGTCTTGCGGCAATCCGGGCCAGACGGATTAGGGACCGACGACCATGGGCATCTTCTCGCGCCTCACCGACATCGTGAATTCCAACATCAACTCCATCCTCGCGCGCGCCGAGGACCCGGCGAAGATCATCCGCCTCATCATCCAGGAGATGGAGGACACGCTGGTCGAGGTCCGTTCGGCCGCCGTGCGCGGGATCGCCGAGCGCAAGGAGCTGGAGCGCCGGGTCGCCGGCCTCCGCCGCGAGGCCGAGGAGTGGGAGCGCAAGGCCGAGCTCGCCGTCACCCGCGGGCGTGACGACCTCGCGCGCGGCGCGTTGACCGCCAAGGCGCGCGCGGCGCAGGCTTTGGCCTCCTCCGAGGAGCAGTTGGCGCAGATGGTCGAGGCGCTGAACCGGCAGAACGAGGACATCGGCAAGCTGCAGACGAAGCTGAACGACGCCAAGACCCGCCAACGGTCGATTGTCGCGCGCCACCGGAGCGCGGCAAGCCGCCTGAAGGTGCGCGGCAAGCTGTACGACGAGCGCATCACCGACGCCTTTGCACGCTTCGAGCAGGTGGAACGCGCGCTGGACGAGGCCGAGGGCAAGGTGGAGGCGTTCGACATCGGGCGCGGCAAGCCGCTGGAACAGGATTTCGCCGAGATGGAGGCCGAGGCCGGCGTGCAGGAGGAATTGGCGAAGCTGAAGACGCGGCTCGGCAACCGCATTCCCGTGGCGCCCCCACCCCAGCCGGCGAAGGTGTGAGATGAGCGTCCCCGCCGGGCTGGTCGCCGTCCTTTTCCTCGTCGTGGTGGCGCCGATTTGGATCGTCGCCCACTACGCCACGCGCTGGCGTACGGCGCGGATGATGTCGCGCGAGCAGGAGCGCGTGCTGGCCGACCTGTGGGAGCTGGCGCAGCGGATGGAGCACCGCGTGGAAAGCCTTGAGAGCATTCTCGACGGGGAGGCGCCGGGCTGGCGCGGTCGCGCGCAGGCCAGGGTCGATCCCTGGACGAACCCTGGCACGGAGACCCGCCAATGAGCTTTCGCGACCCGTTTGGCTGGGACCGCCGCGCCCGCCGCCAGGCCCGGCGCGAAGCGGGGATTGCGTGGCCCATGGCAGGCGGCCGCGAACACGACCGGGTCTATCGCGACACCGAGCGCGGCTGGATCGCAGGGGTGTGCGCCGGGATCGCCGACTACATCGGCACCGAACCGGTGCTGGTGCGGCTCGCCGCCGTGCTGTGCCTGGTGTTCTTCTTCCTCCCCGTGCTGGTCGCCTACGCGGTCTTGGCCATCGTGCTGAAACGCAAGCCGCCGACGCTCTTCGCCTCCGCCAACGAGGAGGCGTTCTGGCGCCGCGTGCGCACGGAGCCGGGCGAGGTCCTGCATGGGCTGCGCGGCCGGTTTCGCGCCCTCGACAAGCGGCTCGGCCGGATGGAAACCCTGGTCACCTCGGACGAGTTTGATCTGCGGCGCGGCTTTCGCGACCTCGGCGCCTGAGGTCTGAAAGGAGACAAGCGCGATGTCCCTGCTGCGGCTTTTGTTGAACGTCCTGTGGATCATCTTCGGCGGCATCTGGATGGCCGCCGCGTGGCTGCTCGCGGCGCTGATCATGGTGATCACCATCGTCGGCATTCCCTGGGCGCGGGCGGCCTTCAACATCGCCTTCTACGCGCTGCTGCCCTTCGGCCACCGCGCGGTGCGCCGCGACACCCTGACCGGGTATGGGGATATGGGCACTGGCGCGCTCGGCGTGGTCGGCAACCTGATCTGGCTGGTTTTCGCCGGGTGGTGGCTGGCACTCGGCCACCTGATTACCGCCGTCGCGCTGGCGGTGACGATCATCGGCATCCCGTTCGCCTGGGCGCATCTCAAGCTTGCCGCGCTGGCGCTGTGGCCGATCGGCATGGCGATCGTGCCGGAGGACGAGGTGACCGGGGCACCGTACCGGCTGTGAGCGCCCGGCCGGGCGTCAGTTAATGCCTGCAACCCTCGCCCCGAAATAAGGCTCCCCCTCTTCCGCGTTGCGGGAGAGGGAGACGAGGAAGCCACGAGCAGACCAGCGTGGGACAGCAGATGGCCGCCGCAGCCCCTTGACGGAGAGCGGCGGCTTCTCCATCTGCCGTCAATCAGGACCTGTTGGGTCCGATTAATCCGCCTGGAGCCGCACCGTGTTGAGGCTGTCGAAGCTGACCGACTACGCCGTGGTTGTGCTCGTCCGCTTGTCCGGCGGCGACGGGGTCCAGACCTCGCCTGGCATCGCCGCCGCGACGGGCGTCCCGGAGCCCACCGTCGCCAAGGTGCTGAAGGCGCTGGCCGGCAGCGGCCTGGTCGCCTCGCAGCGTGGGGCGCGCGGCGGGTATCGCCTGATGCGCCCGCTCGCCGCCATCCCGATCGCCGACGTGATCGCCGCCATCGACGGGCCGATCGCGCTCACCGCCTGCGTCGACGGCGGCGCCGGCAATTGCGAGGCCGAGCGCATCTGCCCCGTGCGCGGCCGCTGGGATCCCGTGAACGAGGCGATCCAGCAGGCGCTCTCCGCCATCACCCTGGCCGACATGCGCGGCGCGGCCCTGCCGCGACCCTACCGCGTGCCTGCCCGCGCCTCCCTTCCCGCCGTCGAATAGGACGCCAGATGCCCGCCGTCGCCGAAACCCTCGACACCGTCCAGTCCGTCACCCAGTCCGCCTACAAGTGGGGCTTCGAGACCGACATCGAGATGGATGTGGCCCCCAAGGGGCTGTCCGATGAGACGGTCCGGCTGATCTCCGCGCACAAGGAGGAGCCGGCCTGGCTGCTGGAGTGGCGGCTGAAGGCGCTCGCGTCATGGCGCAAGATGGAGGAGCCGCATTGGGCCAAGGTGTGGCACGCGCCGATCGACTATCAGGACATCCACTACTACGCCGCCCCGAAGAAGAAGCTCGGCCCCAAGTCGCTCGACGAGGTCGATCCCGAGTTGCTGGCGACCTATGAGAAGCTCGGCATTCCGCTGAAGGAGCGGGCGATCCTCGCCGGAGTCGACCCCGCCGAGGGCAACAACATCGCCGTCGACGCGGTGTTCGACAGCGTCTCCGTCGCCACCACGTTCCGCGAGACGCTGAGCAAGTCGGGCGTGATCTTTTGTCCGATCAGCGAGGCGGTGCGCGAGCATCCCGATCTGGTGCGCCAGTACCTCGGCAGCGTCGTCCCGTCGGCCGACAATTTCTTCGCGGCGCTGAACAGCGCGGTCTTCACCGATGGCAGCTTCGTCTACATCCCCAAGGGCGTGCGCTGCCCGATGGAGCTGTCCACCTATTTCCGCATCAATGCCCGCAATACCGGCCAGTTCGAGCGCACGCTGATCATCGCCGACGCTGGCAGCCATGTCAGCTATCTCGAAGGCTGCACGGCGCCGATGCGCGACGAGAATCAGTTGCACGCCGCCGTGGTGGAGCTGGTCGCGCTCGAGGACGCGCGGATCAAGTACAGCACGGTGCAGAACTGGTATCCGGGCGACGCCGAGGGGCGCGGCGGCATCTACAACTTCGTCACCAAGCGCGGCGCTTGCCGGGGCGCGCGGTCGAAGATCTCCTGGACGCAGGTGGAGACCGGCTCGGCGATCACCTGGAAATACCCGTCCTGCGTGCTGGAGGGCGACGACAGCGTGGGCGAGTTCTACTCGGTCGCGGTCACCAACAACCGCCAGCAGGCCGACACCGGCACCAAGATGATCCATATCGGGCGCAACACCCGCAGCACCATCGTCTCCAAGGGCATCAGCGCCGGCCGGTCGAACAACACCTATCGCGGGCTGGTGAAGATCCTGCCGCGCGCGGCAGGGGCGCGGAACCACACCCAGTGCGACAGCCTGCTGATCGGCGACGAATGCGGCGCGCACACGGTTCCCTATATCGAGAGCCGCAATCCGAGCGCGAAGCTGGAGCATGAGGCGACCACCTCGAAGATCGCCGACGACCAGTTGTTCTACTGCCGCTCACGCGGCCTTTCGGAAGAGGACGCGGTGAACCTGATCGTCAACGGGTTCTGCAAGGAAGTCCTGAAGGAGCTGCCGATGGAGTTCGCCGTCGAGGCGCAGAAGCTGCTGGCCGTCAGCCTCGAAGGCTCGGTGGGCTAGGGGCGATGCTGGAGATCAGGAACCTCTCGGCTGCGATCGCCGGCACGCCCATCCTGCACGGCATCGACCTCGCGGTGCCCTCGGGAGAGGTGCATGCGATCATGGGGCCGAACGGGTCGGGCAAATCGACGCTCGGCTACGTGCTGGCGGGGCGCGAGGATTACGAGGTCACGGCCGGCGGCGTGACGTTTGACGGCGAGGATCTGCTGGCGATGGAGCCGGAGGCGCGGGCTGCGGCCGGCGTGTTCCTGGCGTTCCAGGCGCCGGTCGAATTGCCGGGCGTGGGCAACGCCAATTTCCTGCGCACCGCGCTGAATGCCCTGCGCCGCGCGCGCGGGGAGGCGGAGCTGGACGCCGTGCAGTTCCTGAAGCTCGCGCGCGCCGAGGCCAAGCGGCTGCACATGCCCGACGACATGCTGAAGCGCAACGTGAACGTCGGATTTTCGGGCGGCGAGAAGAAGCGCAACGAGGTGTTGCAGATGGCGATCCTGCGGCCTCGCCTCGCCATCCTCGACGAGACCGACAGCGGGCTCGACATCGACGCGCTGAAGATCGTCGCCGACGGCGTGAACGCGCTGCGCGGGCCGGACTTCTCCGCGCTCGTCATCACCCACCACCAGCGGCTGCTGGATCATCTGGTGCCGAACCGCGTGCATGTGCTGGCCGGCGGCCGGATCGTGCGCTCCGGCGGGCCGGAACTGGCGCGCGAACTGGAGGCGAGCGGCTACGCCGGGCTGGCGGCGGCGGCATGATGCCGACGCTCCGATCCTCCGTGGCCCGCCCCCTCCCGCAAGGGGAGGAGGGGAGGAGCAAGGGGCACGGTACCTTTTACTCCCCCTCCCCTTGCGGGAGGGGGCCGGGGGGAGGGGTCGCCGCATGAGCGCAGTCGATCCAGTCGGCGCGGCGGGATTTCTCGCCCACTACGAAGGGCTGAAGGACCGCCTGCCCGGCGATCCTGTCGCGCGCGCGAGGGCGGCCGAGGCGTTCCGGCGTCTCGGCCTGCCGGGCCGGCGTGACGAGGCGTGGAAATACACCAATCTGCGCCCGCTGACCGAGGCCGCGTTCCACGAGCCGCTGTCGCCGGTGGCGGACGGCCAGAGGCTCGAAGCGGTCGCCCGGCTCGCGCCGGCGCGCCTCGTGTTCATCGACGGCCGCTATCGGGCCGACCTTTCCGATCCGCCGGAAGGCGGGTTCTCCGTCACGACGTTGGCCGAACGGCCGGAGTTCGGCTGGCTGGCGCACGGCGAGGACCAGCCGATGGTCGCGCTGAACACGATGCTGGCCGAGGATGGGATGGTGCTCGACGTGGCCGAAGGCATCGACGCGGGCGCGATCCAGCTCGCCGGCCTCGCCACACCCGCGCCGGGCCACGCCACGGGGTTTCACCCGCGCCACGCCATCCGCCTGGGGCGCGGGGCCCGGCTGAGCTTGATCGAGACCGTGCAAGGCGAGGGCACCTATCTGAACAACGCCGTCTTCGAGCTGCGCCTGGAGCGCGACGCGCGGCTTTCGGTCGTCCGTTTGCAGGACGAATCCCCCGCGGCGTTCCATTTCCAGCACCAGTTTCGCCGAGATCGGCGAGGGCGCGCGGTTCGACAGCTTCGTGCTCAGCCTGGGCGCGCGGCTGGCGCGGTCGGAAATCCATGTCCGCCTGAGCGGCCCCGACGCCACCGTGCATGTCGGAGCGGCGCCAGCTTTTGGCCGGGACGCAGCACGCCGACATCACGACCGTCATCCGCCACGAGGCGCCGCGCTGCGCCTCGCGCCAGACGGTCAAGAACGTGCTCACGGGCCGCTCGCGCGGGGTCTTCCAGGGCCGCATCGAGGTGGCCCGCGCGGCGCAGAAGACCGACGGCTACCAGATGAGCCAGGCGCTGCTGCTCTCGCCCGATGCCGAGATCGACACCAAGCCGGAGCTGGAAATTTTCGCCGACGACGTGAAATGCAGCCACGGCGCGACGGTGGGCGAGCTTGGATCCGGAGCAGATGTTCTATCTCCGCAGCCGCGGCGTCCCGGAGCCGGAGGCGAGGGCGATTCTGGTGCGCGCGTTCCTCGACGAGGCGCTGGAGGCGGTCACGCACGAGCGGCCCGCGCACGCGATGGAGGCGGCGGTGGAGAAGTGGTGGCAGGGGCAGGCGTCATGATGGATGCGATCACCCAAATCACCGGGCTCGATGTCACCCGCATCCGCGAGGACTTCCCGATCCTGCGCCAGAAGGTGCGCGGCAAGCCGCTGGTCTTCCTCGACAGCGCCGCCTCGGCGCAGAAGCCGCGCGTCGGTGATCGAGGCGATGCGGAACGCGATGGAGACGCAGTACGCGAACGTGCATCGCGGCCTGCATTGGATGAGCGAGCGCACCACCGACGCCTACGAGGCGGCGCGCGAAGCGGTCGCCGGACCTGATGAGCGCCGCCGACAGCAGCGAGATCGTGTTCACCCGCAACAGCACCGAGGCGATCAACCTCGTCGCGCACAGCTATGGACGCGCCATCCTGCGGCCGGGGCAGGCGGTGCTGATCTCGGGAATGGAGCACCACTCCAACATCGTGCCCTGGCAGATGCTGCGCGACGAACGGGGAATCGAGCTGCGCGTCGCGCCCGATCACCGACGCCGGCGAGCTCGACATGGCGGCGTTCGAGGCGCTGCTCGCCGACGGCAAGGTCGGGCTGGTCGCGATGACCCACATGTCGAACGTGCTCGGCACCTACACGCCGGCCGAGCGGATCGTGCGCGGTGGCGCACGCGGCAGGGCGCCAAGGTGCTGCTCGACGGCAGCCAGGCGATCGTGCATCGCCGCGTTGATGTGCAGGCGCTGGATTGCGACTTCTACGCGTGGACCGGGCACAAGCTGTACGGCCCGACCGGCATCGGCGTGCTGTACGGCAGGCGCGAATTGCTCGACGCGATGCCGCCGTTCCTGGGCGGCGGCGAGATGATCTCCTCCGTCACCTACGAGCGTTCCACCTGGGCCGAGGTGCCGCACAAATTCGAGGCGGGCACCCCGGCGATCATCGAGGGCATCGGGCTGAAGGCGGCGATCGACTACGTGCAGGCGATCGGCTACGAAGCGATCGCGGCGCACGAGCAGGCGTTGACCGACCACGCGCTCGCGCGGCTGGCGCCGATCGAGGGGCTGCGGATCCTCGGGCGCGCGCAGGATCGCGGCGGCGTCGTCTCATTCACGCTCGACGGCGCGCACGCCCACGATGTCGCCACGCTGCTCGACCGCCAGGGCATTGCGGTGCGCGCCGGGAATCATTGCGCGGAGCCGCTGATGCACCGCTTCGGCGTCGACAGCACCGCGCGGGCGAGCTTCGGCGTCTATACGACCGAGCAGGAGATCGACGTGCTGGCCGACACGCTGGCACGGGTGCGGGAGTTCTTCGCGTGAGTGACGACTTCGCCGATCTGCGCGACCTCTACCAGGAGACGATCCTGGATCATGGCCGCAAGCCGCGCCACGGCCATCGGCTCGCGGCGTTCGACGCCACCGCGAAGGGCGACAACCCGATGTGCGGGGATCGCGTGCAGGTGTTCGTCAAATTCGGCCCTGAAGGCGCGATCGCCGAGACCGGCTTCGAGGCGCGCGGCTGCGCGATCAGCATTGCGTCGGCCGATCTGATGGCCGAGACGGTGGCCGGCCGGCCGACAGGCGACGCGCGGGCGTTGTTCGCGGCGTTCCGCGAGATGGCCCGCACCGGCGCGTGCCCGGAATGCGAGAATGGTGCGCTCGCCGAGCCGCTGGAGCGGCTAGAACCGTTGTCCGGCGTGCATGAGTATCCGTCGCGGGTTAAATGCGCGACGCTGCCCTGGCACGCCCTGATCGCGGCCCTCGACGGGGCCAAGGAGACCAGCAGTGAATGAGATGGCTTCGCACACCGCCTGGACCCCCGAGGGCGAGACCGCGCCGAAGGTGACCGAGGACGCCGTCATCGCCGCGGTCGCCAGCGTGTACGACCCGGAAATCCCGGTGAACATCTACGAACTGGGACTGGTCTATGCGATCGACCTGCTGGAGGACGGCAAGGTGCGGGTGGAAATGACGCTGACCGCGCCGGCCTGCCCGAGCGCGCAGGAGCTCCCCGAGCAGGTTCGCGACGCCGTCATGGCGGTGCCCGGCGTGAGCGATTGCGACGTGGAGACCGTCTGGGAGCCGCCCTGGGACCCGAGCCGGATGAGCGAGGAGGCCCGGCTGCAGTTGAACATGTATTGAGCGGACCGATATCGAGCAATGTCATGAGCACCACCACCGCCACCCGCAGGCCCGCCCGTGCCCTGCCCCCGCTGATGCGTCTGACCGATGCCGCCGCCGATCGCCTCCGCCGTCTGTATGAGGCCGGGCGAGGAGGGAAGGCTGTTGCGGATCGGCGTCAAGACCAAGGGCTGCTCGGGCATGTCCTACGACATGACCTGGACCGACGCGCCCGGCCCGGGCGACGAAGTTGTTGCCGACCGCGGCGTGACCGTGCTGGTGGACCGCAAGGCCAGCCTCTTCCTGATCGGCACGGTGATGGACTACGAGACGAAGGCGCTCACGTCCGGGTTCACGTTCACCAATCCGAACGAGAAGGGCCGCTGCGGCTGCGGCGAGAGCTTCCACGTCTGAACCTTGTGCTTGGCGTTCGACCCGTGCCTGTGGCAAATCGAGGCCATCGGCGCGGTTTCGGGCTTGGCGCCCAGCGGAGGTTCTTTCAATGCGTCTGCGCCCTGCCCTGCTGATCGGCATGTCCTTGCTGCTCGCCGTCCCGGTGCGGGCGCAGCCCGGCCCGAGCGGCACCACGGCGTCGCCCCGAGCGCACGATGTCAGGGCGGTGGCCCGGCCCGCGCGCGGCACGGTGACGCCCACGGCGGTCCCCGGCAAACCGCCCCGCACCTTGGCCGAGGCGCTGGTCGCTACTTATTCGTACAATCCTGCCTTGCTCGCCCAACGCGCGAGCCTGCGCGCCACCGACGAAGGCGTGCCGCAGGCGCTGGCTGGTTGGCGCCCCACGGTGACCGTTTCCGGGGGCGTCGGCTACGGCGACGGCCTGACACGCGAGTTTCTCGCGGGCAGTAACGAGAAATCACGGACGGATCGCACTATCGCCACCGCGCAGGCGACCTTGACGCAGCCCTTGTACACGGGCGGGCGCATCAACGCCACGGTGCATCGGGCCAAGAACGCGGTCTTCGCCGGGCGGGCAAATCTGATCGGACAGGAGGAGACGGCGTTCAGCGACACCGTCAACGCCTATGTCGGGGTCGTCCAGGCCCGCCAGGTTGCCCAGATCCAGCTCAACAACGAACAGGTGCTGGCCCAGCAGCTCAGGGCCACGCAAGACCGCTTCCACGTGGGGGAAGTCACGCAGACCGACGTCGCGCAGGCGCAGGCGGCGCTGGCCAGCGCCACGTCGACGCGGCTGACCGCGGCGGGCAGCGTGCTCACGGCCGAGGCGACCTATCTCCGCGCGATTGGCGCCCCCCCGCCCCCCGACCTCGTGGCGCCGCAGCCGCTGAAGCTGCCCGTGCGCAACGAGCAGCAGGCATCCATGACGGCGCAGGACAACAATCCCGCGGTGATTGCGGCGCTGTTCAACCTGGCCGGCGCGCGCAATGCAGTGGACGTCGCATTCGGCGCGCTGCTCCCGCAGCTCAGCCTGCAAGGCCAGGCATTCCAGTCGAACAACGCCAGCCTGCGCAACTTCCAATCGAACGGCTATCAGGTGCTGGCGAACCTCTCGGTGCCGATTTATCAGGGCGGCACTGAATATTCCGCCGTGCGCCAGGCGCGCGAGATGGTCACGCAGCAGGATCGGCTGGTCGCCGACGCGCGGCGGACGGCGGTGCAGAACGCCGTGCAGGCGTGGCAGACGCTGGAGGCCGCGCGCGCCTCGGCCGACAGCAGCCGGGCGGCGGTGCAGGCCAACCAGGTGGCCGTGGAGGGCGTGGAGCGGCAGGCGCTCGTCGGCACCGCCACCACCCTGGACGTGCTGATCCAGCAGCAGACACTGCTGAACTCCCGGCTCGCCCTGGTGCAGAATCTGGCGAACATCGTCACCGCCTCCTATGGCGTCGCGTCGGCCATCGGCCGGCTGACCGCGCGAGACCTCGCATTGCCCGTGAACTTCTACGACGACACGGCTTATTATCAGGCGGTGAAGAACAAGTGGTTCGGCGTCAGCGGACCTAGCGAGACACGGCTCTACGAACACGGGAGCGGGCGATGAGCGCGCCTCAGAAGCCCGAACCGGCCGGCGATCCCTCGATGGAGGACATCCTTGCCTCGATCCGGCGCATCCTGAGCGAGGATGAGCAACCAACCGACGCGAAGCCTGGGCCATCTGGCCCGCCGGCTCTGATCGAGCCCGACAGGAATAGCGAACGCGGAAACGATCATTCCGGCGACGACGTGTTGCTGTTGGAGCCCTCGATGCTGGTGCCCGAACCACCCGCGATTGCACCCATGCCGACATCGCAGCCGGTCACGCCGGTCGAGCCTTCGGAACCGATTGCGCAGGTCGCGCCCGGTGGGGAATCGGGCCTGGTCGGCCCGGAGACGGCGCGCGCCGCCGCCGCCTCGGTCGCCGGGCTGGTCGCCACGTTGACGACCGAGCGCGACACGCAGGTCCATGCTGGCGGCCCCACCATCGTGGATCTCGGTCCGGGCCGAACTGCGCCCGCTGATGAAGGAGTGGCTCGACACGCACCTGCCGCCGCTGGTCGAGCGGCTGGTGCGCGCCGAGATCGAGCGGGTGGTCGGCCGGGCGACCCATTAGCGCGTCACGGGGCTTGACCGCGGCGCCGCGCGCGGCGTTCAACGCCCGCATGTTGGACAAGACCTACTCCCCCCGCGAGATCGAGCCGCGACTTTATGAAGGCTGGGAGCGCGCGGGCGCGTTCGCCTGCGATCCCGCCTCCCCCGCCGCCCCGTTCACCATCATGATCCCGCCGCCCAACGTCACGGGCAGCCTGCACATGGGCCACGCGCTCACCTTCACGGTGCAGGACGTGCTGGTTCGCTGGCGGAGGATGCAGGGGCGGGACGTGCTCTGGCAGCCCGGCACCGACCACGCCGGGATCGCGACGCAGATGGTCGTCGAGCGGCTGCTGGCCGAGGAGCAGACCAGCCGGCAGGCGATCGGGCGCGCGGCGTTCGTGGAGCGCGTGTGGCGCTGGAAGGCGGAGTTGGGCGGCACGATTACCCGCCAGCTCCGCCGCCTCGGGGCCTCGCTCGACTGGCGGCGCGAGCGGTTCACCATGGACGAGGGGCTGTCGGCGGCGGTGCGGAAGGTGTTCGTGACCCTGTATCGCCAGGGTCTGATCTACCGCGACCGGAGGCTGGTGAACTGGGACCCCAAGTTCCAGTCGGCGATTTCCGATCTGGAGGTGGAGAATCAGGAGGTGCGCGGGCACCTCTGGCATATCCGCTATCCCATCGAAGGCGAGCCGGGGCGCTTCATCGCGGTCGCCACGACGCGGCCCGAGACGATGCTGGGCGACACGGCGATCGCGGTGCATCCCGAGGACCCGCGCTGGCGCGGCCTGATCGGCCGCCATGCGATCCTGCCTCTCGTCGGGCGGCGCCTGCCGATCGTCGGCGACGAGCACTCCGATCCCGAGAAGGGTTCGGGGGCTGTGAAGATCACGCCGGCGCACGACTTCAACGATTTCGCGGTGGGCGAGCGCCATGCGCTGCCGATGCCCTCGGTACTCGATCGCCATGGCCGCGTGAGCCTGGCCGAGATCGCCGACGCGATCGCCCCCGTCGAGGGAGTCGCCGATCCGGCGTTCCCGCGGACCCTGGAGGGTCGGGACCGGCACGACGCGCGCGCCGCGATCGTGGCCGAGCTGGAGCGGCTGGGACTGTTGGAGAAGGCCGAGCCGCATGTGCATCAGGTGCCGCACGGCGACCGTTCCGGCGTGCCGATCGAGCCGCTGCTGACGACGCAGTGGTTCTGCAATGCCGCCGAGCTCGCCAGGCCGGCGATCGCGGCGGTGGAGCAGGGCTGCACGCGGTTCGTGCCGAAACAGTGGGAGAACACGTTCTTCGCCTGGTTGCGCGACATCCAGCCCTGGTGCATCAGCCGCCAGCTCTGGTGGGGACACCGCATTCCCGCCTGGTACGGCCCCGACGGCGCGGTCTTCGTCGCCGAAACCGAGGCGGAGGCGCGCCACGCCGCGCGCACGGTCTATGGTGCGGACATGGCGCTGAGCCAGGACGAGGACGTGCTGGACACCTGGTTCAGCTCCGGGCTCTGGCCGTTCACGACGCTCGGCTGGCCGGAGCGGACGGCGGAACTTGCGCGCTACTATCCGACCGACGTGCTGGTGACGGGCTTCGATATCATCTTCTTCTGGGTCGCCCGGATGATGATGCTTGGGCTGCACTTCATGGAGGATGTGCCGTTCCGCGACGTCTACATCCACGGGCTGGTGCGCGACGAGCGCGGCCAGAAGATGTCGAAGTCCAAGGGCAACGCCATCGACCCGCTGGAGCTGATCGACCGCTACGGCGCCGACGCGCTGCGCTTCACGATCTGCGCGCTCACCGGGCCGGGACGCGACGTGAAGCTGAACGCGGCGCGCGTCGAGAGTTATCGGGGCTTTGTCACCAAACTGTGGAACGCCGCGCGTTTTTGCGAGATGAACGCGATCCGCCCCGATCCCGGCTTTGATCCGATGGCGGCGCGACTGCCGCTGTCGCGCTGGATCCTGGATGCCGCCAACCGCGCGATCGTGGAGGCCACCGCGGCGCTGGCGGCCTATCGGATCGACGAGTACGCAGGCACGCTCTACCGGTTTACCTGGAACAGCTTTTGCGACTGGTTCCTGGAGTTCGCCAAGCCCGTGCTCGCCGAGGGTGACGGCGGGGCGGCGCGCGAGGTGCGCGGGGCGGCGGCGCATGTGCTCGGCGTGCTGCTGCGGCTGCTGCACCCGGCGATCCCGTTCGTCACCGAGGAGCTGTGGGACCGCTTTGGCTACGGCGCCCCGTGCAGCCTGGTCCGCGCGCCCTGGCCGGCGCCGGTCGAGGTCGCGGGGGCGGAGGAGGCGCGGGGCGAACTCGACTGGGTGGTGCGGCTGATCGGCGAAGTGCGCGCGGTGCGCGCGGAGATGAACGTGCCTCCGGCGACGCTCGCGCCCGTCCTGCTGCGCGACGCCAGCCCGGCGAGCATGGCCCGTGCGGCCCGCTGGATCGAGGCGATCCGCCGCCTGGCCCGGGCATCGGAGGTGTCGGCACTGGTGGGCGAGATGCCCAGGAGCTCGGCGCAGGCGGTGCTGGACGAGGCGACGCTGGTGATCCCGTTGCTGGGTCTGATCGACGTGGAGGCCGAGCGGGCGCGGCTGGGCAAGGATCGCACAAAGGCGGCGCAGGAGGCCGATAAATTCGCGAAAAAGCTCGACAACGCGGATTTCGTGCGCCGCGCGCCCGAGGAGGTGGTCGCGGAGAACCGCGAGCGGCTGGCGGCGGCGCGGGTGGAGGTGGCGCGGCTGGAGGCGGCTTTGCGGCGGATCGAGTGATCAGGACCGCTTCAGGCGAAGGCGCGGAATGCGGAACATCGACCGCGCCGGGCGCGCGGCGCGCGCGATCAGCGCCGCGAAATCCTGCTCGGCCCCGGCCGGCCGGCCGCACAGGAACCAGAGCGCGATCAGGGCGGCGGCGTAGACGGCGGCTCCCGCCACGGCGGGCAGCAGCAGGTCGGGGCCGATCGCGGCCGGCTCGGCGACCGCGCGCTCCACGAGGAGACCGCTGCTCAGGAGCACGCAGGCCATTGCCGCGCCGGCCAGCGCCGGGCGCCAGACATGCCGGATGAGATCGGCCGACCGCAACCGGGCGTCGCGCAGCGTCGTCCATGTCAGCACGCCCTGCTCGGTCGCCATCCCCAGCGCCGCCGCCGCCGCGACGCCGGGGAGGCCAAAACGCGGCGCCACCGCGATCAGCAGGCCGACGCGAACGCACATGCCCGCCACACCCGCACGAAACACCAGCTTCAGCCGGCCATGGGCGCTCAGCAGCACCATTCCGATGTAACCGAACACGGCGACAATCGAAATGCCGCCGAGAATGCGGACGACCGGGACCGCCGCAAGCCAGTTCGCGCCGAATGCAACCCGCACTAGCGGATCGGCGACAAGTGCGATCCCGATGCCGGCCGGGATCGTGACGATCGCTGCGGTACCGACCACGCGCAGATAGGTCTGACCGGCCGGCGCATCGGTCCGCCGGGCCTCGGCAAAGCCGGAAAAGGCGGCGCGGCAGAGCGGCTCGATCAGCTCCGTCGTTGGCAGCGTCGCGATTTCCGTCCCCACCGCGTAGAGGCCAACCGAGGCCGGGCCCAGGATGCGGCCCACCGCGAAGCTGTCGGCCCGATCGCGGAACAGCGCCAGAAGGCTGATCGTCCAGGTCCAGGTTGAATACGCGATCAGCGGCCGCCACGCGCGCAGCGTCAGCCGGGGCCGGAACGGGTGCATCGCGTAGCTGGCGGCCAAGCCGAGCAGCCGGCCAATCAGGATGGCCGCGATCAATGCCCAGTAGCTATGCCAAATCCAGGCGCCGCCGTTCGCCACGACGATCCCGGCCAGCCGCGGCACGACGCGCAACTTGAACTCCTTGTCGAAGGCGAAGTCGCGGCGGAAATCGACGATGCCGATATTGGTGGCCGCATCGGCGAGGACGGCGAAGGCGAGCGCGAACAGCACGTATTCGAGCCGCGGGTCGCCGAAGAACCGCGCCATCGGCGCGGCGCCGAGCACGATCGCGAGCGAGGTGATCGCGCCGCGGAGCACGGCCAGGGTGAAGGCGGTATTATAGACCTGCCGGTCGGGGGCGCGCTCGCGCACCAGCGCATCCTGGATGCCGATCTCGGCGAGGCCATCCACGGCCGTCGCCATCGAGACCCCGAGGGTTACCAAGCCAAAATCAGCGGGCACCAGCAGGCGCACCAGACAAAGCGTGCTGATCAGGCCGAAGAAGCGGGTTGCCATGCGCCAGGAGACGACCCAGGCGGTCCCCCTGGCGGTCTTGGCAAACAACGCCTTGGCCGACGCTTCGCTGTCGGCAGCAGCCAGACCAGACATCATCCCACCAGCGCTTGCCTCCATCCCGGTCGGCTTTTGGCCCGATCAGGGACGGATCGCGCGGGCGTTATTACCCTATCTCAAGTCAAACTTGCACAGCAACGAAATTTAGACGCGGCGCGTCCGACAAGGGCGCCGGCGCCAACTTGCATCGTGCGTTGGCCGCGCATTCGCTCGACCTTCCCGTCTCCCGACGGGAAAATCCCTATCGCGAGCGCAACCGCCACGCCGCTGGCCCCGTCCCCGACCACGGGACGGAAGCCGGCGTGGCGCGCACGCCTTCAGCCCAGGGCCGTCTGCCGGGCCTGCGCACGGGTGATCGCCTCGTCGAAGGCGGTCAGCACCTGCGCATGCGTCGAGCGGTCGTTCATCTTCTCGATGTCGTTGAAGCCCCGGCCGTTCGCGACCGTCAGCAGCATCCCCGTGGCATCCCTCGGCGGCGTGCGGACCCCCATGAGGCGGGACGCGACGCGCAGGGCACCCACGGCGCAGCGGCGGCCATCGATCGTCTCATACCGGCCCTGTACCCAGTTCTCCTCATCGGCGATCAGCGCGCGCGCGATCGAGAGGAGCTGAACCGTCGCCACCTCGGTCGGCAGCGCCGGATCGGGCGAAAAGGACCTGAGAGGCGGCAACGCAGTCAGTCGCGGGAAAAACGACTTGGTGGCGACCCGCACCCGCTCCCACACTGTGGGAGACTGCGGACTCGCTGGCGCGGGAGGGATGATGGTCGCGCCGGTGAACTCCCTTCCATCGAATGGCATTGTCTAGCTCCTGTCCACAATGCGGTTCCATTCTAACGTCTTCTGAGGCCGTTTGTTCGACGCTCATGCGGACGTGTGGGGACCCCGGCGTTTTTTTCATCCCAAGTGTGCGAGCGCGGACGTTTTGGCCCCCCACCCTGGCCTTGTCCCAGCGTCCGGCCTATCCAGGCCCGAGGAGGGGAGCCCCATGGACCAGCACGCACCAGCCGCCGAGCACGCCGAGATTCGCGAAGAGGTCCGCAAGCTCTGCGCCCGCTTCCCCGGCGAATACTGGCGCGACCTGGACCGCGAACGCGACTACCCGACGGCGTTCGTCCAGGCGCTGACCGAGGCCGGATATCTTGCCGCCCTGGTTCCTGAGGAGTACGGCGGCGCCGGCCTGCCCCTGTCGGCGGCGGCGGCGATCCTGGAGACGGTGCAGGCCGAGGGCTGCAACGGCGCGGCCTGCCACGCGCAGATGTACATCATGGGCACCATCCTGCGGCACGGGTCCGACGAGCAGAAGCGGACCTATCTGCCCAAGATCGCCACCGGCGCGCTTCGCCTCCAGGCGTTCGGCGTGACGGAGCCGACCAGCGGCACGGATACGACCAGCCTGCGCACATTCGCCCGCCGGGAGGGCGATCGCTACATTGTCAACGGCCAGAAGGTCTGGACCAGCCGCGCCGAGCACTCCGACCTCATGCTGCTGCTCGCCCGGACCACCCCGCGCGAGGAGGCGAAGTCGCGCACCGATGGGCTGTCCACCTTCATCGTCGATATGCGCGAGGCGGTCGGGCACGGCATGACGATCCGGCCGATCCGCACGATGATGAACCACAACTCGACCGAGATTTTCTTCGACAACGTCATTGTTCCGGCCAAGAACCTGGTCGGCGAGGAGGGCAAGGGCTTCCGCTACATCCTGGACGGGATGAACGCCGAGCGCCTGCTGATCGGCGCCGAATGCATCGGCGACGCCAAGTGGTTCACCGAGCGGTCGGTCGCCTATGCAAGCGACCGGCGCGTGTTCGACCGCCCGATCGGACAGAATCAGGGCGTGCAGTTCCCGATCGCCCGCGCCTACGCGCAGATGCGCGCGGCCGAGCTTCTGGTGCATGAGGGCTGTCGCAAGTTCGAGGCGGGATTGCCCTGTGGCGAGGAGGCGAACATGGCCAAGATGCTCGCCGCCGAGGCCTCCTGGGCCGCCGGGGAGGCGTGCGTCCAGACGCATGGAGGCTTCGGCTTCGCCGAGGAATACGACGTCGAGCGCAAATTCCGCGAGACGCGGCTCTATCAGGTGGCGCCGATCAGCACGAACCTGGTCCTGTCCTACATCGCCGAGCATGTCCTCGGTCTGCCCCGGAGCTACTAAATGCCCGGTCCGCTCGATGGCGTTCTTGTCCTGTCGCTCGAACAGGCCGTCGCCGCGCCGTACGCCAGCTCGCGCTTGGCCGACGCCGGGGCGCGGGTCATCAAGGTGGAGCGGGCCGACGGGGACTTCGCGCGCGGCTACGACGCCGCCGCCAAGGGGCAGTCGAGCTATTTCGTCTGGCTCAACCGCGGCAAGCAGAGCCTGGTCGCCGACATCAAGAAACCGGCCGACACCGCGTTGCTGCACCGCATCCTGGGGCGCGCCGACGTGTTCATCCAGAACCTCGCGCCCGGCGCGGCGGCCCGTGCCGGGTTCGGGTCTGAATCGCTGCGCGCGCGCCAGCCCCGGCTGATCACGGTCGATATCTCCGGCTACGGCGAGACCGGCGAGTATGCGTCGATGAAGGCGTACGATCTTCTGGTACAGGCGGAATCGGGACTGGCTATGGTCACCGGCCTCCCCGCCGGACCCGGCCGCGTCGGCGTCTCGGCCTGCGACATCGCCTGCGGCATGGCGGCGCACGCCGGCATCCTCGAGGCGCTGATCGAGCGGGGGATCACCGGGCGCGGCAAGCGGTTGGCC
Organism: uncultured Pseudomonadota bacterium; assembly: GCA_963756545.1. Lineage (GTDB taxonomy): Bacteria > Pseudomonadota > Alphaproteobacteria > Acetobacterales > Acetobacteraceae > DATFDN01. The sequence continues at coordinate 457,403 of CAVWNY010000008.1, read as the reverse complement.
GTGAGCCTGTTCGACGGGATGGCGGACTGGATGAACGTGCCGCTGCTGTTCTTCGAGGGCACCGGGAAGGCGCCCGCGCGCATCGGGCTGGCACATCCCTCGATTTGCCCCTACGGCGCGTTTTCGCTCGCTGACGGTGCGCTGGTGCTGATCGCGATCCAAAACGAACGCGAATGGGCGGAATTCTGCGCGCGCTTCCTGGGCGAGCCGGAATTGCCGAAGCAGCCAGGATACGAGACAAACGTGATCCGGGTCGCCAACCGCGCGATGGTGGATGGCCACATCGCCGCGGTGTTCGCCCGGCTGACCCGCGCCGATGCCGCCGCCCGGCTGCGCTCAGCGAACACCGCGTTCGGCTTCGTCAACGATGTCGCCGCGTTCTCGCATCATCCGGCCTTGCGCCGGGCGACCGTGGGGACTCCGAACGGGCCGGTATCCATTGCCGCGCCCCCGGTGCTGACATCGGATGGGGCGCGGGACTTGGGGCCGGTGCCGGCAATCGGGGAGCACTCGTGCGAGATACGGGCGGAGTTCGGAAGTTAGCGCCCTCACCCGCGGCAAAGACGCGGCAACCTTTCCCGCGCTTGCGGGAGAGGTCGGTGAGCGTAGCGAGCCGGGCTACTTCCAGCTACTCAGAAAAAACCTGGGCAGCTCGTCCGGAAACGGCTCGAAGTTCAGCCCCGATGCGAACGCGTAGTACGTCACGTTGGTAAACAGCGGCAGCCAGTACGCCTCCTCGGTCACACGATGGATCGCCTCGGCGTAGTCCTTCCGCCGCTCGGCCGGGTCGGTCACCGAGCCGCCGGCCTGGACCAGTTTCTCAAGGGCCGGATCGCGTGCGTAGTCGTTGGAGCCGCCGCCGAAGAAGTAGGGCAGGATCGCCGAGACGTCGTTGATCGAATAGCTGCCCCAGCTTCCGGTGTTGATCGGGGTCTGTCCCGCCGCCACCTTCTGGACCACCGCGCCGACCTGAAGCTGCTGGATATCAACGCTGATCCCCACCGCCTTCATGTAGCTCTGCATCGCCGCGTTCCAGGCCGGCAGGAGATAGGTTACCATCGTGGTGGAGAAGCCGTTCTCAAACCCCGCGTCGGCGAGAAGCTGCTTCGCCTTCGACGGATCGTAGCTGTAATCGACCGCCGCCTTCTCATCGCAGCCGAACTGCGTCGGATAGCAGGGTGCGGCGATCGGGTGGCTGTCGCCCTGCACCAGATCGTGCGCCATCGCGGCACGGTCGATCGAGTGAAAGATCGCCTGGCGCACTTTCTGATGGGTGAGCGGGTTGTCCTTTCCGGTGCGCCCGGCCGCGTCGAACTGCATGTAATTGATCCGCATCGAGCCGGCGCGGAGCGCGGTCTTGCCCGGCAGCCCTTGCAGGCTCTGGAACTGGTCGGGGTTGTATTGCCAGATCCAGTCGGCCTGGCCGCTGATGAACGCCGTCAGCTCGCCGGCGGCGTCGAGCACCTCGGTGATCTTGAGATACTTGATCGCCGGCCGGCCTTTCGGGCTTTCCTTGTAGTAGCCGTCGAACCGTTCGAGGTCGATCTCGCTCGTCCCGTTGACGCGCGTGATCTTGTACGGGCCGGTGCCGATCGGCTGTTTCGAGTAAGCCTCCGGTCCCACTTTCTCCCGATATGCCTTCGGATAGATGGGTAGAACCATCGAGAAGTATTCGAGAGCCGCCGGGAAGATATGCTTCATCTTGAACCGCACTTGGCGGTCGTTGATCTTCTCCGCCCCCGCGATGAAGGCGAAGTTGCTGGGATTCCCGACCTTCGGATCGTGCAGGATGGTCTCGAATGTGTACACCACGTCGTCGGGGCCGAACGGATCGCCGTTCTGGAACTTCACCCCGTCGCGGAGCGTGAAGTCCAGCGTCTGCGGGTCGGTCCACTTCCACTCGGTCGCCAGCGCCGGGACGACCTTGAAATTATGCGGGTCGCGATAGACCAGCGTGTCCCATGCCTCGTGGGCCACGATCAGGCCGGTGCGAAGGGTGTTGCGATAGGGATCGACGTCGGGAATGGCGTCGCGCCACGTGATGCGCAGCGTGTCGTCGGATTTCTGCGCGTGGGCCGCTGGCCCCAGCGCCGGCAGGCTCGCCGCCGCAGCGGCTGTCCCCAGGAACGTGCGTCGCCTCATGCCCCTGCCTCCCATTTCGCCTCGACGCTACGGGGGCGTCTCCTCCGGCGCAAGGTGGCACTCCACCGCCTCGCGGGCCGGCGGGCGGACGCGGCAGATGTCGATCGCGATCGGGCAGCGCGGGTGGAACCGGCAGCCGGCGGGGATGTTCGACGGGTCCGGATAGCCCTCGCCCAGCCCCACGTCGGGCAGCCCAAGCCCCGGCTCGGGCGTCAGCACGGAGGCGAGCAGCGCGCGCGTGTAGGGATGGCGCGGCGCGCGGAAGACCGTCTCGCTCGCGCCGTGCTCGACGATGCGGCCGAGATACATCACCGCCACCTCGTCGGCGATGTGCTCCACCACCGCCAGGTTGTGGCTGATGAACATCAGGGTCAGGTCGAAGGCGGCGCGCAGATCGCTCAGCAGGTTCAGGATCTGCGCCTGCACGGACACGTCGAGCGCCGAGGTCGGCTCGTCGCAGACCAGGATGCGCGGCTCGTTGATCAGCGCGCGCGCGATCGCCACCCGCTGGCGCTGCCCGCCCGAGAGCTGCGCCGGATAGCGCGCGGCCGTGTCGGCGCCAAGGCCGACGCGCTCCAGCATCGCGCCCACCCGCCGGGCGCGCTCGGCCCGGCCGACGCCCTGCACGAGCAGCGGCAGCGCCACGATCTCGGCCACGCGCCGGCGCGGGTTGAGCGAACTCATCGGGTCCTGGAACACGGGCTGGATCAGTCGCGCCCGCGCCCGCCGGTCCATCTCCGAGAGCGTCCGCCCTTCGATCCGCACGGTCCCGGCGCTGGGCGACAGCAGGCCGAGCAGAACGCGCGCCAGGGTCGATTTGCCGCAGCCGGATTCGCCGACGATGCCGATCGAGCGGCCGGGCGCAACGCGGAAGCTGACGTCGTCCACCGCGACCAGATGGCGCGGCGCGCCGAACAGGCCCTGGCGTTGATCGAACACCCGCGAGAGGCCCACCACCTCGATCGCCGACGCGCCCATCAGGCTGCCTCCCGCCACCAGCCCGGCGTCAACCGACAACGATAGCGATGAGTTCCGCCGGCGTGCTGAGCGGGAGCCTCGACGGCGCAGACTGACGCCGCGTGCGGGCAGCGATCGCGGAACGGGCAGCCGGCGAAGCCTCTTTCCAGGCGTGGCACGATGCCGGGGATGCTGCCCAACTTCTCGCCCCGCCGCACCTTGCCGGGCACCGGGATCGCCGCCAGCAGGCCGCGCGTGTAGGGGTGCGAGGGCGCGGCGAACAGCGCCTCGGCGCTCGCCTGCTCCACGATCTCGCCCGCGTACATCACGGAAACCCGGTGCGCGACGCGCGCGACCACGCCCAGGTCGTGGGTGATTAGCAGGACGGCCAAGCCCAGCTCGCGCTGCAACTCGGCCAGCAGGCGGAGGATCTGCGCCTGCACCGTCACGTCCAGCGCGGTGGTCGGCTCGTCGGCGATCAGCAATTGGGGCTCGCAGAGCAGGGCGGTCGCGATCATCACGCGCTGGCGCAAGCCCCCCGAGAGCTGGTGCGGGAACTGGCCCAGCCGCATTCCGGGCGCGGTGACGCCGACGCGGTCGAGCATGGCGACCGACCGCTCGGCCGCGTCGCCGCGCGAGAGGCCGCGATGGCGGCGCAGCACCTCGGTCATCTGCGAGCCGATCGTGTAGGCCGGATTCAGGCTGGTCATCGGTTCCTGGAAGATCATGCCGATCCGGTCACCGCGCAGCCGCGCCAGGCGGCGTTCGGGCAGATGCCCGATCTCCTCGCCGGCGAACGCCATGCGGCGCACCTCGCGCCGGGAGCCGCGCGGCAGCAGGCCCATGACAGCGAGCGCGGAGACCGACTTTCCGCAGCCGGATTCGCCCACCAGGCAATGTGTCTCCCCGCGCGCGACCGAGAGGCTGATGCCGCGCACGGCCTCCATCCGGCCGAAGCCCACGCGCAATCCCTCGATTTCCAAAGTGGGCGCGCTCATCGGGTCCGCGCTCATCGGTCGGTGCGCGCGCCCAGGGCGTCGCGCAATCCGTCGCCCAGGAGGTTGATGCCGAGCACCAGGATCAGCAGCGCGATACCCGGGATCTCGATGACCCAGGGCTTGAAGAACATGTAGTCCTTCCCCTCGGCGATCATCAGACCCCAGGACGGCAGCGGCGGCGGCACGCCGAGCCCGAGGAAGGACAGCGCCGCTTCCAGCAGGATGGCGATCGCCATGTCGATGGTGGCGATCACCACCAGATGATGCATGATGTTGGGCAGCACCTCGCCCAGGATGGTCCGCGTGCGCGAGCAGCCCGCCGCCCAGGCCGCCGCCACGTAGTCGAGACCGCAGACCTGGCGCGTCACGGCGCGGGAGACGACGGCGAAGCGTTCCCACAGCAGCAGGCCGATGGTGAGCACGACGACGCTGAGCGAGCTGCCGACCATGAACACCACCGTCAGCGCCACCAGGATCAGCGGGATGGCGAGGCGGCAGGAGACGACGAACATCACAACGGCATCGACCGGGCCGCCGAAATAGCCGCCCAGCACGCCGAGCGTCGTTCCGATCGTCCCCGACAGCACGATGGTCGAGACGCCGATCAGCATGGAAATGCGCGCGCCGAGGATGAGCCTGGATAAATAGTCGCGCCCCAGCCCGTCGGTGCCCAGCCAGTGCGCCGGCGAGCCGCCCGGCATCCACGCCGGCGGGACATAGCGATGCCCGAGATCCTGCACGAACGGGTCGTGCGGCGCGAGCAGCGGGCCGAAGATCGCGACCAGGGAAGCGAAGCCGACGATCACGGCCCCGATCAGCAACGGGACGCGACGCGCCCGCATCAGCGTCCCCGGAGCCGCGGATCGAGCACCGCGCCGAACAGGTCGGAGATCAGGGTGAGCGCGACGAAGATCACCGCGAACAGCAGCACCACCGCCTGGATGACCGGAAAATCGCCCTTGCCGATCGATTCCCAGGCGAGATAGCCGACACCGCGCACGTTGAACACGACCTCGACCACCACCGAGCCGCCGAGGATGAAGCCGAGCTGCACCGCCGAGACCGCGACCACGGGCATCGCCGCGTTGCGAAAGGCGTGCTTCAGCACGATCGCGGCGCGCGACAGGCCCTTGGCGCGGGCCGTGCGCACGTAGTCGGAGCGCAGCGCATCCACCATGCCGCTGCGGGTCAGGCGCAGCATCACCGGGATGGCGACGAAGGCCAGCACGAACGAGGGCAGGACGTAGCCCTGCCACGTCTCCAGGCCGGCGATCGGCAGCCAATGGAGATCGACGCCGAACCACAGGATCAGCATGAGCCCCAGCCAGAAGCTAGGCACTGCCTGACCCGCCAGCGCGATCATGCCCACCGCGACGTCGATCCACGTCCCCTCGTTCAACGCGGCAAGAATCCCGATCGGCACGGCGATGAAGATGGCGATGCCGATGCCGAGCAGACCCAGCTTCAGCGTGATCGGCAGGTGCGAGGCGATCAGCGAGGAGACCTTTTCGTGAAACAGGTACGAGCTGCCGAGGTCGCCGTGCGCGGCGCGGTCGGCCCAGTCGAGGAACTGCACCGGCAGCGGCCGGTCGAGGCCCAGCTCGTGCTCGATCTTGGCGACCGCCTCGGGCGAGGCGTCGGGGCCGGCGATGCTGACCGCGAGACCGCCCGAAAGGCGCGAGAGGGCGAAGCTGATGATCAGCACCGTCAGGCAGACCAGGGCGGCGAGCAGCAACGAACGAAGCAGGAAGCGGATCATGGCGCGGGCGAACTCATTGACGCGAGGGCGGCTCCGGCGGGTCGAACGCCAACGCCTCGTCCAGAGTCCAGGGGCAGGCCGCCGGGAATGTCGCGCGCGGCAGGCCGGTTTGGCGCGCCACCCGCCGAGCCGCGTCGTCATAGGCTTCCGCGAGAAGCTCCGGGACGTGCTGCGCAATGCTGGGAATGTCGGCGAGAAGCGTCTTCACCTCGGATTGCTGCGCCAGGATCGTGTCCACCCAACTCCGGCTCAGGCGCGCGGGCTGAAAGCGGGTGTTAAGAAGATGGATGAGGAGAATCGTCAGACGGCTTCGCAGCTCCCGCCGATCGCGGATCGTCATCTCGGTGAGGTACTCAATCAGGTGCGCGCGATCAAGCTGATCGGTCCGCCCGGTGCGCAGCGCCTCGATCTGCGCCTCGATCCACCGGTGCTCGTCCGCCTCGTAGAGGTCTCCACTCATGCCGCCCATCTAGCACGCTCGCCGGCACCCGGCGAGCCACCACCCGCAAAGTGGCGCCGTGAAAGAATCAGGTCCATGATGCTGGCCCTTTCGTGGAGACATCGAACATGCCCGACGATCTCGGTCCGCATCGGGCAGGAGCGGCGTTGCGTGCGGACTCGATCGAGGGCCGCGCCTCCTGGATCGCGGCCGGGGTGACGCTGGCGATCCTGTCGGTCTGCTACGGCTCCACCCTGCTGATCGTGGTCGGGCTGAAGGCGATGGAGACCGATCTCGGCGTGCCGCGCTCCGTGCTGGCGCTGGCCGGGGCGATGGCGTGGATCGGCACCGGGACGGGCGGCATCGTGATGGGCTGGCTCGCCGATCGGATCGGCGTGCGCAACAGCGTGCTGATGGGCACTGTGAGTGTCGCCGCCGGGCTGGCGCTGTCATCCACGGGGCAGGTCTGGGCGCTCTATGTCGGGCATGGCGTGCTGATCGGGTTTTTCGGCATGGGCGCGATCTACCCGCCGCTGGTGATCTATGTCAGCCGGTGGTTCGACCGCCGGCGCGGCACCGCCATCGCGCTCATCTCCTCGGGGCAGTACATCGCGGGCGTGGTCTGGCCGGCGGCGTTCGAGCGGCTGATCGCCGGGCCGGGCTGGCGCATCACCTATCTCGGCTACTCCGGCGTGGTGTTGCTGGGCGTGCTGCCGTTGGCCTTTCTGTTCCTCCGTCCCGCGCCCGGCACACCGGCCGTCGGGGCCAAGCGGGTGGTGATACGGGCCTCGCGTGCGCGCGTGCTGGGGCTGCGCCCCAACACCGTGCAGGCGATCATCTGCCTCGCGGGATTCTGCTGCTGTGTCCCGATGTCGATTCCGCAGTCGCAACTGGTGGCGTTCTGCGGCGACATCGGCATCGGCGCCGCAGCCGGCGCGACGATGCTGTCGGTGTTCCTGGGCTGCGCCTTCGTCGCCCGCCAGTTCTGGGGCGCCTTCGCCGACCGCCACGGCGGCTTGCTCACCGTGCTCTGCGGCTCGGCCTGCCAGGCGGTGGCGATCGGGGCCTTCCTGCTGACGCAGAACGAGGCCGGGCTGTTCCTCATCGCCGCCGCCTACGGGTTCGGGTTCTCGGGCATCATCCCGGCCTATGTCGTGGCGATCCGCGACCTGTTCCCCTCGGCCGAGGCGTCGTGGCGGGTGCCGCTTGTGCTGTTCACCTCGATGGGCGGGATGGCGTTCGGAAGCTGGTTCGCCGGGCGGCTCTACGACCATTTCGGGTACTACGCGCCGGCGTTCGGGTCCGGGGTGCTGTTCAACATCGCCAATCTGGCGTTGGTCGGGTTCCTGGTGCTGCGGCAACGGGGTTGGCCGCGTGTTTCGGCTCGTGTTGTTGCTGGGTGAGGGTCGGATGGGCACGCGAATGACGGGAAAATAGGTCAGCCCGATGCGCCGCTGATATCACTTCTCCTCTGAGCAAGCAGGGTAAGCGCTCGGTCTAGGTTGGCGCGACAGAGCTGCCCATAGTGATCCGCGCTCGCGGAGGCGGAGATCGCAAGCGCATCCCGATAGGCGGTCACCGCCTCCTCCAGCCGCGCCGTCCCCGCTTCCCGCTCGCCAAGCGTCGAAAGCGCGAGGCCGAGGTTGTGCTGCGTCGTCGCCCAGGCGAGCGGCACGCGCTCGCGCGTCCGTTCCTCGAGGGCCTCCCGATAGGCGGTCACCGCCTCCTCCAGCCGCGCCGTCCCCGCTTCCCGCTCGCCAAGCGTCGAAAGCGCGTTGCCGAGGTTGGCCTGCGTCGTCGCCCAGTCGAGTGGCACGCGCTCGCGCGTCCGTTCCTCGAGGGCCTCCCGATAGGCGGTCACCGCCTCCTCCAGCCGCGCCGTCCCCGCTTCTCGCTCGCCAAGCCTCCAAAGCGCGAGGCCGAGGTTGTGCTGCGTCATCGCCCAGTCGAGCGGCACGCGCTCGCGCGTCCGTTCCTCGAGGGCCTCCCGATAGGCGGTCACCGCCTCCTCCAGCCGCGCCGTCCCGGCTTCCCGCTCGCCAAGCATCGAAAGCGCGAGGCCGAGGTTGTGCTGCGTCGCCGCCCAGGCGAGTGGCACGCGCTCGCGCGTCCGTTCCTCGAGGGCCTCCTGATAGGCGGTCACCGCCTCCTCCAGCCGCGCCGTCCCCGCTTCCCGCTCGCCAAGCGTCGCAAGCGCGAGGCCAAGGTTGTGCTGCGTCGCCGCCCAGGCGAGGCCGAGGTTGTGCTGCGTCATCGCCCAGTCGAGCGGCACGCGCTCGCGCGTCCGTTCCTCGAGGGCCTCCCGATAGGCGGTCACCGCCTCCTCCAGCCGCGCCGTCCCCGCTTGCCGCTCGCCAAGCGTCGCAAGCGCGAGGCCGAGGTTGTGCTGCGTCGTCGCCCAGTCGAGTGGCACGCGCTCGCGCGTCCGTTCCTCGAGGGCCTCCCGATAGGCGGTCACCGCCTCCTCCAGCCGCGCCGTCCCCGCTTCTCGCTCGCCAAGTCTCCAAAGCGCGAGGCCGAGGTTGTGCTGCATCATCGCCCAGTCGAGTGGCACGCGCTCGCGCGTCCGTTCCTCGAGGGCCTCCCGATAGGCGGTCACCGCCTCCTCCAGCCGCGCCGTCCCCGCTTCCCGCTCGCCAAGCGTCGCAAGCGCGAGGCCGAGGTTGTGCTGCGTCGTCGCCCAGGCGAGCGGCACGCGCTCGCGCGTGTATTCCCCGAGGGCCTCCCGATGGGCGGTCACCGCCTCCTCCAGCCGCGCCGTCCCCGCTTCTCGCTCGCCAAGCCTCCAAAGCGCGAGGCCGAGGTTGTGCTGCGTCATCGCCCAGTCGAGCGGCACGCGCTCGCGCGTCCGTTCCTCGAGGGCATCCCGATAGGCGGTCACCGCCTCCTCCAGCCGCGCCGTCCCCGCTTCCCGCCCGCCAAGCGTCGAAAGCGCAGCGCCGAGGTTGTGCTGCGTCATCGCCCAGGCGAGCGGCACGCGCTCGCGCGTCCGTTCCTCGAGAGCCTCCCGATAGGCGGTCACCGCCTCCTCCAGCCGCGCCGTCCCCGCTTCCCGCTCGCCAAGCGTCGCAAGCGCGTTACCGAGGTTGTTCTGCGTCATCGCCCAGTCGAGCGACACGCGCTCGCGCGTCCGTTCCTCGAGGGCCTCCCGATAGGCGGTCACCGCCTCCTCCAGCCGCGCCGTCCCCGCTTCTCGCTCGCCAAGTCTCCAAAGCGCGAGGCCGAGGTTGTGCTGCGTCATCGCCCAGTCGCGCGGCACGCGCTCGCGCGTCCGTTCCTCGAGGGCCTCCCGATGGGCGGTCACCGCCTCCTCCAGCCGCGCCGTCCCCGCTTCTCGCTCGCCAAGCCTCCAAAGCGCGTTGCCGAGATTGTTCTGCGTCGTCGCCCAGGCGAGCGGCCCGCGCTCGCGCGTCCGTTCCTCGAGGGCCTCCCGATAGGCGGTCACCGCCTCCTCCAGCCGCGCCGTCCCCGCTTCCCGCTCGCCAAGCGTCGAAAGCGCGAGGCCGAGGTTGTGCTGCGTCGTCGCCCAGGCGAGCGGCACGCGCTCGCGTGCCACGTCGGCCAATGCCCGCCGGTAGAAGTGGATCGCGGCTGCAAGTGCGTCATTGCGGCCGGCATGATCGCCGAACTGATCCAGTGCTGCCGCTGCATTAAACGTGTATGACCAGCGCGGTTCCGGATCGGCAGGTGCCAGCACCCGCAAACCCTCTTCGAAATGGGTGCGAGCACCAGATACGTCGCGTTGTGCCAGTGCCGCACGGGCAAGCAATGCACAGGTTTCCGCCTCCGATTGTAGCCCGGCGAGCCAGTCCGCGCGGCTCTCCTCGGCCGCCCGCCGCCGCCGTTCGGAAGTCTCCCGCTCGCGGACCCGGATGACGTTCAGAAGGCGTGTCGCTTCTGGGAACGCACCCGCGTCCAGGGCGGAGGCAGCCTGCCGTCTGAGATCGGCTGTTTCGCTCCTATCATTGCTGGGTCGGATCAACGCCTGCCGCATGGCGAGTATCTGCGTTGTCGCCGTGGCGAGCAGGTCCGGCAGATGCTCGATGGGGATGTCATCGTGGCCGAGCGTGCGCAGCATCGCTAGGGCTGCGCCCTGAGTGACGCCGAGCCTCTGGCTCAGATCGACAATCTTGTCCGCGAGGGGGCCGACAGCGCCTGCTGCCGCGGCTTTCGTCAGTTCCTGAACCTCCGCCGCGGAGAGGCCGACCCTGACATCGCTGATGCTTATCGTCGTAGCCTGGACGTGATTGAGATCGACGGCAGGCTGAGACATGGTGGCTTAGCCGCCCTTCGCCGGGCCGCTCGGCTGCATGCCCGCCCGCACGCCCCTTATGTCGATGTCGCCCGTGAACGTGCCGCGCTCCACCTTCACGCCCGTGCCCGAAGCGGCGACGTCGGCGAGGCGCAGGTTAGCCGCCGCGACATCCTTGAGGTCGATGCCGATCGCGGTCGCCGCACCCGGCGCGTGCTGCTGGATCAGCCTGGTAAGCTCGTGTGCGGCGGCCAGCAACTCTGGGTCCTGACCCGCACCGGATGCGGTCAGATCCTCCTCGATCACCGCCCGACGGCTCTTCGATTCTGGCGCCTGCTCGAGCTGGTCAACTGAGACTTTGGGATAGCGATTCCTGACCAGCTCCGTCAGCTTGACGTAGGCGTTCTTGACGACGGCACTGACCACCTCCTTCCCGGCGGTCGCGCCCGCCCCGAGCGCAAGACTGATCGCGATGGCACTGATCGGCTCCATGACACGCTTCCCCTCTTGGTTCGATCCTGGACGCTCCTGCCCCTATACGATCGAGCAGGTAGAAGATGCGGTGTTCTAGCCGGGTTAGATCCCAGTAGATGTGCTGGCGGGTTCACCCCGATGAAGCGGTATTTTGCTCATACCACGGATCCTACCTGTTCTCCGTCATTCCCGCGAGCGGGAATGCAGGCCCACACGCATCAAGTTCCGTGCCGTCCGCCTGGATTCCCGCTTTCGCGGGAATGACGGCATAAGCAAATTGCGGCATAAGCGCGAGGATGACGGCACAGGTCAGGGCAAAGGACCGCTGGTATCAGGCAAGCTATCCCGCCCCCATCACTTTCGGAAACACGTCCTCCGCCAAAATCTGCATCTGCTCCAGCGCCACCTCCTTCGGCGTGCCCGCCAGATGCACGCTGACGCAGAAATAGTTCACGCCGAACCGGCGTTGCAGCGCCCCGATCTGCTCGGCCACCTCATCGGGCGTGCCGAGCAGGAACCGATCATCCAGCAGCTCCTCGAACGCCACTCCGAAATTGTCGCTCTCGGGCATCACCTTGTCCTGCCCCCAGGCGCGATAGGCCCGGTATTTCTCCTCCAGCGCCGGGCGGGCGAGGCGGATGGCTTCCTCGCGCGAGCGGGCGACGAAGGTCTCGCGCATGATCGGCAGCTCGGCCGGGAACGGCTTGCCGCATCGGTCAAGCTCGCGCCGGTACAGATCCATCTGGCGGTCGAGCGTCGCCAGCGTGTTGTGCGGGTTGATAAACCACGCATCCGCCATGCGCGCGGCGCGGCGGATGCCGATATCGGCGTTGGCGCCGATCCAGATGGGCGGCATCGGCTTCTGCACGGGCTTCACCGTGCAGTTCGCGCCGTCCAGCTCGAAATGCGAGCCGGACATCGTCACGAAATCCTCGGTCCACAGGCGCTTGATCGCGTCGAGGTTCTCCTCGAACCGGCGGCCGGACTCCTTGCGCGTGGTGCCGAACGCCTTGAACTCCACCTCCCGGTAGCCGACCCCGGCGCCGAAGACGAGCTTGCCGTCGCTCATCACGTCGAGCGTGGCGAGCTGCTCGGCCATGTCGAGCGGCTTGTGCATCGGCAGCAGGACAACCCCGCAGATCAGGCGCAGCCGGGGCGCGATCGCCGCGCACTGCGCGAGGAACGGGATCTGCTGGAGCATCTGGTAGGGATGGGAGCTGTAGTGCGATGCCTTGCCCACGGCGTCGAACCCCAGCGCCTCGGCGCGACGGACCATGTCCAGGTCGTCGCGGTTGCGGGCGACCATGTCCTCGCCCTGCGAATACTGGCCGCGGATCAGGAGGGCAAAGCGCATGGCTCGCTCCTTTTCGTGGCCTCCCGAGGCCCCTCACCCACCCTTCATCGTGGTGAGATCGTAATTGGCGCTCGTCGGCTTCGCCTGCGTCGCCGGATCAAGGCCCTTGAAGGTGATCGTGATCTTCGTGAAGTTCAGCGACAGGCTCTCGGTCGGCATGTCGCCGCCGCTGCTGTGGCTATAGCCGCTCAGGCCGACATTCTCCAGGTCGTAGTTCAGGAAGTCGACCACCGAGTTCTTGGTGGTGCTGGTGAGCTTGATCGTCACCTTGTTGTTGAGCTCGCCGCCCCAAGCCTCCTGGATCAGCGGGACCGATGCCACATCCATTTTCTTGGTGACGGTGACCTCGCTGAGGCTGGGCTCGCTGCCTTCGCGGTTGGTGTCGCTGCGCGCCGCCGAGCCGATGGCGCGTCCGACGCCCCAATTGATAGTATCCACCTCGATCCACTGCTTGTAGTCGGTGGTCGTCACGGCGCCGTTGATGCTTCCGTATTTCAGATAGATCGCCACTGCGTCCTCCCCGTCGGTCTAAGCAAGATGGTATTGAAAGCCACCAGTCGTGTCCACGCCCACCGTCACCGTCTTGATCGGCGCGCCGTCGGCGAGGCGCGACAGGACCTCCCCCGAGAGGTCGGGCAGCAAGGTCCGCGACAGGATGTTCTCGACGTTGCGCGCGCCCGAGGATGCCTCCGTGCAGCGCGCCGCGATCGTGTCCACCAGCTCGGATTCCCACGCGAAGCGCGCGCCGTAGGCGTCCTGTACGCGCCGGCGCACGCGATCGAGCTGCAATTCCACGATCTGGCGGATGATCGCGGGCGAGAGGGGAAAATACGGCACGAGCGTCACCCGGCCGAGGAAGGCCGGCTTGAAATACTTCATCAGCTCGGGTCGCAGCGCCTCGGCCAGACCCGCGGCGTCGGGCGCAGTTTCGGGATCGGCGAAAAGCTGGGTTATCAGCTCGGTGCCGACGTTCGAGGTCATGATGATCAGCGTATTTTTGAAGTCGATGTCGCGCCCCTCGCCGTCCTTCATCATGCCCTTGTCGAACACCTGGAAGAACACTTCCTGCACGCCCGGATGCGCCTTCTCCATCTCGTCGAGCAGGATGACCGAATAGGGCCGCCGCCGCACCGCCTCGGTCAGCACGCCGCCCTCGCCGTAGCCCACGTAGCCGGGCGGGCTGCCCATCAGCAAACTGACCTTATGCTCCTCCTTGAACTCGGTCATGTTGATGACGGTGAGGTTCTGCTCGCCGCCGTAGAGCAGGTCGGCGAGCGTCAGCGCCGTCTCGGTCTTGCCGGTGCCCGAGGTGCCCACCATCAGGAACACGCCGATCGGCTTGCGCGGGTCGGTCAGCCGCGCGCGGCTGGTGTGGATCGCCTGCGCGACCGCCTCCAGCGCATGGGATTGGCCGACGATCCGGCGGCCCATCGCCTCCTGCAAGGTGAGCAGCGTGCGGATCTCGTCGGCCTGCATTCGCCCGGCCGGGATGCCGGTCCAGCCCTCCACCACCTCGGCCACCGCCTGGGCGTCCACGACCGGATGGATCAGCGGCTGCTCGCCCTGCAATTGGCGCAGCTTCGCGTTGACCTCGGCGAATTTCGCGCGCAACGGGGCCTTGTCGGCGGCGTCGGCAGGCGCCTCGATCTTCGCGCGCGTCTCGGCAAGCTCGGCGGCGAGCGCCTTCTCCTGCTCCCAGCGCGCCTCCAACTCCACGAGGGCCGCGGCGACCAGCTGGCGTTCGGCGAGCAGCGCGGCGCGGCGCTCATCGTGCGGCTCGCCGGCGGCGATCTCGCGGTCGAGGATCGCCACCTCCGTGTCGATCAGGCCGAGCCGGCGCGTGCGGTCTTCGACCGGCGCGGGGATCGCCGACTGGCTCATCGCGACGCGCGCGCAGGCGGTGTCGATCAGGCTGACCGCCTTGTCCGGCAGTTGGCGCGAGGGGATGTAGCGCGCCGACAACCGCACCGCCTCACTCACCGCCTCGTCCAGAATGCGGACGTGGTGATGCTGCTCCAAGGTTTCGACCAGGCCGCGGATCATGGCGATCGCTATCGGCTCCGCGGGCTCCTCGATCTTCACCACCTGAAAGCGGCGGGTAAGCGCGGCGTCCTTCTCGACGTAGCGCTTGTATTCGGCCCAGGTGGTCGCCGCGATGGTGCGCAGCTCGCCGCGCGCCAGCGCCGGCTTGAGCAGGTTGGCCGCGTCGTTCTGCCCGGCGGCGCCACCCGCGCCGATCAGCGTGTGCGCCTCGTCGATGAACAGGATGATCGGCCGGGGGCTCGCCTTCACCTCGTCGATCACGCCCCGCAGGCGGTTCTCGAACTCGCCCTTCACCCCGGCGCCCGCCTGCAACAGCCCGAGATCGAGCGAGCGCAAGGTCACGCCCTGCAATGCGGGCGGCACGTCGCCCGAGGCGATGCGCAGCGCGAAACCCTCCACCACCGCCGTCTTGCCGACGCCGGCCTCGCCGGTGAGGATCGGATTGTTCTGGCGCCGGCGCGTCAGGATGTCGATTACCTGGCGAATCTCGGTGTCTCGGCCGAGGATCGGGTCGATCTTGCCCGCCCGCGCCTGCGCGGTGAGATCATTGGTGAACTGCTCCAGCGCCCCGCCCGCGCGCGCCGCGCCCGCCGCCGCATCGGCACCCGAGAGCCCGTCTTGCACGGAAGCATCCGCGGCGGCCCCGGATGCCTCCGCGCTGTTGGCAGCGAT
Source organism: uncultured Pseudomonadota bacterium (assembly GCA_963756545.1). GTDB lineage: Bacteria > Pseudomonadota > Alphaproteobacteria > Acetobacterales > Acetobacteraceae > DATFDN01. The sequence continues at coordinate 442,313 of CAVWNY010000008.1, read as the reverse complement.
CGTAGCGAAATCGCGTTTCAACGCGTCGGGCGGGATCTTGAGAAGCTGGCCGGATGCGTCGCGCGCGCGCCGTGCCAGCGTGTCGTCGGCGAGCAGCGCCCAGAGAAGGTGCCCGGAGCGGATGCGCGGCGCGCCCTGCTCCAATGATGCGAACAGCCACGCCTGCTTGGCGAGATCGACGATTTCGGGAGACAGCGCGGGCGCGCGCCCGTTGCCCGTCTTCATCCGCTCCAGCGCGCGAGTGAGGTCGGCCGCGAGGCGCCCCTGATCCACCTCGTAATGGCGCAGGATGGCCGCGATGTCGCCGTCGGCTCGATCCGACAGTGTGATCAGCAAGTGCTCGATCTCGACATTGTAGTGCGTGCGCGACAGCGTGAGGCCGGCCGCCGCTTCCAGCGCCCGGCGGGTCGGATCGTTCAGCTTGCCGACAAGCTGCCGGAGATCGATCGCCGCCATCCGCTCCGCCCGTCCCCTTCCCGCGTGGCGAGCGTATGTGTTACGAAAACCATTGTCCAGGCGAAGGGGTCCAGATGCCGGCGGTGCCTGACGGGTTTGACCTCGACGCGCTGCTTGCGCCGATCGCCGGCGATGATCCACAAGGCGCCGACCCGCGGGAGAATTTGTCGGCGCGATCGCCCTATTTCCGGCTCCGGGATGCCCGCTCGGAGGCGCGCGACGCCGAAAAGGCCGCCGATCGCGGCGATCAGGACGCGGTCGATCCGACGCCGATGTGGCGCATCGTGCGCGATCTCGGCATCGCGTGCCTCGCCGAAAGCGCCAAGGATCTGGAAGTCGCGGCGTGGCTCACCGAGGCGCTACTGCGCCTCGAGGGGCTGCCGGGCCTGACCGCCGGTGCGCTGCTGATGCGGGGATTGGCCGAACGGTACCTGGGACGGGCTCTATCCGTTGCCCGACGACTATGGGATGGAGACACGGGTGGCGCCCGTCACCGGGCTGAACGGCCGCGACGGCGCCGGCTCGCTGATCCAGCCGCTCTACAAGGTCGCGCTGTTCGCAAGGCGGGACGGCTCCCCGGTCACGCTTTATCAGTGGCACCAGTCCGAAGGGCTCGGCCGGCTCGACGCGACGCGCCGGCAGCAGCGGATCGACGCAGGCGCGATCCCGTTCGAGGAGCTGGAAACCGAGGCGCGTGGGGCCGGCGCGCGCGTGTTCGGACCGCTGCGTCGGGACGCGACGGCCGCGCGCGACGCCTGGGAGGGCATGGCCGCGGCGATGGACGAGCGGGCGGGGTCCGAAGGGCCCTCGACCAGCCAGGTCCGCGACCTGCTCGTGCGGATCGTCGATCTGGCGAGCCGGTTCGCCCCGACCGAGGCGGCGCCCGCCTCCGCGGGCGACATCGTGGCGGCCGGCGACAATGTCGATGGCGCGGCGGGCGAGGTCGTCGCGCGCTCGCGCGGGGCCGGGCCGATCGCAACGCGCGAGCAGGCCCTCGCCGCCCTGGCGGAGATCGCCGGCTATTTCCGCCGAGCCGAGCCGCACTCTCCGCTCGCCTACACGCTCGACGAGGCGGTGCGCCGGGCCCGCCTGAGCTGGCCGGAACTGCTGGAGGAGATCGTCCAGGAGGAGGGCTCCCGCCACGCCATTCTCACGAGCCTCGGCATCCGGCCGCCCCGGCCGGCGAACGAATGAGGGAGACGGAGAGACGGATGATTGACCCTCTTCGTCTCGGCTGTCTAACCTTCGGGCGAGCCGCCCGATCACACTAGGGAGCCAAGCCATGAGCGCGAGCATCCACGACAAGCTCAATCGTGTCCGCAAGCCACGGGTCCACATCACCTACGAGGTGGAGACCGAAGGCGCCGAGGTTCAGCGCGAGCTGCCGTTCGTCGTCGGCGTGATGGGCGATTTCTCGGGCGACCCGACCGCACCGCTGCGCCCGCTCGCCGATCGGAAGTTCATCCAGATCGACCGTGACAATTTCAACGACGTCATGGCGGGGATGACCCCCGGCCTGAAACTCAAGGTGGACAACACCCTGGCCGGCGATGGCAGCCAGATGGCGGTCGATCTCAAGTTCAACTCGATCGAGGATTTCGAGCCGGCTCGCGTTGCCCAGCAGGTTCCCGCGCTGAAGGCCCTGCTTGAGACCCGCGCGAAGCTGCGCGATTTGATGAGCAAGGTGGATCGCTCCGAGCAGCTGGAGGGCTTGCTCGAGCAGGTTTTGCAAAACGAGACCGATCTGAAGTCGCTGTCGAGCCAGCTCGGGCTTGGCGAGAAGGAGGGCTGAGCAATGGCCGAGACCGCATCCGCCCCGGCTGCCGCCCGGACGACCACGACCGAGGCCGCGCCCAGCATTCTCGACCAGGTGGTGGCCGCGACAAGGCAGACCCCGCCCGACGAGGCCCAGGCCCTCGTCAAGACGATGGTCGAGCAGGCGCTGTCCGGGACCGTCACCTTCGACAAGAACCTCGCCCGCACCTTCGACCGCGCGATCGCCGCGATCGACGCCAAGGTATCCGAACAGCTCAACGCGATCATGCACAGCCCGCGCTTCACCCAGCTTGAGGGCACCTGGCGCGGACTGAACTATCTGGTGATGAACAGCGAGACGAGCACGACCTTGCGCATCCGCGTGCTCAACGCCTCCAAGCGCGACCTCAGCCGCGACCTTCAGCGCGCCGTCGAGTTCGACCAGAGCCAGTTGTTCAAGAAGATCTACGAGAACGAGTTCGGCACGCCGGGCGGCGAGCCGTACGCGGCGCTGATCGGCGACTACGAGTGGACGCAGCATCCCGACGACATCGAGACGCTGCGCCTGATCTCCAACGTCGCCGCCGCGTCCTTCGCGCCGTTCATCTCGGCGGCCGGCGCGGGGATGTTCGGATTCGACAGCTGGACCGAGCTTTCCAAGCCGCGCGATGTCGCGAAGATCTTCGAGACCCAGGACTATACGAAGTGGCGCAGCTTCCGCGACAGCGAGGACGCCCGCTTCGTGTCGCTGGTGATGCCGCGCACGCTCGCGCGCCTGCCGTACGGCGCCGCGACCAAGCCGATCGAGGAGTTCGGCTACGAGGAGGCGCCGAGCGACGCTGCCGGGATCGCCCGCGCCATGGGCCACGACGATTATTGCTGGATGAACGCGGCCTATGTGATGGGGGCGCGGCTGACCGATGCGTTCTCGAGATACGGGTTCTGCACCGCAATCCGCGGCGCCGAGGGCGGGGGCAAGGTGGAAAACCTGCCGTATCACGTGTTCACATCCGATGACGGCGACCTCGACGGCAAGTGCCCGACCGAGATCGCCATCACCGATCGGCGCGAGTTCGAACTATCGAATCAAGGGTTCCTCCCGCTCTGCCATTACAAGAACACCGACTACGCGGTGTTCTTCGGCGCCCAGACCGCGCAGAAGGCGAAGAAGTACGACCGTCCGGAGGCGACGGCGAACGCGGCGATCTCCGCGCGCCTGCCCTACATCATGGCCTCCAGCCGGTTCGCGCATTACCTGAAGGTGATGGCGCGGGACAAGATCGGCAGCTTCATGGAGGCGAGCGATGTCGAGCGGTGGCTCAACCGCTGGATCGCCAATTACGTGAACAGCAACGAGAACGCCGGGCAGGAAATGAAGGCCCGCTTCCCGCTGCGCGAGGCGAAGGTCGAAGTGAAGGAGATTCCCGGACGCCCCGGCTCGTACAACGCGGTGGCGTATCTGCGGCCCTGGTTGCAGATGGAGGAACTGACCACGAGCCTGCGCATGGTCGCCCGCATTCCGGCGGCCGCGGGCTGATCGCCCGCGCTCGGAAGCGGTCCGCCCCGCGAACAAGGTGAGCGACCCCGATCTCACCGTCCTCCGCCCGGCGAGCGCGTCCATGCCGGACGCGCCTCTCCCGGTATTGCGGGATCGAATGCTCTCGGGCCGGTTCGTGGGAGCGCGCGATACGATGGCCGCCGAGGCGCTTGCGGCCTTCCTGGACGGCAGCGCGCCCGCGCCGCTCGACCTGTGGTTCGGCGTCGACGCCGCACGCCGATTGCGGCTGGACGCGGATGCGCTGCGGTGCGCGATCGACCGCGACATCGCCGCCATCGACGCCCTGATCTCGGATCAGCTCGACGCCGTTCTCCACCATGGCCGGATGCGGCGCCTGGAGGGCGCCTGGCGGGGGCTGGCGTGGCTTGTGGGCGGGGCGGATCTGAGCAGGCGAATCAAGATCAAGGTGCTCAACGTCGGATGGGCCGAGATCTGCCGCGATCTGGAGCGGGCGATCGAATTCGACCAGAGCCAGCTCTTCCGGAAAGTGTACGAGGAGGAGTTCGGCACGCCCGGCGGCGAACCCTACGGGCTGCTGGTGGTGGACCACGAGATGCGCCATCGTCCGGGGCCGGGCCATCCGACCGATGACGTGACGGCGCTCGCCGCCCTCTCCGGCGTCGCCGCCGCCGCGTTCGCCCCGGTGATTCTGGGCGCCTCGCCGAGCCTGCTCGAGGTGGACGATTTCGCCGACCTCGCTCCCGTCGCCGACGTCACGGCGCCGCTGCGCAACCCCGAGCATGCGCGCTGGCGGGGCCTCTCCGGCCGAACGGACATGCGCTTCGTCGGCCTCACCCTGCCGCGCCTGCTGGCGCGCCCGCCTTGGCAGGACGACGGCACGCGGACCGACCTGTTCCGCTACGCCGAGGCGACGCCCGACGCAGGGTCGCGCGTGTGGATGGGCGCCGGGTACGCCTTCGCCGCGGTGGTCGTGCGCGCGTTCGCCGCATTCACCTGGCCGGCCGACGTCCGGGGCGTGGAGACCGATCGCATCGGCGGCGGCTTGATCGAGAACCTTCCGGTCGAGCCGTTCCGAACCGACGCCGACCGCGTCTGGGTCCGCCCCTCGATCGAGATCGTGCTGACGGGGCGGCAGGAGCGAGCCTTGCTCGATGCCGGCCTGATGCCGGTGACGGCGCTGCGGTTCAGCGAGGAGTTGGCCTTCGGTGCGGTGCGCGGCCTGCTCGCGCCGCCGCGTCACCAGGGCGCCAACGCCAACACCGCCGACGCCAACGAGCGTCTGTCGGTGCAGATGAACTCGATTCTTTGCGTATCGCGCTTCGCTCATCATCTGAAGATGAAGGGCCGCGAGATGGTCGGATCGTTCAAGACCGCCGATGAGATGCAGCGGCTGCTCCAGACCTGGCTGATGCGCTACGTCAACGCGAACCTCTCGGCGACCGGCGATTCACGGGCGCGATTCCCGCTGGTCGATGGGCGCGTGGCGGTGCAGGAAATCCCCGGAAAGCCGGGCAGCTTCGGCTGCACCGTGCATCTCCAGCCGCATTATCAACTCGATGATGTCGCGGCCTCGATCCAGCTCGTCACCGAGCTGGGGGGCGGCGACGGGAGGCGATCATGAGCGACGCGGCCCAGACCCCATCGGAGCTTCTGCGCGCCGGCAAGTTGCAGGACGCGATCGCCGTGGCACAGGGGACGCTTCGCAAGAAACCAACCGACCTCGCCGCCCGCATCCTGCTGGCCGAGCTTCTGGCCATTTCGGGCAATCTGGAGCGGGCCGATGTCATCCTCGACGCCGCCGCGACGATGGACCCGTCCGCCGCCATCGTCGTCGCGGAGTTCCGCCAGCTCGTCCGGGCCGATACCGCGCGTCGCCAGACCTTCCGCGACGGCAGGGTGCCGGAGTTCCTCGATCAGCCGACCGAGACCCAGCGCCTCGCGCTGGCCGCGCTGGTGGCATTCCGGGCGGGCGATCGGGCGGAGGCATCGCGGCAGGCCGAGGCCGCCGAGGCGGCGCGGCCGAGAACGCCGGGCCGCATGGCGGAGACGGTGTTCGACGATCTGCGCGACGCCGACGACCTGCTCGCCGGCACCATCGAGGTGCTGACGACGACCGGCAAATACTACTGGATCCCGACCGAACGGATCGCCAGCATCGAATTCCACGCGCCGAAGCGCCCGCGCGACCTGTTGTGGCGCCGCGCATCGGTTTCGGTGAACGCCGGGCCGGATGGCGAGGTCTATCTTCCCGTCGTCTATGCGACCGACGCGCCGATGAGCGATGCGCAGCGGCTTGGGCGCGAGACCGAGTGGAGCCAGGAAGAGGGCGGGCCGGTGCGCGGGGTGGGCCAGCGTGTGTTCCTCGCGGGCGACGGGGACGTCGCGATCATGGACCTCACGACGCTGCGGTTCGGCGCGTGAGCGGGCGCAACCCCGGGCGCGGCACCCCGCCGCGCGTGCAGATGCCCTTGCTGGATCGGCTGATCGACGACGCGCCCGACCAAATGCGCGATCCGCCGGTGTCCGCCGCCGATGCGTTGGGCCAGCTGCGCGACGCGGTCCGGCGCGATCTGGAGGCGCTGCTGAACGCGCGCCGGCGCTGGCTGTCGTGGCCCGCGCACATGACGGAGCTGGCGACCTCGCCACTCGGCTATGGCATCCCCGACTTCACGGCGGGCGCCTTCAACGATCCGCGCCGGCGCGAGGAACTCCGGCTGGAGATCGAGGACACGATCCGCCGCTTCGAGCCGCGCTTCCTGACCGTCCGGGTGGCGCTGCTGGAGCAGGCCGACCGCCTGAGCAACACATTGCGACTACGGATCGATGCCGTGATGAAGGCGGAGCCGGCGCCCGAGGCGATCGCGTTCGACACGATCATCGATCCGGCCGCCGACGACGTGACGATCCGGCCGGCGCGGGAGGTGGAGGGGTGATGCGGACTTCGGCGCGGCCCGTCGATGCAAGACGCCATTTCCAGCGGCACTAGACGCACCGCATGTCCGACGCCCTGCTGCCCTACTACGATCGCGAGCTGAAGGCGATCCGCCAACTCGCCGGGGAGTTCGCGCGGCAATATCCCAAGCTCGCTGGGCGGCTGCGGCTATCGGACGACAAGACCGACGATCCGCATGTCGAGCGGCTGCTGGAAGGCGCGGCCTTCCTCGCGGCGCGCGTGCATCACCGGCTGGACGACGAGTTCCCCGAGCTGACGGACGCGCTGCTCCATCTCCTCTACCCGCACTACCTCGCGCCGATGCCGTCCTGCATGATCGCGCGGTTCGCGTGCCGGCCCGACCTGCTGATCCCGGCCCGTCTGCCGGCTGGCGTGGAGGTGGAGACCGAGCCGGTGCATGGCGAGGCGTGCCGGTATCGCACCACTTCGGAACTGACGCTCTGGCCGATCGAGATCGAGGACGTGCGGCTGTCGGGTCAGCCGATCGCTGCACCCGTCAATCCGCAGGCCAGGGGCGCCGCCGCCGTGCTGCGGATCACGCTACGTTGCGCGGCCCCGGACATGACCTTTGCCCGGCTCGGCGTGGACCGGCTGCGCTTCTTCCTGCGCGATCCGGCGAATCAGGCGTTGCCCCTCTATGAACTGCTCGCCGGGCATACGCTTTCGCTCGCCTATGCAGATCAGCCGACCGATCCGGCGCCGGTCATCCGTCCCGCTTCCAGCCTGCGCCCGGCCGGGTTCGAGCCTGAGGACGCACTGCTGCCCTGGCCGGCGCGGGGGTTCACGGGCTTTCGGCTGCTGACCGAATACTTCGCGTTCCCCGAAAAATTCCTGTTCTTCGACTTTACCGGGATCGACGCGAAGACGCTCGCCTCGGGCGGGTCGCGGCTGGACATCTTCGTGTATCTTGATCGCGCGCTGCCGGAGCTGGAGCGGGGCATCGGCGCGCCCTCGCTCGCCCTCGGCTGCGTGCCGCTCGTCAACCTGTTCGCCGTGCGGTGCGAGCCAATCGCCCTCGACCACACCGCGACCGAGTGCCGCGTCGTTCCCGACGTGCGAAGCCCACTCGGCAAGGAGGTGTGGAGCGTCCGGCGCGTGCTTGAGAGCCAGCCGGACGGTTCGATGCGCGTCTGGAAGCCGTTCCATCGGCTCGCGGAGACGGAGGCCGAGGCAGATTCCGGCGTACCGGGCGGGTTCTATCACGTCGCACGGCGTCCCGCCGCGCCGGGTATGCCGGGCACCGAAGTTTTCCTGGCACTCGACGACCCTGCGTTCAGCCCCGACGATCCGAGCGACGCACGGCTGTCGGTGGATGCGCTCTGCCTCAACCGGGATTTGCCGGCGGACCTGCCGTTCGGCGTCGGCCAGCGACAGCTTCGGCTCGTGCGTGGCGCGACGGCGGTAAGCGAAGTCCTGTGCCTGACCGCCCCGACACCGACTTTGCGCCGACCGCTGCGCGAGAGCGGCTTCTGGCGGCTGATCTCGCACCTCTCGCTGGGCCACCTGTCCATCACGGGCGGGCGTGAGGGCGCGGCGGCGCTGCGCGAGGTGCTTCGCCTGTATGACCTGCGTGACAGCGCCGAAAGCCGCGCCGCGATCGAGGGGCTGATCGGCGTGAGCGCCGCCCCGGGCACCGCCCGCGCGCCGGGCCGCGCGGCGGCCTTCTGCCGGGGGTTGGACGTGACCCTGGAATTCGATGCGCGTGGCTGGCAGGCAGGGGGGCTCTATCTCCTGGCATCCGTGCTGGAACGCTTTCTCGCCCTGCATGGCACCATCAACTCGTTCGTCCGCACGCGCGCCGTGCTGCGCGGGCGTCCCGGGACGGCGGCCGCGTGGCCCGCCCGCAGCGGCACGCGCTCCCTGGCATGACGTCTCCGACCGGATCGCCGCGCGCCCGACTTCGCACGCATCCGTGGCGTTTTCATTTCGATGCCGCCGTGCGGCTGCTGGCGCATCGCGGCGATCCGGCCGAAATGGTGCGGTTCCGCACCCCGCCCGGCCTCGCCTTCCCGCCCGCCGACGTGATCGAGGTGCGCGATGCGGCGGGGCAGCCGCCCCGGATGACGGTGAGCGTCATGGGGCTGACCGGCCCCTCGGGCGTCCTGCCGCGCACCTACACGGAGGAGGTCACGCGCGCGCTGCGCTCGCGCTCCCGCGCGCTGCACGATTTCCTGGACCTGCTGTCGCATCGGTTCATCGCCTTGTTTGCCCGCTCCGGGATCAAGTACCGTCCCGCACGCGCCGCCGAGCAGGCGGCGGACCGGGCCGAGCCCGACCCGGTGTCGCACGCGATGCTGTCGCTGACCGGGTTCGGCACCCCGCATCTGGCGCCGCGCCTCGCGGTCGGCACGGAGGCCGTGCTGCACTACGCCGGGCTGTTCGCCATGCGGCCCCGCTCGGCGGACCGGCTCGCCGCCATGCTGTCGGACTGGCTGGGGCGGCGCGTGGAGGTGGTGGAGTTCGCGGGTGCCTGGCTCAACCTGCCGCCCGACCAGCGCACGCGGCTGCCGGCGGGCGGCTTGCCCGGCGCCTTCTGCCGCCTCGGCGTGGATGCGGCGGCCGGGGCGCGGGCGTGGGACCCGCAGGCGCGCATCATCCTCCGCATCGGCCCCCTGAACCGGGCCGCGTTCGCCGCCCTGCTGCCGGACCGGCGGGCGCTGCACCGGCTGGTCGCGCTGACGCGCGCCTATGTGGGGTTCGAGCTTGGCTTCGCGGTCAATCCCGTTCTCGCCGCCGCCGAGGTGCCGCCGCTGCGGCTCGACGCGGACGCCGATCCGCCGCCCCGGCTCGGCTGGAACACCTGGGTTCCCGGCCCGCCCGGCACCGCGGCGGCGCGCGTCGACGCCGCCGACGCGGTGTTCGAGGCCGAGGTCATCGAAGCGCAGCAGACGGGGTGAACGTGACGTTCTGGAACAGCGGCTACGTCACCGACATCGCCTACATGCCCGGCTACTACCGCCAGCAATCCCCGGCGATCATGGCGCTGGCGGGCCTGCTCGGCGGTGTGTTGTGTCCTCTGCCGGAACCGGATGCGCCGGTCAGCTACCTGGAGCTGGGCTGCGGCCAGGGGTTCGGCGCGCTGCTGCTGGCTGCCGCCAATCCGGGCTGGCAAGTGACGGCGATCGACTTCAACCCGGCCCACATCGCGACCGCCCGCGCCTGGGCCGCCGAGGCCGGCATCGAGAACGTGGCGTTCCTCGAAGCCGATCTCGCCACATTGGCCGAGGACCATGCCGCGCGCCTCGTGCCGGAAGCCGATTTCGCCAGCCTGCACGGGCTGTGGAGCTGGGTGCCGGCGGCGGTGCAGTCCGGCATCGTGCGGCTGCTGCGCGCCAGGATACGCCCCGGCGGGGCCGTGCATGTCAGCTACAACGCCCTGCCCGGCTGGGCGGGCGCGATCGGGTTGCAGCGGCTGCTGCGCGAGACCGGCCGCCGGCTTGCTTGGCGCAGCGATCGGCAGGCCGAGGAGGGCGTCAGGCTCGCCCGTGCGCTGAACGAGGCCGAGGCCGGGCAGCTTCGCGACCAGCCGTTGGCGCAGAGCCTCCTGCGACGGTTCGCCGACATGCCGATTTCGTATCTCGCGCATGAATACATGAACGAGGCGTGGGCACCGTGCTTTCACGCCGATGTCGCCGCCGCGCTCGCCGAGGCGAAGCTCGACTGGGTCGCCTCCGCCACGCTGACCGAGAACTTCCCCGAGCTGACGCTGACGGAAGCGCAGCGCACCGAGTATCGTCGCTTCGACGATCCGCTGGCCCGCGAGCTGGTGAAGGACATGTGCCTGTCGCGGATGCTGCGCCACGACGTGTTCGTCCGCGGTCCGCGCCGTATCGCCCCGGCAGCGCGCGACGCGGCGCTGCGCGAGGCGTGGCTGGCGCTGGCGATCCCGGCGGCCGATATGGCGTTCGAGATCGACATCTCGGCCGGCCGGGCCGAGCTGAACCGGGGCTTCTATGGGCCCATCGTCGAGGCGCTCGCCGTCCGGCCACGATGCGTCGGCGAGTTGCTGGAGTTGCCGGGGCTGGAGGGGCGGCGCAGCAATCCGGCCGAACTGGTGGGCATCCTCGTCGGCCTTGGGTTCGCCGAGCCGGTCCTCCGGCCGGGCACGGCGACCGGGGCCGCCGCGCGGCGCTTCAACCGGTTCTGCGCGCGCCGGCTGCCGGGAACCCCCAACCTTGGCGGGACCCTGGCGCTGGCGAGCAACCTCCTGGGCGCCGGCGCGGCGGGCAGCATGATCGACATCCTGGTCGCCGATCGCGTGCGGGAGGGCGACGGCGCGGCGTCGCTGGATGATTGGCTGCGCATAGTCGATCCGGCGGCCAAGGATGCCGAGCGGGTGCGCGAGGCGCTGCGCACGAGCCTCGAGAAGCGAATCCCGCTCTATCGCGCGGCTGGCATCGTGTGATGCCGACGATTCCAGCCCAAATCGTTGACCCTGGCCCCCTCCCCCCGACCCCCTCCCGCAAGGGGCGGGGGAGCAGAAGGCGCGGCGCCTCTTACTCCTCCCTTCCCCTTGCGGGAGGGGTTGGGGGAGGGGCCTGTAATTAGTTGCGGGTGCCGATCGGCCGCCGTCAATTGAGTGGCCGGTCACTTCCGTGAGGATATTCGACGCGGCCCCGATTCCGTCTCCCGCTAAGGATCTCTTTACCAGTCGGTGCTTGCATGGCCGCACCGATGTCGATTCCGTCCGAACGCCCCGGCCTGCCCGACCCCGAACCCGGAACGCCGACACTCTGTCTGCTGCACCATCGCATGTTCACCGCCTGCGGGACCCCGCTATTCCGCCGGGCGGAGACGGACGACGCGGCGGTAATGATCATCGAACTGGGCGATCGGCAGGCGGCGCTGCCGCTGCGCTCCCTTCAGCGGGAATTCGGCATCGACGACGAATCGCCGGACGGGCGGATGCTCGCCCTGATCGCCGAGGCCTTGGATTTCGTCGCCGCCCTGCGCCTGGGGGACGATCTTCCCTCGGAGGTTCTGACCGGACAGGCGAGCTGGCAGCCCGATCCCATCCATGCCGCCCTCGCCAACACCCGGCTGCGCTTGCAGATGGTCGCCTGGCTCACCGCCGGGACCGGCGGCGACCGGATGGACCTCACCGCGGAATTGCTGCTCCAGGTGGCCGACGACCCGTTGCTGCGGATCCGGGTGCAGACCGCCATCGCTCGCGCCGCCCAGGAGATGCGGTTGAGCCACGCCGACCAGGTGCTGGTCCTGCTGGAGGCCCTGGGCGAGGAACTCAGCTATATCGAGGCCCTTCGCGAGCGGCTGCTTGGCCGGCTGATCGCGGCGATCTCGAAGATCCAGCGTGTCGCGTGCGCCTGGCGGGGCGATGCCCATCAATCGGAAACCGCCACCCAGGTCCGCCGGCTCGCCGCCATCGGGTTGGGCAAGACGCAGCAGCGGTTCGATGAATTGGACGCGCAGACGGGCGAGGTGCTGGCCGCGCTGCGGAATGCCGAGAGCCAGCGCGCCTTCATCCGCTCCCACCGCGACTGGCTGTATCGCAGTCTGCGCGCGTGGGAGCCGGTGCTTGGCTGGTGGGAGGCGGCAGGAACGGAGCCCGGTCCGACGACGGCGGCGCTGATGGGCCGCACGTACCAGTTCCTGGCCCCCCGCTTCATGCCAGTCACGGAATGGCTGTCCAGCACGCGCCCCGGCCGGCCAAAGCCCGTCACGCCGCGCATGGTGTGGTGAGGGCGCCACCGCGAGCCCGCATCTCCCGCCGGGGTGAGTGCATCATTGGTAGCCTACGCTCATCACGTAATCACGAAGCAGGGTTTCCTCATCCCCGACTTCGCTCAGCAAGTTCTGAAGCGCATCCCGCGCATAGATGATTCCGATCGGCTTCCCGCACTGATCGACGATCGGGATGCGCTGCAAGCCATGTTGCTTCATCATCGACCAGATATCCTGCAGCGACTCGCTCGGCCGGCAGGAGACGACGTCGCGCGTCATGATCGTGTCCACCCTGGCCACGCAGCCGCTTCCGCCGCACTGCCTGATCTGCCCGACAATGTCGGTCTTCGTCAGGACGCCGACCATGCCGCCGTTGGGGTCGCACACCACGACAAGATCGGTGTGGGGCTTGCACATGAGGTCGGCCGCTTCCCGGACGGGCGCGCCGGCGCCGATCGTCGCGAGGCGCTCACGCGCCCTCGGCAAAATTTGCTCTGCAAACATCTGTCCTCTCCTTGGTCACCGCAGCCAATCAGATCGGCATGCGGTAGCCATAGAACTCGTGGTCCTCGTTGTATCCGCCCTGGCCGGCGCCAAGGTCGGCGAAGTCATGCACGAACTCGATCGCCGTGATCCACTTGACCATCTTGAAACCCAGCTCGTTCTCGCATCGCAGGCGCAGGGGCGCTCCGTGCAGCACGCTGACCGGGATCCCGTTCATCTCGTACGCAAGGATCGTCAGTTCATGGCGCATGTTGTGCATCTCGTGCACGTCGTAGTAGCCGCCGCCTTCGCCGCCCTCGGAAAATGAGTAGAACACGACGTAGCGGGCGTCAGGCTTCGGCTTCACGAGGTCGAGGATGTGGCGCATGGGAACGCCGCCCCACTCGGCGACGCCGGACCACCCCTGGATGCAGAAATGCGTCGTGATCTGCTTCTGCTTCGGCATCGTCTTGAGATTAGCCAGGGAGAACTCCCGCGGTCGCTCGACCAGCCCGCCGACCCGCAGCCGATAGTGCGCGAAATCCTCGGCCACGAGGGTATCGAACTCGGCGGAACTCGGCATCGTGCCGTTCGGCCAGAAATACGGCGAGATATCCTTCTCGGTCATCTGGGACCGCGGATCCCACGACTCGGACAGTCCCTTGATCCAGCCGACCATGAAGGCGCCGGTCTTCTGCACCAGCCGGGCGTGCCGGATCGTGAACGGCGAGGCCATCGCCCAAGCCGCCGCCAGGATCGCCATGGCCACGACGAAGGGCACGATGCCGGACCAGGAGCCGTTCTCCACGCCGGCAAACATGCGGTTCGTGTTCTGCCGCAGGCTGGTGACGAACACCATGATCCCATGGGCAAAAATGAAGAATACGAACCAGGAGAACGAGATGAAGTGGATGGACCGCGCCAACTGGCGGTTCATCACCCTGCCGCCCCAGCCCAGCCTGTTGGAGATCGCCGGGCTTTGCAGCAAGCCGGTGGCGATGGACGTGGGGGCCGCGATGAACACCGTGATGAAGTAGGTGAGCTGCTGCAGCCCGTTGTAGCGGGTCCAGCTCTCGTCGACCGGGAAGTTCAGCGACGCATACTGGATCGCAGTCGAGAGCGCGTTGGGGAACACGGTCCAGGTGAGCGGCACCAGGCGGCGCCACTGGTCGGTCGTGAACAGCAGCACGTAAAAGGCGATACCGTTGAGCGTCCACAGCATGTTGACGGAGAAGTGCCACCAGCGGGCAAGCCCGATCGTGTGGCGCAGGCCCGGAATGCCCAGCCACTTCGGAAGCGTCACCGAATCGTCCTTGGCGGTCCAGATGCGGCCAGTCGGCACCGTGTGCTGGAAGCGGAACCAGTCCGTGCCGGGCGTGCAGTCCCGTTTCCAATACAGCCGCGGGTGGTCGGCGAGGATCTGGATGCCGGCACGGATGATGAACAGCATGAAGAACATGTTGAGGAAGTGCTGCAGTCGCAGCCACCCCGGGAATCCGGTGCCGACCGACGGCGCGGCCTGCGGGATGCCGGTGTATCGCGCGATGAAGGCCTTGGCCTCCGGCGCCTCCCGCAAGCTCTGCGCGAGGGCGATTGCGATGATGAGCGCCGCGCACCCGATCGGTACCGCCCAGAGGATGCTGATCCAGCGCCGGCCCACACGGATACGGGGCACGATGGCCTCGCGCGGCGGCAACCAATCGCTCAGCAGAATCCGATCGTCCGCGGCGCTGAGCGACGCGGCGAGCGGATCGTGCGACGGCGGGAGCTTGGGCGGGTTTGCCATGGCGCTTGGTTTTCTGGTTCCAAGATCGGCGGTCGCAATCTACTTGGCGGCGCCGCAGTGCTTCGCGCACCAGGTCATAATGGTGGGAACGAACTGTCCCTTGCCCACCTCCTGGATCATATGCTGCACTCCGTGCAGAAGGTCGGTCAGCGCCGTCGTGAGGAACGCGCCGACCTGCCCCGTCCGCAATGTCGGTGCGTCGGTCCGATACACCCCATGCGCCGGCTCGACGCCCACACCGACGTCGTAGACAAGCTTGCCGCCCAGGTAGGCCGTATACGCCAGCACGCTAACCCCGGCGAGGCCGGCGCCGAGATAGACGGCGTTCGGCCGCTCGCGTTTGGCGCGCCAGACCGCCATCGAGGTCGCGACTACGGTCGCGACGAAGTTCAGGTTACGGTGGGTCATCAGCATGTCTTGCGACGCGCCCTCGACGTTCACCTCCTCGCCGGCGATGAGCCCACTGACGGCGGAGCCGAGCGCGCCTACCGCGGCGATCCCGATTGCCTTTCGCCCAAAGTCGAGAAGTGATTTGTCTCCCGTGATGTACCCGAGAAGGTCGGCGCCGACCGCGAGCGGCAGGAGCGTGATCGGCAGGTGTACCAGAGCAGGATGCATTTGCTGCAAGCGGATTGCCATGGCGCGCCCCCGAGAAAATTATCCGTGCGTGCTATCGCGGCAACTCGGACGGTCGTCTTGGAGCTGACCCGGCGCGAACGCCGCCCGCGCCCTAACCTGCACCGCGCCCGGAGATGTGTCCAGGCTGCTCCAGTTGTCGTTGCCAGCCGTCCAGGTGACAGGCCGAGACCTGACCGGGGCCGACCGCGCGCAGCAACGGCTCCTCCGTCCGGCAGCGGTCGAAGACGTACGGGCACCGGGTGTGAAACCGGCACCCCGAGGGCGGATTGATCGGGCTCGGCACGTCGCCGCGCAGGATGATGCGCTGGCGCTTCGCGCCCGGATCGGGCACCGGCACGGCCGACAGCAACGCCTGCGTGTAGGGGTGGTGGGCGCGCGCGAACAGCGTGCGCCGGTCCGTCAGCTCCACGATCTTGCCGAGATACATGACGGCGATGCGATGCGTCAGATGCTCGACGATGGCGAGGTCGTGGCTGATGAACAGCATCGAAAGGCCAAGCTCGTCCTGCAGGTCGGCCAGCAAATTGACGATCTGCGCCTTCACCGACACGTCGAGCGCCGAGACCGCCTCGTCGCAGACGATCAGGTCGGCGCCGGGGGCGAGCGCGCGGGCGATGCCAATGCGCTGGCGCTGGCCGCCGGAGAACTCGTGCGGGTAGCGCCCGGCCGCGTCGCGCGGCAGGCGCACCTTGTCCAACAGCAGGTCCACCCGCTCGTCCAGCGCACGCCCGCGCGCCAGGCCGAAATTGGTGATCGGCTCGGTCAGGATGTCGCGCACCCGCATGCGGGGGTTGAGGCTGCTGAACGGGTCCTGGAACACGACCTGCATCCGTTGGCGCAGCGGGCGCAGACGGCGGGCGGGAAGGTTGTCGATCCGCGCGCCGTCCAGATGCACCTCGCCCGCCGTGGGCGCCAGCAAGCGCAGGACGGCGCGCCCGACGGTCGATTTGCCGCAGCCGGACTCTCCCACCAGCGACAGCGTCTCGCCGCGCGCGATATCGAAGCTCACCCCATCGACCGCATACACCGTGCCCGCCCGGCGGCCGAGGAAGCCGGCATTGACTGGGAAGTGCTTCTTGAGGCCGGAGACTTGCAGCAGAGTGCGTGTCATGCGGAGAGCTCATTGCCGCCCGGTTCCCCTTCCCCCGGCCCCCTCCTGCGAGGGGAGGGGGAGCAGAAGGCGCAGCGCTTGCGTCTCCCCTGGTCTTGCGGGAGAGATTGGGAGAGGCGTTCGCGCGAGTTCATGCGTTCACCAGCACGCGCGCGTGGTGGCAGGCGGCGGCATGGCCGGGCAGGTGCTCCGCGATCGGCGGACTGATCTGCCGGCACACGTCCGTGGCCAACGGGCAGCGCCCCGCAAACGCGCAGCCCACGATCGGCGCGCGCAGCGAGGGCACGAGGCCCGGAATCTCCGTCAGCCGCCCCCGTCCCTTGGCCTCAATCGAAGACCCGAGCTTCGGCACGGCGCCGAGGAGGCCGCGCGTGTAGGGGTGCAGCGGGCGGGCGAAGATCGCCTCCACCGAGCCCTCTTCGACCTTGCGGCCCGCGTACATGACCACCACGCGCTGGGCCATCTCGGCAACGACGCCGAGATCGTGCGTGATGAGCATGATCGCCGAGCCGAGCCGCGTCTTGAGGTCGCGCATCAGGTCGAGGATCTGCGCCTGGATGGTCACGTCGAGCGCCGTGGTCGGCTCGTCGGCGATCAGCAGCTTCGGGTTGCACGCGAGCGCCATGGCAATCATCACCCGCTGGCGCATCCCGCCAGAGAGCTGGTGCGGATACTCGCGCACCCGCCGCTCGGGCACGGAAATGCCGACCAGGGCCAGCATCTCGATCGCCTTTCGCTCCGCCGCGGCGTCCGAAACGCCCTGGTGCAGACGCACCGTCTCGCCGATCTGCCGCCCGACGGTCAGGACGGGGTTCAGGCTTGTCATCGGCTCCTGGAAGATCATGGAGATCTCGTTGCCGCGGATGCGGCGCATCTCCGGCTCGGAGAGCGTCAGCAGGTCGCGACCGTTGAAGCGCACGCTGCCCGCGATCCGGCCCGGCGGCTCTTGGATCAGGCGCAGGATCGACATCGAGGTGACGGACTTGCCGCACCCGGACTCCCCCACGATCCCCACCGTCTCGCCTGGGTCGATGCTGAACGACACGCCATCGACCGCGCGCACCACGCCGTCTTGTGTGCCGAAGTGGGTCCGGAGGTCGGCGACTTCGAGGAGGGGGGTCATGGGAATGATCCATGTGCTCCGTCGCGCGGTCCCCTCCCCCCGGCCCCCTCCCGCAAGGGGAGGGGGAGAAGAAGGCCACGCGACAGAACCTCCCCTCCCCTCGCGGGAGGGGTTGGGGGAGGGGTTCGCGGACGCCGAGAAAACCACATCGTCACAGCCGTTTCGCCAGCCGCGGGTCGAGCGCGTCGCGCAGCCCGTCGCCCAGCAGGTTCACCGCGAGCACGGTGACCGACAGGAACACCGCCGGGAAGAACACGATAAAGGGCTTGATCTGCCAGAGGGCCCGGCCCTCGGCCATGATGTTGCCCCAACTCGGCACCGTCGGCGGGGTGCCAGCGCCGATGAAGGACAGGATCGCCTCGGTGATCATCGCCGAGGCGCAGATGAACGTCGCCTGCACCATCAGCGGTGCCAGGGTGTTGGGGACGATATGGCGCCAGATGATGACGGGCATCCGCGTGCCCGCCGCCAGCGCCGCCTCCACGTAGGGTTGCTCGCGCAGGCTGAGCACGATGCCGCGCACCAGTCGGGCGACGCGCGGAAACTCGGTGACGGCGATGGAGATGACGACGTTCTGCACCGAGGCGCGCGTCAGCGCCATCAGCGCGATCGCGAGCAGGATGGGCGGAATCGACATCATGCCGTCCATCACCCGCATGATGATCCCGTCCAGAAAACGCACGAACCCGGCGACGACGCCGACCAGCGTGCCGGCGGCCGAGGCCAGCAACGCCACGGAAAAGCCGACCAGGAGCGAGATGCGCGTGCCGTAAAGGGTGCGCGCGTAGATGTCGCGCCCCAGCATGTCGGTGCCGAACCAGTGCAAGGTGGAAGGATCGCGGATGCGCTGGGCTGGCGCGATCGCCATCGGGTCGTAGCGGGTCAGCACGGGTGCGGCGATGGCGATGAACACCATGACCGCGATCAGCGCCCCGCCCGCGGCGATCGTGGGATGGCGGCGAATGAAGCCGCGGACCCGGCCGCGCCGGACTCGCGGGGGCAGGATGTCGGGCAGCGGGGCGGCGGTCGCGCTCAATACCGGATCCTCGGATCAAAGAGCGTGTAGAGCAAATCGACCAGCAGGTTCACCACCACGTAGGTGATGCTGAACAGCAGCACCACGCCCTGGATCACCGGGTAGTCGCGCCGCAGGATCGCATCCACCGTCAGCCGCCCGAGGCCAGGGATGGCGAACACCGTCTCGGTCACGACAGCACCGCCGATCAGCAGCGCCACGCCGTTGCCGATCACGGTCACGATCGGAACGGCCGCGTTCTTCAGCGCGTGAACGAACAGGACCTCGCGCGAGCCGACACCCTTGGCGCGCGCGGTGCGGACGTAGTCCTGGCTCAGCACCTCCAGCATCGTTGCGCGGGTGATTCGCGCGATCAGCGCGATGTAGATCAGCCCCAACGCCACCGAGGGCAGGATCAGCGTCCGCAGGAACGGCCACAGGCCCCGGCCGATGGGGACGAACCCCTGCACCGGCAGCCAGCCTAGCTTCAGCGCGAAGAGATAGGCGAGCACGTAGCCGATGACGAAGACCGGGACCGAGAAGCCAAGAACGGCCATGACCATCACCGCGCGATCGATGAACGAGCCCTGTTTCCAGGCCGCGAGCACGCCGAGCGGCACGGCGACGAGCACCGCGAGCAGCGTAGTCAGCACCATCAGCGACAAGGTCGGCTCGATCCGCTGCGCGATCATGTGACCGACCGGCAGGTTGGTGAAGATCGACGTGCCGAGATCGCCGTGCAGGATCTGCCACAGCCACTCGCCGAAGCGGACCACGAACGGCCGATCGAGACCGAGGGAAGCGCGAATGCGGAGGATGTCGGCCGGACTCGCCTGGTCCCCGGCGATGATCGCCGCCGGGTCTCCAGGCGCCAGATAGAGCAGGCTGAACACGAAGAAGGCGACGAACAGCATCACCGGGACGGTGGCGGCGACGCGGCGGGAGACGTAGCCGAGCATCTACGGAGTCCCGCCCGCGATCCCTCCCCCACGGGGAGAGGAGCCACCCGACATCGTCATGCCCGGGCTCGGCCCGGGCACCCACGTCTTTGCTCTCGGCGAGGAAAAGACGTGGGTGCCCGGCCTTCGCCGGGCATGACGGTGATTTTTGATCGATTTTGGCATCATGCTTTCTTCTCCAGTCCCCAGACCACAGGGAACGGCGCCTTGACGACGCCGGCGAGGTCGCCGCGCCAGGCCTGGTAGCCCTTGAAGAACCCGGTGGGGACGAACGTGACGAAGTCCATCGAGGCCTTGTTCAGCTCACGCACGGCCACCTTCTCGGCATCCAGCGTCGGCGCGCTGAACCAGGCGTCGATCCGCGCCTGCACCGCGTCCGATTTCGGCCAGCCGAACCATGCCTTGTCGCCGGTCGTGTAGTAGGCGGGCTGCGCGCCGGGGTTCACGCAATCGACGCCGGCATGCCAGGTGTGGAAGATGTTCCAGCCGCCTTCGGCGGGCGGCTTCCTCTGCGCGGGGCGGGCGCCGACCGTGCCCCAGTCGGTCGCCACGTAATCGACGTTCAGCCCGATCTTGTTCAGCGTGTCGGCCGTCACGTCGCCCTGCGCCTTCACGATCGGCACGTCGGTGCCGATGATCATCACCACCTTGGCGCCCTTGTGGCCGGACTCCTCGATCAGCTTGCGCGCGGCGGCGAGGTCGTGGCGCTTCAAATTCTCCCCGCCATATTCGGTGTAGAGCGGCGTGCCGGGGGTGAAGAAGCTGGCGGAGGTCTGCCACAGATTCGGGTCGTTGCCCGCCACCGCCTGCATGTAGTCCGCCTGGTTGGCTGCGATCAGCGCGGCGAGGCGCACGCGCTGATCATTGAAGGGCGGATAGAGGTGGTTCATCCGCAGGTCGCCGATATTGCCCAGCGGATCGGCGATGTCGACGCGCACATCGGCGTTGCTCCGCAGGATCGGCACGATGTCGGCGTTCGCCGTCTCCCACCAGTCGATCTCGCCGTTCTGGAGCGCGGCGGCGGCGGTCGCGGCATCGGGGATGATGCGCCATTCCACCCGGTCGAAGTTCACCGCCTTGCCGCCGGCCAGCCAATCGGGCTTCTCCTGGCGCGGGGCGTAGCCGTCGAACCGCTCGAACACGGCCTGCGCGCCCGGCACCCACTCGTCACGGCGGAAGCGGAACGGGCCGGAGCCGACATACTCGCTGATTTGCGAGAACGGATCGGTCTTCGCCATCCGCTCCGGCATCATGAAGGCGCAGGGCGTGCCGACCTTTCCCAGCGCGTAGAGCAGCTTCGGGAAGGGCTGGTTGAGGCGAAGGCGGAAGGAGCGGTCGTCGATGGGCGCGATCTCTGCCAGCCGGGTCTTGACCATCTGGCCCATGTTGTCGCGCACCATCCAGCGGTTCACGCTGGCGGTGCAGTCGCGCGCCAGGACCTTCTCGTTGTCGTGCCATTTCAGGCCGGGGCGCAGCCGGAAGGTCCAGGTCAGCCCGTCGTCGGACACCTCGCTCCCCTCGCACATCTGCGGGCGCGGCGTGAGCGAGCTGTCCACGCCATAGAGCGTGTCCCAGAACAGCAGGCTCGCGTTGCGCACCACGTAGAGCGTGGTCCAGATCGGGTCGAGGTTGGCGAGGTTGGCTTGCGGGATGAACCGCAGCACCCGGTTGTCGGCCCGTCCCACGATCGGCGGCGCGGCGAGCGCGTGCGTTCCAATGGCGGCGCCTCCAGTGGCCGCTAGCGCGACGCCGGCGCTGGACCGCAGGAATTCCCGACGTTTCATCGCTCTGGTGCCCCCAAGCTGGCCCGCCGGCGATCCGCTGGATCGAACGGGCGGCCTCCCTCGCCGCATTGCAACTGCGACCCAGCGCGGCGCTCGCCGGGTCGCTGGCAGTCGCTTTAGCGCGACGGCCACGGGAACGCGAATCGCCGTGCCGGGCGAGAATGCTTTTGAGCCATGTCGTTTCGTTCCGGTTGACTTGCCGCTTCAGGCCGTGCCACTCGCACGCCATGATAACGTCCTTCGCGTCGGCGGACCGGCAGGCGCCGTACCGGGCCGCAATCGTTATCCCGACTGTTTTGCGGCCCTCGCTCCTGCGCGCGGTGCGGTCGGTGTACGCCCAGGCTCTCGACGGGCGCATCCAGCTCCTCCTCGGCGTCGACCAGGCGCTGGGAACGCGGGATGTCCTGCGGACCATCGCGGAGGAGAAACCCGCGCATGTCGATCTCGACATCGTCGACCCCGGCTATTCGACGGCGCGGGCCCATGGCGGCCTCCATTCCTGCGCCTTCGGAGGCTCGTTGCGCGGCGCATTGACGATGCTCGCCAACAGCCGGCATATCGCCTACCTCGATGACGACAACTGGATCGCGCCGACCCATCTCGCGGGCTTGCTCGAAACAATCGAAGGTGCCGAGTGGGCGTTCTGCCGGCGTTGGATGGTCGATCCGCGCACCGACGAGCCGATCTGCGTGGACGAGTGGGAGTCCGTCGGACCCGGCGCGGGCGTGTTCAACCAGCGGTTCGGCGGTTTCGTCGATACCAATTGCCTGATGATCGACAAGATCGCCTGTCACGACGTTCTGCCGGAGTGGGCGATCTCCACGTTCGACAATGGCGGCGGCGAGGATCGCCGCGTGTTCGACCTGCTCCGCCAGCGCCACCAGGGGCGGGGCACGCAATCAGCCACCTGCTACTATGTGATCAACGAGAGCGACGGGATGCACACCTCGCGCGTCGAGTGGTTTCGCTCGCAAGGCTACGACTGGAACGAGCGGCACCGGACAAGGATGACGCTCGGGGACGCGATGCGGCTGATCCACCCGCGATCCCCGTACGCGGACGTGGCCGCCGATCCCGCGCTTGCGGACTTGCAGGGCTGGGGCGGCAGCGACAGCCCGGTCTTCGCCGACGTGTTCCGTCAGCTCCGCCCGCGAACGGCCATTGAGGTGGGCGCCTGGAAGGGGCGCTCGGCGGTCCACATGGCGGAACTGGCCCGCTCGCTCGAACTCGACACCTTGATCGTTTGCGTCGATACGTGGCTCGGCGGCCTCGATCATCTGCTGTCCGACGAATGGCGTCCGGAGCTGCGGACGACAAACGGGATGCCGGGCATCTATGCGGTGTTTCTCGCCAATGTCGTCCAGCGCGGCCTGGCCGACCGGATCATCCCGTTCGCGCAGACCTCGACGACGGCCGCCGCGTTCCTGCTCCGCTGCGGGGTGCGGGTGGACGTGCTGCACATCGACGCCTCGCACGAGGAGGCGGACGTCCTGGCGGATTGCCGCGGGTGGTGGAAGGTGCTGCGCGGCGGCGGCGTGATGATCGGCGACGACTACACGCCGGCTTGGCCGGGCGTGGTCAACGCCGCGAACAACTTCGCGCGCGAGGTTGGCGGCCGGTTGCAGGTGGGCGGCGCGCCGCCGTTCCAGAAATGGGTGGTGCAGAAGCCCGTGTGAGGAGGTTCGACTGATGGAGAGGGATCTCGCCGCGAACGGCATCAAGCTGCATGTGCTCGAGCAGGGCGACGGCCCGCTCGTGCTGCTGTGCCACGGCTGGCCCGAGATGTCGTATTCCTGGCGGCATCAGATCCCCGCGCTCGCCGCCGCCGGCTACCGGGTCGTCGCGCCCGATCTGCGTGGCTTCGGCGGCAGCGATGCGCCGGCCGATATCGGCGCCTACACCTTGCTGCATCTGGTGGGCGACCTGGTGGCGCTGGTCGGCGCGCTCGGCGAGAGCCAGGCGGTCATCGTCGGCCACGACTGGGGGGCGAGCATCGCCTGGACCGCCGCGCTGCTGCGCCCCGACCTGTTCCGCGCCGTCGCGGCGTTGAGCGTGCCGTTCCGTCCGCGCCGATCCGACGCACCCCTGGCGGTCATCCGACAGGCGGGGCTTGATCGGTTCTATTGGATCTATTTCCAGGAACCCGGCGTGGCCGAGGCCGAGTTCGAGGCCGACCCCACCGCCACCTTGCGCCGGATCCTCTACAGCGGCTCGGAGGACGCGCCGAAGCGCGAGGGGTTGGCGCTCACCATCCCCGAGGGCGGCGGGTTCCTGACCCGCACCCTTGATCCGCCTGTCCTGCCAAGCTGGCTGACCGCGACGGATTTGGAGATCATGGCGGCGGCGTTCCGCCGCACCGGATTTCGCGGCGGGCTGAACTACTACCGCAACCTCGACCGCAACTGGGAACTGCTTGCGCCCTGGCAAGGCGCGAGGGTCAGCCCACCCGCCCTGTTCATCGCGGGGACGCGCGACGCGGTCATCAACTCCCCGATCGCGGCCGGCTGGCAGCAGGGATTGGCGGCGCAGGTGCCGAATCTGCGCGACACGGTGCTGATCGAGGGCGGCGGGCATTGGATCCAGCAGGAGCGGCCGGCGGAGGTGAACACGGCGCTGCTGGGCTTCCTAGCCGGGCTGGGCGAGCCGACGGGGTGAGCGCGCGGGATTGGAGCAGTTTCACGCATACGGCCCTCGACCCCTCCCCCAACCCCTCCCGCAAGGGGAGGGGAGGAGTGGAGTGCCACGCCCTACTCCCCCTCCCCTTGCGGGAGGGGGTCGGGGGGAGGGGTCGAAGCGAAGGGTCGCTGGTGTCAGAACCCGCTGCCGGGTTCGGCAAGGTAGGCCAGTTCCTCCGGCGTGCTGACGCGGTTCAGGATCGCGTTGCGGTGCGGGAAGCGGCCGAAGCGGCGGATCACGTCGCGGTGGCGGTGCGCGATGTCGATCGCCTTCTCCGCCGTGTCGAATGTGCCGCGCAGCGTCTCGAACAGGTGCACCGACGTATCCTGATCGGCCAGATGCTCGGCGTGCTCGAACGGGAGATAAAGGAAGATGCGTTCGACCGGGCCGAGATGCCGGTCGTCGCCGCGCGCCAAGGCGGCGTCGGCGATCGAACGGGCGCGCGGGTCGGCGGCATAGGCGCCCGGCGTGCCGCGGTGGATGTTGCGCGAGAACTGGTCGAGCACGATCACCAGCGCCAGGGCGCCCCGCGGCGTTGCCGTCCAGTGATCGAGCGTGCCCGCGCGGGCGGCATCCAGCACGGCGGCGAACCCCTCGCGGCAGGCGGCATCGAACTCCGGCGTGGCGCGGAACCAAGCCTCGCGGAACCGGGCGGGACCATCGGCAAACCAGAACGCCAGCACGTCCTCGGGCGTCATTGGCCCGGGAATCATCGGAGCGCGCGGTCCAGCACGCGCACGGAATGGACCGCGTCACGCCCGGCGAGATCGCGGATTTGATGGCGGCAGGAGGTGCCGTCGGCCACGATGATGTCGTCCGCGCCGGCGGCGCGCACGGCCGGGATCAGCGCGGCCTCGGCCATGGCGCGCGAGGCGTCCTGGGTTTCGGCCTGGTAGCCGAACGCGCCGGCCATCCCGCAACACGATGAGGCGATCGGATACACCGCGAGGTCGGGCACCTGGCGCAAGGCCGCCAGCGCGGCGGGGAAGGCGCCGAAGGATTTCTGGTGGCAGTGGCCGTGGAGGTGCGCGGAAACAGGCAGATTCTTGAGCGGCAGTGCGACCTTCTCGCGGGAGAGGAACTCCGACAGCAGCAGCGCCCGCCCCGCCAGCGCATCCGAAGCCGCGCCAGGCAGCAGCGAACGGAACTCGTCGCGCAAGGTCAGCAGGCACGAGGGCTCCAGGCCGATCACCGGCACGTCGCCCGCGAGCGCGGCCAGCGTCCGTCGCGCCTCCGCCCGAGCGCGATCGACCATGCCGGCGGCGAGGTAGGTGCGTCCGCAGCAGAGCGGCCTCGCGCCGGTGGCGGGCACGCGCGCACGGAAACCGGCGGCGGCGAGCACGCGGACGGCGGCGCGCAGATTCTCCGGCTCGAACCATCGATTGAACGTGTCGGCGAGCAGCAGCACTTCGACGCCCGCGCCATCGCCGGCTTCCAAGTCGCGGAAGAAGTCGCGGCGCGGCGTGGGGAGCGTACGGTTCGGGGCGAAGCCGAGCCGCGCGAGGGCGGATCGGGCCGGCAAGCTGGCCTGGAGCCGCGACCCGCCGGGCAGGCGCGCAAGGAAAGGAGCGGTGCGCGGCAAGGCGGCAACGAGCCGCTCGCGTGCGCCGATGCCGCGCCGGCCGGCGCGCGCGGCAAGCGCCTCGATCTTCATCTTCGCCATATCGACGCCCGTGGGACATTCCCGCCGGCACGCCTTGCAGGAGACGCAGAGCTTCAGGGCATCGGCGACCGCATCGGAGTGCATCGCATCGGGACCGAGTTGTCCCGTCATCGCCAGACGCAGCGTGTTGGCACGTCCGCGCGTGACGTGTTCCTCATCGCGCGTCACGCGGTAGCTGGGGCACATCACGCCGGCGTCGAAGGCGCGGCATGTGCCGTTGTTGTTGCACATCTCCACCGCGCCCAGCATCCCGCCGGGATTTTCCGACCAGTCGAGTTTGGGCGCGAAGCCGGCACCGGCGTAGCCCGGCGCGTATCGGAACAGGGTGCGGTCGTCCATGCGCGGAGCGCGCACGATTCGGCCGGGGTTGAGCAATGCGTGCGGGTCGAAGGCATCCTTCACCTGCTCGAACGCGCGCACGATGCGTTGCCCGAACATGGCGCCGTGGAACTCGCTCCGCGCGATGCCGTCGCCGTGCTCGCCGCTATGCGAACCCTTGTATTCGCGCACCAGGGCGAAGCATTCCTCGGCGACGGCGCGCATGGTGGCGACGTCCACCGGGTCTTTCATGTTCAGCACCGGGCGGACATGCAGGCAGCCGACGGAAGCGTGCGCGTACCAGGTGCCCTTGGTGCCGTGCCGGGCGAACACCGCGTTCAGTCGCTCGGTGTAGTCGGCGAGGTCGTCGAGGCGCACGGCGCAGTCCTCGATA
This sequence comes from uncultured Pseudomonadota bacterium, assembly GCA_963756545.1. Classification (GTDB taxonomy): domain Bacteria; phylum Pseudomonadota; class Alphaproteobacteria; order Acetobacterales; family Acetobacteraceae; genus DATFDN01. Next base: position 415,997 of record CAVWNY010000008.1, on the reverse strand, counting down.
AACGAGACGGGCTTCGCGTCGCCCTTCATCGACATCATGATATTGAGGCCGGCCTCGCGCACCGCCGCGATGTCGGCCTGAAAGCCGGCATCGATCGCGCGGACGACCGCGCCCGGCTGGCCGAGGTCGGCCATCAGCGTGTCGAGTTCGGCAAGCTTGGCGAGCAGCGGCGCGTCGTCGTGGCCGTGGAACTCGACTATCAGCAGGCTGTCGGGCTCGCCGATCAGCATGCGCTCGATCGTCGGACGGTAGATCGCGATGCCCCGCCCGAGGTCGATCATCGTGCGATCGACCAGTTCCACGGCTTCCGGGTCGAGCGCCACGATAGGCCGCGCCGCTTCCATTGCGGCGCGGAACGTCGGGAACTGGCAGATGCCGAGCACCTTGCGCGGCTTGATCGGATGCAGCGCGAGTTCGATCGCGGCGGAGAGGGCGAGCGTGCCCTCCGAACCCACCAGCAGGCGCGCGAGATTCTCCTGCCCTGGCACAAGCGCATCGAGATTGTAGCCGCCGACCCGGCGCAGCAGCCTCGGGAAGCGCGCCGCGATCTCGTCCGCCTCCGCCGTGCCCAGGGCGCGCAGCCGCGAGATCAGTTCGGCGATGCGCGGCGCGCCCTCGTTCGACAATGGCCCGAAGCGGTGGCGCGTGCCGTCGGCGAGGATGGCGTCGATCGCGCGCACGTTGTCGGCCATCAGCCCATAGCGGATCGACTTCGATCCGCAGGAGTTGTTGCCCGCCATGCCGCCGATGGTGCAGCGGGCGTGCGTCGAGGGATCGACGGGGAAGAACAATCCGTGCGGGCGCAGCGCGGCGTTCAGGTGCGCCAGCACGATCCCCGGCTCGACCAGTGCGGTGCGCGCGTCGGGTTCTACCGCCAGCATCCGGCGCAGATGCTTGCTGAAATCGAGCACGATGGCGCGGTTGACCGTCTGCCCGCACTGGCTGGTGCCGCCGCCGCGCGCCAGCACGGGGACGCCATGCTCGCGCGCGATGGCCAGGGTCGCGGTGACGTCATCCATCGCGGCGGGCACGACGACGCCGATCGGCTCGATCTGATAGATCGAGGCGTCGGTGGCGTAGCGGCCCCGGCTGGCGAGGTCGAACAGAACCTCGCCCCGCACCTCGCGCGACAGGCGAGCGGCGAGGCCGGGATTGATGTCCTCGGCGCGTCGGCTCAGTTTGGGTCGCGGAGTTCGCGTTGCCGCCAGGAGAGACATGTCCCACACCTACCATGCCGGTCGGCACTTCCTGCAAATTCCCGGGCCGACCAACGTGCCCGATCGCGTGCTGCGCGCGATCGACCAGCCGACCATGGACCATCGCGGCCCGGCTTTCGGCCGGCTGGGGCTGGAGCTGCTGGGGAACCTGCGCGCCGTGTTCCAGACCAAGGGACCGGTGGTGATCTATCCCGCGTCGGGCACCGGCGCGTGGGAGGCGGCGCTCGCCAACACGCTCTCGCCCGGCGAGACCGTGCTGATGTGCCGCACCGGCTGGTTCGCAACGCTCTGGCAGGAAATGGCGGAGCGGTTGGGGCTCGAGCCGGAGTTCATCGACACGGATTGGCGGCGCGGGGCGGATGTCGCCGCGATCGGCGAGGCGCTGACGAACGACAAGGCGCACCGGATCAAGGCGGTTTGCGTGGTCCACAACGAGACCTCGACCGGCTGCGCGAGCCGCATCGACGAGGTGCGCGCGGCGATGGACGCGGCGCGGCATCCGGCGCTGCTCATGGTGGACACGATCTCCTCGCTCGCCTCGATCGACTACCGCCACGACGAGTGGGGCGTCGATGTCACCGTAGCGGGGTCGCAGAAGGGCCTGATGCTGCCGCCCGGATTGTCGTTCAATGCGGTCAGCGCCAAGGCGCTGGCCGCGGCCGAGACGGCGCGGCTGCCGCGCAGCTACTGGGACTGGCGGCCGATGCTGGCGGCCAATGAGACCGGGTATTTCCCGTACACACCGGGAACGAACCTGCTCTATGGGCTGAACGAGGCGGTGAAGATGCTGATGGAAGAGGGTCTGGCGAACGTGTTCGCCCGCCACGACCGCTTCGCCGAGGCGACGCGCCGGGCGGTGCGCGCCTGGGAACTGGAGGTCCAGTGCGCCGATCCGCGCCACTACTCGGCATCGCTGACGGCGGTGCGGGTGCCGGAGGGGCACAGCGCCGACGCGCTGCGGGCGGTGATCCTGGACAAGTTCAACATGAGTCTGGGCAACGGCCTCGGCATCCTGAAGGATCGCGTGTTTCGCATCGGCCATCTGGGCGATTTCGGCGACCTGCAACTGATCGGCACCTTGGGCGGGGTGGAGATGGGCCTGCGCGCCGCCGGGGTGCCCCACAAGGAAGGCGGGGTGCAGGCGGCGATGGGGTATCTGGCGGGGAATGCGTGAGAGCGAGCGGGACCGGCACCTACCGTCATGCCCGAAGGCCGGGCATCCACTTCTTTGCCGGCGAGCGTAAAAGAGACCTGGGTGGCCGGCCTTCGCCGGCCATGACGGGTCTTGGGTCGCTTTGGCACACGAACCGCCTTCTTTTGCAGAGGCTTGGGATGAGCACTTCCGTCAGGGTCCGGGGCCTTCTCGGACTGCCGACCTGAGCCCTCACTGTCCCGAAGCATCAACGGAGGTCGCCATGATCGAAGCCTGGAGCTGGCCCACACCCAACGGTCACAAGGTGCATATCGCACTGGAGGAGCTGGGTCTCCCTTATGAGGTGGTGGCGATCAACATCGGCCAGGGCGAGCAGTTCAAGCCCGATTTCCTGGACATCACGCCCAACCACCGCATCCCCGCGATCGTCGATACCGACGGGCCGGGCGGCAAACCGCTCAAGTTGTTCGAATCCGGCGCCATCCTGATCTACCTGTCGGAAAAAGCGGGCGGCAAGCTGATCCCCGCCGATCCCGTCGGGCGCTACACGTGCCTGCAATGGATCATGTTCCAGATGGGCGGCGTCGGGCCGATGTTCGGACAATGGAACCACTTCGCCGCCTACGCGCCCGAAAAGATCCCCTACGCGATCGAGCGATACGGCAACGAGGTGAAGCGGCTGCATCGCGTGCTGGACAAGCGGCTGGGCGAGGCCGCGTGGCTCGCTGGCTCCGATTACAGCATGGCCGACATCTGCACCTTCCCCTGGATTCGCAACCCCGACCGGCGCGGCATCGACCTCGACGACTACCCGAACGTGAAGCGCTGGCACGATGCGATCGCCGCGCGTCCGGCGGTGCAGCGTGGCTTGAAGGTGCTGGCCGAGCACCAGCGCCGCGGGCCGATGACCGACGCGGAGAAGGAGAACCTGTTCGGCAAGACCCAGTTCACCGCGCGCTGAGCAGTCGTCGCCACGCGCCGGCCCATGCCGCGCCCGGCGGGCTGCTCACCAGCAGGCAGCCGAGCGAGGCGACCACCAGGCCGAGCACGGCGAGCGGGTTCAGCCGCTCTCCGAGCACGGCCCAGCCGAGCACCGCCGCGGTGCCGGGCACGAGGTAGAAATTCGCGGTGGTCCGCGCCACCGTGCCGCGCGAGAGCATGAAGAAGTAGAGCGCCATGCCCCCGAGCGACACGGCGACCGTGTTCCAGGCGACGGCCGCGACTGTCGGTGCCGTCCAGTCGGCGCGCGGCATCTCCAGCACGGCCGCGCCGAGGCTGCTGACGGCGGCGGCGGCGAGGAACTGCACGCACGCGCCGGCGAGCAGCGGGATGCCCCGGCAGAAGCGGCCGAAATGGAGCGTCCCGGCGACCAGCCCCACGACGCCCACGAAGGCGAGCGCCAGCCCTTCCAGCCGCGTCGCGCTCTGGAACGCGGCGAGCCCGACGACCAGCCCGACGCCCGCGAAGCCTAGCGAGAGGCCGAGCCACTGGCCGGCGCGCAGCCGTTCGTGCAGCAGCATGACGCCGAGGCCGGCGGTCAGCAGCGGGGTCAGGGACTGGACCAGTGCGATATGTGCGGCCGGTACCAGCAGCAAGCCGACATGCGGGGCCATCAGGCCGCAGGCGTTGATGAGCGCGCCCGCGACCGCGCAATGCGCCCAACGCCAGTGGCCGAGCGGGCGCCAGGACCGGCGCAGCGCCAGCATCAGCACGAGGAGCACGACGGCGCAGGCGCTGAGCCGAATCGCGACGAACAACAACGGGGAGAGGTGCCGCAGCCCGGTCTTCGCGGCGACGAAGGACGAACTCCAGAGCAGGACGAAGCCGAAGGGCGCGAGTTCGAGCCAGCATGGCGCACGGTGATGACCGGCGAGGGGGTAGCCTGGCGAAGCCCGGACGGCAAACGCGCGCACCGCGCTTCCGCCATGCGCGCCGGATGGTTCGCGCGCTGCCGGCGGCCGGCGCTGCTATTTGATCTTGGCTTCCCGGAACACGACGTGCTTGCGCACGACGGGATCGTATTTCTTCAGTTCGAGCTTGTTCGTCTGCGCCCGCGCGTTCTTCTTGGTGACGTAGAAGTACCCGGTGTCCGCCGTGGACACGAGCTTGATCTGCACGGTGTTGGTTTTGGCCATGGTATCTCCCTCGGAAGCGCGGGAAAATGCGGCCAGCCGGCCCGTCGGGTCAAGGGTGCCATGGCCAACGGCTTGACACTTGGCTCCCCTCCCCCGGCCCCCTCCCGCAAGGGGAGGGGGAGAAGCAAACGGCGCGAAACAACCTCCCCTCCCCTTGCGGGAGGGGCCGGGGGAGGGGTCAGCCCGAAGGGCGGTGGTAATTGCGGTGCCGATCGCCCGCTAATCTAATGCGCCTCGGCCCAGGTGAGGCCCACGCCGGTTTCCACCACCAGCGGAACCGACAGCTCAGCCGCGCCCTCCATCACGCGCCGGGCGAGCGCCTTCAGCGCCTCCGTTTCGGCCTCCGGCGCCTCGAACAGCAGTTCGTCGTGGACTTGCAGCAGCAGCCGCGCCTTCAGTCCGGCCTCGGCCAGGGCGCGCGGCAGGCGCACCATCGCCCGCTTGATGATGTCGGCCGCCCCGCCCTGGAGCGGCGCGTTGATCGCCTGGCGCTCGGCATAACCACGCCGCGGCCCGCTGCGTTCGGCGATGCCGGGCACCCAGCAGCGCCGCCCGAACGGCGTGGTGACGTAGCCGTGGATGCGCGCCTCCTCCTTCGTGCGCTCCATGTAGTCGCGGATGCCCGGGTAGCGGGCGAAATAGGCGTCGATGTAAAAGCGCGCCTCGCCGCCCCCGATGCCGAGCTGGCGGGCCAGGCCGAACGCGCTGATGCCGTAGATGATGCCGAAATTGATCGCCTTGGCGCGCCGCCGGGTCAGTGCATCCATGCCCTCCATCGGGATGCCGAACACCTCGCTGGCGGTGCGCGCGTGGATGTCCTCGCCCCGGCGGAAGCTCTCGGTCAACGCGGGAATGTCGGCGACGTGGGCGAGCAGGCGCAGCTCGATCTGCGAGTAGTCGGCGCTCAGCAGGACGTGGCCGGGTTCGGCGATGAAGGCGCGGCGGATGCGCCCGCCCTCCTCCGTGCGGACCGGGATGTTCTGCAAATTGGGATCGGTCGAAGAGAGTCGCCCCGTGCTGGTCGCCGCCATCGCGAAGGAGGTGTGGACGCGCCCGGTTTCGGGGTGAATCTGCTCGACCAGCGCGTCGGCATAGGTGGATTTCAGCTTCTGGAGCTGGCGCCACTCCAGGATCCGCCCCGGCAGGGCGTGGCCCTGGTCGGCGAGCCCCTGGAGCACGGCGGCGTCGGTGCCCCAGGCGCCGGTCTTCATGCGCTTGCCGCCTGGCAAGCCCTGCTCGTCGAACAGCACCTCGCCGAGCTGCTTGGCGCTGCCGAGATTGAAGGCGCGGCCGGCCAGTTGATGGATATCGCGCTCGATCGCCGCCATGCGGACCTCGAACTCCGCCGACATCCGGCGCAGGTCGTCGGCGTCCACCTTCACCCCCGCGCGCTCCATCTCCAGCAAAAGGGGGGTCAGCCGGCGGTCCACCTGCTCGTATAGCGCCAGGGCGCGCGCGAAACGCAGGCGGGGGCGCAGCGCGCACCACAGGCGGAACGCCACGTCCGCGCGTTCGGCGGCATGGGCGCACGCGCGGTCGATCGGCACACGCTCGAACGAGAGGCGGTTGCGTCCCGTCCCTGTCGCCTCGTCGAGGCTGACCGGGGTGTGGCCCAGATGCAGCCGGGCGAGTTCGTCCAGCGCGTGGCCATGCAGCCCGCCCTCCTGGGCATACGAGATCAGCATGGCGTCATCGACAGGCGCGGCCGGCGCAAAGCCGGCGCGGGCCATCACCATGAGGTCGAACTTGGCATCGTGGTGGATCGTCAGGATCGCCGGGTCCGTCAGCAACGGACCCAGGAGCGCCCTCGCCTCCTCCAGCGCCACTTGTTCGGCAACGCCCTCGTGCGCCAGCGGCACGTAACAGGCGCGCCCCGTCTCGGTCGCCAGTGATACGCCGATCAGGCGGGCGCGCATCGGATCGGTGACGCTGTCGGTCTGCGCGGCGATCGCGACCCGCCCGGCGAGGCACGCCGCCTCCGTCCAGCGCGCGAGCGCCGCGCCGTCGGTGACGGTCTCGTAGCCGCCGAACCCGGATTCCTCGGCCGGCGCCACGGCCCGAGGCTGGGTGACGAGCCCCAGCTCGGCCTGAAGCGCCCGGCCGGGCGCCGCCGCCTCGGCCGCGGGGGCCTCGTCCTCCAGCCCCATGCGAACCAGGATGCTGCGGAACCCCTGCGCCCGCAGAAACCCGCCGAGCTTCACGCGATCGAGCGGGCAGGCCGTGAGGGTGTCGAGCGGGGCGGGTAGCGGGGTGTCGTCGCGCAGCCGGACAAGCGTGCGCGAGAGCCGCGCGGCCTCGGCGTACTCGATCAGGGAGTCCCGCCGCTTGGAGGGCTTCATGCCCGCCGCCGCCGCCAGCACGCCGTCGAGGTCGCCGTACTCGTTCACCAGCTCGGCCGCACGCTTTGGGCCGATCCCCGGCACGCCCGGCACGTTGTCCGTCGGATCGCCGATCAGCGCCTGCACGTCGATCATCTTCTCGGGCGCGACGCCGAACTTCTCCATCACCTCGGCCGGGCCGATCGGCTTCGACTTGATCGGGTCCAGCATCCCGACGCCGGGCCGGATGAGCTGCATCAGATCCTTGTCGGAGGAAACGATCGTCACCTGCCAGCCCGCTTCGGTCGCGACGCGTGCATAGGCGGCGATCAGGTCGTCGGCCTCCCAGTCGTCCAGCTCGATCGCCGGCACGCGGAACGCGTCCGTGGCCGCGCGCACCAGCGCGAACTGCGGCATCAGATCGTCGGGCGGCGGCGGCCGCTGGGCCTTGTAGGCCTCGTAAAGCCGGTTGCGGAACGTGGTCCGCCCGGCATCGAAGATCACCGCGATGTGGGTTCCGACCTGCTCGCGCAACAGCTTGGCGAGCATGTTGGTGAAGCCGAACACGGCGTTGACCGGCGTTCCGTCCGGCCGCGACATCGGCGGCAACGCATGGAAGGCGCGGAAGACGAACCCCGAGCCGTCGATCAGGACGAGATGAGGCTCCGGGGCGACGCCCGGGGTCTCCGCGGTCGCGACGCCCTCCGCGGTCTCCAGGCCAACGGTATCAGTGTCCTGTTGCGTGGCCCGCGCCCTCTCTCAACAGGAACAGGCGCGAGCAGTACGGGCACAGAACCGACTGCTCCTCGATGCGGAGATACACGCGCGGATGACCCAATGGCCCGCCGCCGTCGCAGGCGATGACGCGGTCGTCGACATGGATGATCTCGGTCGGTGTCGGGATGGCGGCGCCGTCCGGCATGAGCGGGCGATTCCCTCTGGAGGCCGTGCGGCCGAGATGATAGCGATGCCGCCCGTGCTTTCAATCACCCGTGTTCGCGCCCGTCGCCGGTTCGTCGCCGCCATCGCTGTCCCCCTCCTGCTCTCCGGCTGCGCCGCCCGCCTCGTCGCGGCGGGTCCGCCGATCGTGGCGCCCGTCCGGACCGATGCAAGCTTCGTCATGGCCGACGGCACGCGGCTCGGCTACCGGACCTGGCGGCCGCCAGGGGAGGAGCAAGGGGAGGAGCCGCGCGCCATCATTCTGGCGCTGCACGGCATGAACGACAGCCGCGACGCCTGGGAGCTGCCCGGTCCCGCCTTCGCCGCCGCCGGGATCGAGGTCATCGCCCCCGACCAGCGCGGCTTCGGCGCGACGGCGGGGCGCGGGTTCTGGCCTGGCGTGGCGACGCTGGTCTCGGACGCCCGGACCATGGTGGCGCTGATCCGGGCCGCGCATCCGCACAGCAAACTGTACGTGATGGGCGAGAGCATGGGCGGCGCGGTGGCGATCTGCCTCGCCGCCTCTCCCGACCGGCCGCGAATCGACGGCACGATCCTGGTCTCGCCGGCCGTGTGGGGCCGCAGCGAGATGAACATGTTCGAGCGGGCCGGTCTCTGGCTGTTTTCCAACACGGTGCCCGGCCTGCACGTCACCGGCTCGCTCGTGCGGGTCACGGCTTCCAATAACCGCGCGGCGATCCGGCGCCTCTCGACCGATCCGCTTACCATCCACGGCACGCGCTGGGACGCGGTGAAGGGGTTGGTCGATCTGATGGACGCCGCGCTGGCCGATGTCGGGCGGATGCGCGGTCCGGTGCTGTTCCTGTACGGCGGCAAGGACCATCTGATCCCGAAACGCGCCGCCGCCGCAGCGTGGGATCGTCTCCCGGCCGGGGCGCGGACGGCATTCTATCCGGGTGGCTATCATTTGATGCTGCGCGACCTCGACCGCGCCACGCCCATCGACGACGTGATCGCCTGGATCGACAATCCCTCCGTGCCGCTGCCGTCGGGAGCCGGCGGGCGGGCGCGGGTGTGGCTGACGAAGCGGGATGGGGACGCGATGGCGCATCGAGTGCTGGCGACGCGGTAGGTCTTGCCCACGTTGATGCTTGAATCATGAAGGGTCCGACGCGGAGCGGATCGGTCATCTCCCGGTCGTGGACCGCCCGAGGGTCAGACGGCATATCCGATCCGCTTTGGGTCGGGTTCTGGACTGAAGGTGAGGAAGGAGTTCCGCCATGAAGCTGTCCGCCCGCAACCAGATCCCCGGCACCATCGCCGAGGTGAAGCCCGGCGCCACGACCACCCATGTCAGGATCGAGGTCTCGCCCGGCCTGACCGTGACCGCCTCCATCACCAACGAGGCGGCGCAGGAACTCGGCCTGAAGCAGGGCATGAAGGCGTTCGCGGTCATCAAGGCGTCCGACGTGATGGTCGGGGTCTGACCAATGTGGTGGGGTGCCCTTCTTGCAACGGCCTTTCTCCTGGGTGGCCTTGCCCCGGCGCTCGCGGCGGTGCCGACCAACGCCACCGTCCCCGGCTATCACGGCGATCCGGCCCGCAGCGGCAACTACGTCACGCCGGGTCTGACCTGGCAGGCCGCGCCGGGGATGCACCGGGATACCGCCTTCGACGGCCGGGTGGAGGGGCATATCTATGCGCAGCCGCTCTATTGGCGCCCGCCGGGCGCGGCGCATGGCCTCCTCATCGTCGCGACCGAGAGCGACGTGGTGGCCGCGCTCGATGCCGTCACGGGGCGAACGGTCTGGCGCACCTCGCTGGGCGAGCCCGTGCCGCGTTCGGCGCTGCCCTGCGGCAACATCAATCCGCTCGGCATCACCGGCACGCCGGTGATCGATCCGGCCAATGGAGTGATTTACCTCGACGCGATGGTCGAACAGGGCGGCGCGCCGGGGCACGTCGTGTTCGGACTGAGAATCGGCGGCGGCGGCACGCCGCAGCACCTCGTGTTCGGACTGCGGCTGAGTGACGGCGCGGTGCTGCCGGGCTGGCCCATCAATGTCCAGCAGGCGGTGCGGGCGCAGAAAATCGCCTTCGAGCCTCGCGAGCAGAACCAGCGCGCGGCGCTCGCGCTGCTGGCCGGGCGTGTGTTCATAGGCTTCGGCGGCCATTACGGCGACTGCGGCGACTACCACGGGATCGTCCTGGGCCTCGCCACCACGCCGCCGCGACCGGTCGCCGCGTGGGCGACGCGCGGACTGAAGGGCGGCATTTGGGCCCCGGGCGGGATCAGCGTCGCCGAGGGCGCGCTGTTCTTCACGACCGGCAACACCGAGGATGCGCGCCAGTGGGCGGACGGCGAGGGCGTGTTCCGGCTCGGCCCCGACCTCGCCCGCACCGCCAATTCCCATGATTTCTTCGCGCCCATCAACTGGAAGTCACTCGACCAGGACGATCTCGACATGAGCGGGGTGGGCCCGCTGCCGATCGACCTCCCGGATGGGGCACACCGGTTGCTCGCGCTCGGCAAGGACGGCAAGGCCTATCTGCTGAACCCCGACGATCTGGGCGGTATCGGCGGCCAAATCGCCATTGCTCACGCCGCCGGCACGGTGATCATCACCGGCCCGGCCTTCTTCCCCAGCGAGGGGCGGGTTCTCGTCGTTTATCAGGCGGAGCGCGCCGTCTGCCCCGGTGGGGGCACCGGCGCCGGGATCGCGGCGATCGCCGTCTCCGCGACGACGCTCACCCCGGCGTGGTGCGCACCGCTCGACGGTCGCGGCGCGCCGATCGTGACCACCCTCGACGGCCACTCGGAGCCGATCGTCTGGGTCGCGGGCGCCGAGGGGGATGACCGCCTGCACGCATTCCGCGGAGACACCGGCCAGTCCCTCTACACCAGCCCGGAGTCGATCAGCGGCCTGCGCCACTTCGTGACCGCTTTGGTGGCGGACGGGCGGCTGTACCTTGCCGGGGACGGACGGGTGACTGCGTTCACTTGGACCGGCCAGTAATTTCAATCGCCAAACGTCTTGACTCGGGGCTCCCCTCCCCCCGGCCCCCTCCCGCAGGGGGAGAGGGAGAGGCAAGCGGCGCGAACCGACCTCCCCTCCCCTTGCGGGAGGGGCTGGGAAGGGGGTCAGTCCGCAGGACGGCGGTTGGTATGACGTGGCGACGCCGACCAGCGGCGGCGGCGAGCCCCCGCAGCCCTGCCCATTGCTGGCGCAGGTAGCCGCCGCTCACCAGCGCCGCCTCGGCCCCCGGCACGCCGGTCGGGACGTACTCGCGCGAGAAGTCGGCGGTGCCGAACAGCATGTCCCACCACGGCAGCACCGCGCCGTAGTTGCAGCTCCGCTGTCCCGCCGCGAGCACGCCGTGATGGGCGCGGTGGAAGCGCGGCGAGACCAGGAGGCGCTCGCCCAGCCAGCCGAACGAGATGCGCGCGTTGGCGTGCGATAGGCTTTCGATGAAGCGCAATGCGAGGACCAGAAGGGGGAACTGCAAGGGCGGCACGCCGATCGCCAGCGCGACCGCGCCGAACCAGACGAAGGCGATCATGTCGTCCAGCAGGTGATTCCGGTCATCGGACCAGAACGTCATCTGCGCCTGCGCGTGGTGCAGCGCGTGCAGCGCCCACCACCAGCGCAAGCGGTGCGACAGGCGGTGGCGCCAGTAGTCGGCGGCGTCGAGGATGACGGCGTAGCAGAAAAAGGTGACGACGGGACGGCCGAGCAAGGCGGGAACGACCGTTTCCAGCATCGGTGGCACCCAGCCGTGATCGGCCATCCACCCGTTCAGCGTCACCTGCGCCTGATAGAACAGCACGAAGGTAAAGATCGGCAGCACGCCAACACGCGAAATAAGCGTGTACACCACATCCACCGCGACCGCCCGCCGGTCGGGCCATCGCTCCACCGGACGCCAGCGTTCCAGCGGCAGGCAGATTGCATAGGTCAGCACGACCTGCGCCACGCCGTAGAGCGCGAACAGTGCCCAGCCGTACGACACCTCCTCCCACCGCATCAGCCCAAGATCGTAGAGCAGCGGCAGAAGCGCGTGCTCCTGCACCCAACCGGCCGCGAGGTCGAACGGGTCGCCCATCTCAGCCTTCCGCAGCGAGCCTCGCCGGCGTCGGCGCGTTGGGATTGAGGAAGATGCCGTGCGGCGAGCGACCGGCCGGGATCATCGTCACTTCGCCGCTGGCAGGGTCGAGCACCGCGACGGATTCGGCGAACCGGCGGGTGATCCACAGCTTGCCGTCGGGCGCGAAGGCGAGATCGTCCGGACCGCCGCTGATATGGAAGGTGCGGATCGGCGCGAGCGACTTGGCATCCAGCTCCTCCGTCGTGCCGGCAACACGGTTGTTCACCCAGATCGCGCGGCCATCGGGCGAGAGGAACAGGTTGTGCGCGCCCTTGCCGGTGACGATCCGGGCCAGCACTTGCCCGTCGGCCGGATCGACCTCTACCAGATGATCGGTGCCCATGTCGGCCACCAGCAGTTTCCCGTCGTGCCACAGCACGCCCGCCGGCGTGCTGCCCACGGGGACATCCCACAACGCGCGCATCGCTTTCAGGTCGTACGCGACCAGCCGGTTGGTGCCCTGCAAGGTGACGAACACTCGCGACGAATCGGGCGCGAACGCCAAGTGGCTCGGCATGGAGCGAACCGGGAACCGCTTCACCAGTCGGAACGTGCCCGCCTGGTACACGTCCACCTGGTTGCGGGCGAGGCCATTGACCACCAGCAACTTGCCATCCGGACTGTAGCCGAGCTGGTAGGGGTCGGCGACCGTGACGCGCCGTTGCAGTGCGCCGGTAGAGGGATCGAGCAGCAGGAGCGCGTTGCCGGCGGAATCGCCCACGACGAGCGATCGCCCGTCCGGCGACAGCGCCCAGTGATGCGGCTCGCGCAGGGCGGGGATGCGGGACAGCTCCTTTTGCGTGCCCATGTCGATCAGGCTGATCGACGCCGCGCCGGAGTTGAGCACGAAGGCGATGCCCGCGGCGGCGGCCGGCAGCGGCATGGCGGCGGCGAGCAGGACCGGAATGAGGCGAAGCAGGCGCATGGCGACGGGCGGCTCCGGATGGCGGGTGCCTATCCCGATTCGCGGTGCGCCGCTTCGGATTCCAGCGCGCCGCGCGCGAACACGGCGGCGCAGAAGGCGAACAGCACGCAGGCCGACGTCGAGATCAGCACGTTATCGGTGCACGCATGACACGCGAACGCGACGAATACCAGCCGCATGATGGCGCGCTCCGCGCGGGCCAGCCGACGCGTGTGATGCCAGCACCACAGCGCGAACAGCGCAACCAGCGCGGCGCGGCCGACCTGGCCGCCCTCGACGAGAATCCGCAGCCACTCGTTGTGCGCCGCCCAGGTGTGCATGAGCCGGACCACGGCGCTGTCCTGCGGCACGACGACGTTTCCCGCGCCGACGCCCCAGCCGAACCAGGGCGAGCTGCCCGCCGCCTGTTCGAAATACGGCCATAGCTCCTCCCGCCCGCTGAGGTCGGCGGCGTCGCCCAGCAGCAGATTGAACACGCGCAGCCCGGCGAGCGCGTCAGCGCCCACCACCAGCACCGGCACGGAAGTGGCGCACGCCAGCAGGAGCGGAACCCGCCGACGTCGTGGCATGGCGGGCGAGGACACGAAGGCCAGGGTCACCAGCACGACTGCCGCGCCATACACCAGGGGCGCTCGGGCGCCGGTCAGGAGCAGGATCGCCCCGTTCGCGGCCAGCAGCGCCAGATCGCGCCGCCGGCCGGCGCGGTACAGTTCGACGAGACAGGCGTACAGCGCAGCCAAGGACGCGCCGGCCAGGAATGCCGGATGGCCGAGCGCCGCCAGCCGCAGGCCGCCGGACTCCACGAACAATGGACGCAGGCCGATCAGGGCGAGGCAGGCGCCGCCCGCGACCGAGGCCAGCGGCGCCCATTGCGTGGCGCGGATCATCGCGCGCGCCCAGCGCCGGGACAGGCGGCTGAACGTGAACACATAGGGCGCGGCCGATCCAACGAGGGAGCGCAGGCTCTCGCCCATCGTCAGCCCCGGATGCAGCCCGTGCGCGACGCCGACGACGAACATCGCGCCGAATGCCCAGGCCGGGTTGAACGGATCGAGGCGCGGACCATAGCGCAGCACACAGACCACCGCCAGCGCGAGCCCCGCCGCCTTTACGGCGGCGATCGTCGCCTCGTACGCGCTCGGCCCGAGCAGGTCGGACAGCGTCATCTCCAAGGTACAGGCGGCCACGACCAGCCACACCGAGCTGACGGCCTCGGTGTGGCGCCAGATCAGCACCGCGGCGCCTAGCGCGCCCGCCGCCGCCAGCAGCGTCCCATAGAACGCGGGCGCCAGCATCGCGCACCCGGCCCCCGCGAGCAGGAATCCGAGAAGAAGAAGCCCGGCCGGATCGGGCAGACGCAGGCGGGCGAGGTCGGGCAGCGGAACGGTCCTCCGCGGCCAGGGTGCAACACCTATCCTAAACGATTCGTTTCCACGCGAGAGGCTCCTACCCCGCCAGCACCTCGTCCAACGACCACTGCTCGGCCGACGCCCCGGCCAGCGCCTGAATCCGCTCCTCGTCGCCGGCCAACTCTGCCGCCGGGCCGGACCAGACCATCTGCCCGTGGTCCAGCACGTAGGCTCGGTCCGCCACCTCCAAACTGGCGCGCACGTTCTGCTCGACCAGCAACACCGACATCCCCTCCTCACGCATCCGCGCCACCACGCGAAACACCTCGCGGACGATCAGCGGCGCCAGGCCCTGGGAAGGTTCGTCCAGGATCAGGAGCTTCGGGTTGAGCAGCAGCGCGCGGGCGATCGACAGCATCTCCTGCTCGCCCCCCGAGAGCTGGCGGCCGCGATTTTCCCGCCGCTCGTGCAGACGGGGGAACAGCTCGTACACGCGCGCGATCGTCCACGGGCCGGGGCGCTCCAGCGGCACGCGAAGGTTGTCGTGGACCGTGAGGTTGGGAAAGATCTTGCGTCCCTCGGGCACGTAGCCGACGCCGAGTGCCGCGATTCGATAGGGCGCCAGTCGGGTGGTGTCGCGGCCGAAGAGGGTCACGCGACCCGTGCGCGCTGGCGTCAGGCCGACGAGGCTGCGCAGCGTGGTGGTCTTGCCGGCGCCGTTGCGGCCCAGGAGCGTGGTGATCCGCCCTTCGGGAACATCCAACCCGACATCGTGCAGGATGTGGCTCTTGCCGTAATAGGTGTTCAGGCCCTCGGCGGTGAGCGCGCTCATGGCAGCGAGGCTTCCCATTCCAACACCGTCATGATGATGCCCGCCAATCCCTCATGCCTCGGCCGTACCCAGATACGCCGTCTGCACCGCCGGATTGGCGGCGATCTCCTCGGGCGTGCCCTCGGCGAGGGGCCGACCCTGATCCAGGACCATGATGCGGTCCGCGAGGTTGAACACCACGCGCATATCGTGCTCGATCAGCACGATCGTGTAGCCGCTCTGCTTGTGCAGGCGGCGGATCAAACGCGCGATCTGATAGGTCTCCTGCTCGCCCATCCCCGCCGTCGGCTCGTCGAGCAGCAGGATGCGCGGGCGCAGCGCCAACGCCATCGCGATTTCGGCGGCGCGCTGGTCGCCGTGCGACAGCTCGCCCACCAGCCTGCCGGACTGGGCGGTCAGGCCGGTGGCGCGCAGCAGCTCGTCGATCCGATCGCGCACCCGCGCCGCCTCCGCGCGGCTGATCCAGGGCCGCAAGCGGAAGCCGGTCGCCACCTCCACCGCGATCTGGGCATTCTCGCGCACCGACAGCTCCGGGAAGATTTCCGTCACCTGGAAGGTGCGCGCCAGCCCCATGTGAACGCGCCGGGTCGCGTTCGCGCGCGTGATGTCGCGGCCGTCCAGCAGGATCTGCCCCGATGTCGGCGGAAAGAACCCGGTGATCAGGTTAAAGAACGTCGTCTTGCCGGCGCCGTTGGGGCCGATGATGGCGCGCAGCTCGCCGCTGCCCACCGTGAGCGACACGGCATCGACCGCGACCAGGCTGCCGAACGCCTTGGTGGCAGCGCGAATCTCCAGCAGGCTCATAGGGGGATCCGCCGCAGGTAGCCGAGCACGCCGCGCGGGAAGAACAGCACAACAACGACGAAGATCAGACCTACAAAGCTCATCCAGTTCACGGTCGCCGACGAGATGTAGTCCTGCAACACGACGAAAATCGCCGCCCCGATGAGGGGTCCCCAGAACGAGCGCATCCCGCCCATCACCGCCATGATCACGAGATCGCCCGAGATGATGTAGAACATCGTCGTCGGGTCGGCGAAGTTGTTGACCAGGGCGTAGAGCGCCCCGGCGATCGAGGTGAAGAACGTCGAGATGGTGAACGACAGCCAGACATGCCGCTCGACGGGAATGCCGAGGAAGCGCGCGCGCCGCTCGTTCTCTCGGATCGCGATCAGCGTGCGGCCGAACGGTGAGCGCAGCAGCAGCGCCATGAGACCGACACAGACGGCGAACACGGCGAGGATGAAGTAGTAGAAGACGTTCACGTTGTTCTGGATGTCGATCACGAACGCGCCGAAATCAATCGGCTGGCGCTGAAAGCCGCGCAGCCCGTCGTAGCCGCCGGTTAAGTTGTTCCAGGTATAGGCGACATAGTAGCATATCTGGCCGAAGGCGATCGTTAACATGGCAAAATAGACGCCCTTGCGCCGCACGATCAGGGCGCCGAACAGCGAGCCGCCGAGCGTGCCGACCAGGGTGCCGATGAGGATGGCGAGCGGCGTGCTGTTGGCAAGGTATTTGAGCGTCAGCCCGCAGCCATAGGCGCCCAGCCCGAAATACGCGGCATGGCCGAACGACATCACGCCGGTGAAGCCCAACAGGAAATTCAGCCCCATGGCGGCGAGGCCGAACACCAGGATGCGCCCGGCGAGCGAGGTGTAGCCGCCGATGGCCGGCAGCCAGAGGGGGACGGTCAGCAGGACCACCCAGATGAGCAGGAGCGATAGCCGGTTCCGATAGCTGGGCCGGCGCTGGAAGGCCTCGCCGATCGTGGTCGTGCTCACGTCATCATCCCTTCCTCGCCCAGCAGCCCGCGAGGCCGGATCAGCAGCACCAGGATCATGATGAGATAGATCACCACCTCGCTGGCGGCGGGGTAGAACACGGTGGTGATCGCCGCCGCCACGCCGATGAGGATGCCGCCGATCAGGGTGCCGATCAGGCTGCCGACGCCGCCCACGATGATGGCGATGAAGGCCGGCAGCAGCAGATCGTCGCCCATGTTGGGATTGAGGCCGATCTGCCCGCCCGCCAGAACCCCGGCGAGGCCGGCGAGGAAGATGCCGACGCCGAAGTTGAGGGAGCGCAGCAGGCCCACGTTGATCCCGAGTGCCGCCACCGTCTCCAGGTCAAGCGTGCCGGCGCGGATCCGCATGCCCATGCGCGAATAACGCAGAAACAGGAACAGCGCCGCGACCACCACGACGACGATGCCGATGATGAACAGGCGATACCCGGTGAGGAAGAAGAACTGGCTGCTGATCGGCTGGTTGATGCTGGCCGGCGGCGTCAGCGGCAGGCCGGTCGGCCCCCAGACGGTGCGGCAGATGTCCTGGATGATGAAGGCGAGGCCGAACGTCAGCAGCAGGCTGTACACCGGGTCGCGCGGATAGAGCGGGCGGATGATCGTGCGTTCCAGGATCAGCCCGATCGCGCCCACGATCAGCGGCGAGATGACCAGCGCCGCCCAGAACCCGACATAGGGGATCAGCACGAACGCGAAATAGCCGCCGAGGGCGAGGAAGTTGCCATGGGCGAAGTTGATCACGCCGCTGAGGTTGAGGATCATCGCCAGCCCCAACGCCATCAGCACGTAGAACAGCCCGATGATCACGCCGTTGAAGACGTTAAAGAGGATGAGGGTGAGCAAATCGCGTCTCCGAGGCGTTTCGTCTTTTCTTCGACCTCCCCACGCCACTGCCCCTGACCACCGTCATGCTCGGCGAAGGTCGAGCACCCACGTCTTTGCTAGCGACCACCAAAGACGTGGGTGGCCGGGCCAAGCCCGGCCATGACGGTCCATGCAGCGGCCCGGGGCCTAGGAAGAATCCGCCTACGCGGTCGGCCAGGTCATGTGACACCCGGTTTCCGCCACCGACATGTCTGCCTTCTCGCCGGGAACGATGTCCTGGACGGTGACGAGGTTGGCCGGATTGCCGCCCTCCGCCGGATGCGGGGTGCCGACGAAGATATGGGACATCAGCTGATGATCGCCCGCGCGGAACGACACCGGCCCCTTCTGGCATTTCACGTCGTCGGGCAGCGGTTCGTCCTCGAGCGCCTTGGACATCTTGATGGCGTCGAGACTCTTCGCCTTCTCGGCGGCGAGCTTGACGGCGTGGATCGAGACCCAGCCGAACCAGTTGCGCGCCGAGGCGGCCGGCTTGTTGTACGTCTTCATGATGGCTTGGTTGAACGTCGCCGCGTCGGCAACACCGGGCTGGTTCCACCACCATTCGTAAGTCCACCAGCCGGTCAGCGCCGATTGCGGCACCGAAAGCAGCGACTCCAACTCATACAGCGCGCCGCCGAGCGCCATATCCTTGGTCATGCCGAACTGCACGAACTGATTCATGCAGTTGACCTGGGATAGGCCGCCCATGTTGTTCAGCAGCACGTTGGGCTTGTAGGCTCGCGCCTTGATGAGGCTGGCCGAGAAGTCGCTCGTGGCGAGCGGCAGCATGTCGCCCTGGTACTCGCCCCCAGCTTCCTTCAGGTTCTTGACGAAAGCCGCCTGCAAGGTCTGGCCGTAGGCGTAGTCCGGCGTGATGAAATACCATTTCTTGCCGAATTTCTTGATGAGGTCGCCGGAGACCGCGTTGGCGTCCATGCTGGTGGTGTTGCAGACGCGGAACACGTTCCACTTGCAATCCTTGCCGGTGATCGGGTCGGTGTGCCCGCCCGGCACGATCTGGAGAATCTTGTGCTCGTTGGTGACCTGCGTCAGCGCATAGGCGATGCCGGAGTTCACGTCGCCGAAGATCGCATTCACCTTGTCCCGGTTGATGAGCTTCTGCGCCTTCTGCACGCCGGTCCCGACGTCGTTGGCGGAGTCCTCGACCAGCAGCTCCACCGGGCGGCCGAGGATGCCGTTCTTCTGCTTGTTGATGACATCCACCGCCAGCTTGGCGCCATCCACCTCGGACTGCGCGAAGGCCGAGTAGATTCCGGTGAGCGGATCGATGAAGCCGAGCTTGACCGGCTCCTCGCCGCGCGCCTTGATGATCGGCGGGGCCGCCAACGCGATCGCGCCGAGCGAAACTCCAGCCTTGACAAGCGTGCGCCGGCCCAGCCCGGGCTCGGTGATGTCTTTCATGGTCGTCTCCCGATACAACCGGCCGCGCCGGTTCGCGTTCTCGTTGCCTCGCCCCAACCTATCGCCATTTCGGCGCCGCCGTCGAGACCCGCAATTCGTTTCTGTATCGATTCTTCAACCTAAGGTCACAATTCCGAGATACGGGCACTCATTCCCCCGCGCGCTCATTTCAGCATCGGCCACCGCGGGCGCCCTCCCATGCTGATCTACCTCCTCGCCACCCTGCCGTTCCTCGGAATGCTGGTCGGCGTCGTCTTCTTCAACCGGGTCGATCCCCTGATCGCCGGGCTGCCGGCGATGCTGGCCTGGCTGGTGCTGTGGGTTGTGCTGACCAGCGCGATCATGGGACTGATTTACCTGCTCGACCCACAGAACCGCGGGCCGATCGACGACGAAACTGACCGGAGCGCGGGGCCATGAACACGGGATGGGCGCTCGCCATCATCGGCTTCACGGCCGCCCTCGCGCTGGGGATCGGGTTGCGGGCGCGCCGCGGCAAGGTCATGGACCTGGAGCAGTGGACGGTGGGCGGCCGCCATTTCGGCTCCATCTTCGTGTTCCTGCTGCTCGCAGGCGAGATCTACACCACCTTCACCTTCCTGGGCGGCAGCGGCTACGCTTACGGGAAGGGCGCCCCAGCCTATTACATCCTCTGCTATGGCTCCCTCGCCTACGTGATCTCCTACTGGCTGCTGCCGCCGATCTGGCGCTACGCCAAGGAGCGGGGCCTCGTCTCCCAGCCGGACTTCTTCGTCTCGAAATACGACAGCCCCGCCCTCGGAGTGCTGGTCTCGATCGTCGGGATCGTCGCGCTGGTCCCTTATCTCGTGCTCCAGTTCAAGGGTCTCGGCATCATCGTCTCCACGGCCTCCTATGGGCTTATCACGCCCGACGTGGCGATTTGGATCGGCGCGGTGGTGGTGACGGCCTATGTCGCGGTGTCCGGCCTGCACGGCTCGGCCTGGACCTCCGTGCTCAAGGACGTCACGATCCTGTCGGTCGTGGTGTTCCTCGGCATCTACCTGCCGATCCACTGGTACGGCGGCTTCGATCGCATGTTCAACGCCATCCAGGCGGCCAAACCCGGCTTCCTGGCGCTGCCGGCCAAGGGGCAGAGCCTGGCGTGGTTCGATTCGACCGTTGTGTTGACCGCGCTCGGCTTCTTCATGTGGCCGCACTCCTTCGGGGCGGTCTACTCCGCCCGGAACGAGCGGGTGTTCCGCCACAATGCGATTCTGCTGCCGCTCTATCAGCTCATCCTGTTGTTCGTGTTCTTCGTGGGGTTCGCGGCGATCCTTCAGGTACCGGGGCTCAAGGGACCGGAGATCGACCTCGCGCTGTTCCGGCTGTCCATCAAGACCTTCAACCCGTGGGTGGTCGGCATCATCGGCGGCGCCGGCGTGTTGACCGCGCTGGTGCCCGGCTCGCTGATCCTGCTCGCCGCGGCGACGCTGCTCTCCAAGAACATCTACCGGACGTTCCGCGGCCCGACAAGCGACGCGCACATTTCGATGGTCGCCAGGCTGCTGGTGCCCATCGTGGCGCTCGTCGCGGTTGCCTTCACGCTCCGGGGCGGCAACACGATCGTCGCGCTGCTGCTGATGGGCTACAGCTTCGTCACGCAATTCTTTCCGGCGCTGCTGATGAGCCTCCGGCGGCACAACCCGGTGACCAAGCAGGGCGCGTTCGCCGGCATCTTCGTGGGCGTCATCACGGTGGCGGTGATCACCTCGCTCGGCACCTCACTTGCCAAGATCGCGCCCGGCGCTCCGCAGGCGTTCCAGGATCTCAACATCGGCATCGTCGCGCTCGGCCTCAACATCATCGCCACGGCGGTCGTGTCGGCGCTGACCCGCCGCGTTCCCTCGACGCGTCCCGCCTGATAGCGTACCGCCGACAAAGGGGGACGCGAACATGGCGGGGCTGAAGACGCTGATCGAGGGCGGCAAGCCCGTCTGGGCGCCGCTCGTGCTCAATCCCATGATGGCGCGCCTGGCGGCGGCATCCGGGTTCCCGGCGCTCTATCTGGGCGGCGGCTCGATGGGCTATCTGAGTTGCTTCACCGAGGCGAACCTGACGCTGACCGAGATGGTCCACGCGGGCCTCGACATCCGCGCCGCCTGCGACCTGCCGCTGATCCTGGACGCCGCCGGCGGCTGGGGCGATCCCATGCATCTGCGCCGCACCATCCGGCTTGCCGAGGCGGCCGGCTTCGCCGCGATCGAGATCGAGGATCAGTTGCTGCCGAAACGGGCGCATCATCACATCGGGCTGGAGCACAACATCCCCGCCGAGCTGATGGCGGCCAAGGTCGCCGAAAGCGTTGCCGCGCGCCGCTCCGAGCATTTCCTCGTCATCGCGCGCACCAACGCGGTGCGCAACGCCGGCATGGACGAAGCGCTGCGCCGCGCCGAGGCGATGAAGCGGGCCGGCGCCGACATGCTGTTCGTGCTCGCCCGCACGCCCGATGAATGGCGCTTCATCGCCGAACGGCTGGAGCCGCCGCTGATGTACATGGTCTCGTCGGCCGGCCTCGGCGCCATGACGATCCCCGCCGCGGAGCTGCACGGGATGGGGTACCGCCTGTTCGTCGATCCGGTGATGCCGCTGTTTGCCATCCACCGCGCGCTGCGACAGTCCTATGCCGCGCTCGCGGAGGGTCGGCCCGACCCGCTGGTCGGCGCGGACGGCGCGGCCGAGCAGAAGCTGATGCACGAGACGATCGAGCTGGAGACGCTGCTGGCGATCGAGCGGCGGACGACGGAACGGTAGAGCGGTCCGTCGTCGTGGCCGGCCTTGCCCGAGACCGTCCGGTTCGTCTTCGAGCACTCGGGAGCTTCTACCGTCATGCCCGGGCTTGGCCCGGGCACCGACTTCTTTTTGCTTGCTGCGAGGACGACGTGGGTGGCCGGCCTTCGCCGGCCATGACGGTGTAAGTAAGGTCGGCGCTCAGCTGGCCGGAGCGCCGGTAGCGCCATCGCGGGCCACCCGGACCGCCGCCCGCGCCCCCCGCCGGAGCTTCGGCGCGACGCCGTTCAGCCCCGCGACGATCAGGCCGATCCCCTCGCCATGCCAGCGCTGCACCGCCTTGTGGTCCGCCCCCAGGGCCGCCGCCAGCCGCCGCCAGGGGAACAGGTACCGCTCGGTCAGCGGGTTGACCAGGCTGCGGGCGCCGACAATGCGGCGGAGCACATAGCGATCGGCCGGGATCAGCAGGAGCCAGCCCATCGCCTCGTCCATGCGGGTGATCTCGGCCGCGGAGGGCACCGGAGGGCGCACCTTCTTCTCCTCTCCCCAGCCATAGCTGTCCATCGCCGCGCGAACGACCTCCAGGTTGGAGGTCCGCAGCTTGGTGGTCCAGCCGGTGGATGGCATGCAGAGCAGCGCCGTGCCGGCCTCCTCCAGCCGCCGGGTCACGTAGGTCGCGTCGATCGGCGCCTCGGGCGCACGCGGGTCGCCGTATGGCTGAGAGGCGCACGCGCGAGAGACGGGCGGGTGGAACATGGACGACCTCCTTGGGTCAGCAAAAGAAGAACGGCAGCGGATAGTCCGTCCCGTCGAGCAAAGTGCCCGCGAGGAGCGCGCCCCAGCTCCGGGGATGGCCCGCGGGGAGCGGCTCGCGCTCGGGATCGTCCGGCGGCGGCATGAAGTCGGGCGGCGGGCACCGCGCTCGGATGACGAGGGCGCGCGTCATCACCGCGTCGCGCTGCTGGCCGAGGGCGCGCGCGATGGCGTCCCACGACATGCCCTCGGCACGCAGTCGTCGCAGTCGCGCATCCTCTGCGTCGGTCCAGGGGAGGCGTGGAGGCGGAACGCTGGGCGGCATGGGCGACCTCGGTTCGAACGGATAACGAACCGTTAGTTAGTCTGGCTCTCTCGGTTTCGTCAATGTAAATAACACGCCAAGAAGGGAAATCAGTCGAAAGATCTTTTCCGGTTAGAGTATCTGACCTATTCTCCGGGAATGAGCAGCCCCCGCGAGATCGGCGAGCGCATCCGCCTTACCCGCCAGGAGCGGCGGATCACGCAGGAGGAACTGGCCGGCGCCGTCGGCGTATCGCGTAGCGCCGTGGCGCAGTGGGAAACCGGCCGTTCGGGCCAGGTCACGGGCAACCTCGCGCGGATCGCGCAGGTGCTGGGCGTCGGAGTGGAGTTCCTGATGCAGGGAGCGGGCGCGAGCATCCCGGAGCCGTCCACCGGCGACGAGATGGCGATGCTGCGGCTCTACCGCGAGTGCTCGGCCGAGGATCGCCAGATCCTGCTTCGCACCGCCCGCCGATTGGCCGGCGGCCGGTGATGAAACGGCGGGTGATCGGGGCAGTTCTAACGGAGCAGCAGCACCGCCAGACTGCCCGCGCCGGCCGCGAAGCAGTAATAGGCGAACGGGTTTAGCGCCCAGGCATCGTGGCTGCGGAAGTAGCGCATCAGGAACGCGGTGCTGGCGTAGGCGGTCAGGCCCGCGACGACGGCCGCCAGGATCGACAGTCCGACGACGTCCCCGCCCAGCGCCATGCCGGCGTGGCGGAGCTTCGGCACCTCCAGCGCCGTGGCGCCCAGGATGATCGGCGTCGCGATCAAGAACGAGAAATGCGCCGCCCCGGCGTGGTCGATCCCGCGCAGCAGCCCGCCCACGATGGTCGCGCCCGAGCGCGAGATGCCCGGTACGAGGGCCGAACACTGCCAGCAGCCGATCGCCAGCGCGTCGGTCATGGTCAAGGTCGAGAGCGGCCGATCGCCGCGCCCGCGCACCTTCTCGCCGAACACCAGGAGCCCGCCGTTCACGATCAGGACGGCCGCGGCGACCACGGCGTTGCCGAACAGCGCGCGGAAGAAGTGCTCCAACAGGAAGCCCACGATGACGGCCGGGATCGTCGCCACCACGATCAGCCAAACGACGCGCCGGCTCTCCGCGACCTGATGGGGATGGCCCACGCCGAGGATGCCGATGAGCAGCGCCCACCAGTCGCGCCAGAAGTAGAGCAGCAGCGCCGCCGCCGTGCCGACGTGCAGCATCACCAAGAACGGCAGGAAAGCCGCGGCGCGCTGATCGATGTTCCAGTTCAGCAAGGCGGGCAGGATGACCGCGTGGCCGAGGCTGCTGACGGGAAACAGCTCGGTGGCACCTTGCAGCAGGGCCAGTCCGACGGCTTGGATCGTGGTCATCATGGGCGCTTCCTGGCCCGAAAGCGGGGTGCGCCGCAACAGATCATACGGTGACGATCCCGCGCGTCAGTCGTGCGTCGGATAGGCCGCCATCAGCCGCCGCTGGGTACGCCACAGCCGCAGCAGCTCGCGCAGCGGCGTCGGCCGCGCCCCGCGCGCCCGGTTCGCGGCGCCGATCCGGTAGGCCAGGCCATAATGCAGGAACTGGTCGCGCCAGGCTTGACGCAGCGTGGTGCGCGGGTCCCACACGTGGGTCGCCTCCGACCCCGCGCCGTTGACCTCGATCACGCGAAACCCCTCGCCCCGGCCGAGCGCGGCGAGCGAGGCGAAGCGCACGTCGATCCGCCCGAAATGGAAGTTCGGCAGCGCGCGCGCCAGCCGCTCGATGCGCGCGGTCAGCGCCGGCGTGACGTGGCCGGCGCCGTCGCGAAAGATCGCGCCCTTGCAGTGGTTTCCCACGAAAACCAGGGGCACGCGCAGCCCCTGCGGGGGAACCTCGCGCAGCCGCCCGGCCAAGCGCGGCAGGTAGAGATGAGGCACTACCCCCGCGCGTGGATCTGCCAGGATGAGGTCGCGCAGGTTCGACCGGCCGTCGCCGGCCACGAACGGCGTCTCCTTCAGCGTCAAGGAGGTAATCCGGCCATGCGCCTCGTCCGGATGGCGGACGTAGAATATGCCGGCCTCGTTCTCATACGGAATGAACGCCTGAAGCACCATCCGCTCCCCGGCGGGGAAGTCGGCGAGGTAGCGGCCGAGCTCCGGGGCGTCGCGCGCCAGCCGGACACCCGTGCCGTTGCACCCGATATCGGGCTTGGCCACCACGGGATACGCCAATCCGGCGGCCCCCATTGCCGCCTCCGCCGTGGCGAGATCGCCGGCGCGGCCGGTCACGTCGAGAACGACGTACGACGCGAGCACGCAACGCTCGGCCGCCGCCACCTGGTCCAGGATGGCGGTCTTGGACTCCCCACACAGGCCGCCGGAGGTGATGTCGGGGTTGGCGGCCGTAAGCAGCGCCGGGGAAAGATGGCGCAGCCCGAGCGCGATGCAGTGGGCCACCACCGGCGTATAGAATAGCCAGGCCGGCCAGAACTCGAAGAACGAGACCGCGGGCTCGGGCCGGCGGCGCCGTCCGACCCGGGCCAACGTTGCGTCATTGCTCATCTCTGGCGTACGTCCTCGTAATGCCGACGGCGCCGACGTTTGGAACCGCGCCCCGGCTTTCCGCCGCGGCCGCGGAGCCGGCGTGCGAACCAGCCGGCCAGGACCATGAACACGACCAGCCCGACCGCGTCGGCCCAGCGCCACGCCCCGAAATGCGCCAGCAGGAAGTCGCCGGCGCGCATCGAAAGCGCGAACAGCCCCGATGTCCAGAACAGGGTCGCGATCATGGTGGCGAGCGTGAACTGGCGCAGGCTGGCGCCCAGATACCCGCAGGTCGTATAGCTCGGCAGGCGCACGCCGGGCAGGAAGCGGCTGACCAGCACGACGCGAAACACCCGGCCGTGAAGCCAGGCCCGCACCGTCTCCGTCCGCTGCGGCGGCAGCAGCCGGTGCACCCAGGGCACATGCGCAGCCAAGCGCCCGAGCCCATAAAGGCCGAGATCGCCCAGCACGATGCCGACATAGAGCGAGCCGAGCGCCAGCGGGATCGACAAGCTGCCGGCGGCCGCCTGCATTCCCGCGAGCACCGTCGCCGCATCCTCCAGGATGAAGGTCGCGAAAATGATGGCGAAGGCCTGCAGCGCCGGGTGGTGCTGGGCAAAGGCGAACACTTCCGAGACCGACAAGCCGAACATTCCGTACTGCCCGCCGATTCCGGGACACCGCGCCGATCCGTGCGCGCGGCGATTCGCGAAAGATAAGGTTGGGCGCCGCAAGCGAACTATCACCGCTGCGTGACATCTCCTCGCTCGCTGACCGTTCCCGCCGCAACGCCCTGCCCCAAGCGGGGCCGCGGTTGGACAAGCATGACGACCGGCCGGTAAGCTCCCTGAGGAACGACGAGGAGGCGCCCATGACATCGCACGTGGCCTGGGCCGAGACAACGACCGAGGTGGCGGGGATCAAGCTGCATCTCAAGAGTGCGGGCAGCGGCCGGGCGCTGCTGGTCTTGCACCACGACATCGGCACCCCCGACGAGCTGGGTTTCTATGACCTCCTGGCCGAACGGTTCACCGTGCTGGTGCCGCACCATCCCGGCTGGGGCCGGTCGGAGCGGCCTGGCTGGATGCGCAGCGTCCGCGACCTCGCCGCGATCCATCAATGGGTGCTCGCCGACCAGGGCGTGAGGAACGTCTCGCTCCTCGGGCTCGGCTTCGGCGGCTGGATCGCCGCCGAGATGGCGAGCCTGGCCCCGCGCGACTTCCGCCGACTGGTGCTGGTCGCGCCGATGGGGATCAAGCCGCCCGAGGGCGACATCCTCGATCAGGCGATCATCTCCTATATCGCCTATCCGCAGGCGGGCTTTCATGACCAGGAGAATTTCCGCCGCATCTTCGGCGACGTCACCACCGATCAGCTCGAGGCATGGGACATCGCGCGCGAGATGTGCTTCCGCATCGCCTGGAAGCCGTACATGTACAGTCAGACGCTCCCGCATCTACTGGGCGGCGTGAGCGGGCCCGCGCTGGTCGTGTGGGGCGACGACGACAAGATCGTGCCGCGCAGCGCGGGCGATGCCTACCTGCGCGCATTGCGCGGCGGGCGGATGGAGATCGTCCCCGGCTGCGGCCATTTCGTCGAGATGGAGAAGCCCGAGGCGCTCGCCCGTCTCGTAACCGAGTTCGTGAACGCCGACTGAGGGAGCATCCCATGCACCTGATGTATTTCACCGAGCAGCCGATGTCGGCCTACGACGCCGACGAAGGCCGGCGCTACGGGGCCACCGCGCTCACCTTCTCGAACCGGAATTACGATCCGGTGGCGGGCAGCCGGCTCTATAACCAATACTTGGAAGACTACATCTACGCCGACGAATGCGGCGCCGACGGCATCATGCTGAACGAGCATCACAACGCGCCGTTCTGCATGCAGTCCAAGGCCAACATCTTCGCCGCGATCCTGGCCGCGGTCACCAAGCGCGTGAAGATCGTGATGCTCGGCAATCCGCTGCCGCTGGCGGAGAATCCGATCCGGCTGGCCGAGGAGCTGGCCATGATCGACATGATCTCCAAGGGTCGGCTGGTGTCCGGCTTCGTGCGCGGCGGCGGCCAAGAGCAGTTGGCCCAGGGCGTCAACCCCGCCTTCAACCGCGAACGGTTCGAGGAGGCGCACGACCTGATCGTGAAGACCTGGACCCAGCCCGGACCGTTCCGCTGGGAGGGCACGCACTACCAGCACCGTGTCGTCAATCCTTGGGCGGTGCCGTTGCAGAAGCCCTATCCGCGCGTGTGGATACCGGGCGTGCTGTCGAAGGAGACCGTCCTCTGGTCGGCGCGCCACCGCTATCCTTACATTGCGCTCAACACCGCGATCGACGCGACCAAGGCCATTTGGGGCATCTACTCGCAGCAGGCGCGCGAGGTCGGCTACGAGGCGGGGCCGGAGAATTTCGGCTACCTGATCCGCGTGCACGTCCAGGAGACCGAGGAGAAGGCGCTCGAGAACGCGCGCCAGTTCATGTGGATGCAGGGCGAGTTCACCGGCCTCGCCCATCCCGTGTGGGCCAACCCGTCCGGCTATTTCTCGCCGTCGGGCCGGCGCAGCTTCGTGGAGTTCGCGGTGGGCCGGGCCAAGAATCCGCGCGGCAACCCGACCTTCGAGGAGCAGGTCGCGAATACCATGATCATCGCCGGCACGCCGAAGACGGTGATCGCGCGGCTGAAGATGCTGATCGAGCACACGCGGCCCGGCATCATGGGCTTCTGGGGCAACGACGGCAAAGTGAGCCCGGAGGACACGCGCACCTGCATCCGGCTGCTGTGCCAGGAGGTGATGCCGGCGGTGCGCGAACACGGCAAGTCGCTCGGTTTGCGCTCGCCGTTCGAGGCCGACGCGCCGGTCAGCATCGAGTACTCGAAGGATCTGCGTCCGCAGGCGGCGGCGGCGGAGTAAAGGCGCTACACCCTCATGCCCGGGCTTGGCCTGGGCACCCACGTCTTTGCTCGCGGCCGGAACGAAGACGTGGGTGGCCGGGACAAGCCCGGCCATGACGGTTGTAATCACGCCTTTCATAGGCTTCGGCAAATCCATGATAACCGGCATCCAGTTCTTCCCCGACGTCGGCCCCGACCAGAAATCCGGCCGCGACTACTGGGCCGAGGCGCTGCATCTGGTCGGGCTATGCGACCGCTACGGCTACAGCCATGTCCGCACGGTCGAGCACTATTTCCACCCATATGGCGGCTACAGCCCCAACCCGCTTATCTTCCTCGCCGCCGCGGCGCAGCGCACCCGCAAGGCGCGGCTCGTCACGGGCGCGGTCCTGCCCGCGTTCGCCAACCCGCTGAAGCTCGCCGGCGAGATCGCAATGGTGGACGCGCTGTGTGACGGCCGGCTCGATGTCGGCTTCGCGCGCGCCTTCCTGCCGCACGAGTTCGCCCGCTTCGGCGTCCGCCTCGACGACAGCCGCGCGCGGTTCGACGAGGGCGTGGAGCAGGTGCGCCGGCTGCTGGAGGAGGAGGATGTCACCGTCGAGGGGCGCTTCCACAGCTTCCACGATGTCACCTCGCTGCCGCGCCCGACGCAACGCCCGCGGCCGCCCTTCTTCATTGCCGCGCTGGCGACGCGGGAGTCCTTCGAGCGCGCCGGGACGGCGGGATACGGCGTCATGGCGATCCCGATGGCCGGCGGCTCGATGGCGGATCTGCTCGGCGCCTATCGCGAGGCGCGCGCCCGCGCGGGCCACCCCGGTCGGGGAACGGTGATCATGGCCTTCCACATGCTATGCCACGCCGACCAGCAGGAAGCCGAGCGGATCGCCCGGCCGCCGCTGAACCGCTATCTGCGATCCCTGGTCGATGCCGCCGGCGATTGGATCGGCGGTAGCGCCTCGGCCGACTATCCGGACTACGACAAGGTAATCGCGGGGCTTGCCGCCGAGACGTTCGAGACGCAGGTGGAGAAGGGCGCCGCCTGGGTCGGCACCCCCGAGCGCATCCTCGACACCGCCGCGACCTATGCTCGTCAGGTGGGAGGCTTCGAGGTCGCCTCCTTGCAGGTGAACTTCAACGACCTCCCGTTGGCCGTGGCGGAAGCGTCGATGCGCCTGTTCGGCGAACGCGTCCTGCCGCGTCTTGCCGCCGGCTGAGCGGGTGCCACTTTTTGTTAGGGAACCGAACGATGGCCGAGAAGCCCAAGACGCTGGTATTCGATCGCCCGCTGCGGGGCCGCATCTACGACAGCATCGCCGAGACGATCGGCAACACGCCCCTGGTCCGCATCCCGCGCATATGCGCCGAGGAAGGCGTCAGCGCCGACATCTGCCTCAAGCTCGAATTCTTCAATCCGATCGCGAGCGTGAAGGACCGCATCGGCGCCAGCATGATCCTGGCGCTGGAGCGCGACGGCAAGCTGAAACCCGGCGGCACGGTCGTCGAGGCGACGTCGGGCAATACCGGCATCGGGCTCGCGTTCGTCTGCGCCGCGCGCGGCTACCGGCTGATCCTGACGATGCCCGAGAGCGTCTCGGCCGAGCGCCGCAAGATGCTGCGCTACCTGGGCGCCGAGGTGGAGCTGACGCCGCGCGAGAAGGGCATGAACGGCGCCATCGCGCGCGCCCATGAGCTGCTGTCGAGCACCGAGGGCGCGGTGCTGGCCGACCAGTTCGGCAACCCGGCGAACCCCGAAATCCATCGCCAGACCACGGCCGAGGAGATCTGGCACGACACGCATGGCGAGGTCGATGCGATCGTCTCGGGCATCGGCACCGGCGGCACCTTGACCGGCTGCGCCCAGGTCCTGAAGCCGCGCCGCCCCGGCCTGCGGATGATCGCACTGGAGCCGGCGGCGAGCGCGGTGCTGTCGGGCGGCCAGCCCGGCCCGCACCCGTTGCAGGGCCTCGGCGCGGGCTTCGTGCCGGACGTGCTGGACACCACGCTGATCGACGAAGTGATCCAGGTCGGCAACGAGGAGAGCTTCGAGGCGGCCAAGCGGCTGGCCCGCACCGAGGGCATCCCCGGCGGCATCTCCTCGGGGGCCGCGCTGGCGGGGACGCTGAAACTGGCCCACCGGCCGGAGATGGCGGGCAAGCGGATCGTGACCATCATTCCCTCGTTCGCCGAACGCTACATCACCACGCCGTTGTTCGAGGGCCTATAGCGCCTAGTGTGCGATCGCCCGCGCGCCGTCCTCGTTCGAATGGTGAACCGCCGGCATGGTCGGCGGGGCGGCGCGAACGTCCCCACCCTCGGGTAGGCCGGCGAGCCTGAGACCTTCGGCATAGTGCGCGAGGTCCTCGGTGCCCATGATCGGTGAGCGCCGTATCGCGTTCTGCACCGTGAAGCCCGGCTCCAATCGCAGGAGCCGCGCGCACAGGCCGCGGGCTTCCTCGTCGCACCCGAGATGACCGAGCACGGCGAGCAGGGCTTTATAACTGGACGAGAAGACCGGGTTCAGCTCCACCGCCCGCCGGCCGATTTCGGCGGCGATCGCGTGCTCATGGCGCAGCAGGTGCGGATAGATCAGTGCGCCATCGAAGAAAAAGCCATGCGGGTCGTGCGGCGACAGAGCCTGCGCCTGGCCGATGCGCCGGATCGCCTCGCCGTGGTCGCCCACGTAGCAATGCGCCAGTCCGGACAGGCACCAGGCGAGCGCCAGGTTGGGGTTGATCTTCAGGGCACGCTCGTGCAACGCGCGCGCCTCGTGCGGCTTGCGGTCGAGAAAGCCGCGCACATGACCCGCCAAGGTCAGCGCCCGCGCATCCCCTGGATCGAGGGTCACCGCCCGTTCGGTCAGCACGCCGGCCCGCCGGATCGCTGCGTCGCGGTCCTCGGCCCAGCCCTGACCGAGCAGGAACAGGTGCCAGTGCGCCAGCCAAGCGTGCGCCGCGGCATTGCCGGGATCGAGACTGAGCGCCTCCTCGAGCATGCGGCCGGCCGCGCGAAAGCCCACCTGATCAAGCCGATAGATAGCTGGGATCGCCCGTAGCATCATATCGTGCGAGGTCGGATCGGGGTGCCGCCGCGCCACCGCACGCTCGCCCTCGCGCAGCAGCAACTCGGGGGCGATCTGGGCAACGATGGCCGAAGCGATCTCGTCTTGCAGCGCCAGGATGTCGTCCGTGGATCGATCGAACCGACGTGCCCAGACCACCTCGTCCGCGGCGCGCCTATCGAGCAGCCGGGCCATGATCCGCACGCCGTTCGGGCCATGCTGGATCGTGCTCTCGAGCAGGAAATCGAGCTTGAGATCTCGCCAAGCGGGGCTCGCGTCACGGGATTCGGCCGCGATCGCCGCAAGCGACGGGCTGGCGACGCACGAAACCCACCGAAACGACGCCAGCGCGGTCGTGATCTCCTCCGCCAGCCCGAGCGACAGTTCATCGGGGTGGCCCGGACCAAGCGCCCGCGGCGGCAGGATCCCGACGCGCAGACGCGGGCGCGCCGCCTCGCGCGCGGGGGATGGGGAGCCGTCGCGAACGATTGCGACCGGATGCGCTGCCGGGCCCTCTCCGTCGGCGCATCCCCGATCCTCTCGCAAAGCCTGGGCGAGGGCGAGCGTTTCGGCCGACGGCACGAGACCGGCTTGCTCGGCGAGCGCGCGCTCGCATCGCGCGAAGGCGTCCGCCGCCGCCGTTCGGTCCCCCGCCCGGAAGTGGGCGCGCATCATCGCACGCCAGGCGGCCTCGTGTGCGGGGTCCACCTCAAGCAGCAGGCCGGCCGCCGTCAGGACCTCGGACGGGCCAGCCGACGCCAACGCCGCCTCTCCCAAACCGCGCGCGAGCAGCGCGACGCGCTGGCGTTCGGCGGCAAGCCACCGGTCGAACGCCGGATCGACGCCGATGAGATCGTCAGCCAGACTGGGGCGATACAAGGCGAGCGCCCCGGGCCGGTCGGGGGTCGCCTGCTTGAGAGCGCCGACGTCCACCCACAGTCTCTCGTTGCACAACGTGAGGTGCGTGCGCTCCACTTGCAGCAAGTCCCGTGCCTCCGGGCCGAGCGCGTCGTGCAGCTCATGCAAAGCCTGGCGCAGCGAGGCACGCGCCTGCTGCGGGTCGCGGCGGCTCCACAGCAGAGCCGTCAGATGCCCACGCAGCACCGGGTCGGGGGCCCGCAGCGCGAGCACCGCAAGCACGGCGCGGGTTTTCCGCATCTTCGGCAACACGATCTGTCCGT
Organism: uncultured Pseudomonadota bacterium; assembly: GCA_963756545.1. GTDB lineage: Bacteria > Pseudomonadota > Alphaproteobacteria > Acetobacterales > Acetobacteraceae > DATFDN01. The sequence goes on along the minus strand of CAVWNY010000008.1, from coordinate 383,487 downwards.
CACTGCCCCGAGCCGCCATGGTGCCGAACAGGCAGACATGGAGCCTGCCCTGAGCATGATCCGGAGGCGAGGCCACCGTCGCGGCAATTGCGTCCGAGTGGGCGATCGGAGACCTCGCGAATGGTAGCCGGGGAAGAACCTTCGGCAAGCTGATCTCGAAACCTAAACGATATGTTAACGGAAAGCGAGTGGAGAATGATCTGCTCCGGGCTAGGAATTCAGCTCTTGCGGCTATAGGAAAATAAGCTTGACACCGCCACCTCCGAGCGTTAAACCGGTTCGTCACGGGCGACATGCGCCCGCCTCCAAGCAGACTTCGCGTCCCCAGCGGCCCCGCGTCTCCCGGCGGGGCCGTTTTCGCGTCGGCGTCTGGTCGCGGGCGGCCAAGGCAACCGGTGACGACCCGCGACCCAGAAGGAGTTCGACATGCAAAGCATCGCGCTGCCCCAGCCGATCCCCGCCGACACCGCCGACCTCGGCCGCATCAAGGTCGGCGCGTGCGGTCGCCTGCCGGCCGTGGCACCGGCCGACGTGACGGACAACGGCCGCATCAAGATCGGTGCGTGCGGTCGCCTCCCGGCGGACCGCGACGCCACCTGACGACTCCGCGTCCCGCGGCCATGCCCGCCGCGGGACGTCCTTTCTCGCTTGATGAGGCGACCATGCCCAACCAGCCGCACGCCCCAACCGCCCGGTTCTATCGCATGATCGAGCAGGCCCGCCCGCCACGGCGCGCCGACCGCTCGGCGCTCGGAACCCTGCCGACGCGCGCCTATCGGTATTGCGATGCCGTCACCTCGGCCGCGGCGTTCGGCTGGTACGTCTTCGCGCCGATGGAGCTGCGCCTGATCTGGGACGGCGCGGACGTGTTCTGGCATTACGCGGGCGCGGCCGACTGGCTGCCCCTCCAGCCATCGGCGCAGTTCCCCGGCCAGTCCGCCCGCTTCGACGACGCCGCCCCGCAGGCCCTGCGCGGCTGTTCGCCGCCGTTTCTCACCGCGTTGCCCGAGCCCGGCACAGTGCAGATCTGGTCCGGCCTGATGGCACGCTCGGCGCCGGGCTGGAGCCTGCTGGTGCGCGGCCCGGCCAACCTGCCCGGCCCTGGCGGCTACGCCGCCTATGAGGGGATCGTGGAGAGCGACCGCTGGTTCGGCCCGCTGTTCATCAACCTGCGTCTCACTCGCACGGGCGTGCCCCTGCGGCTCGCCCCCGACGTCCCGCTCGCGCAGGTCCAGCCGCTGCCGCGCACCGCCTACGCCGAGGAGACGCTGGGGGCAAGCGAACTGGTCTCCGACATGACGGCCTTCGGCCCGGCGGACTGGGCGGACTACCAGACGAGCATCGCCGGCCCGACCGCCGACCCCGATCGCCCCTTTGGCGCCTACGCCGTGGCCGCGCGCAAGCGCCGCAAGGGGTGCCCGTACGTCGCGCGCCCGGCCGCCGCCTAGGCCCGCGAGCGTCGGGTCAGACGACCACCGGCTGCCCTTGGGCGGCCCCTTGCCCCTGGGCGCGCCGCGCCTGCCACAGCGCCACGAAGTCGATCGGCTGCAGCAGGACGGGCGGGAACCCGCCCTCGCGCGTCACGTCGGCCAGCAGGTTGCGGGCGAACGGGAACAGGATGCGCGGGCATTCGACCAGCAGCACCGGCTCGACCGCGTTGTCGGGCAGGCCGGCGAGTGTGAACACGCCGGAATAGGTCATCTCGGCCACGAACACCGTGCTGGGCGCCGCGGGCGCACTCTGACCGTTGCCGCCCTGCGGTCCCGGCGCCTCCATCGCCTCCGCGCGGATCAGCAGCGACACCTCGAAGACGTCCTGCCCCTCTTGCACGCGGCGCGCCTGCACGTCGAGGTTGATGTTCACCGCGGGCTGCGCGCGAAGCTGCGTGTAGATCTGCGGGGCGCCGGGCACCTCGAAGGACAGATCCTTTACATACTGGATGTTCACCACGAGCGGCGGGCGCTGCTGGGCTCCGGTCTGCGGGGACGTCTCTGACATGGCGCGCTCTCCGTTTCGTGCGGCTCCGGTAGCAGATGGCGCGGGCGGCGGGAAGCGGGTCTTGGAAGTGGCGCGGGCGGGCGCGCTGCTGCTCGGATTTCCGGCATTGGCTCCGGTCGAGCCGGCATGGCACAAGGCAGGTTTGCATCGCTTCTCCGGAGAGACATCATGGCCTTCAAACCGAATTACAACCAGCAGCGGGCGGAGCGGAACCGCGCCAAGCAAGCCAAACAGGAGGCCAAACGCCAGGAGCGCGAGGAGCAGGTCGCCAAGCGCCGCCAGCAGCAGGACGCCCCGGCCTCGCCCGACGCCGCTCCGGAAGCGACGCCGGACGCCGCGCCCGCCTCCCCCGGCTCGGACCCGTCCAATGCCTCCTAAGCGGCGGATCCTCAGCAGCTACATCGCCTTCGACGTGCTCTATGTGGACGGCACGAAAAGCTCCAACCGCCGCGTGCCGTTCACCGAGTTGGGCGGGCTGGACGGGGATGCGCCGGCCAAGGCGATCATCGAGGCGCAGGACCGCGACATCGCGCTCGCCTCCGGTCGGGCGCGCGCCGATATCCGCTCGGTCAGCCGCTCCCCAGTGAAGCCCGTTTCGCGCGAGTAGCCTTAGGCGATGGGATCGGCATCCAGACGCACGGCCACCCCGGCGAGCCCCGGGGCCGCCGCCGGGTAGCGGGCCAGCACCAGCGGGTCGTGGCCGGGGATGATGTTCTCCGGCCGGCTCGCCAGGCGCCGCAGGGTGGCGTATCCCTCGAGCGTCTCCTCCAGGTTATGCAGGATCGGGAAGGCGCGGCCCTCCTCCATGTTGGCGTAGAAGTGGCTGGCGTCGGCGGCCAGCACCATCCAGCCGCGCCGGGTGAGCACGCGCACCACTTGCAGGCCCTTGCTGTGGCCGCCGACGTAATGCACCGACAAGCCAGGCGCCAGCTCCGCCGCGCCGTCATTGAACGCCATGCGCCCGGCGAACAGCTTGCGGATCATCGCGATCACGTCCTCCTCCTCGAAGGCGACGCGGAGGCCCGCGTGGCACATGCACCGTCCGGTGCAGAAGGCGATCTCCTTGTCTTGCAAATGGTAGCGCGCGCGCGGAAACAGGTCGTAGTTCCCGCAATGGTCGTAGTGCATGTGGGAGACAATCACGTCTTCGACGCCCGCCGGATCGACCCCGATGGCGCGCAAGCCCTCGCCGGGGCAGCGCAGGAACTCCCGCCCGCGCTTGCGGCCCATCGCCGCGTCGAAGCCGGTGTCGAGGATGAAATTCCGGTCCTTGCCCTTGATCGCCCAGACGAAGTAGTCGAGCGGCATCGGCGCGTCGTGCGGGTCGCCGCCCAGGAAGTTGCCGGACCGCCGCGCCTTTGCGTTGTGCCCGTAGCGGACGGCATACACTTCCCACATATCGCTGGCGCCGCTCATGACACGCCCTTCCAGATCGGCTTGGCGGCGGCAATCGTCTCGGGAAACACGGCGACCGGCCGGCCGTTCAGCCACTGCACCACGACCACTTCGGCGCCGATCCGGCGTCCCTTGTCGTCGAACTGAAGGCGGTGGCCGGGAAACAGCAGCGCCGGCCCGGTCGTCAGGTCCATCTTTCGCACCGCGTCGGCCACCTTCACCCGGTCGGCCGAGCCCGCCGCCTCGATCGCGGCCGCCAGAGCCATGACGTGGCCGTAGGCGAAGATCGAATCATGGCCGAACCACAGTTCCCCGGTGCGCGCCACGAAGCGCTTCGACAGCTCCTCCTGGTCCTTGCCGGGCCAATTCGCGAGCACGACGATGATGCCCTGCAGGATGTCGGCGCCCGTGGTCTTCAGCAATTCGGGAGTCGCCCAGTGCCCGCCATTGCCGATGAGCGGCAGGCGCGTCGCGGGCATCCCGTATTGCGAGAAGGTGTCGGCGAGCATTTTGTCGTCGCCGGCGTTGGTGGACAGCAGCAGCACGAAGTCGGGCCGTGCGCCGCGCGCCGGCTGCACCAAGGTGGTCGCGTCCGACAGTGGCGGCGTGTAGGTCTTGTCCAGCACCACGGTCAGGTGCTCGTCCTTAAGTACATGCTGGTCGAGCGGCTTGCGAAAACTGACACTCGCGGCGGTGTTGTCGCCGATGATGGCGACCTTCGTCGGCCGCTTGCCGGTCGATGCCTGGGCGATCCGCATGACCAGCGGGACCGTGTCCTCGGCCTGTTGCACCGCCGTCGGCGAGGTCTGGAAGACGTAGTGGAAGCCGCGCCCGGTGATCGCGTCGGAATAGGAGAGCGTGAACCAGGGCAGCCGCGCGCGCTCCGTCACCTCGGTCGCGGCGAGGGTGAAGGTGGAGAGCCAGCAGCCGAACCCGCCCGCAAGATCGGGGTGCTCGGCGAGCATGCGCTGCGCGGCATCCTTGGCCTTCTCGGCGGAATCCTGCGTGTCGTATTGCAAAAGCCGCAGCTTCGCCCCGCCCAGCGCCTTGATGCCGCCGGCCTCGTTCACGTCGTCCACCGCCATCTCGGCGCCCATCTTCTCCAGGATGCCCTCGCGCGCCCAAGGCCCCGAGAGCGGCACGAGCATGGCGATCTTCACCTCCGCCGGCTGGCCCTGCGCGCGCCCAGGGCCAGCCGCCACGCTCGCCGCCGCCGCGCCGCCGAGCGCCAGCGCCGTTCGCCGTCCGATGATCTTTGTCATTGCCTCATCCTCCCAGTCCCAAATACGCCCGCCGCACGCGATCGTCGGCGAGCAGCCGTTCGTACGGCCCTTCCAGCACGATGCGCCCGGTCTCCAGCACGTACCCGATATCGGCCAGTTCGAGCGCCTCGGCCACGCGCTGCTCGACCAGCAGGATCGCCAGGTTGTCCTCGCGATGGACCTGGGCGATGCGCTCGAAGATCAGGTCGGCGACGGCCGGCGCCAGGCCCATCGAGGGTTCGTCCAGCATCAGCAGGCGCGGAGCGGCGGCGAGGCCGCGGCCGATCGCCAGCATCTGCTGCTCGCCCCCCGAGAGCGTGCCGGCGAGCTGGCCGGCGCGCTCGGCGAGGACGGGAAACAGCGCGTGGACGCGCTCGATCGTCTGGCGGAAGCGCGCCCGGCCGTTCGGCGGATAGGCGCCCATCTCCAAGTTCTCGCGCACGGTCAGTGTCTTGAACACCTGCCGGCCTTCGGGAACGTGCGCGATGCCGAGATGAGCGCGGCTGGCGGCGGGCAGGGCCAGCAGATCGCGCCGCTCGAAGACGACGCGCCCGGCGCTCGGGGCCACCACGCCGCAGATCGCCTTGAACAAGGTCGTCTTGCCCGCGCCGTTGGGGCCGACGACGGTCACGAACTGGCCCTCGGCGACCGTCAGCGACACGCCTCGCAGCGCGCGCAAGCCGCCGTAGGAGACGCGAAGGTCCGCGACCTCAAGCATTGGCGGCGCGCGCCAGCCATTTGCGGCCGAGATAGGCCTCGATCACCGCCGGGTCCTCCACCACGTCGCGCGGCACGCCGACGCGCAGGACGCGCCCGTGGTCGAGCACGAGGAAGCGGTCGGCGAGCCGCATCATCGCGTGCATCGTGTGCTCGATGATGGCGACGGCCACGCCGTCGGCGCGCAGGCGTTGCAGCACGGCCAGCAACTCGTCGCATTCGTCACGTCCCAGGCCGGCGAGGGTTTCGTCCAGTAGCAGCATGCGCGGATGCCCGGCGAGGGCGCGGGCGAGTTCCATCAGCCGCAGCTCCTTGTTGGTCAGCCGCCCGGCCGGGCAATCCGCGATCGCGAGCAAACCGACCCTCTCCAGCGCCGCCTGGGCCGCGTCCACCGCCGCCACGTCGCCGAGCCCGGCGCCGTAGGCCCCCACCACGACGTTGTCCAGCACCGGCAAACGGGGGAAGCTGCGGACCACCTGGAAGGTGCGGCCGATGCCGCGCCGGCAGACCTGATGCACCTTGCGGCCGGTGATCCGCTCGCCTTCGAACAGCGCCTCGCCCGCGTTCGCCGCCAGCACGCCGTTCAGCACGTTGAACAGCGTGGTCTTGCCGGCGCCGTTCGGGCCGATGATGCCGAGGATCTCGCCCGCCGCGACGGTGAAGCTGACGTCGTCGACGGCGCGCAGCCCGCCGAAGGCGCGGGACAGGTTCCGCACCTCCAGCAGCGGGCCGGCAGCGGCGCGCACCGCCGGGCGAATGGCGGCAGGGGCCGCGCGACGGGGCGGGAGCTCAGCGCGGCGGAACAGCCGGTCGCGCACGGACCAGAACACCCCCTCCGGGGCGATCAGCATGACGGCGATGATGGCGGCGCCGTACACCACGCCCTGGATGCCCGGCAGCATGCTACCGAGTTGCGCGTTCAGCGACTCGGCGAGCGGGATCAGCACGGCCGCCCCGATTACCGGCCCCCAGATGGTCCCCACGCCGCCGAACAGCGTCACCACCAGGGCCTGCGCCGAGACCAGAATCCCGAACACGCTGTCGGGCGTCACCACCAGCAGCACGCAAGCGTAGAACCCGCCGGCGGCGGCGGCCATCGTGCCGCTGGCCATCAAGGCGGCCATCTTCCATCGCCAGGTGTCGATGCCCGCCGCCTCGGCGGCCAGCTCGTTCTGCCGGATCGCCAGCAGCGCGAGGCCGAAGCGTGCGTTCTCGGCCAGCATGGAGCCGACCATCGCGACGACCAGCACACAGACGGCGACCACGGTGTAGAGGCGCGGATCGGTGAATTGCAGGAATGCCGCCGGATGCGCGCGGTGCATCGGCAGCGGCACCTCCTGGAAACCCAAGTATTCGAGGACGTAGAGCATCGCCAGCGGGTAGGCGAGCATTGCGAGCGCGAAATAGTGCCCGCGCAAGCGGAACGTGGGCATCCCGATCAGCACGGCGGCGAGCGCGCCGACCGCCATCGCGAGCGGAATGCCGAGCCAGGGCGTCAGGCCCCAGTAGACCAGCGCCAGCGTGACCGCGTAGGCGCCCGCGCCGAAGAACGCCGCGTGGCCGAAGGAGACCAGGCCCGAGTAGCCGGAGATCAGGTTCCACGAGAGACCCACGACGGCCCAGATCGGGACCAAGGTGAGGATGAGCTGGTCGTAGCTGTTGCGCACCATGGCCGCGACCACGAGATACGCCCCCGCCAGGACGGCCAGCGCGATGCCGTCGCGGCGGAGCCGGGGGCCGGCGCCGTCCCTCATCTCACGCCCGCTCCGCCGAGCGGCCGAAGAAGCCCTGCGGGCGCAAGGTCACGACCAGCAAAAACACCACGAAGATTGCCGCGTTCTGCAATTGCGGCGGCAGCACCAATGCCGAGACCTGCTGCACGAAGCCGATGGTCAGCCCGCCCCAGAACGCGCCGAGGATGCTGCCCATGCCGCCCAGCACCACGCCCGAATACATGATGATGACGTAGTCGAGGCCGATGAATGGCGTGAACGACAGATAGGTGGCCATCAGTCCGCCGGCGACGGCCGTGATGGCGGCGCCCAGGCCGAAGGCGACGCGGTAGGCGCGATCGACGTCGATGCCCATGTAGGTCGCCGCCGTCGGGTTGTCGGCAGCGGCGCGCAGCGACTTGCCGAGCCGCGTGCGCTCCATCAGAACATAGAGCCCGACGGCGACGAGGATCGACACGCCGCAGGCGACCACGCGCGCCTTGTTCAGAAAGAGCATCGCGTCTCCTACGATCGGCCCGATCCGGAAGGCGCGCGAGGCGAGCGGGGTCAGCACGGTCTTCGGCGTCGAGCCGAAGGCGATCTGCCCCGCGTTCTGCAACACCAGCGAGACGCCGAGAGTGACGATCAGCTGCCCGAAATGCCCTTCGTCCAACGTGCCCTGCGTGCGCAGGCCGGAGACGCGGGCGATCAGGAACCGGTGCAGCGCAGCGCCGCCCAGGAACAGCGCCGGCCCGGCGATCAGCGCCGCGACGAACGGCGCGGCGGGGCCGAGCGCGCCAAGGGTGGACACGACGTAAAGGGTCACGAACATGCCCAGCATCAGCAGCTCGCCCTGGGCGAAGTTGACGATCTTCATCACCCCGAAGATCAGCCCGAGCCCGATGCACATGAGGCCGTAGAGGCAGCCGATGATCAGCCCGGCGGCCAGCGCGTTCATGACGTTCTCGATCAGGACGTCGTCCACCTGGCCTCCCCGGTGTGGCGCGGTGCGCTCCGTCTGCACCTTTCGGGGACAAACCCGCAAGTGGATGCGGCCTGCTTGTGGGCGATCTCCAACGGAGGGGGACCAAAACCGGCGATTCTTGCAAGGATCGGTGCGGCAGTACGAAGATCGTGGCGAAGCGATCGGCGGCTAGTATGTCCTTTCATGAAACGGCTGCGAATGGCCAGGCAATCCAGCCCGTCTGGGACAGCCTGCTCGAATATATCGATGACGGAAGCGTTATTCCGATCGTTGGCGCCGAGCTGCTGCAAATCCAGCACGCGGGGCAGAGCAAGCCGCTCTACGGCTACGTCGCGGAACGCCTGGCCGAGCGGCTGCTGCCTCCTGGCGAGAAGTTGCCGCAACACCCGACGCTCAACGACGTGGTCTGCCAGTACCTGCGTCGGCCCGCTCCCCGGATCGGCGACGTATTCGCGGGAGTGCGCGCGATCATGAAGGAGGCCGCCTTCGAACCGCCCGAAGTGCTCAAGAAACTTGCCCGCATCGAGCCCTTCACCCTCTTTGTCACCCTCACTTTCGATTCGCTGCTCAAGAACGCGATCGATCAGGTCCGCTTTGGTGGTGAAAACCGGGCGGTCGAACTGGCCTATTCGCCTGGCCGCGCCGATGACTTGCCCAAGCCCAAGGAGCAGCTCCGCACGCCAGTGGTTTATCACTTGTTCGGCAAGGTCTCCTCCGCCCAGGAGTATGTCATTACAGATGAAGACCTTCTGGAGTTCCTATATCATCTTCAGGCGCCTCCACGCCGCCCGAATTTGCTATTCGATGAGCTGAAACGCAACCACCTTCTGTTTATCGGCTGTGATCTTTCCAATTGGCTGGCCCGGTTTTTTATTCGAACGGCAAAGAGCAAGCAGCTATCCCTACAGCGCCCGGAGATGGAGGTGCTGGTCGACCATATGGCGGCGCAAGATGGTCGGTTGGCCGTGTTCCTGGGGCATTTCAGCTATGGAACGCGAATCATCCAGAGGCCGGCCGTTGAATTCATCACGGAGCTGGAGGAGCGTTATACGACGCGCCTGGCAAAGTCCGGCGGCTCGCCACGGCCCTCAGGCCCGGCGCCGGCCGCGAGGTCCGATCCGTCGGTGCCCGCCGGCGCGGTGTTCATCAGCTATGCGAGCGAGGACTACGACGCCGCCTCCCGCCTCAAGGACAGCCTCGAAGGATTCAACGTCGAGGCCTGGTTCGACAAGGCCGAGTTGCAAGGTGGCGACCGGTTCGCGACGAAGATCCGGGAAGGGATTAAGCGATGTTCTTGTTTCATCCCTGTTATTTCGACCAACTCGGCCGAGCGCCGCGAAGGCTTCTTCCGCCGCGAATGGCGCTGGGCGCAGGATCGGGCGGAAGCCATGGATGATGCTGAGCAGTTCATCATGCCCGTCGTGATCGATGATACCGGCCAGGATGCAGAAGGCATCCCCGAGCTGCTGGGAGAGCTGCACTGGACCTCGCTACAAGGCGGTGAGGCCACCCGGCAATTCGCCAATTCGGTCAGCCGCCGACAACGCGAGTACCGCAAGCGCACGGGCCGGTAAATGCTCACGTCCGCGCCGCAGCTCGATTCACAAAATCCGTGGCCAGGCCTGCTTCCTTTCAACGAGGCAGCGGAACACTATTTCCACGGGCGCGACGCGGAGGTGGCGCACTTGCTGCGTCTCGTGCAGCGCCAGGCGCTCACGGTGCTGTTCGGCAAGTCGGGCCTGGGCAAAACATCCTTGCTGCTGGCCGGGTTGTTCCCGCGCCTGCGGGCCTGTCAGTTCCTGCCCATCTATATCCGGCTCGAGCTGCATGAGGGCGCGATCGACCCGCGGCGCCAAATTTGGGCGGCGCTGGCCGACAATTCGCAGCGGTATCGCATCGAAGGCCGGGAGCCTGGCGAGGGCGACACGCTGTGGGAATTCTTCCATCATCGCGACGCGGATTTCTGGGACGGCCGGAACCGGCTGGTGACGCCCGTGCTGGTCGTTGACCAGTTCGAGGAGGTCTTGACCCTCGCCGACCCGGCGCGGGTCCAGCCGCTGCTCGATTCCCTCGGCGATCTGGTCGAGAACCGGATGCCGGATGCCGTCAAGCACGCCCTGGATGCGTATCCGGAGCGAGCGGCGGCGTTCGAGTACGGCCGCGAGGGCTGCAAGGTTCTGCTGAGTTTCCGGGAAGATTATCTGCCCGAGTTCGAGCGGCTGCGGCCGCTGATGCCCTCGCTCGCGGACGAGCGCATGCGCTTGGTGCCGATGAACGGACGTCAGGCGCGCGATGCGATCCTTGCCGCCGGGGGTGATCTCTTCGCGCCGGGTATCGCCGAACGAATCATCGGCTTTGTCGCCAGCAGCAGCGAGTTGGTGGCGCAGGCAGCGCTGGTCGGGACCGAGCTCGAGCGGATGGAGATCGAGCCCGCGCTGTTGAGCGTGGTTTGCCGGGAGTTGAACAACAAGCGGCTACAGGCCGGCGCCGAGAAGATCACCGATGCGCTGCTGGCCGAAACGCCGGGCGAAATCATCGAGGGTTTCTACAATTCCGCTGTCGCCGATGTGGATGAAGCGGGACGCCGGTTCATCGAGGATCAGCTCATCACCTCGGCCGGGTTCCGCGACAGCCGCGCGCTGGCCGACGCGCTAACCCAGCCCGGGGTGACGCGCTCGGTGATCGACCGCCTGGTGGAACGGCGCGTGCTGCGCCTCGAGGAACGCCTCGGCACCTTGCGCGTGGAGCTGACGCATGACCGGCTGACTTCGGTGATCCGCCGCCAGCGCGATCGCCGCCGCCAGGTTGAGGCCGAGCGGGTTCGCGCCGAACGGACGGAAGCGGCGATTCTGCGTGAGCGCGAGCAGCGTGAGATGCAGGAACGGTTCGCGGCGGACGCGAATGCCCGCGCGCGAGAGGCGCGGCGGCAGTTCGTGCGCATGCGGGTTTTGGCGGGCGCAGCGCTGTGCTTGCTGGGGGTTGCGGCTGGGGCGTTTGCTTGGGCATTCATCGAGCAGCGGACCTCCCTCGCGAATGCGCGCTTGGCCGAGCAGCAGAAGCAGGTCGCCGAGCAGAATGCCGTGTTCGCGGAGCAGCAGAAGCGGCAGGCGGAGCAAAATTCCAAGGTTGCCGAGAACCGCCAGAAGCAGGCGGAGAACTATCTACAGCTCGCCATCCAGGGTGCAAACAACGACGTCAATCTGATTCTCAACAATTTCACCGCCGGCCGCATCACTCCCGGTATTGCCCGCTCCATGCTCGAGAACGCTCGCAATACCTTTTCTAAGGCTCAACCCGATGAGGTCGGCCCGAAAATTCTGGGTGCTCAATTCCGCCTCTTCGCTACGTTGGCTGCAACGTACGAGAAATTGAGCGATTTGGGGGCGGCGTTGCAAGCCGCGCAGGCGATGAAAACGGTTGCCGAAAAGCTTGCCGCATCGGTGCCCGATGATGGGACCGGGCAGGAAAGTTTGATAACTGCGCACATCTTCATGAGCTTGGCCCTCGGGGGCATCGGCGACCTTTCCGCCGCCGCCGCGGAATACAGCCTGGCGTCAGATCTGCTCCAAAAACCGATCTCCGGCGGCGCAACGCAGGATTGGAAGATGTTGGCCGCAGTCGCACGTCAGAGCGGCGGATTTCTGTTCTCGCTCCAGCATAGATGGCCCGACGCCTCCGATGCGTTCCGCCAAGCCACGGCTCTTTACAGGGAGATCGAGGGCAAGACGCATCGGCCGGACGAGAAGGAGGCAACCAGCCGCTCCGGCCTGGCATACAGCATCGCGAAGCAGGGCAACTCAGAGGCTGCGCTTAAGGAGTGGCAGCAAGCCGAAACACTTGTCGTTTCCCTTCAGCACGGCGATGCGACCAACGCGGACCTTGACCAATACCTTGCACGCATCGACGTGTGGGAAGCCGAAATCCTTGCTGCGCGAGGTGACGTCGATGCCGCGCGGAAGTATCATGGCTGGGCGAGTGGGCTGATATCCGCGCTGCAAAAGCGTGGCGTCGCTCCCGAGGACGCCATTGCGCTATGGGGGCGCCAAGAGGCGGACATCATGCGCAAACAGGGCAATTTGGATGTGGCGATCCAGGCTTATGGGTACTCTCGATTCCTGGCTTCGGGAATGGACCAAGGGCAATCAGATCCGCCCAAAATGGACGATTCTTTCGCTGATCCGAGACAAGCTTGATATTGCGGCCATTCACCTGGAACAGGGCAAGGTCGATCAGAGTCGCAGTGAACTGCGGAGCGCTCTGGATGAAAGCGACCGTCTCCACGGCAAACACCCATCTGATCCCGAAGGACAGGAGCTACAGGCCAAGACACGCTTTGGCTTGGCGGAGTCCGAGCAGACCGCCGGTAACATCAAGGCCGCCCTCGATGATTACGAAGCGGGCCTGACCATCATGAGACCTCTCGTCGAATCGCACCCCGCGGATGCAGTCTGGCGCCATGATCTGGCGGTAGCAGAGGGCAAGGAGGGGGCCGTCCGCCTCACACTGGGCGATGCCGAGGGCGGCACGGGGGACCTGCATACAGCCGAGGGAACGCTCGCGGCGCTCACCGCCAAGGACCCGAGGAACGTCGAATGGCGCAAGGATTGGGAGCAACTCCGCCAGCGACTCGCTTCCAATCACGAAGCCCTTAAAGGAAACTCACCTTCCGGGCCTTGATAAGTTCCCGCCAGTCCGAAACCTCGGCCAGCATCACCGATACCGCACCGCGCGTGGCCCGCTCCAGCGCCGCGAGGGAGTGGGTGGATTTCTCAACCTCCTGCTTCGACCCACGGAGCAATTGAACCATGGTTCGGTAGCGCTGGCCCAAGCGCGCATATTCGGCCTGCGCCCGCATTCCCATGAAGACCGGAGCAAGCGCGGGGATCACCAAACTGGCCGCGCTAAACGGCATCCGCCAATTCGGACGTGACGTCAGGACGAAAACCACCGCCCGCAACAGTAGAGCTACGAACCCGGCAATGAATAGCCAGTGGGCCAGCCGCTCGAGCCGGCGGCCGATCACCGCGAATCGTTCCGCCCGCCCTTCGTAGAACCCGATCTGCCCATCTATCTCGCGGCCAAACACCTGTCCGGCTTCGCCCAAATACCGCGTATCGATCTTGGCCGAAACGAGGCCCGAGGAACGAATCGACGCACGCACATACCATACGGCCCAGTCTGCCGGTGCGGAACCTTCATATGGTCGGGGCCTCGGCAGGCTCACTGTGCCGCCAAACAGGGCGAGATACCGCGCCTGACGCAGATGCTCCGCGATGAAGCGGTAATCGATAAAGCGCTGATGCCAGCGTCCTCGCTGATTCAGCCACCAAACGACAAGAACTCCGCCGAGGGATGCAAATTGCAGAAGGAAGCCCGCCCCTTGCAAGAAGCCGGGACCGAAAGAGCCGACAAACGCGCCCAGTATCGCGGGCACGAGCAAACCGTACCGCAAAATCCACGACGCGCGATACAAATTGGCGTACCGGATGGCGAGCTGATCGGCCGCGAGCAGCGCGGGCGCGATGCGGGCTTCGAGCCGTGCCGCCGCATCACCCGCAACCGGTTCCGTCTCCGGCCTCGAGCTGCCCATCCCTGCTGCGGCTGCGCTGCCGACAAGCAAAACGCGTTCGAAGAGCCTGTAGAGGACGCCCGCCCAGTAGCTGGGCCGCACCCTCTCGGCGAAGAAACCCTGGGGAGAGGAGCCGCCGGCAACGAGGCGATCGCTCGCGTTCGCGGACCCTAACGGCAACAGCCGGGTGGGCAAGCATTCCGACAGCGCGCTTCGCCAATCCGGCGCTCCTCCAAGCCCTTGATGGCGTACCGCGTGCGGTGCGGCCGGGTCGATAACGATAAGCGGAATGCCGCGCTCCTCGACTTCGGCCACGATCTGGGCGGTGCCCCCAATACCGCGTGCGGGCAACCCATCCCAGATCGCTATCATCAGATCGCTTTGCTCGGCGACGACCCGGCCCGCCGCGTGGTACGCGGCGGCTTCATCTTCGCGGCTGCCGTTCAGCTCCAGAACGGAGCTTGCCTTCGCCAGTAGTCGGTGAAACTCGGCCCGGGACTCATCGGTTCTGAAATCCCCCTGGTAGAGTTCCCTATGAAAGGGCAGCGGTGCGGCAAGCTCGTAGCCGAGCGCGACCGCCTGCCAGGCCGCCAGCCTGTCACCACCTTCGGCGAGGGCGGAGAGGCAGCGCAAGACCGGAGCATCGCGCGAGAACAGCGGGATGCCGGCGCCCTGATCCGCAGCGGCCGTTTCGCCAACAATCGATGCGATGCGCGCCAACACATCATGGAGAAGCTCGTTCAGCCGAGGAAGATCGGCTCCGCGCAAAGCGCGGTGGCCGACAACGCCGACTTGCATCGCCAACCGGCACCGAGACGGAAAAGCAGCCCAAGTCTCGCCCGCTTCTACCGCCGGCCCGTTCATCTGACATCACTCCGCTTGCCCGATGGCCGCTTCCCTCAAGCGCGCCACCCCGGCGCCAGTCGTCCGAGCGGTCGGGGCCGCTCGCCGGGCCACAGCACGCGCCCATCCTGGAGAACTCCCCACGCCGAGGCCACCCCCAAGACCTCCAGCCCATCCCGCGCGAGGCCGCGATAGTTGACGTGATGGTGGCCGTGGATGATCAGGCGCGCGCCCATCCGCCGCGCCACGTCGTCGATCACTGCGTTGCCCATCGGGTGGCTAGCGGGCGCCTCGTGCGTGACCAGGATGTCGGCGCGCAGCGAGACCATGCGGGCGATATCCTCGGGCCAGATCGCGGCGGCGCCGAGGGAATGGACGACCGCGGCGCGATGGCTGTCCGGCCAGTGCCCGACCATCTCGGCGAGGTCGGCCTCAAGCTCCGCCCGCGCATGCAGGCGCGGCGGCTCCGGCGGCTCCCAAACGCGCGGGCGGAAGGTGCCGCCGAGGCCCGCGATGCGCAGCCCGCCGATCTCGGCCACGCGCCCGTGCAGCGCGCCCGGGGCGGTCAGCGGATTGCGCGCGGGGTCGGCCAGATTGGCCCACATCTCCGCCCCGCCGTCGTTGTCGTGGTTGCCGAAGATCCAGAACGTCGGGATGCCGCGCGACAGCAACGGCGCGGCGAGTTCGTCGAGCGGGCGGTCGCACTGGAGGTCGCCCAGCAGCACGGCGGCGGCGGGCGGCGCGTCCAGGGCGGCGAGCCCCGCCTCGATCAGGTGCCATTGCTGATGCACGTCGCCGATGAAGGCGACCGTCATGGGCACGGAATCTGGTTCAACTTGACGACATCCCGCGCCGGTTCCTAGGGTCCGCGCACCAAAGCACGCCGCGCGCGGCGCGAACAGGGAGCGCCGCCATTCTCGACCCGCAGGCCATCCTCGACCGGATGCAGCGTAGCGCCGTCCGGCACGAGACGCCGTGCGGCGGCGGGCGGATGGTGTGGCATGTCTGGGGCGACGGCCCGCCGCTGGTGCTGCTGCACGGCGGCACCGGATCGTGGCGGCATTGGGTGCGCAACATCGAGGCGTTCGCCGACGCCCGCCGCGTGGTCTGCGCCGATCTGCCGGGACTGGGGTGCTCGGACATGCCGCCCGACCCCGAGAACCCACCGGCGATGGCCGCGATCCTCTCGCATGGCCTGGACGACGTGATCGGGCGTGATACGGCGTACGACGTCGCCGGGTTCTCCTATGGCGGCGTGATGGCCGGGGTGCTCTCGGCGCGGGATACCGAACGCGTGCGTTCGCTGACCGTCGTGGGTTCGGGCGGGCTTGGCGTTCCGCGCGGGACGACCGATCTGGTCAAGGTGCGGCATCTCGCGGGCGAGGCGCGCACCGCCGCGCACCGCACCAACCTCGCCCGGCTGATGATCGCCGATCCATCCAAGATCGACGACCTCGCGCTGCTGATCCAGGACTGGAACACGCGCCATTCCCGTTTGGAGAGCCCACCGATCTCGCGCGGCACATGGCTGCGCGACGCGCTCGCCGGGCTGCGCTGCCAGGTGAACGGCATCTGGGGCAGCCTGGACGCGCCGTCGCTGCCCGACATCGGCGCACGGGAGCGAGCGATGCGCGCGTTGCAGCCCGGCCTGCGGTTCCGCGCGATCGCGGGCGCCGGGCATTGGGTCGCCTATGAGGCGGCAGCGGCGTTCAATGCTAGCCTCCGCGAGATGCTGCGATAGGGGTCGCCCGATGTATATGCCCGCCGCCTTCCGGGAGGACCGCCTCGACGTGCTGCACGCCGCCGTGCGCGCCGCCGGTCTCGCCACGCTGGTCACACTGACCGATGACGGGCTGATCGCGAGCCACGTGCCGCTGCTGCTCGACACCGAGCCGGCGCCGTATGGCACGCTGATCGGCCACATCGCGCGTCCCAACCCGCAGGCGGCGCGCGGCGTGGCGGGGGTGCAGGCGCTGGCGATCTTCCAGGGGCCGGATGCCTACATAACGCCCAACTGGTACGCCACCAAGCGCGAGGGGGGAAAGGTCGTGCCGACGTGGAACTACGTCGCGGTCCACGCGTACGGGCCGATCCGCTTTTTCGACGACCCGGCGCGGCTGCTCGAGATCGTGACGCGGCTGACGGAGCGTCATGAATCGCCCCGCGCCGAACCCTGGGCCGTCGCCGACGCGCCGGCCGACTTCCTCGCCGGGATGCTGCGAGGCATCATCGGCTTCGAGATTCCGATCGCGCGCCTGGAAGGCAAGTGGAAGATGAGCCAGAACCGGCCGCCGGCGGACCGCGCGGGCGTCATCACCGGGCTGACGGCGGAGGCGCGCGAGAATGTCGCCGCCCTGGTGCCCCCGCCCGACTGAACACCGGTTGCCAGCGGCGCGCGACGATGCTCAAAGCGTGCGCTTGCCGCCGCAGAGGACGCTCGCCCATCGATGGACAGCATTTTCCGAGGCGACCTCGCCACCGCGCGGGGTCGCGCGCTCGCCTGGGTTGATGCGCTGTTCGTCGACCATGCGGTGTTCCGGCTGGCCTATGCGAACTTCACGGCGGTGGCGCCGGGGCGGCTCTATCGGATGAACCACCCGACCCCGGGACGGCTGGCCCGGCTGACCCGCCGGCACGGGCTGCGCACGCTGATCAGCCTGCGCGGGCAGGCGGGCAACGGATCCGATGCGCTGTCGCGCGAGATGGCGGCTCGGCTGGGGCTCGACTTCGTCGACATGGCGCTGGACAGCCGCGGCGCGCCGCAATGCGACCGCATCCTGCGGCTGCACGACATCTACCGCACGATGCGTCGTCCGGCGCTGATCCACTGCAAGTCGGGCGCCGACCGCGCCGGGCTGGCGGCGGCGCTGTGGGTTTTGTTCGAGGGCGGCACGACGAGCCAGGCGCTGCGCCAGCTCTCGTTACGCTTCGGCCACATCAGCCGCTCCAGCACCGGCATCCTGGATGCCTTCGTCCTGCGCTACGCCCGCGAGGCGGAGGGGCGGAAGCCCTTCCTCGATTGGGTGCGTGAAGATTATGACGAGACGGCGCTGCGGCGCGACTTCCACGCGCATGGACTGGCGAGCTTCGTCAACGACTGGGTGCTGGCCCACGAGTGATGGGTCCTGATTAGCCGATGAGGTGCGGACGCGGCGGTTGCGCGCTCACGCCTCTGGCTTGCACCCCTCGATGATAGCGGAGGCCACGTAATCCTCGACCCCGCGCCCTGGTGCCCAGGCCTTTATCATCTCTCGACCTTCCGGCTTCACGACGACACGAACCTCGGCGAAGCCGGCATCGGCTAGCCACGTTTCAATCTGGCGGACCGATGCGGCGCCCACCACGCAACCGCAGATGAGAGCGGGGTCGTCCGCCAGATCGGGCGGCAGCGCTGCGGTGTTCACGACGTCCGAGATCGCCAGTCGTCCGCCGGGCTTCAACACGCGGAACGCCTCGCGGAACACCTGCGCCTTGTCCGGAGCGAGATTGATGACGCAGTTGGAGAGGATAACGTCGGCCGTGTTGTCGCCAATCGGCAAGTGCTCAATTTCACCCAGCCGAAATTCAACGTTCGTCGCTCCAAGTTTAGTGGCGTTCTCGCGGGCTTTCTTCAGCATCTCGTGCGTCATATCGACGCCGATCACGCGCCCGGCGAAGCCCACTTTCTTGGCAGCCAGGAGGCAGTCGAAACCGGCACCGCTGCCTAGATCGACGATGATCTCACCGGGCTTCATGGCGGCGATGGCCTGAGGATTGCCGCAGCCGAGGCCAAGATTTCGCGCCCGCCGGCACGGCCGCAAGCTCCTCCACCGAATAGCCCATCCGCAGAGATTTATCGTCGACAAGGGGGGCGGCCGAAGCGTCACAGCATGATGAGGTGGGTGCGCAGCGGTCCGAGACGGTGCCCGCCGCGATGCCACCATACCTGGCGCGAACCATATCCTTGAGTTCAGGGGATTCCATGGCTTTGCCTTTCTCTTTTCTCGGTGGCCAGGACGCGGTTGCACGGAACGCCTTCCGGCATTTCGTCACGCGCTTCTTTTCCTGGCCGCCCCGATGTCAGTGGCCGTTTCGAGGCGACAGGCCGGCGCACAGCTACCCGCATCTCGCCCGCAGCAGTTTTCGGTTAGTGGTGCGCGCCAGAAGAAGCATCCGTCTCGCTTCGCGAACTAGTTCCCCGACCCCAACGCCTCGTGCAGATACGACAGATCGACAAACCGCATCGGGTCGGTCAGGTCCCGGTGCGGTTCGCCGTACTTGGTGCGCAGGGCAAGCACGGTGCGGATTCCGGGAATGCTCGGCGTCACGTCGCGGAAGAAGCCGCCCGTGGGGGCGAGCAGGACGGCGTAGGTCTTGCGCGCGAGGTCGAAATTCATCGCCGGAATGTGCGCGACCAGGATCGCCTCGGCCACCTGGCGGTTCGCCGGTTCGTAGAGCCAGTCGATCGCCTGCTTGTAGGCGCGGATGAAGCCGATCACCTCGGCGCGGTGCGCCGCCGCCCAGGGCCGGCGCGCCGCGGCGACGATGCCCTGGTAGGGGCCGAGCACGTCGCTTATGCGCGCCAGAACGTTCTGCCCGTGCTCCTGGCCCAGCAGGTCGAAGGGCGTCATCTGGATGGTGCCGGCGTGCGCCGGGTCCTTCAGCATGTCCACATAGCGGTCCGCCACGCCCCCGGCGCGCGCGAACGACACGTCGTTCACGCCCTCCTTGGCGAGCAGGTCGCGCAGCACGAACGCATAGCCGGTGGTCATCGCGTCCACCGTCAGAGTCTTGCCGCGCAGATCGGCGAAGCTCTTGTCCGGCCCCTGCGTCACCAGCGACAGGAACGCGTCGTCGGAGCCGAGGAAGGCGAACAGCTCCGGGTCAGGCCCGATCGGCGCCTCGCCCTGCCCCACGTCGTAGGCCACCACGTTGTCGATCGCCGTCATTGCGATATCAAAGTTGCCGGCGAGCAGGTTCGTCATCTGATAGACGGAGTTCGGGGTGAAGCTGAGCCGCATCTCCAGCCCCTGGCGGGCAAAATAGCCGTTTCGCTCGGCCACCCACAGCGGCAGATTGAAGCCGCCGGCGAACGCGATGACGCGGATCGTGGTCAGCGGATGCGGGTTGGGCGCCGGCGGCGGGTTTTGCGCGTAGGCGGCGGCAAGGCCCCCGAACGCGATCAGCGCCGCCATCAGCGGGCGCAGCAGGGCGCGCATCATCCGGCCTCCTCCAACTGATTTCGGAGGAGCCTAGGGGCGATCGGCCTGGAAGGGAATCGCATATCGACGATCGGCCGCCCCGCCCGCCGCCGGCCAGGCGACGCGCGGGACGGCCCGGGTCGAAGGTCCGCCTACTGCGTGATCGAGTGCGATAGCAGCGTCGAGAGCCGCACCGCGCCGGAGCCGACCAGCGTGGCGACCGCCGTGCTGGTCCCGCCGGCCGCGCCCGTCGGGTTGACGGAGATCACCCCGTCGCCGCTGGCGTCGCTCCCCACCTTGACGAAATCCCCGATGGTCGAGGGATCGCCCGTCCAGCTCGTCGCGGCGAGCAGGCCCCGCAGGTCGAACTGGTCGCCGTTGCCCAGCACGTTCCCGGTGATCGTGTCATTCCCCTGCCCGGCGGCAGGCAGGACGATTGTGTTGTCCGAGCCGTTCTCCTGTAGCGCGTGGGCGCCCGGCCCGGCGTCGATGATCTGGCCGCTGCCGGTGATGAAGCTCATCTGGTCGCCGGCACCCGCGCTCGGCTGCGTGCCCGGCGCGGCGGGAGTTGTGGCGGGGGTGGTCGTGGCGGAGCCGGCGGCTTGGGTGGTCGTCGGGGCGGTGGCCGGCGTGGTCGCAGGTGTCGGGCCCGTCGCGGCCGCTTGCGTCGTTCCGGCGCCGGCCGCGCCACCGGGGTTGATCACCTCGACGAGCACCGGATGATCGGGGACCTGGATCTGCGCCGTCGCGGTGTCGCTCGACGTCTGGACCGCGCTGGTGCCGGTCAGCGGATCGAAGACCAGGATTTGCGAGGCCGCCGAGCCCAGGGTCAGCGTGTCGGTGTGCGCGCCCGCGTTGTCGTTCCAAATAGACAACCAGTAGCTGCCGTCCGATTTCTGCATCAGCAGCGTGTTGTCGCCCGACCCGCCGCTCAGCGTGTAGTCCAGCGTGCCCGGCGTGGAGCCGCCCCCGCTGTCGCTCAACAGGGTCGTCAGGTTGTGGATCGCGGCACCCGGGGCCTTGGGAGAGCCATCCTGGTTCATCAGGCCGAACGCGCCCGAAGCGTCGTCGAACAGGGCGTAGAAGTAAGTCCTGGCGTCCCCAGCGGCATAGGAATCCATCACCCCGTCCAGATCCCACTTGGCGGCGCTGGTGGGGTCGGTGGCGTTGGTGTCGTAGCCGAACTCTGTCTGCATCACCGGCTGGCCGGACGCGGCCATGTTGGCGTCCTTGTTGAGCAGTTGGATGCTGCTGAGCGGCGCGCCCGTCGGATAGGTGTGGGCGTTGGCGTAATCCGCAGAGCCGGCCAGGTTGCCCACGTTGCCGTAGTCGCCCGCGTAGTTGTTCGCCGCCGTCCAACCCTGACCGAACGACATGTTGATGGCGGGCAACCCCAGGGCGTGGGCGGCGCTGGCCACGGTCGGCTGATAGCTCGCCGCGGCGGCGAGCGAGTTGCCGTTGGAGGTCGCGTACGAATCGTCCTCCTCATTGCCGCCCTCGATGGCATTGAGGATGCCCTGCCCGCCGAGCTGCTGGGCGCGGCCGAGATCGCCCTGCATCTGCGCCACCGAGCCCTCGGCGAGGAAGGCGTCGAACTTGGCGCCGGTGGCGCCGGCGACCTGCTGCCACCAGCCGTTCGCGCCGAGGTCGGCCGGGTTCTCCGGATCGTCGCGCAGATTGGTGAGGCCCAGATAATTGATCGCCGCCTCGGTGGTGGCGAGGTTCTGGTAGCCGAACGCCTGGAAATCGATGTGCGTGTTGACACCAAGCGAGTCGACAAGCGCCGACGTTTCGATGGCTTGCTGAGTGGCCATACGACTATATTCCTACGATGAGGGTCACGCCAGCCCGGAAGCCGGGCAACGAGGTCTAGGTGAATGGAAGCGGCTACGGCAAACTTGGTTACCGTGCCGAGCGAGTAGCTCGCATGAGATTAGCCCTTCGAGTCAAAGGGGACCGTTCCGGATTGGTGAGAATGCCCCCGGTTTTCCCTACGCCTCACGATGGCGGTTGCGTTTCCTGCCATCAATGTCCGCGCCGACCCGTCTAAACGTCGCAACCGGGCGGAGACAACCTCTCGGGGGCGTGCGGCGGGCCAAGCGGCCGAGTTTGTCGTTTTGGCCGGCGGCGGGAGGGCGTGTCCTGTGGTTTTTTTCCTAGGTCAACGGAAAAGCGAGTTCGGCGTTGCAGCATTCCCGCAGCCGTACCTCGAAAGCCACACCGGACGGGAACGCGCCTCAGCGAGTAAAATCGAGCGCCGCCTGCAGGGTCCACGCGGCCGCCATCCGGTCCACTACGCCCGCCCGCCGGGCGCGGCTGAGGTCGGCCTCGTTGATCAGCAAGCGGTTGACCGCGGCCGAGGACAGCCGCTCGTCCCACAGCCCTGCCGGCAGCCCCGCCGCCTCCGACAGCGCGCCGGCCCAGTCGCGCGCGGCCTGCGCGGCGGGGCCGATCGAGCCGTCCATCGACAGCGGCCAGCCCACGACCAGCCCGCCCGCGTCCTCCCGCGCCGCGATCGCGACGATCTCGGCGGCGTTTTCGCGCAGCTTGCGCCTTCGCAGCGTCGAGTGCGGCGTGGCGAGCGTCAGCATCACGTCAGACAGCGCCAGCCCGATCAGCCGCGAGCCCGGGTCAATCCCGATCAGCCGCTGCCCCGGCCGCAGCCGCCCGCGCAACTCCGCCATGTTGAACAGCGCCATCCCCGCCGTTATGGTCCCGCGCGCTCCCCGAACCAAGGATATGCCATGCCGCTCGATCCAGCGACCGTTCGCCGCATCGCGCTGCTCGCCCGCATCCGTCTGGAGGATTCGGAGGTCGCGGGATTGCAGGCCGAGCTGAACGGCATTCTCGGCTGGATCGAGCAGCTCAACGAGGTGGATGTAGAGGGCATCGAGCCGATCACGGGCGCGGCGCACATGGCGCTGAAGATGCGCGCGGATGTCGTGACGGATGGCGGATATCCCGAGGAGGTGCTGGCGAACGCGCCCCAGCGGATCGACGACTATTTCGCCGTCCCGAAGGTGGTCGAGTGATGCTGACCGAGTTGACCATCGCGGCCGCCCGCGCCGGCCTCGACCGGGGCGACTTCACCGCGCGCGCCTTGACGGAGACGCATCTCGCGGCGATCGGGACGCTGAACCCGCGCCTGAACGCCTACCTCACCATCACCGCCGAGCGCGCGCTGGAGCGGGCGGACGAAGCCGACGCGGCGATCGCGCGCAAGGACATCCGCCCGCTCACCGGCATTCCGCTTGCCATCAAGGATCTGTTCTGCACCGCGGGCGTGCGGACCACCGCCGGCAGCCGCATCCTCGGCCCCTTCGTGCCGCCGTACGAGAGCACCGTCACCGCGCACCTGTTGCGCGACGGGGCGGTTTTCCTCGGCAAGTCGAACATGGACGAGTTCGCGATGGGCTCGTCGAACCTGTCCTCCGCGTACGGGCCGGTCGAGAACCCGTGGAAGCGTCGCCAGGACCAAACGGCGGTGCTGGTCCCGGGCGGCTCGTCCGGCGGCTCGGCGGCGGCAGTCGCCGCCCGGCTCGCGCTCGGCGCGACCGGCACAGACACCGGCGGGTCGATCCGCCAGCCGGCGGCATTCTGCGGCATCGTCGGCCTGAAGCCTACCTACGGGCGGTGCTCGCGCTGGGGCGTGGTGGCGTTCGCCTCCTCGCTCGACCATCCCGGCCCGTTCGCGCGCACCGTCGAGGATTGCGCAATCCTGCTGGGTTCGATGGCGGGCCACGATCCGAAGGACAGCACCAGCGCCGATATCCCGGTTCCCGACTTCGCCGCCGCCTGCGCGCGCGGCGTGCAGGGTTTGCGCATCGGCATCCCACGCGAATACCACGCGGACGGAATGCCGGAGGAGATCGAGGCGCTGTGGCGGCACGGCGTCGCGTGGCTGCGCGAGGCCGGCGCCGAAATCATCGACGTCTCACTCCCGCACACGAAATACGGGCTGCCGACCTACTACATCGTCGCCCCCGCCGAGGCATCGTCGAACCTTGCCCGCTATGACGGCGTGCGCTTCGGGCATCGCGCGGAGCGCGGCGACGACCTGCGGGACGTGTACGAGCGGACCCGCGCCGAGGGCTTCGGGGCGGAAGTGCGGCGGCGCATCCTGATCGGCACCTATGTGCTCTCGGCAGGCTACTACGACGCCTATTACCTGCGCGCGCAGAAGGTCCGCGCCCTGATCCTGCGCGATTTCACCGAGGCGTTCGCGAAGGTGGACGCGCTGCTCACCCCGGTCACGCCGTCGGCGGCGTTCGCGCACAACGAGATCACCGACGATCCGGTGAAGATGTATCTGAACGACCTGTTCACCGTCGCCGCCGACCTCGCCGGCGTGCCCGCCATCTCGGTCCCGGCGGGGCTGGACGCCAACGGCTTGCCGCTCGGGTTGCAGGTGATCGGACGCCCGTTCGACGAGGAGACGGTGTTCGCGGTCGCCGCCGCGATCGAGCGCGCGGCGGGGTTCGAGGCCCTGCCGACGCTGCGGGCGGGGGAGTGAGATGGCGATGCACCGGGATCTCGCTTTCACCGTCATGCCCGGGCTTCGCCCGGG
This sequence comes from uncultured Pseudomonadota bacterium, assembly GCA_963756545.1. GTDB lineage: Bacteria > Pseudomonadota > Alphaproteobacteria > Acetobacterales > Acetobacteraceae > DATFDN01. The sequence continues at coordinate 359,259 of CAVWNY010000008.1, read as the reverse complement.
CATCCACGTCTCACTCGCGACCACAAAAGACGTGGGTGGCCGGGCCAAGCCCGGCCATGACGTTATCGGGACCGTCATTCCAAAGGCAACCACCCGATGACCTACACACTCGAAGGCGAAACTGGCCCGTGGGAAGTCGTCGTCGGCCTGGAAGTCCACGCCCAGGTCATCAGCCAGGCTAAGCTGTTCTCCGGCGCCGCCACCGCGTTCGGCGCCGCGCCGAACAGCCAGGTGAGCTTCGTCGATGCTGCCTTCCCCGGAATGCTGCCGGTTATCAACCGCGAGTGCGTCGCGCAGGCGGTGCGTACCGGGCTCGGGCTCAATGCTCGCATCAACCCGGTCAGCCGGTTCGATCGCAAGAACTACTTCTACGCCGACCTGCCCGCCGGGTACCAGATCAGCCAGTACCAGCACCCGATCGTGGGCGAGGGCCGGATCGAGATTGAACTCTCGGACGGCGCCTGCAAGGAGATCGGCATCACGCGCCTGCATCTCGAACAGGATGCCGGCAAGTCGCTGCACGACCAGCATCCGACGAAGTCGCTCATCGACCTCAACCGCTCCGGCGTCGCGCTCATGGAGATCGTGAGCGAACCCGATTTGCGCGACCCGGAGGAGGCCGGCGCCTATCTCCGCAAGCTGCGGACCATCCTGCGCTATCTCGGCACCTGCGACGGCAACATGGACGAAGGCTCCATGCGCGCCGACGTCAACGTGTCCGTGCGCAAGCACGGCGAGCCGTTCCGCACGCGCTGCGAGGTGAAGAACGTCAACTCCATCCGCTTCGTCATGCAGGCCATCGAGGCGGAGGCGAAGCGCCAGGTCGAGGTCTGGGAAACGGGCGGCACGGTCGATCAGGAGACGCGCCTGTTTGATCCGGCGCGCGCCGAGACGCGCTCGATGCGAAGCAAGGAGGACGCGCACGACTACCGCTATTTCCCCGACCCCGACCTGCTGCCGCTGGTGCTCGACGAGGACTGGATCGCCGAACTGAAGATGGATTTGCCCGAACTGCCGGACGCCAAGCGGAGCCGGTTCATGGCCGAGTACGCCCTGCCCGCCTATGACGCCGCCGTGCTTGTCGCCGATCAGACGGCGGCTGATTTCTATGAGGCGGTGGCGAACGGGCGCGACCCGAAGCTCGCCGCCAACTGGGTGATCGGGGATCTGTTCGCCGCGCTGAACCGCACCGGGCGGGGGATCGCCGACAGCCCGGTAAGCGCGGCCTCCCTCGGCCGCCTGCTCGATTTGATGGCGGACGGCACGATCAACGGCCGCATCGCCAAGGACGTGTTCGAGGCGATGGTGGACACCGGCGCCGAACCGGCCGCCATCGTCGAGGCGAAGGGGCTGCGCCAGGTCACCGACACCGGAGCGATCGACGCGGCGGTGGATGCGGTGCTCGCCGCCAATCAACCCAAGGTCGCCGAATACAACTCGGGCAAGGAGAAGCTGTTCGGCTTCTTCGTCGGCCAGGTGATGAAGGCGATGGGAGGTAAGGGCAACCCGGCGCTGGTGAACGAGACCCTGCGCCGGCGGCTGGGGCCGAGCGGCTAGGGCCTGGCTTCGCGGTCCGCCGCCAGAATGCCGAGCACCGCCTCCGGTGTGATGCGAGCCATGCCGTGCGCCTTGTCTGGAACGCCGTCCGGCGGCAGGACGGCCACGATCTGGCGGGCATGGCGGAACGGCGCGACGGCGCCGAACAGCCCGTAGGTGCGGGTGCCGACGGCGGCGGCGAGGTTCATCACGCCGGTGTCGTTGCCTATGTAGAACGCCGCCTCGGCGCAGAGCACCGCGATCTGGCCCAAGGGCCAGCCGATCGCCGCGGCGAGGTCCGCGCCGGAACCCTCGGCGCGGGCCGCGATCTCGTCCGCCAGCGCCCGTTCGGCCGGACCGCCGGCGATCACCAGGCGCGGCCAGCCGGCGCGCGCGAGGCCGCCCGCCAGCATCGCGAACCGCTCCGCGCCCCATTGCTTGTAGGGCTCGGAGCTGCCGATCCCCAGCACCGCGAAGGCCCGCGCGCCCAGGCGCGCCCGCACTACTTGGCGGGCCGCCCGCGCGACAGGCAGAACCGGTTCGGTGTCCGGCATCGGAATGCCGGCCGCCGCCAGCCACGCGGTTGCCTGCTCGAACGGGTGCAGGCGCCGCGCCGGGCCGGGCAGCACGGGCGGGCGGTTGAGGAAAAAGCGTTGCAGCCCCCCGCCATAGCCGTAGCGCTCGGGAATTCCAGCGGCGCGGCAGGCCGCGGCCAGCGTGCGGCCGTGGTGCAGGATCACCACCCGGCGGAAGCGCCGCCCGCGCAGCGCCGCCACGAGGCGAAGGATCCCCGCCGCGCCGTCATGCGCGCCGCGCCGACGCTCGGGGTTGCGGTCCATCCAGAGCACGTCGGCGACGGTGTCCTCGGCCGCGAAGATCTGATCGGCGGCCGAGCGCGGCTTGGCGATCAGCGTCACCTTGTCGCCGAAATGCCCCGCCAGCGCCCGGATATGCGGCAGGTGCCAGACCATGTCGCCGATGCCGGGTAGCGGCTGGACGACGGCCGTGCCGCTATCCCGATTCAGCGGCGGCCTCCAGGCCGGGCGCGCGTCGGGCCGGCACCACCTGCCGCGACACCGCCGGCACGCGCCAGCGCGCCTCCGCCAGCCCCCAGCCCAGCGTCAGGAAGAACCAGCCGCCCATCGGCATGGAGATGAAGGCGCTGGTGGAGGCGAGCGGCCAGAGCTGGATGAAGGCCGAGGCGAACAGCCCGACCCGCAGCGGGTCGGGGTGGCGGAGCAGTCCCCGCCCCGCCGCGAACAGCCAGCCGAGCGCGGCCGTCGAGAACAGGGCGAGGCCGGGGAATCCCCCCTGATCCAGCGCCTCCATGTAGAAATTATGCGGATGGTTCGCGCAGATCGCCGCTCCGCCGTCCTCCGGCAGCCGGCCGTTGAAGCTGGGAGCGAAGTAGCGCGGCATCGGGCAGCCGGTGCGGAACCCGTCCACCCCGCGCCCTGTCAGCGGATGCTGCCGGCCGATCTCCCAGGCGCGCGCATAGAGCTCGCCGTACTGGGAGCTCGGGAAGCTGTCCATCTGGGCGGTGAACTTCAGCACCAGCCGGTAGTAGGTCGGCGGCGAGACGACGATTGACAGCGCGATCAGCGCGAGCCCCGCCACGCCGGCCGCCAGCACCGCCGGGCGCAGGCGGCGCAGCAGCAGCCCGCACACGACCAGCCCCAGCCCGGTCAGCATCAGCGGCATCCGCTGGCCGATCAGTACCATTACGGCGATGCCGCCCAGCAGCAGCCCGAACGCACCCACCTTGGGCGCGACACCCCGCCGGGCAAGCAGCGCCGCCGCGGGCGGCACCAGGACAGGAAACCAGATGCGCGACAGCGGCGGGCCGGCGCGCGGCTTGCGGAACGGACCGGTCAGCTCCCCGTCCCCGCCGCGCGGATTGCCCCACAGATTGTGCCCGGTCGCGTATTGCAGCAGCGACTGCGCCGCGATCCAGGCGGCCGCGGCAGCGATCACCCAGCTCAGCCACCGCCGGGCGGGGGCGGGGCGCAGGATGATGTGGCCCATCGCCGCGAGCAGCACCACGAACCGCAGGAGCGCCACTGCCTGCGCGAACCCGCCCCAGCCGGACTCGCCGAGGCCGAGCGCGGGAATGGGCACCGAGCAGACGACCAGCCAGCCCCACCAGAGCAGCGACAAGCGCATCCACCATGGCCGCAACCACGACCAGTCGCCCACGCGCGCCGATCGCAGCAGAAAGCAGACATCGGCGAGCGCAATCAGCCCATCGGCGACGGCATGCGCGTGCAGCAGCATCAACGGCAGCAGCAGCACCGCCGCGAGCGCCGTCCGATCGAGCACGCGGGAATCCAGCAGGAACGCCATCGCCGGGTTCCTGCCAGCCGGGGAGCGCGCCGGCAAGCCGGATCAGAGCGCGGCGCGCATCAAGGCGAGCGCTCGCGCGACGGTTTCCCGGCGCACGGCCGCGCGGTCGCCGGGCAAGACCCGGCTCTCGGCCGAGGTCGGCGCGCCCCGTCGCGCGAGCCCGAACCACACCAGCCCGACCGGCTTGTCGGCGCTGCCCCCGCCCGGCCCGGCCACGCCCGTCACGGACACGGCTAGATCGGCCCGCGACCGGGTCAGCGCGCCTTCGGCCATCGCCCGCGCCACGGGCTCGCTGACCGCGCCGTGCGCGGCGATCAGACCGGGAGCCACGCCGACCAGCTCCGACTTGGCCTCGTTCGAGTAAGTCACAAAGCCGCGATCCACCACGTCGGACGATCCGGCGACGGCGGTGAGAGCGGCGGCGATCAACCCGCCTGTGCAGCTCTCCGCGGTCGCGAGCCGCACCCCGCGCGCGCGACAGGCTTCGAGCAAGGCGGCGGCGGCGGCGAGGATTTCGGAATTGAGCATGGGGGCACTATGGCGCCGGTGCGGCGCACCTGGAACTCCCCGCGTTCAGCTGGACCCGGCGGGCTTCGGCTGGCCGCTGCGCGCCTCCTTCTCCGCGGCCTTTCGCCGGCCGCGCCGGCTGTGACGGGCTTCAGGCGTCTGCTGCCACTCGCCTTGATCGGCCATGCGATCGGGGAACTCGCCGTAATTCTCCTGGATCGCCGCCTCCTCCACGCCCTCGGGGCGGCCCGTGAGCGTGTTGGGGTGCGTCATCGGATTGGGCAGGAGGCCGGCACCGGGGTTGGCCTCCATGCCGACCAGCTCGCGCGCGCGCTCCCAGAATTCCGCCTCCCGCCCCTCCGGGCGACCATCGGCCTCCCAGAGATGATAGGCGCGCTCACGGATGCGCGCCTCGCGGTCCGGGTCGCTCAACGGATTGTCGGCCATGCTGGATCGTGCTCCTGCGCTCGCCCTTGCCGGGAAAGCGCCCATGCACCCTGCGCGGTGGCCGGCGCAAGTCCCCGTTAGCGTCATGCTGCGATGCAGCAAAAATCCGCCGGACCACCCCATATGCCGCCCGCCAAACGAGGAGAACGGCGTGACGAAGATGGATTGGGCTCAACGGCGGCTCTCCCTGGGGCTGCAGGGCGGCGGGTCGTTCGGCGCGTTCACCTGGGGCGTGCTCGACCGGCTGCTAGAAGAGGAGGCGCTCGACTTCGACCTGGCGAGCGGGGCGAGCGCCGGGGCCGTCAACGCCGTGCTGCTGGCCGCCGGCCTGGCGGAAGGCGGCCACCAAGCGGCGAGGCGCAAGCTCGACCGCTTCTGGGAGCGGGTGGGCCGGGACGGGCCGCTCCGGAGCCGCGCGGCCGCGCACGCGGTGGCGGCGGCGATTGGCATCGCGCCGATGGCCTCGCCCTACCTGCTCAATCCGTTCGGCATTAACCCGCTGCGCGAGATGCTGGCGGGAGAGGTGGATTTCGCCCGGCTGCGGGCGGCCGCCGGGATGCGGTTGCTGATAGCGGCGACCCGGGTGCGCGACGGCCGGGCGCGACTGTTCCGCGAGACGGAGATCACGCTGGAGGCGGTGCTCGCCTCGGCCTGCCTGCCCCTTCTGCAACAGGCGATCGAGATCGACGGCGAGGCCTACTGGGACGGCGGCTACAGCGCCAACCCGCCGCTGCGCCAGCTGGTGGTGGAAACCGCGGCCACGGAGGTTCTCTTGGTGCGGCTGCTGCCCGAGGCGGGGCACGATCTGCCGCATTTCTCCCACGAGATCGCGCAGCGGGAACGCGAGATCGCCTTCAATGCCTCGCTGTTGCAGGAGGAGCAGTCGGTGGAGGCTCTGCGCCGAGCCTGCGCGGGCCAGCTCCTGTTCCGCACGCCGGCGTGCCGGAAGCTCGCCCGGCTGCACCTGCACACCATCGCGGCCGAGGACGCGGTGGAGGGCCTGTTTCGGGAGAGCGCGCTTGATACGTCGTCGGCATTTCTCGGCCGGCTGAAGGACCGGGGACGCGCGGCGGCGGCGGCATGGTTGCGGGAATGGCCGGGCTGAGGGCAGCGGCATGCAAGCCTGATCTTGGCAAAGCTTGTGGCTGGCGGCCGTGCCGCATTTCGCCTGTAGTGCCCGTGGAGGTGGATGAAACGGTTTGACCTTATTTGGGGGAGTCAAAAAGAGAAGAGGCTATTCCGCGGACAAAACACGAGGCTGGCGTCGATCCTGTTCCCGGCCCACATGCGACACCCCAATCACGGCAGGATCATAGCGATGGTCAGCAGAGTTCCCGAGGATCGGCCCCGGCACCTGAAACGGCGTCCCTACCCGACCGCTACAGGTGAATGACCGTGATGGGATCGCAGCGACCCGCTGTATCGCGCGGCGCAAACGCTGACGATTCGAAAATGACAACTTGGCCACCAAGCGGACCGCAGCCCATATTTGCGCGGTCAGAGCGGAGTTGCGGCAATGAACCTCTCGGGACTGGCCGGGCTGGGCAAGATTGCTGGAATCGGCGGGATTGCACTCGGCGTGGTCGTGCTATTGCTACGGCCAGTTATCGACAACTCGGGGTCCTTGCCGGACCCGGTACGCGGGTGGCTGCTGCTAACGATCGCAATCGGTGCGTTCGTGATCGGCTTACTCGGGATGGTGCTCTGGGCGGCTGGTAACCGCCCAGGCGCACAAGTGGCGCGCACGAAGGGCGATGAGTCCGAGGCGCGCAATATAGACCGCCCCGGCGACGGAGGCGGCCAGTATGCGCGCACCAAGGGCAAAGGTTCGCCGGCTACCAACGAGCGTCGCAAGTGAGGCTGCGCACCTGGCTGTTCTTCTTCCAGCGCGCTCGCACGCAAGGCGCGCAATCCCCGGCTATCAACAAATCCGGCCCCGGCGACGTCAGCGTGCACTACGGGCTGACACCAGAGCAGCGAAACGAACTCGCCGACGCCATCGCAGACAGGCTGCGCAGCCACACGGCCACTCCCTCTCTGCCCGGCGGCGAACGGTCCGTGGCGCAAACGGTTCGCAATATCGTGGCGGGAGCCGAGGCTGGCGATGCGCGGCTGCGCGAGGCGCTGGACCTGTTGGCCGCCAATAAGCCTGCTGAGGCAGAGCCTCTGCTGCAAGCCTTTGCGGAGATGAAGGCCGCGCAGATCGCCCGTGATCGCAAGGACGCCGCCACCGCTTACCGCAACCTTGGCACCATCGCTGGTCTGCGCGACCCGAAACGTGCGCTGGATGCCTATGCGCAGGCCGCCGAGCTAGACCCCGACGACCTGCACAGTCAAATGTGGGCAGGCTGGCTCGCCAAGGAGCGTGGCGACCTGAAGCCCGCCGAGGAAAGATTGCGCCGGGTCCTGGCGCAAGGTGCGCATGACCGCTGGTTACAATTCTGGTCGCACCTGATGTTAGGTGACATCACTGCAGATCGTGGCGACTTGGCGGCGGCGCTGACCAGCTACCAGGCCTCGCTCGCGATTGCTGACCGACTGGTGAAGGCGGACCCGGGCAACGCCGGCTGGCAGCGCGATCTGTCGGTGTCGCACAACAGGATCGGCGACTTGCAGGTTAAACAGGGCAATCTGCCGGCGGCGCTGAGCAGCTATCAGGCCTCGCTCGCTATTGCTGACCGACTGGCGAAGGCGGACCCGGGCAACGCCGGCTGGCAGCGCGACCTGTCGGTGTCGCACAACAAGATCGGCGACGTGCAGCGGGCGCAGGGCAATCTGCCGGCGGCGCTGAGCAGCTATCAGGCCTCGCTCGCGATTGCTGACCGACTGGCGAAGGCGGACCCGGGCAACGCCGGCTGGCAGCGCGACCTGTCGGTGTCGCACAACAGGATCGGCGACGTGCAGGTCGGACAGGGCAATCTGCCGGCGGCGCTGAGCAGCTATCAGGCCTCGCACGATCTCTTTGACCGACTGGCGAAGGCGGACCCGGGCAACGCCGGCTGGCAGCGCGACCTGTCGGTGTCGCACAACAAGATCGGAAACGTGCAGCGGGCGCAGGGCAATCTTCCGGCGGCGCTGAGCAGCTATCAGGCCTCGCTCGCGATTGCTGACCGACTGGCGAAGGCGGACCCGGGCAACGCCGGCTGGCAGCGCGACCTGTCGGTGTCGCACAACAAGATCGGCGACGTGCAGCGGGCGCAGGGCAATCTGCCGGCGGCGCTGAGCAGCTATCAGGCCTCGCACGATCTCTTTGACCGACTGGCGAAGGCGGACCCGGGCAACGCCGGCTGGCAGCGCGACCTGTCGGTGTCGCACCAAAGGATCGGCGACGTGCAGGTTGGACAGGGCAATCTGCCGGCGGCGCTGAGCAGCTATCAGGCCTCGCTCGCGATTGCTGACCGACTGGCGAAGGCGGACCCGGGCAACGCCGGCTGGCAGCGCGACCTGTCGGTGTCGCACAACAAGATCGGCGACGTGCAGCGGGCGCAGGGCAATCTGCCGGCGGCGCTGAGCAGCTATCAGGCCTCGCTCGCGATCAGAGACCGACTGGTGAAGGCGGACCCGGGCAGCAACCTCGGCTGGCAGCGCGACCTGTCGGTGTCGCACGAAGGGATCGGCGACGTGCAGGTTGAACAGGGCAATCTGCCGGCGGCGCTGAGCAGCTATCAGGCCTCGCTCGCGATCAGAGACCGACTGGCGAAGGCGGACCCGGGCAACGCCGGCTGGCAGCGCGATCTCGCGTTGAGCTACGGCCGCGTCGCTTTGGTCGCGGCAGGTCAGGGCGATGGCCACCGTGCGCTGAGTGTGTATCGGGAAGGACGGGAGATCATCGTGCGGCTTTCGAAGCAGTCGCCCGACAATGTGACGTTGCGTCACGATCTTATTTGGTTCGATGGGAAAATCGGCGAGCAAGCGAAGTAGTCGATTCCGAAAGTTAAGACTTTCAGCAATTCCGCTTGAGCATGTCCGGTCAGCGGGTTACGCTTTCCCTAAGACATCACCGAAATCTTCCTGAAATTCGACGCCTCGGCTATGCCCGCATCCGCCGGACTTGCGCCGCAGCCGTCGCGGCTCAGATGGTCCGGAAAGGAGCACCCCATGACGATCTATACCGGGCCGGTCTTCGAGATGGCGCGCACGCAGTTCAACGTCATCGCCGATTATCTGGAAATCCCGGGCGACGAACGGGAGCGGCTGCTCTATCCGAAGCGGGCGATCACCGTCGCCTGCCCGATCCACCGAGAGGACGGGCGGCTGGCGGTGTTTCACGGCTATCGGGTGCAGCACCACCTGACCTTGGGGCCGACCAAGGGGGGCACGCGGTACGCGGCGAACCTCGACATCAGCGAGGTCGCGGCGCTGGCAATCTGGATGAGCTGGAAATGCGCCCTGGCCGGCCTGCCCTATGGCGGAGCCAAGGGCGGGGTGACCGTCGATCCCTATGCCCTGACCCGCCATGAGCTGGAATCCGTCTCGCGACGCTACATGCAGGAGATGATCCCCTTCGTCGGCCCGCACACCGATGTGATGGCGCCCGACATGGGGACGAACGAGCAGGTGATGGCCTGGTTCATGGACACCTACTCCATGTATCAGGGCCGGACGGTCACCGAGATCGTCACCGGCAAGCCGGTCGCCTCCGGCGGGACCGAGGGACGGCGCGACGCCACGGGGCGCGGCGTCGCCTGGCTGGTGGACCGCGCCATGACGCGGATCGGGCTGGCGCCAGTGGGCGCGACCGCGATCGTGCAGGGGTTCGGCAACGTCGGCAGCGTCGCCGCGCAATCGCTCGCCGAGCGCGGGATGAAGGTGATCGGCGTGTCGGACCACACGGCCTGCTACTTCGATGCGAAGGGTCTGGATGTGCCGGGGCTGCTGCGCCACCTCGGCGAGCACGGGACGCTGCTCGGGTTCTCCAACGAGCTGGCCTTCGATCCGGCCGAGCTGCTGACGCAGCCCTGCGACATCCTGGTGCCGGCCGCGATGGAGCGGGTGATCGACGGCGCAACGGCCGGCCGGCTGCGCTGCCGGGTGCTGGCCGAGGGAGCGAACGGGCCGACCACGCCGGAGGCCGACGAGGTGCTGGCCGGGCGGCCGGAGATCTTCGTGATCCCCGACATCCTGTGCAACGCGGGCGGCGTCGTCGTCAGCTATTTCGAATGGGTGCAGGATCTCCAGCAGTTTTTCTGGGACGAGCCGGAGGTGATGGGCAAGCTCTACCACGTGCTGGACCGCGCCTTCGGCCAGGTGATGGCGCGCGTGGAGCGTGACGGGGTGACGCACCGGACCGCGGCGATGGCGATCGGGGTGGAGAAGGTGCGCAGCGCCAAACGGGTGCGCGGGCTGTTTCCGTAGGCCCTGCCCTTGCGAACGGGCGCGCGCCGCGCCTAGAAAACTGCCACTCGCAAAGGAGGCGCCCGTGAGCAAGATCATCCGCACCGAGCCCGGCAAGGTTCTGTCGAAGGCCGTCGAGTACCACGGCTTCGTCTATCTTCCGGGCGTCACGGCGCGTGACTCGGCGAAGGACATCAAGGGCCAGACCGCCGAGGTGCTGGAGCAGATCGACCATGTGCTGGAGACCCACGGCACCGACAAGACCCGCCTGCTTCAGGCGCAGATCTGGGTGAAGGACATCCGCGACCGCGAGGCGCTGAACGAGGTCTGGGTCGCTTGGCTACCGACGGGGGGCGCCCCGGTGCGCGCCTGCGTGCAGGCCGATCTGGCCGACCCGCGGCTGCTGGTCGAGATCATGGTCACCGCCTGCAAGTGAGCCGCGCGCTCGCACCGTAGCAGGCGCGAATCGCGGCGGCGGTCCCGCGGAGCCGGGCCGTCGCTGCCGCTTCGGCCAAGTAGGACAATAATCGGCTTAGGCGGAGTTATCCACAGCCCTTTCCCGAGGAATTTCGCCCCTCCTGCAAGTCGGCCTGGCCAGCGGGTTGTCAGGCTCGCGAGGCAGCGGCTACCCGACGCGCACGGCAACGAGGGGAGGCTGGGCGCATGGGCGTGCGGGAAACCGGCGGCAAAACTCTGATTCTGTGGGCAATTCTAACGATCGGCTCGGCGGCGGCCTCCGCGACGCCGGCCGAGCAACAGGCAGGCACTTATAACGCGACCAATCCCAATATGCACGCGAATTCTGCGTGGACCGGGCACGCCCGTAAGAGCCGGGTCCGCCCGATCTCGTGCGTGCCGTTCGTACGCCGCGACACCGGCATGGAGGTGACCGGCAACGCCTGGGAGTGGTGGAGGAACGCGGCGGGCCGCTATGCCAGGGGCAACGTGCCGCAGGCGGGCAGCGTGCTGGCGTTCGAGACCAACCACCACATGCGACTGGGCCACGTCGCGGTGGTGAGCCGCGTCCTGAACCGGCGCGAGATCGAGATCGACCAGGCAAACTGGCCGGCGGGACGGGGGATTACGCGGGGCGTGCCCGTGGTCGACGTCTCGGTGCGCAACGACTGGACCGCGGTGCGCGTCGGCCTGGGCAAGAGCGGGAACTTCGGCAGCATCTATCCGACCCACGGCTTCATCTATGACCGCCAGGACACCGGCAAGCTGATCGCCTCGGCCTGGAAACCTGCGCCGCGGCCAGAGCTGAACCCCGCTCCGGCCGATTTGCGAAATTTCGAGCCGGACGCAGCACACAGGCAAGCCGGGTTCCAGACCGCCAGAAAATAGCGGGCTAATCTGGGATCAGCCGCCCGTCACGCTCATGTGGCGGGCGACCGCCGGCCGGTCCTGCCGGCGGTCGATGACGAAGTCGTGTCCTTTGGGCTTGCGGGCGATGGCGGCGCGGATCGCCGCCTCCAGCTCCGCGTCGTCGGCACCCTGGCGCAGCACCGTCCGCAAATCCGCCTGGTCATCCTGGCCGAGACACATATAGAGCGTCCCGGTGCAGGTCAGGCGGACGCGGTTGCAGCTCTCGCAGAAATTGTGGGTCATCGGCGTGATGAAGCCGATGCGCCGCCCGGTCTCGCCCACGTCGAAGTAGCGCGCCGGGCCGCCGGTCCGGTAGGCGGTCTCGGTGAGCGTCCACCGCCGGCGCAGCCGTCCTCGCACGATCGACAGCGGCAGATACTGGTCGGTGCGGTCCTCGGTGATCTCGCCCATGGGCATGGTCTCGATCAGGCAGAGGTCGAACCCGTGCCGGCCGCACCAGCCGATCAGGTCGTCGAAGGCATCCTCGTTCACGCCGCGCATGGCGACGGCGTTGATCTTGATCGCGAGGCCCGCGCGCTGGGCGGCGAAGATGCCCTCCAGCACCTGCTCGATCCGGCCTCGCCGCGTCATCGCGGTGAAGGCGACGGGGTCCAGCGTGTCGAGCGAGACGTTCACCCGCCGCACGCCCGCCCGGCGCAGATCCTCGGCATAGCGGGCGAGCTGGGTGCCGTTGGTGGTGAGCGTCAACTCGTCCAGCCCGGCGCCGATCTGGCGGCCCAGCCGCTGGAACAGCGTGAGCACGTCGCGGCGGACCAGCGGCTCGCCCCCGGTCAGGCGCAACTTGCGGGTGCCGAGGCGGATGAAGGCCGAGCAGATCCGCTCCAGCTCCTCAAGCGTCAGCAGGTCGCGCTTCGGCAGGAACGTCATCTCCTCCGCCATGCAATAGACGCAGCGGAGGTCGCAGCGGTCCGTCACCGAAACGCGGAGATAGGTGATGGGCCGGCCGAACGGGTCGATCATGCTTGTCGCGGACATGGCTCTGAGGTGCGTCCGCGCGGCCCGTCGATCAAGACCTCGCCGCTCAGGGTGGGGCGTCGACCCGCTCCAGCGTCACCGTCCGCGCGTCGATGAGAACCTTGCCGGCATTCTCGAAATTGACGGTCAGGCGGTCGCCGATGGCTGATTGCACCTGACCCGGCCCCCACTCCGGGCGCGCGGGATGGCGCACCCATTGGCCGGGTTCCCATTCGCTGGGTCCGATGCCCGGAACCGGTGATGACGACATGGGCGCCTCCACGGCCGCTCGCGGCTTAACCCTTTCTTTGCTCTTGCCGCCCAAATTCGGCGTCCAGCCGACCGGGAGCCGAGGGTGCGATGGACGACCTGCTGCCGGATTTCCTGGCCGAGACGAACGAGAGCCTAGCGGAACTCGACGGCGCTCTGCTGCGACTGGAGCGCGCGCCCGACGACGCCGAGACGCTGTCGCTGATCTTCCGGCTTGTCCATACCATTAAGGGCACCTGCGGGTTCCTCGGTCTGCCGCGTCTGGAGCGGCTCACGCACGCGGCCGAAAACGTGCTCGGCCGCCTGCGCGATGACAAGCTGGCGGCCGGCCCCGAGATCGTGACCCTGGTGTTGGCGGCATTGGACGGCGTGCGGCTGATCCTCGCCGGCCTGGGGGCGACCGGCGCGGAGCCGGAGGGCGAGGACGCCGAGCTGATCGCCGGATTGAACAGGGTTGCCGAGGGGCCAGCGACGAGTCCCGCGCCGGCCCCGCCCCCGTCCGCCTCGCCCCTGTCCGCCTCGCCCCCGTCTGCCCCGCCGGGACCTTCGGGCGGCGCGGAGGTGCAAACCATTCGCGTCACGGTGGACGTGCTCGACAAGCTCATGACGTTGGTGAGCGAGCTTGTGCTGACCCGCAACCAGCTTCTCCAGCTCGCCCGCACCCAGCAGGACAGCGCCTTCACGGTGCCGTTGCAACGGCTGTCGCACATCACCTCCGATTTGCAGGAAGGGGTGATGAAGACGCGCATGCAGCCGATAGGCAACGCCTGGGCCAAGCTGCCGCGCCTGGTGCGGGACCTCGCCCACGACCTCGGCAAGCGCATCGAGCTGGCGATGCTGGGCGCCGACACCGAGCTTGACCGGCAGGTGCTGGAGCTGATCAAGGACCCGCTCACGCACATGGTCCGCAACTCGGCCGACCACGGGCTGGAGCAGCCGGCCGAACGACGGGCAGCGGGCAAGCCGGACACGGGGCGGATCACCCTCGACGCCTTCCACGAGGGTGGCCACATCATCATCGAGATCGCCGACGACGGAAGGGGCCTGCCGGTCGAGCGGATCCGCGCCAAGGCGATCGCGCAGGGCCTGGCGACCGAGGCCGAGCTGGCCGGCATGAGCGACCCGCAGATCCAGCGCTTCATCTTCCGCGCCGGCTTCTCCACCGCCGCCGAGGTCACCGCGGTTTCGGGGCGCGGCGTCGGCATGGACGTGGTGAAGACCAACATCGGGCGGATCGGCGGCACGGTCGACCTCAAGAGCACGCCCGGACGGGGCAGCACCTTCACGATCAAGATCCCCCTCACCCTGGCCATCGTCTCCGCGCTGGTGGTGCAGGCGGGCAGCGAGCGGTTCGCCATCCCCCAGATCAGCGTGGTGGAGCTGGTCCGCGCCGGGCGGCAGAAGGGGGCGAGCGTGGGGGGCGCCGGAGGCAACGACTGCCTGATCGAGCGGATCAACGACACCCCCGTCCTGCGTTTGCGCGACCGGCTGCTTCCGCTGGTGAACCTGGCCGGATTGCTGGAGCTGGATGACGCGGGCGACGGCTCCATCATCGTGGTGGCGCAGGTCGGCGCCAACATGCTCGGCATCATCGTCGACCGCGTGTTCGACACCGAGGAGATCGTGGTGAAGCCGGTGGCGCCAATTCTGCGCCACATCACCGTGTTCAGCGGCAACACCATCCTGGGCGATGGCTCGGTGATCATGATCCTCGACCCCAACGGCATCGCGCGGGCCACAGGCATCACCGCCGGTGGGGAAACCCGGCGCGAGGGCGCCCCGGCCGCCGAGCCCCTGCGGTCGGGCGAACGCACCGCGATGCTGCTGTTCCGCGCGGGCGGGCCGCAACCGCTGGCGGTGCCCCTCGGCCTGGTGGCGCGGCTGGAGGAGATCCCGCGCGAGCGGATCGAGGCGTCCGCCGGCGCGCCGGTGGTGCAATACCGGGGTCGGCTCATGCCGCTGGTCGCCCTGTCGCAGACGCCGGACACCGCCGGCCAGAAGCAGGGCGGTCCCACGCAGGCCGTGCTGGTCTTCGCGGACGGCGAGCACAGCATGGGCCTGATGGTGGACGAGATCGTGGACGTGGTGGAGGACCGGCTGGACATCGAGCTGTCGGCGACGCGCCCCGGCCTGCTCGGGACGGCGGTGATCGGCGGGCGCGCCACCGACGTGATCGACACGGCGCACTGGCTGGCGCAGGCCGATCGCGCGTGGTTCGGAGCCGCAGGCGGCGGGGGGATGCGCGGACGGCGCATTCTCGCTGTTGAAGACAGCGACTTCTTCCGCCGGCTCCTCGTGCCCGCCCTGGGCGCGGCGGGCTATGCGGTCACCGCCGCCGCCGGGGCGCGGGAAGCGGTGCGCCTGCGCGACGCCGGCGCGGCCTTCGACGTGGTCGTTTCCGACATCGAGATGCCGGGCATGGACGGGCTCGGCCTCGCGCGCACGCTGCGCGCCGGCGGTCTCTGGTCGGGATTGCCGCTGATCGCGCTGACCGGGCGCGCCTCGGCCGAGGCCGAGACGGCGGCCCGCGCCGCGGGATTCACCGACTACGTGGCAAAGTCCGATCGTCAGGGGCTGCTGGACGCGCTGGAGCGCGCCCTCGCCCAACCCGTCGCCGTGAGCTGAGGCCGCCCATGGGCGCCCGCCCGCTCGACCGCGCGACGGCCGACTCCATCGAAGAAGAGCGGCAGTTCGTCACCCTGACCGTCGCCGACCAGCTCTGCGGCGTGCCGGTCCTCGACGTGCGCGACATCCTCTCGGAGCAGGCGATCACCCGCATTCCCCTGGCTCCGCCCGAGGTCGCCGGCAGCCTGAACCTGCGCGGGCGGATCGTCACCGCGATCGACCTGCGCCGGCGGCTGCGCCTGCCGGCCGCCCCTGTGGGTGCGCCGGGGATGTCGGTGGTCACCGAGCAAGGGAGCGAGCTATATGCCCTCCTGGTCGATCAGGTCCGCGAGGTCATGAGCCTGCCCTCCAGCGCCTTCGAGCGGAACCCGCCGACCTTGCCGCCCTCATGGGCGGCGTTCAGCAGCGGCATCTTCCGGCTGGACGGGGCGCTGCTGGTGGTGCTGAACGTGGACCGGCTGCTGGCGGTGCGCCCCGATGATGCCCCCCACTCGCAACTATCGGCGCTCGCGCCGGCCGAAGCGGGCTGAGCGGGATGCCGATCTGTCTCGTGGTGGACGACAGCCGCGTGGTGCGCAGGCTGGCGCGACGCATCCTCGAATCGGGCGGCTATGGCGTGTGCGAGGCCGAGGACGGCGCGCGCGCGCTGGCGGCGTGCCGGGCGGGCCTGCCCGACTGCGTGCTGCTCGACTGGAACATGCCGGTGATGAACGGCATCGAGTTCCTGCGCGCGCTGCGCGCCGAGTTCGGCCCCGACGAGCCGGTCGTGGTGTTCTGCACGACCGAGAACGACATGGCCTTCATCGCGGAGGCAATCGCGAGCGGCGCGCAGGAATACATCATGAAGCCGTTCGATGCCGCGATCCTGCTGGGCAAGCTCGCGCAGGTCGGGCTGGGCTGAGCCGATGGTCGTGCCGGAACCGTCCCGCCCCGCTGCGGGGACCATCGTCCGCGTCATGGTCTGCGACGATTCCGCCGTCATGCGCGCGGCGATCGCTCGCGCGCTGGAGGGCGATCCGGAGGTGCGCGTGGTGGCGCGCGCCATCAACGGCGCGCAGGCGGTGGACGCGATCGGTCGTCAGCCGGTGGACGTGCTCGTGCTCGACATCGAGATGCCGGTCATGGATGGGCTGACCGCCCTGCCGCTGCTGCTGCGCGCCGCGCCGGGGCTGCGTGTGGTGATGGCCTCCACGCTGAGCACGCGCGGCGCCGACGTCACGTTGCGCGCGCTGCGCCTGGGGGCCGCGGACTATGTGGCCAAGCCGAGCGCGATCGCCGCGCGGGGTAGCGGCGACCAGACCGGCGATGCGTTCCGGCGCGAGTTGCTGGGCAAGGTGAAGGCGCTCGCCGCGCCGCGCGGCGGCTCGTTTGGCGTCGGCGTTCGCGGAACCGCGCAGCCGCCGTGCAAGCTGCGACCTCCGCCGGCGCTCGCGCCCCGGCTGCTCGCGATCGCCAGCTCCACCGGCGGCCCGCAGGCGCTATTCGCCCTGATGGGCGCGCTCGGCCGGGATCTACCGCTGCCGGTGGTGGTGACGCAGCACATGCTTGCCGCCTTCACCCCGATCCTGGCCGAGCACATGACGCACGCGGGCGCCCTTCCGTGCGCCGAGGCGCGCGACGGCGAGGCGCTGCGCGCCGGCCGCGTCTATCTTGCCCCCGGCGACCGCCACCTGCTGATCGAACGCACGCCGGCCGGGCCTAGCGCGCGCCTGTCCGACGCCCCGCCGGTGAATTTCTGCCGCCCATCCGTGGACCCCATGCTGGAGAGCGCGGCCACCGCGTACGGCGGGCGGGTTCTGGTGGTGATGCTGACCGGCATGGGCCATGACGGGCTGGCCGGCACGCGCGCCGTGGTCGCGGCGGGCGGGGCGGCGATCGCGCAGGACGAGGCCAGCAGCATCGTGTGGGGGATGCCGGGAGCCGTCGCGCGGGCCGGCCTCTGCCATGCCGTGCTGCCGCTGGCGGAAATCGCGCCGCGTCTGCGCGAGCTGCTGTGGGCCGCGCGCCCATGATCCTGAAGGCCCCCATTCTCGCCCCACCGCGCCTGACCCCTCCCCCCGGCCCCCAACAAGGGCAGGGGGAGAAGCGCGCCGCACCAAGGGCGTCCCCTCCCCTTGCGGGAGGGGTTGGGGGAGGGGTCTCGGGCGACACGTTCCAGACCTTCGCCGAGCTGCTGCGGTCGCGCTCGGGCCTGGCGATCGGCCCGGACAAGCTCTATTTGCTCAAGACTCGCCTCGCCCCGATCCTGCGGCGCGAGAAACTCCCCGACCTCGCGGCGCTCGCCCACCGGCTGAGCGACCCTGCGGCCGAGCCCTTGGCCCGCGACGTGGTCGAGGCGATGGCGACGAACGAGAGCTTCTTCTTTCGCGACGAGAAGCCGTTCGCGCATTTCCGCGACAAGGCGCTGCCCCGGCTTTTCGCGGCGCGCGCGCCGGGCGCGCCCATCCGCGTCTGGTCGGCCGCTGCATCCTCGGGGCAGGAGGCGTATTCGCTCGCCATGATCCTCGCCGAGAGCGGCGGGCGGGAGCGCCCGGTCGAGATCCTCGGCACCGACATCGCCCGCGAGCAGCTCGCCCGCGCCAGCGACGGTCTTTACACGCAATTCGAGGTGCAGCGCGGCCTGCCGATCCGGCTGCTGATGAGGCACTTCCGAAAGGAGGATTCCGGCTGGCGCATCTCAGCGGCGCTGCGTACGATGGTGCAGTTCCGCGAATGGAATTTGCTCGCCGACCCCGCCCCGCTCGGCCGCTTCGACGTGGTGTTCTGCCGTAACGTGCTGATCTACTTCGACCCGCCCACGAAGACGCGCGTGCTGGACGCGCTCGCCGGGCAGATGGCCGAGGACGGGCTGCTCTATCTGGGCGGGGCGGAGACGGTGCTTGGCATCACCAGCCGGTTCGCGCCGTTGGCGGACGATCGGGGGGTGTACGGGAAGGCCGGGTGAGATGAGGTCGTCAACCGACCGCGATCTCCAGCCAGCCCCGTCCGTCGAACCGCGCCGCATCGCCCGGTCGCAGCAGCACCGTCGTCGTCTCGGACTCCACGATCGCCGGTCCCTGCAATGCCTGATCGGGCGCCAGCGCGGCGAAGTCGAACACGGCGAGGTCCATCCAGCCGCCTTCGAGCCATGCGCGACGGCGGCCGGCGCGGGCGGCTTGGGCCTGGATCGGCGGGGGCGTTTCCGCGTCGGGCAGGCGGCCGATCACGGAGAGGCGGGCGCTGACCAGCACCGGATCCTGGTCGCGCATCGCGTAGGTGTAGAGCGCCGCGTGCCGGGCGTGGAAGGCCTCGGCCACGTGCGCCGCCGCATCCGCTTGCGCGAGGTCGACGGCGTCGAGCGGCACCGCGACCTCGAATACCTGCTCGCCATAGCGCATGTCGGCGGCGCGGCGCAGCGCCACCTCTCCGTCGAAGCGGGGCAGGCGTGCCCTGCCCTCTTCCTCCATCGCGGCGAAGGCGGCGCGCAGCGCCTCGATGTCGAGGCCGCCGGTCTGTTTCTGGCCGCGTGCCAGCTCCACGCGGAGATCGGTGTTCAGCATCCCCCACGCGGACAGCACCGAGGCCGTCGGCGGCACCATGACGCGGGTCACGCCAAGCTCGGCCGCGACGGCCGCGATGTGCAGCCCGGCCGCGCCGCCGAAGGCGAGGATCGCGTGCCGGCGCGGATCGACCCCGCGCCGGACGGTGGCGATCCGCACCCCATCGGCCATGCGGGCATTGACCAGCCGCACGATCCCGGCCGCCGCCGCCTCCGTGCCCAGCCCGAGGACACGGGCGAGCCGCCCCACGGCCGCCTCGGCCGCGTCCCGATCGAGCCGGCGCCGGCCACCCAGGAACCGCGCCGGGTCCAGCAGCCCGAGAACGAGGTTGGCGTCGGTCACGGTCGGCTGCCTTCCGCCCTGGCCGTAGCAGGCTGGGCCGGGATCGGCCCCGGCGCTCTCCGGCCCCACTTGCAGCAATCCGGCGCGATCGAGCCGCGCGACGCTGCCTCCGCCCGCGCCGAGCGTCACGATGTCCAGCGCCGGAAGGGCGATGCGCGCCTCGCCCACCTGCCGGCCCGCCGACAGCGCGGGCTGGCCGTTTTGGACGAGCGCGATGTCGGTGCTGGTCCCGCCCATGTCGAAGGTGATGAGGTCGCGCGGGAGGCCCCGGCGGGTCAGCGCGACCGCCGCCGCCACCCCGCCCGCCGGCCCGGACAGCGCGGTGCCGGCGGCGAGCCGCGCCGCCTCCTCGGCCGAAGCGACGCCGCCGTGCGACAGGATCACGTACAGCGTGCCGCCGTACCCGGCTGCCTCCAGCCGCCCGGTCAGCCGGCTGAGATAGGCCGCGATGACCGGACCGACGGCGGCGTTTGCGACCGTCGTGGAGAACCGCCGAAATTCGTCGATCTGCGCCAGCACGTCGGCCGAGGCGGTCACGTACGCGGCCGGCAGCCGCGCCCGCGCCCGCGCCGCCGCCGCGTGCTCGTGCGCCGAGTTGACCCAGGCGTGCAGGAAGCAGATCGCCACGGATTCCACCCGCGCCTCCGCCAGGCGATCGAGGGCGGCGTCCAGCGAGGCGGGATCGAGCGGCGTGTCGATCCGCCCGTCGGCGCGGACGCGCTCCGTCACGCCGAGACGAAGGCGACGCGGGACCAGCGGCGGCGGCGGGGTCATGCGCAGATTGTAGCGGTCGGGCTTCAGCCCCTCGCGCATCTCGATCACGTCGCGATGCCCCGCCGTGGTGAGCATCCCGACCCGCGCCGCCTTGCCCTGCAGAAGCGCGTTTGTCGCGGCCGTGGTGCCGTGGACGATGCGCGCGGCCTGCCCCAGCAGCGCGGCGGTGCTGAGGCCGAGCGCGGCGGCGGCGCGCGCGAGGCCGTCCAGCACGCCGTCGGACTGGTCGCGCGGCGTCGTTGTCGCCTTGGCGACGGTCAGCGCCCCGGCGGGACCGCTGACGACGATGTCGGTGAACGTACCGCCGACGTCGATGCCGATGGAGAGGCTCATGCGGCGAGAGTGGCTTACGTCCGGCGGGCTGCCAATCCCGCGTCAGCGGCCCATAGCTGGGGGACGCCGTCATAGGCGCGGATGACGGCGTCCGCGGTCAGCAGGGTGAACGTCAGACGCCGCGCCTGCGCGACGAGCAGCCGATCGAAGGGGTCGTTATGTCGCCACTCCAGCGCGCCGGCGGCCTCGGCATCCGCCGGCAGGATCGGCAGTTCGTGAAACCCGTTGGCATCGATCAGAACCAAGGCGGAGCCTTCGAATTTGAGCTTTCCCCGCCGCCGCTTGATCGCGATCTCCCAGATGGAGGCCGCGCTGACGAACACCTGGTTGCCTGAATCGGCGATCAGTGCGCGCGCCGGTGCGCCCAGGCGTCGGTCCTGCTGGTCCCACCAGAGGAGCACATGCGTATCAAGAAGCAGGTTCAAGCGGGATCATCGCCCTCGAACAGGCGCTCGATCTCCGGATCCGGGGCGTCGAAATCTCGATCGATGTGGGTGATGCGGATGGCGTTCGCCGGCTTGCGCGGCGCGCCGGCAAAGCGGATCGGCACCAGCTTGGCCCGGGGCACGCCATTTTTCGCGATCACGACCTCCTCGCCGGCGGCGGCACGATCCACCAGCCCGGATAGGTGGGTCTTGGCTTCATACAGGCTGACGAACTGGGACACCCAAACCTCCTTGACCTGGTTGACCACATAGCCGCGCGGGCGCCTTTGGTCAAGCTGGTCAGCTACTGAGACGCCCGGCGGAAATGCGACGGCAGTTCGCGTGCAGCCGCGTCAGCATGAGACGGCCTCTATCACCGCGTCCCGGAATGCCGCGAAACTGCGGGATTGGTTCCGAGCAGCGCCGTTAGCGGCGTGAGGTTGAGGGCATAGCGTCGGTTGTCATGTAGACAACGCGAAGGGTGAACAAATCTGGAGCCAGTTGGCGCGCTTGAAGCCGCTCGTCTGCTCTTCGGCAACGTCAATTTTGCAGTCGCGCCATTGTGGCTTGGGCGAACATCTCAGCGGCGCTTGGAGGTGCGACATCCAGCCACAGGCCCGGCTCGTTAACCTCGAACTCGAACAGAACCGGCACCGTCCCTCGCATGACGACATCGACGCGTGCGTAGAGTGGTTGGACAGCGATGCGCTGCACCATCGCCTCGACGCGTTCCGCTGCCGCCGGCAGAGGAACGAGTAGCTCCACCTCCGGCGTAAAGACGCTGTTCGTGCGGAACTCGCCGGGCAGCGGTCGCTTCAACACGGCGTGGCTCACCTTGCCATCGAACAGAACGAATTGCGTTTCGCCACCCGCAATCTCCGGGACGAACTCCTGGACCAGCAAGTCGCGCACGCCAACGTCGGCTAGGGTGGCGGTCAGCGCCTGGTTCACCGTTCCCGGCGTGACGAGTTGGACACCCCTCCCACTCGCGCCGTTGATCGGCTTGAGCACTGCCTGTTCCCACGCTTCGGCTGACAAGGCTTCGGCGATTGCCTCGCTGTCCGCCGGACAAATGCGACAGCGCGGGGTGATGACCTCATCCCCGGCAAGCTGCATGAACGCCATCTTGTCCAAGAAGCGGCTCACCAGCCCGACGTCATTCAGGACCCTGATGTTCTCTGCCGCAAGCTGTGCCAACCAGCCACGGTAAGCGTCAACCTTGTCGTGATAATCCCAACTCCCGCGGATCACGACCACGTCCGCGTTACGGAATTCAGGCTGGTCATCCTGGGAATTCCAGGCTGCGGCAGTGACCTGCGCACCCATCCCCCGCAGCGCTTTTGCATAGCACCGGTCCGATGGCGCAAGGGTTGGCCATCTGCGGCATGTGACGAGCACGATCTGGGGCTGCCGATCGCTCAGCAAGGATGATGACACTGAGCGCTCCAAGTCGACGTCAGAAGGTATGGATGTCAAAGCCGCGCGCGGCGATTTCTCGGTAGACGGTCGAACGACCAAGTCCGAGCCAGCGTGTCGCCTTTGCGAGCGTAGGCGAGCAGCTCCTGAAGCCCGGGCCGGTCCATGTTGCGGCCGGAGCGCACATCGGTGAACACCTTGATCGCGCCGGCCTCTATCAGCCGCATGGTCTGGCCCGCGACATCCTGGTCGCCGGTAGAGAAGCGAGCATAGCCCAGAATGCCGGTCATCGCGTCTCCCAAACGGTCGTTCCCTAGACGGGCGTCGGGCCGCAGCGCCCGATAGCCCAAACCCGTCCACAGACTACGTCTCCCAAAACGTGGCCGTCCATGATGAACATGGGCGTTTATGGGACGGGAGAAACACCTTGGCACGCCGACAACCGCTGACCGACGAGGAGCGCCAAACCCTTTTGGGCATTCCGCCCGACACCGATTCCCTGGCGCGCCTGTTCACCCTGTCCCGGGCCGATCGGAGCCTCGTGGCCGAGCGACGCGGCGACGCCAACCGCCTTGGCTTCGCCGTGCAGCTCGCCCTGCTGCGTTATCCCGGCACGGCGCTCGCCTAGCTCGTCGAGCCAGCTGACACCCTCGTGTCCTGGATGGCGGGCCAGCTTGATATCCCGTCTCGCCTTCGCCGAGTATGCCCGCCGTCCACAAACCATGACGGACCACGCGCGCCAACTCGCCGCCGTCCTGGGCCTGCGCCCGTCGACGATGGCCGACTTGCCGTCGATGATTGAGGTAGCAGCTGCAGCGGCCCGCGGCACCGATCGCGGCCAGCCCATCGCCGAGACGGTCGTTGCCGCATTGCGCGCCGCTCGCATCATCGTGCCCGGCGCACCCCTAGCGTTGTCTACATGACAACCGGCGTTATGCCCTCAGGTTGCGAAACTCCACGTCGCGGAGCGCACGGTAGTTCTTTTCCCGGAGATACGATGCGGGCCGGGCGAAGTGGCGCGGTCGCTTTCGGCTGCTTGCTCATGCTGAGCCTTCTACGAGGCGTTCGGCACCCTCGGCACGGCTGGACTCCGGCTCCGCGTCTCGAAGCGGAGCGGACCCGTTCCGCCGTGCTTGATCAGCCATGCGTCTTCTCCTCGGCGTGCTCCGCCGGATCGCCCCATCCCCCGCCGCCGCCCGAGAGCACGTGGAACACGCTGCCGGGCGGCACGACGATGCCGACCTCCTTGCTCCGCAGCTTGCGCGGGGGCGCGCCGGGGACCAGCAGCGTATAGTCGTGCGGCGCCCCGTCGTGCCCGCCGAGCAGACCGCGCGCGCCGTGGACGACGCCCTCGCCGGCGGTGTTGGCGACGGCCGGCTCGGCGGTCTCCACGCGCAGGCGCATGTCGGCGCCGAGGCCGCCGCGAGAGCGCCCCTCGCCGCCCGAGCCAATCCGGTATTCGTGGCTCTCGAAGAACAGCGGAAAGCGGCTCTCGGCCACTTCCAGGCTGCCGAACTTGATGCCGCCGGCCGAGTGCCACTCCCCGATCGTGGAATAGCCGTCGCCCGCGATGGAGCCGCCGCCGCCGGGGCGGGCCTGGAACATGTGCCAGATGAAGCGGCGCGCGGTGCGCGGGTCGCGCCCGGCAATCGCGATCCGCAGCCGCCGTCCCCAGCCGCCCATCGCGCGCTCGGGACAGGCCGGAGCGAGCGCGACGACGACGGCCTCGATGATCTCGTTGGAGCAGTGGCTCGTGCACATCGTCACCGGCGCGCCCTCGTCGGCCCAGACGATCGTTCCGGGTTTCGCACGCACGCTCAGCGGGCGGAAGGCGCCGGCGTTGCGGGCCATGTCGGGGTCGAGCAGGAACGCGAAGGCCATCGTCACGGCCGACTGCATGTTGGCGTGCGACGAGTTCACGAACCCAGTGGCCTGCGGGTCCGAGCCGGTGAGATCGACCGTGACCTCGCCCGCGCGCACCGTGCAGCGGGCGCGCACGCGGATGTCGGTGCGGCCGAACCCGTCGTCGTCCAGCACCGCCTCGCCCTCGTGGACGCCCTCGGCCCAGGTGGCGACGATGGCGCGGGCGTGGCGCTCGGCGGCATCCAGCATCGCCTCGATCGCTTGACCGAGGACCGCGTGTCCGTGCTCGGCGATGACCGCTGCCAGCCGCCGTTCTCCGAGGCGCGCCGCGCCGATCTGCGCCGCCAGGTCGCCCAGGAAGTCGCGCGGATGGCGCACGTTCAGCGCCAGCATGGCGAGCAGGTCGTCGCGCAGCGCCCCGTTCTCGGTCAGGCGCATGGGCGGGATGCGCAGCCCCTCGTGGAAGATCTCGGTGGCGGCCGGGTTGTAGCCCCCATGGGTCGTGCCGCCGATGTCGCTGTGATGGGCGCGCACGACCGACCAGAACAGCAGCGTTCCGGCGCCGAACACCGGAACGAAGATCGTCAGGTCCGGCAGATGACTGCCGCCCCTATACGGATCGTTGAGCAGGAAGACGTCGCCCGGAGCCGGGGTCGGGAACGCCTCCGACAGCGCGCGCGTCGCCCACGGCATGGCGCCGACATGGACCGGGATGTGATCGGCCTGCGCGACCAGCCGGCATTGCGCGTCGATCAGCGCGATGGAGAAGTCGCGCGAGGAGTTCAGGATCTGCGAATAGGCGGTGCGCAGCATCGCCTCGCCCATCTCCTCGGCGATGGCGTTCAGCCGGTTCTGCAGCACGGCGACGGTGATCGGGTCCATGCGCGATCCTGCCAAGGATCGGACCTGCTGGGAACAGGCCGGCGGGACAAGCCCGCACCTCTGGCGTGGTTGCACCGGCGTCGCTTTCCACCAAAGTGTGCATAGATTGATGCAGGCGGCCCAGAGGATGAGCCAATGGCGAAGAAATGCCGCATCTTGATCGTTGAAGATCAGGATCTTGTGGCGGAGACGATCGCCTCGGCGCTCGGTGACGACCACGACGTGGTGTGCGGCGCCAGCGCCGGCGAGGCGCTCGCGTTTCTGGAACGGGGCGGGTGCGAACTCGTGCTGCTCGACTGCCTGCTGCCGGGCGGCCGCGCCACCGACGTCATGGCGCGGGCCGACGCCGCCGGCGTGCCCGTGGTCCTGATGTCGGGCGATCTGGAGCGGCTCGAGGCGTTGCGGGAGGCCAGCCGCCCGTTCCTGTCCAAGCCGTTCTCGATCAACGCCCTGATGGAGGCGGTGCGGGCGGCCTTGCCGCCGTCCGGCTGAACCGGCTCAAGACAGCAGCCCGGCCGCGCCGAGCGCCGCCGCCGCGCCGAGGACCAGCAGCGGATTGAGGCGGGTGCCCAGGAACAGCGCGCTCGCGGCCGCGATAAGCGCGGCGCTACGCCAGTCGCGCGCCGTGGTCTGCACCAGCATGGCCGCTCCGGCCATCACCAGCCCGGAGGTGACCGGCACGATGCCCGCCTGCACCATCGCCCGCCACGGCCGGTCGCGCAGCCGATGCCAGGCATGCGCGCAGCCGAAGGTCAGCGCCGAGGAGGGCGCACACAGGGCGCAGGTCGCGACCAGCGCGCCGGGGATGCCCGCCACCCGCAGCCCGATCAGCGTCGAGACCAGCATGTTCGGCCCCGGCGCGGCCTGCGCCAGCGCATACAGCGCGGCGAAGTCCCGCGCGGTCATCCAGGGGTGGACCTGCACCACCTGGCGCTGCATCTCGGGCAGGATCGAGGCGCCGCCGCCGAACGCCATCAGGGAGAGCTGCCCGAACACCGCGGCCAGGCTGCCCAGCGGTCCCATCATCGCCGCCGCGGCGCGAGGCGCGCCTCCACCTGCCAGGCGAGCAGGATGGAGACCGGGGCGACGGCGACGATCACCAGCGGCATCGGCAGCCGCAGGATCGCGACCGCGCCGAAGGTTAGCAGACCGAGCGCCGCCCCCACCGGGCGGGCGCGCAGGGGCGCGGCGATCCGCCAGGCCGTCGCAAGGACCAGCGCCGCCGCCGCGGCCGACAGTCCGGTGAAGGCGTGCTGCACGGCGGGGATCTGGTCGAGTCGGGCATAGGCCAGCCCCAGCAGGATCACGATCGCCGTGGGCGCGGCCAGCAGGCCGCCGAGTGCCGCGACCGACCCGGCGACGCCGTGATAGCGCGCGCCGAGCGCGACGGAGAGGTTGATCGTGTTCGGCCCCGGCAGGAACTGGCACAGCCCGAGCAGTTCCGTGAACTCGCCCGCGCTCAGCCAGCGCCGGCGCTCCACGATGCTCCGCCGCGCCCAGGGCAGCACGCCGCCGAAGCCGCAGATCCCGGTCGCCAGGAACCCGAGGAACAAGGCGGACAGGCTGGGCACGGGCGCGGGCTCCGACATGCTCCGCACTTACCGGCTGCGCGGCCCGCCGACAAACGTGTTCCGCGATCGCAGGCGGACCGCGCGGGACGCTCTTCCACTGCAAGCGCCTTGCGGCTATTACGGAGGCCCAGGACCCGTAGCTCAGCTGGATAGAGCGTCGCCCTCCGAAGGCGAAGGTCGCACGTTCGAATCGTGTCGGGTCCGCCAGTTATTTCAAAGGATTACCGAGCTGGCGTTGAACGAGCAAAACCGCCTAGGTAGCACATAGGTAACAGCCGGTGGCCGGATCGAGGCGAAGGGCCGCTCGGCACAGCCCCTCAGTTCTGTGCTCCCGCGCGCGGTGCTGCCGCAGCGGTCAGCGCATCGCGTGCGCCAATCTCCAAGCAAGCCGGCGCGAGGCGCGTCTCCGGATAGGCGGCGAGGATCAGCCGGGTCCGCCACCCCAGCCTCCCTGTTCTGGGGAGCGACGTCTCGAACATGCCCGCACCGAGCCGGCGCCTGAATGAAACGGTAGTTGGTGCTGGCCGATCCGGCAACCGACCGCATTCGAGACGGCGCACTGCGGGAGGCGCGAACCCCCCGTGCCCCCGATAAGCATATCCTTCCGTCGAATAAGGCCAGCCGCCGTCCCGTGACGCAGGGTCAGACGCACCCCATGAGCGGAGCGCCGGTTGGTTTTACAAGGGCGCTGGTGGCCGTGATGGCCCCATGCGGTCCCCCGCCAAACCGGCGCCAAACCGGGATGTAGGTCCGAGTGATCCTGAGCGCTTTCGGCAGCGGCGATACCGGCACTGTGGCCGCCTCGATCTTGCGGGCCGGCTCGAGGAGATGGGGCGTTCGACAACGAGCCGATCGCGGTTCGGTCGCCTACTCGGCCTTCCACCGTGCGGAGTTTGCAGCACGCGACGGCGCTCATGCGGGAAGCGGCCGCCTCGGTCCCCGTCGCTTCGCGCCCGGCTGCGGCGGCGCTCGATCGGCTCCGGGCGGCGCCAGCACATCCGCCGCCTCCGTCCCGGCCCTGATGCGCCGGGCACGAGCGAGCGCACCCCTGCCCATCCGGGGCATATGAAGCTCGTACAGCCGAGTGGCGCGCCGAGGGTGCAATGGTTAGCGTGGAGGCCCGCGGCTGCCTGTAGCCCGCGCGCGGGCAGTGGGCACCCCCTGCGCCGCTGACCACCCCTCTCCTGCCGCTCTTGTGCGCGGCGCTGTGCCGCTCCCACATCGTTGTCCATGTGCGGCCGCTTCGCCTCGACGCTCCCCCCGGAAGCCATGGCCCGGCTGTTCCAGACGCGGAACCCGCTGCCGAACGCCGCGCCGACCTGGAACCTGGCGCCCAGCCAGGACGCCATTGTGGTCCGCCGGCATCCTGAGGGCGGCCGGCATCTCGACCTCCTGAAGTGGGGCCTGCTTCCCTACTGGACGAAGGACCCGGCCAAGGCCCAGCGCCCGATCAACGCCCGCGCCGAGACGGTCGCGACGTCGGGGATGTTCAAGGGGGCGTTCGCCGTTCGCCGCTGCATCGTGCCGGCAGCCGTGTTCTACGAGTGGCGCAAGACCGGCGGCCCGAAGCAGCCTTTTGCGTTCGCGCGGCAGGACGGAGAGCCGATCGCGCTGGCCGGGCTGTGGGAGGGGTATCGCGGGTCGTCCGGCGAGGTCACGCGCACTTTCGCGATCATCACCACGGCCGCCAACGAGGTGATGCGGCCGATCCACGACCGGATGCCGGTCGTGCTGGAGGCGGAGGACTGGCCGGTGTGGCTGGGGGAGCAGGACGGCGATCCGGCGGCCCTGCTCCGGCCGGCCGGTGACGGCGTGCTGAAGCTCAGGCCGGTCAGCCCGCGGGTCAACACGCCGAAGAACGACACGGCCGACCTGCTCGATCCGCTCGAATTGAACTCGACCTAGTTACGCCTCGCCTTCCAGGCTGTAGCATCACGGATTGCCAACCCGAACCGGGGGCACAAGGAGGTTCGTCATGGCGCAGCGGCCAATCTGGCGAGGGCATCTCCGGCTCGCCCTCGTTTCCTGTCCGGTCGCGCTCTACAGCGCGAGGCACGATCGCGCCGCAATCCGCTTCAACATGATCAATCCGGAGACAGGCAACCGCATCCGGCTGGTGACGCAGGATGCGGAGACCGGGAAAGAGCTGTCGCGCCGTGATCTGGTGAAAGGCTTTGAGTTCAAAAAGGATCACTACGTGATCCTTACCGACGAGGATTTCGACAGCGTCAAAGTCGAAAGCTCGTCGGTGATGACGATTGAAAAGTTCGTCGAGGCAGGCTCGATCGATCCGGTCTATTTCGACTCGAGCTACTACCTCGCGCCGGACGGGAAAGCCGGCGAGGATGTCTATGCCGTGGTGCGCGAGGCGATCGAAAAGACGGGCCGGATCGCGCTATCTCGTGTCGTGATCTCGCAACGGGAAAGGACCATCGCGTTGCGGCCGATGGAGGGCGGCTTGGCGGCGCACACGTTGAACGAGGAACGCGACCTGAATAGTGCCAAGCCATTGTTCGAGGATGCCCAGGTCATCAAGACCGACCCGGAGATGGTGAAGCTTGCGGTCCAGCTGATCGATCGGCAGACCAGCCGTTACGATCCGTCCGACACGGAAGACCGCTACGAGACGCGACTTCGCGCCATGATCGATGCGAAGTTGAAGGGAGAAGGCATCGCCGCCGACGAAGAGCCGGCGCCGGTAGGAAGCAACGTCATCGACCTCATGGCGGCGCTCAAGCAAAGTCTGGGGGAGACTGGAACTAAATCGCCTCCTGAAGCGAAGGCGGGTCTGCCAAAAGTGCCTAAGAAGGCGAGCCCAAAACCTCAGGCCGCCAGATCATCCCGAAGGCGGGCATGATCATCGGGCACGAGCCACCTCCTGAGCTTGACGTAGACCTGACGCTCGTCGAGGCAGAGCTGGCAATGGAATTCCTCGTCTGCCGCAAGAAGGCCAAGCTCGACATCCCCGAAGCCGCACTCCGGGCACTGAAACCCCCAGTGACGAGATGGCTCCATGACGCGCTCCCATGACATTGGACGAACTCGGTGCCATGAGCGGCCGAGTTGGAGGAAAAAAGATCACGGCCCGATCTCAGGGCACGGATGGCGGCCTGGCCGGCGGGCGCTTCATCAGCACGAAGCCCGACCGCGCGAGGTGCTCGACCAGGCGCTGGGCGGTGATCCGCGCCATCGCGTCGTCGGCGTGGTGGACGCGCCGGCGTCCGTCAAAGCGCAAGGCGAAGCTGAGCGCCTCGGCGATCTCCTCGGGGGTGGCGGGGCGGAGCGGGAGGTCGTCTTCCATGCGGCGATGCTACACGGCGGTGCAGAACGGAGCAAGAACGCGCACGCATGGCGACGATCTGCGTCGCGAGCAGATCGAGCTTGGCGCCGGTCGCGGCCACGGCGGTCTCGACTCGCGCAGCCGCGCATCAAGGCCGTCGATCCGGGTTTCGAGCCGGTCCGTCCGGTTCTCCAGTTGGTCCATCCGCGCTCGATGCGGGTCTCGGCAGCGCGGTCGCTCATGGCGCCCTCTCAATGCAGCGCAAAGCGGATCCACGATCGGCGCGATCGCGATTGCGGCCTTGCGGGACAAGGGCCTGAACGCGGATGACAAGGCGCTGCGGGCGGACTTCGGACGGCGGTTCTTGTGGACGCTGAACCGGATGCTACAGCGGGACGCGGTGACGAATGTGGGCTATGGGGTTGGCGCGCGGTGGGGATTGCCGTCAAACGACGCCTGATACTCCGCAAGCGCCCGACTGACCGCCCATGCGCCCCAAATGACCGGGATGGCCCAAAGGAGGCCAAGGCCGGTCAGAACCCACGCATACCAGGACCAGCCGGCTTCAAGCGCCAGATAGGCCGCTCCGGCTATCGCGGTCGGATAGGCGATTGCGATGAGACGAATCACCGTGCGGCTGAGACGGCAAGCCGGAGGAGTTTGCGAGCCGGTCAAGATGGGCTTCCTACCAGGCGAACGAGGGTGCTGACATCAGGGCCTCGGCTGCGGCAAGCGCGGCGACGAACGCAAGCACGATCCCGAACACCATCCGCTGCATCTGCCCAAGCCTCCGCATGGGGAGACAGGCGCCCCCGACCGGGAGCGCCTGTCGCCAAGCTCCATAAGCGGGGAACAGCGCCGACCGGAGCCGGGAGGCAGGATGACGCGGAAAGGTTGAGGAATGGTGGAGAGCAGGCGATCACGAAGAAAGAACGCGGGGCGGTTCCAGCATCGTGAGGCAGAGCCGAATGCATGCCGAGCAAGTGGCGAGAATCTTCCCGTTCACCTCCAACTCCGCCTGCATTGCCCGAAGTGCTGCGGGGCTATCGCAGGACGGCTCGACCATGGGGCGTTTGGGCGCGGTCACAGAAGCCGCCAGACTTGGTCGATCACGTTCGGCAACTCCCGATAGAACGCATAGGATGCGACTTGCGGGGTTGATGGCGGGTTAAGGTGGGACTGAACGTATCGACCGGAGGCTGAACTGGACGGTTCAGAAGCGGGTCGGCGCGCTTAGATTACCCCAGGTGGAGCGGTCGAGAGTTGCTCCGTGGTGGCGACTGAAGTTTGCAAGCTGGACCCCGCCGGTTCAAGAATATCGCCCGCGCGATCCACAACAGCCGGTGCCTGAGCAGAGGTGGAACCAAGCGGGCCGCCTCCATGGCGACCGATGTGCTCTCCCATGCGACCTGGACCACGCTTTCGATCTCGAACCCGGTCGCTGCCCCCGCGGCGCCCTCGTGACAGTTGCCGGCATGATCTCACAATTCCTCGCGCAACGAAGCTGATCGGCACCGTTGGCGAGCGACAGTCGAAAGTTATCCGACGCGACACCGTGTTGGCCGGCCGGCTCTCCCGACCGCAGCGTGTCACCGCTACGGTGCGTGGCGTCTGCTGGTAGCAATCGGCCGCGTTCGGAGCGGCGCCCTATCGGCTTCGAGCGGCAACTGGCGCTTTTGCCGTCATCCCCGGTCCTGATGCGCCGTCAGTGCCTGCAGCCAGCCCGTACGGGACGTGGGAAGCCCATATAGCCCGGTGGCGCGCCGAGGGTGCAACGATTAGCGTAGAGGCCCGCGCCCGCCTGTAGCCCGCGCGCGCGGCAGTGGCGCGGCGGGAAAGCCAGGCCGGTGCTGACGGCGGATGCCGAACCCAAAAGCTCGCCGTCCGCGCCGAGGGCGGGAACGGATACCAGCGGTACCGCGGCACCCACCGTCGGATCAGCCTCTCGGAGCCGAAGAGCAATTCCCGCGTGATCACCTCTTCCGTCCGGCACGGCCAGGGCAAGAAGGTCGCGCATAGTCCTCAACTGCCCCGCGTCGAGCGCGCTCCAATCCAGCGTGAGCGCCGCTTCCGTCGCTATTGGCCCGCCTTCGGCAAGCGTGTTCGCCACCGTCAGGCACCGCACCGTCCAAACCAAAAGGTGCACTGTCACAGGACATCGCCCGGCTCACGGTGTTCAAGCTGGCGATGACGGCGGCCAAAACTTGGCGCCGGCTGAAAGGCGAGAACCAGTTGCCCAAAGTCATCGAGGGCGTCACATTCCACAATGGCGTCGAGGTCATCAACGCACCAGAGCAGACCGCCGCCTGATCACGCCGTCACCCAGGTTCCAGCATAGCTTGATAAAATCCGGCTAATACACATTACTTCCCTTCAAACGAGTTCGGAGCCCTGGTACCCTAACGTCGCGGATTGAATTCCAACGCATGAGTTTGTAGTTTTCCCCGACCGGAGAAAGGCCCTCGTCCCTATCTCCGCGCGAGGGTGGTATCGCAATGGAAGGGCAACTAGTCAGTGCAGACTGATTTAATTTTCGATATCGGCCTTCATCGTGGCCTGGATGCCAAGTTCTATTTGGAAAAGGGTTTCCGCGTGGTGGGTGTAGAGGCGTCGTCGCACCTTTGCGATATCGTCAGAACGACAAATGAATCCTGGATCCAACGCGGGGCACTTACAGTCGTTGAGCGAGCGCTACACGAACGATCAAACGAGACCATGAGCTTTTTCATCAACCCTGCGAAAGATGATTGGGGAAGTTTAGATCGAGGTTCGGCAGAGAAGGGCATTGGCCATGCTTATGAAACCTCAGCAACAACAATATCTTTGCAGGATCTTATCTCGACGTACGGGGAACCGTACTACATCAAGTGCGACATCGAGGGCGGCGATGCAATATTTGTGCGGAGTTTGCTGCTCACGTCTACGAGGCCGGCGTTTGTGTCAATCGAAGCTACCAGCTGCGACGACATTGCCCGTCTTTTGGCGTGCGGATACGATCGCTTCCAAATCGTGAATCAATACATGCATCCGTTTGTGAAGTGCCCTTCGCCTGCTCGAGAAGGCCGCTACGTCGATGCGACCTTCACCCATGAGACCAGTGGCCTGTTCGGTCGGGAACTCCCGTCGGGGCGTTGGGAGGACTTCACCTCAGCCATACGAAAATTTACCGACTGGTACGATCTTCATCACCGTGACCCAAATCTGGCAATCGGCTGGTTGGACGTGCACTGCTCCACGTCTAGTTTGCTCAATTCCTGACGTAAAGGAATCTGTTCGAGCTCAGATTCTTCCTGTTTTCTGCAGCACGACGATGTCCTGAAAGAATGGCAGCGCTGGGAACATATCCCTTACCGCTAAAATCCGGCCCCAAACGCGGCGGATATAGGTCTCCCTGTAAAAAACTTGTGCACTATACGAACGTTCGCCGTGCCAGCGGAACACCAGCCGTTCTTGCGGCAGATCCGCGCCCGCGCGATGACGAGAATAGTCAGGATGGGCGATCAGGGAGGCATACAAGGGCCAGCTCGGGCTAATGTCACGCCAAGTCCGGTCCCCATGGATGGTCAGCCATGCCACACCGCCTGGCCGCAGAATACGTCGCAACTCCATCAACCAGGTGGTATCGAAGCACTCAATATGAGTGAAGACTGAAAAGGCCGTGACAACGTCCACGCTCGCGTCTGACAATGGCAGGGTTGGTATGCTGGTGTTTTGGAAAGCCGCGATAGCGCGAGGGAGATACTGCATGACCCAATCGACATGCGCGCGGTTGATGTCGCATCCGATCACCTCGCCGAAGCCAATATGGGCATGGCGTATCAAGCGACCTGTTGCGCAGCCAAGGTCGAGAAGAGTTCCGCGTTCTGTGTTATTCGCCTCGAGCCATTCCAACAACTGGCAATAATCGCGCAAGCCAGACGCCCAATAGTTGAAGTGATTGGAGCCGTAATACCCTTCACGCTGCGCAGTTGTTGGCAATGGAGCGGTATCCCCGGCCAATGCTTGCTCGAGTGAAATGCGATCGCGATCCCACACTACTTCCCCCAGATCCTGTGCGAGATAGTCATGCGCGGGGCCCAACGGCACATCTGTCGTTTCAGCGCGAGCATTCAGCGAAATCATGTCCTCCCACGTAACGTCGAACATCAATCTTCTCCTTTGCATCCGGCATTGGATGACTGGCTGGTCCAACCGTAAGAGGCAATAGGCGTAATCCAAGGGACAGCGCTAACGGGTTCGCACAGAGTCATTTGAGAGTCCCTGCGCCGCCGCTTAAAATGCACAGTCCCGGGGACCGGTCGATGGTCTATTCCGACCGCGAGCGTGAGGCAATTCCAGTGCCAGTCCTCATGCCCAAAGCCACGGCGAAGATCGTTAGCCACAAAGGGGTGGCGGCGATAGATCTCGCGCGTTGAAAAGGACATTGCATCCCAATAGTTGCCGATACGCAAGTAGCCAAGGTCGAATGCGGGGTCCCGAGAGTCGATGTGCCACCACATCTGCCGTACCTGACCAAAGACGACGTTAACCTCCGAATGGGCCACGATCGCGTCCGGCTCAGCCGCGCAGAATCGATGCGCGGCTACCAGCCAATTCTGCGACCATAAGTCGTCACCGTCCAAGAAGGCGACGAACCGTCCACTGGCCGACGCCACCGCGGCGTTGCGGGCCAACCCTGGATCGCCTTCGTCAGCAACAATAACGCGATGGCGGCCCTCTACGCCCACGAACTGCATACGCGTTGCCGCAGTCGGTCGATCGAGCACGACCAGGCCCTCGACCACCAGCCCGAACTGTCGCGCAGCCTCAATCGCCTGATCGAAGCTGACGAGGGATGGGCCGGCGAGCACACCTTCCGCATGCGCAGTCAGCACCGCGGTGATATCGATCATATGGGTCATAGAGGTGTCTCGGCGGCCAGGAGCGCCGCAAGCGAGGCATCATACGCCGCCTCAGTATAAGCCCCGGCAACGCGGCGCTGCAGCGTCTCAGCACGCCTCATTGCCTCGTCCGGCGCGGCAAGAGCGCAACGGAGCGCGGCGACATAGTCTTCGGCACCGCTATCAGCCGGCAATGGCCAGCCCGTGTCGGGCTGAATGAGCTCCGGCACGCCGCCTACCGCGCTTGCCACTATGGGCACCCCACGGATAGCCAGTTCGATGATGGTGATCGGCATTCCCTCCCACAGTGCAGTAAACAGCCAAGCACCCGCATCCTCAAGTGGGAGGTCGTCGAATCTATCGAAGACGCCCTGCATGACTACATTAGCGGGCAGCGCGGTCAGGTCCGGCGGAGAGTTCTAGCAGAGCCGCCCCCCAGCAGCGGAATTCTATATCGGGCATTCGCCGAGCAATCTCTTGCACCAGATCAAAGCGCTTCTGGCGATCCAATCGTCCGGCCCAGAGTACCAGCTTGCGGCTCCCAGGGGCGGCAAGGTCCCTCACACGCCGGGCGACCGAGGGAGTGCGCACATTGGTCTGCGCCGGTGTGAACATAGGGATGATGCGGTCTCGCAATGGAGGCGACAGTTGGTACATTGCCACCAGTTGGTTGCGTAAGGTAATCGTATCAGTTAGGAAAGCGTCCATGCTCTCGGCCGTTCCGGCAAAAAACTCTGCGGGATAACCTGCGCGCAGGCCTGAAGTCGTGTAATCCCAGCAAAACATATAGGCATACGTATGGAACACGGCGGACAGGTTGGCGCCATGGCTGCGCAGTGTGGTCCAGCACAACCGGCTGTTCACGTTGAATACTCGCCGGGGAGTCAGGCCGCGGAACACTGCCCGCAGCAAACACTCTGCCGCGGACTGGGTCAGACTGGTCGTCAAGTCAGAAATATCGAGGATATCTGCCTCAGCGGGCAACCAATTGGCGCGCTCATAGTGTGGCTGGTCGGTGCGCAAAACCAGCACCCGCTCATTTGGTCTGACTCGCAACAGGGCCTTGGCGAGTAATCCGGCTACCAAGTCGGCCCCCCCAGTTCGAATCCACGGCACACACAGGATACTGTCATAGCGGGCGTTTGGGACGCGCCGTTGAACCTCCGCATGCACCGATGCCATGCCGTCATGGAAGGGGGGCAATAAAAACCCCGTAATGGAGGACACCTCTCCCACTCCGGGATCGATAGTCTGCGCAGCAGCGAAGATCCCTGCCAGACTCTCGGAATGCATCAGATCCTCCAGCCGCCGCTCGTACGCGGCAGGAACTTCGTCCGTGGACGCGAGCGCTTGGTGAGGGAAGTCGAGGATGTGCCAACGACGATAAAGACTTGGAAAGGTATTGTCGGACCGCTGTAAGATCCGCTGACTAAAAGCGGGGCGCGAATTTGGTAGCCGGCCCTCAAACACGCCATAACGGATGAAATGGTCAAATCCCCAGATTGGTGTGTGGCCGATATCGGGGTTGGCAGCGCGGTAGAATGCCTCGTCGAAGCGATCAGTAGGCACAATCCCCCGCCGCCAGCGTTCCGCGAAAGCGTGAAGATCGCCGAGCAAAACCTCTACGCGCGCGCCGGCGAACTGGTGGGCGATCGGAACCCACGCGAGCACGAATTCACGGTTCAGCTTCGTGCGTTTGACGCCGCCAAGACGGCGGAGCATACCGGCGTGCCGGTTCTGCTTGCTCTTTCTTCAGCCCTGATTGGCAAGCCCTTGAAGGGTGGCCTCGCAGTGGTCGGCGGGCTGAACCTTGGAGATTCGGTCGAGCCAATCCACAATTCGATCGATGTTGTCGAGCATGCGCGGTCCAAGGGCGCGGCGACTGTGCTGATGCCAGTTGCCGCGCGCCGCTCACTCATGGATCTGTCGGACGATGTCGCAACCAAGGTTCAAGTGCTGTTTTACGCGGATGCCGCGGACGCGCTGAGAAAGGCGTTGCACGATGGCTGAAGCCGCGCGCGATCGCGGACAAGCCAAACCTAACGACCCGTTGCCGCCGCCGCCATAGACGAACAGCGGTGCGTGCTCGCGCGTGTCCCCGGTGAGGCTGTAGCCGCACCACTGCTTGAGGAATTTGATGAAGGCGGCATCGCGCTGTGCGGCCTCCTCGAGGAACTGAAGCCAGAAAGTGCAATCTGGGGTCTCCGCCGCTTCGACCGCGGTGATCTTCGTCAGATAGTCCGTGCTCCGGTGCGCCCGCATCCGGCCGGTCCGCAGTCCACCACGCTGCCGGGGCCTGCGCGAGCGCCGCCCTGACACGAGAGCCGAAAGTGAGGGCGTCAGGGTTGACAGGGTGCGCAGCCTCAACCCTGACACGAAAATCCCTACTGGTTCCTAGCTTTGTCAGGGTTGTCAGGGTTGTCTGGGTTAGAATTAGAAAAAGTAGTGGGAACTCTCTCCCTCGCTCCCCGTAAGAGTTTTCGCGTGCATTTCCACCCTGACAAGGCTGACAACCCTGACGAGCCTAGGGTTCTCTAGGTCCCCAGCGTGGCAGGGTTCCCGACAACCCTGACAATGTCAGGGTATGGGCGGCTGCGCGAGTGACTCACGACGTCCCAGCGGTGTCGTCGCCCTCGGCCCAATCGACGTTGAGCCCTGTAGCGGCAACGAACGCCCTCCGCGCCAAGTCGAGACTTCCGACCTGATATCCCTGCGGGCGCTCGTGATCGATACGCTTGGCCTTGCGTGAAGTGCCCCCGAACGGATTTGCCACATCGGCCAGGTGCTCCCCCACCGGGGCGTTTTGCAGGCGCTTGGGCTTCGCGCCCATCCTGCGCATGAAGCGCCCCAGCGTTTCGCGGCTGAGGGGATGGCGCTCCCGTCGCCGTTCAGCGAACTCGGAGTAACTGGCGACCAGCAACTCAGTGGACACTTCCTCGGCCCACGTCCCGAACTCGGCTTCGAGGCCTAGCTTGGACCGGAACACATATCCACGGTGCAGCATGTCCGCCCACCAGGCCTCTGTCGTGCCGAGGCTCAGTTTCTTCTGCTGCTGCAAGCCTTCCGTGAAGGGGACCCGGCGGACGTTGAAACCCGTTAGATCGTGGTGCAGCAGGTCATACAGCATCGCCGCATAGCCACCGGCCTCCATTTCCTTCCAGATTTCGGCGAAATAGGCGTGATCGTCCTTGTGGGCATCGCTGACTTCCAGGACGAAGAACCGACGTGCTTCCAGGCTGGCGGGGATAACCCATTCCTCGTTTGAGGCCATCATGAGGTGCAGGAAGTTCGGCATCTGCACTGCGTTGGCGTACTTGGCTTCGATCGTGAGGTAAGGTTCGGTGATGAGTGACTTGAGCACGCCGACATGCTGGCGGTCGCCGGCGAAGAAGGCTTCATCGGCGAAGAGGAACACGCAGTCTCGCAGATGGGCGTTGAAGTTGCCGGTCAGATGCTTGCTGTTGGAAATGGCAAGCCCGTGCTGGCCGAGGATGGTTTTCAGGGCGCGGGCAAGCGTGCCCTTGCCGGTGCCCTCGAACCCTTTCATCACGACGGCCACCTCGCCCTGTTCGGCCGGACGCTGCACCAGCATCGCCATCCAGCCGAGAACATAGTTATAGTGTTCGATGTTGCCCTGACAGAGCACGTCGCGGATGTGATTTTGCATCCGCCTCCACGATCCGGGCTTGGGCTGCACGGCAAATCCAGTCCACAGGTTCAGTGTGCCAGCCGGTGCGCGGCGCCCGGACGGATCGAAGATCACACCGCGCAGGAATTGCCGGCGCTCTGGGCTGCGGAGCCAAATCTCGGCCGCCGACTTGGTGATCGGCTTGCCCTCGTTGTTGCGCCCCACGACGATCTGTCGGTTAAGGTAGAGGCGCTTCAGATCCTCGAAGCCCAGGCGGTCATAGTAGGTGCGCAGCAGGATCGGATCGCGGTTCGGCGCATAGATGACCGCCTTCCCCGCCTCATTCACCACCATGTAGCTGGCGTTGAACTCAGTGACCACCGCGTCAGCTTCGTCCGCGTTCATCAGGTCGAGCGCGGCGAGCGGGTCTTCCTTAAGCATGTGCCGCCCTCCGACGCTGCAACTCGCGTTCCGCGGCCCAGCACACGATGCTTTCCGCGCGCTCCGGCTCGATCCCCCGAGCCGCTGCCTCTTGCCCGATAGCGGCGCGAACCTCCTCGCTCCGCCGGCGGGCGTGGATCATCTGCACGGCCATCTGAGCCAGCGCGCGCCGGTCCTCCGCCGGTTTGCTGAACTTGCCGGCTGCGCTGCCGACGATCACTGGGATGTTGTCGAACCGATCGGTC
Organism: uncultured Pseudomonadota bacterium; assembly: GCA_963756545.1. Taxonomy (GTDB): domain Bacteria; phylum Pseudomonadota; class Alphaproteobacteria; order Acetobacterales; family Acetobacteraceae; genus DATFDN01. The sequence goes on along the minus strand of CAVWNY010000008.1, from coordinate 320,238 downwards.
CAGCGCGCGTCTCGCGATGCTTCCGGGTGCGACAGCATCAGGCCCGCGAGCAGCCTTTCCACCGTCGCTGGTGACATCCCGCGCCCGACGTAGCGCGCCGCAAGCGCGACGAGGCAGGTATGCAACTCGTCACCCGTGACGATGGCGCGGACCAGCTCGGCGTCTCCCCGCGCATCCCCGCTCGCGTGCGGGTCGGCTGCCGCCGCGCCCGTCGCGGGCGGGCCGACCCATACCTCGTCAAGATCGTCGTGCTGGTCGATCGGGGTTCCGTCGATCACCTCGACGCGGTGCGACGGGTTGTGCGTGACGCTCCCGTAGTAATAGGACTGCGAAAGCGTCCAGGACTCACGGGCGAAGGTGCCCCTGAATAGCCCGTTTAGGCGCCCCAGCATGGGGCTGCGGCGAGCGGGCGGCATCTCCTCGGACAACGGGCACAACACCCGCCAGCGGGGCGCATCCTCGGTGTGTGACGGGCTGGTGTAGAGGATGCTCGCGAGGCCCTGTTGCTCCAGCAGCTCCAGCGCGGCGTCAACCGTCATCGAGCCACCATCGTAATCGGCCTCGATACCGGTGATGGCGAGCACGTTGGCGTCGTTGCGGAAGCTCCCCTTTGCGGTCCGCTGGTCGCCAAAACGCGCCAGCTTCAACGTAAGCGTCCGGTGACGGCACCTCCTGGGCGGCGCGGTCTCGTTTGTTTGGCATCAGGCAGTGGGTCTGGTGCATGGTGACGATGCGGCTGGTGAAGTCTTCGAGCATTCGGGCGATCGGCTACGACGAGGATGCGGAGGAGCTGTGGATCGAGTTTCACAGCTCACCCGGTGCCTATGGATACCAGGGCGTTCCCCACGGCGTCTTTGTCGAGCTTGAGGAGACCGAGTCCAAGGGCGGCTATGTCAACCGCGCGATCAAAGGCCGGTTTCCGTATGAGCATCGGCCGCGGCCGTCCGGCAAGCGAGCGCAGCCTGGGCGCCGGCGCTAGCAACATTGGTCGGTTCCACGATAAGCGTCCGGGCAGCCGCGTGGAGATAGCTGTTGAGGCGGTTCAGGCAGCGAGGCGCTGATCCAGTCGTGGGCGGACGTCGGCGAGATTCCACGGCAACAGCTCGGCGATACGGTTCACGGGGTGGTCCGCGATGTACTGGATGACGCAGCGCAGGTAGGCCTCCGGGTCCAGGCCGTTCAGCTTCGCCGTCTCGATCAGGCTGTAGATCGCCGCCGCACGCTCGCCGCCGGCGTCCGATCCGGCGAAGGTCCAGTTGCGGCGGCCGACTGCGATTGGGCGCATCGCGCGTTCCGCGGCGGAGTTGTCGATGCAGGCGCGCCCATCGCGCAAGATCAGCGTCAGCGCCGCCCAGCGCGACGAGGCGTAGCGGATCGCCCCGGCCAGGTTGCTGCGTCCCGAGATGCGCGAACGGGTCGCGTCGAGCCAGTCGCGCAGCTCGGCCATCAGCGGCGCGGCGTGTTCCTTGCGGGCACGTAGGCGCTGATCCGGCGGTCGGCCGCGGATCGTGTCCTCGATCCGGTAGAGAGTGGCGATCCGGTCCAGCGCTTCGCGGGCGAGCGGCGACTTGGTCGCCTCGTGCACGTCCCAGAACTTGCGCCGTGCGTGCGCCAAGCAGGCCGCCTCGACCACGCGGCCGTCGCCGTAGAGCCCGGCGAACCCGGCATACCCATCGGCCTGCAGGATGCCGCGGAACGTCCGCAGATGCTCGCGCGGATGCTCGCCCTTGCGGTCCGGCGAGTAGCGGTAGAGCGCCGCCGGCGGGTCCGTGCCGCCGAACGGCCGGTCGTCACGCACATAGGTCCAGAGCCGCGCCGTCCGCGTGCGGCCCAGTCCCGGCTCCAGCACAGGCACCACGGTGTCGTCGGCATGCACGCGCGCACCGGCCATGACGTGCCGTGCCAAGGCGTCGATCAGCGGCCGCATCAGTCGCGCGGTCTGCCCCACCATGTCGGCCAAGGTCGAGCGGCTGAGGTCGATGTCCTCGCGGGCGTAGATCTCGGCTTGGCGGTGCAGCGGCAGATGATCGCAGTATTTGGCGACCAGCACGTGCGCAAGCAGCCCCGGTCCGGCGCGGCCGCGACGGATCGGCAGGGAGGCCGCCGGCGCCTGCGTGATCGTCTCGCAGGAGCGGCACGACAACTTCGGCCGCACATGACGGACCACGCGGAACGACCCCGGCACGTAGTCCAGCAGCTCGGTCACGTCCTCGCCCAGGCGTCGCAGCGCCCCGCCGCAGGTGAGGCAGGCCCCGGTCTCCTCGTGGCAGGGCGCCGCATGCTCGACCACATCGCGCGGCAGCCTCTCGGGCAAGGGACGTCGGACCGGCTTGCGCGTCTCGGACTGCGTCACGGCGTCCACACCGGCATCGGGATCGTCCGGCGGCGCGGTCTCGGCCAGCAGCTCGTCGATGTCGGCCAGCGTCAGCTCGAGCTGCTCGACCTCGTCGCGGAGCTTCTCCGACGATCGGCCGAATGCCGCGCGCACTGCCCCGGCGAGCTTTGCCTTGAGCGCCTCGATCTCGAACCGCTGTTCGATGAGGCCGGCGCGCGCCGCCGCCAGCTCCACCTCCTGCGTCTGCCGGACGGCCTCGATCTCGGCCAGGCGCGCCGTCTGAGCGGCGAGCTCGGAGGCCTGTGCCGCGACCATCGCCCGCAGGGTGGAGACGTCGCTCGGCAGATCGGCGGGCGTGATCGGCATGGGCAAAAGACTCGACCACGCATCCGCGTTGCACCAAGCAAAACCTGCAACGAAGCGCGGTTCAGCCGGCCATCTCCGGCTGCCAGGTGCGCGCCGGCGCGCGCCAGTCAATCCCCTCAGTCAGCATCGAGAGCTGCGCCGGCGTCAGTGACACCGCGCCCTCGGCCGTCGCCGGCCACACAAAGTGCCCACGTTCCAGCCGCTTGGCGTAGAGCACCAAGCCTTGGCCGTCCCAGAACAGCAGCTTGATCAGATGACCGCGCCGGCCCCGGAACGCGAAGACCTGGCCGCTGAATGGGTCGCGGTTGAGCTGCCGCGCCACCAGGGCAGCCAGACCGTCGAAGCCGCGGCGCATGTCGGTCGCCCCGGCCACCAGCCAAATTTTGACCCCCGCCGGCGGCGCGATCATCCGCGCAGCGCCGCGACCACCCGACGCAGCGCCGCCAAGCTGACGTCGCTATCGACCCGAACCCGCACGCCGCCATCAAGCTCGATCTCGATCATGCTACCGCGGCGGGCTTCGGTTGCTGGCCGAGGCGGTGCGGCACGCTTCTCGGGTGGTCGTGATTCGGTCACATGCACCGGCACGAGCCGTACCGCAGACGCCGACCCGACCTGCGGCGCAGCAACGCGCCGCCAGCGATAGATCAGGCTTGTGCAGATGCCGTGCCGGCGTGCCACCTCCTGCACCCGTATCCCCGGCGCCATGGACTCCGACACCACGCGCGCGCGGAATGCTGCATCGTGCGCACGTCGACGCTCACCAACAATCTCGATCCGCTGCGTCGAAGCTTCTGTGGCAGCCACAGTGGCTGCCACACTCGCAGCCTCATGCTCGATCTCGTGCATGCCTCCAGCACATCGCCCGAGGCTTATGCAGGCAAGGTGCCTCTCGGCGGACGCTTACGCTTCAACCAGGGCAGCTGTTCCTTTGCCGCTGCCGTGGTTGAAGCGATGCGTTCGGCGAGCGCGCGCGGCGTGTGTAGCTGCTCGGCTTTCCGGGTGGCGGCATAGCCGTCGAGGAATGTCACCGCGATCGGGCGGTCGAGGGCACCGCTCATGCCCGCCCCCGCGCCGGCAGCAGCAGCCCAGTCAGGATGACCTTCGCCCGGTTGCCCGGCTCTCACGTCTCGCCAGAATGTACTGATCGCCTGCCCTCGCTCCCCAGCGGCCTCGGCCGCCATCAGCAACGGGTCATCCGGCACGTATTCGGGCTTGCGCGCGCGGCTCATGACCGCGTCCCCCGCTTTGCGCGTAGGGTCGCTGGCGGCAGACCTGCCAGGTACGCTCGCAGGCTGTCGGCCATGATAAGCGTGCGACGCCCTGACTTCCGGACGTCCAACTTCTGCTCAGCCATCGCGAGATAGAGGCTGGACCGACTGATGCCGCTCGCGCGTGATGCCTCGGGGATTGTGTAGGCGAGTGGTTCGATGCTGCCATACATTGGGGTGATCGTCCTTTCGGAGATCACGCCTGGGGCCGGGCGCAACAGGGCCGCGACGCCCAAGCGTGATGGCTTGGGTCCAGTCGCAACCCCACCTCGCGAGCGCCGCGCGGTAGCGTTGGGCTAGGCGCTTTGCATGGGCCCTGCCGAGCGCCGGCGGGCCGAGATGCAAAGCCATAAACTCGTGCCGACGAATCGGCATCGGAAGGATCTCACATGGACAGCAGATTGTCCAGCGTGATGCACCGAACGGCGCGGGATCAGCGGGCCGCCGGGGAGGGCCGTTTGCCTCGAACCGGTGGTTACCCGGTCCCGCCCGCGTGCTGGCGCCGGAGCGGCTCGACGTCCCCCGCCGGCACCGCTCGGCCGCAGTAGGCGGCCCACTCGGCCATGAGCCGCCGACGCTTCTCGAACAGGTCGCCCCGCCGATAGGCCGCCTCGACCTTGTCCGGGATGACGTGCGCCAGCGCTTGTTCGGTCACCTCGCGCGGGTAGTTGGTGGTCTCGGAGCACCAGTCGCGGAACGTGGAGCCACTCGAAGATGCGCGCCGTCACCGCCGCGAGCGGGTCGGGGCGCCGGCGGCCCTGCTTCGTCTTCTCCTTCGGCCGGCTGGTGAGGCGCATTTCACCCGCGTGCCACGCCGTGCGCAGCCCAGAAAGGAACTGCTCCAGCGTCGGCGCGGTTGGCGCCGTCACAGCCGCCGCCGGCCGATCGGCGATCTCCACCAGTTGCTGCTGGGCCGTGCGGATCTCGCTCAGCAGGCGCACCGGGTCCAGTCCGGCATAGATGACTATACACGCCACCGCTGCGGCAGGTTTTCCTGTGCCGGCACACTTTCTACAGGGTATCGAACAGTGGATCGGCCATTGCTGCGGCTGCGCCTGTACGACGACCGAACTCGAGGCCTCTTTCGGCCGCGAGCCGTGCTGACCCTGCTGCATGCACGGCGACCAGGCCGCCCAGGACGCCGCTGCTTCGGCAGCGGGTCTGCCGCGCAAGCCTCGCATCGACCAGCCCAGCCGCAATCACGGCGCGCTGCCAGCTCACCTACCGCGCTACGAGGTGGTGATCGGCGTCGAGGACCGGGATTGCCCGTGCTGCGGCGGTGCCCTGCACGCCCTCGGCGAACTGCGCACCGAGCAGCTCGACATCGTGCCCTCGCAGCTGCGGGTGCGGGTCACCCGCCGGCCGCGCTACGCCTGCAAAAGCTGCGAGGGTGCGATTGTCGTGGCATCGCCCCGTCGATGGCGGCATGCCGACCGAGGCGCTGATCGCGCACGTGGTGGTCAGCAAGTTCTGCGAACTCCCTGCCGCTGTATCGGCAAGCGCAGATGCTGGCACGCCAGGGCGTCACGCTGGACCGCTCGACGTTGGCGAACTGGGTCGGACGCGCCTGCTGGTGGCTGACGCCGCTCTATGACCTGGTGGTCAGCACGGTGCTGTCCTCGCCCAAGGTGTTTGCCGACGACACCCCGTTGGCGGTGCTCGACCCTGGCCGGGGGCGGACCAAGACGGGGCGGCTGTGGTGCTACGCCGTCGATGACCGCCCTTGGAGCGGACCGGGACATCCGGCGGCGGTCTATCTCTACTGCTGCAAACAACGAAGGCGCACCATAGCCGCAGCGTCGCCGAAGGGTGCGACCACTATGCGGACATCACCGACCGGGTGATCGCCGCCCTCGAAGCCGGAACGCCGCTTTGGCAACGACCATGGGATCTCGACCAGGCCGGCGGCCCAAGCATGCTGATACTGACACGATGGTGTAATTTTAATCGGACATTAGCAAGAATTCTCTATCCGTTTGCCAGTGGCAATGCATCCTACTGCGGGTGGATTCGTCTGCGCATTTGGCTTGTTGAGGGAGGCTATGGACATCCTGTCGGCTAAGACTAAAGCGCCGGATCGACTGGTCCTGCCCGAAATTGTCGTCCGCCCGCCGATGCCTGCCGATATCCCGGGTCTGGCGGCTCTGCTTTTGGAAATGCAAGTGCATTATGGCCGCCCCGTTCCGTTGGTTGCGGCGATAGAGGCTGCAACGCACGCCTGCACGCGGTCGACATACCGTTTCGCTCCGCGCGTACTGCTGGCATTGGCGGACGGGACGGTGATCGGCTCGATCGTTATGAACGTCAGCTTTCCCGCGTTTGCGTTGACGCAGTCGCTCTACATCCGCGATCTCTACGTTGCCGGCGTCATGCGGAGATCGGGGATCGGACGTGCGCTGGTGAAGGCTGCGGCTAGGCTCGCGTTGACCGAAGGCTTTTCGGCGCTTGAATGGACTACGGACTCGGGGAACGTCGCAGCACGCAGCATGTACGAGTTCGTGCGGCGCGCGACACCTGGATCGCACCTATTATCGCCTCTTCGATGATACACTCCGGGAGGCTGCCGCCGTGTGAACTCGCGCAAACGGCCTTACCTGTCGGGCACAGTGATGTCGAGTGCCGGGCCGACGGTGCGGTCCCACATGCGCAAGCAGTCGGGGCCGCAGCGCTTGAACCAGGCAGGAAGGACGACCTCCCTGAGCAGCTGCCGCCGGCGCGCTTCATCCTGAGGGGTAATCGAGACAAGTGTCATGTGGCTAGGACGGCGCTCGGCGTCGCAGCCGGAGGACCCGATGTCGCACGCCAAGCCTCCCGCGGTTTCGCGGTCGGCGGCGTCCCAGATTTCGGTCTCCAGCCTACCCAACCTGGCTTTCAGAGTAGGCCGCAGATCGGCAGGGATAGCCTGCCAGCCCGCGAGATTCGCGCCAAAGATGGATAACCCCCAGCTGATCGCCATTGGATAAATGTAGGAGGTCGCCTGGGACAAACCGATCTCGTTGCCGCTGAGTGTGCCGGTTATCGCGCAATCCACGGTGCCTCGGCGGACAGCCGGGACGATCTGGGAGAAGGGCGTGAGAACCGGGATGGCCCCAAGCGCCGTCATCATCTCGGATTGGCCCACTGAGGAGGTGCGAACGCGACGGCCGGCCAGATCGGTCAGCCCGCTGAATGGTTCAGTGCAAAAAATCACCTGTGCAGGGTAGGCGTAGATGCTGAGCAGCTTGATCCGGAATTTTTCTTCGAGGACCTGCGTCAAGTGCGGCCGGTACGCAGCCACAACCTTCCGCAAGGTTGCCATGTCGGGGCTGAGCGCGGGAAGGTCGATGAGGTTCAGCTCCGGTTCGTCCGCTGACACCTGGGCGAGCAGGGCGGTGCCGAACGGAACCACCCCAAGCCGCATGAGCTGCAGCATCTCCTGCCCCGGAAGGCCGCTTTGGTCAAAAGAATGGATCTCTGCCTTGATGCGCCCATCCGAGAGTTTCTCGATCTCTCGATCCCAGAATGGCTTCTCCAGCCGCTCGTACTGGCTCACGCCCGCGAGCCCGCCAACCACTTTTAGCAAAATCGGCGGGTTCGGCCGACCGATCGACGGCAGGAGCGCCAGTGCGAAAGCGCCCACCGCGACCAGCAGCGATCGCCGCGCCCGGTGAGAATGCACCCAAGCGGCACTGATCCGACGTCGAAAGTTCAGCATGGTGCAGAAACACCTTCTAGACAGTGGCGCCGGATGACAAAGTTGGACCCGTGCATTCATTACTTGTGGCCCCATCGTATCAAAGTAGCCCCGCACGGAGAACCTAAATTTTCAGTGGCAGGATCCCGCGATGCGACTTAGTCCCCCGACGCCCACAATCACTCCTCCCGTGGTCGAAGCTGGCTGCCGCCCGGCTGTATCCGCCTCCGTCCCGGTGTCGCCGCCAAACTTCAATCTCGGCAGGCTAGCCGGTTGCGGTCTTCTGATGATCACCGCGTTCGGGTGGGGATTGAACTGGGCAGCCACCAAGTTCCTGATTGCGGAATGCCCGCCGCTGACCGCGCGCGGCATTGCGGGGACAGCCGCGTGCCTGGGTCTTGCAGGGTTCGCTGCCTGCCGCGGCGAATCGCTTGCGCTGCCGCCCGGCCAGCGCCGCCGGCTGGTGCGGGCTGCGCTACTGAACGTCACCGCCTGGATGGGGCTGACGACAGTTTCGATGCTCTGGCTCAAGGCCGGGGAGGCGGCGACGCTTGCCTACACGATGCCAGTGTGGGCCACGCTCGTGGCCTGCCCGGTTCTGAAGGAGCCGCTGTCGCAGCGACACATCGCGGCACTCATGCTCGGCGTAGCCGGGGTGGTCGTATTGCTGGCGGGAGACGAATTCGGCATCGGGCTGCAGGAGGCTCCCGGTGTAATCACCGCCCTTTCTGCGGCCGTGCTGTTTGCGATAGGAACCGTGCTGTCGAAGCGTTGGCCGCTCGAGATGCCGCCGATCGCCGCAACCGCCTGGCAGGTGGGGCTCGGCTGCATTCCGCTGCTTGCAGCAAGCTTCGTGCTCGAACGCCCGCATCTGCTGGAGATATCGTGGTACGGCTGGGTGACGCTGGCCTACACGGCCGTGGTGTCCCTCGGCATCTGCTACATCAGCTGGTTCGCGGCGCTGCGGCGGCTGCCCGCCGGGACGGCCGCGATCGGGATACTGCTCACCCCCATCATCGGTGTGATGGCCTCGGCGATGACGCTGGGTGAGCCGTTGATGCTGCCGCAGGCGGCCTCCCTGGCGCTGATTGCCACGGGAATCGTTCTTGCCTTCCGTTCCGGCTCGGCAGCTGTTTCACCGGGGGGTTCTTCTGCCGTGATCACGAGTCAATAACCTGAGGAGTGGCTTCATGCTTTTTGCAATAATCCGCCATGACAAGCCGAACAGCGTGGCGCTGCGGCAGGCAACCCGCCCAAGGCATCTAGAGTATCTCGAGAAGGTCACGAGCTGCATCGTCTATGGCGGCGCGCTTCTCGACGATACTGGGCAGCAGATCGGCTCCATCCTGGTTATCGACGTGGACGACCGGCAGGCAGCCGAGCATTTCGCGTCGACCGATCCATTCGTCGATGCGGGCCTTTTCGAGAGTACGCATATCCTGCCGTTCCGGCGGGTGTTCAGCGAGGGCGCCCGCGTCAGCGGGTAGCGGGTCCGCCGCCAAATGTTGCCGGGGGCGGGCCCGCGCTCAGTTCGGTTCGACGGTCTCCCTGGCCGCGTGCGCACCTGCGATCAAGCTTCGCTTCGCGACGTTAATCGGCTGCGGCCGTCCGAGCAGATAACCTTGCACCGCCGTGCATCCGGCGTTGCGTACGAGACGGAGCTGTTCGGGCGTTTCCACGCCTTCCGCGGTCGTGGACATGCCGAGCTTGCTCGCCAGGCTTACGACTGAGCTGACGATCGCCGCGCAATCCGGCCGCGTTGCCATCTCGCTGACAAACAGACGGTCGATCTTGATTTTGTCAAAAGGGAAGCTCCGAAGCTGGCTCAACGAGGAGTACCCGGTCCCGAAATCATCGAGCGCAATGCTGTGGCCGAGCCGGTGCAACTGCAGCAGCAAGTCCGTCGTCCCGGCGGTGTTGCTGAGCAAGGCGGACTCGGTGATCTCGAGCTCAAGCCGGACCGGGCTGATATTGTAATCCGCCCGCGCTTGTTGGACGTGCTCGATTATCGAGCAATCCATCAGCTGGACTGGTGAGAGATTGACCGCGACTGTGAGGTGGTCCGGCAGGTCCGCCATATCCGCGCAAGCTTGACGGAGCGCCCACTTCCCGATCGCGTTGATGATGCCAAGCTCTTCGGCCCATGGAATGAAGAGCGCTGGGGAGACCAGGCCGCGCGACGGATGGTCCCAGCGGAGCAAAGCCTCGAACCCGCATAGGAGCTCCTCCTCAAGGGTGAAGATCGGCTGATAGACGAGCTGGAATTCCTGGCGTTCGAGAGCGAGGCTCAGATCCGATTCGATCGTTATCCGAGCGCTCAACTGCCGCTCCATCTCCTCGGCAAAGATGGCGTAGGTTCCACGCCCGTTCGCCTTGGCCTGGTAGAGGGCCATGTCCGCCTGCTTAAGCAGCATGTCGCAGTCGGCCCCGTGGGCTCGGGTGATGGCAATGCCGATACTGACACCCACCAGCGCTTGCCGCTTCCCAAGATCGTAAGGTGCGCTGAGTCTATCGATTACGCGCCGAGCTAGTGCGATGGCCGCGTCCGGCATGTCGGGGCTGATTATGCCTATTGCGAACTCGTCCCCGCCGAGGCGGGCGACGACTTCGGATTCCCGAACGCAGCTTTTGAGGCGCTTCGCGGCAGCCTTCAGCAATGCATCGCCGGCCGGATGGCCGAGGCTGTCGTTCACATATTTAAACTTGTCGAGGTCAAGATAAAGGAGCGCCAAAGACAAGCCGCGATGACTGACGAGCCGTAGCGCGTCTTCCATGCACGCTGCGAAACGTACGCGGTTGGGAAGGCCGGTCAGGTCGTCATGGTGTGCCATGAAACGAATGCGCCCTTCCGTCTTCTGCTGCTCGGTGACATCCTCGTAAGTGGCCACCCAGCCGCCGTCTTGCAGGGGACGCTGATTGACCGACAGGGCGAGGTTCTCCCTGTCCAGGACAAGAAAGGTGCCGGCGCGCTTCTCTTCAGCTAACTGGCTGTGCTGAGCAAAGATCTCGGTGAGCGCCTTCGTGCCGATGCCGCTGCTCCTCCCAAGCCCGTGCAGGAGGGCGAGGACGCTGGTACCAGGGGCGGCATCTTTCGATTCGAGCTGGATAATGTCGAGAAATCGACGGTTGCAGACGATCAGCCGTTGATCCAAATCGACCATCAGCAGACCCTGCGACATGTTGCTCAGAGCAGCCGTGAACAGCATGTTTTGGGTGCGAATCGCATGGTCGCGGTCGGTCAGGGCCTCGTTCTGAACTTGCAGTTCCGCAAGTGTCCTTTTGACGCGTTCGTTTGCCTCCCCAAGGTCTGAGAGCGCGTGCTTTAGGGCGGTGATGTCGGTCCGGATGCCAACCGTGCCGCCGCCCGCGGTGCGGCGCTCGGCAACCAGGATCCACCGGCCGTCGGGCAGCAGGCGCTCCAGCGTGCCTTTGTTTCCGCGATGCCAGGCCATCGTCTCGCGCACGAATGCCTCGACGTTGCCGCCCGCCTGCGGATATTGGCCGCGTTTCGCACCTTCGCGGATGATGTCTTGGAACTTAACGCCCGGCCTGATGAACGGGGAGCTCACCGCGTAGATGTCGCGATATTGACGGTTGCAGGTAACGAGCTGGTCGTCGGCGTCCCACATCACAAATCCGTCTGGCATCGCTTCGATCGCCTCGTCGAGCATGTCGCGGAACTTCTTGCGCTCCTGCTCGCCTGAACTCGCGCTGGCGCAAGGCCGCCAGCAGCGCGCCAGAAAGGGCGATTATGAGAAAGCCGGCAGCCGTCACGACCATCAGCAGTTGGTTGCGATCGTGCGCCCACTCCGCCATTGCGGCGCCCGCGTTGACAGTGAGCGCAACATTCACGTCGGGATACAGGGTCTGCGCCCACGCGGCCACGACAACGGTTCCGGATGGCCCTAAGGACAGCACGAAGGGCCTGCCCGGCGGTCGGCCTTCTATCAGCTGCGGATTGACCGGTTTTCCGAGCTGCAGGGCGTCATAGGGAAGGTCGGCGAGCCGCACCCCATTCGAACGAAGGATATCGATCCTCAGGCCAGAGGCGTCGGCCACCGGTGCCAGCAACGCGGTGATGAACGAGACCGGAATCTCGGCGAGAGCGCGAAATTGCCCGATCCCGGGGATCGAAATGTCACGGGCGAGGAACCAGGAGTCCTCGCCAGTCAGAGGATTGACGATCGGCCCTTCGACGGATGCTGCACCCGGTTCGGAAGCGGCACGCGAGGGAAACGGCGGGAGTGCGACATCCTTAGGCCACGACCGTGCCGATGCCCAGACCGCGCCATCGGATGTGACGAGCAGCAGGTCCCGATAGGCAAAGGTGTCGAAGTCGAACGCCTTCAGGAGCACCTCGGCCTGCTCGGCGTGGAGACGCGGGCTTGGGATGCTGGCGGAGGCGAACAGCGCGGGAAGGCTCGCCAGGGCGCCATCCACCTGGAGCAGCTGGCGGTTCATCGTATTGACGACGACCTGGGAGGCGTTCTGCAGGCGTGTTTCCGCAGCCTCGAGCGAAGTCTGCCGTGTCCGCTCCAGCAGGATTCCGGCGCCGCCGAGTAGGGTGGCAAGCAGAAGCACCGCGCCGAGCACCACCGCGACATAGGCGGAGCGGTACCAGCGATGATCCCGAACAGGATTGGTTAGGCTGTTCACACCGTGCATCCCCAGTCCGCCCCGGACGGTCCCATCTTGCGCGGCTGCACCCACGGTGCGGTTATCGGCTGTTGCGAGACCATCGGCACCACCACACCGCCAGGGATCCCACGATGTGACCTGTAGCGAAACCGGCTTGCTCCGCAGCCGTGGTTGACCCCCAGAAACGGCCTAACATAGGAAATCTTAACAACTAGTTATAGATGCCGTGCAGCAGAGGTCTGGCGGATCTCGCGCCGGCTTGGGTGCGGATTCCGACGTAAGCCGCGGCCAGGCCGACACAATCGCCGCGACTGCCGCTCGCCCAATCCTCGAACAGGTGCCGCTCGTCGACGCTGGCGGCGAGCGGCACGTCGCGCTGAAGATTCAGCACATGGCGGTTGCCATAGGTGAACACCCGCATGTCGCCGACCACCATGGGCGAGAACCTTCGGTCAGAAAATTTTCGTATAGGGTCGTTCGGAGAATGCTTGCCGTGCAGCTTTGGCTACAAACGCCCTTGTTTCGCCCGTTGGGCCGGGATAGACGGGAATCATGTGATTCCCCACGCCCTACTCCAGCACTGGAATAAAAAGTTTGGTATACGACTCAGATTTGCTTGGCTGCTTCGGCAACAAGGACCTGATCTTCGCCTCCCAAAGCTGGATCGAAGGCGGGTCTTCGCGTGGCTGGCAACGCTGAGAGCCTGACCCAAAAGCCGTTGCCCCGGCTCGGAGCGGGATGATTCACCATGCCGATCAACTTCGGCGTGGTGCAATGGGATGTGGACGAATCAGCATCGGGCGACGTATCGCCGTGAAGGCGGCCGATTTCCGAGCGATTTGACGGATGCGGAATGGGGGCGGCTCGCGCCGTTGATCCCCGATGCCAAGGCGGGCGGGCGGCCGCGCAAAACGGAGATGCGCTCAGCGATGAACGCCATCCTCTACCTGCTTCGGACCGGCTGCCCCTGGCGCTATCTGCCGCCTGGCGCTATCTGCCCCCGCGATGGCTTCCCGCCGCGTTCGACGGTCTACATCTTCCGCATGTTCCAACGCGAGGGCACCTGGGAGGCGATCTGGGCGGAGCTGCACGCGAACCTGCGTGAGCGCCTTGGCCGCGACGCGAGCCCGACCGCTGGGGTGATCGACAGCCAGACGCTGAAGTCGGCGGAAAAGGGGGCGGTAAAGACGACGCGGTGGGTTACGATGCTGGCAAGAAGCTGAAGGGACGCAAGATCCACGCGCTGGTCGACACCGAAGGCTTGCCGCTGCGCGTCGTGGTGCATTCGGCGGGGGTCCAGGATCGTGATGGAGCCGCGTTGGTGCTCGACAGAATACGCCGCCGCTTCCCCTGGCTCGAACTCGTCTGGGCCGATGGCGGATACAACGCCAGGCAGGTCGAGGCGGCGGTCGCAAAGGTTCCGAGCCTGCGAATGGAGATCGTGAAGCGCACCGATGACATGAAGGGCTTCGTTGTCCTGCCTCGGCGCTGGGTGATCGAACGCACCTTCTCCTGGTTCGGTCGCAACCGCCGCTTGGCCAAGGATTTCGAGAACCTCGCCGAGACGCTGGCGGCCTTCGTCGCTATCGCCTCCATCCAGATCGCCGTCAGGCGGCTCGCCAGATCGTAGGCTTTTGAGTCAGGCTCTGAGGGAGGGAGAGGTACTGTAGAGTGAAGTCAGGGACCAGAGCGAAGAATAATCTACAATTTCAAAGGACCGCTGTCCTTCACATCGTTGAGAGGCAAATCGAGCCTGTAGTATGCTCGGGCCGTGGCGGTGGGGCCACTGGATGAGGCGGAGTAAATTCATGCGTGCTTTCATGTTCCAGTCCGCGAAGGACTTTGACGTGCTCGGATTCACCGAGGACGAGACCGGACGCAATTTGCCCGTAGAACTTGCTCCGTGGCGCGTTAGGGGCGGCCGAGCCCTGCCGATCGGCGAAGAGGCCGATGCAGTTGTGGCCGCGCTCAAAACGAAGGGCTACTATCTCGTCCGCTCATCCGTGATCGCCGACCTGCCGGTGCAGCATTGGTGGTCAAGACACACAGACGGCCCGCGATCCTAATTAGCTCGCGAAATGCCTCGTGAGTCTCGCCCCAGGCGGGTAGTGTCTCAGTTTGAATAAAGTCCTATTTAGTCCTTGACCGCTTATGCATGCGCCGGCTGTCCGAAGGTGATATCCTTCGGGCATGGCATACGATCCAGAACTACCCGGCTGCTTCGGTGAGAGAGACCGAATCTTCGCTTCGCATGAGCTTGATAGAGCCCGCGCTTTTGCGTGGCTAGTCGTGCTTCGAGAACGACAGGCGACATGGGCTGAGGTGCAGGCCCAAATCGAGGAATACCTTCGCTCCACAGATTCAGCGGTCTTCCACGTTGTTGAGCAGGTTGATCGAGCCCGCGCCATGCTTGGACCTTGGCTCTTCGGTCCCGTGGACGAGGAATAGGAGGCCGGGGTAACGGAGCGGCTGTGGGAGATCGCCGACTTGGTGCGTTTACTGGAAAATTGGGAGACCGACAACGAGAAGGGGTCCAACCTCGCAGCTTAGCCCCCTTTTCCGACTTACGGACTTGTACCCTTTCCGTTCTTCTCCTATTGTCCGAATCGATCGGGATAGGCCAGTCAGTCGGGAGGGGAGACACGCATGCCGCTAAACTCGACCCGTAGAGCGGAGACGGCCCTTGGACGGCCCGAACGGGTCTGGGATGTCGGCCGACAGCGCGTAATCCTCGGAGACTGCCTAACCGAACTGGAAGCCCTTCCGGGGAAGTCGGTGGACGCTGTGGTCACGTCCCCTCCCTACAACATCGGAGTCCGCTATCGTTCATACGAGGATCGGAAGCCGCGTGACGATTACCTTGGCTGGCTTACAAAGGTCGGGCGGCAACTCCATCGCGTGTTGAAGCCTGAAGGGTCGTTCTTTCTGAACGTCGGCAGCACGAACGCCGATCCGTGGATCGTCTTTGACGTGGCCGGAGCCTTCCGCGACCTGTTCGTGTTGCAAAACCACATCACTTGGGTGAAATCCATCAGCATCGGACACGATACGGTCGGGCACTTCAAGCCGATCACCAGCCGCCGTTACCTGAACCAAAATCATGAGCCGATATTCCACTTCACCAAGACGGGTGATGTGGCCGTTGACCGATTAGAGGTCGGCGTCCCCTTCAAGGACAAGTCGAACATCGCACGGTGGGGGCACGCCAAGGACCGGCGATGCGCCGGAAACGTATGGTTCATCCCCTACACGACGGTGAAGTCCAAGGCGCAGAAGTTCGACCATCCAGCCGGCTTCCCGGTCGAACTACCGATACGGTGCCTGAGCCTGCATGGAGGATCGAAGGCGACCGTCTTGGACCCTTTCGCCGGCACCGGCACGACCCTCGTAGCCGCCCGTCGCCTCGGTCACTCAGCCATTGGCATTGAACTAGGGCCTGTCGTCAATCCCGACCTGTGGCTTCCCAATTCGGCGCCGGCTCGGTGAGTCCGGATTGCAACATTCGGCGGTAATCAGCACCACATGACGAAATAGCCGATTCCGGCGCAACGGGTTTTTCGATTCGTAGGCGGTCAGCTTTGGGGAGCTGACCGATGCGCCGCTACGGACTTCGCGACGACCAGTGGGACCGGATCAAGGACCTGTTGCCGGGAAGCGAGGGGTGGGTCGGCGTGACCGCGGCGGACAACCGCCTGTTCGTTGAAGCGGTACTCTACCGCTACCGAGCCGGTATTCCCTGGCGCGATCTGCCGGATCGCTTCGGCGACTGGAAGAACACCCATCGGCGTTTCAGCCGCTGGGCGAAATCCGGGGTCTGGAAACGGCTGTTTCAGCATCTCGCCGCCGATGCCGACAACGAATACGCGATGCTCGACAGCACCATTGTGCGAGCCCATCAGCACAGTGCAGGCGCTAAAAAAAGACGAGGAGGACCAAGCCATCGGGCGCTCGCGGGGCGGATTGAGCACCAAGATTTATACCATGGTCGATGCGCTCGGCAATCCGGTCGGTTTCCATCTGACCGGTGGCGAGGCGCACGACCTGGTGGGTGCCGACCGCCTGTTGCCGGATATGCAGGCCGACGTGTTGATCGCCGACAAGGCATTCGACGCCGACGAGCGGGTCATTGAGCCGCTGGCGGAAGCGGGCAAGACCGTCGTAATCCCGCCAAAGGCTAATCGCCGGGTGCCCCGCAGATTCGATCGCCATGTCTACAAGGAACGCCACCTGATCGAGGACTTCTTCGCGAGGCCCTAGTGAGTACTTCGGACAAAACAAGGACGAATACATTGACCGCATGCGCGATGTCTCCGCGTCTGGCGCTTGGGAAGATTGGATTCTGTTTTTCCTTTCGGCTTTGGAGGCTGCGGGCATAGCCCCGTGCTCTGACCGCACCGTCCCCCGCGCCCGCAAAATTCCACAACGACGCCCCGACCCGCTTCTGAACCGTCCACTGGTTCGATACGTTCAGTCCCACCCTTAACCCGCCATCAACCCCGCAAGTCGCATCCTATGCGTTCTATCGGGAGTTGCCGAACGTGATCGACCAAGTCAGGCGGCTTCTGTGACCGTGCCCAAACGCCCCATGGTCGAGCCATCCTGTGATAGCCCCGCAGCACTTCGGGCGATGCAGGCGGAGTTGGAGGTGAACGGGAAGATTCTCGCCACTTGCTCGGCATGCATTCGGCTCTGCCTCACGATGCTGGAACCGCCCCGCGTTCTTTCTTCGTGATCGCCTGCTCTCCACCATTCCTCAACCTTTCCGCGTCATCCTGCCTCCCGGCTCCGGTCGGCGCTGTTCCCCGCTTATGGAGCTTGGCGACAGGCGCTCCGGGTCGGGGGGCGCCTGTCTCCCCATGCGGAGGCTTGGGCAGATGCAGCGGATGGTGTTCGGGATCGTGCTTGCGTTCGTCGCCGCAGTCGCCGCAGCCGAGGCCCTGATGTCAGCACCCTCGTTCGCCTGCTAGGAGGTCATCTTGACCGGCTCGCAAACCCCTCAGGCTTGCCGTCCTAGCCACATAGTGTTTCGCCTCATCGCGATCGCCTATCCGACCGCGATAGCCGGAGCGGCCTATCTGGCCCTTGGGGCCGGCTGGCCCTGGTACGAGTGGGTTCTGGCGGGCTTCGGTCTCCTTTGGGCCATCCCGGTCGTCTGGGGTGGATGGGTGGCCAGCCGGGCGTTTGCGGAGTCTTAGGCTTCGTCTGGCGGCAATCCCCACCGCCTACCGACCCCATAGCCCACCTTGGTCACCGCACCCCGCTGTAGCAGCCGGTTCAGCGTCCGCAGGAACCGCCGCCCGAAGTCCGCCCGCAGCGCCTTGTCCTCCGCGTCCAGGCCCTTGTCCCGCAGCGCGGAAACCGCGATGGCGTCGATCGCCGCCGGCTCCCCGGCCTCCCGCAGTGCGTCCAGGCAGCGGCGGGTCAGCCCGCCTGTGACGATGCCCAGGGGCGCACGCGGCGCCCTGGGAAGCCGCGTGACGGCCCGCATCGCCCGCACCGGGGCCAACCTCATCGATCCCGCCTTGGTGCCGCTGGTGCGCCGGGAGGTCGCCTATCGCGAGATGGGCGCCGTCATCGACATCGCGCGCCTCTGGGGCAACCTGCTGTCCAGCGAGCCCCTTGTCTTCAGCCTCTTCGGGCCGATGAAGCGCGACCTGAGGCTGGCCACGGCGGCGATGCGCCGTCTCGTCCCGGACGTGGTCGGCAAGGTCACCGACATCCTCTTCGGGCACTCGCCGGCTGTAGCATCACGGATTGCCAACCCGAACCGGGGGCACAAGGAGGTTCGTCATGGCGCAGCGGCCAATCTGGCGAGGGCATCTCCGGCTCGCCCTCGTTTCCTGTCCGGTCGCGCTCTACAGCGCGAGGCACGATCGCGCCGCAATCCGCTTCAACATGATCAATCCGGAGACAGGCAACCGCATCCGGCTGGTGACGCAGGATGCGGAGACCGGGAAAGAGCTGTCGCGCCGTGATCTGGTGAAAGGCTTTGAGTTCAAAAAGGATCACTACGTGATCCTTACCGACGAGGATTTCGACAGCGTCAAAGTCGAAAGCTCGTCGGTGATGACGATTGAAAAGTTCGTCGAGGCAGGCTCGATCGATCCGGTCTATTTCGACTCGAGCTACTACCTCGCGCCGGACGGGAAAGCCGGCGAGGATGTCTATGCCGTGGTGCGCGAGGCGATCGAAAAGACGGGCCGGATCGCGCTATCTCGTGTCGTGATCTCGCAACGGGAAAGGACCATCGCGTTGCGGCCGATGGAGGGCGGCTTGGCGGCGCACACGTTGAACGAGGAACGCGACCTGAATAGTGCCAAGCCATTGTTCGAGGATGCCCAGGTCATCAAGACCTACGGGCGCGCGGTGCCGACGTGATACAATCCGTGAACAGCAACAGTTGCGAAGGATAGTCAATGCCACGCGGCAGCCTGCCCGGTGAACGGCGCGGCGGACGCCAGAAGGGCGTGCCCAACAAGGCCACGCTCTCCGTCATGGAAAAGCTGGCCGCGCTCGGCTGCGACCCGATCGAGGGCATGGCGCGGCTGGCCTCGGACGAAAACAATCGCCCGGAGCTGCGGGGACGGATGCTGGCGGAGCTTGCCGCGTACGTAGCGCCCAAGCGCAAGGCCATCGAGCACACCGGCGCCGAGGGCGGGCCGATCGCGACGGAAGCGGCGCTCACGCTGGATTGGAGCGCGCTCGACGCGGGGCAGTTGAGGACGATGCGCGACCTGCTCGCCCTGGCCGGTGCCGGACGGAAGAGGTGATTACGCGGGAATTGCTCTTCGGCTCCGAGAGGCTGATCCGGCGGTGGGTGCCGCGGTACCGCTGGTATCCGTTCCCGCCCTCGGCGCGGACGGCGAGCTTTTGGGTTCGGCATCCGCCGTCAGCACCGGCCTGGCTTTCCCGCCGCGCCACTGCCGCGCGCGCGGGCTGCCGCAGGAAAGCATCGTCCCGGAATTGATCGTCATGCCGCTGACCGCGCCGCGCCGGGCGGCGATCGTGGATGTCGAGTGGAGCGGCCTGCGCGTGCGGCTGCGCGCGGAGGGCGCGAACGGGCTGGTCGTGGACCTCAAGTTGGGCGCCGATGGCGAGGGCGCGTCGATTGCCGACAAGGCGCGCGAGGTGGATGCGGATGGCCGCACCAGCCTGCTCGTGCCGGATGACGCGCTTCTCGGCAAGCCGGCCTTGCTCGAATTGCGCGATCCGGGCGGCGAGGTGGCGACGACGCGCGGCGTTGTCGTCGGAGGATAGGCGATGGAAATGGACGACCTGGACCGTCTGGCCGCCGACGCGTTCCGCGGCCTGATCGTGCGCAAGGATCTGGTGCGCCAGTTCCGCGGGCAATTCCCGGTGCCGACCTACGTCGTCGAGTTCATGCTCGGCCGTTATTGCGCGACGACCGACGAGAAGGAGATCGCCGAGGGGCTGGAGGTGGTCCGCACTCAACTGTCCTCGCGCACGGTGCGCGCCGGGGAGGACGAACTCATCAAGTCCCGCGCACGGGAGACGGGCGAGGCCCGGGTGATCGATATCATCACGGCGCGGCTGGATGCGCGATCCGACAGCTATCTGGCGAGGCTGCCGAGCCTGCGCCTGACCGACGTGCGCCTGTCCGACGAGACGGTGCGCGAGAACGAACGCATGTTGACCGGCGGCTTCTACGCCGAGATCGACCTCGGCTATGACGCCACCATCGCGCAGGAGAAGGGCGGGCGGCCGTTCCAGGCCAACGCGGTGCGGCCAATCCAGCTTTCGACGCGCGGCATCCTCGATCGCATCGTCGAGGGGCGCGCGAAGATGACGACCGCGCAGTGGAAGGATTTCCTGCTGCGCGGCGTCGGCCTGGAGCCCGAGCGCATGTCCTCGCGCGCGCGGGACATCTCGCTGATGCGGATGATCCCTTTCGTCGAACGCAACTTCAACATGGTCGAGCTCGGGCCGCGCGGGACGGGAAAGAGCCATCTGTTCCAGCAGATCTCGCCCTACGCGCATCTCGTGTCCGGCGGCAAGGCGACGGTCGCGCGGATGTTCGTCAACATGGCCAACGGGCAGCGCGGGCTGGTCTGTCAGTACGACGTGGTGTGCTTCGACGAGGTGTCCGGCGTGTCCTTCGACCAGAACGACGGCGTGAACATCATGAAGGGCTACATGGAGAGCGGCGAGTTCTCGCGCGGGCGAGAGAGCATACGCGCCGACGGCTCCATCGTGCTGGTCGGGAATTTCGACGTGGATGTCCAGCACCAGCAGCGCGTCGGTCATCTGTTCGGGCCATTGCCTCCGGAGATGCGCGGCGACACCGCGTTCATGGACCGCATCCACGCCTATCTGCCTGGCTGGGACATCCCGAAGGTGAACAAGAGCCTGTTCACCGACCATTTCGGCCTGGTGAGCGATGTCCTGGTGGAGGCGTTCTCACGGTTGCGCTCGCAATCCCGGGTGGGGGTGATGCAAGGCCGCCTCCAGCTCGGCGGCGCATTGTCGGGCCGCGACACGAACGCGGTGACCAGGACCGTATCTGGCCTGGTGAAGCTGCTGCATCCGGATGCCGCGGCACCTGTGCCGGACGAAGATCTGGAATGGGCTGTGCGCCTCGCATTGGAGGCGCGGCGCCGCGTCAAGGAACAGCAGAAGCGGATCGGCTCGGCGGAGTTCCGCAGCACGCAATTTAGTTACGCGATGGGGCTGGACGGGGTCGAGAAGTTCGTCGCCACGCCGGAGCTGCAAAGCGAGGACAGCATCGGCGCCGACCCGCTGCCTCACGGGCAAGTCTGGGGTTTCGGACCGGGCGGACAGGACGAAGCCGTCGGCCTCTATCGGATCGAGGTAAACGAGGGGCCAGGTTCCGGCGTCCGCATCCTAAATCAGCCGCCGCCGCCAGCGTTTCGCGAGAGCGTGAAGATCGCCGAGCAAAACCTCTACGCGCGCGCCGGCGAATTGGTGGGCGATCGGAACCCACGCGAGCACGAATTCACGGTTCAGCTTCGTGCGTTTGACGCCGCCAAGACGGCGGAGCATACCGGCGTGCCGGTTCTGCTTGCTCTTTCTTCAGCCCTGATTGGCAAGCCCTTGAAGGGTGGCCTCGCAGTGGTCGGCGGGCTGAACCTTGGAGATTCGGTCGAGCCAATCCACAATCCGATCGATGTTGTCGAGCATGCGCTGTCCAAGGGCGCGGCGACTGTGCTGATGCCAGTTGCCGCGCGCCGCTCACTCATGGACCTGTCGGACGATGTCGCAACCAAGGTTCAAGTGCTGTTTTACGCGGATGCCGCGGACGCGCTGAGAAAGGCGTTGCACGATGGCTGAAGCCGCGCGCGATCGCGGACAAGCCAAACCTAACGACCCGTTGCCGCCGCCGCCATAGACGAACAGCGGTGCGTGCTCGCGCGTGTCCCCGGTGAGGCTGTAGCCGCACCACTGCTTAAGGAATTTGATGAAGGCGGCATCGCGCTGTGCGGCCTCCTCGAGGAACTGAAGCCAGAAAGTGCAATCTGGGGTCTCCGCCGCTTCGACCGCGGTGATCTTCGTCAGATAGTCCGTGCTCCGGTGCGCCCGCATCCGGCCGGTCCGCAGTCCACCACGCTGCCGGGGCCTGCGCGAGCGCCGCCCTGACACGAGAGCCGAAAGTGAGGGCGTCAGGGTTGACAGGGTGCGCAGCCTCAACCCTGACACGAAAATCCCTACTGGTTCCTAGCTTTGTCAGGGTTGTCAGGGTTGTCTGGGTTAGAATTAGAAAAAGTAGTGGGAACTCTCTCCCTCGCTCCCCGTGAGAGTTTTTGCGTGCATTTCCACCCTGACAAGGCTGACAACCCTGACGAGCCTAGGGTTCTCTAGGTCCCCAGCGTGGCAGGGTTCCCCGACAACCCTGACAATGTCAGGGTATGGGCGGCTGCGCGAGTGACTCACGACGCCCCAGCGGTGTCGTCGCCCTCGGCCCAATCGACGTTGAGCCCTGTAGCGGCAAAGAACGCCCTCCGCGCCAAGTCGAGGCTTCCGACCTGATATCCCTGCGGGCGCTCGTGATCGATACGCTTGGCCTTGCGTGAAGTGCCCCCGAACGGATTTGCCACGTCGGCCAGGTGCTCGCCCACCGGGGCATTTTGCAGGCGCTTGGGCTTCGCGCCCATCCTGCGCATGAAGCGCCCCAGCGTTTCGCGGCTGAGGGGATGGCGCTCCCGTCGCCGTTCAGCGAACTCGGAGTAACTGGCGACCAGCAACTCAGTGGACACTTCCTCGGCCCACGTCCCGAACTCGGCTTCGAGGCCTAGCTTGGACCGGAACACATATCCACGGTGCAGCATGTCCGCCCACCAGGCCTCTGTCGTGCCGAGGCTCAGTTTCTTCTGCTGCTGCAAGCCTTCCGTGAAGGGGACCCGGCGGACGTTGAAACCCGTTAGATCGTGGTGCAGCAGGTCATACAGCATCGCCGCATAGCCACCGGCCTCCATTTCCTTCCAGATTTCGGCGAAATAGGCGTGATCGTCCTTGTGGGCATCGCTGACTTCCAGGACGAAGAACCGACGTGCTTCCAGGCTGGCGGGGATAACCCATTCCTCGTTTGAGGCCATCATGAGGTGCAGGAAGTTCGGCATCTGCACTGCGTTGGCGTACTTGGCTTCGATCGTGAGGTAAGGTTCGGTGATGAGTGACTTGAGCACGCCGACATGCTGGCGGTCGCCGGCGAAGAAGGCTTCATCGGCGAAGAGGAACACGCAGTCTCGCAGATGGGCGTTGAAGTTGCCGGTCAGATGCTTGCTGTTGGAAATGGCAAGCCCGTGCTGGCCGAGGATGGTTTTCAGGGCGCGGGCAAGCGTGCCCTTGCCGGTGCCCTCGAACCCTTTCATCACGACGGCCACCTCGCCCTGTTCGGCCGGACGCTGCACCAGCATCGCCATCCAGCCGAGAACATAGTTATAGTGTTCGATGTTGCCCTGACAGAGCACGTCGCGGATGTGATTTTGCATCCGCCTCCACGATCCGGGCTTGGGCTGCACGGCAAATCCAGTCCACAGGTTCAGTGTGCCAGCCGGTGCGCGGCGCCCGGACGGATCGAAGATCACACCGCGCAGGAATTGCCGGCGCTCTGGGCTGCGGAGCCAAATCTCGGCCGCCGACTTGGTGATCGGCTTGCCCTCGTTGTTGCGCCCCACGACGATCTGTCGGTTAAGGTAGAGGCGCTTCAGATCCTCGAAGCCCAGGCGGTCATAGTAGGTGCGCAGCAGGATCGGATCGCGGTTCGGCGCATAGATGACCGCCTTCCCCGCCTCATTCACCACCATGTAGCTGGCGTTGAACTCAGTGACCACCGCGTCAGCTTCGTCCGCGTTCATCAGGTCGAGCGCGGCGAGCGGGTCGGCCTTAAGCATGTGCCGCCCTCCGACGCTGCAACTCGCGTTCGGCGACCCAGCACACAATGCTTTCCGCGCGCTCCGGCTCGATCCCCCGAGCCGCTGCCTCTTGCCGGATGGCGGCGCGGACCTCCTCGCTCCGCCGGCGGGCGTGGATCATCTGCGCGGCCATCCGAGCCAGCGCGCGCCGGTCCTCCGCCGGTTTGCTGAACTTGCCGGCTGCGCTGCCGACGATCACTGGGATGTTGTCGAACCGATCGGTCCAGCGCGCGTCTCGCGATGCTTCCGGGTGCGACAGCATCAGGCCCGCGAGCAGCCCTTCCACCGTCGCTGGTGACAACCCGCGCCCGACGTAGCGCGCCGCAAGCGCGACGAGGCAGGTATGCAGCTCGTCGCCCGTGACGATGGCGCGTACCAGCTCGGCGTCTCCCCGCGCATCCCCGCTCGCGCACGGGTCGGCTGCCGCCGCGCCCGTGGCGGGCGGCCCGACCCATATCTCGTCGAGATCGTCGTGACGGTCGAGCGGGGTGCCGTCGATTAGCTCGACGCGGTGCGACGGGTTGTTGGCGACCGAGCCGAAGTAGTACGCCTGCGAAAGCGTCCAGGACTCACGGGCGAAGATGCCCCTGAATAGCCCGTTCAGGCGCCCCAGCATGGCGCTGCGGCGAGCGGGCGGCATCTCCTCGGACAGCGGGCACAACACCCGCCAGCGGGGCGCATCCTCGGTGTGTGACGGGCTGGTGTAGAGGATGCTCGCGAGGCCCTGTTGCTCCAGGAGCTCCAGCGCCGCGTCAACCGTCATCGAGCCAGCATCGTAATCGGCCTCGATACCGGTGATGGCGAGCACGTTGGCGTCGTTGCGGAAGCTCCCCTTTGCGGTCCGCCGGTCGCCCAAACGCGCCAGCTTCAACCACGGCAGCTGTTCCTTTGCCGCTGCCGTGGTTGAAGCAATTTGTTCGGCGAGCGCGCGCGGTGTGTGTAGCTGCTCGGCTTTCCGGGTGGCGGCACAGCCGTCGAGGAACGTCACCGCGATCGGGCGGTCGAGGACACCGCTCATGCCCGCCCCCGCGCCGGCAGCAGCAGCCCAGTCAGGATGACCTTCGCCCGGTTGAGGGCGTTCCGATCGGTGGCGAGGAGCAGGATGCCGCGGCCGGCGGCGATCTCTTCGCCCATTTCTTTCACGATGAAAGGGGGCGGAACCGAATCGCCGGCCGGTACCGCCAAGACTGCGGCGATCTCGGCGGGCCAGCGCCGCGACAGGACCGAGCGGAACGGCATGGCCGTAACCAGCTTATCCAGGCTCGGGATGCGGCCCGGAAGAGGGGCGCCGGCATTGCTGAAGGAGCTCCCCTGATACGCCCTGGCGAACCGGGCGACGCGGCCGTCCGGAAACCTCAGCGGGGCAGGCGTGCGCCGGCTCATGCTGAGGTCCCCGCTTCCGAAGTCATTCGCAGCCGCCCGACGATATCGTGGAGCGCGCGCCGCTCGCTGTCCTCGGCGACCTGAAGCACCCGGAGTTGGTCGGCGGGAAGGTGCGTTTCGATGCAGGTGCGGACGAGGCTTCGCAGCGCAGATGGTTCGATGGCGTCCAGCTCAACCGAGATGTCGCCGAAGCCCTTGGCGCGGCTGTCAGTCGTCTTGGTGGGGCGCGTCGGCAGATCCCAGCGCTCGATCTGCTCGATGTTGACCGCGATGCGCTCGAACTGGATGTCCGCGCGCGGGGCCAATTCCCGCAACGTCTGCTCGATCTTCTCGCCTGCGTTCACCCCGGACGGATCGAAGTCGCCGAGGTGATAGATGTAGGTGGGCACGTCGAGCGCGGCGATGTACTCGGCCGCGCCGTGCAGGAAGGACAGGCTGGCGTAGCCCCTGGCGACCATCAGCGGCACGTCGCACTCCGAGGTGATCGGCATGACCACGCCGGCGAGAGCGTCCTTCTCCAGCCAGATTTCCACATAGGCATCGGCGTCGTGCCACAGCGACTTTCGGTAGAACCGCGTCGTATCGGCGAGCGCCTGCCCGATGCTGGAGAAGGTCTGCGGCTTGCGTTGCCAGCGGGTGTTGTCGGCGAGCCAGCCGTAGGGCAGCCATCCCGCCCGGCGCACCTCCACGAGGTCGGTTTGCACCATGGCTTCATCTCGGCCACGATCGAGAGCAAGCCGTCGCGGCGCTGTTGCATCTCAGCCTTGGTGGCGCGGCGCTTTATCGGGCTAGCCTGATAAACGCCGCCGCTCATCGCCCCGCCTCCCGCAACGCGGCGGCTCGGTTGAACAGAGGATCAGCGGCGGCGTCGTGGTTGTCGTTCAGCGGCGCCGTTGCCTCGCGCTCCAGCCATCGCACGACGGCGTGCAGCTCGGCCGAGGTCAGGGACACGTCGATCAGCGGGCGGGTCGGCAGGCGACGCGGCCCGTAGAAAGTTCCGTCAGTGGAATTGATATGCACCGCATGTTCTCCATGCCGCCGGCCGTGCTGGCGTGCGCCGTGGCGATCGCGTAGAATGCCGTTGCTCCCGACATCCAAACTATCAGCCGCGGTTCCCGCCTCGGGGCCGGCGACTGCGCTTTAGGCGGCGTGCTGGGTTTCCGCTTCCGAGGTGTTGCGGCGCGGCAAGCTCAGCCGGCCCTCCGCCCAGGCGAGCGCGTCGCCCCAGCGGTACAGCGGAATGCGGCCGAACGAGCGATAGGGCGGGCCGCCGCCGCGCGCCGCTTTCGTCGCCAACGTCGTCTCGGCCACGGGATAGCCGGCTTCGCTCAGCGCCGCCGCTGTCTGTCTCCGGCGCAGCATCGTGTCGGGACTGTCAGGAATGAAGGTCGCCATCAATCGCGTTCCGTTGCGTGGTGATGGCGGACCAACTAATTGCGCGCGTCCCCGCGTGCATTATCGTGCAGCGGGTGCAAAGCGTGCACGATTATCCGATTTTCTTCGCTCGGCCGCGACGGTTTTTGAGAGGTTCAGGCACAAGGCGCATCGCCTGTACCATTTGAGCCCAGGTTGCGCCGATCGCCGACTGGCAGGCCGGAAACGCCTCATGCTCGCGCTTGGCGCGAGGGTTTTGCTTGTAGTACGAGATCAGCCAATTAGTGACTTCCGGTTGTGCGGCTGAATCCCGTTTCGAGGCATTCAATGCCGGCCACCGCGCCAGAACCTCCGCCGTGTTGAATCCCACCTCCCAGAACAGTTGCCCGTCGCGCGTCGATTCGATCATGTCCCACCAGCACACGCTGACGGTCCGGTCCATGAACACGGTTGGCGGGATGTAGGCGTGCGGTCCGCATGGAACCGTGCAGCCGGACGCCTTGAGGCAGCCGGCGGCCAGCTCCTCGCGCAGCTTCGCCGCCGCTTTCGCGATCCGCTTGCTGTTCAGCGCAACCGTCTCGGCGGGCAGGTCGGGAAACGGGGCCCACGCCTCGCCAGGGGCGCGTGTCCACGATGAGCGCCCCGCGAGTTCGAGGTCGCCGATCCGTTCCATCGGGAGCGCGTTGGCGAAGGCGATCCAGGTTAGCACCTCGCACGCCGTCATCCTTGGGCCGGCAGGCACGGCCGGCCCACAATCGGGCGGGATAATCTGCTCCATGCTCAGGCCCGCCGCAGCGGGATCACCGCGCCGACCGCCGGCGCATCGCCCATGCGCGCCAGGGTCTCGTTCGCCACCGCGTCCGCCGCCGCCAGCAGCACGGCATCGGCGCTATGCACATAGCGTGCGGTCATGCTGTGGCCCTTGTGTCCGATCAGCGCGGCGATGGTTGGTTCCGAGTATCCGATATCGGCGGCGAGGCTGGCGAAGGAATGCCGCAGCACATGCGGCGTCACGTCGGGCGGCAGCTCGCCCAATCGCCCGATGCGGTCCCACAGCTTGCGGAAGCCGCTCATGCGCCCATCGCCGCGCGTGGGCGGGAACACCAGCGCCCCCGTGCGGGGAAGCCGGCGCAGCACGTCGCAGGCCGCGTGCGACAACGGCCGCAGGCTCGCGCCGCTCTTGGTATCCGCCAGCAGCGCCGTGCGCCGGGCAAGGTCAACGTCCAACCAGCGCAGCCCCAACGCCTCGCCCGATCGCCAGCCGGTCAGGGCGAGGAAGCGCGCGCACGCCACGGCGGCAGGCCAGACGCTCCGCTCTCCCGCTTGTCGCAGGGCGGCCCCCAGCGCCGCGTATTCGGCATCGCTCAGGCGCCGCTCGCGCTTGCCGTCAGCCGGCCGCATGACGCCATGCACCGGGTTGTCTGCCCGCATCCCATGTCGGATTGCGTAGGTGAACATCCCGCCCAACAGTCCGACCGTGCGGGACGCCACGCCGCGCCCGCCGCGTACATGGGACACGCCCCGCTTCTTCGCGGTCTTGGTGCGCGTCGCCGTCTTGCCCTCGGCCACCGCGCGCATGAAGGCTTCCACGTCCGCGCGCGTGACACCCGCCACCTTCATGTGCCCGAGCAGCGGGCGGATGTGCCGTTCGATGCGGCCCTTGTCGGAGAGCAGCGTGCTGGCCTTCTTCGGCGCGCGGCGCCGAGTTCAGCAGGTTGCCCGCCTCGGCATCGGCCCAATACGCGTCGCAGAGGTCCGCCACCATGGCGGCCTTGCGCCTGGCCTGCTTGTCGCCGGCCGGATCGGTGCCCTTGACCACGTCGCCCAAGAGCCGGCGGGCGTCCTCCCGCGCCGTTTCCGGCGTCCAGGGCGCGCCATGCCGACCGATCGTGTGCCGCCGCAGGCGCCCCTCCGCCGTGCGGTAGAACAGCACGTAAGCCACCGCCTCCGACCGCTGCCGCCGGGCGCCGAAGCCGGCCACGGCGGTATCCCAGATTTCCTGACCGGGGCCGAGCGCCCGCACCTCCCGCAGCCCAATCCGCTTCCGCTCGGCCATCTCGTTGCGCCCCCGGTCTGCTACCTATCTGCTACCTAGTACATCGATTCCTTGGACCCAGCCGTATTGCTGGGGTTCCCTCGGTCATGGCGCATTCTGTACGGGTTCCGGTACAACTGGTTTCCGGGTGTCGGATCATGGCAGCACGGCGACGCGAGGTCGAGCTGGCCGTCTCAGCGGACGAGCTGGCGCGATTGCAGTCAATTGCGCGCTCACGCAAGGAGGCGGCGAGCCGGGTAGACCGGGCTCGGATGCTGCTCGCCTACCGCGACACGCCGTCGTTCTACGCAGTCGGGCGCGCGGTCGGCGTGACGCATCAGACGGTCGAGCGGTGCCTGGACCGGGCGCGGTGGCTGGGCGTCATGGCGGCGCTCGACGACAGTCCGCGTCCCGGGCGGGAGCCGGTGATCACGTCGGAGGCCAAAGCTTGGCTGATCAACTTGGCTTGCCGCAAGCCGGGGGAGTCGGGTTATCCGCATGAGCTGTGGACCACGCGGCTGCTGGCGAGCCACGTGCGCGACCATGGTCCGGCCGCCGGGCACGCCTGCCTCGCCAAGCTGGCGCAAGGCACGGTCTGCAAGCTGCTGGCCGCGAGCGACATCAAGCCGCACAAGGTCCGCTACTACCTTGAACGGCGTGACCCGGAGTTCGAGCAAAAGAAGGCCGACGTGCTCTGCGTCTATCGTGAAGTCGAGATGCGGCGTGCGGCAACGGACGGTAGTGGGGAGATGCTCGCCGTGATCTCCTATGACGAGAAGCCCGGCATCCAGGCGCTCGGCACCACCGCCGCCGATCTGCCGCCGCAGCCGGGCGAGCATGCGTGCCTGGCGCGCGACCATGAATATGTCCGCCACGGCACATTGTCGCTGCTGGCGGGCATCGACCTGCTGACCGGGAAGGTGCATGCGCGGGTCGAGAAGCGGCACCGCTCGGTGGAGTTCATCGCCTTCCTCAAGCAACTTGATGCCGCCTATCCCGGCGACACGGCGATCCGACTGATCCTGGACAACCACTCCGCCCACATCTCCAAGGCGACCCGGGCCTGGCTCGCCACGCAGCGCGCGGGTCGGTTCAACTTCGTCTTCACGCCCAAGCACGGCTCCTGGCTCAACCTGATCGAGGGCTTCTTCTCCAAGCTGGCCCGCTCCGTCTTGCGCCATATCCGCGCCGCGTCCCAGCAGGAACTGAAGGACCGCATCATGGCCGCCATCAACGACATCAACCGCGCACCGGTCATCCATCGCTGGACCTACGGCATCAACGAAGCCACGACCGCGATATGAGTTGCTCCTCGGAAGCGGTGTACCAGGTAACACATAGGTAGCAGATAGGCGCAATTCCTAACAAACATGGGCGATGGTCGGCAACCCAAAACCGCAGCGGCAGGCCGCCCGTTGCAATCCAGGACAAAGCCAAGGTAACAGCCGCAACCCCCCGAAATCGCCCTCCGAAGGCGAAGGTCAGGCGTTCGAGTCGCCTCGGGTCCGCCATCTTTTCTGAACCAACCCCTTATTGTTATTGCAGGAAATTCCGCCCTGCCGGGGGCTTGGCGTCAGAAATCCTGCGTAGAACGTTGCATGAACAAGACCGGAACACCACCTGGGTGAGGCGCGAGCGTGACACGAGCCTGACACGGGGTTCCGCTGATGTTCGGTCGCTTCTCGCAATGGAATGGTCGTATTCTACGTCCACGTGGTGTCGAACCCCGGGCCTGCTACTCGGCCCGGAAAGGGCGGCCCGCGGACCGCACAAGAGCCGCCACCGCTGGCCCATCCGGGGTGTTGGGCCCACCTGAGCGTGCATGTGCGGCCGCTTCGCCTCCTACCTTCCGCCCGAAGCCATCGCGGCCCTGTTCCGCACGGTGAACCCGCTGCCGAACGTGGCGCCCACCTGGAATCTCGCGCCGACGCGTGACGCGATGGTGGTGCGCCGGCACCCCGAGAGCGGGCAGCGGCATCTCGATCTGCTGAATTGGGGGCTCCTGCCCTACTGGACCAAGGATCCGAAGCAGGCCCGGCGGCCGATCAACGCCAAGGCGGAGACGGTCGCGGCCTCCGGGATGTTCCGGGATGCCTTCGCCCGGCGCCGCTGCCTGGTGCCGGCGGGCGCGTTCTTCGAATGGCGTCCGATCGCCGGCCAGAAAATAAAGCAGCCCTTCGCGATCGCCCGCCAGGACGGAAAGCCGCTGGCGCTGGCCGGCATATGGGAGGGCTGGCGCGGCGAAGGTGGGGAGGTGGTCCGCAGCTTCGCCGTCATCACCACCGAGGCCAACCCGCTCATGGCCCCGATCCACAGCCGGATGCCGGTGATCGTGGAAGAGCCGGACTGGCCGGTGTGGCTGGGCGAGATGGAAGGCGACGCGACATCCCTTCTGCGCCCGGCCGCCGACGATGTCCTGCGCCTCTGGCCTGTGAGCCGTGCGGCCAACAACGTGCGGAACGATGGGCCGGAGCTGCTGGACGAGGCTGCCTGACCGGTTGCCGACTCGCCACATCGTTTTGCATTCCGGCTCGTTCCCTCTAGGGTTCCCCCTGGGGAGGAAAATCGCAGCGTGAAACGGACGGACTACAGCCGCTTGGGACGCCGGTTGCGCCCTGCATCCCGTATCGGAACGGACGCCTGCCGCCCATGAGCGATCTGTTCTTCGAGCGCCCGATCGTCAACTCGCCATACGAGTATCCGGGCTGCCATTGGGAACTGGATCCGGACGGTCAGCCGACCAACGCCCTGCTCGAGACCCGGCGCCGCTCCGAACTCATCACCCCGGTTCCGAAGCCCAAGAAGCGGCGCTCCGGCAAGGGGCAAAGCGAATTCGTGCTGGGCGGCGCGGACGACCTGTCCAGCGTCGAGCAGGAATACAACCCCACCCCGATCATCAATGAGATTCGGCAGTACGTCGAAGCGTGGCGCAGCCTCCCCAACCCGGATCAGTGGCTGGTCACACCGGAAACCGCGCGGCTGCTCCAGCACTGGCGGCATCATCGGTTCCAAGGCGTCCGCCCGTTCTTCTGCCAGGTCGAGGCGATCGAGACGACCATCTGGCTGACCGAGGTGGCGCCCAAGCTCGGTGCGCGTGGCGCGAAGTTCTGGGACCACATCCGCGGGTCCAACGAGGCCGCCAACCCGGAGCTGCTGCGTCTGGCCCTGAAGCTCGCCACAGGCGCCGGCAAGACGACCGTGATGGCGATGCTGATTGCCTGGCAAACCGTCAACTCGGTGCGCCATCCGAACAGCCGCATGTTCTCGCGCGGTTTCCTGATCGTCTGCCCCGGCGTCACCATCCGCGACCGGCTTCGCGTTCTCAACCCGAACGATCCAGAAAGCTACTACCGCCATCGCGAACTGGTGCCCAACGACATGCTCGGCGACATCGACCGGGCCAAGATCAGGCTGACGAACTATCACGCGTTCAAGCTGCGCGAGCGCGTGGAGCTGTCAAAGACCAGCCGTTCCCTGCTGACGGGGCATGGTCCCGCCTTGGAGACGCTGGAGTCCGAGGGGCAGATGCTTCAGCGTGTCATGCCCGACCTGATGGGCCTCAAGAACATCGTCGTTCTGAACGACGAGGCGCACCACTGCTACCGCGCAAAGGCCAAGGACGACGACGAGACCCTGAAGGGCGATGACCGGAAGGAGGCCGCGGCAAACAACGAGGCGGCCCGCCTGTGGATCTCCGGGCTGGAGGCTGTGAACCGCAAGCTCGGCTTGCGCGCGGTATACGATCTCTCGGCGACGCCGTTTTTCCTGCGCGGATCGGGCTACGCCGAGGGGACGCTGTTCCCCTGGACGGTCAGCGACTTCTCGCTGATGGACGCGATCGAGTGCGGCATCGTCAAGCTGCCGCGCGTGCCGGTGGCGAACAACATCCCCGGCGACGACATGCCGATGTTCCGCAACCTGTGGGAGCACATAAGGCGGGACATGCCGAAGAAGGGGCGCGGCAAGTCCGGCGCCCTCGACCCGCTTGATCTACCCGTGCCGCTGCTCACGGCACTGGATGCACTGTACGGCCATTACGAGAAGACGTTCGAGCTTTGGGCGAACGAGGGCGTGCGGGCGCCGCCGGTCTTCATTGTGGTGTGCAACAACACCGCCACATCGAAGCTCGTCTATGACTACATCTCCGGCTTCCACCGCGAAACGGAAGACGGCAAGACCACCTTCGAGAATGGCCGGCTGGACCTGTTCCGCAACTACGATGCCTATGGAAACCGCCTCGCCCGCCCCAACACGCTGCTGATCGACAGCACCCAGCTTGAATCCGGCGATGCGCTCGACCCCGAATTCCGCAAGATGGCGGCCGACGAGATCGAGCAGTTCCGCCGCGAGATCGTCGAGCGCACGCGCGACCTGCGGGCCGCCGACAGCCTGTCCGACCAGGATTTGCTGCGCGAGGTGATGAACACGGTCGGCAAGCCGGGCCGCCTGGGCGAGCAGGTGCGCTGCGTGGTCTCGGTCTCGATGCTGACCGAAGGTTGGGACGCCAACACCGTGACGCACGTCCTCGGCGTGCGCGCCTTCGGCACCCAGCTTCTGTGCGAGCAGGTGGTCGGCCGGGCATTGCGCCGGCAATCCTATGACCTGAACGAGAGTGGGCTGTTCAACGTCGAGTATGCCGACATCCTCGGCATCCCGTTCGACTTCGCCGCGAAGCCCGTCGTGGTGGCACCCGCCAAGCCGCTGGAGACGGTGCATGTCCAGGCGATGAAGGATCGCGCCGCGCTGCGGATCACCTTTCCACGGGTGGAAGGCTACCGGATCGAGCTGCCCTCCGATCGCCTCACCGCCAAGTTCAACCCGGATTCGGTGCTGGAGCTGACGCCGGACCTGGTCGGCGCCACCAAGACGCGGAACGAGGGGATCATCGGCGAAGGTGTGGACCTGAATTTGGAGCACCTGGACGACGTCCGCCGATCAACCGTGCTGTTCCACCTCGCCAAGCATTTGCTCTATCGGAAGTTCCGCGATCCCGGCGAGGAGCCGAAGCTCCATTTGTTCGGCCAGCTCAAGCGCATCACGCGGCAATGGCTGGAAGGCGGCTATCTCCGCTGCACCGGCGAGGCCAAGGAGGCGCAGCTTCTGTACCTCGAACTGGCGGACGTCGCTTGCGAGCGCATCCGGGCGGCGATCACCGAAGGCCTGGCGGGGGATCGGCCGGTGAAAGCGATCCTCGATCCGTACAACCCGACCGGCGCGACCGATTTCGTCAACTTCACCACCTCCAAGACGACCTGGACCACCGACCCTCGCCGCTGCCACGTCAACTACGTGGTCTGCGACAGCGATTGGGAGGCGGAGTTCTGCCGAGTGGCGGAGGCGCATCCGCGCGTGCTCGCCTACGTGAAGAACCAGAACCTCGGCTTCGAGGTGCCGTATCGCGCCGGCTCCGTGACGCGGCGCTACTTGCCCGACTTCATCGTGCAGGTGGACGACGGCGGGCCTGATCCCCTGAACCTGATTGTGGAGATCAAGGGCTATCGCGGCGAGAACGCCAAGGACAAGGCGAACACGATGCGGGCATATTGGGTGCCCGGCGTGAACAACCTGGGCAAGTTCGGCCGCTGGGCCTTCGCCGAGTTCACTGCAGTCTATGAGATCGAGGCGGGGTTCGACAGGTTGATCGCGGGCCTGCTCGCCACCGCCGCCGCAGCGTGATGCATCATGAAGCTGCACTACTATCCCGAGACCGATAGCCTCTACATCGAGCTGAAGCCGCAACCCGGCGCGGAAGTAGGGAAGGTGGCGGACGGGCTGAACGTCAATTTGGATTCGGCCGGAGAGGTGGTCGGCTTCGACATCGACCACGCATCCCGGCGCTTCGACCTGACGACCTTGGAGACGATCGCCCTGCCACTCCCACCCGACGAAAGTCGTTGAT
Organism: uncultured Pseudomonadota bacterium; assembly: GCA_963756545.1. Lineage (GTDB taxonomy): Bacteria > Pseudomonadota > Alphaproteobacteria > Acetobacterales > Acetobacteraceae > DATFDN01. Next base: position 285,874 of record CAVWNY010000008.1, on the reverse strand, counting down.
GCTCGCATCCGCGAGCATGACGAGCCACCACCGTCATGGTCGGCGAAGGCCGACCATCCACGACTTTTCTGCCCGCCGCCGAAGCCGTGGATGCTCGCATACGCGAGCATGACGGTGATGCGATAACGATGAGCGCACGCATGCCCAAGAACGGAATTGAAGTCGCCACGCTGAAGCACCGGCAGGCGAAGCGGCGGAACATCCCGACCGCTGAGTTGGAGCCGGTGATGCGGGAGGAGGACAAATCCCCCATCCGGTTGGCGTATGAGCGGCGCAACCGCGACCTCGATCCGCAGCTTGTCTGGCGCGGCAAGGACGAACAGGACTGGTCCGACCTGATCGTGCAGGCGCCGCCGCTCTACATCCAGGAGAAGGTGCATCCGAAGGCGCTGATCGACGACCTGATCCGGCAGAGCACGACGCGCGCGGCCGAAGCGGCGCCACAGGGGCCGGACCTGTTCGCCGACTTTAACGGGCTGCGGGACAAGGAAGCCGCGACCGAGTTCTACCAGCACGACGCCAACTGGTCGAACCGGATGATTCTGGGCGACAGCCTTTCCGTGATGGCGAGCCTCGCCGAGCGCGAGGGGCTGCGCGGGCAGGTGCAGTGCATCTATCTGGACCCGCCCTACGGGATCAAGTTCAACTCCAATTTTCAGTGGTCCACTACCTCGCGCGACGTGAAGGACGGCAACAAGGACCACATCACGCGCGAGCCGGAGCAGGTGAAGGCGTTCCGCGATACGTGGCGGGACGGGATTCACTCGTATCTGACATATCTGCGGGATCGGCTGACGGTGGCGCGCGATCTGCTGTGCAAGCGCGGGTCGATTTTTGTGCAAATCGGCGATGAAAACGTGCATCGCGTGCGGGCGGTGATGGATGAGGTTTTCGGAGAAGAGAACTTTGCCGCGCTTATCTTCTTCCTGAAGACCACGGGCAAAGGCAGTCAGTTCCTGGATCCATCGGGCGATTACATTCTTTGGTACGCACGCGATCGAGAGGCGTCAAAAGTTCGGCCTGCATACCGCTTTCGCTCGGAGCAGACTATCGAAGAGCAGTACAATATGGCCTCCCTGGACCGATGTGGATATCGCCGCCTGTCCAAAGAAGAGCTGCGTCAGCCCTCAGCTATTCCAACGAACCATCATCGGTTCATGCCCTCCAGCATCTACTCCGACAGCGGCGGACAGACAACAAACTTTAGATACTCCTTCCAGGGAAGGGACCTTGATCCTCTTCGGGGATATTTCTGGCGAACGACAAAAGGGGGATTAGACCGGCTCGACAAAGCAAGCCGCCTTTGCGTGGTGGGTAATTACCTTCGCTATAGGATGTACTCGGATGACTATCCAATCGTGCGCATCACAAATTACTGGGACGATGTCCGCGCGGGTGGGTTCGGAGACCCGAAGGTCTATGTAGTTCAAACTACAACCGATGTGGTTGAGCGTTGTATCCTCATGGCGAGCGACCCCGGCGACCTTGTGCTCGATCCCACCTGCGGCTCCGGTACCACGGCGTATGTCGCCGAGCAATGGGGCCGCCGCTGGATCACTATCGATACTTCCCGAGTTGCCTTGGCACTCGCCCGCGCCCGCATCATGGGCGCGCGCTATCCCTATTACCTGCTCGCCGACTCGCCCGAGGGCCAGCGCAAGGAAGCCGAGATCACCCGCACGCCGCCGAAGCAAACGCCAACGCACTGCGACATCCGCCAGGGCTTCGTCTATAAGCGCGTGCCGCACGTCACGCTCAAGGCGATCGCCAACAACGCCGAGGTCGACGTGATCTGGGAGAAATACCAGCCGACCCTGGGACAGCTCCATGCGCAGCTTAACGCCGCGCTCAAGCAGTCCTGGCAGGAATGGGAAGTCCCGCGCGAGGGCGATCCCGCGTGGTCCACGGAGGCGCAGGCGCTGCACGCCGAATGGTGGCAGTTGCGCATCCGCCGCCAGCAGGAGATCGACGCCTCTATCGCCACCAAGGCGGAGCCGGAATACCTCTACGATAAGCCCTATACCGACCCCGGCCGCATCCGCGTCGCCGGGCCGTTCACCGTCGAAAGCCTCTCACCGCATCGCGTGCTGGCGGTGGATCAGGACGACGAACTGGTGGACACCGCGGATGCCGCCCAAGGCGGGCGCGCCAGCGCGGAGCGTGAAACGGAGGAAGCCGACTTCGCTCAGATCGTGCTGGACAACCTGCGCACAGCCGGCGTGCAGCAGGCGCACAAGCAAGACCGCATCACCTTCACCGCGCTCACCGGCTGGCCGGGCGGGTATATCTGCGCGGAAGGCCGCTACATGGAGGGCGACAAGGAACGCCGCGCCGGCATCTTCATCGGCCCCGAATTCGGAACGGTCGCCCGCCCCGACCTGGTCGCGGCCGCGCGCGAGGCGGCGGATGCCGGCTTCGACGTGCTCATCGCCTGCGCCTTCAACTTCGACGCCCACTCCGCCGAGTTCGACAAGCTCGGGCGCATCCCGGTGCTGAAGGCGCGGATGAACCCCGACCTGCACATGGCCGACCAGTTGAAGAACACCGGCAGCGGCAACCTGTTCGTGATCTTCGGCGAGCCGGACATCGAGATCGCCGACGCCGGAGAGGGCCGGATCAAGGTCCAGGTCAAAGGCGTGGACGTGTTCCGCCCGCAAGAGGGCAAGGTCTCCTCCGACACCACCGACACCATCGCGCTATGGATGATCGACACTGACTACAACGAGGAAAGCTTCTTCGTCCGCCACGCCTACTTCCTCGGCGCGAACGACCCCTACAAGGCGCTGAAGACCACCTTGCGGGCGGAGATCGACCCGGACGCCTGGGCCACCCTCTACGGCGACACCTCGCGCCCGTTCCCTCGGCCGAAATCCGGTAGGATCGCGGTGAAGGTGATCAATCACCTGGGGGATGAGGTGATGAAGGTGTTCTCGGTGTAGTCCGGTACCTAAGGAAACCTTAGCCATGCCTGCAGGATTAACGGAACAAGAGTTCAATACTGTGCTCGCCAGCTTCGGTTTTCGGGCGTTCTCAACTCTTGAGTTCAGCCGCGAAGTGGAAAAGTTGCTTCCACGAGTTTGGGACGAAATTGTCGATGAATACGGTGCAGGCGGGCGAGGGGCCGGCACCTACTACAGCGCGTACTCACGCATTGCGCATATTCTGAATTATTGGACGGAACGGGAAACTCTCGACAAGCTAGACTATCGGTCGGCTCCTGCCGGGTGGGGTTCCTCAGTTATTCGCTACTGGACCCTCGACCGCCGCCGCGTAGGCGGGACGCGGTATCCCGATGAGATTCCTGATGACCCGCACTACCCTGAAGGTGCAAAGACATCAGTCACAGTAAATCGCTACGAGCGCAATTCTCAAGCGCGGCAGAAATGCATCGAGCACTATGGCATCCGGTGCTGCGCATGCGCGTTCGACTTTGAAGAAGCGTATGGACCTCGCGGTGCTGGATTCATTCATGTCCATCACCTGACGCCGATTTCGTCGATTGGAAGTGAATATGAGATTGATCCGATCAAGGATCTGAGACCCGTGTGTCCAAACTGCCATGCCATGATCCATTTCGGAGAACGACAGCTTTCGATCGAGGAGCTTAAGCAGGTATTGCGGGACAACGTGCCTCGGACGTGACGCCCTGGAGCCTTCGATCGTTCTGGTCCAATGGAATTCCTCATCGCTGACACCTTCACCGGCAGCCTCGCACGCCTCACCGGACATGAGCAGAAGGCGGTGAAGACCACCGCTTTCGATTTGCAGATCAACGCCGCGAACCCCGGGCTGCGGCTGCATAAGCTGGACCGCGCCAAGGACTCGAGTTTCTGGTCTGTGCGCGTCAACGACGACATCCGACTGATTGTGCATCGCACCGGCACCAGCCTTCTTCTCGCGTATGTCGGCCATCACGATGACGCCTATGCTTGGGCAGAGCGGCGGAAAATCGAGCGCCATCCGCAGACCGGCGCCGCGCAGCTTATCGAAGTGCGAGAGCGGGTGGAGGAAACGGCGGCGCCGGTTTCCTTGCCCGCCAACCCCGCTGCCGCATTTGCACCGCGCCTGTTTGACGGCGTGCCGGATGAGACGCTGCTTGCGTACGGCGTGCCAGCCGAGTGGCTGGCGGATGTGCGAGCGGCGACGGAAGACACGCTGCTCGACCTGACCCCGCATCTGCCGCAGGAAGCGGCCGAGGCGCTGCTGAACCTCGCCACCGGCACAACGCCGCCGCTACCCGCACAACATCCCACCAACGTAGATCCGTTCGCCCATCCCGATGCAAAACGGCGTTTCCGCGTGGTCGCGAATTCGGAAGAGCTCGCCCGCGCGCTGGATTATCCGTGGGAGAAATGGACGGTCTTTCTGCACCCCGCGCAGCTTCAATTCGTCGAGCGATCCTACGCCGGCCCGGCCCGCATCTCCGGCTCCGCCGGCACCGGTAAGACGATCGTTGCCCTGCACCGCGCCGTGTTCCTGGCGCGCCGCGACCCGGCAGCCCGCGTGTTGCTGACAACGTTCTCGGACGCGCTGGCGAATGCGCTCCGGGCGCGGCTCCAGCATCTCGCCGGCAATGAGCCGGAGATCACCAACCGCATCGCGCTGGGTCCGATCACCGGCATCGGTCAGGCGCTGTATGCCGAGCGGTTCGGCAATCCTGAGATCGCGTCCGCCGACCTGATCCATGAACTGCTGGTGGATGCCGCGGCGAAAGTGAAGGGCCACGGTTTCAGCCCCCACTTCCTGCTGGGAGAGTGGTCCGACGTCGTGGACGCCTGGCAGCTACGCTCGTGGGATGCCTATCGCGATGTCGCCCGCCTTGGCCGCAAGACGCGCATTGGCGGTCGGCAGCGCGAGGTTCTGTGGTCGATCTTCGACCAGGTTCGGCAAGCCTTGACGATCCGCAATGCGGTGACATGGTCTGACGTCTTTGGCCGCCTCACCGACGCGTTCATGCAGGAAGCTACGCCCCCGTTCACTCACGCCGTGGTGGACGAGGCGCAAGACATCGGCGTTGCCGAGCTGCGGTTCCTGGCGTCGCTCGGGGCGAACCGGCCGGATGCCCTGTTCTTCGCCGGCGACCTCGGCCAGCGCATCTTCCAGCAGCCGTTCTCCTGGAAGTCGCTCGGCGTTGACGTGCGCGGACGCTCGCACACGCTGCTGATCAACTATCGAACCTCCGGGCAGATCAGAGCCTGCGCCGATCGACTGCTGCCCGGCTCGGTCGCCGACGTGGACGGCAACACCGAAGGAAGGCGCGGCACGATCTCAATGCTGAGCGGACCGCCACCCTCCGTATCGGTGTTTCCCGATGCCGACGCGGAGAGCGAAGCCGTCGGTTGCTGGCTGAGCGAGCGGCTGCGCGACGAGGTGCCGGCACAAGACATCGCGGTGCTTGTCCGATCGCCAGCGCAGATCCCGCGTGCCCGGGATGCGGTGAGAGCGGCCGGCGCGGAGGCAGCCGACCTGACCGCCAATATGGAGAGCGTCGCCGGGCGCATCGCGCTCGGCACGATGCACCTTGCGAAGGGGCTGGAGTTCCGCGCCGTCGCGGTAATGGCCTGCGATGATGAGGTGCTGCCGCTCCAGGACCGCATCGAGAATGTCGCCGACGATGCGGACCTGGAGGAGGTTTATGACACCGAGCGGCATCTGCTGTACGTCGCCTGCACTCGGGCCCGGGACCAGTTGCTGGTCACTGGCGTTGATCCCGCTTCGGAGTTTCTCGGGGACTTTGGCGAGCGGGAGGTATCTAGCGTAAGGCAGATACGGGCCTCGGTGACCAGCCGATGAGCCCCGCCGCGCTTGTGAATGGGTCCGCAGAACGACGAAAGGGGAAGCCTATGCAGCTGCCACACCCCACGCATCTCAAGTACACCAACCTGTTGAGCGAGATTGAGAAAGGGGAGATAAAGATTCCCCAGTTCCAGCGAGATTTCGTCTGGTCCGTACAGAGATCTGCAGCCCTCATCGATAGCGTCATCAAAGGCTACCCTATTGGCACCTTCATTCACTGGATAACCAAAGAGCGCCTGCGCACCGTGAGGGACATCGGCGGCATAAAACTACCGCCGCCCCGAGACGGTGAAAGCGTTGCGTACGTGCTCGACGGTCAGCAGCGGCTTACGAGCTTATTCGCGGCCCTGAAAGGCCTAACGGTAAAGCGGTCCTCAGGGGCTGAAGAGAATTTCTCGGCCATCTACGTCAATCTGGAAGCGGGCGAGTCTGATCCGATCATCAGGACAGACTTAACAGGCATAGACGCGAACACCTGCATCCGGCTCAGCGATCTGTTGGCGGGGAGCCTAGCCAAGTTAGCTGCTTATCCCGAGCGGTTTCATAGCCGGATCGATGATTTGAGGCGCCGGATCACCTCTTACGACTTCCCGATCGTGGAGGTCCGAGAGGCAGCAATTGATCAGGCCACAGAAATCTTCGCACGCATAAACGTGGGAGGACAGGAACTTAGCCTCTTCGAGATCATGGTTGCAAAGACCTATGATGAGGAACGTGATTTCGACCTTAAGGCGAGATTTGATCACTTTATAGAAGCGCGGCTACAACCAATCGGCTACGATACAGTCTCAAACATGATTATGCTCCAGCTCGTCGCAATTCTACTGGGTCAAGATTGCAAGCGACAAACTATATTGGGCCTTGGCCGAGGCAAGTTTATCGATACTTGGCCCATGGCAGAAGACGCGATTGAAAGGGCGATTGATTATCTTCGAGACACTTACCGTATACCGGTGTCTAGGCTTCTTCCCTACAACACCCTCCTGGTCCCGTTTGCGTACTTCTTTCACAACCACAAAGCCAAACCCCAGGGCGATCAGAAGGCTCTTCTGGAGGATTTCTTTTGGCGCTGCGCGCTGGGCGCCCGCTACTCGTCTGCAGTCGAGAGCAAGCTGACCCAGGACATTCAGCGCATTGATGGAATTTTGGCCGGGAAAGCCCCTGCTTACGACTGGCCGGTCGACATTTCATCTGATTTCATCCGGGACAACGGTTGGTTCAGCACCAATCGGAGTTTTGTCAAGGCGTTGCTATGTCTTTATGCCTATCATGAACCTAAATCCTTCCCTGATGATGCGACTGTGAGAATTAGCAATGACTGGCTCAAACAAGCCAACAGTCGCAACTATCATCATTTCTTCCCGCGATCTTACCTCGCTAAGCGTGGCATGGATGATGCCCAGGCTAACAACATCCTCAATATAACCATCGTTGACGACCATCTCAATAAGGGCCGGATTGGAGCAAGGGCGCCGTCCACGTACATGAAAGAGTTTCGGAGCGAGAACCGAAGCATTGCGGCCACCATGAGGACGCATCTCATCGACGACCTGGACGCATTTGGCGTGTGGTCCGACGACTACGAGGCGTTCATCCGTAACCGCGCGGAGCTCGTTAGCAAAGAGTTACGTAAGCGTGTGATCTTGCGCGACGATGATCGCACTATTCAGCAGGTACGCACTGATGACGCCGAGGAAGACCCATCGACCTACGAGTGATGGACTCACCGGCGCCGCGCGGTTTGGTCGTGCTCAGGCCGCCGGGTTCGCGGGGGGTATTGCCGGAACGTTGGTGGAAGGCGTGGCGGGCGCCGCAGCGGCGGCGGCAACGCACCGCGCGAGCGCCAGCACGGCGTCAGCCGCGCCCTCGATCGCCGGCACCGGGATGCCCTGCGCGGTGGCCCATGCGGTGCCAACCGTGACCGCCGTGGCAACGAGCGGATCGCTCGCTTCCAGGGTCTCGATCTCCTTCTTAGCCTCGGTGATGGCGCCGATCAGCCACAGGGCGGCATGCCGGATGTGGGCCGCGACGCTTTGCGCCTCGGCCACGATGGTCTCGGTGATGGTCATGTGATCCTCGGGGGTTGCAGTTCCGCGGCAAAGAGCCGCGGTGGTCACGGCCGGGCCGGTCGTGCGGCGGCCGAACGGGGCAGGTTCAGGCGCCGGTTATGGCGAGAGCCTGGAATGGAAGACGGCAGATGCGGCGCGACCAGCCGAGCGCGTCCGCCCGCCAGCCGGGCAACGCGGCATCGAACACGGTGCGGAGCGCCAGCATCTCGGCGATGACGTGGTTGGTGGCGCCGTGCGCCTCGGCCTTCTGGACGGCGGCGAGCGTCATGGGGCCGATCGCGCCGTCCACCGCCAGGCCGCCGAGGGCCTGCTGGAGCCATTCGGCGGCCCGCGCGCGCCCGCTGTTCACGGCGCAGTCGAACACCACCAGCGCCAGCGCCGGCGGCATCCGCGAGGCGCCGATGCGCGCCCAATAGTCGGTCAGGTAGATCGCCTTCGCCCGATCCAGCGTAAGGTTCGGGATGTCGAGGTCGGGATATGCCGCCGCGCTGATCCCGTATTTCGTGCCGCGCAGCTCGCCTGCACCGACCTGCCCGCCGGTCCAGTTGCCGGGGTCATTGCGGTCGGCGGAATACCCGCCCTCGGTGTCAACGACGGTCGCGAATGCCTGGTCGAACACGCTCATGGCGCGCTCCTGGGGCGGCAGTGCCGCTCGGTTCGGGGAATGCCTGGGGCGCCTAATGCGGTGTCGGCAGGAGATGGATCAGGTCGGTGATGCTGGCGCGGCCCATCTCGATCAGGAACAGCACGCCGATGATGCCGATGATCCATCGGAGCATCGTGTGCGCCGATGCTTGCGCGGCCACGATCTGCCCGTATCGCTCGGCGCAGGTGGCCTCGTGCGCGGTGATGCGCGCGCGGTTGTCCGCCGCCGCATCGGTCAGGGAGTCGATCTTCTGGCGGACCCAACTCGCCTCCCCCGGCGAGAACGCTTGCTCGTCTCCCATCACGCCCTCTCTTGGGTTGCCGTTCAGCATTCGTTCTCAGTCGGGAATGTCGCTGAGTGCCACGGGCGCCGTGGTCGCAGCCAGCGGAAAGTCGATGTTCCACGCCGAGCCGAGATCGCCGCCGATGTCCCATCCGGCCGGCTTCGCCACGGAGGAGAAATTGTCCGTGACGGCGTTGCCCCGGCCCATGTCGCTGCGGTAGCTCGGCGCCCCGCTCGGGCTGAACGAGCCGTAGGGGTAGAACAGCAGGCACGCCGCGCTGGCATTCACCAGCGCCTGCGCGAGCGTCACCCGCAGGTGCGTCGCATCCACCCGCGCGCACGCAATCGCCGGCACCAGCACGCCGCGCGCCGCCACCGAGCCGCCGTCCATCACCAGGAACCCCGCCCCGTTCGCCGCCTGGAGCGGCACGCGAAGGTCATTGCCGGCGTCGTGCTGGACGGTCAGGACGACGCTGGTGGAGCTCTCCCGCCAGGCATGGATCACCTTTGGGCCGCCGATGGCGGGCAGGCCGGCAGGGATCGCGGCCATGCTGTCCTGCCGGCCTTGCGCCAGCAGGGCGCGGGCGACGACCGGCGCCGCCCGGCGCGCGAAGATCAGGTTGTCGCCGCCGTCGCGGTGCTGGTTGTCGCCGCCGGTCTGGATGCCCGTCGTGGGATTCCAGGACGCGCCCCGGCTGTTGCTGTCGGCGGTCATCGGATTGCCGATCACCACCAGCTCGCCGGGATCGGCCGCCAGCGCGGCCACCACCTCGCGGTGCATCTGCACGCCGTCGGTGTTGCCGAACGGGATGGCGTTCCACCAGATCGCCGGCATGTTCGCAGCCGTCGCGCCCGGCACCATGCCGCGCAACGCGGCGAGCCACCGCTTCGCCGCGGCGGTGAACATCGCCTTCTCGCCGGCATAAGAGCGGTAGCTGTCGGTCTCCGACCACAGCAGCACGAGCGCGCCGACGTCGGCGGCGTCCTCGGCCGAGAGCCCGGCGAGGAAGCCCTGCACGTTCTGGCCCATGCGGCCGAGCGCCCAGGTGGAGGGGTCGGAGCCGTCATGCGGGTCCACCAGGAACGAGGAGGCATAGACGACGCCCGAGGCCGGCCCGGTGCCCGGATAGTCGTAGATGCCGATGCCCGGCACGATGGTCCCCGGACCGCCGCTGTTCTGCACGCCCGTTACCTGGTTCCAGGCCAGCGCCCCGAGATACCACGCCACGCCCTGCGCCAGCACGAGGCCGGCGCCGTCCGCGCCGGTATAGTAGGCGGCGTTCGATTGCCCGTTGAACAGCAGCGAGACGCCCTTGCGCGGCCCGAGCGCCCAGCGGGTCGCATAGCCGCCGAGCCCGGCGATCTCCGAGCTGGTTAGCGCGCGCTCCCACGCCGCCGCCTCGTGGAACCAGCATTGCCCACCGGCCGCGGTGAAGTCGTTGGCGGAATGCAGGAGCAGTAGCGTCGCTAGGCCATCCCCGGCGATCGGGTTGGCGATGCCGGTTGCGGCCAGTGCGCCGTCGAGCCACACGTCCACACCCGCGCCCGGCGTGTTGCGGATCATCACCGCATGGGTGTGCCGCCGCGTCATCGCCGAGGACAGCACCGCCGAGGCCGCGTCGGGGAACAGGATCAGCTTGCCGGCGCCGGCCGATCCCTCGACGGCGACAACCGGCGTGCCGCCGCTGTAGAGCAGCGCGTTCGGCGTGCCGTCGCTCGCATAGGGGTTCTGCTTCCAGTTCGGCCGCGACCATACGAAGAACCGGGTCCAGGCCGCGTCGGCGCCCATCGGCACGTTCGGGATCTGGAACCCGAGATCATCGTCCAGGGTCGGGTAGTAGGGGCCGCTGCGGAGGTCGTAGCCGCAGCCACCGAGCAGGCCCGACAGGCGCGGCGTGGCGACCGGCGTGTTAGTCCCGGAGACGACATAGTGGTATGGCGTCGCCGAACGGTGATTGCCCGACAGGTCGGCGATGCTGGCGGCCGGCAGGTTCCACCCGGCGAGCGGCACGCCGTTCGTGTCCGCCATGTTGGCGAACGTCGAGGCATCCCACCAGCCGGAGAGGCCCGGAATGGCATTCGGCGCGCTCCCCAAATCACCACCCCCACCACCGGGGCCGGTCGGCGTGGGTGCGGCGCGAAGCGGGCGCCACAGCACGGGATGGCGCGGGGCGCGGAACATCGCGCGCCCCGGCGCGAGCAAGGCGACGGACATGGATGGGTGATCCGGTTAGGTGATGGTGAAGGCGACGGGGTTGCCGCCGCTGATGACCTGATCGCCCTGCACCACGGAGGCGACGATGTTGCCGCCGGCGTCGGTCTCCACCGACCAGAAATAATAGCTTCCCGGCGTGGCCGGCGCGGGCACGTTGAAGGAATACCAGTAGTTGCTGCCACCGTTCGCGAACTGGCCCTGCGCGGCGCTCATGTCGGCGGTCGAGGTCGGCGCCTGCGTGGCCGAGGTTGACCAGCCGAAATAGACGTTCGCTGGCGCCGTGTGGCTGCCACCCGCTGCTGTCGTCATGTCGCTGACGTTGGCCGTCACGTCCGTTGAATGGGCATAGGACGTGGCGTTGCCGAGCGGCTGGTAGCCGCTGCCCATCGCATAATTGCCCGACGCCGTGCCCGTGGTCGCGTTGACCGTCGCCGTGAAGGCGCTCGATCCCGCACCGTTCACCGCCTGCACCTGCAGATCGTATTCGGTCGCGGCGATCAGGCCGGCGATCGTGTAGCTCGCCGTGCTGACGCCGCTCTGCTGCGTCCAGGTCGAGGTTCCGGTCTGCCGCCACTGCACCGTGTACGAGGTCGCCGCGCCGTGGCTCCCGTCGGTCGCCGGCGCGGTCCAGGTGATCGGCACCGTGCTGGACGTGACCGAGCCGACGGTGACGGCGGTAGGCAGGTTCGGCGGGAAGGCGGTCGCCGCCCCGGTGGTGGCGTTGACGATGGGCGAGGCCGCGCCGGTGCCGGCCGAGTTCACCGCGGCAACCTCGAAATCGTATTGCGTCGAGGCCGAAAGGCCGGTGACGGTCGCGCTGGTGCCGGAGGCCGACACGCTCGACCAGGTGCCGGCGCCGGTGACGCGGTAGGAGACGGCATAGCTCGCCGGGGCGCCGCCCGAACCGGGCCCGGTCCACGACAGCGCCACGCTGCTTGCCGTCACGGTGCCGGCCGCGAGGCCCGTGACCTGTCCGGGCGCGGCGAGCCCTGTGCCGCCGCCGCTGATCTCGGCGAAGTTCAGATTGCCGCCCGAATAGGCGACGGCACTGATGCGCGCCACCTGCCCGACCGGAACCGAGAGCTGGCCCGAGGAGCTGGTGAACCCGGCCCCAAGCGTCACGGCCGCGCTCGATGCATTGACGATGGCGCAGGTGAAGCCGCTACCCTGCGTCGCGAAGGCCGGGCTGATCGTCACCGGCTTCGAGCACACCAGGATGGCGTTGTTGTGGATCGAGGCGTCGAGCTGCGTGTTGGTCGCGATCTCCACTACGGGGCGCTTCCAGCCCGGCAGGCGCCCGGCGATCCAGGTCCACACGGCGGCGAGCGTCTGCACCAGCATGGTCGCGCCGCCCTGGCCGGTCCAGAACGTGTCGGTGTCGGACGCCGCGCCGGCCGGCGTGCCCTGGTCGATCGTTTGGCCTTCGAGGAAGTTGGCGAGGCTGATGTTCTTGTCCGCGCCGGTCTGGCTGATGCCCACGAGGTCGGTGTCCGTGACGGTCGTGACGGTCGCGAGCGCGGACATCGAATAGCTCGGCCCGGCCGGTCCCTGCGCCCCCTGCGGCCCGAGCAGGTCGCCGATCTTCGTCCAGGTGCCGGACGCGCGCTCGAACAGGTTGCCCGTGTTCGCGTCGAGATAGCCGTCGCCATCGGCGCCGACGTTCCCGCCGGGCGCGCCCTGCCCGAGCAGGATGCTCGTCGGTGACAGGTGGCTCGCCGCGAGCAGCGCCAGCATGTCGGCCACCTGCGCCTTGGCGGTCACGCGCTGGCCGCCTTGGTTGAGCTGCGCCACCAGCAACTCGTCAGAGCCGGAGAGCGGCTGTCCAGCCGCCGCCACTTGGTCGATGGTCGCCATGAAGCTTCCCGTGCTGGCTGTCAGGTTCAGGCCGAGTATTCGTCGATGATGAGGAGGCCGGCCGCGCCCGCTCCGCCGGCATAGGGGCCGCCGTTCGCCGAGCAGGCGCCCGAGCCGCCGGCGCCCGGCGAGACTGCCGCGCTCCCGCCGCTATTCTGTCCCGCGCCAGCTGGCCCTGGGCCGAACCCGCTGCGCCCGCCCTCGGCGCCGCCGACATACAAGGGCGAGAGGCTCGGGCAGATCGCCGAGGGACCGGCCGAGCCCGACACGTCGAGATCGCCCGAGCCGGTCGGCACCGGCGGCTGACCGGGCGCCGAGTTGATGAACGGCGAGGAGCTGGCGAACCCCGCCTGGCCGCCAACGCCGCCAGGGCAGGAGAACAGGGTGCCGAGGCTCGTCAACCCGCCGGCGTTGCCCGCGTTGGCGCCGGCGGTCGGCGCGGCACCGCCCGCGCCCACGGTCAGGGCCGCGCCCGCGAAGCCGGTGGTCGCCTCGCCCTCGGAGTAGGAACCACTGGTGCCGCCCGTGGCCGCCGCCGCCTGCCCCGCCGATGTCGTCGGCACGCCGCCGCCGCTGGCGCCACCGCCGCTCGCGCGCCACCGGATGCGGTTGGTGCCGGGCGTCGGCGTGTAGACGGTCGAGAGCGGGCCTTTGAACCATCGCCGCGCCATCAGCCGGCCGGGTTGCAGCGAGCCGCCGCCGATGAAGGGCGCGCCCTGCGCGACGACGATGTTGGCGCTGGTGATCGAGGTCGCCGCGTATGCGACCGTGACGACATAGAGGCCAACCCAGCCGGCATCCACCGCCGGAGTGGTCTGGCTGCCGGTGTTGGCGGGCGCGCCGGCCTTGGCCTGAATCTGCACCCGCGCGAGGCGCTGCGTGTTTTGCGAGGCCCCCGAGTTCGCCGGGCCGGTATAGGGTTGCGAGGGGTTGGCGGCGTTGTAGTAGGGCAGCACGACCGGCGTGGCGTCGGTTTCGCTGAACGCCGCCTCGATGAGATAGGCGATGGACTGCCCGGCGCTCAACGGCGCCGTCAGGGTCAGGTTGGTGGCGGTCAGGTTGATCCCGAGCTTCACCAGTGCATCAGCCGTGTCGGCGGCGAGCGAGCCGAACGCGCTCTGGTCGAGCACGGTGTTCGCCACGATCGCGCCCGGCCCGACCTGCACCTGCATCGAGGCGGGCGAGGTCGGGGTGCCGGCGAGGCCGAACACCTGCGTCGCCGTGCCGAACGCCCCCTGGGCCTGGAAGCCGAGGGCGATCAGCACGTTCCGCTGGATGGCAAGAACGTCGGTGTCGAGCGGGATTTCGCCCGGATACACGATCTGGCGGTCCATTTGAGTTCCTTGTCGTGGGAGTGGGCTGGCCCCGGTTCCGAAGGCCCGAGGACAGGCTTCGGACGCGCGTGGGCACAGCCGCGTCATGGCGGATCACCGCGCTGGCGCGCGATGGTCAGCCGCGCGCTCAGTGCGTCAGCAGTATGATGGCGGCTGGGGTCTCGGATCGTAGCGGTGGGTCATCCCCACCGGGATGCCTTGGATGCGCGGCGTGCGAACTGGGCGATCAGTATGGCTTCAGCGGCTTTGGTCTTTCCGCCCACGGGCACTGCCAAAGGCTTCCCGGCGGCGCGGCCTGCGCTTGCGGCACCCAGGTCGTCCACCAGACGAGTGTGAGGCGAGCTCGGTCCCAAAGAGAGGCATGATTCCATCGTCCACGCAGCACGATCCCGATGCAGCCGGTCTGTGTGAAGGCGGCGCGTTCGTGCTGTCGCGTGCGCATGGACTTGTCGCTGGTAATCAGGACCGGCTTGCCCGACGCGCCGTTGGCGACCGCCTGAATCAGCAGGACATCGGACGTTCCACGGGGCACCAAGTCGAGCGCGTGTCGAACCTCCATCGGCTCGGCCGCACCGATCGCATCAGCTTCGGCGAGAATTCGGATGGCGCGGGCCACGGCCGGCGGCGTGTTTTCGTCGAAGGCGATCCTCACGCCGCCGCGCGACGGCCAATACCGATCCCAAGGACGTAATGCACGGCTTGCTCCACGCCCTGCCGGTCTGTCTCAAACCAGGCCGCTACCTTCTCGGCATTGCCCTGTTCCGCGCGCCAGGCATCGAACAGGGCCTCCGCCGGCGCACCGCTGCGCGCCTCGATCGGTCGCCCGAAGGCACGCCTCGGGTCCACGAGAATGCGCGGGAAACGGTCATCGGGGATCCAGCGGCGCGGCTCCTCGTCTTCGTAGTCAATTGTCGCAATGAAGCTGGCCGACAGCACATCGTAGATCGCGAAATTGTCGCTCACGAGGTCATACAGCGCGGCATCGCCGGTGGCCCTCTGCGCCTCCAGGAACACGCTTCGGCCGTCCGTATGGATGCGTCTCGCCGCGAAAGGGTGCTCCGTATTCATCATCTTCCGCGCGGTGTCGGCGGCGATGCGCAGCGCCCTCCAGCTCAGGCCGCGTCCCTGTCGTTCGGCGGCTTGGCTGATCCGGCCCAGGAAGGCGACTTCCAGGAGATCGAGGAAGCCCAGCGCCAGCTCGCCGTCCCGGAGTTCGTGCTGGCGGTGGAGGATGGGCGCCGCCTGTGCTTTCCCCCGCCGCTGCGAGTAGCCCTGCACCCATCCCCGCACACGCCTCGGCTGAACCCCGGTAATCAGGGCCGCGTCGTGTAGGCTGTAGATGCCAAGCGCCGCAGGGATCGCGTTCAGGGTGCCCTCCTCTCCGCCGGGCACGGCCTGATGAAGCCGCCTCGGCGAGCATCAGGAATCATGGAGGCTTTCGCCTCCGCCGTCCAGCCAACTCGTCGCCCTCGCTGAACTTCGCCCGCGCCCTTGCTCCGGTCTCAGCACGGATCAATCTCGTGGCATCAGGTGACGGTGATCGGCGCGGAAGCGATGCCGCCGGTGCCGTCGCGCGCGACGGCCCACACGAACCAGGTGCCGGGCGCGCTCGGGGCGGTCAGGTATTGGCCCCACGAGTTGCCGTTGAACGGGTAGCCGCCGGCGTTGTCGGCGGTCAGCACGCCGCCCGTCCTGGTGTTCACGCTCGCCGAGCTGGACCACGAGAAGTCGATGCCCTCGCCCGCCGCGCCGTTCGGGTTCGGACTGGCGGTGACGACGTAGGCGATCCCGCTCGCGCCGTGCGTCACCGGGTTCGGCTCGGTCGAGAAGGCGAACGTCGAGGAATAGGGCGTTCCGGTCACGACGGCGGACATCGGCCCCGGCCCGGCGGCATTGGCGGCGATCACCGCGACGTCGTAGGCGGTGCCGCCGGTCAGGCCGGTTAGGGTCGCGCTGGTGGCCGTGACCGTGGCGACGATGGCCCATGCGCCGCCCGCGTGCGGGCGTTGCAGCACCGTGTAGCCGGTCGGGGTGCCGCCGCTTGCAGGCGCCGACCAGGCGAGCGCGAGCTTGCCGGTGCTGCCGTCCGGGACGGCCCCCGGGGTCAGACCGAGGGGGGCGCCGGGTGGGTTTGGCAGCGTCGGGGCGTTGCCGATGGCCGTCCACGCGATCGTCGCCTCGGGAATGACGCCTGCGACGGCGGCATAGACGTCGGCGTCCGTGACCGGCCCGGCCACCTGGGCGAGCGATCCCCACATGATCGCACCCTGCCCCCAGCCGCCGAGCGCCGCGCCCGAACCGGGGTAGAAGCCTTCGACATTGGCGATGCCGCTCGGGGTCGCCCGGTAGGCGGTGACGAACGCCTGGAAGGGCAGCGTCAGCGAGCCGTAGCCGCCCGCCACGCCGAACCCGATGCCGCCTTGCGTCCAGCCGCCGGTATCGCTGGTGCGGCGCGGCTCGAAGATCGCCGGCGCCACGCCGGTCAGGTCGGTCAAGACCGAGACGATTGCCGCGCGCGTGCCCTTCTCGCGGAACAGCTCGCGCTTGATGCGCGCGCGCAGGAGGTCGTCGCTCTCGCCCGGCCGGCGTTGGAGGCCCATGCCGAAGAAGTCGAGCGCGATGAGGTCGAGGTTGGCGCCGGTCGCGGTGGCGATCCGGGTTTGCAGCGTGACGTAGGCAACGTGGTCGAAGATCCCGGACCACATCGAACCGAAGCCGGCGAGGATCGTGCCGAGCGCCGGGGCGTCGTCGGGGAACCAGCCGCGCGGGAGCGCGCGCCGCAGCCGGGCAGCCATGTCGGCCTGATCGCCAATCGCCATCAGGACACCACCACGCTCGCGGCTTTCACCACCTGCGTCTGCGTCGCCGCGATGTCGGCGGTGCCGCCGTTCACCGTCACGGCCGCGACGTTCGTGATGGACGGATCGACCGCATAGGCGACCGCGGCGATGCGGCTGTAGGACAGCGACGCCCCGACCGGCAGCGCGTCCACGAAGGCGAGCACGGCCTGCTGCACCGGCCCGAGCAGTGCCGCCTTGTTGCCGGCCGGGCTGGCGGTGATCGTCAGCGCGATCGTCGCCTCAATATCGGTCGGGCCTTGCACGGTGAAGGTCGAGCCGACCGGCCGCACCGCATCCACCGCCGCCTGCACCGAGGCGAGCAGCGCCGAGGCGGGCGCGCCCGAGCCGTCGTCCACGGTCACGACGAAGTTGCCGGGCTGATACGATCCGTCCGGCGCGACGTTCTCCTGGATGGTGAACTGCAAGCCCTGCCGCACGCCGTGGATCGCCGCCTGCACCGCCAGCGGTGTCGCCCGCGACCGGCTCTGGATGTAATTGGCGAAGCGCGCGCGAAACGCATCGTCGCCCTCGGCGCCGAGGCCGTTGGCAAGCGGCGCGACGTTCGTCACCGTGTCGATGCCCGGCATGGCCGAGGCGAGCAGCGAGATCGCGCCGGCCTGCACGTTGCCGGTGCTGCCGGCGGTCTGCGCGACCACAGGAACGGTGGCGGACGCCTGCCCGACCGGCACCAGGTAGCCCGAGGAGGCGGCGTTCCACAGCGCGTTCGTGGTGTACTGCGTCACGCTGAACACCTGCGAGCCGTCGCCCGTCTTCACCTGAGCGCCCACCGGGATCAGCGCCGCAACGGTCGCGGTGAAGCGCGAGAACGTCACGGACCCGGTGGCGGTCGTCGCGGGCAGGCGGGTCAGCGAGAAATCCGCCATCCAGGTGTCGAGATCGACTTCCTGGCTCGTCGCCGCGCGCGTCGCACGCAGCACCAGCACGATCAGCCATTGCAGCCACAGCGCGATCGAGGCGTTCGCCTCGGCCAGCGCGCGCTCGATCGAGCCCACGGTGAAGTCGAGCAGCGCGGTCGCGCTCGCCTGAGCAGAGGCGGCGAACCGCTGCACCAGCGTCGTCAGGGTCAGGAGAGAGAGCAAGGGTCAGCTCCCGTTCAGGGGTGCGGTCAGAACCTGCGTGGCGCCCGTGGCGGCGTCGGCATACCGGACAACGGCGAACACCGTGCCGTCGGTGCCGGCCGAGACCGTCACGCTCGGCGGCGGCGTCCGCGCCACCGCCGCCTCAAGGAGCATCTGGCCGCGGATGCGCCCGGTGATCGCCGGCGCGTTGGCGGGCTGGCCGACCAGCGCGGGAAGGCCCGCGCCGTAATCGAGGTTCCAGATGTAATCGCCCGCGTTCGTCAGCAGACGGCGCAACACGCGCTGCTTGCCAAGGTCCGGGCCGTCGGCCAGGGCGAAGTCGCCGGTGGGGCCGAACGATAGATCGCTGCCGATCTGGTGGGAGATGCCGGGCATCACGGCACCGGATCGTCGGTTGTGGCCGTGCTGGCGCCGCCCGCCTGCACGCCGGGATGGTGATGCGCGTTATACGCGGTCCGCAGCGCGTTGATGCTGCCATGCGCGTTGTCGCGGTCGATGATGTCGCCGCTCACCGCGAGCACTCCGTTCACGTTCACCGTCCCGTTGTTCGCCAGCGTGATCGACGCCCCGGAGGCGTCCTGCAACGACACCTGCCCGGCGTTCGTCGCCTTGATGAAGGCGCCGCTCTGATGCACCAGCCAAAGCTCGCCGGGCGGCGCCGCCGGCGGCCGCATCGCGTCCGACCAGGCGCGCCCGACGACGATGCCGTGCTCGCCGTCGCCCTCCTGCATGACGACCAGCACTTGCTCGCCGCCCGTGAGCGGCGCGTGCATTCCCCAGCCGGCGCCGACCCATTGCGACAGCACGGGCAGCCAGCCGGTCAGGATGTCCTCGGGTTGCAGCCGGACCTTCGCGGCGCCGGTGTTCGGGTCGTAGCTCGCGACGATGCCGAAGCGCGGCTGCCCGAGCGCCGACAGCATGGCCTCGCCGTGCTGCTTGAGCGCGTTCAGGAGGCGATCGACGCTCATGGGAGGGTCGCCTACGTGCGTGGGCTGTGGTTCTTGGCGCGGACCTGCATCGCGAAGCCCTCCTTACCGCCGACGCTCCGCTCGATCGTCTCGGGGTAGTAGGTCTGATCCCAGCCGGTGCCGGTGACGCGGATGAGCGCGCGCGGCGTCAGCACGAGGTCGCCGGGCAGCTTGGCCGACAGGGTGCGCTCGTGACGCACGATCTCGCCGTAGAGCCGGTTGGCGAGCTGCTGGGCCTGGTCCTCGGTGAGGTTCGGCCGCACGATGACGTATTGCTGCACGGCCGGGTTGGCGACCGACACCGGGCGCGATGCCGGGTATCCGCGCGTGAATGCGCGCGCCTGTTTCGAGTGCCACGACTTCACCGTGACCTGCACGCCCTTGGCGACGGTCAGCGCGCGCTCGAACCGGAGGTCATAGGCGTTGCTCCGGGGACGCCCCTCCGCGTCGCTTGCCGCCAGGATGAGATACGGGTCGGCGTCGGGCGGCTCCATCGGCTGGAAGTAGAGCGTCTGACCCAGCACGAAGGCGTCGAACCCCTCCCAGCGTGCCAGCATCACGATCTCGTCCCAGGCGGTGATCGCCTTGCGGAACTGGCCGAGCTGGATGCGGTCGTGCTCCAGCTCGTAGTAGCGACCGACCGGCGTGGTCGTCGGCGTCACCTGCGCCTGCAAGCCGACCTCGGCGGCGAGCGCGACCACGACCTCGCTCGATGTCTGGTTGACGTGCGCCATCTCGGTCTTGAAGTCGATCAGTCGTGCGGTGAAGTCCCGCCCTTCCACCTGCATCGTGCCTTGCAGGAAGTCCGAGGAGACGCGATCCACCGGCCCGACGACGATCGGCGCCCATGTCACCGCACTCTCGGGCGCGCCCGGCGGCACCAGTCCGATCTCCACCTGCGCGGCGATGTCGGTCTGGCCCTCCCACCACGCGAAGCTGCCGGGGCCGGAGGCGGGCGGCGCCAAGGTCGCGCTGTAGCGGTCGGCATGGAAGCTGTTCGTGCTCGTGACCGAAGCGGCGAGCGTCGTCCCGACCACCTGCACGATCTGCTGGGCCTGCGTCGAGACCAGAAGCCGCAGCCGTGGACGCAGGAGGGTCGGCGGCAGCGAGGGGTTATTGAGAGGCAATGCCGCCGCCTGCGTTCGGGTCCACGTCGGGGATCAGAAGCGTGGCCTGTCCGGAGAGGACCGGATCGGACAGGCTGTTCAGCTCGGCAATGCGGATCCACTGCGACGCATCGCCAAGTTCGGCCGCCGCGATCGCAAAGAGATCGCCGCCGATCACCGTCATGGTTTTCATGCGCGGCCTATGTGCTGGCGCTGGAGAGGTTCGAGTTGATGCGGCCGACGAAGCCGCTGGCCGCGACCGACTGCGCGAGATTGCCTGTCTGCGCCGCCGCGCCATGCACCCAGGAGACCGCCTTGCCCGCGCCGCTCACCGCACCCGAGAGGCCGTTGATCCCGGTCTCGGCCAGCGTCACGGCACCGCCAACGGCCCCAGCGGCGATGCCGGCGGCGGAGGCAAGCGACGTGAACGCCCCGCCGCCCTTGGTCAGCGCGCCCGCGAGGGTCGCCGCCTGCTGGACCTTGCCGAGCAACGTCATCGCCTGGTTGGCCGCATCCACGACATCGAACCCGAGCGCGCTGTTGATGTCGCCGATGATCTGCTCGCCGAGCGAGGGTGGCGCGGCCGGGCCGGCGAAGGTGCTGGCGTCGGCCAGCACCTCGCAGGCGATGCGATACGGCACCCAACCCGTCGTCGTGTCGTCAGCCGAGAACTCCCGGATCACCACGAGCCATTGCTGGTCGAGCCATGCGAGCACGAGCGGCTTGCTCGCCTTCATGGCGGCATAGACCTGCTGCGCCTGGCGCGGGGCATCCGGTCCCTCGAAGGTGCCGTTCCAGCCGATCGGCTGCCATTCGGTGCCGAGGTCGGTGACGAGCACCGAACCGCCCGGCGCCTGCTGGCGGTTCAGGCGTTGCCGCCCGCCCCATTTCATCGCCGCCGGCAGCGCGATCCCGGAGAGCGAGATGTCGCCGAGCGTCACGTTCGTCTGGTCGGTGCCGAGGATCTCGGACACGGCGCCGCCGATGCCGCCGATGCTCGCGACGGTGGAGAGGATCGTCATGGGTGAAACCGGATCAGAACGGGGAGAAGGGATTCATGCCGGGCATCGGCAGGCCGAGTTGCACGTCGGGCGTGGTCGGCCCGGCCGGAGGCCGCGCCGCCTGATCGGCGTGGTTGTTCGCCACCACGTTGCCGACGCGCTGGCCGTCGAGATGCACGTCGCCGGTCAGGTTGACGGTCTGCGCGCCGTTCACCGGGGCGGCGCTCGCATGACCGATGTGGAACGGGTCGAGCGGCGACCAGGTGACATCGTTTAGTCCGAACGGGTTCCAGTCCCACGCCATCGCTCCGAGGGCGAGCGGCCATGCCAGCCGCCCGAGTCCGAACCGCGCCGCCGCGCCGATGCCCACGCCGGTCGCCAGCCCACCCGCGACCTCGCTGCCGGTCGCGGCCGCCGCACCGGCGCCAAGCGCCCACTTGCCGACGCGCAGCATCGGGCCGCCCAGCCAGAGCGCGCCGGAGGCAACCGCGATGGCGGTCGCCAGCGCGCCGAGCGCCCCGGCGAACTCGATTGTCAGCTTGGCGATGGTCGGATGGTCGTCGGCGAACTTGCCGAGCGCGTTCAGCCCGCCGGTCAGGTCGGTCAGCACCTTGGTCGCGGCATCCATCACCGGGCCGTTGGCGAGCGAGACCAGGAAGCCGTTCCACGCCGCCTGCAAGCCCTGCACCTTCAAGGTCGGGTCGGTCGCCACCCGCATCGCGAACGCATCGCGCTCCGAGGACGCCTTCACCGCCGTCTGATAGCTTTCCGACAGCGGCAGCAGGCGGAAGATGTCGGCGAGCAGGTTGCCGCCGGGGATGCGGGAGGCGAGCTGATAGCCCGTCGCGCTCTCCAGGTTCACATCGTCGTAGCCGTAATGGGCGACGTTGTATGCCTTGATCCGCGGCAGCAGGATGTCGCGGATGTATTCAAAGAGCTTGCCCTGTTGCAGCTCATCTTGACCAACGAGCGCGCCCGGCAACGCGCGATACATTCCGATGGGGGTCTTCTGGAACTTCGACTTGTCGGCCACGAGGCCGAGTTCGATGAGCAGGGTCTGCGCGGACTCGCTCATCTTGCCGGCGGAGAACTGCTGGTAGAAGCCGCGGAAGCCGGTGCCGGCGCGCGCCGCGCCTTGCGACAGGATGGCCGGGATCGCGTAGCCGAACATGGTGTCGTCGCCGAGCGCCATAGCGGCGGCGCCGCCCGAACGGATGAATTGCAGGATCTCGGCCGGGCCGATCCGGCCGCCGGTGGTGATCGAGGTCGCCTCGATCATGTGCAGGAAGTGCGCGAACTCCTCGGGCGAATGGATCATGCCCTTCAGCTCGCCGGCCTGCGCGGCCTTGAAGAACTGCGAGAGCTGATCGCCCTTGCCGGACGCGGCCAGCACGACGGCCATCCGCATCAGGTCGGGCGCGAGCTTCGCCGCCTTCGCGGGGTCGCGCAGGATGGTGTTGAGGTCGAGCTGGGCGGTCAGCGCGCCGCCGACCGTCACCCCGAGGATGTCGCGCTGCGAGGTCTTGGCGACCTCCATCGCGTGCTTCACCTGCTCGTCGCTGTAGCCTTGCGCGCGAAGCTGGTAGCCGATGTGGCCGACCTGGGCGCCGGCATCGAATACCGAGCCGACAAAGCCGGTCATCCCGGCGCCGATCAGGCCGTAGCCCATCGTCGCCAGGCCGAACTCGTGACTCGACGGGCGCCCCGGAGGGCGGGCGAGCGGCGGCAGAGGGATCGGGCCACGGGACGGCCGCCCGAAGTCGTAGCCCTCGGGCACCAGATCGCCGCCCGCATATGGGTTTGCACCGGGCGGGAATGGCGCGCCGTTGGGGCCGAACGGCACCACGGGACCGCCGCGGCCGCGTGGCGCCCTCGGCGTGCTAGGGCCGTATGAGTCGCCTTGCAGTGTGAAGCCGGTCCCCGCCCCTGCCGGCATGGCGCGGGCCGCCCGGCTCGCCGCGTTGGCGGCGCGCTCCATCGCGTTCGCCGCCTCCTGCCAGGCCTCGGCCGCGCCGCGCCCCAGCCGGGTGATCGCGCGCATCCCGGACGCCAGCTCGTTCACGGTGCCCTGCGTCCGTTGAAGGATGCGCTGGAACACCTCGAACTGGCGCTGGAGCGCGGACAGCTCGCGCCCAACGTTGCTGTCCATCACCAGCGAGACGCCGACCCGGTATGCCTCGATCATGTCTCGCTCTCAGAGTTCTGACTTTAAAAAGAAGTTCGCATCATCAGCCTCGATGCCGGCCACAAGCTGCGCTGCGAACTCGCCGGCTTCGGCTGTTGGAAATCGAGATCATCAAGCGGCGGTCGAGCGCAGCTTCGCGTGGCTCGGCCGCTGCCGCAGGCTCGCTCGTCATTTCCGCGACCGCATGGATTCTCGTTGCGCGCGTCCGCCTGCTGACCCGCCGAGTTGCAAGGGCCTTGACCCAGTCCGGGGCGGGGACAACATGCGTTCGCTACGCTGTCGCAGCACTGCTGCTCAGGTAGCAAGTTTCACGGCGGCAAATGGCCTGGGAGGAACAGCATGAGCAACGAGCCGACGCGCTCCAAGTGTCCTGGGTGTGGCGAGGCCAACCACGGCTTCGCTCTCTATCGTTGCAGCAACCCAGACTGCGGCGGAGGTGTGGGAGGGAGCCCTTTCATCGGCTGCTGCCAAGTTGGCTGGTTGTCCTCTACCGGCTGCTACAAAGGCTCTTCTTGCCCAGCCTGTAGCGGAACGAAGTACACCCGCTTCGGCTCCATTCGGTAACGTCACCTAAACCTTAGCGTGGGCAGTGCGGGCGGCATCAGAGCCGGTAAGAGCGGATTAGCAACGGAACGAACTGGACGCGAGTGTAGAGCACCGCACCGACGATGCGGCCACACTATCGCAACCCGCTGAGACCACGTACCTCCCTTCCGGGCAGGGTCTCAGGGCTTTCGGGGAGGCAGACCGGCGACGTGCCAGCCGACATGCGCGCCGATCAGCTTCGCGGCCTCCTCGCCCTTGCGGAACCCGGCCGGGCCGAGGAACGGGCGCGGCGGGACGTGCTGGCGCCCCACCTTGCCCCACATGCTCGATCCGGCCGAGCCTGTGGTGCCGAGTTCCTGATAGACCGCGATCTCGCTCTCCGACCCGATCGCCGCCTCGTGGCCCCGCACTGCGACCGTGATGCTGTCGCGCAACGCGCCCGTCCGCAGTAGCGGCTCGTTCTCGGAAAAGCCCTTCTCGGCGCGCTCGCGCTTGGTGGCGTCGGCCAGCTCCGGCCACGGCCCGAACGGCCCCGTGTTGGCGCGCTGATAGGTGCCGAGTTCGGCCTTCGCCTCGCGCTGTACGATGCGGGCAGCGGCGGTCAGCCAATCCTTCTCGGCTGCCGGGATCGTCGCCTGCATGATCGCCAGATGCCGGATGAAGGCGGCGATGCCGTCAAAGGATTTCATCGCCGCTCCTGCCAACGAAGCGCCTTCCAGTCGAACGCACCGCCGCCGAGTTCGCCGAGCGCGACCACGCAAGCGAGACGGCGCACGGGCGTCATCGTCATCGCCACATCGTAGGGCACCCCGTTCTTCACCAGGAACAGCACGTCGCGAAGAACAGGGTGCCGGCTCAGTTTTTTGCCGTCGCCACGGCCTCGGCCTGGGCGGCGACGGGCGCGTCCGCGGCGGGCGAGCCGGTCCCGAACAGATCGTTCCCGAGAGCGACGATCCCGGAATTGCCGACCTTCTCGCCGAGGGCCTTCACCTCCTTGATGCTGGTCGGCATCGGCTCCGGCACGCCGTCGATCTCGGCCACCGAGCAGACCAGCATGGCGTATTGCACCCAACCCTGATTGGTCGAGTTCTTCCCCGCCGCTTCCAGGAGATCGAGCATCTGTCCGGGCGACAGGATGCGAAGGGTGAACGCGCGCCCGGTGGCCGCGTCCGTGACGGTGCGTGGCTCGACCATGCTCGAGATCCTCCGGCGCCGGCTGGCGAAGAAACTCAGGTGCTGCTTGACCGCCTGTTCCTGCTGCCACGTCCCGGCATCGTCCACCGCGAGCGTCGCGCCCGAGAACAGGAAGGTCGAGGTCGAGCCGTCCGGTTCGTTGACGTATTGGTAAATCTGCCCGGACGGCAGGCGCTGGCCGTTCCAGAACAGCGTCTCGATTGCCGAGGCGAGGTCGTCGGCGGCGCTGTTGGCGCGGTCGATGTCGAACGAGCCATTCCAGCCGCCCGGCACGTCGCGTCCGATCGGCGGCGCGTTCAGGATCGGCACGCGGAGCTGCTTGACGATCTGCTTCGCGGAGAAGCCGGTGATGTGGGCAAGGTCGATCCGGCCGAGGATGCCGAAGATCAGCACCAGCCGAACGTCATTGCCGATAGTGAAATCATTGTCTGAGGCGGCCACGGGACCACTCCGTTCAGTTGTCGGTTGTCAGTCGTCAGTCTTCAGAGTCAGCAGTCATGGTCAGCGCCTTCTCTGACAACCGACGACTGACCACTGACGACCGCTATGCGGAGGGCTGGCCGCCGGGCAGCGTTTGCAGGCTCACCTGCACGGTCTGGCCGCCTTCGAGGTTCACGATGAACTTCTCGTTGATGCCCTGGTAGCGAACCTGCACATCCGCCCGCACGTAGCCCAGCGCGGTGCGCGAGGCCGGATTGTTGCTCGCGTCGCACACCACCGCGAACGGCACCGTGCCGTCCGTGCTGCCGAGCAGGCCCTGGTCGAGCATGTTCTGCAGGAAGCTCGTCAGGGTCGCGTGGATGCTGTCGAACAGCTTGGTGTTGATGACCTCGCCGACGTTCAAGCCCATGCCGGCATCGAGCGTGGCGGCGATGAAGTTGGTCAGCCGAGTGTAATTGTCGCCGCTCACGCGCGGGTCGGACGAGGAATTGTGCCCGGCCCGAAGGCCCCAATAGGCGCCGCCCGGCTGCGGGTTGCAGATCACGTCCACGCCGGCCTGAATGAGCGCGGACAGCTCGGCGGTCGAATACGTCGTCGCCTGGCCGCTGCCCGGCGTGCCCGATTTCTGCGAGCCGATCACACTGTAGATCGGCTTGTTGAGGCCGGACTGCTCGGGCGAGAGGTTGGCGAGCCGGCCGGCCGCGAAGCCCTGCGGCGAGACCAGCCGCACGACGCCGTTCACCTGGTCGGACCACCACAGCCAATCGCCATGCAGGAACTTCGCCGCGAAGGAGTCGATGCCGGCCGCCTGCTTGAGATCGACCGTGCCGGTGCTGCCGTTCTGAATGGCGGACCCGGCCGGCGCCACCAGCATCATGTAGATGCCCTCGGACAGGCCGAAGGCCATCTGCGTGCTCCACTGCGTCGAATCGTCCGCGTCCGCCAGCAGGCCGACCGAGCAGCCCTGGCCGCGCAGCGCACACATCCCCTTGCGCGGCACGATGTCCTGGCCGACCAGCATCGCGGCGGTGATGCCGGAGGCGCCGTCGGTGCCGGCGGTGCCGCCATTGGTGCCCGAGCCCAGCGTGATCGTCATGGGCAGGGAAAGCGAGGACGGGGCGACCGAGACGTTGGCGCCGGCGCCCGCAGCGGCCGTGATGAAGTTTGAGGGACCGCGCACCTGGCCCGACCCGGTGTTTACCGCCGCGATGAGCGCCGACCAGAAGGCCGCGCCGGTGCCGGCGATGTTGTCGAACACCTCGGACGTGCGGCCGGGCCGGGCGACGGTCAGCCTGTAGGAGCCGGCCTTGCTGCCGGCGGCGAGCGTGATCTGATCGCCGTTCGCGAGCGAGCCGGTGTAGAGCGAGGTGAGGATCGCCGAGCAGTTCGCGGTCGAGGAACCGTTCAGCACCGCCGTCGCCGCCGCGTCGGTGCCGTCGGTGGCGCGCACGCAGCGGAAATCCTGCGCGCCCTGCTGAACCGCCGTCGCGACCTGCGTCCCCATGTCGAACTTGCGGGCCACGACGGAGCCGAACGCCGCCGCGTAATCCGACATGGTGCCGATGATCGTCGGCTGGCCGACCGGCCCCCACGGGGCGCTGCCGACCACGCCGAGGATGTCGGTCGGCACGCCGTTCAGGATCAGGTTCTGCGGCGGCACGATCTGCACATAGAGGTCCGGCACCACGAGCGCGGTCGTGTTGACCGCGCCCTGTTGGACGATCGGCATGGGCGCAAACTCCTCGGGGGGATGGGGTGGGCGAGAGGCCCGGTCAGGTGATGATCGAGAGCGTGGTGTCGGCCACCGCGATCTCGGTGTCGCCGAACAGCATCTCGGGCGCGGCCAGCGTGATCGTGGTCCAGAACTGCACGCTGTAGAGCAGATCGCGTCGCCACAGCCGGGCGCGGCTCGGCACGTCGTTCGTCACGGTGTTGCGGTAGATCAGCCGCCCGCGCTGATCGGGAAGCGGCACCCACCGCGCATCGGCAAAGGCGGCATCCACGGCGGCGCAGATGGCGTCGCGCGCGGTCGGCGACGGCGCCCAGGTGATGATGCGGAAGCCCTGCACCTGCTGGCGCACGCGGCGGATGGTCTGCCCATCCTGCACGACGCGCACGGTCACTGGCAGCGTGGTCGCGATCGTCAGCAAGCCGTTCGGGCCGCTCGCGCTCGCCGTAGCCCCCTCGCTCAGCAGGAGGGGGTTGCCGGCATCGTCGGTGATCGGGTTGCCGTTCTCCAGCGTCCAACCAGCGCCCGCGATCAAAGCGGCGAGGGCCCGCGCGACCGAAAGCGGCGTGTCGGACGCCTGCACGGCATAGACCCAGCTCTGGCCGCCGAACGCAACGCCGGCGAGCTGGCCCGAAGCCGCCACGCCGGCGAACCTCACGACCGATCCGGCGACGGTCGCCGCCAGGGTTGCGGGCGCCGCCTGCACACTGATTTCGTGGTCAAGGTCGCCGGTGCCGAGCCGCGTGAACCCCGCCGCCTCGAACACCGTGACGTGCGCCGTTCCGGCCTGCACATCCTGGTCTAGCTGCTCGGCCGTCGGCCAGCCGCGATAGACCCGCACCGGCAGACCGGCCACGCACGCGCCGGACGGCCCGGCCGGATACAGCGCGGACGCAGCGAGCGTGGCCAGCGCCCCCTCGACCTCGGACTTGTCGGCCATGCGCCTATGCGGTCTCCAGAACAGCGGTGCAGCGCCAGCCGAGCGGCGTCAGCTCGGTGGAGCTGATGATGCGCCGGAACTCCTCGTCGTCGGTGAGGATCAGGCCGTTCCGCAGCGTCACGCCGGGAATCGCGGGCAACAGCACGCTCGTCCAGGGCAGCCGCACGTCGCCGGGCAGCCCGGCGCTCGACGGCTCAACCCGGTTGCCCTGCGCGATCGAGCACGGCCAGCCCGAGGCCAGCACGGTCTCGGCCTTGGCGAGGTCGCCGCCGTAGCCGGCAATCTCCCCGACGCCCTGCATGGGTTCCGGTTCGCTGATCTCTACAGTCCGATTGCACAGCACGAGACGCGCCGGCCGGAACGGGTCGAGCGTGGCCACGAAGAACGTCTCGGCCGCCGGCGTGACGAGGTAATCGCCCAAAGCTATGCCGGTGATGTCGAACGCGCCGAACCAATCCTCCGGCTTGTCGCGCCGCCGAGGCGTGCGCTGCCCCATCGTTGCCGAGGTGTCGAACAGGACTTGCAGAGTGCCGAGCTGGTTGCCGCCGGCCAGCGGGTTCGTCGCCGAGGTCGCGCGATACCACGCGCACGCCACGCCCGCCTTCGCCGTCGCGATGGCGCTGCCCTTGTTGACCTTGGCCTGGATCGTCGTCTGGCTGACCATCAAGCGGTCCCGTCGAGGATGGCGTTGTTCAGCCGGGTCGCGAGCAGCGCGACCACCCGGGCGATCACGCGGATCGGACCAGAATTCGCGCTGCGGCCCCGCCGCTATCAAGCAGCGAATGACGATCAGGTTTCACCGGTTCCTTTGATAGCCTCACCGACGGGATGCGGGGCGACTTGGGAGTCAGCTGACACAAAAAGATATGAGGTGACAACACCCGTTGTAACCGCAAGAAGGCCCAGTGCCGATGATAGGGCGGTCGCTAAATCACCCTCGGACATACCGGTGCCCGCAGGCGCGCTCAAGCGATTCGAGTAAGCGAAAACCACGACCGCCCCGGCTACGACAATCAGATAAATGACTATCGGGCCAATAACGAGGGGTGCAAGGAATTCGTTTTGTACCGGCACTTCTGGCACGGGGTTGTTAAACACGAAATGCGAGGCAGAGCCAAGATAGCCAAGAAAGACGGGAGAGACTATCTCCAGCAAATGAAAATTTTCTGGAGAGACCAATGGAAACCCGAAAGAAGGCGCCATGATTAAGAACAACATCTGTAAGCCTGTGATGCTCAGGCTAGCAAGGATCAGCCATTTTCGCGCTGAGCGTACGGACATGCTGACAACCTCCTCAAGAGCGGTCACTTGCATATAATAGTATCTGAGTCAACTTCTTTATGTACTCGGCAGACAGATTCTATAGCTTCGGCTATGCGCGAATCCAACGCGGCCGCATAGATTGCCTTCTGAGCATCGCTAAGCGGAGTGTAATCGACCAACGCCGACGGATTTCCCTTAGAGATAAGGACATGAGCGACACCCTGGAGCGAAACCCATTCAGCCCCGGATGCGTCCTGCCTCTCGTATATCTGCACGTCGAAATCAACAGCATTGCGCCAGCCACCAGGCAAAACCGTAGAGACTTGAAAAGCAGCAGCAGAAGTCAAATCGACAGACATAACATCTCCTACAGAACCTCTTTCCTCTTGCATTTTCGAGGTCAATCCGAGGCTGTCCGACAGCATTTTGAGAATCGCCGCTCCTAACTCTGCGGGGCTTCTTTGGGTATCAATTCGCCAATGAATGTCAATTGCTCCTGTCGCACGGAATGACGCGCTTGAAAAACAGAGCGACTGGTGCGGATTCCCGCCTCGCATCCAAATTTCGCCACCACCCACGATCGCCACCGTCACACAGTTGGTCGGGGGACCGCTTACATTAGAAACAGTAATCACCTCACAAAGCGCCAGGTGTCGCCTATCTTTAGTGCTCGAATTAGATTCCACGATGACATGACCGTCAAAAGTCTGTCCCGTCATCGCACGCTGGCTTAGACGAGCGAACGCAGCGCGCCCGTCAGCGAAGTCTTCCATCGGAGCCCAAAAATGGTACCACCCTAGTGTCTTCTCATCATCACAGACATTGTAATCAATTGCGGTGAACAACTGCCGGCAGTCGATCTTCGCCTTCTGGTTCTTGGCCCGTGCGACGCACTTCGGTATGAGCTGGGTAATTTCCCTATAGGAAGATTTTGCATCATCGAGCGAAATATCGGAGTCGCACTCAATTGGACCGCGATTGGACGGCTTTGTCTCTTTTACCTTGCCTGGCATTGCCGGCAGATCGGAACGTTCGTAGGCGGACCAATTGTAGCACACAGGCGCTATGATGGCGGCTTGCTCCGCCAGTGCCGCATGACTGTGCAATGCGAGCCAGAGGCCCAGTAATACAGCACCGCTCCATGTCTTCACGGTCGCCTCCGGTCAAAGCCCCGTCAAATTAAGGTCGTCGGGGAGAATATCGGGCTCACAACACATGGCCAGCATTTTCTTATTCGGCGGCCCACGAAATCCGGGCACTGCATGCGCCTTTTCGTCGAGGACAGCTGCAATTGACCGGCACAGGCCCTGGCCCGCCGCTCGCTCCGAAGCTGTCTTGCACCCACAGCCCCCACTGACGCATCACACTACCAGCCGAACGGAGTTCGCTTCACTCAAATGAGGCCCCGGCGGCACGCCGATGAACCCGCACAGGCGCCGCCGCCATGCGTCGAACAGCCGCTCGCGGTCGCGCACCTCGTTGGTGTTGCGCTTCCAGATCGCCGCCTGATCGGTGTCGAGGTTCGCGCCGGCCGCCGGGATCGCGGTCTCCAGTGTGGCGAGGTTCGCGAGATAGGTGTTCACCACCACGCCGCCTTCGGCCTGCGACAGATGCGCGAGGCGGTATTCCAGGGCGAGGTATTGCCGCATGGTCCAGGGCTGCGGGAACACCACCGAGCCGTCGCCATACGCCGGGTATCCGCAATAGCGGCGGATGTCCGCCTTCTGCGCGTCGGTGAAGGCATAGGCGACGAAACCCGACATGGATCAGTCCCCCACAAGGGCAGGTTACCGGTTGCCCAGCGCGGCCCCGCGCCCAATCAGCAGCGCGACCTCGGCCGGGTCGGCCACGACATCGCCGGCGTTCCAGAAGCGATGCCGGCCGGTGCCCTCCTCGATGAAGCCATGCGGGGCCAGGAGCTTCACGCCGCGCGGGAAATCGGGATGCACCGGCGGCGCGGGCGGCGGAGGCATCGCGCGCCGGCGCTCCGCGATCTCGCGATCCAGTTCGGTGATCCGCTCGTGTGCGGCGTCGAGTTCCGCGGTCAGTCGCGTGGTCTGGTCGGTTTCCAGCGCCAGCAACGTCGTCAGCCGCTCAACCTCGGCGGCAAGGTGCTCGGTATCGGGCGCCGGGTTTCCCCCCGCCGCGTCGTCCTGCGTATCGGACACGCCATTTCCTCCGGTTCGGGTCGCGCCCGGCCGGCGTGTTTGCTTTCGCGACCTCATTTGAGGCGGCAAAAACGAACATGCCGAGCCGGGCGCCGCTCCAGGGTTACAGGCTCTCGATCAGCACGGCGCGCTTCAGCGCCGCGTTGCTCGCGGTCGGGATCGTGTTCGGGTTCGTGGTGGTGTCGGTGGGCGCGACGAAGCCGCCGATATAGGACCAGGCCTGCGTCACCACCTGCTTGAGCGCGTCCAACGGCTCGCGGGTGACGTGGGCGATGCCGTCCACGACGGCAATCATGTCGTCCGCGTCGTCCGCCCGCTGCGCGGCGGCATAGCCGGCCGCCGTGAACTCGGCCTCCACGAGCGCGCCCTGGCCGCACAGCACCGCGCGCCGCACTGTGCCGACCCCGGCGAGGTTCTGCACCGGGTTCAGATTGGTCTCCACGATCGAGCATTGCAGCAGCTCGGCCACCAGGCCCTGGCGGTATTCCGGGCTGTCCGGCTTGCCGCGGAAGAAGGATTGGAACGCCGCGTCCTGATAGAGTCCGGTCAGGTGGATCGGATCGGCGTAGAGGATGTAGCTGCCCGACGCCTCGACGGGGGGCACGCCGTTCGCCGCCATCGTCGCCTTGCCGGTCAGGATCATCTGCATCGTCAGGCGGCCGGAGTTGATGTCGTTGGCCGCGCTGATCGCCGCTGTGGTGGCGGCCATCGCGTTGCCGGCGGCGGTGGCCGAGGGGCGGATCACCAGCGGCGCCACCGCGCTCTGCGCCACGTTACCAGCCGTGCCGTCGGCGATGCTCACGTTGGCCGAGAAGGTCAGCGAGCCAGAGAAGCCGCCCGGCGTCGTGGACGAGTTCGAGCTGGACCCGGAGAACGCGAGGTTGGCGAGCCACGGGTTGATCCCCGACGGCGCGCTGCCATCGGCCACCACGCCGGTCAGCGTGTAGGAGGTACTGCCAACCACCACGGCCAGGGTGTTGCTGCTGCTGACGGATACCGGCTGGCCGGCGCTGTTCAGGGTCATGAAGAAGCCCCGAACGTCGTCAACATGGACCGTGGTGCCGGCGGCGCCGAGCGTCGTCGTGACGCGGCTGTTGCCGCCCATGTAGCCGTCGAACAGCGCCTTCTGGGCGAGCATATCGGTCGAGCGCCGCGCCTGCTCGCCGAGCGTGTAGGCGTTCTGCAGGAACAGGTCGTCAATCGCCACGCGGCTCGTCACCACGTTGAGCTGCATGTCGGCCGCATACTGCGCGACGCCGAGCGTGAACTGCTCGACCGCCATGTTCTGCGGCGTCAGGCCGGAGGTGATGTCGGCGTTCCCCGCCGGCGCCATCGGCGTCGTTACCGCCGGCAGCAGGCCCGTGCGGGTCTTGGTGATCGTCTCGCCGAGGCCCGCCATGAACGGCTCGCGGTCGGCGATGGCCCGGAAGCCGAGCCTGGCGGTCAGGGTCTGACGGAAGCGGCGCTCCAGGAAGCCTTGCTGGATGACCGACTGGATGGAGCTGGGAAGATTGTTCAGGGGCATCTCGGGTCTCTCTGATTGGGGGGATGCCTCGTGGCGGCCGGCGCCCGATAGGCTGGGGAAGGAAGCGGGAAACCGGGGCCATCACATGCCCCGGCAAGGCGGTTCCTCACGCCAACCATTCGAGGATTGCGAATGGTTGGGTCGTCGCGACCGTCAGGCGCGCCAGGAGCGCGTCCGCATCGCCTGGCCGAACTCCTCGTCGGACATCTCCTTGGCCGACTTCCGCGCCGGCGGCTGGGTCGGCGGCGGGCTGCCGGGATGGCTGGTGCTGCCCGGCGCTGCGCCGAACAGCCACGGCTTCGCCCGCTTGGCGTCCTCGAAGAACTTCTCCGGAATCGCGACCTCGCCGGCGTCGTCCAGCGTGATCGCCGACAGGTCGAGCAGCTTGAGCCCGTCCATATCGACCATGCCGGCGCGGGTCGCCGCGGCCTTCACCTCGGCCCGGACGATCCGCTCGTTGGCGGCCTGCCGCGCCGCCGTCACGGTGGTCTCCGCATCCTTGCGGGCCTGCTCCACCGCCTCGTCGCGGGCGCGCTCGGCCTCGGCCTTCTCGCGCCGCGCCTGCTCGGCGGCGGTCTCATGGCCGCGCGCCTTGTGCCGCCACGTCTCGTTTTCGCGCCGCAGCTCCTGCACGTATTCGCGCGAGAAGGTCTGGGCTTCGGACAGCTGAGGCGCCGGGGGCGGAGGCGGGTTCGGGGCTTGGTTGGCCGGCGATGGGTCAGTCGTGGTCGATCCGCCGCCCTCCGGGGCGCGGACGAAAGTGCGAATCAACATGTTTTCCTCGGAGTTATGGCGGCTCCCGGCCGCCCGGGTGATGGGGCGCGGCGCGGTGCTGCGCGCCGGCTCGTTGAGCTCTTAAATTCGGGCGCTATGATTGATTACTGCTTTCGACCGAACTCGGACGTTCGACTGAGCATCACTCAGGACCGTAGTTGGCCGAAAGCTGCTGGTCCGCTTTGGAGGACGCCGTTGTTCAAAGCAGACGTCCGTCGATCGGCATCGCCGGTCACCACTGCCTACCCAGAGCCGTGCTTCACAGGAATGACGCATCCGTCGCGGCGGAGAAACAGATGCCGGCAATGCGTGCAGGACGCACGGCTGATTTCGGGCATAAGTTCTGGAAGGCACAACCCTTTGGCCGCATTGAGAGCTGCGCAGTGCCCGAAAATCTTGATTTCTGCGTGGAAGGCCAGCGGTAGGTGGGAACTGGACTTCCCACCCCCGGTCAACCGAACGATTTATATGTAGCGGGCCGCAGTCTATCCAGCGGCGGATGCCCGACCAAAAATACGGTGGTCATAGTGGTCAGCCAAAGAGCGGAGCGCGGCTTCGGCATTGCCAGAAAAGGACGGGCCATGCATGAGCGCCAATGTATGCGGTGAGAGCCCTGCGAGCTTTCGGATCGTCGCGCCCGTGCTGGGGTTCAAGCTGGAATAATTGAATAGATCCTCGGCAACTATCGCAGGTCCGACAATGTCGCTCTCGGTCAACGCCGGACCATCGCCGAGTTGGGTGAACAGGTCGCCGCATAGCAAAGTGCCGGTGGTTTCTTCGTAAAGAACGCCCGCCTCCCAACCATGGGGAATATGCGGCGTATCGAGATAGCGGACCCGCTTGCCTTTACCGAGATCGATCACCTCACCGTCTTGCAGGACGCGGGGTGCGCGGTCGGCCATATCGTTCAAGGATACCAGGCATCCGGTTGGTCCGTGCGCCACCTCGGCCTGCGATGCAACCGCAAGCCACTCGTTCATCGCGCCACACTCGTCCGCCTCATAGTGGCCGAAGGTAATCCAGCGCAGTCGCTCGGGTACAACGAGACGGGCGACGGCCGATCGGACGAGCGGGAACATACCCCGGGGACCGGTGTGGAACAGCAGTGGCTCGTCTCCAAGGACGAGGAATTGGTTGAAAGTGAAGCCGGCCGGCGGTGCGATCTCCCCCACGAAGGTCGAGAGGCGATAGATGCCGCTGGCGATTTCGTCGATCTTGGTCTCCATTTGCTTCTCCATGCGTTGCTCCAACTTCGGCCACGGACGGCGATGATTGCAACCGCCTGCACATAACGGTCCATTGCGTTAGGCGCCGTCTCCCGTCCGCGTAGCCCCGGTCGCTGCGCTCCCATTACGGTCATTACCTTTCGGGAAATCCGGAAGTCTTGAATTTCGCACCATGCTGTATGTCCGCTCCCAGTTACTGCCCCATCGCCCGGTTATGACTAACCAAGCGGGTGCCGGATACGGGGATCCTGCATGTGCGGCCGCTCCGGAGACGGCTTGGTGCCTAGCAGCGTGGGCTTGGCCTCCTGCGCCGCATAGTGCGGGTTGGACTCCGTCATGTCGGCCTGGATGCGCCGCAACTCCTCGGCCGGGTCCGGCACCTCGTAATCGGCGGCTACGACCTTCACGGCGGTCTCGCGCGACACCAGGCCCGACGCCTTCAGCGTCGCCAGCCCCTGCGCCTGCTCAAGCCGGTCCTGCTGGGTCAGATGGAACCACGGCGGCCAGCGGAGCGAGACCCGCGCCGCCGGCACCAGTTCGGGGACCGCCTCGCCGTCGCGGAACCGCAGCTCCATCCGGTGCCGCACCCCCACGACCATACGGAGCAGGGACAGCAACCCATGCTCGCCATAGGAAGTCCGCATCCGGTCGGCCAGCCAGATCAGTGGTTGGTGCATCAGCTCCATCGCCTTGCCGGATTGCGCGGTCGCCAGCTTCTCGCCAGTCGCCCGGTTGCCGTGGATGCTCTCCAGCGCGAACTCGCGAAGCGACCGTGCATACGCCATCACGGCCTCGGCCGCTGTGCCGCCGATCTCCAACAGCTTCGCGTCACCCTTCTCGCTGACCACCAGGGCGTTGGCGCCGCCCCGCACCATCTCGCCGGCGTCGCCGGCCGCCGGCTCCTTGATGAGCAAGGTCGGGTCGGATGAGTATTTCAGCCCCCGCCCGGCCTGGCTGAGCTGGTAATCAATCTCGATCTGCGTCTCGATCGCGGGCCGGAACGTGCAGGCGCCCTCGGCCGCGCCGCCGGTGCTCGACGGCCCCGGCAGGTTCTTGATCCACGCCAGTGGCACGAAGCCGAGCCCGTGCCGCACCGTGCGGGTCTCATCGACCTCGGGCGGCGCGTCGTCGTCGCCGACCGGCGCGGGCAGAAACCATGCCTCCTGCTGCTCGTCCCACACGCGCTGCCACCAGAACCAGCCGGTCAGCCGGTCATCCGGAATGGCGTAGCCCATGCCCCGCAGCACGTCGCCGCGCACCTTGTATCGCTCGGTGACGCGGGCGAGCGTGTCGGGCGCGTCCTCCTGCCAGGAAGGCGTCAGGAACGTCGTGTCCAGCACATCGAAGAACACGCGCCCGCGCAGCACCCGCATCAGCACGGCGGCCGAGCCGACCGAGCCGCGCAACGCCGCCTCGTTCATGGTCGCGACCAGCCCGGTTTCGGCCACCAGCCGCAGCAGCGCGTTCCGGGTCGTCGCGTCCGGGCAGTCGATCGCCGGGAACCGCCCGTCGCCGAACAACAGCGCGACCGCATCCTCGACCACCATGCGGCAGAGATTGAACCGCACCGACGGCCGGCGCTTGCGCAACGGCACGTATTCCCCGCCCTCGGTGCGCTCCTCGTGGAACTCGTGCGGCAGCGCGTCGTAGAGCGTGCCGTCGAGCACCCGGTTCAGAACCGTCAGCTCGAATACCCGAGCCGGATAGTCGGGGTCCGCCCCGATCGCCTTCCTGAGCGTGTCGAACACCTGCGATCCTCGTTCAGCGGGCCATGAAGGGCAGCGCCACCCGCCGGGTCTTGGTCGGCGTCGTGGCGATCATCTCGAAGGCGCGCGCCAGCGCGTCCACCTGGTCGTCCTTCCGCGAGGCCGGAAAGCCCCGCATCTCCTCCACCAGATCGCGGTTCCACGGCGCCCGGACCATCGCGACGTTGCCGGAATTCACCTGCGCGGCCAGCGGCGCCGCCCTCGTTGCCTTGGCACCGCTCTCCCGGCTCGTCTTCACGTCGAACCCGGCGAGCAGCCGGGCCAGATGCTCGGCCTGCGACTTCCCGGCCTGTCCGGGATCCTGCGGCAGCGACACCCGCACGCTCCGCCCGTCCGCCTCCGCCGTGCCGCGCAAGGTGCGCTCCACCGCCTCCGGCCGGCCGCGCATCCGCACGATGTCGAGGATCACGAACCGGCCCTCGGCCGTCCGCCCGATCTTCGCGCCCACGGTCCAGTCCGGGTTCGTCGTCGCCACGGCCTCGGTCGCCGCCAAGTCCCAGCCGCGCGCCACGGTGACGCAGGGCGGGGCCTCCTCCACGACACCGAGCCTGCCAACCTCGAACAGCAACCCTGACGTCGGCCGCGGCGATTGCTGGAACAGCGCCGTCCACTCGCGCTCGCCCATCGTGCGCTGCTTGTCGGCCAGCTTCTCCCCGGACTCCCACTCGGGCCACAGGGGTTCGCCGGGCTTGCGGCCCAGCGGGTCGCCCGCCTCGGCCAGCGCCGGCAGGCACAGCACCCGCCAGCGATCCTCCTCGTGCTCGAGCAGCCGCCCCGCCAGATCGTCCTCGTGCCAGCGGGTCATAATCAGGACGATCCGGCCGTTCGGCTTCATGCGGGTCAGCAGCTCGGAGCGGAACCAATCCCAGGTCCGCGCCCGCACCGCCTCGCTGTCCGCCTCCACGCGTGACTTCACGGGATCGTCCACGATGGCAAGGTCCGCGCGCCGCCCGGTGATCGGGCCACCGACGCCCGCCGCCTTGTATTCCGCCCCCTCGCGCGTCCCCCAGGCCAGCACGTTCTCGTTGGCGAGGCGCAAGCCCAGCAGCGGCCCATGCTCGCGCACCAGCCCGAGGATCCTCCGCGAGAACGTCACCGCGAGGTCCGCCGTGTGGCTCGCCCCGATGACCAGCGCGCCCTTCATCCGCTGCATGAACCACGGCGGGAAGATCACGCTCGCATAAGTGCTCTTGGCGGAGCCGGGCGGCATCAGGACCATCAGGCGGTCATTCGCCGCTGGGTGGCCGGGGTCCAGCGCCAGCCGCTCCAACTCCTCGACCAGCAGCCGATGATGCGCCGCCGGCGTCAGGTTCATCCCGGCCAGCGCCTCGCAGGACCACACCAGCAAGTCCGACCGCACCGCTGCATCCCATTCGGCGTCCAGCGCCACTACCTCGTCGTCGGGCAGCCCCTCGATCAGCCGCGCCCGCTCGATCGGCCCCATCAGCGCGACCGCCCGGATCAGCGGCCCGAGGTCCGGCCCCGGAATATCCGCCGCCTTGGTCCGCCGCGCCGCCATCAGGATGCACCGGGCGGGATAACCCCCGGCTTCGGCGCCAGCCGCGGCACCGCCGCGCCCAACCGCCCCAGCCGATCCGCCAGCCGCGCCCGCGCCTCGCCAACCTCCAGCTTGATCGGGCCGCCGCCCGCCCCCGTGTGCTCGATGGTCGCGTTGTCCCGATACTTCTCCGGCCGCCGGGCCTTCAGCAGAAAGATCATCAGGATGTCGGAATACTCCCGTATGGTCCCGACCTGTTTCCCTTGCTGGAACACCGGCTTCTCGACACCGCGCACCGCGCGCACCGTCGCCGCGTCCTCCAGCACGTCCGTCCCCTGCTCGATCGCGTCATTCCATGCCTGCGCGAACTCCAGATCGTTCTTCCGCCGCAGATACGCCGCCTGCCGTGTGAACCCCGCCTTGCCCGCCGCATGAGCGACCGACAGCCCACCCCGCAACCCCTCCAGGAACGCCTCGCCGCGCTTCCGCTCCTCCCGCCGCCGTCTCTCCGACAGGGACAGGGGCGCGCCCTTCTGGCCCGTTGGCACACGCGCCGACTTCGCCGCAACTTCCGCGCCAGCCTTCCGCGCCGCCTTTTCAGGTTTACTGAAAGACATTCCCTTTTGTTTCCCGTAGATTTGTGGAGGGGCCTGCCAATGCCGCGCCCACCCGCTGCAAGAGGGTGGGGGCCTACCCGCTCGCACGTCCCTGGTAGGGATGTGCTCATACCCGCCAAAACCCGCCCCGCTCTAAGCGTTCCGCCACGCCCGCCAGATACCCGTGACTTGCCAGTGTCACGCGCCCGCCCCGTCGCGCAATTTTCGCGATACTCGCCCGGGTGACGGACATACGTTTTATTGCGCGATCGCCTGGTCGCGCGCCCGCCGCGCCCGCCATCCGCTTGCTGGTCACGCGCCCGCTTTCGATCCGCGCGCGTTTTCATAGACGCGCGCGCCAAGCCCCGGCTCACCCTTTCGCCGCTCAAAGCCGCATCTGCCAAGGCTTTCCCGCGATCTCGCCCATGCGCCCGTGCTTGTCACGTCACGCGCCCGCCTATGCTGGCTCCGATGTGCGTCCGCCGTGCCCGTTCCGCTCGAGCCCGTGCGCCGCGCGTCTAGTTGTGCATCCGCCCGTCGTATCGCGCCCGTTCCGCCGCGCGCCCGCCCGCTTGTCTTCCTGTTCTTCTCTTTTGCCGTTGCCGTTGGCTCGCGCGCCCGTTCCGCCCGCCATCGCGCCCGCGCCGCTCGCGACTGCCAGCCCGCCCGCGCCCGCGCGCGCGAGCATGTTCTTGCTTGGAAGGCGGCTCCTTCTGTTTCGAATCAGAACGCATCCGACTCGCAACCTCTACCGAAACGGCCAGCCATAAAATAGTTCAGCGTTGCTGATTTTTTCCGTTGACGTGCCTGCCGTGATGACTGTAATTTGCACACATCAGCAAGGCCGAAAGCCTACTGGAAGCCTAGCCTAGCCTGGAGACAAGACCGAAATCGCGCCCGCCCATACGTGGCGCTTAGTCTCCCGCCGAACCTGATCGCCTGTGCTCGAAAGTCAGAGACCAGCGCGCACCCGTGGAGCCTTTGCTGCTCCCGATCCGTGAGCGTGGCCCTCCGTGAGAGATCAGCGATTGTCTCCCGCCGATAGCAAGGCGAGGGAGTCAGGGGAGTTGCCGCCCGAGTTGCAGGAGAATGCAACGTTAGCAGGTAGGCCGCGCCAGAATCGCGCGCGCTAATGCCCTGCTCCCGCATGGTCGCGTGCTGCAATCCGCACGCCTGACGATGGCGCAAGGTAGCGCCGAAACCATCGTCAGAATCCGTGGAGTGCGACCATGAAGCACCCGCCGCGCAAGCCCGTGACGTGCTGGCAAGATATGATACCACCGCCTCGCCCCGCCTATTGCTGGCCCGATAATGGGCGCCCGCTACTGCTGAAGCGCGATCCCGCTCCCGTTAGCGCAAGTCGCGTGATTGTCCACCACATGCCCGCCCGCGTCGCCAATGGCGCGCGCAAGCCGCAGTCTGGCCGCCGTGGTGACGCGCCGACCCTCATGGCCGCCGACCGCTCCACATCCGCGATTGTCCAGGCTGGTGACTATGGCCGCCGTCACTTAGTTGCCGCCGCGATGAACGGCGGTTTCCGCCGCTGATCCGGCCCGGCCTTGCCCTGATGCCGCGAGCGCCCGCCCCGCGCGCCCGCTCGCGAGACCAAGGCAAGCCTTGGCGTGGTGCGCATTGGGCGCGCCGCGATCTCGCAGACAGGCGAGCACCGAATGACCCTGTATGGACTCCTCGACCATGAGGCGCGCCGCTGGTGGTATCACGCCGAGCTGCGCGCCAAAGGGAACGCGACTGAGGCCCGCCGTCGCGAGCGTCGCAGCATCCTGGATCACGCGAGGATGCTGCGCGCCGCGCGCGACAACGGAGGCGTGCTGACCCTCAAACAAGGGGGCTTCACGCTCTACTTCGAGGCAAACGCGCGCCTGCAAGGCTACGACTGCGACCACATGGCCGCGTGCGCGCGGCTGGCTCGGGTGCCAATCATCGACATGCGGACCGCGCCGCGCGCCAACCTGGTTCGCGAAACGGTCTCGGGACCGATGATCTCGCTCAGTCCGAACGATTGGGGCGGGACCGGTTGGCTCGCCTACGTCTCCCCCGCCGAATTCGCGCGCCGCTGGCGCGATGCCGGCGCGAGTGTCGAAGGCTTTTGATCCGGGCCGACTTGCCCTGATGCCGCGAGCGCCCGCCCCGCGCGCCCGCTCGCGAGACCAAGGCAAGCCTTGGGCAATGGGCCTCGCATGGTGCGAGGCCGACACTCGAAAAGGATCGAGACATGACCGAGATGGATGCCCGCGTGACCGAGGCGATCGAGCGCGAGGCCGCCGCTGTGGATTCCGTGACCGAGGAGTCCCCGAGCATCGCGGATGCCGCCGCGAACGACACGAAGAAC
The DNA here is from genome assembly GCA_963756545.1 of uncultured Pseudomonadota bacterium. Lineage (GTDB taxonomy): Bacteria > Pseudomonadota > Alphaproteobacteria > Acetobacterales > Acetobacteraceae > DATFDN01. Next base: position 244,462 of record CAVWNY010000008.1, on the reverse strand, counting down.
CGGAACCGTCGCGCCCGCCGTGCCAAGCCGGCGCGCGCGGAGGTGGAGGTCAAGGCCGAGGTCGAGACCGCGATTGCCGCCGCGATGGAGACCGCGGGGGCGAAGGCCGAGCCGACGCCCGAGACCGAGGCCAGCGCGGACCCGAACCCCGAGCCGGAGGGTTTCGCCCTGGTGGCCGAAACCCCGCTGGAGGCCGAGATCGCGGCCATCAACCGGGAGGCCGAGGAGGCCCTGGAACACGCGACCGATGAGGACTTCGATCAACACGATCGAGGCCGAGCGCGAGGCCGCCATCCAAGAGGCCAAGGCCCGGCACGGGACGGCCGATCCCGAGGCGGACCCGGAGGCCGCGCCGACCGAGGCCGAGCCTGTCGCGCCGCTCGGATACGTGAGCCTGCCCTTGCGCCTGATCCGCGCCGCGCTGTCCGTCGCGAGCAAGGAGGAGACGCGATACAACCTGATGGGCGTGCATGTCGGCGCGCAAGATGGCGTGCTACGCGTATGCGGAACGGACGGACATCGCCTGTTCGTCGGGTCCGTCCGGCCGCAGGGCGGAACCGAGCTGCCGGACTGGCTTGAGGCCGGCGTGATTATCTCGGCCGAGGGCTTGAAGGCGCGCCTCACCTTGCTCGCCAGCGATGCCGACGATCCCAAGGCTGCCGTGATCCGGGTCGGCTACGGAAAGGACGCCCGATACGTCGAACTGGCGGACCCCTGCGAGTCCATTATCTTCCGCCAGCAGCCCGTTGACGGGAAGTTCCCGGACTATGACTCCGTGATCGCCGGTGCCGCCGGCGCGCTGGAGGATCGGTCTTACGACGCGCTTGAGGGCTCTTCGTATCAGGGGAGATACGTCAAGGCCGTGGGCGAGATGGCCGCCGTGATCGGCGCCGAGTCCGTGACGTTCTTCGCCCCGCCGGACAACGCGGCCAGCGTCGTGACCTTCCCGGATGTGCCGGGCGCCATGCTGCTGCTGATGCCCGTCGCCTGCCATAACCCGCTTCCGGCCGAGACCGCCGCCATCATCGGGCCGAACCTCAAGGGCACCCTCGCCGCGCTCAAGGCGAACCTGACCCGCACCGAGGCCGCGCTGCGCGACATGCGGAAGGATGGGCCGGAGGCCAATCGCCTGACCGCGAAGGCCGCGGGCCTGCGCGAGAAGATCATGGCCGTTACCCAGGCCGCGACCCGCGCCATCGCCGCGCCCGAGAAAGCCGCCGCCTGATCCCCGCCCACGCCCCGGCCAAAACGGCCGGAGGCTTACGCATCGGCCGGGCCCGCCGCGCCCGACCGAGCCGCAAGCCTGCGCGACCAAGGAGGCCCGCCATGCCGATCCTGTTCCGCCCGCCCCACGCCGCTGCGCGGCTCCCATTTTAAACCTTCGACCGCCGCACGACAGGAGAAACCGTGACAGCCCGCGCAACGCATATCTCGTGGACGCATTCGACCTGGAACCCGACCACGGGTTGCACGCCGATCTCAGCCGGGTGCGACAACTGCTACGCCAAGGCGCTGACCGATCGCCTGTTCGGAGGCGGCTTCGAGACCGTCCGGCTTCACCCCGAACGGCTCGACCAGGCCGCGACGTTCCGGCCGCTCCGCTCCAAGGGCGAGCCGCCGCGCCCGCGCATGGTGTTCGTGAATTCCATGTCGGACCTGATGCACGAGCAAGTCCCGGACGGGTTCCGCGATCAGGTGTTCGACCGCATCGAGGCCGAGCCCGCGACCGTGTTCCAGGTGCTCACCAAGCGCCCGATGACGCTGCGCCGCTACATCGAGGCGCGGCATCGCGACCGTGGCGTGCCGGCGAACGTGTGGCTGGGCGTCTCCGTCGAGGATGACAGGGTGCGCGGCCGGGTGGATACGCTGCGCCGGCTCAAGGACGCCGTCGGCGACTTCTGCGCCTTCCTGTCCGTCGAGCCTCTTATCGGCGCGCCTGCCCGGCACGACTACACCGGGATGGATTGGGTGCTGGTCGGAGGCGAGTCCGGGCCGGGCGCGCGGCCGTGCGAACCCGCCTGGGCGCGGGCGAGCGTCGCCGAGGCGCGCCGCGCCGGCGCCGCCGTGTGGTTCAAGCAATGGGGAACCTGGGGCAACAACCCGCTCTACCGCGCCGCGAACGCCCGGACCCACATGGAACGGGTGCGCTCGGCGATCGACCACGGCGAGCGACTTGCACGCATCGAGCGCCACGCCAAGAGCGGCCGGGAAGTCATCACCGGCGAGAAGGGCGGGGCGACGCTGGACGGCGAGACGCTTCGCGAGTTGCCCGCCTCGTATCACCGGATGCTCGCGGCCTTCTAAGCCTCCAGGATCATCGCCTCGTATTTTACCTGGGCCTGCGATTTGCCGGCGCCGTGCCAGCGCCGTGTGACGCGTGCGCGCATCCGCTTCGCGAGCCCGGCGATCGCGCGCTCCACCAGCTCCTCGTGGCTCCGGTTCGCGCCCGCCGCCCGGGGATCGACGCCGGCGAGCAGCGCGAACGGGGCCGGGATCGTGGCGAGCCGCATGGAAGTCCCGGAGCCTTCCGTGAGCGCGAGGCCGATCCGCTCGCCACGCCGCAGCGGGCGCCTTGCCGCGAGGATCAACGCCTGTTCCCACGGCGAGCCGTAGGCATCGAGGTCGAACACCGTAAACGGCCGGAGGTCGATCGCCCGTAGGACACGCCGGTTGTCGGCCGCGAAGGCGGGCCGGTCATCCTCGAACCATCTGGTGTCGCAGGCCACATAGCCGGCCGCCTCGCGCCAAACGGCGCGGAACATCTCGCCGGCGCCGGCGAAGGCATCAAAGACATGCGCCCGCTCGGGGCCGATCTCGGCCAGCACGGCGCGGCGTAGCTCCACTTTCACGGCCCGGCTGGCCGCGTGATTGTCCGTGCCGCCCCGCTGCGGGCCGCGATGGCGCGCCGCCTGGTCGTCCCCGTAACGGGTCTTACGTGCCATCCTGGATCGTGCCGAGTTCAACCGCCACGCCGGGAAGCTCCGCCATGACGGCGCGGAGCCGCTGCAACGCCTCGGCCTGCCGCGCGAGCGGACCCCGGACGCTGATCCAGAACCGATCCTCGACCGGGCTGACCGGGACTTCCGCGATCATCGACGCGCGCGAGGGACCGGCCATCATCGCCGCGATCTCCTCCGCCTCGAAGCCGGTCAGGGCCGTGTCGAAGCCGGCGGCATCGAGCGCGGCCAGCTCCTCGGCCAGGACGTCATCGTTCCAGCCGGCATCGAGAGCAATCCGGTTATCGGCCAGCGCGTAGGCGCGCCGCTCCTCGACCGACAGATGGGACAGATCGACAACCGGCCCCGTGTTCGGGTCCGCGTTGCCGGGAATCACCACGCTGTGGTCGCGTAGGTTCCGCGCTGCCTGCCGGCGCGCGTGACCGAAGATGAGCCGGCCATCGGCCTGCCCCATCGGTGTCGTCCAGCCGAACCGGAGCAACAGGCGCTCGATCTTGCGGATTTGCGCCGCCGTATGCCTGCGCGCGTTGCGCGGGTCCGGCTCCAAGGCATCGAGGTCGCGATAGGTGATCTGGAGCATCAACGGCGCCTGATTGGGTCCGGCACGGCAGGGCACGCGCCAGAATGGTTTCCCGCTACGGAGAAACTGGCCGGACTGGCAACCCAATTCGGGGATTGGCCGAAAATCGTAACGAAGGCGCGTCGGCGCCTTCCAACAGCGCAAGGACGCTTCACCAATGGATCTCTTTACCCCTTCGCGCCGGGAGTCGCCGGCCGTTGCCGCACTGCGCGCCAACCTCGCGCGCCTGCCGGCCAAGGATCAAGACTTCGCTCGCTCGCTCCTTCAGAGCGCCGCCGGACGCGGCCTGTCGGCCAAGCAGGCCGCCTGTGTGGACCGGCTGAATGCCCGCGCCAGCGCGCCGGCCGCCCCCGTGACCTACGGCCTGGAGCGCATCGTGGACATCATGGGTGAAGCCGCCCGCCGCCTGAAATGGCCGGTGATCCGCTTCGAGGCCGGCGGCAGGAAATACCGCCTCGGCCGCTGCGGACCCGCCGCCCGCGAGCCGGGCGCCGTCAACGTCACGAGCGACGAGAAGGGCTTCGAGGCGCGGACCTATTTCGGCCGTATCGACCTGCTCGGCACGTTCGAGCCGCACCCCAGCCACGACTTCGAAACGGGAACCGCCATCGGCATCGCGCTCCTCGCCTTCGCGGCCGATCCCGTCGAGCAGGCCCGCATCTATGGCCAGCGGTTCGGGTGCTGCTGCTTCTGCGGGCTGGAACTGACCGACCGCCGATCCGTAAAGGCCGGCTACGGGCCGATCTGTGCCGACAAGTTCGGGCTCTGCTGGGGAGAGTGAAAAGGATGACCGGTGACCGCGTGCGCGCAGCCATGCGCTCCTGCCTCGCGAGCGCGCACGCTTGGCGTCGGCAAGCCGGGCATGTGCGCGGCTGCGCCGAGGTCCCGCATCTTCGGCCGCAACAGCGCGAGGCCTTGCTGCGCGAGGCCGCTGCCTGTGACCGGCAAGCGGATCGGTGGCTGGCCGGAGTCATCGAAGCGTCCTGACCTCCGGCACAACAGGAGAGAACCGCAATGCACAACGTCATTCAGGAAGTGAAGGGCGACGAGCTGATCCTTCGCGTGACGATCGGCAAGGAGGCCATCAACGCGGCCCCGCCGTCGTCGTCGGGCAAGACCAGCCTGGTTGCCAGCACGGGCGGCTACTCCTCCGTCAACGGCCCGGCCGGCCTCAGCTTTTCGCTCAACGTCACCGCGAAACGCTGACCCATGCGGCCCACGCCCCAGCCCTCTCCGGGGCGTGGTGGCATGTGCCAGCCGGCACAGAGCGGGCGCATCGGGCGCCCGCAAAGAGCGGAGAACAAAACATGCGTCGCTTGACCATCCTCGCCTTAGCCGCCTCGTTCGCCACGCCTGCGGTCGCCGCCGACACCGGCGGCTGCATCACCAAGGCGCAGCTCGCCTGGGCGCCGGCCGTTGCACGCGCCTTCGACGTCATCGACACCGGGCATACCGGCTGCGTCACGCCGACGCAGATCCAGGCTTACCGGAGCGCGCTCAAGGCCGACCGCGCCGGGCAGGCCACGCGCATCCGCGCCGCCCTGACGGCAACCCACAACTGAACCACGGGGCGAGGAGGCCCGGCCTCCTCGCGATCCCTCGAAGGAGGATAGTGCCGATGACGGATGAGGAGATGGACCGCGACATGGCCGAAGCTACGGCCTTGCTCGCCGGGACCGGCCTGCGGGTTGACCGCTGCCGGCACGAGGCCGTGGACAAGACCGCGCTCTGGATATTCGACGGCAAGGAGCATGTCGGATCGGTCGCCCGCGTCGCGAGGGATTGGTATTGGAAGGCCAACCGGATGCACCGCGGAATGCCGACATCGGAGCGGTTCTTTCCCAACCTCGCCGAAGCCATCCCGCACATCACCGATCGTTCCGCCCGCGCCCGTCCGGGCGCATAATGGTTCACCGTCGGCGCATGGGCGCTGGCGCACCGAGCAAGTGAGAACTCGCCATGTTCACCCTGACACCACCTGAACCGCTCCCGCGCGAGCACGCGCCGCCGGCGCCTGCCTTCACGCCGGAGCAACTGCGCCGGATCGCGCGCCTGAAGAACCGCGACACGCTCTACGAGGCCGAGATCGTCCGGGCCGACGGCGCGCGCGTCCTGCTGGCCTACTGCCGCAAATCGGGTAGCGGCCTGCGCGAGGCGCTGCGGAAGCGCACCGAGGCGGTCGTGCGCTTCCTGGGCGGCCCCAAGGCGATCACCTGGGGGCGCGGGACGGCGCCTGTCGAGATCGAGGGCGGCGGCAGCATCCGCTTCTCCGGCCGGACCGAGCGCGACGCCATCGTGGAGGGCGAGTTGCCCTATGTGGGGAACGTGCCATGACAACGTTCTCCGCAACCTACAGCCCCGACGACAACAAGCTCCGGCTCTACGCGAGCGCCCGGCTCGACCGGGAGACCTATGACCGCGTGAAGGCGGCCGGCTTCTCCTGGGCGCCGAAGCAGGAGCTTTTCGTCGCGCCCATGTGGACGCCGGCGCGCGAGGATCTGCTGCTGGAGCTGGCCGGCGAGATCGGCGACGAGGACACCGCCCTGGTGGATCGGGCCGAGGACCGGGCCGAGCGGTTCGAGGGGTATTCCGAGAAGCGGGCGGCTGATGCCGACGCCGCGCGCCGTGCCGTGGACGCCATCGCCGAGGGCATCCCGCTCGGGCAACCTATCCTGGTCGGCCATCACTCCGAACGGCGCGCGCGCAAGGATGCGGAGCGCATCGAGACCGGGATGCGCCGCGCCATCCGGCTATGGGAGACCTCGGGCTATTGGCAGTCCCGCGCCGCCGGCGCGATCCGGGCCACGAAATACAAGGAACGGCCAGACGTGCGCCGCCGCCGGATCAAGGGGCTGGAGGCTGACCAGCGCAAGCACGAGCGGGACCGAGCCGAGGCCGAGAAGTTCCTGAAAGCGTGGCGGACGGTCGGGCCTCTGGCGAACGACCCCGACAAGATGCTCCGCTGCGCCCTGTTCATCGCCAACCACGATCATTGCTCGTTCTGCTTCCCGCTGGCCGACTATCCGCGCCAACCGCCCGCCTCGCAGTATGAGGGGCAGATGTCGGTCTGGTCGGCGCTGGAAGGCGGCGTTATCGCCCCGACGCAGGCCGCCGATCTGGTGATCCCGGCGCACGAGCGCGGCATCGCACGGCACGACCGATGGCTGGCCCACATCGCCCACCGGCTCGAATACGAGCGCGCCATGCTGGCCGAGGCCGGCGGCACGGTCACGGATCGCGCTGGCCCCGAGCAGGGCGGCGCGTGCCGCTGCTGGGCCTCGCCGCGCGGCGGGTGGTCCTACATCCAGAAGGTCAACAAGGTCTCCGTGACGATCCGGGATTGCTGGTCAACGGGCGCCCCGTTCCGTCGCCTCGTTCCCTTCGATGAGATCACAGGCATCATATCGGCCGCAGACGTGCGGGCCGCGCGCGAGGCCGGGACGCTGGTGGAAGTGAAGAACGGGGTCGGCTTCGTCCTGACCGACGCGCCGCCTCCAAAGCCTGCCCCGGAGCGCCCGCGTCCCGATGCCGAACCGGCGTTCGACGCCATGAAGGCGCAGCTCACCGCCGGCGTGAAGGTCGCCGTCGTGCGGCAGCTATTCCCAACTCCGCCCGAGATCGCCGACCGGATGATGGAGGTCGCGGAGATCGAGCCTGGTGATCGCGTGCTGGAGCCGAGCGCCGGGACCGGATGCCTGCTCGATCCGCTGTTCAGCGCGGATGGCACCGACTGGCGCTTGGGGCGCAACGGGCAGCTTGTCGCCATCGAGATCAACCGCGATCTGGCCGACGCTCTCCGGCGGCAATACGTCGCGGCCGACGTGCGGCAGGGCGATTTCCTGCAATGCGACCCCGCCGAACTCGGCACGTTCGACGTGATCCTGATGAACCCGCCGTTCGAGAATGCGGCGGACATCAAGCACATCGAACACGCGCGGAAGTTCCTGCGTCCGGGAGGCCGCCTCGTGGCGATCTGCGCCGATGGGCCGCGCCAGCGCGAGCGCCTGATGCCCCACGCCGCCGTCTGGAAGCCGCAGGACGGCACCGCCTTCAAGGAGCAGGGAACATCAGTGCGAACCGTCCTGCTGGTTTTACACGCGCTCGCCGTACAGCCGGTGCGCGCCATCGTGCAGCTCGGATTATTCGGAGGTGCGGCATGACGGTGATTTGGGACGGCCGCGGAGCGCAATGGGATGACCCGGGACTGGCGGTGCCGTGCCCCACCTGCAACGTCGAAATCGGCAAGCCCTGCGACGCGCGCGTATTCAAGCTCCCGGCCGGCGTCATCACGCATCCAGTCCGAGGAGAGATGGCGGTGGTATTCGGGTTCCGTGCCGCGGACGGGCTGCCGCTGTTCGGAGCCAACGCGCGATGACGGCCGACGCGCCGGCGATGCCACCCGAGGAGTTGCGCGAGGCGATGGGCGTGCTGCGCTGGACGCCGCACGATCTCTCCGAAGAGAGCGGCATTCGCATGACAACGATCCGACGCTGGCGCCTTGGCGAGATGCCGGTGCCCGGCCCGGTCGCCGCATGGCTGCGCGAGCTGGTGGCTTTCCATCGCGCGCACCCACCGCCGCGGCGCCCGGCGCGCAAGTCCTGAAATCTCCAAGCCTTGGGGCTATCCAATGCCTGACCAACGCCGCATGAGCGCGGCCGAATACCGGACCTATCGCGAGGCGTGCGGTCAGACGACAGAATCGGCGAGTGCGCTGCACGGGGTTCATTGGCGCACCGTCCAGAGCTGGGAAGTTTCCCGCCAGCGGCCCTCCGAGACAGCGTGCCGGCAGTTCCGAGATCTGAACCGCCGGATCGAGGAGGAGGTCGCGAAGCTGGTCGCGCTCGCCGGCGGGCGGGGCCGCCGCAAGCCAGCGAAGATCACCCTGCGCCGCTACCGGACGGAGGAGGAATACGAGCGGAGCGGAGGGGTGGCGGGCCTGAACTGGCGCGCCCATTGCGCCCTCCTCGCCCGTGCCGTGGTGGCGCTGGAGACGGCGGGCGCGCACGTCACGGTCGAGTGGGCCGACCAGGCCGGCGCCGATCCGGCCTCCGGCACCGAGGGTCAGGATCGCGAGAGCTACACGGACGACCAGGACCGCGAGAGCTAGCGCGCCTGGCCGACCTGGGTAATCGGCCTGAACGTGGCTTCACCCTCGCGTCCTCGCCCGCGTGTTCATCCGGTAGCCGCTGCTCAATCCTTCGGCCGGTAATGCGGCGCGTTCAGCCGCGTCACGATCCGGTCCACCCCACGCCCATGCCAAGCCGCAAGTGTATCCCGGTGAATGCCGAACCGACGCATCAGCTTGCGCCACGACCACAGGTGGCGCCCGGAGATCGGGTGGACGAAGCTCCGCAGCCAGATCAGGTGCCGGTGCTCGATGATCGTCACCAGACCGACCCAGCCATACGCCTCGTCCATTTCGGAGATCGCTCGCGCCCTCGGGACCGGCGGGCGCACCTGCACGGTACCGTAGCCATAGGCTTCCATCGCGGCGTGCGCGAACGACGGCCAGTTCGAGCGGAGCCCCGCCGGAAGGCAACCCCGATTCGGAAGAGACAGCAGAGTGCGGCCCGCCTGCTCAAGGCGCACCGTGACATACTCCGCCGTGTAGTAGCTCAGATCGCCGCGCGGCGTCGCGGCAGTCGGGTAACGAGGATCGGCCACGCTGCCCTCCGTCCTACTCTGTAGCCGGACGCTCGTGAAGAATTGGCACGCCCGCCGCTCGCCGCAGCCGCGCCAGGGCCTCCCCGCTTAGGTGCGCCGGCTTGGCGACGGGGCGACGCTCCTCGTAGCTCGGACGCTCCGCCGCGACCGCCGCCATGTCGGCGCGGAACTTCCGCACGATCCGGTCGCGCTCCTCGGCCGTCAGGCTCTCGCGCGGTGAGGCTGGCGGCGCGGTCAGGAGGCGCTTGAGAGCGTCGCGGCGGGACATCAGCGGTGCGGCCTGCTCGCGCAGGAGCTTGTGGGCATCCGCCGCCGACGGCCAGAACTGGAACTCCGCCATCGCCATCCGCTGCGTCCGCACGGTGAACACGGCGATGGGCAGATCTGCCAGCAGGAAACTCATCGCCGCGGCCCGCTTCTCGAAATCCTCCTGGCTGGCCGGGTTTCGCACCACGCCGTTCAGCGGCAGGAGCCATTTCCGGACCCGGCCCGCACCGGCCGCCGCGCAGAGTTCCTCCTGCCGTCGAAGCGCATGCTCGGCCTCGACGCGGGTATGGTGCGGCAGCGACGGCACGCTCACGCCCAGATCGGGGTGGGGGTTCACCACCGCATCGAGCGCCGCCGCGAGCCGGACGGACAGCTTCGGCGGGTCGAGCGGATGAACCGCGGCAGCCGCGCCTGCTCGGGGACGATTCGCGATTTCGTTGCTCACGCGGGAAGTTCCTCGCAAGTGGCGTCGATCGGCGGGTCGGCGTGCGGGTCAGGCGGCGGGTCAGGCGGCGGTCCGCCATAGGCCGCGGCCATTTCGCGCCCCCACCAGTCGAGCTTGTTGGCCGAGCGAGTCGGCCCGCGCGCTCGCCGTTCGACCTCGTTGCGGCACCACGTCCGCCACGCCGCGTCCCAATCGAGCTTTGTGGCCCGCGTTCCCGCGGCTGCGTGCCAGAAGTCCCGGAATGCCTCGGCGATCCCGTCGGGGTTCAGCCCGCGTTCGACCGCGTAGGCACGGAGCGGGGCGTTTGGCTGCCAGTCCGCGGCCAGGCGGTGACCGCGCGAGGATCGCGCCGCCGGCGCCGGCGGCGGGTCGTGCGGTTCCGGGGCGAGCGGGTCCAGCACCGGCCTGGCATCGGCCGGCGCCCCCTTGGGGGCACCAGCCCGAAGGGCTGGCGGGGGTTCTTTCTCTCTCTTCTCTGACTGTGACTGTGATTGTGAAGGCACGCGCGCGGACGCTCGCGCGAGGGGCAGGGCTACATCATTGAGTCCGCTCGAAAGGCGGGGGGCATTTTCGGCGCTTTTCGGCTCGTTTTCCGCCGGTTTTTTCGCGCCATCCGCCGATTTTTTTGGCCGGTTTTTGCCGAGTTTTTCGATCCTTCCCGCCTCCGCTTCGAGGCGGAGCTGCACAAGGCGGTCGCCTCGATCCTCGAAGAACGGCAGCACGGCTGGCGCCAGGTGGCGGACCCAATGCGTACGCGAAACTCGGCAGATCGCGGCGAGCTTGCTCGGATCGGCCGGCACATAGCCGATCCGCCACTGGCTCATCAGCAGGTGCAGGTAGGCGCCTGATTGCTCAAGCGTCAGGTGTGTCGTATCGGCCAGATAGTCGCCGACATAGAGCGGCATCCAAGCGTCGGCTCTGCTCATAGCTGCCACTCCCGCGGCTTGCGATCAAAGGCCCCGTGCATCACGGCGCCGATCCGTCGAACAGGTCGGCTTGCTCGGCAACCGGTGCGCGGTCGCGCTCGCTGCGGAGCCACGGCCATCCATCCAGGATGGCGCAGCCCGGGCCGCACCAGGCGTATTCGGCCGCCGCGTTATCGTCCCGGCCGAGGGCAACGATCGTGGCGCCGACGACCGGGCAGCGCCGGCAGGTGATCTCGGAAAGAACCGGATCGCACTCGATCGGACCGAACTGACTGCCCCGCCGGGCTTGGGTGCGTCTCACGTCGCCACCCTCGGACGCACGCGGGCGACGATCCGCGTTGTCACGTCATCCATCACCGATACGCGGATGTTCGTGCCGCGCGAGCGCCGCCCTTGCCGGATCGCGCGCTCCACGGCTGCGCGCACCTCGGCCTCGCTGGTGCAGCCGGGGAAAGAGGGGCCGGTCGGTTTGCCCTCGGCATCCTCCCAAGTCGCGATGACGAGGAACGCCATCCCCTCACGCCACCGCGGGCCGGGCCTCACCACGCTTGCCGCGCGGCGCCCGAATGTCGGTCTCGTAGGCCCAGAGAAGCAGCGCGTCGGCGGCGTTGTGGTCGGGGAAACGCCAGCCGCGCGCCCGGCACCACTCCATGACGGCCTTCTTGGCCTCGCCTTTCGGGAAGCGCGCGGTGCCGAGCACCGCGGCCCGCACCGTGCTGGAGGCGCGGCGGAACAGCCGCCGCTCCCACCGATAGCAGGCGCATTCGGCGATCGCCGCGAGGCCGATTTGCAATTCGGCCGAGTACGCGTGCGTCTGTTCGCTGGCCGGCAGCGGCGCCTCCATCGACACGAGCACCGGCTGCATCTCGGCGAGGGCGTCCAGCAACTCGTTCTCGAAGGCGGCGAAGCGGCGCCCCAGGTCCGTAGTGTTCGGCAGTTCCCATACGCCGGAAAGAGGAACGGCCCCGGCGACCCCATAGGCCCAGCCCGTCCGGGTGGAGAGGTCGAGGCAGAGCACGCCGCCCGGAGACCACATTGCCGCCCCGCTACGCGGAAGCCGCGGCAGAATCGCAATCGCGCTTCGGCGGCTCCCGGCGCTTGCGCGTGGTTGCGGCACGCTTGCGCGTCTGCCCCATCTGCGCGGCGATGATCGCCTGGCCTTTGAGCCAGCCGGCGTCCCACTTCACATGCAGGGGCGAGCCCGGCGGATAAGGGTTCTCGTCGTTTCGGTCAGCGCCCGCCTTGCCGGCCTCGATCCCGGCCTCTTCGGCAGCCCACTCGCGATGCTCGACTTCGGCCTTCTGCGTGCGCGGCTCGGCTCCGAACATATCGAGCTGCGTGCCGACCTTGAGTTCAAGCCAACCTGCGTAGCGGAACACGGCACTGAGGCGCTGATTGACCTCATCCTCATCGAGCTTCGCGAGCTGTTCCATCAGCGCGAGCGCCGGCATATCCACCCCGGCATCCTTCGCGGCCTTGCGGGCGGCCTGGTAGCGCCCGCGCGCCTCGTCGGCCTCCCGCTTCGCCGTGCGGATCTTGCGGAAGCACTCCGCGAAGGTGTCGCGCGTCAGGTTCAGGCCGACGTGGGCGCCGACGCGCTCCTCGGCGGAGGCGGCGGGCCGATCTTCGATCTGCGGCATGATGTCTCGTGGTGCGATCGAGGTGTCAGCCAGCCCGGACCCGCATGGCGCGCCGCCGCGCCGCGACCCGGGAGGTTCGTCATGTTGATTCCGGCATGGATCAAGGGGGCCGGGTGCCACGTTGCTGGTGGGACTCGGCGATCCGGCGCAGCGCGGCCATGGTGAAGCCCGCAATCCCGTCTTGCTCGGCGAAGTCGAGCAGGTCGGGCCACCGCGACTTTGGGATGCCCTCCTGGTTCCAGTTCGAGACGGCAGATGGGCGGCAACCGAGCCGCCGGGCAAGCTTCGACGGACCTCCGAAGGCGGCAATTACGTCCTGCGGAGTGCTGAGCGGGTCCGACATTCCCGTATCACATCAGGAATCCTGAAAACAGTCAATCGGGATTTCTGTTGGCGCGACTGTTCAGCAAATCTGTGATATCGTTACGGCGCAACCTCGACTGGAGATAGCGACGATGCAGCCCGCGCTGCGGCGTATGCGCGAGGCCGAGCACCGCCGGATGGTCGGCGGGAACCTGGCTCTGGCCCGCGAAGCCGTTGGGAAACGACAGGTTGATTGGGTCCGGGAATACGGGCTCCGATCGTCTGGCCGGCTTGGGAACTGGGAGGCCGGGGAGCATTACCCAAACCCCCTGTTCCTGGTGCAGCTCTGCGAGGACTACGGATTCACCATGGATTATTTCTACCGGGGGCAGTTGGCCGGGGTTTCCGTGGCCCGGGCGGCCGATTTGCGACGGGTGGAAGCGGAAAGGCAGGCGGAGTCTGCGGCGGAGGCTGATCGGGCGAGCTGAAGCATCGGAAGTTCGGCACGGCACGGCTTTCTGTTCACGGGTTGGTGAGATCAGGACGGCTTACAGTTCTGATTATGTTCCGGCAAGCCGCTCAGCTAAGTCGAACCGCCTGCCAGCTCGGTTTGATGCATTATTCACGGATGGCCCGAACGACCTCGGCCGTGGGACGCGGCTTCGTCCGGCGCGGGCTGCATCCGCCGCGGTCGTGCGCAGGGAGCGGGATGCCGGGCTCGCCCCGTCAGTCAGGACTCCTGAACGAATTAGGTTGATCTTTCAGGAAACCTGAAATACGGTGCCTCAGATCACGGAGGCGCCATGCCCGAAATCGTTCCAGGCTCCTGTTCGCGTATCGGCGGCCACCGCGCGAGCACGCTCGGCCAGCGCATCGTTGATGCCCGCGAGCGCCGCCGTCTCACCCAAGACCAGTTGGCGCGCCGCATCGGCGTGTCCCGGAGCGCGATCGCGCAATGGGAAACCGATCGGGCCGCTCCTTCGACCTCTCATCTTGTCAGCCTGTCGGAGACCCTGTCCGTGTCCCCCAACCATCTTTTGTCATCCGCGGGGCAAGACGCCCCGAAGTCCGCGCCTGCGCCGACCGCATCGGGCGCATTCCACATCCGCAACCTCTCGGTTCTGGCTTACGCGAACGGCTTCACCCTTTGGCATTACAAGGCGGCAGTAGAGGGCGTGCAGGCGGCGTGCGCGCCCGGCTTCTTCGCCGACGCCGCCGACATGCTGGCGACCGGTGACGTCGTGATGGTCTCCGGCTTCGAGGGCGCGGCCATCCGTTCCGTTCGCCGCGAGGGCAACGGCCGCCTCGAACTCCTGCGCATGATCGGGTGAGACGATGAGCGACCTGAGCCTTCGGCGCTTCCACAACGCGCTGCGAATCATGAACTGCCTGGACCGCGACGAACTCGTGCGGGGCGGCGTGCTCGCCGCCGGTGATGGGCCGGGTTGGCATCGCTTCCGCTCCAACCCCGCCATTTTCATGGTCCGAGCCGACGATGAGACGGCGGCCCGCCTCTGGCGGCTGATTGAGGGCCGGCAACTCGACCACGCGCGGGCCGCGTGAACCCGTCCGCCGCCCGCCTGCTCGCCGAAGCCGCGCGCCTGCCGGCCGACGCGATCGGCGATCTGATCGAGGGGCTGATCGGCGCCCTCGACGCGCGCACGCCGGATGCGGACCTGGAACCGGAGGTCGACGCTTGCGACGCCGGCGACGATCTCGGAACCATTCGTTACGGCCACTGGGATTGGGGCGCGGAGGTCCACGCGGCGCGTGCCATCACGCGCCGCGCGATTAGACGACACCTCTGCCGGAGGATGGCATGAGCGCCAGCATCAGCGAGCGGCTGGCGCACGCGGCGCGGGAGATCGCCAGATTGGAGTCTCCGTCCTCCCATCTCTCCGTCGAGGCGCGCGCCTTCGAGATGCGGCGCATCGCAGTCCTGCTGGACGGCTGCGCCGAGGAGGCGCGCGACGTCGAACTCCGCTGTGCCCCGCCGTCGCGCCGCGAACAGGAGGGCTGGCGCGGGCCGGTAATCGACCGGCTCGCCGAGTTCATCGGTTCGTTCTCGCCCGGCCCCAGCGCGCAGCGGCAGCGCCAGGGCGCCATCCTGATGCTGCGCGCCATGCGGTCGCCCACCGGCACGATGGTGGACGCCGGCGCGCAGGAGCTCGCCCCGTACGCGGCGGGCAGCACCGAGATCGCGCACGCGATGGCGCAGGCCCGCGATACCTGGATGGCGATGGTCGATCAGGCGCTCCGGGTCGGCGAAACCACGCCATGACGCGGTTTCTCGTGCCGCCCGAGCGCATCGTCGCCGCGCTCGGCACGCTGTTCCCCGGCGCACCGGAGACCGAGCGATCGACTGCCGTGGATGCCGCGCTCGCCCTGATGGAGCGCGCCGCCGGCGGCGACCGCGTGCTGGCGATCCGCGAGGGCACGCTGGAATGGCACGCGATCCGCGCCATGCACGTCGGCGGATCGGAAGTTGCCGCGCTCTACGGCGTGCAGCGCCCGTTCGCGATGTCGCATTTCACGCTTTGGCATGTGAAGGCTGGCCGCATTGCGCCGCCGGTCGTGCCCGACGAGGGACGCCCGAGATGGGGCCGCATCCTGGAGCCCGCCATCGCGCGCGCCGCCGCCGAGGAATACGGCTGGCGCATCGAGAAGGGCGGCTACGTCATCGACGCCACCACGCGCGGCATGGCGTGCTCGCTCGATTACATCATCGCCGAACCCGGCCCGGAGGAGATTAAGCAGGGCTTCACCGGCCCCGGCGTACTGCAGATCAAGAACTCCGACTGGCTGAACCACAAACGGCAATGGACGGGCGGCGAGCCGCCGCTGTGGATCCTCCTGCAGCTCCAGCACGAGAGCGCCTGCACCGGCTTCTCCTGGGGCTACATCGTCTGCCTCGTCGGCGGCAACGAGCTGGAACGCTACGGCTACAAGACGCGCCCGCGCGTGACGGACGATCTGCGCGAGCGGGTCGGTGGCTTCTGGCAATCCATCGCGACCGATAAGCCGCCGAAGATCGACGGCTCCGATTCCTCGGCCGAGGCCGTCGCGCGCCTGTTCCCGACCGTGAAGACGGAACTGCCGCTCGATCTGATCGGCGACAACGAGATGCCGGAAATCTGCTCTGGCTATCTGGTCGCGCAGGCCGACCGGCGCTCGGCGGATAAGCGCGAGCAGGAGTTCCGCAATCGGCTCGTGGAGAAGCTGCAGGGCAACACCGCCGCGATCTGCCCGGGCTTCCGCATCAATGTCGCCGTCACGCCCGCCAAGCCGCCGCGCGAGGCCAAGCCCGGCGAGATCATCAAGGGGCGGGCGGAATCCCGCCGTTACACCGTCAGCGAGGATCTTCGGCCATGAGCATCGAATCGCGAGCTACGGCGGAAGCCACGGACACAGACATGCCTGCGCAGTTCGCCGCACCGAGTGTCCCGGCGATCCCCGCCGTCGCGGCTGTGGTTCACGACGCGGGCCTGATGGGCGCAATCGTCAGCCTGGCGGCCGACCCACGGGTGGATGTCGCGAAGCTGAAGGCTCTCATGGAGCTGCAATCGAGTGTCGAGAACCGCCAGGCGGAGCGCGCATTCAACGCCGCCTTCGTGCGACTGCAAGCGCGGCTGCCGCGGATCAAGCGCGACGGCACGCTGGAGTATCCCGTCGATAAAAACAAGCCGGACGGGGCAAAGCGGTTCATCGCAAAATTCGCGAAGTGGGAGACGATCGACCGCGCCATCCGGCCGATCTACACCGACGAGCGGTTCGCGATCTCGTTTCACGTTGCACAGCGGCCGGGCGATGGTGGCGGCCTGCTGGTCTCCGTCGAACTGACCCACGCAGACGGTCACTCCAAAATCTACGAGCCGTTCCCCGTTTCCCTGGATACGAGCGGCGGTAAGAACAACAACCAAGCTTACGGCTCCACCCTGAGCTACGGAAAGAAGTATGCGGCTTTCGCCGCGCTGAACCTTGTCACCGAGGGCGAGGACGATGAGGGCGTTGCCGGGAGCGGGCCACCGTCGGGGGCGCGGCTTGATGCCCTTGAACATCTGATCTCAGGTGAAAGCCACGTCGGCTCGCCGCCGGATGCGCCACAGGACCGCCCCCCGGTCGCAACCGAGGAGGCCAAGAACCGCCGGAAGTGGGTCGCCAAACAAGTTCTCGAAATCGCGCAGATGACGCACGCGCAGATGGCCGCGCGGCAACGCCATCCCGGCTACAGCCAGCGATACGACGTGCTTCGCCAGGAAAATCCCGACTTGGCAGGTCAGCTTGATCGCGCCATCGCAGCGCGCACGCAGCAGCTCGCCCCGCCCGAATAAAGGCAACTTCAACCGCAGCTTCTGCACCCGCTCGCTCTGACGCGCGGTCGCGGATTGGCGTGTGGTTGCAGCACGCACGACCCTCTTATGTGCTAATATGTCACTACAGCAATGACGGATGTGGAGCATGAGTGCACCCGAGACCAAGCGCCCGCTCAACCGCGCCGAAGCCGCGATAGCGATGGGAATCAGCGTACGGCATCTCGATGACATCGTACGCGAATTGCAGGTGCCCGTTCTTCGCCTGGGGCGACGGGTTTTGTTCGACGATTATGCAATGGACGAACTGAGGTCGGCATGCCGCTCAAAGTCAGAATCCGCAAGGACACAGGCTCCCTCGAAATCTGTGGTGTTGTCCGCCCCGCCGGCACCGGGCAGGCGTTCCGCGTTCGACAGCGTGCTGGAACTAACGACCCGCGCCTCGCGGCCGAAGAAGCCGCGGCGCTCGAAGCGAGGCTCCTCCGGGACGCGCACCACGGGGAGCGCCGTGCCACCAAATCCTTTGCCGAAGCAGCTCTCTCCTACCTGAAGCAGGAGCCTCGCAGTCCCAGCACCCAGGTTCTGGTGCGACGCCTGACCTTGCACTTCCGCGACACGCCTCTCGGGAAAATCGATCAGGAGGCGGTGGACAAGGCTCGAGACAAGCTGCTGCGTAAGGATGCCGGGCCGGGTACCGTAAGGCGCGGTCTGATCGTGCCGCTGCGCGCCGTCCTGATCCACGCCGCCAAGCGGAAATGGTGCGAGCGGCCCGAGTTTGATATTCCGCGCGAACCGACCGGACGTACGGCTTTCCTGATGCCGACACAGGTCGAGGCGCTGATCGAGGCAGCGGCTCCGCATCTCCAGCCGCTCGTGACGTATTTAGCCTGCACGGGCTGCCGGCTCGGCGAGGCGCTGCAGCTGGACTGGCCGGAGGTCGATTTGCAGGGCGCCCGCGTGATCCTTTGGGAAGGCGAGACG
Source organism: uncultured Pseudomonadota bacterium (assembly GCA_963756545.1). GTDB lineage: Bacteria > Pseudomonadota > Alphaproteobacteria > Acetobacterales > Acetobacteraceae > DATFDN01. Next base: position 226,389 of record CAVWNY010000008.1, on the reverse strand, counting down.
AAAGGCGGCGCGCGCCGTGTGGTGCATCTGCCGCCCCGCGCCATCGCTGCCCTCGCTGGTTTGAAACACCGTGAAGGCCGCGTATTCCGCGACCGCAAGGGCGAAGCCTACCGCCTCTCCGGCGATGATGGTCAAAGCGGAGGGCAGATCCGATCCGCTTGGGCGTTCGCGTGCGTCAAGGCCGGCTTACCCGGAGAGCTGCGCGCCTACCCCAAGCAGAAACAGAAGGTGTTTATGCCGGCCTACACGCCGCACAGCCTCCGGCACACATGGGCAACCTGGCACTATGCCCTGCACCGGGATCTCCTCCTGCTGAAGACCGAGGGCGGATGGTCCAGCACGTCACTAGTCGAGCGATACGCCCATCTAATGCCCGCCGGGTACGAGGATGCGATCCGTACCGTGTGGGGCGTTGGCGTGCCATCTGCTGTGGCCCGCGCCTAATGGCGAAAGCTGACGTCTGCGCTATCAGCGCGCCCCAATGCCCGAGGTCCGCAGCCGATCCTCAGACCCCGTCGCGACGCAAGGTTTGGTATTGGCCGGAAGGAGACCGTCCGCTTCACGTCATTCGACGGGCTTAAGCGGACATTCGCACCGGACTTCCGCACGAGATACGCGATCGGTCACGTTGGGCTTGCTGTCTGGTGTAGAAATCTTGGCTTCTGGCCATCAGGTTTTGGGCGAAGTCAGACGTAAAGTGTTTCGCCCGGCGAGGGCTGATCTGCGCCCAAGGCGGGCATAGGCCGGTTCGGGCGCCACGGCCGGAAACCCACATTGACGAGGGTCTATGTCAGTTGGCTTATGGCCAGGTTAGAGACCATCCAAGGTCTGGGGAGGGCACAGTGAAGGTTTGCAGGCGCACGACCGTATTGTCTGTCGCAACTGGCATGGCGGTCCTCGCGGCCCCCGGAGCGCGCGCGGCGGGGCCAAGCCTGATTGCGCGAATCCAGGCAGCCCTGGAGAGATGGGTGGCGGAACGCGCGGGGCCGGAAAAGATCACCGGAGTTGCCGCTTACATCAGCTTTGGCGATCCTGGCCCGGCGATCGAGGCGTTCGCCGGTAAAGTTGGCGCCGAGCCGCGGGGTGCTCCGGTGCGCCGGAGCACGCTGTTCCAGATGGGCAGCACGTCGAAGTCCTTTGCCGCCGCCGTCATCCTGAAACTGGAGGCTGCCGGCGCACTGTCCCTCGACGACACGATCGGCAAATGGCTCCCGCAATACCCGGCGTGGAAGGACGTGAGCATCCGGCACCTGCTCAACATGACGAGCGGTATACCCAACTACTCCGAGGCCGGACCCCTCTCGCGCGCCTGGGTCAGCGAACCGAGCCGCGAGTGGACCGCGGCGGAACTGGTGCAGGTCGTCTATCCAACCGGCAAGAACGACCTGCCACGGAACCGCGGGTATTACTACTGCAATACCAATTACATCCTTGCCAGCATGATTGCCGCGAAGGCCGTCGGTCGGCCCTACCGCGATCTCGTGCATGAGATGGTGATTAATGCGTTCGAACTGGACAGCACCTTCTACGAGAACGGCGCCTACCCCGCGGCCGTCATGAAGCGTCTGGCGCACGGTTACTTCGACAACCCGGCTTGTGCGGATTATCAGCCGAACTGCAAGAAGTCTTGGAATGCGCCGCTGATGGGGCGTGACGTCCGTGACGTGAGCCTCTCATGGGCGCAGGGCGCGGGAGGCGCGATCGCCAGCGCGCGCGATGTAGATCGTTGGATGCGCGCAGTGTTCGAGGGACATGTGGTTCCCCCAAAGCAACAGGCAGAATGGACGGCCTTGGTGTCAATGAAGACCGGCAAGCCGATCGCGGACGTGTCGACCGACGATCCGCGCGGATATTCACTTGGCCTGGCCAAGGCAATTCTCGGACCGCTTGGCGCGGCATGGTTCTACCACGGCATGAGCTTGGGCTATCGGACGCTGTATGTCTGGTTCGAGAAGGAGAACTTGATGATCACGCTCCAGACTAATTCACAGCCCGCGGAAGATGCGAACAAGCTTCATGTGCTCCTACAGACGATCCATCAGATCGTGGAGAGCCAAGCGAAGTAGCAAACATGTACTTTTGTGACAGGGTCGGGCCGCACATGCGCATCGGTGACAGCGGCACGGGAGACAGACTTTCGAGGGGCGCAAGGGGCCGTGCCGCCACGCGGCTCTCACTCGCTGCGCACGCAATGGGCAGCTATCGTTGATAAGCTCCCGAAAGAGGGGTGAACAGGAGGGGCGATGAAACGTCGAAATTTCATCAAAGTCGGCATTGGCGGAGTGGTGGCGCTCTCTGGGGCGCAAGGGGTGTCTCGCGCGCAAAGCGCCCCCGCCAACCTCCCGTCGGCCAGCGGGATCATCGTAGTCGGTGTGGACGGTTGCGATCTCACGGTCCCTTACCTCAATGACTATCTGAGTACCGGCGCCACCGTGTGGCAGTACTCCGGGAACACCATAGATTTTGCTCGCTTTGATAAAATCCAAAGCTTTGTGGACGCTAACTCATCGAAGGTCATTCTGGCCAAGTCTATAAGCGATATCCTGACCGCTAAACAGGCGGGCAAGGTTGCAATCGTCGTTGGCGTTCAAGATTGTTACCCGCTTGAGCCAGAGTGGCGAGAGCTCGACAAGTATCCCAACGATTGGTCGGTTTTCCCGCCGAAGACGCAACTTCCCGCGTATTACGACAGGGGGCTCCGGATTGGAAACCTCGCCTATAATTTCTCCAATTTTTTTGGTGGCGGCGCCCTTGACCCGACGACGCCTCTGTCGCGTGCGGGCCGGTACATCGTCGGCCAGATGCAGAAAATCGGTATTCTGGTAGATTGCAGCCATTCGAGCGAGCAGACCGGGCTCGATATTGTTGGTATGGCAACTCGGCCGGTTGTCTGTTCTCATTCGAACCCTGTCGCGCTAGACGATAACCCGCGTAACGCTAGCGACCGCCTAATCGAGGGTATCGCCAAGACCGGCGGCCTAATCGGCGTGCTTCCGATGAATACTTTCTTACTTTGGAGTCGAAAGGACGCTCCCCATGCGGATACTGGGCCTTTTCCCCGTCTGGCGAGCATTTCTCAATATGTCGATGTGATGGATTATATCAGGCGCCTCGTGGGAATCGACCACATCGGTATTGGTTCTGACTTCACCATCGGCGACCCCCCAGACCCGGATATCCCCCCTGATCCTTTCAAATCATTCGAGTTTCCTCCCGAGATGACCTACAATCAGCCGGCCGGACTCCAGTACGTCAAGAATTTCAGCAAAGTGTCCGACCTCCCAGTCCTCCGCGCGGAACTGGTGCGTCACGGCTACTCTTCCGTCGACATAGCGAAAATCTTGGGAGGCAACTGGATGCGCGTGTTTCGCCAAGCCTGGAACTCTTGAATTTCGCATGAAGGCATAAGGACTGGACGTGCAGCGGACGAGCCCATGCAACCCGGCATTGACGCAACCCTCGCCGCCCGCGTGGCACGCGTCACGATAGCGCCTCTCTTCTTCGCGTGGCTGGTCGAAAAGGCCACCATCCGAGCTCGCGGCGGCACTCCGCGCGTCGTGCATACGGGCACTTGGGGCGGCCCCAGACGCGCAGGCTCGCCTGCGGGCTCACAATGCCGAGGTGCGGCATGTGCGTTGTCGGATCGAGAAGGTCGTCGGCACCGTCAAACGCTGCTACGGCCTGTGCCGGGTCTGGTGAGCGCCGTCTCGACCCGGCACGGTGCGGTCGGCGACGCTGGAATGCCTGCATGACAAGCTGTCTGGAGGTGGAGACGAGCATTGCTGGAACATAAACACGCTCTCCTGAATATTGGTTGTGCGGCGCGGATCTTTTGCAGATTGTATGAATGCTCAAAAGGGTGCGAACGGCGCGCAAGATACATTCGCCGGCGGCGGCTTCGCAGGAGGCATATGTCATGGGTGCGGGCCCAGCAGATCTCAGATGGTGTCCAGTGCCCTTACGGCATGGAGTTTTCACACGGTCTGCTTGATTTCTGCACCAAGAGCGAACGCCGGATGCAATTCGCCAAACTTTGGGGAATATCGACTTTCCAACCACGGACGCAGCGACTACAGCGTTACGGCCGAAATGGGCGCAAAGCGGCCCTTTCGACCCTCCGCCCATCGACTTCCGCTTTCCACCCTTCTTGGCATTGCGCCTGATTGAGTTCGGAACCTAAGCCGCTCTCCGAAGTTGTCGGTGCGCAAGCTTTCGGAGAGGTGCGGACGATTGCTGCGGCCAAACCTGCCACGTTCTGTTCCCGGCACGAGTAGGGCACGGCAGAGTTGCTCTCGCTGAAAGATGCGGCATTTGACTTCGAACTTCCAAACCCGATCGTCCCCTCCGAAGGCGAAGGTCGCACGTTCGAATTGTGTCGGGTCCGCCAGTGAAATTACGAAGTTAAAGGGATAGCCCGACATCCGCGACATGTTCAAAGAGGCGAAAGACGCCGGCTTTGACGTGAAGGGGCTCCGCCAGGTCATTCGGCTGCGCAAGCAGGACGCGGCCGAGCGCGAGGAGCAGGACGCCATGCGCGACACTTATTGTCGCGCGCTTGGGAGTGAGAGAGACCAGGTTCAGCTACGCCGGCCCGGGCGGCGCGACTTCGAAATTGTTGCTGAATTCGGAGGAGCGCCGCCATAGCCGGTCGGCTGGCGAGGCGTCAAACGTCGCTCGGTCCATGCCACGCCCGTTGAAGGTTCCGATCACACTTGACCCGAGCGCCTTGCGTTCTTCCTCGAGGCGTTCGATCCGCTCAATCAGCGACCGCAGCCGGTCGGCCGCGATGCCGCCGCTGTTGTGGCCGGGTCCGGGTCCGGGTGTGTCAGTCATAGGACATCCTCCGCATAAGACTCGCGGCGGGCGTGGCTTCCCCGCGGTCCAACCCGATGAACAGATGCTCAGTCACGTAGATTGGCCGCCGATGTGGCCGCCATTGCACGCTGCTTCCGCTTCCTCACGCGTGGGGAACTTGAAGGCATCGTTGGCATCCTCAGACCGAGAATGATCCCCCGGCCGAACTCCAGGCGCCATCCATTGATGGCGTGGCCCAAGGTCGCGCCGCTCGATCAGCCATGCTGCGTATCTGGCAGTCTGCTTGTCGCTCACGCCCCTGATGCCTTGGGTGTGCGGGGTGCTCATGCCGCCGCCTCGGATGCGGTCGCCTCGGCCGCCACGTCGGCCAGCACCGAACGCAGGGCGTCTAGCGACAGGTCGGAAATCCGCGCCGCCTTGTATTTGTTCAAAGAGCGTCGCGGAGCCAGATCGCGCCGCGGTCGAGGGCGATTGGCCGAATCGCCGCGACAAGCTCCTCGTGCGTGCGGGTGTCGGCCGGGGCGACAGGCCTCGAATGGGCCAAAATCATTCCCACTCGATCGTGCCGGGTGGCTTGCTGGTGACGTCGTAGGTCACGCGGTTGATGCCGCGCACCTCGTTGACGATGCGGTTGGCGACGCCGGCGAGGAAGCCGGCGTCGAACGGATAGACGTCTGCGGTCATGCCGTCGGTGCTGGTCACGGCGCGGAGCGCGCAGGCGTGATCATAGGTCCGCATGTCGCCCATTACGCCCACCGTCCGCACCGGCAGCAGCACCGCAAAGGCCTGCCAGATCGCGTCGTAGAGGCCGGCCACGCGGATCTCCTCCAAGAAGATGGCGTCGGCGCGGCGCAGCAGATCCAGCCTCTCGCGGGTGATCGCGCCGGGGATGCGGATGGCAAGCCCCGGTCCGGGGAATGGGTGCCGACCGATGATCGCATCGGGCATGCCGAGCGTGCGGCCGAGCGCGCGCACCTCGTCCTTGAACAACTCGCGCAGCGGCTCGACCAGCTTGAGGCGCATACGCTCCGGCAGGCCGCCCACGTTATGGTGGGACTTGATAGTGGCCGAGGGGCCGCCGCCGACGCTCACGGATTCGATCACGTCCGGATAGAGCGTGCCCTGGGCCAGGAAATCAGCGCCGCCGAGCTTTGACGCCTCCTCCTCGAAGACCTCGATGAACAGCCGGCCGATCGTCTTGCGCTTGGCCTCGGGGTCGGTGACGCCGTCGAGCGCGGCCAGGAACAGGTCGGCGGCGTCGCGATGCACCAGGCGGATGTTGAACCGATCGCGGAAGGCGGCCACCACCTCGCCGGCCTCGCCGACGCGCAGCAGGCCGTGATCGACGAAGATGCAGGTGAGCTGGTCGCCGATCGCCTCGTGGATCAGCACCGCCGCGACCGCGGAATCGACGCCGCCCGAAAGGCCGCAGATCACCCGTCCGGCGCCGACCTGGGCGCGAAGCCGGGCGATCTCGGCCGCGCGGAACCCGGCCATGGTCCAGGACCCGGACAGCCCCGCGACGGCGTGGGTGAAATTGCGCAGCAGCGCCGCGCCGTGCGGTGTGTGAATGACCTCCGGGTGGAACTGCACGCCGTAGATGCGACGCTGATCGTCGGCAATCGCGGCGAACGGCGCGCCATCGCTCACCGCGACCGCGCGAAATCCGGGGGGCAGGCGTGTCACGCGGTCGCCGTGGCTCATCCACACCTGCTCGCGCGCGCCCTTCGGCCACACGCCGCGAAACAACGCGCAGTCCTCGGTCACGTCGACGAAGGCACGGCCGAACTCGCGATGATCGGAGCGCGCGACCTCGCCGCCCAGGTCGGCACAAATGAGCTGCTCGCCGTAGCAGATCCCGAGCACGGGCACGCCGAGAGCGAATAGCCCGGTCGGGCCGCGCGGGGCGGCGGCTTCATGGACCGACGCGGGACCGCCCGACAGGATCAGCGCGCGCGGTGCGAAGTCTCGGATGCGCCCGGCGTCGGCGGTGCAGGGCCAGATCTCGCAATAGACGCCAGACTCGCGCAGGCGGCGGGCGATGAGTTGCGTGACCTGGCTGCCGAAATCCAGGATCAGCACGCGCTCGGCCGTGACGTCCTCGGGAGCGAGCGGCCGGGCGGAGGAGACCTCAAGCATGATAGGGGCTTGCAGCACGGGGCCGGCCTACTGGCAAGGTGCCCATTGGCAAGTTCATGAGGCTCCAACAACCCGACCCGCGGATGCGCAGTCGGGGACCACAGCGATTGCCTACGATTGTCGGCGTTTGCAGTTGCGTATCCGAAACTGATAAACTAATGTGGCGCCGTATTGATCATGCGGAGTCTCACATGCCAGGGCTGGCGACCCTCGATGGGCCGAGCGGTAGAACGTCTTTTCACACCGTAGTAACGGCCTTTACGGATTCATATAACGTGGCGAGGTTTCTACTTGGATTTGGACTGAGCCGGTACAGGTTTATGTAAAGCTGACATCTGGGTAATCGGGCGTTGCCTCATCGAAGGTGATCAGGCTGCCTGCAAGTTCGCTTCGCGTCGGGAGTGCCTCCATGCTGGCCATGCCATTCGCGGATCGCTGTCCCCGTGCGCCGGGCGAGGGCGCCACGATCCTCGTGGTGGACGACGATGCCGAGGTCCGGGAAATCGTCGTCGAATTCCTGATCGACGCGGGACATCGCGTGCTGCAGGCGGGCGGCGGGCTCGAAGCGCTCCGGGTCCTGGAGAATGGCGCCGAAGTTGATTTGGTCATCACCGACGTGCGGATGCCCGACATTTCCGGGATCGAGCTTGCCGACCGGATCACGAACCAGCGGCACGGGTTGAAGGTGATCCTGATCTCGGGGTTTTTCGTGAGCAAGCAGACACAGCGGCGGGTGCTGCGAAAGCCGTTCCGAATGAAGGAGCTGGAAGAAGCGGTTCAGGCCGAGCTTGGCTCCTGAACACAATCAGCGAGGGCTTCGCCTTGCTCCGTCGCGGCGATACGGTTTGCGGCGTGATCATGCTTGGAGAGGCGTCATGACGGTCTACGAGGGGGGACGCAGCCTCGACGGGGCGGTGGTGACCGCCGACGGCGCCCCGCTCGACCCGCGCTTCGACCTCCGCGTCTTCAGCCGCACCGGGTTCGAATGGACCTACGAAGGAGACGGGCCTCGCCAGCTCGCCCTGGCGCTGCTCGCCCATCACCTGGCGGATCCGGCGCGCGCGCTCGCCCTGACCGAGCCGTTCATGCGCGTCGTGGTGGCCGAGCTGGACAACGCCTGGCGGCTGACCGGCGAAGACATCGACGCCGCTCTCGCGGGGCTGGGTCGGGGCTAATTCGGGGCGTCTACTCGGCGGCGAGCAGCTCGCGCGGATCGCCCGCAACACCGCCGAGCGGGCCGAGCACGTGCGCGCAGACGGCCTGGATGCGCGCCAGCAGCCCCTCCACCTCCGTTTGCGTTCGGGCGTAGGGCGTGTGGCCCGCGGCGAGCGACGGGCTGTGCCAATGCATCACCAACGTCTTGTGTCCCCGCCGGACCATCGATGTCGCGAGGCGCCGCAACTCTTTCGCGGACACGCCCTCGGGTGTCAGCGTCGCCGTGCGGAAGGCCCCGAGCCGCGAGAGGATGCCGCGAAGCCTCATGGCCCTCGCCGGCCCTCTGTCGAGCGCTCGGTTCACGGCGGCGTCGAAAGCGGCGAGCGGGCCGATGTGGCCGCGCGTCATCGGCAGGGAGAGAACCGACCGGCTGCCGACGAGATACGGAACGGGCCGCAATGCGCGAAAGTCCGGGCCGCCCCGTGCTCGCAGGTCGATCCCCGGCAGAATGCTCAAATCGACCCGGATCCCGTGGCGCGCGATCAGTTCCAGCGTGTTCGGGCCAACGCCGTAGCGGCCGGCCCGGTAGAACAACGGCTGTAGGCCGAAGCTGCGGCGGATCGCATCGATGAGGTTGACGAGCTTGGCCTCCTCCAGATCAGGCGCCAGATTGCCGGGAAACGAGTTGAGGACGGTGATCGCCTCATCGAACGGGGGATTGGTCCAGGGGTGCAGGTGGGCTCCGATTTCGCACGCCCCGCGCGCGTGGATCGCGCGCAGCGGCTCGTAGCCGGCCGGCTGCGTCGCCACCGGGTAATCGATCACGTAGATCGGGCGCAGCCCGTGCGGCTCCAGCACCGCCTGCGCGCGTTCCTGCGCGGCGATGTTCGAGACGCTGATCAGATGCCGGGCGAAGGGCTGGGACCAGTCGAACTCCGCCTCGGTGTCCACGACGGCATAAAGCCGGGGCGGCCCCATGGGGGAAGGTATCGGCCGGTACTCCACCCCGAACAGGCGCGCCGTCGGACCAGCGGCCGGCGAGGTCGTCCGGGTGGCGAATGGCGGAACGCTAGCGTCCACGTGGGCGAGGCACGATTATTGCCATGACGCGATTGCTTGGGTTTGTTTGCCAGCCGTCAGCAATCCGTCAGCCGCGCAGCGACAACGGATCACGGGCTCACCACGGCCGCCGGGGACACGCCGCGCCGGAATCGCCGGTCCAGCCCGACGAGTGAGACAACCTCCTGAATGATGTCTCGGCAGAGCAGCCCCGTCGCGAGCGCGTAGGCGGCGATGCCGGTTCCGACCAGCAGGGCCAGCCGGGTCCGCGGCCACAACTCCGGCGGGAGGTTCCAAGCCGCGGCCCGAACGCCGACATACATCAGCAGGGCGGCCACGCCGGGGCGCAGGAGCGGCAGCAGCAGCATCCGGAAACACCCGGCACGCACCACCGCCACGCGATGCACCAGGAACAGGAACTGAAGTGGGTAGGCGACAGCGGCGGCGATGCAAACACCGTTGAGGCCCCATTGCACCCCGATGGCGTAGGCCACGCCCAACAGCAGCGTGCAGGCGGCGGTGTTGATCAGCGACGCGCGGAAATGGCCGAGGCCGAGCAGAAACGGCGAGAGAAAGAGCCCGGCGGGGCGCGTGGCCATGCCAAGCGCCAGGATCCCCAGCGGCGTCGCCGCGCCCGTCCACGAGGCTCCCAGCACGGCGCCCACGAACTCCGGCGCGACCGCGGAGAGGCCGAAGAACACAGGCAGCGACAGCAGCGCGAGAACCCGCATCGACTTGCCGAGATAAAAAACGGCCTGCTCGGTGTCGCCCTGCAGGCGCGAAAATGCCGGCAGGCCGACCGGCTTCACCACCATCGCGAGCTTGTCCACGGGCAGGGCGGCCAGGGTGCGTGCGAGCGAATAGATCCCGAGCGCTCCGCCCCCCAGCAGCCGCCCGGTCAGCAGAATGTCGATCTGCGTGCTGACGTACCAGACCACGTGCTCCGTCGTCCGGTACGTGCCGGAACGGAGCAGTCCGGCCTGCCGCCGGCCCGGCAGGGCCGGCCAGTGCCGGGCCGGCGCAAGGGTCCAGAAGCCCGCCGTACGCAACGTCTCGGCGCACAGATAGCCGGCGAGCAGCGACCAGACACCGAAGCCCCGCCACGCCAGCAGAATGGTCGCCAGACCGGCGATCACGTTCGCGCCCACGTCGATCGCCGACATCGCCCGGAGCGCCAACGCCCGTTGCAGGCTGGCACGCGACAGCGAGCCCGCGGCGAGCAGGATGAAGCTCAGGCTGGCGACGCGCAGCAGCGGCGTCAGCCGCGGGTCGTGATAGAAGCCGGCGCAAAGCGGCGCCGCGGCGAACAAAATGGCGAGCAGGGCGAGGTTGGCCAGGATGATGAGACCGAATGCCTCTCGCGCGTGTTCGTCCGCCGCGTCCCGGCTCTGCACCAGCACGTCGGCGAAACCGACATAGCTCATGGCGCCCAGGAAGCCCGTCACGGCCATTGTAATGGCCATCAAGCCGTAATCGGCCGGCCGCAGGAACCGCACGACCGCCAGCGTCATCAGCCAGTTCAGGATCTGCCCGGCGATGCGGGTGGCCGAGGCCCAGGCCGCCCCGCGCACGACTTGCTCCCGCAGGACCGCGGTGTCGGTCACGGGGCGCGGCCTACCACGCGCCCCGCGTGTCGATCACGAATTTATCTTTCAGCACGTCGCGGTCCACCTGCGTGAAGCTCATGTGGTCCACCAGCAGGAGCACGAGGTTGGCGCGCTCCAGCGCCTGATCGAAATCGTGCAGGACCAGCCCGCGATCGGTCAGCTCGGGCGGCAGGGAACGCACGTGTGGCTCCACCACCAGCAGTTCGCCGACGCCTTCCTCGGCCAGCCGCCGCACGATCTCGACCGCCGGGCTTTCGCGCAGGTCGTCCACGTCTTTCTTGTAGGACAGGCCCAGGCACGCGATCACCGGATGCTTCAGCGCCGCCGCGCGCTCGCGCACCTTGGCCACCACGTGACCGGGCTTGGCGTCGTTGATCAGGCGGGCGGTGCGGATCAGTGTCGCCTCGGCGGGGTTGGTGGCGACGATGAACCAGGGGTCGATCGCGATGCAGTGCCCGCCCACGCCCGGACCCGGGCTGAGGATGTTCACCCGCGGATGCAAATTGGCCAGCCCGATCAGGTCCCATACGTTGATCCGCAGCCGATCGCAGATCAGCGACATCTCGTTGGCGAAGGCGATGTTGACGTCGCGGTAGGCGTTCTCGGTCAGCTTCGCCAGCTCGGCGGTGCGGGCGTTCGTCACCCGGCACTCGCCGCGCACGACGACTTTGTAGAGCGTCAGCGCCCGCTGCGCGCACTTGCGGGTCATGCCCCCGATGACGCGAGCGTTGTGGACCACCTCGTGGAGGATGCGGCCGGGCAGCACGCGCTCGGGACAGTGCGCCACCTGCACGTCGGCCAGCTCCCCGCGCTGCTGGGGGAAGCTGAGATCCGGGCGCAGCTCGGCCATGATGGCGGCCATCCGTTCGGTCGTGCCGACCGGCGAGGTGGATTCCAGAATCACCAGGTTACCCGGCACGAGCACCGCCGCGACCGCTCGCGCCGCGTCCTCGACATAGGAGATGTCCGGGGCCGCCGCCTCACCGCGGCCCCGGAGCGGCGTGGGCACGGCGATGATGAACGCCTCCGCCGGCTCCGCCGTCAGCGTCGCGCGCAGCTTGCCCGCCTCCACCACGCGGCGCACCAGCGCGTCGAGGTTCGGCTCTCCGAAATGCGGCCGGCCGGCGTTGACGGATTCCACCACGCGCGGGGTCACGTCCACGCCCACCACCTCGACGCCGTTCTCGGCGAAGATCGCGGCGCTCGGCAGGCCGATATAGCCGAGCCCGACGACCACGATGCGGCCAAAGCTATCCATTGAGCAGTTTCTCCACGATACGCCCGGCCGCCCGGCCGTCGCCATACGGGTTGTGCGCGAAGCTCATCGCCTCGTAAGCGCTCCGGTCGTCGAGCAGGCGCGTGGCTCGACTGACCAGCAGGGCGGCGTCGGTGCCGACCAGCGCGACGGTGCCGGCCTCCACCGCCTCCGGCCGCTCGGTGGTGTCGCGCGTCACCAGCACCGGCTTGCCGAGCGAGGGCGCCTCCTCCTGCACGCCCCCTGAATTGGTGACGATCAGCTCGGCCCGGCGCATCAGGGCGACGAACGGCAGGTAGTCGAGCGGCGGGATCAGCCGGATCGCGGGGTGCCCGGCGAGCATCGCCCGCGCGACCTGCTGCACGTTCGGGTTCAGGTGGACGGGATAGACGATTTCCACATCCCCGCGCGCGGCCAGGAGGAGCAGGCCCCGGGCGACGCCCTCCAGGCCACCATCAAAATTCTCCCGGCGATGGCCTGTGACGAGGATCAGGCGCTTGCCCGCCGCGGGTGCCGGCAGCACCCGTTCGACCGCGGCGGCACGCGCGGGATCGGCGCCGAGAAGGCCGAGAGCGTCGAGCAGGGCGTCGATGACCGTGTTGCCGGTAACGGCGATGCGGGCCGGGTCCACGCCCTCGGCCAGCAGGTTGCGCCGCGATCGCTCGGTGGGCGGGAAGTGCAGGCCGGCGAGCGCCGTGGTGAGCCGGCGGTTCATCTCCTCGGGCCAGGGGGAGTGGACGTTGCCCGTCCGCAGCCCCGCCTCGACATGGGCGACCGGCACCTTGGCGTAGAACGCGGCGAGCGCGGCAGCGAAGGTCGTGGTCGTGTCGCCCTGCACCAACACCCAGTCGGGGCGCAGCTCGGCATACACGGCGGCAATTCGCTCCAGCACGGCGGTGGTGATGTAGGTCAGCCCCTGGCCGGCGCGCATCAGATCGAGGTCGCGGTCCGGGCGGATCGCGAACAGGTCGAGCACCTGGTCCAGCATCTGGCGGTGCTGCGCTGTCACGCACACCAACGAGGTCACGCCCGGCGCATCCGCCAGCCGGCGGATGACCGGCGCCATCTTGATCGCCTCGGGGCGGGTGCCGAAAACCGTCAAAACGCGCATGACAATCACTCCGTCGCCCGGTCGGGGGCGCAACGCGTGCGTATCTGATGAAAGTGGAGCGAAGTCCGTGGGAGATCGCCGCCAATGCCTCGTCTGGCTTATGCTACTTCCGAGATATTGTCGGATCTGTAAATGAGGCAGCTCCGCGTCGTTCTCTGTGGGGTTACCACGTCGTTAGCCCAAACCGCCGGCATATGCTAGCGGTTTCGTTATTGTTCCACCTTGGACAGGAGCTTCGCGATGCCCGTCGGCATGCGAAGGCCCTGGCCTTTTGCGATCCCCGCCTTATCTCATGACGCATGAGCGATGCGGAGTTCGACAAGGCCCTGGTCGGCGCGGCCTTCGCGCTGGCCGGCAGGAGCGGATGGGGCGCGGTCAGCGTCGCGGAGGCGGCGCGGGCGGCGGGACTTGATCTTGCGCGGGCGCGCGAGCGTTTCCCCGGCCGCTCGGCGATCCTGCTGCGGTTCGGCCGAATCGCCGACCAGGCGGCGCTCGCCCAGGCGCCGTCCGAGGGCACGGTGCGCGACCGGCTGTTCTATCTCCTCATGGAGCGCATCGACGTAATGCAGGACCACCGCGCGGGCGTGCTGGCGCTCGTGCGCCGGCTTCCCTTCGAGCCCGGAACCGCCCTGCTGCTGGACTGCGCCACCCGCCGCAGCATGCGCTGGCTGCTGGGCGCGGCGGGCGTGCCGACCAGCGGCGTGCGCGGCGAATTGCGGGTCTGCGGGATGTACGGCGTCTGGCTCTGCGCCATGCGGGCGTGGCAACGCGACGAGACCGACGACATGTCGGCGACGATGTCGGCGGTGGACACGGCCTTGCAGCGCGCCGGGCAAATCGCCGCTTGGCTGGGCGGCCCGGCCGCCCCGACTGGCCCGATTCCGGCGGGTCCGGTGCCGGCCGGGCCGGAGCCGCCCGTACCTGAGGCGCCCCCGCCCCCTTCGCTCTCACCCGACGCACCGCCGCTTTGAGACCACGCGAGGAGCGTCGCACGTGATCGTGCGCGCCCCCGCCCGAGGTTGCCCGGGTATCTTCGCGCTTCCACTCAACGGGGGATCCTGAAAATGGTTGAACAGCCCAACGCCGGCAGCGCGAACCAGCGCTCCGACTTCGACTTCACCCGCATCCTGGCCGAGATGAAACTGCCGTCGATGCTGGACATCCAGGCACTGACCGAGGCCAACCGCCGCAACATCGAGGCGCTGACGGCGGCCAACCGCGTCGCGCTGGAGGGCGCCCAGGCGATCGCCCGCCGCCACATGGAGATCATGCAGCAGGCGATGAGCGAGATGACCGACGGCATGAAGGCGCTCTCGGCGCCCGAGGCGCCGCAGGCCAGGGCCGCGCGCCAGGCTGAACTCGTCAAGCAGGGGTATCAACGCGCCGTCACCAACATGCAGGAGTTGAGCGATCTCCTTCAGCGGTCCAACGGCGAGGCTCTGAAGCTGCTGAACCGGCGCTTCGCGGAGGCGATGGACGAGTTGAAGTCGATGGCCCAGAAAAGCGGGTAGCAGCCGTTTTCGCGAACGCGCATGCTCGTCGTCTTCGGCTCGATCAACCTCGACCTGATCTTCCCGCTGGAGGCTCTCCCAGGGGCGGGACAGACCGCGCTGGCGCCTGACATCCGCATCGAACCGGGCGGCAAGGGTGCCAACCAGGCGCTTGCCGCCGCCCGCGACGGCGCGCGGGTCGTGCTCGCCGGCGCGGTCGGGCGCGACCCGCTGGCTTCGGGCGCGCTGGCGCTGCTGCGGGCCGAGGAGGTGGACCTCGCACGTGTGGCCGAGGCGGAACAAGCGACCGGCTGCGCCGCGATCTTCGTCGATCGCAGGGGCCGGAACGCGATCGGCGTCGGCTCCGGCGCCAACCTCGCCGCCCGGGCCGATCAGGTGGAGGATGCCCTGCTCGCCCCCGGCGCCACGCTGGTTCTGCAAATGGAGGTACCGGCAGGCGAAACGGCGGCGCTGATCCGTCGCGCCCGCGCGCGGCGCGCCCGCATCGTGCTGAACCTGGCGCCGGCCGCTGCGCTCGACGCCGACGCCCTGCGGGCGCTCGACGTGCTGGTCCTCAACGAGGTCGAGGCGGCCTGGCTGTCGGATCGGCTAGGCTGCGCGCCGGACGCCGGGGCGCTGCGCGCCGCCTTGGGCGTCACCGTGGTTCGCACGCTGGGCGAGCAGGGCGCCGAGGCGGCGCATCCGGGCGGGCTGCACCGCGTCTCGGCGCATCGCGTGAACGCCGTGGACACGACCGGGGCCGGAGACTGCTTCACCGGCGTCCTGGCCGCCGCGCTGGACCGGGACGCAAACCTGGCGTCCGCCCTGGCCCGCGCCGCCGCGGCCGCGGCCTTGTGCTGCACCCGTCCGGGCAGCCAGGCCACGATGCCGCGAGCGTCGGAAACCGACGCGCTTCTCGACGGCGCCCGGCTCAGCTAACGACAATGCGCGGACCGCGCGTGGCGGGGGCGCCCGCCAGCTTGCCCCAGACCCGGCCCGCGACCGCCGCGAATGCCCGCGCCGCGTCGCTGTCCGGCGCTTGCGCCACGATCGGCGTGCCGGCGTCCGCGGCGGCACGGATGTCGAGCAGCAGCGGAATCTCGCCCAGGAACTCGGTGCCCTGCCGCTGCGCCTCCGTGCGGGCGCCGCCGTGGCCGAAGATGTCGGTGCGATGCCCGCAGTCGGGGCAGCAGAAGAAGCTCATGTTTTCGACCAGCCCGAGCACCGGCACGCGGACGCGCTCGAACATCCGCATTCCCCGCCTTGCGTCGATCAGCGCGATGTCCTGCGGGGTGGAAACGATCACCGCCCCGGTCAGCGCCACGCGCTGCGCCATGGTGAGTTGGGCGTCGCCCGTGCCGGGTGGCATGTCCACCACCAGCACGTCGAGCGCGCCCCACTCGACCTGGCCCATCATCTGCTCCAGCGCGCCCATCACCATCGGGCCGCGCCAGATCATCGGCGTCTCCTCCTCGACCAGGAAGCCGATCGACATGCAGCGCAGGCCCCAGGCCTCGATCGGGATCATCCGCTCGCCGCGGACCTCGGGCTTGCGCGCCACGCCCAGCATCCGGGGCAGGCTCGGGCCGTAGATGTCGGCGTCCAGCAGCCCGGTCACGAGGCCCTGGCGGGCGAGCGCCACCGCGAGGTTCACGGCGACGGTCGACTTGCCGACCCCGCCCTTGCCGGAGGCGATGGCGACGATCGCCTTCACGTCGGGGAGCAGCAGCGCGGGCTTCCCGCCCGGCGCCCCAGGGGCGGTCGCGTGGGCGCCGTGGCCGTGGCCACCCACCTGGGCGGCACCGGCCGGGCCCGGCTTGTGCGCCGTCAGCACGGCGGTCGCGTTGACCACGCCGGGTTGGCGGGCCAGCGCAGCCTCGACCTCGCGCCGCACCGGCTCCATCGCCGGGGCGTGGGCGCGATCGGTCAGAAGCATCGCCTGCACGAGGCCGCCGCGCACCTCGATCCCCTCTACCAGACCGGCCGAGACGATGTCGCGGCCGGAAGCCGGATCTTTGATCCCGCGCAGCGCCTCGCGCAGAGCTTCGGGCGAGGCCTGGACGGGCGACTTGCTCATTTGCTCGCAAACCCTCTAACTGACGTAGCCGGCACGAAGCCGTGAGCCGCTGTGGGCTCCGCCAGATATGTGGCGCGACGGTGCCGATGCCACAAACGCTTTCGCCGCGCCGCAGCGCGCGGCTCGGAGTAGCCTGGCTCATGGCGTCCAATACTGGCGGCCCGAGCCCCTGGGGATCGCAGGGGCCACCACCCGGCAGGCCGGAGGACCGCCCCGATTCCGGGCCGTGGGGCGAGGGACCGGCGGACCCGCCGGGCGGCTATCGTCCTGGCGGTGGCGGGGGGAAAGGCCCCGGCGGCGGCCCCGGCGGCCCGATCCCCCCGATGCCCGATCTCGACCGGATCATCGCCCACGCACAGGACTTCGTGCGCCGGATGCTGGGCGCGCGCGGCGGCCCTGGCGGGCGAGGCCCGGGAGGCATCGGCGGGCGCGGCCTCGCTATTCTCGGCATCGCCGCGGCCGCGCTATGGCTCGCCAGCGGCCTTTATCGCGTGGAGCCGGACCAGGAAGGTGTCGTGATGCGCTTCGGCGCCTTCACCCGCATCACGCCGCCCGGCCTGAATTACCACCTGCCTTGGCCCGTCGAGAGCGTGCAGACGCCCGCGGTCACGCGCGTCAACCGCATCGAGATCGGCTACCGCTCGGGCGAGAACAGCGGCGAGGAGCCGGCTGAGGCCGCGACCTCGCGCGAGCCCGGCCACGACGTCGGCCAGGAGAGCCTCATGTTGACCGGCGACGAGAACATCGTCGATGTCAACGTCGCCGTGCTCTGGCGTATCGACAACGCGGTTGCCTACCTGTTCAACACGCGCGAGCCGCGCGTCACCGTCAAGGCGGTGACCGAGAGCGTGCTGCGCGAGGTGATGGGCCGCACGCCGATCCAGCCCGCGCTGGGGCCGCTGCGCGCCAAAATCGCCGACGAGGTGATGCACCAGACGCAGCAGATCCTTGACGGCTATCATGCCGGGGTGCAGATCGTGCAGGTGCTGCCCCAGAAGATCGACCCGCCGGCGGCGGTGATCGAAAGCTTCCGCGACGTGCAGCGCGCCAACACCGACGCCGAGCGGATGCGCAACCAGGCGGATTCCTACCGCAATGACATCGTGCCCCGCGCGGGCGGCGATGCGGCGCGGATCGTGGCGCTGGCCCAGGGCGATAAGCAGGCGGCGGTAGCGCGCGCCACAGGCGAGTCGAACCGGTTCGAGAGCGTGCTCGCCGCCTATCAGGCGGCCAAGGACGTCACGATGAAGCGCCTCTACCTCGACACCATGCAGGACGTGCTCAGCCACTCGCAGAGCGTCGTGCTTGATGACAAGCTGCGCGGCGTCCTGCCGTTCCTGCCGCTGTCGGCCGAGCCGGGCACGCCACCCGCGAAGGCCCCTGCCCCGCCGGCCGTGCCGGCTGCCTCGCCGGCCACCGGAGCCGGGTCATGAACCGCACCGTGATCGCCGGCCTCGCCGCGCTGTTCGTCGCCGTCGTGCTGGGCGTGGCGACGCTGTTCACCGTCGATCAGACCGAACAGGCGCTGGTGACCGAGTTCGGCAAGCCCGTGCGGGTGGTCGAGAAGCCCGGCCTGCACGCGCGCGTCCCGTTCGTCCAGAGCGTGATCGGCTTCGACCGCCGGCTGCTGTGGCTGCACACCCCCGGCGAGGAGGTGATCCTGGGCGATCAGCGCCGGCTCATCGTCGACAGCTTCACGATGTACCGCATCAGCGATCCGCTGCGCTTCTATCAGGCAGCCGGCATCTCGGAAGCGGTGATTACCGGCCGGCTGGACGCCATCGTATCGTCGGCCATGCGCCGCGTGCTGGGCACGCGCACCTTGCCCGACGTGCTCTCGGCCGACCGCGACCGCATCATGACGAGCATTCGCCAGCAGGTGGATGGCGAAATGCGCGGCTTCGGTGTCACCGTGGAGGACGTGCGCATCCGCCGCGCAGACCTCCCGCATGAAAACACCGAGGCGGTCCTGACGCGCATGAAGTCCGAGCGTGAGCGGGTGGCCGCTCAGGCCCGCGCCGAGGGCGCTGCGACGGCGGCCCGCATCCGCGCCGACGCCGAGCGCGACCGCACCGTGCTGCTGGCCGACGCCCAGGCCCATGCCGACCAGCTCCGCGGCGAGGGCGAGGCCCAGGCGACCAAGCTGTATGCCGGCGCCTATGGCAAGGATCCGGGGTTCTATGCGACCTGGCGCACGCTGGAGGCGTACCGGGCGGCGTTCGGCACCGGGAAGGCGCGGCTGGTGCTGAGCCCCGATACCGACTTCTTGCGCGATCTCACGGCGGAGCCGGTGCCGCGGTCCCCGTAGGCATATCATAAGGCCGACGGCGCATGTGGTTGGTGACAGCGCATCGGGATCGCTCAGGGGGCAATATATTTCGCCCGTAAGCATCTCCTACGATGTGAACGCCGGGGCTCGAAATCATCCGATCGCAGGGCGCACTGCGAACCGCTCGAACCGCAACCGCATCCCGCGCAGTCGTAACTGATGCAGAGCCAACCACGCATCCGAAGCGGGGGACACGGGCGTACAACCCGCTCACCCCGCGAGCAAGGTCCGCATCGCGTCGCGCTGCTCGAACACGCGCAGCAGCACCCGCACCGCGCGTCCCCGCTCCCCCAACAGCATCGCATCGCGCTCCAGCAGCACGGCGGCGTCCCGGCTCGCCATGTGCAGCAGTCCCTCATGCGCGACCGGGTCGGCCAGGCGGAAGCCGGGCAGCCCGGCTTGCCGTGTCCCCAGCGCGTCCCCGCCGCCGCGCAGGCGGAAATCGGCGTCGGCAATCACAAACCCATCCTCCGTGTCGCGCAGCATCAGCAGGCGGCGTTTCGCCATCTCGTTCAGCCCGTCATCGTGCAGCAGCAGGCAGAAGCTCGCTTCCGAGCCGCGCCCGACCCGGCCGCGCAACTGATGGAGTTGCGCCAGGCCGAACCGCTCGGCGTGCTCCACCACCATGACGCTCGCCGCCGGCACATCCACGCCCACCTCGATCACGGTGGTCGCCACGAGCAGCCGGATACGTCCGGCTGCGAAGCCGGCCAGCGCGGCATCGCGCCGCTCGGCGTCAAGCTGGCCATGCGCGAGGCCGACGGTGCCGCCGAACCGTTCGCGCAACAACGAAAAACGTTCCTCGGCGGCCGCGAGATCGCTCAGCTCGCTCTCGGCCACCAGCGGGCAGACCCAGTAGATCTGCGCGCCCTCCCCCAGCTTGCGCGCCAGCCCGTCCAGCACGTCCGGCAAAGTCGCCAGCGAGTGCAGCGTCGTGCGGATCGGCTGCCTTCCAGCGGGCTTGCCCGCCAGCCGGCTCACGTCCATCTCGCCCCATTGCGTCAGCAGCAGCGTGCGCGGGATGGGCGTCGCGGTCATCACCAGCACGTCGGTCTGCGCGCCCTTCTCGCCCATCATCAGCCGCTGGGTCACGCCGAAGCGGTGCTGCTCGTCGATCACGGCGAGCGCCAGATCGCGATAGCCGACCTGCTCCTGAAACAGCGCGTGCGTCCCGACCACCAGCGGGATGTCGCCCTCGGCCAGCCCGCTCAGGATGCGCGCGCGGGCCTGGCCCTTCACCGAGCCGGTCAGCAGCGCGACTGGCACCGGGATCAGGCGCGACAGCGTGCGGTAGTGCTGGCGCGCCAGCACCTCCGTCGGGGCCATCAGTGCCGCCTGCGCGCCCGCCTCCACCGCGCGCAGCATCGCCAGCACGGCGACCAGCGTCTTGCCGGACCCGACATCGCCTTGCAGCAGCCGCAGCATCCGCCGGGGCGCGGCGAGGTCGGCGTCGATCTCGGCCAGCGCCGCCGTCTGATCGAAGGTGGGCGCATGCCCGAACCGCTCCATCGCGCGGGCCCGCAGCCTGCCGTCGCCGTGCAGCGCCCTGCCCGGCCGCGCACGCACCCGCCCGCGCACCAGATGCAGCGCGACCTGACCGGCCAGGAGTTCGTCGTAGGCAAGCCGCGTTCGCGCCCCCGGCTCAGGCGGCGCGGACGGCGCCTGGACAGCGCGCAGGGCGGCGGCGAAGCCCGGCCACGCCTCGCGCGTCAACAGCGCCGCATCGTGCCATTCGGCCAGGTTCGGCACCCGGGCCAGCGCCTGCGCCATCGCGGCCGCCACCTGGCGCGGCCAGAGCCCGGCCGTCAACGGCCAGACCGGCTCGATCGGCGGCAGCCGTTCGGCCTGCTCGGCCGGCACGACATGCTCGGGATGAGGCATCGTCAGCCGGTCGCCGAAGCGATCGAGCTTGCCCGAGACGAGCAGCCGCGTGCCCGCCGGCATACGCGCGACTCGGCTCGGACTGAAAAAGACCAGCTCGGCAAAGCCCGTTTCGTCGCGCACGATGACGCGCCAGGGCTGGCGGACGCGGGCGGGCGCCTCGTGGCGCACCACCTCCACCGCGAGCGTCACCGTCTGGCCAGGGGGAACGGCAACACGGGCCTGCGCGATCGTCGGGCGATCGCGCCGATCGACGTAGGAATTGGGCAGGTGAAACAGCAGGTCGATCACCCGCTCGCCGCCCGCCGCTTTCGCGAACAGGCGCGCGAGTGCGGGTCCTATGCCACGCAGCGAGGTCAGGGGCGCGAAAAGCGGGAGGAGGGATTCGTCGGGCACGGCTGACAAGGAATGAGGGCACGGCTATATCGCAGCGTGACGATGAATGAGCCAGACCGTTTCGATCCGGCGCGTGCCCTGGATGTGCGCCGCCGCCGGCTGCTGTATCGCGCGACCCGCCGTGGCACGCAGGAGACCGACCTTCTGGTGGGCGGCTTCGTCGCACCGCGAATCGCGGAGCTAACCGAGGCCGAGCTGGCTGCGCTGGAGGCGATCATGGACCTGCCGGACGTCGATCTGGCGGACTGGCTCTCGGGCCGGCGCCCGATTCCGGCCGAGTCGGACACCCCGATGCTGCGCCGCATCCGCACGGCGGCGGGTGTGGCATGAACGCCGCCCCCGTTTACGGCGCGCCGGAAGGCTGGGACGCCTTCCTGCTGGCTCGCCGCCGCGCCGAGTTTTCCGGCTCCGTTCTCCACGTAGCCCGCGATGACGCGCATATGGCACGCGTGGCAGAGGCCCTGGCCTTCGTCATCCCCGAGGCCGAGCTGCTGCGCTTTCCGGCCTGGGACTGCCTGCCCTACGACCGCGTCTCGCCCAACCCGGCCCTGGTGTCGGAGCGCCTCGCGACTCTGGGGCGCCTGCTCGAACCCTCGCGGCAGCCGCGCATCGTGCTGAGCACGGTGAACGCGCTGGTCCAGCGCGTGCCCCCGCGCGCGGCGTTCCGCGGCGCCAGCCTCGAACTGCGCGTCAACGGCGACCTGCATCCCGAGGAAGTCGGACGGTTTCTGGAGGCGAACGGCTACGGTCGGGCCAACACGGTGATGGAGCCCGGCGAGTATGCAATGCGGGGCGGCATCATCGACGTATTTCCGGCGGGCCAACCCGAACCGGTCCGGATCGACCTGTTCGGCGACACGATCGAGAGCATCCGCGCCTTCGATCCGACGACCCAGCGCAGCGCCGGGAAGCTCCAGCGCCTGACCCTGCGCCCGGTCTCCGAAGTTCCGCTCGACAAGGAGTTGGTTGCCCGCTTCCGCACCGCCTGGCGGGAGCTGTTCGGTCAGGGGGCGGCGCAAGACCCGATCTATCTCTCGGTGTCCGAAGGCCGCCGCCATCCCGGCATGGAGCACTGGGCGCCGCTGTTCCATGACGGGATGGAGACGCTGCTCGATTATCTGCCGGGCGCCTCGGTCAGCCTCGACTATCAGGCCGAGGAGGCCCTGATGGCGCGGCTGGAAATGGTCGCCGACCACTACGCCGCCCGCAAAGGGCCGGCGCGCGAGGGCGAGGTGCCCTATCGGCCGCTGCCGCCCGGTCGGCTCTATCTCGATCGGGCCGGCTGGGACGCAATGCTGTCGGGTGGTCCGCTGCTGGGCTTCACGCCGTTCGCCCGCCCGGACGGCGCGGCGGGGATCGACGGTGGCGGCCGTCCCGGTCCGATCTACGCGCAGGCAGGCGGGACGGCGCGCACGAACGTCTTCGATCAGTTCCACAACGACGTCGGCCGCTGGGCCGACGAGGGGCGCCGCATCATGGTCGCCGCCTGGACGCGCGGCTCGCGCGAGCGCATCGCGCATCTGCTGCGCGAGCATGGCGTGCAGGAGGTGGCGCAGGAGGAGAGCTGGGCGGCGGTGCGCCGCAAGCCCGCCGGGTCGGTGTCGATCGTCGTGCTGGGGCTGGAGCGCGGCTTCATCGG
This sequence comes from uncultured Pseudomonadota bacterium, assembly GCA_963756545.1. Classification (GTDB taxonomy): domain Bacteria; phylum Pseudomonadota; class Alphaproteobacteria; order Acetobacterales; family Acetobacteraceae; genus DATFDN01. Next base: position 203,436 of record CAVWNY010000008.1, on the reverse strand, counting down.
CGAGCGCCTGGCGCTTGTCGGCGAGCAGGATCTGTTGGGCGAGCGCATCAGCCGCCCGCCGCGCCGGCGCAAGCGGGCCGACCAGTTCATCGCCGAGGCCACCGAGATCGCCGAGGGCGACCTCGTGGTTCATCAGGAATACGGCATCGGCCGCTACGACGGGCTGGAGACGCTGACCGTCGGGGCCGCGCCGCATGACTGCCTGCGTCTGATCTACGACGGCAGCGAGAAGCTCTATCTGCCGGTCGAGAACATCGAGATCCTGTCGCGCTTCGGCAGCGAGACGCAGGGCGTGGCGCTCGACAAGCTGGGCGGCGCCGGATGGCAGACGCGCAAGGCGCGCATGAAGACCCGCATTCGCGACATGGCCGCCGAGCTGATCCGGGTCGCTGCCGCGCGCAAGGTGCGCGATGCGATCTCGGTCATCCCGCCCGAGGGGCAGTGGGACGAGTTCTGCGCCCGCTTCCCCTTCGTGGAGACCGAGGACCAGTCGCGCGCCATCGCCGACGTGCTGGAAGACCTCGCCTCCGGCCAGCCGATGGATCGGCTGATCTGCGGCGACGTCGGCTTCGGCAAGACCGAGGTCGCGCTGCGCGCCGCGTTCATCACCGCCATGTCGGGCGCCCAGGTCGCGGTCGTGGTTCCGACCACACTGCTCGCCCGCCAGCACTACCGCACGTTTTCCGCCCGCTTCGCCGGGCTGCCGGTGCGCGTCGCCCAGCTCTCCCGCATGGTGCCGGCCAAGGAGGCCGCCGAAATCCGCAAGGCGCTCACCGACGGCACCGTGAACATCGTCATCGGCACGCACGCGCTGCTCGCCAAGAGCATCCAGTTCGCCGATCTCGGCCTGCTGGTGATCGACGAGGAGCAGCATTTCGGCGTTGCCCACAAGGAGCGGCTGAAGCAGCTCAAGGCCGATGTCCACGTCCTCACGCTGACCGCGACGCCGATCCCGCGCACGTTGCAGCTCGCGCTGACCGGCGTGCGCGAGATGAGCGTGATCGCGACGCCCCCGGTCGATCGGCTGGCGGTGCGCACGTTCATCATGCCGTTCGACTCCGTCGTGGTGCGCGAGGCGATCCAGCGCGAACGCTTCCGCGGCGGGCAGGTGTTCTGCGTCGTCCCGCGCATCGAGGATCTGGGGCGGATGTCGGAGCGCCTGGCCGAGATCGTGCCGGAGGCACGCACCGCGCAGGCGCACGGACGGCTGGCGCCGACCGAGCTTGAGCGGGTGATGACGGAGTTCGGCGACGGCAAGTTCGACATCCTGCTGTCCACCAACATCGTCGAAAGCGGCCTCGACATGCCGGCGGTCAACACGCTGCTGATCCACCGCGCTGACATGTTCGGCCTCGGCCAGCTCTATCAGTTGCGCGGCCGCGTGGGTCGCGGCAAGCAGCGCGGCTACGCCTATCTGACCTGGCCGCAGACGCACCGGCTCTCGGCGGCGGCGCAGAAGCGGCTCGAGGTGATGCAGACGCTCGACAGCCTCGGCGCCGGCTTTACGCTAGCCTCCCACGACCTCGACATCCGCGGCGCCGGCAACCTGCTCGGCGACGAGCAATCGGGCCGTATCCGCGAAGTCGGCATCGAGCTTTACCAGCAGATGTTGGAGGACGCGGTCGCCGATCTGCGCGCGGGCGAGGGCCGGCGCGACGCCGACGGGCGCGACTGGACGCCGAACATCCAGTTGGGCCTGCCCGTGCTGATCCCCGAGGCATACGTAAAAGATCTTCCGGTGCGCCTCGGTCTCTATCGCCGCATCGGCGGCTTGGCGTCCGACCAGGAATCCGAGGCGATGGCGGCCGAGTTGGTCGATCGCTTCGGCCAGCCCCCCGAGGAGGTGGACAACCTGCTCGCCGTCGTCTCCCTCAAGCGGGCTTGCCGGGAAGCCGGCGTGGAGAAGCTGGAAGCCGGGCCGAAGGGCATGGTCGCCACATTCCGCGGCAACGCCTTCCGCAATCCGGCCGGCCTTGTCTCCTGGCTGGGCAGCAAGGGCGGCTTGGTGAAGCTGCGCCCGGACCACAAGCTGGCGATCGTGCGCGAGATGGACGTCGCCGCGCGCATCCGCACGGCGCGCGACATGCTGGGCACTCTGGTGCGGATCGCGGGTCAGGCGAAGGCGGCATGAGTTCTTGACGGACCTCAACCACGAGAGGCGTCAAGGCAGCGCAGGGCGGCACCCGCGTTGCGGCTGGAATGTGCCGCACCGTGCGACCAGGGCGGGATCCTGTCCCAGCTCCAGCGCGCGCCGATTCGCCGGCGTGCCCGGCACGCTCGCCGAACGGGGCGCCGCATAGGACGGGGAGCCGGTCGGCTCGCCCATCGACGTGGTTGTGTCGTTGGCGATGGCAGGCTCGCCACCGCCGCGCCCGGCCGCAAAGGCTGGGGAGACGGCGGCGATCATTATCAGGGCTATCAGCAGGCGGTGCATCGAACGCTCCCAACAGCAAGGAAAGTCCGGCGTTTTTATCAGGGCATGCCGGCAAAGACGACGGTCAGGCGGGAGGAAAACGCCACCCGAACGAGATGCCGAGGAGTGACCGCCATTCCGGCGCCCACCTACGACACCGCCATTCCGACCCCGTCCCGCCGCGGATCGCCGCCGGCGAGCCAAGCACCGCCATCGCGGATCAGGCACTGTGCGCCGGTGTCGAAGCGCCGGCACACCATCCAATGCCCACGCCGCGCCAGAGCCGCCCCGTGAGGCTCCAGCGGCGGCTCGATCTCGGTCACGCCGCTCCAGTTCAGCGCCTGCGGCGCGGCCAGGATCGCCTGCGGGTCGCGCATTCCGCCCGCCAGGCGCAGCAGCGCGTTGGCGACGGTGCCGGGAATGCGGTTGCCGCCGCCCGCGCCCAGCGCGGCCAGCACGCGCCCCGTCGGGTCGAACACGATGCACGGCGCAATCGAGGTGCGCGGACGCTTGCCGGGCGTCATGCCGTTGCGCGCGCCGGGATGCCGGGGCCGCGGATTGGGGGCGAAGTTGGTGAGCGCGTTGTTGAGATAGAACCCGTCCACCGACACCCGGGCGCCGAAGTTCTGGTTCAGCGTGGTAGTGATCGAGACGACCCGGCCGGCGGCATCAGCCGCCACGATGTGGCTGGTCATGCTGGCGCCCTCGGGCTCGGCCGCGACCCCGGCGCCGATGTCCTCCGCGCGCCCGTGCGGGTCGATCTCGCCCGCGCGGCTGTCGAGATAGCCGGACGCGAGCAGCGCCGCCGTATCCGCCGGCGCGAAATCCGGGTCCGCCGCGTACGCGGCGCGGTCGGCGTAGGCGAGGCGGCCGGCTTCAGCGAGCACGTGGATTTCGTCTTCCGTCATCGCCTCCCCCAGGCGACTGGCGCCGGCCCGCGCGGCGATGCCGGCGATCTGCGCCGCCGCGATTCCGCCGAACGCCGGCAGCGGCCCGGTGGCGACAGCGCAGCCCGCGAGATCGAAGCGCACCGGCGTCCGCTCCACCGCGCGGTACCGCGAGAAGTCGGCCGGGGTCAGCGTGCCGGAGAACCAGTCGGCGGCAGCGGCGCCGCAGATGCGCCCCGCCGCTTCGCCCAGATAAAACGCGTTTGCTCCGCCGTCGGCCACCGCGCGCAGCGTGCGGGCGAGTGCGGGGTTGCGGATCACCGTCCCCGCCGAGAGCGGCACGCCTTCGGCATCGCAGAACAACTCCCGCGCCATCGTCTCGCCACGCACCGCCGGACACTCCTGCAGCGTGCGTTGCAAGGTCGGCGCGAGCGGGAAGCCGTTCTCGGCCAACGCGATCGCCGCCTCGAACAGCGCCGCCCAGGGCAGCCGGCCGAGCCTTGCGTGCGCCATCTCCAGCGCACGCAAAGCGCCCGGGACGCCGACGGTACGCCCGCCGAACATGGCCCGGTCGCCCGGTACCGCGCGCCCGTCGAAGTCGCGCACCAGCCGCGCGGGCACGCGCGCTGGGGCGGTCGAGAGACCGTCGAACGCCAGCACCTCGAAGGGCGCGCCGGTGGTGGCCAGCACCAGCGCGCCGCCACCGAGGCCCGAGGCGTTCGGCTCCACGACCGTCAGAACCGCCTGCGCGGCGATGCCGGCATCGATCGCCGCGCCCCCGCGCCGCAGCACGTCGACCGCCGCCCGCGAGGCGAGCGGGTTGGCCGTGGCTGCGGCGGCGTTCCCGCGCGCCGGGCGGATGCGTAGCGGGTCGAAGTCGATCCACGGCTCCAGGCGGCGGCCGAGGGCAAGAAGCAGCGGGGGCATCCGTGTCATGGGGAAAAGCGTCGCACGCAAGAGGCCGGAACCAGAAGCGGCGATTAAGGCGCCCGCTGCCAACCCCGCTCGGTCTGCCGCCAATACGTCAGTGCGTGGCCGCCGGCGCGCGCGGCCGACCAGCGCCGCCGCGCCGCGTCGGTCGCCGCGGCGTCCTGACCGTCAAACAGGTCGAAGACGCGCTCGTACTCGCCCAATCGCGCAGATTCAGCCCCCTCCACGAGGAACAGGAAATGCGCGCCGTTCGGGGGCGCCTCGTCCTTCGGGCTCAGCCAGATCGGCTGGAGGTCCGGATCCTCGTCCAGTGTGGCGTTGTGCGGCAGCCACGAATTGGGCGTGGCCCATAGGGCGGCATCGATCGCGCCCAACCGATCGGCGGCGCCGCACAGCACGAACGCCCGCGCGCCCTGCCCCAGCGTGTGCGCCAGAAGCAGCGGCAGGGCGCGATGAAGACTCGTGCGGGTCAGGTGGTAGAAGCCAATCTCGGCCACGCCCGATCTCCGTCGGGTTAGCCTTGTTCGTAGTGCTCCGACACCAGCCGGTCCAGCAGCCGCACGCCGAACGCAGTGGCGCCCTTCGGGACGCACGGCTTGTCCTTGCTGCTCCAGGCCGTGCCCGCGATGTCGAGATGCGCCCAGGGTTTGCCATTGACGAAGCGCTGGAGAAATTGCGCGGCGGTGATCGAGCCGCCCGGCCGGCCCCCGACGTTCTTCATGTCGGCAATGTCAGACTTGATCTGCTGGTCATACGCCTCATCCAGCGGCATCCGCCAAACCCGCTCCCCGCTCGTGCGTCCCGCTGCCGCCAACTGCTCGGCCAATACGTCGTCGTTGCTGAACAGGCCCGCGTGCTCGTGGCCGAGCGCGACGATGATCCCGCCTGTAAGAGTCGCGAGGTTGACCATGAATCGCGGGTCGAACTTCTCCTGGCAGTACCAAAGCACGTCGGCCAACACCAGCCGGCCCTCGGCATCGGTGTTGATGATCTCGACTGTCTGGCCGGAGTAGCTTTTCACCACGTCGCCCGGCCGCTGCGCGGTGCCGGACGGCATGTTCTCGACCAGCCCGACCAGTCCGACCACATCCGCCTTCGCGCGGCGTCCGGCGAGTGCGGCCATCAACCCGATCACCGTGCCGGCGCCGGCCATGTCCCACTTCATGTCCTCCATCCCGCCAGCCGGCTTGATGCTGATGCCGCCGGTGTCGAAGGTGACGCCCTTGCCGATGAACGCGACCGGCTTGCCGCGGGCACGCCCATTGGCGCCGTTCCAGCGCATGATCACCATGCGCGGCTCGTTCGCGCTGCCCTGTGACACCCCCAGCAGCGCGCCGAAGCCGAGGCGGCGCATCTCCTGCGGCCCCAGCACCTCGACCTCGACGCCAAGTTCCGTCAGCTTCCGGCACCGCTCGGCCATCTCGGCCGGGTTCAGCACGTTGGGCGGCTCGCTCACCAGGTCGCGGGAGAGGAAAACGCCCTGGGCGACGGCCCTCAGCGGCTTGAAAGCGGCCTCGGCCCGCGCGGGATCGGCGGCGAGCACGGCCAGGCGCGCCAGGCGCGGCTTGTCATCGGGCTTCTCCTTGGTTCGATAGCGATCGAAGCGGTAGGCGCGGAGCACCGCCCCGAGCGCCGCCTGCCCGACCTGCTCAGGCGTCAACTGATCCGCCGCCAGCGCCGCCTCGGCGTCGCGCCCCAGCGCCGCGGCGGCGTGCCCGCCCGCCTCCTCCAGCGTGCGCTGGCTCAACTCGGACGTCTTCCCCAGCCCGACGGCCACGACCCGCGACAGGCCGTGACCCGGCGCGAGGATAGTGCAGGTCTTGCCCTTTCCGCCCTTGAATTCGGCCGCGCCGAAGCTCCGCGCGATCGCGCCCCCCGTCGCCTCGTCGGCCTGCGCCCACAGCCCGGACGGCCGCGCCTCCTCCGCGATCAGCAGCACAAGCGCACCGGAGGAGGGCAGCGAGGGCGCGGCGAAGGCGACGTCGAGCATGGAGCGAACCTTCCGTGATCGTTGGAGGCGCGCACTCTAGGCCAGGCCCGGGTGCATCGCCATCTCCGGGCAATGACGAAAATCCTCGCCCCCGACCCTGCCGGGATTGCGCGGGCGGGCGCGCTGCTGCGGGCCGGCGCGCTTGTCGCGTTCGGTACCGAGACGGTTTACGGCCTCGGCGCCGACGCCACCGACGCAACCGCCGTGGCGGCGGTGTTCGAGGCTAAGGGCCGGCCGCATTTCAACCCGCTGATCTGCCACTATTCTGATGTCGATGCGGCCTTCGCGCACGTGGCGGACACACCGGACGCGCGCACGCTCGCGGCGGCGTTCTGGCCAGGTCCGCTGACATTGGTGCTGCCTCGCCGGACGGATGCGCCCGTCGCCCTGTTGGCGGGCGCGGCGCTGGAGACGCTGGCCGTGCGCGTGCCGGCGCATCCTGTCGCGCTGGCGCTGCTGCGCGCCGTCGGCCGCCCGGTCGCCGCACCCTCGGCCAATCGGTCGGGCCAGGTCAGTCCGACCACGGCAAGGCACGTGCTGGACGGGTTGGGCGGGCGCATCGCCGCCGTACTCGACTGCGGCCCCTGCCCGGTCGGCGTGGAATCAACGGTGCTGGATCTCACCGGACCGCGCCCTATCGTCCTGCGCCCCGGAGGCGCCACGACCGAGGCGCTGGAGGCGCTGGTCGGCCCGGTGGCGCGCGGCACCAAGCAGGGCGTCGCCGGGTCATCGCGCGGCCTGCGCTCGCCGGGGCTTCTGGCCTCGCACTACGCCCCAGTCCTGCCGGTCCGCCGCAATGCGGCTACGGTCGCGGCAGATGAGGCACTGCTCGCGTTCGGGCCGCCGCTGCCCGGCGCCGGGGCGGTGTTCGCCCTGAGCCCGTCCGGCGACGTGACCGAAGCGGCGGCCCATTTGTTCGGCGGATTGCGCTGGCTGGACACGCAAGGCCGGCGGCTCGGCTTGCGCGGCATTGCGGTCATGCCGGTGCCCCTGGACGGGCTGGGGCTCGCGATCAATGACCGGCTGGAGCGTGCGGCGGCGCCACGGGACGCTCCCTGCCGTCACCCCCCGTCCGATGACGGAACGGGTTGAACAGGACCGAATCAGGCCAGCGGCTGCTCCGCCTCGGGATCGAACAGCGCGGTCATGTCGAAGCCGGGTTCCTCCGCCTCGGCCTCGGCGCCAACTGCTTGGCCGCGCGCCTGACGCTCGGCCTCCTCCTGGCTGCGCGCGACGTTGACGGTGACGGTGATCGAAACCTCGGGGTGCAGCACCACCCGCACCTTGTGAAGACCGAGCGTCTTGATCGGGTGCTCCAGCACGACCTGCTGGCGGCCGACCGATAGGCCACTTGCGGCGGTGGCATCGGCGATGTCGCGCGGCGAAACCGAGCCGTAGAGCCCGCCCGATTCCCCCGCCTGGCGGATGATGACGACCGAGAGCCCGCCGACCCGCTCGGCGATCCGCTCGGCCTCCTCGCGGCGCTTCAGGTTCTGCGCCTCCAACTGCGCGCGCTGCTCGGCGAACCGCTCACGGCTCTCCTTGTTGGCACGGATCGCCTTTTTTTCCGGCAGCAGAAAGTTGCGTGCATAGCCGGGCCGGACCTTCACGATCTCGCCCATCTGGCCCAGATGTTCCACGCGCTGGAGCAGGATCAGCTCAACGGATGCCATGCCCGCCTCCCTCAGACGACCACATAGGGAAGCAGTGCGAGGAAGCGCGCCCGCTTGATCGCGAGCGCCAGCTCCCGCTGCTTCTTGGCGGAGACGGCGGTGATGCGGCTCGGCACGATCTTGCCGCGCTCCGACAGGAAGCGCGACAGCAGCCGCACGTCCTTGTAGTCGATCTTCGGCGCGTTGGGGCCGGAGAACGGGCAGGACTTGCGCCGGCGGTAGAACGGCCGGCGCGCGCCGACCGCGGTGCGCCTCGCTGCCGGATTGATCTCGGTGGAATCGGACATGGCTGCTTACTCCTCGACCGGCACCCGCACTTCCTCGCGGAACTCGTCGCGGGCGCGGAACTCCTCGCGGTCGTCGTACGGGCTGCGGCGGCGGCCGCTGTCGAAGCGCCCCGCGGGACGCGGCCCTCGAAAACCCCGCTCGCGCTCGTCGGACTTGCGGGTCAGGACCGCCGACGGCGCCTCCTCGATCGCCTCGACCCGCAGCGTCTGGAAGCGTAGCACATCCTCGTTGATGCGGAGCTGGCGCTCCATCTCGGTGATGAACGCGGGCTTGGCATCGAGGCCGAGCAGGATGTAGTGGCCCTTGCGGTTCTTCTTAATGCGGTAAGCGAGGCCGCGCAGGCCCCAGTACTCGCGCTTTTTCACCGCGCCGCCGTCCCCCTCGAGCTGGCCGCCGATCTGGTCGGCGATGGCCTCGACCTGCTGTTGCGTGACATCGTTGCGTGCGATCAGCACGCATTCATAGAGCGGCATGTTGTCTCCCTCTGGCTGGAGGCCCGGAATGGGCATAGCCGGGGAGCGCCAGTCCCCGGCAGGGAAGGCGCGGCGTTAAGCACGGATCGCGGCGGGGCGCAATGGCGGCCGGACGACTTCGATCGCAATGGCTTGCGCCGCGATCGAGATGCGGGCCGGCCCCCATATGCCTTCAAGCCGCCACCGCCGCTCCGGACTGATGCGCGACGAACCTTGCATAGGCTCCGCGGATGGCCAGCAGCTCCGCATGCGTGCCGACCTCAATCACGCGTCCCGCTTCCATGACCAGGATCGCATCGGCATTCCGGATGGTGGACAATCGATGCGCGATAATGATCGAGGTGCGACTCACCATGAGGGTTTCGAGCGCCGCGCGGATCTGCAGCTCGCTGATCGTGTCGAGGTGCGACGTGGCCTCGTCGAGGATCAGGATCGGCGCGTCCTTGAGGAAGGCGCGCGCGATTGCCACGCGTTGGCGCTGCCCACCCGAGAGCTGCACCCCGCGCTCGCCGACCCGGGTTGCCAATCCGTCCGGCAGCTGGTCCACGAAGGCCCCAAGGGCCGCGCGCTCGAGCGCCTGGCGCACATCCGCCTCGGACACGGTGCGCCCGGCGAGCCGGATGTTCGCCTCCAAGGTGTCATTGAACAGGTACGTGTCCTGCGCCACCAGCGCGATATGACGGCGCAGTTCGTCCAACCGCAGCCGGTGCAGCGCGACACGACCCAGCGTGATGCGGCCCGCTTGCGGGTCCCAAAAACGCAGCAGCAGGTTGGCGATTGTCGATTTGCCCGCGCCAGACGCCCCGACCAGCGCCACGGTGCTGCCCGGCCGCACGTCGAAGGCCACCCCCTCCAGCGCCGGCACGACACGGCCCGGATAGGCGAACGTCACCGCATCGAACCGCACCGCGGGACTGGCCGGCATAGGCATGTCGCCATCGGTGATCGGTTCCGGCTCGGACTCGACGACATGCAGCCGCCGTGTGGAGGCGATCGTATCGGCAAGCTGGCGACCGACCTGCCCGATCTCGGTGATCGGCATGAAAGCGGCGACGGCCACCAGCACGGCAAGAGGAACGTAGGCATGGGTGAACCAGCCATGGGCAGACAACGCCGCGCCCGACAGCGCCACCGCCAACCCGCCCAGCCCGGTTGCGACCTCCAGCGCCGCGGTCTGGCGAGATAGATCGGTAAGGAGGGCCAATCGCTTGACCTGGTAGGCCGCGATATCCTCCAGGAAGGCGTCACGGCGACGCCCGACCGCCTGAAAGGCCGTCAGTTCGGCCAAACCCTGAATGGTCTCCGTCAGGTGCGCGGCCAGGTGTCCCAGCGCGCCCCGCGCCTGTCCGCCAAGATGGTCGATTTTCCCGCGCGCGAAGATCGGGGCGAGGCCGGCCCAAGCGAGGAACGGCAGCAGCGCCACGGCGAGCGGCCAAGCCATCCAGGCGAGCAGCGCCAGCACACCGGCCGGGATCAGCACCGCGACGAAAGCGGGGGCAACGGTGTGGGCGAAGAAATATTCCACCGTCTCGACGTCCTGGGTCGCCAGCGCCACCAGGTCGCCGGAGCGCCGGCGCAGCAGATAGGCCGGAGCAAGCCGGTCCAGCTTTGCGAACAGCGCGATCCGCATTTCCGCTAGCAGATGATAGGCCATGTCGTGCGCCAGCCACGATTCCAGCCAATGCAGCGTCGCCGCCAGCGGGGCGGCCAGCAGCAAAGCGACCAGCAATGCGAAAGTCGGATGGCCGGCGGCGACGGCGGCGATCACCAGCGCTCCCAGTACGCTGACGCCGATGAAGCCCAGCACGCGGCCAATACCGCACAGGATGGTCAGCACCAGTTTCACGCGCCAGGGTCGGATGACGCGCAGCAGGCTGCGCAGCGTCTCGCCCCACCCAACCTGGGCGGCATCCTCGGCCAGCGGGCGGACCTCGGGCCCTGTGCTGGTGGCCGCGACTGATTTGCGTTCCACCGGCATGGGGCGCTCACCGCCCGCTCCGATCTGCGGTCCCATCAGGCGGCGATATGGCCCCGGATGGGCAATCAGCTCGGCATGGGAGCCGCTTTCGACAACCCGCCCGGCGTCCAGCACCAGGATGCGGTCGGCACCGATGACGCTCGAAAGCCGATGCGCCAGGATGAGCGTCGTCCGGCCCCGCATCAGCCGGTTCAGCGCCTGCTGGATGACATGCTCATTCTCCGCGTCCACTGAGGACAGCGCCTCATCCAGCACCAGAATGGGGGCATCGCGCAGCAACGCACGGGCGATGGCGATCCGCTGCCGCTGCCCCCCGGACAGGGTCGCCCCACGCTCCCCGATCCGCGCCGCGTATCCGTCCGGCAGAGCGGTGATGAACGTGTGCGCGTTGGCGGCCTTGGCGGCGGCGATCATGTCCACCTCGCTGGCGTACGGCCGGCCGAGGCGAAGGTTATCCGCAACCGTGCCATCGAACAGCGTGGTATCCTGGGCCACGATGGCGATCATGCCGTACACCTGGGCGGGGTCGAGCGTGCGAATGTCGCGGCCGCCGATACGCACGGAGCCGGCCTGCGCATCGTACTGGCGCAAGAGCAGGCGCAGGATGGTTGACTTGCCCGCTCCGCTCGGCCCGACGACGCCGACGGTCTCGCCGGCCGCAACCTCGAAGCTCAAGCCGGCATTCGCATCGCCGCGCCGACCCGGATAGGCGAAGCCGACGCCGTCGAAGGTGACGGTGGGGGCCAGATTCGGCGCCCAGGGCCGGGTTCCGATCGCAGCGTCGCCGCGCGCCTCCAGCAACTCGTGGATGCCGGTTGCCGCGGACTGGCCGATCATGCCCTGGTGCAGCACGGAACGCAGGTCACGCAGCGGTCGGAAGACCTCGGTGCCGGCCATCAGCACGATCAGCAGCGCCTCCAGGCTCATCTCGCCGTGCCGCACGCGCCAGGCGCCCACCGCGATGGCCGTCGCAGCTCCCAGCGCGGTGCCGAGATCGGTGAAAAGCCGGGTCAACAAGCCGAGCGCCAGTACCCAGAACGTGCTGCCGGACAGCGCCCGGGCCCGCTCGGCCAGCCGTTCCGCGAAGGCCCCGCTTTGGCCGAAGGCCTTCAGCGTTGGCAGGCCTTGAACCGCGTCGAGGAATTCCTCGCCGAACGCCTTGAAGGCACGCCCCCGAGCCATCGACGCCTGCTTGTCGGCGTTGTGGATCAGCAGCGGCAAGGCAAGGGTCGCCAGCGCCGCGATCAGCAGCACCAGGGCGGTGGGCACGTCCCACCAGGCCAGTATGGCGAAGATCACGACCGGCGCGCAGGCGGCGATGATGAGCTGCGGCAGGTAGACGCCGAAGAAGGTTTGCAACTGCTCGACGCCGTCGATCACCGCCAGCATCACGCCGCCGGTGCGTTCGGCGCCGAACCAGGCGGGTCCCAATTCGGCGAGGCGGTCAAACAAGCGCGCGCGCAGAGCCGACTGGACGCGCCCTGCCGTGCCCTGCGCCAACAGGGTGCGGCGATGGTCGAGCCAGGCGCGCAGCCCGACGCAGGCCGCCGTCGCCACGGCGGCGGGGGCGATCTCCCCTGGCGCCGCGGCGGCGAAGGTCAACGCCAGCACTTGGCCGAGGAAGACGAAGCGCAGGATGCCGAACACCATGGCCAGCAGCCCGAGCCCGACCGCGCCACCGATCCGCCGGCGGAGGCCCGCCGTCATCGCCCAGAGCCGCCGGTCGAAATACATCGCTCGCCCGCTTACCCCTCAGCTCCCGCCAGCGTCCCCCGTAACCAAGCGCAGCACGCGAAAGCCGGCAAGCCACTGGTGAAGGTCATGGCCCTCGACGCACCAGCCGCTGGGCAAATCCGGCGGCTCGACTTCCTGGCTGGAGAGATCGAAGTGCCGGATGATTTTGATCAGATGGGGCAAGCGGAAATCGAGCGGCTGTTTGCCGGAGAGCCTTGGTGAAGCTGCTGCTGGACACGCATCTGCTGCTATGGCATGCCGCTCGCGCCATGCTCGACGACTCGCGGAACGATCTGCTGTTCAGCGCGGCAAGTCTTTGGGAGGTCGCGATCAAGCAGGGCTTGGGACGGGACGATTTCCGCATCGATCCGGCCCTGCTGCGCCGGGGACTGCAGGATAATCTCTACAGCGAGCTGCCGATTTCCAGCGCGCACGCCGTCGCCGTCGGCATGTTGCCGCCGATCCACAAAGACCCGATCGACCGCATCCTGGTAGCCCAGGCGACCATCGAGGGGATCACGCTGCTGACGGTCGATCCGATAGTGGCGCGGTACCCGGGTCCGGTTCGGCAAATGTAGTACCCACGCTCATTGGAGCGCGAGTGATCCGACGGCCCTATGCAATGCCCCCCCCGCGCCATGGTCGGCGCAGGCTAAAAAGCCTCGCTGGGCATCCCCGACTGGCGCGCGCCGAAGTCGCGGATGTCGCATACGCGAGCCTTTGGCCCGATCCGTGGGCCGACCATGACGACGACCAAGGCAGTTCCACGTGATCCGAAAACACTCTTTAATAGGCGAAAACCCGCCTCTGGTGCCGGCGATCCGACGCGCCCTTGCCTGGCTGGATCGTCATTTGGCCTTGAAAATGTCCGCCTCAATGAATTCCACCGGCTCGTTGGTGTTGTTTACGAGCCAATGTGGCGGGCTATCCTTCGCTTCGGCCAGTCCCTCCCCCACCTGCAAGACCTGATCCGGCATGCCTGCCTGACGCAATGTCAACCTACCCTTGAGCACGTAACTGACGGCGGGATGATGTCCGTCGTCGCGCCAGGCCACGATTCCACCCGGTTCGATCCGATGGAGACACAGCCGCAGCTTCCGCCCGACGACGAGATTGACGGACCGAAGTTCCGTGAAGGTGTAACCCATACTTTCCTTCGGCGGTTTCTGCGCCTTGCCTACTTGCGCCCCCATCAGCGCGGCAACCGCTAACCCGGGAATCAATAACCGCCATTTCATGAGCGCTCCTCCGAAGTAGGCAGGAGCCGCGGGTCCGCCGCGCGGGCTGCGCACTCGTTGCGTGGCGAGGTCACCTCAGAACGTATTCACCTGCCTATCGTGGTTACGCACGTCCTGGAGAACGAGCCTGCAGTCGGCGTGACGCGGCGAATCGGAAGGGAACCCAAGTCTCGCACACACTTGGCCGTCTATCGCCGAGATGCGTTCGGTGCGCAGCCGCTCGATCTCCGTGCTCCAGTCGGGCAGGGCGAGAACGCCGGCTTCCCAACACGAAACGAGGACCACGAGGGCGATTATCGCCAGCACGGGAAACCACCTGAAAAGCCAGATCGACACGACCATGTTATGCTCCCGAGAGCGGAATGGCTGCGATCACCGCTTGCATTCAGATTGACGTGTAGAATGCCCGATCTCGCGCTGTGAGGCTGCTCACTATCCAGCCGGCAGCAAATCCGGGCACGGCAACTTTTTTGATAGGAAATCTTACGATAACACTTGCTAACCTCCCCCCGTCAAGCTTTCCCCGCCGGTAGCGGACCCATTTCCGTTCTATCACGCGGGAGTGTTCGCCGGCTGCGCAACCGAGCCGCCAGTTGGTGTCAATCACCGCTCGCCAGAGTCTCCCGCAGCCAAGCGCAGCACGCGCGCATCCCCTCCCCCGCCGCATTGACGACGCCGACCCAGAACAGGAACCCATGATTCATGCCGTCGAAGCGCATCGCTTTTGCGGGGACGCCGGCCTCGCGCAGCCGGGCGGCGTAGGCTTCGGCCTCGTCGCGCAGCGGGTCGTATTCGGCCGTCACCACCAGGGCGGGGGGCAGGCGGCTGAGATCGGGGGCGCGCAGCGGCGCGGCGTGCGGGTCCGCGCCCTGCGACGGATCGCTCAGATAATGGTCCCAGAACCACTTCATGGTCTCGCGCGTGAGCCCGTAGCCCTCGGCGTTCTCGGTATAGGACGGCCATCCGGCGGTGTAGTAATCCGTCACGGGATAGATCAGGAGCTGTCCGCGCAGCGCCGGGCCGCCCTCGTCGCGCACGCGCAGGGCCGTCACCGCCGCCATGTTGCCGCCGGCGCTGTCGCCGGCGATGGCGATGCGGGCCGGATCGGCGCCCAGTTCGCGCGCGTGGACGGCGGCCCAGCGGGTAGCCGCGAGGCAATCGTCCGGCCCGGCGGGGAATTTGTGCTCGGGCGCCAGACGGTAGTCCACCGAGACGACGACGCACCCCGCCCCGGCGCACAGGTTGCGGCACATGCCGTCATGCGTATCCAAGCTGCACAGCACGAAGCCGCTGCCGTGGAAGAACACCAGCAGCGGAAACGGGCGTTCCCCGATCGGGCGATAGATGCGCAGGCGCAGCACGCCACCGGGGCCCTCGATGCCACGCTCCGACACCTCGGCGACGGCCGCCGGCTTCGCCATGACGGCGATGCGCGCCTCGTATTGCGCGCGGGCCTCGGCTACCGGCAGCGTGTGCGTCGCCGGCACGCCGGCCCCCTTGTCGAGCAGCGCCCTTATCTGCGGATCGAGCGGCATCGCGAGCGTCCCTCCCCTGGATGGGCCGATTGA
This sequence comes from uncultured Pseudomonadota bacterium, assembly GCA_963756545.1. Classification (GTDB taxonomy): domain Bacteria; phylum Pseudomonadota; class Alphaproteobacteria; order Acetobacterales; family Acetobacteraceae; genus DATFDN01. The sequence continues at coordinate 188,264 of CAVWNY010000008.1, read as the reverse complement.
CACGCCTGTAACCCCTCGTTACCCCGCCCGGCCACGAGCTTCCATCCCCCGAGAGGGAATTGAATCACCGATGCCGGTTTGCGCGTTCGTCTTTCCAGGCCAGGGCAGCCAGTCGGTCGGCATGGGCCGCGACATCGCAGCCGCGTTCGCCCCGGCGCGCGAGGTGTTCGAGGAAGTGGACGAGACGTTGGGCCAGAGGCTCTCGAAGCTGATGTTCGAGGGGCCGGCCGAGGAACTCATTCTCACCGAAAACGCCCAACCCGCGCTGATGGCGATGTCGCTCGCCGTGTTGCGCGTGCTGGAGCGCGAGGGCGGATTCCGTTTGCGCGACAAGGCGGTGGTCGTCGCCGGGCACTCGCTCGGCGAATACAGCGCCCTTGCCGCCGCGGGCAGCTTCGGCGTGGCCGACGTCGCGAGGCTTCTGCGCCTGCGCGGGCAAGCCATGCAGCGCGCCGTGCCGGCGGGCGCGGGCGCGATGGCGGCCCTGATCGGGGTCGAACTGGATGCCGCCCAGAGGATTTGCGACGAGGCCGCGCCGGTTCCCGAAAGCGAGACAAACGAGCGCGAGGTCGTGGAGCCCGCCAACGACAACGGCGGCGGTCAGGTGGTGATCTCCGGCGACCGCGCCGCGGTGGAGCGCGCGGTTGAGATCGCCAAGGCGCGCGGCGTGCGCCGGGCCATGCTGCTGCCGGTTTCCGCGCCGTTCCACTGCGCGCTGATGGCCCCCGCCGCCGAGGCGATGGAACAGGCGCTCGGCGAGACGCCCCCCTTACCGCCCGTTGTCCCGGTGATCGCCAACGTCTCGGCCGCCAAGGCGACCGATCCAACCGAGATCCGTGACCTGCTGGTCCGTCAGGTCACCGCGACGGTGCGCTGGCGCGAGTGCGTCGAGGCGATGGCCGCGCTCGGCGTGGACAGCTTCGTGGAACTGGGCGCGGGCAAGGTGCTGGCCGGTCTGATCCGCCGCATCGTCCCCGATGCCGCCTCCGTGTCGGCCGCCACCCCGGCCGAGATCGAGGCGGTGCTCAAGAGCCTGTAAGCCGCGTGGCGATGTTTCGCCTGGACGGCAAGGCGGCGCTCGTCACCGGTGCTTCGGGCGGCATCGGAGCGGCGATCGTGCGTGCGCTGCACGCCCAGGGAGCTGCCGTCGTGCTGTCGGGCACAAGGCGAGAGGCACTGGACGCGCTGGCGGGCGAGCTGGGTGAGCGAGCGCATGCCTGCCCCGCCGACCTCCGCGACCCGGCGGCGGCCGAGGCGCTGATCGCCGCGGCGGAGCGGGCGGCCGGGCCACTGCACGTGCTGATCAACAACGCGGGACTGACCCGCGACATGCTGGCGCTGCGGATGGCCGACGAGGATTGGCAGGCGGTGCTGGATGTCGATCTGGCGGCCCCCTTCCGCCTCGCGCGGGCAGCGCTGCGTGGGATGCTGCGCCGGCGGGTCGGGCGGATCGTCAGCATCGGCAGCATCGTGGGCGCGACGGGCAATGCCGGCCAGGCCAACTACGCCGCCGCCAAGGCCGGCCTGATTGGCCTGACCAAGGCTTTGGCCCAGGAGGTGGCGTCGCGCGGCGTCACGGTGAACGCCGTTGCCCCCGGCTTCGTGGTCACGCCGATGACCGAGGCCCTGTCGGAGCAGCAGAAAGCCCGTATCGCGGGCGCGATCCCGCTTGCACGACTGGGGCAACCGGCCGACATCGCGGCGGCGGTCGTCTACCTGGCCTCCGACGAGGCCGGGTGGGTCACCGGCGCGACGCTGCACGTCAACGGCGGGATGGCGATGCTATGACCCTGGCCCATGATCCCGGGCTCCTCTGCTGGCGTCCGGGGGCGAACCATGCTAATCGCCCGCAGCCTCGTCCGGGGCAGCCTCATCCGGGGCGGAGCGCGCGGCGCCGGCCGGGTCCTGCCCGGCGGATGTTCATCACCGGGCGGACCAACTTTTCCAATCAGGCAAGAAAGTCAGAGCCGATGAGCGAGATCGCCGACAGGGTCAAGAAGATCGTCGTGGAACATTTGGGCGTCGAGGAGTCGAAGGTCACGCCCGAGGCGTCCTTCATCGACGATCTGGGCGCCGACAGCCTCGACACGGTCGAGTTGGTGATGGCCTTCGAGGAGGCCTTCAGCGTGGAGATCCCGGAGGACGCGGCGGAGAAGATCAGCACCGTCAAGGACGCGATCGACTACATCGAAAAACAGAAGGCGGCCTGAACGGGTCCGGGCGGGAGATCGGCACCGTGCGGCGCGTGGTTGTCACGGGAATGGGCATTGCCTCCCCCCTCGGCGTGGGGGTCGAGCATGTGTGGCGCCGCCTGATCAACGGCGAGTTGGGTATTGGCGCGATCCAGTCGTTCGACACGACGGAGCTGACGTGCAAGGTCGCCGGCCAGGTGCCGCCGGGGACGCGGGCCGAGGGCGGGCTCGATCTCGCGGAGTGGATTCCGGTCAAGGACCAGAAGAAGATGGATCGCTTCATCCATCTCGCGCTCGTCGCCGCGACCGAAGCAGTCGAGGACTCCGGGTGGGCGCCACAGGACGAGGACGCGCGCTGCGCCACCGGCGTCATGATCGGTTCGGGCATCGGCGGATTGCAGACGATCTACGAGGGCTCCGTGCTGGTCGCCCAAGGCCGCGCCCGCCGGCTGTCGCCGTTCTTCATCCCCGCGGCCCTGATCAATCTCGCCTCGGGCCATCTGTCGATCAAGTATGGCTTCAAGGGACCGAATCATTCCGCGGTCACGGCCTGCGCGACGGGCGTCCACGCGATCGGCGATGCCGCGCGGCTGGTCGCGCTCGGTGATGCCGACGTGATGGTGGCGGGCGGGGCGGAGGCGGCCGTGTGCGAACTCGGCATCGCCGGATTCTGCGCCTCCCGCGCGCTCTCGACCGCCTTCAACAATCGTCCGCAGGCAGCCTCGCGCCCGTGGGACAAGGACCGCGACGGCTTCGTCATGGGCGAGGGCGCGGCGGTTCTGGTCGTCGAGGAGTACGAGCACGCCAAGGCACGTGGCGTCACGATCTACGCGGAGGTGGCGGGCTACGGAATGTCCGGGGACGCCCACCACATCACCGCGCCGGCCGAACTCCACGAGGGCGCCTTCCGCGCCATGCGGGCGGCGATGCGCAACGGCGAGGTGGCGCCCGACCAGATCCAGTATGTGAACGCGCACGGCACCTCCACCCCGCTCGGCGACGACATGGAGTTGGAAGCGGTGGAACGCCTGTTCGGCGATGCGGCGCGAGGTATGGCGATGTCCTCGACCAAATCGGCGACGGGCCATTTGCTGGGCGCGGCAGGTTCGGCGGAGGCGATCTTTTCGATCCTGGCGATCCGCGACGGTGTGGCCCCGCCCACCTTGAATCTTGATGCCCCGAGCCGGGAGAGCGTGATCGACCGGGTGCCCCACACCGCTCAGGACCGGAAGATATCGGTCGCGCTGTCCAACAGCTTCGGCTTCGGCGGCACCAACGCGAGCATCATCTTCCGCAAGGCCGCCTGAGTTTCTCCGCCCGCAAGCCTGGCTGAACGCCAGAGCTTGCGATCCTGGCCGCTGGGTCTGATCTCGGCTTCAGGCCGCTGCAGCGAGCGCCGGCTGCTTCGGTGCATGCGGAATGGGCGTGGCCCGCGTATCCCCCGCCCGCGCAATCAGCATCGGATTGCCGCTGATCGCCACTAGCAACGAGAGCGCCAGCGCGGACGCAGCCGGGTCTGGCCGCGCCTCGATGGTCTGCCTCACAGGGATTAACACGACCGTGCCTCCGGGGCGGAAGAATTTCGCTCCAAGCATCATACAATCGCGTTCGCCGCTTTCCTTATAACAACGACGCTATCAAGCGGCCCGGCAGGCCGGCGGCCCGCCTACCCGGCGGCGCGGCGATAGCGCGGGATCGCCTCCTGGCACAGCAGCCGCAGCGATTCCAGCACGCGCGAATGGGGGATGCGGCTGCCGCAGTTCATCTCCGCCAGCACGCCGTCCAGCCCAAGCTCCGCCTTCAGCGCGAGCAGCCGGTCGGCGACCGTTTCGGCGGTGCCGACGATGATCTTCTCGCGCAGAACCTCGTCGTAGTCGATGTTTTGCAGTCGCTGGCCGCGCTCGGCCCGCTGCTCGATCGCGCGCGCCCCGGCTCGGCTGGCGGACTCCTCGAGCTGCGCCCCGAGGTAGCGATAGAAGTGCATGATGCTCGCCTCGGGCTCGGCGCGCGCCCGCTCCGGCGTCGCCGCGACATACACCGGCACGCGCAGATAGACCCGTCCCTCGCCCGGATGCCCGGCCGCGCGATACGCCTCACGGTAGGCGCGCAGGAGCGGGCCAAGCTCCGACAACGTCCCGAGGCGCACGGCGCAGAAGATCGCGAAGCCCATCGCTCCGATGGCGGCATAGGTGTCGGAGCTGGTCGCGGCGACCCGGATCTCGGGATGCGGCGACTGCCAGGGCTTCGGCACCAGGCAGACATCCTTGAAACGGTAGAATGCCCCCTCGAAACTGAACCGCTCCTGTGTCCAGGCCCGGCGCAGCACCTCCAGGATTTCGGCGAAGCGCGCCTGGCTCTCGGCATAGGGGATGCCGTACGCCTCGTAGGTGCGCGGGAAGCCGCTGCGCCCGACGCCAAAGATCAGGCGACCGTGGCTGATGTGATCCACCGTGGCCGCCTCCTCGGCGAGGCGCAGCGGATGGCAGAGCGGCAGCACCTGCACGGCGATCCCGATCTTGATCCGCTCGGTCCGCGCCGCGATCGCACTCGCGATCGTCAGCGGCGCGGCGAGCACCGAGCGTTCGGGCGCCACGTGCAGCTCGGCCAGCCACATCGCGTCAAGGCCCCACCGCTCGGCCGCGTCCACCTGCTCGAAGCTCTCCGCGAATGCCGCGGCCTCGGTCTGGCCCGGCACGCGCTGGAACTCGTGGAACATGCCGAACTCCATGGCCGGTGCTCCTTACCGAACGCTTCCTGCGGGAAAGCCTACGCGCGTCGATTGACGTCCGGCAACGTCCCCGCCATCCTGAGCGAAGGCAGTCGGACGGACCAGATGGCGCTGAGCAGGACCACTCGTGTCAACCTGCTGATCGGCAACGGGCACTTTCTCTCCCATTTCTACACGCTGTGCCTGCCGCCGATGTTCCTCGTTTGGCAGCAGGCGTTCGGCGTCAGCTTCGCCGAACTCGGTCTCAGCATCGCACTCATGTCGGGCACGACGGCGCTGCTGCAAACGCCGGTGGGCTTTCTGGTCGATCGCCATGGCGCGCGCATGTTCCTGGTCGGCGGCACGCTGCTGATGTCGCTCGCGATCGCCGGCATGGGCCTGGCCACCAGCTTCTGGCAGATCCTCGGCCTGTCGCTGCTGTCGGGCGTTGGCAACTCGGTGATCCATCCGGCGGATTATGCCATCATCAGCGGGTCCGCCGACAAGGACCGCATGGGCCGGTCGTTCGCGCTGCACACGTTCAGCGGCAACCTGGGCTTTTCCGCCGCGCCGCCGGTGATCGCGGTGCTGATGCTGACGATCGGCTGGCGCTCCAGCCTGATCGTGGTCGGGCTGCTGGGCATCCCCGTGGTCATATCCATCCTTCTCCAAAGCTCCATTTTGGTGGATCAGACGCGCCACCACGCGCACGCGCACGGTCCAGGCATCAGCGGGCGCCAGCTCCTGCTGAGTCAGACGATGGTGCTTTTCTTCCTGTTCTTCGCGCTGGGCGCGATGGGCGGGGCGGGTGTCCAGTCCTGGCTGGTGACGGTGCTGCACGCGACCAAGGGTCTGAGCCTGGAGATCGCCTCGGCCGCGCTCACCGGCTACATGCTGGGCTCTACCTCGGGCGTACTGGTCGGCGGATGGTTCGCCGACGCCCACACGGACCATGTCGGACCGTTCGCCATCGTCTTGACCGCGATCTCGGCGGGGCTCGTGCTTTGCGTGAACTGGCTCGGCCTGCCGGGCGTCGGCGTGATCGCGGTAATGTTCGCGGCCGGGATGGCGCTCGGCGCCAGCCGCACGCCGCGCGACATTATGGTGAAGGACGCCGCGCCCCCGGGGCAGATCGGCAAGGTATTCGGCTTCGTCAGCGCCGGCCTGCCGCTCGGCTCCGCCCTGACCCCGGCGCCCTGCGGCTACCTGATTGACCGCGGCCATCCGGAACTGGTCCTCGTGCTGGTGGCGGCGCTGCTGCTGCTCAGCCTGCTTTGTTGCGGCAGCGCCCGCACATCGGCCCGCCGAGCCCCGGTCGCGCTGGCGGCGGCCGAGTAGCAACTTCCATCAGGCGTTCGGCCACAGCCCCGGCGTCGCGATCTCGACCGAGTGCCCGTCAGGATCGCGAAAATAGAGGCTGGTGCCGCCGCGCGGCCAGCGCACGCGGCTCTCGATCCCGACCCCCTCGCGCGCCAAATGCGCCTCCCACGCGGCAAGCTCGCCGAACGGGATAGCGAAGCAGACGTGCAGCGCCCCGGCCCCGTTATGCGGCGGGATGACACCGCCCGGTGTCGGAGCAGGCGCATCGGTCGCGCCTTCCAGGAACAGGAGCAGCACCTGGCTGCCGGGGACGCCGAAGGCGACCATCCTGCCGTCATGGACGAAGACCTCGAAGCCGAATACGCGCCGGTAGAACGCCAGCGCGCGATCGAGGTCGGCGACGTAGAGCGACGTCTCCACGATGCCGGCGCTGCGTGGCATGGCGGCCTAGCTGTTCGGGCCACGCTCCATCGAGATCGGCTGCCAACGGCGCAGCTCGGAGCGCATCAGCACCGACGGGTTGACGCAGCTCATCGGCCAGCGCCCGGACAGGGCCAAGCCCAGCTCGCGCCCGGCGTGGCGTTTGCGCGCCGGATCGAAGCGCGCCGAGGCCGAGGCGTTGTGCGCCGAGAGCGTGACGTTGTTCATCTTGAGCAGCGGGTTGTTGTTCCCCGGCGGCTCGGTCTCCAGCACATCCAGCGCGGCATGAGCGATCCACCCCTCCTCCATCGCCTTGATGAGCCCGCTTTCCTGAACCGTCGGGCCGCGGCCGGTGTTGACAAACACGGCAGTCTTTTTCATCTGGCGGAAGTGCTTCTCCGTGAACATTCCCTCGGCTTCCGGCGTTGCCGGGGCGTGCATGGAGACGAAATCCGATTCCGCCAGGACCTCTTCAAGCGTGGCGGGCAGCACGCCATGCTCGATCATGATCAGTTCCTCGATATACGGATCGTAGGCCATCATCCGCAGCCCGAACGGCTTGGCGCGCTTGGCGACGGCGCGGGCGACGTGGCCGAATGCGACGAAACCCAAGGTCAGGCCCATCAGCCGGGGAATCGTGAGCAGCGCCGGACGCCCCTCGCTCCAGCGGCCTTCGCGCACCATGCGATCCTGCTCGATGACCCGGCGATGGCCGGCCAGCAGCAGCGCCATCGCGTGATCCGCCACCTCCTCGATGAAGGTGTGCGGGCAGTTCGTCACCGGAATGCCGCGCGCGGTCGCCGCGACCACGTCGACGCTATCCACCCCGACCGAGGCGAGAGAGATGATCTTGCATTTCTCCAGGCCCTCGATGACCTTCCTCGTGAACCGCATGCCCTTCGCGTACACCGCATCGGCGTCGCGCGCGAAGGCGATGAACCCGTCCTCGTCGGCCGGCCCCTCGACGATCTCGGCGCCCAAGTTGCGCAGACCCTCCATCTCGTAATCGTAGCCGCCGCCGGCGACCGTGAAGCTGGCCCCGGCCGGGGTCGCGATCTTGAATTTGGCCACTCTCTTTCCTCCGGTCCCTAGCTGGAAACAATTGCCGACGGTATGATCTCATGCCGCCTTACTTCGGTGGCCGCGCGCGTACCGCCTTTTCGTTCACCTCGATGCCCCAGCCGGGACGCATCGGCAGCACCAGCTCCCCATTCTCGATGACGGCCGGCTGGTCATAGAAATCGTCGCGCCAGGGCGCGCTATCGATGTCGATTTCCATGATCCGGAAATTCGGCACGGCGGCACTGAAATGCGCGCTGATCAAGCTGCACAGGTGGCCATAGAAATTGTGCGGCGCGACGTTCGTCTCGTAGACGTCCGCCATTGCCGCAATCTTCAGCGATTCCGCCAGCCCGTTCCAGATCACGTCGATGATCGCCACGTCCTGCGCGTAGTTCTCGAAATACGGCTTGAACTCCCGCCGTCCGTGCAAGGTCTCGCACGACGCGATCGGACACGGGGCGTCGCGGCGGATCAGCGCCAGCGAGGGCGCGTCGTGGGTGTCGATCTCCAGCCAGGTGAGATCGGCCGGTGTGACGGCCTGCGCCAGCCGACGAAATCCTTCGGTCTTGAAATGGAAGTTGATGTCGAGCATCAGGCCCATCTCCGGGCCGACCGCCTCGCGGATCGCCATGAGCTGGCGCGTGACGCCCTGCGTCAGCGCGTTGTCCCAGTTCAGATCCGGCCAGCCGGGCGTGCGGCCGAAGCCGGGGGTGAAGCTGTTGAGCTGGCCGTTGGCGGCGATCGCGATGTTCGTCTTCAGCGCCCTGAAGCCGCGCTCCTTCACCTCGACCGCGTGGCGGGCCATGTCGTCGTAGGTGCGCAACTGCGGCACGCCCAGCAGCGCGTGGCTGCGCACGCGATAGGTGCCGAAATGCGACCAGTAGACGGGAATGCGCTCGCGAACCGGCCCGCCGAACAGCGCGCACACGGGCACGCCGTACGCCTTGCCGGCGATGTCGAGCAGCGCATTCTCGATCGCCGCGATCGCCTGCTGATTGATGCCGCCGCGCGACTGGCGCGTGAGCACATGCAGGTGCTGCGTCACCTGCTCGAACCGGCGCGGGTCGCGCCCGATCAGGACGGGCGCCAGCTTCTCGATCACCTCGGCCAGGCCGGCCGAACCGAAGCTCTCGTTGAACTCGGACCAGCCCGTGATGCCGTCACTGGTGGAGACCTTGAGGTAGGAGAACATGCGCCATCCGGCGTCGGCGCGCAGCGTCTCGATCCGCTCTATCTTCATGCGATCACTCCTTCACCGCGCCGGTCATGCTGGAGACGTAGTACTCGACAAAAAGCGAATAAAACAACGCCACCGGGATCGACCCAAGCAGCGCGCCCGCCATCAGCGAGCCCCATTGATACACGTCCCCCGTCACCAGCTCGGTCAGGATCGCCACCGGCACGGTCTTGTTGCCGGTCGATTGGATGAAGGCGAGCGCGTAGATGAACTCGTTCCACGACAGCGTAAAGGCGAAGATGCCGGCCGAGATCAGGCCGGGGATCGCCAGCGGCAGCGTGATCCGCCACAGGATCTGCAACCGCGAAGCGCCGTCGATCAGCGCGCACTCCTCCAGCTCGTACGGGATCGACTTGAAGTAGCCGATCAGCAGCCAGGTGCAGAATGGCACCAGGAAGGTGGGATAGGTGAGGATCAGCGAAATCGGACTGTCGAACAGGCCGAACTGGAAGATCAGGGTCGCCAGTGGAATGAACAGGATGGTGGGCGGCACCAGGTAGGCGAGATAGATGCCGAGGCCGACATGCTGGGCGCCCTTGAAGCGCAGCCGCTCGATCGCATAGGCGGCGAGCACGCTGGCCCCGACGGACAGGATCGTGGCGCATACCGCCACGCCCATGGTGATCATCAGCCAGCGCGGATACTGGGTGTCGAACAGCAGCTTGCGAATGTTCTCGAGTGTCGGCGAATGCACCCAGAACGGGCTGTACTTCTTGTAGTCGTACATCTCCGAGTCCGGCTTTATCGCCGTGATCGTCATCCAGTAGAACGGGAACAGAAGCACGATCGTGAAGAGCGACAGCGGCAGATAGACCGTCACCATCCGGCGCGCGCGCGAATCCCACGACAGGCGCTCGGGAAGGTCGGTCGTGCGGTCGGGGATGTCGGCCCCGGCGGGGTCGGTCGTGAGCGCATCAGTCATTGGCTTCGCCCTGCATCCACTTGCGTCGGCCGAGGCCGAAGAAACTCACCAGCGTCGCCGCGACCAGGAACGGGATCATGGCGACCGCGATGGCCGCTCCCTCTCCGAGCTGGGAGCCGGGGATGGCGCGCTGGAACGCCAACGTCGCCATCAGGTGCGTGGTGTTGAATGGCCCGCCCCGGGTGATCGCATAGACGAGCTGGAAGTCTGAGAAGGTGAACAGCACCGAGAGCGTCAGCACCACGGCGAGAATGGGCATCAGCAGCGGCACGGTGATGCGCCGGAACCGCTGCCAGCCGGAGGCACCGTCGAGCAGCGCGGCTTCGTAGAGCGAGGGCGAGATGGTCTGCAGCCCCGCCAGCAGCGTGATCGCGACGAACGGAATGCCCCGCCAGATATTCGCGACGACGAGCGACCAGCGCGCGTGCCACGGCGTGCCGAGGAAGTCGATATACGAGCTGCGGACGTGCAGCACGTTCACCAGGACGTAGGAGATGATGGAGAATTGCGGGTCGTAGATCCACCACCAGGCGATCGCCGACAGCACCGTCGGCACGATCCAGGGCAGCAGCAGGATCGCGCGCATGAACGCCTTAAACGGGATATGCTGGTTCAGCAGCAGCGCCAGCCACAGCCCAAGGGCGAATTTCCCGATCGTCGCGGTGGCGGTGTAGAAGATGGTGTTCGTCACCGACATCCAGAAGACCGAATCACTGGCCAGCGAGATGAAGTTGTCGATGCCGATGAAATGGCCGGGCTGGCCGATCGTCGCGTCGGTCAGGGAGAGCCACAGGCCGAGACCGAGCGGGTAGGTCAGGAAGACCAGCAGGAATCCCGCCGTCGGCAGGAGGCACAGACCCACCAGGAACGGCTTGTAGTCGAATAGCCGGGTGATCCAGCTATCCCGGCCCGGCCTGAAAGCGATCGTCTGAACGGTGGCGTCCATGCTGCTCCACGGGAGCGTGCTCCCGTCCTCCGGGCGGAAGCTGCCGAGCAGCCCCCGCCGATTGCCCATCAGCTCTTGTAGTAACGCGCCGCCTGCCGCGCCGCCTGCTTGGCCGCCGCTTCGGGCGTGGCGTTGCCGGTGGCGACGGAGGCGAACATATCGACGATCGTGTAGTTGGCGGTCACCGCACTGGCCGCCGGCGTGATCGGACCGGAATAGCCGTCGTAGTAGATCGTATCCATCGCGTTCGCGTACGGCGCCAGCTTCGGGTCCTCGGTCCAGAATTTCATCTTGGCGTAGGCCTTCAGCGGTTCCGACCAGTAGCCGAGGCAGTTCGACAGCCACGGCCCGTATTGCGGCGCCTCCATCATGAAGCGCAAATACTCCTTGGCAGCGTTCGGATACTTGCTGTGCTTGAACAGCATCGCATTCATGATCGCCGCCGACATCGGCGAGCGCTTGGCCAGCCCCTGCGGCACCTTCTGGTGCATCGTATCGGCCGCCATTGCCTGCAACTTCGGATCCTTCGAGTTCTTCAGCACGTAGTAGATGGACACGCCGTTGAAGGTCAGTCCGATATCCCCGGCCGCATACGCCTTGTTGTTGCCGGAATCGTTCCAGGCGACGGTCCCAGGGATCATGGTCTTGTAGAGTTCGGCCACGTATTTCAGCGCATCGACGGTGGGCTTGGAGTTCGAGCGAGACTTTTCCCGCGTCGTCCACGACGCTGCCGCCATGCGTCCACAGCGCCCATTCGGCGAAACCGTTCGCATCGCCGAGCGCATGGCCGAGCGAGAAGCCGCACGGATGACCGATCTGCTTCAGCTTCTGACAGAGCGTCATGAAGCCGTCCAAATCGTTGGGGATGCTGTCGTAGCCGGCCTGCTTGACCCAGGATTGCCGGTACACCGTCGGCCCGGTTCCGCCGCCGATGGGCAGCGCGATCCAGTCATTGGTCTTCCACTTCCGCCCATACAGCAGCGCCAGATCGAACCAGCCGCCGTATTTCTTGCCCAGATACTCGGCAAGGTCGTTCATCGGCACCAGCTTGTCGGTGTATATGAACGGCGAGATGGAAAACCCGACGACGATGTCCGGCCCGGCGCCGGTATTGGCGATCACCGCCGTCTGCGGCCCGAGATCCTCCCAGCTGATGTAGTTAACGGTGACCGGGACGCCGGTTTGCTGCGTGAATTTTTTCGTGTTCAGGTCCCAAAAGACCTGATCGGGATCGACGAATTTGGCCGGCCGAAGAATATGCAGGGTGGCGCCCTTCTCGATCTTGAACTCGGGCGGCGTCACGTCCGTCGTCGGCACGTCGGACGCCGCGTTCTGCGCGCGGGCGCCGATGATCGGCACCGACGCAAGCCCGAGCGCCGCGGCACCCAGCACCAGCGAGTCACGCCGCCTGATTCCTGTCATTCTTTCAGTTCCCTTCGTCATGGTCGGCCGGCCGGGTCGCCACCACCGGGCGCCCTTCTCAGGCCTTGTAGTAACGTGCAGCCTGGCGCGCCGCTTGCTTCGCGGCCGACTCCGGCGTGGCATTGCCGGTGGCGACCGAGGCGAACATGTCAACCACGGTGTAGTTGGCGACCACCGCACTCGATGCCGCGCTGATCGGACCCTTGTAGCCGTCGTAGTACGTCGTATCCATGCCGCTGGCATACGGCGCCAGCTTCGGATCCTCGGTCCAGAACTTCATCTTGGAGTACGCCTTCAGCGAGTTCGACCAGTAGCCGATGCAGTTGGACAGCCACGGCCCGTACTGCGGCGATTCCATCATGAAGCGGATGTATTCCTTCGCTGCGTTCGGGTACTTCGTGTGGTGGAACGCCATCGCGTTCATGATGGTGCAGGTCTGCGGCATGTGCTTGGCCAACCCGAAGGGCACCGTCTGGTGCTGGGTATCGGCGGCGATCGCCCGGAGAGTCGCATCGGGCGAGGACTTCAGCACGTAGTAGATCGACACGCCGTTGAAGGTCATGCCGATGTCGCCGGCGGCATAGGCCTTGTTGTTGCCCGAGTTGTTCCAGGAGAGGGTCCCCGGGATCATCGTCTTGAACCACTCGCGGCCGAATTTCAGGGCCTCGATGGTCTCCTTGGAATCGATCGCGACCTTGCCCTGCTCGTCCACCACATAGCCGTCGTGCGACCACAGCGCCCAGTCGGTGTTGTTGTTGGCGTCGCCGAGCGCGTGGCCGAACGTCATGCCGCAGGGATGGCCGTTCTTCTGAAGCTTCCGGCATAGATCGAGGAAACCGTCGAGGTCATCCGGGATCTTGTTGTACCCCGCCTCCTTGACCCAGGATTCCCGATACACGGTCGGGCCGAGCCCGCCGCCGACCGGGATCGAGAGCCAATCCTTGCTTTTCCACTTGGTGCCATAGAGCACGGCGAGGTCGTACCACCCGCCGTACTTGGCGCCGAGATAGTCGGCGATGTCCGTCATGGGTATCAGCTTGTCAGCATAGACGAACGGATCGGAGCTGAAGCCCACCACGATGTCGGGGCCGGCGCCAGTGTTGGCGGCGACCGCCGTCTGCGGCCGCAGATCCTCCCAGGAGATGTAGTTCACCGTCACCGGGATGCCGGTTTGCTGAGTGAACTTCTTGGTGTTGATGTCCCAATAGACCTGGTCGGGGTCGATGAACTTGGCCGGGCGCAGCACATGGAGGCTGGCGCCCTTCTCGACCTTGTATTCGGGGGGATTGACGTTCGCCGTCGGCACGTCGGCCGGCCCCTGCTGCGCCTTGGCTCCGATGATCGGCACCGAGGACGCGGCCAGCGCCGCAGCGCTGAGCACGAGCGAGTCACGCCGAGTGATGATCCCAGTCATGTGCGTTGTTTCCTCCTCTCCTTTCGTTCCGCCGCCGGGCTGCGCCGAGCGGAATCCGCGCTCTTGCCGGTCAGGCGTTCAGCCGCTGCCCCGTGCCGGCGTCGAACAGGTGCACCAGCGACGGATCGGCAGCCACCCGGATCGTCTCGCCGGGGCGCGCCGCGACCCGCTCTCGGAACGCGCAGATGATGGGCGTGCCGGCGAACTCCGCCATCACCTGCGTCTCCGATCCGGTCGGCTCGATGACGCTGACCTTGGCGGGAAGCCCCTGGCTGCTGAGCTGGAAATGCTCCGGGCGGATGCCGTAGACGGCGGGGCGTCCATCCGATCCGTTCCGCTCGCGCGCCGTGGGAAGCGGCAACGAAACCCCATCCTCGGCCCGGAACGCGCCGCCCTCGATCCGCCCGCGCACGAAGTTCATGGCCGGCGAGCCGATAAAACCGGCGACGAACAGGTTGTTCGGGCGGTCGTACAGGTCCAGCGGCGCGCCGGCCTGCTCCACGTTGCCGCCGTTCATCACCACGATCTTGTCGGCCATCGTCATGGCCTCGATCTGGTCATGCGTCACATAGACGGTGGTGGTGGCCAGCCTCTGGTGCAGCTCCTTGATCTCGGCGCGCATCTGCACGCGCAGCTTGGCGTCGAGGTTCGACAGCGGCTCGTCGAACAGGAACACCTGCGGATCGCGCACGATGGCCCGGCCCATGGCGACCCGTTGGCGCTGTCCGCCCGAGAGCTGGCGCGGAAAACGGTTGAGGTACTGGGTCAGGCCCAGGATCTGCGCCGCCCGGCCCACCTTCTGCTCGATCATCGCCTTCGGCGCCTTGGCCAGCTGCAGCGAGAACGCCATGTTGTCGCGCACCGTCATGTGCGGATAAAGCGCGTAGTTCTGGAACACCATGGCGATGTCGCGCGCCTTGGGGGGCAAATCGTTCACCACCCGTGCGCCGATCGCGATCTCGCCGGAGGTGATGTTTTCCAACCCGGCGAGCATCCTCAGCAAGGTGGATTTCCCGCAGCCCGACGGGCCGACGAGGATGACGAATTCGCTGTCCTCGATATCGACGCTGACCCCGTGCAGCACCTCGGTGCTGCCAAAGGACTTGCGGACGTTGCGGATGCTGACCCTGGCCATCGGCGGACGCGTTCCCTATCGCTGTCTTATTATTGTGCGCCCCTCCCCCAGATCGGTGGAAGGGGCGCCGGTTACCGTACGACTAGAACTTGGAAACGCGAGTCTCCTTCGACGTGATGAATTCCAGCAATGCCGGCTTGCCGGCCTGGGTCTGCTCGATCCCGCGCCGGATCGCCGCCTGGATCTGGCCGGGCTCGGTGACGCGCTCGCCATAGCCGCCGAACGCCTTCGCCATGTCGGCGTAGTTG
Source organism: uncultured Pseudomonadota bacterium (assembly GCA_963756545.1). GTDB lineage: Bacteria > Pseudomonadota > Alphaproteobacteria > Acetobacterales > Acetobacteraceae > DATFDN01. Next base: position 173,239 of record CAVWNY010000008.1, on the reverse strand, counting down.
CCGGAGATGTCGGTCGAGCGGTATTTCTGCGTGGAGACCGGCATCACCTTCAGCTCGATCGCCATGCTGTAGTTGTTCAGCAGGACCGACAGGATCGGGATGCGCTCGCGCACCGCCGTCTCGAAGTCCATGCCGGTGAAGCCGATCGCCGCGTCGCCCCAGAGATTGATGCAGAGCTTGTCGGGCTTGGCGAGCTTGGCGCCCATTGCGAGGCCGAGGCCCATGCCGAGCTGCGTCGTCTTGCCCCAGCCGATATAGGACATCGGCTCCGTCGAGACCCAGAACGGCGAGATCTGGTCGCGCGGGCTGCCGGCGTCATGGGTGATGATGGTGTTCGCCGGATCGACCGTGTGCATCAGCTCCCAGATCACGCGGTACGGACTGAGCGGCGCGTCGTTGGAGGTGAGCAGCGGCTTCCATTCCGCCATCCAACCTTCCCGCACCTCGGTGATTTCGCGCACCACGGCGGAGGCGTCGCGCGGGGCCTTGATGCTCTGGCCCAACTCGCCCAGCAGCGCATCCAGGGTCAGCGCGGCGTCGCCCACCAGGGCGGCGATGATCGGCAGGTCCTTCGCCAGATGGTCCGCGTCGTTGGTGTTCTGGATGACCTTCTTGCCCTTGGGGAACCGGATGCCGAAATTCGTCTCGGTGAACGAGCAGCCGATGCCGATGATCAGGTCGGCATTGGCGATGAAATGATGCACCGGCTTCGGCACGGCATTGCCGCCCGAGCCGAGCGAGAGCGGGTGGTTCTCCGGGAAGCTGCTCTTGCCGCCGAGACTGGTCGTGACCGGCGCTCCCAGCAACTCGGCGAACTGCTTGAGCTGCGGCCACGCCTCGGCCCAGTGCACGCCGGTACCTGCGTAGATCACCGGGCGCTTGGCCGCCAGGATCGCCTGCGCGGCGGTCCGCACGTCCTTGGGGTCGGGCGCCGAGCGCGCCTTGATCGCGGGCGCGTAGTCGAGATCGCCGATGTCCTCGTTCCAGATGTCGGTCGGGATCTCGACCAGGCACGGCCCCGAGCGGCCGTTCTTCAGGCGCGAGAAGGCGCGGCGCATCATGTTGGGCACCTCGCCCGGCATGATCGCCCACTCGGCCGACTTCGCCACGCCCCGCATTTCGCGCACCGCGCTGTAGTTCGGATCGATCCCGGCGATCCGGCGGGGATAGCCCTGCGGGATCACCAGCATCGGGATGGACTCGCTGAACGCCTGGGCGACGCCGCCATAGGCGTTCTCGGTGCCCGGCCCGTGCTGCATGCAGAAGGCGCCGATCTTGCGCCCCGAGGTGACGCGCGAGATGGCGTCGGCCATATGCAGCCCGATCCGCTCCTGGCGCACCATCACGGGCCGGATGTCGGCCGCCGCCGCGAACTCGATCAGGTGGTTGACCGGATAGCCGCAGAGGATCTCGATCCCCTCCCGCTTCATGATCTCCGCGATCGCCTCGCCGACCTTCATGGGTTCCTCCGCGTGTTCGGTTTCGGGAGCGTAGGGCGGAGGATAGGGGAGGTCCAGGGGGGCCGGCTTTACGTCACCGACAGGAGGCCGGCTCTCGGCAGCAGGGTTTGGGCGCATCTCTTAACTGAGAATTATCTCGTTATGGTTCAACTTGCGGTGCCAACCACGAGTGGGAACTTCCATGCGTCGCTTCGCACCTCTATTGCTCATAGCCACACTGCCCGGCTGCGCCACCATGATGGAGGGAACGGGCCAGAGTGTTTCCGTCGCCACAACGCCACCCGGCGCAAGCTGCGAGATGGGCCGGGCGGGAACGAAGCTTGGCACCATCAATCCAACCCCCGGGAGCCTGCGCATCGACAAGAGCAAGAACGACATCGAACTCACCTGCACGAAGGACGGCTATCAGCAGGCGAAGGTCACATCGTCTCCCAACTTCACCTGGGCTACCTTCGGCAATCTCATTTTCGGCGGAATTCCCGGCGCAGTCGTTGATGCGGCTACCGGGGCGAACTACAAGTATCCATCGGAAATCAAGGTGGAGCTTGCTCCGACGATCCCGGCGACCGCCATTGGCCCCTTGCCGCCGATAAGCGGAAAGCCCACCGTTTGAAGGTTGAGGGAGGACGGTTGCGCCTCCGAAGGAGGTGGCGCACATAGGTAGCGCGCTACGCACATAGGTAGCGCGCTACCTGGAACCCGGCCATGCCCCGCCCCGCAAAGAATGATGGTCTCGACAAGTTTGGACGCTACCGGGCGAGCCAACGCGCGCAGGGGATGAAGCTCCTGCGCGTCTGGGTTCCCGACCCACGCGCGCCGGGCTTCCGCGAGGAGGCGCGCCGGCAGGCGGCCCTGCTGCGTGGCGCTCCGGAGGAGGAAGAGGCGCTGGATTTCATCGAGGCCGCGACGACGGACCTCGCCGACGGTGCCGCATGAGGCGTGGCGCCCGCTCACCGTTGCCTTGAGCGGCGACTACGGCAAGCCCCGTCTGAAGCCGGTTGTGAGGCCGCCCCGGGAGCGGTACGCTGGTTCCGTCGAAGGAGGCGGCGTATGACCGATTGGCAGCGACGCAAGGTCGGCCGCACGGGGATCGAAGTCACCACGCTCGGCCTCGGGACGGCCACGATGGGCGGCAACCGGCTGCCGATCAGTCAGGACACGGCCGCCAGCATCGTGCGCGCCGCCTGGGCGGCCGGGGTGCGCTATGTCGATACCGCGCCCTTTTACGGCCTCGGCTTCTCCGAACGCCGCGTGGGCGACGGGTTGCGCGAACAGGACCGCGATTCCTGGGTGCTCTCCACCAAGGTGGGCCGCAAGCTGCGCCCGCGTACCGCCGCCGGCCCGCGCCCCGAGGGCTGGATGACGAAAATGCCGTTCGAGGTCGAATACGACTACTCCTATGACGGGATCATGCGCTCGTTCGAGGACAGCCTTCAGCGCCTCGGATTGGCACGCATCGACATCCTCTATGTCCACGACATCGGCGAGTACCAGCACGGGGCGGAGGCGAATGCCGCGCACATGCGCGCGCTGCGCGACAGCGGCCGCAAGGCGCTCGATGCGCTGAAGGCCGCCGGCACCATCGGCGCGATCGGGATCGGGGTGAACGAGACCAAGGTGCTGCTCGACGCGATGGGCTGGGCGGATTGGGACGTGTTCCTGCTCGCCGGCCGCTACACGCTGCTGGAGCAGGCCCCTCTCGACGATCTGCTGCCGCTCTGCGAGCGGCGCGGCACCTCCATCGTGGTCGGCGGCCCGCTCAACTCCGGCATCCTGGCCGGCCGCGACACCTGGAATTACGCTCCGGCGCCGGAGAATGTCCGCAACCGCGCGCGTCGGCTGGGCGAGGTGTGCGGCCGCCATGGCGTCCCGCTCGCGGCGGCGGCGCTGCAATTCCCGCTGGCCCATCCGGTGGTCGCCGCGGTGATCCCCGGCCCGCGCTCGGCCGAGGAGTTCGACACCAACGTTCGGCTTATGAAGACGCCGATTCCGGCGGCGCTGTGGGCGGAATTGCGGGCGGAAAAACTGCTACATCCGGGCGCGCCGGTGCCGACCGAAGGATAGCCCCATCCATCAACCGGTCCGACGTGGGACGCACCAGGCAATGCGGTCGCGGCGGCGTCAAGCTATGCGCGCATCCGGGATATTTCCAGCAGGACGCCGGCCTCCGTCTCCTTCTCGTCCAGCCGATGCTTGACAAGATCGCCGATGCTCACGATGCCGACCAGAGAGCCGTTGTCCATGACCGGTATGTGCCGGATCTTGTTCATCGTGATCACCGTCAGAACGGAATCGATGCGGTCCGAGGGCCGGCAGGTGACGACAGCCCGCGTCATGACGTCCTCGACGCGATGATCGAGCGCATCCTTCCATTCCCGGTCCAGGAGCTTGACCAGGTCGCGCTCGCTGAAGATCCCCAGGAGCTTTTGCCACTGGTCCTGAACGACGACAGCGCCGATCCGCAATTCCGCAAGTTTGCGCACGGCGGTCCGGATGCTGTCGGACGGGAGGACGGCCGCAACCTTGCGTCCCTTGATACGTAACACGTCATCGATGAACATCATCGTCCCCTGTCTTGGGTCAGCCGTGATATGGGCCGCCGCGACGCAGGCGTCCAGGGGCGCGGTGGGCGACCGGATTGTTGCGTATGACGTTCAAACCAGCCCGGAGGTGCGCTGCCATGGCCGAATTGACGAACAACGCCGCAAGCGGCCGTTTCGAGATGACGGTGGGCGGCGCGGTCGCGGTCGTGGAGTACGCGCGGCGCGGCGAGGACACGATCGAGCTGATGCACACCGAGGTGCCGCAGGCCCTGGCCGGCCAGGGCGTCGGATCGCGGCTGGCCAAGGCGGTCCTCGAGAAAGCCCGCACGGACGCGCTGCGGGTCATCCCATCCTGCCCGTTTCTCGCCGCCTATATCGAGCGGCATCCAGAATACCGCGACCTGGTCCGGTAGGCCACGCGAAGCCGGCGCTTGCGCAGGAAGGCCGTTCGCTTTCTGGCGCCTCCTATGGGAGACGGCGCACCATCATCGGGCGGTCCTTTCGTCTATACGCATGATCAGGTTGCCGAAGCGGTCAGTCACAGCGTGCGCGGCGGGCCCGACCACCACGGTCGATTCCGCCTCCTCGATCAGGGCCGGTCCTTGGATGCGCGCGCCCGCCTCCAGGCAGGCGCGCGCATAGACGGACGTTTCGACGAAGCCGCCGGTCTCCGCGAACCAGGCCGGCCGCCGCTCGATCAACGCATCCCCGCCCGCTCCCCGCGCGTCGGCCAGCAGGATCTCGGTCACCGACGGCGGCGCGACGGCGCGCACGCGCCAGGAGACCAGCTCCACCGCCATCCCGCCCAGGCTGCGCCCGTAACGCTCGCGATACCGCGCATCGAAGGCGCGGTGCAGGGGCGCGGCCTCCCCCGCTTCGAGCGCCGCGGCGTCGAGCGACACCGTCACCTCGAACCCCTGTCCGGCATAGCGCATGTCGGCGGAGGTCTCGAAGCCGATCTCCGAATCCGCCACGCCGCCTTCGTGCAGGACCGCGCGGCCCTGGGCGGCGAGCTCCTCCAGGATCGCGCGCACCGCCCGCCAGTCGAGCAGCCCGAGTTCCGCGATGAGGCTGCGCGTGAACTCGACGCCGCGCGGCGCGACCAGCATCCCGATCGCCGAGGCGACGCCGGCGCCGCGAGGAAAGATCACCTCGCGCAGGTCGAGCAGCCTTGCGAGCTCGTACGCATGGACGGGCCCGGCGCCCCCGAAGGCGACCATGCGGTAGCGTTGCGGATCGGTGCCGGCCTCGGCGATATGCACCCGCGCGGCGGTCGCCATGTTGTTGTCGACGACGCGCGCGAGCCCCGCGGCCGTTTCCATCATGTCGAGACCGAGCCGCGCGGCCAGCCGCGCGACGGCGCGCTCCGCCAGCGCACGGTCGAGCCGCATCCGCCCGCCAAGGAACCGATCGGGCGAGAGATATCCGCGCAGCAGGTCGGCATCGGTGACGGTCGGGTCTTCGCCGCCGGCGGCGTAGCACGCCGGCCCCGGCACCGCCCCGGCGCTGCGCGGCCCGACCGCGAGCAGCCCCAGCGTATCGACTGCGGCGATGCTGCCGCCGCCCGCGCCGATCTCGATAAGCTCGATCGCCGGCAGACGCAGCGGCAGCCCGCTGCCCTTCTTGAACCGGGCGAGGCGCGCGGCCTCCAGCTCATGCGTACGATGCGGCTGCCCGCCATGGATGAGGCTGAGCTTCGCCGTGGTGCCGCCCATGTCGAAGGCGATCACGTCGTCCCAGCCGGCCTGGCGGGCGAGGAACGCCGCTCCCATCGCGCCGGCGGCGGGCCCGGATTCCACCAGCGCGATCGGCCGCTCGGAGACGGCACGCGCCGTCGTGATGCCGCCGTCCGAGAGCATAACGAACAGCGGCGCGGCGAGCGAACGCTCCAGCTCCCGCAAATAGGAGTTCGCGATCGGCGCCACATAGGCGTTGGCGACGCAGGTGGAGAAACGCTCGTATTCGCGGATTTCCGGTGCGACGCCGCCGGAGGTGCACACCGGGATGCCGGGGCATTGGGCTTCGACGATGCGGCGCGCCCGCTCCTCGTGATCCGGATTGCGGTAGGCGTTGAAGAAGGCGATCGCGATCGAGCGCACGCCCGCCTCACGCAGTTCATGGGCGGCCCGGCGCACGCCGTCCTCATCGAGCGCCGTCACCTCCTCGCCGTCGGCGCCGAGCCGGCCTTCCACCGTCAGCCGCAGCCGGCGCTCGACCAGCGGCTCCGGCCGTTCGATCTGGAGATCGAAGGAATCGTAGCGCAGCTCCGAGCCGATCTCGAGGACGTCGCGGTAGCCTCTGGTAGCGATGAGGCCGACCTTCACGCCGCGCCGCTCGATGAGCGCGTTGGTGACCAGCGTGGTGCCGTGCACGACGATCTCGGCGCGCGCCGCCATCTGCGCCAACCCCTCGACGACGGCGCGGCGCGGATCGTCCGGCGTGGTCAGCAGCTTGTTCAATGTCAGCGTGCGGTCCTGGCTGTCGTACAGCACGAGGTCGGTGAAGGTTCCCCCGACATCCGCGCCGGCGAGGAAGCGTGTCATAGGCCGTAGTTCCCCCGCGCTGCCGTTTCCGAGATGCGGCCCGCTTCCAGGTCAGCATGCACGGCGGCGCGGTCGCGCTCCCGTGGGTCGCCGCTGCCGCCGCCGCCGGGATAGCGCACGACCAGCCGGTCTCCACCCGCCAGCCGGCTGCGGCCCTTGAGGGGGAATCCGCTTTCGTGCCCGTTCCAGGCGACGCGCGATGACGCGCCGGGGTGCCCGCCTGAGAGGCCGAGAGCGGGATGCCTCACCCGTTCGACGAACAGCGACAAGTTCGCCGGCTCGCTGCCCGTCAGCTCGATCTCCACATCCTGGCCGAGTCCGCCCCGGAACTTGCCCGGACCGCCGGAATCCGGCGCCAGCTCCTTGCGCCAGATGCGCAGCGGCGCCTGCGTCTCGATGATCTCCATGGAGCCGCAGATGACGCTCGACGGAAAGCAGGTGGCCGACAGCCCGTCGCGCCCGGCGCGCGCGCCCATGCCGCCGCTGACGAACAGGATCGCGCCGTAGCGGCGCCGGTCCGCCCGCCTGCCGGTTATCACCACGCGCAGCGTCGGCGCGCTGCCCGATTCGGCGATGACCCGGTCGCCGAGCACCGGCGCCAGCGCCTGGTAGATCGCCGCCGCCAGGCAATGCCCGACGAGCTGGCGCGCGTTCACCGGGGCCGGGAAGCGCGGGTTGAGGATCGAGCCCTCCGGCGCGATCACATGGATCGGCCGGTACGATCCCTCGTTGCGCGGCGTCGCCGGATCGAGCACGCATTTCAGCGGATAGCAGGAATAGGCGACGGTGTAGTTCGTCACCACGTTGAGCGCGCGGCCGACCTCGGGCGAGGTGCCGGTGTAGTCGAGGTGAAGCTCCTCGCCCTGCTTGGTGACGGCGAGCGCGATATGGATGTCCTCCTCGCCCGTGCCGTCGAGATCCAGCGTGGCGCGATAGACGCCGTCGGGGATCGCTGCGATGGCGCGGCGCATCGCGGCCTCGGAGCGGTCGCAGATCGCGCGCGAGATCGGCCCCAGATCGTCGATGCCCTCGCGCGCCAGCAGGTCGCGCAGCCCGCGCGCCGCCGCGTCGCCGGCGGCCACCTGCGCGGCGACGTCGCCCATGACCAGGTCCGGCAGACGCGAGTTGGCGCGGATGAACTGCTCCACCTCGGTGCTGACCGCGCCCTGCTTCATCAGCAGCAGCGGCGGGATGCGGATGCCCTCCTCGAACACGTCGCGCGCGTCGGCGGCCCAGCCGATGCCGCCGAGATCGGCCTGGTGCGCCACGCTGCCGGTCCAGCCGACCAGCCGATGGCCGGCGAACACCGGGGCGACGATGGTGATGTCGGGCAGGTGCCCGGAGGTGAGCCACGGATCGTTGCAGATGCCCACATCGCCGTCGCGCCATTCGCCGGCGGGCCGGATCGACAGGAAATGCTCCAGCGTACGCGACAGCGTCATGTTGAACGAGGGAATGCCGATCGTGTTCTCCGCCATCGCGTTCCCCGCCGCGTCGAACACCACGCAGGCGAAATCGTTGGATTCGCGCACGGTCGGCGAGAACGAGGTTCGCCGCAGGGTCGCCGCGGCCTCGTCGGCGATGGCGATCAGACGTCCCCATACCACCTGCAGCGCCACCGGGTCGCGGGCGATCGCCTCGACGTGCGGTCCCGCGGGTTGATCCATTCGGTTTGATCCTTCCGTCTCAGCCGGTGCCCGACAACGCCCTCGCCTGCGGCCGACGCTTGCTTGTGTCAAGCCGAGACGGCTGCCAATCTCGGACGATATCGGTGGAGATCTGCATGTCGAGCATCGCCCGTCGCGACGTGATCGCCCTCGCGGGCGCCGCCTTCGGAACCACCTTCGCGGCCCGCGCGGCGCGCGCCGCCGAGAAGGTGCTGGTCATCGGCGTGGACCTGCCGCTGACCGGGGAACTCGCGCGCCAGGCGCAGATCGTCCGCGCCGGGGTGCAGTTCGCGGTGGACGAGGCGAACGCGAAGGGGGGTGTCGCCGGCTACAAGCTGCGGCTGCTTTTCCTCGACGACGGCTCGCCCACCACCGGCCAGTATGACCCGGCCCTGTCGGCCACCAACGCACGCCGGATGCTGGGCGATCCCGCCGTCATCGCCGCCGTGGCGCCGGTCAACAGCGGCTCGGCCAAGGCGATGTGTCCCATTCTGAGCCAGGGCGACATGGCGATGATCAGCGGCAGCGCCACCAACCCGGACCTGAACGACCGCCGGTTCTGGACCGCCTACCATCCCGGGGGCCAGCCGAACTTCTTCCGCACCGTCACGACCGACGCCTACCAGGGCCCCGGTCTCGCCAACTACTTCGCGGAGAAGCTGGGAATCCGGAAGATCGTCGTGTTCGACGACACCGGCGCCTATGGCGTGGGCATGGCCAATGCGTTCGCCGGCCAGGCCGCGAAGAAGGGGATGACGGTGCTGATCCGCGACCGGCTCGATCCCCTGAATTCCGATTATTCCTCGGTGCTCACACGCGCCAAGAGTTCTCGGGGCGGAGGCGCTCTATTATGGCGGCGATCCGCTGGCGGGGATCAAGGTGGTGAAGCAGTCCTATGCCATCATCCCCGAGGCGGTGAAGGGCGGCGGGGACGGCGTGCATACGCCCGACATGCTGACCGGCGGCGCCATGCCGGCGATCGAGGGCTGGTACGCCACCTCGGCCGCCGCCCATGTGCTCGAACAGCCATCCGTGCAGGCCTGGGCGGTGCGGTTCCGCGAAAAGATGAAGCAGGAGCCGGCGGATTATACGATCACCTGGTACGACGCGACGGAGGTGGTCCTGAGCGCGATCGAGCGCGTCGCGGCGTCCGGCCAGCCGGTCACCCGCGGCGCGGTACGCGCGGCCATGTTGACCACCAAGCTTCCCACCTTGCAGGGCGAAATATCCTTCGACGCGAACGGCGACCTCGCATCGAAGGTGGTCTCGATCTACCAGGTGAAATACAATCCCGCCTATCCGATCGGTGACGTCCTCCACCAGTTCCGTTACGTCGACCCGGCCCCCGCCGCGTGAGGGTCAGCAACTTCCTGTTTCCCGAAAGCCGCGATCCCGCGCGCGACGGGCTGGTGATCGACGAGACCATCGCCGAGGCGCGGCTGTCGGACGCGCTCGGCTTCGATGCGGTCTGGCTCGCCGAGCACCATTTCGACGGCATCTGCGCCTACGTCGATCCGGTGAGCTTCGCCGCGGCATTGGCGATCGCGACAACGCAGATCAGGATCGGGTTCGCGGTGGCGCAGATGTCGCTGCATCATCCGGTGCGCATGGCCGAGCAGTTGGCGCTGATCGACAACATCAGCAAGGGACGGCTGATCGTCGGCCTGGGGCGTGGCACCGCGTACAACCTCTATGACTATCGCGGCTACGGGATCGACCCGGCCGAGGCGCAGGAGCGGCTGGAGGAGGCCGAGGCGATCCTGTTTAGGGCCTGGAGGGGCGAGGCGTTCGTCCATCGTGGCCGGTTCTGGGACATCGCGGTGCCGATGCTGCGTCCGCGGCCGTTCTCGCCGCACCCGCCGGTGATCCGCGCCGCCTCCGGCGAGGCCTCCATGGTGGAACTCGCGCGCCAGGGGCGGCCGTTCCTGATGAACGTGCAATCCCTCGAGGTCACGCGTCGCCGCATCGATCTCTATCGCCGGACCTTGCGCGAGCATGGCCATGACGAGGCCGCCGAGGCGCGCTGCCTCGATGCGTGCTGGGCGTGGCGCAACGTGGTCGTCGCGGAGACCGACGCCGAGGCCGCCCAGGTCGGGATCCCCGCGTTCGAGGCGATGCAGGCGCAGCGAGCGGCGATGCGCGAGCGCATCTACGCCGAGACGGGCGAGCGCCTCCAGGCCGTCTCGCCGAGCGCGCCCGCGGCGCGCACGATGGCCGAGCACGCCTTGGTCTGCGGCTCCCCAGCCACGGTCGCGGAAGCGCTCTCCGAGCTGGCGGGGATCGGGATCGGCGGGTTGATCATGCAGTTCCGGTTGGGGCCGATGCCCTATGAGGTCGCGGCGCGAAGCCTGACGCTGTTCATGCGGCAGGTGCGGCCGGCCCTGGGGGCCGGGGCTGGCGGATAGGACCGCCTAGAGACGGTCGTTGGCGTCCCGTAGGGGATTCGAACCCCTGCTGCCGCCGTGAGAGGGCGGTGTCCTAGGCCTCTAGACGAACGGGACGTGGCCTGACCGGGTATTAAGGAAACGACGCGCGCTCCGCAAGCTTCAGACTCACGGCGCCAGCGTGATGCGCCCGCGAGATTCGCCGGTGCGGGGATCGACCAGGATCACGCGATCCGGTCCGCCGCCCTGCAACGCCAGCGCGAGCACGTCGGTTGTCGCCGCGAGGCCGATGATGCGCGTCCCCGACGGCTCGTGCAGCGTGGTCCCCACGCTCGCGGCCGACGGGACGAACCCTCCCCCGGCCGGAGCCGGCGCGGTTGCGCGCTTGAAGATCGTCGCGATCAGCACCGCCGTGCCGACCAGGATCAGCACGCCCATCACCACCGTCGCCGCCTTCAGCGCACGCATTCCGGATTTCCTTCCGCCCGTTCGCCAACCGCGCTATCCCGGAGCGCCATGCCAAGCCAGGCTCCCGAGCGGTTCCGCATCCTGCCCGCACCCGAGGACGCGGGCAGCCGCGCCGACCGTTTCCTCGCCGCGCGCATCGGCACGATCTCGCGCGCCCGCGTCAAGTCGTTGATCGAGGCGGGCCAGGTTTGGCGCGACGGCTCGGCGCTGACTGCCCCGGCCGAGCCGGTGCGCGCCGGTTCCGCCTACACCTTGGTCCTGCCTGCCCCGCGCCCCGCCACTCCGGAACCCCAGGAAATTCCCTTTCCGATCCTGTTCGAGGATGCCGACATCCTGGTGCTCGACAAGCCGGCCGGCCTCGTCGTGCATCCGGCGCCCGGCAACGAGGACCGCACGCTGGTCAACGCCGTGCTCGCCCATTGCGGCGGAAGCCTCGCCGGTATCGGCGGGGAGCGCCGGCCGGGGATCGTCCACCGCCTCGACAAGCATACCTCCGGCGTCATGGTGGTGGCGAAGACCGAGACGGCCCTGGCAGCGCTTTCCGCCGCTTTCGCGGCGCGCGATCTGGAGCGGGCCTATCTCGCGCTCTGCTGGGGGCTGCCGGCACCGGCGCACGGCGCCATCGAGGGCGCGATCGGCCGCGACCCGCGCGAGCGCAAGCGCATGGCCGTCCTCTCCCCCGGCCGCGGCAGACCGGCGTTGACCCATTATTGGACGCTGCGCGCGTTTCATGGCAGCGCCGCTCTGCTCGAATGCCGGCTAGCGTCCGGGCGTACGCACCAGATTCGGGTCCATCTGGCGGCCCGGGGGCACCCGATCGTCGGCGACCCCGTCTATCTTCGCCGCCCCCCTGCGGCAGCGCGCGGCCTGGCCAAGGCGCTTCGCGCGCAACTGCTCGCGTTCCCGCGCCAAGCGCTGCACGCCGCGCGCCTCGCCTTTGTCCATCCGCGGACCGGCGCAAGGCTCGCCTTCGAGACCCCACCGCCGCCCGACATGCAGGCGGTTCTCGACGCTCTCGATCAAGTCTGACCCCGACACGTCAGCATGGTTGACAGGACTGGACAGGTCCTGTATAGACCCTCCTGTTCGGTGCGGGGTTGGCAGGTCCGCATCGGCGCCGTCCGGCGCCCGGCCGCCACAGGAGGGGCCGCCAGCCGGGACGTCACATCCCTGCCATCGTGATGGACTGTTTTGCAGTCCCCGGCGTTACCGGCCTACGCCAGACGACTGGGTAGGAATACGTCCGCCGCTTGACGAAAGGAGCCCGTCTTGGCCTCTGCCGTCCTCAATATCGCTCCCGAAGGCAACCTCTCGCGGTACCTGCAGGAGATTCGCAAGTTTCCCATGCTGACGCCGGACGAGGAACTCAGCCTCGCTCGCCGGTGGCGCGACGACCAGGATATGGAAGCCGCGCACAAGCTCGTCACATCACATCTTCGGCTCGTGGCCAAGATCGCGATGGGCTACCGCGGCTATGGCCTGCCGGTGGGCGAACTCATCAGCGAGGGCAATGTCGGCATGATGCAGGCGGTGAAGCGGTTCGACCCGGATCGCGGATTCCGCCTCGCCACTTACGCCATGTGGTGGATTCGTGCCGCCATCCAGGAATACATCCTGCACTCCTGGTCCCTCGTGAAGATGGGCACCACGGCGGCGCAGAAGAAGCTGTTCTTCAACCTGCGCCGGCTGAAGGGCCAGATGCAGGCGATCGAGGACGGCGACCTCAAGCCCGAGCAGGTCGCCAAGATCGCCCGCGTGCTCGACGTTCCGGAACAGGACGTGGTCAGCATGAACCGGCGCCTCGCCGCTCCCGACCACAGCCTGAACGCCCCCGTCCGCTCCGATAGCGAGGGCGAGTGGCAGGACTGGCTGGTCGATGAGACCGAGAGCCAGGAGGCGGCGATCGCCGACCGCGAGGAGCTGACCGGGCGCAAGGCCCTGCTGACCTCGGCGCTGAAGACATTGAACGAGCGCGAGCGCCACATCCTGATCGAGCGTCGGCTGAAGGACAACCCGACGACGTTGGAGGAGCTGTCGCAGCAATACGGCATCTCGCGCGAGCGGGTTCGGCAGATCGAGGTGCGCGCCTTCGAGAAACTTCAGAAGGCAATGAAGGCGCAGATCGCCGAGCGGCGGATGCAGTCCGCCGCCGCGGGCGCGGCCCGGCAAGCCTCGGAGATCGGGGTCGGCTGACCTCTATCGCCAGGCTGGTAATGGTGCGCGGCGGCACGCGAAAGTCATCAGCGCGCCAATAGCCGGTCCCGCTCCGCCCGCAGCCGGGCGGCCCGTGCGGCGCTCCACGCGCCAAGCACGGTCTGCACGGCGAGCGGGGCAAGTTCATGCAACAGCCAGCCGGCACCCGCCGCGCACCAGACCGATCCCAGCACCTCGGGGTCGAGGAGGGCCCAAGCGGCATGCAGACCTGGCCCGCTTGACCATACGCCGCCTGTCCATGCCGTATGCACCGGCCCCACGCCGGCCGCCGCCGAGCACAAGGCGACGCTGCGTGCCATGGGTCGGCCGGGCGACCGATCCAGCGCGAACGCGACGCAAACCGGCCAGAACAGGAGCGCGAACAGCAGGCCCAGCGCCGGCTTGATCGTCAGCACACCGCCGCAGACCAGGCCTTGCGCCAGCATCAACGATCCCCCGGCACCTGATCGAGGCGGGTTGCCGCGCCCCCGTTTCGTCATAGCACCGTCAATGCCAAGGCCAGCGCGAGGGCGGCCAGCCCCAAGCCGGCGGCGGCCTCCTGCCCCAGGCTCCGCGCCGCCACCGCGCGTGCCCCGGCCGCCCCCTCGATCCGCGCTAGCGCCGCCTCCACCCGCGCCAGCTCGGCCGCAGCCTCACGTGCCTCGCGCAGATCGGCCGCGCGCCCGACCGGGTCCTGCACCAAGGCCAGGATCGGTGCGAGCTGCCCGGCCTCGGCGACATCCTTCAGTCGTTCGGCGAGCTGCCGGCGGAGTGTCCTGCTGTGCCAGCCGGCCAGCAGCCGGTCGGGTTCCGCCACCAGCCAGCGCGCCAGCGCAGGCGCGGGCACGCGGGCGCGCTCCTGCAGGGCGGCGAGCAGCTCGATGCGCGCCAGCGCGCCGGCGGGCCCCTGCCCCACGGCCACTGCCGCCATCTCGATCTCGCTCTGGCGATCCGAACGCGCCGCGACGAACGCGGCGATATCGCCGTCCACGGCCTGCGCTCCGCCACTCGGCCCGCCCCGACCGGCCCGCGCCTCCAGCGCCGGCACCAGCTCCGACAGCCGTGTCGCAAGGCGCCCGCCGAGCAGTGCGCTCTCGCAAGCCAGCAGCGGATTGAGGGCATAGAGGAGCCGTCGCGCTCCGCCCGCCGGTCCGCGCGCGTTCAGCAGGGCCCGTCGCCGGTGCGCCTCGGCGCGAAGCTCAGCCCCGTCGCCCCGGCCCGCTCGCGCCGCTGCCCAATGGGCCGCCGCCTCCGAGGCTACGATCTCCACCAGCGCCCCGCCCCTCTCCGCGCTGCCAGCCGTCTCCGCGACCTCCCGGGGCGCGGCCGCCAACGCCGGGCCGAGGCCGTCCGGCCAGACGGCGATCCCGCGCCAGCAAAGCGGGGCCAGCGGATCAAGCACGGCGACGGCGCGCATGACGAGCAGTGCATCCGCACGCGCCTCGGCCTCTCCCGCAATCCGGCTCCGCACGACCTCGTCCAGCCGCGCGGCCAGCGCGGCATCGCCCAGGCCGCGACGCAGCCACAGGTCGAGGCCTCCCCCGCGAATCGCCGCCAGACCCGGCTCGGGATGCGCGGCGATGGCGTGCGCGAGGACGCGGGAATCCCAGGCCGCCCAGGGTCCGATCCGCACAGGCCCCTCTGCCCGCTTCGGGGGGCGCACCGCGAGCCGGCGCGCGCGCGCCGCCGCGGGGTCGAGCAGAAGCGCCGGCGTGGGGCGGTGTTCGGGGTCCTCGGCCAGCATTCCCCGCGCGAGGTCGGCAATGGCAGGCGGCAGACGTGCCTCGCCCACCACCGCGGCGAAACTGCCCAGCTCCAGCTTGCGCCGCACCACGCCGATGGCATCCATCCCGTCGAGCGGCAAGCGCCCGAGCGCCAGCACGATCAGCAGCACGCCAAGCGCATACACGTCGTCGGCGATGGCGCCCTCGCCGCGCCCGCATGGCAGGCACATCGCCGAATAGGGCGGCTCGAACAGGGCCGGCTGCAAGGCGGCGGGCGGCGCGGCCCAACCTTGGCCGAGGATCACGGGCTGGCCCGGCGCGGGCTGGAACACGTTGTCGGGCCGGATCGCCCGGTGGGTGACGCCCCGGGCGGCGAGCCGGGCCAGCACCTGCGCCCCCGGGCGCAGCACGCACTCCAGCAACTCCGCCTCGCTCCAGCAGCGCAATGTTGCGCCGACAGGGGGGCCGGGCGGCGCGGGGCAGATGATGTAGTACGCCTCCTCCCCGAGCGCCTCGCCAGCCAGTCCCGGCCCGTGCGCCAACGGCCCGAGCATGCCCTCCGTCATCCCGGCGAGCGCCTGCAAGGCCCGCGCGCGCGGCGGCATCGCGCGCGCGGCCCGCACCGCCATCAATCCCAGCGGCGCGCCGAGGCGGTCGGTGACGGCGGAGGCCGGCTGCCCGCCGCCGGCCCCGGCCAGCGGACGCGTGGGATCGACGGCATAGGCTCCGCCGATCAGGCGGTCGGCCCCGGGGAGAGCGGCGGCGTCCATAATGGGGCCATCCTCGCCGGAAAGCGTTAGGAAAGCGCAAACACCGGATGGGTCGGACGCCGCATGCATCCATGCGGCAGGCCGCCCCGCGTCACGCGCTCCCTGGGGCGCTGCGCATCCGCTGCGCGTAGACGTTGATCGTCAGTGCGATCAGCAGGATCAAGCCGCGGATCAGGATTTTGAGGAAACTGTCGATGTTGACGTGATCGAGCCCGTTGTTCAGCACACCGAGCACGAACAGCCCGATGATCGTGTGGCCGATCCCCCCCTCGCCGCCGAACAGGCTGGTGCCGCCCACCACCACCGCCGAAATGGAATCGAGCAGGTAGGTGTCGAACTCGTTCTGCTGCGCACTGCCGAAATAGGCGACGCCCAGCATGCCTGCCAGGCCGGAGCACACTGCCGAAATGATCATCACCGAGGCCAGGATCGCGCGCACGTTGACGCCCGAATACTCCGCGGCTTCCCGGTTGCCGCCGACCATGTAAACGTAGCGGCCGAACCGCGTGTAGGTCAGCACCAGATGCGCGACCAACATGACAAGCGCGGCGACGATCACGATCCACGGAACCGGGCCCAACGACTTGCTGCCCAGGATCACGACCAGATGCGGCACCGCGTAGGCGATCTGCCCGCGCACCAGCAGCGCGCTGATCCCGGCGCCGATCTGCAGCATCGCCAGGGTCATGATGAACGAGGGGATGCCGATGACGTTCATGCCGAACGCGTTGACCGCCCCGAGCGCCGCGCATGCCGCGAGCGCGAGCACGATCGCCACGGCGCCCGGAAGAGGCAGGTTGGCGATGGTGACGCTGGATTCCTGCGCGGTGAAGAACGCGACGGTGATCCCGGTCGCGTTGGCGATGCTCGCCACGCTGAGATCGATCTCGGCGCACAGGATCACGAAGGTGAGGCCGACCGCAATGATCCCGGTGACCGAGACCTGCGTCAGAACATTATAGACGTTCCCGACCCTGGCGAAAGACGGACTGGCGAGCGAGAAGAACGCCATTAGGCACAAGAGCGTCGCGAACGGAGCGAGATTGCGAAACTGCCCGCGCAGCCAGCCGCCCGCCCGCGTCGGCCCGCGCGCCACCATGCCATCCGTCGGAGCGACCGGCTCCGTCATGCCGCCGCCAGCAGGCGGTCCTTGCTGACCGTCTCGTCGGCGAACTCGCGCACGACCGCGCCCCGGCGCATCACGACAATCCGGTCGGCGAGCGACAGCACGGTCTCCGGCTCGGCGGAGACGACCACGATGGCGATGCCGCGCTCGCGCAGGCCGCGCACGATCTTCACCACGTCATCCTTGGCGCTCACATCCATCCCGCGTGTGGGCTCGCTCAGCACCAGGACCTTCGGCAGATGCGTGAGCCAGCGCGCCAGCGCCACCTTTTGCTGGTTGCCGCCGGAGAGCATGCCGAGCGGGCGGTCGGGAAGCGGCGGGCGGATGCGCAGCGCCTCGATGTGGCGCCGGGCGATGGCGCGCTCGGCCGAGGGGCGCAGGCCAAGCCAGGCGATCCGTTCCAGGATGCTGATGGTCATGTTCTTGAACACCGGCGCCTGGGCGAACAGCATGCTGCGCCGGCTCTCCGGTACCAGCGCGACGCCGGCGCGACGGGCGGACGCGGTGGAGCGCAGCGCCGCCGTTCGTCCGTTCACGATGATGCGTCCGCCGTGCGCCGGCAGCTTGCCGAACAACGTGCGGGCAAGCTCGATCTGCCCGCTTCCCATGAACCCGTAGATCCCAAGGACCTCGCCCGCGCGCACCCGCAGGGAGACGTCGCGGTAGGCGCCGGGCAGCGTGAGTTGCTGCGTCTCCATCACCACCGCCGTATCCGCGCTGCCAGGGAGGCGGCGTTCGCCGGTGTAGCTCTCCTCCAGTTCGTCGTGACCGGCGCCGATCATTTGGGCGATGAGCCAGGCCTTGTCGATTTCCTCGCATCGCGCGGTCGCGACGTTGCGGCCGTTGCGGAACACTGTGACGCGATCGCAGACGGCAAGCACGTCGTCGAGGAAGTGGGAGATGAAGATCAGGCTGCGTCCGGCCGCGCATTGCGCGCGGAGCACACCGAACAGGCGCGCGACCTCGGGCGGCGAGAGCGCGGAGGTCGGCTCGTCGAGAATGATGATGCGCGCGCCCGAAAACAGCACCCGGGAAAGCTCCACGAGCTGTTGCAGACCCAGCGGAAGCGAGCCCATCCGCGTGCGCGGATCGAGGTCGATGCCGAGATCGGCGAGATGGGCGCGCGCGCCGCGATCCATCGCCCGCCAGTCGATCAGGCCCAAGCGGGTGAGCGGTTGGACGCCGAGATAGACGTTCTCGGCAACCGTCAGCTCGCGCACCGAGGACAGCTCCTGATGGACCATACCGATACCCGCCATGCGGGCCGCGCGGGTAGAGGCGAGCCGGATTGGCGCGCCGTCGAGGCGCATGATGCCGGCATATTCGGCATGCACGCCGGCGATGATCTTCATGAGCGTCGATTTGCCGGCGCCGTTCTCGCCCACCAGCCCGTGGATCTCGCCCGATGCGAGCGAGAACGCCACATCGCGCAGCGCCGCCACGCCGCCGAAGGATTTCGTGATGGCGGAGAGCTCGAGCAGGCCCCCTCCCCCGCCCCCTCCCGCAAGGGGAGAAGAGGAGTCAGGAGTGGGGTCGCCTTCTGCTCCCCCTCCCCTTGCGGGAGGGGGCCGGGGGGAGGGGTCGCGGCGCATCAGATCAGGAAGTGATCCTCCATCCACATCATTCCGGGCGCGTTGGCCTTGGTCACGACCGGCCCATCGGCGACGATGCTCTTCGGGATGGTGCCGTTGCCGCCGGCGCCGGTCTTCTCGCCCGAGACGATCGCCGCAACCCCTGCGACGATCGCTCCGCCATGGATGCGACAGGACGGGTTGCGCACGGTCGCGGTCATCCGCCCGTCGCTCACCGCCGCCAGCGCCGGCGGCATCGCGTCGCAGCCGCCGATCTTGATCGAGGTGCGGTTGTGCGCCTTCATCACGCTGTAGGCGGCGAGCGCCATATCGTCGTTGTGGAAATAGGCGGCGTCGATCTGCGGGTATTTGGTCAGCAGCGTCTCCCAGATCCGCGCCACCTTGGTCACGTCCCAATCCGCCGGCTGGGTGTCGAGCACCTTGATCTTCGGGTACTTCTTGACGACGGCCTTGAACCCACGCGCGCGGCCCTGCGCGCCGGTATGGCCCAGCGCGCCCTGGGTCATGATGATGTTGCCCTCGCCGTTAATCGCATCGACCAGGGCCTGCGTCACCGATGCGCCCATGAATTCGTTATCGGGCGCGATGAAGCTGTGGACATTGATCTGATCGAGCGGCGCGATCAGCGTGTCCATGTCGATCACCGGCGTGCCGGCGTCGATCATCCTGTTCACCGGCGCGGTCAGAGTACCGATGCCGAACGCCTGGATAGCGACGAAGTCCCATTTGCGGGACGCCATGTCGTCGATCGCGGCGCGCTGCTTGGTAGGCGACAGCTCGCCGTCGAACCAGGTGACGTTGACGTTGAACAGCTTGCCCCAGTATTCGGCGGCGCGCTTGCCCTGGGCGCACCAGGTCGCCTGTAGCCCGGCATTGCTGAACGCCGCCTTTAGCGGCTTCTCGGATCGCCCGGCCGCCTCCTTCGCCGATTGCGCGCGCGCCGTATTAACCCCGAAGCCGCCGAGCAGCGCGGCGGCTGTACCGGCAGCCTGGATGACGTGCCGGCGCTTCGCGGACGGCAGGCGGGGTTGTTCGGGCATGCTGTTTTCCTCCCTCTCTTTTGGTCCGGGGCGAACGCCCTGTTCCTATCCCTCGAACGGATCGCGCACCAGGATCGTGTCGTCCCGCTCGGGACTGGTCGAGACCAGCGTCACCGGCGCCTCGGTCAGTTCCTCGATGCGGCGGACGTATTTCACCGCCTGTGCCGGCAGCTCCGCCCAGGATCGCGCGCCGCGCGTCGAGCCCTGCCAGCCCTCCATCGCCTCATACTCCGGCTCGGCCGCGGCCTGCGCGCCGGGCGAGGCGGGCAGACGGCGCAGCCGCTCGGCACCGATCCGGTAGCCGGTGCAGATCCGAAGCTCCGGCAAGCCGTCCAGCACGTCGAGTTTGGTCAGCGCCAGGCCGTTGATGCCGGCGACCTTCACCGCCTGGCGCACCAGTACCGCGTCGAACCAGCCGCAGCGCCGGCGGCGTCCGGTGACAGTGCCGAACTCGTGCCCGCGGTCGCCCAGCAATTGGCCGGTCGCGTCCGTCAGCTCGGTCGGGAACGGCCCGGAGCCGACCCGCGTGCTGTAGGCCTTGGCGATGCCCAGCACGAAGCCCACCGCCGCCGGCCCTAGACCTGCGCCCGAGGCCGCGGTGGCGGCGACGGTGTTGCTGCTGGTCACGAACGGATAGGTGCCGTGATCGACGTCCAGCATCACGGCCTGAGCGCCCTCGAACAGGATGCGCGTGCCGGCCCGGCGCGCCTCGTCCAGCCGCTCCCAGACCGGTTCGGCGAACGGCAGGATGCGCGGGGCGAGCGCCATCAGCCCGTCGAACAGCGCCTGCTTCTCGAAAATGGGCGCACCAAGCCCCGCGAGCAGCGTGTTGTGGTGCAGCAGCAGCTCGTCGAGCTTGACCGCCACCGTCTCCGGCTCGGCGAGGTCGGCGACGCGGATTGCGCGGCGCGCCACCTTGTCCTCGTAAGCGGGGCCGATGCCGCGCCCGGTGGTGCCGATCCGACGGTCCCCGCGTGCGGCCTCGCGGGCGCGGTCGATCGCCGAATGCAGCGGCAGGATCAGCACCGCGTTCTCGGCCACGCGCAATGTCGCGGGGGAGACGTCGAGGCCCTGGGCGCGCACGCGCTCGATCTCGGCTAGCAGCGCCTCGGGATCGATGACCACCCCGTTGCCGATGATCCCGAGCTTGCCGCGAACCAGGCCCGAGGGCAGCAGCGACAGCTTGTAGGTTTCGTTGCCGACCACCAGCGTGTGGCCGGCGTTGTGCCCGCCTTGGAAGCGCACGACGATCTCGGCGCGGCTGGCCAGCCAGTCCACCACCTTGCCCTTGCCCTCGTCGCCCCATTGGGCGCCGATCACGGCGACGTTGGCCATCGCGTCCTCGGTTTGGTTGTGTTCGTGGGTTCAGTCGGGGGTGGGCAGCGGCGCCGCCCTGCCGTCCGTCAGGATGTGGGTGCAGTGCAGCCGCCGCGCCTCGGCCTCGGCGTCGGCCTCGCCCGAGAGCTGGGCAACGGTTGCGAAGCCCTCGCCGCGCAGCACCGTGCCGATCGCCGGGTCCGCGCCGGTTGGCACGAAGAGGCGCGGCCGGGGCGCGCGGCGCGGAGCGGCACGCAGCACGGCGTCGGGATAAAGGGTCAGTCCCGTCGCCGGCTCCGTCTCCCCGCACAGATAGCGCCCGCCGCGACCCAGTTCCTCATGGCGCCCGGGTGCAAAGATCGTCAGGGCGACGCCCGTGTGATAGCGAAATCCCCGAAACTCGACCGGATCGATGGTCAGCCGCAGTGCAGGCGCGCGGGCGCGGATGGCGGCGACCGTGTCGGACAGCCGATCAGCGAGGTCGCGCACCGGCTCCGGCAGGCTCGCCGCCTCCAGCGCGGCGAGTGCGCGCTCGGCCGGTCCCGCGGCCAGCAATAGGTCGCGCAGTGTGGGCGCCAGCGCGCCCCCGCGACGGGCGACCGCCGCGACATCCTTGCGGTCCAGCGCGCGGGCGAGCGCGGCGCGCTCCGGCCCTTCGATCCCGGCGTCCTCCAGCAGCGCCGGGACGAGAGTCGGCAGGGTCAGGTCGAAGCTCATGCGCGACAGCCCCGCCGCGGCGAGCGCCTCGGCGCCGACCAGCACGATCTCGGCGTCGGCGGCGGGCGCGGCGCTCCCGATCAGCTCGACGCCGGCCTGCGCAATCTGCCGGTCGGGCGCGAGTTGGCTGCCGCGCACGCGCAAGCATTGCCCGGCATAGGACAGCCGCAGCGGGCGCGGCGCGCGGCTGAGGCGCGTCGTCGCGATGCGCGCCACCTGCGGCGTGGTATCCGCGCGCAGCCCCATCATGCGCTGCGAATCGGGGTCCATGAGGCGGAACGTCTGCTCGCCCACCGCCGCGCCCGAGCCGGCGAACAGACTGTCCTCGAACTCCAGCAGCGGCGGCTTCACGCGTTGGTACCCGTGAGCGGCAAACACCTCCATCATCGCCTCGACGGAAGCCGCCTCGGTCTCCGCCTCGGGCGGCAGCAGATCGCGGAGGCCCGCCGGCAGCAGGGCGGGGCTGAGGGGCGGATCGTCGGTCATGCGGCCCCTGCCCTATCAGCTAACGGCTGGTGACGAAACCGGGCACGTTTACCAGCCGGTGACGGTCGGATCGCATACTATCGCGGTGCTGTTCAACACCGCGCCCTTCCTGCTGGGGTTCCTGCCGCTGGCCGTCGCCGGCTTCTTCCTGGCCGGCCGGCTGGGCGGCAACGATTGGGCGCTGCGCTGGGTCGTCGCCGCCAGCCTGGTGTTCTACGGCTGGTGGGACCCGCGCTTCGTGGCGCTGCTCGCCGGCTCCATCGTCGTGAACCATGCGCTCGGCCAACGCATCCTGGCGCACGCCCGCGCCGGGCGGGACGGCACGGCGCGGCGCTGGCTCGCGCTGGGGGTGGCGCTCGATCTCGGGCTGCTCGGCTGGTTCAAATACGCGGGCTTTCTCGCCCGTGCCGGCGCGGCCCTCTCAGGGCTGCACGTCCCGGCGCTGGACATCGCTCTGCCGCTCGCGATCAGCTTCTTCACCTTCCAGCAGATCATGTTCCTGGCCGACAGCGCCCGCGCCGATCGGCCGGATTCCGGCTTCGCCCCCTATGCCGCGTTCATCGCCTTCTTCCCGCACCTGATCGCCGGCCCGATCGTCCGCCCGCGCGAGATCATTCCGCAACTCACATCCCCGGACCTGATCCGCCCGCGCGCCGAGGCGATCGCGCAGGGGCTGGAGATCTTCCTGCTCGGGCTGGCCAAGAAAGCGGTGCTCGCCGACACCTTCGCGCGCTTCGCCGATGTCGGCTTCGACGCCGCCGCCCGCGGCGCCCCGCTCACGCTCGTCGAGGCGTGGTACGCGCTGCTCGCCTATGGATTGCAGATCTATTTCGACTTTTCGGGCTACTCCGACATGGCGATCGGGCTGGCGCGGATGCTGAACGTGCGATTTCCGTTGAATTTCGACAGCCCGTACCAGGCGCGCGACATCGCCGCGTTCTGGCGGCGCTGGCACATCACCCTGGGCGCCTTCTTGCGCGACTATTTTTACATTCCGCTCGGCGGCAGCCGGGTGAGCGCGCCGCGCCGGGCGGGGAACCTGATGCTGACGATGCTGCTGTGCGGGCTATGGCACGGCGCGGCTTGGCGCTACGTGCTGTGGGGCGGGCTGCACGGAGCCTTCCTGGTCATCCACGCCGCATGGCGCCGGCGCAGCGTGCGGCTGCCCGGCCCGCTCGCGCATGGCCTGACGTTGCTTTGCGTGCTGCTCGCCTGGGTGCCGTTCCGAGCCCAGGGAATGGCTGCGAGCCTCGCCATGCTGCGCGGGCTGTCCGGACTGAACGGGGTCGCACTGCCCCAGATGGTGCTGGGCTGGCTCCCCTGGCTGGGACTTGTCGTCGCGCCGGTGGCCTCGCTCCCCTCGCTCGGCGACGCGCGCACGCTGAGCTTTCCCGAGGCCAGCGCCTGCCTCGCGCTCGGCTGGGCGATCGTACTGGGTGCCCCCCAGGTGCATTCCCTATCCCGACGCGCGCGGAGCCTCGCCCTCACCGCGGGCTTCGCGTTCAGCGTCCAGGCGGTGTTCTTCGCCCCGAGCGTGACGCCCTTCCTCTATTTCCAGTTCTGATGCGCGACGTAAGGCGCCTGCTGGCAACCTGCCTCGCCTCGCTGCTGCTCTATGGCGTGCTGTTCGGCCGCGTGCTCGACCGGCCGCTCGCCTATGGGTTCCTCGAAGCGCAGATCGACGCCAAGCTCGCCCGCGCCGGCGGCATTCGCGGGCCGAAGCTGGTGATCCTGGCCGGCTCCAACGCGCCCTACTCGCATCGCTGCGAACTGATCGAGCCGGTGTTGGGCATGGCGTGCGTCAACGGCGGCGTCGCGGTCGGCATCGGGCTCGACTACCTCTTCGCGCGCTGGCGTCCGCTGCTGCACCCGGGCGACGTGGTCTATCTGCCGATGGAGGAGGCGCAGTACGTCCGCACCCGCGCCGCGACCGATGTCGGGCCGGACGCGGCGATCATGTTCCGCCACGACTGGCGCACCCTGGCCCAACTGACGCCCGCTCGTTGGGCCGGCGCGCTGTTTGCCTTCGACCTGCGTTTTGCGGTGATGGCGCTGATCGAGCGCGGCCTGCTCGCGGCGGGCTTCCATGACCCGCGCGCGGCGGCCGAGGGCACCATGAACGCCTGGGGCGACCATGTCGGCCACACGCAAGCGCTGGGCGCGGCGAGCCAGGCGGTGCTGGCGCGCGCCCGACCCACTCACGCGAGCGCTTCGGACGTCGCAAACGGCGATGGTGCCGCCGAGATCGCGGCGTTTCTTCGCTGGACGCGCGCGCACCGCATCCGCGCGATCGGCGGTCTGCCGACGGAGTTCGTCGACTCGCCGATGCCGGACGACACGCGGACAGCGATCGAAACGCTTTTCGCCGAAAACGGCGCGGCGTTTCTGGAACTGCCGAACCGCAGCCTCTACCCACGCGCCGCCTTCTTCGACACGCCGGACCATCTGAGCGAGCCGTGGCAGATCGTGCATTCGTTGGCGTTGGCGCGGGCGCTGGCGCAAGCATTGCGGCCGGGCACGACCCCGTCCGCGGATCAGCCGGTCAATATGGCCCCGCGCCGCGAGGTCGGCTATCGGCGCGAATGACAGGCTCCTGCGAAATCGCCCCGTCCCCTGCCCGGCGCAGCAGGAACAGCGCCTGCTCGCCGAACAGGTTCGCCAATCGGGGAAACCGCCGCCACGGCCCCCGGCCGCCCGCCTCGTCGGCCGCGAGCCAGCGTTCCACGACGTAGCCCTCCGCCGCGCACAGGTCGAAAAAGTCGCGGATCGTGCAGGGATGGATGTTCGGGGTCTCGAACCACATCCGGTCCCAGGTCGGCGTCATCGGCATCCGTCCTTTCGCGAGCAGCTGTGCCCGCACCTGCCAATGACCGAAGTTCGGGAAGCTCACGATCGCGCGCGTGCCAATGCGCAACATCTGCCGCAGCACCTCGCGCGGGCGCTCCACCGCCTGCAAGGTGCGCGACAGCACCACGTATTCGAACGCGCCGTCCGGGTAGTGCGCGAGGTCGGTGTCGGCGTCGCCGTGCATCACCGGCAATCCGTGCGCCACCGCGCGCGTGACCAGCGCCATGTCGATCTCGATGCCGCGCGCGTCGCATCCCTTGGTGGTGAATAGATGATCGATCAGGCTGCCGTCGCCGCAGCCGATGTCGAGCACGCGCGCGCCGGGCTCCACCATCTCGGAGATCAGGCGCAGGTCGAGCCGCATGTTCTTCGCCACGAAGCGGACGGCGGCATCCACGGCGCTCACCATCCTGCATGCGCGGCGCGCGCGGACAGACCGGGTGCGGCGGTGCGTCTCATCCGTTCTCGGCCAGTCTCGGGGGGCATGGCAGCGGCCGGAAGTCCACGCGCCGATCCAGCACGTCCGTGGCGTCGTTGGTGCCGGTGCCGACGATCGGGTTGCGCGCACCCTCGCCGCGGACCGAAAGCCGACCGGGCAGGCCCGGGTCGATGTTCACCAGATCCCGCTCGATGCGCCGCGCGCGGGCGAGCGAGAGCCGGTCGTTCAGCTCCGCCGGGCCGCTCGGGCTGGCATGGCCGACGATGCGCAGGCAGGCCCCATCGGCATCGGCGCGCAGGGCGATCGCATCGAGCCACATCGGATAGGGGCCGCTGATCGCCGGGTCCGGCCAGAAGGCGGTCGCGCCGGTCTGGAAGAGGAACTTCACCCCCAGATACCCATGTCGCAGGCCGTAATCGACCAGCCGGGCGAAATTCGCGGCGGCCGCTTGCCGGTTGCCGAGCGACAGGTTCGTCAGATAGAGCCCGTTATAGACCCGCAACTGATGGCCCTCGGGCAACTCGGCGGCCTGCCGATAGAGGTCGAGCGCCGGCGCATAGCGCCCGTCGTCATAGTCGGTGGTGGCGTCGGCGAGCAGCGCCTCGGCCTGCAGGTTGCGTAAATAGGCGGGATCGATCGGATCGCCGGGACGGGCCGCGGCTGTCCGCAGATAGGCGCCCATGCTGTCGTCGGGTAGCCAGGCCGGGCTGTCGCGGAACGCCGCCAAGGGCGTGACATTCACGTCCTCGGGACGGACCCAGGCGCTCTGCGCCGAGATGATCCTTCCGGTGCCGAGGTCGGCCAACACGCCCCGGATCAGATAAGCGCCTGAGTTGCCGGCAGGTGAACTGACGCTGCCCGGACCGCTCACCGGGGCGATGAAACCGAGCAGCACCACCGGCTTTCGCGCGAGGCTCGCCGTGGTGAAGGGCAGAAGTTGGAGCTGCGGGAAGTGCTGCGGGGCGAGGGTCTCGATTTCCGCCTGCATGAGGCGCGTGGTCGCGACCTGATAACCGGTCGTGCTGTCGATCCAGGGATCGATTGCGATCGGATAATGGCCGGAGGCCGGCGGCGGCGGAAGCTGGGCGTGCGCGACCAGGGCCGCCGCGAGGTCCGTCACGGCCTGCTGCAGCGGCAGGCCGACGGGCGGGGGCGCGGCGGCGGTCGGCGGCGGAGCAGGGGGTGCGGCGCAGCCCGCGAGCAACGCCGCGAGGCCGAGCACGGCGGCGGCAAGACGGCGGCGCCGGTCAGCCGCCTTGGCAGCCATGGCGCAGATACGCGCGATCGGCATTGGACGGCTCCTCGCCAAGTTCCACCTTCAGGATGATGGCCCGGCAATGCTCGTCAACCCCGTCCGGGCCGCGCCGCGCCGCGGCGATGGGCGCGCGCGACAACCGGTGTGCCAGAATTGCGGATGCCGCCATGCGCGGTGGCGCCGCTTGTTCCGGCGCAGGGCGAACGACGTACAGTTGGGCGGTCGGCGGGCCCTGCGTCCCGGATTCATGGGTCGTGGCGACCGGAGGCGGTGCCGGTGTGGCACTCGCGTCGGGCGGTATTGCTGGCTGGGCGCCGGACCTTTCCGGCAGGGCAATTTGCGCCGTCGGCGAGGCCGGGCGGACGGGCGCTTCGGCAACCTGCGCCGGCGCTGCTGGCGACGCCGGACCATCAACGGTCGGGCCGAGGGTGGTGACGGCCCGATCCCCCGACGGCCGCGTTCGAGCTGCGAGGTTCCTCGCCGGTTGCGGCGGTGCCGAAACGTCAACGGTCACGGTCGGCTGCGCCGCCGGAGTCGGCGGCGGCGCGGGAACGTCAACGGTCACGGTTGGCTGCGTCACCGGCTTATCCTCGGAAGGCTGCGCTTGCGCCGTGAGCTTGGCCCGCGCCGAAACATCCACGGTTGCAATCGAGTCCGCAACGACATGCCCCCCGGACGCAGGCATTCGAGCCGCCAGGGTCGGCGGGGGCGCCGGACCCCTGAAACCACTCAGCCACCCCGAGCGCCCGGACAGCAGCACCCCACCGCAGATCGCCGGCACCAGCAGGTAGGCCCAGAACACAATACGCGCCGTGCGGGATCGAGATGCCGGGCGGACTGGAGATACCGGGCGGACTAGACCAAGGCCACGGCCGGTCCCCTTGCGGAAGCTGCACGCCGGCGGGTCCGCCGCGCTCTCGGCCGCGCTCGTCGTAAGCGCCCGGAGCGCCACCCCGACCCAGGCATCTCCGCCCCGAAGCCGGAGGGGCGCCTCGCGCGCGAACCCTCCCCCGAGCCAACCGGCGAGCCGAGGCAGCTCTCCCGGCGGCAGGTGCCGGTACAGGATGGGCGGCCAGCCGCCGAAATTCGCCCTGAACTGCATGACCCCGAGCAGCTGCCGCAAGCGCTCTGGCGCGTCCGGCGTGATGGGATCTGGCATGATGCTGAGCAGGGCGACGCCGACCCGCGGATGCACGAGCGCATAGCGGATCGGCACCGAGAGCCTGGTCCCGTCGGCCACGGCGGAGGACCCCAGCACGATCCAACCCGGCTGCATGGCCGCGACAGCGCGGTCCAAGACTGCGTCAGCGTTGCTGTCGGACCGAGGTGCGGCGTCCGTCGCCACCGCGGCTTTTGTTGGCCGCAAATCGAGCACGAGTTCACCACTTGAAGGAACCGGGACCTTCTCCAATCGGCCCGCGCGGCCGTCCTGTGAAGTCACGAAGTGGAGCGGGTATCGCCTCGGCGCGGCGCGACCGAAGAGCGGGTTTGCAATCCAATCGCCCCCGGCTCCGCGGCGCTCACAACCGTGCGTGCGCCGCGCAGCCGGACAGGAAGCCCGATACCGTGCGGTGAAAGTCAGGTTCGTCCAACAGGAAGGCGTCATGGCCCTTGTCTGACGCGATCTCCACAAAGCTCACGTTAGCGCCGGCGCGATTGAGCGCGCGCGCCACGGCCCGGCTCTCGGCGGTCGGGAACAGCCAGTCGGAGCTGAACGAGGCCAGCAGGAACCGCGTGCGCGTGCCACGGAACGCCTGCGCAAGATCGCCCCCGTGGTCGGCAGCGAGGTCGAAATAATCCATCGCGCGGGTAATGGTGAGGTAGGAATTGGCGTCGAACCGGCGGACAAAGGTGCTGCCCTGATGGTGCAGATAGCTCTCTACCTCGAACATCCCGCCGAACAGGGCCATCACCTCGCCCGCGTCCTTTGGCGCCGATTGCAGCCGCCGGCCGAACTTCCGCGTCAGCGCCTGCTCCGACAGATACGTGATGTGCGCGCACATGCGCGCGACCGCCAGCCCGCGCGCCGGGATCGCGCCGGTCTGCCAGTAGCGCCCGCCCCGCCAGTCGGGATCGGCGAAGATCGCCTGCCGCCCTACCTCATGGAAGGCGATGTTCTGCGCGGAATGGTACGCGGCGGTGGCGATCGGGAGCGCGGCGAACACCGCGTCGGGGTAGTCCGCCGCCCATTGCAGCACCTGCATCCCGCCCATCGAGCCGCCGATCACGGCGAACAGGCGCGCGATGCCGAGATGCTCGATCAGCCGCTTCTGTGCGCGAACCATATCGCGGATGGTCACCGGCGGGAAATCGGTCCCCCAAGGAATTGCCGGGTCGTCCTCGCGCGCGCTGCGCGGCCCGGTGCTGCCCATGCAGCCGCCGAGGACGTTGGCGCAGACGACGAAAAAGCGCTCGGTATCCACGGGCCGGCCCGGACCCACCAGCATATCCCACCAGCCCTCCTTGGCGGTCACTGGCTGGCGCTCGGCGACGTATTGATCGCCGGTCAGGGCGTGGCAGACCAGTACGGCGTTCGTGCGCGCGGCGTTCAATCGCCCATACGTCCGATACGCGACCGTCATCCGCTCCAGCCGCGCGCCGCACTCCAGCGCCATCCCGTCCTCGAACACGACGTGCTGGTGCGCGGTCTCGACCTCGGGCGCGAGCTGGTTCATGTCGCGTGGTCCATATGCGCGCCAAGCCGAGGCCGCAACCCGTGCGGGCTTTCACGAATGGCTGGCGGCCTACCCCGGGCCTTGCAGGGCGCGATCCGAAGCAGGCATGAACGCACCCTTGTTGCGAGGCCTCAAGGAGGAAGGACCCGTCATGGCTGGCCAATTCGACAGCCCTACCCTCGGCATCCTGCGCGATGCCCGGGAAGTACGGATACGCACCCGGGAGCGCCCAGGTCACGGCATCATCATCTGGATCGTCGTGGTCGATGGCGAAGTGTTCGTGCGCTCGGTCCGCGGAGCGAGGGGTCGTTGGTACGAGGCGGCGGCGAATGTCGGGCGGGCAGTGCTGGAGGCGGGCGATTGCCAGTTGGACATCCACCTCATGAGAGTGACGGATGCCGCGATCATCGCATCCGTTAGTGAGGCGTATCTGATGAAGTACGCTGCCAGCTCTTACGCGAAGGAGATGGTGCGCGCCGAGACGCTGCCGACGACGCTGCGTGTCGAGCCGGCTTACGATACCGGATCCGGCCGAGGCGTGTAGCGGGAACGCGCGCCCTCCGCGCTACAACTGCTTGCGTTCGCGGGTTTGCAGTCCGCCAGGGTTCCGCTATCTGTGCCGCCTTGTCCGGCCGAGCAACGTCCGTTCCGTCCCCGAGCAGCGCAGGCGCCATGCCCCCCTCCACCCCGACCCTCGACGCCGCGCCCGGCGACCTCGCCACGTTGCGCGCCGACATCGACCGGATCGACGATGCGCTGCACGGTCTGCTGATGCGCCGCGCCGAGATCGTGGCTCAGGTTGGCGCGTCAGTTGCCAAGGCCGGCAGCCCGATTGCCCTCCGCCCCGGCCGCGAGGCCGCCATCATCCGCCGCCTTCTCGCACGCCATGAAGGGCATCTCCCGCGTGAGGCGCTGGTGCGGCTGTGGCGGGAGCTGCTGGCGGGAACGACCGCCATGCAGCGCCCCCTGATCGTGGCGGTCTGCGAAACCGGCGAAGGCGCCGAGGTCACCCAGGCCGCGCGCGAGCAGTTCGGCGCGCTCACCCCGCTGCGCATCCATCGCAACCCCGCCCGTGCCATCGCGGACGTCTCCGCCGGCACTGCCTCCGCCGCCGTGCTGCCGCTCCCCACAGAGGACGAGCCTCGGCAAGCCGTCTGGTGGACCGCTCTGCTCCACGATACCCAGCCCCGTATCCACGTCGTCGCCCGGCTGCCGTTCTGGGCGCCTCGGCCCTCGGGTGCCCCGACGGCGGAGGCCCTGGTCGCCACCACGATCGCGCCCGATCCCAGCGGCCAGGACCGCTCGATCATCGGCCTGGAGCTCGATCGCGACATGACCCGCGCGCGCCTGACCGCCACGCTCACCGCCGTCGACCTCGCGCCCGGCGCGCTGATGATCCTTCGCCGCGACCCCGGAATGCCGGTCGCGCAGGCCCTGGCCGAGGTGGATGGCATGATAGCGGAAGCCGATCCCCGGCTCGCGCGCCTTGAGGCGCTGCGCCGGCCGGTGTTGCTCGGAGCTTACGCCCGTCCCGTGAACGGAGCCGATGCATGAGCAGCCCCAGCCCGCGCCCCGAGGTCTTGCGGGTTTCGCCCTATGTCGGAGGCGATTCCCGTGTCGCCGGGGTGAATCGCATCCATAAGCTCTCGTCCAACGAGGGCGCATTCGGCGTGCCGCCCGGCGCGCAGGCGGCGGTGGCGCGCGCAGCGGCGGAACTGGATCGCTACCCCGACGGCGCGGCGGGGGAGCTACGGGCCGCCCTCGGCGCGCGCTTCGGCCTCGACCCCGCGCGAATCGTCTGCGGCAACGGCTCCGACGACATCATCGCCCAACTCTGCATCGCCTATGGCGGTCCGGGGCGGGAGGTGCTGATGACCGAGCACGGATTCTCCATCTACCAGATCGCCGGCACCTATGCCGGCAGCCGTGTCGTCAAGGCGCCCGAACGCGACCTCACGGCCGACGTCGATGCGCTGCTCGCCCGCGTCAGCGCGGCCACCCGCCTCGTCTTCCTCGCCAATCCCAACAACCCGACGGGGAGCCTTCTGCCCCAGTCCGAGGTCGAGCGCCTGCGCGCGCGCCTGCCGGCCGAGGCGCTTCTGGTGCTCGATTCCGCCTACGCCGAATATGTGGACCGGCCGGGCTACGATCCCGGCGTGAAGCTGGTGGACGCGGGCGAGAACACGGTGATGACCCGCACGTTCAGCAAGATCTTCGGCCTCGGCGGAATGCGCGTCGGCTGGGCCTACGCGCCGCCCGCCGTGGTCGACGTGCTGAACCGCATCCGCGCACCCTTCAATGTCTCGGTCGCCGCGCAGGCCGCCGCCATCGCCGCGCTCGCCGAACCGGGTTGGGTCGAGAAGGGTCGCGCCCACAACGCCGCCCAACGCGCGCGCCTCGCCTATGGCGTGTCGGCCGCCGGCATCCGCGTATGGCCGAGCGACGGCAACTTCGTGCTGGCCGACTTCGGCTCGCCGGCGCGCGCCGACGCCGCCAACGAGCATTTGCGCCGCTCCGGCCTCATCGTGCGCCGCGTCGGCGGCTACGGCCTGCCGCATTGCCTGCGGATCACCGTCGGCACCGAGGAGGAGGTCGGCATGGTGATCGAAAACCTGACCCGCTTCATGGCCGAGGCGCATGACTGAGCCGTTGTTCGGACGGCTCGCCCTCCTCGGCATCGGCCTGATCGGCAGCTCGGTCGCCCGCATCGCCAAGGAGCGCGGAACGCTGGCCGCCGAAATCGTCGCCAACGCGCGCACGAGGCGCACGCTCGATCGGGTGGAGGAGCTTGGCATCGTCGATCGCGTGGAGATCGACCCGGCGCGCGCCGTCGCGGGAGCGGACTGCGTGATGCTGTGCGCCCCGGTCGGCGCGTTCGCCGATCTTGCCGCCGACATCGCCCCGCATCTCGCGCCCGGCGCCATCCTCACCGATGTCGGCTCAACCAAGCAGTCGGTGATCCGCGACGTCGGCCCGCTGGTGCCAGCCGGCGTGCATTTCGTCCCCGCCCACCCGGTCGCCGGCACCGAATATTCGGGTCCAGATTCCGGCTTTCCCACTTTGTTCGAGAACCGTTGGACCCTGTTGACCCCGCCTGCCGGCACCGATCCGGAGGCGGTGGAGAGAATCGCCGAGCTGTGGCGGCGGTGCGGCAGCATGGTCCAGGTGATGGAGCCGAACCACCACGACCGCGTGCTGGCGATCGTCAGTCACCTGCCGCACCTGATCGCCTTCACCATCTGCGGCACCGCCGACGACCTCGCCGACGAGAGCCGTCAGGAGGTTCTGCGCTTCGCCGCGTCGGGCTTCCGCGACTTCACCCGCATTGCCGCGTCGGACCCGACGATGTGGCGCGACGTGTTCTTGAACAATCGCGAGGCGCTGCTGGAAATGCTGGCCCGCTTCGTCGAGGACGCCCAGGCGATGGCCCGCGCCGTCCGCTGGGGGGATGCCGCCTACATTGAGGACAAGGTCGAACGCGGCCGCAAGATCCGGCGGGGATTGATCGAGCTGAAGCAGGCATAGCCGGCCGACCCAGACCGTCCCGCCGTCAAACCTCCAGCCACTCCCGTCGCACCGCCGCGTCGGCGTCGAGCCCGGCCGGCGTGCCCTCGAACACGATCCGTCCGTGCCCCATCACGTACAGCCGACGCGAGATGCGGAGCGCGATCGTCAGCTTCTGCTCCACGAGCAGGATGGAGACGCCCCGGCGGGCGATTTCGGCCAGCAGCATGCCCACCTGCTCGACCAGCTTGGGCGCCAGCCCCTCGGTCGGCTCGTCGATCAGGATCAGATCGGGATCGCCCATCAGGGTGCGGCACATGGTCAGCATCTGCTGCTCCCCGCCCGAGAGCACGCCGGCCGGGTTGTCCTGACGTTCCGCCAGATTGGGGAACAGCTCGAATATATCGGCGTAGCTCCACCGCCCGAACCGATTCGCGCGCTTCAGCCCCAGTGCCAGATTCTGCCGCACCGTCAGGGTTGGAAAGACCTGCCGATCCTCCGGCACATAACCGATGCCCTGACGCGCGATGAGGTTGGCGCCGAGGCCGGCGATGTCGTGGCCGCGCCAGCGCACCGTGCCCACGGGCGCAACGAGGCCCATGATCGCCTTGCAGGTGGTCGAACGACCGACGCCGTTGCGACCCAGCAAACTGACGATCTCGCCCTCGCCCACCGAGAGCGAGACGCCGTGCAGGATATGGCTCTTGCCGTAGAAGGCGTGCAGGTCGCGCACTTCCAGCGTCACGCCGCGAGGGCCCCGAGATAGGCTTCCTGGACTGCCCGGCTGGCGCGAATCTCAACGGGCGGTCCCGACGCGATGACCTGACCGTAGACCAGCACGGTGATGGTATCGGCGAGGTCGAACACCACCCGCATGTCGTGCTCGACCATCAGCAAGGTCCGGCCCTCGGTGACGCGGCGAATCAGCGCGATCGCCTGCTCCGTCTCGGTGTTGCTCATCCCGGCGGTCGGCTCGTCGAGCAGGATCGCGGCGGCGCCGCCGGCAATCGTCATGCCGATCTCCAGCGCTCGCTGCTCGGCGTACGAGAGCAGGCCCGCCTGCACGTCGCGGCGGCCGGCCAGACCGATCTCCTCGAGCAGCCGCTCGGCCTCCTCGTTCAGCGCGAGCTGACGGCCAAGCGTGTGCCAGAACGAGTACCGATAGCCACGGCTCCACAGCAGGCCGCAACGGATATTCTCGAACACGCTGAGCCGATGGAAGATCGAGGTGATCTGGAAGCTCCGCGACAGCCCCAGCCGATTGATCCGGTGCGGCGGCAGCGTATCGAGCCGTGTGTCGTCCAGCCGGATCTCCCCGGCGGTCAACCTGAACCGCCCGCTGATGAGGTTGAACAGCGTGGTCTTGCCCGCCCCGTTCGGCCCGATAAGCGCATGCCGCTCGCCGGCAGCGATGTCGAGCGTGACGCCGCGGATGATCTCCGTCGCGCCGAAGTTCTTGCGCACGTCGCGCAGGTGCAGGCCGGGCGCCCTCATCTCCCGGCCGCAGGCGCCAGCCCCGTCATCGCCGCGTCCCACACCGCGTGGAACCGGCGCGCCTCCAGCCGCAGCCAGGCGATCCCCGCAACCGTAGCGGCAAGCGTGATCAGCCAGGGTTCGACCGCATGGACGTTCGGCGTCAGGCCGAACAGGTCGAGCGTCTTGCCCTCGGCGGCGCCAATGGTCGCGAAGGACAGCATCTCCACCAGCCCGACGAAGCCCGCCAGGACAAGCAGGCACGGCAGCAGCAGCCGGAGATAGGGAACAGTCAGCACGCCGAGCCGCCCGCTCCGCGCAATCGGCGTATGCGCGCGCAGGATGCCGGTGATTCCGGTGGGGGCGAAGGTGACCATGGCGATGAACAGCAGGCCCACATAGACGAGCCAGGAGTTCGACAGCAGGCTCAGCCCGCTTTGCAGCCCGGTGATCAGGATCGCCCCGATCACCGGCCCGGCGAAGCTGCCGACCCCGCCGATGAAGGCCATCAGCAGGGCGTTGCCGGACAGCGGGGCGTTGACCGCGTCGTACGTGACGATCTCGTAGGTGATGCAATAGAGGCCCCCGGCAATGCCGGCGAACAGGCCGGACAGGGCGAACTGCAGGAATCGCACCATCCGCGGGTCGTAGCCCACGAACTGCGCCCGCTCGTAGTTGTCGCGGCACGCGTTGGCCATCCGCCCGAGCGGCGTGCCGCGCAGATAGTACATGCCGAGTGCTGCGAGCAAGGTCCAGGCGACGATCAGATAGTAGACCTCCAGCCCATGCCCATAGTTGACGCCGAACAGGCTCCACGCGTTCTGCCGGTCGGTCGTGATGCCGCTCTCGCCGCCGAAGAAATGCTTGAACATGATCGCCGCCGTGACGGCCAGCTCGCCGATGCCGAATGTGATCATGGCGAAGGCGGTGGTGCGCTGCTTGGTCGCCATCGCTCCGAAGATGATCGCCAGCCCCATGCCGCACAGCCCTCCGGCGAGCGGCAGCAGCTCCAGCGGCAGGGGAAATCCGCCGTCCCCGGCGGCGTTCAGGAAATGCGCCACGCAGTAGCCGCCAAAACCGAAGAACACGGCATGGCAGAACGACAGCAGCCCGGCTTCGCCCATCAGCATGTTGTACGACAGGGCGAAGATGATCATCATGCCCATCTGGCTGAACATCGCGATCATGAAGCCGTTGTCGCGCGCATGGGCGTAGTCGCGGAACATCCAGGGCAGCACGAGGCCGATGACGACCATCCCGATCCAGGGCCGTGCGGCCCGGAGCGGCCGCCGCCAGCGCGGAGCGTGAATGGTGGTCTCGCGAAGCCTCCGGGCGGCGGAACTCATCACGGCCGCCAAGACTGGTGGCGCGCAATCCCTCCCCCAAGGGGAAGGGAGGAGTAGGAAGCGGCGCACCCGCTACTCTCTCTCCCCTTGGGCGAGGGGATTGGGGGGAGAGCTCGCGGTCGGTCGGGAATCAAGGCGGCTAGCCTCATGACTCGCGCGTCCCCATCAGGCCGCGCGGGCGGAAAAACAGGATCAGAATCATGAGCACGTAGGGCAGCAGCGGGGCGACGCGGGCGAGCGGGATGGTCAGGATCTCGCCCAGCAGATCGTTGCCCCCCGGCGGGATGTCGAGGGCCATGCCGAACGGGGCGAGCATGTTGACGAGCGAGCCGTTCACCATCACCGCGGCGGTCTGCACGATCCCCATGAAGATCGAGGCGATGAAGCAGCCGGCGAGCGAGCCCAGCCCGCCGAACACCACCACCACGAAGATGATAGGCCCCATCGCGTCGGCCATGCCGGAATCGGTGGAGAAGTAGTTGCCGCCGATGACACCCGCCAGCCCCGCCAGCATACAGCCGCCGGCGAAGACGATCGTGAACACGCGCGGGACGTCATGGCCGAGCGCGCTCACCATGTTCGGGTGCGTTAGCGCCGCCTGAATGATGAGACCGATCCGCGTCTTCTTCAGCAGCAGCCAAATGGCGAACAACATCCCCGCCGTCACCACCAGCATGAACCCCCGATAGGCCGGGAAATTCTGGCCATAGAGGTGGAACAGCGTGAAGTTCAGGCTGGGGGGCACCTGGTACGGCACGGTCAGCGTGCCCCAGATCATCATGACCGCGCGCTGGAAGATGAACACCAGGCCGAAGGTGAACAGCAGCTCCGCAATGTGGCCGTTGACGTGGCAGCGCCGCAACCCCCACACCTCGATCGCGGCGCCGATTAGCCCGCAGGCGAGCGGGGCCAGGACCAGCCCGGCCCAGAAGTTCACGTAGGTGCTGATCGTGAACGCAAAGTAGGCGCCCAGCATGTAGATGCTGGCATGGGCGAAGTTCAGCACCCCCATCATGCTGAAGATGAGCGTGAGCCCGCTCGCCAGCATGAAGAGAAGCATTCCATAGACGAGACCGCTGAGCAGCGTGTCGAGGAGGATCTGCATCAGTTTGCGGCGCCCCCTCTCCCCGGCCCCCTCCCGCGAGGGGAGGGGGAGAAGAAGAAGCCGACACGCTCGTTACTTCTCCCCTCCCCTTGCGGGAGGGGTTGGGGGAGGGGTCGGCCGAAGTCGCGCCCGCAGTCCATCCCCTTACGACGACGGCCGCTTCATCTCGCAGGTGGTCGGCATCACTTCCTGCTCGGCGGGAACCGTGTAGATGGTCTTGAAGCCCAATCCGGTGCCCTCGGTGTCGTATTTCACGTCCTTGGTCAGCAGACCCTCGTAGTACGGCAGGATCAACTGATGATCGGCCTTGCGCATGGTCTCAGTCTTGCCCAGCAGGTCCTTCTGCTGCATCCCCTCCAGGTTCTGGGCTATCTTGAGCACATCAACCGAGCCCGCCTGCGTGATCGCGCGCGACAGCATCTCGAACATCACCACCCAGGGCTGCGCCACGAAGTCGAATTTGTGCGTCTTGCGGAACGCGAGATCGAATTTTTCGGCCGATGGGATGTTCAGCTCGACCGGCAGGTTCTCGTTGTACTCCATGATCACCGTCATCCGGTCCGCGCCGGCCTGCCCGATCGCCGTGACCGCGCCGGTCAGATAGGCAAGGTAGGTGTCGAACCGAACCGGCAGCCCGGCATCGACGGTCGCCTTCATCAACAGGTTGAGGTCAGGCCCGTAATTGCCGGTGACGACGGATTGCGCGCCCGAGTTCTTGATCTTGGTGACGTAGGGCGAGAAGTCCTTCACCTGCCCAAGCGGGACGAACTCGTCGCCGACGATCTGGATGTCGGGCCGCAACTGTTGCAGGAACTTCTTGGTATCGTGCTCGATCGAGTGGCCGAACACGTAGTCCTGATTGATCAGATACACCTTCTTGACGTCGGCCGGCAGCGACTTGATCCGCGCATAGGCCCGCTGCTCCACCGACCCGGCGAAGCGGAACTGCCAGAAATTGCACAGCGGCGCATTGGTGAGTTCGGTCGCGAGCGCCCCGCAGTTAAGGTAGATCACCCGGTGGTCGGGGTTGCGCTCGTTGTTCTTCGCCACCCCGCCGATCAGGGCGGTGCCGACGTTGGAGCCGACGCACTGCATCACGAACGGCATGTTCTGGTCGGTGACGCGCTTCAGCGCGATCAGCGCCTCGGCGGGCTGGAGCTTGTCGTCGAACGTGATGATCTCGAACTTCTTGTGGAGCGGCGGCATGCGCGCGTTCACGTCATCGATGATGAAATGCAGCACCTGAAGAAACTGGTCGCCGCTCATGGCGAACGGCCCGGAGAACGGGTCGATGTAGCCAATCTTGATGGTGTCGTCCGCCGCGGCCGCCCTCGGCGCGGCGGCGAGCAGCCCCAACAAGGCACCGCACATCGCGGCACGAAGTCCCCGAAACGGCATGTTTCCCCCTTTTGTCCCGCGCTTGGCGGCGGGTGTCCCTGCACCAGAAACGTAAGCGCACACGCCCGGCGAAGTCAAACGCGAGACTGTCGCGTCAAGATGCCGCCCCGCCGTCGGTCGCCTCGCCTTCCCCGTCGCTATCGTCCAGTTCTTCCTGTCGCAACTCGCCTGCGCGCACCGATTCGATCGCGTTGTTCAGGATGTGCACGATCGCCTCGTCGCTCATGCCGTGCGACAGCAGCGCCAGCGCGCCGCCCAGCAGGGCCGAGGCGATGGCCAGCTCGTCGATGTTCTGCCCGGCCATGTACTCGATCGCCTTGTCCACCACCGCCCCGGCAAGGGACAGCTCCGCCGGGGGCGCCTCGGGCAGCTCGGGGTGGTTCGCCATCGCGGCCTCCTGTGCTGGTGTCAGAACTTGGCGTCCAGACCCATCCGTTCAACGGGAACCAGGCGCGGGTCGTCGGGCTCGGCATCTTCCCTCTCCACAGCCTGAAGCGCCCACATCCGGGCATAGAGGCCGCCCCGCGCCAGCAGCCCGGCGTGGCTGCCGCGCTCCGCGACCAGGCCCTCCCGCAGCACGATGATCTCGTCGGCATCGACCACCGTGGAGAGCCGATGCGCGATCACCAGTGTGGTGCGGTCGCGGGCCAGGCCGCGCAGGGCCGCCTGGATGTCCTGCTCGGTGTCCGTGTCGAGCGCGCTCGTGGCCTCGTCCAGGATCAGGATGCGCGGGTCCTTCAGGAGGGTGCGCGCGATCGCCACGCGCTGCTTCTCGCCTCCTGAAAGCTTCAGCCCACGCTCGCCGACCTGCGTGTCGTAGCCTTCGGGCAGGCTGGCGATGAAATCATGCACCTGCGCGTGCCGCGCCGCGCGCTCGATGTCGGCCTGGCTCGCGCCGGGCCGGCCGTAGGCGATGTTGTAGCGGAGGGTGTCGTTGAACAGCACGGTGTCCTGCGGCACGACGCCGATCGCGGCGCGCAGGCTTGCCTGCGTCACGTCGCGGATGTCCTGCCCGTCGATCAGGATGCGCCCGTCCGTCACGTCGTAGAAGCGAAACAGCAGCCGGCTGATGGTGGACTTGCCGGCCCCGGTCGGTCCCACGATGGCGAGCTTGGCGCCCGCGGGCACGGTGAAATCCACGCCATGCAGGATCGCGCGATCCGGACGATAGCCGAAGCGCACGGCCTCGAACCGCACCTCGCCCCGCGTCACCGCGAGAGGGGCCGCAGCCGGCCGATCAGCCACCTCCTGCGGCACCGTCAGCAGGCGGAACATCTGCTCCATGTCCACCATTCCCTGCTTCACCTCGCGATAGACGAAGCCAAGGAAGTTCATCGGCTGATAGAGCTGCATGAGATAGGTGTTCACCAGCACGAACTTGCCCACCGTCATCTGCCCGCTCGCCACGCCGTCGGCGGCCAGCAGCATGATCGCGGCGAGCCCGACGGAGATGATCCCCGCCTGCCCGAGGTTCAGCATATTGAGCGAGATTTGGCTCCGCACCGACGCGCGCTCATAGCGGGCGAGCGAGGAATTGAAGCGCGTGGCCTCCAGCGCCTCGTTGCCGAAATACTTCACCGTCTCGTAGTTCAGCAGGCTGTCCACCGTGCGGGTGCGCGCCTCGTTGTCGGTGTCGTTCATCGTGCGGCGGATACGCACGCGGACATTGGTGAAGCCCAGCGTGAACCCGAGATAGGTGGCCACCGCCACGAACGTCAGCAGGGCGAAGCGCCAGTCGAAGATCGCCCATAGGATGCCCGTGACGGTCAGCATCTCCACCAGGGTCGGGACGATGTTGAACACCGCGAGCCGCAGCACGGACTGGATGCCCTGCGTGCCGCGGTCGATGACGCGCGACAGTCCGCCCGTCTGCCGGTCGAGGTGAAAGCGCAACGACAGCTCGTGCAGATGCACAAAGGTCTGGAGCGCCACCTGGCGCGCGGCCCGCTGCTGCACGGAGGCGAACACCGCGTCGCGCAACTCCCCGAAGCCTTGGGAGCAGACCCGCAGCAGGCCGTACGCGAGGATGAGCGCGGTTGGCACCGCCAACATGGCCGCCTGCCCTGTTTTCGGGGTCAGCGCGTCGACCGTCCGGCCATAGATGATCGGCACATAGACCGTCGCCCCCTTGGCGAGCAGAAGAAGCACCATGGCCGCCGCGACCCGCCCGCGCGCGCCCCAGTCGCCCCTGGGCCAGAGATACGGAAGCAGCGATCCGACGGTTTTGAGCGAGGAACGCCGGGGCTCGCCCCTCGGGTCCGGCGGTGGTGGTGCCATGAGGCCGGATGTGGCACCTCAGGCCCGGCTTGGAAAGGCGAACGACGTGGAACCCGAGACAAACCTGTCTGGATTTTTCCGCCACATCGCCGCCTGCCGCAACGCGCGGTTGCCCGGGGAACGCGTGCGCCTGTCCATCGGCGGCGCCGTCGTCGGGTGGGTCGGGCCCGCGGTCGCGGCCGTCTTGGGAGCCTTTCCGGAGGTGTCATCCGGCCCGAACGGCGACCTGCGCCTGACCGAGCCGGCCGCGCTGGAGCGGATCGCGCGCGCGCTCGCCGCCCGCGGCCTGACCCGCTGGCGCGGCGAGGCGTTCGACGTGCGCGCCCACCTTGACGGCCCGGCGCTGGCGCGCGTCGATCGCGGCGCCCTGCCCGCGCTCGGGATCGAGGCAACGGGCGTTCATGTGAACGGGCTCGTCGAGCACCCGGACGGCCCATGCCTCTGGGTGGCACGCCGCGCCGCCGACAAGGCGCTCGATCCCGGCAAGTTGGACCATATCGTCGCCGGCGGCGTGCCGGCGAGCCTGACCCCGGCCGAGACCCTGGTGAAGGAGGCCGCCGAGGAGGCGGCGATCCCGGAGCCGCTCGCCCGAAGCGCCGCACCCGTGGCGACGATCCGCTACGCCATGGAGCGCCCCGAGGGCCTCCGGCGCGACCGCCTGGTCTGCTACGATCTCTGGCTCCCCGC
Source organism: uncultured Pseudomonadota bacterium (assembly GCA_963756545.1). Lineage (GTDB taxonomy): Bacteria > Pseudomonadota > Alphaproteobacteria > Acetobacterales > Acetobacteraceae > DATFDN01. The sequence goes on along the minus strand of CAVWNY010000008.1, from coordinate 132,203 downwards.
CGACTTCCGCCCGCGCGCGGCCGATGGCGAGGTGGAGACCTTCGCGCTTTGGCCGCTGGCACGCGCGTTCGCCGCCGTGCGCGACACGAACGCTTTCAAGTTCAACGTGAACCTGGTCCTGATCGACCTGTTCCTACGCCGCGGCCTGATCACCGGAACCGAAGGATCAAGGCTGCGGGCGGTGCTGGACGCTGGCTAGTCCGGGCACGCCCAACGCGGCGTCGCGTGCAAACGCCACGAGCCGCACGATGGCCGCGGCCACGCCGGGTGTGATCGGGACGGCCGCGGCGCCGGGAGCTGGGCGAGGTTGATTGCAATGGCTTGGGGTCTTCGTGGGCGGACCCTGTCGGTCGGCGGAAGCGGACATACCATCCGCTACAAAGGGTTGACAGCGTTGCGCCGGATCAGCGCAGGACCTTGCTCGGATCGACCGATCCGCCGCGCGCCTCGACCAGCGTCTTGAGCACGCTGTCGCGCGACTCGAAGATGATGTGGCGCAGGCGCGCTTCAGCCTCGGTCTCGTCGCCGCTACGTGCGGCGGTTTCGATGGCTGCGTAATCCGCGATGCAGGAGGCGCGCCGGTCAGGTGTGAAGTAGTCGAGCGGCCGCTCGCGCCAGATGAAGCCCCAGAGCGAGGTTTCCCCCTGCTCGCGCAGCATTCGCGTCAGGGTGGCGTTCCCGCAATGATCGTAGATGGACGCGCCAACCCGGCCCACCTCCTGCGTGAACTCCGTCGGATCGACGTCCTCCAGGGATGCCATCGCGCGCAGCCGGGCGAGCCGCTCGGTCATCTGCTCCAGGCCTCGCGGGGGAGCGGCGCGGGTGAAGCAGCGGCCTGCCATGCCGAGCAGCGCAGCGCGCGTATTGAACAGGTCGGCTATCAGGTCGAGCGAGATGCCGATGGCGAAAGTGCCCCGCCGCGGCTCGAAGGCGACCATGCCGCGCGTCTGTAGAACGCGGATCGCCTCGCGCACCGGCCCGCGGCTGACGCCGTAGAGATCCGCCATCTCCTGCTCGCCGATGCGCTCGCCCTCCCGGTAGTCGCCGCGCAGGATTGCCATGCCGAGCTGATCCGCGATCTGTTCGGGGATCGTCCGCGGCCGCTGCGACGGACGACGTTGTTCCTGCGCGTTCGGCGAGGGAATCGGCGTCTTCTCCACTGGCGCGTCGGGGGGCATGGGCGGGAGGTGGTCCAAGCCTGGTAGAATTGTCAACAACAGACTGTTGACCCGCGGGTTCTGGGCGTGATGGTGTTCGCCTAGCCGAGCTAAACGGCCGGGGAGGGAACATTGCTTCGTCGCCGCTCTTTCGCCTTCGGACCTCCCGCGCTGGCAGCGCTTGGCCTTCGTCCCGCTTTCGGCCAGGCCGGCGCCGGCGCCAAGGGGGACACCTTGACGGTCGCGCTGGGCGCCGAAGCCACGACGCTCGACCCGACCGAGTCCTCCGCGGGCGTCGATTTCTATATGATCGGCAACCTGTTCGAGCAGCTCGTGCGTGTCGACCCGACCGGGAAGACGGCGAACTGGCTCGCCGAGAAGTACGAGGTCGGAGGCACGCCGGAAAAGCCGGTGATCGACGTGACGTTGCGCAAGGGCCTGCTGTTCCACAACGACCAGCCGGTGACGTCGACGGACATGGAGTTCGCCTATCAGCTACAGCGCGATCCGAAGCACGCCCGGTTCGCGTTCATGCTGGAGGACGTGGAGGCATTCGAAATCGTCGACGACCGCCGCTTCCGCCTGCATTTCAAGCAGCCGGACGCGCTGTTTCTGGCGAACTACCTCGTCCTCTGGGCGGTGCCGAAGAAATACTTACGAGCAGGTCGGCCATGACGGCTTCGTCAGGGCGCCCATCGGCACCGGCCCGTGGAAGTTCGTCTCCCGCACCATACACGAGGAAATGCGGCTTGAGGCGTTCGAAGGCGACTGGAACAAGGCGCAGGGCCCGACGGTCAAGAACCTCGTCATCAAGGTGATCCCCGAGGATCTGACCCGCGTCGCGGCATTCCGTACCGGCGCCGTGGACTGGATCGACGCGGTGCCCCCGTCCATGCTGGCCGATTTCAAGAAGATGAAAGGCGTGTCGACAACGACACTGGCCGACGGGAACGACCTTTCATCAATCTCGCCGAGGATCAGCCGGGCTCGCCGTTCAAGGATGTCCGCGTCCGTCAGGCCGCGGCGTATGCGGTCGACATGGATGCCATCATCAGCAAGATCCTGTTCGGCCAGGGAAAGCGGTATGCGGGGCTCGCGCCAGGGGAGATCGGCTACACCTCGGCGCTGAAGCTGTATCCCTACGACTCCAAGAAGGCGCGCGAGCTGCTGCGGCAGGCCGGCTACCCGAACGGCGTCGACGTGGCCTGCTACAATCTCACAACGCCTCGCGAGCCGAACATCAAGGAAGTGGGGGAGGCGATGTTCGCCTATCTCAGCCAGGTCGGCATCCGCTGTCGGGTGACGGAGCTGGAATACGGCGCGTGGATCAACGAGGGCCGCCGGACGCCGACGGGACCGCAGATGAATGGCGCAATCTCCTGGATGTGGGGGCACGGCATACCCGGCGACCCCGGAACGCCTTGGGCGGGGCACCTGCACAGCTACATCCCGAACACGGGATGGGGTTCCTACTCGTTCACCAATGATCCCGAGATGGACAAGATGGTCGAGCAGCAGCGCCGTATCCTGGACCCCGAAAAACGGGCCGCGCTGCTCACGAAGATCGCCGAGATCAAACAGGAGAAAGTGCTGGGGGGCCTCCCCACCTATCTCCCGATGGTCACCTTCGCCTGGCGCACCGGCAAGGTGAACTGGACGCCGTGGCCGACACCCGGTTTTTGGCGTAACTCCCAGCAGATCGGGGTGACGACATCCTGAGCCGGCGGAGGTGACCCGCTTCATCCTGCGTCGCCTCGGCGACGGCCTCATCAGCATCCTAGGCGCGAGCCTGATCGTGTTCATCATCACGCGCCTGTCCGGCGATCCGGTGACGTTGATGCTGCCGCCGGAGGCGCCACCCAGCGCGTTCAAGGCGATGCACCAGGCGCTCGGGCTCGACCGGCCGCTGATCGTGCAATACGGAATCTTCCTCGACCGCGCGCTCCACGGGGATTTCGGCCAGTCCTATCGCTGGCAGATGCCGGCGATCCGGCTGATCCTGAACCGGCTGCCGGCGACCGTCGAGCTTGCGGTCGCAGGCCTGATATTCAGCTTGGCCGTCGCGGTGCCAATCGGCGTATTCTCGGCGGTGTACCGGGGCGGCTGGATCGACCGCCTGGGCCGGATCTTCGCGATGCTTGGCCAGGCCATGCCGGCGTTCTGGGTGGGGCTCCTGCTGATCCTCGGCTTCGCCGTCCAGCTCCATTGGCTGCCGGCCTTCGGCTATGGCGGCCTCAATCACCTCGTCCTGCCCGCGATCGCGCTTGGCTGGTACCCGGTCGCCGCGATGACGCGGATCGTGCGCTCGTCGATGCTGGACGTGCTCGAAGCCGATCATATCCGCCTCGCCCGCGCGCTCGGCATGCCGGAGCGGCTGATCGTCTGGAAATATGCGTTCCGAAATGCGGCGGTGCCGCTGATGACGATGCTCGGCGTCTACTTCGCCGCGATGCTTGGCGGGGCGTTTGTCGTCGAGGTGATCTTTGCCTGGCCAGGTGTTGGCCGCACGGTGGTCGAGGCGGTGTTCTCCCGCGATTGTCCCGTCGTCCAGGCGGGCGTGCTCAGCGCGTCGGTGATGTTCGTGCTTGCCAACCTGCTTGTCGATCTCTCGTACGGACTGGTTGACCCGAGGATCCGCGATGAGCGTTAGCGTCACGGCGCCCGCACCGAACCTTCCCGGCCGGGTGCGCGCGGCGCTCGGGCTGCACGGGGTACCCTGGCTCTCGCTGTTCGTGCTCGCGCTGGTGCTGGTCTGTGCCGCGGGCGGCACCGCGATCACCCCGCACGACCCGAACGGACTCGATCTCGCCGCCGCCTCCCGTCCGCCGTTCTTCGAGGCCGGCGGCAGCCTCTCCACGCCGCTCGGCACCGACAGCCTCGGCCATGACCTGCTGAGCCGGATCATGGTCGGCTCGCGCGTCTCGGTGATCGTCGCCTTCTACGCGATCATCCTTTCCGGCAGCATCGGCACGCTCGCCGGCATGGCGTCGGGCTATTTCGGCGGGAAGATCGACGCGGCCATCATGCGGCTGGTGGAAATCCAGCAGTCGGTGCCCTCGGTCGCGCTCGCGCTGATCCTGGCCGCCGCGCTGCAGCCCGGCCTCACCACGGTGATCGTGGTGATCGTGCTCACCTATTGGGCCTGGTACGCACGGCTGATTCGCGGCGAGGTGCTGTCGCTCAAGACCCGCGACTACGTCGCCTATGCGCGGATCGCGGGCGTTGGAACCGGCACAATTTTCCGCCGCCATCTGCTGCCCAATGTGCTGAACACGCTGCTTGTGCTGGCAACGCTCCAGGTCGGGCAGGTGATCCTGTTCGAGGCGGCGCTGTCCTTCCTGGGCCTCGGCGTGCAGCAGCCGGACGTCTCCTGGGGACTGATGCTGTCGGATGCGCGCCAGTACATCACCACCGCGTGGTGGGAGATCACGATGCCGGGCATCGCGATCATGGTCACCTGCCTGTCGTCCAACATGGTCGGCGACTGGCTGCGCGACCTGCTCGACCCGCATCTCAGGCAGCTCTGATGGTCCTGCAGGTCCGCAATTTGCAAACCCACCTGCATCTGCGTCGCGGCGTGCTGCGGCCGGTGGACGGCGTCGATCTCGATGTCGGCGAAGGCGAGACGCTGGGCCTCGTGGGCGAGTCCGGCTCCGGCAAGACGATGACGGGGCTGTCGCTGCTCCGGCTGCTGCCGAAGGGCTCGGGGCGTATTGCGGGGGGCAGCATACGGCTCGATGGCGAGGAACTGACCGCGCTCTCCGAGCGGGAGATGGCGCGCACGGTCCGCGGCCGGCGCATTGCCATGATCGCGCAAGATCCGATGACGTCGCTCAATCCGGTCTGGAGCATCGGCGATCAGGTGATGACGCCGATGCGCGTGCACCGCATCGCGCGCGGCGGCGAATTGCGCCGGGTGGCCGTTGAACTTCTGGGGCGCGTTTGGATTCCGTCGCCGGAAAGGCGGCATTCCGACTTTCCGCACCAGTTCTCCGGCGGGCAGCGGCAGCGGATCGTGACCGCGATGGCGATCGCCTGCGGTCCGCGCCTGCTGATCGCCGATGAGCCGACCACGGCTCTTGACGTGACGATCCAGGCCCAGCTCATCGCCCTGCTGCGGCGCATCCAGACCGAGACGGGGGCGGGAATCATCCTGATCACGCACGATCTCGGGGTCGCTGCGAGCCTCTGTCATCGGATCGCGGTGATGTACGCCGGACGCATCGTTGAGCAGGGGCCGGTGCGCGCCATCTACCGCAAGCCCGGGCATCCCTACACGCAGGCTCTGCTCGCCGCGATCCCGCGCCTCGGTGCGGCGGGCACCCGTCTCGCCGCCATTCCCGGCCAACCGCCCGCGTTGGCGGACATGCCGTCCGGCTGCCGCTTCGCGCCGCGCTGCCCGCATCGCATGGCCGTCTGCGACGAGTATCCGCCGCAGATCGATGTCGGCGACGGCCACAGCGCCGCGTGCTGGCTGCACGCCCGCCAGTGATGTTCCAAGCCGAGTCCCTGACCAAGCACTACCGCACGCGGCGCGGGACCGTGCACGCCGTGGATGATGTCTCCTTCGCGATCGAAGCAGGTGAAACCGTCGCGCTCGTGGGCGAATCCGGCTGCGGCAAGAGCACGATTGCCAAGATGGTGCTCCTCCTGGAACAGCCGACCTCCGGGCGGGTGCTGTTCGAGGGGCAGGACGTCACCCGTCTCGATCGCCGCGCGCTGCAAGCCTATCGCCGCGATGTGCAGGCGGTGTTCCAGGACCCGTACGCCTCGCTTAATCCACGGCTGCGCGTCGGAGCGATCATCGCGGAGCCGATCCTGGCGCAGGACCGGCCGTCGCGCGGCGAGTTGCGCCTGGCGATCCACCGCGCGCTGGAGGTCGTCGGCCTGCCCGCCTCCGCCGCGCGGCTCTATCCGCATGAGTTCTCGGGCGGCCAGCGCCAACGGATCGCGATCGCCCGCGCGCTGGCACTCCGTCCGCGCATGATGGTGCTGGATGAGCCCGTCTCGGCACTCGACGTGTCGATCCGAGCGCAGGTGCTCAACCTGCTGAGCGACATCCAGGCCGAGTTCGGACTGACCTATCTGATCATCGCGCACGACCTCGCGCTGGTGGAGCATTTCAGCACGAGGGTTGCCGTGATCTATCTCGGGCGACTCGTCGAGAGCGGGCCTACCGCCGGGGTGTTCGCCGAGCCTCGGCATCCCTATACGCGCGCATTGCTGGATGCCGTGCCGGTGCCCGATCCGGACCGGCCGCTCTCGGTTCCCGAGCTGGCCGGCGAGCCGGCCAGCGCGCTCGATCCGCCGTCGGGCTGCCGTTTCCATCCTCGGTGCCCGCACGCCATGCCGGTCTGCAGCATCGAGCTACCCGCCGCAACGGGAACCGGCCACTCCGCAAGCTGCCACCTGCTGACAACGAAGGGTGCACGATGACCGCCGCCCCGCTCGCCGGCCTTACGGTGCTGGAGTTCCCCGCCAGCGTCGCCATCCGCTACTGCGGGCGACTTTTCGCCTATTACGGCGCGCGCGTGCTCCAGGCTGGCTCGCCGTCCCCGATCGGAGTCGGTTACGGCGGCACGGCGAGCGCTGCATTCGCTGCCTGGCTCGATCACGGGAAGTCGCCCCTGGCCACGGCGGGCCCGACAGGCGTTGACCTCGTCATTGCAGACGGTCCTGCGCGTGATTTCCCCGACTCGCTACAGCTTTCGCTCGCCTGGTTCGATCGGCGTGGCCCGTATCGGGAATGGCAGGGCACGGACGCGCTGATCCAGGCGCTGTCTGGGGTGGCCTATGCGGTCGGCCCGGAGGAGGGACCTCCACTGCTGCCGCGCGGGCATGCGCCGCAGATCGTCGGCGGCGCAACCGGCTTCATCGGGGCGATGGCGGGGCTGATCGGCCGCTGGAAATGCTGGGCCGGGCGGCGGATTGAGGTGGACGTCCTGTCCGCGAACATGTGCTTCATGGAGGCGCAGACGACCGCCGCCGCCATCACAGGAGAGACGGCGGTGCGGCGCGGCATCAACCGGTTCACCACCTATCCGGGCACCGTCTATCCCGCGGCCGATGGCTGGATCGGCGTCACCGCGCTGACGCCGGCGCAGTGGACGGCGCTGTGCGATCTCGCCGAACTTCCGGGCCTCGGACGTGATCCGCGCTATCAGCTTATGGCGAACCGCTTCACCGATGCCGCGATCCTCGAGCCCAGGCTGCGCGCGGCGTTTGTGCGCCACCCCGCGCGGTTCTGGGTGGAGGAGGGCCAGCGCCGCCGCATTCCGATCGCGCCGATGCCCGATCTCGCGGAGCTTCCGAAAACGCCGCACTGGAACGAGCGGGACAGCTTCGGTCCAGTGCCGGGCGCTCGCGATGCGACCGGCCCGTCGATGCCGTTCCATTTCCACAAAAGTGGCGGCGAGGCGCCCCCGCGGGAGCAAAATGCGCTCCGGCCCGAGTTGCCGCTGCAGGGCATGAATGTGCTCGATCTCTCGATGGGCTGGGCCGGCCCGCTCGCAGCGCGGCACTTCGCCGATCTCGGGGCCGACGTGGTGAAAGTCGAGTCCTGCAGCTATTTCGACTGGTGGCGCGGGTGGGATGGCGACATGTCGGCCGACCCGCCGCCCTACGAGGTGCGACCGTCGTTCCTGATGGTGAACCGCAACAAGCGCGGGATCACGCTCGACTTCAAGACGGAGGACGGACGCGCGCTGCTGCGCCGGCTGGCGGCGCAGTCGGAGGTGCTGATCGAGAACCACGCGCCCGGCGTGCTCGACAAGCTGGGAGTCGGCGCGGCCGGCCTCGCCGAAACAAATCCCGGGCTGATAGCAATCTCGATGGGGGCGTTCGGCTCGCGCGGTCCCTGGCGAAGCTTCCGGGCCTATGGCTCCACGGTGGAGCAGGCATCCGGACTGCCGTTCGTGAACGGGCGGACGGAGGATCCGCCGACCATGCAGCATGTCGCCTATGGCGACCCCGTCGCGGGGCTCTACGGCGCGATCGCCTGTCTGGTCGCCCTTTATTCAGGCCGCGGGCGAAGGGTGAGCACCTGGATCGACCTGGGGCAGGTGGAGTGCCTATTCCAGCTCTGCGCCGACGCGCTGATCGCGCAGTCGCTACGAACGGACCGGCTGCCGCGGGAGGGCAGCCAGCATCCCGCATCGATCCTGCGCACCTGCGTACCGACCGCGAACCAGGACGAATGGCTGGCCGTGTCGGTGGAAACGGAAGAGCAGAGGGAGGCACTCGCTCGATTGATCGGCCCCGGCCCTGGATTGGAGGCTGCCCTCGCCTCCTGGTCGGCGACTCGGGGCGCGGAGGAGGCCGCTTGTCGCTTGCAGGAAGCCGGCGTGCCAGCCGCGCCGGTTCGCCCCGCGCACGAGTTGCTGAACGATCCGCAACTGCGCGAGGCCGGCTTTTGGCGGCAGCTGGAGCGGCGCTTCATCGGCTCGCATGTCGTGCCGCTCGCGCCCTACCGCCTCGACGGTGCGTCACCTGCACTGAAGAGGGCCGCACCGACCCTCGGGGAGCACAACCAGGAAGTCCTCGCTGAAAGGACGGGCGTTGGCCCAGCCGAGCTGGCGCGGCTGGAACGGCAGGGCGTGATCGGCACGCGCGCAGCCCCGCGCGCGGAATAGGTGGCTGGATCTCGTGCGGCTCCAGCTTGAGATCGCGCAAGGTGCCCGCCTCGCCGATCTCGGACTGCGCCAGCCCGACGTTCCGGCCCCGCGCGGGGTGGCGGTGCAGGCGCGGGTCAATCTGGAGAGCATGGGGCCGGACGGCGGCGTCCACCCGACGGGCGGCATCCTGGCGGCCTATGAGGCGCCATCCGGTCATGGCGTGCGCGTGGACGGTTACGGCTATGCGGGCTATCGCACCAATCCGCGGTTCGACTCCTTGCTTGCCAAGGTGATCGTCCATGCCGCCTCCGGACGGCTGGAGGACGCGGCGGCGAAAGCGCGGCGGGCGCTCGCCGAGTTCCGCATTGCCGGCGTGCCGACCAATATTCCGTTCCTGCAATCCATCCTGCGCGACCCGGATTTTCTGTCCGGCGCGGCGCACACCCGCTTCGTCGAGGAGTACGCCGAACGCCTGCTGTCCGGTGAGGCGCAGTCGGCGCGCCGATGGTTCGAGCCGTCCGGCGGCGGGGCGTCGGCGACGAAGCTGGCCGGGGCGAAGGTGGACCCGCTCGATCCGCTGGCAGTTGTGCGATACGGCCAGGAAGCGGCCGGCAGGGATGACGCGGACGAAGACGAAGTTGCGTCGGAGATCAACGGGCCGGAGGGCACAGTAGCCCTGCGGGCGCCGATGCAGGGGACCATCGTTTCGCTTGCCGTCGGCGTCGGCGACGAGGTGCGCGCCGGGCAGGAAGTGCTCGTGATGGAAGCGATGAAGATGCAGCACGGCGTCACCGCGGAAGCCGGGGGCATCGTGCGCGCCATGTCCGTCGCCCTCGGCGATACTGTGTTCGAGGGCGCGGCGTTGCTGTTCGTCGAACCGGCGGATGTTGCGGGCGGCGGCGTAGGCGCGGCCCAGGAAATCGATCCGTCCTTTATCCGCCCCGACCTCGCTTCCGTGCTGGAGCGGGCGCGGCGCACCACCGACGAGGCGCGCCCGAAGGCGGTGGAACGCCGCCGCGCCACTGGCCAGCGCACTGCGCGGGAGAACATCGCCGATCTCGTCGATCCGGGATCTTTCGTGGAATACGGAAGGATGGTGGTCGCCGCGCGACGGTCCATCCGCACCATGGACCAACTGATCGAGGAATTGCCCGCTGACGGACTGATCATGGGCCTTGCCACCATCAACGGCGACCGGTTCCCCGAAGAGAAGAGCCGCGCTATCGTCGTTTCCTACGATTACACCGTCTATGCCGGCACGCAGGGCCGCATGGGGCATATCAAGCAGGACCGGATGTTCGAGCTTGCGGAGAAGCTTCGGCTCCCCGTCGTGCTGTTCGCCGAGGGCGGCGGCGGGCGCGGCAGCGACACCGACACCAGCGCCGCCGTCGAGGTGGAAACGTTCAACAAGTTCCCCGTGCTGTCGGGCCTTGTGCCGTTGATCGGAATCGCCTCGCGGCGCTGTTTTGCAGGGAACGCCGTGCTGCTCGGCTGCTGCGATGTCATCATCGCCACCGAGGACTGCACGATCGGCATGGCGGGCCCGGCGATGATCGAGGGCGGAGGCCTTGGCGTGTTCAGGCCGGAGGAAGTCGGCCCCATGAGCGTCCAGGTGCCGAACGGCGTGGTGGACATCGTCGTCCGTGACGAGCCGGAGGCAGTCGCGGTCGCCAAGAAATACATGGCCTATTTCCAGGGGCGCGTATCGGAATGGTCCTGCGCGGACCAGCGCAAGTTGCGGCATATCGTGCCGGAGGACCGGCTGCGCGGCTATGACATGCGCGCGCTGATCGGGGTCCTGGCCGATGAAGGTTCCGTCCTGGAGATCCGCAGCGGCTTCGGTCTCGGCATGATCTCAGCGCTGATCCGCGTCGAGGGCCGCCCGCTCGGGGTGATCGCCAACAATCCCCGCCATCTCGGCGGTGCGATCGACGCCGATGCCGCGGACAAGGCGGCGCGGTTCATGCAGCTTTGCGACGCGCACGACATTCCGCTGCTGTCGCTGAACGACAATCCCGGCAACATGGTCGGACCGGAGGCGGAAAAGACCGCGCTCGTACGCCATTGCTGCCGCAGCTACCTGATCGGCGCCAACCTGACCGTGCCGGTGTTCATGGTGTGCATCCGCAAATCCTACGGCCTCGGCAAGCTCGCCATGATCGGCGGCGGGATGCGCGTCGGCGTGTTCTCGATCGCGTGGCCCACCGGCGAGTTCGGCGGCATGGGCCTGGAGGGCCAGGTCAAGCTCGGCCGCCGCAAGGAGCTGGAGGCGATCGACGATCCCGCCGAGCGCCGCGCCGCCTATGAACGCATGGTCGCCGAGCTGTACGAACGCGGCCGGGCGATCAATCAGGCCACGGGCTTCGGCGTGGATGATGTGATCGACCCGGCGGAAACGCGCCGCTGGATCGCCGCGGGCCTACGCTCGGTCCCGCCGGAACCGGCGCGCACCGGTAAGAAGCGGCCATGTGTCGACGGCTGGTGAAAGGCGTGGAGGGGCAGAGTGCGCATCCTAAAACGGCGATCGGGCGGAGAGGGCGCTCCCTTCCAGATCCCGCGGCAACTGGCGGCCCCTCAACAAAACTCGGCCACACCGCCGAGACTCGCTGATGTCGCACCGATCCGGCGACAGCAACGGATCTCCTACTGAGCGGCATGGTTTTCGGTGTGCGCGATGATCTGCTTCCAGATCGACACCTCGTCCGTGACGATCCACTCGAAGCTGATGCGGCCATTCACGACGTGCGCATGACTGATCCCCATCACATGGATCGGCGCGCCGCTCGGCGGGCCGAAATGCCCGAAGCCGGAGTGCGTGCCGCGCAGCGCCCAGCGCAGGGCGATGCGTGTCGGTTGGCCGGGGTCGCGGTTGATCGTGGCGCTGGCTATGGTGAGTTCGGCATCCGGGAAGGACGCGAGATAGCCGAGATAGAAGCGGTCGATGTCCATGTGCCCACGGAAAATCTCCCCGCCGGGAGCGAAGAGGTTGGCGCCATGGAAATAGAGGTCGCGAACCGCCGCGGTCTCCTTGAGGTGCCACAGACGGCGATACCCGTTCGTATAGAGTTCCACCTCGGGAGCCTCCTGCACGACGGGCCGATAGCGTCCAGGCCGGTCATGCTCGGGCAGGTAGAAGCCGATTGGCAGGCCGCGCCGGAGATCGTCATCCACCATCTGCCGTGCGAGCTCGCGCGGTTCCATTCCGAGGCAGCGGGCGAAGCTAGCCTGGTCGCGCACCAGCCATTCCTCCGTGACCACCGTGTCCACGACCCAGCAATCGGCAATGATCCGGGATCGCACCAGCTGTCCGGTCGCCTCGCCATAGCTGCCGTCGCCCTGGTGGCGCATGACCGAGCTGAGCCGGTGCGACGACAGGAACGAGCCGTCGCCCCCGTCGCTCCAGATCACGTCCTCGCCGACCAGTTGGCGGTCGGGGAATTGGTGCAGGGTCTGCAACGTCTGCGCGGTCACGCCGGCGTTGCTGGCGGTTAGCCCGGTCGGTGCGCGGACCAGCACGTCGGGTGCGTAGTAGCGCTCGAGCTTGCCCCCAATCCCGCGATCCTCCCAGATCTCGCGCGTGATTCCGTAGATGAAATCCGGAACATCGGCGTATTGGCCAAGCTTCGGGGACATGGCGACCTCGTTGGAACAGGGCAGCGACCATAGCGGCAGCATTCGAATGCGCAACCTGGTTGACATTCCTGAGTCCAGCCGAGATCATGCTCGATGCATTCGAATGCACCGTTCGGAGTCCACCTGCCCGTGGCGCGCTTCTCCTTCGCCTCCGTCGTCCGCAACGCCCTGTCCGGCAACCGCGAGTGGCCGGAGCAATGGCGGGAGGCCGCGCCGAAGCCGTCCTATGACGCCGTGATCGTCGGCGGCGGCGGCCATGGGCTGGCAACCGCCTACTACATGGCCAAGGAGCACGGGATGGGAAACATCGCCGTGGTGGAGAAGGGCTGGCTCGGCGGCGGCAACACCGGGCGCAACACGACCATCATCCGCTCCAACTATCTCTGGCACGAGAGCGCGCGCCTCTATGAACATGCCCTCAAGCTCTGGGAGGGATTGTCGCGGGAGCTGAACTACAACGTCATGTACTCGCCGCGCGGCGTGATGATGCTCGCGCACAACCATCACGACGTGCTGGTCTCGAAGCGCCACATCCATGCGAACCGGCTCGCCGGGATCGACAACGAATGGCTAACCCCGGACCAGGCGAAGGCGTTCTGCCCGATCCTCAACGTCTCCCTCGACATCCGCTACCCGGTGCTCGGCGCGGCGCTGCAACGGCGCGGCGGCACAGCGCGCCACGACGCGGTCGCCTGGGGGTTCGCGCGCGGCGCCGACGCGCTTGGGGTGGACATCGTGGAGAACTGCGAGGTCACGGCGATCCGCCGCGGCCCCTCCGGCGCGGTCGAGGGGCTGGAGACAACGCGCGGCGCCATCCGCACCCCGAAGATCGGCGTGGCCGCCGCCGGCCACACGAGCGTGCTCATGCAAATGGCCGGCGTGCGAATGCCGCTTGAAAGCTTCCCGTTGCAGGCGCTGGTGTCGGAGCCTGTGAAGCCGGCGATGCCCTGCGTCGTCATGTCGAACACGATCCACGCCTACATGTCGCAGTCCGACAAAGGCGAGATGGTGATCGGCGCCGGCACAGACGCCTACACGTCATACAGCCAGACCGGCGCGCTGCACATCTCCGGCAACACGCTCGACGCAATCTGCGAGCTGTTTCCCACCGTCCGCCGGCTGCGGATGCTCCGCAACTGGGGCGGCATCGTCGATCTCTCGCCCGACCGCTCGCCGATCATCGGGCTGACGCCGGTGCCGGGGCTGTTCGTCAATTGCGGCTGGGGCACTGGCGGCTTCAAGGCGACGCCCGGGTCCGGCCACGTTTTCGCCCATACGGTCGCGACCGGCGCGCCGCATCCGATCAACGCTCCCTTCACGCTTGATCGCTTCCGCACCGGGCGCCTCATCGACGAGGCCGCCGCCGCGGCCGTCGCGCATTAGGACCGCCCATGCTGCTGATCCGCTGCCCCTATTGCGAGATGGACCGCCCGGAAATCGAGTTCCGCCACGCCGGGGAGGCGCATGTCGCGCGGCCGTCCGACCCCTTGGCCGCGAGCGACGAGGAATGGGCCGACTATCTCTACTGGCGCGCCAATCCCAAGGGCCAGCACGCCGAGCGTTGGCGCCATACGCATGGGTGCGGACGGTATTTCAACGCGATCCGCCATACCGTGACGGACCGGCTGCTCGCCACCTATCCGGCGGGCGCGCCGCGTCCGGCGCTGGATCGCCCGTGACCTCCTTTCGGCTGGCGCAAGGCGGACGCATCGACCGCTCCGCGGTCCTGCGCTTTCGCTTCGACGGCTGCGGCTACACCGGCCATCCCGGCGACACGCTGGCCTCCGCGCTGCTCGCCAGCGGCGTTCACCTCATGGGCCGATCGTTCAAGTACCACCGCCCGCGCGGTCCGGTCGCCGCCGGCGCGGAGGAGCCGAACGTGCTCGTCTCGGTCGGCGCCGGCGCGCGGCGCACGCCCAATCTGCGCGCCACCCAGGTCGAGCTGTACGACGGGCTGACCGCCTCCAGCCAGAACCGCTTTCCGATGCTGTGGTTCGATGTCGGCGCCGCCGGCAACGTGGCCGCGCCGCTGCTGGGCGCGGGCTTCTACTACAAGACCTTCATGGGGCCGGGCGGCGCCTGGCACAAAGTCTATGAGCCGATGATCCGCCGCGCCGCCGGCCTCGGCAGCGCGCCGACCGAACCCGATCCCGACATCTACACGCAGCGTTATGCGTTCTGCGAGGTACTCGTGGTCGGCGCGGGCGCGGCCGGGATCGCGGCGGCGCTGGCGGCTTCGGCGAACGGCGCGCGGGTGATGCTCGTGGACGAGCAATCCGAATGCGGCGGCGGATTGCTCGCCGACGGCGAGGTGACGATCGACGGCGCTCCGGCCGCGGCCTGGCTCGCGCGTGCCCTGGCCGCGCTCGCCGCCCGGTCGAACGTGACGATCCTGCCCCGGACGACGGCCTTCGGCTATTTCGCGCAGAACTTCGTCGGCCTTGCCGAACGCCTCACCGACCATCTCGCGCGGCCCGCGCCTGGACATGCGCGGGAGAGGCTATGGAAGGTGCGCGCCGGGCAAGTCGTGCTCGCGACGGGCGCGATCGAACGGCCGCTGGTGTTCGGCGGCAATGACCGACCGGGCGTGATGCTGGCGGGGGCGGCGCGGAGCTTCGCCAATCGCTGGGCGGTCAAGCCGGGGACGCGCGCGGTCCTGTTCACCGCCGATGACAGCGGCTACGCCGCCGCGCGCGATCTCGCGGGCGCGGGCGTCGAGATCGCGGCGGTGGCGGAGCTGCGCGACGCGCCCGGATGCGATACGGCCGACCTGCCCGTCCGTGCGTCCACCGTCGTTGTCAACACCGCCGGTCGCTGGCGCGTCCGCAACGTGGAACTGATGCCCCGGGGCGGCGGTCCGGTCGAACGCGTGTCATGCGACCTGCTGCTGATGGCGGGCGGATGGACGCCGTCGCTGCATCTGTTCTCGCAGTCGCGTGGCAAGCTGGTTTTCGACGCCGAGCGACAGGTCTTCCTGCCCGGCGAGCCCGCGCAGGACCAGTCTTGCGCCGGCGCCTGCCGAGGTCTCGCTGGCCTCGCCGCGTGCCTCGCCGACGGACACGCGGCGGGTGCCCGCGCCGCCGGCGTCTCCGCCGCGCGGCCGGCCCCTCGCGTCGAGGGCGAGATCGTTCCCTCCGGCGGCTTTCATGGCGCCGTTCCCGGGACCGCCCTCGGCAAGGCATTCGTCGATTTCCAGAACGACGTCAAAGTCGGCGACATCGCGCTCGCGGTGCGCGAGGGCTTTCGCTCGATCGAGCATGTGAAGCGCTACACCACGACGGGGATGGCGACGGATCAGGGCAAGACGTCCAACATGAACGCCCTCGCCATCGCCGCCGATGCGCTCGCGCGGCCGATGCCGCAAGTCGGGCTGACGACCTTCCGTACGCCCTATACGCCCGTCACCTTCGGCACCTTCGCCGGGCATTCGCGCGGCACGCTGTTCGACCCGGTCCGCCGCACGCCCATGCACGATTGGGCGGCTTCGCGCGGCGCGGTTTTCGAGGATGTCGGACAGTGGAAGCGCGCGCACCACTTCCCTCACCACGGCGAGACCGCGGAGGACGCGGTTGCCCGCGAATGCCGCGCGGTGCGAGGCGCCGCCGGCCTGTTCGATGGCTCGACCCTCGGCAAGATCGAGGTGGTGGGACCGGACGCGGCGGAGTTCCTGAACCGCCTCTACGTCAATGCATGGAGCAAGCTGGCACCGGGCCGATGCCGCTACGGCGTCATGCTCAACGAGGCCGGCTTCGTGATGGATGACGGCGTCGTCGGCCGGCTCGCTCCCGACCGCTTCCACGTGACCACGACGACGTCCGGGGCGGCGCACGTCCTGGCGCACATGGAGGACTTCCTGCAAACGGAGTTCGCCGACTTGCGCTGCTGGCTGACCTCGGTGACGGAGCAGTGGGCGGTGATCGCCGTGCAGGGACCCCGTGCGCGCGACATCATCACCCCCCTGATCGAGGACATCGATCTGTCGCCCGCCGCCTTTCCGCATATGAGCGTCGCCGAGGGACGGATATGCGGCGTCAGGACGCGTCTGTTCCGGGTGAGCTTCACGGGCGAGCTTGGCTTCGAGATCAACGTCCCGGCCGGGCACGCCCGGCCCGTCTGGGACGCGGTCTGGGAAAGCGGCCAGCCGCACGGCATTACGCCCTATGGCACCGAAGCGATGCACGCCCTGCGGGCCGAGAAGGGCTACATCGTCGTGGGCCAGGAGACCGACGGCACGGTGACGCCCGACGATCTCGGCCTCGGCTGGGCGATCGGGCGCACCAAGCGCGATTTCGTGGGCAAGCGCTCGCTCGCCCGGCCCGATATCATGGCGCCCGGGCGGATGCAGCTGGTCGGGCTGTTGACCGACGATCCAGCCACGGTGCTGGACGAGGGCGCGCAGATCACCACGGAGCCCGCCCCATCGGCCGGCACGCGTGCCGATGGCCACGTCACCTCGTCCTATCGTAGCGCGACCCTCGGCCGTTCGATCGCCCTCGCGCTGCTCGCCGACGGCCGCGCGCGCATGGGGGAGACGGTGTTCGTGCCGATGCCGGCGGGGGCCGTCGCCGCGCGTGTCGTAAGCCCCGTCTCCTACGATCCCACGGGAGCGCGGCTTGATGGCTGAGATCGCCGAACACGGCGCGTTCGACCGCTTCATCCTGCGCGGGCCCGGCCCGTTCGCGATTGCGATGCCCACGCGCCCGCTGCAAGCGGCGTCGCTCGATCACGGTGCGGCGTTATGGCTCGGTCCGGACGAATGGCTGATCCTGGTGCAGCAAGGGACGGGTGCCGCGCTGGCGGACCAGCTCGCCGAGGATCAGGCACCGATCTCCCTTGTCGATATCTCGCACCGCGACGTCGCCTTGCGCGTCACCGGCCCCGATGCCGCCATGCTGCTCAACGGCGCCATCCCGCTCGACCTCGCGCCGGAGGCGTTTCCGCCCGGCATGTGCGCGCGCACGATCTTCGAGAAGGCGGAGATCGTGCTGTGGCGCCGCGCGCTCGAGGAGTGGCACATCGAGATCGCGCGCTCGTTCGCGCCCTATGTCCGCGAGCTGCTCGCCGTGATCGCCGATGCCAACGCGATCGCGCTGACCCCCGCCTCGTCAGGGCGCTGAGCTTGAGGCGCGCGCGGCCATGATCTGGGCGAGTACCGCGACCTCGTCGAAGATGCGCCATTCGCGCAGGATTTTCCCCTCGTGCAGCTCGAAATGCGAGGAGCCAAGCACGTTCACCGCCGTGTCGGTGACGGGTCCATAGGTCGGCACGCCGCGATAGGTGCCGCGCAGCACCCAGATCACGGCGATGCGGGTGCCGAGTTCCGCCGACTGATTGACCACGATGTCGCGCACCTCGATCTTGCCGTCGGGAAAGGTGGCGAGCAGGTTGATGATCTCCATCTGATATGGCGTGATGTTCTGCACGCGCGCCATGCGGACGGTATGGCAGACGATCCTGTCGCTGACGTATTTCGTCGCTAAGTCGAAACGCCGGCCGTTCCAGACCTCTTCGAACAATCCCATCACGAGGTCGCATTCGGCGCGATGGCGCGGCGGCCGCGCCCCCGAAATTCCGCGCGCGAACGGATCGGCAATCCGCCCGGCGAAGGCGCCGGTGTCGGGCGCCGCGATCATCGCCGTGGCGGTGGCCGGACTGCGCGCGGCCAGCTCCGCCGCGACCTTGTAAGGGTCCAGTCCGAGCGTCTCCAGCACGGCGAACTCGTCGCGCACCAGCCACTCCGCGACGATGCGGTTGTCCTGCACCAGACAGTGCGCGACCGTCCGGGAGATAAACGCCCGCCCCGTCGGCGGTCCGTAGGTCCAATACCCCATGTGGGTGCCGGTCTTGAGCACGCGATGCGAGCTGATGAAGCCGTTCTCGCCCCGCTGCTCCCAGACGACATCCTCGCCGTGCCCGCCGCCGCCGTTGGGAAAGGCGGCGAATTTCTGCACGGAATTCGAGATGACCGTGTCGAAGTCGTAGGTCTCGCCATAGGCGGTGTGAACCTCGACATCGCGGCCGTAATGCTCCGCCAGTTTGCCGATGGCCCGGTCGATCCAGATCACGTCCGTCCAGCTCAGGATATAGTCCCGTGGATCGCGGTAGGGCGCGTAGGCCGACGGTCGCAGCGGTTCCATGAAGCCTCTCCCCTGGCAATGCATTCGAATGCACGCTACAATAGTCCAACTTTCAGGTCGAGCGGCGAAGGCGAGGAGGATTTCATGGATGCGAGCCCCAGGCTGATCCGGCGCGGCGACATGGTCGCCTGCAAGGTCGCCTTCATTGATTGCAAGATGCCGGGATCGACCGACAAGGAGAATTACTCGCTGATCGGCCCGGGCGTGACCCAGTCCTCCGATCAGGTCGTCAACATCACCGAGCCGCACGGATTCAGCCTCGGCGTCGCCGCCATGCCGGCTGGCACGACCAACAACCTCCACATCCACTACACCGCCGAGGTCTTCATGGTTTACAGCGGAACGTGGCTGTTCCGCTGGGGCGCCGAGGGCAAGGACGGCGAGATCATCGGAAAGGCCGGCGATGTCGTCAGCATTCCGACCTGGATCTTCCGTGGCTTCAGCAATGTCGGGGACGACGACGGATGGATTTTCACGGCGCTCGGCGGCGACGATACCGGGGGAATCATCTGGCATCCCTCGATCCTGCGGATCGCGGCCGAGCACGGCCTCTATCTCACCCAGGACAATATGCTCGTCGATACCGAGACGGGCGCGACGAAGCCGCCGATGGAGGAGCTGATCGAGCCGCTTGACGACGCGACCATGCGAGGCTTGCGCCGCTTCGACACCGAGGCGATGCGCCGGCGCGTCGTCACGTCCGCCGAACGCGCTTGGTCACAGCGGGCGCTGCTCGACAGCGTCCTGCCCGGACATGCGAGCGAGGTGGCCCCGGTGATCGGCCACGGGATGACCGAGGATCTGGAGCATGCGCCGGCGGTCACCAACCCGCATGGCTTCTCGATGGAATGGCTGCGTATCGCGCCGGGCCAGGGCGTCGGCGCGTTCCGGCTGGCGGAGAAGCAGGTACTGCTGATCTTCTCCGGCGCGGTCGACATCGCGCTTGATGATGGCCCCCCGGTGCGGGCGAGCGCGCAGGACGTGTTCTCGGTGCCGGCCGACGCCTGGCGGCGCATCACCTCGGTCGGGGACGTACCGGCGGAAATCGCGGTGCTCACGGCGGGCGACCACAAGAAGCGTCCGGTGTGGTCGGAGAACGTGCTTCGGCGGGCGGCGGATGCGGGTTTCGGTCTCGACCACGCGGGCTATGTCGCCCCGCTCCGGCTGCTTCCGCCGGAGGCCAGAAAAGACGCGGCGTGACCCGCTCCTCCTTGGGGAGTCGCGCCACGTCCTATGACGTGGCGCGCATGGCCGGGGTCGCGCAATCGACGGTGTCGCGCTGCTTTCAGGGCGACGGCACCATCTCGCCGGCGACGCGGCGGAAGGTTCTGAAGGCCGCCGAGCGTCTCGGCTATGTGCCGAACGCGCTCGCCCGCAGCCTGATCACCCGGCGTTCCAACATGGTCGGGGTTGTCATTACCCACTACACGCTGCACGGCAACCCGGACGTGATCTACGCCATCGGCGAATCGCTCGCGGCGGCGGGAAAGCAGCTTCTGCTCATCACCGTCGAGAACGACTGGCCGGCAACAGGCGCGCTGCGCGGTGCCCTCGAATATCCGCTGGACGGACTGATCTCGTGCGTGCTGCTCGCCGAAGCCGATCTCGTGGCGCTGCTTGACCGGCGACTCCCGGTGGTCTTCTATAATCGTCGCCCGGATCGCATTGGCGTCGATAGCGTGACCGCCGACCACGCCGCCGCCGCCGCCGCCGTCGCGAGTGCCCTGCACGCGGCCGGGCATCGGCGCTTTCTCTGTGTTGGCGGCCCGGCGACCGCCCCCGTCAGCCAACAGCGGACCTACGGCTTCATGACCCGCCTGCGCGCGCTGGGCATTCCTACAATCCCGGTGCTGGAGACTGACTACTCCTACGCCGGCGGACGAGCCGCCTTTCTCGACCATGTCCGATGCGAGGAGCGGCCGGAGGCAGTCTTCTGCGCCAACGACCAGATCGCGATGGGTGTCATGGACGCGGCCCGGTTCGAGCTTCGCTGGGAATTTCCCGATGATATGTCGGTCGTCGGCTTCGACGATGTTGCCGAGGCGGCGCGGCCGGGCTATCGGCTCACGACAATGCACCAGGATTCCGTCGAGATGGCGCGCCAAGCGGTCCGACTGCTGTTGACGCGCCTTGCTGATCCGGACGGAGCGTCCGTCAACTCCGAGGTTCCGTCGCTCTTCATGCGGCGCGCCTCGGCGCGGTTGGCGGAGCCGTAAGGAAGGGTTCTCGCGCGAAAGTATTAAAACGCTTGCGCCAATCCGGCGTGCGGGTCTATTTATGCATTCGAATGCGCTGAGTGGCAGGCTAGCCTTGGCACTTGAATATCAATCGCGCAACGAAGGGAGCGGCCGATGCCCAACGACCAGGGTATCTCGTCCAAACCGCGGGATGGCTCCGCGATCCTCGAGGCGCGCGGCATCGTCAAGCGCTTCGGTCATGTCGAAGCACTGCGCGGGGCCGATTTCGCCGCCTACCCTGGCGAAGTGACCGCGCTGATCGGCGACAATGGCGCCGGCAAGAGCACGCTCGTGAAGATCCTGTCCGGAGTGTACCAGGCCACCTCCGGCAGCATCGTCCTGGATGGAACGGCCGTTTCCTTCGCCTCTCCGTCGGACGCGCATGAGAACGGAATCGAAACGGTATACCAGGATTTATCGGTCGCCCCGGATCTGAGCCCCGCGGCCAACATGTTCATGGGCCGCGAGGTGCTCCGCCCCGGTCTGCTGGGCAAGCTCGGCTTCCTGGACAACGCCACGATGCGCCGCGACAGCGCAGCGGCGTTTCAGAGGCTGAAGGTCAATCTCAAGGACATGGACACCCCGATTGCCAGCCTCTCGGGCGGGCAGCGTCAGAGCGTCGCGATCTGCCGGGCGATGATGTGGGCCAAGCGGGTCGTGTTCATGGACGAACCCACGGCGGCGCTGGGCGTGGTGCAGACCGGCCGTACGCTGGAGCTGATCCGCCGGATCCGTGATACCGGGGTCGCCATCGTCTTCATTAGCCACAACATGCGTGACGTCCTCGATGTTGCCGACACGATCGAGGTGCTCCGACTGGGTCGCCGGATTGCCCGGCTGCGCAACGAGGGCGTCACCGTTCAGGATCTGGTCGGCGCCATGACAGGCGCGCTCGACGCCGTGGCCGATACGGGAGCCGCAGCATGACGCAGAATCTCGCCGTAGCCGGCCCTGTCGAAACAGGCGAGCCGACACTCGTTCCGCCCGCTCCTGGTCCGGCGCAGAAGCTGCGGGCCGCCGCGGCCTCCTCGCCGGCCTATATGGGTGTCATCCTCTTGCTGCTCGTGGTGTTCTTCACGGTGCTCCGGCCGGATACGTTCGCCAGCACGTTCAACGTCCGCAACATCTTCCTCGATGCCTCGGTCCTTCTGATCCTGTCCGTCGGGATGACGTTCGTGATGATCGCCGGCGGGTTCGATCTGTCGATCGGATCGGTGCTCGTCTTCGCCGGGGTTGCTGCCGCCAAGGCGATGGAGGCGGTCGGGACCGACAATGCTCTTACCTTGGTCATCGGAATCGCCGTTTCGTTGGTCGCCGGCCTGTTCTGGGGGTTGTTCAACGGGTACTGCATCGCCCGCCTGCGGGTCTCGGCTCTTATCACGACCCTGGGCACGATGGGCGCGGTCCTCGGGCTCGCCTATCTGGTGACCAACGGCAACGACGTGCGCACCGTGCCGGGGACGTTGATCGCGATCGGGACTGGGGTGATCCTCGGAGTGCCGTGGCTCGTGGTCATCACCGCCGTGGTCGCGCTGATCGGCGGCATCTGCCTCCACATGACCCGCTTCGGTCGTCATACATTCCTGGTCGGCTCCAACCCCGAGGCGGCGCGGCGGGCGGGAATCGATGTCGGGCGGCATTTGCTGGCGCTCTACGCCCTCAGCGGCCTGCTGGCGGGGTTCGCGGCCATGCTCTCGCTCGGCCGGTTCTCGACCACCACGCTCGAGGGCCATACCAATGATCCGCTGGAGGCGATCACCGCCGTCGTGCTTGGCGGGACGAGCCTCTACGGCGGCCGCGGGACGGTCATCGGCACCGTGGTTGGGGTCTTCATTCCCGCCGTGCTCGCCAATGGATTCATCATCATGGGCGTGCAGCCGTTCTGGCAGATGGTCGTGATCGGCTTCGTGGTGATCGCCGCCGTCTATGCCGACCAACTCAAGCGTCAAAGCACCGAGCGATCCTGATCGTCACGGCGATCGCTCGCGCGAAGCGGAGGAAACCTGACATGCGCCTGAGGCTCACGACCGCGCTTGCGTTGCCGCTGGCTGCCCTGCTCCTGGGGGCCGCGTCGCCAAAAAAGCCCTACAAGATCACCTACATCCAAGGCGTCACTGGCAATCCGTTCTACACCTCCGTTGCCTGCGGAGGCGCCGAGGCGGCGAAGCGGCTTGGCGTGATCTTCGGCAGTCAGGGGCCCCAGCAATACCAGCCGGCGTTGCAAATGCGCGTGCTCGACGCGGTCATCGCCGCGCATCCGGACGGCATCCTGTTCACCGCCGACGATCCGGTCGCGCTGACGCCGACGCTGCTGCAAGCCAAGGGACTCGGCATCAAGATCATATCGATCGACGGCGACCTGAAGAACATGAATGTCGCCCTCGCCAACATCCAATCCGACAATACCGAGGGCGGCATGCAGGCGGCGAAGCGCCTCGCGGAGCTGATCGGCGACAAGGGCGAGGTGATGGCGATGTTGAATTCGCCAGCCGCGGTGGTGTCGCAGCAGCGGCTGAAAGGGTTCGAGACGGAGATCGCCAAGCACCCGAATATCACCTATCTCGGGATGCAGTACAGCAACAACCAGACCGCGAAGGCCGCCTCGATCGTCACCTCCACGGTGGCGGCACATCCCAATCTAGTCGGCATCTTCACGATTACCACGAACAACACGGAAGGCGCCGCGACGGGAGTGCGGGAGGCGCAGCGCGTGGGCAAGATCAAGATCGTCGGATTCGATACCTCCGATCCGATCGTCGAGGACATTCGCCAGGGGATCGTCTCGGCCGATGTGGTCCAGTACCCGTATCGCGTCGGCCAGCTTGGGGTCGAGATGATGGTTGACGCCCTGGAGGGCAAGCCGATTGAGCGCGAGGTCCATACCCCGTTCGTCATCGCGACACCGGAAAACGTCGACACGCCGGAGGTGCAGAAATTCATCTACAAGACGCACTGCTGAACGTCGGTGAGTTCAACTGCGGCTTCCGGATAGATAGCGATTCGAACTTGTCGGCATGCCCGGTCTGACTTGGATCGGCTCGAGCGGCTTTAATTCGATGATGGCCTGACCTGAGGGGTTTGGCCATGAATGGAAAACGGTTGTTGATCCGCGACGATATGAGGAGCGCATCCCAAAACGGGGCAAGGCACGGCACAGGGAGGCAACCCTGACGCAAATTGGACACTACATCGCCCCGTCGGCGCGCGCCGACGCCCTGGGCGTCCACTCGCTCGATCACTTCGCGCTCGCGGTGCCAGATCTCGAACAGGCCAGGCGCTACTACGCGGCATTCGGCCTCGAGGTGCGCGAGCACGGTGCTGCCCTCCACCTTCACACCCACGGCCACCCGCACCGCTGGGGCGTGCTGACGGAGGGGTCGCGCAAGGCGCTGCAGTATCTCTCTTTCGGCATTTTCGCAGATGACATCGAGCGCTTCCGCGCGCATCTGGAGCGGTGCGACGTCGATCGCCTGGACCCGCCGCCTGGCATTGGGAGCAACGGCTTCTGGTTCCGCGACCCCGATGGCATCGTGATCGAGCTGCAGGTGGCGGAGAAGTCGTCGCCGAGCGCGAAGTCGTCCTCGGGGATGGAGACCGTGCCGGCGAATCGGCGAGGCGCGCCCATGCGCGGCCACGCTGTTCCCGTCCAGCCGCGGCGTATGGCGCACGTGCTGCTATTCGCCTGCGAGGTGCCACGCACGCTCGCGTTCTATACGCGGGTGCTGGGCCTTCGCCTGTCCGACGAGGCGGGCGGGGTCATCGCCTTCCTGCACGGCATTCACGGCAGCGATCATCACATGGTCGCCTTCGCCAAGTCCGACGGGCCTGGCTTTCACCACTGCAGTTGGGATGTGGGCTCGATCAACGACATCGGTGTGGGCGCGGTGCAGATGGCGGACAAGGGATTCAGCGCCGGCTGGGGCCTCGGCCGGCACGTGCTCGGCTCCAACTACTTCCACTACGTGCGCGACCCTTGGGGTAGCTACTGCGAGTATTCCTGCGACATCGATTACGTGTCGGCGGACATGGACTGGATCGGCGAATCGCACGGCGTCGAGAACAGCCTCTATCTCTGGGGACCCGAGCCGCCGCTCGACTTCACCTTCAACTACGAAGCCTCGCCGGAAGCCCAGCTCGTCGCACGCCGCCGGTAGCGGCTGGCCTGGCCGGCCTGCGCGAGGAGGGCGGGCCACTTGCCCTTCGCCGAAGCGATGGCGCGAGCAACCAAAAGCAGGGTCCACCAGAAGCGGTTCAAACCATGGTTCGCGGTCCGATGATTCCGGGGTACTAGGGCGCGGTCCCGACAAACAGCGGCGCCCAGCGCAGGCCTGCGTGCTCTTGCACGAGCACCACCACGTGATGGCGCTTCATCGCGCGCGCCTGGTCGAACTGGGCGCGCACCTCGCCGGGAGTCGCTACCGCTGCCTGCTGCACCCGCACGATCACGTCGCCCGCGGAGAGCCCGGCTTCATCGGCGGCGGTTCCCGGAGCAACCTCGGTGATCACGACCCCCACCTGGCCCGGCGCGAGCCTGTATTTCGCGCGTGTTTTGTCGGAAATGGCCGCGGTTTTCAGGCCCAGGTCCGGTGCGTCGATGGACGACGCAACAAGCTGCGTTCCGGATTTGCCTGACGCAGCCTGGTCTCGTGGCCATTCGGCCACGATGGCGGACAACGTCGCCTGCTTCCCGTCGCGCCAGATAGTAACGGGGATATCGCTCCCGATGCTGGTACCGGCAACGATCCGTGCCAGCGCCCGCGCGTCCCTCGGAGCCTGGCGGCCGAACCTGAGGATGACGTCCCCGACCTGCAGGCCTCCTCGGGAAGCCGGCCCGCCCGGGTCGAGTCCGACCACGATCGCCCCGTAGGGCACCGGCACCGCCAGGGCATCCGCGATGTTCGGCGTCAGGTCCTGCGCACGCACGCCGATCCACCCCAGCCGTAGGCGCCCGTAGCGCAGCAACTCGTTGGCGACGACGCGCGCATCGTTGCCGGGGATCGCAAATCCGACCCCCACCGAGCCTCCCTTGTCCGACGGGGTCTCGAGCGCGGTGTCAACGCCGATCACCTGGCCGCGCATATTGAACAAGGGCCCGCCGGAATTGCCGTGATTGATCGCGGCGTCGGTCTGGATATAGTCGTCGAAGGGGCTGTCCATGATGTCGCGGTTCTTGGCGCTGATGATCCCGGAACTGACCGATTCGCCGATGCCGAGCGGATTGCCCACGGCCAGCACCTGATCGCCGATCCGCACGTCGTCGCTGTTGCCCCACGTCACCGAGGGCAATCTTCTGGGAGGCGTGACCTCCAGCACCGCGATGTCGATCGCACCGCCGGTGCCGAGCAGCCGGGCGGGCAGCACCGTTCCGTCCGACAGGGTGACGGAGATGTCAACGGCGTTATCCACGACGTGCTGGTTGGTCACGATCAGGCCGGATGGGTCGATAATGAAGCCAGACCCGAAGAACGCCTTCCGCTGGGGTTCGGCGGTCCCCGGCGAACCGGCCGGAGGCTCGACGAGCTTATGCGCGTAGGTGTTCACCACAGTTGTCAGCAGCTGGGCGATCCGGTGGCTGCGCCCGAACGGGAGCAGGTCGCGCAGGGATTCGGCGTTGCCCGTGGTCGGCAAGGGCGGCATCATGGCCGCGATGACAACGACCGAAAGGACAAGGGCGCGCAGACCCGGGCGGGGCATGATCGTGGTCCTCCGCTGCATTCCCCGCACGCAGGGTCCGACCCAGAGGCCGCGCGGGACTGATTGCATTTCAGTGAAGAACGGGACCGCTTAAAACGCAACAGCGCCTTGGCCTTCGACGCAAGGATGGCGGAGGGACGATGATCCATTGGACAGCCCACTGGGCGGCGTTCCATTACCCGCCAGGGCCCTTCTGGCGTGAGGCCCCCGGCTATCTCGGCGCCCTGCTCATCGTCGCCTCGTTCCTCACCCGCACGATGATCCCGCTCCGAGCACTGAGCGCGGGGAGCAACGTATGCCTCGTCATCTACGCCTATGCCGATGGGCAGTATCCGATGCTCGCCCTGAATGCCGCCCTGCTGCCGCTCAACCTGCTGCGGCTCGCGCAGATGCTGAAGCTGGTCCGCCGCGTGCGCGCGGCCGCCGGCGGCGATCGGGCAATCGGCTGGCTTGAGCCCTACATGCGGCGAGGGCATTGCCGCCGCGGCCAGCGCCTGGTCGCCAAAGGCGAGGTCGCGGACCGCCTCTACTACATCGTCTCGGGATGCTTTCAGATTCCGGAGTTGGGAATTCGGCTCATGCCCGGCGAGTTCGTGGGGGAGCTTGGTCTGCTGTCGCCGGAGGGGCTCCGCACCCGATCCGTGGAATGCGTGGACGAAGGCGATGTCCTCTCGATCGGCTACGACCAGGTCCACGAGCTCTTCTTTCAGAACCCGGATTTCGGCTTCTACTTCATGCAGCTCGCGACGAGGCGCCTGTTCGATACCCTGGGGATGCTGGAGCAGCAGCTGGGCAAGCGCATCGCCGAACAAGGGCCAAGTGGACGCGAGGTCCGCCACTGAGGCCGGCCGCGGCGAACGCGAGGCTGTGAAATGTTTCAGAGAGAAACGCGATTTCCCGTGCCATGTAACCCTTGCCGCGCGAGATGCGGCGAGCGACCGAGGAGAGGAATATGAGCAATCTATATCGTGGCACCGTCGTCCTGGCCATCAGCCTCGGCGTTGCGCTGTCGGCCGCTCCGGCAGCGTTTGCCGCGCCCGGGTGCATCAAGACGGCCGGTGTCAACAGCTCGGCGAAAGCCGACCAGGAGCAGGCCACCACCCCCGGCCAGGCGAGCAAGGCCGATCAGGAGCAGGCCACCACCCCCGGCCAGGCAAGCAAGGCCGATCAGGAGCAGGCCTCCGCCCCCGGCCAGGCCGTCAAGGCAGATCAGGAGCAGGCCTCCGCCCCCGGCCAGGCCGTCAAGGCAGATCAGGAGCAGGCCTCCGCCCCCGGCCAGGCCGTCAAGGCGGATCAGGAGCAGGCCACCGCCCCCGGCCAGGCCGTCAAGGCCGATCAGGAGCAGGCTTCGGCCGCCGTCCCCTGCGACTGATCCGTTACGATCGCAGCGGCCGGGACTTGGCTTCCCGGCCGCGGCGAGCGTGTCGCGAGGCACCAGGCCTCAAAGCACGCGCATATTTCGTGCCGCTGTTCCGCACGCGGTTTCGACACGCCTGCGCGCGGTCTCGGTGTCGGTGCAGGGGCCGGTAATCAGCTTCACCACAACGCCCATGGCCGCAAGCGCGGTCTTCGCGCCGGCAGCCCCGGCAACGTCGGATGCTGCCAGGATCGTCGTGGGCCGAGACCGCCGCGCAAGCAGGCATTGCAGGAACTCGGGCACGCAAGTGTCCAAGAAGTCGCCCCCGCACTCGATGAGCACGGCATCGGCGGGCAGCGAGAAGCAGAGATCGAGCGCCGGACCGAATATCTCGGCGGCATCCGGACGGCCGCACGGAAATGTCGCGGGAACGCCAAAGTCGGCGCAGTCGAACACCTGCGCGGCGCCGAAATCACGATAGAGGTCCACCTCGGCCATCGAGCTGGTCCCCGTCGCCTTCAGAACCACGACATCGTCATGGCCGCGCTCCCTCAAGCTTCTGAGGAGCATCAGTCCGGCAGCGGTCTTGCCGACTTCGGCCGAGGTGCCAAGCACAAGATAGGCGGGCGCTCCGGCATCGCCGACATCAGCCGGCGGGCGTGCGATGAAGTCCTTCAGCCGCACCGACTGCCCGTTCTCGCCAAGCACGGCGCCGAGATAGGTGACTTGCGCCAGCCCTCCGCTGACGGATGGGGAATCGGCAAGGAGCTTTCCGACGACGCCGCTTTCGGCGAGCAGACAGTAGTCGTCCCCCGGAACCAGCCCGCCCTCCGGCACCCCCCCAGTCACCCAGCGAACCGGCTCACGGTTGCCGGGGCTTGCGAGGAACAGGTCGCCGGGCACAAGTGTCATGGTCCGGCCCGAGGTGGCTTCGACCATGACGGGCGTGGCGACTTGAGAGAGGCGGAACACCCCCGCCATGCCCTCATCGCCGGGGTTTGCAACCCAGCGAGCGCCGCCAAGATCGCCCATCCGCCGCAGCACTGAAAGCTGTTTGCACCCGACGGGCAGGATCCCGCCAGGTGGGGCATGGGTCATTCCTTGTTCCTGTCCAGCTCCGATTCGTCGGCTTCGCGCACAATGTGAAGCTGGTGCCCCGGTTGAATCCATTGTTTCGCTTGCTCTGGAATCCCGAGCTGATCGGCGACCTGTTCCAGGTTCTCGCGCGAGACGCGTACAGTGTGGATAATTCCATGGGTCTTCGACGATGGGGGGTTCAGGGGTCGCATGACTGTCTCCTCCAAATGGATGTTGCTGGCCTGGAGGCGACCGGCGCCCCCTTGCTCTTGACTGGCGACACTCGCACAGTCGGCAGCAGCGCGAGTCCGGCAACATGCGGTGCTATCCGGGATGTGATGATAATCACCCCTGCTGCAACTTAACATATCGGGTGGCATGAGATCATCCCAAGGCTCTCGTGGCTCCGCGACGGGCTGAAACGGGCGCGCAAACCTCTGGTCCGGCGGGAGGCCGATGGATGTTTTGCCCGCAGTGCGTGGCGCCGGTCGCGAGTGAACATAGGTTCTGCAGCTCCTGCGGGACGCCGCTTTCCTGGCTTTGCCGGTCCTGTGGAGAGAGGAACGCGCCTGGCAGCCGATTCTGCAGCGCGTGCGGCAGCACCGGAAATCCCATGGCTTCCCGACAAGGCGAAGTTGTCGCGCCCTTGCTTCCGTCGGGCGCAGAGGCGGAGCGGCGGCAGCTCAGTGTCATGTTCGCCGATCTGGTCGGCTCGACCGCACTCGGCGCTCGGCTGGACCCCGAGGACCTCAAGCAGGTCGTGGATGCGTGGCGAAGCTGCGTCACCGCGATCATCGTGCGTCATGGCGGGCTGGTCACGCGCCTCATGGGCGATGGGGTCCTCGCCCTGTTCGGCTTCCCCCGCGCCCAGGAAACCGACGCCGAACGCGCGGTGCGCGCCGGAATGGCTTTCATCCAGGCGGTGCGCGACCTGCCGACGCTGGCCGGTCCGGCGGGCACGCTCCGCACGCGCGTCGGCATCGCGACGGGCCTTGTGATCGCGGGCGATCTGATCGGGTCCGGCCCGTCGCTCGAATGGTCGGTGGTCGGAGATACCCCGAATCTCGCCGCGCGTTTGCAGACGCTGGCCGAGCCGGACATGCTGGTCATCGATGACCTCACGCATCGGCTGGTCGGAGAGATGTTCGAGCAAACCAGCCTCGGCGCACAGCAACTGAAGGGCTTTCCGTCACCCGTCCCGGTATGGGCCCTGCTGCGGGAAAGCCGCATCGAAAACCGCTTCGACGCACTGCACGGGAACCGCGTGCCGTTGGTAGGTCGGTTCGAGGAGATCGCGCTGCTGCATCGCCTCTGGGCGAACGTTCGAAGCGGCAACGGCCAGGCCCTTTTTTTGCTGGGCGAGGCGGGAATGGGGAAATCCCGCATCATTGCCGAGTTCGAGGCGCTCCTCGGTGGCTCCGGCGGGCGCGTGCTGCACTTTGCCTGCTCCCCGCATCACCAGGACACGCCGCTCTATCCCGTGATCCGCCATTTCGAGAATGCGACCGCCTTTCACCGCGACGATCTGCCCGAGGCGAAGCTGGGCAAGCTACGGGCGTTGCTTGCGGAGTCAGGCAATTTCGCCGGCGAGGAGATTGGGGCGCTCGCCGATCTCCTGTCCGTTCCGGCGTCCTCCGCCGCCGCGCGCCCCCCGACCCCGCAGCGCGCGAAGGAGCTCACCTTCGCGGTTATCCAACGCTACATCGAGGGGTTTGCTTCGAAGGCGCCCTCGCTGGTCGTGGTGGAAGACCTGCATTGGGCCGATCCGACCACCACGGAGCTTGTCGAGACGTTGATCGGGGCCGTTGGGCGTATCCCGGCATTTCTTCTCAGCTCCCGGCGACCACGGCCTTCGCTCGCGTACCCGGAGCATCCCTGGGTCACGCTGAAGACGCTCGGCGGACTGGAGCATGCGCACTCGCAGCTACTGATCCGGCATGTCGCCGGAGAACGCGGAATAGCGGATGATATCGTCGCCCGCTTTGTCGAGCGCGCCGCGGGCATTCCGCTTTTTCTGGAAGAGCTGACGCGCAGCGTCCTGAACCGCCGTGCGCCTGCGCATGGCGATGGTGAGGCGGCGCTCGGCTCCCCGGTCGCCGTGGAGACGGTGCCGCGAACGCTCAATGCGCTGCTGGCGGCCCGGCTGGATGAGCTCGGCCCGGGACGGGTGCTCGCGCAGGCAAGCTCTGTGATCGGCCGGGAATGCTCCCATGCGATGCTTCAGGAAGTTTCGGGGCTTCCTGCCCCCCGGCTGGAGCAGGGTGTGCAAGAATTGATGCAGGCGGGCCTGCTGGCGCCGTCAGGGGACGAAGCCAACAGGCAGTATGTCTTCCGTCACGCGCTGGTTCAGGAGGTAGCCTATGCGTCGATGCTGCGGGACCGGCGCCGCGCCGTGCACCTGCGCTATGCGGAGGCGCTTGAGCGTGACCTCGCCGGCCCCGCCGCAAATGCTCCCGAGCTGCTGGCTGCCCACTTCGGCCAGGCTGGCGCCCCGGAGAAATCCATCGACTATTACTTGAAGGCAGTACAGCGGGCGACAGGTCGTTTCGCGCTGGCGGAAATTGTCGGATATCTGCACAAGGCACTCCAGAAGGTGGGCGAGCTCCCGGCCGGGCCGGCCGCCCAGAGCAAGGAACTGCTGCTGAGGATCGAGCTCGGGCGCGCGCTCATCGACCATCGCGGTTCCGGGGACGAAGAGGTGCGCCGGAACATGGAGCATGCGCAGGAACTCTGTGTCGCTCTCGGCGAAACGGAAAAGCTTTTGCAAGTGCATGATGGCTTGGCCAATTACTACATTGTGCACTCTGATCTGGCCAAGGTTCTCGACTGCGCCGAGCAGACGCTGGAGCTCGGCAATCGCCTCGGCAACAGACGGGCCGTCGCCCTGGCCCGCCGGACCAGCGGCTACGCGCAACTATTGCTCGGGCATTTTTCCGAGGCACGCCAGGATTTAGACGATGCGCTCGCGGAATATCAGCCCGGGATGGCGACAACGCGCGATATCAGGGTCTCCGTCTGCGCCGCGCTTGGGATCTGCCTGACCACCATTGGCCTGCCGGACCTGGGGACCGCGACGAGCCATGCGGCCATGCGCCATGCCGAGGCGCTCAACCATCCTCCCAGCGTGGCTATAGCGTTTTTGAGGGCATGCGTGCAGGCCATGATGCGGCGCGATGTTCCGCGGGTCCAGGCACTTTCTCGACAGATCCTCGACGGTCAGCGTGCGTACGAAACCTTCCGCGGCGTCCGCGAGGCTCCCTTTCTCGCCGCCTGGGCGGAATTGCACACTACCGCCGAGCCCGCGTTGCACAAGGAGCTGCTGGACACACTGGACCGCTTCGAGGAGCAGCATGCATTTCTCTTCGTGACCTTCTACATGGCGGCGACGGCTGAGCTGTTCATGGCACAGGGTGATCGGGAGCATGCCGCCGGCCTGCTGCGGCGCGCCGAGCGGCTGGTCCAGACGAGGAGCGAGCGCTGGTGCGAGGCCGAGATATCCCGGTTGCAGGCGCGACTGACGGACGATCCGGTGGAAGCGATGCGCCTGCTCGCGGCGAGTCTGGCGATCTCGCGCGAACAGGGAGCCTTGTGGTGGGAGTTGCGGGCAGCAACCGATCTAGCCAGAAGGTTGCTCGCCTCCGCCCGCGAGGGGGAGGCCGCCCGCGTGCTCGCGCCTGTCCTCGCGCGTATGAGGGAGGGCACGGCGCTGCCGGATATCTCTTCGGCACACATGCTGCTCCGGCAGCTACAGGCGCGGGGCCAATAGTGGATGTTCCGTTACCGATCGGGAGGAGAAAGATGCTCAGCCGCTACATCGCCCTCGTGAGCGAGGCACCGGAGTTGCAGTTTGCCGAACTCGCGGCGGTGGCCGCGGCTCTGCAGAAGCAGGTGACGCGGGATTTCGAGCCGATCTGGAGAGTGCGGGCCAATGTGAGCGCCTTTGCGGACTTGGAGCATGTGCCCCTCGACTACTGGCCCATCATCATCAAAAGCGACCTGGATCGCCCGGAAGCGGCCGGCTATCACGAGGACGATCTCGGGGAACCCTGTGCGCTGGTCAAGCTGACCCCTGACTGGAGCCTGACGGCAAGCCACGAAATGCTGGAGATGCTTGCCGATCCCTGGGGGCGGCACCTCGTCGCGGGACAGTCACCGCGGGACCCGGCGCAACGGGTGAAGTTCCTCGTCGAGGTCTGCGATCCGTGCCCGGACGAAAGCTACCAGGTCAACGGCGTTACCGTCGCCGACTTCTACACGCCGAATTTCTTCGCTCCGGTCGCCACGAAGAGCGTGCCCTACAGCTACAAGGGCGCGATCACAGCCCCGCGGCAGGTCTTGAAAGGCGGCTATCTCACCTGGCACGATCCGGCGTCGCGCACCTGGTGGCACCGCGCCTGGTTCGACGGCGACGCTCCTATCGACGCGAAAATACCGATACCGCCCATCGTGAAGGGAAATATTCGCGCCACGATCGACCGGCATGTCGGCCCGATCCGCGACAAATCCAAGAAAGATCAGCGCCCGGAGCCGCCGCGGCATCAAAGCCACGAATCGCGTGCCGCTGGCGGGAGCAGGGCTGCCTATATCCGACGGGCGCTATCCATCTAGGCCAATCGGTACCGGGCGCGGATCCGGGGGATGTGCGAGCCCTGAGAGAAGCGGCTGCGGCGAGGCCGGAGGCGCTCCACGGGGGTTCTTGCCTCAGCTTCCCCAGCCTTTCCGCGCCGGGCGCTCTGGTCCGGGAGGCGGGGCGACGAGCACGCTGCCGAGCAGGGCGATAAAAAGGGCGGCTCCGGCGACGAAAAGTGTTGCGAGCGCGGCCATCGTCATTGTCCTTCAGCCAGGTTCGTTCCCGGTTTCCGCCGGCGCAATCGCCGGTGTTGACCGAACGAGGGAAGGATGCCGGAAGGCGGGCAAGCGCGCTCTGAAACCCTTCACACTGCGCCAAGGGACGCCAGCCGTTGGCGAGGCATCGGCATGGCGGCTCCGTTGTGGCTGCCTCCGTCAATGCGCTATATCGTTCCGAACCGGAGCCGCCGCCTGGGCGCCAGTGCGGGACGCCAACGGAAGGATCCGATGGCCAGTCCGAATCCCGTTTCGAGCATTGCCCTGTTTCGATGTCTTCCCGAGGACGGACTGCGGCAACTGCTGCGTGCGTCCACCCCGCTGGAGCCGCCCACCGGGACGCGGATGTTCGTCCAGGGCGATCCTGCCGACGCGGTTTATGCAATCACCGGGGGAGAGGGACATGTGCGGGTCGGTGCAGACGACCAGCGGAGCAAAACCATGATGTTCGGTGTCTTCCGCGCCGGCGAGGTCTTCGGGGAGGTTGGGGTGCTCGAGCGCAAAACCCGTAGCGCCGACGCCGTGACGGACGGCCGCGTGCGACTTCTTCGGATCAGAGGCGCTGCATTCATAGACGCGCTTGGCCGCTATCCCGATTTCGCCCTCGAACTGTGCCGAATTCTGTCCGAGCGGCTGCGTTGGACGACCATATTGCTTCAGGACGCGGCGTTCGAGACATTGGAGATCCGCCTTGCCCGTCAGCTCCTCTACCTTGCCCGGCTCGACAGTCATCGCACCGAGACCGGCTTGCGGCTGGGCGGCAGGTTCCGCCAGAGCGACCTTGCCGACCTCCTGGGCACGACCACCCGCAGCATCATCACCATCCTGAATGCATGGCGCTCTGCCGGCATCGTCTCGTTCGACAGTGCCGCGGCGCAGCTCACCATTACCCGGCCGGACGGGCTGCGGACGCTGATTGAAGCTGTCTGACCCCTATCGGCGGCGGCCCGCCTCGCGGCGACTGGGCTGGATAAAGGCGCCTAAAGTCGCTTCTCTCCGTCCGCGAGCGTGCGCAGCAGGGCCGTGTTGCAGGCCACGAAGCGGCCAGCTTCGTGGTCGTGGAACCAGACCGGATCGGTTGCCGCCGCGAAGCCTTCCTCCGCCAAGCGGCCCCTTACCAACTTGAACGTTCCGGTCAGGTCCAGCGCGGCGCAGATCCGCAGAAACAGCGGCTGCGCGTAGCCTGGCAGCTTCGTCGTCAAGTGCGCCCGCAAGTCCGTAAGCTGGAACCGCTCATTCGTGGTGATCGCCGCCATGCCAGCGCGCCCTTCATGCCCTGGCAGTGTCACGCCGTAGACGACTGCATCGGTCACCCCTGGGCAAGCGCAAAGCACGTTAGCGACCTCGGTGCTAGCAACGTTTTCACCCTTCCAGCGGAAAGTGTCACCGATCCGATCGACGAAATAAAAGAAACCCGAGGCGTCCCTGCGCATAAGATCGCCAGTGCGGAACCAGCAGTCGCCCGTGGCGAACGCGTTATGAAGCAGTTTGCGCGCTGACGCGGCGGCGTCAGTGTAGCCGTCGAAGCGCCGGGCCGGCGCGCGTACCGTCTCCAGCACCTGCCCGACCGCTTCGCCTACTTCGTCGGGCCCGCAGGCGATGCATAGACCGGCGGCGTCGCGCAGCGGCATGCCGCTAACCGGCTCGCAGCGAATCAGCCGCACCGGGAAGCGCTGCGCCAGGAACGGTGGCACGCGGCCAATTGCGCCCGGCTTGCCCTCGCAGTTGTACAGCGACACATTGCCTTCGGTGGCGGCGTAGAACTCGAGGACCTTTGCCACGCCGAAGCGCTGGACAAATGCAACCCACACATCGCCCCGAAGCCCGTTGCCGCAGACCAGCCGCAGTCGATGATGCCGCTCCCGAGCGTGCGGTGGACCACTCACGAGGTATCGGCACAACTCTCCAATATACTGAAAGATCGTGCATTTCCCATCAACGACATCGTCCCAGAACCGGCTGGCAGAGAAGCGCGCGCGAATCAGCACGGAACCGCCTCTGACCAGCATGGCGCCGATCGCGACAACGCCGCCGGTGCTGTGATACATCGGCAGACAGTCGTAGAGGCGGTCCTCTGGCTGCGCGTCCATCATGCCCGCAAACCAAAAGCTCCACTCCAGCAAACGACCATGGGTAACGCGGGCCGCCTTGGGCATACCGGTGGTGCCGGAGGTATAGATCAGCAACGCTTGATCCTCCAGGGTCGGCACCGCCCGTTCTGCGCTCGAAAGCGGTTCCTGGCGGTAGCGTTCGATATCTGGCGCGAATTGCGCCCATTCGCCGATCGGGCCTTGGCCATGCACCCAAATGCGGGCATGTGATCCAAGCCTGTCCGCGATCGCGGCGACGGCCGGCAGTAGCGCGCTGCTCACGATCAACTTCGTCGAACCGACCGCGGTGACGCTGTGCACCAGCGCATCCGAGATCAGGTTTGTGTTGATAAGGGCCACGACGCATCCGGCGCGGGTGAGCCCCAGCCATATGGCGGCATAGTCGGGGCAATTGGGCATGAGCAGGCAGACGACATCCCCAGCAACAAAGCCCTGCTTGATGCCCCACCGCGCAATACGGTTGGCCCGTGCTGCTAACCCGCGATAGCTGAGCTGCTCGCCCTCGCCGAGCAATGCCACCCGATCACCATGGGTCTCGGCCAGAGCATTGAGCAGCGTGGGAAGGGTCGTGTCGGGTGCGTTGTCCAGGATCTTGATGGCATCCAGAGCGCGGATCCAGGCCCTCAGCGCCGATCCGCGCGTCGGCTCGCCAGGCGTCGATATCGTTTGCCCGCCATCAAGCATGACCTCAGCTCCATCAATTGCCTGCACTGCATTCGAAGCTCGGCGAGCCAAGCAACGCCCACCCTTCGCTCCCTGCTGAGGAACAATTCATTGCTATTTATAGCGTATCAGACTTATATCGCATCTGCAAAATTCTCTTTGCCACGCGTCAACGACCCTGCCGATGCCGAGGAACAACCCATGGGGCAGCTTGCATCAAAACCGAACCGCGGCGCGGGACTATGGATCGGCCTATCCTTCGTCGCCGCATTCAGCTTGGCCGCCGCCGTGCTCATGGTATTGGGAACCGGAGAGCGTGGCACTCGCTTGGGGCTTCTCCTGACCGCGCGACTTGCCTTTCTGCCTTTCTGGGCCGCATACACCAGTAGCTCGTTGGCACGCCTATTTGGCTCAGCTTTCCAGTCGGCGCATCGGAACGCACGGACATTCGGCTTGGCCTTTGCCGCGATCGAGCTGGTTCACCTCGCCCTGGTGGCATGGCTTTGCTTCCTCGGCCAAGCGCCGTCCGTGAGGACGTTCATCGTCTTCGGCATTGCTGTATTTTGGACATACCTGCTTGTGCTTTTCTCAGTCGCCGACCTGCGGAAGTGGGTTAGCCCGAGGGCTGGGTGGTTGCTGCGCGGAATCGGGATGAACTATATAGCCTATGCCTTCGCCGTCGACTTCCTAAGAAATCCCCTCGCCGGCGGGATTGGGCACGCGGCATTCTATTGGCCCTTCGCCGCCCTTGCCATCATCGGGCCGGGCTTGCGTCTTGCTGCCGCGGCTCAGCAATGTGCGCGTGAAGCCATATTGCATCTCAGCCGGCGCGCATAAGCGTGGGCGACGTGGGTCAGACGCATCCGCCGTTTCACCACGGTCCGCGCGCCATGATTACCCACGCGGTTGGCCCTACCCCTGCAGCGAATTTTCTATGCCACCGGGTCGTCGTTTCCGGCCTTCGAACCCGCTTCCGAAATCGTCTGCGCAATCCGAATCTTCAGATCTTCCGCAAGTGCACTCACATCGTCCTCGCGCAGAATGCTCAAGTGCGTCCCTCTAATTGAAACGATTTTGGCACCTGGGGCGATTTTGCCCCACACGCGCCCCACTTGGGGCAAGCGAAGCAGCGGCTTTATCTGCGCCTCATAAGCCACGACATTCCCAGCGTATGTCTTGGGCGCATATTCAAGCAGCGCATTGTAGAGCCGTTTCATGAATGACTTCTGGTCATCCGGATAGCGGGAAAGATCCATAAAGCCCTCGACCAGAAAACCGTTCGCAAATGCGTGACCTGCCTTATCCGCCAAGCTAATCCTTACCAGCGCGACCATCTTTTTGCAGGTGCGTCGGACCATCGAACGAAGACCCTCTATCCGGATCGGATTTTCACTGACGAACCAGCTTGGCACGTTGCTGATCAGCTCCAGCACATAGACTGGATGCCAAGGGCCGTAGGCCGCCGAGGTATTTTCGGGTACTGCGTCAATCGCGACGAAAAGAGCGACGTCACGTCCCCGAACGCGCAGATTCTGTGCAATCTCGAGCCCGATGATTGCACCCGCCGACCACCCGCCCAGCAGGAACGGGCCGTTCGGCTGGAAATTTATAAGAGCATCGGCGTAGTAGTCGGCGATCGAGCTAACCGAGCGACCGAATTCGGCGTCTGACATCTTTTTTGGTGGCGCTTGAATTCCGTAGAAGCGCACGTCCGGCAATAGCCTGGCGAGATGGCTAAAATCCGTTCCACCCGCGCCAGACAAGGAATGAATGCAATAGAATGCCGGGCGTGCGCCGGCACTTTCGAAAGCGCTGTCATTGATCCGAAAAATGACCCTCTCGGAGTTTCGTGACGCCCTTGCGAACAGGGCGCTGAGCGCGCCTTGCGTGGGCAGCGGCTCATGGGTAAGCGCGGTGCTGATGGTGCGTCCTGGCAACGCCGTGCTCGGCGCCATCGGCGGCGATTGTTGACCCGAGAAGTTGGACATGAACCTGGTCCCAATCCGAACTCGCAATGTTCTATAGGAATGAGAGATCGTAGGCCAAAAGAAATTCGTTACATACACAAGCGTGCAGCACTGTAGGGGCGGCGTCACACCGGCACGGCTGACCGAAACCCCGATTCAGGCTGCAAGCCGAGATGCCGCCGCGAGCGGCGGGCGCCGCGACCTCTTGAATGCCGGCTGCCCCGGCCGGCGGCTGCGTTTGACACCGTCGGGCAAGCAGACGTGCTGCCTGGCCTGCGTGACCGCGCCGGGCGGATGCGCCGATTCCCGCGGGGCAGCTTCCGCGACCTGTCGATCAGCCCCGCCCGCGTCGCCGCCCGCGTTACCCGACGCGCGCGGGGTATGATCAACAGCCGCCTGAACTCACAACGCCGCGCC
The DNA here is from genome assembly GCA_963756545.1 of uncultured Pseudomonadota bacterium. GTDB lineage: Bacteria > Pseudomonadota > Alphaproteobacteria > Acetobacterales > Acetobacteraceae > DATFDN01. Next base: position 93,295 of record CAVWNY010000008.1, on the reverse strand, counting down.
AGCGCTTGTCAGTCAACACGGCCACATCGACCTCCCATGATCGAAGGAGAGCGCCGTGCCAAGCCGTGCCTATGACCTGTTCCGCCAGGCCATGCTCGCGCAGAAACAAGTCCTGTGCCTTTACGAAGCATGTGTCCGCGAGCTTTGCCCAATCATCCTCGGCCACTCCAAGGGCCAGGAGAAAGCACTCACCTTCCAGTTCGGGGGCCAAAGCCGATCGGGCCTCCCTCGTGCAGGCCAATGGCGGTGTCTCTGGCTCGACAAGGTCAGCGAGGTTCAGCTCCGGGACGGGCCATGGCACGCTGGAAACACCCATAGAAAGCCACAAGGCTGCGTCGAAATCGTCGATCTCGATGTCAACCCATCAAGCCCCTACAACCCAGCCCGACGCCCTTGATCCAACATCCCGTGGTCCTCACCGGACGGACGCTATAAGGCCGCCTGTGACGGTGTTACGGTTTTGAAGACCGTGCCCGGACGACGGCGAGATGGTGCCGGTGATCGCGGCGCGGACGTATCTCGACGCTGACTTGGCCCAAGCATGAACATAGAACGTCAAGCCGGTCCTCATCCCCCCGTTCTGCCGAGGAGCACGCCCAGCAGGGCGCCGAGGGCCACCAGGATCAGGCTGCCGTTGACTACGACCAAGACGACGTTCGGAATGCGCCTTGTGTCCGGCTCCGGCGGCGGCGCGCCCGGGGCCAGCTCGCGCCAGATGGCCGCGCCGAACGCAAAGGCGCTGAACATTACCAGCACGGCGCTGATGCCGACCACGCCCCAGTTCGGAATTACCCCGGCGAGCAGCTTCTTGGCACCGACGCCGCTGGCAAGGGAGGCGAGCCCGGTACGCACCCAGGCGGCATAGGTGCGCTCGGCCGCGAGTACCGGTGCGATCCGCTGCCAGCTGAGTGCGCCGGTCGGCGGTCTCGGCGAGTTTCTGGGGCGCGTTCACTGTCGAACCAAGATCGGGATGCGCAGTATCGGAATTCCAGGTCATGGACCATCCCGCAAGAGTGCCACCGGGACCGAGTTGAAGCCCCCTTGAAGGCCCGTTCCGACGTTCCGCATCGGGAGATCGCCCAATCGGCCTGTAAGCCCTTGGTTGTACTTGGCGTCCCCGGCGGGATTCGAACCCACGGCCCCAGGATTAGGAATCCTGTGCTCTATCCTGCTGAGCTACGGGGACGTCCGATCCCGCGACCCATACACCGCCGCGCCGGCGGCGGCGAGACCCATCGCGGAAGGAAGGCGGCGGCCCTTTCGTGGGAAAATCGCCTCAGGGCTGAGCCGGTTTGATAATGTTGACGTATCGAGTGCGTCCGTGCTTTTTAACGAAAGTTAATTCACCATCAGCCAAAGGACAGAACTCGATGTCCATCCGAATCGCCGCAACCGCCGGCGCGCTTGCTGCCGCTGTCCTTGCTGCTCCTGCCGGGGCGGCTCCCATCACGAGCCTGTTCAACACCGGCGTCGACGCGAGCGGGATTGCGCTGGCCAATGGGACGGCGGGCGACCCGCACTACACCATGACCACCGCGCTGTCCGGGACGACGGCGGCGCTCGCCGTCCACACGTCCGCCGGCGGCTTCCCGGTCGGCCCGTGGATCGGCGACGACGCGGCCTCGGCGTGGATCGGGCCGAACAATGATACGCAGCTCGACGGGCCGGTCGGAAGCTACGACTACAAGACGACTTTCGACCTGACCGGCTTGAACGCCGCGTCGGCTTCGATCACGGGCTTGTGGGCCGCCGACGACGAAGGACTGGACATCCTCATCAACGGGGCAAGCACGTCCCAGACGGCCGGGGGGTTTGCCAGTTTCACCCCGTTTGCCATCACGGCGGGCTTCAACCCCGGCGTCAACACGATCGACTTTCTCGTCAATAACGACGGCGGCCCAACCGGGCTGCGGGTCGAGATGACGGGGACCGCCGCCGCGGTGCCCGAGCCCATCTCGCTCGCCGTCCTGGGCGTCGGGCTTCTCGGCATCGGCCTGATCCGGCACCGCAAACGTGGCTGATCGGCGCGCCAATTCTGTCGCGGCGCGTCCGTGACCGGCCGCGCCCGCGAGGCCGGCCTGCTCAGTGAGCGGGCGGCTACCGCGGCCTGAACCGGACGGGTCACGCCACCCGCGTCAACTGGTACTCCGCTTCCGCCTCGTACACCGCGCGATCCTTGCCGAGGTGGGAGCTAAACAGGGTGAAGTGCCCGATCGCCACGGGCGGGGCGCGAAAGAGGCCGTGCGCCTGGAGATAGACGGCGAGCTTCGCCTCCGGGACGTTATCGAGCCGCGCCAAGGTGACGTGGGGCGTGAACCGGCGGCGCTCCGGCTCCAGCCCGATGCGCTGCAAGGCGGTTTCCACCTTCGCCCGAAGATGATCGAGCGGCGCGGCGCGCTCCACGTTCGCCCACAGCGTGGTCCCGCGCCCGCCCTTCTCGAACAGGCCGATCCCGGCGAGCGTCAGCGCGAAGCCCGGTGCGCTCAGCGCCGTCAGGGCGTGGTCGATCTCCTCGGCTTGCCAGGCGGGCGTCTCGCCGATGAAGCGCAAGGTCAGGTGATGATTCTCGGGCGGAACCCAGCGCGCGCCCGGCAGCCCGCCGGCCAGGAGCGCCAGGCGCTGACGCAGCAACGCCGGCAGGTCGAGCGCGACGAACAGCCTCATCGCCGCGCCTCCGCCACCAATCGCTCCACCTCCGGCAGGATGCGCGCGACGATTCGCCGCACGCCCTCGGCGTCCGGGTGCAGCCCGTCCGGCTGCGTCAGGCCGGGCGCGCGGGCGACGCCGGCCAGGAAAAACGGGTCGTAGATCACCCCCGGCCGGCTCCCCAGCGCATCGAACACGGCGCGGAACTGGCGCTCGTAGTCCGGGCCGAGATTGGGCGGGGCGTACATCCCGGTCAGCAGCACCGGGATGTGACGTGCGGCCAGCGTTTGGAGGATCGCCGCGAGGTTCGCCTTCATGGCGCCGGGGTCCAGCCCGCGAAGCCCGTCATTGGCGCCCAGCTCCACGATCGCGACGTCAGGCGGATCGGCCAGCACCCAGTCGAGCCGCGCGCGCCCGCCGGCACTGGTGTCGCCCGATACCGCCCCGTCGATCACCCGCACATCCAGGCCGTGCGCAGCCAGGGCAGCGGCCAGCCGTGCTTCGAACCCGTCATCGCGCGGCAGGCCGTATCCGGCCGAAAGCGAATCGCCCAGGACCAGCAGCCGAACGGGCGCAGCCCGGGCGGCGGCCTGGACGCTGCCTGCCAGCACGCAGGTCAGCAGCGCGATGCCTGTTGCCACCAATGTCCTGCGATCGCGCCCCCGGCCGCCGAGCCGAGATCTGGTTCGCGTTCCGATAAAAAAACGGAATGGGGAGGCGTTAAGAATTCCTTGGATTTTGTTAATCAACTCGCTTAACCCTCTTCGGCAAGAGCAACTTGCTGGGTAGAAAAATGCGTCGAATTCCGTTCTTACCGGCTGTTATGATCGTCGCAGTGCTGGCCTGCTCCACTGCCACCACGGCGGCATGGGCCGGGGTCGAATATACGCTGACCGGCGGAGGCGGCGAGTACAGCGGCGTGGATCTTCAGATTCGACACACCCGGATTTATCTCAGTCCCATTTACGGTCAGTGCTCCGATCGTCTGCAATAACTGTGTGTCTCCTGCCCAGATAAGCCACTACGGCGTTTTCAACGGAACCGACCTGGATCGGGTCGCCTATCAGACCTCCGGTGCTGGCTACGGCATCTATTTCCCGGTGGCCGATGTCGCGGGTTTCGGGACGTATTCCGATGCTTTCAATCTGGGCGCGAAACTGACGATCAGTGAAGTGCCCGAGCCGGCTTCGCTGGCTCTGCTGGCATGCGGCCTTCTCGGACTCGGGGCCGTCGTCGCGCGCCGGCGCCTGCGAGCGGGGTCGCCGACCGCCTGACCCGCCGCAAGGTGCCTTCGCCAGCCCTGGCCGGGTCGGGGGGCAGGCGCGAGGGGCACCGGGCCGCCCTGCGAAACGCGGCGCGCGGCCCATATGCTGAGGCCATGGATGCCCTGTCTTCGCCTGTGTCGTCGGCCTTGGCCATCGCCGAGCCGTTGGTCAGCGTTCGCGCCCTTCGTCTGAGCCTGCCTTCGGCCGCCGGCGCGGTCAACATCCTTCGCGGGGTCGATCTCGACATCGCGGCCGGCGAGGCGGTCGGCCTGATCGGGCCCTCCGGCTCCGGCAAGACCAGCCTGCTCATGGTGCTCGCTGGGCTGGAAAGCGCCAGCGCCGGCAGCGTGCGGCTCGACGGACGGGAGATCACCAAGTGGGACGAGGACCGTCTCGCCCGGCTGCGCCGCGACGGCATCGGGATCGTCTACCAGGCCTTCCACCTGATCCCCGCGATGACCGCCCTGGAGAATGTGGCCGTGCCGCTGGAACTCGCGGGCCGGCGCGATGCCGCCGCCCGCGCGGCCTCGGCGCTGGAGGCTGTCGGCCTCGGACATCGGCTTCGCCATCTGCCCGGCCAACTCTCGGGCGGGGAGCAGCAGCGCGTGGCCATCGCGCGCGCCTTCGCCGCCGCGCCCCGGCTGCTGCTGGCCGACGAGCCGACCGGCAATCTGGATCAGACGACCGGCGCGGCGGTGATCGAGCTGCTGTTCCGCCTGCGTGCCGAACACGGCACGGCGCTGCTGCTTATCACGCACGACGCCGCGCTGGCCGGCCGATGCGGGCGGGTCCTGCGGATGGCGGATGGGCAGATAATCGATCCCGAAGGCGCGCCGGCGTGAAGCTCGCCTTCCGCCTGGCCGCGCGCGAGATCCGCGGCGGCGCGCGCGGCCTGGGCGTCGTCCTGCTCTGCCTCGCGCTGGGGGTCGCGGCCATCGCCTCGGTCGTCGGGCTGCGCGCGGCGGTGGAGCGCGGGCTTGCCGACAACGGCCGGGCGTTGCTCGGCGGCGACATCGAGGTGCAGACCGGCGCCGAGTCGCCGCCGGCGTCGCTGAAGGCATGGCTGCGCGCGCGCGGTGCGCGGGTCTCCGAGGTGACGCAGCTCCGGTCCTTGCTGGTCGCGCCGTCCGGCAGCCGGGAGTTGATCGACCTGAAGGCGGTCGATGGCGCGTGGCCGCTGGTCGGCGCCTCCGTCCTCGCGCCGCCGATTCCGCTGACCCGGGCGTTGGCGGCGCGCGACGGCCGCTTCGGACTTGTCGCCGACCCGCTGGTGCTGGATCGGCTGGGGCTGAAGCCGGGCGATGCGGTGCGGATCGGCACCGCCTCCCTCATCGTGGCCGCCGCGCTGGTCTCCGAGCCCGACCGCGCCGCGACCCCGGCCCTGTTCGGCGCCCCGGTCGTGATCGCGGCGGCGGCGCTGCCCGGCACGTCCCTGATCGTGCCGGGCGCGATCGTCACGCACGCCGTACGCGCGGCGTGGGCCAATCCCGCGGCGGCACCCGACGTCGCCGCGGACCTCGCCGCCGCCTTCCCCGACCACGGCTGGCGCGTCCGCGGCCCGGCCGACGCGGCGCCGGGGATCGCGCGGTTCGTCGCGCAGACCGCGCTGTTCATGACCCTGGTAGGTCTGACGGCGCTGCTGGTGGGCGGCGTCGGCGTGGCGAGCGGCGTGCGCGCCTGGCTCGACGCGCGGGCGCCCAGCATCGCCATCCTGCGCTGCCTCGGCGCCTCGGCGCGGCTTGTCTTCGCCGTGTGCGCGATTCAGGCCGCCGCGCTGGCGCTCTGCGGCATCCTGATCGGGCTAGTGGTCGGCGCGGCCGTCCCGTTGCTGGCGGCGCGCTGGCTCGCGGGGGTGCTGCCGGTGCCGCCTGTCGCGGGGCTCTATGCGAAGCCGCTGATCCTGGCGGCGTGCTACGGCGCGCTTACCGCCGCCTGCTTCGGGTTGCCGCCGCTGGCGCGCGCCATGCGCATCCCCGGCGCGGCGCTGTTCCGCGACGGGATGATCCCCGAGGCCGCGCGACCGCCTCGCGCCGTGCTGGCCGCGACCGGCGCGCTGGCGGCGGGGCTGGCGGGGCTGGCTATCTGGTCGTCGGCGGACCGGCTGTTCGCGCTTGGCTTCTGCGGCGCGGCCGTGGGGGCGTTGGCGTTGTTTCGGCTCGGAGGACTGGGCCTGGTGCGTGCGGCGGGTGCGATCCGTCTGCCGTGGCCCGCCGCGCGCCTGGGCCTGGCCAGCCTGCGCCGACCGGGCGCGGCCACGCCGCTGATGCTGACCTCGGTCGGCCTCGGCCTTTGCACCTTGGCGGCGGTGGCGCTGATCCAGGGCAACATCCGCCGCGCCATCCTCGAGCAAATGCCCGCGAGCGCCCCGAGCTTCTATTTCGTGGACATCCAGCCCGACCAGGTGGCCCGGTTCGACGCGATCGTCGGCGCGACGCCGGGCGCGACCGGGCTGGACGAGGTGCCGAGCCTGCGCGCGCGCATCGTCGCGGTGAACGGCGTGCCCGCCGAGCAGGTGCGCGCCACCCCCGACACGCGCTGGGCGCTGCGCGGAGATCGCGGCCTGACCTACGCCGCCGTGCCGCCGCCGGATACGCGCATCGTCGCCGGCAGGTGGTGGCCGACCGGCTACGACGGCCCGACGCTCGTCTCCCTCGACGCGCATCTGGCGCAAGGCTGGGGGATCGGGGTGGGCGCGGTGATCCGGGTCAACGTCCTGGGGCGCGACATCGACCTGCGCGTGGCGAGCCTGCGCGACGTCGCATGGCGCCGGCTCGGCCTGAATTTCGTGATGGTGGCCAGCCCCGGCCTGCTGTCCGCCGCCCCGCACACCCACATCGCGACGGTACGCGTCCCCCCGGGGGAGCAGGGCGGCCTCCTGCGCCGGGTGAGCGACGCGTTGCCCAACGTGACGGGCGTGAGCGTCACCGAGATCCTGGCCGCCGTCGCGGACCTGCTGTCGCAGATCGCGGCGGCGCTGGCCGGGACCGGGGCGGTGACGCTCGCGGCTGGGGCGCTGGTGCTGGTGGGCGCGGTCGCCGCCGGCCGGCGGCGACGCATCCGGGAGGCAGTGATCCTAAAGGCGCTCGGCGCCACGCGCGCGCAACTCCGCCTGGCCTGGCTGGTCGAGTTCGGCACGCTGGGCCTCGTCGCCGGGGTGATCGCGGCCGCGGTCGGCACGGCGGCGAGCTGGGCGGTGATGCGCTGGGTCATCCACGAGCCGTGGGCCTTCCTGCCGGGCCGGCTGAGCGGAACGCTTGCGGCGGCCCTCGCGGTCATGCTGATCTTCGGCTATGCTGGCACCGCCGCAGCGTTGCGGGCCAGACCGGCCGCGCGCCTGCGGAACGAGTAGGGTTCAGGCCGTACTTGAAGCGCGCCGGCCAAAAGCCAATTATTGGGCGCGGGGTGTCGCCCGCGTGAGAGGAACAAAGAAAGCCATGGCCTATAGTCCCGATTTCCGGACATACCCGGGTGCCCGGCGCAGCGCCACCGCGGATACCGCGGTCCTGGACGCGGGGCTTCGGGCGTACATGCTGCGCGTGTACAACTGGATGACCTCCGGCCTCGTGCTGACCGGGATCATCGCCTACCTTATCGCCAACACGACGCTGATCAACGCCTTCTACCCGGTGGTCGCGACGCCGTACGGAATGGCGCGGACGGCCGGGCCGCTGGCCCTGCTGGCAACCTTCGCGCCGCTTGCTTTCGTGCTGGTCCTCAGCTTCGGGATCAACCGGCTTTCGCGCACCACCGCGCAGACCCTTTACTGGCTATTCTGCGCCGCGATGGGTGCCAGCATCAGCAGCATCTTTTTCCGCTACTCCGGCGGTTCGATCGCGCGCGTGTTCTTCATCAGCGCAGGCACGTTCGCGGCGATGAGCATTTACGGCTACACCACGCGCAGCGACCTGAGCCGCTGGGGCAGCTTCCTGCTGATGGGGCTGATCGGCGTCATCATCGCCAGCCTGGTGAACCTCTTCGTCCACAGCAGCGCGTTGCAGTTCGTCGTCAGCATCGTCGGCGTGCTGGTGTTCACCGGCCTGACTGCCTACGACACCCAGCGTATCAAGGCGACGTATATCCAGTACGCCTATGCCGAGGGCACCGACGGCGCCGCCAAGCGGAGCGTGTACGACGCGCTGAGCCTCTACTTGAATTTCATCAACCTGTTCCTGCTGATGCTGCAGTTGTTCGGGAGCTCCAACCGGCAAAGCTGAAGACACGGTCGACGTCGATGCAAAGGGCGGCTCGCGAGGGCCGCCCTTTTCTTTTGGGAGGACATCGTCACCCTGCTGGACGGACGCTGGGCGATCCAGGGCCGTTCAAGCTGGGCGGCGTAGCTCCGCCGCCAGGCCGCCGCCCCAGACCCACCAACCCGGCCGCACGATCCCCGCCGCCGTCGCGGCCGCCTCCCCCGGATTCGCGAACAGGCCGAAGCACGTCGCTCCCGATCCGCTCATGCGCGCCAGAAGGCACCCCGGCGCGGCGCGCAGAGCTTCCAGCGCCGCGCCGATTGGCGGACACAAGGCGATCGCGGGCGGCTCCAGGTCGTTGTGCGTGCGGGCGAGATCGGCGGCCATCCCCGCCGCGTCCGCCCACCCGCCGGCCAGGTCGGCCCGATGCGAAAAGCCGCCCGCGCGGGCGCGGAACACCTCGGCGGTGGCAACCGGCACGCCGGGATTCAGCAGCACGACGCCGCACGGCGGCAGTGTCGGGGCCGGCGACAATGCCTCGCCCACGCCGCCCATCCGCGCGGGGCGCGAGGCGAGGCACACCGGCACGTCGGCCCCTAGCCGCGCGGCCAGCGCGGACAGGTCCGCCACCGGCTCGATGCCCCACAGCGCCGCGAGCGCGCGCAATGCCGCCGCCGCGTCGGCCGAGCCGCCGCCGATGCCGGACGCCACCGGCAGATTCTTGGTCAGCACGAGCCGGGCGCGCGGCGCAATAGACGCCGCCGCGGCCAGCGCGCGCGCGGCGCGCAGCACGAGGTTGTCGGGCTCCGGCGCCAGCGCCGACGCGAACGGCCCCTCCAACGTCAGGCTCAGCGATTCCGCCGCCTCGGCGCGCAGCGCGTCGGCCGCGTCCGCGAACACGGCGAGGCTGTCGAGGAGATGATAGCCGTCCACGTGGCGGCCGATGATATGAAGAAACAGATTGACCTTGGCGGGCGCCGACTCCAGGCGCACCGCCGAGTCGGCTTCCATGTCAGTTCTGAGGCGCGGCGGCTGCGTTGGAGGCCGCGTCCGTTTCGGGCACGCCCGCCAGGCGCAGACCCTCCGCGTAGTTCTCCCGGTCGCTCTCGCGGGCGAACGGCGAGGTGCTGAGGAACCGCTCGACCGTGAAGTCCGGCTCAACGGCCAGCAACCGGCGCAACGCGACCGCCGCCTCCTGCTTGCGCCCGAGATGGCCAAGGGCTGCCAAATAGGGCTTGAAGCCCGCCGACAGCGACGGGTTCATCTGCGTCGCCGACCGGCCGGCCGCCATCGCCGCCGGGTAGTCCCGTTTCAGGAGGTGGATGATCGTGAAGAAGCTGTCGAAGATGAAGGCGTACGGGTCGAGCGGCGACAGCCGCTTGTAGCGTGCGCTGCGGGTCTCGGCCTCCTCGGTGTCGCCCATGTAGGCGTGCGTGACGGAGGACAGCGCCCAGGCCATCGCGAGGTTCGGGTTAAGCGACAGCGCGCGTTCGTGCAGCGTCGCCGCCTCGTCCAACTCGTGGTGCAGGAAGGCACGGACATGCCCTGCGATGGTCAGCGCGCGCGCGTCGAAGGGGTCGAGCTGGATCGCGCGCTCGGCCAGACGACCGGCCTCGATCATGCTGTCCTGCGGGCGGTCGGCCCAGCCCTGGCCGACGAGGAACACTTGCCAGTAGGCCGACCACGCATGCGCGGCGGCGTATTCCGGTTCCAGCTCGATCGCGCGGCGCAGCAGGTCGCCTGCCTGCATGAAGGGTGCCCGCTCCATCCGGTTCATCAGCGGGAGGGCCCGCAGCACGAGGTCGTAGGCAGTGGCGTCCACGGCCGGGCGGATGGTGACGCGCTTGGCCTCGATCAGCAGGATCTCCGGGTCGATCTGCGCGACCACCTCGGCCGCGATCTCGTCCTGTAACGTCAGCAGATCGTTGGATTGGCGATCGAAGCGCCGCGCCCAGACCACTTGGTTGCCGGCCCTGAGGTCGAGCAGCCGCGCCGTGATCCGCAGCCGGTTGCGGACGCGCTGGATCGTGCCGTCCAGCAGGAAATCGAGGCCGAGGGTCTGCCGGATCGCGTCTTCATCGCGAGTTTCTTCGGAGAAGCGCGCTAGGGAGTTGGAGGAGACGACGAACATCCACCGAAACCGCGATAGCGCGCTGGTGATCTCCTCGGCCAAGCCCGGCGACAGATGCGCCTCCTCCTCGCCCGTGCCGACGAGTTGGAACGGCAGCACGCCCACATGCGCGCCCCCACGGGCCGGACCCGATCGCTGGCCGGCTGGCACGGCCGATTCGGCAGTGTCATCGGCCGCCGGCGCGGGCGGGCGCAGCGGCAGGCGCGAGCCGGACGGACCGCGAATTTGGGCCAGCAGGTTCTGCGTCTCGGCCGAGGGCGCGGCGTCCAGCAGGTCGGCCAATACCGCCCGGCAGCGATCGTAAGCCTGGATCGCCATGCCGCGCTCTCCACGCGCGGCGTGCGCACGCATCAGCGTCCGCCAGGCGCCCTCATGTGCACGGTCGATGGCGAGCAGGCGCTGCGCCGCCGGGATCGCCGCGTCCGGGTCCTCCTGCTCGCGCAGAAGCTGCTCGGCCAAGCCGCGCCCCCGGTCGCGCAGCCGTTCGCGCTCGGTGGTCAGCCACGTGTCGAACGCCGGATCGGCGCCGTCCAGATCCTCCAGCAAATCGCCGTCGAGCAACGACAGCGAGGCCGGCTGCTGGACGGTGGCGCGCATCACCTCGTCCACATCCACCCAGGCCGCGCCGGGGCGGAGCGACAGATGGTCGCGCGTGACCTGGACCACGTCGGGGCCCGCCGGGGCCAGCACTTCCAGCAGCCGATGGATCTCCTGGCGCAGCGAGGCGCGCGCCTGCTCCTCGGGCCGCCGGCTCCACAGCAGCTCCGCCAGCCGGCCCCGCAGCGCCGGACGGGGCGCCTGAATCGCGACCACGGCGAGAAGGGCGCGAGTTCTTGCGGCCGCCGGGCAGCACGCTTTGCGAGCTGAGCGTCCAGGCCTCCATCTGGCCGATTAGCCGGAGACGCAGCACCACACTGCTTGTCTGGGGAGGCGGGGGAGGCCGCCCGGAGGAGCGCACAACGAGATTTGACATCATGATGTCTGCATTCTGCCGATCCCGATTGCAGACGCAAGTGTGCATCAATCGTCCGCACCAACTTTGTTAACGCGTCAACTTTGCTAAACGGCCGCCTCGACAAAAATCGGCCGGACGTCGCCACCCCAAGCGCCGTGATAGCGAGCCAGCCAGTGCTCGGCCTGACAGGGCGCCCCGTCGGCGATCGCGTGCAGCGGTTCCAGATAAGCCCGCTCATCCCGGTCGGCGGCATCGGTCCGTGCGCGGGCGCGCAGGCCATCCGCGGCCGCCGCAAGGACGTCGCGCGCCAGATCTCGCAGCCTGTGGCCGCGGAACGGGGTATCAAGCCCCAGACGCGGCACCGAATCGCGCAGCGCAACCGCCTCGGCCCAGCCGACCCCGCGGATCAGCCCCAACGCCGCCTCGAGGGCCGCCTCGTCGTAGAGGAGACCCACCCACAGCGCGGACTGCGCCAGCATCATAGCCGGCGTGCCGGCGTCGGCGCCCCGCATCTCCAGGAACCGTTTGATGCGGACATCGGTGAACGCGGTCGTTACATGGTCCGCAAAGTCGCCGACCGTCGCCGGCATGCCGGCGAGGTTGCCGAGCCGCCCCGAGAGGAAGGCGCGGAACGATTCCCCGGCGGCGTCGATGTAATGCCCGTCGCGATAGACGAAGTACATCGGCATGCGATCGACCAGCCATTCGGCGTAGCGCTCGAAGCCGAACCCGTCCTCGAACATCACCGCCGGGATGCCGCTACGGTCATTGTCGGTGTCGGTCCAGACATGCGCGCGATAGCTCAGGAAGCCGTTCGGCCGGCCCAGGGTGAACGGGGAATTGGCGAACAGCGCGGTCGCCAGCGGCTGCAGCACGAGCGAGACGCGCAGCTTGCGCAGCATGTCCTGCTCCGAGGCGTAGTCGAGGTTCACCTGTACGGTACAGGTGCGCGTCATCATGTCGAGTCCGAGACCGCCCACCTTCGGCATGTAGCGGCGCATGATCGCGTAGCGGCTCTTCGGCATCCAGGGCATCGCCGCGCGCTCCATCGTGGGATGGAAGCCGAGCGGGGCGAAGCCAAGCCGCAGCGGCTCGGCCGCCGAGCGGACCGCCGCGAAATGCGCGTCGAATTCGGCCTTGGTGTCGTGCAGGGTCTCGACCGGCGCCCCGGACAATTCAAGTTGGCCCGCCGGTTCGAGCGAGACCGACGCGCCGGCGGGCAGCTTCAGCCCGATCGGATTGCCCCGGTCCAGGATCGGTTCGCCACCCTGGCGGGCCAAACCCTCCAGAACGCCGCGAAATCGAGCCTGGGGCATCGGGCGCGGGCTCGTAGGGGGGCGGCAAGAAATCGCCGGCCCGGAATCCGAACTTCTCGTGCTCCGTGCCGATGCGGAAGCGCCCGCGCGGCTTGCAGCCCTCCGCGAAATATTCGGCGAGGTGACGTACGGAGGTGATCGGGGTCGTGTCGGCGTCTCCGGGATTCGACATCGGGCTCCGGGCGTTGCGCGGTTGCGGATTGAGTATTCAGCCGGCTCGCGGCGCCTGCAACAGCACCAGTCCGGCGATCGCGGCGGTCTCGGCGCGCAGGACGCGCGGGCCGAGGCTCACGGCGGCAACAGACTTGTGCCGGCCGAGCGCGTCAAGCTCCGTGTGCGTGAAACCGCCCTCGGGTCCGACCAGCAGCCCCGCCGGCCCGTCGGCGAAGGGGATGGCGGGCCCAGGCCGCCGTTCGACTGCGGCGAACAACGTTCGGCCGGCGGGCCATGAAGCCAGCAGATCGGCCAGCCGGCGCGGCGGGTGGATGCGCGGGACGGTGAGCCGTTCGCTTTGCTCGGCGGCCTCGGTCGCGATGGCGGCCAAACGCGCCTCGTTAACCCGCGTGGCGTTGGTCCGCTCGCTCAGCACGGGAAGCAGCGCCGATGCGCCCAGCTCCGTCGCCTTCTGTGCGAGAAGATCGGTCGCGTCGCGCTTCAGCAGGGCGAAGACCAGCCACAGATCGGACTCGGCGGCCTGCGGACGAAGCTGGCGCTCAATCACAAGGGTCGCGCGGTCGCGCCGGAGGGCGGCGATGCGCGCCAGCCATTCCCCGCCGCTTCCGTTGAACACGCGCACGGCCTCGCCCGGCGCGCGGCGCATGACGATGCCAAGGTAGTGCGCCTGCCCCTGGCTGGCCGCGACCTCGGCTCCGGCCGCGAGCGGCGCGTCAACGAACAGGCGGATTGACCCAGACATGCTGGGGCGCAGATTAGCCCGATGTCCGCACACACCGACATCGCCGCCGAGGGCTGGGTCGCCCGCCTGCCCAAATCATGGCGCCCCTACGTCCTGCTCGCCCGGCTGGACCGGCCGATCGGCGTGTGGCTGCTGTTCCTGCCCGGGCTGTGGGGCATCCTGCTGGCCCGTCCGGCGCCGCTCGCCGCTATGCGGCTCGTCGCGCTGTTCGCCGTCGGCAGCGTGGTGATGCGCGCGGCCGGCTGCGTGGTGAACGATCTGTGGGACCGCGACATCGACGGGCTCGTGCCGCGCACCGCCGGCCGCCCGCTGGCCTCGGGCGCACTGCGGCCGCGCCACGCCCTGGTGTTCCTGGTCGGCCTGCTCGCCTGCGGGCTGGCCGTGCTGCTCCAGTTCGGGCCGCTGGCGCGGGCACTGGGCGCGGGGTCGCTCGTGCTGGTCGGGCTCTATCCGCTCGCCAAGCGCGTCACCTGGTGGCCGCAGCTCGTCATGGGGTTCACCTTCGGCTTCGGCGCCCCGCTAGGCTATGCCGCCGCCGCCGGACGGATCGACGGGGCGTGGGGCGCGCTCTATGTCGCCGCCGTCCTATGGGATCTCGGCTTCGACACGATCTACGCCCACCAGGACCGCGAGGACGACGCACTCGCCGGGGTAAAATCGACCGCAAGGCTGTTCGGGGAGCGAACGCGGCCCTTCCTCGGCAACTGCTACGCCGGCGCGCTGGCCGCGCTGGCGGCGGCGGGATGGCTCGCGGGACTGGGCGGCTGGTTCTGGCCGGCGCTGATCCTGCCCGCCGCGCTGCTTGCCTGGCAGGTCGCGGCGCTCGACATTCACGATCCGGCCGGCTGCCTCCGCCTGTTCCGCCGCAACCGCGAGGCGGGGCTCGCGATCGCGGCGGCGATCCTGGCCGGATGGTGGTGGTGAACCCCGAGGCATTCGTGCGCGCGCACACAGCGCAGGATCACGCGCCCCTGGTGCCCGAGATCGCCCTGCTGCTGGCGTGCGAGATCACGCCGATCTGGCAGGCCACCGAGGACTGGCTCGCCGAACGCAACGTCGCCCCGCCCTTCTGGGCGTTCGCCTGGCCGGGCGGACAGGCGCTCGCGCGGCACGTGCTGGATCATCCGGAATGCGTCGCCGGCCGCCGCATCCTGGACTTCGCCGGCGGGTGCGGGATCGCGGCGATCGCCTGCGCGCGGGCGGGCGCGGCATCGGTGGAGGCGGCGGAGATCGATTCTCTCGCCGTCTGCGCGATCCGGCTGAACGCGGAGGCCAACGCCGTGCCCCTGAACATTGCGCCCGCCGATGTGGTGGGCCAGGCGTGCCGCTGGGATCTGATCCTGTGCGGCGACGTCTGCTACGAGGCGCCGATGACGGGCCACATCCTGCCGTGGCTCCGCACGATGGCCGCTATAGCCGAGGTCTGGATAGCCGACCCCGGCCGCGCCTACCTGCCGCGCGCGGGCCTGGCCGCCTTCGCCACCTACGTCGTGCCGACCACGCTGGAGCTGGAGGATCGCACCGAGCGGATAGTCACGGTGTACCGCCTAAGCCCGCATTATGGCCGGTGACGCCACGCTGAGACGGCCCAGAAGACGACCCCAGATCAGGCTACGCCCAATTCGGCGGTGAGGACCTTCCCCTTTGTCTCCGGGCCGAACAACAGCGTGAGAACGAAGATCACGACGGCGCCGTTGGTGAAGGCCAGCATCGGCATGACAAAGCCGTTCGGCAGGTTGAGGGCGAATGCGGTCATGACCGGCCCCACGAACCCGGCCCAGACCGCGCCCTGGTGGTAGCAGAACCCACTCGCCGTGGCGCGCACCTCGGTCGGGAACCGTTCCGCGAGATAGCTTGGGTTCTGGCCGTAGATGGCGCCGAGGAACGCGCCCTGGATGGCGAAGGCCGCGAACACCACCGCATAGTCGTGGACGAACAGATAGGCCGGAGTGATAAAGAAGCCGATCGCAGCCGGAATGATCATCGCCCAGCGCCGACCGAGCCGGTCCGCCGTCCAGCCCCAGAAAAAGCTCGCTAGAAACGTCATGCCGTTCGCCACGGCGATCGGTGCGCCGACCAGCGCCGGACTGAGGTGGAGATCCTTTTCGAGATGCGTCGCGAACATCCCGTAAACCGAGTAATAGACCACGAAACTACTCGCCATCCACAGGCACGCGGTGAGGGTGTTGCCCAGTACAGTTCCAGCGGAAGATCTCGATAAGCGGCGCGCGAACCTCTTGCTTGCTCTCACGCTGAAGGCGGCAATTCTCGGACCACACCTTCGGCTCCTTGACCTTGAGGAGCACGAACGGGATGGCGAGCGAGGGAAGAATCCCGATGATCAGCAGGCCGCGCCAGCCGATCGAGTTGTAGAGCAGGGCATAGAGGGCGCTCGACGCGAGAAAGCCGATGCTCCAGGAGCCCTGCAGAAGGCTGCTCATCAGCCCGCGCGAGCGGGCCGGCCAGGTCTCCATCGCCAGCGCCGCGCCGGCCGGCCACTCCGCTCCCATGCCGATGCCGAGAAGAGCGCGGAACAGGAATAACAGCCAGAAGACGGGCGCCAGGCCGGCGATCAGGTTGCACACCGAGTACCACCCGATGGCGATCATCAGCGGGATCTTGCGGCCGATGCGGTCGCACAGCCAACCGGAGGCGACCGCGCCCACGAGCCGGAGCCACAGCGTCACGGTGAACACCGCGGTCACTGCGGTGAGCGAGACGTGGAAGTACTGCGCGATCGGCACCATGAGCAGGAGGAATATCGTGAAATCGAAGGCATCGAGGGTCCAGCCCAACCAGGCGGCCCACCATGCCATCCACTGCTCCTTGGTAGGCTCCCTCCACCACGGGATCGCCTGCGCGCGTCCGGACGTGGCTGACATGATCTGCCCCCTCCCGCGTGCGTTTTGTGCAGATCAGGTAAGCAGGTCTTGCGGACCGCTACAAGCGCCGCCGCTTGCCGGGCAGCCATGATGTGCCGAAGGTTTCGCTTTCGGCCGTCGGTCCAGCGGAGCTCCTCCGCGTGCGGTCAGCCTACCGAGCTAATCCGGCTGACGACAACGGGACAAGAGATGGGCGTGCAAAGGTCGCCAGACGCGCGTCTGGCGCTCACCGCGCCTGCTGGATGGCCGACAAGATCCAGCGCCCGCCCCGCGCACGCGCGAACGTCCACAGCTCGGTCGCGGTGACGTGCTCCGTCGGGCTGCCGTCCGTTATGCGGCCCGTGGCGTCGCGGGTGACGTCGATCATGGCGAAGCGCATCGCCACGGTCGCGTATTCCCGTCCCTGCTCGGCCCAGGCCTGGGCGAGATCGCCCGAGAGCAGGCGGACGTCGCTGACGGTGTTGCGCTCGCCCCGGCTCGCATAATCGGCGAGTTGGTCGGCGAAGTAGCTGACCATCTCCGGCGTGGCGAGCGCGCGAAGCCCGTTCACGTCGCCGCGGCTCCAGGCGTCCTGGATTTCGTGCAGCGTCTGCTCGAAGCTCTGGAAGTCCGCCGGCTCGATCGGGACCGCCGGCGGCGCGGCACGGCCGCTCGACATCGGGCGCGGGTTCATCCCGCTGGCCTGGTTGCGGGAGAACGCGTTGGGGGCACCCGCGTAGGCAGGACGATTGCGGCTAAGCAGGCGCCAGACCCAGCGCACGATCAGCACCACGAGCGCGATCCGCAGCAGCAGCCACAACAGCCCGAATCCGCCGCCGAAACCGTGGCCGAACAGCATGCTGCCCAACCCGACCCCGATCAGGCCGCCCAGCAGTCCCGACCCGAAACCCGAGCGATAGGGCGCGGCGTAGCCCTGCGTGGCCGGATTGCCGTAACTCGGCGCGGGGCGAGGGGTGAGGCTGCGTTCGATCGGCGCGGCCGAGTACGGCGCCGTGCGGGTGGAAGGCGGCGGGGAAAAAGTATAGCTCCCGCGGCTTCCCATGGAACCGCCGCCGCCCGCGCGGGCGAGCGCGAGGCCCGGCTGAAGCGCAAGGCCGAGGGCCGCGACGGCGGCCAGCAGCGTGGAAGTTCGACGCATGGAGAAATCGCTCGTCCCGTGATTGCGCGCGCAATATGGTGTGTGGCGCGCCGCTCGCATAGAGGGAACGGACCGAAGAGATCAAGCGCCCGCGACCGTCATTCCCTCGACCCGCAGCGTCGGGGAATCGGTGCCGCGCCGGAAACGGAGATCGCTGGCCGGGGTGAGGTGGGCGAAGATCTCCGGCAACGTCCCGGCGATCGTGATCTCGGCCACCGGCTCGGCCAGCGCGCCGTCGCGGATCATGAAGCCGGCAGCGCCCCGGCTGTAGTCGCCGGTGACGCCGTTCACGCCCATGCCGATCAACTCCGTCACGTAAAGCCCCAGCCTGATGTCGGCCATCAGCTCGGTCGGCGAGAGGGGTCCGGGCGCCAGATAGAGGTTGGTCGGCGCCGGCGAGGGCGGGCCGCCGGTGCCGCGTGCGGCATGTCCGGTGGAGACGAGGCCGAGCTGGCGGGCCGAACGGCTGTCGAGCAGCCACGTCGTCAGCACGCCGTCGTCCACAAGCGCGCGCGGGGCCGTCGGCGTGCCCTCGCCGTCCCACGGCTTGGAGCGCAGGCCGCGACGGCGCAGCGGATCGTCATGTACGGCGATCCCCGGCGCGAAGACGAGTTGTCCGAGGCGGTCCTTGAGGAACGAGGTGCCGCGGGCGATCCCGGCGCCGTTGATCGCGCCGGCGAGATGGCCGAGCAGGCTGCCGGCCACGCGTGGATCATACAGCACGGGCAGCCTGGCGGTTTGCGGCCGTGTCGGGTTGAGACGGGCGACGGCCCGGTCCCCCGCACGGCGGCCGATCACGCCCGGGCCGTCGAGGTCGGCCAGATGTACCGTCCCATGATAGTCGTAGTCGCGCTGCATCGCGGTCCCGACGCCGGCGAGCGCAGTGGCGGAAACCGAGTGGCTGGTGCGGACGAGCCGCCCGGCGAAGCCGGCCGAAGTGACGAGCGCGACCTCCACCCGCCCGTAGCCGGCCTCCGCGCCTTCGGAGTTCGTCACTCCCGGCACCGCAAGCGCGGCCTCTTCGGCGGCGCTGGCGCGCGCGGCCAGACGTGCCGCGTCGGGTTCCTCGCCGTCAGCGAGGTCGAGCGGACCGGAATCCGGCATCGTGGCGGCCGTCGCGGCGGTGTCGGCGAGACCGGCATAGGGATCCTCGGGCACCACGCGAGCCATCGCGACGGCGCGTTCGGTCAGCGCGGCGAAGCCCGAAGGGTCGATCGCGGTGGAGGACACCACGGCCGCGTGCCGGCCGAGGAACACCCGCAGGCCCAAATCGCGCCCCTCCGAACGTTCCACGTGCTCGGTCTGCCCGAGCCGGCGCTGCACCGAGAGCGACGTCCCCGCCACCAGCACGGCATCGGCCGCGTCGGCGCCGGCCGCACGGGCGCGGCGGATCAGGTCCTCCAGGAGGTCGAGGTGGCTCATGAGCGGGCGGTCCTCGTCACGGGTTCGCGATTCTAATAAAGCTTCGCATTTGCGCATCCGGCGCGCCGCGGCGGATCAACCTCCCGCGACATCGACCAGCACGACATTCGCGTCCTCGCTGGCCGTGATCGCGATCTCCGTCTCGCCGGTGACGGCGAGCCCGTCGCGGGTGCCGACGTCCTTGCCGTTGACACGCACACGCCCGGTCGCCGGGACAAGATAGGCGGCGCGGCCGGGCGCCATCGGCACGCGCACGGTCTGGCCGGCTCGCAGCGATCCCGCCAGGACGGCGGCGTCGGCATGGAGCGGCAGCGCCTCCCTGCCCTGATCGAGCGCCCGCCCGCTCGCCACCACCTCCAGTTCGCCGGCTCCCTCGGCCGCACGAGGGAAGGCGCGGGCGGCCCAGCCGGGGGCGGCGCCGTGTCGATCGGGCAGAATCCGAATCTGGAAGATGCGGGTCGGCCCGGCTTCGCGGTTGTACTCGGCGTGCGTGATCCCGGTCCCGGCGTGCATAACCTGCACGTCGCCGGCCTCCGTACGCCCCTCATTGCCCAGGCTGTCGCGGTGTGTGATCGCGCCCTCGCGGACATAGGTGATGATCTCCATCTCGCGGTGCGAGTGCGGATCGAACCCCTTGCCGGGCGCGATCTCGTCGTCATTCCAGACGAGCAGGCGCCCGAGGCCCTCGCGGTCGGGATCATGGTAGTGGCCGAAGCTGAAGTGATGACGCGCGTCCAGCCACTGGTTGCGAAACGCTCCCAGCGAAGCGAAGGGCCGAACTTCGATCATGGTGGCCTCCCATCGTTCGATGACGAATTATTCGCCGCCCAAATGGTGTGTCTCCTCCCGATCCGCAACCGCCGCCGCCAGCCCGAGCTTGCGCAGCAGGCCGCCAAGCTGGCGCAGCTCCGCCTCATCGAGCCCGCTCATCGCGCCCGCGATATCGCGGGCGTGGCAGGGGAATAGCGCCGCGATCGTCGTGCGTCCCGCCTCGGTCAGCTCGATGCGAACGGCCCGGCGGTCGCCCGGTTTGCGGCCGCGCCGCACCAGCCCGCGTCGGGACAGTTTGTCGATCACGTCCGTCATGTTGCCGGCGCTGGTCAGCACCTTGCGCCCGAGTTCGCGCTGGCTGAGCGATCCGGTGTGCAGCACCGCGTCCAGCACGCCGAACTGGGTCGGCGTCAGGCCGCTGGCGGCCAAGCGCGGCTCGATTCGCGCGAGCACGGCCTTGGCCGCGCGCAGCAGCTTGACATAGGCCCGCAGCGCCTCCGCCACGAACGGGTCATCGACGCCAACCAGCGGGCCAAGCGGGGGCGCGGTCACATCCGCGCCCGTCGTGTCAGCGGTTCATCAGCACGGGCAACGTGGCCTTCTCCAGAACGTGGCGGGTCACACCGCCCAAGATGAGCTGGCGAAGGCGGGAATGCGAATACGCGCCCATCGCCAGCAGGTCGCAGCCGAAATCCCGCGCGGCCGACAGCAGCGCGCTGCCGACCGTGCCGCTGCGCGCCTGGAAGACCTGGCTCTCGGCATGAACCCCGTGCAGCGCGAGATAGGCGGCAAGCTCCGGGGCGCCGGGGCCGCGCCGCTGGTAGCCCTCGGCCGAGAGGATCCGGACTGCCTCGGCGTGCTGCAGCCAGGGCAGCGCCGCCGTGACGGCCGAGGCTGATTCGGCGGTGCCGTTCCAGCCCAGGCAGACCCGTGTGCCGATGGTCGGCAGCGGCACCTGCGGCGCCACCAAGACCGGCCGCCCGGAATCGAACAGCACGGCGTGCAGGGCATCGGAGGACGATACGTCCTCGCCGGCCTCCGGGTGGGGAACGACCGTCACGTCGGCCAGCCGCGCCTGCTGCGCGACGATGTCCTCCTCGCGCCCGGTGACGGCGGCGAAGCTCGCGCTGGGGCCGGGACGATGCGCATACGATTCGGCCAGCGCCACCTCGTTGGCCGCGACGAAGCGATCGAACATCGCTCGCACGGCCTGGGCGCGATGAGCGCTTTCCTTCTCGGTAGCCGACATCATCTCCTCGATCATCGCCCCGGACAGGCCCTCTCCGGCCAGCGGCGCGACGTCGCGGCTGTCCACGCGCACGTGCAGCGCCAGCACATGCGCGTCCCAGGCGCGGGCGATGGAAAGCGAGGTCAGCAAGGCCGCCTCTCCGGCGGCGGTGCCCGTCAGCGGCAGGAGCAGCTTGCGGATGGCCATGGCCCGATGTCCTTTTCGCGGGTCTGCCCTGCAAGGCTAGCACGCCTGTTTCGCTCTGGGACAGGGGCGCGTTCACGGGAACAACTTTTCTATTGTCCATCTGCCCTCGGCCCCGCGCGTCATCACCGTGCGGTCGTGCAGGCGGTGCGGCATATCCTGCCAGAACTCGAACCGTTCCGGCAGCAAGCGATAGCCCCACCAGTGCGGCGGGCGGGGCACCGCCTCGCCTGGGAAGCGGGCCTCCTGCTCGGCCAACCGGCGCTCCAGTTCGGTCCGCGACGACAGGCGGCGGGACTGATCGGAGGCCCAGGCGCCCAGGCGGGAGATGCGGGCGCGGGTGGCGAAATAGGCGTCGGCCTCGGCTGGCGTCACCGGCTCGATGGATCCCTCGACGCGGATCTGGCGCTGGCGCGACTTCCAATGGAACAGCAAGGCGGCGCGGGGATTGGCGGCCAGCTCCAGGCCCTTGCGGCTTTCGCTATTGGTGTAGAACACGAGACCCCGCGCGTCGCGGCCTTTCAGCAGCACGATCCGCGCCGAGGGCCGGCCATCTCGGGTCGCCGTCGCCAGGGTCATCGCGTTCGCGTCGCTCGGCTCGGATGCCACGGCCTCGGCCATCCAGCGCGCGAACCAGGCGAACGGGTCGGCGTCGTTCGGGGTGCTCTCCACCATGCTCGGCTCCTGCGACGGCACGCGCACTGCTCTTGCCCGCCCGCGCGCCCCTGTGCCACCACCGCATCGGATAGCACAACCCGAGGATGCGCATGGCGGCGGAACCGCAGGCGGGCACCCTGATGGCAGGCACCCTGATGCATGGCAGGCGCGGACTCATCATGGGGGTGGCCAATGAGCGTTCGCTCGCCTGGGGCATCGCCGCGGCCTGCGCGGCGCAGGGAGCCGAGCTGGCGTTCACCTTCCAGGGCGAGGCGCTGGAGCGCCGGGTGCGCCCGCTCGCCGCCTCCGTCGGCTCCGCGATGGTGGTCGGTTGCGACGTGGCCGAGGAGGCGAGCATCGACGCCGCCTTCGCGGCCGTCGGGAGGCGGTGGGACCGGCTGGACTTCCTTGTCCACGCGATCGGCTATGCCGACAAGGCGTTCCTGCGCGGGCGCTACCTCGATACGCCGCGCGCGGCCTTCGTGCAGGCGTTGGACATCTCCTGCTACTCGTTCACGGCCGTCTGCCAGCGCGCGGTGCCGATGATGGGGCCGGGCGGCAGCCTGCTGACCCTGTCCTACCTGGGCGCGGAGCGATGGACCCCGCACTACAACGTCATGGGCGTCGCCAAGGCGGCGCTGGAGGCTTCGGTGCGCTATCTGGCTGCCGACCTGGGCGGCGACGGCATCCGGGTGAACGCGATCAGCGCCGGGCCGATCAAGACGCTCGCCGCCTCCGGTATCGGAGATTTTCGCTATATCCTGCGCTGGAACGAGCTGAACAGCCCGATGCAGCGCAACGTCACCATCGCCGATGTCGGCGGAGCCGGCGTCTATCTGCTGTCGGCTCTGTCGTCGGGCGTCACCGGAGAAGTGCATCACGTCGATTGCGGGTATCATCTCGTCGGCATGAAGAACCCGGCCGCGCCGGATATCGCGGTTATTGAGGGGGGCGAGGCGTAACGGCGTGAGCCACAATAGCTTCGGCCACCTTTTTCGCGTCACCACCTGGGGCGAGAGCCACGGCCCGGCGATCGGCTGCGTCGTCGATGGCTGCCCGCCGCGCATCGCGCTCTCCGAGGCCGACATCCAGCCGTGGCTCGACCGCCGCCGCCCCGGCCAGTCCCGCTTCACGACGCAGCGCCAGGAACCCGACCGCGTCCGCATTCTGTCGGGCGTGTTCGAGGGCCAGACCACCGGCACCCCGATCGCCCTGACCATCGAGAACGTCGATCAACGCTCGCGCGACTACAGCGAGATCGCCGAGCGGTTCCGCCCCGGTCACGCGGACCTCGCCTATGAGCTGAAATACGGCATCCGCGACTATCGCGGCGGCGGGCGCAGCTCGGCGCGAGAGACGGCGATGCGCGTCGCGGCGGGCGCGGTCGCGCGCAGGGTGCTCGGCGCCGGCGTGCGTATCCGGGGCGCGCTGGTCCAGATGGGGCCGCACGGGATCGAACGCGCGCGCTGGGACTGGGAGGCAGTGGATCGCAACCCGTTCTTCTGTCCCGATCCCCTCGCCGCCCGGGAGTGGGAGACGCTCCTGAGCGAGATCCGCAAGCAGGGATCCTCGCTCGGCGCTGTGATCGAGGTGTGGGCCGAGGGCGTGCCGCCGGGGCTGGGGGCACCGATCTACGGCAAGCTCGATGCGGACCTCGCCGGGGCGCTGATGTCGATTAACGCCGTCAAAGGCGTGGAGATCGGTGACGGCTTCGCCGCCGCGAGCCTGCGCGGCGAGGCGAATGCCGACGAGATGCGGATGGATGGCGGCGCTATCCGCTTCCAGTCGAACCATGCCGGCGGCGTCCTGGGCGGCATCTCCACCGGCCAGCCGATCGTGGCCCGCTTCGCGGTCAAGCCGACCAGCTCCATCCTGTCGCCGCGCCAGACGGTGGATCGGGCGGGCCGCGAGACGGAGATCGTGACCAAGGGCCGTCATGATCCGTGCGTCGGCATTCGCGCGGTTCCGGTGGGCGAGGCGATGCTGGCCTGCGTGCTCGCCGACCACCTGCTGCGCCACCGGGCACAGAACCCGGACGCCCCCAAAACGGCCCGGCTGCCGAGGAACTAGAAGTCTACGCGCACGGCGCGTCCAGAAGCGGCTCGGGCGAGCCCGCGGGCGGGAGGGGCAGCAATGCCCGGCTCACGGCCTGGGTCCGCTCCAGGATCGCGAGCAGCTCATCCACGCTGAACGGCTTGGCGAGGAACGGTCGCGCGCCGCCGCTGCGGAGTTCCATCTGATCCATATGGCCGCTGGTGAGCACGACCGGAACGCCGAGCCCCTCGGCTTCCACCATCACGCGGGCGGCGCCGCCGCCTGGCAGGAGGCAATCCAGGAGCACGGCATCGAAAAAGCCTTCTCGGAGGAGCGCCTGGGCGCTCGACGCGCACGGCGCCCTCGTGACGACATAGCGATCCTCGAGAACCGCCGCGATAACCTCGCTGACGAGCGGATCGTCCTCGATCAGCAGGATGCGTCCCGTCGCAGACATGACACCCTCACGCAAACCGCCTCGCAACCGGGGCGGCGTGCGCAGAGTGGCGTTAATCAGTTGTCAACGCAAGCGTCATATCGCACGTGCGATCATAACACTTCGTTAATTCCGCCTGACATGCGGCCGGCGCGGGTCCCAAGCCCCGGCGGGGTTACCGCCAGCGCCTGGTGATCGTCAATTCGCCCTTTCTCGGAGCGGGAGGCTCGCCCTAGCGTTGGGCTTGCTTGGTCCCGTCATCGTCGTCGATGGCCGACGGCAGATAGACCGCGACGCAGCCGCGCGACACGTTCGGGCACGGGTTGGTCACATCGGTGCCAGCCGGGCTGCCGGGCGGCACGAAGCCGATCGGCACGAAGACATGGTGCGACACCCGGTCCGCGGCGACGGAGTGCGCCGTCGTCGAGGTCGCGACGTTGCCATCGAACGCCTTCGTCTTGGCGTCGATGGTGCCGAGCACCGGCACGACTGTACCTGCGTTGTCGGTGTTGCTGCGCGCGCCCAGATAGTAGTGCTGGGTTCCCTGGTCGTACCAGACCTCGTCGGAGCCGCCGACCTGTGTGATGTTCGCCGCGACGTTGCCGCTGACGAGATTGATGACCAGCGACTGGGTCAGCACGTTGGGTGCGGTGCCGAACGAGGCGCTGCACCCGATCAGCGCCTCGCTATTCGGTCCGACCGCGAGACCGGCCGGCGAGCAGTCGCGCACCGGGTAGGTGGCGACGACACTCATGCTATGGGGGTCGATCGCCGAGATCCCGCCCATCTCCGGATCGGTCCCGACTTGCGGCACGGAGACATAGAACCGCCCTGTGGCCGGCGACCACTGCGGCTGCTCGATCCCATTGGTGGCGTCCGGCGTGCCGTTGGTGCCGTCGAACGTTATCTTTCCAAGGATCGCATGGGAGTTGGTATCGATCAGGGTGATAAACGGCGGCGTGTCCGCGTTGTTGGCTACCGCAATGATATGGTCTGTCGGATCGTAGGCCATCTCGTCCACGCGGAACTGGCCACCCGTCGAGATCGAATTGATGATCTGGAACGTGGCGATGTCGATGACCTTGACCGTGCTGTCGCCGTTGCCCGCCCAAACCTGCGTGTGATCGACGATCGTCACGCCATCGGGACCCGAGATGCTGTTGTTCGCCGTCCCATCGGGATTGAGCACGGCCCCCGAGAAGCCGCTCACCCGGCCGGTGAAGGTGTTGTCGCTGGCGTCGAAGAAATCGACCGAGCCATTGGTTCGATCGGACAGAACGTAGAGATCAATGGTCGGATCGACGAAGCTGATGTCGAACGCCCCGAGTCCCATTCCGCCGACGTCGATGGTATCGACCAGGACCATATGTTCGTCAGTTTGGGCCGCCGCGCCGCCCGCCATGAGCATGGCGGCCGTCAACGCGCCAGCGAGCAAAGATGCCCTCCGCGAACGTTCTGATCCACGCTTGTTCCGTGCAAGGCTATTCATTTCCTTCCCTCCCGAGCAACCGGCCTTGTGCGCGTGCCTGTGTCTTTGGACCCAGACAGCGAATATTATCCATCGTTAATTAGACTGATAGGGCCCGCAGCTTGCTCGTTTGTCACGACCGCGCGAGCCGAGCCGGGAGCGTCACATTTTCCGAGCTTGACGAAGGTCCCGCGCGCGGGCAACGCCGCTATCTCGGCTCTAAGCCACGAGGATCGGATTTCATGCGCCGTGACTTTCATCGGATCGCCGGGTTGATCGCCGCCGTCCTGGCGGTGTGCTGCGCCGCGTCGCCGCTGCGGGCGGCTTCACCGGGGGGAAGCAACCTGCTTCCGTCCGACTATCTCAGCACGAAAGGCAACCAGATCGTCGACCGCCAGGGCGAACCCGTCCGGATCGCCGGGATCGGCTGGGGCGGCCAGGACAACGACGGCGGCGCTCCGATCGGCTTGTGGATGGTCAACTACAAGAAGACGATGGACCAGATGAAGGCCAGCCACATCAACGAGATTCGGCTGCCGTATTGCGACCTGATGCTGACCCGGAAGCATCCCACCAAGGACCTGGTCAACGACGGATTGAACCCCGACCTCAGGGGAAAAAGCCCGCTGGAGATCATGGACGCCGTGATCGCCTATGCCGGGAAGCTGGGGCTGAAGATCATCATCGACCACCACACCAACAGTTGCGAGGGCGGGCAGCAGCCAAACGGGCTCTGGCACGATCGCAACGTCACGACGGAGCAATTCGAGCGGAACTGGGTGATGCTGGCGCGGCGCTATGCGCGCAATCCCACGGTGATCGGATTCGACCTCGACAACGAGCCCTCGGAGCCGGCGACCTGGGGGGGCGGCGGGGATGATTGGTGGGCGGAGGCGACCAAGGTCGGCGACCTGATACAGGCGGTCAATCCGGACGTCCTGATCATCGTCGAGGGTTTGATAACGTATCATCCGCAGAAAAACATGCCGCAGCCGAGCTGCCAGGCGAATCTGGAAGGCGTTCGCGTTAAGCCCATCGTGCTGAATGTACCGCACAAGCTGGTCTATTCCGTCCACGACTATCCGTCGGAGACCGATGACTGCGGATGGAACAATCCGTCCGCTCGCAACTATCCGAACAACCTTCCCGCCATTTGGGACAGGCATTGGGGTTTCGTCTACAAGGAGGGGATCGCGCCCATCTACGTCGGCGAATTCGGAACCGGACTGCAAGCCGAACCGGCGGATTCGCAGTGGCTCAAAACCCTCATCGCCTACATGAACGACCCGTCCCAAGGAGGAGCGGGGATGTCCGGCTCCTATTGGCATTGGGGGACGTTCAGCGCGGCCCAGTGGGGATTCCTGGAGGAGGACTGGCTGACCCCAATCCCGGCACAGGCGGCGCTTCTTTCCCCGTTTTTCGAATCCCGTCGTTCCGAGACACGGCCGGCGCCGTAGGTTGTCCAAGGCCGGCGTCCGTCGTCACGGGTTGGCGGCAAAAGAAATGGCCTCGGCATTTACGATGCCGAGGCCATTTTGGATGTCTGCCTTACAAGGCCGCGTGCGTCAGCAGGGTTGTCAAGGTCTGTCCGGCCCCACCCACGATCGTCGCGATAGCCGAATGCGATCCGCCCGCCGTCTTGCTGAGGTCCACGATCGCATTCTTCCCGCTCGTGACCACGGACAGGTAACTCCCCACGTCGGCGGACTTGCCATCCCATGTCGTGGCTGCCAGCGCGGCCTTGAAGTCCACCGTATCCGCGCTGATCGAACCCGCCAGGATGTCATTTCCCTTGCCGATTGCGGGCATGACGAAGGTATTACCACCCGCGCTGTTGTCGGTCATCGTATTGGTGCCGGATCCGGCATTGATGACGTTGCCCTTGGAGGAAATGATGTAGGTGTCCTTACCCGAACCGGTGGTGACGGTGTTGTTGCCGCCGGTCAGCGTCACCTTCTCGTTACCGCCAGTTAGCGAGACGGTGTCGGCTGAGCCGCCGAGAAGCAGGGCGAAGGTGCCTTTCCCATTGATCATCGTGTTGCTGACCGCGATGTTCGGGCTCGGATTGGTCGCCTGATTCAAGGTGATGGTAGGCAGCGGGCTCGTCGCGGCGCCGGGGTTGATAGTCCATCCACCGCCAGGAGCCGCCTCGCCCCACCACAGGTTTTGGCTGTTCTCCTGATAGATGTCGCCGCCCTCATACGCCAGCTTGGTGACGTTCGCGGTGGTCGTGTCGGCGCTGCCGTTGATCGCGACCTGGCCGCCAGAGGTGATGGCCCACGTGTTGCCGGCCGCATCGGTTATCATCGGCCCGACCGTAGAGATGACCGTGTTGGCCGGTGATGGCGTGAAGGAAGGAAGCGGGCTGGCGGCTGCGCCCGGATTGATGTTCCAGCCGTCACCTGGGTTGGCTTCTCCCCACCAGAGATTGCTGGCGTTCTCCTGGAAGATGTCGCCGCCGACATAAGCCAGTTCGGTCACGTTGGCCGTGCTGGTGTCCGCCGTCCCATTGATGGCGACCTGGCCGCCTGACGTGAGCCCCCAAGTATTTCCGGCGGTATCGGTGATCACCGGACCCACGGTGGTGATGGTTGCATCGTTGGCGGAGGGCGTGAAGGTCGGCGGCGGCGGCGGCGGCGCCGTGGTGGTGGCTGCTTCAAGCATGCCGTTGCTGGCCGGATCCGCGAGCTGCCCCGCAAGATAGGACTGGTTGGTTGCTAGGCTCGCGCTGTAGCCGGAAATCCAATTGTAGAAGTGGGTATCCCACGCCACGTTGGTCATGCCGGTATAGACCGAAGAGTTGAAGCCGTTCGTGGTGACCGCTCCGTTCCCTTCCATCAGGATCATGCTGTTGTTGCCCGCCCCGCGAATCGCATTATAGATTGCGGCATGCTCGTTCTGAATGTCGGAGAGCGCGCCGCTCGGCTCGTTGAGGGTGCTGAACCAGACGTACGGGTTGTTTTTGTAGGCCGCCGCGAGGGAGGCGTACCAGGCCGTCTCGTTTGCCAGCCCGGTGCTGGGCGTGTAAGTGCCGCCACCACCGGTCTGGCCCTGCGGGCCGATGTAGTTGCCGATTACCACCACGATTCCTTTCGCGGTGGCCTCGTTGACGAGCGCCTGGAAATAGGCTGGGCCGTTGCTAAGGGTGCCACTGTCCACGTTGATGATGCCGACATTGGGAATCGCGGCCAAGGCGGCGGCGCCGTCTGCCGGATCGGCGAGACCAAAGCCCTTGCCGCCAAAGACGGTGCCATTCGGGTTGATGATGTTGCCGTTCGCGACGGAGAAGTTGCCTCCGGTGGGCGCTGTCGGTCCCGGCGCGGCGGCGATGATCGCCGCCACCTGCTGGCCGTACGCGGTGAGGACGCCGTTGCTTTGAAGGTTGTCGCCGTTGCCTGCGTAGGTTTCCCACACCCAGGCCATGCTGGGGTTGCTGACGTCGCCGACCGCCTCGACGGTCTGATAGCCGCCTGGATCGACGCCATTGCCCGTCGTGGAATTGCCGTACTCGCCGATAACGACAGGCATGGTCTGTGTCGTACTCATGATCGATACGCTCCATTCATGATTCGAGGTCTTTCACTCGAAGGTTGTGGGGCACACGACAGATGTCGGAATACGTGTTATTTCGCAATACTATGCACGTTATGGTTGTATTGCCGGACGCAGGCCCGCGACCGCCACCGGATGCGGTGCGGATCGTGTCGTGGCTTTCGTAAATCGGACCTACTCAGCCTGTTCGGATGCTGGTTCGGTCCATCGCCCAAATGGGGGGCGAGCCGAAGGGTCTCAGGGGCACCCTGAGACCTATTCTGGTCGTTTCATCCAGTTCTCTCCTCGTTTCAATGCGCCCGGTCGTTCGCTCCCTCCAGCAGACACGTTGTCTCTGTTTCAGAAGAATATTTGGGTCCGAGCATTTCTTTCAGCCCGGAGTTTATCCCCTGACCTGAACATCACGGTCAAGTGATTTCTGCTGCGGAAATTTATTGATGTCGTTTGTATCACGTGCTGCCATGGGTTTTTCGTTGGATTGACGAAAATATTGCGACATTCCGATTCCGCCGAGGCCCTAAACGGGGCTTGCAATCCTCGTCCACCGGCATCACAGGGCCGGTTTCCAACCTTGGATGCCAGCGATCCGCCCATGAGTATCGAACGCCGCTTTTTCCTGACCGCCGGCACGGCTGCCCTCGCCGCCGCCGCGACGGACGCGCGTGGCGCCGAGCCGGCGAAGCTCAGCCTCGGCCTGCTGCACACGCTCTCGCCCGCACCGTTCTATCTCGCGCAAGGACGCGGCTACTTTCGCGATCGCGGCCTCGATGTCGGCTTCGTCTTCTTCAACGCCGCGCAGCCGATCGCGGCGGCGGTCGTGGCGGGCGATGTCGATGTCGGCCTGACCGCCTTGACCGGCGGGTTCTTCAACCTCGCCGAGAAGGGCGCGCTGCGCGTCATCGGCGGCGGTCTGCACGAGGAAAAGGGCGTACAGGGCACCGCGCTCCTGGTCTCCGACAAAGCCTATGCCGCCGGGCTGACCACGCCGGAGAAACTTCCCGGACACAGCGTGGCGATCACGCAATACGGCTCGTCGTTTCACTACATGATGGGCCGGCTGGCCGAGGCGGACGGGTTCGACCTGAAATCCGTCGCGCTGCGGCCGGTGCAGACGGTGCAGAACATGCTGGCCGCCGTCAGCACGGGCCAGGTCGATGCGACCTTCGCCGTCGCCTCGATGGCCAAGCCGGCCGCGGCGGCCGGACGCGCGCACATCATCGCCTGGATGGGCGACATCGTGCCCTATCAGATCACCGCGCTGTTCACGACGGAGCGCATGATCCGCACCCGCGCGGACGCGCTGCACCGGTTCGCGGCCGCCTATCGTCAGGGCGTGGCCGACTATCGCGCGGCTTTCTCCAGCGGGGCGCCGACGCCTGCGACCGACGCGGCGATCGCGGTGATCAGCCGCTACGTGTTCACCGGCGATCCCGATGCGCGCGCCAAGATCCTGGCCGGCGTCGGTGACTACCCGCCGGAGGGCGCGCTCGACGTGAAGGACGTGCTGGCCCAGCTCGCCTGGTTCCGCCAGCAGGGCCTGGTGAAGGGCGAGGCCGATCCCGCGACGCTGATCGACACGCAATTCCTGCCCGCTCGATGACGGCCGGCCTGCGGCTGTCGGTGGAGGGCGTCTCGCACGCCTACCGGGCGCTGGCGGTGCTGGACGACGTGACGCTGCACGCCGAGCCGGGGCAGGTTCTCGTGGTGGTCGGCCCCTCGGGCTGCGGCAAGTCGACCCTGCTGGGCATCATGGGCGGCCTGATCCGGCCCGCGCGCGGCGTCGTGCGAACCGAGGGCGCGATCGCCGAGGACTGCCTCAACGCGCTCACCTACGTGTTCCAGGATTTCGCGCTGCTGCCCTGGCGGAGCGTCGCCGGCAATGTCGCCCTGCCGCTGGAGGGAAAATTGCCGCGCGTCGCGCGTGCCGAGCGCGTCGCGGAGGCGTTGCGCCTGACCGGCTTGTCGGATTTCGCGCGAGCCTGGCCGCGCCAGCTCTCGGGCGGGATGCGTCAGCGCGTCGGCATCGCGCGCGCGCTCGCCGTGCACCCGGCCTGCCTGCTCATGGACGAGCCGCTGTCGGCGCTCGACGCGCAGACGCGCGATCTGCTGCTGGAGGAGTTCGGTTCGTTGATCGCGCGCGCCGCCACCACCAC
Organism: uncultured Pseudomonadota bacterium; assembly: GCA_963756545.1. GTDB lineage: Bacteria > Pseudomonadota > Alphaproteobacteria > Acetobacterales > Acetobacteraceae > DATFDN01. Next base: position 61,931 of record CAVWNY010000008.1, on the reverse strand, counting down.
CGTCTATGTGACACATAATCTCGCCGAAGCGGTGCGCCTCGGCCATCAGATCGCGGTGCTGTCGCGCCGGCCGGGCCGGGTCCGCGAGATCATCCGCATCGACCGTCCCATCGCGGGGCGGGGCCTCGGCGATCCCGAACTGGGGCGCATTGAGCGTGCGCTGTGGCACCTGATCCGCGACGACGCCGCAGCGGCCGAGCGGGAGGTCGATCATGCGACAGACTGATTTGCGCGGCGCGGGCACCGTCGGCTTCCGCGGCGCCGGGTTCGCCCCGCGCGACCGCCCCCTGGCGGCGATCGCGACCTTGCTTGCCCTGGTCGCGCTCTGGCAGGCCGGCAGCGCGCTCGGGCTGATCCCCGCGCTGTTCCTGCCCTCGCCCGCGGGGATCGCGCGCGCATTGGCTTCGCTTGCAATCAGTGGCGAACTGTGGAGCAATCTCGACGTCTCGCTGCTGCGGCTGGCCGTGGGATGGACGGGGGGCACGCTGGGCGGGATCGCGCTCGGCCTCGGCGTGGGGCTGTCCACCCTGCTTCGCTCGCCCGGCATGGCGGTGGTCTCGGCGCTGTTCCCGATTCCGAAGATCGCGCTCGTGCCGTTGTTCATCATCTGGTTCGGGATCGGCGAGGGGTCGAAGATCGCCACCATCGCCTTCGGCGTCTTCTTCCCGACGGTCATCGGCACAGCCGGCGCGGTGGACAATCTCTCGCGCAACTTGATCCGCATGGGGCAAAGCTTCGGGCTGTCGCGCGCAGCGATCATCGCCAAGATCGTGCTGCCCGGCGCGCTTCCCGCGATCCTGAGCAACATGCGCATCACCGCCGCGATCGCGATCGTGCTGCTGGTCGCCGCCGAGATGATCGGCGCGCAGCGCGGCATCGGCGCGTTCGTGCTGGCGGAGGGCAATCTCTACGACATGGACGGGCTGCTGGCCGGCATCGTCGTGCTGTCGCTGCTGGGGCTCGCGGTGTCGTGGGTGATCTCGCGGGTGGAACGCGCGTTGCTGGGGTGGCGGTAAGGCTCCGTTCATCCGGCGCCGGCAGGATGGGGTTTTCCCGATGGAGCTGTCCATGCCGGATACCCCGGTTGAACCGCCCGCGCCGCGCCCTTATCCTTCCGAGATGGAATCCCGCGTGGCCGTCTTGGAGCAGATCGCCCGCACCACCAGCACCACGCTGGAGCGGCTGGAGCGGCGCATCGACTTGGCGGGCGCGGAGGTCCGTGCCGGGTTTGACGGTCAGCGCGCGATGATGGATCGCCATTGGGACGCCCTGGATCGGCTCCGGAGCGAGCAACGCGCCGATTTTCGGTGGCTTCTCGGGATCATGCTGGCCGGTTTCGGCGGCCTGCTCGGGGTCATGGCGCACGGCTTCCACTGGCTCTGACTGCTCGGTCCGGCTCACAGCAAACTTACGGCACCAAAGCCCTTCTCGTCGCCCGACAATCAGCTTCGGGCGAGGAGGTCTGAAATTCCGCAAGCGCCGAAGCCCGAACTGCGGTCGAGCGAAACGGTGGCCTTAAGGCCCAGGGCGCTCCCATGCGGCGCGCCCTTAAGCCGCCACCTGCATCTCGCCGAGATACGCCTCCCGGATCAGCGGATTCTCCCGCAACTCCGCCGCCGTCCCCGACAGCACCACCTGCCCGGTCTGCAACACGTAGGCCCGGTGCGCGATCTGCAACGCCATGTTGGCGTTCTGCTCGACCATGAAGATCGTGGTGCCTTGCCGGTTGATCTGCTGGATGATCTCGAAGGTCTGCTCGACGAACAGCGGCGACAGGCCCATCGAGGGCTCGTCCATGCATAGCAGGCGCGGGCGGGCCATCAGCGCGCGTCCCATCGCGACCATCTGCTGCTCGCCGCCCGAGAGCGTGCCGGCGATCTGGGTGTGGCGTTCCTTCACGCGGGGGAACAGGCCGTACACCCGCTCCAGGTCCTGATCGAACTCGGCCCCGCGCTTGCGGAGGTAGGCGCCCATCTCGAGGTTCTCGAACACCGTCATGCGCGGAAACAGGCGCCGCGCCTCCAACACCGGGGCGATGCCGCGCTTCACCCGATCGGCGGTGGACATCCGACCGATCTGCGCGCCGTCGTAGGTGACGGTGCCGCGCGTGGGGCGCACCACGCCCATGATGGTCTTCATGGTGGTCGATTTGCCGCTGGCGTTCCCACCCAGCAGGCTCACAATCTCGCCCTTGTCGATCGTGTAATTGACCCGCTTCAGCACATGCAGGTCGCCGTAATACGTATCGACGTCCTTGAACTCAAGCAACATGGGCGCCCGCCTCCACCTCGCCGGCGTGCGCCGCCTGCGTGTTGCGGCCCAGATAGGCGCGCAAAACCTCCTCGTCGCGGCGCACCTCCTCGGGGCGTCCCTTGGCGATCACCTCGCCGTGGTCGAGCACATAGACGGTGTCGGCGAGCGTCGTCACGACGTCGAGCTTATGCTCGATCAGCAGCACGGTCAGGCCCAGTTCCTTCAGCCCCTTGATCTGCCCGGCCAGTTCCAGCGTCTCCGCCGGGTTCATGCCGGCGGTGGGTTCATCCAGCAGCAGCAGCTTCGGGCGCGACGCCAGGGCGCGGGCGATCTCGGTGCGGCGGCGGTTGGCGTACGAGAGGCCGCTGACCGCCTGATCGACGCGCGGCGTCAGCCGGTTGCCGAAGATCGAGAGGATCTCGCCCACCCAGTCGCGCGCCGCGTTTTCCTCGCGCCGCGACCAGGGCGGGTGGAAGACGGCCGCGATCGCGCCGGTGCGAAGTCTGGCGTGCTGGCCGATCAACACGTTCTGCATGATCGAAAGGCTGGGGAACAGCCGGATATTCTGGAAGGTGCGCGCGATTCCCTTCGACAGGATCGCGTAATCGGGCAATCCCAGGATCTCCTCGCCGTGGAACAGAATGCTGCCGCCGTCGGCCGGTACAAGCCCGGTCATGACGTTGAACAGCGTCGACTTTCCCGATCCGTTCGGCCCGATCACGGCAACGACGCCGCCCTGCGGCACCTCGATATCGACCGCATTGAGCGCGACCAACCCGCCGAAGCGGACGGTGACGCCCTTCACCGCGAGCGCGACGGCGCCGGTGGGCGGCGCCCCGCCCAGCCCCTTCAGCCTGACCTCGGGCTCTCCCAAACGCACGTTGGCGTTCTGCTGCTCGAACGTCAGCGCCGAGGGCGCGCGAAAGGCCGGGATCAGGCCCTGGCGCCGATACAGCATCATCACCACGAGAATGATGCCGAAGATCAGCTCGATCGAAGGCACCAGATCGACATGCGAGAGCCAGTTGCTGCCGACCATGCGCCCGGCCGCGTTCAGCCAGCCCGTCAGATCCTCCAGCCACCACGATTGCAGAAGTTGCAGGAACATCGCGCCGACGACCACGCCCCAGATGCTGCCAATGCCGCCGAACACGACCATCACCAGGATCATCACCGAGACCGGGAAGCCGAACATGTCCGGTGTCGCGGTCTGCAACTTGGCGACGTAGAACACGCCGGTCATGCCGGCGAAGGCGGCGCCGATCGCGAACGCCAGCAGCTTGTAGCGGGTGCGGTTCACGCCCATCGCGCCGGCGGCGATCTCGTCCTCACGGATCGCCATCCAGGCGCGTCCGACCCGCGAATCGCGGAGCCGCGCGCTCACGAACAGCAGCAGCGCGACCAGGCCGACGGCGACATAATAGTAGGGCGTCGCATTCACCCCGAAGCTGTGGCCGAAGACGCGCGGCGCGGCGATGCCGTTCAGCCCCGCCGCACCGTTGGTCAGGCTGTCCCAGTTGCGGAAGATGATCGGCACGATCTCGCCGAAGCCGAGCGTCACGATCGCCAGGTAGTCCCCGCGCAGGCGCAAGGTAGGGAAGCCGAACAGGATGCCGGAGAACGCGGCGATCAGCGCGGCGACCGGCAGCGCCAGCCAGAACGACAACGTGAAATGCACCACGCTCCCGCCGCTGTCGCCGGCCATCTTCGCCACGAACCCGAGCGTTTGCGCCCATTGCCAGGCATCGCTCCACGCCGGATGGAGCTGGAACGAATTGAGGACCCCATACGTGTAAGCGCCGATCGCGAAGAACGCGGCATAGCCGAGGTCCAGCAGGCCGGCGAAGCCGACCACAATGTTCAGCCCGAGCGCCAGGGTGGCGAAAGCGAAGGCGTTGGCCAGCGCGTCGATGTCGGCGTCGTTGCTGTGATACAGCGGGAAGAACAGCGCCGCCGCCGCGAGCAGCGCGATCCCCACCGGCTGGCGCCAGGTTCCGGGGAAAGCCCGCCACAGCCGGCCAGCCCGGGTTCGGACGACGGAATCGCTCATCGTGGCGTCCTCACGATTTGGTCGGGGCGAGGCGGCCGAACAGGCCGCTGGGCTTGAGCACGAGCACCAGCACCAGGATCGAGAAGATGATCACGTCCGCCCAGGAGGCGCCGATCAACTGGCCGCCGAACGCCTCGATCAACCCGATCAGCACGCCGCCCACCATCGCCCCGGGCACGTTGCCGATCCCGCCCAGCACGGCGGCCGTGAACGCGCGCAGCCCGGCGGTGAAGCCGATGATGAAGCTGGTAAAGTTGTAGTAGAGGCCGAAGATCATGCCGCCGGCGCCGGCCAGCGCCGAGCCGACGAAGAACGCGGTGAGAATAACCTTGTCCACCTCCACGCCCATCATCCGCGCCGCCTCCGGGTCCTGGGCGGTCGCGCGCATTGCCTTGCCGAGGCGCGACTTCTGCACGAAGACCCACAGGCCGCCCATCAGCACGATCGAGACGCCCCAGATCAGAACCTGCCGCAGTTCCAGCACCGCGCCGCCGAGGTGCCAGTGCATCGGCGGCAGCGGGTTCGGGAAGTTCTTCGAATCCGCGCCCACGGTGAGCACGACAATGTTGAACAGGATATAGGAGATGCCGATCGTGGTGATCATCGCGGCGGGCCCGGTGATGCCACGGAGCGGGCGCAAGGAGAATCGCTCGATCGCCGCCCCGAGCCCACCCGTGAACACCATGGTGACCACGAGCGCCGCCAGCAGGACGCCGGCGAGGGGCAGTCCGGTCAGCACCACGCTCTGACCGGATAGCCCGAACGACTGCAACACCCACATCGCGACAAACGAGCCGATCATGAAAATGTTGAAGTGGGCGAAGTTGATGAGCTCGAGGATGCCATAGACAAGCGTGAAGCCTAGCGCCAGGAGCGCGTACATGGCTCCCAGGCTGAGACCGTTGATCGCCTGCTGTAGCCACAGATCGTAGGCGGTCATCTGGGTCTCAGGCCTGCGGCGCCGAGCCGATGTAGTGGAATTGCGCCTCGACATCGTCGAGAGGCTTCGAGGTGTCTTTCTTGACCTGGAATACGCTGACCGTGCGGTCCTTCACGTCCCCGTTCTGATCGAATGACACGATGCCCTGGATGGTCGGCACATTCGCGGCCTGGATGGCGTCGCGCACGGTGCTGTGATCGACCGGCTTGTGCTCGGCTATCACGTTCTTGACCGCAGCTATGATGACGAGGCCCGCGTCGTACGCGGTGATGGCGTAGTCGCCCGGCGCTTCGCCGAACTTCGCCCTGTATGCCTCCACGAACTTCGCCGCCTTGGAGTTGTCGGTCATATGCGGCGATGCGGTCGTCACGTACCAGCCCTCGGCCGCCGGGAAGCCCGCCCCGGTCAGCAGCTCCGGGGTATCCATGCCGTCGCCGCCCGCCTTGATCACCTTCGGAATGATGTCGTAGGACTGCTTGGCGAGCTTCACGCCGGCCTGGCTCACACCGCCGTAATAGATCGCGTCCGGGTTGAGCTGCTTGATCTTGGTCAGCACCGCGGTGTAGTCGGCCGCCTTCGGGTCGAGCCGGTCGCGGCCCAGCACCTTGATGCCATCCTTCTTCGCCTGCGCCTCGAACGCATCCGCCATGCCGACGCCATAGGCGCCGCTGTCGTCGAGGATGTACACCGTCTTCACATGCAGCTTGTCGGCCATGAAGTTGGCCATGTTCGGGCCCTGGTAGGCGTCGGTCGTCACCGTGCGGAAGTAGATCGGCTTGCCCGCCGGGCGGTACTGGTCGGCGAATTTCGGGTTGGTGATGTCGGGGTTGGTCGAGGACGGCGTGATGGTCGCCAGATCGCCCTCGCTGAGGATCGGCGCCATCGCCTTGCCGGACCCCGACATCTGCGGTCCGATCGCCGCGATGACCTGCTTGTCCGAGACCATGGCGCGCGCGTTCGTGGCCGCCTGCACCGGGTCGTACTGCCCGGCCGTCGAGGTGGCGCCATTATAGGACACGACGTCGAACGTGTAGCCGGGGACCGCGTTCTCCTTGTTGGCCTGATCGAAAGCGAGTTCCGCCCCTTGCTGGATCAGCTTGGCGCTGTGCGCGTCCGCGCCGGTCAAGGGAAGGTTGAGGCCGATCTTCAGGACCTTGGAGGCCGCCTGGGCTGTCCCGGCGCCCAAGGCCGTCGTGGCGGCGGCGGCCGCGAAAAGTTGGGCGGCTGCCCGGCGTGTGATCATTCGTGCCCCCTGTCAACGTTACGCTTCAGCACGGCAAACCCCGTGCCAGCAGCCACGCAATTCCGCGCACGGTGCCCCGCGCGACCGGCAATCCATGTCACGAACCCGCAGCCACGAAAAGCCCCCGCGCCGGGAGCGCACCGACCGCCCCCGGCCGAGCCCGTTGACGGGATGCCGCAGCCAGGGGCCGAAGGTGGCCATGATCCTGGCGCGGTCAGGCTTGCGGCGCCACGCCGATGTAATGGTACCTGAGCCGAGATGTCGTCCAGCGGCTTCGACGTGTCCTTCCGGACCTGGAACACGCTGACCGTCCGGTCCTTCACGTCGCCGTTCTGATCGAATGCCACCGCGCCCTGGATCGTCGGTACATCGGCGGTTTGGATCGCGTCGCGTACCGTGCTGTGATTGACCGGCTCCTTGGCGGCCACGACGCGCTTCACCGCATCGATGATGACGAGCCCCGCGTCATAGGACGTGATGGAATAGTCGTCCGGGGCTTCGCCGAACTTCGCCCTGTAGCGTTGCACGAATTGCTGCGCCTTGCTGTCGTCGGTCATGTGCGGCGAGGCGTTCGTGGCATACCAGCCCTCGGCCGCCGGGAAGCCCGCGCCGGTGAGAAGCTCCGGCCCAAGCATCCCGTCGCCGCCCGCCTTGATGACGTGCGGGATGATGTCGTACGATTGTTTGGCAAGCTTCACTCCGGCTTGGAGCACGCCGCCGTAATAGACCGCGTCCGGATTGAGCTGCTTGATCTTGGTCAGGACCGAGGTGTAGTCGGCGGCCTTGGGGTCGAGCCGGTCGCGGCCCAGCACCTTCATGCCGTCTTTCTTCGCCTGCGCCTCGAACGCATCCGCCATTCCGACGCCGTAGGCGCCGCTGTCGTCGAGGATGTAGATGGATTTCACATGCAGGTCCTTGGCCATGAAGTTGGCCATGTTCGGACCCTGGAAGGCGTCGGTCGTCACGGTTCGGAAGTAGATCGGCTTGCCCGCCGGGCGGTATTGCTGGGCGAATTTCGGGTCGGAGATGTCGGGGTTGGTGGACGACGGCGTGATGATCGCCAGGTCGCCCTGGCTCAGGATCGGCGCCATCGCCTTTCCCGAACCCGACATCTGCGGACCGATCGCCGCGACCACTTGCTTGTCGGACACCATCTTGCGGGCGTTCGTGGCCGCCTGCACCGGGTCGTACTGGCCCGCCGTGGCGGTCGCGTCGTCATACGCCACGACTTCGAACGTGTAGCCGGGCACCGCGTTGGACGCATTCGCATCCTGGAAGGCGAGCTGCGCGCCCTGCAGCATCAGCTTGGCGCTGTGCGCGTCCGCGCCCGTGAGCGAGAGGTCGACGCCGACCTTCAGAATCTTGGAGCCCGCGGCGGCCCGCGCCACCCCGGCACTTCCCAGCGCCGCGGTGGCGGTGACGGAGGCAATGAGCTGGGCGGCTGCCCGACGTGTAATCATCCCTGGATACCTCTTCCTTATGGTTCATTTCTAGAAAGCCGATGCGCAAGCCGCGTGCCAGGAGGTCAGGCGAATTCCCAGGCGGTGCCGTGCGCTACGGTGGATGCATCTCACGAACGCGCGCCCGCGGGAAGCCCCTCAGCGCCGAAACCGGATATCGAGCCCGGCCGAGGCCCACCCCGCCTCGATGGCGTCAAGGTCGGTGAACCCCGAGGGATTGGCCCGCGAGGGTGCCCGTCCCGGCGCCCGCGCGCGACGCCGAGATCTCCAGCAGGCGGCGCAATTCCGGGAGCGGCGCGGCGTGATCGTCCACCCGCAGGTCGAGGTCAGGGAAATCCTCCGTCGTAACCGATACCATCGCCGCCGACTGCCGCCCGCGCCGGTCCCCGCCCGCCGCCTCGCCCGCCTCCATCGCGGCCATCAGGCGCTCCGGCATTTCCAGCCCGGCTCCGGCCTGATACGCTTCCAGCGTCGCTGCGACCACGCGCTCGTTGGCCAGCATGTTGCCGGCGACGCTGACATGCCCATCGGCCACGCCGCCGCACCACATCACGCAGTTCCGGCCGGTCCAGGCGGCGGTCCGTCCGTTCCGATCCACGGCATGGACTTGGCGGATGCCGCGCCCCTCGTCACCGGCGAGCGCGCCCTCGATCGCCCCGCCGGGGGCAAGCCCGCGCGCCAGCCCGTCGAGCACGGCCGGGCCGAGATAGCGGTTGGTCACGGACTGGGTCGAGACCGCGCCGACGCCGGCGCGCACGAAAGGGCAGGAGGCGCCGACCGCGAAGGCGAGCGTCGCCACCGCGACCGCGAAAGCACCGGTGGCGGGGTCGTGGGCGGTGATGGACCAGGTCATCGCCGCTCCTCGCGCAACTCGGGAAAATCCTCCTCCCGGAACTCGCCCCCGCTCCGCTCGCCCGTGGCCGCGCGTCTTGCCTCGGCGCCGCGCAGCTCCACGCGCCGGATCTTGCCGGAGATCGTCTTGGGGAGATCGGCGAACTCGATGCGCCGCACCCGCTTGTAGGGCGCGGCTGCTGTCCGTACGTGGCGAAAGATCGCGAGCGCCGTCTTCCGGTCGGAAGCCCAGCCTTGCGCGAGCGTGACATACGCCTTCGGCACCGCAGTGCGCACCGGATCGGGCGCCGGCACCACCGCCGCCTCGGCGACCGCTTCATGCTCGATCAGGATGCTCTCCAGTTCGAACGGGCTGATGCGATAGTCGGCGGCTTTGAATACATCGTCGGCACGGCCGACATAGGTATAGTATCCGTCCGCATCGCGCGAAGCGACGTCGCCCGTGCGGTACACGCCCTCGGTCATCGGGGCGATGCCGCCATCGTCGCGCTGGTAGCCAACCATCAGGCCGGTGGGCTTCGGGTCGAGCGCGATGCAGATCTCGCCGTCGTCCCCGTCCTTCCCGTCCACGTCCAGCAGACGGATGCGGTATCCCGGCATGGCCTTCCCCATAGAGCCGAGCCGCACCGCCAGACCGGGCGAATTGCCGATCTGCGTGGTAGTTTCCGTCTGCCCGTAGAAGTCCCGCACGGTCAAGCTCCAGGCGGCGCGCACCTGCTCGATCACCTCGGGGTTCAGCGGCTCCCCGGCCGAGCAGACCTCGCGCAAGCTGGTTCGGATGGCGGCGATGTCCTCCTGCACGAACATCCGCCACACGGTAGGCGGCGCGCAGATGGTGGTGACGGCGTTGGCCGCGATCGCCTCCAGCATCCCGCGCGCATGGAAGCGCGGCTGGTTGAGGATGAACACGCAGGCGCCGGCGTCCCACGGCGCGAAGACGCAGGAATAGGCGTGCTTCGCCCAACCCGGCGAGGAGATGTTCAGATGCATGTCACCCGGCCGCAAGCCGAGCACGTACATCGTCGTCAGATGCCCGACCGGGTAGCTTTCTTGGCTGTGCTGGACGAGCTTGGGCTTGGCCGTGGTGCCCGAGGTGAAGTAGAGCAGCAGCGGATCGGTCGCGCGGGTTTCGCCGTCGGCCTCGAACGCGGCCGGCGCATCCAGCAGCGCATCGTAGCGGTGCCAGCCCGGCACATCGCCCGAGCAGATCAACGTCAGGCCCTGGCCGATGCCCTCGAACTTTGCCGCCTCCGCAACGCCGGCGAGCACGTGGCGCACGCGTCCACGCTGGAACCGGTCGAGCAGGTCGGCCTTCGTGAGCAACGTGCTGGCGGGGATCACGACCGCTCCCAGCTTCATCGCCGCCAGCATCGTTTCCCACAGCGGCACGAAGTTGCCGAGCATCAGCAGGATGCGGTCGCCGCGTTTCACCCCGAGCGACCGCAATCCGTTGGCAACGCGGCTGGAGCGTTCCGAGAGTTCGGCAAAGGTCCGTTCGGCGGCGCCGTCGCCAACAATCTTCAATGCGGGACGGTGCGCGCTTTCGCCGCGCGCCAACTCGGCGTCAAACCAGTCGAGCGCCCAATTGAACCGATCCAGCGCCGGCCAGCGGAAGTCTCGATACGCGGTCTCGTGGTCGGTGCGACGCGCAAGCAGCAAATCGCGCGCCACCTTGAACGCCTCGGCCGTCATGGATCACCTCCCGTTATGTCACGTCGTTGCGGCCCTTGCCTTGCAGCCAACGAAATATCACCGAGAAATCCTTCGACTCGTTCCCCGCGGCCATGGCCTCGCGATAGAGCGCGAGGGCGTGCGCCCCGAGCGGCGTGGGCGAGCTTGTCGCCTGGGCCGCCGCCTGTGCCAGCCCCACATCCTTCACCATCAGCTCGATCGCGAATCCCGGCGCGTAGTCGCGGTTCGACGGCGCCGCCGGCACGCAGCCGGGCGCCGGGCAGTAAGTGGTCAGCGCCCAGGACTGGCCGGACGAAGTGGCAATGATCGCGAACAGCTTGTCCCAGTCCACGCCCAGCTTCCGGCCCAGCAGGAACGCCTCGGAGACGCCCGCCATGTTGATGGCGAGCATCATGTTGTTGCAGATCTTGGCCGCCTGCCCGGTGCCCGGCCCGCCGACATGAACGATGGTGCGGCCCATCGCCTTCAGCACCGCCTCGCCGCGCGCGAACGCCGCCTCGGCGCCGCCCACCATGAAGGTCAGCGTCGCCCCGGCCGCGCCGGCCGTGCCGCCGGAGACCGGAGCGTCCAGCATCTCCAGCCCCGCCGCGCGCGCTTGCGCCTCCACCGTGCGGGAGCTTTCCACGTCGATGGTCGAGCAGTCGATCAGCAGCGGCTTGGCACCCGAGGCGGTGACTGCCTCGATCAACCCGCCCTGATTGAGCCAGACCTCGCGCACGTGCTCGCCCGCCGGCAGCATGGTGATGACGAACGCGGCCCCGCGCGTCGCCTCGGCGGCGCTGGCGGCGGTCTGCCCGCCGGCTTGCGCCAATGCTTCCAGTGCCGGCCGGCTGAGGTCGAAGCCGGTCACCTGATGGCCGGCCTTGACGAGATTGGCGGCCATCGGCGCGCCCATGTTGCCGAGGCCGATGAAGCCGATGCGCGCCATTGTCAGAGCACCTCGTGCAGGTCGTAGACCGGGCCTTCCGGCGGGCGCTCGCCGGTGCCGATCGCCCAGATGCGGTTCAGCCATTCGTATTGCCGCGCCGCCGTCTCGAAACTGCCGACCGTGCGGAAATAGTAGCTGGTCGCATCGACCGCCTCCCCGCGCGCCATCCGGTCCATGACGTCCTTCGGCCCGTGGCGCAGGCCGCGATAGGTCAGGCCGATCATGGCGCCGTCCTGGGTCTGCAGCACGAGCCGCACGTCGAGGGCCATCGCCCCATCAGGGCGCGTGATGATCCAGTCGGCGCCACCCGGCAGGACCGTGCCGCGCAGGCGCTCGCCCTCGAACGTGCCCCCCTCGACCAGCCCGATGCGCCGGTCGCCCACCGGCGTCGCGCCGATCGCCTGGCTGCCGCCGACGCGGAGCCGCAGCGTGAACAGATGCCGGGTGCGGATTTCGGCCATTCCCATCCCCTTGTCGTCGTTCGGGTGATCACACCCGATCCGCCGCTTGGCGGCAAGCGGTGCGGCGGCTAGGGTTCCGGCATGGATAGTCTCTACGATACCGATTTCGCGGCCTGGAGCGCGGAGCAGGCAAACGCGATCCGGGATGCCGGACGGCGGCGCGTCAACGCGCCCATTGATTGGGAAAACGTTGCCGAGGAGATCGAGAGCTTGGGGAGGTCGGAGCGGCTGACGCTCAGGAGCCGTATCGGCACCGTGATCGAGCACCTCCTGAAACTGCAAGTCTCGCCCGTGTATGAACCGGAACGGCTCTGGCGCGAAACGGTGCGGCGCACGCGTGAGGACATCGCCGAAACACTTACGAACAGCCCGAGCCTCCGGCGCGAAGTGCCGGAGATCGTCGGAGACCAGATGGCGCGAAGGCGCGCTCTCGTGCGGGACACGATGGCGGACTATGGGGAAATACCGCTGCAATCCCTTGATTCCATCGCCTACGGCGAGGCCACGATTCTTAGCGACTGGCTGCCGGATCGCCGCTCACCGCGCCTATGACCGGAGGAAACTTCATGCCTTTTCCCCTTCCCGAGAGCGATCCCGCCAGCCTTGGTTTCGCGCCCGCGCCGCTCGATGCGCTCGATCGCCTGATCCGCGCCCATATCGAGGAAGACCGCTATCCCGGCGCGCAGATCGCCCTGGCTCGCAACGGCAAGCTCGCGCTGTTCCGCACCTACGGCAATGCGCGAACCGAGGGCACGCGCCAGCCGGCCACCAACGAGACGTTGTTCCTGCTGTTCTCGCAGACCAAGGTGCTGACCAGCGCCGCGCTTTGGACTCTGGTGGAGGACGGGCGCCTGTCGTTCATGGACCGCGTCGCCGACCATCTCCCGGAGTTCGCCGCGCGGGGCAAGGGCGCGATCACGCTGCATCAGGTGATGACGCACCAGGGCGGCTTCCCGAGTGGGGACGTGAGCCAGGCGAGCTGGTCCGACCATGTGCGGATGCGGGCCGAAGTGTGCGACTTCTCGCTCGATTGGACGCCCGGCACGAAGCTCCAGTATCACGGCCGCGCCGCGCATCTGGTCCAGGCGATGGTGATCGAGGCGGCGACGGGGCGGGACTACCGCGACGTGATCCGCGAGCGGATCGTGGCACCGCTCGGGCTGGAAGAGGAAATCATGGTCGGCGTGCCCGAGTACGCGCAGGCGCGCTGCGCGGACACCTACGCGCCCGAGCCGCGCGACAACTCGCCCGAGTTCCGCGCCGCCGGCCTGCCGCATGGCGGCGGGTTCGCGACCGCGCGCGGCATGGCCGCGTTCTACCAGATGCTGCTGCATAAGGGGCGGCTGGGCACCGCGCGCGTGCTCTCGCCCCGGCTGGTCGAATACGTCACGCGCAACCACACCGGCGAGACGCCCGATGCGCAGATGGACGGCATCCCGATGCATCGCGGCCTCGGCCCGCATGTGCGGGGGTTCAGCGACCGCATCCGGGGCCTCGGCACGATCGGCGCGCCCGACACGTTCGGACACGGGGGTGTCGGCACGTCCTATTCCTGGGCCGATCCCGCGAGCGGGGTGTCGTTCTCCTACCTCACGAACTACGTCCAGCCCGATCCGTGGCACTCGACGCGGCTGGATCGCGTGAGCAACCTCGTTCACGCCGCGATCGACTGATGCAGCCGATCGACCCCGGCGCGCGGCGGGCCATCCTCGATGCGGCGGACGGGCTGCGCGAGGAGGCGGTCGCGCTTCTGGAGCGGCTGGTGCGTCATCGGAGCCTGCTGGGGCAGGAGCAGTCGTGCCTCGCGGAGATGGAGGAGGTGTATCGCGGCCTTGGCCTGACGCCGCGCCGGGTGGCGGTCGAGCCGGCCGCGCTCGCCGACCATCCCGGCTTCTCACCGCCGCTGATCGACTATGCGGGGCGCGATCCGGTGGTGGCCCTGCATACGCCGCGCGAACCGAGCGGGCGCAGCCTGCTGCTGCAAGGCCACGTCGATGTGGTGCCGGAGGGCGCGCCCGACCTCTGGACCACCCCGCCGTTCGACCCCGCGATCCGGGGCGGACGCATGTACGGACGCGGAGCCGCCGACATGAAGGCCGGAATCGCGGCCTATGTGACCGCGTTCCGCGCGCTGAAGGCGGCCGGGCTGCAACCGGCCGCCGAGGTCCAGATGGCCGCCGTGATCGAGGAGGAATGCACCGGCAACGGCGCGCTCGCCGTGATGCAGGCCCTGCCCCGGCCGGACGCCTGCCTGATTCCCGAGCCCGGCCCCGGCTACCCGGCACTTTACGTCGCCGAGGTGGGCGTCGTCTGGGCCTGGGTGACCGTCACGGGCCGGCCGGCGCATGTGCGCGACATGCAGGCCGGCGTAAACGCGATCGAGGCGGCCATGGCGATCGCGGCGCGCTTCAAGAGCTACGAGGCGGAGATGAACCGCGCCGAGCGCCGACATCCGGCCTTCACCGCCGACAATCACCCTATCAATGTGAATCTCGGCACGATCGAGGGCGGCGAATGGAACAGCTCCGTTCCGACGTGCGCCCGCATCGGATTGCGGGTGGGCGTGATGCCGGGATATTCCTGCCGACAGGTCGCCCGCGACATCGAGGCGCTGGTCGCGGAAGCGGCGGCGGGCCTCAACGGCGCGCGCGCGAACGTCGAGTTCAAGGGCTTCATGGCGGATGGCTGCACGTTTCCTCCCGGCCAGCCGATCGCCCGCGCGGTGAGCGCGCTGCACCAGGAGATCACCGGCCAGGACTTGCGCCACTACGCCGCGCCGGGGCTGACGGATGCGCGGTTCTACACGCTGTATCAGGGAACGGAGGCGACGTGCTACGGCCCGGATTCAGACAACATCCACGGCATCGACGAGAGCGTCGGGCTGGAATCCGTGCATCAGGTGACGCGCGTGCTGGCGCTGGCGATCGCCGGGTGGTGCGGTGTGGAACAAGTCTATCCCACCGCCTGAATCCGCTCCGCCACGAATTCCATGATCCTCGCGTGGACCGCCGCCGAGTCGGCGTTCGCGTCCACCAGGGCGCAGCGGGCCGGCTCGGCTTGGGCAATGGCGCGGAAGCCATCCGCGACGCGGGCGTGGAATCCCCCGTCCAGCCGTTCATAGCGGTCCGGCGGCTTGCCGCGCGTCGCGAGCCGGGCCGCGGCCGTGTCGGGCGTCACGTCGAGGATGATCGTCAGGTCAGGCGTCAAGCCGATCATCTCGGCCAATGCGGCGATCGCCGCGCGATCGGCGCCCAATCCCCATCCCTGATAGGCCATCGTCGAATCCGAAAAGCGGTCGCAGACGACCCATCGCCCGGCGTCCAGCGCGGGACGGATCGTGCGCACGACGTGCTCGGCGCGGGCGGCGAAATGCAGCATCGTCTCGGCCAGCGGAGAGAACGCGACCGTGCCGGACAGCAACAGCGCCCGCAGCACGTCCGCGCCGGCTGCGCCACCGGGTTCGCGCGTCCGCGCGACCGACAGCCCGCGCGTCCCGAGCGCCTCGGCCAGCAGGCGCGCCTGCGTCGTCTTGCCGGCGCCCTCACCACCCTCGAGAGTGATGAACCGCCCGCGCATGTCAGCTTCCGCGCGCGTAGTGGGCAAGCACGGCCATGGCGCGGCCCGGCAGACCGAGCTTCGGGACGTCCGCGCCGGCTACCAGCGTCACCTGCATATTGGGCACGCCCTTGCCCGCGATGGTGACGCTACCGAGCCGCGCGCCGCGCGCCACCGGCGCTCGCACGGGAGAATCGTAGTCGATCTTGACGGACGCGGTCTTGCGCCAGTCGCGCGGCATGGTCACCAACAGCTCGCCCGAATCGGCCACCACCAGCGGAACCGTCGGCGCGGCGCCGAGCCACACCGGCACCTGCTCGACCGCCTCGTCGGCGGCGAACAGGGTCACGTCCTCAAAGTTGGCAAAAGCCCAATCCATCAATCGCTCCCCCTCTTCGGCGCGTTGACGCATGGTTTCCATCCCGTTTAACACCAGAATAACGCGCCGGTTGCCGCGCAGCGTGCTGGCAACGAGCCCGTAGCCGCCGGCCTCGGTATGGCCGGTCTTCAAGCCGTCGGCGGTGCCCTTCTGCACCAGCGGGTTGCGGTTGCCCTGCTCGATATTGTCGTATCGGAACGTCTTCTCCGAGGCATAGTGATAATCGTCGGGGAACTGCCGGATGATCGTCGCCGCCAGAATCCCGATGTCGCGCGCGCTCATGTGGTGCTCGGGGTCGGGCCAGCCGGTACTGTTGCGGAAATTGGAGTGCGTGAGGCCAAGCTTCTTGGCCGTCTCGTTCATCAGGTCGGCGAACTGCGCCTCGGACCCGGCGATCGCCTCGGCCAGCACGATGCAGGCGTCGTTGCCGGAATCGACCTCGATGCCGCGGATCAGGTCCTCCACCCGCACTCTGTCGCCGACCTGAACGAACATCTTCGATCCGCCCATCCGCCAGGCATGCTCGGAGACCGGCAGCATGTCATCGAGCTTCATCCGCCCGTCCTTCAGGCGGGAATAGACGATGTAGAGCGTCATCAGCTTGGTCATCGACGACGGCGGCATCTCCTCGTCGGCCGCCTTGTTCAGCAGCTCGGCGCCGGTGTTGAAATCCATCGCGAAAGCCCAGCGCGCCGCGGTATCGACCGGGCCGAGCGGGGTGGCGGCGGCCATGCCCATCGGCTGCGCCTCCTTGCCGGCGTGCGCGCCGGCCTTCAAGTGCGGCGGACGGGCAGCCATGGCCGGGGCGCCACCGGCGAACAACGCGGCTCCAAGCAGGGCGGAGCGTCGGCTCAACATGGGAATTTTCTCCTATTCGACCACGATCCGCGCATCCGATACTCCCGCTCGAATGGCCTGGTCCAGCGCCGCGTCGGCCTCGCCGACGGTTGCGAACGGTCCCGAGCGGGACCGGAAGCTTGCCGGCCCGGACTCGTGGGGGTTCGCGAGATGCGCGCCAGGCACCAGCGCTGCCTGCCGCGCGGCATAGCGTAGGTCGGTGAAACGGCTGAGCCGGACATAGAGCTGGCCGGGGGCCGGCGGCTCCTGCGTCACCGACCGGGCCGTGGGCTCCGACAAGCGCCGGGCCGGTGTCGCTCCATCGGGGACGACGACCCGCGCGACCGCAGGCAGGTATTCGGCGCGCGGTCCCCCGACCGGACCGAGCGTTTCGGCCCGCACCGCCTCGCGCGGCGCAGCCTCGATCGCCAGGCGTGGCGCGCCCGGCAATCCGTCGGCGGCGTCGTGGCTCTCGCCCGCCAACACGTCCAGCCGCACGCGGGCGACGCCGCCTGCCGGGAAACCGAGCAGCGCCGCGACGCGGGGCGTGACCGCGATCAGCCGGCCTACCGGCTCCGGCCCGCGGTCGTTCACCCGCACGACGATCCGCCGCCCCGTCTCCAGATCCGTCAGGCGAGCGACGGCGGGAAGCTGCAAGGTGCGGTGGGAGGCCGCCAGCGCCGTGGGGTCGAATACCTCGCCATCGGCGGTCAGCTTTGGGTGCGTGTCCGCATCCACCACCGCCAGCCCGGTCAGCGCCACGCCGTATTGCTCGCGCGGATAGTGCCAGACGCCGCCAGCCTGGTACGGCTCGCCGAGGACGTAGTGCGTCTGTGCGACGGATGCGGACGGGGTGTGGCGCGCGCAGGACCCCGCCAGCAGCAGCGTGGTCAGGCCGAGCGCGAGAACCCGGATCACGCCAGCACGTCGTCCCCGATCAGGCCCACCACGAGGGCGTAGAAATCGGACGGGTTGTAGCGGCGAACCGCGTTGAAGTTGGGAAACACCAGGAACCCCTCCCCGCCCACGCCGTCGGGCAGCACCAGCGCGGCATCCTGCTCGCCGGTCAGTGCGCGGGCGCCGAGCGCGCGCAGTCCCAACGCCCGCCAGTCGGCGAGTGACCGGCGGTTGTCGCGTCCGGCCAGCGCCGGGTCGATCCCCGGCGGCACGACGACCTGCATCCCCCACGTCTCGCCCGGGATCCAGCCGCTGCGGGCGAGATAGTTGGCGATGGAGGCGAGCACGTCGGGCGTGCTGGTCCAGATGTCGCGCCGACCATCCCCCTGAAAGTCCACCGCGAAGCGCAGGAACGAGGTCGGCATGAACTGCGGCTGGCCCATCGCCCCGGCATAGGAGCCGGTCATCCGCCCCGGCAGAACGTCGCCATGGTCGAGGATACGGAGCGCGGCGATCAGCTCGGAGCGGAAGAACGGTCGGCGCTTGCTGTCCCAGGCGAGAGTGGCCAGCGCCTCCACCACCCGGTAATCGCCGGTTTTGGTGCCATAACTGGATTCCAGACCCCAGATGCCAAGGATCACGCGGGCCGGCACGCCGAAGCGGGCCTGGACCGCATGGAACAGAGCTGCGTCGCGCCGATACGCCGCACGCCCGTTTTCGATCCGCTGGTCGGTCACCAGCATGGCCCGGTACTCGGCCCAGGTCATGGTGAACTCGGCCGGGTGGCTGATCTTGTCCAGCACCTTCTGATTCGGCCGCACATCGGCGAGCGCCCGGTCGAGCGTCGGGGCCGACACGCCCGACCGGCGGGCCTCGGCGCGGACACCTGCGAGGAACGCGCCGAAATCGTCGGGCGCCGCGCCGGCGGGCATGACGAGGGCGGGGGCGGCGAGGGCGATGGGAATCGCCGGCAGCAGTAAACGTCGTGTGATCATAGCGCGCCTGTCTGCCATGACGCGCCGCGTCGCCGCAATCGGAATGGCGTGCTAGCTTTCGACAAACAAAGCGGGGAACGAGGAATGGCGAATGCCCTCATGCCCGACCAGGGGCTCGACGAGGCCCTGGAGCGGGAGACCATGCGGCGCGTGAGCTGGCGGGTGCTGCCGTTCCTGATGGTCGCCTATCTGGTCTGCTACATCGACCGCGTGAACGCCGGCTTCGCCTCCTTGCAGATGAATAAGGCGGTCGGCATCTCGGCCGCCGTGTTCGGCTTCGGTGGCGGCATCTTCTTCGTCTCCTACTGCCTGTTCGAGGTGCCGAGCAATCTGGCGCTGCAACGGTTCGGCGCGCGGCGCTGGATCGCGCGCATCATGATCTCCTGGGGCATCGTCTCGGGCTGCATGGCGCTGGTCGCGGGGCCGCGCAGCTTCGTGCTGATCCGCTTCCTGCTCGGCGCCGCCGAGGCGGGGTTCTTCCCCGGCGTGATCCTGTTCCTGACGCTCTGGTTCCCCGCCGCGATGCGGGCGAAGATTGTCGGCATCTTCATGGTGGCGATCCCGGTGTCCGGCTTCGTCGGCTCGCCGATCTCGGCCGCCCTGCTCGGAATGCACGGGATCGCGGGGCTCGCCGGCTGGCAGTGGCTGTTCATCTTGGAGGCCGCGCCCGCCGTGCTGCTGGGCTTCGTCGCGCTGGTCTGGCTCACCGATCGCCCGGCCGACGCCACCTGGCTCACGCCCGCCCAGCGCGGCTGGCTGTCCACCCGGTTGGAACAGGAGGAGCAGCGGGCCAAGCCGGTGGCGCACGCGCCGGCGCTCGCGGTGATCCGCAATCCGTACGTGTTGGCGATGGCGCTGGTTTACGCCGGCGGCGCGACGGCCAGTTCGGGCCTCGGGCTGTGGCAGCCGCAATACCTCAAGTCCTTCGGCGTCTCCACCATGCAGGTCGGCTGGCTGAACGCCATTCCCTACATCTTGTCCGCGGTCGCGATGATCTGGTGGGGACGGCGCTCGGACCTGCGCGGAGAGCGGTTCTGGCACCTGTTCGGCCCGCTGGCGCTCAGCGGCATCGGCCTGGCGCTGCTGATCCCGTTCCCGGAGCTGCTGCCGACCATGATCCTGCTCTCCATCTCGGTCGTCGCCACCTCGATCACGCGCGGGCCGTTCTGGGCGTTCGCGACGGAGTGGCTGTCGGCGCGCAGTGCGGCGGCGGGCATCGCCATGATCAACGGGATCGGCACGGGCCTGGGATTCGTCTGCAACACGCTCATGGGGATCACGAAGGGGGCCACCGGCAGCTACCCGTTGGCGATGCTGCCGATCGTGGGGTTCGTCGCCATCGGATGCGCGACGCTGCTCGTCCTCGGACGGCCGCGCCGCGCGACCGCGGCGGAGCTGCCGGCCGAGTAATCAGGCCGTGTCGTCAAGACAGCCGTTCGAGCAGGTCGGCCGGGTTCGCCCCGGCCGACACCACCAACACCTCTCCCGGCCAGCTCGATAAGAACCATGTCACGCCGGAGGCGTGAGACTGGACGAATCGGCGTTCGCACGAGCGAGCCTGGCTAGATCGTCGTCCGTCGTCCGACGATCGCGTGATAGACCACCAGGACGATGATGGCGCCAATGACCGCCACCAGCAAGCTCCAGAGATTGAGACCCGTGACGCCCGCGGCACCGAACGCCTGGAAGATGACTCCTCCGATGATCGCTCCGATAACCCCGAGGACGATGTCGAGGATGAAGCCCTCGCCTTGCTTATTGACGATTTTGCTCGCGATGAAGCCCGCGATCAGGCCGAGAATTATCCAGGCGATCCATCCACCTGCGGTCATCTTGGTTTTCCTTTCAACGTTGCGACGGCTCATGCTGAATCTGTCAGCGGCCCATCAACGAAGCCCCCTCAAGGGATGAACCTCCGTTGCTACTATGCTAGTGGTTCGCCGGACCGTTTCAAAGGCGCTGGCTTCCAGGAATCGCTCCTCGTCCTCCCTGGTAGCCGGATAGTGAACCAGTGATGGATGCCGAGTCCGCGAGCAGTCCGAGATGATCGCTCCATGACGGCGGCGCTAGACCCCTATCCGAACAGTGATCGAGGCAATCGGCGTTGGATGCGGCATGCGGGCGGGGGGACTCGAACCCCCACGCCATTGGCCTCAGATTTTAAGTCTGATGCGTCTACCGATTTCGCCACGCCCGCCGAGACCGGGAAGAGTGCCGCAGCGCATTGACGCGTGACAAGCCGGGCGTATCGTGAGCAGCCGACAGGATAAGGGAGGCGCGGCCCGATGTCTTCGTTCATCTTCACCGGCGGCCGCTTCCTCGACCCGCGGCAGGACGCGCTGCGCGAGGGCGTCGAGGTCCTCGTCGAGGGCGGGCAGGTCAAAGAGGTCACCGAGGGGGCGATCCGATCGCCGGGCGCGGCGCGCATCGACCTAAGTGGCCGGACGCTGATGCCCGGCCTGATCGACGCGCACATCCATCTGGTGCTGACCGAGGTCAACCTGCAGCTTCTGTCGGACGTGCCGCTGACCCTGCTCGCCGCGAAGGGCGCCGTCGCGATGCGGGCCATGCTGATGCGGGGCTTCACCACGCTCCGCGACACCGGCGGCGCGGACTGGGGTCTCAAGGCGGCGGTGGAGCAGGGATTGTTCGAGGGACCGCGCCTGTTCATCTCGGGCCAGCCGATCAGCCAGACCGGCGGACACGGGGATTTCCGCAAGCGGACCCAGACGCGCTTCGCCTGCGCCTGCTGCTCCGGCGTCAGTTGGGTTTCGCGCGTGGCCGACGGCGTGCCCGAGGTCGTCCGCGCGGTGCGCGACGAGCTGCGCAAAGGCGCCGACCAGATCAAGATCATGGCCTCCGGCGGGGTCGCGTCACAGCTCGACCCGCTCGAAAGCCTGCAATTCCGCACCGACGAGATCGAGGCGGCGGTGGAGGAGGCGCAGCGCTGGGGAACCTATGTGTGCGCGCACGCCTACAGTCCGGCGGCGATCGAGCGCGCGGTCCGGGCCGGCGTCCGCACGATCGAGCACGGCAACCTGATCGACGAGGCCACTGCGCGGCTAATGGCCGAACGGGGCGCCTTCATGGTGCCGACGCTGGTCGCCTATGACTCGCTGCGCAATCGCGGTCCGGACTACGGGCTTTCGCAGTACAGCCTGGCCAAGAACGACCTCGTCCTGGAAGCGGGGCTGCGCTCGCTGGAGATCGCCCGCGCGGCCGGCGTGGAGATCGGCTTCGGCAGCGACCTTCTCGGTCAGCTCCAGAACGATCAATGCAACGAGTTCCTAATCCGCGCCCGCGCGCTCAGTCCGCAGGAGATCATCCGCTCCGCCACGCTCGTGAACGCGCGCATCGTGCGCCAGGAGGGCAAGCTTGGCGAGCTGGTGGCGGGCGCGCACGCGGATCTGCTGGTCGTGGATGGCGATCCCTTCCGCGACCTATCCGTGTTCCTGGGCGAGGGGACGCGCATCCCGGCGATCATGGTGGGCGGGCGCTTCGTCAAGAATGCGCTCTGACCCCGCCGCATGAGCACGGCCGCGACTGCTGGCCCGAAGCTGGACCGGCATCGGACCGAGCTGTCCGCCGCACTCGGTCGGTATGGCGTGCGGGCGCTGATCGGCTGCGGGCTGCTCGTCATTTTCGTGCCGCTGCTGCTAACGCTCTATCTCAGCGTCTTCAACGAGAAGCTCATCCTGTTTCCGCCGCGCGGCTACACGCTGTCCTGGTACCGCGCCATCGTCCCGAGCTTCGGCGGAGCGATCGCGGTCAGCCTGGAGCTTGCCCTCGGATCGGTCGTGGGCAGTTTGCTGATCGGCGTGCCGGCCGGGATCGCGCTGTCGCGGCATCGCTTCCGGGGAATGGGCGTGGTCAGCGCGCTGCTGCTCGCGCCGCTGACGGTGCCGGGAATAGCCCTCGGGCTGGCGATCTACCTGTTTCTGGTGCTAATCGAGATCCAGACCAGCTGGCCGCTGACCGGCTCCCTGCTCGGGCTGATCCTGTCGCATCTCGTGATCACCACACCTTGGGTGGTGCGGCTCTCGCTCGCCGCCCTGGTGAACCATGATCGCGCGGCCGAGGAGGCGGCGACGAGCCTCGGCGCGCGGCCGCTGACGGTGATCTGGCGCGTGACCTTGCCGGCGATGCGCCAGGGCATCATCGCGGCGGGGCTGTTCGCCTTCATCTTCTCCTTCGGCAATCTGGAGATGGCGCTGTTCCTGGTCGCCCCCGGCGTCACAACCCTGCCGGTCGCGATCCTGGAATATCTTGAATACCACATCGACCCGCTGGTCGCGGCGGTCGCGGTGGCGCAGATGGTGATGGTGGGCGCCCTGCTAATGGTGCTCGACCGGTTCGTCCGCATCGGGCAGGTGCTGCGGTGACGCTCGCGCGGGAAGCGGCCTCGCTCAGTCTGCGCGCGCTCGGCAAGCGGTTCGGGTCACACGTCGCCGTCGGCGAGATGAGCCTGGATGTCGAGCCGGGCGAGATGATCGTGCTGCTCGGGCCGTCGGGCTGCGGCAAGACGACCACGCTTCGCATGATCGCCGGGTTCCTGGCTGCGTCCTCCGGCGACATCCTGCTGGACGGTCGCAGCATCCTCGATGTCCCGGCGCACCGGCGCGACATGGGCATCGTGTTCCAGAGCTACGCATTGTTCCCGCATCTGAACGTGGCGCGCAACGTGCGATTCGGGCTGGAGATGCGGCGCACGCCCGCCGCCGCCGCCGCCGAGCGGGTCGCGGAGATGCTGCGGCTGGTGAAGCTGGAGAGCTTTGCCGACCGCCTGCCGCGCCACCTCTCGGGCGGCCAACAGCAGCGCGTGGCACTGGCGCGCGCGCTGGCGATCCGTCCCAGGCTGCTGCTGCTTGACGAGCCGCTGTCGAACCTCGACGCGGCGCTGCGTCAGGACATGGCCCGCGAGATCCGCATCCTGCAACGCGACGGCGGCATCACCGCCATCGTGGTGACCCATGACCAAGGCGAGGCCATGGCGATGGCGGATCGGCTGGTGGTAATGCGCGACGGACGGGTGGAGCAGGTCGGGCGGCAGGAGGATATCTACGAGCGTCCGGCCACGCCGTTCGTCGCCGGGTTCATCGGCCAGAGTAACCTCCTGCCCGGCCGCCTGGACGGTACTCGGGACCTGATGGCGGACGCCGGCGGACGGGTCTCGCTGGCCGGGCGTTACCGCGCCGGACGCGCCTGCCTGGCGGTGCGTCCGGAAAGCATTCGCCTCGCCGCCCCCGACGCGGAGGAGTCGCGGGCCGAGGGCACGGTGAAGCTGTGCAGCTATCTCGGGGCGGTGCTGGAGCACGTCGTGCGGCTGGATTCGGGGCTGGACGTGATCGTGCGCGGGCCGGGGCTGGGACCCGACGCCGCACGCCGGCGCTCGCCGGGCGAGCGCGTGTCGCTGACCTGGAGCGGGACGGCGGAGCGCCTGTTCGACGAGCAGGACCGGCCCGCCCCGGAGATCACCGACGAACAGACGGTCATGACCGAAGGAGGAGACCCGCGATGGACCCGGTGAAGACTGCCGCCTTCCCGCTTTCCCGCCGCAGCGTGCTGGCCGGCGCCGCCGCCCTCGCCGCGCCGGCCTTGCTCGGCGGCTCCGCCCATGCGGCCGAGCGCTGCGTCGTCGGAACCTGGGGCGGCGACTACGCGCGCCTGCTGCACGAGAACATCGACCAGCCGATCCTGGAACCCAAGGGCGTGCAAGTGATCCAGACGGTGGCCGACGAGGCGCCCCGTCTCGCGCAGCTCTTCGCGCAGCGCCAATTGCCGCGTGGCACGCTCGACATCGCCTGCCTCGGCGCGCCAAACGGCTATCGGGCCGCCGCGGCGGGGCTGATCGAGAAGCTGGACGCCTCGAAGGTGCCGAACCTGAAGAATGTCATTCCGCTGCTGCACAGCGGCGACTTCATGCCCGAGCAGTTCGTGCCGCACATCTACAGCGCGCAAGGGCTGGCGTACAATCCCCAGACGGTGAAAGAACCGCCGAAGACCTGGAACTATCTGCTGCATCCGCGCTGGAAGGGCAAGGTCGGCGCGCTATCGACCGCCGGATTCTGGGTGCTGATGGGCGCGGCACTGGCCGAGGGCGGCAACCCGGACGCCTTCGACACGGCCAAGGAGTACCTGCTGAAACTGAACGGCAATGGCCTGCGCCTCTACGCGGAGACGGACGACATGGCGCCCGCCTTCAAGTCGGGCGAGATCGAGGTCGGCATCGTCTGGCTGGCGCGCACCGTGATGTGGCAGAACGCCGACTTCCCCGTGCAGGGGCAATTCCCGCAGGAAGGCGCCATCGTCTATGTGTCCGGCATGGTGATGCCGAAGAACGCACCGGACAAGGAGGCCGCGTACAAATACATGAACGCGCTGCTCGATCCCTCGGCGCAGCGCGGCTTCGCGGCGCATATGGGCTATCTGCCGACCGTGGGCGACGCCGACCTGAGCGGCAAGGTCGCCCAGCAGCTCGCGCTGCCGGAGGGAGCCAAGCTGGTGCAGCCCGATTACGCGAAGGTCGCGCAGGTGCAGCCGGAGTTGAACGACTGGTGGCTGAAGAACATTCAGCGGAAGTAACGCACGCCGTGCGGTCGGCGGGCGCGCTTGAGCGGTCGGCGGAGAGAAAGGAGGTGGTTTCGGCCGCCTCCCTGTTGGCGCCGGCGACGCTGCTGGTCTGCGTGATGATGGTCGCGCCCCTCGCCCTGCTCGCGCGCTACAGCCTGAACCAATTCGATCCGACGCAACTGATGATCGCGGCGCTGACACCGCAGAATTACCTCCGCTTCTTCTCCGATCCGTACTATCTGGGCGTGCTGGCCACCACCATCCGGGTCACGGTGATCGTCACCGCCGCCTGCCTGCTGCTCGGCATCCCGATGGCGTGGCGGCTGGCGCGGACGCAAAGCCGGTGGAAGTCGGCTTATGTCATGGTGATCATCCTGCCGCTGTTCATCGGCTCGGTCACACGAACGGCGGGCTGGATGATCCTGTTCGCCCGCGGCGGCATGCTGGACATCGTCATGGGCGCGCTGTTCGGGATGCACGGCCTCGACCTGATGTATACCGAGACGGCGGTGATCATCGGCATCATCTCGATCAACCTGCCCTTCACCATCCTGACCTTGCAGAGCGTGTTCGAGGGGATCGACCCGCGGCTGGAGGAGGCGGCTTCCAGCATGGGAGCGGCGCCGGCGCGCTGCTTCGCCCGCGTGATCCTGCCGTTGTCGATGCCGGGCATGCTGATCGCCGGCGCGCTGTGCTTCATTCTCAGCATGAACGCGTTCGCGACGCCCCTCCTGCTCGGCGGCCCGCGTTTCCAGATGATGGCGCCGCTGCTCTATTGGGAGTTCTCGAACAACAACAACTGGCCGTTCGCCGGCGTATTGGCGTTCATCCTGATGGCGACGACCTTGGGGCTGACGGTGCTGGCCAATGTCGCCGTGCCGCGCCGCTATCGGCCCGGGTGACAGAAGGAGGCTGATCGTGTCGGATGGGGATCGCGACAGCGGCGCGTGGCGCATTCCGCCATCGGCCTATCTCGGAGGCAGGCCGGCGCGCGGGTCCGTCCCCGCGCCATGTTCGGTTTACGTCGCCATGCGTGACGGCTGCCGGTTGGCGGTCGATGTGTACGTCCCGTCCGGCGGCCCGGCGCGGGTTCCGGTCATCCTGATCCTGACGCCCTATTATCGCCGATTCGCGCTCGCGCCCGACACGCCGGCCGGCACGGAACCCACACCGGGCGTGGCGCGCTGGCGTGACCTCTTTGTGCCGCGCGGCTACGCGCTGGTGGCGGTGGACGTGCGCGGCACCGGCGCCAGCTTCGGCACGCGCGACAGTTTCCGCTCGCCACGCGAACGCGACGACTACCGCGAGATCGCCGACTGGGTCGTGGCGCAGCCCTGGTCGGACGGACGGATCGGTGCCACCGGCATCTCCTATGTCGGCGCCGCCTGCGACTTCCTGGCAAGCACCGGGCACCCCGCCGTGCGCGCCATCGCGCCGCTGTCGGCCGTGTGGGACACCTATGCGGATCACTTCTTCCCCGGCGGGCTGCTGCTGAACCGGCTCGCGCGGTCCTATGACGCGCTCATGGTGGCGCTCGATCACGACCGGCGCGATTTGCTCGCCGGGTTCGCCTATTTCAAGGACCCGAACTTTGCCGGACCGGCGCCCTTGGACGACGATCCGGACGGGTTGGCGCGCGACGCGGCGGTGCGCGAGCATCGCGCGAACTTCCGGATGCCGGACTTTCTCGCGGAGTTCCGCTACCACGACGACACGCTGCCCTATGATCCGGGGTTCAGCCCGGCCTCCTTCAGCCCGTGCCACTACGCCGCCGACATCCCAGCGGATGTCGCGGTCTACGCGGTGTCGGGATGGCTGGACGGGGCGGGGTACACCAACGGCGCCATCGCGCGCTTCCTCACGCTGCCCAACCCGAAGCGGCATCTGCTGCTGGGGCCTTGGGACCACGGCGCGCGCATCAATGTCTCGCCCTGGCGAGCCGCCCCGACGCCCGATTTCGGGCTGAACGGGGAGTTGCTGCGCTTCTTCGACCAGTACCTGATGGAGATGGACACCGGACTCGCCCGGGAATCGCCGGTTCATTATTTCACTTGCCACGACGAGCGTTGGCGGGAAGCCGCAGACTGGCCTCCGATCGGCACGACACGACGCCTGCACCTGGCGGAGGGCGGCTCGCTGCTGACGGACCCCGGCGCGCCGGGCGAGGATCGCCACCAGGTCGATTTCGGCTTCGGCACCGGCACCGACACCCGCTACGAGCGGTTGGCCGCGCAGGACACGCGCGACTACTATGACGACTGGCAGGGACGCGACGCGGCGCTGCTCCGCTACCGCTCCGCGCCTCTGGACGCGCCCGAGGAGCTGACCGGCCACGCCGTCCTGACGCTGTGGCTCGCCGCCTCCGAGCCGGACGCGGCGGTGCATGCTTACTTGTCGGAAGAAGAGCCCGATGGGACCGTGCGCTACGTGACCGAGGGCGTGCTGCGGGCACTCCATCGCAAGGACGCCGCCTGTCCGCCCGAATATCGCACGACATGGCCGTATCACACGCACGATTGTGCCGACGCGACGCCGCTCGTCCCCGGCCGGGCGGAGCGCGTGGTCGTCGCCCTGCTCCCGACCTCGTGGGTGTTCGGCACGGGCAGCCGCATCCGCCTGGCGATCGGCGGCGCGGACGTCGACCATTACGGGCAGGTGCCGCACGGCCGACCGCCGCTGTTCACGGTCCGGCGCGGCGGCGACCACGCATCCTGCCTCGACCTGCCTTTCCGGCGCGCCGGATCATAGGAGCGGGTAGTGGCGGAATCCGATGCCGAACACCGCCATGAACACGGTGCTGGACTTCACATCTCAGCCGCGCGTGGCTCCGAACGCGTTGAAGGTGATGAGCGTGTAGGTATCCTTCACGCCCGGCAGGGTCTGGACGCGCTCGGTGACGAACAGCCCGATGTCCTGCTCCGGATCGAGGTAGAACTTTCCGAGAAGGTCATACTGGCCCGAGGTGGAGTGAAGCTCCGACATCTCGGCAATGCCGTCCGCCGCCTCCTGCGCCACGCGGTAGGCTTGGCCCATCTCGCACTTGATCATAACGAAGATCGCGCGCATCCCGCACCTCCGGCTGCCATGACGCAAGGAGACAGATGCCAGAGGGCGCCGGGCCTGTCCTCTGTTTTGTGAACACGTTATATCCGCGTGACAGAGTTGTGAATTTATTTATGATGGGGTGTGCACGCGACCGGAGGGGATTATGGAGTTGGCACAGGCCCGCGAGGCGCGCGGCGCCGAGCGCATGGGGGGACGCATCCTGGCCGACGCGCTGGTGTCGCAAGGCATCGACCACGTCTTCTCCGTTCCAGGCGAAAGCTTCCTGGCCGTGCTCGACGGGCTCTATGATGTCCGCCAAAAGGTGAAGCTGGTGACCTGCCGGTTCGAGGCGGGGGCCGTGAACATGGCGGAGGCGTACGGAAAGTTGTGCGGCCGTCCGGCGGCCGCCTTCGTCACGCGCGGTCCCGGCGCCTGCCACGGCGCCATCGGCGTCCACACCGCGATGCAGGACAGCACGCCGCTGTTGCTGTTCGTCGGCCAGATTCCGCTGGCGGATTCCGGCCGCGACGCCTTCCAGGAGATCGACTATCGCCGCATGTTCAGCCCCGTGGCGAAGTGGGCGACGCAGATCGACCAGGCGAGCCGCATCCCCGAAATCGTCGCCCACGCGGTCGATGTGGCGACCTCGGGCCGCCCCGGCCCCGTGGTGATCGCGCTGTCGGAGGAGATGCAGCACGATTTAGCCGAGGCGGCCGACATCCCGCGCGCGCCCGTCGCCGGCGCCTACCCCGACCCGGCGGCGATGGCCCAACTGCGCGCGATGATGGGACAGTCGCGCAAGCCGCTCGCCGTGGTGGGCGGGTCTTGCTGGACCGCGGCGGGGCGGCGCGCGCTGCGCGACTTCCTGCACGGCAGCGACCTGCCCGTCGCGGTCGGCTTCCGGCGCCAGGCGGCGTACGACGGCTCTCTTGCGAGCTTCGTGGGCGATCTCGGCGTGGGGTCGGACCCGGCGCTGATCGCCAAGGTGCGCGAAGCCGACCTGATCCTGGCGATCGGCACCCGCTTGGGCGATGCCGTGACGCAGGGCTACACGCTGTTCGAGGCCGTCGGCGATACGCCGATCGTGCAGGTCCATCCCGACGGCGCGGAGATCGGGCGCGTATTCCGCCCGACGCTCGGCATCGTCGCCGACCTTAATTCCTTCGCCCTGGCGGCGGCGGCGACCGAGCCGGTG
This sequence comes from uncultured Pseudomonadota bacterium, assembly GCA_963756545.1. GTDB lineage: Bacteria > Pseudomonadota > Alphaproteobacteria > Acetobacterales > Acetobacteraceae > DATFDN01. The sequence continues at coordinate 32,579 of CAVWNY010000008.1, read as the reverse complement.
CATGTCCATTGGGACGACTGGCGGGCCGAGTTGCGCGCGCTACGCGAGGCCGGGCGCGAGCCGCCGCGCTACGAGGGTGCGCTCAATCTGGGCGAGGCGATGCGGACGCTGGAGGGCCTGCTCACGCGCGACGCCATCGTGACGACCGATGCCGGCAATTTCGCCGGCTGGGCGACCCGCTTCATCAACTTCCACGAGCATCAGCGCTACATCGGCCCGACCAGCGGCGCGATGGGCTACAGCGTGCCGGCCGCGGTCGGCGCCAAGATCACCTTCCCCAATCGGATGGTGGTCTCGCTGGTGGGCGACGGCGGATTCCTGATGACGGGCCAGGAGATCGCGACCGCCTTTCATCACGGCGTCGCGCCCATCGTGCTGGTCTTCAATAACCAGATGTACGGCACCATCCGGATGCACCAGGAGCGCGCCTTTCCCGGCCGCGTCTCCGGCACCGGGCTGACCAACCCCGACTTCGCCAAGTTCATCGAGGCGTTCGGCGGCCACGGCGAGGTGGTGAGCGAGACCGCGGAATTCGCCCCCGCGTTCGAGCGCGCCGTCGCCAGCACCCGGCCGGCGGTGATCGAGTTGCGCATGAATCCCGAACAGATCACCACCCGCACCACCATCGCCGCGATGCGGGCCGGCAAGGCCCCATTGCGTCCCGCCGCGGCGAAATCGAAGCGCGCGCCGGTGCCGCAACATCCGAAGCCCGCCAGCCGGGCCAAGCCGGGCACCAAGCGCGTCTGACGTCTAAATCGCCTCGAATACGGCCGCCGCCTTCACGACGACGCTCAGCAGCTCGTTGCCCGTGATTGCCGCGGCTCTGTCCTTGAGTTGATCCGGTCCTGCCGAACATGCTCTACGTCTAATACCAACCGGCTTAGACACTGACCGATCCATAATGCATTCGTCATGCCCGGCGAAGGCCGGGCACCCACGTCTTTGCGGTTGTTCAAGACGTGGGTGGCCGGGCCAAGCCCGGCCATGACGACGGCGAAGGGTCAATCATTAGGCGGGCTGGTTATAAACAACCCGCACGGAGGTCCAAATGGCCGGGCTCTACTTCGAGGAATTCCACGAAGGCCAGGTGTTCGACCACGCGCTGTCGCGCACTGTCACCGAGATGGACAATGTGCTGTTCACCACGCTCACCATGAACCCGCAGCCGCTTCACCTCGACGCCGAGTTCGCCAAGACCACCGAGTTCGGCCGCCCGCTCGTCAACAGCATCTTCACCCTCGGTCTGGTGATCGGCATGACGGTGGGCGACACGACGCTCGGCACCACAATCGGCAATCTCGGTATGAGCCAGGTGCGGTTCCCGAAGCCCGTCTTCCACGGCGACACGATCCGCGCCCGCTCCGTCGTGCGCTCGGTGCGCGCCAGCAAGTCGCGCCCAGAGGCCGGGCTTGTCGAGTTCGAGCACCAGGGCATCAACCAGCGCGGCGAGGTCGTCGCCACCTGCATCCGCGCCGCCTTCATGCGCCGGCGACCGACGAGCGCACCTCAGGCGATCTGATCTGCGGCGCCCTCGTCGAGGTCGGCGCCCCACATCTTCTCCAGCGCGTACATCGCCCGCGCCTCCGGCTTGAACAGATGCACGACGATGTCGCCGGCGTCGATCAGCACCCAGTCGGAGCCGCCGGCGCCCTCAGTCTGGATGCGCTTCAGCCCGGTCTCCTTCAGCTTCTCGATCAGGTGTTCGGCCATCGCCGTGATCTGCCGGTCGGCGAGGCCGGTGGCGATCACCATGCGGTCGCAGAACGCCGCCTTGCCGGCGAGGTCGAGGGTAACCACGGCCTCGGCCTTGTCGTCGTCCAGGCTGGCGACGATCAGGCCCTGGAGCCGCTCGAGCTGCTCGGCCGGTGCGGGCGCGGCGCGCTTGCGCGGCGGCCTCGGGCCGGCGACGACGGCCTTCTTACGCGGCGTGCCGGGCGTCTTGTCGGCAGCCGGCAGCGGCTTCGGCGCCTTGCGGACCACCTTCTTGCGCGGCGCCGGGGTGGCGGGGGGCTTGGCTATGGCGTGGCTCCTTCACGAGAGGCTCGGATGGCGGTGGCCGAGGCGGGGTGGCGCGGGACGGTCAGGAACGCCCAGGCGGGCGGCGCCGCGCCCGCCAGCATCGGAGCCGCGCGCTCGGGCCGGCGCGCGGCGTGCAGCGCCCGCGCCGCATGGCCCGCCAGGATGCGGAGATTGTCGTCCCCCCGTGGAACGACGCCGAACGGCACGCACCGCGCCAGCGCGCGCCAGCCGCGCCAGCGGGGAAGCTGGTCGAGGATGTCGGCGCCCATGATCCACACGAACGCCGCACGCGGGAACAATCGGGCGAGCGCGCGCAGCGTGTCGAGGCTGTAGCGTGTGCCCAGCGTCGCCTCGATTCCCGTGGCAACGACCCGCCGGCCGTCGGCCAGCGCGCGCGCCGAGGCGAGCCGCTGCGCCAGCGGGGCCATCCCATCGCGCGGCTTCAGCACGTTGCCGGGAGAAACCATCAGCCACACCTGATCCAGCCGCAGTCGACGCAAGGCGAGCCGCGCGATGTGCAGATGTCCCGCATGGGCGGGATTGAACGAGCCGCCGAGCAGGCCGATCCGCATCCGCCGCCGGTCGCCGAACCGCGGCACGGCGTCGGGAGCGAGGGGCCGGAGCGAAGTCAGGGTCGCACCTGGCCATTGCCGAGCACGAGATACCGATAGGTGGTGAGCTGTTCCAGGCCGACCGGGCCGCGCGCGTGGATGCGTCCGGTGGCGATCCCGATCTCGGCGCCGAAGCCGAACTCGCCGCCGTCGCAGAACTGCGTCGAGGCGTTCCACATTGCGACCGCGCTGTCGACCCCGCGCAGGAACCGCTCCGCCGCCGCACGATCCTCGGTGATGATGGCGTCGGTGTGCTCGCTGCCGTGCCGCGCGATGTGGGCCAACGCCTGGTCCAGCCCTTCCACCACGCGCAGCGACAGCACCGCGTCCAGCCATTCCGTGCCGAAGTCCGCCTCGCTCGCCGGGGTCAGATCCGGGACGATCGCGCGTGACGCCGGGTCGGCGCGGACGTCGCAGCCGAGCGCGCGCAGATCGGCGACGATGCCGGGCAGCAGATCGGGCGCGATCGCGGCGTCGATCAGCAGCGTCTCGGTCGCGCCGCAGACGCCGGGGCGGCGCATCTTCGCGTTCACGACGATCCGCCGCGCCATCGCGGGCTCCGCCGCTGCGTGGACGTAGGTGTGGCACAGCCCCTCGGCATGCGCGAGCACGGGAACCCGCGCCTCGCGTTGCACGCGCTCGACGAGCGAGCGGCCGCCGCGCGGGATGATGAGGTCGATCAGCCCCGCCGCGCCGAGCATGGCCGCGACATAGGCGCGCTCGGCGGTTGGTGCGATCTGCACCGCCGCCTCCGGCAACCCCGCCGCGCGCAGCCCGTCGGTCAGCGCGGCGTTGATCGCCCCGGCGCTGCGGATGCTCTCCGAGCCGCCGCGCAGGATCACCGCGTTGCCCGATTTCAGGCACAGCCCGGCGGCGTCGGCGCCGACATTCGGGCGGCTCTCGTAGATCATGCCGATCACGCCGATCGGCGTCGCGATGCGCTGGATGCGCAGGCCGTTCGGGCGGGTCCAGTCGGCGAGCGTGCGATCGAGCGGGTCGGGCAGCGCGGCGATGTCCTCCAGCCCCTTCGCCATCGCCTCGACGCGCGCCGGTGAAAGCGCGAGCCGGTCGCGGAATGCCGCGTTCCCGGCGCTCTCGGCGAGATCGGCTTCGTTCGCCGCGATCACCGCCGTCGCGTCGCGACGCAGCGCCCCGGCCATCGCCCGCAGCGCCGCGTCCCGCCGCGTCGCCGGGGCACGCGCGAGCACGCGCGAGGCCGCGCGCGCCGCCTCGGCGGCATGGCTCAGGTGCTTGGTGGCGTCGGTCTCGATGTGCATGGCGCGTCCCCTGACCCAATGTGCCGTCGGACGCAAGGCGTTTCCAGTGGTCCGGTTCTCCGCGCCTATGTTAGCCTTCATCGTCCAGAGTGGGAGGCGGTGATGAGCGTCGAACATGATGTGGCGCGGCACTACACCACAGGCTCGCTGGAGGAGAGAATTCTCTCCACCGTGTCCGACGCGGGGCTCGATCCCGAGAAGCTGTCGACCGCGGATTTGTCCGGGGTGGATGAGTTCCATATTGGCGGACGGCAGGCGAGCTTGGATTTGTTCGTTCAGCTCAACGCGGCTCCCGGCACCCATTGGATTGATGTCGGGTGTGGCATCGGCGGGCCGGCCCGCACTCTGGCCGTCAATGCCGGATGCGCGGTGACGGGGATCGACCTGACCGACGAATTCATAGCCGTCGCGACCAGCCTGACCCGGCGCACGGAACTCGAGCGCCAGGTGCGCTTCCGTCAGGGCAGCGCGCTGGACCTGCCCTTTGCGTCCGAAAGCTTCGATGGCGGCTACATGATCCATGTCGGTATGAACATCGCCGACAAAGTGTCGCTGTTCGCCTCAGTTCGCCGCGTGCTGCGCGCCGGGAGCACCTTCGCCGTCTATGATCTCATGCGGACGGGCGAGGGCGATCTGACATTCCCGGTGCCATGGGCCGCCTCGGGAGAGACGAGCTTCGTCGCGACCCCGGCTGTTTACCGAGAGGCACTCCAAGGCGCCGGGTTCGGCATCGTGACGGAGCGTTCGCGACGCGAATTCGCCGTGACCTTTTTTCGCGAGCAGCGGGCTCGCGCGGCGGAGACAACTTCCAAGCCCGATTTGCGGGCCATCATGGGGCCTGCGGCGGGCGAGCGGGTCGGAAACGCGGCGCGCGCGATCGAAGCGGGATTGATCGCGCCGGTGGAGATGATCGCGCGGACGATCTGAAAAGGTCCGCCTACGCGGCGTTGCGGAGCCCGCCGGTGACGTGGCGGGCAAAAATGTCGAACAACCGGCGCGTGACCGGCCCCACGTTGCCATCTCCGACGGGCTTGCCGTCGATGCGCGTGATCGGACGGACGAAGCTGGTCGCGCTGGTGAGGAAGGCCTCGCGCGCGGCGCGGAGATCCTGCTCGCTGAACCGGCGCTCGTCGAATTCGATGCCCTCGGACCGCAGCTCGGCGATCAGGGCGCCCCGCGTGCAGCCAGGCAGCACCGCATGGTCAAGGTGGCGGGTACGCAGACGGCCCTCGGCATCGACGATCCAGAGCGTCGTCGAGGAACCCTCCGTCACCATGCCCTCGTGATCTATCAGGATCGCCTCCGCCGCGCCCTGCTCGCGCGCCGCCTGCTTGGCGAGCACGTTCGCGGTCAGCCCGACGGTCTTGATGTCGCAGCGCGCCCAACGCAGATCGGGGTGCGTGATGGCGCCGGCGGCCCAGGCGTCCGGATCACGCGGATAAGGCGGCGTCCGCCGCGCGGTCACGACAAGGGCGGGCGGCACCGGACGGGAGGGGAAAGCATGGTCGCGCCGCGACACGCCGCGCGTGATCTGGATATACAGCAGACCCTCGGTCAGCCGGTTGCGCAGCGCCGTCTCGACCAGCACGCGGCGCAGCGCCGCCCGGCCCATCGGCGCCGGCAGACGCAGTTCCCGCAGCGAGCGTTCCAGCCGGTCGAGGTGCAGATCCTCGTCGATCAGCCGGCCGCCATGCAGATAGATCACCTCGTAAATGCCGTCGGCGAACTGATAGCCGCGGTCCTCCACGTTCACCACGGCGTCGCGCTGGGGCACATAGCGGCCATTCACGTAGGCGATGCGGCTCATGGAATATCTCCGACCGTCTCTTCGTCATTCTCGCGAAAGCGGGGTGGCGATATTCCATCCACATGACGACGTCTGCGTAAAGGTCGCGCCATTGGCGATTGCCACCCCCTCTTAAATCAAAGGGCCTACGGAAAAACGCGCGCCCTCCCCGCCAAGCCTACCGATGCGGGCATCCACGTCTTTGCCACGGCGTTGCTCATCCCTCGGACCCGCCGACGAACCGCTCCAGCCAGTGGATCGTGTAATCGCCCGCCTGGAACGCCGCATCCTCCATGATCCGCTGGTGCAGCGGGATCGTCGTCTTGATGCCGGCGACCGCGAATTCGTCCAACGCCCGGCGCGCGCGCGCGATCGCCTCCGCACGGGTCGGCGCATGGACGATCAGCTTGGCGACCAGGCTGTCGTAGTAGGGCGGCACCACGGAGCCCGCGTACAGAGCGGAATCGACGCGCACCCCGAGCCCGCCCGGCGCGTGATACATGCTGACCCGGCCCGGCGTCGGCAGGAAATTGTCCGGGTCCTCGGCGTTGATGCGGCACTCGATCGCGTGGCCGCTCATGCGGATGTCGCGCTGGCCGTAGCCCAGCCGGCTGCCGGCCGCGATACGGATCTGCTCACGCACCAGATCGACACCGCAGACCATCTCCGTCACCGGGTGCTCGACCTGAAGGCGCGTGTTCATCTCGATGAAGGCGAATTGCCCGTCCTGGTAGAGGAACTCCAGCGTGCCGGCGTTGCGGTAGCCGAGGCGGGCGAGCGCGCCCGTCACCGTCTCGCCCAACTGGTCGCGCTGCGCCGCGTTCAGCGCGGGCGAGCCGGCCTCCTCCAACAGCTTCTGATGACGCCGTTGCAGGCTGCAATCGCGCTCGCCGAAATGCACCACGTCGCCATGCGCGTCGGCCATCACCTGCAACTCGATATGGCGCGGCCGGTCGAGATACTTCTCGATGTAGACGGCGTCGTTGCCGAACGCGGCGCGCGCCTCCGTGCGCGCGAACCGGAACGCGTCGTCGATCTCGTCGGCGTGGCGCGCGACCTTCATGCCGCGCCCGCCCCCGCCGGCGGCGGCCTTCACCAGTATCGGATAGCCGATGCGCGCGGCGACCGACCGCGCATTGCCGGCATCGAGGACCGCTCCGGCCGATCCTGGGACCAAGGGGACGCCCAGGCGGGCCATCGCAGCCTTGGCGGCGATCTTGTCGCCCATCATGCGTATGTGCTTGGGCGCGGGGCCGATGAAGGTCAGGCCGTGCGCCTCCGCCATCTCGGCGAAACCCGCGTTCTCGGACAGGAAGCCGTAGCCCGGATGGATGGCGTCGGCGCCCGTGATCGCGGCGGCCGACAGGATGGCGGGGATGTTGAGATAGCTGTCCTTCGCCGGCGGCGGCCCGATGCACACGCTCTCGTCCGACAGGCGCACATGCATCGCCTCGGCATCGGCGGTGGAGTGGACCGCGACGGTGCCGATGCCCAACTCGCGGCACGCGCGCTGGATGCGCAGCGCGATCTCGCCCCGGTTCGCGATCAGGATTTTCTGGAACAACGCCGAGCCCAACTGACAGATCAGGCGTCGATCAGCATCAACGGCTCGCCGTACTCGACGGGCGAGGCATTGGCCACCAGGATCCGCGCGACGGTTCCCGCCCGTGGCGCCTTGATCTGGTTGAAGGTCTTCATCGCCTCGATCAACAGCACGGTCTGCCCGGCGGCGACCGTCTGGCCGACGGTGATGAACGCGGGGGTGCCCGGCTCGGGGGAGAGATAGACCACGCCCACCATCGGGCTGAGCACCGCGCCCGGATGGCTGGCCAGATCGGCGCCCGGGCTTGGCGTCGGCGCTGCCGGCTGGGCGGAGATCGGGGCGGACATCCGGGCGGGGATCTCCGAAACGCCCGGGACGGCGGTGCCGGGGGCGCGCACCACGCGAATGCGGCTGTCCTTCTCGGCGATCTCGATCTCGCTTAGCCCGGTCTCGGTCAGGATGCCGGCCAGCACCCGGATCGCGTCGGGGTCCATCGGGATACGGGTCATGCACCTTCCTCAAGAAGCTCGGCCAGGGCGGTCAGCGCCAGCGCGTAGCCCCGGATGCCGAGCCCGCAGATCACGCCGACGGCGGCCTTGGAGACGTAGGAGTGCTGACGGAATTCCTCGCGCCGATGGATGTTCGTCACGTGGACCTCGATCACCGGCAGCTCGGCGGCCAGCAGGGCGTCCATCAGCGCGATCGAGGTCGTGGTGTAGCCCGCCGGATTGATGACGATGCCGGCCGCGCGGCCGCGGCACTCCTGCACCCAGGAGATCAGTTCGCCCTCGATGTTCGATTGCCGGAAGTCGATCGCGAGCCCCAGCGCCTCGCCGGTCTCGGCGCAGAGCGCCTCCACGTCATCGAGCGTCGCGGCGCCATAGAGATGCGGCTGCCGCAGGCCGAGCATGTTCATGTTCGGCCCGTTCAAGACCGCGACCAGCGGACGTGCTTCGCTCTCCGACATGGGACGGGGCGGTAGCACAGGCGACCGGGTCGGTCCAATCCGGGAGCCGGAGGTGGAACCACATCCTCGCCGGACAGATCGAATGCTACCTATACCGGGTCGACCGAGTGCTCCCTACCGGGGAGCGGATCACTGCGCGCCCGCACGAGAGTGCCTCATGACCATCTTCCAGACCGCTCCCGCCACGCTGCCCGTCGGGGAACGGGTGTATGCGATTGGGGATGTGCACGGCTGCCTCGATCGGCTGCGTGCCCTGCACCGCGCCGTGGCCGAAGACATCGCGGCGCGCCCGGTGGCCTCGGCGACGCTCGTTCATCTTGGGGACTACGTCGATCGCGGACCCGACAGCGCGGGCGTCCTCGGGCTGCTGGCCGATCAGCCGCCGCCGGCGGGCGTCGGAGTGGTGGTGAACCTCTGGGGCAATCACGAAGCGATGATGCTGGCCGCGCTGACCGAGCGCTCGCCCCGCGTTGTGCGGCATTGGCTGCTGAATGGCGGCGAGGCCACGCTGCGAAGCCTCGGCCTGGATGACGCTGCCGATCCCGCCGCCTGGGCCAAGCGCCTGCCCGCGCACTGGCTCGACTTCCTGCGGGGCCTCGCCCTGACCCACGACGCCGGCGGCTACCTGTTCGTCCATGCCGGACTGCGGCCGGGCGTTCCCATCGCGGTGCAGGCGCGCGACGACCTACTGTGGATTCGCGAGCCCTTCCTGTCCGCCACCGAGTTGTTCGGGGCCGTCGTCGTGCACGGCCACACCCCCGTCCGGGCCCCGGTCCTGCGGCCCAATCGGATCGGCATCGACACCGGGGCCGTCATGGGCGGCCGGCTGACCTGCGCCGTTCTGGAAACCGACCAAGTTGGGTTCATGAGCGCCTGAAACGCACGCCTGACTTGAAAGCGACGGCCTGCTGTTGCTAGGGCGTGCTGATGACCCACGTTCCGCCGGGCTTCGCCCCCGCTATCGACCTCGCCGAAGCCGTCCGACGGCTCGCGCACGCCAGCGCCCTGGTGATCGGCGATGTGATGCTCGACCGCTACGTCTACGGCGCGGTCGCCCGCGTGAGTCCGGAGGCGCCCGTCCCCATCCTGAGCGAGGAGCGAGAAATCGCGATCCCCGGCGGAGCCGGGAACGTGGTGCGCAATCTCACCGCTCTCGGCGCCGCCGTCGCCTTCATCTCGGTCGTCGGCGACGATCAAGCGGGTTCCGACCTCACCGGGCTGATCGGCGGACAGCCGAACGTGGAGCCCTGGCTGCTGGTGGAAGGGGGGCGGACCACCACCGTCAAGACCCGCTATATCGCCGCCGGCCAGCAGCTTCTGCGCGCCGACCGCGAGCAGACCGATCCGGTGGACGCGCGACTGGCCGAGCGCATCCTGCGGATCGCCCGCGACGCGATGGCCGCGACCAGCATCACTGTCCTGTCCGATTATCGCAAGGGATTGCTGACCGGCGCCCTGGCGCCCCAGCTCATCGCTGCGGCACGGACGGCCGGGCGGCGGATCGTCGTCGATCCCAAGGGTCCAGACTACGCGCCCTATGCCGGCGCCGATGTGATCACGCCCAACCGGCGCGAGCTGGCAGAGGCCACAGGCCTGCCCACCGACACCGAGGCGGCGATCGTCGCGGCCGCCACCGCGCTGCGCGAGCGGCACGGCTTCGGCGCGGTGCTGGTGACGCGCTCCGAGGACGGGATGACGCTGGTGGCGCCCGAGGGCGTGCTGCACCTGCCGGCCGAGGCGCCCGAGGTCTATGACGTCTCGGGCGCCGGCGACACGGTCGCGGCGACGCTGGCCTGCGCCCTGGCCGCCGGTCTCGATTTGCCGGTCGCCGCGCGATTGGCCAACATCGCGGCCGGCATCGTCGTCGGCAAGGTCGGAACCGCCGTCGCGCGGCCGTCCGACCTGCTCGCCGCGCTCGGCCCGCAACGCGGCGCGTTGCGCAAGGTCGTCACCACCGAGGAGGCGAGCGAGCACGTGCAGCGGTGGCGCCAGCGGAGCTGGCGGATCGGTTTCACGAACGGCTGCTTCGACCTGCTGCATCCTGGTCACGTGCATCTGCTGGAGCAGGCGCGCGCCGCCTGCGACCGGCTGGTGGTCGGGCTCAACAGCGATGCCAGCGTGCGCCGGCTGAAGGGCGCGGCGCGGCCGGTGCAGCAAGAGGCCGCGCGCGCCGCCGTGCTCGCCAGCCTCGGGAGCGTCGATCTCGTGTGCGTCTTCGACGAGGACACGCCCGAGGCGCTGATCCGCGAGCTGCGCCCGGACCTGCTGGTCAAGGGGGCGGATTATCGGGCGGACGAAGTGGTCGGGGGCGACCTGCTGCAGAGCTGGGGCGGGAAGCTCCTGCTCGCCGACATCGTGGATGGCCAGTCCACGACGGCTACCCTGGCGCGGATTCGCTCCTAGAACCGCGTCACCCCGCGCAGTCCGAGCAGTTCGCCCGCCTCCTCGGCCAGGCGGGCGATCAGCGCCGTCATATCGGCCTGCACCTCGGCGAAGCGCGGCAGCGGCGCGATGCGGGCCTCGTTCATGTAGAGCCGGCGCGCGATCTCGATCTGCAAGGCGTGGACGCCCTCGCGCGGGCGGCCGTAGTGGCGGGTGATGAAGCCGCCGGCATAGGGGTCGTTGCGCCGCACCGAATAGCCCAGCCCGATCAGCCTCTGCTCGGCCGCGCGCGTCACCGCGGGGCAGCAGGCGGTGCCGTGCGCATCACCCAGCACGATGTCGGCGGCCCCCCGCCCGACGCCGCAGGCGGGCATGGAGTGGCAGTCGACCAGCAGGCAGCCGCCGAAGCTCGCCCGCGTCCCGGCGATCAGCGCCGCGAGCGTATCGTGGAACGGCTGCCAGCACGCCCTGACGCGGCCCTCGGCCTCGGCGAAGCGCAGCTTCCCGCGATAGATCGCCTCGCCGGTCGCGACCACGCGCGCGATGGTGCCGAGCCCCGCGCCGACCCGCGGGCTGGTGGTGTTCACCCAGGCGGGCAGCACGTCGTCGAACATCGTGGGGTCCAGCTCCCACGCCTCGCGGTTGGCATCGCAGTAGGCGCGGGGAAAGGTGGCCGACAGCAATGGGGCGCCGTGCGCCGGGGCGTCAGCGAACAGCTCGTCCACGAAGCTGTCCTCGCTGCGCCGCAGACCGAGCGCGTCGAGCCGGGCTGCGGCAAGGAAGCCCGCCGGGTAGCGCCGGCCGGAATGGGGTGAGGCGAAGACGAGCGGCACGGTCTGGCGCAGCGGTCGCAGGACCGTTAGCGGCGGGGCGGTTTCGAAGCCGAGGTCGGGGACAGCGATGTCCATGCCCCATTGAACCCGGCGGCTTGGCGCCTGTCACCATCCACGCGCGCACCTCGCGTTCAATCTCCGGCGCGCATTCCGGACCGGTTGCCGCAAGATGCGACTCGCAGCCAAGTTTCCGCTGTCGAGGCAAGGAAGAATTCGCGTTGACCGCCGGCGGCGGCGCGCGTTAGGCCACATGCGTGTCTGAAACCGATTCCCCCTCCTTCATCCGAGTCCGTGGCCGCTCCTTGATGGCGCTGGTGCTGGCGCCGGAGCCGCCGGTGGCCGACTGGCTTGTCGCGCTCGACGCGCAGATCGCGCGCGCGCCCTCGTTTTTCGACGCGCGGCCGGTGATCGTGGACCTCGCCGCCCTGCCGCGCGAGCAGCCCGACGTTGCCGGCCTGATCCAGGCGATGGCCGAGCGCGGCATCCGCGTCATCGGCACGGAAGGCGCGCATCCGAATTGGCAGGGGGTCGCCAAGTGGGGCGGCCCGATCCTGGCCAGCGGCAAGGGCCGCCCAGTCGAGGTGCCGGACGAGCGCGCGGCGGCTTCCCCGGCGGCATCACCAGCCGCGCCCGCCGGCTCTGCCGTCTCGCCGCCAGCCCCCGCGCCTGCCGAGGCGGCTTCGCTGATGATCGGCCAGTCGATCCGCTCGGGCCAGTCCATCGTGCATGAGGCCGGCGACGTCATCATCATCGGTTCGGTCGCCTCGGGCGCGGAGATCGTCGCCGGCGGATCGATCCACATCTACGGCGCGCTGCGCGGGCGCGCGATCGCCGGGCTCGGCGGGTCGCGGCAGGCGCGCATCTTCTGCCGGCGCCTGCATGCCGAGCTGCTGGCGATCGAGGGCGTCTACAAGACCGCCGACGACATGGACGCCGCGCTGCACGGCCGCCCTGTGCAGGCCTGGCTCGATGGCGAGCAGATGCTGATCGCGGCGATGGACTAGCAACACAGAGGAGGGGGAGAGCCGATGGCCCAGGTCGTGGTCGTGACATCCGGCAAGGGCGGCGTGGGCAAGACGACGTCCACGGCCGCGCTTGGCGCCGCGCTGGCGCAGGGCGGGGAGAACGTGGTCGTCGTCGATTTCGACGTCGGGCTGCGCAACCTCGATCTGGTGATGGGGGCCGAGCGCCGCGTGGTGTTCGACCTGATCAACGTCGTACAGGGCGACGCCAAGCTCCATCAGGCCCTTATCCGCGACAAGCGGCTGGAGAACCTGTCGCTGCTGCCCGCCTCGCAGACCCGCGACAAAGACGCGCTGACCGACGCCGGCGTGGCGCGCGTGATCGAGGAGTTGCGCGAGCGGTTCGACTGGATCGTCTGCGACAGCCCCGCCGGCATCGAGCGCGGCGCCACCTTGGCGATGCGTCATGCCGACCGGGCGGTGGTGGTAACCAACCCGGAGGTTTCCTCCGTGCGCGACTCCGACCGCATCATCGGCCTGCTCGATTCCAAGACCGAGCGGGCCGAGAAGGGCCAGCGCATCTCCAAGCACCTGCTGCTGACGCGCTACGACCCGGCGCGGGCGCAGCGCGGGGAGATGCTGAAGGTGGACGATGTCCTGGAGATCTTGTCGATCCCCCTGCTCGGCATCATCCCCGAGAGCCAGGACGTGCTGCGCGCGTCGAACCTCGGCGCCCCCGTCACCATTAACAGCCCCGCCAGCACCGCCGGGCGCGCCTATGCCGAGGCCGCCAAGCGCCTGCGCGGGGACACGGTAGAGGTCAGCATGCCGGTCGGGCGCGCGAGCTTCTTCGGCAAGCTGTTCGGCCGGAGGGCGGTGGCATGAGTCTCCTCACCCTGTTCCGGAAGCGCGATTCGGCACCGGTCGCGCGCGAGCGCCTGCAAATCCTGCTGCAACACGAACGCGCCGTGGTCGGCAAGAGCGACCTGGTCTCCATGCTGCACGAGGAGATCCTGGCCGTGATCGCCAAGCATATCGCGGTGGATCGCGACAAGGTGCAGGTCAAGCTCGATCGCGGCAGCGTCGCCTCGACGCTCGAGATCGATGTCGAGGTGCCGCTCCTGACGAGCGGGGGGAACGAGGCGCGCGCGCGGGCCTGACCCGCGCCGGGGGGGAATGGCCGGTTACGGGTCGGGCCATACCTACACCTCTCCCGCCTGCGGAAGAGGTGGACGAAGCTTCCCCAGCACACTTCCCGGACCCCGCCTTGACCGGCCGCATCGCGCGCGACCATTCTGCCCCTCGGCGCCAGGGCGGCGGCTTTGTGACAACGAGGGGGACGCGATGCCTCAGGTAACCCTGACGGTGAACGGCAAGCAGCATACGGCCGAGGTCGAGGGGCGCACCCTCCTGGTCGAGTTGCTGCGGGAGAAGCTGGGCCTGACCGGCACCCATGTCGGCTGCGACACCAGCCAGTGCGGCGCGTGCGTGGTCCATGTGGACGGCGAGAGCGTGAAGTCCTGCACCATGCTGGCACTCCAGGCAGACGGCTGCCGCGTGACCACGATCGAGGGCCTGGCCAAGCCGGACGGCACGCTGCACCCGATGCAGGAAATGTTCCGCGAGCATCACGCCCTGCAATGCGGCTTCTGCACGCCGGGCATGGTCATGAGCGCGATCGATCTGGTGCAGAGCCACCCGCAGGGCCTCAGCGAGCACGACATCCGGGAGGGGCTGGAGGGCAATCTCTGCCGCTGCACCGGCTATCATAACATCGTCAAGGCGATCGCCGCGGCCTGGCCGCTGATGCACGGCAAGCCGATGCCGGCCGCCGCCGAATAAGGCGATTCGAGGGGAGGAACATCATGGGCCATGAGGGCATCGGCGCCTCAGTCCGCCGCAAGGAGGATATGCGGTTCCTGAGCGGGCGAGGCACCTACACCGACGACATCAACCGGCCCGGACAGCTCTATGCCTTCATCCGCCGCTCCGAGCGGCCGCACGCGCGGATCACCCGCATCGATACCACGGCCGCCAAGGCCGGGCCGGGCGTGGTCGCGGTGTTCACCGGCGCCGACATGCAGGCCGACAACGTCGGCGGCGTGCCCTGCGGCTGGCAGATCCACAACAAGGACGGCTCGGCGATGGCCGAGCCGACGCATCCCGTGCTCGCTATCGGCAAGGTGCGCCATGTCGGCGACCCCATCGCCGTCGTGATCGCCGAGACGCGCCAGCAGGCGAAGGACGCGGCCGAGCAACTCGTCATCGACCTCGACGACCTTCCCGCCGTCGCCAACCTGCGCGACGCCGTCGCGCCCGGCGCGGCGACGGTGCATGACGAGGTGCCCGGCAACATCTGCTACGACTGGCACCTCGGCGACGAAGACGCGGTCGATCGGGCGTTCGCCCGCGCGTCCAAGGTCGTGAAGCTCGACCTGATGAACAACCGGCTGATCCCGAACGCGATGGAGCCGCGCGCGGCGATCGGCGACTTCGATCCGTCGAGCGGGGATTTCACGCTCTACACCACCAGCCAAAACCCGCACGTCATCCGCCTGCTGATGGGCGCCTTCGTGCTGCACATCCCGGAGAACAAGCTGCGCGTCGTGGCGCCCGACGTGGGCGGCGGGTTCGGCTCCAAGATCTTCCACTACGCCGAGGAGGCGATCGTCACCTGGGCGGCGGGCAAGGTGCGCCGGCCGGTGAAGTGGACCGCCGAGCGGACGGAAAGCTTCATGTCCGACGCGCACGGGCGCGACCACGACACGACGGCCGAGATGGCGCTGGACGCGCAGGGCAACTTCCTGGCGCTGCGCGTCCGGACGCTCGCCAACATGGGCGCCTATCTCTCGACCTTCGCGACCAGCGTGCCGACTTACCTGTACGCCACCCTGCTCGCCGGCTGTTACAAGACCCCGGCGATCTACGCCGAGGTGAAGGCGGTGTTCACCAACACCGTCCCGGTGGATGCCTATCGCGGCGCCGGGCGGCCGGAGGCGACGTTCCTGCTGGAGCGGCTGGTCGATGTGATCGCGCATGACACGGGGCTCGACCGGCTGGAGCTGCGGCGACGCAACTTCATCCCCGCGAGCGCCTTCCCGTATCAGACGCCGGTGGCGCTTCAGGTACGACAGCGGCGACTACGTCGCGACCGTGGACAACGCGGTGAGAGCGGCCGATGTCGCCGGGTTCGAGGCGCGGCGTCAGGCGGCGAAGGCGCGTGGCAAGCTGCGCGGGATCGGCTATTCCACCTATGTCGAGGCGTGCGGCATCGCGCCGTCGTCGGTGGTGGGCTCGCTCGGCGCGCGCGCGGGGCTTTACGAGTGCGCCAACATCCGCGTCCACCCGACCGGCAGCGTGACGGTCTTCACCGGCTCGCACAGCCACGGCCAGGGGCACGAGACGACCTTCGCGCAGCTCGTGCACGAGCAGCTCGGCGTGGCGATGGACCAGATCGAGATCGTGCACGGCGATACCGCGAAAATCCCGTTCGGCATGGGGACCTACGGCAGCCGCTCGCTCGCCGTCGGCGGCAGTGCGATGGTCAAGGCGATGGACAAGATCGTCGCCAAGGGCCGCAAGATCGCCGCGCACATGCTGGAAGCGGCGGTCGACGACGTCGAGTTCAAGGAGGGCAAGTTCACCGTCGCCGGTACGGATCGCGCGAAGGCGTTCGGCGAGATCTCGCTCGCCGCCTACGTGCCGCACAACTATCCGATCGGGGAACTGGAGCCGGGGCTTGAGGAGACCGCCTTCTACGACCCGAAGAACTTCACCTTCCCCGGCGGCTGCCACATCTGCGAAGTGGAGATCGACGCCGAGACCGGCGTGCCCGAGGTCGTCAACTTCGTCGCCGTCGATGACCTCGGCCGCGTCATCAACCCGATGATCGTGGAGGGCCAGGTGCAAGGCGGCGTCGCCCAGGGCATCGGCCAGGCGCTGCTGGAGCGCGCGGTCTATGACAGCGCGGGCCAGCTCGTGACCGGCTCGATGCAGGACTACACGATGCCGCGCGCCGACGACCTGCCCAACATCACGGTGGGCACCGAAATGACGCTCTGCACCCACAATCCGTTGGGGGTGAAGGGCTGCGGGGAGGTCGGCGCGATCGGCAGCCCGCCGGCGGTCATCAACGCCGTGGTGGACGCGCTGCGCGACTACGGCGTGCGCCACATCGACATGCCCGCGACGCCGCAAAAGATCTGGGCAATCCTTGAAGCCGGCCGGCCGCGCATGGCGGCCGAGTAGGCAACGCGCAAAACGAGGGAACAGCACGATGTATGACTTCGTCTATCAGCGGGCGGGCAGCGTCGATGAGGCGGTGAAGATGCTCGGGGTCGACCCGGAGGCGAAGCCGCTGGCCGGGGGACAGACGCTGATTCCCGTGCTGAAGCAGCGGCTGAACAAGCCGTCGAAGCTGATCGATCTGTCCAAGGCGGGACTCGTCGGCATCAAGGTGGACGGGCGCACCGTCACCATCGGCGCGATGACGACGCACGCGGCGGTCGCCGCCTCGCCGGAGGTCCGAAGCCTCATCCCCGTGCTGGCCGAACTCGCGGGGCTCATCGGCGACGATCAGGTGCGCCATCGCGGCACGATCGGCGGAAGTCTGGCGAACAACGACCCCGCGGCGGACTATCCAGCGGCGGCGCTGGGGCTGAACGCCATCATCCGCACCAACAAGCGCGCGATCAAGGCTGACGACTACTTCCAGGGCATCTTCGCGACCGCGCTGGAACCCGACGAGATCATCACCGAGGTTTCGTTCCCGGCACCGGAGAAGGCCGGGTACGAGAAGTTCCGCAACCCGGCCTCGCGCTATGCCATCGTCGGCGTATTCGTCGCCAAGACAAGCGACGGCGTGCGGGTGGCGGTAACGGGCGCGGGACAGAACGGCGTGTTCCGCCATACCGCGATGGAGCAGGCGCTGGGATCGAACCTGTCGGCGGAGGCCATCGCCGGTGTGAGCACCCCGGCCGGCGACATGAACAGCGACATCCATGCGAGCGCCGAGTATCGCGCACATCTGGTGGGGGTGATCGCCAAGCGGGCGCTGGCGAAACTGCGCTGAAGCCGGTTGCTTTCACTCAACGCATGCCAGCGGAGGAGAGCAGGCACATCATGGAAATCCCTCATCTCCTGGTGCACAATCCCAAGGACAATGTCGGCGTCGTCGTGGTCGAGAATCTGAAGGCGGGCACCGACATGTTCTGTGTCGTGACCGCGGATGATTCCTCTTTTCGGATGGCGGCCAAGGCCGACGTGCCGATCGGCCACAAGGTGGCGCTCGTCGATCTGAAGCCGGGCGACACCGTCATCAAATACGGCGAGGACGTCGGCCGGATCGTCGCCGACGTCGCGAAGGGCGGGCACGTCCACACTCAGAACATGAAGACCAAGCGCTGGTAGGAGAGAGCCCATGGCCGCCGACAGCAATCTCAAGGTTTCCGGCTGGCGCCGCGAGAATGGGCGCGTCGGCATCAGGAATCACGTCGTCATCCTGCCGCTCGATGATCTCTCGAACGCGGCCTGCGAGGCCGTCGCGCACAACATCAAGGGCACGCTCGCGCTGCCGCACGCCTACGGGCGCCTCCAGTTCGGTGCCGACCTCGACTTGCATTTCCGCACCCTGATCGGCACCGGCTCCAACCCGAACGTGGCGGCGGTGGTGGTGATCGGCATCGAGCCGGCCTGGACCGGGCGCGTGGTCGATGGCATCGCCAAGACCGGCAAGCCAGTCGCGGGTTTCGCGATCGAGCAGAACGGCGACATCAACACCATCGCGGCGGCCTCGCGCAAGGCCAAGGAGTTCCTGCAACACGCGTCGGAGTTGCAGCGCGAGGAGTGCGGCATCGCCGATCTGTGGGTCTCCACGAAATGCGGCGAATCCGACACCACGACCGGCCTCGCCTCATGCCCGACGGTCGGCAACATGTACGACAAGCTGATCCCGCGCGGCATCTACGGCGTGTTCGGTGAAACCTCGGAAATCACCGGCGGGGAGCACCTCGCGCGGGAGCGGGCCGCCTCGCCGGAGGTGGGCGAGAAATGGTACAGGATGTGGAAAGCGTACCAGGACGACGTGATCGAGGCGCACAAGACCGATGACCTCTCCGATTCGCAGCCGACCAAGGGGAACATCGAAGGCGGCCTGACCACGATCGAGGAGAAGGCGCTCGGCAATCTCGAGAAGATCGGGCGCACCTGCCGCTTCATCGACGCGCTGGAACCGGCGGAGGCACCCGCGAAGGGGCCGGGCCTCTACTACATGGACACGTCCTCGGCGGCGGCGGAGTGCGTCACCTTGATGGCCGCGGCCGGCTACGTCGTGCATACCTTCCCGACCGGGCAGGGCAACGTGATCGGCAACCCGATCCTCCCCGTCATCAAGATTTCCGGCAACCCGCGCACGGTGCGCACGATGCCCGAGCATATCGATCTTGACGTTACCGGCATCCTGCGCCGCGAGATGACGATCGAGCAGGCGGGCGACGCGCTCATCGACATGGTGGTGCGAACATCGCTCGGGCGGCTGACCGCGGCGGAGGCGTTGGGACATCGCGAGTTCATCATGACCAAGCTCTATCGCAGCGCCTGAACTGTGCCGCGATGACGGCACGGAACTGGTCGCTGCGGGATGCGGAGGATCTGGTTGCCCGCATCCTGATCGCCAGCCGGACGTCCGAGCCGAACGCGCGCTCGGTGGCACGTGCTCTGGTCCTGGCGGAAGCCGATGGGCAGAGCGGGCATGGGCTGTCCCGCGTCGCGTCATACGCCGCGCAGGCGCGGTCCGGCAAGGTGGATGGCCGCGCGATGCCCACCTTTCGATGCGCCGCGCCGAGCGCCCTCGTGGTGGATGCAGCGCATGGCTTCGCCTACCCGGCGCTCGATCTGGCCGTTGCCGAACTCGCGGTGCTGGCGCGCGGACAAGGGATTGCCGTAGCGGCGGTGCGCCGATCGCACCACTGCGGCGCGATGGGCTGGGTCGTCGAGCGTCTGGCCGATTCCGGGCTGCTTGGCCTGATGGTCGCCAACACGCCCTCGGCGATCGCCCCATGGGGCGGAAGACAGCCGTTGTTCGGCACCAACCCGATCGCCTGCGCGATGCCGTCGCTGCGACGCCCGCCGGTGGTGATCGATCTCTCGCTCTCGGCCGTCGCGCGCGGCAATATCCTGGCCGCAAAACAACGGGGCGAGGCGATCCCGCCCGGCTGGGCGCTGGACGCGAACGGCGATCCGACCACGGACGCCGATGCCGCCCTTGCCGGAACCATGGTACCGATGGGCGGCGCCAAGGGAACCGCGCTCGCCTTGATGGTCGAGATGCTGGCCGCCGGCCTGACCGGGGCCAACTTCGCCTTTCAGGCAAACTCGTTCCTTGATGGCGAGGGAGAGCCGCCTTCCACGGGGCAACTCCTCATCGCCATCGCCCCGGCGCCGCTTGGCGGTCCCGGCGTCCTTGCGCATACCGATATCCTGTTCGCCGCGATCGAGGCGGAGCCGGGCGCACGCCTGCCAGGCACTCGGCGTCTGTCTTTGCGGGAGCGGGCACGCCGCGACGGGCTGACAATGCCGGAGGCCGTTCTGACGCTGGCAAAGCGGTTGGGAGTCATGGCCAACACGGGCCAATAAGCAGGGGGAGACGCCGAGATGAAACGCCGCGACATCCTGAAGACCGCCCTGGCGGGCGCGACCGTGCTGGCCGCCCCCCGCATCGTGCGCGCCGAGGCCCAGCGGGCGCTGAAGTTCATCCCGCAGGCGGATCTGGCCTCCATCGACCCGATCTGGACCACCGCCGACGTGACCCGCAATTACGGGTTCATGGTGTTCGACACGTTGTACGGCGTCGACAACGCCTACCGGCCGCATCCGCAGATGGCGGCCGGGCACACCGTGAGCGCCGACGCCAAGCAATGGGACATCACCTTGCGCGACGGGCTGAAGTTCCACGACAACACGCCGGTGCTGGCGCGCGACTGCGTCGCCTCGCTGACGCGCTGGGGCAAGCGCGACGTGTTCGGCACGGTGCTGATGGCAGCGATGGACGAGATGTCCGCGCCGTCCGACAAGGTCCTTCGCCTGCGGCTGAAAAAGCCGTTCCCGCTGGTGCCGGACGCGCTCGCCACGATCACCAACATGGCCTGCATCATGCCGGAGCGGCTGGCGCAGACGAGTCCATTCGAGCAGGTCAAGGAGGTCATGGGCAGCGGACCGTATCGCTTCGTCGCCGCCGAGCGCATCACCGGCGCCAAGGTCGTGTTCGAGAAATTCGCCGGCTACGTGCCACGCTCCGACGGGCCGGCCGAGTACACCGCCGGCCCGAAGCCCGTATACTTCGACCGCGTCGAATGGACCGTCTCGCCGGATCCCGCCACCAACGCGGCGGCCATGAACGCCGGCGAGTTCGACTGGTGGGAACAGCCGACCATCGATCTGGTGCCGTTGCTCAAACAGAACCACGACCTCGTGACGGCGGTGAAGGACCACACGGGCGAGATCGGCTGCCTGCGGTTCAACGAGCTGTTCCCGCCCTTCGACAACCCGGCGATCCGGCGCGTCGTGCTGTCGGCGGTCAACCAGCGCAACTATATGGACACGGTGGCCAGCGCCGATCCGACCCTGATCCGAGACAAGGTGGGATTGTTCGTCCCCGGCAGCCCGATGGCGAGCACGGTCGGCATCGCGGAGGCGATGCGCGGCGAGAAGGACCAAGCCAAGCTGAAGCAGGCGCTGACGGAAGCCGGCTACAAGGGCGAGAAGGTCGTGGTACTCGCTGCGTCGAACTTCCCGACGATCAATGCCATCGCCGAGGTCGGCGGCGACATGCTGAAGCGGATCGGCTTCAACGTCGATTACCAGTCGCTCGATTGGGGCACTGTCGTGCAGCGGCGTGCCAGCAGGAACCCGGTGGACCAGGGCGGCTGGAACATCTTTTTCACCTTCCTGGGCGGCATCGGCAACATCACTCCGGCCTCCGACGTCGCCATCCGCTCCGACGGCAAGGGCTGGTTCGGCTGGCCGAACGACCCGCGAATGGAGAGCGCGCGCCTCGCGTGGTTCGACGCACCGAACCTGGCCGCGCAGCAGAAGTTGTGCGCGGCCATGCAGACGGCGTTCTTCGCCAGCCCGTCCTATGCGCCGCTGGGGATGTATTTCCAGCCGACGACGTATCGGACGGCGCTGAAGGACATACCTGAGGGGATTCCGCAGTTCTACCGGGTGCGGCGGGCGTGAGGCCGTCGCCGAAAGCGCGCCGATGAGCGATCGCGCCAAACCCCGCTTCCTGATCGAGCAGCGCGGCGCTCGGCGCGACCTCGGCGCGTTCGTCGTCGCCGCGGGGTTCGACCGGGGCGGCCGCGCCTGCGCCTTCGCGCTCGGTGACGGCACGTTGCGGCTGCTCGATCCCGTGGTCGATCCCGCCGCTCCGGAGGCATGGCGCGACGTCGCGGTGCATGACGGCGCGGCGCTCGCGCTTGCGCCGGACACGGTCGCGGGCGGGTTCGTCTCGGGCGGCGACGACGGCCGCGCGCGGCGCGTGCGCGCCGACGGCACGGTGAGCGAGCTTGCCGCGTTCGGCATGAAATGGGTCGAGCAGATCGCGACCCATCCGGCGGATCGCGGCAAGGGCCTGATCGCCTGCGGCGTCGGCAAGCTGGTCCATCTGTTCGACGGCGAGGGCAGGAAGCTGCGCGAACTTGCGCATCCCTCGACCGTGACGGGGCTCGGCTTCGACGCCAGGGGCAAGCGGGTTGCGGCCTCGCATTACAACGGCGCGACGCTCTGGTTCGTCGCCAGCGACAGCCCGCGCCGGCTGGAGTGGAAGGGCAGCCATATCGGCCTCGCGCTGCACCCCGAGGGCGACGCGGTGGTGACGGCGATGCAGGAGAACGCGCTGCACGGCTGGTCCCTACCCGAGGGCAAGCACATGCGCATGAGCGGCTATCCGGGGAAGACGAAATCAATGTCGTTCAGTCGGGGCGGCAAGTGGCTGGCCACCAGCGGGTCGGACGCGATGGTGCTGTGGCCGTTCTTCGGCGGCGGCCCGATGGGCAAGGCGCCGATCGAACTCGCCGGCGGCGACGGCGTCACGTGCACGCAGGTCGCCTTCCACCCGCAGCAGGACATCGTGGCGGGTGGCTTCGCCGACGGGCTCGTGGTGGTCGCCGACGTCGCATCCTCGCGCATCGTGCCCATTGCGCCGCCGGGCGGCCTGCCCGTCTCCGCGCTGACCTGGAGCCCAGATGGCGCGTTCCTGGCGATCGGCACGGAAGCCGGGATGGCGGGGATTGTCGATTTCCGGTCGCGTGCGGGTTGACTTTTCCTCGCTCAGCTCCCCCTCTCCCCGACCCCTCCCGCAAGGGGAGGGAGCGCAGAAGGGTGCGGCGCTTCTTCCTCCTCCCCTCCCCTTGGGGGAGGGGGTCGGGCGCGGTACGGTCGGTCAGCGGTTAGGCCGTAGAGCGGTCGTGTCGGCATAAGGGAGCAGGCGAGTGGAGATGATCACAGCGAACGGGCTGCTTATGCCGCGCCTGGGCCTGGGCACCTACGGGATGCAGGGGCGGGCCTGCCAGGCGTCGGTCGAGGCGGGGCTCGCGATGGGCTACCGCCACATCGACACGGCGCAGATGTACGCGAATGAAAGCGAGGTGGGCGCCGGCCTCGCCGCTTCCGGCGTGAAGCGCGGAGACATCCACCTGACGACCAAGGTGTGGGTCGATCACCTCCAGCCCGCCCGGATGCGCGCGGCGATGGAGGACAGCCTGCGGAAGCTCGGCACCGACTACGTCGATCTCTACATGATCCACTGGCCCTCCCCCGACATGGACCTGAAGGCGGCGCTTGACACGCTTGTTTCGCTGCAACGGGAGGGCAAGGCACGGCGGATCGGGCTCGCCAACTTCAACGTCGCCCTCATGCGCCGTTCGGTGGAGGAACTGGGCGCGCCAATCGCGGCCGAGCAGTTCGAGTATCACGCGACGCTCCGCCAGCCGGCGCTGCTGGACTGGCTGCGCGCGCACGGCATTCCGATCATCGCCTATTCGCCGCTCGCCAAGGGTCAGCTCGCGACGGACGAGACGATGGCCCGCATCGCGCGCAAGCACGGCGCGACGCCGGCGCAGATCGCCCTGGGCTGGCTGCTCGAGCAGCCCGATGTCGCCGTCATCCCGAAATCCTCCCGCGAGGCGGGGCTGCGGGAGAACATGGGCGCCCTGGGCGTGCACCTCGACGATGCGGACCGCGCGGCGATCGAGGCACTGCCGAAGGACCGCCGCCGCGTCAGCCCGGGCTTCGCCCCCGCCTGGGATGCGACGGGATAAGCGGAACAGCCTCCAGATCGCTTACCGCCTGCCCAGTCTCGGTGGCGATCATCTCCGCCACGATCCGGCGGTGGCAGTGCGACGGATCGCGCTCGAAGCAGAGCAGGCAGCATCGGTCGGCACGGGCGAGCGCAGTGGCCTCGGCGAGTGCCGCGAGCGGCTGGTCGCCTTCCATATGGGCGCGGAAGATCGCCGCCATCCGCTCCGGGTGCCCCGCGCGTACCGCGTCGCGCCCCGGCTTGGGCGTCCCGAGCGGTTGGAGATGGACGTAGCGGATACCCCGCGCATCCAGCCCGGCGGCGAGCTGGCGCTTGGAGAAGCCGGGCTTGCGCGACGCCGCCACGGCCCGGACGTCGATCAGCAGACCGATGCGGGCCGTTTCCAGGGTATCCAGCACGGCGTCGATCGTCGCGCCCTCGTAGCCGATGGTCGCCAGATCGGGAGTCATATCAATTGCCTCTGGCTTGACCTATGGGCCGTCATTCCGGCGCAAGCGGGAATCCAGGCCCGCGCGTACCAATTTCCGTGCCATGCTCCTGGATCCCGCTTGCACGGGAATGACGAGGACAAGTTCAGCCGGCCCTCAGCCAGTCCTCGATCAGCCGCCGCGCGATCGAATCCCCGCGCGGCAGCAGGAACCCGTGCGCGTCGGGATCGCGGACCTGCGCGCGCGAGAACCAGCGCACGTCGATCAGTTCGGACTGATCGACGACGATGTCCTCGGTCAGCCCCTCCCCGTAGTAGCCGAGCATGATGTTGCCTGGGAACGGCCAGGGCTGGCTGGAATGATACGAGACCTGCCCGACCTCGATGCGCGATTCCTCGAACACCTCGCGCCGCACCGCTTCCTCCAGGCTTTCGCCCGGTTCCAGGAATCCGGCGAGCGTCGAATACATGTTCGCGCGCGGGAAACGCTGGGAGTGGCCGAGCAGGACGTGATCGTTTCGCGTAATGAGCATGATCACCGCGCAGTCGGTGCGCGGGAAGTGATCGGCCTCGCAGGCGGTGCATCGCATGACATGGCCGGCGGATTTCGCCTCGCAGGGCGCCCCGCAGACGCCGCAGAAACGATGGCGCAATCGCCAGTGCATCAGCCCGCGCGCGTGCGCCAGCACGGCGGCCTCGGGACGCGGCTCGCCCCAGCCGACCGCGCGGAGATCGACGAATTTCCCCAGTTCGCCGGGAAGCAGCGGCAATGGGTCGTCGACGGCGCTGACATCGACCGTGAACACCGCCCGGTTAGCAAGTAGGCCCAGGAACGCCCAGGGGCCGCCTTGCATTCGCAGCGCGGCGGCGGCCTCGCCGGAGATGTACACCGCCTCCGGCCGTTTCTCGTCCATGCCGGCGACCAGGTTGCGGCTGCGCCAGACCGGCACGAACAGCGACTCCGGATCGCCCAGCCGCTCCGCGATCCATCCCGCCTCCTCCCGCCGCGCGCCCGCACGATCGAGCGGGCTGGAGGAATAGACGTTCGGACGGCTGGCGAGGATGAGGGTCACGGGAGATCCGGGCGCGATGTCGGCGGCGACCGTGCCATGCGTGGATGAGGGCGGCAACCGCGCTAAGATGTGACAATGAGCACGGCCTTGAACAAACCGATGAGCCCCGTCGAGTTCCTGGAATGGGAGGAACGGCAGCCGGCGAAGTACGAGTTCGACGGAATTGGCCCGGTCGCCATGGTCGGGGTTTCCGAGGCGCACGCCCTGATCCAGTCCAACCTGCTTTGGGAGGTCGGCAACCGGCTCAAGGGATCGCCGTGCCGGATCTACGGAAGCGACATCAAGATCGAGGTTGCCGAACGAATCCGGCATCCGGACGCCCTGATCGTCTGCACCCCGGTCGAGGGATCCGGGACGCTGATCCGGGAACCGCTGATCGTGTTCGAGATCCTGTCCGAAGGGACGGCTCACACCGACATCGGCGCCAAGAATTGTGAGTATCGAGACACAAGCTCCATCAGCCGCTACGTGCTGCTGGAGCAGGAGAGGATTGGCGCCACCGTGTTCTCGCGGCGGGATCAGGAGTGGCTTGGCCAGATCCTGTCAGCGGGTGACGACCTCAGCTTGCCAGAGTTGGGCGTTCAGATGGCACTCTCGGATCTCTATGCCGGCCTTGTCCGCATAATGTAATAGCATCCCACTTTGTCTCTGACCTATCCCGCCATGACCGCGAAGGCGGGCATGGCGGGATGAAGGTCAAGCTCTACGCCGGCTGGCATAATCCAACAGCCCCTGGCCCTTTCGCTTGAGCGTTTGAGTTCCGCCGGATGGCACTTGAAGCAAGAGGCCGACGCTTTCTGGAGCAGGACCGGCTCAGCCCACGTCCCCGCGCAACCGCGCGCGCACCGCCTGCGCGATATAGCCCGACCGCGACGTGCCCTGCGCGGCCGCGGCGGCATCCAGCCGGGCGAGCAGGCCCTCGTCGAGGGTGATGTTGGCGCGCACCGTTCGGCCTGGCATTTCGACCGGCACCAGAACCATCGCGGCGATCTTGCCGGGGGCGTTGGCGAGCCAGTCCGGCAGCGGCACGTCGGGCGGTGACGGATCGGGAATGGCGAAGCCCTCCTCGGTCATGCCCTCGACATGCAGGGCCAGGGCCTCGGCCGCATTCCTCGCGGCTTCCTGGATTGTATTTCCCCCGGAGACACAGCCGGGGAGATCGGGAAACACGACCCCGTAGCCGTCATCCGGAGTATCATTGGGGTCCTGGCTGATGATCGCCGGATAGAACCGAAGCGGCATTTACTGGTCCCTCCTGATCTTCAAGCCGCTTTGTCGCTCTATCGCGGCGATGTCGCGGATTTTAAGGTCACGGCCACCATGCACCGCAACGGTGACGAGGCCCGGCTTGGTCGGATGGCGGAACTGCCGGTGCGAGCCCTTCGCCCGCGCCTCGATCCAGCCATCCGACTCTAATATTCGGATCACCTCGCGCGCTTTCATGCGCACATTGTGCGCACGGCCTCGCAGAGAAGCCAGTGGAGCATGGGAGATTGACCCGTTTCACCTTCGGCCCTGCGACAGCCTGATGTCGCCCCGAACGAGCGGCATTATGAGCAGGCGTATTGCCGCACCCACCCCGCAGCGTGTAATGCAGGCGCGGGAGGTCGGCGGCGGACGGGCGCCTTGCCAACCCGGTCAGGTCCGGAAGGAAGCAGCCGCAGCGAGTTTCCGCCCGGGTCGTCGGTACCGGCCTCCCACCCGCAATCGTAGTGAAAGGTGGCCGCTGCGGCGGCTAGACCCAGCGCCGCATGTCCGGCCTGTTCCAGAACGATTCCCAGCAGGACGCCGCACCGCCGCAGCCCGGTCCTGGGCTGTTCGGGGATGCCGAACCCGCGCCCCAAGCCGCCCCCGATCAAGCCGCGCCCTATCGGGTGCTGGCGCGGAAATACCGCCCGGCCCGCTTCGACGACCTGATCGGGCAGGAGGCGATGGTCCGCACCCTGCGGAACGCCTTCGCCCTCGGCCGCGTCGCGCACGCCTTCATGCTCACCGGCGTCCGCGGCGTCGGCAAGACCACCACAGCGCGCATCATCGCCCGCGCGCTGAACTGCGTCGGCCCGGACGGCACCGGCGGGCCGACCGCCGATCCGTGCGGGGTTTGCGCGAACTGCGCCGCGATCCTCGCCGACCGGCACCCCGACGTGGTGGAGATGGACGCCGCCTCGCGCACCGGCGTCGATGACATCCGCGAGGTGATCGAGGCGACGCGCTTCCGCCCGATGCAGGCGCGCACCAAGGTCTTCGTCATCGACGAGGTCCACATGCTCTCGCGCAACGCCTTCAACGCGCTGCTGAAGACGCTGGAGGAGCCGCCGGAGCATGTGAAGTTCATCTTCGCCACCACCGATTTGCGCAAGGTGCCGATCACCGTCCTGTCGCGCTGTCAGCGCTTCGACCTGCGGCGGGTGCGGATCGCCGAGCTGTCGGCGCATTTCGCCCGCATCGCCGCGGCTGAGGGCGTGGCGGCGGAGCCGGCGGCGCTCGATCTGATCGCGCGCGCCGCCGACGGCTCGGTGCGCGACGGGCTCTCCTTGCTCGACCAGGCGGTCGCGCGCGCCGAGGACGGCGTGAGCACGGCGGATGTCGCCGACATGCTCGGCTTGGCCGACCGCGAAGCGGTATTCGACCTGCTGGAGACCGTGATGGCCGGCCAGCCGGCGGCGGCGCTGGAGGTGACGGAGCGCGCGCATGAGCGCGGGGCCGATCTCGGCGTGATGCTGGCCGACGTGCTGGACCTGCTGCACACGCTGACCCGCCTCAAATCCGTCCCCGGCCTGCGCGACAGCCATGAACTTCCGGAGGCCGAGCGCACGCGCGGGGCGCTGCTGGCCGACCGGCTCTCGGTGCCGACGCTCGCGCGCGCCTGGCAGATGCTGCTGAAGGGCGTGGGCGAGGTGGAATCCGCGCCCGACCGCCGGGCGGCGGCCGAGATGGTGCTGATCCGCCTCTGCCACGTCGCCGACCTGCCCTCGCCGGGCGAGCTTGTGCGCCGGCTGACCCAGGCACCGAGCGCACCCATCGCGCCCCCCGCTCCGGGCGGACCGCCTTCCGGCGGCGGGGTCCGCGCGGTCGCCGGCGGCGCCGCACGCCCGATGCCGGACACCGAAGCGGTACCCGCTGAATCGCAACCGGCGGGGCCGCGACTGGCCAGTTTCCGCGACGTCGCCATGCTGCTGGCCGAGCAGAGGGAGGCACTGCTGCACGCGCATCTGCTGCACTCTGTCCATCTGGTCCGTTTCGCCCCGCCGGTGATCGAGATCCGCCCCCAACCCGCCGCGCCCCGCGATTTCGCGCCGCGTCTGGCCGCGCTGCTGCATGAGGCGACGGGCGAGCGCTGGACCATTGCGCTGTCGTCGGCCGCCGGGGAGCCGACGCTCGCCGAGCAGGGGAACGCGGCCGACCTCGGCCGCCGCGCCGCCGCCGCCGACCATCCGCTGGTGCGCGCAATCCTGGAGGCGTTTCCCGGCGCGCGCATCGAGACGGTGCATGATACGACCGCCGATGCCTACGGCCTGCCGGCCGCGCCCGACATGCCGGACTTCGCCCCTCCGGATGCGGAACTGGCGGATGCCGAACCGGCCGACGCCGAACCCGCCGAGGACATGGAGCAGGACCGATGAAGAACTTGGCCGACCTGATGAAGCAGGCCCAAGAGATGCAGACCAAGATGGAGGACATGCAGGCCAGGCTTGAGAGCATGGAAACCGAGGGCGTGGCGGGCGCCGGCCTCGTCACCGTCACCCTGAACGGCAAGGGCGCCCTGCGCCGCATCAAGATCGACCCCAAGCTGATCGATCCGGCCGAGACGGAGATGCTGGAGGACCTGATTCTCGCCGCGCACGCCGATGCGAAGCGGAAGGTCGAGGCCCGCACCGCCGAGGAGATGGCGCAGGTCACGGCCGGCCTGCCGATCCCGCCGGGCATGAAGCTGCCTTTCTAGGGAGCCAGGCCGTGCATTTTCATCCATCCCGCCCGCGCTTGTCGCGGGCACCCACGTCTTTGCTGGCGGCCACGAGAAAAGGCGTGGATGGCCGGGCCAAGCCCGTCCATGACGATGCACGAGCGGGCGCGCCCCGGTATCCGGCGACCGAGGACTGACGACTTCGCATGGGCGGTCCCGAGGTCGAGCGCCTCATCGGGCTTCTGGCCCGGTTGCCCGGCATGGGTCCGCGCAGCGCCCGCCGCGCCGCGTTGCGGCTGTTGCAGGAGCCGGAGGCCCGGATGCTGCCGCTCTCCGCCGCGCTGGCCGATGCGGCGCGCGCGGTGCGGCGCTGCGCCTTTTGCGGCAATCTCGACAGCCGCGACCCCTGCGCCATCTGCGCCGATTCCCACCGCGACCGCACCATCATCTGCGTCGTGGAGGGCGTGAGCGACCTGTGGGCGCTGGAGCGCGCCGGGGTGCATCGCGGCCTCTATCACGTGCTCGGCGGCACGCTCTCGGCCTTGGGCGGTGTGGGACCAGACGACCTCAACCTGCGCCCGCTGCTCGCGCGGATTGAGGCGGGGGGCGTCGCCGAGGTGATCCTGGCGCTCGGCGCCACGGTCGATGGCGCGGCGACGGCGCACTGGGTGACGGACCGGCTGCGCCCGCGGGACGTGTGCGTCACGCGCCTCGCGCACGGCGTCCCGATTGGCGGCGCGCTCGATGTGCTGGACGAGGGCACGCTCGCCGCCGCACTGCGCGCCCGCCGGCCCACGCCATGACGCTTTCCCGCCGCGCCCTGATCCACGGCGTGGGCCGGGCGGGCGGCCTCGCCGCCGCCTACCGCACGATGGCCGCGATGGGGCTGCTGACGGTGCCCGACGCCTATGCCGGCCCGCCGGTGCTGCCGGCGGGGGCGGGCCGGCGGATCATCGTCGTCGGTGCCGGCATCGCCGGGCTGGTGCTGGGTTACGAACTCATCGGCGCCGGCTTCGACCCGCTGATCCTGGAGGCGCGCGGCCGGCCCGGCGGGCGGAATTGGACGCTGCGCGGGGGCGAGGCCGTCGTCGAGACCGACAGCGTGCAGCATGTGCGCTTCAACGTCGGCGAGCACATGTATTTCAACCCCGGGCCGGCGCGCATCCCGTACCACCACGAGGCGATCCTCTCCTATTGCCGGGCGCTCGACGTACGGCTGGAGGTGATGTGCAACGACAACCGCGGCGCGCTGATGCAGGACGACGCCGCGTTCGGCGGCGCCCCGCAGCTCAACCGGCGCGTGGTGAATGATGGGCGCGGCTACGTGGCCGAGATGGCCGCGAAGACGATCGACCGGACGGCGCTGGATCGGCCGGTGTCGGCGGAGGACAAGGACCGGCTGCGCGCGTTCCTGCGGGCCTTCGGCGCGCTCGACCGCGACCTGGTCTATCGCGGGTCCAGCCGATCCGGCTGGGCCGAGCCGCCCGGCGCCGGGGAGCAGTCCGGAAAGGCGAACCCGCCGCTCGATCTGCGCGCCATCCTGGCCTCGGATTTCTGGCATGGGCCGATGCAATGGGGCGAACTGGCGGATATGGCGCCCACCATGCTGCAACCCGTCGGTGGAATGGGCCGCATCGGCGAGGCGTTCGGCCGCAAGCTGTGGGGCCGCGTCACCTACGGAGCCGAGATCACGGCGCTGCGCCGCACCGCTTCCGGCGCGCGCGTGGTCTGGCGCGATGCGTCGGGCGCCGAACAGGCCGCCGAGGCGCCGATCATTGTCGTGACCTTGCCGCTGACCGTGCTGCGGGCCGTGCCTGCCGACTTCGCGCCTTCCGTGCGCGAGGCGATCGCGGCCGTCGAGTACGTCCCGGCCGCCAAGGCGGCGTTCCAGGCCGAGCGGCGGTTCTGGGAGCTGGACCACGCCATCTACGGCGGCATCTCCTGGACCAGTCGTGACATCACCCAGATTCTGGTATCCGACCGCCGGCATCAACCAGAAGAAGGGCGTGCTCGTCGGCGCCTATATCTGGGCGCAGAAGGCGGGCGACGCCTTCGCCGCCAAGCCGCCCGAGCAGCGGCTTGAGGATGCGCTCGCGGACGGCGAGCGGCTGCACCCGGAGTACCGACAATGGCTCCGTCATGGCGTGGCGGTGGCGTGGCCCAAGGTGCCGTTCAGCCTGGGCGCCTGGGCGGAATGGAGCCGGGACGCGCGCGCCCGGCACTATCCGGTGCTGCTGCGCGGCGACGGCCCGTTCCTGTTCGCCGGCGAGCATCTGTCGTGGATCAACGGCTGGCAGGAGGGCGCGGTGCGATCGGCCCACGCCGCGCTGACGGCGATCGCCGGCCGGCTGCGCGGCTGAGATGTCGCGCGCGGCGACGATCGGGCCAGCCGCGAGCCGGCCGCTCCTGCCGCTGTTCGGTCTTGTCGGGCTGGGCGTGATCTGGGGATTTTCGGTTCCGCTGACCAAGCTGGGCTTGCGGGACTTCCCGCCGCTGTTGCTCGCCGCGCTGCGCTACGCGGCGGCGGCCCCCTTCTTCGCCCTACTCCTGGTCGGGCGTCCGCTGCCCTCGCGACGCGCGCTGCTGGGGATGATGGGCCTCGGCGCGCTCGGCATCGGCGTCGGACAGGTCACGCAGATCCTGGGCATCCAGCGGACCGAGGCGTCCGTCGCCACGATCATCACCGCGAGCATCCCGATCTTCGTCGTCCTCCTGGCTGGCTGGCGGCTTCGGCAACGGTTGCGGGCGGTGCATGGGCTTGGCCTGATTCTGGCCCTGGCGGGCGTCGCCGTGGTCGCGACCGGAGGGGCGGAGTCCTCGCCGGGAGCTGCGGCCTCGGCGCTCACCGGCGTTGTCCTGATGCTGGTCTCGGCCGTGTGCATCGCGCTCTACTACGTGCTGAGCGCCGAGCTGACCCGGCACTACCCCGTCTCCACGGTCGCCGCCTGGAGTTCGCTGTTCGGGGTCGCGGTGCTGCTGCCGGCGATCCCGTGGGAGCTTGGCGGCATGGGGCCTCCGCGGCTGTTGGGGATCGGTATCGTGCTCTATCTCGGCGTGCTGGTGACGGTCGCCGGCATGTGGATCTCGGCTGCACACCTTGCGGGTGCTGCCGGCCCGCATCGCGGCGGGGACGCAGTATCTGCAGCCCATCATCGGCGTCGCGGCTTCCGCCGTGCTGCTCGGCGATCCGATCGGGCCGTCGTTCGGTATCGGCACCGTGCTTGTGTTGGTTGGGATCGCCCTCAGCACGGTCCCACGAGGCGAAGCCGGCCGGGCTGGCGGCAAGAGGCGTGATGCGGACAATGGCGGAGTGCATGGAGGAGCAAGGCGATGAGCTACGATCCAGAAGCGGACGTGCTCCTCGTCGGGTTCGGGCGGACAAAAGAGATCACAAGCTGGATTCAACCGCAACAAATACAAGCGGAATTATCCACTGTGGCGTGGCGGCTTCCGGACGAGTTGCCTAGTCCCTTGGAAGGAT
>CAVWNY010000007.1:0-309234 GCA_963756545.1 uncultured Pseudomonadota bacterium | reverse complement strand
AGGCCTGCGGCTATCGCTGGGAAGATCGCGGTGCGCGCTGTGACGAGTTCCTGGAGGTCATGCGGCGGCTGTGGACCGAGCCGGTGGTCGACGTCGCCGGGAAGTGGGTGAAGTTCGAGACCTGCCGGCTGGACCCGAAGCCGATCCAGAAACCCCACGTGCCGATTATCGTCGGCGGCTATGCTGAGGCGGCGCTTCGCCGAGCCGTGCGGTTCGGCGCGGGCTGGTACGGGTTCAATCGGGATCCTGCCGCCACCAAGGAGATGGTCAATCGCCTCGACGCGGCCTTCGCGAAGGCCGGGCGCAAGCGTGGCAAGGAGTTCGAGATCATCATCACGCCGCCAGTCTCCATGCCGATCGATGCAATGCAGGAATATGCGGAGGTCGGGGTGGATCGTCTGGTGGTAAATCTTGGAAGCCAGCAGCCAGAGCGGGTTGATCATCGGATGGCGGGGATTGAGAAGTTGGTGAAGATGATTGCGTGAGAGCCGATCCCGTTGAGGCGATCCTGGATGGGCGGCAGCCGTCCGAGCTGGGCTTGCCAGGTTGATGGACCCGTTCGCGGCGGGATGGGAGCGACAGTGGGCTACGCTCTCTGGATGAGCGGCGCGGTCCGGCGGGCAGCTTGTCCCGAACGACGCCCCCGATGGCCGCATCGGGTGTCCTCCTCTGAGGGCCGGCGGCGCATTTTCCTCCGACCCTGGCCTTGATAGCCCGCCGGGTCCCATGTCGAAATCCGGCCTCGCCATTCGATCAGAGCTGGGGACAGTCTGGTCCTCTGCGCTCCTGGGGAGATCGACATGCAAGTCATGGTCATTGTGAAGGCGACCAACGAATCCGAGGCCGGGGTGATGCCGAGTCCGGAATTGCTGACGGCCATGGGCCGCTTCAATGAAGATCTCGCCAAGGCCGGCATTCTCGGACCTTGCGGCGGGTTGAAGCCGAGTTCGCATGGCGTGCGAGTGCGCTTCTCCGGCAGTACACGCACCATCACCGATGGCCCGTTCGCCGAGACCAAGGAACTCGTCGCCGGCTTCTGGATCTGGAACGTCGGCTCGCTCGAGGAAGCGATTGAGTGGGTCCGCCGGTGCCCGAACCCGATGATCACCAACTCCGACATCGAAATCCGCCCATTCTATGAGATGGAGGATTTCGGCGGAGCCCTGACACAAGATGCCCGCATGGCGCACGAAGCAGCTTTCGCGGGCGCAAAAGACACATGAGCAAAGAACGCGCCGCCTTGCTCGAGGCTATCTACCGCCGCGACGGACGACGCATCTTCGCAACCCTCGTTCGGCTCCTCGGCAGCTTCGAACGGGCCGAGGAAGCCGAACACGACGCCTTCATCGCAGCCGCCGAACAATGGCCGCGCGACGGCGTGCCGGCCAATCCGGTCGCGTGGCTCGTTTCCGTTGGCCGGTTCAAGGCAATCGACCGCCTTCGCCGCGAGGCCCGCTTCGCCAGCATCGACGAACACGCTGAAACAATCGAGCAGAATCCCCGATCCGAGCCCCGGCCAGGGCGAGCAGGAGACGATCGAGGACGATCGCCTGCGGCTGATCTTCACCTGCTGTCACCCGAGCCTTTCGGAAGAGGCTCGCATCGCGCTGACCTTGCGCGAGGTCTGCGGCCTCGCCACCGAGGAAATCGCCCGCGCGTTCCTGACCACCCCCTCCACACTCGCCCAACGCATCGTTCGCGCCAAGGCGAAGATCCGCGACGCCCGCATCCCCTATGAGGTTCCCGAGCCGGACCAGTTCGCCCCGCGTCTCGATAGCGTGTTGCGCGTGATCTACCTGGTGTTCAACGAGGGCTATTCCGCCAGCAGCGGCGAGCATGCCCTGCGCTTCGATCTTGCCGCGGAGGCCATCCGGCTCGGCTGGCTCCTGGTGCGGCTCTGCCCCACCGCGGAGGTGCGCGGCCTGCTCGCGCTGATGCTGCTGCACCACGGACGCCGCCGCGCCCGCACCGACGCCGCCGGCGATCTGGTTCGCCTGGAGGAACAGGATCGATCGCTCTGGGACGCCGGCGAACTCGGCATCGGCCGCGCCATGGCCCTCGATGCGCTCCGCACTCCAGGCCACGGCCCCTATGCGTTGCAGGCCGCAATTGTCGCTGTCCATTCCGAAGCAGCCATCGCGGCCGAGACCGACTGGGCGCAGATCGCCGGGCTCTACGACCGGCTGCTGCAACGCGAACCGTCGGCGGTGGTCGCGCTCAACCGTGCCGTGGCGATCGCGATGCGCGACGGTCCGGAAGCCGGGCTCGCGCAGATCGAACCGATGCTGAACCAGGCGCCGCTCGCCACCTACCACCTGACGCATGCTGCGCACGCCGATCTCAGCCGCCGCGCCGGCCGCATCGCGGACGCACGGGCCTCCTACGCCCGCGCGCTCGACCTCGCGCGGCAGGAACCGGAACGCCGCTTCCTGCGCCGGCGTCTCGCCGAACTCGGCGCGTGAAAAATCTCTGGCCGCTGTCGAATTCCTGCTCGGCCGTTCGATCAGTCAATGAAGAGGCCACAGCCCGAAGGGACTTTTCCGATGTTCCAGCTCTATGGCCACCGGTTTTCGTCCTACACCTGGAAGGCGCTAATCCCGCTCTACGCGAACACGCTGCCGTTCACCTTCCGCATGCTCGACCCTGAGCATCCGGAAAACCAGGCCGTCGTGCAGCAGCGCACGCCCGCCGGCAAATTTCCGGTGCTGCTCGATGGCGAGACGCTCGTGTTCGAAGCGACGGCTATTATCGAATACCTGGCCGCGACCCGGCCGGAGTGCCGCTCGCTGCTCCCCGCCGACCCCACCGTCGCCGCGCACATTCGCATGCTCGACCGCGTGTTCGACAATTATGTCATGGGAAACTTGTTCCGCGTGGTGCAGGCGCATATGGTCGCTCCCGACGCCCCCGACCATGCGGAGATCGCCGCCGCGCGCCAGGCGCTCGGCCGCGCCTATCGCTGGCTCGAAACGTGGCTGCAGGCGGAGGGCGAGCCCCCTTCCGTCACGCTCGTCACCTGTGCGGCAGCGCCGTCCCTGTTCTACGCCGACTGGGTTCTGCCGATCGCGGCGGAAGACTGTCCACGGCTCGCCGCCTGGCGGGCGGTACTGCTCGCACTGCCCTCGGTCGCGCGCTGCGTGGACGACGCCCGGCCGTACCGCAAGCTGTTCCCGCCGGGTGCACCGAACCCGGATCGCGACTGAAGCATAAAGGGAGACAGCGCATGTCCATCGATGAAACCTCGCCGGTCGAGGTCATCGCATTGGCCTGGGTGCCGGCCTTTGCGCGTGGCTTCGTGCGCGATCTGCGGGTGCGCTGGGCGTTTGAGGAGATCGGCCTGCCCTACCGGGTACGGCTGATCGGCGGCACCGGCAGCATGGCGTGCGGACGGGCACAGCCGGAAAGCTATCCGGCCGAGCAGCCCTTCGGGCAGGTGCCCGTCTATAAGGAAGGTGCGCTATGTCTCTTCGAGTCCGGCGCCATTGTGCTGCACATCGGCGCCAAGGACGAACGGCTGCTGCCGCGTGACGAACCCGGCCGTGCCCGAGCGATCGCCTGGATGTTCGCCGCGCTGAGCAGCATCGAGCCGCAGACTTTCATGCTGGCGGCAGCGACACTCTTCTTCGGTGACGCGCCGTGGTCGGGCGGGGCCCGCACCGCCGTGACGCCGTTGGTCGCACAACGGCTTGCACATCTCTCGGCGGCGCTTGCCGACAAGGATTGGCTGGAAGGCCGCTTCACGATAGGTAACCTGATGATGGTGGATGCGTTGCGGGCGATCCCCGATCAAACGCTCGTTGCCGGTCATCCGAACCTCGCCGCCTACGTCGCGCGCGGCATCGCCCGCCCGGCCTTCAGGAGCGCGATGGCCGCCCAGCTCGCGGACTTCATCCCCGATCAGGCCGCCGCCTGATCATTTGATCGGAAGGGCAAACCGACGATGCAACCAATCCCCTATCTCGCCTTCGACGGCACCTGCGCCGAGGCCATGCGCTTCTACGCACAGGTCCTGGGCGGCAGGCTCGGCATCATGACGACGCGGCAAACGCCGTTTGCCGACCGTAGCCCACCCGAGCATCTCGACCGCGTCATGCACGCCCGCCTCGAACTCGAAGACGGGACATTTCTCTACGCCGGCGACTGCCCGCCCGACATGCCCTACCAGGGCATCCAGGGCGTCTCGATCGTGCTCAATTACGACAACGTCGAGAAGGCCCGACAGGTCTTCGACGCGCTCGCCGAGGGCGGCACCGTGACGATGCCGTTCAGCGACACGTTCTGGGCCAAGAAGTTCGGCATGGTGAAGGACCGCTTCGGCTGCCACTGGATCGTCAACGGCGAGATGATCGACATGCACCTGGCCGCCTGACGCGGGGAAAGGAGCGAAAGGTGAAATATCTCTGCCTGGTCTATCTCGACGAGGCCCACTGGAACGCGTGCCCCGATCAGGACTGCTTTGAATTCGCGACCGAGCTTGCGGGCAGCGGCAGGCTGCTCGCGGCGGAGCCGTTGCACCCCGCGCACACCGCCACGACCGTGCGCGTGCGCAACGGCCAGGTCGCGTTGTTTGACGGGCCTTTTTCCGAGACGAAGGAACTGCTCGCCGGCTTTTATCTGATCGAGGCCACGGACCTGAACGAGGCGCTCGCAATCGCGGCACGGATCCCGCCTGCCAAATATGGCAGCATCGAAGTGCGCCCGGTGCGCGCGCTGGACGTGGTTGGCTTCCACTCCTTCTCTCCTGCAACGGCCGCGACTCCGCCTCAACAGTGACGTGAATATCGCCAGAGGAAAGAAAATCGCATGAACACGAACGATGCCTACCTTGCGGTCTTTTCTCGGCAGAAAAACCAGCCCGCGCATGAAGGTGTGGATGGAGCTTCCTAAGGCCGAACGGCCTTCCAAGGAACAGGAGGGCATGGCCGCCTGGAAAGCATGGGTGGAAAAGCACCGCTCGGCGATTTCCACCATGGGCGGGCCGCTCGGCAAGACGAAAAAGGTCACGGAACGCGGCATCCAGGACGTGAGCAACGAGATGGGCGCCTTCATGGTCGTGCGGGTGGGAGCGCATGAGGCAGCCGCAAAGCTATTCGAAAATCATCCGCATTTCGCGATCTTTCCCGGCGAGTCCGTGGAGATCATGTCGGTTCTGCCGATACCGGCTGCCTGACGGGCGACAAGGCCCGTTCCGTCGAAAAGCAATTTCGTATCGAGGTATGTCATTAGCGCTCGTCACGGAATTCCAACGTCTGGAAAAATTGTCAACTGTTTGTGGTTTGACCATGGTGAGGCGCGAAAGGCGGCAGAATCCTACGCGGCCACCTTTCCTGGCAGCTATGTCGGGCAAGCACTTCAATCTCCATCCGATTACCCTGGCGGTGAACAGGATCGCGAGTTGACCGTCGAGTTCACCGTGTTTGGCCAAGCCTTTGTTGGTCTGAACGGTGGCCCCGCGTTTACGCCGAACGAGGGGGTGAGCTTCCAGGTGATGACCGACGATCAGGCAGAAACTGACCGCTATTGGAACGCGATCATCGAGAATGGCGGCAGCGAAGGCGCGTGCAGTTGGTGCAAGGACCGCTGGGGTTTTTCGTGGCAAATCGTGCCGCGAGCCTTACTTGTCGCGCTGAAGGATCCAGATCGCGCTGCCGCGAAGCGGGCGATGGATGCCATGATGACCATGCGCCGGATCGATATAGCGAAGATTGAGGCTGCACCGGCCGGCCACGAGTGGGCCTGAAGACGAGGGTGCCACATCGGTCCAACGACGAAGGCATAATCATCGCATGTCCGCTTCGGGGACCGCCAGACAACCGCCGGGTGTCTCGTCTGGGAAAGAGGCTGAGAGTCCACCCGAGCGTCCGCTTTTGCTTTTTGAATGCTCGACAGCGGACTGTCGGCTTTCGGCCAGATCCGGCCATCTGCGCCAGCTCCAGAGAAGTCCACTCTGGTCGTGAGCTGAAGGGCGTGTTCTGGCGGAAGCGCTCTCGATTGCGGTCCCTATGCTCGACCAGCAAGACGGCGACGGCGGAGAAGATGCTATCTCGCTACCTCGGACCCAGGAATAAGGTTAAGCCGTCCGCGGCGACCAGCCATAAGCCTTAGCGCAGGCACCGCCCATGAGCATTGCCCGCTCAGTGTCGCTCAGGCGGTCAGTCTGAAGAAAGGGCTCGACGGCCTGCTCGTAGTTGACCACAGCAAACGCGCGCGTCCAGTCCGTGCCCTACAAGCAGCGATCGAAGCCCCAGGCGTCGAACACGCGGGCAAGCGGATCTGAGGCGAAGCCTCCGAGGGCTTTGCCAGGATGAAGTGAGCGTGGTCCGCGACAATGCGATGCAGCTCAAATTTTGCCCGAAGGCGACATAGTTCGAGGAGCGAACTTGCGCCACTCCCGCGCACAATCCAAGAGTTAACGCGGCGAGCGCAGTCCCGCAACGTAGGCAGTCACGAGTTCACTCCGACTTCGCGGTCGGCGCTCGAGGCCTGGAAGAAGCGGTTTCCGGGGCGTGGCAGGCCCAGGTTCTCGCGCAATGTCCCTCCATGTACGAGCGGCGAAAGATGCCGCGCCGCTGCAAGTCCGGCACGACCAGCCCGGCCGGCACGGTCGGGAACATCACGTTGAATCCGTCCGATTCGCTCGTGTCCAGCCATTCCTGCATGGTGTGGGTTATTTCCCCGGCGGTGCCCACCATGCGCAGGCCGCCGTACCCCCCGCGAGCTGCGCCAACTGGCGGACGGTGAGGTTTTCCCGCCGGGCAAGTGCCAGGAGGGAGTCGCGGCCGCTCTGGCTGGCGTTGGTCTGCGGGATCTCCGGCAGCGGGGCGTCGAGGTCGAAGCCCGACGCATCGACGCCGAGCCGGATGGACAGGTTCGGCACCCCGCTTTCCGGATGCACCAGGCTGTCCAGCAACGCCTCCTTCTTGCGCGCCTCTTCCCGAGTCCGGCCGACGATCACCAGTGCGCCAGGCAGGATTTTGAGGTGGTCCGGGTTGCGGCCAAGGGTTCTCATGCGGCCCTTCACGTCCGCGTAGTAGCGCCGCGCATCCTCAATCGTGCGGCTGCTGCCGAACACCACTTCCGCCGTCTCGTCGGCGAGCTGCCGCCCGGCCTCCGATGCGCCGGCCTGGACGATCACCGCCAACCCTGGGTCGGCCGCGCAATGTTCAGAGGCCCGCGTGCCGAGAGGTGCTCGCCGTTGTGATTGAGCACATGCATCCGAGCCGGGGCGAAAAAGGTGCCGCTTGCCTGGTCGCGCAGCCAGGCGTCGTCCGCCCAGCTGTCCCATAGCCCCGTGACGACGGCGTAGAATTCGCGTGCTCGGCGGTAACGCTCATCGTGCTCGACATGGTCCGTTAGGGACTCTCTGATCAAGTTGATCTCGCCCCGGTCACGGAATGGCATGTAGAGCCGGTTCGGACAACCGGGACGACGGACATGCGGCAGGCGACGTTGGCGAGTGTGGGGTTCGAGCGTTACGCCAAGACGACGCGTCGGGCGGCATTTCTGGCCGACATGGAGCGGGTGGTGCCGTGGCTCGAACTGTGTGCCCTGATCGAGCCGGTTTATTCCAAGCCAGGCAACGGCCGCCCGCCGGTCGGGCTGGAGCGGATGCTGCGCATCTACTTTCTGCAGCAGTGGTTCAATCTGTCGGATCCGGCGGTGCGAGGTCGTGACGATGTCCACCCGGCCCGGCCGCCGCTGATATGGTCGAGCGAGGCGAAGCGCCGGGCAATGTGGTATGGTTCATCGAAGGTGGTGGAGGCGGTGGCAATGAGGCCGATGTGCTCCGTAACCATCGCCAACGCGGACAGGGGGGTCAGCGTCTCGAAGGAAGTGGCCGTCGCGCTTCGCCTCAACGCCGCCATCGGCATGTTCAGTACGGCCAGATGGTCGGCCATGAAGAACGCGTCGAAGCAGCCACGTTCTGGCGTCTGGATGAACCGAACCAGGTGCTTCAGGTTGAAGTTCGCGTCCGGAAACGCGCCGGGGTAGCGCTACCAGGCGGTATGCATGCTGACCGGGCGCATGAAACGCGCCGAGATGGAGCTGCTTGGTCATCGGGGGCCTCGACGCTATTGCAAGCTACGTTCAAGAGCCGGCTCTCTTGGTGAAACGCGGTGCCTAGCCTGGATTAAGGACACGAAGGCCTTCAGCGCAACGGGGCGTGATGCCTGCGGGCGCCGCGTTCATGCGGCCGCGGACGCCGCACTGTCCACGCCAGTAGAACGCCGGGTAGCCAGCCACCAGGCCCAGGGCTAGCCTTTATCCCTACGCTCGGGGGAAACAGACATGCCTGCCACCGGATGCAGGCTCGGCGATATCACCGTTCACCG
Organism: uncultured Pseudomonadota bacterium; assembly: GCA_963756545.1. GTDB lineage: Bacteria > Pseudomonadota > Alphaproteobacteria > Acetobacterales > Acetobacteraceae > DATFDN01. The sequence goes on along the minus strand of CAVWNY010000007.1, from coordinate 300,901 downwards.
CGTGGTGGAGCAGGAAGGCCCGTTCTTCGCTGCGCTGGAGTTCTTCCCGACCCTCACAGCAGAGGTGCTGGAAGAAAATCGTGGCTGGATGACCCAGGGCGGCTACCTCGATAAGCAGAACGACCAGCTCGTGCTCTGCATCCAGTCCTATCTGGTGCAAACTCCGAGACATAACATTCTCATCGACAGTTGTGTCGGTAACCACAAGCCGCGGCCCAAGCGTCTTTCATTCTGGAACATGATGAACTCCGACCGGTTCGAGAGGAACCTCGCGGGTACCGGCGTCTCCGTCGATCAGATCGACTATGTGATGTGCACCCATCTACACGTTGATCATGTCGGCTGGAACACAAAGCTGGAGAACGGAAGCTGGGTCCCCACCTTCCCGAACGCCAGATACATCTTCGCCGACCGTGAACTCGCCTACTGGACCGAGACGGAAAAGAGAAATCCGTCGAACACTCCCTGGATCGCGGACTCTGTTCTTCCGATCGTCGCCGCCAGGCGCGAGGAAGTCGTGAAAAGCGATCACCAGCTCAGCGACGTCGTGAAGCTGATCCCCCACACCCGGTCATACGGTCGATCACTATTCGGTCCAGGTCGGCAAGCCCGGCGCGGACGCGGTGATCGCCGGCGACATGATCCATTCGCCGCTTCAGGCCCGCTATCCCGAACTCGGCATGCGCGCCGACTATGATTCGCGGCAGGCCGGCGAATCACGCCGCAAGTTGTTCAGCTGTCTGTGTGACACGCCCACCTTGGTCTGCACAGCGCATTTCCCGTCCCCATCCTCAGGCCGGGTGAAGCGCCGGGAGAATGGCTTCAAGTTCGAAGCAGTTTAGGGGCCGCCACCGGACGCATGCCGGCTTTGATCGGGGGAAACGCGGATGAAGATTGACGACGTCGTGCTGACGATCTTCACCTGGGACGGCATTCCGCCGACCCGCTATCATCAGGGCGCGCTCGCCACGACCGCGTCCAACCTGGGCCTTCTCACGATCCGCGCCGATTCCGGCATCGAGGGTCACGCCTTCCTAGGCTCGGCGAGCAATCCGGCGACGATGGACGGGGCGCAGCTAATGCGCAGCCTTGAGCCGCTGCTGATGGGGCGCGAACCGCTGGAGCGCGAGCGTATCCACCAATCGATGCGGCTGGTCTCGCGCGTCGCGAGTTACCGTACGTCGACACGGCCTTGTGGGATATCGCGGGCAAGGCTGCCGGGCTGCCGGTCCACGCGCTGATGGGCACCTGCCGGACGTCCATCGAGGCCTACGCCAGTTCGCAGGTGTTGCCCGACGCGGCGGCATACGTGGATCAGGCGCAGGCGTTCAAGGCGAAGGACTGGCGCGCCTACAAGATCCACCCGCCGCGCGACCCCGACGCCGACATCGCCGTGTGTGCCGCCGTGCGCAAGGCGGTGGGCGACGGGTTTCGGCTGATGCTGGATTCGACATGGAGCTACGGCTATCCCGACGCGCTCAGGGTCGGGCGCGCCATCGAGGAGATGGGCTTTCACTGGTACGAGGATCCGCTCGCCGACGAGGATATCTACAACTACGTCAAGCTGCGCCAGAAGCTCGACATCCCGATCATGGCGACGGAATATCCGGTGGGCGGGCTGGATACCTATCCGATCTGGCTGACGGAGCGGGCGACCGACTACCTGCGCGGCGATATCCCGAACAAGGGCGGGCTGACCACGATGCTCAAGACGGCCCACCTCGCCGAGGCATTCGGGCTGCCCTACGAAGTGCATCACAGTGGCAATTCGCTGAACAACCTCGCCAACCTGCATCTCTGCATGGCGATTGCCAATACTACGATGTTCGAGGTTCTGCTGCCCGACGGTGCCCACAAATACGGAATGGCGACCGAGCTGGACATTGATGCGGACGGGATGCTGCATGCCCCGACAGCGCCGGGCCTTGGCGGAGATATCGATTTCGCGCTGATCAAGCGCAAGACGGACGCCGTGCTGCGCTGAGCCGCGTCGCGCGGCGCCGCTCGGCAGCCATCTGCTCGCAACGCTGGCGGCGGCGTGCACTCTGCAGTGCGTCGGCCCGTCATCCCAGGAGCGGACCTCGTGCGTGCTCGGCATCCCAAGCACATAATCTTACCAGCCCGGCGCCGCACCTGCTCGTGAGGGGCGGCCCGATCGAGGTTCAAGGGATGCTATGAAGATCGCCACTTTCAACGTGAACGGCATCAACGGCCGCCTGTCCGTCCTCCTCCGTTGGCTTGAGCAGGCCGAACCGGATGTCGTCTGCCTGCAGGAGCTCAAGGCGCCACAAGACAAATTTCCCGGACCGGCACTCCGGGACGCCGGCTATGGCGCGATCTGGCACGGACAGAAGAGCTGGAATGGCGTGGCCATTCTGGCCCGGGGCACCGATCCCGTCGAGACCAGGCGCGGTCTGCCGGGTGACCTCGATGACCTCCAGAGCCGGTATATCGAGGCGGCGGTCGGCGGCGTCCTTATCGGGTGCCTGTATCTGCCGAACGGCAACCCGGCGCCCGGCCCGAAATTCGACTATAAGCTGCGCTGGTTTCAGAAGCTGAGCAGACACGCCGCGGAACTCCTCGCCCTCCGGGTGCCCGCTGTTCTGGCCGGCGATTACAATGTGATGCCGACGGAGATCGACGTGTACAAGCCGGAGCGCTGGATCGATGACGCGCTGTTTCGGCCCGAGGTGCGGGACGCCTTCCACCGACTTGTAGGACAGGGATGGACCGATGCCGTACGCGCCGTGTACCCGGACGAGCGAGTCTACACTTTCTGGGACTACTTCCGGAACGCCTGGAGCCGCAACGCGGGACTGCGCATTGACCATCTGCTGCTCAGCCCGTCAGCTGCCGACCGTCTCGCCGCGGCGGGCGTCGATCGGGAGGTGCGCGGCTGGGAGAAGGCGAGCGATCACGCGCCGGTCTGGGTCGAACTTGCGGGTGCCGGCCGAATTATCAGACGACGTGGAGCACGGCGCCAAGCGATGGAGGCCTGACATGTCTGATGCCGCTGCAGTCGATCTCGAGCGCTTCGTGGCGGCGCAAGGGACGGTCTTCGAGACCGCCCTCAACGAGCTGAAGGCAGGTGGCAAGCGCAGCCATTGGATGTGGTTCGTCTTCCCGCAGCTTCGCGGCCTCGGGTCTTCGCCCATGGCCACGTTCTACGGCATCAAATCAGTCGAAGAGGCGCGCGCCTACCTTACCCACGCCGTGCTCGGGCCGAGGCTGGTGCTGTGCACCGAAGCAGGACCTGGCGATCAAAGATCGGTCGCCCAGCGCCATCTTCGGCTCACCTGATGACCTGAAGTTCCGCTCCTCGATGACGCTGTTCGCGCTCGCCGCGGGAGATGGCGAGAACCCGTTTCAACAGGCACTCCGTCACTTTTGGGACAACCGCATGAATGAGAGGACGCTGACGCTCCTGGGAGGGGAAGCGGCCTTGCGCTCCAGGGTGACGCCTGCGGCAGGGTTGGCCGCTTTGCCAGACTGATGTGAATCGTCGTGGCTCGGCCTCTGCTCGTCATTGATGGCAATTCGTTTGTACGTCGTTCCTTTCACGCGCTGCCGAAGTCGATCAGGCGGAGGGGCAATCTCGGAGGGGCGGCGCAATCGTGGGGTTTGCGAACCTTCTGCTGCGGCTGTATGCAGCCGAGAACCCCCGTGCCGTGCTCGTAGGCTGGGATACGCTGGATGCCCCGACATACCGGCAGGCGCTGTTTCCAGCCTATCAAAGTGGCCGGCAGTTTGATGCCGACCTCGTGGAGCAACTCGAAGTTCTGCCGCAGTTTGTCGCAACCTGTGGATTTGAGAATGCGAAAGCGGCGGGATACGAGGCGGATGATTTTCTCGCCGCCGCAGCCGCCCAGGAGGAGCGCCGCGGCGGATACACGATCGTGGCGAGCGGCGATCGGGATGCGTTTCAGCTCGCCTCCGACCGCACCACGGTGCTGCATCCGGTCCGGCTGGCGAGATAGCACGGATTGGGCCAGCCGAGGTCCGCCAGCGCCACGGCGTCGACCCGCAGCAGGTTCCGGATTTCATTGCCCTGCGCGGGGATCCCTCGGACAAGCTGCCGGGAGCCAAAGGGGTCGGACCGAAGGGGGCCGCTGACCTGCTGCGCAGGTACCCGACCCTTGAGGACGCTTTGTTGGATGGGCGGCTCTCAACCCAGGCTGAGGAGCTGCGGCGCTATCGCCGCATTGCCACCATGGATGCCGCTACCCCCATCCCTTGCTTGCCGGACCGAAAGCCCACCTGGGGGAAGGCGGCTGCCCTCGTTCGGGAATGGGAACTGACGCGCCTTGCCGAGCGGCTGGGCGAGCTGGCCTCTGTGGGGATGTGACTGCGCCCCAGCAGGGTCGGTCGCTTCCGAAATTCGGGACCGTTGGGCTTGAAGCGAGAGTCAGTTTGGCGCTTCGCCGAGGCGAACGGATTGCGAACCCCTCGACCGGCACATTCCGGCAAATGCCTGAAGCAGCTTAGGAAAAAGCTTGTAGACTAAATTCTGCAAGTCCCAAGCTCCGGAGAGAAACCGGCCCACAGAGAGAGATTCGGCGATCATTCCGGATACGCAGTATCAAGCGTGTACCGCCAAACCCTGGCGGAACCTGGCCCTTTTAGCCGGTCCGGAACAGGCGGAGAGCGGTTCGACGGGAGGCGACTGGAGCAGGAAAGGAACCGGGATCCAACATTCTCTGAGGGGGGGCCGCATCTCATGCCGACATCGGAGGCCAGGTGAATCGGCGGCCACTGGTGCAGTGATCCTGCAGCCGATAGTCTCGACGCCCCAATAAAAGGATAGCGCGATGAGCGAAGCCAAGCTGGCACCGAACCTGCCGGGCTGGATGCAGGACCATGCCAAGCGATACCTCTCCAGCGGTGGCACGGACGGGCACATGTTCACGGTCACACCGCCGGGATATTGCGAGATGACCGTGCCCTCGCTGCTGCTCACGACCACAGGGCGGAACTCCGGCGACAAGTTCGTCTTTCCGCTGTTCTACGGTAGGGCCGGCGACAGCTACTTCGTGGTCGCCTCGAAAGGCGGCGCCCCGCAGCATCCGGGTTGGTACCGCAATCTCCTGGCCAACCCGGAGGCCGAGGTGCAGGTGGGCACGACTCGCTTCAAGGCGCGGGCCAGGACTGCCACTGGCGAGGAGCGCGCACGGTTGTGGCAGGAGGCGCTCAAGTTCTGGCCGCCCTACGCCGACTACCAGAGGAAGACGGAGCGCGAGATACCGGTGGTCGTTCTGGACCGCATGAACTGACGGGGCACGGCGTGCCTTGGAATCTCCATGGCCTGAGCGGCGCGGTGTTGCTCATAAATCGACCCAGTCGCCGGGACGTCGTGACGGCCGCTCTCGGCGGCGGGCTGGCCCTCTCCGGATACGCTCGGCCCGCGACGGCCTCCGACGTGCGCACCCTCAATTCGACCGATCAGCTCCGCCACGCCTACGACTACGCCATAATCGGGGCAGGCTCCGCCGGCTGCGTGCTGGCGCATCGCCTCGCGCGGGCTGGGCGCCGGGTGCTTCTGATCGAAGCCGGTGGTCCCGCCAACCTCCCCGCCATCCCCGACCCGCCCGACTGGCCCCAGCTTCAGGGCAGTTCGGTCGACTGGCGTTATCAGACGGTTCCGCAGCCCGGGCTGGGCGGCCGCGTCGTTCCGTATCCAAGGGGAAAGGTCCTCGGCGGCTCCAGCTCAATCAACGCTCTCGCCTATCAGCGCGGGCACCCGGCGGCCTATGACCGCTGGCCGGCCGGATGGCAGTACGCCGACCTGCTACCCTATTTCAAGCGCGCGGAGACGTTCTCTGGCGGGGCCAGCCAGTGGCGGGGCGGCGATGGCCCGCTGCACGTGCTCTCGCTTGCCGACGTGACGGATCGTACGCCTGTCGCGTCGGCCTTCGTCGAGGCCTCCCGCGAACTCGGTTTTCCGATGACGCCCGATCTGGGTGGAGCGAACCCCACGGGAGTCGGGTGGAATCAGCTCAGCATCACGGGACACCGTCGCGATGACGCCGCGACGGCCTATCTCGGGCGTCTCGATGGAGCTGCAGTTGATCTGCTGCTCGGCACGCAAGTATTGGGTTTGGTGATCGAGCGTGGCCGGTGCGCCGGGGTGCGGCTGCCGGGCCGGCTCGTGCGGCCAGACATGGAGATCCTGCTCTGCGCGGGCGCAATCGATTCGCCACGTCTCCTGATGCTGTCGGGGATAGGACCGGGCGAGCAACTCAGATCGCTTGGCCTTTCGGTCGCCCAAGACCTTCCGGAGGTGGGCCGCCATCTCGAGGATCATCTGGTGCTTGCTGGCGTGGCCTATGCGGCGCGACGCGAGGTGGCGCGCTCGCATTACAATCACGCCGATGCGGTGCTCTATGTCCCGCGCAGTGATCTGGACGACAGCCCGGAAATCCTGGTCATGTGCCTGTCGCTGCCTTTCGTGTTGCCGAGCGTCGGTCCACTGGACCCGCCGGCTTACGTCCTCGTGCCATGCCTAATGCGCCCGCGTAGCCGTGGCAGCGTCAGACTTTTCTCGGGTGACCCGCTGGCACCGGCCCTGATCGATCCGAATTACCTTTCGGAGGCTGCCGACCGCGATATCCTTGCACAAGGCGTCGAGCTTGCGCGCGAGATCGGGAATGCTGCGGCTTTCGCCGAATGGCGCAAGACAGAAGTCTATCCCGGCGCCGAGTGGTCGAGCCGCGCCGATCGGCATGATTTCATTGTGCGGGCCGCGAATTCATTCCATCACCCGGTGGGAACATGCCGCATCGGCGCCGTAGTGGACGAGGCCCTCCGGGTGAACGGCGTCGAGCGGTTGCGGGTCATAGACGCTTCGGTGCTGCCGGGAATTCCCCAGGCGATGATCAACGCCGCCGTCATCGCCGTAGCCGAGAGAGCGAGTGATCTGCTGCTCTCAGGATAGCGGTAACGGAAGGTGCTCAGCTTATTCGTTTCAGGCTAGGTGCAACGGAAGCCGGCAAAAGGTCCAAGAGTAAAATGAAAAGCACGAGCATTCGTGCCCACGTCCTTGAGGCTGCCCTCTCGGAGCGCTTCGCTTATTCGCGCGCCTAGCATGACATGCACATGGCGACGATCGTCGCAGTCGAGAGACCAACAAGAGTCTAATCGGCTGGGGAGAGAGCTACGAACCTCCCTGGATGACGTCCGCCGCCGTCAGCGCCATTGCGCCATGGCTACTCGGCCAAGATCCTCTCCGCGCCGATTTCCTGCGGCAGGAGAGACTGTGGACTTCCTACCCGCCGTCAAGCAGCGATGGACGGCGGGTAGGAAGTCCACAGCCCCCGAAGTTCAAACCCGGCGTCCTGTTTGGCAATCTTTACGAGGCCTATGTCGTCGTGTCTCGTCGAGCCGAAGTAGCAAGTTGAGGGTCCCGTCCGACATGTCGAGGTGCAAGCGCCGTGATATCCAGTTCGCCCGGATCGCCGCCGCGCACCATTGCCAGCGGCCGAACCGGTGCGGTCTGAGACGCACTCCATGTCGGCCAGCCGCCCTGCAACGGCCGCCGCGGCAGTGGCATGTTGCCGATCCCGGCCATCCCGGGGTAGCCCTTCAGCCTGTCGCCCCTGGTGCCAGGCACCGCCACCGCGGCGGCAGCCACCTGCGCAAGGACGGGAGGACGTACGATGGAGGACAACGCGTTGTTCGGCACCATTCGCGAGCGGCTGTTCACCGCCGTGATCGGGGACGTGATGGACCGGCACGGATTGACGCGCCAGTTCCTGCCCCCGGAGATCCGGGCCCTCGATCCGGGCAGCGTGCTCGTCGGGCGCGCCATGCCGGTGCTGGAGGCGGATTGCTGCGGCGACGTGATCGGCCACAGCCGCGAGACCGACCCGTTCGGCCTTATGCTGCGCGCGCTCGACGACCTGAAGCCGGGGGAGGTCTACGTCACCGCCGGCGCCTCGCCGCGATACGCGCTCTGGGGCGGGCTGATGAGCACGCGCGCGCAGTCTCTTGGGGCGCACGGCGCGGTGATGGACGGCTTCCACCGCGACACGCGGGAAATCCGCAAGCTGGGCTTTCCCGTGTTCTCGCACGGCGCTTACGCCCAGGACCAGCGGCTGCGCGGGCGGGTGATCGACTTTCGCTGCACGGTGGAGTTCCGCAACGGCGTGCGCGTGGCCCCCGGCGACGTGATCATCGGCGACATCGACGGCGTGCTGGTGATCCCGAAGGAGCACGTGCAGGACATCGTGCGACGCGCCGTCGAGAAGGTGGAGGGCGAGGAGGACGTGCGCCGGGCGATCCTGCAGGGCGAGCGGACCGAGGCGGTCTTCGAACGGACCGGCATCATGTAGCCCGAAGGGCGCTCACCCGCCCGTCAATTCAGGAACACCGGCCGCGCTACTCGACCCGAGTGCGAGTAACCGGGGAGGCAGCAGTGCGACAACTCAGAATTGGCGACATCACCATCGACGCGGTCATCGAACGCGAGGGCCCGTAGCGGCGGCCTCAGGATTTCTTTCCGGCCTACGATGAGGCCACCTTCAAGCGGCACCTGCCCGTGATGGAGCCGGAGGTGTTTGATCCGGTTTTGGGATGATGGTCATCACGTACCAGACCTTCGTTGTGCGCACACCACGTCACACTATTCTGGTGGACACCTGCACCGGCGAGGATAAAGGCCACCCACCGCCGTTCGATTTCCCCGGCAAGGAGCGCTGGCGGAATGAGCTGTTCGCACTGGGCGTTGACTACGAGAAAGCCAATCAGGACCGAGCGCCGGGTCCTTGCAACTGGTGGGCTGCAACCTCCGGGGCGTAGCTTTTTTTGCCCGCGTGTCTCCGCCGCATAGGCAATCACGTGAGATGATGCCAGTATGAGGCACCGTTGCGGCCACTGGGGAACGACCTGGCGATGCGCATTTTGTGGCCGAGCATTCCGGCCGATTCCGTGCCGGTCGTCCGCGACGCGGTCGGACCGGGCTTCGAGACCGAGTTCTGCGCCACCGCCTCGGAGGTGACCGACGAGCAATGGGCCAACGCCGATGCCGTTGTGGGCTCTTGCCCGCCGCAATACATCGACAAGCTGCGCAAGTGCCGCATCTTCGTGAAGCTGGGGGTCGGCTACGACGACGTCGACCTCGAGAGGTTTGGGAGGAAGGGCATCGCGGTCTGCAACACGCCGGACTACGGCACCCGCGAGGTCGCCGACCACGCCATCGCCCTGATGCTGGCGCTGGCGAAGAGCATCGCCTACCACAACGCTGAGCTGCGGGCCGATCTCCGGGCCAACTGGCGCCCGGCGCACAACCCGTTCGGCCGCTGGCTTTCGGTCTGCACTTTCGGCGTGGTCGGCATGGGGCGGATCGGCACCGCGGCAGCCCGGCGCGCCAAGGCGTTCGACATGGATGTGGTCTTCCATGACCCCTACCAGCCGAGCGGCTACGAGCTCGCGATCGGCGTGCGCCGCGCCGACACGCTGGCCGAGCTTATGGGTCAGTGCGACTTCGTCAGCATCCACGCGCCGCTCAACGCGGAGACGCGCAACCTGATCGGGGCCGACGCCTTCGCTGCGGCGAAACGGGGGATGATCCTGATCAACACAGCCCGCGGCCCGGTCGTCGACATCGACGCGCTCTACGACGCGATGAAGGATGGCACCGTGCTCGCCGCCGGGCTCGACGTGTTGCCGGAAGAGCCGGCCAACCCGCAGTCGCGCCTGATTGCCGCTTGGCAGCGCCTGCGCGACGGGCGGCTTGAGAACTGCGTCAACAAGCAGTTCCTTGCCGCCCAGAGCTGAGGGAGGGGCATTAAGGATAGGCTCGACGCCTGGAGGACGCGCTGCCCTGGCCGGCTGGTGGCTGCCAGCACCACTCCATCAGAGTGCGGGAGAAACATGAGCAGGATCGGCATCGCCATTTCCGGCGGCCCCACCCCGGCCGAAATCATTGATCTCGTGGTCCTCGCCGAGAGCCTTGGCTATGAGTTGGCCTGGGTCGCAGAAGGGCATGGCGGCGACCAGTTCGCCATCCTTGCGGCCTGCGCGATGCGGACCTCGCGCATCCTGCTCGGCACCAGCATCAGCAGCGTCTTCGTCCGCACCGCGCCGACGATCGCCATGGCCGCCTCCACGGTTGCCGAATTGTCCGGTGGCCGCTTCATTCTGGGCCTCGGGTCCAGTCACAAGGCACAGGTCGAACCCGAGCATGGGGTGGGGTACCGCAGGCCGCTCACGCGCACCCGAGAGACCGTCGCGATCGTCCGCGCCCTGATTCGTGACGGGCGCGTCAGCTTTCAAGGTGAGACTATCCGGATAGAGAACTTCGAGTTTTGGTATACGCCACGTCACCGGGCCATACCGGTTTACCTCTCGGCCGTGTTCCCAAAAGCTATCGCCGTGTGCGGCGAAGTCGCCGACGGCATTATCCTGACGCGCAGCACATTGCGCACGGCTGCGCAGGTGCGCACGCATTTGGCCGAAGGTGCCCGCAACGCCGGACGCGCCGCGGCCCAGATCGAAGTCACTTCGTTACTGCCGACCTCGGTCGGCAACACACGGGAGGCGGCGCTCGCCGCGCTGCGCCCGGGCATCGCCTTCTATTGCGGATTTTTCCCACGCTACAATCGAATGATGGCCGAGCACGGCTTCCCGGCCGAAGCAGCAGCAATCGCCGCGGCCTGGGCGCGCGGTGACCGCGAAACCGCCGAGCGCGCGGTGAGTGATGAGATGATTGATGCAACCAGTGTATCAGGCACGCCGGAACAATGCCGCGCCCGGATTGAGGCCTACCGAGAATTGGGGATTGACGTGCCGATCATCAGCCCCTTCGCCCGTGGCCCGGACGCCAAGGAGCGTTTCAAAGCCGCCATTCGCGCATGCGCGCCGGCTCGCTCAGGTTAGCGCCGCATCCACTGTTCACGTCTGCCGCTTCGCGGTGCCGGCCGAGGAGTGCATCACCGTCGAGGAACGGCTCGCCCGACGTGCAAGGGCGAGCTGGAGTTCATCCTGGGCAAGCCCGAGCTGATCCGGCTGGGCGAATTCGATGACATCGACAAGATCACCATCACCCACACGCCGCACGTCGCCGACGACAGCCTGGCGAGCATAATGGCTCGCTCATCAAGCCGAATCCGCTTCATCGGTCGTGCGGCGCACGCGGGAAGCGCGCCGCATCTCGGCATCAACGCGCTCGCCATGATCAGCGGGACTGCGACGTCGATCTTCTGCTCCGGTCGCTGCCTGCGCAGATAAACATGCCGCGGGCATGGTAGCGCCCAACTACGGTGCCGATGCATCACGACCGTCCGCTGCGCGCGTGGTCAGGTATTGCAATGACTGAGTGCGTCGGGAAGTCGCGCCGGGTTATGCGGCCAGCAGAATCGCCACCTAAGCGTTCGGAAAGGAGTTTGCCGAGTTTCCGCCGAGCTGGTGTATATCTCTGGCCGATTGCTTTACAGAGCGCTGTTGCACTCGGACCGCCACTGTGTGCAAGACCCAAGATGGGAGGGCGAAATGGGCCTACGTGGCGCCGGTAGTGGTGAACGTTTTGACGTAGCCTATCTGGTACTCAGCGGCACAACGACAGCAGCACGCTGTCCCGAGATTCTGTGCGGCCTCGTGGGACTAGGCCTTTCCAACGTTATTGCGATTCCGACGCCGAACGCTTCGCGCGTGATCGCGCCGCGGGACCTCGCGAACACCAAGGGAGTGCAGGTCGTCGAGTTGTACTTCGATTTAGCCATCCGTCCACGGCCGCCCATAGGTGTTGTGTTGTTCGCGCCGTGCAGCTTCAACTCGCTCAACAAGCTCGCACGAGGCATCGCCGACAATCTTGCACTTTCCATCGTCGCCGAGGCGATAGGTCGGGGCACCCCAGTGATCGTGGGCCCATCGCTCAACCAGCCGCTTCTGGACCATCCTGCAACACAGGCGTCGTTGAAGATATTGCCGGCGTGGCAAGTGATAGTTGTGCCACCGGTCGACGAGGGCGAGGGGCCGAATCTCGCCCCCTGCGCGCAGTTGGTTGATGCCGTTCGTCCGTACGTCTGTTGCGACTAGTGTACCGCTTGCGATTGTGGGGACGTCAAGTTGAAGTCGTGCTGGCACACATGGATTTTCCGGCCCAGCACCGCGGCAAACTCCACGCCACGATTGCGCTAGACAAGCGCCGTGTGGCGCAGGTCGCCTTCTTTCCGGTCGCCGTACCGCGTCATGCCACTGCCGCATTTCGGCACTCGCGCGCGGCTCCGTTGGGGCTGCTCCGACCAGGCACTCACAACGCGAGTGTAGGCCTACTCTGCCTGCTCGACCCGGGGCGCGCTCCTTCGCGCAACTCCTTGATGCTGTAGTCGCGAGCCGTGCCAGGCGCATTTCCGCCGCGGCGCGACCTGGCTCCTGCCCTGAGCTGCATTTGTCATTCCTTCATGGCCACCAGTGCCGGACAAGCCCAAACGTAGTCTTCCCCCTTGGTGAGCAGATGCCAGGGCCAGCACGGCGATCTTGCGCGCGGTCGCGACAGGAGCGACCTGCTTGCCCCTGCGACCCTGGATCCGGACGTAGAACGCCTTCAGTGACCCAGGCGTCACCGCAGCTGCCCAAGCAGCTTCCACCAGCATCCCGCGCGTGCGACCGCCCCTGCCTGCTGATGCGCCCGTGCTGGGCCGCTCGATCGCCGGACTGCGGCACACGCGGGTCGAGGCCCAGGTAGCTGACCAGCTTCTCCGCCGAGGCGAACCGGCCGACATCGCCGATGGCGGACAGCACGCCGGCGGCGACGATCATGTTGATGCCGGCGATCGTCATGAGCCGCCGCACCCGATCATCACTGAGACAGGTGGAGGCAATTGCTGCCCCGGCCGCCGCCAGCTCCTGCTCCATTGTATCGAGCGCCGCCGGCCAGCGGTTCACCGCGGCACGCTCGTGCTCAGCGAGCGCCCCATTCGGTACGCACGCGGTCAAACTTGTCGACGACGAAGTTCAGACAGCGCACGATTTCGGCCTGACCTGGATAGCGCTCTCCACGCGACGTCCAGGGCGGAGGATGGGGTCAGTCGCAAGGAAGTCTTACGCCAGGTGCTTGGGGAGGAACGCCATCGCTTTCCAACGCCGATGGACCTGTCGGGACCTGGACCATGGCGTGGCAGGAATCGCCACGGCCGTCTGGTCGCCGCGGTGTTCCTGCACAGGGTGGGATTATACAGGCACGCAAGGAGCCGCACAGACCAGCTTGTGCCGGCCTCAGTGCGGGCAGCCGGTCGATCTGAGCACGCAGCCGGCGCGCGCAAGGATGCTTGGCTGTCGGCTGCACCGTGACTCACCCGTGAGCCGCGAGGTACCGTGGGACAGTGATCGGCGCCATCGCGCACGCGACCACTAACCGGGGGAGACGACATGGCGCTGTATCACAACGCGGCAAAGCGGGCGCTGGCCAACAACGGCCTGGCACTGGGCTTCGGGTTGCATCATCTGCGCAGCACGGCCGTACCAATGCTGGCCGCAGCCGGCGGGCACGACCACATCTTCATCGACATGGAGCACGGGGCCTTCACCATGCAGGAGGCGACACAGCTTTGCATCGCCTGCCTGGCGCACGGCATCGCCCCGATCGTGCGGGTCTGCGCCGGCGCGCTGGACGAGGCAACGCGGTTGCTCGACAACGGCGCGCTCGGGATCGTGGTGCCTCACGTCGATACGGCTGCGCAGGCACAACGCATTGCCGATGCCTTCCACTACCCGCCAATGGGCACTCGCAGTTGGGGCGGGCCGCCGCCGGCCTATGGCTATATGCCGCCCCACGTGGTCGAGGCGCAGGCGGCGATCAATGCCGAGGTGCTGACCTGTGTGATGATCGAGAGCGCTGAGGGTGCGCGCAATGCGGACGCGATCGCCGCAGTGAGCGGTGTCGATGTGCTGCTGATCGGCAGCTATGATCTGACCTCCGAGATGGGGATCGCCGGGCAGTTCCGCCATCCCAAGGTTGTCGAAGCGATCCAGGCAGTGGCCGATGCCTGTCGCAAGCACGGCAAGGTTCTGGGCGTCGGCGGCATCAGCAGCGACGACGATTGCGCCTTCTATATCCGCATGGGATCACGCTTTATTACCAGCGGCAGCGACCATGGTTTCATCGTGTCCGGATCGATCACCGCGGCGAAGCGGATGCGCGAGATGGTGCAGGCGGCGGGCAGCGCATCGTAGCCACCGTCTTATACACGCCGCCGAAGCGAAAGCTTTGGCCATCATGTACGGGGCGGGAACATGGCGGATGAAGCCTCGTTTTTCGGTTTGGTCGGACGCAAGGCGCTGATCATCGGCGGTGGCCAGGGAATGGGCGAAAGCACCGCCCGCTTGCTCGCGCGCGCCGGCGCCGACGTCGTATTGCTGGACGTCGTCCCCGAACGTGCCGAACGGGTGGCCGCCATGGCCAATGGCTTGGGTCCGCGCGGCATCCCGCTGGCTGGCGACGTGCTTGACGATCCGCAGATCCCCCCCTCGCCGCCGGGGCTGCCGACAGGCTCGGCGGGCTCCACAGGGGCCCCGCGCCGGTGGATCGACCGAATGCTTCCCAACCAGACGGGAGCGGCTCTGCCATGTCAGCGCAGGGGATGGGCGAAGCTGAGTTCGTGCCCGTCAGGGTCGGTTAGGTGGAAAAAGCGTTCGCCCCATTCGGCATCACGAGGGGCCGTATCTGGATGATACCCATTGGCGATCACGCAGGCATGCATAGCGTCAACATCGGCTACGTAGAAGATCACGCGACCCCACCAGCCCCATTGTCGCCCATCAGGTTGGACGGTGAGATTCAGGTAGCTGGCACCGGCACGCAAACTGCTGAACGTGGCATCATCGCCGCCGTGGATGAGCTTGAAGCCCAGCGCTTCGTAGTAGCGGAGGGTGCGGGCCATATTGTGGGTGGCGAGAGTGACTGCGCTGATGCACTCGATCATTGGCGAAGGCCCCTTTTGAGAGACGACGCGTATCTGCAACACCTATCACGGTTGGTAGTGAGGCGTGGCGTAATCACTGGACAGGACCCACTTTGCAGAAATTCCTGGTGGCCGCCGATCAACTGGACCAAACCGACCGGCGGCGGTTGGTGAACCTCCGAAGGGCTGTCGCCGACCGAAACGTACGGCAAGGCCCTTTGGCCATTGGGAGAGCCATGAAGCCGGCGGGATAAGCAGGCAGCGGCCAACCGTCTACTACAAGCCAGCTGATCGGCTCCTCGAGCCGTGACATCCGCCAACACGCGAGAGCGCCGCACGAAATCCGTACGTTTGAACGGCCCAGACTGCCCATGGTGCCGAGAGGCCTGAGCAAGCACCCCCGTGCGGTGACCGCGGCGGGCGACGATCCACTTGCGCCGGATGGTCCGTGGCCGATCATCCGGGACCAGGCTGGTTCGCAGCTGTTGCTGAACCGGCGGAGGCAACTTGCGACCCGCGAGGTAAGCTGCATCAGCGGAAGTGTATGGCGAGCCACACCGTCGGTTCGCTGGTCGCCGTTCTGGTGACGCGATGAATGCGATGGGCAGGGATCAACAGATAGTCGCCCGGCCTCAGATCCCACTCGCCTTCTCCGTCGATCCATAGACTTGCTGAACCGCGCAACAGCAGCACCCATTCGTCATGGGCTTGGTCAGAGGGTGCCTCGGCCGGAGTGACTTGGCCGGTTGAGACAATCCGCTCGACCCAAACACCCGGACGCGCAAGAAGCTCCGTGAATTCCTCTTCCGCTAACTGCGTCGGAAAATTCTCGAAGAGATTAGCCAAGGAGCACCTCCGCTTTGAGCGCTGTTCCACTGACAACGAAGGTTTCCTGCCGCTTTCGATGCGCGTCGCCTATCCCATAATGGTCGTGGTCGCCGCGCCGATCTCCTGCTTCGGCCAGCATCTGGTCGGGTATGGATCGCGTCGCCGGCCACCTTCTTACAACGCCATGGCAGGTACTGGACCTGATGCGAATCAGCTCCGCCCCAGACTCGCCGAGATCTCCGGCGTCTTGAGGCGCACAGGCGGGACGCCGCTCCGCAAGGACAACGCGCAAGGTTCGCGTGCGGGCGGCCACCCTGGTCCATGCTTTCCGCTCCCCGGCATCACCCAATGCCGGCAGGTTGCAACAACGCAGCCGTCCGCGGTGGCGTCAACTTGGCGAGGCGAGCCGGCCCTTGCCCGCGCGCGACGCTCGCCTGTGCGCCTGAAGCGCCTGCAGTTCGCCGTACTTCATGCCCTCGAGCTTGAGGCCGTCCGGATCGAGGAAGAACACAGCGTAGTAGTCATCGTAGTACTCGCCGGCCGGGTCGACAATGGTCGCCCCAAGGTCCTCGGACAGGGAGGCTTGCAGCGCGTCCACGTCCTTGCGGCTGCGCAGCTGGAAGGCATAGTGGTGGAACCCGACCTCACCGGTGCGATGCTTGTGCTTTCGACCCGCGGCGTCGGCCGGCCCGATCCAGAAACGCGTCTCGCCGTTGGTCCAGCCAATGGCGTCCGCATACTCGTCCGACACCTCGAAGCCGAGGAACGCGAAGAGCCGGCCATAGAAGGCCTTGGATTTCTCGTAGTCGCTGACCCGGATTACGAGATGGTCGATCCCGACGACCCGCACCATGCCACGCTCCCGCTCGCTTGCCGTTCTCTCCGGATCCCGCGACGCTAGCACGCCTGGCGGGGAACGGGAGGACATGGCGATGGCGCGCTTCGCGGCGATCGGGCTGGACCACCGGCACGTCAACGACATGACACACGGGCTGCTCTCAGCCGGGATGGCATGCGTCGGCTACTGCCCCGAGACCACCGACCCGCGCGCGCTGGCGGGCTTGAATTGCCCGGCGCGCATGGTCGATGATAAGGTTCTCACCTACGGTTGCAGGGACTGACAATGACGCGTGAAATCATTGATGCGGACTTTACCGAGACTATTTGCGAAATCTTCCAGATCGATAACGTTTCGGCGATGTACAGCAGCACGGCGGTGTTTTGGGACAGACCTCCGTACGTCCGCATCGGTAACCTGTTCGTGTCCCTGACCATCTCGGGTCCGGAAAGCTGGAACTACGTCGCGACGAAGGTGTGTGCGAAAGACAGGTTGACTGTTCTCTCCGGGCGCCACGGCAACGTCATCAACCCAATCGACAGTAGCGGTTGGTTGCGTCGCAAGGAGGAATTGATCGGGGGCGATGAAGTCGACCCTCAAGCGGACCGGAAGGAGGCGTCGAAGATCAATAAGTCGGATCAGAGGATCACAGTCATCGACATTCGCGATGACGAATTCCGAACGGCTGCGGGATTGCGCGGGAAGATTTTGCAGTACCTCAAGTCAGGCGGCGTCATCCTGTCTTGGTGCTACGGGCTGTACAGCATGCAGGTGAGTTATAACGTCAAGCATGGTGATGACGTCTCCAACCCGGAGCACAGCGAGTTCGATACTTGGAGGAAGCTGCTCGATAGCAGGGTCTGCGACATCGTCAAGAGTGATTGGTCCTGGGTTCCGCGGCAGTAGCGGCTTGGGCTTTCCAAGTGGTTCTTAGCTCGACTTTCCGCATTTCAGGCCCGAGGCAAAGAGTCTGGACGAGTTGTTTCAGCAATCTCCCAGGAAGAATGTCCGCTTTCTCTGTGCCCGCCCGAATCCGGACCGGCGGCTTCCCCGCCCTGTGCGGCCATAGACTGCCCGCCGCCGGACAGTCGCGCTCGACGCATCGCGGACGTACCACGCTCGCCGGCACCATGTCTGGTGCTGGCCGTAACCTGACGGCTAAGGTTCGACGCCAAGCCGTCGGAATCGGAGGCGTCATCGTCAATCCGGGCGGCACCAACGAGCGCGTCGACAATGCGCATTTGCAGAAGGCGACAGTTGTTTCCTGGAAGGACAACGCGGCCATCTTCGACGCGCCGGCCCAGGGGAGGGCCGATTTGATGATCACCGGTTCCATCGAGACCAGGCCGCAGGCGAAGCTCCATCCCGGCGTGCTCTGCCCGTGCATCCCGACGCGCCGTGGAACTCGGCTGCTGGATGCCGCGTGATGTGATCTTCGCCGCTTATGTCGATCAGTGGCTGAATCCGCTCAATCTCACCGGCGAACATCAGGCGATCCTTGCCCCATGGCTGCCCTGACCGCCTGACCGCTTCCATGACGGGGGAGACCGGACCTCGCGCCGGCGGCGTGCCGATCGTGCATATCGTGCTGATGATCGAAAGCGCCTGGTCGCATGCTCAGTTTGCCAAGCCTGTGGCCGCTTTCAACGCCACGCCGGGCGATACGGGGCTTGATCCCGCGCCGATGGCGGGCTCGGCGGCAGCGGCGGGATCGCTGGCCGTGCTATACGAGCGAAGGCAGCGGGAGTAGCGGTGATGGAGACAACTCGGCGGCGGCTGGAACGGCGGATCGACCAGGCCCTCGGGGCTGCCCGCGCCGACCTGGTGATTAGGAACGCGCGCACGCTGAACCTGGTGACGGGCGACCTAGATGACGGCGACATCGCTATCTGCGACGACACCATTGTCGGTACGCGCGACGACTACCGCGGCGAGTCGGAAATCGACGCGCGCGGCAAGATAGTTGTCCCGGGGCTCATCGACAGCCATGTGCATTGCGAGAGCACGCTGGTCACGCCTGGGGAGTTCGATCGCTGCGTGCTGCCGCATGGCACCACCACCGCGATCTGCGACCCACACGAGATCGCCAATGTGCTCGGCGTGGACGGGCTGACCTATTTCCTGCAAAGTGCGCTCGGCACGGCGATGGATCTGCGCGTGCAGCTTTCGTCCTGCGTGCCGGCAACGGAATTGGAAACCTCGGGCGCGCGGCTTACCGCGTCGGATCTGGTTGCGCATCGCAGGCATCCGCAGGCGATCGGACTTGCGGAGTTTATGAACGTGCACGGCGTGCTTGCCAAGGATCCGGAATGCCTTGACAAGCTTGCGGCATTTCAGGACGGGCATATCGACGGGCACGCGCCGCTGCTGTCCAGCAAGCGACTGAATGCGTATCTTGCCTGCGGCGTGCGCAACTGCCACGAGACGACGAGCTTCGCGGAGGGGCGCGAGAAGATCGCGAAAGGCATGCAGGTGCTGATTTGCGAAGGCACCGTCTCGAAAGACATCGAGGCGCTGGCCGGGCTGATCACGCCGTTTACTTCGCCGTTCCTCGGGCTTTGCACCGACGATCGCAATCCGCTCGACATCGCCGAGCATGGGCATATGGATTTCCTTGTCCGGCGGGCGATCCAACTCGGGGCTCCGGTGGCGTCAGTATATCGCGCGGCAAGCTGGTCGGCGGCACGGGGCTTCGGGTTGCGCGATCGTGGGTTGGCGGCGCCGGGCTATCTGGCCGACCTGCTGTTGCTCGACGACCTGGAGGCGTGCGCGGTCGCGATGGTGATCCGGCGTGGGCGCTTGGTGACGGGGGAGTGCTTCGCGAATCGCGTACTGCCGGCACCCCCAGCGCACAACTCCCTCCGCCTCGCACCGGTGACGGCGGACGTGTTCGCGGCGCCGGCCAGCGGGCCGGGAACGCCGGTAATCGGGATCATTCCCGAAAGGATCATCACCGCGCAGGAACACGCGGAGCTGCCGTACCGCCACGGCCAGCGGCACGCCGATCCGTCACGCGATCTGCTGAAGATCTGCGTCCTGGAGCGGCATGGCCGCAATGGCAATGTCGGGCGCGGGTTCGTGCGCGGCTTCGGGCTGCACGCGGGCGCGCTGGCGTCCTCGATCGGGCACGACAGCCATAATCTGTGCGTGGTCGGCGCTGGCGACACCGATATGGCGGTGGCCGTCAATCGGTTGATCGCGCTCGGCGGCGGCTTCGTCGCTGTGCGCGGCGGCACGGTGCTGGCGGAGATGGCGCTGCCGGTCGCCGGGCTGATGAGCCTGCATTCGTTCGAGGACGTCGCGCACGATCTGGAACGCCTGCGCGCAGCGGTGCGGCAGATGGGCTGCTTGCTGGCGGAGCCGTTCCTGCAACTGGCATTCCTGGCGCTGCCGGTGATCCCACATTTGAAGATCACCGACATGGGACTGGTGGATGTGGACCGCTTCGAATTGATCGCCGCTTAAGCCACTTCGGCCACAGAACGTTCGGTGTGACGCACGTTAGGCAATGTGGAAGGGATGTCGGTTTAACCAAGATCGGTCGCTTAGTTGATGGCGCGATCCCGGGAGCGGACATTCCACACAGCCTGATGGCGGCGCCTTCGCGCCCATCACGGTCACGAGCGCACCGCAGTCGGCTTCGTGAGAGCGGACGTCGCATCCTGGGACAGGCCGACCGAGATGGGTGGTTTGCCGCCTGTCCGCTTTCGATCGTTCAGAAAGGGAAGCGGACAGACCGCATCCTTGCAAGGATCAGAGGGACCACCCGCCGTCGACTGAGATTGACGCCCCGGTGACGAAAGCGCGGAGGTCCGCACTCATCCAGAGCACGGCGTCTGCGATCTCTTCCGGCTTGCCCAGGCGTCCGACCGGCTGCGCCAGTGCGGCTCGAAGGGCCGGCTGATGCGTGCTGGCCGACATCGATTCCGCGCCGACCAATGCTGCGGCGCGCCTGCGGAGAGCAGCGGCAAGGATCCGCCCGTCCCTGGACTGCGCGCGATCCGTGACGGAGGCCGGAACCGGATACGGGAGGGCGCAAGGTCATGGCCAATCTCGAGCATGTTAACCTGCTCTGCGACGGCGTTTCGGCGTGGAACGCCCATAGGGCGCGCTACGACTTCGTGCCCGACCTGACCCATCTGGAGATGCGGGGCGTGGACCTGAGCGGGGCGTCGCTGCAAGGCACGGATTTCGACGGATCGGTGTTGACTCGGGTGGACTTCAGAGCGGCGGATCTCGATCGCGCGCGGCTGAACGGGATCACCGGTTCGAGGGTCTCGTTCCAGGGCGCCGCGATGAGCGGCGCCGAGTTCAAGGGTACCGACTTCGCGCACGCGAGCTTCGGGAACGCGCAGCTGAACGGCACGACCTGGTTCAGGGCGAAAGTCCGCCACTGCGACCTGCGTGCGGCCATCCTGACCTGCGCTGATCTCAGGTTCGTACACCTCTATAATTCCGACTTCGTCGGCGCACGCCTGGACGGCAGCACGTTCGATCAGGTCGACCTTAAGCGCCCACGGATCGAGGCACCCATGGCGGCGCGTCTCCGGGAGGCGGGTTGCGCGATTGAGCTCGAGAACCAGCCCACCACGGCGCAATGGCTGGATCGGGAGAAGTTCAGCGCGCGGGGCGGAGAGGAGGAGTTCGGCCTCATTATCGCGAAGGACAGCGGCCAAGCGTACTGGATGCGAGAAGGCCGGTGGGACTTTTTCATCAGCCATGGGTCAGCGGATAAGGCCGACCTCGTCATTCCGCTAAAAGCCGCGCTTGAGGCCCGGGGACAGCGCGTGTGGCTCGACGACGGCCAGATCGACGCGAGCGACAGCCTCAGCGGTCGCATCGGCTTCGGCATCCAGTGCTCGCTGTTCGGCATCGTGGTCCTCAGCCGCGAGTTCTTCGGCCGCTTGTGGACGACGTGGGAGCTTGAAAGATTCCTGGGTGGCGCGGAACGTGAGGAACTCGAGCCGCTGAACCATAAGCGGATCTTCCTCGTCCTCCAGGGGCTGACGATCGAGGAGGTGGCGAAGCTTCGGCCGGAGCTCGCCGACCGGTACGCGCTTTCCGCCGTTCTCGGCGCGGAGAGGATCGCCGAGAAGCTGATACCGCGATCCGCACAGCGCCGCGGCGAGCCCAGTGAGCGTCGCCGACAGCGAGATTAGCTCCGATCCGGACGTGATCGCAGCGGCCTGCTCGGAGCGTCGGGCGGGTATAAGCGGGTCTGCCTCGAGGCGGGCCCCTGTGGCGGCGGCTCCTCGTCGGCCTGGAGGACGTAGGCTAATCTGCTCTATATTATGAACTGCACATCGAAGCGCCGCGAAGGATTTAGGCGGCGGTCTGGCCGCGCGACTTGATCCGAGCGCCGCGAACGCCGTGGAATCCACTAGGAGCGTCACGCATGCTTCCGCCCGTCCTCGAGATCTATGCCGTCTGGCATCCCGACGATGGTCCTGAGGGCGGGCGCGAGATCGCGAGGGAGTTCGTCAACCACTTTCACGGGACGCTGTTCTCGGGCCTGATCGGCGGCGCGGTCGAAATCTACGTTCGTTCGGAGGTTTGGAAGATAAGGGGGGCGCACCTCGCCCGATCCCATTCCCTGGATCCCCGCCGCCCAATGGGGTGGCGCCGGCCGAGATCACCGCTGTCGTTCCCATTATGGGCGTCGGCCTGGCTGGTGCTGTCGAACAGGGCGGCGGTAGCGCTTGGCACGACTACCTGGCGGCAATCATTTCCGCACATCGGGCGATGCCCGACCGGGTCGGCGTCTTCCCTGCCATGCTGGAAGGAAGCAATCTTTCCGGCACGACGCTGAGCCGCATCATGGGCGAGTTTCAGTTGATAGCCGCGCCCTCCGTACATGCCCCGCCTGAGCCTTCCGGCGAATTGCGGTGCCGTGACCTCGCCCAGGCGATTGCGCAGCTCCGCGACACCGATCCGCAGAGGTACTGGCTGCAGGGCATGAAGCCGAAAGACCTTGAAGCCGCCTTCGACGAAATGTCGGCGGCCGAGAATGGCCTTCTGGCGGTCGATGCTTTCCGGGCACTTTATCTGGAGCGCTATCAGTCGTCTCTCGCTGCCCAGCGTGCGTTGGGGCTGGTGGCAAACGCCCTCCAGGGCTTCACTCCGGAGACGCGACCGGTCTTCGCTCGCGTAATGGCTGTCCACTTGCGCGTACACTACGCTCTGCTTCGACTCGATGCCGCGGGCGGCGTCGGCGTGGGTGCGCTTGGGGCGCTGTTCAAGCTGCCTGCATCGAGCGAGGTACTCAACATGGAGCTTAGGACGACTAGCCTGGCCTACATCACGATGCAGCTGGGACGGAAAATAGCCCCACTTTTGGCCGATGGGCCCTCATCTTCGGCGAGTGCTTCGTCTGCGAGTGAGGTTCAACAGGCCCTCACACGAAATTCCTGACAGGCTCCCAGACGAAACCGGCAGCGACCTCGTCCAGCAACACCCGAAAGGGAAGCCCGCCGAACGCCGCTACTGGTGCGTCGGCCAACTGCATCAGCGCGCAGCCCGCTCGGTCGAACATGCAGGCGGGGAGTTCCACACACCGATGCTGATGCGGTGGGTCAATCTGCTCGACCTTTGTGCGCTGGCTGTGCCGAACGGGATGGCCGCTGACGGCCTGCCGACCTTCGGGTTCTGACCCCGGATCGACGTAAGCGTCCGGCCTGACGCGCCTTCCGGCGGGATTGGGATTTGACGGACGCTCGTGACCTTAAGGCCATGCGTGAGGCGGAGCTTCTGGCAGGCGGCTTGGCACTCGGTGCCTTGCACGAGGTCGCTGGGGCCGGGCCGGACGTCGAGCATGCCGCGGCCGCCGCGCTGTTCGTCGCCGGCCTGCTGGCCCACCTGTCCGGGCCGGTACTCTGGGCGCTCGACCGGCCGACCTGTTCGCCCCGGCGCTCGCCGCCGTGGGCTGGCGCCGCATCGGATCATCTATATCGAGGCCGGCCCATCCGTCCTGCTAGCGCTGGAGGAGGCGCTGCGCCAGACGGGGCTGGCCGGCGCGGTGGGCGAGGTCGGCAGGCTCGGCCTGACCGCCTCGCGCCGGCTGCCGCTCGCCGCCGAGGCCTCGGGCGCCATCAACTTCGCGCTGCGCCGCGCGCGCCGCTTCGACGATCCGGCGCTGGCGCGCCCTCGGCGGCGGTCACCCGCTGGCGCATCGCCTCGCTGCCCTCCCCGCCGCCGCTGGCCGAGAGGCCCGAGACGCCGGGCTTGGCCCGCGCTGGCGGCTCGACCTCGCGCGCGCGGGGCGCCGAGCCCGCGTCCTGGATCGTGGAGTCCCCCGATGCGACGGGGCGTGTCGCCCTGGTTGCCGACATGGCCGACCGATCGGCTGCGCCGGCGCGACGCCACGCTGCCGGTTGAGGTGCCCCTGGTCACGCGCGCCCATGACGGACGGCGTCGCGTGGTCGCCGCGGCCGACGCGGCGGCCGGCCGGCTTGGTCTCTATCGAGGGATGCCGCTCGCCCAGGCCTAGGCCCTGGTTCCGGACCTGCGCATTGCCGAGGCCGACCCGGGCGGCCGACGCGGCGCATTCCGATCCCATCACGACGTCGACCTATGCCCGGCATCATTCTCGATATCGTGCTGCAGAGACGACTGTGGTCTTGCCGACCCTTGCCCATCTATGCTGCGGCGCAGCATAGATTCCCACCATGCGGCAGGAACGGAGCCACAAGCCAATCCGTCGTGCCGCCCTGATCCATAGCTCCCGACGCTTACCGCCACCGCCCAGCAGTTGGTGGGCCGCTGATTCGCCGCGCACACAAAGGACAACCATGACCCTCTTCGCGACATCCAAGACCCGCTCCGCCGGCATCGCGGCCGCCTTCGCGGGCGTGGCTGCCCTGGCCGCGCTCGCCCTCGGCAATCACCTCGTGGCCCGCCGGGCGGAGCGCAGGCACCCAGCCCGAGGCACCTTCATGGAAGTGGACGGCGTGCGGCTGCACTATACGGACCGGGGCGAGGGCAGCCCCGTCGTGCTGATCCATGGTAACGCCGTGACCGGGGACGACTGGAACACCAGCGGGGTGGCTGAACTCCTGCTGCGGAGCCATCGGGTGATCATCTTCGATCGCCCCGGCTTCGGCTACAGCGAGCGCCCGCGCGGGCACCTGTGGAGCGCCGCCCAGCAGGCCGAGCTGCTCCACAAGGCCCTGCGCCAGCTCGGCGTCGCGCGCCCGGTGATTGTCGGCCACTCCTGGGGCACGCTCGTCGCCCTTGCCCTCGCTGAACATCACCAGGCCGATGTTGCGGGCCTCGTGCTGCTGTCCGGCTACTATTTCTGGACGCTGCGGCCCGACGTGCTGCTCGTGGCGGTGGGGGCGCTCCCGGTGCTGGGCGACGTGCTGCGCTACACCGTCTCGCCGCTGCTCGGCTGGCTACAGATGCCGCTGCTGAAGTGGGCCATGTTCTCGCCGGCCCGGGTGCCGGCGCGGTTCCAGGCCGAGTACTCGCCCGCCATGGCACTGCGACCCTCGCAAATCCGCGCCACTTCGGTAGACGGCGCCCTCATGATCCCGGGCGCGCTCGCGCTGCGCAGGGAGTACAAGGACCTGACCCTGCCGGTGGTCATCATAGCGGGCGAGGGCGACAAAGTCGTGTTCAGGCGCAGATCCGAGCACCTCGCGGCCGAGATCCGGGGCAGCGTGCTGCAGATCGTCAAAGGCGCCGGGCACATGGTCCACCACCTCGCGCCGCGGCAGGTGACCCAGGCCGTCGAGAGCGTGGCTGAGGCGCCCGGTGCGCGCGCCCGCGACGGTCAAGCCGGGGGTCCCAGGCCAGCCATGCGCGACCTGCCCGCTGCCGCATGAGGCTGCCATCGTAACCCTGGTCCGCGGGATAACGGTCTCGCAGTAATGCCTTGAGCGTCGCCTCGCGCCGCCTTCCCGCCTGCTGCACGCCAAACTCGGCCAAGAAGCGCACCTGCTCTGCTTCCGGGCCGTCCTCGATTCCGGCATCACCCGCGGTCCGCTCTGGTCGGCCGGGCACCTGAGCGGTGCCGCCATCGACGGCGCGCGGGAGGCGGCCCCGCCGGACTGCCTTCCATCCCGAGCACGCCTTGCCTCCCGGCGCGCGCGGAACTCTCCGACTATGCCCGCTCCGGCTATGACCGGGGGCATCTGACGCCTTCCGGCGACATGCCCGACGCGGAGGCGCCGCAACTGAACCGGCGGATATGGGAGCGCATCGAGAGCGCCGTGCGCGACGACGTCGAGGCCAATGGCTCGATTGTACGTTGTGACCGGCCCCGTGTTTCAGGGCAGCGACCTACAGGAGCTGAACGGCCGCGTGCTGGTGCCGACCAGCACGTTCAAGGCGATCTATGACCCGGCGGAACGCGAGGCCGGTGCCTATGTCTGCACCAATACCAACCGGCCTGAGTGCCAGACCGTTTCCATCGCGGAGTTGGCGAGACTGACCGGCGTTGATCCAACTCGGCCGTGCCAGCCAGTGTGAAGGCGACCACGACGCGCCTGCCGCCGCCGAGGTCACATGGCTTTCGGCACTGACAGGAGAACAACCGCCATGGCCAGCCTGAAGCCCTACGCTGACGACGCCGCGTCGCTCCAAATTGGCGAGTTGACCCTGGAGACTGGCCAGCAGTGCGTGAGCGTCTATGGCAATCTCGATCTGACGCGCGACCGGGCTGGGCTCACCCATGCCCGCGCGTTGAAGGCGATGCTGGATGAGGCGGTGCGGACATTGGAGGCCGACCCGCACCTGCCGAGCCAGGTGGCGCCCCCGCAAGCGCCCAAGCAGGTGAAAAACCCATTCGCCTGATCGGGTACTTACCCGGGCACCTAAACTCCGGGTCGCTGTCGTTCTCCTCCAGGAACTCGACCGCCCCCTTTAGCGGTGCCTTCGTTTCCTCGGTTTGAGCAATGGTGGGTCGGGAGATCGCCGTCGCCTGGGCGGGACTGTTCGCGTGAGGCGCCCAGCCGGCAATGCGATGCAGAACCCGCCGCAGCGGATCGTCGTCGCGCAGCCATCCTTGCATCTGGGTCGACCAGTGCGCCACACGACGGGATCGGGATTATCCGCAATCCAGATACGCACGACCGTTCCGTCGCGCGGCGCGGTCTCGATGGGCCGGGGACGCTGAAATCGGCCGGGCATCCCGCGGGTATGCCGCCCGCGCCGTTTACATTTGGTGAAGCCGTTACGCGAGCGTGTTGCTGACGCACCACACGCACGGGTATCCAGCGGCATAGCGGGAGCACGGGAGTCCTGCGGCGCCCGCCCGCCGTGATCGGAATGCCCGGAAAGCAGGCAATGGTGCGCGCGAGGGCCCCCGCGGGCGCAGAGCGCCACCGAATGCCTCAGTCCGTGTTTACCGACCGAATCACCACCAGCAGAGTGCTGCGATCCCGGCCCAGAACAGAGCCGAGACGAGTAACCCCAGCACGATCCCCCGACCAGGCGCCAGATCGTCGGAGTCGTCTTCTCGTTCCCATTCCGGGCCAGGGACATCCACGTGGGCGATGTCGTCGGCATCCGCGTCGGTCAGAACGGGACCCGCCCCGTTGGGGCTCTCGGGCCGGCGCAGCACCGCGATCAGGGCCGGGTTGGTGTACCGAACTCGTCCCGGCCGGCGGCGATCGGCGCTGACGGTGGGATCGGCATCCGCGGATGCCGCGACGTCTCCGGAAGCCGGAGCGTGGATTTGGTCACCCATCCGCAACTTCCCTGTTGGGCGTTCAGGAAGGCCCCAACTGGTTGCTTGACCGTTAAGATACGCGCCGGCCTGGTATCACGGCTGCGGGAGGGGATGACGCTGGTGCGGGCCGCTTCGGCGTGAGGTGGACACTAAATTTGCCGCTCAGGTGCTTGCCATGCCGCCCTCGACGACCCGAACAGGGCCGCAAACACCAGCTGCTGCCAGGGCATCAGGGACAGCTTCTGGCCCGCTTCCGGACCTGTGATGTTCGACATCAGCCCGGCGAACAGCATCGCGTCGTCGGCCAGATTGGGCCGCCAGTCCCGGGCGCTCCGCCCAGCAAGGGCGTCATCCATAAAACAAGGGAAGCTGTGAATCGGCTGGGCGTGCAAGGACGCCCTAGCGACATTCCCGACTTCGAACTATACGCTCGGAAAAACACAGCAGTCCTGCCCCTTCAGCAAGACGCGTATATTCTGCCCAACCGAGACGGGATTTTGCTCGCCATCGTTCGACAGCTCGACAACGCAAGGTTCCCCCGTGAGTAGTGCGACGTGCAGCTCTGTTCTTGTGCCAAGATAGACATGCTGGGAGACTTGCCCAAGGAGGGCAAGACCCGGCCTTGCTTCGGGCTCCGCTGCAGCGCCGACGCGGCAACGTTCCGGACGGAAGGCGATCAACACCGACTGACCCGCGCGCAGGTTCCTCGGCGCCGGCGCCATCAGCTGGCCGTGCTCCGTGCGGACCACGCACACCCCGCCTGCCGACGCATTGCTGATGGCTTGGCCGGTCACGAAATTCATCGTGCCGATGAACTCGGCCACGAAGCGAGTAGCCGGATGCTCGTAGATCTCCGCCGGACGGCCAACCTGCTCGATCCGGCCGCGGTTCATAACGGCGATCCGGTCCGATACTACCAGCGCCTCGCTCTGATCATGGGTAACCAAAATCGTCGTAATTGCCAGCTGGCGTTGGAGCGCCGTGATCTCCAGCCGCATGTCCTCTCGTAGCTTGAGATCCAGGTTACTGAGGGGCTCGTCCAGCAGGAGCACCGTGGGCCGGATCACGAGTGCCCGCGCCAGGGCGACACGCTGACGCTGCCCGCCGCTGAGTTCGGTGGGACGACGTTCGCCGAGTCCGGCGAGTTGCATCAACCCCAGCGCCTCCTCCACGCGACGTGCGATCTCCTGCCGATCGAGCCGTCGCATGCGCAGGCCGAAGCCGATGTTCTGTGCAACGCTCATATGCGGGAACAGCGCGTAATCCTGGAACACCAGGCCAATGTCGCGTCGGAACGGCGGCAGGGCATCGACCGGCCGGCCGGCCAGCCGAATGACGCCTGCATCCGGCGCTAGAAAACCCGCGATCAGGTTCAGCGTCGTCGTCTTTCCGCAACCCGAGGGGCCGAGCAGCGTGAGAAACTCACCCTGCTCTACGGCGAGGTCGATCCCGTCGACCGCCGCCATCGTGCCGAAATGCTTGGTGATGCCATCGAGGTGTACGGAAGGGTCACCCACCGCTGCCAGCTCCATAGACGAAATCGCCGATGCGGAAGAAGCGCTGCACCAGCAGAAGCAGCACGAGCGGAGTCAGCATGCTGATGACCGAGACTGCCGCCAGTGTCGGGGCAAACCCGTAATCGAGGAAGCTCAGGATGGTAACACTGATCGGCTGCATTCCGGCCCGGGAAAGAAAGAGTGAGATGCTGTAATCGGTGAAGGACTGGATAAAGGCGAAGCTGGCACCGGCGAACAGGCCGCTTTTGATCAGCGGCAAGGTCACCTCCCGGAACACGACAATGGGCGTCGCGCCCAGGCTGGCGGCTGCCTGCTCTACCTTCGTAGGCATTGCCTGAAGGCCGATCGCCACCGTGCGCACGGAGAACGGCAGACAGATGATCACATGGGCAATCAGCAGCGCGGGAAAGCCAAGCAGGAAGCCGAAGCCGGAGATCTGCAGGAGCTGCAGAAGACCGATGCCGGTCACCAGAGCTGGCAGGGCCAACGGGCCGAGTGAGAGGGCGATCAGCGCCTCCCGTCCAGGGAAGCGATACCGGGTCAGGCCGAAGGCGAGCGGCATGCCGAGCAGCGTGGTGATGACCGCGGCAAGCAAGGCCAGCTTGACGCTAAATCCCAGCGGCTGGAGCCAGCGTGGGGAGAGCGCCTCCGCCCACCAGCGCAGCGAAAAACCGACCGGGGGGAAGCGCGACTGGTTGACCGCATTGAACGAGACCGCCGCGGTAATGAGGATCGGCGCGAGCATGAACAGGTAGATCAGCCCGACCAACCCCCGCAGCGCGGTCCAGGGCAGGTGGGATTGGCGGCGCCCGATCATAGCGCCATCCGCCTTGATCCCAAGACGGAGCCGATGACGAGCAGCACCATCGAACTGACGATCAATATCGCGCCCAGTGCGGAGCCGAGCGACCAGTCGTTGAGCGTCGTCATGAAATCGAAGATCAGAGTCGCCATGGTCGAGGAGCCGGGACCGCCGAGGATGGCCGGCGTCGCGTAGGCGCTGATCGCCAGAGAGAAGGCCAGCGAGAACGCTCCGGCCACGCCAGGGGCCGAGAGCGGCAGTGTCACGAACAGAAACGTGCGCGTGCGGGTCGCGCCGAGGCTCATGGCGGCCTTCTCGAGGTTTGGATTGAGCCCGTTTAGGGTGGTGAGGATGGTGAGGACGCCAAACGGCAGTAGGGAATGGGTCAGTCCAATCACGATAGCCCCGGACGAGGGCAGCAGCACGGGCCGGTCGTGCGTCCACCCGAGCGCGGCCAGCAAATCCTCAATTGCGCCGTCGCGGTTCAGCAGCACCCACCAGCCATAGGTTCGCACGACGACGCTCGCCAGCAGCGGGGTCAGGGATAGCGCGATCAAGGGGCCCTTCCAGGGGCTGGTGGTCCGTGCCAGGAAGAAGGCGAGAGGATAGGCCACCAGGACAACCAGGCCACCAACCCCCGCGCCGATCCAGAAGGTTCTCAGGATCGCGCGAAGGTAGACAGCGTGGCCAAACAGGAAATGGTAATTGTCCAGCGTGACGTGATTGGTGAGGACCTGGGACTCGGATTTTAAGAAGCCGACCGCGAACAGGAAGGCGTTCGGCAGGACGAAGAAGACCAACAAGTAAAGCCCCGGTACGCCGACCAGAAGCAACGGAAGGAGGCGGTGCTCTCTTCGGGTGCTGCGCGCCATGAGAAGGACCGTGATCTTACGACCCGGCCCCTTTCCGATCCGGCCACGGATACAGCCGGTAGCCGACGAACCTGTCCACCTCGGTGAGCGCGCCGGGTAAGCGGTCCTGCATGTGCTTCGCCTCTGCTGCCTGCGGGGAGGGCCGTTCCGGCCATTCGACGACCAGCACGCAACGCGGCCGCGTCGTGGGGTTGGTCGGATGGTTGGTCGTGCGGTGCGCCAGTCGCACCCGACTGGCGCCGAGACCCCGAAGCCGCGCCGCCTCCCGTGTGGCAAGGAAATCGGCTACGTCCGATTCTGTCTGCTCGGAGGCATCGAAGCGGACCAGCGAGACCCAATCGGCGTTCAGTAGCGCGCCCTTGCCGCCCACAACCGGCGTGACGAAGCGCTGCGCGTACACCGTATGGGCCTTGTTGCGCCGTTTCGTCATCAGCTCCGCGCCGTACGGGTCGCGTGCCCCCATTTCGCGGTATTCCGGGCTCTTGAAGATGTCCCAGCTCTCCGCCTCGTAGAGATCAAGGATGTTCATGTCTCCCTCGATCGCCCTGTAACAGGTGCAGACCTGGAAGCCGGCCTGGTAGAGATCGGCTGCGTGGCGGGCTGCGTACCATCGGCTGAACTCCTCAATGTCGGCTTCAGCCAGGTCAAGCTCGGCCGTGTAGAGGATCCTCGTATCAGTCATTTCGTTCTCCGGATTGACCCGCCACGACCGCGACCTCGTATCGCGATGCGCTCTTTCGCACGCCCGAGCCGGGTTGATTCTCCCGCTGAGTGGGTGGACGATAGCACGACATCGGAGGAGCGAAACCATGGGGATGACGCGACGCCAGACCCTGAAGGTGGCCGGCGCGGTTGCGGCATTCGGAGAGTTGGCTTCCCGGCCGACGCGCGCTGCTGACGTGCTGACCGTGGCCGCCTATGGCGGCGAGTACCGCGACATCTTTATCAAGACGGTCATCGAGCCATTCGAAAAGAAATTTTCCTGCAAGATCGTCTATGACGATAGCGGCGGGGTCGATCCCTATCCGCGAATCCGCGCCTCGCGCGGTTCACCCGGATTCGACGTCGCGGCCGAGATGGTGGTTCCCACGATCATCCTCGGCGCCAAGGAGAATTTGCTGGAGCCGATCACGGCGAAGGAAGTCCCCAATCTGAAATATGCGTTCAAGAAGAGCGCCGAGCTGATCCCGCCCTACGGGATCGTGCAAACCTACCAGTACCTTGCCCTGATGTGGAATAAGAACAAGCTTGAGAAGCCGGATTCGTGGCTCGACTACTGGCAGGCGCCGAAGCGGTACGGCGAATCGATCAAGGGTCATCTGGTCACCCATAGTCCGGCGAATTTCCAGCTCGCGGCATATGCACTGATCATGGGGGCCCGCGCCGCCGGCGGCGACGAGCAAAATATGGACAAAGCGTGGAACATGCTGCGGGCGTTGAAACCCTATATCGGCATGACCGCAGCCTCCTCGGCGCAGGCGGTTCCATACATGGAGAACGAGCAGGTCTGGCTGATGCCATATTGGAGCGCACGCTCGGCGCTCTATGCCAGCCGCGGGCTGCCGTACGGAATGACTGTTCCGAAGGAGGGCACGGTCGCGCTCGCCAACACGGCGGGCGTGCCGATCGGGTGTAGCAACAAGAAGCTCGCGTTCGAGTTCCTCAATTTTCGTTTGGAGCCCGACATCCAGCGTGCCTTTTGCCTCGGATATTTCGCCAGTCCCGGCCGGCCAGATATCACTGATTGGCCAGCGAGCTTCGCCGAGCAGCAGATCGCCACGGAACAGAAGATGGCATCCATGGTGTTCCCGAACGACGCCTACCTCGCGCAGCACCAGCGCGACTGGACCCTGACCTGGCAGGAGATCATGGGCGGCTAGAGCACACGGAAATCGTGCGGCGACACCGTGGTGTGGGTCGCTGCAGGTGCGGCATCTGCGCCGGAAGGGCCCGAGGTCGGGCGCAGTCGATCGAAAGCCTTGAGAGATCGGGCGCCGGACTGCCAGCGGTTTCCGGCAATGGTTCTGCACGGAGCACCGGAACCTAAGGAGTCCCGCTGGTCAGACAAACAAGATCCCCCGTTCCTCGTAGACGGACCGCTCCTCCACGGTCGCCAATGCCCGCCCGATGGCCATGATCAGCGCCACGGCCGCGTCGATCTTCTGCTCGGGCCGCTGCTTGCGCGGATAGACGTTGGCCCGGGTGTCATAGTGGCCGACCACGTTGCCGACGCACCATTCGACGACCGGATTGCCGTCGTGGCGCAGCCGCCCGGCGCGGATCGCTGCGTCCAGCTCCTTCGTGGGCTCGCTGAAGTTCTGCGTGGTGGCCCGGAACTCGAACACCGGCGCGCCCTCGGCGAGGAGGCGCTGGGCCAGCTGGGTGGCCCCCCAGGGGTCGTAGGCGATGGATCGCACATGGAAGCGCCGGCAGAGGTCGAGAATGTCGTCCTCGATGGTGGCGTAGTCGGTCTCGTTGCCCGGCGTCACCGTCAGATAGTCCTCCACCGCCCACCCCGGATGGCTCGGGTTTCGCGCCTCCAGCACCGCCGCCTCGTTCAGAAGGCAGCGCGCGAAGGCGACGTAGGACAGATGCCCGTCCTCGGCGCGCGTCGGAAACAGCAGGGCGAGCGCGGCGAGGTCGGTCTTGCTCGCGAGGTCGATCGCCAGGTGGCACTCCTGACCTGCGAAGTCGTCCAGGGTCAGCGCCGGGTCGGCGTTCTCCCGCCAGGAGCGCATGGAGAACAGCGCCTCGTCGGCGCCCACCCAGATGTTCAGGTGCCGGGTCTTCGCCGCGGCTTCCTGCGCCGGGTTGTTGCGGGCCTGCCGCATGATCGCGCGGATCGCGTCGGGCTGCACCGCCTGGCCCCAGGACGGGTTGACCTTGGTCCAGGTCGCCTCGTTCCAGGGATCGTCCGTCTCGTCGGCGGTGTAGATCAGCCCGAAGATGCGGTCGTCCTGCTGCTTGCCCTCCAGCACCCGCACGGAATAGTTCCAGAGCTGCCGGCCGATGCCGGTGGTGTTGCCGGTCGCGGTCGAGATGCAGAGGAGCAGCGGCTGCAGGCGCTTGCCCATGGCCGTGAGCAGCACATCGTAGACCTCGGAGGTCTTGTGGGCGGCGATCTCGTCGCACACGGCGACCGCGACATTCAGGCCGTCCAAGGCCTTCGCGTCGGAGCTGATCGGCACGAGCTTCGACGCCGTGCGGACCTGGTGGATGGCATTCGCGGATACCTCCACGCCGTAGCGGGCCCGGAACGCCGGCGCTCGCCGCACCATCTCGCGGGCGGTGTCAAACAGGATGCGGGCTTGGTCGCGGGTCACTGCGGCGGCATAGCCCTCGGCACCGCCCTCACCTCCATGAACGAGACGTAAAGTGCGATCGGCGCGGCGATCGAGGTCTTACCGTTGCCGCGCGGCACGTAGATCACCGCCTGGCGGAATCGCCGGACTGTTGTGCCTGCCTCGACGAAGCCGAACAGGTTGGCGAACACGAGCTTCTGCCAGCGCATCAGCCGCAGTGGCTTGCCGGCCTCCGGGCCCTTGATGTTCGGCATCAGCCCGGCGAACAGCATCGCGTTGTCGGCCAGATCCGGCCGCCAACCCCAGGGACCTTGTCCGGCCAGGGCCTTCTCGAGATCGGTCAGGAACCGCTCGCAGGTCAGCCGGACGTAGCGGCCCGCGGGGATCTCGCCGGCCACCACCTCGCGGGCGTAGGCGATGGCGTCCGCGATGTCGGGGCTGAGCGCCTTGAGTTTAGCTTGCCTTGCCACCTTGCAGCACCTTCAGCCGACCCCAGCCGGCATCGTCCTCGTTGGCCTGATCCATCGAGGGCAGGCCGGCGGCGACCAGGCGGGGGCGCGCGGCCGGCGAGAAGCCCAGCTCTGAACCGGCCTTGATCATGGCGGCCGCGGCGCGGGTGATGATGCTGAGATAGGGCGAGATGCCGGCGGTGCCGTCCTTGTTCTTGGTCAGCAGCGGAAGCTTGGTGCTCAGGTCCAGCTCGGCCTGCATGGTCGCGGCGATCCGGTGCTGATCCTCCGCCACGACCCACACCGCGAGCATGCCGCGATCGATCCGGCGCATCACGCCTTGCGGCGCGTGCTTGACGGCATGGCGCCAGCCGGCCTTCTGCGCAGCGGTCATCCACGATGGCGGCGTCGCCAGCAGATCGCCGTCGGCGTTCGGCTCGGCCGTGCGTTGCTTATGGCGGGTGGCATTCAGCGTGCCGTGCAGCTTGTGCAGCCCGGTCGGCTTCGGCTTGCGGCCCCGCATGTCATGCAGCGGCGGTGAGCCGCGCCTCCGAAACCTCGGTAAAGCTGCGCCCGTGGCTCTCCAGCACGGCCTGCAGGCCGGTGAACGCCTCCCAGCGGCGCACGGCGACATCCACGTAGGCGGGCGAGAGCTCGATGGCGTGGCAGGCGCGCCCGGTCATCTCGGCGGCAATCAGCGTCGTGCCGGAACCGGAGAATGGTTCGTAGATTGCCTGCCCGGGGCTGCTGTTATTTTCGATCGGACGGCGCATGCATTCGACCGGCTTCTGCGTGCCGTGGACGGTCGTGGCGTCCTGGTTCTTGTTGGCGATCTCCCAAAGCGTGGTCTGCTTGCGGTCGCCGCTCCAATGCCCCGCGCCCTTGACCGCATACCAGCAGGGCTCGTGCTGCCAGTGATAGTGACCTCGGCTCATCACCAGACGGTCCTTCGCCCAGATGATCTGGCGGCTGCGGATCCCGAACCCGCACACGGTGAGGCTCTCGGCCACCACAACGGCATGCAGCGCGCCGTGCCAGACATAGGCCACCTCGCCGGGAAACAGCGCCCACGCTTCGCGCCAGTCAGCCCGGTCGTCGTTGAGCACCTTTCCCGTGCGCTTGGTGTCGCCGCGCCACCCCGGGTCATACGAGACGCCGTACGGTGGATCGGTGACCATCAGGTGCGGCTTGGCGCCGGCCAGCACCCTTTCGACCACCAGCAAGTCGGTGCAATCGCCGCACACGAGGCGGTGCTTGCCGAGGAGCCAGACGTCGCCCGGCGCGCTCACCGGGTTAGCGGGTGGCTCGGGTGCCTGATCTGGGTCGGTCAAACCCGCCGTCATCTCGGCGGTGAGCGCATCCACCTCGTCAGCCGAGAAACCGATCAGAGCCAGATCTGCGCCCATGCCGCGGAGATCACTCAGCTCGAATCGCAGCAGATCAAGATCCCAGCCGGCAGCGAGTGCGAGTTTGTTGTCGGCGAGCACATATGCCCGCCTCTGCGCCTCGCTCCAGCCGCGGGCGACCATGACGGGGATATCGGTTAAGCCCAGCTTGCGTGCCGCCAGGACACGCCCATGGCCGGCGATCAGGCCGCCGGCTTCATCGACCAGGACCGGGACCGTCCAGCCCCACTCGCGAATGCTGGACGCGATCTGTGCGACCTGCGCGTCGCTATGCGTCCGCGCATTTCTCGCATACGGGATCAGTCGGTCGATGGACCAGCGTTCCACCTGGTCGGCGGGCCAGTGCTGGGGAACGGATCCGGCCGGGTTTGGCCCGACCACTTTTTCCAATTTCGCAATCATGAAAATTCGACCCCGGGCCGGTTTGGGGGGCAATCCATGGGTATGCCAGACCCCCATCCCCCTCGAGGGGTCGGCGCGAGGAGAGGCGTCAGTAGATACGTAAATCAAATGAGCTTAAGCCGTCAATGACAATGCGGTTTCTCATGCAAATTCTAGTCCGCATCTTCGATGAGTTTCGCTCGACTTTGATCCACAACGCCAGACTGCTCGGAGGTGCTGCGTGTCCACCGTGCGCTGACACCGGAGTGCTGCGGGAAAATACCCGAGCCGGGGGCCGAAGGGGACTGTCAGGTTGCAACGCCGCATCGAAGTCCGATCCGGGCGAGCCCGCACCGGTTCCCGGGATGTTTGATGGGCTCGTTTGCCGATCCCCGCAACGCGGGTGGAGGACAGGAACTCACAGGCTTGCCCGACGCGATCGGCAAACGCCTGCAAGGCAGTGATCGAGGTGCACCTCCGCCAAGGCCTGCCCGAGCAAGACAATGGTAATGGACTTTTTGAAGGCAGCAATTAAGGCGGCGACCTAGGGCCTGTCGTCAATCCCGACCAGTTGCTTCCCAATTCGGCGCCGGCTCGGTGAGTTCGGATTGCAACATTCGGCGGTAATCAGCATCACGTGACGAAATAGCCGATTCCGGCGCGGCGGGTTTTTCGATTCGTAGGCGGTCAGCTTTGGGGAGCTGACCGATGCGCCGCTACGGACTTCGCGACGACCAGTGGGACCGGATCAAGGACCTGTTGCCGGGAAGCGAGGGGTGGGTCGGCGTGACCGCGGCGGACAACCGCCTGTTCGTTGAAGCGGTACTCTACCGCTACCGAGCCGGTATTCCCTGGCGCGATCTGCCGGATCGCTTCGGCGACTGGAAGAACACCCATCGGCGTTTCAGCCGCTGGGCGAAATCCGGGGTCTGGAAACGGCTGTTTCAGCATCTCGCCGCCGATGCCGACAACGAATACGCGATGCTCGACAGCACCATTGTGCGAGCCCATCAGCACAGTGCAGGCGCTAAAAAAAAGACGATGAGGACCAAGCCATCGGGCGCTCGCGGGGCGGATTGAGCACCAAGATTCATACCATGGTCGATGCGCTCGGCAATCCGGTCGGTTTCCATCTGACCGGTGGCGAGGCGCACGACCTGGTGGGTGCCGACCGCCTGTTGCCGGATATGCAGGCCGAGGTGTTGATCGCCGACAAGGCATTCGACGCCGACGAGCGGGTCATTGAGCCGCTGGCGGAAGCGGGCAAGACCGTCGTAATCCCGCCAAAGGCTAATCGCCGGGTGCCCCGCAGATTCGATCGCCATGTCTACAAGGAACGCCACCTGATCGAGAACTTCTTCGCGAAACTCAAGCAGTTTCGCGCCATCGCCACACGCTATGATAAGACCGCGCGCAACTTCCTCGCTGCCGTCTACCTCGCCGCCAGCGCAATTTGGCTCAATTGACGACAGGCCCTAGGGCACCTCGACTGTCGCGATATCGTTTTGACAGGGTCGTCCCTGGACGACTATTCGGGAAAGTCTCCACGCGCGCGCAGGAGTAGGGTTGCTAATGGGTCGTCACGGGTCGTCCCTGTTGGTGTACCTGGGTGCCTTGAGGCCGATCCCCTTCACCAGTCGTCGGCCGTCCGACTTTACCCGTCTGAGGCTGGGTATGCGGTCGATCATCTCTGCAAATGCGTTGCTCGTGGCAACTTCCTCGCCATTCGTCTTCGCCCAGGAATTGTAGTTGGAGAGCAAGATTCCCGGCTCCACGCTCAAGGTCGGATCGAGGACGGCACACTCCTCGATCCAATGTCGGAATGCGTCCTGTTGCTCGAAGTAGGCATTGGTCGCCCTGGTGATGACGGCGGCAGTCCCCAAACGTTTCTGCTGCCATTGCAAACAACCATCGATCATCCAACGAAGAATTGCGGGGTATTCGGCGCGTAGCCTTTCCTTCAGATCGGGATCACGTGCAGCAGGTATGCGGTTGAACGGCACCACGCGCAGTCGCCGCTCCATTGCCGGTGAGCAGCCCTTCAGCCTCGGCGCGTAGTTCCCGACGAGGACGATCTTGAACTGCGGCCAGAAGGTGAATGGCTGTCCGTAGTGATGGCGGCCTGACAGCGGCGAGTCGTTGCCCGTCATCTCCTTGATCTGCAACTCGGGCCACGTCGTTTGCACCTCGGTTTCGCTTGCCGTTACCAGACGCGTGCCGGCCATCTGCGCTCGATAGTACTCGACACTGATGCGGGCGCCGGCAGTAAAGACCTCGATAGGCACCGCGACCGCGTATTCGGCGAGGATGGCCGTAACGGCGCCGAGTAGGACGCCTTTTCCATTGCCGCCGCAGCCGTAGAGGAAAGTCAGCACCTCTTCGGTCACGATGCCGGTCAGCAGATAGCCGGTGAGGCGTTGCAGGAAGGCTTTCAACTCCACATCTTTACGCGTGGCATCATCGAGGAATGCACTCCAAAGCGGGGCTGGCGTGCCAGCCGGCGCCGGCGCGACCGATGTTTGGCGGCTGATGAATTGCTCTGGCCTGCTTGGATTTAATTGCCCTGTTCGGAGGTCCACCACCCCACCTGGCACACCGAGGAGCCGCGGATCGCGGTCCCAAACCTCCTGCGACACTGCCACGCGTGGATCAGCTCGGCTGGCCCGCTCGACCGCGGCCGAGAAGGCGATTCTGGCCATAGCCGCAGGCGGGTCAGTCAGCCGCTCACGGGCGGCACGGACGAAATCGCGTGCTGCATCGAACACAAGGTTGCGTGTATCCCGGGCCCATCGGCCGTCCTGCCAGACGCGCCAACAACCCGCGGTATGATCAAAGGCGAACCGCCCTGCGCTAGTGCCCGCGAACGCTCGGGCGACCGAGTCTTCGTTCGGATCGATCCACGCCGTTTCACCGGCCTTTTCCCAGATGCGACGCAACTCGCGTTGCCCGTTGGCCTCGCCCTTTTCGCGTGTCCATTCGGCGGTTTCCGGATCTGTATGGAGCACTTCGCACATTGCTTCGAAAGTCGAGCCTGCCCGCCGCAATGCGGCGCCCTTGCGAAAGGCCACCGCACTTCGTGAGTTGTCAGCCCACGCGCCTTCGTCCCGCGATCGTTGCTGTCGTAGGCGAATGCCGGACCGGCTTCGCGGAGCAGCCAGGTCAGGATTTCGAGAGGGATAAGCTGAAGGTCCGGAGGCGTGACGTCGACTCGCTCCCCGGTAACCGTAAAGAAACGGCGCCCCAAGTGCACCTCGATGGCGGGTGGGTGGTCACGTCCGCCGTGCTTCTTAAATTGCCGCCCGAAACCGGACTTCCCGTCGCCCGAGTGGCTATTGATCAACCCGATGTCGCGGAGACGTAGGAGATCGGCGGTGAGATAGATGAAGAATATCTTGACCCCAGCCTTTGACGGCGACACCTCGCAGTAGGATGCAAAGCGCTCCACTATATCCATCGCCCACGGCTCGATTAACCCTTCGGGTGTTCGGCAGGTGTCGAGGTCAATGCCACCGATCGCCAGGCCACTGCCGAG
Organism: uncultured Pseudomonadota bacterium; assembly: GCA_963756545.1. Lineage (GTDB taxonomy): Bacteria > Pseudomonadota > Alphaproteobacteria > Acetobacterales > Acetobacteraceae > DATFDN01. The sequence continues at coordinate 261,411 of CAVWNY010000007.1, read as the reverse complement.
CTCGGAAAATTCCAGCCCGACGCCGCCCTGGCCATGGGGCTTCGTCAGCAAAGCGGCTTGCCTCTCGGCTTGCGCGCGCGTCCCCCAGGTCGCGGGATCATCGGCTTTCGCAGACCGGCCATTGGGGCTGTACGGGCGCTTGGTTTCCTTTTCGCGCCCCGGCGCTCGTTCGGTTTGCCAGGCAACCCAGTACGGGCGCTCCGCAAGGCTCGCCAGAGTGATGCCGGGCGGCATCGCCGTCACGCCGCACCGTCAGACGACACACCCAGCCGCAACGCGATCTGGCGCAGTACAGCAGCCTGCTTTGGCGAGATACGTGGTGACCGGGATAGGTTGTGGAGGAAGCCAGCTTCCCACGGGTCCAAAGCGCCGGGCTGGCGCAAACACGCGGCGACGGTCTGCCGCCAGTTGGTCTCGGCGACCGCTCGCGTCGCGTTCGGGGCAGGCCCGGCCGCGGCGATCACGTCCGACCAGGCGAGCTTCCGCTGCCGCAGCAGCCGCACCACGGCAAGCGCCGCCGCATCCCGCTCCCCGGAGTGATCAGAGCCCAGCATGCCGAGCAGCTTCACCAAACGGTCGCGGTCGGCGGGGATGAGCGTCGAGATTGTCGTGGCGGGCATCGGCATTCTCGCTCACCCTGGAGCTCTATCGTTGCGCCGCCGCTCTGCGGGCGCGGCGGCACGCAGTCGCTCGGTCTCGAACGCCTCGACGTCTTCGAGGCGATAGACGACGTGGCCACCGATTTTCAGGAAGCGCGGGCCGGTGTTGAGCCAGCGCCAGCGTTCCAGTGTCCGCGCGCTGACGTCCCATCGGTCCGAGAGATCACGCTGGTTAAGGTGCTTCACAGCCATTTTGCTTCTCCTCACATGCAGCCGTTCAGGCGTTGTGTTCGCGCCGCGGCCGGGCACTGCAGGCGCCGTACACGTCGACATCGGCGGTCTTGGCGCTGGCGCGCCAAGACCGCCCCTCGTTGTCTGGTTCATGCATCTCCGGCTTGGGCCAGAGACCGGCACCCGCTCACGCGTTTCCGCCGCGCGGGCATCGTCGCTAGGCCGCCGGCACGGCGGTCAGGCACCTGCGGGAACTCGGTCCCGTGGCACCCGGCTCCTCGCCGCTTCCCGGAGCGGCATCATGGTTGCCGTTCAGCGTCGGCGCCGCTTGGCGTTGCGGCCATCGCACGACGGCCCGCAATTCCAGCCGAGATCAGGCACATGTTGATCATCAAGGTCGCCGGGAGGCGACGCGGATCTCAGGAAACTCTGAAAGGGCTCGGGTGGGCACGGCGCGTCTCCAAGCTGGCGTGCCGTGCTATCGGACCGAGCGCCGGTGGTCCTGATCTTCCCATGGCGATCGGTCGTCGGTACCCAGTCTGGGGCCGACGGGATTGCCTCAGGGAGCTTGCTTAGGCGCGCGCAGGCTGGCAGCGGGCAGCGTGGCCATGAAGGCACGCATACTGGCGAGGTCCACCAGGGTCGTGTGCCCGAGCTTCAGCAGCCGGATTTGGCCGGACGCAGCGGCGCGATACAACCCGGATCGGGAAACACCGAAGCGCCGGCAAGCTGCGGGAATGCGCGCGTATTCAGCGTCATCCGTGGGCTGTGCGCGCGGCGGCAGCCCCCGCATCGCGGAAGGTTCTTTCATTTCAGGTTCTCTCAGCCAGGGAGCCGGGCCACCCCCGGCGGGGCGCGCACGAAGCGGCGCAAACGAAAACGCCCGCGCATCAGCGTCGGGCGTTGTGGCGTGTCGCAGGGCGGTGCCGCTAGAATTGCAGCGCCCGTAGAAATCGGATCGTGATAATTTTGACCTCTTAGCCCTTCCGGTGTCAAGGTGTATCGAGTTGGTTCGGGACGTTTTGCCGGGTCGCGCCTCACGCCATTTCCAGCATCTGGCATAGCCGCCCCCGGTCACATGCCAATCCCGGTCGGCACCGCTCGGTACGTGCGGGGAGTTGACCCAGGGGAGCCGCGTCCGGATCGCCGAGTTGGAGATCTCTCACAGGCGGCAGGACACGAGCATGCGGCGTCGGACCACGTGTGCGGGTTTGCGCCGCAATGCCTTCTTTTTCGCGGCGATACGTTCAGCGATGGTTTGCGGTGTTCCGTTCGCTCGATCGCGCTCAAGAACTGTCGCCGATGGTCCACACTCCGATCCCGGCGAGCGCGACGTTTCTGCCGCCTCACCTCAGTGAGGTATGCGAGGTCCTTGCGCGCGGGCTCGCACGGCTCCGATCCCCACCGCAGTCAAGCGAATTAGCTGCCGACCGCGGAGAAAGTCGGCTCGACTTTCAGCCGGACCAGAGCGGTCATGCCAACCCGAGGCGCCGGAGAGGGGCATGACGAGGCAGTCGAGTGCGAGCGCCACCGAGCGACCCCCAGACGCGGTCGCGGTCGTCGCCTCCATTCCACAATCCACGGTCCTGGCCCGCGTGGCGGCGCTGAGGACGGCCACCATGCCGGAGTTGAAGCAGCGGTGGCGCGAGCTCTTCGGCACCGAGCCGCCACCCTACAACCGGCGGTTCCTCCAGAGCCGGCTCGCCTATCGCATCCAGGAACTGGTCTTTGGAGGGTTGGGGCCCGAGACGGTGCAGCGGCTCGAAGCGCTTGGCGAGCAGCTTGATGGCGGCAACATCGTCCTGCGCCGGATCCGCGCCGACGAGCGGCCGATCGCTGGCACCCGCCTTGTCCGGGAGTACCAGGGCGTCGAGCACGCGGTCACGGTGCTGCACGACGGCTTCGAGTGGCAGGGCCGGCCGTATCGGTCGCTCTCGGCCATCGCGCGCGCGATCACCGGCACGCGCTGGAACGGCTGGACCTTCTTTGGATTGAAAAACCAGCGGGCGCGCACATGAGGAAGGCCGCAGCTCCCGGCGCGATGCCGACCGCAGTGCGCAAACTGCGCTGCGCGGTCTACACCCGTAAGAGCACCGAGGAGGGGCTCGATCGGGAGTTCAACACCCTCGACGCCCAGCGCGACGCCTGCGAGGCGTACATTGCCAGTCAACGCGCCGAGGGCTGGATCCTGGTGGCCGACCGCTACGACGATGGCGGCTTCTCCGGCGGCACGTTGGAAAGGCCGGCGCTCCGTCGCCTGCTCGCCGACATCGAAGCCGGACGGGTGGACGTGATCGTGGTCTACAAAATCGATAGGCTATCCCGAGCACTCATGGATTTTGCGAAGCTGGTCGAGGTGTTCGATGCCCATGGGGTGACGTTCGTCTCGGTCACGCAGTCCTTCAACACCACGACGAGCATGGGTCGGCTGACGCTCAATATCCTGCTGAGCTTCGCGCAGTTCGAGCGCGAGGTAATCGGTGAGCGCATCCGCGACAAGTTCGCCGCCTCGCGTGCGCGGGGGATGTGGATGGGCGGCAGGGTGCCGCTCGGCTACGACGTGCGCGACCGCAAGCTGGTGGTGAACGAGGCCGAGGCCGCGATCGTGCGGCGCGTGTTCGCAGGTTTCGCCGAGATCGGCTCCGGCACGAAGCTGACCCGGGTGCTCCGGGCCGAGGGCGTGAGCACCAAGCGCGGCAAGCCGATTGACAAGGGCGACGTCTACAAGTTGCTCAACAACCGCACCTACGTCGGCGAGGTGGCGCACAAGGGCCAGTCCTACCCTGGCGAGCACCAGGCGATCGTGGATCGCGAGCTGTGGGATCGCGTGCACGTCATCCTACAAGAGAGCCCGCGGGTTCGCGCCAACAGCAATCGATGCCAGACGCCCGCATTGCTGCGCGGCCTAATTTTTGGCGTGGACGGGCGCGCCATGTCGCCCACGCACACGCGCCGGCGCGGGCGGCTCTACCGATATTACGTCAGCCAGACCATCCTGAAGGGCGAGGGAAGCATCGACGCCGCGATCATGCGCCGGGTGTCGGCCGCCGAGATCGAGACTGCGGTGGTGGACCAGCTCCGAGCCCTGCTGCGCCAGCCGGAGGTCATCGTGGGCACCTGGCGCGCGGCGCGGGCCGAAGCGCCCGACCTGACCGAAGCGGAGACGCGGGACGCCTTGGAGCGGCTCGACCCGTTGTGGGAGGAGCTGTTCCCGGCCGAGCAGACGCGCATCGTCCGGCTGCTCGTGGAGCGGGTCGAGATTGGTCCCAACGGCGCCGACATCCGGCTTCGCATCGGCGGGCTGACCAGCCTGATGCATGACCTCGGCGCGACGACGCCCGCGCCCCTTCCCGCTGCTGCATGAGCGGTGCGCCCCAGATTTCTCACGGTCCGGGTTCCGTTGGCGGTCCGGCAACGCGGGAGCCGGAAGATAGTCATCACGCCGGAAGGCACCGTCGGCGCTTCCCTGCAGCGGGCCCGGGTCGAATTCGACACTCGTGAAGGCGCTCGCCCGCGCGCATCGGTGGAAGCGCCTGCTGGAAAGCGGCCGCTACACCTCGATCAGCGAGATGGCGGCCGCGGAGCGGATTGATCGCGGTTACTTGGGCCGCATTCTGCAGCTAACGCTGCTCGCGCCGGATATCGTCGAGGCAATACTCGACGGACGGCAGCCGCGCGATCTGGGTCTACCGCGGCTCATGGGTTCAGTCCCGATCGCCTGGTGCGAGCAGCGATTGGTCCTATGCGGCAAAGAATTGATTGAGGCGGCGCTGATCGCGAAAGGGGCGCGCTAACCAGGCGAAGGCGCGTTTAGCAGCACCGAATTGTCCCCGATCCGCACTTGCACTCGATAGTTCATCCAGTCCCTGGCGTAATCCGAAGGGGCCGGGATTGCCGCGGAAGTCAGATATTGATCGCTCACCGCTGCCGGCCTCGGACCACCGACCGGCAAACCGACGCCCAGTCCGGAGCCGATGCCGGCACAGCATCCTGTGAAGCCGAAGCCCCCGATACCAATGCCGATGGAGGGAGGCGGGTTGTAGAGAACGTGCGGCCCACTCACCACCACGATGCCGGTGGTCCGATAGTGGCTTCCATCCGGAGCGACCAGCTCTGCATCGGACATCGGCCTGATATTGCTGGCCAACACCTGAACGGCTCCGGCCGCGGGTTCGTATCGAGCCTGGATCCCGTTTGAGGGGGGGACGCTGCTGGAGCAGGCGACGAGGCCGCCCAGGAGCCCTGTGGCCAGAAACCGCCCCATGGAGACTCCCTTCCCGCCGGCAAGCCGATTTCGACTGAGATGTTACAGCCCGCAAACGCCGGGCGTCCTCGCGGGTTGCACAGAGATGGCCTGGGGATCGAACTCCCGATGGATTTCCGGACCGGCCCAGGCCCCAAGTGGATGTCGGTCCTACGGGCGCCGATATCCGGCTCCGCATCGGCGGCCTGACCAGCCTGCGGCATGACCTCAACGCCACTGCTCCAGACCGGTTGAGCGCCCCGTGTGAGCGGCTCATCTCAGGTTCTCACGGTCCGGGTTCCTTTGGGGATCCGGCAACGCGGAGGCCGGAAGATCGTCATCATTCCGGAGGGCACCGGCCCCGCTCCCGTGCAGCGGGCCCATGTCGATTTGGCGCTCGTGAAGGCATTGGCCCGCGGACATCGCTGGAAGCGCCTGCTCGACAGCGGCCGCTACACCTCGATCAGCGAGATGGCTGCGGCGGAGCGGGTCGATCGCGGGTATCTCGGCCGAATCCTGCAGCTCACGCTGCTCGCGCCCGAGATTGTCGAGGCAGTCCTGGATGGTCGCCAACCGGCCATTTTGGGGCTGCCGCAGCTGATGAATCCGCTTCCGATCGCATGGTCGGAGCAATCGCGGGCGCTACTCAGGGAGAGTTCGGCAGAGTGATGATGCCCATATTCGGCCTCGGCCATTCGGCCGCGAGAGCGCCGAGCATCTGGATGAACCCGCATCGGTGGATTCGCTCTCGCGTGGGTAATGGAAGTCAAACCTGTGAGTTTGCGACTGGCGATCCGCTCGTGATGGAAAGCAGTCGCACGCCCGGACGTCTCGAATGTCAGGTTTGCGCCCATGCCTGTCACTCCAGGGAGGCGGTCGATGCCCCGGAAGCAGACATTGCCGTCCGGATTCAGGTTGGCCGAGACGGGTGGTTTTCTGCCGGTTCGTTTCCGGGCCGGGATGCGTCGAAATCGGACATTCGGTTCAAGGCAGGGACTGGCCAAAGCAAAACGGCAGCCTTCAGCGATGCATCAACCGAGATCGGACATCCCGGGTGGAGTAGCCTGCCAGCCGCGTCCGACCCGACCGGGTCGTTAAGCGGCGGAGCGCACGGACGGCAGGTGCGCGCCCGGTAGCGCGGCACGAGCGGCGTCGCTGGGGACAGCGAGGAGCAGATCAATCCTCGGTCATGCCAGCCTGCTGCAGTCCGCGTTCGACCGTATGCTCGTAGATAGGCATGAAAGCCGGCCCAGCCTGCCTCTTCACCCAATCGCGCAGGCTGGACAGTGTCCCAAGCGTCGGACAAAGTTCGACGGCCCGGCGGGCGGCAACTCTGGCCTCGGCCGATTTGGACCTTAGTCCCAGTGCCGCAGCCAATAGCAGGGGAGGCGCAGAGTGCTGCGGGTTGCCCGCGGCGGCCTGTCGGAGCCGGTCTACGGCGGTGTCCAGATCGGCAAGCATCACAAGGCACATTCCAAGATTGCTGAGCAGGAGCGGCGCCTGCGGATCATGCGGCGCCGTTCGGACGGCTTTCTCAAAATAAGGAAGCGCTGCTTCCGGTTGCCCGCAATAGACGAGCGTCATGCCGAGCTGACTTGACGCCATGGCATAATTCGGCGCCAGGTTCGTTGCTATCTCCAGCTCGACGCGGGACGCTTCGGAACGGCCCTGCAAACGCCGGAGGGTTCCGTTGACGGCATGGGCACGCGCCATATCTGTGCCAACCTCAAAGATGTCCAGCAACATAGCCTCGGCGCGTGCCTCATCCTCTGCGATCTTCTGGCTCCAGCCAGCCGTAAGGCTGCTGACCAACGCACTGGCGATGCCAAGCCTGGCCCCCATCGAATCCGGATCCATGGCAAGGGCTTGCTCGAAGCAGGAGAGCGCCCGGCGCCCGTTGAAGGGAGAGGTTGGACGAAGCAGCCATGCGTGGCCCTGCATCAGCACATCGCGCAGCGTCAAACCCTGTGTCGGTAGAGCTTCGATGCGACGCCCGACGTCCCTGACAAGCGCGATGGAGATCGCATGCACCAACTGGGCGACCAGGCCGCGCCGGCCATCCAGCTCACGTCGTTCCGTCCAAATGCAAACTCCCCTCGCAGAGTCGATCAATTGCAGGCTCAGGCTCATCCGAGGCCTCCCCTCCACGCTGCCTCGCAGCAGATACTCCCCTTGGCAGTCGCGCGGAGTGGTTCGCCAATGTGCCAGCCGATCGTCATGGAACAAGACCTGCGCCTCCCCGGCGGTCAGGTTGTTCAGATAACTGGCGAGGTCGGTGACGATGCGGTCGGTGAGGCTTTCGGCAAGACGCTCATATGCGTCAGAGCCCTCATGGTTCCGCAACTGCAATACGAGGACCGATAGTCGAACCGGCCTCTCGGTCCTCGCGCGAATCGCGACTGCCGAGTCTGGCACATACGCTGCCACGTCGCCGGTGGGAGCAAAGTCTCGCCGGACGGCTGCCGCTTCAAAGATGTAGCCTCGGCGCCGAACAGTCCGAAGCATACGGTGCGACTGATGGCCGAGGGCTCGGCGGACGTCACGGACGCATTGGGTAATATTGTCGTCGGTGACAAAGATGTTTGGCCAGAGTGCCTCCATGATCGTCTCGCGCGTCAGGAGCTGGCCGTCCGTAGCGCCTCGCTCCCCGGGTCCAGGACCAAGGCACCGAACCGGTAAACCACCCGTCCAGCCGGAAGTGACATGCTCCGCCGTCTCCGCTCCCGCACGCTCAGACGCGGGCCAGTATATCCGTTAGTCGGAATTTCGTCCAAATTTCGCCGGAGTTTCGGGTTCGCCAAAGCCGGGCCGTGCTTCACTTCCGAACCAACTCGGAGGATGCCATGAGCGGCCCAGGAGCAGAAACACTGACGCAGGATCTGCGCGGTCTCTTGATTCAAAGGAATCACCCAGAGTACGCGGATGCACGCAAGCTGTACAACGGCATGATCAATAAGCGGCCATTGATGATCGCCCGCTGTGTCGACGTGGCTGACGTCATGACCGCGGTGCGGTTCGCTCGCGAAAATCGCCTTCTGCTCGCAGTGCGGGGCGGGGGCCACAATGGACCCGGGCTCGGCAGTTGCGACGATGGCATCGTCATCGACCTCTCGTTGATGAAGAGCGTGCAGGTCGATCCGGTAAACCACCTCGTGCATGTCGGTCCCGGTTGCACCCAGGGCGACATGGATCACGCCACCCATGCCTTCGGCCTTGCTGTGCCGGCCGGCATCGTATCGACCACCGGCGTCGGCGGTCTGACGCTTGGTGGCGGCTCGGGCTACCTGACGCGCAAGTACGGCCTGACAATCGACAACCTTGTCGAGGCCGATGTCGTGCTCGCCGACGGCAGCTTCCTCACCGCCAATGCGACGCAGAACGAAGACCTGTTCTGGGGCCTGCGTGGAGGTGGGGGCAATTTTGGCGTCGTCACCCGCTTTGTGTATCGCGCGCATCCCGTCAGCACTGTCTACGCCGGACCGATCTTCTGGGATCAGTCGCAGGCGCGCGAGATCATGCGCTGGTACCGCGAATTCCTGCCAAAGGCACCATCGGAACTGGGCATAGTTATCGGCCTGAAGACCGTTCCATCCACCGATCCCTTCCCACGGGCGATCTGGGGACGACGCATCTGCGCTCTGATTTCCTGCTATGTCGGTTCCCAGGAAGAAGGCGAGGCGGCGATGCGCCCGGTGCGCGCCGACCTTCCGAAGCCCCTCCTCGACTGGATGAGCCAGATGCCGTTCCCGGCGCTGCAGGCGTTGTTCGATCCGCTGCTGCCGACGGGACTCCAGCGGTACTGGAAGGGTGACTTCGTGAAAGAGCTGACGGACGCCGCGATCGAGGAGCACCTACGGCATGCCGCCAAAGCGCCGACTGAACTGTCGCTGATGCACCTTTATCCAATTGACAAGGCGGTGCATGCGGTCAAGTCGGACGACACGCCGTGGGGTGCACGCGACGCAACTTGGTCCATGGTGATCGCTGCGATCGATCCGGATCCAGCTAATGCTGGCGCCTTGCAAAGCTGGGCCAGAGCTTACTGGGAAGGGATCCACCCTTATAACCTAAGCGGCGGCTACGTGAACTTCATGTCGGACGACGAGGGCGAAGGGCGGGTTAAGGCAAGCTACGGTGCGAACTATCTCCGGATGGTCGCGGTGAAGCGCAAGTACGATCCGGGCAATTTGTTCCGCGTGAACCAGAATATCGATCCAACGGGATAATTTCCTGGGCCGGCGGCGGAAGGATTGCAGACTAGGGGGAATGCACGGGCAGCAGCTTCGCGCTCAGAAACAGCCGTGCGAAGTGCGATCGGTAGATGGCCGCCAAGACGGCCTCGCGGAGCCGATGTCCGCTTATGATATAGTCGCCTCAAAGGTGGCGTGGCCGATATGCGTGCGAACTGCCGGAGTTAGGTGCTGAAGGTCCAGTTCCAAGATCGCCTGATGGGCCGGGCTATGGCCGAGCTTTGGGTCGACAGCAGCCGATGCGCGCGGCAGGCCAGCGTCGCCTCTCGCACGAGGCAGGCCTGAAGCTGTCAGGCCGCTCCCGGCCGAGGCACTCCTGGATGGCCGGCCGCCCGCCGACTTGGCGCTGCCCCGGCTGATGAATCCGTTTCCGATCGCATGGTCGGAGCAACGGCGGGCGCTACTAAAGGAGAGCTCTGCAGAGTGATGACGCCCATGTTCGGCCTCAGCCGTTCGGCCCGAAGGCGCCGAGCATCTGGATGAAATCCGCGTCGGTGAATTCGCTCCCCTCGCGTCGGTGCATCGCGTAGGTGATGAAAATCAAATTTGTGGTGTTGCGGCTCACGCTCCGCTCTTGGTGGGGAGCAGTCGTACGCCCGACCTCTCGAATGTCAGGTTTGCGCCCTTCGCGGTCGCCGACGGAGTTGGGCGGCATCCCTGAAGCGGACACTGCCGTTTCCGCTTAGCTCCCTTCATCCACATCCGGGTCGTTCGCGGGATGATGATCCGCTTCCAACGCAGCTTCCTCAGCTTCCGACGCCGCCGCTTCTGCCGGAAACACCCCGAACCGCGCTGCGATGTCCGGCGCATAGCGCAGCAAGTCCGGTCGCAGCTTCAACAATGAAATATCCTTCGACTTGCCTTCCAGCATGATGTCGAACTCCAACCCTGCCGCATCCCGCATGAACCGCGCGAACTCGAACGGGTTGGTGAAGTCGGCATGCCCAGTCCAGATCGGCGGCCGCAGTGTCTTTACCTTCTTCTTTGTCTTCCGGTCCACCTTCACCATCTCCCGCAGTTCCGTCCGCGGCGACGAGAAGTGGATCTTCGGCGTACCCCCTCCGGCCAGGTCGCCAGGATGCGGCGCAGCACGTCGATCGTGTCCAGTTGTTGCGGGTTCAGGCATCAGTGGTGCTGGTAGTCGAAGATCAGCCGCACACCCGTCTGTTCATGCACCCACAGCACGTCCGCGGCGGAAAAGCGGATATCGTCGTGTTCCAGCATCAGGCGTCGCTTCACGTGCTCCGGCAGCGTCGGCCAGGTCTCGGCCCAGCGCGCGCGCGATCCCTCCACGTCGCCATATGCCCCGCCGACATGAGTCACCATCACCGCTTCCGGCCCCAGCTCCATCCGGTCCAGCATCTCCGCCTGGGAGGACAGGTCCCAGATGCTCGTCTTCGTCAGCGCCGGATCAGGGCTGTTGAGCAACACGTATTGCGAGGGATGGAACGACAGCCGAACATCCAACGTCCGCGCCTTCTTCCCGATGGCCCGCAGCTCGGCATCGCTTTCGGCCACCATGCCATGGAACTGCGGCAGGTCCGGATGCGTCGCGTAGGGCGCGAGGTCCGATGACATGCGGTACATGTTGATACGCCGCTTTGCCAGGTAATCCAGAATGGCGTTGATGGATTCCAGCGACGTCTTCAGATGCGGGTTCTGCTGCCACCGCCTGGTGTCGTTGCTTTTAAGGTCGGTCCGACCCATCACCTTGACGGGAAAGCCGAGCCGCAGCGGGGCAGTGCTCATGCGTTCAGGGCCGACCAGCCGTGGCGCGTGCAGACCTTTACCACCTATCGGCCACTCCCACGCCGCGGCACGCTTGAAATCCGGATCCCCTAAATACGGGGAGAGTCAGTCTTCGGCGGGTGGAATTGCCTATAAACACTCGTCGGGTCGGTATACTCTCGAGTTACAGCGCTGCCGCGGGGGGTTCGAACTATGATTTGCAGCGGAACGGCAGCGTCTGCAATCGCGCTCTCCCCCATGGTGTCGGCGGAGAGGTGTCCTCCGTCTTTGCGCTGTTCAGCCATCCTAAAGATCTGACATGACCCGCGAATCAATGGCAATCCTGGAGTTGGGGGCGAAGCTCGGTGCCGCGGGCGTCCTCGGCGGCCTTATAGGGTTCGAGCGCCGAGCGCACCACAAGCCGATCGGCATTGCCGGCATGATAATGGTTGGGATGGGTAGCGCAACCTACATGTTGTTAGCGGAAAGGCTCATGGCAACCGACGCCAGCTCGGTCAGTCGCACGCTCCAAGGATTCCTGTCGGGCATCGGCTTTCTGGGCGGCGCTGTCATTTTCAAGAGTGGGTTCGATGTCAAAGGCATCAAAGCGGCGGCCGCGATCTGGATCACCGGGGCGGCCGGGCTGGCGATCGGCACGTCCTATTGGCTGCTGGGAGTGACGATCGGGGTTGCCACAGCCGTCATCATGTTCGCTGCAGACAGCTTTCCGGATCCCGTGCGGGAAGAGAAGCAGGAGCCCAAGCCAAAAATTGATTTGGAGTGAAACGGCTCTGTCGCACGCGAGTGTGTCGCTGTGCAGGATCTGCTTACCACTCATGGTGCCCGCCCGGGCGTGGCAGCCTTCAGATCGTCGCCCGCGCCGATCCCCGGACGAAGCCCCCGATGGCCGCATCGGGTGCAGGTCGTGTGGAAACGTCGTACCTAATAGACAACGAACAACTGCCGAAAGGTCGCGATGATTCCCCTCCGGAACGCCGCGCGGGGGCGGGCATGAAGAGGATTACGCACGCGGCGATGGTGATTGCGTTTTCCCATGGCCCTGGTGGAACGTGGACGTTTGGGCCGCCGGTCGCGGCCGCCCGCAGCTGACCCAAAGAAGAAGTCCGTCGCGCGTACGATTGATATGTCCGCTCCGCGCCCATGTCGGTCGGTCAACGATCCTAGTCGGCCTCGCCCTAAGCGGACGAGCGAGGGAGACGCTTACAGCGGAATTGGGTGGCTTTAAAACAGTCCGCTACTGGGTGAACGATCAGCAAAGCAGACTTTCAGCGAACGCCGTAAATGGCAGGGACCTGCTTCAGCTTTTCTGCAGCAACTATCTCGTGGGGAGAGGCGCCTTGCCTTTGGAGAACACGATGTGGATCATAATCCCGGACCCGGACGGCTTGAAGGAGCCTTGGGTAGGGCAAATCACTCGGGACGTGGCAGCCAAGTCCTCCTGGCTCTTCGAGCTAGTCAGGCCCGTCGACCACGCGGACTTGTACCGCCAGGAGCCGTTCCAAGACGCCAACAACGTGATTGGGCTGCTTGACCACCAGAAGCCCTGTACATTGATCCGGCCCATCATCGAGCGCATCGATCCAGGCAGGCTGGACGTCAAGAACAAGTCCCAGCGCACGATCATCACAGGTGAATTCCAGGCCTTGCTTTCGGACATACCTGCTGAGGATGGGGACGAACAAAAGTTCCTGGGCTTTGCTTTCGAGTCGGAGGCTCTTGACGCTTGGTACGGTAAGCCGACCTTCGACCATAACTTCAATCGCAAGACCCGAACGCCGACGGTCGATATCAAACCCAGCGTGACCAATACGTTCACCGTCAGATCGTTCGGCCAGGTAACGGTCACCCGGACCGCGCGACTGGCCTCTAAGCTTCGCTCCAGTTCCTTGCACTCGGCGACAGTCTTCAAGGTCGAGTTCGAAAAGCCCAAATCTATTAATGAGGTCATGAGTTTAGCCTTCGGCCTGGAGAGGCTATTCGGCTTCCTTGTCGGCTTCAGGGGGCCCTACCCTGTCTTCACAACCTGGATCGCCAACAAACTCAAAGCAGGAGACATCGAGTGGAATTACGACGGGACACTAGAAATCGGCAACGTCGACTGTAGCGGAGGTGAAGCACCTCACCCCTTAAACTGCGTGCACCTGAACGGGATTGCCGGTGCGGAGCTCCCCTCCATTCTCGAACGTTTCCCCGCTCAAGAGAATGACATCCTTGACCGGATCCACGCGGTCGAATTCAGTAGGTTCTTCTCCCGCAACCTCAACGACCGGTTTGCGGTTACGATGCCCGTCCTCGATAGCTACGTGCAGGGTCGATACAAATCAGGTGAGGAGGAGAGCTACATCCAAGCGAAGGACGATTTCCTCGCCTGGATCGATGCGTCTCCCTCGGAGGCGATCCGCGAGTTCCCCAAAAAGCACGTCACTATCAAGAGCAAGAAGACACCGGGTCTCAAAATCCTGCTCACACGGGCCATCGAGGTCGTAAACAGCAAGGGCTTTTGCTTCGCACCCGAACTCGCTGGTCACATCCAAGACAGAAGGGGAGAGCTTTTCCATGCCGCGCCTCAAATGGGCAAGGACGAGGTGCTGAGCTTCTCGCTAGAAGTGCGGGCCATCACTGGCCTGCTACTCCTGCACACGCTTGGGGACCTTGGTATCGACATCACCTATCTTGCGGACCGATATCATGCGTTGGGCGACATGCGGCCCTTCATGAAGGAGCCTAACCAAAAAGGAAAGGCCGCCGGAGCAGCAGAGGCAGGGCCAGAGCATAGCGACAAAGGCGAACGCTCATCCGGCGCCTCCGATGCTACACCAGAGACACCGATCTGAAAACGAAACGCCTTTTTGTCCGCCTTGATTGGTTTGACGGATGTCCGCTTGCAGTCAGATACAAATGGTCGAAAACGAGCGAGTTGGGTCGAAATCGGTCCGACTCTGGGTCGGAAGTGGACTATCCGGTTTCGGGGTGCTTGCTGGCTAAAGCAGACGCAACACGCGTCGGAGTTGGTCGATTGCAGCCGGTCTGCTTGTCGGCGGCGACATCGCTGAACCAGACGCCGCTGACGCTCACCCCAAGTTGAAATTTTTATGCTAGGGCCTGTCGTCAATTGAGCCAAATTGCGCTGGCGGCGAGGTAGACGGCAGCGAGGAAGTTGCGCGCGGTCTTATCATAGCGTGTGGCGATGGCGCGGAACTGCTTGAGTTTCGCGAAGAAGTTCCCGATCAGGTGGCGTTCCTTGTAGACATGGCGATCGAATTCTGCGGGGCACCCGGCGATTAGCCCTTTAGCGGGATTACCACGGTCTTGCCAGCTTCCGCCAGCGGCTCAATGACCCGCTCGTCGGCGTCGAATGCCTTGTCGGCGATCAACACGTCGGCCTGCATATCCGGCAACAGGCGGTCGGCACCCACCAGGTCGTGCGCCTCGCCACCGGTCAGATGGAAACCGACCGGATTGCCGAGCGCATCGACCATGGTATGAATCTTGGTGCTCAATCCGCCCCGCGAGCGCCCGATGGCTTGGTCCTCATCGTCTTTTTTTTAGCGCCTGCACTGTGCTGATGGGCTCGCACAATGGTGCTGTCGAGCATCGCGTATTCGTTGTCGGCATCGGCGGCGAGATGCTGAAACAGCCGTTTCCAGACCCCGGATTTCGCCCAGCGGCTGAAACGCCGATGGGTGTTCTTCCAGTCGCCGAAGCGATCCGGCAGATCGCGCCAGGGAATACCGGCTCGGTAGCGGTAGAGTACCGCTTCAACGAACAGGCGGTTGTCCGCCGCGGTCACGCCGACCCACCCCTCGCTTCCCGGCAACAGGTCCTTGATCCGGTCCCACTGGTCGTCGCGAAGTCCGTAGCGGCGCATCGGCCAGCTCCCCAAAGCTGACCGCCTACGAATTGAAAAACCCGCCGCGCCGGAATCGGCTATTTCGTCACGTGGTGCTGATTACCGCCGAATGTTGCAATCCGGACTCACCGAGCCGGCGCCGAATTGGGAAGCAACTGGTCGGGATTGACGACAGGCCCTAGGGCCTGTCGTCAATTGAGCCAAATTGCGCTGGCGGCGAGGTAGACGGCAGCGAGGAAGTTGCGCGCGGTCTTATCATAGCGTGTGGCGATGGCGCGGAACTGCTTGAGTTTCGCGAAGAAGTTCTCGATCAGGTGGCGTTCCTTGTAGACATGGCGATCGAATTCTGCGGGGCACCCGGCGATTAGCCTTTGGCGGGATTACGACGGTCTTGCCCGCTTCCGCCAGCGGCTCAATGACCCGCTCGTCGGCGTCGAATGCCTTGTCGGCGATCAACACCTCGGCCTGCATATCCGGCAACAGGCGGTCGGCACCCACCAGGTCGTGCGCCTCGCCACCGGTCAGATGGAAACCGACCGGATTGCCGAGCGCATCGACCATGGTATGAATCTTGGTGCTCAATCCGCCCCGCGAGCGCCCGATGGCTTGGTCCTCATCGTCTTTTTTTTAGCGCCTGCACTGTGCTGATGGGCTCGCACAATGGTGCTGTCGAGCATCGCGTATTCGTTGTCGGCATCGGCGGCGAGATGCTGAAACAGCCGTTTCCAGACCCCGGATTTCGCCCAGCGGCTGAAACGCCGATGGGTGTTCTTCCAGTCGCCGAAGCGATCCGGCAGATCGCGCCAGGGAATACCGGCTCGGTAGCGGTAGAGTACCGCTTCAACGAACAGGCGGTTGTCCGCCGCGGTCACGCCGACCCACCCCTCGCTTCCCGGCAACAGGTCCTTGATCCGGTCCCACTGGTCGTCGCGAAGTCCGTAGCGGCGCATCGGTCAGCTCCCCAAAGCTGACCGCCTACGAATTGAGAAACCCGCCGCGCCGGAATCGGCTATTTCGTCACGTGATGCTGATTACCGCCGAATGTTGCAATCCGGACTCACCGAGCCGGCGCCGAATTGGGAAGCAACTGGTCGGGATTGACGACAGGCCCTAGATCGCGCCAGCAAGAAAGACTCCCATCCGGATTTGGTCGCGAGCTGCGGGCCAGCTTCGGACTCTAGAGGCCGAGCGCAGTCTTGATCGCGCCGGCGGCGACGCCGACGCCGATCTTCTCCGCCACGCCGAGCACCCACTTACTTGCATTGCGCAAATGGGCGAGCGCACCGGGGCCGTCCTCCGCGACGGCGGCGGTTTCGGCCTGCGCGATCGCGCCGATCGCCACGTCCTGCTCGGCGCTGGTCGATTCGGCGCGCAACGCGGTGCGCAGCCGCGCGAGCTCGGCGGCGAGCTGCGCGAGGTCGATCTTGCTGCCCCCCTCGTTCCAGACCTGCTGGAACGTGCCGTGGCTGGCCTGGGCGCCGGGCCCGACCGCCATGCCCTGGCCGACTTTGTAATTGTCTCCCATGGTGAGCTCCTGCACGAAAATGCCTCGGATATTCTTGTCGTAGCTTCCGGCCGGCCCCGAAGTGCGCATCAGCAGGTCAACATACCTCTCGACCTCCTCGTGCGTGTCAAGCCCAACGAACGTCTGGTCGAATAGCGCGAGCTGGCGCCGCAGATCCTGCTGGAAGCGAGAAATCTCGGCGAGATCGGTGGCTGCCGGATGGTAGTCGTCCGGTTAGCGGGATCGCGATACCATCCCGGGTCCGCGGTAAAAGTGATCGTCGGGATGAAGGCGGATCGGATCGCACCCATTAGAAACTGATCGGCCGGCGCCTGGCTGTCAACCAATGCGACGGCGAGATCGGCGCACGATAGATGCTCGGACAACGATACGCCACCCTGCTGTTTCCACTGGTCGCCGTGATTGAGGACCAGCTCATAGCCTTCTCCGTCGATCACTTCCGCGAGTGCCTCAGTTGCGCCGGTTCCGAGCAGTCCGGCACCCGATACCAGGCAGCGCTGGCGGCTCGACGTCGGCTGGTATCGCGGCGGCGGCTCGGCACCAAGATAGGCGCGGAACAGCTGAAGGGCCTGGCGATGGTCCCGCACCTGGCGGAAATACCACCTGCGTGAGAAGCGGCTGCGTAGCAGGCGCGGCGGCAGCAGCTCCGACACCGTGTCCTCGACGAACACGAGCAGCGGCTTGCGCGCCTGCAAACATAGCGTCGCTTCGAACAGGATGTGTGGCGACGCGCTGGCGTCGCGGCGCGTAAGCACCACGACCATGCCGTCGCTGTCGCGCAAGTGGCGCTGCAGCCGCGCGGCATTGACCGCGTCGGATGGCGGATCGAGGATCGGAACCAGCCCGTCGACGCGGATCAGCTCGCTGAAATAGCGGACGACCGCCGCATCCTCCTTTCGATAGCTGTGGGAGAAGAAGACGAGCTGCATTGCACCTGGCCTGCCGGAGCCAAGCGCCAGTCTGCAAGCGCTTGGGAGCAGGGGTCAATTAGCGGAGGAAGCGCGTAAGCAAACGTCGGTTATGACATCAGCGCACATCAATCTGTCCGTCGGAGAGGGGCGCTGAGCCATCCTCGGTTCTGGTGGAGAATGACCGCTTTTGGGATCCAGCATCCGGACGTCCGATGGCTCAGTTGGGTCGAGGCCGGCTCGCATAGTGAAAAGTGGAGCCGGCCCAGCCGTTATACCTCGATGTACTCGGCGAGAGTGAGCGCGTCTTCGACGTCGACGCCGAGGTAGCGAACCGTACTCTCGATCTTGGTGTGGCCGAGCAAGATCTGGACCGCCCGAAGGTTTGCCCGTCGCCTTGTAGATGATCGACGCCTTTGTCCGCCGTAGGGAATGCGTACCGTAATCTTCTCGGCGCAGACCAATGCCAGTCACCCGTTCGTCGACCATCCTAGCATATTGTCGAGCGCTGAGATGCTTCGCGCGGTTGTGCCGGCTCGGAAAGGCATAGTCGTCGAGCGTGCCTCCTCGACGCTCCTCCAGCAGCTCGAATTGTACAGGCCGGCTGGTCTTCTGCTGCAGCACCGTGGCCCTCGCTCGAACCCGACCGGCACTGACGAGATCGCGGATTCGAATTTTGACGACGTAGTAGCCTCGCAGCTTGCTGTCGATGGAGAGGTCGAACCCCCGGGCCATCACCCGCTCATTCTGCCCATGTCGGGCAGGAAGTGGTCCTTCATTATCGCTGCCATCGGCTTCACGGGCGTTCGCTGCGTCGGCAGTACAGTGAACGCCGGCTGACCGGTGAGGTGATCCATGTCGAGGCTGCGCCTGGCGTGGTCACGGCCGTGCCGGCATGGATGCTGGATCCGGCAGCCTGCGCCGGCATGGAGATTGGGTCCGCACGCGTCGCGCTGTCCGCCTTGCTCGACCTGCACCATCTCCTGGTTGCACTTGGTTTCAGAATAGACTCCCGCAGCGACTCGAAGCTCGCCCGGGAGCACGGCGATGAAGCCACCGAGACAGGAAACACCTTCGGCAACCCGCGAGTTCGCGATGGCATTCGAGCCGTTGCGGTTGCAGGGATCTCACCCGGCGAGCGCAATGCGGCGATCGTGCTGCTCGCCAACCTGCTGATGGAAGCCGCAGACGCCGGGCCCGGGGAGAACGACAATGAACGCCTCTGAGGCCCTGCCGGCGGCCATGCTGAGGCGCCCGGGATCGGCTTGTGGGCGAGCGCACAGCACTGATCAACCAGCTCCGCGCCGTGCTGCTGGAGCGCGGCATCACCGTGCTTCAGGGACGGCGCAAGCTGGAGGTGTTTCTTGAGATGCTGATGGCGGAGGAGAAGGTCCCGCTCAGCCCGCGGGCCCGGTTGCTGGTCGAGGACCTGCGGCCGAGTGGCGTGAGCTGGACCAGCGCATCTCGGCCTTCGACGAGGAGTTCGCGCTTCAGGCCCGCACGGACGAGACGGCCCACCGGCTGACCTCGATCCCGGGCATCGGACCGCTGAACGCGACGGCGCTGACGGCGCTGACGGCATCGATTGGTGATGCCCAGACGTTCGGGCGAGGTCGGGATCTGGCGGCTTGGCTGGGGCTGGTACCGAAGCAGATGACGACGGGCGGTAAGCCCAAGCTGCTGGGGATCAGCAAGCGCGGCAACGGATACTTGCGCAAGATGCTGGTCCACGGTGCCCGGGCCGCCCTGCCGACGCTGTCCAAGGCCGACACGCCGCTCGGCAGATGGTTTCGTGGCCTGCTCGCGCGAGCGCACGTGAACACCGTGGTGGTGGCGCTTGCCGCCAAGCTGGCACGGACCGCCTGGGCGGTGATCCGCCGTGGGCAGACGTTCGAGACGAAGGCTGCGGCGATGTCGTAGTCCAGAAGATCGGGCCCGGCGCGCTGCCCCGGCGCACAAGGCTGACGAGGTCTGCGGGTGGTGGAAGTGAGATGGCCTGACAGTCGATCGACGTTCTGGAACCCTGGCGTGTGACATAGGGCACTGCGACCCTGAGAGTTTTATGAGGACCAGAACGTGCGCATCTCCATCTTGGCCAGGGTTCGCCCTGAGACCGGATACGTTGGCGTAGACTGATCAGAACAAGTCACAAAGCCCTTGCTGACGGGGCGGGCCGTACGTTCACACGGTCTGCAGGAGTATCGCATCCAAACCGTCAGGATGCTACCTGTTTGGCTGCCGGGTTAGTACCATTGGGAAGGTCGAAGGCTGGCAGACGCTTGCCGAACCGCCTGCTCCTCAATGCAATTGATCTGGCCGCATGACGCGATAAGCTGAGCAGGGCCCGCGCCCACGCCAATTTCCACCGACTCTGCGGCAGGACCACATCTCTACGTCTGCAACTCTGCAACGGGGTCCCGGCCTGAGAGATCGCACCGCCTTCACGGACGCCGATTTTCTCACAGTATTCGGAAAAACTTCATAGCGCCAATTATCAAAAGCGTGGTGCTCGCGCTCGAGAGGCAGCCGAATAAAATACAATCTCGGAATGCATCGCGTGCAGCCCGTCGATATTCCGCCACGGCCGTCTCCAACTCGTGGAGCAAGGTCCGCGCGTTCGCTTCGGAGGGACGCAGCACGTCCGCTACCGATCGCGCAACTAAATCGGCCACTTTCTGGACCACCCCGTCAGCTGTCTGCCGCGCGATCTTGCTCGGCATGTCGTGCGCAAATTCTTCAGTGCGGCTCTGGAGGGCATCCAGCGTTGTCGCAAGCTGGCCAAGTAATTCCTCACAACGTTCCTGCTGGAGTGTCGCTTCGTCGATCAGAGTGGTGACTGCCGCCGCCCATTCCCGTGCCGAGAGTTTCGAATTGCCTGCCATCCCGTTACCGTCCCAGGCTGCGCGAAGGGCTTGAAATCGACCGGCCAAGGCGTACGTCAAGCGCTCTCGCGCGCGTTGGACTTGCGCACGAGTGATGCTCTGAGCCAAGGCAATCTCTTGCGCCCGGATCGCTCCGAAGGTGGATTGGATATCACGCACGTCCTCCAATGGCGCAAAGGCAATCCTTCCGTCCCCGCCCACTCCAATAAGAATGCCGGGGGATGCGCGATAGCTGCGCCCCTTGCAGATGCAGACGAGTTCCAAGTAACGCTGGCACGCCTCCATTTGCGCCTGCGACATAGCAATGCCAGACCTCGCGCGTGACGCCAGCTCGTCTATGAGCTGCTCCAAAGTACTCCCTGTGTCATTCATTGAGAGGTCAAGATAGGGCAACACTCGCGAGAAGCCCTTCTCCATGACGTCGCTGGTTTCGACGTAAAAATGCATGTCCCGTGAGATGTCCTGCAGCGCTGAGAATGTGGCATTCCGTAGCAGAGCCGCCAGTGCCACCAGTTTTCTACTCTCCTTCGAGCGCCTATCCGCCGCCCGTTTGAACTCTAACAAAGCGATCGACCTTGGACCAGCGAGCAGCACGTCGCCGAGCACGACATCCAGGGGCGTTTGCTGCATCAGGTGCACGCCTAAGCCAGGGACAAACGTACCTTCGCGGTAGGCCCCGATCTTAAGGCTGAGCGCGAAGAGAAAGTTCCCAATAATAATGTTCTCGTAGATCGCCAAGTTGCCTCCATGTTAGCGGATCGTTGAACTAGTCTGCGGATGGACGCCGTTCAGCTTGCAAGATTTCAGGACCGTGGCGACATAGAAAGTTCTGGTAGCAGGGCAATTCATTCCCCGGTTCCGATGGTGATCCGCACCAGATAGTTAGTTCCCGACTCTGGCGCCCAAACCTCACCCGGGCGGCCGGCGATCTGCCGGACGTCGGCCCCGTGCCCCGCACTTGGGAAAACCCTGAAGCGGCCGGCCGCGGGGTCGAAGCTCAGGATCGTTGGCGCCGAAGTCGCTGAGCCAAACCATGTCGTGCTCGTTCACGTAGATCGCATATGGGCGCGGCAACGCTCCAGGGAACGCGCCAAGATTGCCAGCCTCCATTGGCCGGATTGAAGCCCGCGATCTGGCCGGCGCTCCACTCGCTGACCCGCACCCCGCCTTTGGAGTCAGCCCAGACGCGCCGGGCGCCCTGATCTGGCGTGGGCGGCTCGATGACAGTGGCGACGCCGCTTTGTGTATTGATCCGTGCGATGTAGCTGCCGGCCAGTGAGGCGAAATACACCCCGCCATCCTTCGTGGTGGTGATGCCATAGGCGCCCGGGCCTTTCGGCGCGTCCCAGACGCGCATCTCGCCCGAGCGTGGGTCCAGCCGGCCATAGATGCCAGCCTGCCCGGTGAACCATAGGGCTCCATTCCGGTCGAAGGTGGCCGTGTTGAGATTTGCCGCACGCCGCTCCGCCGGCGGCGGGAACGTCTGGACGACGCGGGTCGTCGGGTCGACCCGGACGATGCGTTGAGCCCGCCGTCGGTGACCCACGGTGCCCCGTCCGGGCCGATGATCACCCCGTGCGGCGCCGATTGGCGGCCGAGGGGTATCTCCTCGACGTTGCCGGTCCGGGGATCGAGCCGGCCGAGCACGCCTTTCTGCTGCCCGGTGTACCAGACCCGGCCATCAGGCGCCGGCGCGACGTCATGCGGTCCACTGCCGGCGGGGAGGGGGAAATCGGCCCGGCGGACATTGGCAGCCGCTGATGTCGCGAAAAGGAATAGCGCCACGAGCGCCAGGCGAATTGACCCGGCTAGTCGAGGCGGTC
Source organism: uncultured Pseudomonadota bacterium (assembly GCA_963756545.1). Taxonomy (GTDB): domain Bacteria; phylum Pseudomonadota; class Alphaproteobacteria; order Acetobacterales; family Acetobacteraceae; genus DATFDN01. Next base: position 239,351 of record CAVWNY010000007.1, on the reverse strand, counting down.
AGCAAAGGAGATTGCGATGCGCGCTGCACGTCGCGTCGCATCGAAAGCGTGCTGCGTACATCTGCCAAGTCCAAACTGTCCGGACCTCTCCCTAAGTCGGTGACGCAAGTCGCAGGGGCTTGCGTTCGTGGCGAGGGGGTGGATTGAAGCTCGATGGTGCGGGAGAGGCGAACAGGATAGCAACTCGGCGCCGGCAGGGGAGACCTAAGTCACTGATCCAAAACCCAGAGAAGCTTGGGACTAAATCCGGGCAGTCCCAAGCTCCGGAGAGAGGCCGCCCTTCGGAGAGAGATTCCGGGGTTTGTTCCGGCCACGCAGTATCAAGCCTGTAGCGCGAAACCCTGGCGGGACCTGGGGTTTTTAGCCGGTCCGGAACAGGCGGAGAGCGGTTCGACGGGAGGCGACTGGAGCAGGGAAAGGAACCGGAAACGAACATTCTCTGGCGGGTGCTCGCGTCTCCGAGCGCAAGATCGTTTCGAGGGGCGTTGGGGAAGGCTGTCTACGGCGCCACCTCATGACCGCCAGTGAGTACCGCGGCGCGCTCGCGCCAAGGCCTTCCGGATCTGGGACGGGAAACGTGCGCCCGAGCGGCGGCGTAAACCTGTCGCCTCACCCATACAGCCAGACTCGCTCGATCCTGGGTAAGTTGCCAATACCGGCTCACGACAGGGACTTGCGAGGCTGCTTGGAAGCCGCTGAACCTGATTCGGCCTGCTCGCTCAGGTCGGTGCGCCGGTCAAAGGCGTACAGGATTGCGAGGAATGGATGGCGGAAACCGGTCTCGATGGCGCGGCGCCGGTGCAGTGCACGAGGGGCGCAGCGAGAACTCCTGCCGAAATCCGCGCTGAGCCTGTCGGCCTGCCCCACGGAGCCAAGAATTTCAGGTTTGTGCGCCGCTATTCGCCTGCCGCATGTGCCGGCATGACAAGAGGAGACGTGGCGAAGCGGGCCGCTTCGGCCTGCGGGCGCAGGAAGATCATGCCGACTGCGCCGCAGATCAAAGCCACGACGCCGCAGATGAAGAAGCCGTGGCTGTATCCGTCCGCTGCTCCGACTCCCCTGCTGATGGCTGTCTGCACCACGCTTCCCATGACAATCGGGGCGACCAGGCCCGCCGATGTGGCGACGGCGTTGTTGATGGCCAACAGGGCGGCGCGTTGCGAGACGGGCGTGATCTCGCTCAGGATGGCGTGTCCCATGACGTAGATCACGGCCGGGGCGGACATGCCGGCGACAACCATGGCGATCTTGAGCGTGCTCCCCGGCAGGAACGGCATGAGGACAAGACAGAGGCCGCCGAAGGCGACGCAGCCGCCGCCGAAAATGCCACGCGCCACGCGTGTCGTGATGCCGTTCGCCAGCATGCGCTGCGAGAACCAGCCGGCGGAGATCACCACCACCGGGCTCGCAGCCCAGGGCAGCATGGTGATCCAGCTCGCTCCCTTCTGGGTGAAGCCTAGCCCGAGAATGAGATAGGGCGTGAACCACGCGATCAGCAACGACAAACCCCAGTAGGCGCCAAAGCCGGCCGCGAAGCCGGACAGCACCGTGCCGTTCAGAAGGAGCCGCGCATACGGCACGCGCTCGATCGTGCGGCCGGTGTCCAGCGCCACGGTCGTGGCGATCCCGCCCTCCTTGCCGAAGATGGCCCAGGCGGCCACCCAGAGCACGCCGAGAATCCCGAGCGCACCGAATGCCCAATGCCACGAGTATGTCTCGATGACCCAGTCGAGCACCGGGACGGCGAGGACCACGCCGATGGCGGCGCCTTGCGCGATGACGGCCGTCGGCAGCGTGCGAAGCTCGTTCGGGAACCATTTGTAGGTGGCATGCAGCGCCACCGGATAGGCCGGACCCTCGCCGGCGCCGAGCATCACGCGGCAGGCGATCAGCGTTCCCAGGCTGACCGTGCCGAGCAAGGGGAACTGGGTCAGCGCCCAGATCGTGCCCATCGCCAACAGCGCCCAGCGCGACTGGATGCGATTGACGATGAAGCCGGTGGCGACGGCGGAAAGCGAGAAGAGAAAGAAGAAGCTGGACCCGACAAGGCCGAATTGCCGCGGCGTCAGATGGAGTTCCTTCATGATCGGCACACCGGCCAGGCCGATCACGGCCTTGTCCACGAAATTGACCAGCATGAAGAAGAACAGCAGGAGGACGATGACCCAGCCGCCCTTTTGCGGCTCCAGCTTTGCCATGGCGCGTTCCTCGGTCCGATCTCGCGGGATCGCGGCAACTGTGTCCGTGAAACCGGTGGGCCGTCAAACCCTGCGGTGCTGGACAGTGTCCGTCCGAACCTGAATAGTCGCCGCGACAGGCCGTGCCGACCGCGACGAGGTGAAACGCATGGACTTCGAACCGTCGCCCGAGGCGCGTGATCTCCGTGACCGCGCCGAGCGCTTTTTCGCCGACCGCATCCTGCCCCGCAACCGCGAATGGCACCGCTGGGCCGCTTCACAGCCCGGCAGGGAGCCGCCTTTCCTGGCGGAGTTGAAGGCGGCGGCGCGCGCCGAGGGGCTGTGGAACCTTGCCTTGCCGAACCTCGCTGAGGATGAGCCGGGAACCCGCTGCGGCAATCTCGCCTTCGCGCCGGTCGCCGAGATCCTCGGCCGGCTGAGCTGGGCCTCGGAGGTGTTCAACTGTCATGCGCCCGAAGTTCCGAACATGGAGATCCTCCAGATGTTCGGCACGCCGGAGCAGAAGCGGCGCTGGCTGCGCCCGATGCTGGAAGGGCGCATGCGCTCCGCCTTCGCGATGACCGAGCCGGACGTGGCCTCCTCCGACGCCAGCAACATCGCAACCACCATCCGCCGCGACGGCGAGGCGTATGTCATCGACGGGCGCAAATGGTTCGCCTCCGGCGGCTCGCATCCCGAGTGCCGGTTCCTGCTGCTGATGGGCGTGACCAATCCCGAGGCCGAGCGCACGCGCCGCCACGGCATCGTCATCGTGCCGACCGATACGCCGGGCGTGACCATGCTGCGCGACCTGACCACCTTCGGCCACCGCGACGCTTTCTCGCCGCATCCGGAAATCCTGCTGAAGGACGTGCGTGTCCCTGCCGCCAACCTTCTGGGACGGGAGGGCCAGGGCTTCGCCATCGGCCAGGCGCGGCTGGGGCCGGCACGCGTGCATCACGGCATGCGCGCCATCGGCGCGTGCGAGGTGCTGGTCGCGCTCATGCTGCAGCGCGCCCGCCGCCGACACAGCTTCGGTCATGCCTTGTCGGAGTATTCCACGGTGCATGAGTGGATCGCGCTTAGCCGGCTCGAGATCGAGCAGGCGCGGTTGATGGTGCTGAAGACGGCCTGGCTGCTCGATCGCGTCGGCAACAAGGCGGCCCGTCAGGAGGTGTCGCTGATCAAGATCGGCGTCGCTCGCGCCTATGCCAATATCGCCGACCGCGCGGTGCAGCTGTTCGGCGCCATGGGCGCGACCGACGACACGCCGGCGGCGGAGGCGCTCACCCGTGCCCGCCTGCTACGGATCTATGATGGCCCGGACGAGGTGCATTACCGCACCATCTACCGGCTGGAGGCCGACGAGGCGGTGTCCGGCAATCGCGATCTGTCGGACTACATCCTTACCCCGGAGCGGACCGATCCCGGCGCCGAGGCAAGGGGATGACCGGCGCGGCGAGGGAGGGCCTGACCAGCCTGTTCCGGCCGCGCTCGATCGCGGTGATCGGCGCCTCAGCCGATCCGGCGAAGATCGGCGGCAAGCCGATCGCCAATCTGCTGGAATATGGGTTCACCGGGCTCATCCATCCCGTCAATCCCCGCCACCGCGAGATCCAGGGCCTGCCCGCCCATGCCGACATTGCCGCCGTGCCTGGCGAGATCGACGTAGCGGTGCTGGCGATTCCCGCCCCGGGCGTGCTGGACGCTCTCGCCGCCTGCGCCGCACGGGGCGTCAAGGCGGCGGTGGTGTTCTCCTCCGGCTTCGCCGAGACCGGGGCCGCGGGTGCTGCGGCGCAGCGCGAGATGGGGGCGCTGTCGCGGCGCACGGGGATGCGCATTCTCGGGCCGAACTGCCTGGGGCTGATCAACGTCGCCGGCCGCGCCGTCCTTACGTTCGGCCAAGCGATGATTGCCGGCCTGCCCGAACCCGAGGGCATGAGCATCGTCAGCCAGAGCGGTGCGTTCGGCACCTTCACCTTCGTCGCCGCGACCGAACGCGGCCTGCCGGTCGACCTCTGGGTCTCCACCGGCAACGAGGCCGACGTGGATTTCGCCGACTGCGTCGATTGGCTCGCCGATGACCCGCAAACGCGCGTGATCATGGGCTACATGGAAGGTTGCCGGAACGGCGCCGCGCTTCTGCGCGCGCTGGCGAAGGCGCGCGCGGCAGGCAAGCCGGTCGTCGTAATGAAGGTCGGCCGCTCCGAAGCCGGCGCCGCCGCCGCGCAGTCGCACACTGCGGCGCTGGCGGGCGCGGACGCGATCTACGACGCCGCCTTCCGCCAATCCGGCGTTTACCGCGCCGCCACGGTCGATGAGTTCCTCGATGTCGGCTATGCCTGCCTGATCGGCAATCGCCCGCGCGGCCCCAAGCTCGGCATCCTGACCATGTCAGGCGGTGCCGGCGTACTCATGGCGGATACCGCAGAGGCCGCAGGACTCGACGTGAGGCCCGAGCCGGAGGCCGCTCAGGCGGCGATGCTGGACATCGTGCCTTTTGCTGGCGTGCGGAACCCTGTCGATGTCACCGGCCAGGTGGCTGCCGACCCGACCCTGTTCCGCCGCTTCGGCGAAGTGATGATCGCGGCGGGCGGCTATGACGCGATCGTGGCCTTTCACGGTGTCGCCGGCTTAGCCGAGGCGAGCGGCGCGGCGGTGCTGGCGAGTTGGCAGGCGTTGCGCGCGCGCTTTCCCGATCTGCCGCTGGCGCTGGCGATGCGCTGCCTCCCCGCATTGCGGCGCCAGATCGAGGCGCTCGGCATCGCGGTTTTCGACGAGCCGACCCGCATGGTCCGCGCCATGGCGGCGCTCGCCGGCTTCGCCGCACCGAACGGGCATGGGTCGGCCCCGCCGTCCCATGGCACGGCGACCCTGCCGGCGGGAAATTTGTCCGAGGCCGAGGCGACCCGTCTGCTCGCAGACGCCGGCATCGCCATGGCGCCACATCGCGTCGCCGCCAGCGCCGATGCGGCCGTCGCGGCGGCCGACACATTCGGCTATCCGGTCGTGCTGAAGGTCGCCAGCCCGGATATCATCCACAAGTCCGACATCGGCGGCGTGGCGCTCGACCTGCCCGACGCGGCAGCTGTGCGCGAGGCCTTCGCCCGCGTGACGCAATCAGCGCGAGCGGCACTGCCCGGCGCGCGCCTGGATGGCGCCGTCGTCGCTCCCATGCTGCGGGGCGGCGTCGAGGCGGTGATCGGCGCGCTCGATGATCCGGTATTCGGTCCCGTCGTCATGGTCGGCCTCGGCGGCGTGTTCGTGGAGGTGCTGAAGGATGTCGCCTTCCGCGTCGCGCCGATCGGCGTCGCGGAGGCCCACCGGATGATCGGCGAGCTGCGCGGCAAGGCGATGCTGCACGGCCTGCGCGGGAGGCCCGCGGCCGACATCGACGCGCTCGCCGAAGCACTGGCGTGCCTGTCGGTGTTCGCTGCCGCGCATGGTGGCGGCCTCATCACGGTCGAGATCAATCCACTGCTCGTACGCGCTCGCGGCCAAGGCGCGATCGGGCTGGATGCGGTGATGGTGGGCGCCTCGAAAAGATCGAGAGAAGACAATCGATGACCGTGTACGAACATCGTGTTCTTAAATGCTCGCCGCACCGCTCGGAGGCGGTGGCCCGTCACATCCTCGACCACGGCCGGCCCGCCGTCGAGGCCACCGGCGGCCGGTTGTTCGGCGTGTTCACGCCGCAGATTGGCCTGAGCGTCAACCATGCCGTGGTCATTGTCGAATGGTCGGATGCAGAGCACGCCGCGCGTGACGGCGAGCGGATCCTCGACGGTCTTGCAGGCGTCACCTCCGAGCGGCACGAGCTTTGGAAGCCGACCTCGCGCCCGGCACCGGGCGGGGCGCCGCCGGATACACCGGGCATCTTCTCGCATCGCTGGTTCGACTGCACGGAGGAAGATTGGCCGCGATTCCTGGAATTGTCCGAAACGGCGTGGGGGAATTTCGAGGATGTCCACGACACCCGCGTCGTCGGCTTCTGGCGCAGCGGCACGCCGCCCGTCCAAGGCCAGATACGGGTGTGGCTGATGGCCTGGTATCGCGATCTCGCCACATGGGACCGGTCACGGTTCTGGAACCGCGACCCCGATCCGGGCGCGCAGGCGGCGCATGATCGCTTTCGCGCACGACGCCTGATCACGCGCGACACTGCCGTCTCCATCCTCGGGCGAGTGATTTGATTCGGTAGCGGGTTAGCTAGCCCGATCTATCGTCCAACAGACAGCTCCATTGGTGCTGCCCGCATTGCGTAACCTATGGAATTCGGCTGCCCGCCATTGCTCACATATAACGTGAAGTCGTTCAGATTTTGCCGAATTCCGCGCGATCGGGTGGAGTGCCAGCAAATGGCGCAGGAGATGACGATGATGCCGGACGTCAAGCTGTTCCCATTAATCAAGCAAAGCTCGGCCTGGATCGGTGCCGAACTGGCACGTGATCCCGCCGCATGGACGTTCCAGCTTTCCGCGACGCATCTTGCCGAGATCGAAGACGCTGTTCGCGTCGTGCGCGGCCGCGACATCGCCACCATCCGCCGCGAGGAATTCCCTCTGCCGACGCTCGGCCCCGCGCTGGACGGGCTGCGCGCCGAATTGCTGGACGGGCGCGGTTTCGTGCTGATCCGGGGTCTGCCCGTCACCGACCGTCCTATCGCTGAAAGTGCGGCGGCCTATTGGGGTGTCGGCACTTATTTTGGCAACGCCCGGTCTCAGAACGCCAGCGGCCACGTGCTTGGTCACGTCCGCGACCTCGGCCTGTCGGCCGAGCGCGATCCGAACGTGCGCATTTATCAGACCGCCGAGCGGCAGACTTTCCACACGGATTCCTGCGACATCGTGGGCCTCCTTTGCCTCAAGACCGCGAAGTCCGGGGGGCTTTCCTCGATCGTCAGCTCCATGACGATCTACAACGTCATGGCCACTCGCCGCCCCGATCTCGCCGCCCGCCTGTTCCAGCCCTTCGCGACCGACCGGCGGGGCGAGATACCCGAGGGCAAAAAGCCGTTTTTCGAGATTCCGGTCTTCAACGACTACGCTGGCCACCTTTCAGTGATTTATGCTCGCCGCTACATCCAGTCCTCGCAGCGCTTTCCCGATGCGCGCCGGCTCGCAGCCGAGGACATCGAAGCGCTGGACTACTTCGACGATCTCGCGAACGATGCCGAGCTGCGGCTCGACATGGCGTTCCAGCCCGGCGACATGCAGTTCCTGCACAACCACACGATCCTGCATGACCGCACCGCGTACGAGGACTGGGAGGAGCCGGAACGCAAGCGCCACCTGTTGCGGCTGTGGCTCGCCGCTCCCGGCGCGCGCCCGTTGCCGCCGGCCTACGCCGAGCGCTACGGCAGCGTCGCCATCGGCGACCGCGGCGGAATCATCTGCAAGGAGACCGCGCCGCACGCTCCACTGGAAACGGTCTGACGGACGATCAACGTCGGCATAGAGCGACGGGTGAAAGTGGGAGGAAATGCGGTATGCGCGATAGGGAACCGGAGGCGAGCCTCGCGCTCGGCCACAAGCTCGACAGCATTCCGTTCGGCTGGTTCCATCTTCAGATCATCGCCGTTCTCGCCCTGGTCGGCTTCACGGAGGGTTATGACACCGCACTGACCGGCTCCCTCGTCGTCCTCGCGCGCAAGCCGCTGGGCCTTTCCGAGACGGATATCACCTGGCTGGTGATCGGCCCGACGGCAGTGCTGGTTCTTGCCATGCTCGCCGGGTCCGCCTTGTCGGACCGCGTCAGCCGCAAGACGGTGCTCCAAGTGGGCGTGATCGTCAGCACCTTCTTCACGCTGATCATCCCGCTTGCCTCCGCCCCGGCGGCACTCATCATCATGCGGATGCTTGGCGGCATCGGGTTCGGCCTGGCGCTACCCGCGGCCTATCCGATCGGCGCGGAACTGCTGCCCGCCTCGCACCGCAAGACGTTCGGCTGGATCTACGAGATCATCCTGGCGCTCGCGTTCACCGCCATTCCGTTCGTCGGCTCGTTCGCGAGCGGGAGTCCCGCCGGCTGGAAGATCGTGGCGTTGCCCGGCGGCCTGATGCTGTTCGTCGTTCCCGTCCTGGTCTGGCTCGTCATCCCCGAGAGCCCGCGCTGGCACCTCGCCGTGGGCCGGCCGGATCGGGCGCGCGACGCCGTCAACGACCTGGTTCGCCGCACCGGCGGGCGCGTGGCAACCCTCGACGCCACATTCGCGGCCAATGCGCCCAGGAGGGCAGATATGCCGCCCTACGCGGCCATCTTCGCCGGCCCGCAGTTTCGCCGCACGCTGGTCGCGGCGCTCACCTGGATGGGCGCGCTGGTCTCGTACTACCTGTTCGCTTTTTTGCTGCCCAAGGCGCTGGTCGCGCAGGGTTACGACATCCGCCTGAGCTTCGGCCTGAGTTCGTTGCTGTTCTTCGTCACCATCCCCGGCAAGATCCTGAACGGCTACATGATGGAATGGATCGGCCGCCGGTTGACGATCTTTCTCGCGATGTTCCTGTCGGTCTTCGGATTGGCGCTGATGGTGATCGCGCATGGCCTCACCGGGCAAATTCTCGGGATGGATTCCCGCACCTTCGCCTTCATGCTCGGCGTGATCGTCACCGGACTGACGGTGCTCTCCTGCTTCCCGGCGGTCCGTATCTACATGACCGAGCAGTTCCCGACCAATCTGCGCGGCCGCGGGTACTTCTTCGCGGAGATGGTCGGGCGCGCCGTGGCGGGTATTCCCATTCCCTTCTTCATGGCTGGGCATATCGGCTCGCCCACGGTCTTCTTCGGAACGATCCTGCTCTTCTCGCTGATGGGCGCCTTCGTGCCGCTGCTGCTGGGACAGGAGACCACCGGCCCGCTTGAGCTTGTCACCCAGGGCGCCGAGCCCGTGGGCGTCATGCCGGATCTCAGCAGCCAGCGGGGTTGAGATGACGGACGCGCCGATCGGACGGGACCACGCGGACTTCCCGGCGATGCTGTCCGACGTGCGGCGTTTGGTCCGCGACGTGCTGATCCCCGCCGAACACCGGCTGGAGGGGGCCGACCGGATGCCGGAAGACCTCGCCGACGCGCTGCGCGCGGCGGGGCTGTTCGGCATCTCCATCCCCGCGCGCTACGGCGGGCTGGAGCTGACCATGGAGGCGCAGATCACCGTCATGCTGGAGGTGACGCGCGCCTCCGCCTCGTTCCGCGCGCGCTTCTCCACGACGATCGGGCTTGGCTCCCAACCGATCCTCTACAACGGCACCGAGGCGCAGCGCGGCGAGTGGCTGCCGCGCATGGCCAGCGGCGCGCTGACCGCCGCCTTCGCGCTGACCGAGCCGGACTACGGCTCCGATGCCGCCGGCATCGCCACGACCGCATCGCGGGAGGGCGAGCAGTTTCGCCTGAACGGGCACAAGCGCTACATCACCAACGCGACCGAGGCAGGCGTTTTCATCGTGTTCGCCCGTACCGGGGAGGCCGGCAGCGGCGGCGCCGGCGTCTCGGCCTTCATCGTGCCAGCCGGCACGCCGGGTCTCACGGTCGGCCCGATCGACCGCAAGATGGGCCAGGATGCCGCACCGACCGCGGATGTGCTGCTGGACAACTGTATCGTGCCGGCCGAGGCGCTGGTGGGCGGGACGGAGGGCAACGGCCTGCGCACCGCGCTGCGCGGCATCAACCATGCCCGGCTGCATGTGGCGGCCACCTGCGTCGGGCAGGCAGACCGGCTGATCGCGGAAAGTTTGTCTCACGCGACGACCCGCGTGCAGTTCGGGGTGCCGATCGCGGAGCACCAGGCCGTGCAGCTTCTGCTGGCCGACAGCAAGGCCGAGGCGTTCGCCGCGCGCGCGATGGTGCTGGAAGCAGCACGGGGTTTCGACCGCGAGGGAGCCAGCGAGCCCGTCGTCGGCCAGATCGCGTGCGGCAAGTATTTCGCATCGGAGATGCTGGGCCGCGTCGCCGATCGCGCGGTGCAGATCCTGGGCGGCGCCGGTTATATGCGCGGCGGCCCCGTCGAACGTCTTTATCGCGATGCCCGGCTGTTCCGCATTTTTGAAGGGACCTCGCAAATCCAGCAGCTCCTGATCGCACGCGGTATGATCCGCGCGCATCGCCAGGGCGCCGGGGCATGACCGATCTGCTGCACGGCATCCGCGTTCTGGATGCGAGCAACGTGCTGGCGGGGCCGCTTTGCACTTACATGCTCGCACTCTCGGGCGCGGCGATCGTCAAGGTCGAGGCTCTGTCAGGCGATCCGACGCGCCGACTGGGTCCGGATCCGGCGCTGAATGCGCGCGGACTCGGCGCTTCCTTCATTCCGCAGAATGCCGGCAAGCAGTCCATCGCCATCGATCTCAAGCACCCCGATGGCCGGGCGCTGTTCCGCCGCCTGGCAAGCCAAGCCGACGTGCTGGTGGAGAACTTTCGTCCCGGCGTGATGCGGCGGCTGGGCCTGGATGATGAAACCCTGCGTGGGGACAATCCGGGCCTGGTCTATTGCTCGATAAGCGGCTTCGGCCAGGCCGGGCCATGGTCGGATCGTCCGGCCTATGACCATGTCGTGCAGGGCATGGCCGGCGGCATGACGGTCAGCGGCGACGCCGCGACCGGTCCGCTGAAGGCGGGCTTTCAGTTCTGTGACACGGCGGCGGCGATGATGGCCGCGTATGCGATCACCGCCGCGCTGGTCCGTCGCGCCCGCACCGGCACGGGCGCCTATCTCGACGTGGCGATGTTGGACACGGCGCTGTTCACTTTGGGATGGCCCGTCGGACACTATCTGGCCGCCGGCGCCGAGCCCCGCGCGATGGGCAATCACAACTTCACCGGCTCTCCCTCGGGCACGTTCCGCACTGCCGATGGCCTGCTTAACGTTGTCACGAATACGCAGAGGCAATTCGAATCGCTCGCCTTTGTTCTGGACAGCCCCGGGTGGTGCGACGATCCGCGCTTCGCGACGCCGGCCTCGCGGATCGCCCATCGTGACGCGATGACGGAGGTGCTCGAGGCGGTGCTCGCCGGGCGCAGCGCCGAGGAGTGGGAGAACCTGCTCGCCAAGGCGGAGGTTCCCGCCGCGCGCGTGCGCACGGTTCCGCAAATCCTGGCCGAGCCGCAGGTCACCGAGCGCGGTTTCGTCCAGCATTTGGATAATGGCGTGGCTATTCCGACCGCGGGCTTCCGACTCGATGATGCGCCGCTCCGCGCGGCCTCGCCACCGCCGGCGCTCGGGCATCACACGCAAGATTTGCTTCGAACATTTGGCCTGTCGGCGGACGAAATCGCTGCCCTGCTGAGCTCGGGGGCGGTCGCCGCCGCATTATAGAAACCCCTTACGTCTGGCTCGGCCCCAGCGAGCCTGGGTCGATGGCGCGGGCGACGTAGTCGTCGGCCTGCGGCGCATACGCCTCCCACAATGCGCGCAAGGCGGCGATCGGCGTGTCGGACTCGTCCATTCTCAAATCGATGTACGGGAAGCTGTGCTGGTACATCACCAGCAGGCTCGCCGAGCGGATGGGGCCGCGTTCGCCGCCGGCGGACAGGCCCGCCTCCAGCCCTTGCATCAGCCGCTCTGCCAACGGCGCCCCCGGGTCGCGCGCGAAGGCGGCGAGCATCGCCTCGGGCACGGTGGCAGCGGCGAGGATGTTGCCGATCGCGACGCAATCCTTCGCCTGCGCGCCGGCATGGATCGAGCGGATATGCGCGCCGTGGAAGTACGCAGTGCGGCCGCGCGAGTCGATCGCCGCCAGTTGCCGCCAGTTACGCTCCGGCGTGCCCAGCGCCAGTTCCCGGATCGTCGCTTCCGCATCCTTGCCCGCTTGAAGCAGGGCGATCCCGGCGGGTCCGAGCCGTGGGTCCGTGCGATGCTGCGTCAGCACTGCGCCCACGCCGGCGCGGGCGAAGCCGCAGCGGCTGCCGACCGCTATGGAGGAAGTGGTGACTGCCAGCCCCAGCATCCCCGTCCGCGCGCATCGCCCGGCGAGCGAGAAGGTCATGACGGCAGCACCGCGTGAACGTCGACCTCCATCAGGACCTCCGGCGCCGCCAGGCCCTTGACCACGAGTTCCGTCTCTGCCACGGGCGTACCGGCGAAGGCCGAACCCACAACGTCACGCACGGGTGCCAGGAAGGCGCGATCGGTGACGTAGGTGACGAGCCTGACCGCGTGTGACAGGTCCGCGCCGGCCTCGGCGAGAAGGATTTGCACGTTCTCGATCGGTTGGCGGGCCTGCGTCGCAGGGTCGTTCAGCCCGACCATAGGGCTATCCAGCGCCAGCCCAGTCTGCCCGCGCAGGAAAATTCGTCGGCCCGCCACGACCGCCATGCAGAAGTCGCAGATGAAGTCCTGCTTGCTCAATCCGTATGGCGCGTCCGTCGAGCGGTAGCGGCGCAGCCGCGCGTGCGGGCCGCCGGAAACCGCCCAGGCGTCGAGTTGAAACAGCGCGTCCGGGTCCGGCAGACCCTTGACGATCAGGCCCGTCGAGACCGGGAACACGCCGGCCAGCCGGCGGCCGAGAACGGCGTAGATCGCCTGCCGGTACGCACGATCGGTGATCTGCATGGTGATCTTGCAGACATCCGTGGCTGCCCCGCCCGCCGCTTCCAAAGCCTCGTGCAATCGCGCGAACTCCGCCTCGGCCTGCTCGGCGGCGGCTTCCGCAGAATGGCCGTGGCGATGCACGGCGGCGGCGGCCTTGGGGTCGAACAGGCCCGGCAGGAAGATCGGTGTCATGCCTGCGGAATCACTGCGTCAATGTCGATCTCGACCAGCATCTCTGGCAAGGCGAGGCCGTTGACGATCAATCCAGTGCCGACCGGGGCGACGCTGCCAAGATGGCGGCCGATCACCTGGTAGACCGAAGTGCGGTAGGCGCGGTCGGTGATGTAGGTCGTGATCTTGCAGATATGCTCCATCTTGGCGCCGGCTTCCTCCAGCAGGACGCGCACGTTCTGCATCGCCTGCTCCGCCTGCACGGCGGCATCGCCGAGGCCCACGAAATCGCCGTCGAGCGTGTAGCCGGTCTGGCCGCGCAGGAAGATCAGGTTCCCGGCCCGCACGGCCATGCACATTTCGTTGGTGATCTTCTGCTCCGGATAATACGGGCCGGTGTTGAATCGGCGGAAACGCTGGTGAGCCATCAGGAAACTCCTTCGAGGCCAATCGCGAGAACAAGCCCGGCGAACAGGGCGCCCTGCGGCACGATGCTGTCCACCTCCACGCGCTCCCGCCGGCTGCAGGATTCGTGACAGATAGGCCCCAGCCCATCGAGCGTCGGCACCCCTATTGCCGCGGCGAAACTGCCATCGGAGCCGCCGGCGGAGACGACCTCCCCAACCGGCGTGCCGATCGCCGCGCCCACACGCTGCGCCATCGCATACAGCGCGCGCGTGCCGGCCCGGGTCGGAAAGGGCGGCCGGTAGAATCCGCCCTCCACGCTTACGCTCACGCGCGGGTCGGCCGGCTTGGCCTGGATGACCCGGCGCACCTCCGCCAGCAACCAGTCGGCGCCCGCTTGGTCTTTGGCACGCAGATCCAGATGGAACTCGGCCTCCGCCGGAATCACCTGCCGGGCCACGCCGCCGCGGAGTATTCCGACAGACGTGCCGACACCGCGCGCCGGATCGGTCAGTGCCTCCAGCGGGGCGACCAGAGAGGCGAGCGCGGAAATGGCGGATGCGCCGAGCGCCCGCGACGGACCGACATGAGCGGTGACCCCGGTGGCCCGAACATACAGCGCCCCCACCGCGCCCCGCCCGACCACGACTTTTCCCTCCGGCCGGCAGGGTTCCAGCGTCAGGCAGGCATCCGATTGCCGCGCCTCCCGCTCGATCCAGGCGCGACTGGCTGGCTGCCGATCTCCTCGTCCGGCACGATCAGCACGGAGATCGTGCCAATGCCGGGCAGCGGCTCCTTCAGCAGCATCCGCAGCGCGCGCAGCGCGCGCGGGACCGCAGCGGCGCTGATGGCCAGTTCGGTTCCGGTATCGGGCCATCCTTGAAGCCCCAACGGATCTTTGGCCTCCGGCATCAGCGCTAAATTTAGCAGTAAGCCTTTGATCTGGCTTGGTGCCGACGCTCGGAATTGAACCGAGGACCTACTGATTACGAATCAGTTGCTCTACCCCTGAGCTACGTCGGCGCGCTTATTCGGCCCCGCGGCGGTATAGCGGGGGTCACGTGCCGCCGCAACCTACCCGCCCGCGATCTTTGGAATCAGATAGATCTCGCTCCCGTCCTCAAGCCTCGCCCCATACGCGTCCTGATAGATCACCCCGTCGATCGCGATCGCCATGCCCTCTTCGACCTGCGTGCCGAGGCCGGGGAAGCGCGCCTCCAACTCGCGGACCAATTGCCGGAAAGTGCGCGCCGTCACCTCAAGCTCGGCCTGCCCGCCGGTGAGGGCCTGGCAGAACGAGCCCGAGAGGACGATTCGGGGCAGGTCAGGACCCCTTGGCCGCGTCGTCCAGCGCCGCCAGCACCTTGGGTGGCGACATCGGCAGATGGCACATCCGCACGCCCGTCGCGGCGCGGATCGCGTTGCCGACGGCCGCCATCGGCGGCACGATCGGAACTTCGCCCACGCCGCGCGCGCCGAACGGGTGGCGTGGGTTCGGCACCTCGACCATCACGGCCTCGATGCGCGGCAGGTCCGAGGCGACGGGCACGCGGTAGTCGAGGAATCCCGGGTTCTCCAGCCGCCCCTTGGTGTCGTACACATACTCCTCGTTCAGCGCCCAGCCGATCCCCTGCGCGGCGCCGCCCTGGATCTGGCCCTCCACGTAGGCCGGATGGATCGCCTTGCCGACGTCCTGCACCGCCGTATAGCGCAGGATGGTGGTGCGCCCGGTCTCCGGATCGACCTCCACATCGCAGATATGGCACCCGAAGCCGGGGCCGGCGCCCTGCGCGTTCAGCGACACCTCCGAGCTGATCGGCCCGCCGGTGCGCCCCGCCTTCAGAGCGATATCGGCCAGCGCCAGCGGCTCGAACCCGCCGGCGTTCGACCCCGCCGGATACGCCGCGCCGTCGCGCCATTCCACAGCCTCGGCCGGGATTTCCCAGACCTGCGCGGCACGCTCCTTGAGCTGGTGAACCACGCGCTCCGCGGCCTGCGTCACCGCCATGCCGGTGGCGAAGGTGACGCGGCTTCCGCCCGTGAGATGCGAGAAGCCGATCGAGGTCGTGTCGCCGACGACCGGACGCACCTTGTCCACCGGAATCCCGAGCACCTCGGCCGCCATCATCGCCATCGAGGCGCGCGACCCGCCGATATCGGGGTTGCCCGATACCACGCTCGCCGTGCCGTCCTCGTTGATGTGCACGGCGCCCGAGGATTCGCCGCCGATGTTGAACCAGAACCCGCACGCGATGCCCCGGCCCTGGTTGGGCGCGAGCGGCTCGCGGTAGTGCGGATGGTTCTTCGCGGCGGCCAGCGTTTCGATGAAGCCGATGTCGCGGAAGCTCGGCCCGTAATGGGTCTTGCTGCCGTCGCGCACCGCGTTGCGCTCGCGCAGCGCGATCGGGTCCATGTCCAGCTTACGGGCCAGATCGTCCAGCGCGGACTCGACCGCCCACGACGAGATCGGCGCGCCGGGCGCGCGGTACGCCGCGACCTTGGGGCGATTGGAAACGACGTCGTAACCGACCACATCGACGTTGGGCAGATCGTACATCGCGAAGCCGCACATGCAGCCCGGTCCGATCGGCGAGCCGGGGAAGGCGCCGGCCTGGTATTTCAGCACCTGCTTGGCGGCGACGATGGTGCCATCGCGCTTGGCGCCGATCTTGACGTCGATCACCGCGCCGGAGGTCGGGCCGGTGGCCTGGAACACCTCCTCGCGCGTCATCACCATCTTCACCGCCCGGCCGGTCTTCTGCGCCAGCGCGAGCGCCAGCGGCTCCAGATACACCAGCGTCTTGCCGCCGAACCCACCGCCGATCTCGAGCGGGACCGCGCGGACGTTCGACAGATCCCAGTTCAGCAGCTTAGCGCAGTACGCGCGCACCATGAACTGGCCCTGGCTGGAGCTGTAGATCTCGGCCTGGCCGTCGGCGGCGACGCTGACAACGCAGGCGTGCGGCTCGATATAGGCCTGATGCACCGGCTGCGTGGTGTAGCGGCCCTCGACCACCACATCGGCCTGCCGGAAGCCGGCATCCACGTCGCCCTTCTTGAAGACCACGCGCTTGGCGATGTTGGACGGCTTGGCGGGCCTGCGGTCCATGCCTTGCGTGAACAGGTCGTCGTGCAGCACGGGGGCGTCGGGCGCCATCGCCGCCTCCACGTCGATGACGTGGGGCAGCACCTCGTACTCGACCTCGATCAGATCGAGCGCCGCGTCGGCGACGGATTGCGAGATCGCGGCGACGGCGGCGACGGCGTGGCCCTCATAGAGCGCCTTGTCGCGGGCCATGCAATTGCGCGACAGGTCGCGGAAGTTCATCGGGCCCTCGCCGACGAAGGCTTCCTCCGAGGCGATGTCGGGGAAGTCTGCCGCCGTCACCACGGCGCGCACGCCGGGCAGCTTCAGCGCCTTGGAGGCGTCGATCGAGACGATCCGCGCGTGCGCGTGCGGGCTGCGCTTCACCTTCGCCCACAGCATTCCCGGCAACGCCATGTCGGCGCCGAACTGCGCGCGGCCCGTCACCTTGTCCACGCCGTCGGGCCGCACCGGGCGGGTACCGACGACCTTCAGTTCCGGCTTGCTGACGATGTAATTCATGCTGCCCTCTTTTCCCCGCGCATCTCGGCGGCGGCGTCCATGACGGCCGCCAGGATCTTGTCGTATCCGGTGCAACGACAGAGATTGCCGGCGAGCCAATAGCGCGCCTCCTCCTCCGTCGGGCTCGGGTTCTCGTCCAGCAGCGCCTTGGTGGCGACGATCAGGCCGGGCGTGCAGAAGCCGCACTGCAAGGCCGCGTGCTCCAGGAACTGGCGCTGCACCGGATGCAGCTCGTCGCCCCGCGCGATGCCCTCGACCGTGGTGAAATCATGCCCCTCGGCCTCGACGCCCAGCATCAGGCAGGAGCACACTATCCTGCCGTCGCAGATGACGCTGCACGCGCCGCAATCGCCCGAGGCGCAGCCTTCTTTGCTGCCCGTCAGGTTCAGCGTGTTGCGCAGCACGTCGAGCATGGTCTCCTGCGTCTCGCATAGGAACTCGACCGGCTCGTCGTTGATGGTCGTGGTGACGTGGTGCTTGCTCATGGATGTCCTTACCCGCGATGTCTTTATCCGCGCTGGTGGGCGCGCTGGAATGCGATGGCGGCGGTGCGGCGGGCCAGCACGCCCGCGATCCTGGTGCGGTACTCGATGGTGCCGCGCTTGTCGCTGATCGGGCGGCACGCCGCCTGCGCAGCAGCGTCCAGCCTGGCCAGCGCCGCATCGTCCAGGCGCGATCCGACCAGCGCCTCCGAGGCGGCGGACACCACCAGCGGCACCGGCGCGACGGCGCCCAGGCAGACCCGCGCGGCCGTGCAGGCGCCGTTCGTGTCCAACGCCACGCTGACCCCGCAGCCCACCACCGCGATATCCATCTCGGTGCGCGGGATGAAGCGCAGATAGGCGTCCGAGGCGTGGGCGGCGGGCGCCGGCAGGCGGAACTCCAGGACGAACTCGCCCTTGGCGAGCGACGTGCGGCCCGGTCCCGTCGGGATCTGCTCGACGGGCGCCTCGCGCCGCCCGTCCGGGCCGACAATCACCGCGACGGCTCCGACGGCGATCATCGCCGGCACGCTGTCGGCCGCGGGCGAGGCGTTGCAGAGATTGCCGGCAAGCGACGCGCGGCCCTGGATTTGCTGCGAGCCGATCAGGTCCATCGCCTCGATCACGCCCGGATAGGCGCGCTTCAGCCCCTCATGGGCCTCCAGCACCGCGCCGGGGGTCGCGGCGCCGATGACGAAGCCGCCGTTCTCCTCGCGGATGCCGATGATGCCGGGCAGGCGCTTGGTATCGACGATCAGCTCGGGCTTCACGCGCCCCGAACGGAGCTGGACCAGGAGATCGGTGCCGCCGGACAGCACCTTGGCGAGACCGGGCGCGCCGGCCAGCAGGGCGACGGCCTCGTTGACCGTCGTGGGTGAGGCGTAGTTCAGGCTTGGCATGTTCGCTCCTGGCTGCGCGCGCGCGTCGCTTCACTCCCCCGCGAGCGGGTTCGGGTGGACGCATCCTACCGCCGGGTAGCCCGTAGGTCCAGGCGGCGCCCCGCCCCGGGGCTGCCGGCGGCTGAGCCGGGCCGGCGGATGGAGCTTGGCGCGGCGCCGGGCGATCCGTAGGATCATTCTCAGGAAGCCGTGAACCGGGCCGGACGCCATGAAAATCGCCGCAGCTTTTCTCGCTCTTCTCGGCCTGTTCGGCTGTGCCTCCATGATGGCGTCCTCCGGTGACGGACCCGCCGACAACTACATCTGGCACCAAATCCAGGTGCAGCGCGATGTCGAGGCGATCGCGCGGGGCATGAACCACGCCCGCGCGCAGTCCGAGGCGGTGGCGCGGGCGCACGCGCTGTGAAGGTCGGAGACGGCAGGGCGGGGTCGGTCGGCAGGCTTCGATGGTGGATGGCAGTCCTGCTCCTGGCGCCGATCACGTTCGTCATGTCGCTCGACCGCACGGCGATGGTGGTCGCCGCCCCGACGATCCAGAAGGAGTACGGCTTCTCGCTGATCGAGATGTCGCTGATCCTGACCAGCTTCTCCTGGACCTATGCCTTGCTCCAGGTGCCGTCCGGATGGCTCGCCGAGCGGTTTGGCCCGCGGCGCGGCCTGTACCTGGGCGAATCTGCTGTGGTCGGTCCTGACCGCGGCCACCCCGCTGGGTTTTTCCGTGTGGTCCTTCGTGACCCTTCGCGCCCTGCTCGGCGTCGGCCAGTCGGCGGACTGGCCGGCGTCGGTCCTCGCGTTGAAGCGCTGGTTTCCGCAATCGGAACGCAGCAAGGGGAACTCGATCCTGCTGGGCGGCCTCTATCTGGGACCAATCGCGGCCGCGCCGCTGACCACTTGGGTGATTGCCTCGTTCGGCTGGCGGTTCGCCTTCTACGGCTTCGGCGTGCTCGGCTTTCTGCTCGGCGCGGCCTGGTGGGTGTTCTTTCGCGACGAGCCGGCCGATCATCCGGCGGTGAGCCGCGCCGAGGCCGCCTACATCGCCGCCGGGCGAGGGGCGGAGCCGCGCGCGCCTTCCGGCGCGTTTTGGCGCTGCCTAGGCGCCGGGCAGTTCTGGGCGATCGGGCTCCAATATTTCTTTCTGATCCTGATCCAAAGCTTCTACACGACCTGGCTGCCGACCTACCTGATCAACGTGCGCCATTTCTCGCTCAAGCAGATGGGATTTGGCGCCGCGCTGCCGTGGGTGGCGCTGTTTTTGATGGTGTTCGTGACGGGGGCGCTGGCGGACCGCATCCTGAAGCGAACGGGCTCGGTGTGGCGCGCGCGCGTTCCACTGGCGATGGCGGGATTCGTGGTCAGCGCGCTCGCCCTGATCGCGGCGTCGCGGATCCCGCAGGTCGCGCTGATGCTGGCGCTGTTGTGCGTCTCGCTCGGCGCGATCGGGCTGACGCAAGTCTCGATCTGGTCGGCGACGCAAGACCTTGGCCGGGGCGCGACCGGGATCGTCTCCGGGTGGACCAATTTCTGGGGCAACGCGGCGGGCGTCGTCGGGCCGGTGGTGATGGCGCTGCTCGTGCGCTGGACCGGGACGTGGTCCGGCGCGCTGCTCGGCATCGCGCTGGCCGGCCTGGCGGGCGCGGTGCTGTGGCTGTTCGTGCATCCCGAGCGCCAGCTTCGGGCCTTGTCGGCGCCGGTGCCGGCGGGTGTCTGACGGAGGTGACGATGCCGAAATACGAGATTGGGGACATGCCCGCCCAGATCAACGCCGAGATCATCGCGTTGCTGGAGCAGGCCGAGACGGCGACGATCGGGCACTGGCGGCACTGGGGCTTTGCCGACCGGCGTATCCAGGCGCTCATCCCCGGCCGGCGGATCGCCGGCACGGCCGTGACCTTGGCGATCCCCGGTCCGGACTCGACGCTCCTGCACCACGCGCTCGGGCTGCTGCGGCCGGGCGACATCCTGGTGGTCGACCGGCTGGGCGATGACCGTCACGCCTGCTGGGGCGGCGGCGTCACGGTCGCGGCCAAGGCGGCCGGCGCGCGGGCGGGCGTGGTGGACGGCCCCTGCACGGACATCGAGGAAGTGCGCGCATCCGACTTCCCCCTTTGGTGCCGCGGCCTAGCCCCGATCACGACGCGCCTCTACGATTTCGGCGGCCGGCTCAACAAGCCGGTATCGATCGGGGGCGCGGTGGTGATGCCGGGCGACGCCGTCTTGTGCGACGAGAGCGGGGTTTTGATACTCGGCCCGCACGAGGCGGAGGCGGAGGCCCGCGCGGCGATCGAGAAGCAGCGCGCCGGACTGGCCACACAGGAGCGCGTGGTGCGCGGAGCCAAGCTCGGCGACATCAGCGGGGCCACGGAGAGGGTGCGCGCCGATAATATCAACAGGCCGATCTGACGACCGCCTCGGTGGAAACCGGATATAGCTTGCCGCCTCGCGTCCAGGTCCGTTTAGCGCCCGTGACCGTCACTCCGACTCGGAGGTATGATCGTCGAGAAAACCTAACTGAGGGCGGATAGAGCGGGCTGCCGTAAGATACCGTCGGAAGGCGCACGGGCGAGTGGCAGCGAACGGCCATTTGGGCGAGCGCTGCCGGTGGACCATGAGGATGCGGAAGCGGTCATCCGGTCTCTCTCGCGCACGCGACGATCCGTGCCATCCGCGGTGGATTCCCGTTTTCGCGGGAATGACGGAGAAAGGCCACCCTACCTCCGCGCCGGATAGGCCGATGGCGCGGCGGAGGCGCCGGCGTCCACCGGCAGGACGATTCCGGTGACCCAGCGCGCCTCCTCGCTCGCCAGATAGAGCACCGCGTTGCCGACGTCCCAGCCGCTGCCCTCGGTCTTCAGCAGCGATCGGTTGCGCCGCGCCTCACGCGTCTCCTCGCTCATGCCGCCGGCATAGACCATCGGCGTATAGACCATGCCGGGCGCGACCGCGTTGACCCGGATGCCCTGCGCGGCGTGATGCGCGGCCATCGCGCGCGTCATGTTCACGACGGCGCCCTTCGACGTGGGATAGAGCAGGCTCGGGTGGCCGCCGAACAGGCCGGCGTAGGAGGCGATGTTGATGATGGCGCCGGATGCGTTGCGCGCCATCTCCGGGATCGCGAAGCGGGCCATCAGCATCATCGAGGTGACGTTGACGCGCAGCGCGCGGTCCCACGCCTGCAGATCGACATCGACGGCGGAGCTGGGCGGGCCGCCTATTCCGACGTTGTTCACCAGAATGTCGAGGCGGCCCCACGCGCGCACGGTCTCGGCGACGATGCGGGCGCAGTCCGCTTCGATGGTGACGTCGCCCGCGATCACCCGGCAGACGCCGCTCTCGTCTTCGATCATCGCGCGGGTGCGGGCGACCCATTCCGGATTCTCATCGACCAGCGCGACCTTCGCCCCGTGCCGGGCGAGCAGGATCGACGCGGCGCGCCCGTTGCCGATGCCGTCGGCGCGCGAGCCTGATCCGGTTACGATCGCAACCTTGCCTTTCATCCGGCCGTCCCGATCCGCCGCCATTGCTTCCTCCATCACTGAGCCCGCGCGAGAATCGCGTCGATCAGGCGCTGTGTCGCCAGCGCCTCCTCCCCGGTCGCGACCGGATCGCGCCCCTGCTCGATCGCGTCCAGGAAGTCGGCCAGAACAGCGCGATGCCCCGCGTGCGAGAACGCCATCACGGCGGCGCCGCTGCCCGAGCCGGCGTCTTCGGCCAGCGTCTCCGTCCGGCCGTCGAGGAATGCCAGCCGCAGCCCATCGGGCGACAGCCGGGCCGTGGCGTTCGCGCCGATCACCTCGATCCACTCGCCGCTGCCGGGATAGGACGCGGTGCTCGCGGTCAACGTCGCCGGGGCGCCGTTCTCCAGCCGCAGCAGCGCGGCCGCGAAGTCCTCGCACTCCATCCGGTGCAGCGCGGTGGTGCGGGCCAGCGCCGCCACGACATCGCGCACCGGCAGCAGCCAGCGGAACAGGTCGAGCGTGTGGATCGCCTGCGTCATCAGCACGCCGCCGCCGTCCTGCGCGCGGGTGCCCCGGCCGGGCTGGTCGTAGTAGGATTGCGGCCGCCACCACGGGACGGCCATCGACGCGGCCTGCACGGCGCCCAGCTCGCCCGTCGTAAGGGCCTCGCGCAGGCGGAGGCTGCCGGGACGGAACCGCATCTGGAACACCACGCCCAGGCGCCGGTCGGAATGCCGCGCTCGCGCGACCAGCGCCCCGGCGCGCGAAATGGACGCCTCCAGCGGCTTCTCGCACAGCACGTGCCGGCCGGCGGCGAGCGCCATCTCCGCGATCGCGAGATGCGTGTTGGCCGGCGTCAGGACCAGAACGGCGTCCACCGCCCCGTCCTGCACCGCACCCGCCACATCCGTCGTCACCGGCCAACCGTGCTCGTCAGCGACGGCACCCAATGGCGCCGGATCGCGCGCGACGGCCCAGACGACGCGCGCCCGATCGGAGAGATCGTGCAGGGCGCGCGCGTGCGGCACGAAGGCGTTGCCGACGCCAATGATGGCGAGCCCGATCACGCGCGCGCCTTCGGAAGGAAGCGCGTCGCGCGCGCCTGCGCCTGCAGCGCGAGCCGCGTCACGGTGAAGGCCTGGCGCTGCGCCATCCCGCTCGCGGTCCGCTCCGCCACGTCATGGGCGATGTCGCGAAAGTAGGTGATCGGCAGATTCGCGCAGTCGATGTGGCGCGTCGCTTTGCGATCGACCAGGAACAGGTGGTCGGTCCCCTGGCGCCCGGCGATGTCGATGTACTTGCGAAGCTCGATCGTGCCCTCCGTTCCGGTGATGATCGTCCGCCCGTCGCCCCAGGTCGGCAGGCCGTCCGGGGTGAACCAGTCGACCCGCACGTAGCCGCGCGCCGTGTCCGATTGCAGCACGATCTCGCCGAAATCCTCGAAGCCTGGCGATGTGCCATATTCGCCCACGGTCGCGGAGACGATCTCGGCGTCCTCGGCGCCGGTGAAGGCGAGGAACTGGTCGATCTGGTGGCTGGCGATGTCGTTCAGGATGCCGCCGTACGTGGCGCGGTCCCAGAACCAGGCGGGGCGCAGCGCGCGGTTCAGCCGGTGCGGCCCCAGCCCCAAGGTCTGGACCACGCGCCCGATGCCGCCCGCCCGCACGATTTCCAGCGCCTTCGTGGTCGAGGGCATCAGGAAGCGCTCGGAGAAGCACACCGACCAGATGCGCCCGGTCTCGGCCACGGCCCGTTCGACGTCGGCGAGCTGGTCCAGCATCGCGACGCCCGGCTTGTCCACCACCACGTCCTTGCCGCGCCGCATCGCGGCGATCGCGACGGGGCCGCGATCGGAGGGCACCGCCGAAAGGGCGATCAGCGCTATCGAAGGATCGTCGAGCAGGCGCGCGCGCGGCACGGCGGGAATGCCGGGGAACCGCTCGCGGAACCCGGCCAGGACATGCGCGTCCGACGTCTCCGGGCAGTAGCCCGCGCAATCGAGGCCCGCATCAAGCAGCCCTTGCGTCAGGTCGTAGATGTGCCGGTGATCCAGCCCGATCGCCGCGAACCGCATCGCATCCTCCCGCTCTTGATTGGCGGGCAGTCTGTCTCATCGGCGCGTTCAGGGACAGGAACTGCTTCGAGAGTAGGGCGGAGAAGCGAAGCGCCTCCGCCACCATGTGCGGATGGAGGCGGAATTCGCTGCGCTTTTCCGCCCTACGCTCTCCAGACGGTGATCCTGGCTGCGCCGTGGGCGCGTTCGACGAGAGGCACGTGCGGGGCGGGGCAGCGGGCATCGCGCGCGGTTTCCGCCACGATCAGCGCGCCGGGCGCGATCCAGCCGGCGGCGGCCAGGGCGGCGACAGCGTCGCGGACCGCCACCCCTGCCCCGACCCCTCCCGCAGGGGGAGGGGAGGAGTGAGGGACGGCGTGCCCTCTGCTCCCTTTGCGGGAGGGGGCCGGGGGGAGGGCGCCGTTCCCGTAAGGCGGATCGAGGAACACCAATCCGCATGGCGCCTCCGCGCGCGGCGGCGCCAGCACGTCGCCCGCGATGACCCGCGTGCGGTCCTCGGCGCCGAGCGCCGCGACGTTTGCGCGCAGCACGGCGATTGCCGCGTGGTCTCGCTCGATGAACGTCGCGTGCGCCGCGCCGCGCGACAGCGCCTCCAGCCCGAGCGCGCCGGTGCCGGCGAAGGCGTCCAGAACCCGGACGCCGTCGATTGCCTCGCGCCCGCCCCAGGGCGCGTGCAGCAGAATGTCGAACAGCGCCTGACGCACCCGGTCGGCGGTCGGGCGCGTCGCCTCGCCGGGCGGGGCGGCCAGAGTGCGGCCGCGCCAGGTGCCCGCCACGATCCGCATCAGGCGGAATCGCGCGGCAACTGGTCGCGCAGCACGCGGGTCGGAATCTCCTCAACCGCGCCGCGCGCCAGGGTGCCGAGCTGGAACGGGCCATAGGTGACGCGGATCAGGCGGGAGACGCTGAGCCC
Source organism: uncultured Pseudomonadota bacterium (assembly GCA_963756545.1). GTDB lineage: Bacteria > Pseudomonadota > Alphaproteobacteria > Acetobacterales > Acetobacteraceae > DATFDN01. The sequence continues at coordinate 214,649 of CAVWNY010000007.1, read as the reverse complement.
GAGGTACTCCATGATCCGCCGCACCTCCCGGTTGCGGCCCTCGCGCAAGCCGATGGTCACCCAGGCGTTCTCGCCCTTCACCGAATCCAGCCCGGCCTCGATCGGGCCGTAGCGCACGCCCTCGATCGTCACGCCGCGCGCCAGCCCGGCCAGCGCCTTCGGCTCGGGGTAGCCGTGCACGCGCACGCGGTAGCGGCGCAGCCAGCCGGTGGCCGGCAGCTCCAGCCGCCGGGCCAGCGCGCCGTCGTTGGTCAGCAGCAAGAGCCCCTCGCTGGTCAGGTCTAGACGCCCGACGCTGACCACGCGCGGCAGATGCGGCGGCAGGCGTTCGAAGACGGTCGGCCGGCCTTCCGGGTCGCGGTGCGTCGTCACCAGCCCGTCGGGCTTGTGATAGCGCCAGAGCCGCGTGCCCTCGGGCGTCGCGACCACGGCGCGGTCCACTCGCACGATGTCGCCGGGTCGCACGAAGCTGGCGGGGTGCGTGATCGTCGCATTGTTGAGCCGTACCCGACCCTCGGCCAGCAGCTTCTCGGCGTCGCGCCGGCTGGCGACGCCGGCGCGCGCGAGCCACTTGGCGATGCGTTCTCCCCGCTCGGGGGAGTCCGTCATTTGCCGCAGGCTGCGATCAGGGCATCGAAGATGCGGCGGTCGCCTTGGTCGATGAAGAACTCCGGGTGCCACTGCACGCCCAGGCAGAAGCGCATTCCGGTCGCCTCGATCCCCTCCACGACGCCGTCGGGCGCGCGGGCGTTCACCGCCGCACGCAGTCCCGCATCGAGCACCGCCTGGTGGTGCGCGGAGTTCACCCGCATCTCGGCGCCGACGATCCGGTGCAGCAGGGTGCCGGGGACGACGGCGACCGGATGGCCCGGCTCGTGGCGCGGGTTGGGCTGCTCGTGCTCCAGCGCGTCCGCGATGGTGTCGGGGATGTGCTGGATCAGCGTGCCGCCGAGCGCGACGGCCAGCAATTGCTCGCCGCCGCAGATGCCGAGAATGGGCATCTCGCGATCAAGCGCGCCTTGCGTCAGCGCCAGTTCGGCGGCCGTCCGGCCCGCCTTCAAGGTCACCGTGGCGTGCCGCCCGGCATCGCCGTACAGCGCGGGATCGACGTCGAACGCGCCCCCGGTGACGATCAGCGCGTCCACCCGGTCGAGCCAGTCGGCGGCGAGCGCGGAATCGTGCGGCAGCGCCACGGGGAGGCCCCCGGCGGCGATCACCGCCTCGGCATAGTTCGCCCGCAGCGCGTACCAGGGATATTTCGAGTAGCCGCCCGGCGGCTCGGCATCGAGGGTGACGCCGATGACCGGGCGCCGCGTGGTGGTGCTCATCGGCGCTTGCTAGACCCGGCCGGCGTGAGCGGGCAAGGATCGCGTCCATGCGAGAAGGCAAGCCTCGATGACCGGCCGTGGCATCGTCGTCGCGTCGCTCGCCGCCGGTGGGGCGGCGACGGTCCATGTGGCCGCTGCCGCCTCATTCCGCAGGCGCACGCAGGCCCTCGTCGGCCGGCTCGGTCACACCGTCGCGCGCGACGGGGAGGATGCGCCGATGCCGGCGCTCGTGCGGCGGTTCGCCAAGCGCGCCGGCCCCGAACCCGGTACGCACCCGCTGGTCCGTCTGTGCCAATGCGCCGAGATGCGGGCCGGCCCCGACGATGCCTGGCGCAAGGTGATGGCCGAGCAGACGATCAGCGTGCATGAACCCGGTTTCGTCTGGGCCGCCAATATGAAGCTCGCGCCGCTTCTGCGAGTGCGCATTCTCGATGCCTATGTGAATGGCCAGGGATTTCTGGAGGCGCGGTTGTTCGGGTCCGTGCGGCTGGCGCGGGCTGCCGGGCCGCAGCTCAACAAGAGCGAGCTGATGCGCTACCTCGCCGAACTCGCCTGGGCGCCGCAGGCCATTCTGTCCAACCCGCATCTGCGCTGGCGCGAAATCGACGCCGGCACGGTCGAGGTGTCCGCCGACAGCGACGGCGGGCCGGCGCGCGTGCGACTGGGATTCCGGGACGGCGACATCACCCGCATCGAGGCGGACGACCGCCCACGCATGATCGGCCGCCGTACCGTGTCGACGCCCTGGCTTGGGCGCTTCTTTGACTATCGCGAGCTGGGCGGCTGGCGCATCCCGACGCGGGCCGAGGTGAGCTGGATCGCAGAGGGGCGGGCTTTCCCCGTCTGGCGCGGCGCGATCACGCGCTACGCGGCGGCCTGATGGCGCCGATGGACATGGCTCTGGCCGAGGCGCGTGCCGCCGCCGCGCAGGGCGAGGTGCCGGTGGGCGCGGTCGTGATCGGCCCCGATGGCGCGGTGCTCGGCCGCGCGGGCAACGAGGGGGAGGCGCGCAACGATCCCACGGCGCATGCTGAGATGCTGGCGCTGCGCCAAGCCGCCGCCACGCTGGGCGCGGCGCGCCTGCCCGAATGCGATCTGTTCGTCACGCTCGAGCCGTGCCCAATGTGCGCCCATGCTGCCAGCCTGTTCCGGGTGCGCCGGCTGGTGTTCGGCGCCTACGATCCGAAGGGCGGCGGCGTGGAGCACGGCGCGCGGGTGTTCGACGCGGCATCGTGTCATCACCGGCCGGAAGTGGTGGGCGGGGTGCGCGAGAGCGAGGCGGCGGGGTTGTTGCGTGGGTTCTTCGTTGCGCTGCGAGGCTGACCGTCGCGACCCAGAGGCGACATTCGCACCGGACTTCCGCACACCGTAAGAGCCTGAGGCGGAAGGGCTCAGGTGACGGTGCGACATTCCTTGATTTTCGCACCAGCAGCCGCAAGCCTCGCGGTGAGGGTTCGCTTCCCACCCGAAGCGGTGATTGGCTTGCTTGCGACCAATATCCGCACTCCAATGTACCACCGGTCGAGGGGCGGCCATGTGTGGAGGAGGCGGCGTCCTGACGATCGGCAGCCGAGGATGAACCGCGTCAGGATGTCCAGGAGGACCAAATGATCATCGCCGCCGTGATCGGGTTCGTTCTCTCGAACCTCCCGGCTGTCCTTCTCGTGCTGGCACTGGTCATCGCGGCGCTGCTTCGCGGGCACGGACCGCCCGCGCAGCGATTTCTGGCGTGGGTGCTGCTGCTGCCGGTCGGTGTGATGTTCCTCTGGGCCGCCTTCTATCACCTCGTGCTCCCCGGTCAGGCGGCCGCCTTCATCGGCTGGCAGCCGAGTCCGTTCCAGTTCGAGGTGGGAATGGCGGATCTCGCCATGGGCGTGACGGCCTGCCTCGCCTTCGGCCGCTCCCTCGCCTTCAAGGGGGCCGTCATCTGGGTGGCGTCGATCTCCCTGCTCGGCGACGCGGCGGGCCACATCCATCAGATGCTGGCGGCGGGCAACTTCGCACCCGGCAATGCCGGCACGATCTTCTACATGGACCTCATCGCGCCGCTGCTCGTCATCGCGCTGTGGCTGGTCGCATGGCGCGAACAGCGCCGGCTCGCGCGCGTGACGTTTGCCGCGACGACGAGGGTGTGAGCGCGCCTTCGGGCGTGCCATAAGCTGCATCATCGGGACGGCGGCAACATCGGCAGTACCGCGCTATCATTCGCCGCGTCCAGTGCGGAGAAGCCACATGCCCATCGAGATCGGTTTCCTGGTGTTCCCGAACGTTCAGCAGCTCGACCTGACCGGCCCCTACGAGGTCCTCGCGTCGCTGCCGGGGGCCTCGATGCACCTCGTCTGGAAGACGCTCGATCCGGTCAGATCGTCGACGGGGCTCATGCTGCAACCGAGCGTCACCATGGCTGCCTGCCCGCCGCTTGACATCATCTGCGTCCCCGGCGGGATCGGCATCAATTCGCTGCTTGAAGACGAGGAAGCACTCGGCTTTCTGCGCGGCCGGGCGGAGGGCGCGCGCTATGTGACTTCGGTGTGCACCGGCGCGCTCGTGCTCGCTGCCGCGGGGTTGCTCGCAGGCAGGCGGGCGACGACACACTGGGCGAGCCATGATCTGCTCGGCACGCTCGGAGCCGTGCCGGTCCAGGGCCGGGTTGTTCGCGACAATGCGGTGTTCACCGGAGGCGGCGTGACGGCGGGCATCGATTTCGCGCTCGCGCTCGCCGCCGAGGTCGCCGGGCGCGACGAGGCCGAGGCGATCCAGCTTCAGCTGGAATATGCCCCTGCGCCGCCGTTTGACGCCGGGCGCCCGGAGCGTTGCCGACCGGTCGTGCTCGAGTGCGTGCGCGGACGGGGAGCCGCTCTACGCAAGGAGCGCGAGGAAATCGTCGAACGGGTCGCCGCGCGGCTCGGGTGATCGCGGCCAGCCTGAGCGCCCGGCGTGATGAGCCGCGCACTGGTGCGGTGTAAACCCGCGTAGCGGTCAGCGCAGCCCGATGTCGCGGCGGCAGAAGCCGTCCGGAAAGTCGATCGCGTCCACGCCCGCATAGGCCGCCTGGCGCGCATCTTCGACCGAGGTGCCGGTCGCGCAGACGGTGAGGACACGCCCGCTCGCGGCGATCAGCCGTCCCGCCTCGTCCTGCGCCGTTCCGGCCTGGAACACCCGGACATCCGCGAGCGACGCCGCGCGCTCCAGGCCGGCGATCCGGCCGCCGTGCGCAGGCGCCGCCGGATAGCCGCGCGCGGCGAGCACCACCGCGACCGAGGCGGCGTCGTCCCAGCGCAGGTCGAAATGCGCCAGCTCTCCGTCGCAGGCGGCTTGCAGCGCGGGCAGGATGTCGGAGCGAAGTCGGGGCAATAGCGCCTGGCACTCGGGATCGCCGAAGCGCACGTTGAACTCGATCAGCTTGAAACCATCCGCGGTGTGCATGAGCCCGGCGTACAGGATGCCGCGAAACGGCGTTCCCCGCCGGGCCATTTCGGCGAGCGCCGGGCGGATGATCCCGGCCATCACCGCCTCTTCCAGCTCCGGGGTCATGCCGGGCCAGGGCGAGATCGCGCCCATGCCGCCGGTGTTCGGTCCGAGGTCGCCGTCGCCGACGCGCTTGTAGTCCCGCGCCGAGCCTAGCGGGATGGCATGCGCGCCGTCGCAGAGCGCGAAGAACGACATCTCCGTGCCCTCCAGGCATTCCTCGATCACCACTGTTGCGCCTGCCTCGCCCAGGCGGCGCGCGACCATCATGGCCTCGATCGCGGCCAACGCCTGGTCCTCGGTCGCCGCCACCACGACTCCCTTGCCGGCGGCAAGCCCGTCGGCCTTGACCACGATCGGGGCGCCCCGGCGGGTGATGAACTCGCCTGCGGCGCCGGCGTCGTCGAACCGCTCCCATCGCGCGGTGGGGATGGCGGCGGCGTCGCAAAGCTCCTTGGTGAACGTCTTGCTGCCCTCCAGGCGCGCCGCGGCGGCGCTCGGCCCGCAGCAGGCGATCACGGCTTCTTCCATCGCGTCCGCAAGGCCCGCGCTCAGCGGAGCCTCCGGTCCCGGCACGACGAGATCGATGGTGTTCTCGAGCGCGAAGGCAACCAGCGCGGGGATGTCGGTGGCCTCGATCGAGACGCACGTGGCCAGTTCGGCGATTCCCGGATGGCCCGGCGCGCACCACAGCTCGCTCAGCAGCGGACTGCCGGCGATCGCCCAGCAGAGCGCGTGCTCCCGCCCGCCCGATCCGACCACCAGAACACGCATCGCACCCTCCGGCTTCTACCGATCCCTGGCCTAGCATAGGGTGCGCGGATGGACGATCTCCGCCCCGTCGCCACCACCTCTCCTGGCACCAACCTCCCCGAATACACCGTCTCGGAAATCTCCGGCGCGGTGAAGCGGGCGCTGGAGGGCAATTTCGGCCGGGTGCGGGTGCGCGGCGAGGTGACGGACCTGAAGAAGTACCCATCCGGGCACATTTATCTCTCGCTCAAGGACGAAGGCGCCAAGATCGCCGGCGTGGTGTGGAAATCGGCCGTCCCGCGCCTCGGCATGGCGCCCGAGAACGGGGTGGAGGTGATCGCGACCGGCCGCGTGACCGCCTATGCCGAGCGATCCTCCTATCAGCTCGTCATCGAGCGGCTGGAATACGCCGGCGCCGGCGCGCTGCTGGCGCGGATCGAAATGCTGCGCCAGCGCCTGACGGCCGAGGGGCTGTTCGAGCCGGCGCGCAAACGGAAGCTGCCGATGTTGCCCGAGGTGATCGGCCTGGTGACCTCCGAGCGCGGGGCGGTGATCCAGGACATCCGGACCACCATCGCGCGCCGCTTCCCGCGCCGCATCCTGCTGTGGCCGGTGCCGGTGCAGGGCGAGGGGACGGCCGTGCGGATCGCCGCCGCGATAGCCGGGTTCGACGCCTTGCCGGTCGGTGGCGCGATCCCTCGGCCGGACGTGCTGATCGTGGCGCGCGGCGGCGGCAGCCTGGAAGACCTGATGGCCTTCAACGAGGAGGTCGTGATCCGTGCCGCCGCGCTGTGCCGCATCCCCTTGATCTCGGCTGTCGGCCACGAGACCGACACCACCCTGATCGACTTCGCCGCCGACCGGCGCGCGCCGACCCCGACGGCCGCGGCGGAGATCGCGGTGCCGGTGCGCACCGAACTGCTCGCGGGACTCGCTCAGGCGCAGGCCCGGCTGCTCGGCGGGCTGAACCGGCTGGCCGGGGAGCGGCGTCTGGCGCTGGAGCGGGCCGCGCGCGGCCTGCCCGACCTGCCGGCGCTGCTCGGACAGGCGCGCCAGCGGCTTGATGACCGGGCGGAGCGGCTGGCCAACGCGCTCCCGAACCTCCTGGCGGCGCGGCGATCGGGGCTGGAGCGGGTGGAACGACGGCTGCCCGATCTTGCGTCGCTGCTGCGCCACGCCGGGGCGCGGCTCGTCGGCGACGGCGCGCGCCTGGATTCTGGCGTTGCCGAACCTGGTTGAGCGCCGGCGGGGCGGCGTGATGCTATGCGGCCAGAAGCTCGACTCCGGGCTGCGCCACGCCTTCGCCGGTATCCAGGGCCGCGCCGGGCGCACGCTGTCGCGGCTTTCGGATGCGCCGCTACGCGCGTGCCTCCGCGCGTGGCGCGCGCGAGCCGCGGGTGCCGGTTTGCATCTGGAGGCAGTCTCGCCGCTCGCGGTGCTGAAGCGGGGCTATGTCGTGGTGTCCGACGTGGCGGGGCACGCGCTCACCGAGTCCGGGCATGTGCGCCCCGGCCAGAGGCTTCGGCTGCGGTTCTGCGACGGCGAAGTGCGTGCGGTGGCGGAGGGCGGCAGGCCGGCGGAGCGGCAGGGAAAGCTGGAATTGTAGGCGCGGTCAGAGCCAGTGCGCGACATGCGCGATCAGGGCGGCGAGCCCGATGGTGGTCGTGATGATCGCGCCGAAGGTGATCCGGAAGTCGCGGTCGTGGATGCCGCGGAACTCGTGCAGTTCCCTTCGAAAGTCACGCATTTCTTGCTTGATCTCGGTCAGCGTGGCCGAGGTCTGCGCCGCGATCGACTCCAGGACTGCGACCCGAGCTTCCATGCTCATATCGTAGGGCTCTCCGCTCGGTCGTTCAACAATCCCGCCCGCCATGTTCCGCCCAACGCCGCTCTCGTCCATCCTGCGCCGGAGGGATTGAAGAGGTGCTAAAGCGAGAAGGGGTCATCCGATGATCGAGACGCTGGTCGCCTTGCTTGCCGCCACTGCGATCGCGGTCCCGATCTCGCGGCGCCTGGGGTTCGGCAGCATCCTCGGATACCTGATCGCGGGCGGGATAATCGGCCCATCGGGGCTTCGGCTCGTGACGGATGTCCACCAGATCGCCACTGTTTCCGAACTCGGCGTGGTGATGCTGCTGTTCCTGATCGGCCTGGAGTTGCGGCCGCACCGGCTGTGGGTTCTGCGCAACGCCGTGTTTGGGCTTGGATTGGGCCAGATGGTGCCCACCACGATGCTTCTCGCCGGCCTCGCGCATCTCGCGGGAACTCCCTGGCCCGGCGCCGTGGTGCTCGGGGCCGGGCTCGCGCTTTCCTCGACCGCGATCGTCCTGCCGATGCTGGGCGAGCGGAACCTGCTGTCCTCGACGGCCGGACGGGACAGCTTCGCGGTTCTGCTGTTTCAGGACATGGCGTTCATTCCCCTGGTCGCCCTCGTGCCGCTGCTCTCGGGAGTGGGCGTTCCCACGAGCGTCCCCTGGCAGAACGTCGCGCGGGGTGTGGCGGCCGTCGCCATCATCCTGGTGGGCGGTAGCTTCCTCGTGCGGCCGATCTTCCGGGCGGTGGGCGGGGCGCGAACCCCCGAGGTGTTCACGGCGACCGCTTTGCTCCTGGTTGTCGGCACGGCGGCGCTCGCCGACTGGGCGGGACTTTCGATGTCGCTCGGCGCCTTCATGGCGGGCGTTCTGCTGTCGGATTCCGAATACCGTCACGAACTGCAGGCCGACATCGAGCCGTTCGAGGGTCTGTTGCTGGGCTTCTTCTTCATCTCGGTCGGCATGTCGGCCAATCTGGCGTTGGCGGGCCTGCAGCCCGGTCTGGTGGCGGGCCTCGTGGCGGTGTTCGGCCTCGTCAAGGTGGCCGTCGCCTTCGTCGTCGGGCTGGTGAAGCGCCGTTCCGCGAAGAGCGCGCTCCGCTTCAGCCTGGCGCTGCCCCAGGGAAGCGAGTTCAGCTTCGTCCTGTTCGCGGCCGCGGTCGGCAGCGGCGTGCTGGGACGGCAGCAAGCGGACCTGGCCACGCTCGCGATCGCGGTTTCGATGGTGGTAACGCCGATCCTGTTCGCGGTCTCGGAGAGCTTTGTCATGCCGCGGCTCGATGCACGCAAGGAACCGGTCTATGACCCGATCGAGGGGCCGCCGGTCCCGGTGATCATCTGCGGCTTCGGGCGCATGGGCCAGATCGTCGGCCGGATTTTACGGATGCAGGGGATTGCGTTCACCGCGCTCGACAAAAGCCCCGCGCAGGTCGAGGTGGTTCGCCGGTTCGGCAACAAGGTCTATTTCGGCAATCCCGCGCGCGAGGAACTCATGCGCGCGGCGGGTGCCGAGCAGGCCCGTATCCTTGTCGTCGCGACGGACGTGATGGACGAGACGCTGGAAGTGGTCGATCTCGCGAAGCGGCACTTTCCGCACCTCGTCATCCTGGCGCGCGCGCGAAACCGGCACCACGCCCATCTGCTGATGGACCGCGACGTGACAGGCATCGTCCGGGAGACGTTCTTCTCCAGCCTGCGGCTGACCGAGATGGTGCTCGGCCAACTCGACATCGCCCCTGAGGCGGCCCGCCGCGCCATCGCGCTGTTCCGGGCGCAGGACGAGCGAACGCTGATCGAGACCCACGCGATCGCCCATGACGAGAAGCAGTTGATCCAGAGCACGCAGCAGGCGGCTCAGGAGCTGAACGAACTGTTCGAGGCGGATCGAGAGGGTAGGGGCGTCGCGGACGCGCCAGCTGTGTGAGCCAGACCGACGGCCTGGGGGACATCACCGCTTGTCAAATCTCTCCGGACCATGCTCTGAGGCTCGCGTTGCCGGTCAGATCCAGTGCGAGACGCGAGCGATCAGGGCGGCCAACCCGAGCGTGGTAGTGATGATCGCGCCGAAGGTGATGCGGAAATCGCGGTCATGGATGCGGCGGAGGTCGCGAACCTCGGTGCGAAGCTCCGATCGGAGATCGCGCATGTCGGCGCGCATCTCCGCGCGGAACTCCTGCGCCTCCTTGCGCATCTCGGTCAGGGTGGCCGAGATCTGGGCTGCGAAAGTTTCGAGGATGGCCACACGGGCTTCCATGCCCATAGGATAATCTCCCCGGTCCGATCTTTCAACGATCCCGTCCGCCATGGTCCGCCCGGCCGCTTCCGAGCCCACCCTGACCAGCGATGCGTGAAGAGATGCGTGAAGAAGGGCTAAACAGCGCTCCCAGAACCGCATCGAGCGCCGTCGGATCGTCCCAGCCGAGGCTCACCCGGGCGACCTCAATTCCCGTTCCCAGCGTGGGTGGGAGGCGCACGGCGTCCTTGGCCGTCGTCACCGGCACGGCTCCCAGGCGGGCGGCGCGGTCGAGCAGGCGCCGGATCTCGGCGGCACGGTAGGGATGATGGTCGGGGAACGACACCGCGGCCACGAGCCGCGCGCCGGCCTCGGTCAGCGTGGCGAAAAACTTCTCCGGCCGGCCGATCCCGGCGAAGGCGAGGACCTGCCGGCCGGCCAGCGCCGCGACCTCCGGGCCGGGGACAAGGCGCGCACGCAGCACCGGCAGGCGGGCGGGTAGCAACGCGGCGGCGTTCGTCCCATCGGGCCCGATCAACACCGCCGCGTGGCAGCGGGCCGCGCCGGCCGCGACCGGCTCGCGTAACGGCCCCGCCGGCATCACCCGGGCGTTGCCGAAGCCCGATCCGCCGTCGATCACCAGCAGCGACAAATCCTTCGCCAGCGTGGGGTTCTGCAACCCGTCGTCGAGCACCAGGGTGTCCGCCCCGGCCGCGATCGCAGCGCGTGCCGAGGCGGCGCGGTCGGCCCCGATCCAGGTCGGCGCGAGCGCGGCCAAAAGCAGCGCCTCGTCGCCAACGATCGCGCTGTCGTCGCCCGGCTGCACGCGACGCGGACCGCGCGCGGCCCCCCCGTACCCGCGCAGCAGGACATGCGCCCGCCGCCCGGCCATGACGAGCCGCTGGACGATGTCGAGCGCCACGACGGTCTTGCCCGCGCCGCCGAGGGTGACGTTGCCGCAGCAGATCACCGGAACAGGGGCGCGAAAGCCCGGTCGGGCGACCCGGCGCGCGGTCGCCGCCGCCGCAACCGCGCCGATCGGGGCCAGCAGCCGTGCCGGGAGCGAGTCCCGCGGACCCGCCCAGAACGCGGGCGGTCGCATGCCGTTCAGCCGCGCCCCCGGGCGAGCAGGCGGAGCAGCGTGGCCGCGCTCGCATCGGCCAGGTGCGCATAGCCCGCCGCCGCGGTCGCGCCTGCCTCCCCGGCCGCCATCCGCCGCGCGGAGTCGGCGAACATCGCGCCCAGCCAGCCCGCCAGTTCCGCCGCGTCGCGCACGCGGGTCAGCGCATTCGCCGCCTCCAGCGTCCGCACCGCGTCCGCGAAATTGTCCATGAACGGCCCGGCGGCGACGGGGCAGCCGAGACGGGCCGGCTCCAGCGGGTTCTGCCCGCCACCCGGCGCCAGCAGGCTGCGGCCCACAAGAGTGGCGCCGGCGAGCCGGTACCACAGCCCCAACTCGCCAAGCGTGTCGGCGATCCACACCCCCTCGGCTGGCGGCAGCTCGCCGATAGCCCGGCGCGTGACGACGACCCCACCGGCCGAGGCGGCAAGCGCCGCTCCCCGCTCGGGATGGCGGGGCGCCAGGATGGTCAGCAGCCTCGGCCAAGCCGGCGCGAGCCGGCGGTGGGCGTCGAGGACGATCGCCTCCTCGCCGGGATGCGTGCTGGCCGCGACCCAGCAGGGGCGGCCCGCGATCCCCGTTGCCAGCCGGGCCAGCTCGGCCGGGTCGGCGGGCAGCGGCGGGGCGGCGAATTTGAGGTTTCCCGAAGCGGTGACGTGCAAAGCGCCGAGCGCCCGAAACCGGTCGGCGTCGGCCACCCCCTGCGCCTGCACCAGATCGAGGCAGCCCAGGACGCCGCGCGCCAGCCCCGGCGCGCGGGCCCAGCGCGCGAAGCTGCGTGGTGACAGGCGCGCATTGACCAGCATCGTCGGGATCCCGCGCGCCCGGCAGCCGGCCAGCAGATTCGGCCACAGCTCGCTTTCCACGAACGCCGCCGCGTCGGGGCGCCAATGGTCGAGGAATCGCGCGCCCCAGCGCGGCACGTCCCACGGCACGAAGCGGTGCGTCACCCGCGCGAGTCCCGGCGCCGCCAGTCGATCGGCCATCAGGGCGGCCGAGGTGACGGTACCCGTTGTCAGCAGCACCGACAGGTCGGGGTCAAGCTCGTTAAGCGCGGTCAGCACCGGCAGCACCGACACGCTCTCTCCCACGCTCGCCGCGTGCAGCCACAGGAGGCGGCCCGGCGGGCGCGGCCTGGCATCGACGCCGCGCCGCTCGGCCAGACGCGCCGGCACCTCCTTCCCCCGGCGGGCGCGCCGGCGCAGCGCGAGACGCAGCGCCGGTGCGGCCAGCGTGGCGGCTGAAGCCCAGAGCGCGGGCAAAGCTGTCACCTTTGGGTCACGCGGCGCAGAGCCTGTCCGCCTGGTCCGCCGCCTCGGTCAGCGCCGCGCCGATTGCCGGCACCGCATCGCGCCAGCCCTCCCGCGCCACGGCGATGAGCGGGCGGCAGACGACGACCCCGCGCCCGAACGGGCGAGGGATCACCATGCCGTCCCAGCTCCGCAGGACCCACCGCCGCGAGGTCTGCGCCGCGCAGGGCAGCACCGGGGCACCCGACAGGGCGGCCAATTGGGCGACCCCCGGCGCGGCCTCCCGGGGAGGGCCGCGCGGACCGTCCGGGGTGATGCCGATCAGCGCCCCGTCGCGCAATAGGCTGAGCAGCCGCCGCACGCCCTCGGCGCCCCCGCGCGAGGACGATCCGAGCACCACCTCCATGTCGAAGTGACGGATCACCGCGCCGATGAAGCGCCCGTCACGATGTTGGCTGACCAGCACATGGACCCGGCCCGGGCGGGAACGGGGCAGCCGGCGCACCATCAGCCAAAGCATCGGCATGAGCGGTAGGCGTTCGTGCCAGAAGGCGACCATGTGCGGCTTCCCGGCCATGACGGAGGCGAGGTTCTCCTGGCCCTCTAGACGCCAGCGCGTGGTCCTCAGCGCGAAGACGAGATAGTAGCCGATCAGGCGCGCCAGCATGGCCTGCGCGGCGGGATGACGAACCAGTCGCTTCATCACGGGGCGATAGCCGCAGGGGCGCCCGCCTGTCCAGCGCCCCTCCGGGGGCGCATGCTCGGACGCTGACACAGGAGAGACGCCATGCCGCGCCCGCCCGTTGCGATCGTCTTCGACACCTTCGGCACCGTCGTCGATTGGCGGAGCAGCCTGATCGCCGAGCTGACCGCCTTCGGCCAATCCCGTGGCGTGGTCGCCGACTGGGCCGGACTGGTGGATGCCTGGCGGGCTGCTTATCACCCCTCGATGAGCCGGGTGCGAGCGGGCGAGGTGCCGTGGACGCGGCTTGATGACCTGCACCGCGCATCGCTCGACCGGCTGGTCGCGCAATTCGGGATTGCCGGCCTGACCGAGGGGGACCGGCGGCACATCAATCTCGGGTGGCACCGGCTGAACCCGTGGCCGGATTCCGTGCCGGGCCTGACGCGGCTGAAGCGGCGCTTCATCATCGGTCCGTTGTCGAATGGCAACGTCGCCTTGCTGACCAACATGGCCAAGCACGTCGGTTTGCCGTGGGACATGGTGTTCGGCGCGGACCTGTTCGGCCACTACAAGCCGGACCCTGAGACCTATCTCGGCGTGTGCCGGTTGCTCGATCTGGCGCCGGGCCAGGTGATGATGGCCGCGGCGCATAACGGCGATCTGGCGGCGGCGCGCAGATGCGGGCTGCTGACCGCGTTCTTTCCGCGGCCGTCCGAGTACGGGCCGCACCAGTCGCGCGACTTCAAGGCCGAGGCGGAGTGGGACGTGGTGGCCGCCGACATCGAGGACATGGCGGCGCGGCTCGGCGCCTGAGCCGCCCGCGTCGATGTGATCGCCGCGCACGGCGGCGAAACGGCCGGCCGGGCCACATACCCGGCCTATGCCACGTCCCGCAAGCCAGCCGCCCCGCGTGGCGATCGCCATTCCCGTCCGCAACGAGGTCGAGCGCATCGGTGACTGCCTGCGCGCGCTCGCGTTGCAGCACGGCGCGCCGCCGTTCGATGTGGTGCTCATGCTGAACGGCTGCGACGACGGCACGCTGGCGCTGGTGTCGGCGCTCGCACCGACGCTGCCCATCCGGCTGCACGCGATCGAGCGGCGGCTTCCCGCCGGCCGGGCGGGGGTGGGGCACGCGCGCCGGCTGGCGCTGGCGCACGCCGCGCGGCTCGCGCCCGCCGGCGTGCTGATGACGACCGACGCGGACGGACAGGTGCCGCCCGACTGGGTCGCGCTCAATCTCGCTGCCATCGCCGCCGGTGCGGACGCGGTTGCCGGGCAGGCGGTGATCGATCCGGTCGAGGCGCTCCGGATTCCGGCGCGGCTGCAGGAGGCGGATGCCCTGGAATGTGCCTACGCCGCCGCGCTGGACGAGATCGCCGCCGTCGCGGATCCCGATCCGGCGGACCCGCGGCCGCGCCACGACGAACACTCGGGCGCCAGTATCGCCGTAAGCACAGCGGCCTTCCGTGCCGCCGGCGGCATGCCCGCGATCGCGCTGGCAGAGGATCGCGCGTTCTTCCGGTCGTTGAGGCGGATCGACGCGTGCATCCGCCACGATCCCGCGATCCGCGTGACGGTCTCGGGGCGCCTCGAGGGCCGTGCGTCCGGCGGCATGGCGGACACGATGCGCCGGCGAGTGCTGCGGCTCGACGAAATGCTGGACGATCGGCTGGAGCCGGCGAGGATTTCGGCGCGCCGCATGCTGCTGCGCGCCGGCCTGCGTCAGATATGGAGCGCGGACAACCCGGCCCATCCGGCCCTGCCGCGCCTCGCGCGCCGCCTGGGGATCGCGCCCGCTCGGCTCGGCTTCTGTCTGGCGCAGCCCTTTTTCGGTGCCGCCTGGGAGGCGATCGAGGCGACAAGCCCGGCCCTGCGCCGACGCGGCGTGCCCGCGTCCGTGGTTCTGGACGAGACCCGGACGGCGCGGCGCCTGCTCGCGTTGCTACGCGCGCGCCTCAGTCGCCCGCCAGCAGATCGAGCCGCCACAACGCCTCGCGCCGTGCCGCAATTGGTCTGAGACCACCGGCGCTAGCAGCCGACCGATCCGTACCGGGGTGCCCCGTCCCCCAACCCCTCCCGCAAGGCGAGGAGAGGAGTAAGGAGCGCCCCGGCTTCTCCCTCTCCCCTTGCGGGAGGGGGTCGGGGGGAGGGGCCGGGCGCGATGAGCCGACGATTGTGGCCGTTGGCCTGATCGTATCGGACACGCACGAGGCGATGAACAGCTCCGCTGCCTGATCTCCGCTCAACGGGTTCTCCATCCGCCCGACATAGTTCACCAGCAGCACCCGGCCGCTCGGGCGCAGCGTGGAGAGCACGCGCCGCGCGATCGCGCGAATGTCGCCTGCATCGAGGAAATAGAGAACCTCCGACAGCACGATCAAATCGAACGACCCGTCCGGCCACGCCGCCGGCACCCGCGCCCGCATGAACCGCACGTGCGGAAGCCCGGCGCAACGCGCGCGGGCGCGGACCAGCGCGGCCTCGGCTTGGTCGACACCCACCAGCGCATCGCAGCACGGCGCGAGCCGGAAGGTCAGCACACCGATCGAGCAGCCGATCTCGGCAGCGGCGGAAAAGCGCGGCCGGTCCAGGGCGGCGAGCGTCGCGGCGTATTTCTCCGCCTCGTAGGCGCTTGTCTCGAAGCCCCAGGGATCGGCGTCGCGCGCGTACAGCGCATCGAAATGGGCGGCCGGAACCGAGGTCAAGGCGCCGGATCCAGGAACACTTCAAAGGACTGCTTGAACCGATCAAGGATGAGCGAGGGCAAAGCGAAGCCGGTTGGGTCGTCGCCGATCACCCTTCCGTGCTGCGAGGCGTGCGCGGCGATGGCGGCGCGCTTGGCGGGTAGGAACGCCGCGATGTCGAGCCGTGCGCCGCGCACCGGCGTGTCCGGCAGCACCGTCTCGCCGGGCAGCATCCAGCCCCACACCGGGTAGGCAAGCAGCCGAGCGCCGGCACGCTCGGCCGCGGCTGCCGCGATCAGGTGCGCGGCTTCATGATCGCCATGCGGGTCGTGGCGCCATGTCGTGCAGATCGTGGCGCACCCGTGCCGCCCGGCCAGGTCGGCGATGTGGTCGGCCGCCGCCTCGAACGCCGGCCCGGCCGAAGGCGCCTTGGTATCGCGCATGCGCATGAACACCAGCCGGTCGGCCGGCAGCCCGAGAACCCTGGCGGCGGCGCGTGTCTCCGCCTCGCGCAGATTGCGCAGCTCGGCTGGCGGAAACTGCCGGGAATGCGGGTGCGAGCCGGTGCCGTCGGTCAGGGTGATGACGAGCGGCGGCATGCCAGCGGCGACGCAGGCCGCGATCAGCCCGCCGCATCCGAGGCTTTCGTCATCGGGATGGGGTGCGAGCACCAGCGGCGTTCCCGCCGTGACCCCGTCCAGCGGCGTCAGCGGCAACGCGCCCCAAGCGCGGCGGATCTCCTCAGCCGTCACGCCCTTCCTCCTCGTCGTTCGGCAGATCTCGGTGCATGTAGCTGGCCGTACCGTCGGTCAGCGCCTGGTCGGGCGCCGGCTGGCGCAGGAAGGTGCCGAGATCGCGGGTCAGGCGCTCGATCGGGTTGGGCGGCACGAACGCCGCGAGACCGAGCGATCGCTGCACCAGCCGCATCGCGTCCAGGCACGCCGTCTCGACAGCGGTGCGGGCAGGTTGACGTATGCGTTGCGGTCCGCCGGCTCGCCCGCCGCTCCGTCCGCGATCGCCGCGGCCTTACGCATCCAGAGCGAGGCTGTCTCCTGCGCGATCAGGGCGTGGCCCATGCGCGCGAGCTGGTGCGGGTCGGCATCGCGCCCACGCGCGACGAGCTGTGCGCGGGCTTCCTCGATCAGCGCGTCCAGCCCGCCGAGCGCGACGGCGGACGCCCGCCAGGCGCCCGCCGAGAACTCGGGCTCGCGCAGGTAATCACCGGGAACCCCAAGCAGCGCGCCCGGTGATACTGGCGCGTCATGGAAGGCGATCCGGCCGTTCCCGGCCGACCGCATTCCCTGGGGCGGCTGCCTCAGCGCCTCGGTCGCGATGCCTGCCTCGTGTGTGCCGATCATCACCATCCAGGACTGCAAGGCCTCATCGGCCGCCGTCACCACCACGCGCGTGGCGGCGCCGACCGCCGAGCCGAAGGTTTTGACGCCCGCAAGCACGCGCCGGGGCGGAACACCCGTGAGGCGCAGCTTCTCGCCCTCTGCGATCCAGAGCGCGAACAAGTGCCCGTCCAGCGCGTCACCGGCGGCCCGACGCCGCTGCGCCTCGTTGCCGTAGATCATCACGAGCCGCAGCGCGTTGATATGGCCCTCGACGATGCGCCCGACCGAGAGATTGCCCCGGCCCAGCCGGCGCAGCAGCGCGAGCGCCATGCCCGCTCCGGCCGGCTCGATCCCGAGGCCGAGGCCGCCGAGCCGCGTCGGCACGGGCGCGGCAAGGCACCCCGCCTCGCGCAAGGCATCGAGATCGTCTTCCGGGATGCGGACGCTCCGATCAAGTTCCGCCGCACGGTTTCGCATGTCGGGCACGCATCGCCCAACCTGAGCGAGGAGGCGGGCGGGAGAGGGGTCGAGGAGCATGTCCATGCGAGGAGCGAACGATCCCGGCGGTCTCGGGTGGCCTGCTACAGCGCCCGATACACTTGGCGCTCGAACGCATCGAGCAGACGGAGCACGGCCGGGTCCGCGAACGGCAGGATCTGGGTGAAGATCGCCCCGGCGACCTTCCGCGTCGGGTCGAGCCAGTAATAGGTGTTGTTCAGCCCCGCCCAGGCGAGGCTTCCGGCGCTGCGTCCTCCCGGCACGGCTTCGGTGTTGATGAGGAAGCTCAGCCCCCACTTTTTGTGCATCCCCGGAAACAGCTCGACATCGTTGGAGGAGGCGGGCGCGGCGGAGAGCATCGGCTCGACATCGATCTCGCCCATGTGGTTCTCGAACATCGACGCGACGGTCTCCGAGCGCAGCACGCGCGCCCCGTCCAGCGCACCGCCGCCAAGCAGCATCCGCAAAAAGCGGATGTAGTCGCGCGCTGTCGAGTGCAGCCCGCCGCCGCCGGGGAAGAACTCGCGTGGGGGGTTGGGGTCGAGGCTGAGCGGCTCCAGGCCTTTGGGTGTGCGCGCGTGGACCGTGGCGAGGCGCGGCAGCATGTCGGGATGCACGAGGAAGCTGGTGTCGCCCATCGCGAGCGGCTTGAACAGGCGGTCGCGAAACACGCTCTCCAGATCCTGGCCCGCGGCGGCCTCGACCATGCGCCCCACCCAGTCGATGCCGATGCCGTATTGCCAGCGCGTGCCGGGATCGAAGAGCAGTGGAATGTCCAGACCGGCAAGCTTGCCGGTGCGGGGAGTAGGGATGCCAGTCTCGCGATGATAGCGGAGCAGGTCAGGGTTCCAGATGTCGTAGCCGAAGCCCGAGCTGTGGGTCAGCAGGTTGCGGAGCGTCACGGCGCCGCGCGCAGGCCGCAGGGCGGGATGGCCGGCGTCATCGAAACCCTCCAGCACCTTCGGCGCGGCGAGGCCCGGCACAACCTCGCCGGCCGGTTGGTCGAGCGCGAGCGTTCCCGCCTCGACAAGCTGCATCGCCGCGGCGGCCGTCACCGCCTTGGTCATGGAGGCAATGCGAAACACCGTCTCCATGTCCATCGGCGCGGGATCGCCAAGCCCGCGCGTGCCGAACGCGCCCTCATAGATCACCGCGTCCGCGGTGGCGGCGATCGCCACGACGCCCGGCACCTCGCCCCGCGAAACCGCCTGGCGCAAAACCGCGTCGATATCGCTCATGGCTCCGGTCCTTTTCGTCGCGGCTCGGCACGTTACCCGGTCCGAGATTGAAAGACGAACGAGCGAGATATACAATCAAGATCTCGACCCACGAGACGGCGCTTGACATCGCGCAGCAACACGGCTCCAGCCTCTGTTTCCCTGAAGATCGCGTCGCGCCGGAAGCAGGCTGTTCCGCCTCGCTGTCCGAGGATAGGCAGGACGGCCAGGTGATCGCCGGCCGGCTGATGATCCGCAATCCGTTCGCGCCTTCGTGAAGCGACATAGGCGCGGGCGAGTTGTTTCGGTCCCACCGATTCACAGACGAGGGGAAATATCAATGGCCACCGAAACGTACGGGGCGGCTCCCGCCGACAGGGAACGACTTCTCGACGAAGTCCACATCCGCCGCAGGGTTTCCTGGCCGGCGCTCTTCGCGGCGGTTTTCCTCGCCGTCGCGATCCAGCTTCTTCTCAGCATCCTCGGTGTCGCGGTCGGCCTGGGATTTGTCAGTCCGGTTGGCGGCACGCCGAATGCCAGCAGCCTGGGCATCGGCGCCGGCGTGTGGTGGTTCGTGAGCACTCTGATCGCCCTTGGGATCGGCGGCTTCGTCGCCGCGTGGCTTGCCGGCGTGAGCGCGCGGTTCGACGGTCTGCTGCACGGGCTGGTGACCTGGGCGATCACCACGCTTGTAGTGGTCTATCTACTTACCACCACCCTCGGCGGTCTTCTGGGCGGCGCGTTCTCCGTCGTTGGCACCGCTCTGTCCGGGGTGGGAGCGAGCGTGAAGGCCGCGGCGCCGACGGTCGCGAAGACAGCCGGGGTCACGCCGGAGACGGTGCAAGGGCAGGCCCAGGCCTATCTTCAGCCGACCGACACCAATCCGGCGACGATGAGCCCCCAGGACGCGCAGAAGGAGATCGCCGCGGAACTGCCGACCTATGCCGCCGGTGGCCCGAATGCCGCCGCGGCGAAGGATCGCATCGTCGCGATCATGGCGGCGCAGATGAAGATCAGCCCGGCCGACGCGACCAAGCGTTTCGATCAACTCCAAGCGCGCGCCACCCAGGTCAAGAACCAGGCGGTCCAGACAGCCACGAATACAGCGGAGTCCACCGCGAGCGGTGCCTCCACGGGCTCCTACCTGGTGTTCGGGGTTTTGCTGCTTGACGCGATCGCCGCTGCGATCGGGGGCTCGCTCGTTCGTCAGAGGCGTCCGGTGCGGACCGATCGCTTCGGAGGGGACAGGTTCGTGTAGGGCTTCTCGTCAACGCAGGCGTGCCGGCAACTGGACCTGCGCCATGGTGCAAGCGCGCGGGTCCTTGTCGTCGCGCCAGCGGAGCAGGCGCGAGCCGTGGCGGAACTTCCCAGCGGTGATGTGGTCGGCACTGACTTCCACCACCAGCACGGGCTCGGCTGGTTCGGGCTTGCGCGCCCGGTTCGACCAGCGGCTCGGACCTCCGGGGGCATCGCCCGTGAAGCCGCCGCGGCCGAGCAGCGGGCGGACCCGCGCCTCCGTTTCGGCCCCGTCGGGCGCGCAGCGGCCGACATAGCTCAGCCGGCCCTCGCCGTCGTAAAGGCCCAGCAGCAGATATTCGATCCGCTGCGTTCCGGCCGCCAGATAGACGCCGCCGACCACGCAGTCGACGGTGTGCCACCGCTTGTATTTCAGCATCGCGCGCTTGCCCGGCTGGTACGCCAGGTCGAGGCGCTTGGCGACGATGCCGTCCAGACCGCGGCCCACATCCTTCAGCCAGTGACGCGCCGCCTCGGGTGTCCGGGTCTCCTGCGCGATGCGCACGCCGCCTGCCGGACCGATCCGCCCGAACAAGGCTCCCAGCGCGGCGCGACGCTCCTCAAAGGGCCAGTCGAGCGCCGCGTTCCCGGTGTCGTCGGCGAGGAGATCGAAGGCCACGAAGGTCGCCGGATGCTCGCGCGAGAGCCGCGCGATGCGCGATGCGGCCGGATGCAGGCGCATCTGCAAGGTGTCGAACTCGGCGCCGTCGATCACCAACTCGCCGTCCAGCACGAACCGCGTGACCGATAGCGCCCCCATCGCGGCGGCGACTTCCGGGAAGAACCGAGCCAGCGGGCGTTGCCGTCGGGATTGCAATTCGACCGCCGCGCCGTCGCGGAACGCGATGCAGCGGAACCCGTCGTATTTCGGCTCGAACGCCCAGCCGGGACCCTCCGGCAACTCCGTGACCGGCTCGGCCTCCATCGGCAGCAGATCGAGGGGAATCGGCCAGGTCATCGCGCCGCCCTGGCTGTCCGGGGCGCGGGCGGAGGAGTGCCCGGCGCCTGCTGGCGGGCCTCGACCAGAAGAGCTTGGCAGCGGTGATGGTCGGTGGTGCCGAACTGGATGGTTGGCAGCACCGCCAAGGGCGGGAACACCGCCGCAAGTGCTCCCGCCACCCCGGCCCGCGCCGCGGTTTGTGCGCTCGGCAGCACGCGAGGATGCTTCAGTGTGCCCGAGATTTCGATTGGCCCGGGCAGGCTGCCGATGCTGAAATGCTTGGGCGCAGTGCGGATGACGAGGCTCATCGCATCGTCGCGCAGATTGATCGTCCCAGTGCCGCGTACGACCGCCGCGCCGGTGTCGAGGATCAGCGCACGGGTCCGCAGCAGCCCGCGATCGAGCGCAAAATCGGCGATCAGGCACTCCACCTGCGTTCGCTTCGGCACCCCCAGCGCGGATAGCACTGCATTGCCGAACTCCAGCCCCGACAGATCGATCAGCAAGGCACTGAGATCTCCCCCCGCCATGCCGAGCACGATCTCGCCGTTGCCGTTCGCCGCCATCGCCGCCAGCGAGTTGCCCTCGCCCCTGATGCGGGCGCTGCCGCTCAGCGCGCCGACCCCGTGGAAGGCGTGGGTCGCGGCCATCAGCCGCGACAAATCCACTTGCTGGAAATCGACGCCGGCGTCGGCGCGGATCAGCCCGCCGACCGGCACCAGCCGAACGTTGGCGCGGATGCGACCCGCGCCCACGCCGAAGCTGACAGGGTGCAGCGCCACCTCGCCGTTGACGATGTCGAGTGCCGCCGACAAGTCGTCGAGCGGCATCGACCTCCCCTTGATGGCGCCAGCCCGGTATCGGAGATGGACGTCGGCATAGTGGAACTGCGGCAGGCTGAGGGGCGTGCTGGGCAACAATCCGGGCGCGCCGGCCTCGGTCTTCGTTTCGCCGTGTCCGGGCTTGGCGCCCACGAACCCGCCGAGATCAGTGAGATCGACCGCGCGCGAGGCAAGCTCGGCCTGCACGACCGGCCGGGGATCGCCGGGCGCGACCGCTATTTCGCCTTCGAGGTCGCTCGATCCGACCCGCCCGGCAATGTCGTTGAAGCGGATGCGGTGGTTGGCGAAGCCGAGCGCGCCGGAGAGCTGGAACGGCGGGGTCTCGGGTAGCGCAATGCCGATCAGAGGGCGCAGCATGCTCAGGCTGGGGCCGGCAAGCTGCAAGCGCAGTCGCGCGCCGGCGAGCGCCAGAGGATCGACGATGCTTCCCTGCAACCGCGCTTCGGTGCGGCCGTCGGCCACACGGAGATCGACGGGCCAGGGATGCGCCGCGTCGCGCAAGCCCAGGACGGCGCCGCCGACCATGCGGGCCTGGATCGGCTGGTCGGCATAGGTGCCGCGCGCCTCCGCCAGCAGCGCGGCCTGACGGCCCGGCGCCTGCTCGGTCCGCACCGCCACCTCGAAGTTCGCGCGCAGCGGCGCCAGCACGGCGTGAACCTGGCCGCCCTCGATCCGCAGATCGCCGATGCGCATGCCGGAGCCGCCGGAGCTCGCCATCGCCAGGTGGTAGTTCGCCGCGTGGTTCGCCATCTCGGCGGCGAAGACGTGCGGCTGCTGAATGTCGATCTCGGGAATGTCGATCTGGCGGTGGCGCAGATAGGTCCAGAGGTCGAACCGGATGACCAGCCGCTTGATGTCGGCCAGCGGCGGGTCATTGGCCGGCCAGCCATCAGGATTGGCGATCACCACGTCGTCGGCGGTGATGGTGGCGATCCGCCCGGGGCTTACGTGCAGGTGGCTGAGGACGACCTTGCGGCCGAGGGCGGCGGAGGCACGCGCCTCCACCAGCGGCCGGAGCGCCGCCTGGCCCCAGTGCCATCCGGCCATGCCCCCTCCGACCAGCAGCACGGGCACGCCTGCCCCCAGCAGCCACCAGAGCCGATGCCGTCGCTTCGTCATGGCAACAACCTTAGCGCGCCGGGAGCGCAATGGGTGCACTTCAGGAGATCAAGGTTCGGGGAGGAGGTTCGTTTGACAGCCTCCGCCGCCGCCCGTATAGGCCCCGCACTGCCGGGAACGTGGACGGATCTTCGGGACCCGCGCCCGCCACTGCGTGTGGCCTACCGGTGCAACAAAGAGAGCGAAGGAACCCGCGCCGCATGACCAAGCGCGTCGAAAGCAAGTACAAGATCAACCGCCGCCTGGGCGTCAATCTCTGGGGGCGCCCCAAGTCGCCGATCAACAAGCGCGATTATGGCCCTGGCCAGCACGGCCAGCGCCGCAAGAAGGTGACGGATTTCGGAGTCCAGCTCGCCGCCAAGCAGAAGCTGAAGGGCTATTACGGCAATATCGGCGAGAAGCAGTTCCGCAAGTATTACGAGGAAGCCGTCCGCCGCAAGGGCGATACGTCCGAGAACCTGATCGACCTGCTGGAGCGCCGGCTGGACGCGGTCATCTACCGCATGAAATTCGCCATCACCCCCTTTGCCGCGCGTCAGTTCGTTTCGCACGGCCACATCCTGGTGAACGGCAAGCGCCTCAACATCCCGTCCTACATCGTCAAGGACAACGACACGATCGAGGTGAAGGAGCGTTCCAAGCAACTCGCCGTCGTGCTGGACGCGGCGCAGAGCGGCGAGCGCGACACCCCCGAATACGTCGAGGTCGATCACCGCGCCATGAAGGGCCGCTTCCTGCGCGCGCCGAAACTGTCGGACGTGCCCTATCCGGTGCAGATGGAGCCCAATCTGGTGGTCGAGTTTTATTCGCGCTGATGCAAATGGCCGCCATCATGGCCTCCCCCGGACTCGATCCGAGGGTTGGCCCGGCCACCCACGACTTTTTACTCGCGAGCGGAGACGTGGATGCCCGGGCCAAGCCCGGACATGACGATGCATGACCGACAATTCGGCCGAGATCGGCCGCCGCCGCACATTCGCCATCATCTCCCACCCCGACGCGGGCAAGACGACGCTTACCGAGCAGATCCTGCGCGCCGGCGGCGCCATCCAGCTCGCCGGCTCGGTGCGCGCCAAGGGCGAGCGGCGGCGCACACGGTCGGACTGGATGGGGATCGAGCGCGAGCGCGGGATCTCGGTCGTGACCTCGGTGATGACGTTCGAGCACGCCGGCTGCGTGTTCAACCTGCTCGACACGCCCGGCCACGAGGACTTCTCCGAGGACACCTACCGCACGCTGACCGCGGTGGATTCGGCCGTCATGGTGATCGACGCGGCGAAGGGGATCGAGGCGCGTACGCGCAAGCTGTTCGAGATCTGCCGGCTGCGCGACATCCCGATCGTCACTTTCATCAACAAGATGGACCGCGAGAGCCGCGATCCTTTGGAGTTGCTCGACGAGATCGCCTCCACCCTCGCGCTCGACACCGCGCCGGTGACGTGGCCCGTTGGGCGCGCGGCGGACTTCGTCGGAACCTATGACCTGCGGGGGCGCGAGCTGCGTCTGAAGACCGATTTGGCGCAATCCGATCCCCGCCTGATCGCGATGGGCGAGGAGGTCGATCTGGTGCAGTCCGCACTGCCGGCGTTCGAGCGGACAGAGCTTCCTGGAGGGACACCTGACCCCAGTCTATTTCGGGGCCGCTATCAAGGGGATCGGTGTCGCCGACCTGCTGGCGGGCTTGGCCGAATATGGCCCCGCGCCGCGCGACCAGCCGGCGGATGTGGGCGCGGTACAAGCCACCGAGCCCCGGCTGACGGCGCTCGTGTTCAAGATCCAGGCGAACATGGACCCGAACCACCGCGACCGCATCGCCTTCGCCCGGGTGTGCTCGGGCCGGCTGGTGCGCGGGATGCGGCTCAAGCAGGTCCGCACCGGCAAGCTGATCCCGTTGCATGCCCCGCAATTCTTCTTTGCCCGCGAGCGCGAACTGGTGGAGGAGGCGTTCGCCGGCGACGTGGTGGGCATCCCCAATCACGGCACGCTGCGCATCGGCGACACGCTCACCGACGGCGACGACCTGAATTTCCTCGGCGTGCCCTACTTCGCCCCGGAGATCCTGCGTCGCGTGCGCCTCGACGACGCGATGAAGGCGAAGAAGCTGCGACAGGCGTTGCAGGAACTGGCCGAGGAGGGCGTGGTGCAGTTGTTCCGCCCGCTCGACGGCTCCCCGCCGATCGTCGGCGTGGTGGGGACGTTGCAGTTGGACGTGTTGCAGGCGCGGCTCGGGGCGGAATACGGCATCGGGATCGGGTTCGAGGCGACGCCCTACGCCGTGGCGCGCTGGATCTCCTCGCCCGACAAGGCCGCGCTCGCACGGTTCGTCGCCGAGAACCGCGCCTCGATCGCCGAGGATGTGGACGGCGACCCCGTGTTTCTCGCCACCTCGGCCTTCATGATGCGCCGCACGATCGACCTCAGCCCGGCGCTCGCCTTCCGCGACATCAAGGATGTGCTGAAGGAGAAGGCGGCGGCGTAGCGGTCGGCACGCCCCGGAAGCGGGCCAGCCCTCGCGGACTGGCCCAAATCGGGCGTCTGGCTGGTTTCCTTTGTGGCGCTCGCCTAGTCTCGCGTCGCAGAGGCGGGAGGGGCGCATGACGATCCGCGACGGGTTCCTGGGCAGCATCGGCAACACGCCGCTTATTCGCCTCAAGCGCGCCTCCGAGGCGACGGGCTGCGAGATTCTCGGCAAGGCCGAGTTCCTGAACCCCGGCGGCTCGGTCAAGGACCGCGCCGCGCTGGCGATCATCGAGGACGCCGAGGCGAGGGGACAGTTGCGCCCCGGTGGGGTGATCGTCGAGGGCACGGCCGGGAACACCGGAATCGGGCTGGCCCTCGTCGGCAATGCGCGCGGCTACCGCACGGTCATTGTGATGCCGGAGACGCAGAGCCAGGAGAAGAAGGACTTCATCCGCCTGATCGGGGCCGATCTGCGGCTGGTGCCGGCCAAGCCCTACCGCGATCCCGGCAACTACGTCCGCGCCTCCGAACGGCTCGCCGCCGAGCTGGCCGAAACCGAGCCGAACGGCGCCATCTGGGCCAACCAGTTCGACAACGTCGCCAATCGCGAAGGCCACAGGCGGACGACCGGTGAGGAGATCTGGGCGGACACGGCGGGCAAGGTGGATGGCTTCACCTGTTCGGCCGGCACCGGCGGCACGATCGCCGGCGTCGGCCTCGCCCTCAAGGCGCGCAATCCCAAAATCCGCATCGTGCTCGCCGACCCGATGGGCTCGGCCTTCTATAACCACTACACCAATGGCGAGCTTCGCGCCGAAGGCAACTCCATCACCGAGGGCATCGGCAACAGCCGCGTCACCAAGAACCTCGAAGGCGCCCCGATCGACGGGGCAGTGCGGATTCCCGACGAGGAGGCGCTGCCGATCATCTTCGATCTCGTCGAGCATGAGGGGCTGGTGCTCGGTGGCTCGACGGGGATCAACGTCGCCGCCGCGATCCGACTGGCCCGCGAGATGGGTCCGGGGCACACGGTCGTTACAGTTTTGTGCGACGGCGGCGCGCGCTATCAGTCGAAGCTGTTCAATCCGACCTTCCTGCGGGAGAAGGGATTGCCCGCGCCGGGGTGGCTGAGCTGAGCCGATGCCGCATCAGTCCCTGGCCGCACCGACTGGCGCGGCTGCAATTCCGGACAGCCGCGGCCTGAACCTGTTCCGCGCAGATCCCGGCTTGCGCCCGCTGCTTCAGCTCTATCTCCCGCCCGCTCTGGCAGCCCATCTCGTTTCGCATTTCGATCGGTTGGGCGCGCTGGCCGGCGGCAGGCTCGACGAGTTGGCCGGGGTCGCCGATCGCAACCCCCCGGCGCTGCGGCCACGCACGCGGCGCGGCGAAGACCGGGAGACGATCGACAAGCACCCCGCTTACGCGGAGATGGAGCGGATTGCGTTCGGCGAACTGGGTTTGGCCGCGATGTCGCACCGGGGCGGCGTCTTGGGCTGGCCCGACCCGATGCCGCCGGCGGCGAAGTATGCGCTCACCTATCTGTTCGCCCAGGCGGAGTTCGGCCTGCTCTGCCCGGTCAGCATGACCGACAGCCTGACCCGCACGCTGCGCCGGTTCGGCGATCCGGCGCTCGTCGAGCGCTACCTGCCGGTCCTCGCCAGCCAGGACATGGACACGATCCATCAGGGGGCGATGTTCATCACCGAGCAGGGCGCAGGGTCCGACGTCGCCGCAACCGCGGTGCGTGCGGCGCCGGCCGGGGACGGGACATGGCGCCTGACCGGAGACAAGTGGTTCTGCTCCAACGCGGACGCCGAACTCGCGATGGTTCTGGCGCGGCCCGAGGGCGGGCCGTCTGGGTTGAAAGGCGTCGCCTTGTTCCTCTTGCCGCGCACGCTGCCCGACGGCACGGCGAACCACTATCGGATCGTGCGCTTGAAGGACAAGCTCGGCACCCGCTCCATGGCGAGCGGCGAGATCCGGCTGGAAGGCGCGCACGCCTGGGTGGTCGGCGATCCCGGCGCCGGCTTCCGGCAGATGGCCGACATGATCAACAGCTCCCGCCTGTCCAACGGGGTGCGCGCCGCCGGGCTGATGCGCCGGGCGGTGACGGAGGCGCTATTCATCGCCCATCGCCGGATGGCGTTCGGCCGCCGCCTGGTCGAATTCCCGCTGATGCGCCGCCAGTTGTTGAAGATGGTGGTCCGCACCGAGCAGGCGCGGACCATGATGTTCCAAACCGCGGACGTGCTGCGGCGGGCCGATGCGGGGGAGCCCGGCGCCTACGCCTTGCTGCGCATCCTGACCCCGCTGATCAAGTTCCGGGCCTGTCGCGACTCGCGCGTGGTCACCGGCGATGCGATGGAGGTGCGGGGCGGCTGCGGCTACATCGAGGAGTGGCCCGACGCCCGCCTGCTGCGCGACGCGCATCTTGGTTCCATATGGGAGGGCACGAGCAACATCGTTGCGCTCGACGTACTCCGCGCTGCCCAACGCGAGGACGCGCTCGCCGCGCTGCGCGGGCATGTTGATTTTCTGCTGAGCAACACGACTGCGCTGCCCGAAGCCGGCGGCGCGTTCGATCGGGCGGCGGGTCTCGCGCAGAAAGCCGTGGCCGATCCCGCTTTGGCGCGCCAAGCGGCATCCAGCCTCTATCACGTCGGTTCCGCCGCCGCGATCGCGTGGGAGGCGTCGCGCTTGCATGACCCTAACCGGCTCGCACTTGCCCGCCTGGTGCTGCGGCATCGCGTCCTGCCGTACGATCCGCTCGACCCGACGGACACCGAGCCGGCGGAGGTGGATGCGATCCTGACCGATCCGGGCGCGGGTGGCTGAAAGCCGGCCCCGGGGCTCGATCCCGGGCCGGCAGGTTTCTCTCAGTCTCGCGGCTGGGCGCCGTAGCGCAGGTAGGGCTTCTGCGTCTTCAAGCCGGCCGGAAATTTCTGCTTCACCTGCTCCTCGGGCATCGCCGCCGGAACCACGACGTCCTCGCCCGGCTTCCAGTTGACCGGCGTAGAGACGGCGTGCTTTGCGGACACCTGGCAGGAGTTGAGCAAGCGCAGCACCTCGTCGAAATTGCGGCCGGTGCTCATCGGGTAGGTCAGCATGGCCTTGATCTTCTTGTCGGGCCCGATGACGAAGACCGCGCGCACTGTGGCGTTGTCGGCCGGTGTGCGCCCGTCGGCGCTGCCGCCGACATCCTCCGGCAGCATGTCATAGAGCTTCGCAACCTTCAGATCGGTGTCGCCGATCATCGGGTAGTTCACCGCGTGTCCTTGCGTTTCCTCGATGTCCTTGGCCCATTTGGCGTGGTTCGCCACCGGATCGATGCTGAGTCCGATGATCTTGCAGTTCCGACGCTCGAAATCCGGCTTCATGCCGGCCATGTAGCCGAGTTCCGTCGTGCAGACCGGGGTGAAGTCCTTGGGATGCGAGAACAGGATGGCCCATCCGTTGTCGATCCACTCGTGGAACCTGATCGGTCCTTCCGTCGTCTCCGCGGTGAAATCCGGTGCTTGGGCGTTCAATCTTAGCGACATGGCGGATACCTCCAGGCTCGGACGTTAGCGCGGACGGACGATCCGGGAAACCGCCGGAGGTTATCGCCAGGATGTAGCGGGAACCGCCCGATCCGCAGTAGGATTTTCCCCTGCGAGCCAGCGCAGGAGGTGATTGTGATCTTCCGCCAATTGTTCGATGCTACCTCAGGCACCTACACCTATCTGCTCGCCAGCCGCCGAGGGGGCGAGGCGGTGATCCTCGATCCGGTGCTGGAGAAGGTCGAACGCTACCTCCAGCTTGTCCGGGAGCTTGACCTGAAACTGGTCAAGGCGGTCGATACCCACTTGCATGCCGACCACATCACCGGCCTCGGGGCGCTTCGCGACCGTACGCGCTGCATCACGGTGATGGGCGAGTTGAGCAGCGTCGATGTCGTCTCCATGCGGGTCGGCGACGGCGACAAGCTGCGCATCGAGGGGATCGCCCTCGACGTGATCCACACGCCCGGCCACACCGACGATTCCTATAGCTTCGTCATGGCCGATCGCGTGTTCACCGGCGACACGCTGCTGATCCGCGGCACCGGGCGCACCGACTTCCAGAACGGCGATGCGCGGGCGCAGGACCAATTCATCTTCAACCGCCTGCTTCGTTTGCCGGACGAGACGATGGTGTTCCCGGCCCACGACTATAAAGGCGACACCGTCAGCACGATCGGCGAGGAGCGCGCGTTCAACCCGCGCCTGCAGGTGAAATCGGCCGACGAATACGTCGCCCTTATGAACGGTCTCAACCTGTCCAACCCGAAGATGATGGATGTCGCGGTGCCGGCCAACATGCGCCAAGGCCTGTCCCAGGCGGAGATCGTTCGGCACGGCTGGGCGCTCACGGCGGAGCAGGCCAAGGCGTGCCTGGGCCGCCACGACGTGGCGCTGATCGATCTGCGCGAGCGCACCGAGCGCGCGAAGCACGGCGTCATCCCCGGCGCGCTGCACGCGCCCTATCCGGATTTGCAGGAGAACATCCAGCCGGGCGGCATGCTTCACGAACTCGCTACCGCGACCGGCAAGCGGCTTCTGTTCTACTGTGCCTTCGGCGAACGCTCGGCGATGGCGGTGCAGGCGGCGCAGGACGCCGGGCTGTCGAGCGCGTGCCATGTCCACGGCGGCCTCGACGCCTGGAAGAAGGCGAACGGGGCGATCGCCCGCTGAGGCCGCGAACAACCTGCCTTATAGGAACCCGACCGACAGCCACGGGAATGCCGCCACGACGATCAGCGCGACCAACAGCGCCGCGAGATAGGGCCAGATGCGCCAGATCGCGTCGTCGGGCGATACCCGGCCGATCGCGCAGGCGCTGAAGAAGCCCACGCCGAAGGGCGGCGCGAACAACCCGATGCCCATCGCCAGGATCACCACGATCGCGTAATGCACCTCATGCACGCCCAGCGTGCGCGCGACCGGGAACAGCAGCGGGCCGAACAGCACGATGGCCGGGATGCCCTCCAGCACGCTGCCGAGCACGATGAACACCACGATGCTGATGGCGAGGAAGCCGCTTTTGCCGCCCGGCACATGCGCCATCGTCTGCACCAGCCATTGCGAGAAGCCCGACTGGGTCAGCGCCCAGGCCATCGCCGTCGCGGTGCCGATGATGAACATGACGGCGCCGCTCAGCGACACCGTCTCGACCAGCAGCGGGTAGATGCGGCGGAGGTCGAACTCGCGATAGATCAGGATGCCCAGGAGCGCCGTGTAGACGACGCCAACGGTCGAGACCTCGGTCGCCGTCGCCACGCCGTCGATCACCGCGAAGCGGATCACGAATGGCAGGGTCAGGCCGGGTATGGCGATCAGGAAGGTGCGCAGCACCTGCGCGGGCGGCGCACGGCGGGCGCTGCCCATATCCTGCTTGCGGGAGCGGAACCAGGCCACCGCCACCAGCGCGAGCGCCGCGACCACGGCGGGCAGCAGACCGCCGGTGAACAGGGCCGAGATCGAAACGTTGGTGACCGAACCGATCGTGATGAGCACCAGGCTCGGCGGGATCGTCTCCGACATGGCCGAGGACGACGCGAGCAGGGAGGCCAGCTCGCCCGGATGGTTGCCCCGGCGCTGCATCTCGGGAAACAGGACCGGGGCGACCGCCGCCATGTCGGCGGCCTTGGAGCCGGAGATGCCGGAGACGAGATACATCGCTCCCAGCAGCACGTAGGATAGCCCGCCCTTCACATGGCCCACCAGAGCGGCGAGAAAATTGACCATCACCCGCGCGATGCCGGTCATCTCCATCAGCAGGCCGAGGAAGACGAACATCGGCACCGACAACAGCAGCAGATTCGACATCCCGTCGTCCATGCGGTTCACCACCACGCTGATCGGCGTCGGGGAGGTGAGCGCGAGATAGGAGACGGTGGAGATGCCGAACGCGAAGGCGATCGGCACGCCGATGGCGACCGCCGCGCCCACGATGACGACGAAGAACAGGATCAGGCTGCCGCGCCCCATCGCGATCAGCGCCGGCTCCGCCGCCGACAGCGCGCCGGCGATCGCGGCCACGGTGAGTACCCGCGAGCAGGACGGCGCGCGGCCGGCTGGTCTGGAACAGCCGCAACAGCGCGAGAATGGCGGCGAGTCCCGAGCCGACCAGGATGGCGGCAACTCGCCACGCGTCGGAGAACGGCAGCGTGGTCAACTCGGTGAAAACCTGCTGGTCAACATATTGTTTGGCCGGCACCAAGATTTCCAGCACGAAGACGATCACCACCAGTGCGCCGACCGCGCCGAACCATTCGGCGACGACCGGCGGCACCCAGCTCACCAAGGTGGTCAGGCGCATGTGCTCGCCGCGCCGAAGCGCCACGACCATGCCGAGCATCGACAGCCACAGAAACAGGAAGGTGGCCAGCTCGTCCGACCAGATCAGCGGCGAATCGAAGACGTAGCGGGAGATGACGCCGCAGAACAGGATCACCGTTTCGGCGAGCACCAGCACGGCGCCCACCGCCTCGGCGGTGGTGCCGATCACTCGGGCCAGGAGATCGGCGCAGCGGCGAGGCGTCCACGGCGCCGCTGGATTCATGCGAGCTTGCCGACGTATTTTTCAAGCAGGCCCCAGCCGGGCTCGCCCATGCGCTTCTTCATGTCCGGGTAGAAGCCGGTCTCGCGCAGCTTGGCGCGGAACGGCGCCACGTCGGGCTGGTTGAAGATCAGGCCCTTGCCCTTCAACTTGTCCATGACCGTCTTGTCGTCGCGAACCCAGTCCGCGCGCTCCTGCAACGCGGCCGCGTCGAACACCGTCTCCGCCAAGTTCTGCAAGTCGGGCGGCAGGCGTTTCCAGGCCGCCGTGTTGAAGGCGACATGGTAGCCCGCCCATTGATGGTTGGTCATGCTGCAGTATTTCTGCACCTCGTACAGCTTGGCGACGTCGATCAGGATCAGCGGGTTTTCCTGCCCGTCCACGACGCCCGTCTGCAACGCGCTGTACACCTCACTGAAATTGATCGCGGTCGGCGCCGCGCCCAAGTGCTTGAAGAGCGCGATCGGCAGCGGCGAGACCGGCAGGCGGATCTTGAACCCCTTGAGATCGGCGGGGCTGTTGATCGGCTTGTTGCGCGTTGTGATCTCGCGGAAGCCGTGATTCCAGGTGCGCTTCAGGCAGTGCATCCCGGTTTTCTCGGTCTCCGCACGCAGGAAATCGCCCAACTCCCCATCCATCGCCGCCCATACACTATCGTAGTTGGGAAAGGCGAAGCCGACGCCGGTGATGCCCGTGACCGGGATGCGCGGGGCGAGCAGATCGCCCGACAGCGAGTACATCTCGACAGCACCCGAGATGCACTGCGCGAGCATTGCCGTGTCTGTGCCGAGGACGCTGTTGGGGTAGATCGTGATGTCCAGCCGGCCGCCGCTTTCTTGCTTGATCTTCGCCACGGCCTCGCGCGAGCGCACCATCATCGGATGATCGACCGGCAGCACGCTGGCGTATTTGTAGCTGAACTCGGCGGCGTTGGCGGGGCGTCGCAGGATGGTCGCGGCGGCGAGGCCGCCGGCGCCGGACAGCAGCGCGCGACGCGAGACAAGGCTGTGCATTCCCGTTCCTCCTTGGACGTCTGCCCCGAAGCGGCGCGTCGATCGGGCAAGCTGCCCGCGCCGGCCGCCGACCGTCAAGCCAGGGAGGGACGGCGCGCGCGCGTGCCGGTGGCACGCTCGAAATGATGGCCGAGACGCAGCAGCCGCGCCTCGCTCCAGGCCGGGCCGATGAACTCGATGCCGAGCGGCAGGGCCTGCGCGGTAAAGCCGCCGCACACCACCAGCGCCGGGACGGCGGCGACATTGGCGAGCGTGGTCAGGAAGGGCTGAGCGAAGCCCTCGTCGGGGCGCTGCTCGGTCAATAGCGGCGCGGCACCCTGCGTGGGGACCGACACCAGAACGTCGAAATTGGCGAACGCGGCGGCCACCTGCGCGATCAGGTCGGATCGCCGGCGCTGGGCGGCGATGTAGTCCGCCGCCCGGATCAACGCGCCCGCCATCACCCGGATGCGGAAGACGCGGGAGTAGTCGGCAGGCCGCGTCTTCAGCGTCGCCTCGTGCAGCGCATAGGCCTCGGCGCAGATGATGACGCGGCCGACGGCGTTGAATTCCTGCACCGGCGGCAGGCTCGCCTCGCCGACCCGGCATCCGAGGTCGCGCAGCACGCGCGTGGCATCGGCCAGCATGCGCAGCGTCTCCGGCGCGGCCGGCACCTCGCGTTCGTAATGGCGTCGCAGCAGGCCGATGCGCAGCCCCTTCACCGGTGCGGCGACGGCGCGGGTGTAGGCGGTGCGCGGGACGGCGACCGAGGCGGGGTCGGCAGGGTCGTGCCCGGCGATGGCGTCCAGCACGATGGCGCAATCCTGCGCCGTCCAGGCCATCGGCCCCGCGGTGTCCAGGCTCGGCGCGAGCGGGATGACGCCGCGCCGCGATACCAGGCCCGGCGTGGGCTTCAGTCCGACGATGCCGCAATAGGCCGCCGGCAGCCGGATCGAGCCGCCGGTATCGGAGCCGAGCGCGCCCAGCGCCAAACCAGCCGCCACGGCGGCGCCAGCGCCGGAACTGGACCCGCCCGTGTAGCGGCGCGGGTCCCAGGGATTGCGTGCCGGCGGCCAGGGCAAGTCGAAGGCGGGGCCGCCGATGGCGAATTCGTGGGTGGCGAGCTTGCCCAGCATGACTGCGCCGGCCGCATCGAGGCGCCGCACCGTCTCGGCATCGTGGCGGGGCACATTGTCGGCGAGCAGACGCGAATGCGCCGTCGTCCGCACTCCGGCGGTGCTGTAGATGTCCTTGTAGGCGAGCGGGATGCCCGTGAGCGGTCCGGCCTCGCCCGCCGCCAGGTCGCGTCCGGCGGCGCGGGCGGCCGACAGCGCCCGCCGCTCGGTCACCGTGATGAAGGCGTTGAGGGTCGGGTCGAGCGCGGCGATGCGGGCGAGCAAGGCGCGGGTCAGTTCGACCGGAGACAATTTCCGGGCGGCGATCAGCCGGGCCGCCTCCGCGATGGTGAGGTGTCCAAGCGTGTCCCCGCTCATCGTCGGGCACGAGCGGCCTTGGGGCGCTTGCGCCCGGGGGCTTTCTTCCGGGGGGTGCCCGGTTTTTGGGCGACTTCGCGGGCCGGGACGGCCCGGGGCGGCGCCAGCCGGAACACGAACGCCTGGTCATCGGCGAGCGGCCGGTCGCGCGGAATGCCGACGATCAGGCCGGCCACCTGCCGCCAGGCCAAGACCAGGTCGGCCATCTGTCCGGGATTGAGCGAGAGCCCCGTCTGGGCCAGCAAGGTCTGCATCTCGGCCGGACTGGGAGAGGGCGCGGGCCTTCGCGGGGGCGCTGCCATGGCGGGTGGGGAAGCCTTGTGGGAGGGCGCAACGATCCTACCCAGCACCGCCCCTCGAAACAAGTCTAACCAAACACCGTTCGGACTGACCTTTCCCCCAACCCCTCCCGCAAGGGGAAGGGGAGATTTTTCCACGTCGCTTGCTTCTCCCCCTCCCCCTCCGGGAGGGGAGCCCAGAGTGAAGGCGGTGGGCCATTGGTCTTTAGACGAGCAAATCCTCGAGCCGGATCGGCAGGTCGCGGATGCGCTTGCCGGTCGCGTGGTAGACCGCGTTGGCGACCGCCGCGTTGGTGCCCACGTCGCCGAGTTCGCCGATGCCCTTCACGCCCGCCGGATTGACCTCGTGGTCCACCTCCGGAAGCATCATGACTTGGACCTCCGCGACGTCGGAGCACACCGGAACGAGATAATCCTGGAGATCGCGGTTCACCGTGCGCGCGGCGCGATCGTCGATCTCGGTGGCCTCCAGCAGCCCAGCGCTCATGCCCCAGATGAGCCCCCCCATGAGTTGGCTGCGCGCGGTGCGCGTGTTCATGATCCGCCCGGCCGCGAACGCGCCCACGAGCCGCGGCACCCGAATCTCGCGGGTGCGGACGTTGATCCGGACCTCGACGAACTCCGCGCCGAATGCGTACTTGACCTTCTTGCCCTCCGGACCGCCCGTCATCGTGGACGTGCCACTATAGAGTTTCCCGACGGCCTCGGGGGAAACCCCGTCGGGGATAAACTCGGCGTATTCCTCGATGGCACCCGCTCCCAGCGTGTTAAACACGTCCCGCAGCTTTTGCGACGCGCCATCCTTCGCGACCACATTGCCCGCCTTGATCGCGAGATCGCCCATGTTCTTGCCGGCGAGCGGTCCCTTGTTCGAAGTCACCGCCGCCTGAAACAGCCGATTTCGCACCTGATCGCACGCTTTCAGGACCGCCGAGCAGACGCTCGCCGTGCTGTTGGAGCCGCCCGAGACTGGAGCCGGCGGCAGATTGGTGTCGCCCATCTCCACCGTGACCGCGTCGAAACCCACCCCGAGGTGTTCGGCCGCCATCTGGCCGGCCACCGTGCGGATGCCGGTGCCGATCTCCTGCGACGCGCTCTGCACCAGCACGTTGCCGTCGGCGCGCAGGCGAACCCGTGCCGTCGCCGCGGCGATGTGGGTCGGATAGACGGACGTGGCGCACCCCATGCCGATCAGCCAGTCGCCATCACGCATCGAGCCGGGCTTGGGGTCGCGCGCCGTCCAGGTGAAAGCCCGCGCCGCCTCGTCATAGCAATCCATCAGATGGCGGCTTGTGAAAGGCTTGCCGTGGATCGGCTCCTTGTCCGTGTCGTTGACGCGGCGCAGCTCGATCGGGTCCATGCCGAGCTTGTAGGCCAGTTCGTCCATCGCGCTCTCGACCGCGAACACGTAAGGAAGCTCGGGCGGCGACCGCATATAGGCCGGGGTCTGCCGGTCCGCTTTCACGATGGCGACGTTGCTGGCGACCGTGCCGTATCCGTAAAGCCGTGTCGTCGTCTGCGTGCCGGCGACGGCGTAATTGTCGATGCGCGAGGTCAGCTCCCAACCGTCATGGCTGAATGCCGTGATCTTGCCGTCCTGCGTCGCGCCCATTCGGATGGTCTGGCGCGTGGGCGCGCGATACGGCTCCGTGGTGAAGGCTTGGCTCCGGCTCACGACGCAGCGGACCGGCCGGTTGAGGCGCTTGGCGGCTAGAGCGACGATCGCGGTGCGCGGCGTCATCGGACCCTTAGAACCGAAGCCGCCGCCCACATACGGCGCGATCACCCGGACGTCGGCGACATCCATCTGAAGCTGGTGCGCGATCTCGCCCCGCATTCCGAATAGACTCTGGGTCGGCTCGTACACCGTCAGTTGTTTGCCCGTCCACATCGCCGTCGTCGAGAACAGCTCCATCGGGTTGTGGGTCTGGGTAGGCGTTCGGGTACTCGGCCTCGAATTGCACCGGGGCGGCCGCGAATGCCGCTTTGAAGTCGCCGACCGAGGGATTTTCCTTCAGCCGCTGGGTATTGCCGACGGCCGGAATGGTTTCCGTGCCGGGCGAGTCAAGCCCGGCGCTCGGCTGCTCGACCTGGTAATCGGCGGTGACCTTGTCGGCGGCCTCCTGCGCCGCTTCGAGGGTCTCGGCGACAATCAGGGCCATGATCTGCCCGTCGTGGCGGATTGTGCGCTCGTGCAGCGGAGCCAGCGAGGTGTAGCTGCCGTGACCGAAACGTGGCGGCTTGACGTCGCCCATGTCATCGTAGCTGAGGACGTCCAGCACCCCAGGCGTGCGCCGGGCGGCGTCGAGATGGATCGACCGCACCTGTCCGCGGGCGATATCGCTCGTCACCAGCACGCCATGGGCGACATTGTTGAGCGGGATATCGGCCGAATAGAGGGCCTCGCCGGTCACCTTGAGCCGCGCGTCGATGCGCGGCACGGGCTGGCCCTGATTGTCCTTGGGCTGGGGCGCTGCTGCGCTCATCTCACACCTTCATCGCCTTGGTTTCGAGCAGGGCACGCACGACCGTCTGCTTGCCGATCGGCACTTTGAAGGCGTTGTGCTGCCGGGGCCTGGCACCCGCGAACGCGGCGTCCGCCGCCTTCATTGCGAGATCCTCATCGAGCATCCTGCCTCTGAGAACCGCCTCGGCCTCATAGGCGCGCCAGGGTATGGTCGCGACGCCGCCAAGCGCGATCCGCGCCTCGCGCACCATCCCGCCATCGAGATCGAGGGCCACGGCGGCGCCGGTGAGGGCGAACTGGTAGGAGTGCCGGTCGCGAATTTTCACGTAGTGCGACCGGGATGTCCACGGTGCCGCCGGCACATGGATGAAGGTGATCAACTCGCCGGGCTGCAGCACCGTTTCGACGTTCGGCGAGTTGCCTGGCAACCTGTGCAGCTCGGCGAACCGAATGGCCCGCGAACCATTCGGTCCGACGGTCTCCACGATGGCATCGAAGGCGACGAGCGCCTGGGCGAAGTCGCCCGGATAAGTGGCGATGCAGGCCTCGCTCGTTCCCAGCACCGCATGCTGGCGATTGTTGCCGTCCAGCGCCGCGCAACCGGAGCCGGGGAGGCGTTTGTTGCAGGCCCAGGAGGTCTCGCGGAAATATTCGCAGCGCGTACGCTGGAGCGTGTTGCCGCCGAGACTCGCCATGTTGCGGATTTGGCGACTAGCGGCCAGCATCAGCGTTTCGCGGATGAGCGGATACTGGCTCCTGACCACCGGGTGGTCCTCGGCCTGGGCCATGCGGACCAGGGCGCCGAATTGCAGGCCCTGCGGGCCAGCCTCGATCCGGCCGTAGCGGGCTGCGGGAAGCCGGTTGATGTCAACGAGGACTTCCGGGCGCATCACGTCGAGCGCCATGTAGTCCGTCATGTTGGTGCCGCCGGCGATGAACTGGGCGTCCGCCTGGACGGGCGGCATGGTCGGCCGCGCCTGCGCGGGGCGCGCGGCCTGCACGGCGGCCTCCACGCTGTCGGGGCGGCGATAGGCGAACCGCTGCATCTCAGGCTCCTTTCGTCCGGTCGCCCGCTTGGCTCACCATCAGGTTTCTCGCCTGGCCGATGGCGGCGACGATGTTGGGATAGGCGGCGCAGCGGCAGAGATTGCCGCTCATGTATTCGCGGATGTCGGCGTCGGTCTCGGCGTGGCCTTCGTGGACGCAGGCGACCGCCGACATGATCTGGCCGGGCGTGCAGTAGCCGCACTGGAAGGCGTCCTGGTCGATGAAGGCCTGCTGCATCGGGTGCAGATCGCCGCCAGGGCCCGCCAAGCCCTCGATCGTGGTGATCTCGCGGCCCTCGGCCATCACCGCGAAAGTCATGCAGGACAACACCCGCGTGCCGTCGAGGTGAACCGTGCAGGCGCCGCACTGGCCGTGACCGCAGCCCTTCTTCGTGCCGGTGAGGCCGGCATGGTCGCGCAGCGCATCCAGGAGCGTGGTGCGCGGATCGAGGCTCAACGATCGCACCTGACCGTTCACCCGCAGGATCAAGTTCTCCGGTTCTCCGGGTCTCGGCCGCGCTGGTTGAGCATTGGCGGATTCCCCGACCCTCGCAATGAGTGGCAGGGTCGCCCCGGTCGCTGCGGCGGTTCTGAGGAAGTTGCGACGCCCAAGCTCGTTTCCGATTTCCGGATCACTTTCAGGGGGTGACATGATGGGCACGCTCCAGGCAGTGGCGGGCAACTCAGGGCAGAACGCACTACGATGGCAGAAGTGGCGTCAGCTCCGATCATAAGGGACCATTCGAGCGGTTCTACCCGGCGCTAAGAAAGCTGGATCTGCGGAGATCGGTGGCCCCATCTGCCACCTATGTTCCTTGGCAAACAAAGGGGAAAGACAATGGAAATAAAGCGAGGCGGCTCGCAACCATCCGGCAAAGGCTCGGCAGAATGGTTTACCGGAAGCGTGCGTGTTGATCCGCTGTTCGCCCCGCCCGATCCGGCCCGTGTTCTTGGCGTCAGTGTCACATTCGAGGCCGGCGCGCGCACGGCGTGGCATACGCATCCGCTCGGTCAGACCTTGATCGTCACGTTCGGCTGCGGCTGGGTTCAGCGCGAGGGGGGGGCGGTCGAGGAAATCCGGCCGGGCGATGTGGTCTGGTTCCCGCCCGGCGAGAAGCACTGGCACGGGGCCACGGCAACCACGGCTATGACCCATATCGCCATTCAGGAAAAGCTCGACGGCAAGACCGTCGAATGGATGGAACAAGTGAGCGACGAGCAGGTACCGGGCATGATTGCCGTAGCCGCCGGACACGCCATGTTGACGGCTCAAAAGGGGACAAGGCGCATGGATTTCGCTCTCACGCCCGACCGGCAGCAGATCCGCGACCAAGTGCTGCGCCTCTGCGCCCAATTTCCTGATTCCTACTGGCTGGAACGCGACCGCACCGCGACCTTCCCGGACGCGTTCTACGCCGCGATGGCCGAAGGGGCCTGGCTCGGCATCGCCATGCCGGAGGCGTATGGCGGCGCCGGGCTCGGCATCACCGAGGCGGCACTGATGATGCAGGCGGTGGCCGAATCCGGCGCGGCGATGTCGGGCGCCTCTGCCATCCACATCAACATTTTCGGTCTGCACCCGGTCGTGGTGCACGGGACCGAGGCGCAGAAGGCGCGCATGCTGCCGCCGCTGATCGGGGGCCGGGAAAAGGCGTGCTTCGGCGTGACCGAGCCCAATGCCGGGCTTAACACGACGGAAATCAGCACGCGGGCGGACAGGCGCGGCGACCGCTACGTCATCAACGGCCAGAAGATCTGGACCTCGACGGCGCAGGAGGCGAACAAGATCCTGCTGCTGGCGCGCACCACCCCGCTCGATCAGGTGAGGCGGCGTTCGCACGGGCTGACGCTCTTCTACACCACGCTCGACAAGACCCGCGCCGAGGTGCGGCTGATCCACAAGATGGGCCGCCACGCGGTCGATTCGAACATGGTCTTCTTCGAGGGCATGGAAATTCCCGAGGAGGATCGCATCGGCGAGGAAGGCGAGGGATTCCGCGTCATCCTGCACGGCCTCAACCCCGAGCGCATCCTGATCGCCGCCGAGGCGGTCGGCATCGGCCGGTTGGCCCTGGCGCGCGCGGCGGCGTACGCGCGCGAGCGCGTCGTGTTCGGCCGGCCGATCGGGCAGAACCAGTCGATCCAGCATCCGCTGGCGCGCAACTGGGCGGAGCTGGAGGCCGCCAACCTTCTGATGCTGAAGGCCGCCTGGCTCTACGACACGGGGCAGGAGTGCGGGGCGGAGGCGAACGCCGCCAAGTACCTCGCCGCCGAGGCCGGCTACTGCGCCTGCGAGCAGGCGGTGATGACACATGGCGGCATGGGCTACGCCCAGGAGTACCACGTCGAGCGATACCTGCGGGAGGCCATGATCCTGCGCATTGCCCCGATCACCCCCCAGCTCGTGCTAAGCTATCTTGCGGAGCGTGTGTTAGGGCTGCCGAAGTCCTACTGAGCGGCGGCTCGCGGCCCGCGCAACCGCGCGAGCAGCACGGGCGAGCAGCACGGGGACCGGATCGCCGGCTTGTTTCCTTGATCCAGGCCGATGATCCGCGCGGGCAGCGGGAAGCCCGCCAGATAGAGACCCTAGTGTTCTGTTTCGCCGGCTTCGTCGAACACGTCGCAGGCGAGTCGGACAAGCCGACGCGCGGCCTGCCGAAAGCCGGCACGGTCGGCATCCTGGGCGAGCGCGATCAGGCGATCGGACAGGGTCAGTTCCGTCACCGCCAGGGCAGGCGCGTCCAGGGGACGAATATCATCGATGTGCAGCATGTTTTTGCCTTCCCGCCAACGGCCTGTTTGACCGCCCCGGAGAATGTGGCCGAGTGCGTTAGCGCAAC
The DNA here is from genome assembly GCA_963756545.1 of uncultured Pseudomonadota bacterium. Taxonomy (GTDB): domain Bacteria; phylum Pseudomonadota; class Alphaproteobacteria; order Acetobacterales; family Acetobacteraceae; genus DATFDN01. The sequence goes on along the minus strand of CAVWNY010000007.1, from coordinate 173,893 downwards.
GTTAATTCGGACGCGCTTTAGCGCGGTCGCGCCTCGTCGAAAAATCGGCGCAGCGCCAGAACCCGCAGCGCGGAAGCGAGCGGTTGGTCCGGGCTGCGGCGCGCATCCACCGCGGAGACAAGCATCGACAGCGCCTGACCATGCTCGGCGGCGATATGGCCAAGCGCGGCCCAGAACTCGTCCTCCAGCGCGACACTGGTGCGATGACCGGCAAGCGAAAAGCTGCGTTTGAGCAGCCCGCTCACCCGCCGCTTGCGAGGGTCGCGCCGGGCCGGATCATCTGTTCGGGTCTCACCCATGGGTCGAAGTCCTCGGGCGCGACATAGCCCAGCTTCTCCGCCGCCTGCTTCAAGGTGACGTTCTCGGCAAGCGCAAGCTTGCCGATTTTCACGGCCTTGTCATAGTCGATCCGCGCATTGAGCGCCGTGACCAGCATGAGCGACTTCGGACAGCCCGTCGGCCGGCACGACAAGCTCGCCGAGCCTCGCGCGGGGGCCCGAGCCGAGCAGGCGGGTCGTTGCCGACCTTGTTGAGCGACACGGCGGCGACGTTCAGCACGCCGAACAGCTCCACCAGCGCATCGTGTGCCGGGGTGACGACCCCACGTACCGGTCCGCGGCGCGACCCGTTCATCCGACAGGGAAGCCGACGCGGCTATGCCGGACGATCTCGCGCGGGATGTCATCAAATTATCGAAAGCCTGGCACAGGCCCAGCCCGCCGCCTCGGCGACTACCGGATCGGGGTCGCCCCGAAGCCTGGCCACCACGTCCGACAGCGACGAATCGCCGCTGTTCCCGATCGCCACGAGAACGTTCCTCACGAAACGCCCTCGCCCGATGCGCTTGACCGGAGAGGCGGCGAACAGCTTGCGAAACCCGTCATCATCGAGCGCGGCAAGCTCCGCCAGACGCGGCGCCGTCAGATCGCCGCGCGCGCGCAGCTTCGGGTGCGGGCTCGCGCGGGCAAACCGGTTCCAGGGGCAGACCGCGAGACAATCGTCGCATCCGTAGATGCGGTTGCCGATCAGCGGGCGGAGATCGTGCGGAATCGGCCCTTCGTGCTCGATCGTGAGGTAAGAGATGCAGCGAGTCGCATCCAACCGATACGGTGCGGGAAAGGCCGCCGTCGGGCACGCGGCCAGGCAGCGCGCGCAGGTGCCGCAGCGGTCCTGGTGCGGCGGATCGGGCGGAATGTCGAGCGTCGTGTAGACCTCGCCCAGGAACAGCCACGATCCGTGCCGCCGCGAGACGAGGTTCGTGTGCTTGCCTTGCCAGCCGAGGCCGGCGCGCTCGGCCAGCGGCTTCTCCATCACCGGCGCGGTATCGACGAACACCTTCACGTCCGCGCCGAAGCGCGAGACCACGAACTGCGCGAGGTGCTTCAGCATCCCCTTGACGACATCGTGGTAGTCGCGTCCGCGCGCATAAACCGAAACATTGCCGCGATCGGGGCGATGGAGCGTTGTCAGGGGATCATCCTCGGGCGCGTAGGACAGGCCGAGCGCGATCACGCTCCGCGCCTCCGCCCACAGCGCGCGCGGATGGGCGCGCTGCTCGGCCCGATCTTCCATCCAGCCCATGTCGCCGTGCTGCCCGGCAGCCAGGAACGCGCCCAGCCGTTCGCGCGCTTCGGACCCAAGCTCGGCGCGGCAGAACCCAATGGCGTCAAAGCCGAGCGCGAGCGCCTTGTCGCGGATCAGGGCGGCGGGGTCAGGCTTCTTCAAGTCCGTCCCGAACGGATGGTTCGTAGGGCGGCACGTCGAGACCGGCATATGCCTCGACCAGAGGCATCTCCAGACCGATCTCCGGCATGGCAAGGATGTCGTCGTTCCACACGGTCGAGCGAACCCACCTGCCATTCTCCCGGGCGTAAACCTCCGCTGCCGTGACCTCCTGCTCCAGGACGATGTACCGCTGTACGCTCGGCGTTTCCTCGGTACTCGCGGTTCCTGTAGATGCGGTCGTCCCTCAAGCTGGACGCGCTCAGCACCTCTGCAAGTACGACGGGATCGGTCAGTTCCGTTGCAAGGGTGATCGGGGAGCAGACGACCATCACATCAGGGTAGCGGGACGTGCGCGCCATTTTCAATCGCATCGTCTCCCGATACACGCGGCACGGTGGGGAAAGCCGGCGACGGATGGCGAATTCGAGGGCGCCCACGATTTGATTGTGAATGGTCGATGCGCCGACCATCAGCCGCGGCTCGTAGCCGTCAAACTCCCAGCGCCCTTCCTGGCGGGATTCCCATTCCAGGAACTCGTCCAGGGACATGCGGGGCCGTTTCAGGGCGACGTTCATGAAGAATCTCCGACCGCAATACTATCCCCGCCCCCGATATGGCGCCACCTCTTGCGGCGGAATCCATGCCCCCTCCGGGGGCGCCCCGGTCTGCCAGAACACGTCGATCGGGATGCCTCCGCGTGGATACCAGTAGGCGCCGATCCGCAGCCACACGGGATCGAGCAATCCCATGAGTCGATCCGCGATCCGCATCGTGCAGTCCTCGTGAAACGCGCCGTGGTTGCGGAACGACGCCAGATAGAGCTTGAGCGACTTGCTCTCCACGATCCAGTCGCGCGGAATGTAGTCGATGGCGACGTGCGCGAAATCCGGCTGGCCGGTCAGCGGACAGAGCGAGGTGAACTCCGGGCAGGTGAGGCGCACGACGTAGTGCTTCCCCGGCGCCGGGTTGACCACGCGCTCCAGCCGCGCCTCCTCGGGCGAGGCCGGAATCGCGGTCGGCCGGCCGAGCTGCGTCAGTTTCTCAGGCCCCGGCTCGGTCATGTCGCGTCCCCTCCGGCCCAGCCCGCGCGCAGCGCCTCGGCGTGCGCATCGAGCCGGCCGGCCACGATGGCGGCGCGCAGGCCGCGCATGAGGCCCTGGTAGTAAGTCAGGTTGTGCCACGTCAGCAGCATCGGTCCCAGCATCTCGCCCGCCTTGAACAGATGATGAAGATAGGCGCGCGAATGCCGGCTGCACCCCGGGCAGGCGCAGCCGGGGTCCAACGGGCCGGCATCGTCGGCGAAACGGGCATTGCGGAGGTTGCGGACGCCGCTTCGCGTGTAGGCCCGCGCCATCCGCCCCGAGCGCGTGGGGATCACGCAATCGAACATGTCGATGCCGCGCGCGACCGCGCCCACGATGTCCTCGGGCGTGCCGACGCCCATCAGGTAGCGCGGCCGATCCGCCGGCAGGAGCGGTGCCGTGACGTCGAGCACCTCGAACATCGCCGTCTGACCCTCGCCCACCGCCAACCCGCCGATCGCGGTGCCGTCGAAGCCGATCGCGTTCAGCCCCGATGCCGAGGCGGCGCGCAGGTCGGGATAAACTCCGCCCTGGACGATGCCGAACAGCGCATAGCCGGGGCCGGCGACGAAAGCCTCCTTCGAGCGCGCGGCCCAGCCCAGCGACAGCTCCATCGAGGCGCACGCCTCCTCCCGCGTCGCCGGAAAGGGCGTGCATTCGTCGAGCACCATGCTGATCGTTGCGTCGAGCTGAGCCTGGATTTGGACCGAGCGTTCCGGCGTCAGCCGGTGCGCCGTGCCGTCGATATGGGAGCGGAAGGTGACGCCGCCGGCCTCGATCCTGCGCAGCCGGGCCAGCGACATGACCTGGAAACCTCCGGAATCCGTCAGGATCGGGCCGGGCCAGTCCATCATTCGGTGCAGGCCACCCAGCCGCGCGACCCGTTCCGCCCCGGGGCGAAGCATGAGGTGGTAGGTGTTGCCAAGCACGACACGCGCTCCGGTGGCCCGCACCGCGTCGGCGGTCATGGCCTTCACCGTGCCGGCCGTGCCGACCGGCATGAAGGTGGGCGTTTCCACCGCACCGTGCGCCGTCTCCATCGTGCCCGCCCGCGCGCGCCCGTCGGTTGCGTGCAGGGTGAAGCCAAAGGGCTGGCTCACGCGGCGCGTTCCAGCAGGCAGGCGTCGCCGTACGAGTAGAACCGATATCCCGCCGCTATGGCGTGGGCATAGGCCGCGCGCATCCGTCCGGTGCCGGCGAACGCGCAGACCAGCATGAACAGCGTCGAGCGCGGCAAGTGGAAGTTGGTCATCAGCAGATCGACCACCCGGAAGCGATGCCCCGGCAGGATGAACAGGTCGGTCTCGCCCGCGAAAGGCCGCACGCCGTCCTCGCCGGCGACGCTCTCCAGCAGGCGGAGCGAGGTCGTGCCGATCGCGACCACGCGCCCGCCGGCCCGCCGCGCGGCGTTGATGGTCTCGGCCGCGCCTCGCGTGATCTCGCCGCGCTCGGCGTGCATCTTGTGCGCGCTCACATTCTCGGTGCGGACCGGCAGGAAGGTGCCGGCCCCAACGTGCAGGGTGACAGTCACGCGCCGGACGCCGCGCGCGTCCAGCGCGGCCAGCAGAGCTTTGGTGAAGTGCAGCCCGGCGGTGGGCGCGGCGACGGCGCCCGCATGGCGGGCGAACACGGTCTGGTAGTCGCGCGCGTCCTCAGGCAACGGACCGGCGGGCCGGTCGATGTAGGGCGGGAGCGCCAGCGCTCCCGCCGCATGCAGGGAAGCGGCGAAGGCCGGCCCGTCGAGGTTGAACGCGAGGCTTATGCTGCCTTCCGGATCGCGCGCGCGGACAATGGCGCTCAGGTCGTCGGCGCCGTCGAATTCCAGCACGTCGCCTTCGCGCAGCCGCCGCGCGTTGCGCGCCAGCGCGTGCCAGGTCCCGTCCGCGAGCGGGCGGTCGAGCGTGATGCCGATCCGCGCGGCCCCGCGCCGGGCGCCGAGCTGGGCCGGGATGACGCGCGTGTCGTTGGCCACCAGCACGTCGCCCGGACGCAGCAGGCCGGGCAGGTCGCGGACGAGCCGGTCCTCCGCCGGCTCGCCCACGACGAGCAGCCGCGCGGAATCCCGCGGGCGGGCCGGATGCTGGGCGATCCGCTCGGGCGGCAGGTCGAAATCGAACGCGGCGAGGTCCATCGCGCGCGATGTAGGCGAGAGCATGGGGTCTGGCAAAAGCCGGGCGGCGGGGCCAGATACGCCTCGTTCACAGAGACGCAGAGGCTCCCGTGCGCCGCAATACGATCGCCCTTGTTTGGCTGGGTGGCTTCCTGCTCGCCGCGGTGGTGTACGCGAGCGGGCCGGGATGGTTCATCTATTCCGCGCTCGCCGGCTTGGACCACGCCGTCTGGGCGTTCGAGACCTGGATCGGGTTCGTCGCCATCCAGGCCTTCGATCTCGTGCGCGCGGCCGCCATCGCGCTCTTCGCGGTGTTTCTGGTACTGGGCCTCATGGCGTCTCGGCGCGGCCGGGCCAGCGGACTGGTCGGGGTCACCGTGCTGTTCATTGCGCTGGTCAGCCTCGGCGGCTACCAGTCGCGCTTCTGCTGGCTCGCGGCGCTGGTGGTAGCCGGGGCGGGGGCGCTGAACATGACTCGGCGGCTGATCGAGCCATCCGAGCGGACACCGTGGCGGCGGATGTCGCGGGCCTGAGCGGCGGCGCTGATAACTCAGCGCTGGTTGCTTGCCCGTTCAAATTCTATTTTCCCGCGACGCGGGCAGTCGCCTAGGCTAGGTTCATCCGCATGGCTGAATTGGATCTCACCCCGGAACTCCAGAAATTCGCCGAAAACTGCGTTCGGAGCGGGCGCTACGACAGCGTCGCCCGAGTCGCGGAGGCCGCGATGCGCTTGCTTCAGAAGGCGGAGGCGGAGCGGGCAGCGTTCATTGCGACGATCGAGGACGCCGAAGCCGAGGGCGAGAGGGATGGATTTCTCACGATCGAGCAGGTTGGGCGTGAGATGGACGACATTATCGAGACCGCCATCCGCACCCGCGCGTGAGCCGCCCGGCTGTCCTAACCCGCAGGGCCGCTGCCGAAGTCACTCATGCTCTGACCTGGATGGCTGCTGAAAACCTCGATGCGGCACGGGGATTTCGGAGGGCGGTTCTGGATGCGGCCCAAAGACTTGGGTCGCATCCGACAATGGGCGCCACGCGCCTGTATTTGGCCCCTTCCCGCTATCGATTCTGGCCGTTGCGGCGGTATCCTTATCTTCTGATCTACACCGCCGACACGACTCCGCCGCGTATCCTGCGAGTGGTGCATATGGCGCGCGACTTGCCGACACTCCTGGCGGACCTCGAACCGTGACGTCGAGCGACCTCCCGCCCCATGGAATATCGTTGCTACTCGCTTCAGTGGTGGGTGAGAAAATGGATGCGGGACCGTCTTTAAAAGTGCCTTCCTATGACGAACTGATGTGGCCCGCACTCAGGGCTTTGCGGGCAATGGGTGGGTCAGGTTCGAACGACGAATTGCTCGCTAAAGTTATCGAGTTGGAGGGTTTCCCTGAAAGTGTGCAGGCTTTCATGCATACCGACCAACGCGAAACCAAGCTTCGCTACAATCTTGCCTGGGCAAAAACCTACCTGAAACGGGTAAAATGCGATTCAAAACAGCGTTCGGGGCGTCTGGTCGTTAACTGAACTTGGCGAGCAGATGACCGACCGGGATTGCCTAAATGTGCCGGTGATGGTTCGCCGGCAGGATGTTGAACGTAAGAAGGCCAGGGAGGAATTACCCTCCAACGAAGCTATCCCGATCAGCGAGGCACAGCCCGAAGAGTCCTGGAAGGACGCCCTTATTGCGGTGCTACGCCGGATGGCGCCCGGCGCATTCGAGCGTCTTTCGCAACGCCTGCTTCGTGAGGCTGGGTTCATCAAGGTGGAAGTTACGGGTCGCTCTGGCGACGGCGGAATTGATGGACTGGGCGTGCTCCGCGTCAATCTCCTGTCATTCCAGGTCCTCTTTCAGTGCAAGCGCTACAAGGATACAGTGGGTGCGGGTGCTGTTCGCGATTTTCGGGGCGCGATGGTGGGCCGCTGCGATAAGGGCTGATGATTTCAACAGGAGCATTCAGCAACGATGCGAAGCGAGAGGCGACGCGAGATGGGGCGCCTGCTATTGACTTGATTGACGGCGATCTTCTTTGCGATTTACTCAAACAACTCAAACTGGGCATTGCGATTGAAATGGTCGAACGGGTCGTGGTTGATAGCGATTGGTTTGCGAGGGTATGAGCCTTCGGACGGCGTAGAATGCGGCGTTCGCCCGATCACGCCGCCGTAGGCGCCACCCTTCGCAACAACCGGATGAACGGCGTGCTGACCAGCACCGCCCACAGCTTGCCGACGATCTGTCCGGCAAGGAATTGCAAGCTGCCGAACGCCAGAATCATGAACACGACCGAATCCACCATCAGCCCGGCGCAGGCCGAGGCTACCACCGCCAGCACCAGACGCCGGCGCTGGAGCGGCGTGTAGATCGCGAAGTCGGCCAGCTCGCTCAACAGAAAGGCGAGGCCCGAGGCGGCGACCAGCGGGCCGGGGGCCACCAGCACCGACAAGCCCGTGCCGGCGAGGATCGCGCCCACGCCCCAGGCCGCGCCGAGGCAGCGCTGCACCACATCGCGCAACACCAGCGCGACGCCGACCGTCACCACGCCGGAGGGCGCCATCAGGCCCGGCGCGACCGGCACCAGGCAGGGCGCATGCGGCGGGCACACCAGCCCGACATGTCCGATCATCCAGTTGGCGAGCGGGATCAGCCCAAGAAAGCAGATCAGGGCCAGCAACCCGATCCGGCAGGTGGTGCGCCGCTCCGTCATGCCGACCGGTAGATCGCGGTTGGAGGGGTCATTCAGCTTGTCTCCTGACCCCGTCGCGGCAACTCTGGAGAACTGGAACCGCAGCCGCCCCCCCGTCCGGCGCGTTACGCCCCCACGCGGCGCGTTGCACAGGCGCGGCCAGCGAGATGCCTTTCGGAGGAGGATCGCAATGTACATTGCGCGCTTTTTCTACGACGTGCTTCCAGTTAATCGGCAACGGGCGATCGAGTTCATCGCGCGGGAGGTGGAAGCCGCGCGGCGCGACAACCTCAAGGCACGACTCCTCATACCGCTGACACGGCGCCGAGGAGGAGCGGCCTTGCAGTTCGAGATCGAGCTGACCAGCCTCGACCAGCTCGATCAGTTCCGCCGTCGTGGCGTGGAGTCCGATCAGGCGACCGGCCATTGGATGCATGCCTTCAGCGAGGTCCTTGTCTCACCACCGGAAATTGAGATTTTGCGCGTGGACGATGTGCCGGCGCCTTAGCCGCACGTTTGCTCGCCCTGACGAGGACGCCGGGCAATCGGCGCGGGAGGGGAACGCTGGCACCAGCGTCCCCCTCGTCTGGCCTTTGGATTTGTTCAAGCCCGTCGTAGAAATCGTTGCCCTTGTCGTCGATGATGATAAAGGCCGGGAAGTTCTCCACCTCGATTCGCCAGACCGCCTCCATGCCGAGCTCCGGAAATTCCAGCACCTCGACCCTGCGGATGCAGTCCTGCGCGAGCCGGGCTGCGGGGCCGCCGACGCTGCCGAGATAAAAGCCGCCATTCGCCTGGCACGCCGCGCGCACCGCCTTGGAGCGGTTGCCCTTGGCGAGCATCACCAGCGAGGCGCCCGCCTGCTGGAACTCCGCCACATAGCTGTCCATGCGCCCCGCCGTGGTCGGGCCGAAGCTGCCGGTCGCCAAGCCCTCGGGCGTCTTCGCCGGCCCCGCGTAATAGACCGGATGGTCCTTGATGTAGCCGGGCAGCCCCGCGCCGCTGTCGAGCCGCTCCTTCAGCTTGGCGTGCGCGATGTCGCGCGCCACGACCATCGTCCCGCTCAGCGCGAGGCGTGTCTTGACCGGATGCTGGGAGAGCTGGCGCCGGATCTCGGCCATCGGCCGGTTCAGGTCCACCGCCACCGCCACGGTATCCAAAGGCGCGTTGGCCGCCTCCGGCAGGTACTTGGCCGGATCGGCCTCGAGTTGCTCGAGGAACACGCCGTCCGGCGTCACCTTGGCCAAAATCTGGCGATCGGCCGAGCACGAGACGCCGATCCCGACGGGCAGGCTGGCGCCGTGCCGGGGCAGACGGATCACGCGCACGTCGTGGCAGAAATACTTGCCGCCGAACTGCGCCCCGATGCCGAGCGAGCGCGTCAGGGCATGGACCTGCCCCTCCATCTCGATGTCGCGGAAGGCATGTCCGGCCTTGCTCCCCGAAGCGGGAAGGGTGTCCAGCCAGCGCGTCGAGGCGAGCTTGACGGTCTTCAGCGTCGCCTCGGCCGAGGTGCCGCCGATGACGATGGAGAGGTGATACGGCGGGCAGGCCGAGGTGCCGAGCGTCTTGATCTTGCCTTCCAGGAACGCCAGCAGCCGCTCCGGCGACAGGATCGCGCGAGTTTCCTGGAACAGGAAGGTCTTGTTCGCCGAGCCGCCGCCCTTGGCGACGAACATCAGGTGGAATTCGTCGGCGTGGTCCGGGCCCGGCGCGGCGCCGATGTCGAACTGCACGGGCAGGTTGTTGCCGGTGTTCACCTCCTCGAACATCGACAGCGGCGCCATCTGGGAATAGCGCAGGTTCGTCTCGGTGTAGGTGCGATGCACGCCGAAGGCCAACGCCTCCTCCTCGTTGCCGTCGACCCAGACGCGCTGGCCCCTCTTGCCGAACACGATGGCCGTGCCGGTGTCCTGGCACATCGGCAGCACGCCGCCGGCCGCGATGTTGGCGTTCTTCAGCAGGTCGAGCGCGACGAAGCGGTCGTTGTCCGAGGCGTCGGGGTCGTCGAGGATGGCGCGGAGCTGGCTCAGATGGCCGGGGCGGAGCAGGTGGGAGACGTCGCGGAACGCCTGGAATGCCAGCTCGGTAAGCGCCTCGGGCGCGACCCGCAGGATGGTTTCGCCGTCACAGGAGGCGGTCCGCACGCCCGGTATGGCGAGCTGGCGCCACGGCGTCCGGTCGGGGCCGAGCGGGAACATCGGCGCGTAGGCAAACCCGGACGGGCGGGAAATCGGGGCGTCCACGGATCAACCCTTGCCGGGCGGACCGCGCCGGCGGAAGGCGTCCAGACTGACCACCTGCGGGTTCGCGGGGGCATCCGCGCTCCCCTCTCCCTCGACCGGGTCGGGCACCGCCTGGAGCACCGCCGGGGGCCGGACCGGTGCGGGCACCTTGTCCGGCTCCGGTTCCGGCTCGGCGACGCCGAGGTTGTCGGGGCGGAAGCGCATCCCATAGCGCACGAACGGATCGGCGAAGGCGACGAGGGCGCCGAGCGGAATGACCAGATGGGACGGCACGCCGCCGAACGATAGCCCGACGCTGATGAGCCGGGCCTCCGTGTCCACCCGCAAATCCCAGAACTGGTGCTGCAGGACGATGGTCATCTCCTGCGGATACTGCGCGCGCAGGCGCGGCGGGATCACCACGCCGGGATGGTCGGTGCGGAAGGTAATGTAGAAATGGTGCTCGCCCGGAAGGCCGTTCTCGGCCGCGTAGGCGACGGCGCACACCACCACCTCGCGCATGGCTGCCTCGGTCCAGTCCTCGTAGGGTAGCAGGCTCTCGACCGTGGGTTGCTCTTCGTCCGTCATCTGGGATGAATACCGTGACCGCCGAGTTGTGACCAGGAACGTTTGACCAGGGATGTTGTGACCGGGACGTGAGGCCGAAAATCTGAAGGAAAGTGGGGGGCTTCTGTTGCCCGGTGCCCCCCGAACCGCGCTTACCGCTTATGCAGCGGCAGCGAGCGCCACGTTGTCATTGGCACTTGTAGAAAGGCCCGATAACGGCGGAACCATGCCGAGCGAAAAGCGGGTCTTTACCACGCGTGTCGAGCCTGTTTCGCCCCCCTATGGTGGAGGCGCCGGGCACTGCCCCCGGGTCCACTACGCTTATTCCAACCGCCGTTTATCGCCGTAGCCGGCCGAGGTCGGCAACGCGCATATAGGCGCCCGAACCCTGAATGTGGAGTCCTACCAGCATGCAGCTGACGCATGAGCAGCGCCAGGAGATCGAAGCCGCGCGAAGCCGGCCGGCGGAGACGCTGCGACCGACCGTGGCGGCGCTGGAGGCGCTGCTGTTCCAGCCCCTGCCGGTGCTCGATCATGGCTTCGTCCGCGTCATCGACTACATGGGCGACGACGGCGCGATCGTGCAGGCCGCGCGGGTCTCCTACGGGCGGGGAACGCGGCGCGTGTCGGAGGATGCCGGGCTGATCCGCTATCTCATGCGCCATCGGCACTCCACGCCATTCGAGATGTGCGAGATCAAGTACCACGTGAAGCTGCCGATCTTCGTCGCCAGGCAGTGGATCAGGCACCGGACGGCGAACGTGAACGAGTATTCCGCGCGCTATTCGGTGCTGGACCGGGAATTCTACATTCCCGCGCCCGAGCACTTGGCCGTGCAGTCGGCCGCCAATCGGCAAGGCCGAGGCGCGGCGCTGGGTCCGGAGGAGGCGGCGCGGGTCCTCGACCTGCTGCGAGCCGATGCGGCGCGCTGCCACGACGACTATGCCTGGATGCTGAACGAGGACGAGCAGGGCCAGCCCGCCGATCCGGGCCGCCCGATGCTGGCGCGCGAGCTTGCCCGCATGAACCTGACGCTCAACACCTACACCCAGTGGTACTGGAAGACCGACCTGCACAATCTGCTGCACTTCCTGTCGCTGCGCGCCGACGCCCACGCCCAGTACCGAGATCCGCGCCTATGCCGAGGCGATGCTGGGAACGGTGCGCGCCTGGGTGCCGACGGCTTGCCAGGCGTTCCAGGACTATCGTTTGGGAGCCGTCACGCTGTCGGCGCAGATGCTGGAGGTAGTGCGGCGAATGCTTGGGGGCGAGGCGGTGGCTCAGGCCGAGAGCGGGCTGAGCAAGCGGGAATGGGGCGAACTGCTGGCCGCACTGGGCCAGGCAGGGGCTGGACGCGGCTGAGTTCGCGGCTAGATTGATACTTCAGCGGAGCGTCCCGACACCGGCTGGGATTCGCCCGGCCGGCTCCGCGCAGAGGAGGCCGCATGTTCCGCCGTATCCTGATCGCCGCAGCCATGTCCGCCGGGTTCGTCTCGGGCGCATACGCCGCCACGGTTCAATACCAAGCCACGATGAACGGTGCCTCGGAGGTGCCGCCCACCAATTCCAAGGGCACGGGCGAAGCGCAGGCCACGCTGAACACGGAGACCCACCAGCTCACCTACACCGTGACCTGGCAAGATCTGTCCAATCCCGCCACGATGGCTCATTTCCACGGCCCCGCTCCGGCCGGCAAGAATGCCCCGATAGAGGTCTGGCTGAGCCAGAAGGGCAAGGAGCCGAGCAGCCCCCTGCACGGCACCGACACCCTGACGCCCCAGCAGCAGCAGCAGCTTCAGAACGGGATGATGTACGTCAACGTCCATACGACCGCGCATCCGGCCGGCGCGATCCGCGGGCAGATGGAGCCGGCGAAGTAGGCTAGCAGTTTGCAACGTCACGCCCGCTCCGGAACAAGTCCGGGAGCGGGCATTGCGTCGTGGCGGTCAAAGTTCCCCCCTTATGAGCCCGAACCGTATCTCCCCCGCCAGAGCCTCGCCCGGCGCGAGGATGCGAAGGCCCGTGTCCTCGCCATCCTCCAGGTGATTGATCGCATCCGTCCGATGGCTGACTGGCTCGGTCGCGAAGTACGGCTTGCCATTGGGCACATAGACAACCAGCCGGCGGAACAGCTCGGATGCGGACAGCCGCACCACGATGGGCGAGGGCGCGAGCGCGATCTCTGCCGCGCCGTCCCAGCCGGTGAACAGGTTGTCGAGCGTCGCCGAGCCGACGCGGCGGGCCGGTTCATGGCTCCATTCGGGCGACACTAGGGTGTGCTCGCTCGGCATATGGTCCGCCCCGTTGCGCCACACGCCGCTGGCGGCGAAGCGCAAGGTGGCCGCCGCCGTGCGCGGAAAAAAGGGATGCAGGCCCAGCCCCGCTGGTGCCGGTTGGTCGTGGCGGTTGATCATCGCGAGCGTCACCATCAGTGCGTCCGGTTCCAGCGTGAAACGCAGCTCCGCCTCGAACGGGAACGGCCATCCGCGCGCCCCCTCGCCGCGCGCGTCATGCGTCAGGGTCAGCCGCGCGGCTCGAGCCGACACCTCCGTTGTGTCCCACGCGCTCGTCCACCCCACCCCGTGGATGGCGTGCGGCTCGTCGCCGAAGTTCCGCGTGAGCTGATAGGTCCGCCCCGCGAACGCGAAGCGCGCGTCATTGATCCGGTTGGAGTACGGCACCAGCGGAAACGCCGCCATCCCGCGCGCGCTGCCCTGCAACAGCGCGTCCACCAGCGGCGGGCGCAGCACATGGTGCGGCCCGACCGTCCAGCCCACGATCGATCCGCCAAGCTCCGGGGCGAGCGTCAGCGACGCGTCCCCCGCCCGCAATGTCAGCATATCGTCTGTCCTTGCTTTCCGCCGCTGTCCCCGGAAGATCGCGCCGGGACCAGGAGAGACAAGTGGAATCGGTTGACTGCATCGTGATCGGCGCCGGCGTGGTCGGCCTGGCGGTCGCCCGCGCGCTGGCGATGGCGGGCCGCGAGGTCATCGCGCTGGAGGCCGCCGAGGGGATCGGCACCGAGACCTCCTCGCGCAACAGCGAGGTGATCCACGCCGGCATTTACTACCCGGCCAACAGCTTCATGGCGCGCTTCTGCGTCGCCGGGCGTCGCGCGCTCTATGCGTATTGTCGCGATCACGGGGTGCCGCACAGCAACTGCGGCAAGCTGATCGCGGCGACCAGCGCGGAGGAGGACGACCGGCTCGCCGGCATCAAGGCGCGCGCCGAGGCCAACGGCGTCGAGGGCATGCGCGTGCTGCGCGCCGCCGAGGCCGTGGCAATGGAGCCGAACCTCCGCTGCACCAGCGCGCTGCTGTCGCCGGTGACGGGCATCATCGACAGCCACGCCTACATGCTCGCCCTGCAAGGCGACGCGGAGAATGCCGGCGCATCTTGCGTCTTCTTCAGCCCCGTCATGGGCGGGCGTGCGAGGTCCGGCGCGATCGAGGTCGATGTCGGCGGCGCCGAGCCGATCACCTTGCGTTGCCGCCTGCTGGTCAACAGCGCCGGCTTGCACGCCCCCGCCCTCGCGCGGCGGATCGAGGGGATGCCGCCCGAGCGCGTGCCGACCGCCTACTATGCGAAGGGCAACTACTTCACCTTGGCCGGCCGCTCGCCGTTCTCCCGGCTGATCTATCCCGTGCCGGTGCCGGGGGGTTTGGGCGTGCATCTGACCATCGATCTCGGCGGGCAGGCGCGCTTCGGGCCGGATGTCGAGTGGATCGAGACGATCGACTACACGGTCGATCCCGCGCGGGCCGAGAAATTCTATGCGGCCGTGCGCCGCTACTGGCCCGACCTGAAGGACGGCGCGATCCAGCCCGGCTACTCCGGCATCCGTCCGAAGATCGTGCCGCCCTCGGTGGCCTCGCAGGACTTCGTGATCCAGGGGCCGCAGACGCATGGCGTTCCGGGGCTGATCAACCTGTTCGGCATCGAAAGCCCCGGCCTGACCGCCTCGCTGGCGCTGGCCGACTTCGTGGTCGAGGTGAGCCGCACCGGGTAGCCCTGCCTTCCTCGACAGGACGCACGCTTCGCGGCGCGGCTCTTGGCTTCCTCCGCGCCTCGGCCATAGTGACGCCAGCGATGACGTGGAAGGAAGCTTCGTGCCCGTGGACAAGCAAGCCTACCGCGAGGCGATGGCCCGGCTGGGGGCGGCGGTGAGTGTCATCACCACCGCGGGGCCGGGCGGGCGGGCGGGCTTCACCGCCTCGGCCGTATGCAGCGTGACCGACACGCCGCCGACTCTGCTGGTCTGCACCAACCGCGCCAACGATTCCTATCCCGCCCTGCGGGCCAACGGCGTGCTGTGCGTGAACACGCTCAGCGCGGGACACGAGGCGATCTCGTCCGTGTTCGCGGGGATGACCGAGCACACGATGGAGGGCCGCTTCGAGTTTGCCGCCTGGGAGATGCTGGTCACTGCCGCCCCGGTCCTGCAAGGCGCGGCTGTCGCGTTCGACTGCCGCATCGACCAGGTGGTGGAGGTGGGCACACACGACGTCTTCTTCTGCGTCGTCGAGGCCGTGCGCATCGGCGCGGTCGATGAGGCGCTGATCTATTTCGGGCGTAACTATCACCGCCTTCCACATCAGCCGGATTGAGGGGTCTAGCCATATGAAAGCATCGGTGTTCTATCTCCCCAGCATCGGCACCCGGGCGGAGATCGAGGCCGGAATGGCGGGGATGCGGGGCGATCTCTACCAGCGGATGCTGCGGGAGCTAAGCGAGCAGATCCGGCTGGCGGACGAGCTCGGCTACGACTCCGTCAGCTTCACCGAGCACCATTTCCACATCGAAGGTTTCGAGCTGTCCAACAACCCGGTGCTGCTCGACCTCTATTTCGCGATGCAGACCAAGCGCATCCGGGTCGGCCAGCTCGGCATCGTGCTGCCGGCGGCGAACCCGATCCGGGTGGCCGAGGACATCGCGATGCTGGACCATATGACGGGCGGGCGCGCCTGCGCGGGCTTCGCGCGCGGCTACCAGCGACGCTGGGTCGACGTGATGGCGCAGCAGACGCACGGCATCCACGGCGCGATCCCCGGCCAGCACGACGAGATCGACGCCGCCAACCGCGAAGCCTTCGAGGAGCACTTCCAGATCATCAAGAAGTGCTGGACCGAGGAGATGCTGTCGTTTCAGGGCAAGTTCTGGCGCATTCCGCCCGCCGAGGTGCCGTGGCCGCTCGATACCACCCAAAAATGGGGCAAGGGCGTGGAGAACGGGATTCTGCGCGAGGTCGGGGTAGTGCCGAAGCCGGTACAAAAACCCTATCCGCCCATCTTCCTGCCTTTCGCCAGCAGCGAGAACAGCATCCGCTGGGCTGCGCGGGAGGGGGTGACGGCGATCCTGCCGCCGATGCATCCCGAGTACGAGCGCAAGCTCTACGACCTCTACGCCGAGGTGTCCGGTCGTCCGCGCGGCCACGGCACCGGCCTGCTGCGCGACGTCATCATCACCGACACCGACGCGGAGGCGCGCGCGCTGTGGCGCGACTCCGGCCAGTTCGCCGGCCGCGCCTGGTTCGAGCCGTTCGGCTTCCGCAAGGGTCTGATGGACCCCGCGACGGGCATGTTTCCGACGCCCGAGGAGGCGATCGAACACGGCTACGCGCTGGTCGGCACGGTCGATACCGTCACGCGCGCGCTCGAGCAGAACATGCGGCGCCAGCCGGTCGACTGGCTGTTCTGCTACACCTACAACGCGCTGGTGCCGCACGGCGTGCTGATGAAGTCGATCGAGAAACTATGGACGAAGGTGATGCCCCGGTTCATGTGATCCGGGGCGCGGCTCCTGCTCCATTGCGCCCGACCGCACAGCCCCCTCCCCCCGGCCCCCTCCCGCAAGGGGCGGGGAAGCAGGAAACGAGGCTTTTTACTTCTCCCGAGGGCCTTACGAGCCGCCTATCCCGAGTGCGGCACCGTGTCGGCCGATGACGCGGCGGAGAGGACGGGCACGAGCGGAACGGATGCGGCAATGGTGCTCACGCACCAGCAATAAGTCCGACAGATGCCCTCGTGCGGGAGCGATAGGCCCAGCCTGATCTTGGAGATTCTCGCCGATGCGTGTGTTCACGAAGCTGCCGATGCGGCACTGGCACGAATGCGGCCCCGCCGCGCGGGCGGCGGAAGAGGTCGGCTTCGATGGGGTCGTCACGATTGAGCTGGGGCATGACTGCCTCGCCCCGCTCGCCTTCGCGGCGCTCGCCACCACGCGCATCGAGCTGACCCCTTCGATCGCGGTAGCCTTTCCACGCAGCCCGACCGTTCTGGCGAGCCAGGCGTGGGATCTGCACGCGAACTCCGACGGGCGTTTCGTGCTGGGGTTGGGCAGTCAGGTAAAGGGCCACAACGAGCGCCGCTTCGGCATTCCCTGGACGCCACCCGCGCCCCGGCTTCGCGACTATGTGCGTGCGCTGCGAGCGATCTGGCGCTGCTGGGAGACGCGGGGCAAGCTCGACTATCGCGGCCCGCACTACACGCTCACGCTGATGACGCCGGACTTCTCGCCGGAGCCGACCGGCCTGCCGATGATCCCGGTCGCCATCGCTGCCGTCGGGGAGGCCATGCTGCGGGTCGCCGGCGAGGTTTGCGACGGAGTGCGGCTGCATCCGCTGTGCTCGCGCCGCTATCTGACGGACATCTGCCTGCCCGCCATCGCGCAGGGGATGCGGCGCGGCGGGCGGCGGCGCGAGAACTTCGACGTGCATGGCGGCGGCTTCGTCGCTACCGGCCCGGACGACGCGGCGGTGTCCGCCGCCATGGATCAGGTGCGCGGCCGCGTGGCCTTCTACGGCTCGACCCGCACCTATTTGCCGATCCTTGCGCTGCACGGGCTGGAGGAGCTTGGCTCAAGGCTCCACGCGCTGTCGGTGGAAGGGCGCTGGCGCGAGATGGCGGCGCTGGTGTCGGACGACGTCGTG
Source organism: uncultured Pseudomonadota bacterium (assembly GCA_963756545.1). Lineage (GTDB taxonomy): Bacteria > Pseudomonadota > Alphaproteobacteria > Acetobacterales > Acetobacteraceae > DATFDN01. The sequence continues at coordinate 156,567 of CAVWNY010000007.1, read as the reverse complement.
CGCATCTTCGCCGCCTGCGGCACCTATGCGGAGATTACCGAGGCGGTGGGAAAGCGGTTCGGCGGCGCGGCGGATTCCATCGAACTCGATTTCCCGCCGGGCACGCCGGCCGGGCTTCAGCGGGAATTGCTCGGCGACCTGCGGCGGCTGCCGCGAACCTTTACCGCCTTTGATACCGATTGGACCGCGCAGTGACAGGTCACCGGATCCAGTCCGCCCCGTGTCGCGCCGCCTGGGCCGCCATCCGGACGCTCGCGTTCGCCGCCCCGAATCCCTTGCTGCCGCGTCGCTCGACGATCTCGAAGAAGAACCGATCCTCGAACGCCTCGGTGTAGGCGTGGATGAATTCGCCGCCCGCGTCGCGGTCGTACAGCAGATCGAGCCGGCGCAATTCGTCCAGCACGGCATCATCCAGCTCCCAGCGGGCGGAGAGGTCGTCGTAGTAGTTGGGGGGAATCGGCAACAGGCGCGCACCCGCCGCAGCGGCTTTCCCGACCGCGCTTGCCGCACTTCGCGCGGCGAAGGCGATGTGCTGCACGCCCGCGCCGGCGTAGGCAGAGACGAAGCGCCCGGTGGCCGTCTCGCGGCTCTCCGAGATGTTGAGCGGCAGGCGGATGCTGCCGTCGAAGCTGACCATCGCGCGGCTGCGGACCAGGCCGAACGGATCCGGAATTTCCACCACCGGCTCGGCCGTGAAGCCGAACACGGCACGCCAGAACAGCACGAACCCGTCCATGCGCCCCGCCGGCAACGCCTGCGCCACGTGATCGATGGCCAGCAGGTCGCCCGCCTCGTTCAGTGGCGCGAGATCGAAGTCGTCCTCCCAGATCGAGCGGCCGGAGGCGTCCGGCTGGACCAGGTGGATTAGCGTGCCATCCGGCGCGCGCACGGCGGGAATCGTGCGCTCGCCCTCGCCCACGCGATCGCGCCAAGCCGGGCAGAGCAGCGCCTCGGCACGGGCCAACGCCGCGTCGGCATCGTCCACGCGCAGCGCCATCGCGCAGACCGAGACTCCGTGCAGATGAAAGTGTTCGGACGCCGCGCTGTCGGGCTCGCGGTTTAGAACCAGATTCACTCGGCCCTGCCGGTACAGCTCCACCGCCTTGGACCGATGCGAGCCGGCATGATGGAAGCCGAGCGTTTCCAGGAAGCCGGCCAGCGCCTGTCCGGTCGCCTCGTCCACCGCGAACTCCAGGAATTCGATGCCGTCGAAGCGCGGCGGCTGCGGCAGCGCTCGCACGCCGGCCCCGGCCTCGACCAGCACCAGAGAACGCAGCCCGTCGCGCGCGGTCAGCCGCGCCGGGGCCGCGCGGAACTCGTCATTGAACACCTCAAGCGAGAGCGGCCCCTGGTAGCCCGAGGCGAGCACCGCGCGCAGGAAGCCCGCGACATCGAGGCTTCCCTGGCCGGGGAAGTTGCGATGATGGCGGCTCCAGGAGAGCACATCCATCGACAGCGGCGGCGCGTCGGCGAGCTGCACGAAGAACAGCTTGTCGGCGGGCAATTCGGCGATGCCGGCCGGGTCGTCGCCCAGCGCGAGCGTGTGGAAGCTGTCCACGATCAGGCCGAGCGCCGGATGCGCGCAGGTTTGCACGATCCGCCAGGCGTGCCGCCATCGGTTCACGTGCCGCCCCCAGGCCAGCGCCTCGTAGCCGACCCGGAGGCCGCGCCGCGCCGCCCGGCCGGCCATCTCGGCCAGATCGGCGGCGGCGCGGGCATCATCGCCGATCGCCGATGGCTGCACGTTGCTGCACACCAGCAGCAGGTCGGTGCCGAGGCGCTGCATCACGTCGAACTTGCGCTCGGCGCGGTCGAGGTTGCGGCGGCGAAGGGTATCGGGCATCGCCTCGAAGTCGCGGAACGGCTGGAAGCAGGTGATGGCGAGCCCGAGATTCCCGGCCATGCGGCGCACGTCGTCGGGAGAGCCCTCGAAGGTCAGCAGGTCGTTCTCGAAGATCTCCACGCCCTCGAAACCGATCGCGGCCGCCGCTTCCAGCTTGTCGGGCAGGCTGCCGCTCAGCGAGACGGTGGCGATGGAGCGAAGGTGCGGTGCTGGATCGATCATCGTCACCTCCTCGGCCGGGCGGCACTGGGACTGTACGCCAGCGCGGTGATAATCTCCAACCAGCGCTTCGGAGCCACGATCCATGCCCTTCGGCGATCGTTCCGCCTTTCTCCTCGGCCTCATCGGCACCGGCATCCAGGCGTCGCGCACGCCATCCCTGCACGAGCGGGAGGGCGATGAGCAGGGTTTGCGTCTTCAGTATAAGCTGATCGACCTGGGACGGCTCGGGCTGGGCACGGACGCGTTGCCAGATCTGCTATTGGCGGCCGAGCGCATGGGGTTTGCCGGGCTGAACGTCACCCATCCCTGCAAGCAAGCGGTGATCCCGCTGCTGCATGAGCTGTCGGACGACGCGCGCGCCCTGGGCGCGGTCAACACCGTGGTGCTGAAGGAGGGCCGGCGGATCGGCCACAACACGGATTGGCGCGGCTTCGCCGAGAGCTTCCGCCGCGGCATGCCGGACGCCGCGCGGGGGCGCGTAGTGCAACTCGGCGCCGGGGGCGCGGGGTCGGCCGTGGCGTACGCCGCGATGACGCTGGATGTGGAGCACCTCACGATCATCGACGTGGACGCGAGCCGGGCACAGACCGTCGCCGATGGTCTGTGCGCGCGCTTCGGCGCGAGCCGCGCGGTCGCGGGCGCTGATCCGGCCGAGGCGCTGGCGGGGGCGGACGGGCTGATCAACGCCACCCCGATCGGGATGGAGACCTATCCCGGCCTGCCGCTGCCGGCGCACCTGCTGCGTCCGTCGCTGTGGGTCGCCGAGATCATCTATTTCCCGATCGAGACCGCTTTGCTGCGTGCCGCGCGGGACCTTGGCTGCCGCACGCTCGACGGCGGCGGCATGGCCGTGTTCCAGGCGGCCGCGGCGTTCCGGCTGTTCACCGGCATGATGCCCGACGCCGAGCGGATGCGGCGGCACTTCGCCGCGTTGGGGGCGGCGTAAGGCCGTGATTGCAGCTAGCGGACCTGTCGGATGAACGCTTCCTGACCCAAAGCGTCCACTCTCGGGCAAATGGATCGGCGCCAGCGGACAGGGTTTGACAAACTCGGGTTCTGCACCGCCAATCGGATGGTTCCTGGAAGTCGAGTTGAGTTGTGCCTCGGCCGCCTGCCGTACCGAAAGGCGATCGGCCGGCGCCAATATCACGCGCGCGCGCTGGACATGCTTCCCTAGTGCAATCAAGGCGCTGACTAGACTACATGGCGGACCACGACCGACGATGATGAGCATTATATCTACGCCATAGCCCTATGATCCGCCACCGACTGCCGCATCCGCGCAGCGGCAGCTAACAGCCACGCCACGCGATGTCGCACCGGATCTTTTGGGTGAAGGTCCGCTGGTGATTTCTCTCCGAGGTAGACGGCGACTTGGCTGCCGCCGTTGTTGCTCGGGTGTGCAAAGGCACCCATCACCTGCTCCCGTCGTAGCAACCCGCGCGCCGCGCACCAGTCGAGCGCGTCCAGCGGTGTAGGGCCAAGAGCGACGTAGAGCGCATTGCCCGATAGAAGAGGCAGAGTGGCAGCGAAATCCCGTTCAAAGGACGCCTTCATTATTGGTGATTCGAGCACGTCATCGAAAGAACCGGCGAAGGGCTTGCCATTTCGGATGGCCGCGTGGGGCACAACGGAGGTTGCGTGGAGAAGGAAGGAGGCACTTCCCCACAGTTCCGCAGCATCGCCGATTTCCAGTAGCTCTGGAAAACCGAGAGCGTTCAACATTTTGAGCAGATTGGGCCACATTTGCGGACCACCAAACGAGCCGATCTTCTTGGCGCGGGCAAGGATACTCTCATCGTCGAGTCCTCCGTTCAAATCCGCCTGCACGGAGTTGTACGCCAGCGCGATTTGGTTCGGACCCGGGGTGATGCCTACAATGACAAGTCTTGCCCCAGGGTTCATGTGTTCGAAAGGAACGTAGAAGAGTTCCTGCCCACGGGTCGGGTCTGCGCTCAGGCGTGTCGAGAGTGACTGCGCTGCTGCGGCGCCGTCGCGGCTGAGAACGGCGCGGAATTGGTCGAGGAATACCGGCTGCGGGTCGAGGTTAATCGACGGCGGATTTGTCACGGAGTATCCTGTTTGTCTGCATAGGATTCGACGGCGGACGACGGGGACGCCTAGCGTCCATCCGCTTGTGGGTAGGCTTTGGGGGTTGGCTCGCTCTGTGGAAACAGAGGCCAAGTGTTTTTTCAGTCAGTTACCAGACAGTGATGGCGGAGGGAGGGGGATTCGAACCCCCGGTACGGGTTTACCCCGTACAACGGTTTAGCAAACCGCCGCCTTCAGCCGCTCGGCCACCCCTCCGCCGGAGCGCGACCCGGTTGTCGGGACACGGCGTTCGCGGCACCGGTTCTAGAGGCGATCCCCGCCAGGCGTCAAACCTTCCCTCAGCTCAGCGCCACCTCGAAGCCGCGCGCGGTGGCGGGGCGCGACATCATCTGGCGGTACCAGCGGGCGACGTTCGGGAACGCGGCTAGATCGACCTGATGGCGTTCGTGGCGCCAGGCCCAGCCCAGGATCGCGAAGTCGGCGACCGAGACGTCGCCCGCCACGTAATCGACCTCGCCCAGGCGCTTGTCGAGCACGCCGTACAGCCGGCGGGTCTCCTTCGAGTACCGCTCCAGCCCGTAGCGGCGGTCCTGCTCGTTCTCGACCTGCAGGAAGTGATGGACCTGACCGGGCATCGGGCCGAAGCCGCCCATCTGCCACATCAGCCATTCATAGACGGGCACGCGGCGGCGAGGGTCGGTCGGCAGGAATTTTCCGGTCTTTTCGCCGAGATAGAGCAGGATCGCGCCGGACTCGAAGACGCTGATCGGCGCCCCGCCCGGCCCCTCGGGATCGACGATCGCCGGGATGCGGTTGTTCGGGCTGATCTTCAGGAACGCCGGTTGGAATTGCTCATCTTTTGAGATATTCACCGTATGCACCGTGTACGGCAGCCCCATTTCCTCCAGCGCGATGCTGATCTTGCGTCCGTTGGGCGTGTTCCAGGTCCATAACTCGATCGGCATGACTTCGTCTCCCCGTGATGGCGGAGAGTGTGCGCGGGCCGTCTCGCGCGCTCAACCCCAGACGGAGACGTGGCCCTCCAGTGTCGGGCGCGGGGCGGGGGAGGGCTCGCCGGTTTCCGTGCCGATGTAGAGGAAACCCACGATCGCGTCGTCCGCATCGAGGCCGAGCGCCTCTTTCACCGCCGGGTCGTAGGCCGCTGCCCCGGTCTTCCACATCGCGCCGAATCCCGTCGCCTGCGCCGCCAGCATCACGTTCTCCGCCGCCGCACCGGCGGCGAGAAGCTGCTCGATTTCGGGGATCTTGTGGCCGCGTCGGAGGCACGCCGCGGCCGCCACGATCACCGGGGCGCGTAGCGCCTTGCCGCGTTCACGCGCCAGTTCATCGGGGGAGGCATTCGGCTCGCGGGCCTGCAGCGTTCGCGCGAGAAGGTCTCCGAACGCCTCGCGATGCTCCTCGGGAATGACGATGAAACGCCATGGGCGTAGCCGGCCGTGATCGGGCGCACGGAGCGCCGCGCGCAGCATCGCGTCCAGGGCCGCCCGGTCCGGCCCCGGCGCGGCGAGCCGCGTCGCCGAGTGACGGGCGAGCAGCAGGTCCATCGCTTCCATCGAATCCTCCGCCTTGCGGCGCCAGACTACGGCCCGAGCCGCCGCCCCGCCACCCACACCGACGCCACGTTGACCGCCTCGGTGATCGCGACGGCGTCGGCGTGCGCGCCGGGACGCAACCGACCCCGATCGGCAAGTCCCAGGAAGTCGGCCGGCGCGGCGGCCGCCATGTGCAGCGCGTCGGCGAGCGGAATGCCCATCAGGACCACCGCGTTGCGAACGGCCGCCGCCATGTCGAGATGCGCGCCGGCCAGCACGCCGTCCTCGGCGGTCAGCCGTCCGCCGGTGACGCGCACCATCCGTCCGTGCAGGCGGAAGGCGGCGAGCTCCGATCCGACCGAGGCCATCGCATCGGTCACCAGCATGAGCCGCGCGGCGCCCTTCGCTCGCACGGCGAGGCGGAGGTTGGCTGGATGCACGTGGTGCCCGTCGGCGATGATCCCGGCGAAACCGTCGGAATCCAGCGCCGCGCCGAGCGTGCCGGGGTCGCGGCCGGCGAGCGGCGGCATGGCATTGAAAAGGTGCGTGAAGCCGCGTGCGCCGGCTTCCAGCGCAAGCCGCGCCTCCTCCCACGACGCCGCGCTATGTCCGATCGAGACGGTCACGCCGGCCTGAACGAGACGCGCGATCGCGGGCGCGCCGACGCGCTCGGGGGCAAGTGTCAGCAGCAGCGGGCGCGGGGTCACGTCGCACAGGAAATGCAGGTCGTCCTCGGAGATGGCACGGATCAGCGCCTCGGGATGCACGCCCTTGCGCGCCGGGTTGAGGAAGGGGCCTTCGAGATGCAGGCCGAGAATGCCGGGCTCGTCGGCGGCGAGCGCGGCCCGCACCACCGCCGATGCCGCGCGCATCTTCGCGTCCGTGTCGGTGATGAGTGTCGGGAGCAGTGCGGTCGTGCCGAAGCGCCGATGCGTGCGGGCGATGGTACGCAGCGTGGGGAGATCCGGCGTGTCGTTGAACAGCACGCCGCCGCCGCCGTTCACCTGCACGTCGATGAACCCCGGCGCCAGGATCAGGTCCGGGGCCAGCCGCTCGACCGGCATACCGGCCGGGATGTCCCTGAGGGCGCACACGTCCCGCACGCGCCCGCCCTCGACCAGCAGGGCGGCATGGGAGAGCAGGGCGTCACCGGTGAACAGGCGTGCGGCGAGGATGGCGTGGGGGCTCATCCGAGTTCGGCGAGCGCCGGGCGCAGATGCCCGTCGTGACGCGCCAGCGCCGCCTCGGCGCCCGCGCGATCCAGTCCGCGCAGGATCAGCGCCGCGACCTTCACCTTGCCGTCCGCCGCCGCCAGCGCGGCGCGCGCGGCATCCGGATCAGCGCCGCCGAGACCTGCCAGCATCCGCTCCGCCCGGCGGCGCAGCTTCTCGTTGCGGGCAAGCATATCGACCATCTGTCCGCGATAGACGCGGCCGAGGCGCACCATCAGCGTCGTGGAAAACAGGTTGAGCGCCGCCTTCTGCGCCGTCCCTGCTTTCATACGCGTCGAACCGGCGATCGCCTCCGCCCCGGTTTCGACCAGCACGGGGAACTCCGCCGCGTCCAGCAGCTTCGTGCCCCGACTGTTGGCGACGCCGACGGTCAAGGCGCCGCGCGTCCGCGACTCGGTTACGCAGGCGAGCGTGAAGGGCGTCGCGCCGCTCGCGGCTACGCCAACGAGGACGTCGTTCGCGCCAATGTCGTGCGCTGCGATCTCGGCGCGCGCGAGATCGTCGCGGTCCTCGGCGTTCTCCACCGCGCGCAGCAGCGCGCCCGCGCCGCCCGCCATCAGCAGCACCAGCCGGTGCTCCGGCCAGTCGAAGGTCGGGGTCAGCTCCGCGCCGTCCTGCACGGCGATGCGCCCCGAGGTGCCGGCGCCCGCGTACGCGAGCCGCCCGCCCGAGGCGAGCCGCGCGGCGGCGGCTTCCACGGCGTGGCCCAACGCGGGGAGGGCGGGGCCAAGCGCGGCGATCGCGGCCAACTGGCCCTCCCACAGCGCGGCGAGGATCGTGGGCGTATTCCAGAGGTCGAGATCGGCGAAGCGGTCGTCGAACCGCTCGGTGTCGGCCAGGGTCGTGGACGGGTTCATGAGCGGCCTCTCAGGCGCGGGTCGAGCCGGTCCTGCAACCCGTCGCCCAGCAGGTTGAAACCCAGCGAGGCGAGCAGGATGCCCGCGCCGGAAAACACGGCCGGCCAGGGGGACAGGAACAGGAGGTTTCGGCTCTCGGCCAGCATCCGTCCGAGCGAGGGCGTGGGCGGCTGCGTGCCGAGGCCGAGGAACGAGAGCGATGCCTCCACCAGGATCGCGGTGGAGAGCGACAGGCTCGCCTGCACCAGGATCACCGCCGCGAGGTTCGGCAGCAGATGGCGCAGCAGGATGCGCGCGGGCCGCGCGCCGATCGCGCGCGCGGCGGCCACCATCTCGCCATCGCGCAGCACCAGCGCGGGCGCGCGCAACGTGCGGGCGAAGATCGGGATGTACACGACGCCGATGGCGACCGCCGCGCCGAGCGCGCCCGGGCCGAGCACGGCGATGACGCCGATCGCGAGCAAGATCACCGGGAAGGCGAACAGCACATCCATCGCGCGCATCAGCACGCGGTCGATCCAGCCGCCGTTCCACGCGCCCAGCAGCCCGAGCGCGCCGCCCAGTGACAGCGCGCCGCCGACCGAGACGGCGGAGACGGCGAACAGCGTGCGCAGCCCGAACAACAGCCGTGCCAACACGTCGCGGCCGAGATTGTCGGTTCCCAACGGATGCGCCCAGGTCGGGGCGGCGAGGCGGGCGAGGACGTCCTGTGCGTCGGGCGGCATGGTGAGCCGGGGACCGAACAGGGCGAGAAGGGCGAGAAAAACGACGAGGCTTGTTCCGAGCCGCAGGACCAGCGCCCCCGTCGTGATCGGCCACTCCCCCAAACCGTCCCGCAAGCCGAGGGTGGAAGTAAGACGCGCCGCGACTTCTCCTCTCCCCGCGGGAGCAGTAAGCGCGGTGCCTTCTGCTCCCCCACTCCTTGCGGGAGGGGGTCGGGGGGAGGGGTCGCCTAGGCTCATGTTCGCAGCCGCGGATCAAGCGCCATGTAAAGCAAGTCGACCACCGCGTTCACCACCAGGAAGGCCAGCGTCGCGAGCAGGATCGCACCCTGCACCAGCGCATAGTCGCGCTCGGCGATCGCGCCCACCATCAGCCGGCCCAAGCCGGGCAGCGCGAATACCTGCTCCACCACCACGGAGCCGCCGAACAGATATCCGGCCAGGATGCCCGCCGCCGTGGTGAAGGGCAGCAGCGCGTTCCGCAGGCCGTGACGCAGCAGAACGGCAAATTCGGCAAGGCCCTTCGCGCGGGCGGTCCGCACATAGTCCTGGCCTAGCGCCTCCTGCAACGACGCACGCAGGATGCGCGCGAGCGCGGCGGTGGCCGGCAGGGCGATGGCGGCGACCGGCAGGGCGGCGTGCGCGAAATTGCCAATTGGATCGCGCGCGAGCGGCACCCAGCCGATGACGGGAAAGCCTGGGGCGAGCGCGGCGACCGCGTAGAGCGCCATGATCCCGAGCCAGAACGGCGGCATTGTGAGCCCGGCGATGCTCGCCAACCGCACGAGCAAGCCCGGCAGCGGCGCGCGCACCGTCGCCATCGCGCAGCCGAGCGGCACGGCGAGCGCAATGGCGAGCAACAGGCCAAGCACGGTCAACTCCGCCGTGACGCCGGACGCCGCGCCGATCTCGGCAAGCACGGGCTGGCCGGTCCAGAGGCTCGCGCCGAGATCGCCGCGCAGCGCGTGGGCGAGCCAGTGCGCGTATTGCACGACGAACGGCTGATCGAGGCCCAGCCGGTGGCGCAGCGCGGCGATCCCGGCGGGCGTCACCTCGGCGTTGGCGCCCAGCATGAGTTGCACGGCATCGCCGGGGATCAGTCGGATCATCAGGAAGCTGAGCAGGGAGACGCCGAAGCCGGTGACGATCAACTCGCCGCCCCGGCGCAGGGCGGCAGCGCTCACGGCGCGAGCGTCGCCTGGCGGAGCGCTCGGAGCGAGCGCGTCGGGCTGACCTCGAATCCCTGAAGGTTGTCCCGCTCTCCGGTGAACAACGTTCCGTAGGCGAGGTGGATCGCGGGGCCGGTGCAGGCGAGGATGCGTTGCGCCTCGTCGTAGAGCGACCTGCGCCGGGCCGCGTCAGAGGATTCGCGGGCTTCGGTCAGGATCTGGTCGAGCTTCTTGTTGCTGTATTTGTACACGTTGGTCGCCCCGCCGGTCTGGAACGAGCGTCCGAAATAGTCGTCCGGGTCCGGCCCGCCGCTGTTAAGCGAGGCGAACGTCTCGAAATTTCCGGCGCGCCAGTCCTGGATGAAGCGCCCCGCCTCCTGCAATTTCAGCGTGAACTCGATTCCCGCCTGCTTGGCCTGCGCCTGGACCACCTGTGCGACATCAACCACCTGCGGCAGGCTGCCGAGCACGTTCATCGTCACCTTCAGGGGCAGCGAGATGCCAGCCTGGCGCAGCAGCGCCTTCGCCCGCGCCGGGTCCGGCGTGTAGCAGGGAAAGGCCGAGGCCGGCAGCGCCCAATCCTTCAGCGCCGGCGACAGCGGGCCGGCGGGCACGGCCTGGTCGAGATAGGCCGCCTGCACGAGTTGCGGGCGGTTGATGGCGTAGTCCAGCGCCTCGCGCACCTCCGCCTTGTCGAAGGGCGGTCGTGACGTGTTCAGGCCAATGACGCTGTAGGCGAGGTCCTGCGCCGTCCGCACCCGCGCGCCGGGCAGCGCCTTCACCTGCATCGCCGTGGCCGCGTCGAGCCCGGGGAGCAGCGCGTAGGTGCCGCCCGCGATGCCGAGCTGGCGCGTCGCCGCCTCCGGCACGATGTTGAACCGCAGCCCGGAGAGCTTGGGCAGGCCGGTGTCCCAGTAGGCGGCATTACGATCGAGCGCGATCAGCGTGTTGGCCACCCACTCGCGGAATGCGAACGGGCCGGTCCCGTCGGGATGGCGGGCAAGATCGAGGCCGCCTGTTGCCGCCGCTTCCGGCACGATCGCCAGCGAGGCGAGCTGCGTCAGGAACGGCGCCGAGGGGGACCCAAGCACAAAGCGCACGCCATCCGCGCCGTCCGGCTCCACCGTCTTGACCATCCCGAAGCGCGAGGCGAAGGGCGAGCCGGTCTTGGCGTCGCGCACCCGCGCGACCGAGGCCACCACGGCGGCGGGCGTCACCGGACTGCCGTCATGGAATCGTGCGCCGGGGCGCAGGCGGAACACGTATGCCAGCCCATCCGGAGAGACCGTCCAGGCGGTCGCCAGCGCGGGCTGGACCCGCAGATCGGCGTCGATCGCGGTCAGCCCCTCGTAGATCGTGCTGGTGACGAGCTGGGTGGAGAACGCCGTCGCCACGTGCGGGTCGAGCCCGACCGGCGACTGATCGACCGCGATCTGCAAGGTCTGCGCGCCGGCGCCCGTCGCCAGCATCGCTCCCAGGGCCACAGCGAGCGTGCCGCCCACCAGCTTGCCGCTCATCTGCTTCTCCTCCCCGCGCCAGCACGCTACCGATACCGGCGGCGGAATGGGCGGGCAAGAAGGAGGGCGCGGATGCGGCTGGCATTGGGCCTGATCAGCGGCACCTCGATGGACGGCATCGACGCGGCCGTCATCGAGACGGACGGCGAGGCCGTTCGCGCGCGGCGGGGCGCGCTGACCTTGCCGTATCCGCCGGCGCTGCGGGTGGAACTGCTGGCGATCGCCGCCGACCCGGAGCGGGCGGAATCCGATCCCTTGCCCGAGGTGGAGCGCGCGGTGACGCAAGCCAACGCCGCAGCGGCGCGCGCGGCGCTCGAGCAGGCGGGGCTGGCGCCCGACGACGTGGCCGTGGTCGGGCTGCACGGACAGACAGTGCTGCATCGGCCGGAGCGGCGCTTCACGCGCCAGCTCGGCGACGGCGCGCTGCTCGCGCGGCTGCTGGGGATCGATGTCGTCGCGGGATTTCGGCTGGCCGATGTCGCGGCGGGCGGGCAGGGGGCGCCGCTGGCGCCGCTCTATCACGCCGCGCTCGCGCGCGACCTGCCGCAGCCGCTCGCCGTGCTGAACCTGGGCGGGGTGGCCAACGTGACCTTCCTGCATGGCGCGACCATCATCGCCTTCGACACCGGCCCGGCGAGCGCGATGATCGACGACTGGGTGCGCCGCCACACCGGGATGGCGTTCGACGAGGACGGGCGCATCGCGGCATCGGGGCGGGTGGACCGGGCGCGGCTGGAGCGGCTGCTGGGGCACGCGTTCTTCCGCGCGCCGCCCCCGAAGTCGCTCGATCGGAACGATTTTCCACTGGCGGAGATGGACGGGCTAAATCTGGCGGACGGCGCGGCGACCCTTGCGGCGTTCACCGTGGCGTCGGTCGTCGCTTCCCTGACCCATCTGCCGGCCCGGCCAGCGCGCTGGTTAGTGACGGGCGGCGGGCGGTGCAATGCCACGCTGATGCGCGGGCTGGCCGAGGGGCTTGGCGTGCCGGTGGAGCCGGTGGAGGTGGTCGGCCGGGATGGCGACGCGCTGGAGGCGGAGCTGTTCGCCTTCCTCGCGGTGCGCAGCCTGCGCGGCCTGCCGCTCAGCCTGCCGACTACGACGGGGGTGCCACGCCCGATGACCGGCGGAGTCCTGAACAGAACCGATGCCGCGCGCGGAGCCGGCTAGGATGCCTTCTGGTTGTCCTGCTCATCGGCAACGATGCGAAACCTCATCGACACGTTACCGATTGCCCGGACGCCGGCGCGTGGTTTAAGCGCCCTCTCACAAGGGCTCGAGGACTGACACGCATGGACCGCATCCGCATCCGCGGCGGCCGGCCGCTCGCCGGGGAGATCGCGATCGGTGGGGCCAAGAACGCGGCGCTGCCGCTGATGGCGGCCGGGCTGCTGAGCGAGGAGCGGCTGGTGCTGGAGAACGTGCCCCGGCTGGCCGACATCGCGACCATGGCGGATCTGCTCGCCGGGCACGGGATCGCCGTCGAGCCTGTGGGCAATGACGGGCGGACGCTCTCGCTGGGCGGGGCGATCGCCAGCACCGAGGCGCCCTATGACATCGTGCGGAAGATGCGTGCCTCCGTGCTGGTTCTCGGCCCGTTGCTGGCGCGGGTGGGCGAGGCGCGGGTCTCGCTGCCCGGCGGCTGCGCGATCGGCACGCGGCCGATCGACCTGCACCTGAAGGGCCTGGAGCAGATGGGCGCCGAGATCAGCCTCGATGCCGGCTACGTCGATGCACGGGTGAGCGGACGGCTGCGCGGCGCGGCCATCGTCTTCCCGTTCGTCTCGGTCGGCGCGACCGAGAACATATTGATGGCGGCGGCGCTGGCCGACGGACAAAGCGTGCTCGCCAACGCGGCACGCGAGCCCGAGATCGGCGACCTCGCCGCTTGTCTGGTGGCGATGGGCGCGCGCATCGAGGGGATCGGGACCGACCGCCTGGTGGTGGAGGGTGTCCCGGTTCTGCACGGCGCGCGCCATCGCATCGTCTCCGACCGCATCGAGACCGGCACGTTTGCCTGCGCCGCCGCCATCACCGGCGGCACTGTGCGGCTGCGCGGCGGCAAGCTCGAGCATCTGGGCGCGGTGGTGCGGACCTTGCGCGATGCCGGCGTGGAGATCGTCGAGGAGCCGGACGCGCTCCTGGTGCGTCGCCTGAATGGGCTGCACGGGACCGATGCGATGACCGAGCCCTACCCGGGCTTTCCCACCGACATGCAGGCGCAATTCATGGTGCTGATGTCGGTGGCCGAGGGCGCGGCGATGGTGACGGAGACGATCTTCGAGAACCGCTTCATGCACGTTCCGGAATTGAACCGGATGGGCGCGCGCATCAACGTCCACGGCGCGTCGGCCATCGTGCGCGGCGTTTCGGCCCTGTCCGGCGCCCCGGTGATGGCGACGGACCTGCGCGCGTCGGTTTCGCTGGTCCTGGCGGGGCTTGCGGCGACGGGGGAGACGATGGTCAACCGCGTCTATCACCTCGATCGCGGGTATGAGGCGGTAGAGCGAAAGCTCGCGGCGTGCGGGGCGGAGATCGAGCGGATCGGGGATTGAGGCCGCATCACGTCTCCTCCATCCGCACGCCGGGATGGAAATGCGCGTACACGCGGCGCGCGATCTCGCGCGAGATTCCGGGCGCTGCCTCGAGGTCCGGCAGGCCCGCCTGCTTGACCGCGCGGGCCGAGCCGAAATGGTTCAGCAGCGCGCGCTTGCGGGCGGCGCCGATGCCGGCGATCTGATCGAGTTCGCTGCGGATGAGCGCCTTGGAGCGGCCGGCGCGGTGCGTGGTGATGGCGAAGCGGTGCGCCTCGTCGCGCAGCCGCTGGAGGTAGTAGAGCACCGGGTCGCGCGGCGGCAGTTGGAAAGGCGGAATGCCGTCCATGTGGAACCATTCCCGCCCGGCGTCGCGGTCCGGTCCCTTGGCGATGCCGACCAGCGGCACGTCGTTCACGCCTAGATCCTGCAAGACGCCCCGCGCCGCCGAGAGCTGGCCGGCGCCGCCGTCGATCAGCACGAGGTCGGGCCAGTCCACCCGCGCGCCGGCGCTCTCCGCCTCGGCCTTGACCAATCGGGCGAAGCGGCGGTCCAGCATCTCGCGCATCATGGCGAAGTCGTCTCCCGGCGCGATCGGGCCGCGGATCGCGAACTTCCGATAGCCGGATTTCATGAAGCCCTCGGGGCCTGAGGCGACCATCACGCCGTACGGGCTTGTCCCCATGATGTGGCTGTTGTCATAGACCTCGATCCGCTCGGGGGGAGCGGGCAGCCGGAACGCCTGCGCGACGCCTTCCAGCAATTTGGCCTGCCCGGCCGATTCCGCGAGCCGGCGCTCCAGCGCCTCGCGCGCGTTGATTTCGGCGTGGCCCACCACGGCGCGCTTCTCGCCACGCTGCGGGACGGCGATCTCGACGCGGCGCCCGGCCTTGAGGCTCAGCGCCTCGGCGACGAGCGCCTGTTCCGGCAGGATATGATTGGCCAGCACCAGCGGCGGTGGGGGCTTGTCGTCGTAGAACTGGGCGATGAAGGCGGCCAGCACGACATCGGCGTCCTCTGTCCGGGCATGCGTCGGGAAGAACGGCCGATTGCCGTTGTTGCGCCCGCCGCGGACGAAGAACACCTGCACGCAGGTCTGCCCGCCGATCTGCCAGGCGGCGATCACGTCGGCATCCTCCAGGCTCGCCGGGTTGACGACGTCGCTGCCCTGCACAAACGTCAGGCCCCGGATGCGGTCGCGCACCGAGGCCGCACGCTCGAATTCGAGCGCCGCCGAGGCCTGCTCCATCTCGGCGGCCAGCTCGCGCTGCACCGAGGCGAGCTTGCCCGACAGGAAGGCCTTCGCCTGCGCGACCAGCCGCCCGTACTCGTCCTGCCCGATGCGCCCGACGCAAGGCGCCGAGCAGCGGCGGATTCTGGTACAGCAGACACGGGCGGGATCGGTTGGCGAACACCGTGTCCTGGCACGAGCGCAGCAGGAATACCCGTTGCATGGCCGTGACGGTCTGGTTCACCGCCCAGGCCGAGGCGAACGGCCCCCAGTAGCTGCCCTTTCGCGTCTGCGCGCCGCGATGCTTGGCGATCTGGGGGAACGGGTGGTCGTCGGTCAGCATCAGCCAGGGATAGGATTTGTCGTCCCGCAGAACGATGTTGAACCGCGGCTTAAGGCGCTTTATGAAGTTGGCCTCGAGCAGCAGCGCCTCGGCCTCGGTATGCGTGGTGACGATCTCCATCGAGACCGTCTCGGAAATCATGCGCCGCAGCCGTTCCGGCAGCCGGCCGAGCTGGGTGTAGGCGACAACGCGCTTCTTCAGGCTTCGCGCCTTTCCGACGTAGAGCGCGTCGCCTTTCGCGTCGAGCATCCGATAGACGCCGGGCCCGGCCGGCATGCTGGCCAGCGCCGCCTCGATCACGGCGACCCCCGCGAGGGCCCGCGCCTCGCTCACCGGAGATCCCGAGCGGATCGGAGTTCTCCACCACACCTGTGGATAACTCTGTGGCCAAACCGGCTCTCCGGTGCGTGAGACCGGCCCGGCGCTTGAATATTAACGAATTGCGCAATTTTTAGGCACATTGGCAAGCTACTGAAAATGCTTAGTTTTACTTAGCGGTTCTGTCTCGCCATTAAAACGCTCGGCGATGCCCATGAACTCGCTCGCTCCGGCCGTCACGGCGTGGACAAGTCGGCGCCGCGGCGCTCGATTTCCACCCCCGCGGACTCCGCATCAGCAAAGACGTCAAGCTTTTCCACTCGTACACGCGCCAGCTTCACGCGCGCGTCGAACAGGCAGGCGGCGGCGATCCTTTCCGCCATCGTCTCGACAAGGCGGACATGGCCGGCGCCCACGACCGCGCGTATCCGCTTGGCGACCGCCTCATAGTCCACCACGCGCGCCAGTTCGTCGGTCCCGCCCGGCTCGTCCAGAACCCCGAGATCGAGATTGATCCGCACGCGCTGCTTGCGCGCATGCTCGTGCGCATAGACGCCGACGCTGGCATCCAGCACGAGGTCGCGGATGAAGACGCGGCGCAAGGCGGGGCCCATCGGCGCTACTCTTCGGCCGGAGCGGCGAACCGGCCCGCCGCCCATTGCAGGTGCTGGCCTCCGTCCAACGCGAGCATCTGCCCCGTCATCGCCGGCAACTCCAGGATGGCGACCACCGCCCGCGCGATCTCGTCGGGCGAAGTGCCCCGGCCGAGCGGGACGGAGGCGCTTTGGCGGGCGAACTGCTCCGCGCTTTGGCGCCGGCTGGGCAGCGCGGGACCCGGGCCGATCCCGTTCACCCGTATGCGCGGGGCGAGCGCCAGCGCCAGCCCCTGCGTCAGCGCCCACAGCCCCGCCTTGGAGACGGTGTAGGATAGGAAATGCGGGGTGATCGACCACACCCGCTGATCGAGCATGTTGACGACCGCGCCCTCGGCCGCAGCCGGGAGTGCGCGCGCGAAATGCTGGGTCAGCACAAAGGGCGCGCGAAGATTGGTCTCTATGTGGCGGTCCCAGGACTCGCGGATCACCGTGTCCCACTCGTCGCGCTCGAAAATGCTGGCATTGTTGATCAGCACGCCGATGGGCCCGAGCGCGTCCCGCGCCGCCGCCAGCAAGGTATTGGCCTCGGCCTCTACGCGCAGATCGGCGCGCAGCACAGCGGCGCGTCGGCCCCGTGCGCGGACGGCCGATGCCGTCTCCTCGGCGCCCGCCTCGCTATCATGGCAGTGGACGGCGACATCGAAGCCCTGCTCGGCGAGCACCAGCGCGATCGCCCGGCCGATTCGGCGCGCCGCGCCCGTGACCAGGGCGGCGCGCGGCATGGATGAGGAAATGATGCCGGGATTCGTCATCGTCCCGGGGATGTGGCACGGAGGAGCGTCGGTCCGCAACGCCCCAGGGAGCGGCGGACCGACCGATGGGACGCGGGTTCTTCAGACGCGCCGGCGGCGGAGCAGACCGAGGCCGCCGACGGCGAGGCAGAACAGGGCGAGAGAGCCCGGTTCGGGCGTCGCGACCAGCTGCGTGGTGTCGGCGAACTGCCAGTTCAGGATGTCGTGGTTCTCCCACCCGGCGCCGGTCGAGCCGGTGAACCCGACATAGGCGTTGCTGGTGCCGAGAACCGATGCGAGGTCGATTGCGTAATTGCTGATGGCGGTATCCGCCGGGTTCGCCGCGTCCTGCACGATCGTGGTCAGGTTGGTGCCGTCGTAACCGATCCTGACGGTCCACTTGTCGCCGTTCGACATGCAACCGAGACCGGTGTTGCCGCTGCCGAAGTCGCAGGTGGTGGCGCCGTAAGGACTGCCAACGGCGATCTCGTTCAGATTTCCGCCGGTGTCGAGCGCCACGTGGTTGCTGTTGTTGCCGTCGGAGGCGCCGTTGTCGAAGGTATCGAACTCGATCGCGGCGCTGTTGGGAACGCCAGCATAGCCGAGCCCCTGACCGACGCTACCCAGTCCTCCCGGACTCGCCGCCAGCACGAAGGCGATGCCGTCGGCGGGATCGATTCCGCCTGTGTTGGTGAAACGGAACTGGAAGGTGGTGCTGAATGTGTCGCCGCCCCCCAGCGTGACCGGCGTGGTGCTATAGGCAGCCCCACTCTGACCGGAACTGGCGGGGGCCACGCGAAGGACGGTGCCGTCGCCAGTGGTCGCGGTCGCGGCGTTGCCGACCAAGGTGAGGCCGGCGGTGTTGGAAAAGTCGGGGTAACTGACGACCACCCCGGCGTGCGCCGGGATGGCGGCAAGGCCAGCGGCACCGGCAAGCAGCGCGAACGAGGCCAAGCGGAATGAGCGCATGGGCGAACCTTTCCTGTGTCGAATTTGAATTGACTATGGCAGGAAAGTTACGCCGCTGTCATTCATAAAAAGCCGAACCCACGAACTCAACGCCGCCGGCGCCCCCGCCTCGCGGCCGGATCATATCCCCCGCCGCCCGGCCCCAGCGGCTCCGGCGTGCGATCCTTTCGCGGCCGCAGCGTCGCGGAGGCGGCGGGCGGCGGCTCCAGCCCCAGGTCGAGCGCCTCCAGCCGGCGGATCTCGTCGCGCAGCCGGCCCGCCTGCTCGAACTCGAGGTCGGCGGCGGCGGCGCGCATCCGCTTCTCCAACTCGGCGATGCTGGCCTTCAGGTCCTTGCCGACCAGTTCGGTCGGCCCGGCATCGGCGACGGGCGTGACCGTGACATAGTCGTGCTCATAGACGGTCTCCAGCACCTTCGCGATGTGCTTGCGGATCGACTGCGGCGTGATGCCGTGCCGCTCGTTCCATTCCCGCTGGCGGGTGCGGCGCCGGTCGGTCTCCTCGATCGCGCGGCGCAGGCTGTCGGTCATGGTGTCGGCGTAGAGGATCACTCGACCGTCGATGTTGCGCGCGGCCCGCCCGATCGTCTGGATCAGGCTGGTGGCGGAGCGCAGGAATCCTTCCTTGTCGGCATCGAGGATGGCGACAAGCATGCACTCGGGGATGTCGAGCCCCTCGCGCAGCAGATTGATGCCCACCAGCACATCGACGACGCCCAACCGCAGGTCGCGGATGATCTCGATGCGCTCGAGCGTATCGATGTCGGAGTGCAGGTAGCGCACCTTCACCCCGTGCTCGGTCAGGTAGTCGGTCAAGTCTTCCGACATGCGCTTGGTCAGTGTCGTAACCAGAACGCGCCCGCCGCGCGCGGCCGTGGCGCGGCATTCGGCGAGCAGGTCGTCCACCTGATGCTCGACTGGGCGGACCTCGGTGGCGGGATCCACGAGGCCGGTCGGGCGGATCACCTGCTCGGCGAACGCCCCGCCCGTGCGGTCCAGCTCCCATGGGCCGGGGGTGGCGGAGACGAAGATGCTCAGCGGACGGTAGGTCTCCCATTCCTCGAACTTCAGCGGGCGGTTGTCGATGCAGGACGGCAGACGAAAGCCGAACTCGGCGAGGACGGATTTGCGGTTGAAGTCGCCGCGGTACATGCCGCCGAGCTGCGGCACCGTCACGTGGCTCTCGTCCACGATCAGCAAGGCGTCCTCGGGGAGGTACTCGAACAGGGTAGGGGGGGCTCGCCGGGTTTCCGGCCGGTGAGATAGCGGGAGTAGTTCTCGATCCCCTTACAGGAGCCGGTCGTCTCCATCATTTCGATATCGAACGCGGTGCGCTGGCCCAGCCGCTCCACTTCCAGCAATTTGCCTTGGGCGGTCAACTCGTCGAGCCGGATCTTCAGCTCGCGCTTGATCTCGCGGACCGCCTGGGTGAGTGTCGGGCGAGGCGTGATGTAGTGGCTGTTGGCGTACACCGTCACCCGGTCCAACTCGCCGGTGATTTCCCCGGTCAACGGGTCGAATTCGCGAATCGCCTCTATCTCGTCGCCGAACAGGGTGACGCGCCAGGCACGGTCCTCAAGGTGGCTCGGCCAGACGTCGGCGATCTCGCCGCGCAGGCGGAATGTGCCGCGCTGGAAGCCGGCGTCGTTGCGTCTGTATTGCAATTCGACCAGCGCCTTGGCCAGAATGTCGCGCTCGATCCGCCCGCCGCGTTCGAGCTTGACAACCATGCGCTGATAACTCTCCACCGAGCCGATGCCGTAGATGCATGAGACCGAGGCAACGATGATGACATCGTTGCGCTCCAGTAGCGCCTGCGTGGCGGCATGGCGCATCCGGTCGATCTGCTCGTTGATCTGCGCGTCCTTCTCGATATAGGTGTCGGTGCGCGGGACATAGGCTTCCGGCTGGTAGTAGTCGTAGTAGCTGACAAAGTACTCGACCGCGTTCTCCGGGAAGAAGCCCTTCATCTCGCCGTAGAGCTGCGCGGCGAGCGTCTTGTTGGGTGCCAGGATCAGGGTCGGCTTCTGTACCGCCTCGATCACCTTCGCCATCGTGAAGGTCTTGCCCGAGCCGGTGACGCCGAGCAGCACCTGGTCGCGTTCTGCCTGCTCGACGCCGCGCACCAGATCGGCAATCGCGCCCGGCTGGTCGCCGGCCGGAGCATAATCGGAGGCGACGCTGAGGGTGCGGGTGTGCGGCCGGGGCGGCAGCTTGGTGGGAATGAACAGGACGGGCGGCGGGGAGCGGAGCAGGGTTTCGGACATCACCCGGCAAAGATGGCGCGAATCGCGGGAAGAATTGAGAGCAGGCGGGGCGGCCGGGCGAGGGACGCCCGGCAGGCCGCGGCGCGTTGACACCGGCCCCATCCTCCCTATAGTGCGCCCTCTCCGACGGCACCTTCCAAGGACCGTCGGCGTTTGCGCTTGACAGAGGCCCTTCCCCGTCGTTGGTGGGCGGCCAAACCGGCCCCGTGCGCCGGACCAGAGGAGTTGCGAAGCGTGGCGCGTATTGCCGGCGTGAATATCCCCACCACCAAGCGGGTCGGTATCGGCCTGCAGTATGTCTATGGCATCGGGCCGACGAAGGCGACGGAGATCATCTCCCGCTTGTCGATCCCCGACGATCGCCGGGTGAACCAGCTCTCCGACGACGAGGTGCTGCGGATCCGCGAGCTGATCGACCGCGAGTATCGCGTCGAGGGCGATCTCCGGCGCGAGGTCGCGATGAACATCAAGCGGCTGATGGACCTCGGCTGCTACCGCGGCCTGCGGCACCGCCGGGGCCTGCCGGTGCGCGGCCAGCGCACGCACACCAACGCGCGCACCCGCAAGGGCAAGGCCGTGGCGATCGCGGGCAAGAAGAAAGTCACGAAGTAGGCGCGCGCCTCACGATCGGCATTCTCCGTCCGTACGGGCGGCCAGCACAGACGAAACAGGACGAACCGATATGGCGAGACCCGCCACCACCGCGCGCCCCCGGCGCAAGGAGCGCAAGAACATCATCGCCGGCGTGGCGCATGTCGCTGCGACGTTCAACAACACCGTCATCACCATCACCGACGCGCAGGGCAACGCGATCGCCTGGTCGTCGTCGGGCAGCCAGGGCTTCAAGGGCAGCCGCAAATCCACGCCCTATGCCGCGCAGGTCGCCGCCGAGGACGCCGGGCGCAAGGCCCGCGAGCACGGGATGGAGACGCTGGAGATCGAGGTCAACGGCCCGGGGTCCGGACGGGAGAGCGCGTTGCGCGCCCTCCAGGCCGTGGGCTTCGCGATCACCGCGATTCGCGACACCACCCCGGTACCGCACAACGGCTGCCGCCCGCGCAAGCGTCGGCGCGTCTGAGCGAGCGCCCGGCGCGTCGCGCGCGCGTGGCGGGGCGCCAGATGGGCGGGCAGCACTGATCCGGCGGGCAACTGCCCGCCGGGACGAAAGGACGTGGTTGCATGAGGCAGAGCGCCGTCATCCAGAAGAACTGGCAAAGCCTGATCAAGCCGGAAAAGCTCGACGTCGAGCCCGGCGCCGACCCCGCGCGCGTCGCCACCATCGTCGCCGAGCCGCTGGAGCGCGGTTTTGGCATGACGCTGGGCAACGCGATCCGGCGCATCCTGCTGTCCTCGCTGCAGGGCGCGGCGGTGACGGCGGTGCAGATCGACGGGGTGCTGCACGAGTTCAGCTCGATCCCCGGCGTCCGGGAAGACGTCACCGACATTGTGCTGAACATCAAGCAGCTCGCGCTCAGGATGCACGGGGAGGGGCCGAAGCGCATGGCGCTGACGGCGACCGGTCCCGGCGAGGTGCGCGCCGGCCAGATCCAGGCCGGCCACGACATCGACATCATGAACCCCGAGTTGGTGCTCTGCACGCTGGACGACGGCGTGAAACTGGGGATGGAGTTCACCGTCAACCTCGGCAAGGGCTATGTCGCCGCTGCGGCCAACCGCCCGGAAGATGCACCGATCGGTCTGATCCCGGTCGATTCCATCTACTCCCCCGTGCGCCGCGTCTCCTACAAGGTCGAACCCACCCGCGTCGGGCAGGTGACGGATTACGACAAGCTGCTGCTGACGGTGGAAACCAACGGGGCGGTGACCCCCGAGGATTCGGTGGCGCTCGCCGCGCGCATCCTGCAGGACCAGCTGCAGCTCTTCATCAATTTCGAGGAGCCTCAGCAGGTCCGCGCCGAGGAGCCGCAGGATGACCTGCCGTTCAACCGCAACCTGCTGCGCAAGGTGGACGAGCTGGAGCTGTCGGTCCGTAGCGCCAACTGCCTGAAGAACGACAACATCATCTATATCGGCGACCTGGTCCAGAAAAGCGAGCAGGAGATGCTGCGCACACCCAATTTCGGGCGGAAGTCGTTGAACGAGATCAAGGAGGTGCTGACCTCCATGGGCCTCACGCTCGGCATGAGCGTGCCGGGCTGGCCTCCGGAGAACATCGAGGATCTGGCCAAGCGGCTCGAAGAGCCGTTCTGACGCTTTCCCCGGGCATGGCAGTGCGAGTCCGGGGATGACGGTAAACTAAGGAAGTCGAACCATGCGTCACGGGGTGGCCGGCCGGAAGCTCGGCGTCACGTCCTCTCATCGCCAGGCCATGTTCCGCAACATGGCCTGTGCGCTGCTCAAGCACGAACAGATCACCACCACCTTGCCGAAGGCGAAGGAGTTGCGGCCGGTGGCGGAGAAACTTATCACCCTGGGCAAGCGCGGCGACCTGCACGCCCGCCGACTGCTGCACGCGCAGCTTCGCGACGATCGCATCGTCAATAAGCTGATCGGCGCGCTGGCGGAGCGGTATCGCAGTCGCTCCGGCGGCTACACCCGCGTGCTCAAGGCCGGCGTGCGCTATGGCGACGCCGCCAGCATGGCGGTGATTGAGCTGGTGGACCGCGATCCGGCCGTCAAGGGCCAGGACAGCGGACCACGGCCCGAGACGCTGCCCGAGGAGCCCGGTCAGGCGGCGGCCTAGCCGCATCGGCCCACGCGCCGAAGCGGGCGGGTCATGACTGACCGCGCCGCGATCTCAGGATCAGGTCTTGCGCTTGCGTCGGGGCGTGCCTGATTCTCGGTCCGTGACAAGGAAAACCGCCAACACCCCGAACGATCTTTTCGGCTCCGAAGCTGCCGAACCTGCATCCGGGCCGCGCCCGCTGGCCGACCGGCTGCGCCCGAAGGCGTTGGATGAGGTGGTCGGTCAGGACCATCTCGTCGGGCCGGACGGCGCGCTCACGCGCATGCTCGCCCGCGAATTGCTTGCGTCCCTGATCCTGTGGGGACCGCCGGGCACCGGCAAGACCACCATCGCCCGCTTACTCGCCGCCAGGGCTGGCCTGCACTTCGTGCAACTCTCGGCGGTGTTCTCGGGCGTCGCCGACCTCAAGCGGGCCTTCGAGGAGGCGGCGCGCCGGCGCGCGGCGGGCCAGGGAACCTTGCTCTTCGTGGACGAGATCCATCGCTTCAACCGGGCCCAGCAGGACGGATTCCTGCCGGTGGTGGAGGACGGCACCGTCACGTTGGTCGGCGCCACGACCGAGAATCCGTCATTCGCGCTGAACGGGGCGCTGCTGTCGCGCTGTCAGGTGCTCGTGCTGCGCCGGTTGGACGACGCCGCCCTTCAGGCCTTGCTCGCCCGCGCCGAATCGGCGCTGGGGTGCACCCTTCTCCTGACGCCGGACGCGGGCGCCGCGCTGCGTGCGATGGCCGACGGCGACGGCCGCTATCTGCTGAACCTGATCGAGCAGCTCGCCGCCCTCCCCGAGAACGCCCCGCCGCTCGATCCGGCGGCCCTCGCCGCCCTGCTCGGGCGCCGCGCCGCGCTCTACGACAGGGATCGCGAGGAGCACTACAACCTGATCTCCGCGCTGCACAAGTCGCTGCGCGGCTCCGATCCCGACGCGGCGCTCTACTGGTTCGCGCGGATGCTGGAGGGCGGCGAGGACCCGCGCTACATCGCCCACCGGCTGGTGCGCTTCGCCGTCGAGGACATCGGCATGGCCGATCCCCCCGCGCTGGGCCACGCGCTGGCGGCTTGGGAGGCCTATGAGCGGCTGGGCAGCCCGGAGGGCGATCTGGCGATCGCGCAGGCCGTGCTCTACCTCGGCACCGCGCCCAAGTCGAACGCGGCCTATGCGGCGCTGACCGAGGCGCGCAAGGCGGCACGCGGCACCGGCAGCCTGACCCCGCCGGCGCACATCCTGAACGCGCCGACGCGGCTGATGAAGGATCTCGGGTACGGGCGCGGCTACGCCTATGACCACAACACCGAGGAGGCTTTTTCGGGCCAGAACTACTTTCCCGAAGGCATGCCACGGCAGGCATTCTACCGTCCGCGCGATCGCGGCTTCGAGCGCGAGATCGCCCGTCGGCTTGCCCACTGGGCGGGATTGCGCGTCGAACGCGGCGATTGATCCGGGCGCTTGATCCGGGTTCGCCCATGCGCTACGTCCTGCCGCGCCGACGCGGCCGCTGCCCAGGTAGCTCAGTTGGTAGAGCATGCGACTGAAAATCGCAGTGTCGGTGGTTCGATTCCGCCCCTGGGCACCACTCTCCCGCGTTCCGCCCCGCCGCGTCCCGTTCGTCTAGAGGCCCAGGACTCCAGCCTTTCACGTTGGCAACACGGGTTCGAATCCCGTACGGGACGCCACTTGCGGTGCTGGGTCACTCAAGCCCCGGAAATCCTGAATTCAGCAACTTGGCACCCGCCGGTGTCACTCCGGAGGTGCAACGCGCAGCGCGAACAAGCCGCGATCACTGGAGCCAAGGACCTTGGTGGGCCCGCCGGCCGGTGCCCGCCGTGCTGGCCGCCGTCCGATGGCGCAATGATGAAGTTGGCGAAGAACCGGGGCTACTCGCGCATCGAGCCGTTCGCAGCGGGTGCCGCCCCGCTGCCCGGCGCCTTCCGTTCCGAGCGCAGGAAGTCCGCGCGGTCTTCGCGGCCACGCACTCGACGTTGCTATCGGTCAGAGAACCGGATGACCCTGGTGCGCTGCCGCCGAGGCTTGTCAGGCCGGCTACACTCCTCCTACGTTTCCGCGGAGCCGAGACCCCGGAGGAAACGCGATGGTTTGCCTCATAACACGACGCGCATTCGCCGCCGGGTCGGGCACTCTCGCTGCCGCGTCGTTGCTGCCCTCGGCCCGCGCTGACACCACCGACTTGGCCGCCGCAGCCCGCAAGGAGGGCTCGGTCACCTGGTACATCGCCCAGGTGGACGGGGAAACCGCGCAGGAGATGGGCCGTGCTTTCACCAAGCAGTATCCCGGCATCGCTTGCAATGTGATCCGCACCACCGGCCAGGTCGCCTACCAGCGACTGATGGAGGACATCAAGAATCGCTCGCCGCAATGCGACGTGTTCGGAACGACCGACATCGCGCACATGCCGGCGCTGATGAAGCGCCAGGCGCTCGCACACTTCGTGCCGCAGAATGCCGCGGCAATCGCGCCCGCCTTCAAGGGCCTCGGCGAGGACGGATACTACTATCCTACCACCTCCACCCTGATGGTGATTATCTATGATACGAGGCGGGTGACGCCGGCGCAGGCGCCGCAGGCCTGGACAGACCTGCTCGACCCGAAATGGAACGGCCGCGCGGCGTTCGGACATCCCGCGTTCAGCGGCTATGTCGGGGTCTGGGCGGTGGCGCTGAAGCGCCTATACGGCTGGGACTACTTCGACAAGCTGGCTAAGAACAAGCCGCTCATCGGCCGCTCCGGCCTCGACCCGCTCACCATGCTGAACGGCGGGGAGCGCGATGTTGGCCTTGGTCCGCTTGCCAACGCGCTGCTCAACCAGGACCAGGGCAACCCGATCGGCCACATCTATCCGACCGACGGGTCGGTGCTGTGCATCGGTCCTTCCGCGGTGCTGCCGAACGCGCCGCATCCCAACGCCGCGCGGCTGTTCATGGAGTGGCTGCTGAGCAAGCAGTACGCGCAGATCTGCGCCGACAAGCGCGTCACGCCGGTGCGCGACGACGTCACCGAGAAGCCGGGCGCGAAGCCGATTTCGCAGGTGAAACTGCTGCGCGTGACCACGGCCGAGTTGACGAAACAGGTTCCGGCCGTGATCGACGATTGGCGCGACACCTTCGGCGCGTGACGGCTGTGCAACTCGCTCTGCCGTTCCGGGAGCGCGTCAGGGTCGGGGGCAAGGCCCGCATCCGCGGCTTCGACGCCTCCATCGTGGTGTGGATCATCCTCGCCGCGCTGCTGGTGTTTTTAGTGGCGAACCCGCTTTGGCAGCTTGTGCAGCTCAGTCTGTCGGACCCCGACAGCGGCGCCTTCACCCTGCATAATTATGTTGCCGCCTTCGCCCGCCCGCGCACCCGGCTCGCGCTGTGGAACTCGCTCGAACTCGGTGTCGCGGTCACGGCGATCTGCCTTGTCATTGCGGTGCCGCTCGCCTGGGCGGTCTCACGAACCGACATGCCGGGCAAGGGATTGCTCCGCCTGTCCGTGCTCGGCGCCTTCGTCACCCCTGCCTATCTCGGTGCCATCGGCTGGATGCTGCTCGCCGGTCCCAACGCCGGCTGGCTGAACCGGCTGTGGCGGGATGCGACGGGCGCCCATTTCGGGCTGTTCAACATCTACTCGTTTGCCGGCCTCGCCTTCGTCATCGCGCTCTACTCGTTTCCCTATCTGTTCATCTTCACCTCGGCCGCCCTCGATCTGGTGTCGTCGGAGATGGAGGACGCGGCCAACATCCTCGGCGCCGGCACCTTGCGGACCATGCTGCGGATCACCTTGCCGATGGTGCTGCCGGCCATCCTCGGCGGCGTCATCATCACCTTCCTGGAGGCCATCGCCATTTTCGGGACGCCCGCGCTGATCGCCATTCCCGCGGGATTCAACGTGCTGACGACGCAACTCTGGGAGTTCTTCAGCCCGCCGATCCGCGCCGAGGTCGCCGCGGCCTATGCGCTGCCGCTGCTGCTCATCACAGCGGCGATGTTCGGCGTGCAACGCACGCTGACCCGGCGTCGCGGTTTCGTGGCACTCACCGGCAAGGGCGGCGAGCGGCGGCTGATCGCGCTCGGGCGTTGGCGCTGGCCGATGCTGGGCTACGCCTGGCTCGTGGTGGCGCTCGCGGTGTTGCTGCCGTATGGCGCGCTGTCGCAAGCC
Source organism: uncultured Pseudomonadota bacterium (assembly GCA_963756545.1). Taxonomy (GTDB): domain Bacteria; phylum Pseudomonadota; class Alphaproteobacteria; order Acetobacterales; family Acetobacteraceae; genus DATFDN01. The sequence goes on along the minus strand of CAVWNY010000007.1, from coordinate 129,498 downwards.
GCGCTGGCGCGGGCCTGGGGACGCGGCTGGCACTGGTCGAACCTCACGCTCGACAATTTCCGGTATCTTCTGTTCGTGCACGAAACCGCCGACCAGGCGGTGGTCAACAGCTTCGTCTATGCCGCTGCCGCAGCATCACTGGTGATCGTGCTGTCACTCGCCATCGCCTATATCGTTGCACGCAAGCTGCTGCCGATGTCGGGCGCTCTGAGCTTCCTCTGCCTGGTGCCGTTCGTCATTCCGGGCATCGTGCTGGCCATCGGCTTTTACGCCGCCTACGCCCCACCGCCACTGGCGCTGTATGGCACCCCCTTGATCCTGATCCTTGCCTTTGCCACGCGCTTCCTGCCGATCGGATACGCCAACGCCACCGCCGCGGTGGGCGCCATCAATCCGGAGATGGAGGACGCGGTGCGCATCCTGGGCGGCGGCCGGCTGCTCGCGATGCGCCGCGTGCTGGCGCCGCTGATGCGCCGCAGCCTGATAGGCGCCTGGATGCTGGTCTTCATTCCCGCAACTCGCGAGCTATCGACCGCGATGTTCTTGTACGGGCCGAGAACCCGCACCATCTCGGTCACCCTGCTCGACATGAGCGAGCAGGGAAACTTCGAGCACCTCGCCGCGCTCGGGTTCATTCTGCTGGCTGCAACGATCCTGATCGTCGCCGCCAGCATGCAACTCGTCGGGCGGGATTTCATGCTGAGAAGGGATCGGGAGGTGCGCTGAGGTCTTGCGCTGTTGGCAGGATCCGCGCGCCGATCCCGGCGCCGCGCACCCTACGACGTAAAAGCGTTTCTTGTCACCCCGCCCCGCCATTCTCATGCCACGTCCGCCCGTCGCGCTCGATGAGGGCGATCGCCGCCGTCGGTCCCCAGCTTCCGGCGGGATAAGGGCGCGGCTGGTCGGGGCGTGACGCCCAGGCTTCCAGGATCGGCTCCACCCAGGCCCAGGCCGCTTCCACCTCGTCGCGGCGCATGAACAAGGTAGCGTTGCCGCGCACCGTGTCCATCAGCAGCCGCTCATAGGCATCCGGATAGCGCAGGCCGAACGTCTTCTCGAAGCTGATGTCGAGCCCGGTCGGGCTGAGCCGCATCCCGCCCGGCCCAGGCTCCTTCGTCATCATCTCCAGCCGCATCCCTTCTTCCGGCTGGAGGCGGATCACCAGGCGGTTCGGCGCCAGCTCGGCGGCTGCCGAGGGAAAGATGGAGAACGGTAGCGCGCGGTATTGCACCACGATCTCGCTGACTTTCTGCGGCAGGCGCTTGCCGGTGCGAAGGTAAAACGGCACGTTGGCCCAGCGCCAGCTCCGCACCTCGGCCTTCAGCGCGACGAAGGTTTCCGTGCCCGAGGGCCCGCCCAGATCGGCGAGGTAGCCCGCCACCGGGCGGCCCTCGACGGCGCCGGCGGCGTATTGCCCGCGCACGGTCAGTGCGCCGACCTCATGCGGGTCCAGCGGGCGCAGCGCGCGGAGCACCTTCAGCTTCTCGTCGCGCACCCGGTCGGCGTCGAGCGAGACCGGCGCTTCCATCGCCATCAGGCAGAGCAGTTGCAGAAGGTGGTTCTGCACCATGTCGCGCAGCGCCCCCGCGTGCGCATAGTAGCCGCCGCGCCCCTCCAGCCCGACCGTCTCGGCGACCGTGATCTGCACGTGGTCGATGACGTCGCTGTTCCACAGCCGCTCGAAGATCGAATTGGCGAAGCGCAGCGCGAGCAGGTTCTGCACGGTCTCCTTGCCGAGATAGTGGTCGATGCGGAAGGTCTGCGACTCGTCGAAGACCTGACCCACTTCGTCGTTGATGGCGCGCGCGGAGTCGAGATCGTGTCCGATCGGCTTTTCCAGCACGACGCGGGAGAGCGGGGTGGCGAGGCCATGCGCGCCAATGTTGCGGCAGATCGGGCCGTAGAGGCCGGGCGCCACGGCGAGATAGAAGACCCGCACGCGCGCCGGGTCCAGCCGGGCGGGCAGCACCTCCCAGCCGCCATCGGGCCGCACCGCATCCACCTGCACGTAGTCGAGGCGGGCGAGGAAGCGGCTCGTCGTCTCGAGGTCGAGCGCGCCCGGCTCCACATGGGCCTCCAGCGCGGCGGCGGCGCGCTGGCGGAAGGCGGCGGCATCCATCTCGGAGCGGGCGGCGCCGATAACGCGCGAGCCCTCGGGCATCTGGCCGTCGCGAAACCGCCAGTAGAGCGCCGGCAGCAGCTTGCGCAAGGTGAGATCCCCGGTGGCGCCGAACACCACGCAGTCGAACTCGGAGACGGGGATAATCTTCGCCGCCACGACCGGCACTCCGCGGTGAGGGAAACCAGGGCGCTTCTACACCACCGGGCACGCCCCACCATCCATGTTGATCGCTGTACCGGTGGTGAAGCCGGCGTGATCGGAGCAAAGAAAGCAGGCCATCGCGGCGAATTCCTCGGCCTTTCCCATGCGGCCCAGCGGGATGTTCGCGCCGAGCTTGCCCACGTAGTCCTCGAACGGGGCATTGCCGGCTTGCACTGCGTGCCGGCGCACCCACTGATCGGAGACGATCTGGCCCACCAGCATCGCGTTCACCAGCACGTTGTGCGGCGCGCATTCGCTGGCCAGCACCTTGGTCAGCGCCATCCCGGCGGCGCGGGAGACGGAGGTGGGCGCCCCATTGGCGCGGGGTGCTTTGGCGCCGATGTTCAGCACGTTGATGATCCGGCCCCAGCGCCGCTCCTTCATGCCCGGCAGCGCGAGCCGCGCGAGGCGGATCGCGGCGAACAGCTTGAGGTCGAGGTCCTCCTGCCAGATCTCGTCGGTCACCTGGTCGAACGGCATGGCGCGCGAGGTGCCGGCGTTGTTCACCACGATATCGACCTTGCCGAGCGCGCCGAGCGCGGCGTCATAGCCGGCGCGGCAGTCGGCGGCCTTGGAGACGTCGCAGGCGACCGTCGTTACCCGTCCGCGCGCCGTGCGCGCGATCTGGGCCTTCGCCTCCTCCAGCACCTCGGGCCGGCGCGCGAGAATGGCCACATCGGCGCCCGAGGCGGCGAACTCCGTCGCCATCGCGAGGCCCAGCCCCTTGCTCGCGCCGGTGATCAGCGCGGCGCGGCCGCTCAGTTCGACAAGCATCTCGTTTTCCCCCGTCTGTCGGACCTCGGTCCGTTGGTTCCGGTCGGCTGACTGGCCGGATCAATCCGGCCAATTCGACCAGCCTAAGATCGCTCCTCGGCATCGTGCGTGTGGCGCCGGTCGCGTTCCCCGCCCCCGCCGGAGACGCGGCTGCGGTCGGGATTCGTCGGATCGCCCGGCTTCGGCGGGGTGCCGGCGTGTTCGCCGGCGCCTTTGTGGCCGGTGGGCTGGTCGGTCGCGTCGGGTTGGGTGCCGTCCTGGTGGCTGCTGCCGGGGCCGCCGAAGCGATCGGTGGGGGTCTTCTCGCTCTCTTTCGCCATGGTCGCGCTCCTGGCCGCGGGGTCGGGCCAGGAACGGGGGCGCGGCGAGCGGGTTGCGGCGGGCGGCCGCTCCGCCCCCTCCTGCGCGCGCAGTTCGGCCGGGGGTGTCTGGAAGAACCGGGCGAACTGATAGACGGTGTCGTCGGGTTGATCCCAGCACACATAGCCACGACAGTCCCGCGGCCGCGCCTCATAGACGCCGCACATCCGGTCATCGGTCAGGAATTGGCAGACATCATGGCCCGCCTTGATGCGTTTGGACCCCTTGCGGGTGCGCTCGATGATGTGGCGTTCCTCGAACGCGCGGACGGTCACGCCGAGGAAGCGGGCGAGACGCCTGATGTCGGCGCGGCTCACCTCCACGTACCCCGCCATGCGGCAGCACAGGCTCGGGCACTTCACGCAGTCGAGACTCGCGCCGGTCATCGCGACGGCATCATCGGCGCAATCGCGGTGCTGAACAATAGTTGCGCTTCACGCCCAGCGTTGCACGTCCGGGTACCGCTTCCCACCTTGGTCCGCGTGCGGTAGGGTTTCGCGGGTATGGACGTCCCCGTTTCGTTCACAGCCGATCCGCAAGCCCAGCCGGCGCCGGCCGCCACGCACCCACCCGTGGTGGCATCCGGACCGCGCCCGATGAGCCGGAGCGATCGGCTCTGGGCGCTGCTGGTCTGCGCGGCAGATGTCGTGCTGCGTCGGTGGTATGGCGTGCGCGAGTTCACCGACGACCCGACTTGTCTGCTGCGCCTCGCCCTCGCGCCCGCGCCGCACCCTGTCACCCTCTCCGACGCGACGCGGATCGCGGCTGGCGAGACCGTGGCGATGCTGCATATCTGGAACGAGCAGATTCCCCGCTTCCGCCTGTCAGGACCCGATATGCGCTGGGCGATCGACGTGCGCCGGCGGCTGCGTCGTTCGTTCCAGGCGCTGGCCCAGCACCTGGAGCACGATCCCGCATGGAAGAATATCCGCGGCGTTCACGCCTGCGTGACATTCGGCAGCCGACAGGGCCGCTGCCAGATTCGCCGCGCGGCGGCGCGCTTCGGCTTCGAACTGATCGAGGATGGCGCGCCTGCCGAGAGCCTGCACGATCTGGGCGAGGATTTCCTGATCTGGGCCTTCACGCGCGCCTTCAATCCGGCGGCGCTGCGGCGGCAACGCTTTCGGCGCGACCGCACGGAGCTGTGGATTTCCCGCGAGGCGCTGCTCGCCCTGTATCTCTAATGCGGCTTTCCGCGCCCGGTGGGCAAACCCGGACTGCGTTCGGGCGCTGCTGAGGCGAATGCCGCGCGATAATCAGTCCAGCACGACGGAGCGCCGATCCAAGGTCGGCGGCTGGCCGATCGCGATCGTCGGCATCATCCTGCTGCTGCTCGCCTACGAGCTGCGCTACACGCTCATCCCATTCGTTTTCGCCGCGGTGATCGGCTTCGTTCTGGACCCGGTGATCGCCTGGTCGGCGGCACGGATGCGGGGCCATCGCTGGCCGGTGGCCATGCTCCTGACCATCGTGATCATCGGAGCGGTCGGCTTCGGCGGCTACTGGGTCGGCGAGCAGGCCATCCATGACCTCAGCAACGCGCTTAAAAAACTACCGGATATGATGCAGGCCGCCATTAAGGCAGTGGCCGGGCCGAGCGGGATCGACATTTTCGGCGCCCACTACACGCCCCAACAACTCACGCAGACCGTGATCCAAGGTGCGACGAACCTCCTCAGCGGGGCGCAGATCGCGCTCGTGGCGGAGATCGGTGCCGGCGCTATCGCCGCCGTGATTCTCACCTTCGTTCTGATTCCCTATTTCCTCGTGTCATGGCCGCGTATCGCCGGCGGCACGCTCTGGCTGGTACCGCCGGAGCGGCGGAATTCGATCGAGGCGGTGCTTCCGACGCTGGTCCCGATGCTCCGCCGTTACGTGGTCGGCCTGATCTGCGTCGTGATCTACACCGCGATCCTCGCGTATATCGGCTTCGGCATTATCTTCCACCTTCCCGGCGCGGCGCTCATCTCCATCGTGATTGGTTGCCTGGAGTTGATCCCGGTCGTCGGCCCGGTCACTTCGCTGATCCTGGTCGCCTTGTCGTCCGCGGCGTCGGGGAGCGGGCTCAGCGTGATCTGGCCGATGATCTGGGCGATCGGGCTTCGGCTCTCGATCGACAACCTGGTCGGACCCATGGCGCTCGGCAAAGCGGTCACGGTGCATCCCATCGTGATCATCTTCGGCTTTGTGGTCGGCTCCATGTTGTTCGGCATCATCGGCCTGCTGCTCGCCGTGCCGGCGGCCGCGTGCATCACCATCATCCTCCAATACTATTACTCGGAGCCGATTGCGCCGGGCGGCGAGGCGGAGCCGGAGACGGTGCGGGTTGACAGCGGGGGGGCGCGGCCCCGATGACCTGATTGATGACCAAGCAGATCCGCCTGAACGCGTTCGACATGAACTGCGTCGCCCATCAGTCGCCGGGTCTCTGGACGCACCCGCGCGATCGCGCCGACAGCTACAACACGTTGGGCTACTGGACGGATCTCGCCCGGCTGCTGGAGCGGGGCCGGTTCGATGCCCTGTTCCTGGCCGATGTGCTGGGCATTTACGATGTCTATCGCGGCTCGCCGGACGCGGCCCTGGCGGGGGCGGTGCAGGTCCCGGTGAACGATCCGCTGCTGCTGGTTCCGGCGATGGCCGCCGTGACCGAGCATCTCGGCTTCGGCGTCACCTGTACGTTGTCCTACGAGCATCCCTATCCGTTCGCCCGGCGCATGAGCACGCTTGATCATCTGACCAACGGGCGGATCGGCTGGAACATCGTCACCGGCTACCTGAACAGCGCGGCAAAGGGCGTGGGCATGGCGCGGCAGGACGGCCACGACACGCGCTACGAGATCGCCGAGGACTACATGCAGGTGGTCTATAAGCTTTGGGAGGGGAGCTGGGAGGACGGCGCGGTGCTGCGCGACCGCGCGAGCGGCCGGTTCGCCGACCCCGCGCGCATCCATCGGGTCGAGCATGACGGGCCGTATTTCCGGCTCTCGGCGATCCATCTCAGCGAGCCTTCGCCGCAGCGCACGCCCGTTCTCTATCAGGCCGGAGCATCGAAGCGCGGCCGGCAGTTCGCCGCCGAGCACGCCGAGTGCGTGTTCATCAACGGCCCTTCGAAGCGCGTCATTGCGCCGATCGTCGCCGACATCCGCAGGCGGGCGGCCGAGGCCGGCCGGAACCCGGCGGAGATCCTGATCTTCAACATGATGACGGTGATCACCGACACGACGCCCGCCCGCGCGCGGGCCAAGCACGAGGAGTATCTCGGTTACGTCAGCACGGAGGGGGCGCTCACGCTCATGTCCGGCTGGACCGGCGTGGACTTCTCGCGCATGGGCCTGGACGAGACGGTGCGCTTCAATGAGCGCGACGCGATGACCTCGGCATTGGAGGCGTTCACGATCGCCGATCCGACACGAAGCTGGACCGTGCGGGACATCGCGCACCACGCGGCGGTCGGCGGTCGCGGTCCGGTGGTGGTGGGTGACGCGCGGGAGGTCGCCGACGAGTTGCAGTCGTGGGTGGCCGAGACCGACGTGGACGGCTTCAACCTGGCCTACGCGGTGACTCCCGAGACCTTCGCGGATTTCAGTGATCTGGTGGTGCCGGAGCTGCAACGCAGGGGTGCGTACAAAAGCGAATACGCGCCCGGCACGCTGCGCGAGAAGCTGTATGGAGCGGGGAGGGCGCGTCTGCCCGCGACCCACAAGGCGACGCGGGTTCGCGTCTGACACGTCTCCCGTACCGTGTCCGAGGTGTAAGGAGAACAGCATGGACGCAGCCGCGCTGCGCACACTTCAAGCGCCCATCAAGCAGCACTACCGCGAGTCCCCGGACGACGCGCGCATTCCCGCGCGCGCCGAGTGCCGCCTCGATCTCGACGACATCGCCTGCGTCGTCCCGACATCGCACGGCGAGATCACGGCCGGGTTGCACAAGGCGGCCGGTGGCACGGGCGCGCTGGCGTGTTCGGCCGACATGCTGCTGGAGGCGCTGGTCGCTTGCGCCGGGACCACCCTGCGCGCCGTGGCCACCGCGATGGCCATTCCGCTGCGCGGCGGGCGGATCGTGGCAGAGGGCGCGTGGGACGTTCGCGGCACTCTGGGCATCGACCGTGCGACCCCGGTCGGCCTGACGGACATCGCGCTGCACTTCGAACTCGATACGGACGCCGGGCCCGACAAAATCTCGCGGCTGATCGACACGACGGAGCGATATTGCGTCATCCTGCAAACATTGAAGAGTCCGCCCCGGGTAACGGTGGGAGGTGACAGGCGATGACGCCGCGGGTTGGCCGGCGAACATTGTCCCTCGGAACGAGACCCGCATGTCTTGGCGCGCAGGCGGGAACGCGACGGAGGTGCTAGCGGAGACGCAGCAGGGCGCGGTACGCGGCACGACGACCGGCGGCGTGCATGCATTCATGGGCATCCCCTATGCGGCGCCTCCCGTGGGGAAACTGCGCTACCGTTCGCCGCGCGCCGCCCCGCGATGGGAGAGCGTGCGCGACGGGGCGATCCCCGGCCCCGCCCCGATCCAGACGCTCGGGGGCGCGGCTGCGTGGCTCTACGAAGCCGCGCAGCCTCAGAGCGAGGACTGCCTTTACCTTAACGTATGGACGCCCGACCTGGGCGGGCGTCGGCCGGTCATGGTCTGGGTGCATGGCGGTGCCTGGCGGACCGGGCACGGCGCGGTCGCGGGCACCGACGGGACCGCGCTTGCGGGGCGCGGCGACGTCGTCGTGGTCACGCTCAACTACCGTCTCGGCGCGCTCGGCTGGCTTGCGCATCCCGATCTGCGCGACCCGGACACGGGCATTTGTGCCAACTGGAGTCTACAGGACCAGATCGCCGCCCTGCGCTGGGTGCGGGCGAACATCGCGGCCTTCGGCGGCGATCCGGCCAACGTCACGCTGTTCGGCCAATCGGCCGGCGGTTCCAGCACCGCGTCGATCCTGCAGAACCCGGATAACGCGGGTCTGGCCCACAAAGCGATCATCGAAAGCGGGTCGCTGCACGGCGCCCCGGCGTTCCCTGAACCCGAGACGGCCAAGACCTATGCCGAAGCGTTGGCTGGCCGCCTGTCAACAACCGTCACCGGCCTGCGCGATGTGCCGGCTCGCCGCCTGCACGAGACGGAGCTGGCCTTGAGCCGCGACCCGGCGTTCGTGCGCCGGTTCGGCCGCGCGCCCGTGCTGCCGGTGCGCGATGGGATGGTGCTGAAGGAATGGCCGCGCGACGGAACACTGGCCCCGGTGCCGCTGCTGATCGGCACCACAACCGACGAGGCGGTGTTCTGGTTCGATCTCATCGCAGCCGATGGGCACGGCGTGCCGGGGCCCAAGCCGCCCGCCGATGACGCGGAATTGGTCGCCATGACCGCCGACGTGACCGCGATCTACCAGCCGGAGGTCAAGGCCGCGGCATGCTCCATCGTTGCGGCCTACCGTCAGGCGGCGCTCGCGCGCGGCGAGCCGGGCGACCCGAAGAATGTCTGGCTCGGCATCTACACCGATGCCGTCTTCCGCCTCCGCGCCCTTGAGTGCGCCGAGCGGCATTCGGCATCCGGAAACCCCACCTTTCTGTACGAATTCGCGCATCCGCTGGCGCCGCCCGCGCACGGGACGCCGCACACGGCGGAGATCCCGTTCGTCTTCGCCACGTTCGGAAATCCGTTTTTCGCCGACAAGGTGGGCCACGAGGAACGGGAAGCGGAGCTGTCGGAGATCATGCTCCATGCCTGGGCAAGCTTCGCCCATACGGGCGTGCCCCGTTCCGCGGGCATCGGCGACTGGGCGCCGCTCGCGCCGGGCCGCGGGCCGGTGAACGTGCTGGGGGCGCCGACGGCCCCCTATGGCGCACGGCAAGCCGTGCGCCCGGCGCAACTTGCGGCTTGGACCTCCGCCTGAAGCGCCCTGATGCCCGGCCACATTTCGCGGTGGTGGTGGCCGTCACCGCCGTTGGCACGCTGGGGATGCACCTCATCATCCCCGCGCTGCCCGCGACGGCGCAGGCGCTCGGCGTGTCCGAGGCGGCGATCCAGCTCACCATTACGCTCTATCTGGTCGGCCTCGCGGTGGGTCAGTTGCTGTACGGCCCGATCTCCGATCGCTTCGGCCGCCGGCCGGTGTTGATCGGCGGCCTGGGGCTGTTCACCGCCGCCGGCGCCCTCACCGCGCTCGCCCCCACCGCCGGCACGCTGATCGCGGCGCGTGTCGCGCAGGCGCTGGGCGGCTGCGCCGGCCTCGTTCTGGGCCGCGCGATCGTGCGCGATGCCGCGACGCCCGACCGAGCGGCGGCGCAGCTCGCGCTGCTCACGCTGGTGATGTCGATGGCGCCGGCCGTCGCGCCCGCGATCGGCGGCTATGCGACGGCCTGGGCCGGCTGGCGCGCGGGCTTCGCCATGCTGGCCGCGATCGGCGCGGCGGCGACGCTGGCCGCTTGGCTGTTCCTGCCGGAGACGAACGAGGGCGCCGGCGGACGGCGTTCAATGCTCGGCCCCTCCCTCCGCCTGCTGCGCTCGCGCACGTTCTGCGGCTACGCCATCGGCGGGGCCTGCACGACGACCTCGTTCTACGCCTTCATGGCGGCCTCGCCCTTCATCTTCATCGACCGGCTGCGCCAGACCGAGCAGCAGGTCGGCTTGTATTACATGGTGCTGATGGTGGGGGTGGCGATGGGGGGCCTGCTCGGCAACCGGCTGGCCGGACGCATCCGGCCCGCGCATGTGCTGCGGCTGGCAAATGGGCTCGCAGTTGCCGGTGCAACCGCCTTCGCGCTGGCCTACGCCACCGACCGGCTGAGCGTGGCGACCGTAGTGGGCAGCATCGCCGTGTTCATGGTGGGCGCCGGCCTCGCCAGCCCCTTCGCCATCACCGGCGCGGTCTCGGTCAACCCGCAGGCCATTGGCGCGGCTTCGGGGCTATATGGCTTCGTGCAGATGAGCTACGGCGCGCTCTGTACCGTCGTCGTGGAGACGTGGCGTCCGGGCTCGGTGCTGACGGTGGCCGTTGTATTGCTCGGCTCGGCCGTGGCGGGGCAGGCGGCGATGTCGGTGGCGCTGCGCAGCGAGCGGGGTTGAGGCGGAGGAAACGGCTCCCCTCCCCTGGCGGGAGGGGGCCAGCGCGATGGACCACGCCATGTTTTTAGCCGCATCCAGCCGGGTTCTCGCGCCCCGTGCCCTCTGGCTATGATTGGAGGACAGCGAACAACACCTTTGCCTCCACCACCTCTGGATCGTGCGGCAACGCCTTGGCCAGCCGCGATCCGCCCTGCTGACGCAGCTCACGCGCCTTTCCGGTCAACGCGCGCGACGATTCCTCGCTATCGAACGAACTCAAGGTAGCGATCCGCCCGTCCTCGCACTTCACCGTGGAGTAGCGCGCCAAGCCGCGCATCCCGCGAATCACCTTACCGGCGTCCGCCTCGATCGCCTCGTTCACCTCGTCGAAGGAGGCGCCGGTTCGGTAGAGCCGGATCGCGCCATGCAGATCGGGTGCGGATAGTGGGGTCGATCCGGTGATCGCCAAGCCCATCTCGCCGCGCAAATCCATCTCCAGCCGGTTGTTCTTGTGCTCCGGCACTCCCTGCGCCCATTCGCGCGCCACGGCAGTCGCCTGGTCGGCCGCCTCCCTGGTGTCGAACACGCTGATTGAGCCGTAGCGTCCGTCCCTGGCCAAGAAGGCGACATAGCGCTGGAAGCCCTGGATCTTCTCGATCCGCGGCACGAGCTGCGTACGAGTTCGCGTCGCGCACCCGGTTGATGTCCATGGAGTTGTTCGCGGCGAACACGCGAATGGTGCAGTACGTCATACCTTCCTCCCGAGAATGCCGGCGATCAAGTTGCATCGGCCCGGCTGATTATTGTCGTTCGGCAGTATGGTTGCATTTGCGAGCAGCCCAGTCAAGCAGCCGCAAGGCTTTTGTCACCGCCTTCATACCGCAGGAGCGGCACTCCTCGTTAGCGTTCCAGAATAAATATTACAAATGCAACATCACTCTGCCGCGCCCGCCAGCTTCGCCGCCTCCGAGCGATGCCCGCTCTGGTGGAAGTAGTTGGCCTTGTAGAACGCCATGATCAGGTCGCGGTACACCGCCGGCGGATAGTGCGCCGGATCGTCGGCCGACACGCAGGAGGGCAGCGGTTCCAGCGTCGCACTCGGGTTCGGGCTGTGGAAATAGGCGATCGAATAGCGGTCGGTGCCGGACTCGTTCAGCACGCCATGCGGGGTGGAGAGGAACCGGTCATTCGACCAGCGCCGCATGATGTTGCCGAGGTTGATCAGGAATGTGCCCTCGATCACCGGCGGCGGGAACCACTCGCCCGAGGGCAGCCGCACCGCGAGGCCGGGCACGTCGGTGCGCGCGAGCGCCGTCATGAAGCTGTTGTCGGTGTGCGGCGCCTGGCCGAACAGATTGTCCTCGTCCGGGTCCTGCGGCGGGTAGTGCAGGAAGCGAAGCGTGGCGTGCGCCTCGTCGGCGAAGTAGCTGGAGAAAAAGTCGGGCGGCATGTCGAGCGCGACCGCGAAGGGCGGCAACATGCGCTGGCACATCGCGTACAACGCCTGGAAGTAGGCCATCATGTCCTCGCGCAGCCCAGGCAGCCCATCGGGCCACTGGTTGCGCCCGCGCAGCGTCGTGCCCGCGCGCACGTCGGGATGGTCGGGGCCACGGTCGTGGCTGACGAAAAAGCTCTCGTTGAGGTTGGGCTTTGTCGCCGTGTGAACGGTCGAGGCGCCCTGCACCGAGGCGTTCATCGGCAAATAGCCGATGTTGTTCTCGTTGAGTCGTAGCGCGAGCTTCGCCTCCATCGGCAGCGCGTGGAAGCGGCGGGAGGCGGCGAAGGCGCGGTCGATCATCGCCTGCGGCACGCCGTGGTTGAACGCATAGAAGAAGCCGACATTCTCGCAGGCGTCGCGCACCGCATCGGCCACGCGCGCAAGCGCTCCCGGTTCTCCCGCGAAGCACGGGCCGTAGTCGATGACGGGGATCTTGCGCGTCGCCTCCGCGCCATCCTGCACCGCCTGCTGTCTGAACAGGTTCATGCGCCGCTCCTCCACCAGATGGGGGAGGTTAGGCGCGAAAGCGGCTCGGCTCCAAGCGCCGGGCGCGTTGCACCTCGCCCGGCACTGTGGAATCGTGGCGGCGAGAAGGAGTTCCGCCATGTCCGATCCCGTGCCGTTCCGTCCATCCGCGCCCGGCATGCAGCCCCCCCTCGATCTGCCGGCCTATCTCGGCACGCGGATGCGCCGGCCCAACCTGCCGCTGCATCCGATGCCGCACACGGTGACGGAGGTGACCGGCCCGGTGTTCACTGCCGAACGCTTTGCTTCGACGGCGGATCTGACGACGCAGGGCAAGGGGCCGGCGCTCGGGGAGCGGATCGTTCTGGCCGGCCGAGTGAGCGATGAGGACGGGCGCCCGGTGCCGCACACGATGGTGGAGCTGTGGCAGGCCAACGCCGCCGGGCGCTATGACCACGCTGCCGATGCGCACGATGCGCCGCTCGATCCCAATTTCCACGGCGCCGGGCGGACCTTCACCGATGCGGACGGGCAGTACCGCTTCGTCACTATCCGCCCGGGCGCGTATCCGTGGCCCAACGGACCGAACGCCTGGCGGGCCACGCACATCCATTTCTCATTGTTCGGCCCGGCTTTCGCGACGCGGCTGGTGACGCAGATGTATTTCCCCGGCGATCCGCTGCTGGCGTTCGACCCGATCTTCCAGGGAGTGCCGGACGAACGGGCGCGCGACCGGCTGATCGCTGCTTTCGCTCCCGATCGGGCTGTCGCCGATTGGGCGCTCGGCTACCGCTTCGACATCGTGCTGCGCGGGCGCGGCGCGACCCCGGTCGAGAACTGAGATGCCGGCCGCCACCGCCAGCCAGACGGTCGGGCCGTACTGGCATCTGCTTGAAGATCCCGCGTGGTCCGACCTGACGCGCTTCGGCGCGACAGGCGAGCGCATCACGCTGACCGGCGTTGTCACCGACGGCGCTGGTGCCCCGTTTCCCGATGCCTGCATCGAAATCTGGCAATCGAGCCCCGCCGCATCGGACCGCTTTCCGGGATTCGGGCGATCCGGCACCGACGGGGACGGGCGCTTTCGCTTCGTCACGCTGAAACCGGGGCCGGTCGCCGGTCGTGGCAACGCACAGCAGGCGCCGCACATTGCCATCTGGGTGCTGGCGCGCGGGCTGATGCGGGGTCTCGCTACCCGCGCCTATTTCGCCGGCGAGGCGCTGAACGAGTCCGACCCGCTGCTGACCTCGATCGAGGACAGCGCGCGGCGTGGGACGCTGATTGCGCACCCCGAGGGCGGGGGCGTGTGGCGTATGGACATCCGCCTGCAAGGCGGCGCCGAGACCGTGTTCCTCGACGTCTGAACGATGCCCGTCAATCCGGCCGACGGCCCGATCCTGGGAACGCTCTACGGGAGCGATGCCATGCGCGCGGTGTTCGACGAGCGCGCGTATTTCCAGCTTATGCTGGACGTGGAGGCGGCGCTGGCGCGCGCGCAGGCCCGGCTTGGCGTCATCCCGGCCGAGGCCGCCCCGGCGATCACGGCGGCGGCGCGGTTCGAGAACCTTGATCCGGGCGTGCTCGCCGCGAGCGCGCGCAACGTCGGCTATCCGGTGGTCGGGCTGGTGCGCGAGTTGTCGCGCGCCGCCGGGGAGGCCGGGAGGTGGACCCACTGGGGCGCCACCACGCAGGACATCATGGACACCGCGACCGTGCTGCAAGCCCGCGACGGGCTGCGACTGGTGCGCGGCGAACTTGCGTCGGTGTTGTCAGGGCTAATCGCGCAGGCGGTGCGGCATCGCGACACGGTGATGGCCGGGCGGACGCACCTGCAACAGGCGTTGCCCATCACCTTCGGCCTGAAATGCGCGGTCTGGGCGCAGCCGTTGATCGCGCATCTTGGGCGGATCGACGAGCTGCGCCCGCGCCTGGAACAGGTGAGCTTCGCCGGTGCGGCGGGCACGCTGGCCTCGCTGGGCGATCAGGGAATCGCCGTGATGGAGGCATTGGCGGGCGAGCTGGGGCTGGCCGCTCCGCTCGCGCCATGGCACGTCGCGCGCGACGCGCTGGCCGAGGCGGTCAGCCTGCTCGGCCTGATCTGCGGCAGCCTGGCCAAGATCGCCACCGACGTGATCCTGCTCGCGCAGACCGAGGTGGCCGAGGTCGCCGAGCCCTATGTCGCCGGTCGCGGCTCCTCGTCGACGATGCCGCAGAAGCGCAATCCGATCTCGTCGGAATACGTGCTTGCCGCCGCGCGTGGCGTGCAGGCGCTGGTGCCGCTGATGCAGGGGGCGATGGCGCAGGACCACGAGCGCGGCACGGGGCCTTGGCAGGCCGAGATGCTGGCGCTGCCGCAGGCGTTCGTGCTGACGCATGGCGCAGTGGGCCATGCGCGTGCGATCGCCGAGGGGCTGGTGGTGGATGCGGGGCGGATGCGGCAGAACCTTGACCTCACGGGCGGGCTGATCGTCGCCGAGGCGGTGATGATGGGCCTCGCGCCGCACATTGGACGCAACGAGGCCCATCACGTGGTCGCCGACGCCTGCGCGGCGGCGCTGGGCGAGGGAATTCCGCTGGCCGACACGCTGGCGCGGAACCCGCGCATCGCCGAGCGTCTGGACCGAAAGGCGATCGAGCGGCTGACCGACCCGCGCAACTACCTTGGCAGCGCCGGGCGCTTCGTCGATCGGGTGGTCGAGGCGGCGCGCGCGATCAGTTGAATTGAGCTTTTGAGGATTGTTCGCCTCGAACGAGCGTTAAGTTTTCTCTGCAACCAGTGCCGACCCTCAAGGGGCGGCCGTCTCGCCAATGGCCCGCGGGGTCGTTGTGTTCTATTGGGGAGGCTTGTTTGTCCGATGGGCCAGTCATTCACGCGCCGCCAAGCCCTCAAGGTCGGGACCGCCGCCGCGGCGTTGCCGCTTGTCCATGTCCGCACGGGCCACGCCGCCGGCAAGGTCTCGGTCGCGTTCTGGGATCACTGGGTTCCCGCCGGCAACGACGTCATGAGGAAGCAGTGCGAGGCCTGGGGACAGAAGAGCAACGTCACCGTTCAGGCTGATTTCGTCACCTCGATGGGATCGAAGAACGTCCTCACCATCAACGCCGAGGCACAGGCCAAGGCCGGGCACGACGTCGAGCAGTTCCCCGGATGGGAGACGCAAAACCATGCCGACCTGCTGGAGCCCGTCGATGACGTCATGAAGCGGTTGACCGACAAATACGGTCAGCCGAACGGCGCCAGCGAGTATCTGTTCAAGTCGAAGGGCGCCTGGGTCGCGGTGCCGACCAGTTCGGGCACGCAGAACAAGGGGCCGTGCGGGCGCATCTCGGTGCTGAAGCAGGCCGCCGGCATTGACATTACAAAGATGTACCCGGCCGAGGATGTGGCGACGGCGGAGGCCGAGAATTGGACCTATGATACGATGCTGAAGGCCGCCGAGGCCTGCGCCAAGATAAACATGCCGTTCGCCATCGGGATTGGCACCACAGCGGATTCGGTGGATACCGCTGGCGCGCTGTTCGCCGCCTATGGGGCGGAGCTGGTGAATGCCAGGGGCGACGTCACCCTCGATTCCGATGCCATGCGCCAGGTGCTGGAATACGGCCAGCAGCTCGTGAAGTATCTGCCGAAGGAGGCGGTCAGCTATGACGACGCCTCTAACAACCGGGCGTTGATCTCGGGTCAGAGCGCATTGATCTGGAACCCGCCCTCGGCCTGGGCGGTGGCCAAGCGCGATGCGCCGAAGGTGGCGGCCGATTGCTGGACATTCCCAGCGCCCAAGGGTCCCAAGGGGCGATTCCTGCCGCTCGGCCCGTTTTCCTTCGGCATCTGGAAGTTCAGCCCGAACAAGACCGCCGCCAAGGAACTGATTGAGTACTTGTCCCAGCGCGAGCAGGTGCAGGCACGTTGCACCGTGGTCGAGGGCTATGACGTGCCACCCTTCATGAGCATGACCGATTTTCCGATCTGGAGCGAAGTCGCCCCCCCGAAGGGCACGGTGTACAATTACCCGATCCGCAAGCATTCCGGCCAGATATCGCATATCGCGGCGGCGCCGGGACGGCCCGACATCGCGGTGCAGATCACCAGCCGCGGCACGATGCCGACGATGCTGGCCAAGCTGCGGAGCGGGCAGTCGATACCGCAGGTGATCGGCTGGGCGAAGGACGAGGTCGAGGGATTCCTGACCTGACGACCGAACCGGATGAGCGCGGCTCGCATGTCTGGCGGGCCGCGCGGGCTTCTCCCTGGGCGCGCGCGAGCGCGCCGCCCGGGGATCGCCGCCCCCGAGAGGCGATCGAGCGGCTGACCGATCCGCGCAACTATCTCGGCAGCGCCGAACGCTTTGTCGATCGGGTGGTCGGCGCGGCGCACGCGGTTGGTTGATTTCCGCGTCAACCGAGCGTTAGCTTTCCCTTGCAAAAGTGCTGGCCCTCAAGGGTGGCCGCCGCGCCGATCGCCCTGGGGTCGTCTTGTGGTGTTTGGAGGTTTGTTTCGTCCAATGGGTCAGTCATTCACACGTCGTCGAGCATTGAAGGCGGGGGCCGCGGCCGCCGCGTTGCCGCTTGTCCATATTCGAACGGGGCACGCCGCCGGCAAGGTCTCGGTCGCCTTCTGGGACCACTGGGTGCCCGCCGGCAACGACATCATGAGGAAGCAGTGCGCCGCCTGGGGCAAGCAGAACGACGTTGAGGTCCGGGCTGACTTCGTCACGACGATCGGCAACAAGAATATTCTCACGATCGCCGCCGAGGCGCAGGCCAAGGCCGGGCACGACGTGGAGCAGTTCCCGAACTGGGAGGTGCACAACCACGCCGACCAGCTCGTGCCGATGGACGAGGTGATGAAGCGCCTGACGGACCAGTACGGCGGCGTCAGCCGGGTGGCGGAGTACTTGTCCAAGGTGAAGGGCCACTGGGCCGCCGTGCCGTTCAGCTCCGGGTCGCAGAACAAGCCGCCTTGCGCGCGCATCAGCGCGATGAAACAGCTCGCCGGCATCGACGTGGTGAAGATGTACCCGGTGGCCGAAATCGCCACGCCGGAAGCCGATGCATGGACCTGGGACAACTTCCTGAAGGCGGCGGAGGCCTGCGACAAGGGAGGCATGACCTTCGCCATCGGCAACAGCCCGTCGCCGGATTCGGTCGATTTCGCCGGCGCTCTGTTCGCCTCCTTCGGCGCCGACCTGGTGGACGGCAAGGGCAACGTCACGCTTGATACCGACAACCTGAAGCAGGCTCTCGAGTACGCCCAGAGGCTGGCGAAGTTCATGCCCAAGGAGGCGGTGAGCTACGACGATGCCTCCAACAACCGGGCGCTGATCGCGGGCAAGACGGCGCTGATCTTCAACCCGCCCTCGGCCTGGGCGGTGGCCAAGCGCGATGCGCCGCAGGTGGCGGCCGATTGCTGGACGTTTTCCTCACCCAAGGGGCCGAAAGGCCGGTTCGTGCCGTCGGCCTTCTTCTTTCTCGGAACCTGGGATTTCAGCCCCAACAAGACGGCGGCCAAGGAGCTGATCGAGTTCCTCTCCCAGCGCGAGCACGTGGAGGAGCGTGATAACGTGGTGGGCGGCTACGACATCCCGCCCTTCACCAGCATGACCGACTTCAAGGTCTGGAGCGAGGTCGCGCCGCCCAAGGGCACGGTGTACAATTATCCGATCCGCCCCAGCCACCATGCCGAGCCGAACGTTACCGGGATGGCCGCCCCTCCGGAGATCGCGGTGCAGATGTATAATCGCGGCACGCACTCGACCATGATCGCCAAGCTGCAATCCGGACAGACCATTCCGCAGGTGATCGGCTGGGCGAAGGACGAGATCCAGGGATTCCTGGCCTGACGATCTAGCCGGGGAAGAGCGCGGTCCGCGTTTCTGGGCGGGCCGCGCGGGCTTCTTTCCCGGCTCGAACGGGCCGCCGCCCGCGCTCGCGCGCAGGCGCTACCGGGGGTCGCCCGCAGTGGGTCAACAGGCGGATGCAACCGCCGCAACCAGAAGGAGACGATCGCGGCCCGACGGCGGACCGCATGGGAGGCTTCCAATGATCAGCCCGAATGGACTTTCGCGTCGGCAGGCGTTGCGCCTGGGTGCGGCGGCGAGCGCGTTGCCGCTTGTGCATATCCGCAGCGCCGGGGCGGCAGGCAAGCTGGCCGTCGCCTTTTGGGACCACTGGGTTCCGGGCGGCAACGACGTGATGCAGAAGCAGGTCAACGCCTGGGCCGAGCAGAACAAGGTCGATGTCACCGCCGACTTCATTACCGGCAACAACAACAAGCTGCTGATGACCGGCGTGGCCGAGGCGCAGGCCAAGACGGGTCATGACATCATGACGTTCGCGAACTGGGACGGGTTCAACGTCCAGCAGGCCCTGGCGCCGGTCGATGACGTGATGGGGCGACTGACCGCGAAATACGGGCCTGTCACCAGCACCGCCGAGTACCTCGCCAAGGCAACCGGCCATTGGCTCATGGTCCCGACCAGCACCGGAACTCAGACCAAACCGCCCTGCGCGCGCCTCAGCCTGATGAAGAAGTACGGCTTTGACCTGCAGGCTATGTACCCGGTGAAGCCCGAGTACACGTCGGGCGCGCAGGCATGGACGTATGATGCGCTCCTGACCGCCGCCACCGCCGCCAACAAGGACGGCTACCCGTTCGCCCTCGGGATCGGCGGCGGCACGACCAACACCGACGGCATCGATCAGGTCGGCGCCTCGTTCCATGCCTTCGGCGCCAATCTGATGGACCGGGCCGGGAACATCACGCTCGAACTCCGAGCCGGTGATGCAGTGCCTTGAATACTGGCAGAAGCTTCTGAAGGTTCTGCCGACGGGGATCGACAGCTACGACGACGCCTCCAACAATCGGGCGCTGATCTCGGGCAAGAGCGCGCTGATCTTCAACCCGCCGTCGGCCTGGGCGGTCGCCCGGCGCGATGCGCCAAAGATCGCGGCGGATTGCTGGACCTTTTCGGCGCCGAGCGGGCCGAAGGGGCGGTTCGTGCCGACGCTGAGCTTCTTCTGGGGCCTCTACAGCTTCAGCCGAAACCAGACGGCGGCGAAGGAGCTGATCGAGTACTTGCTGCAACGCGACAAGATCGAGGCCCGCGACAACGCGGTGTTCGGCTACGACCTGCCGCCGTTCCCCAGCATGACCGAT
Organism: uncultured Pseudomonadota bacterium; assembly: GCA_963756545.1. Classification (GTDB taxonomy): domain Bacteria; phylum Pseudomonadota; class Alphaproteobacteria; order Acetobacterales; family Acetobacteraceae; genus DATFDN01. The sequence goes on along the minus strand of CAVWNY010000007.1, from coordinate 109,866 downwards.
TTCAAGATCTGGGAAGAGGTCGAGCCGCCGCCGGGCACGGTGTACAACTACCCGATCCGCCCCTGGCACCACGCCGAGCCCAGCCTGACCGGCTCGGAGGCGAGGCCCGAGATCGCCGTGCAGATCTATCAGGGCGCCATCCAAAACAACATGCTGGCCCGGATCAAGCACGGTGGCAGCTTCAAGCAGGCCATCGCGTGGGCACACGATCAACTTGAGGGGTTCAGGACCTGAAGCGCCATGCGTGCTCCACGGGGCGGCATTGCGCTCGCACCGGCGAGCCGATAGGCTCACGGCGTCTTTGGCTTGACCAGACGGCAGGGACCCCGCCGGGGGTGGGGTCCCTCGCCCAACAGGGGCGAAAGCCCCGGGAAAAACGATGTCGCGATGCATGGCCGCGCCGGACAGGTGCGGCGCCTAGGGGACGCGTTCATGTGGGTGAAAGCAAGCCGCTGCGCCCGCCGCAGCCGTGCGCCAAGGGTCGGCAATCTCCGGTCTCGTGCCTGCGCCGAAATGCGCGGGCTGACCTTCTCTGATCCGGGAGAGCATCATGGCTGACGGCACAAGCGTCGCCGCCGACCTGGTCGGCAGGCGCGCGATTGCGCGGCGGCGTTCTGGCGGCCTGCGCCGCTTCACGCAGCGGCGGAGCAGCATCGCATTCGTGATGGCGCTGCCGCTGATCCTGCTCGTCGCCGGGCTGGTGGTCTATCCGGCGCTCTATGCGATCTATCTCAGTCTGCTGAGCAGGAAGATGACGGCCTTCGTCGGGCTGAGCCAATATTTCTTCCTGGTGCAGCGGCAGACCTTCAAGCTGGTGATTTTCCAGAGCTGCCTGTTCGCCATCACCTCAGTGATCTTCAAGGCAATTATCGGATTCCTGCTGGCCCACCTGATGCACAACATCAGCGGCAAGTACCAGCGCATCTGGCGGGGCCTGCTGATGGTGCCCTGGGTGATCCCGTTGGCGCTCGGCACGCTCACCTGGTGGTGGATGTTCGATCCCAGCTACTCGGCCTTCAACTGGGTGATCGAGAAGCTCGGCTTCCAGCCGGTCCCGTGGCTCGGCGTCGGCTGGATCGCCCGGTTCTGCACGATCCTGGTCAATGTCTGGTATGGCACGCCGTTCTTCATGATCATGTATCTCGCGGCCCTGAAGTCGGTCCCCGAGCAGCTCTATGAAGCCGCCGCGATCGACGGCGCCAGCGCGGTGCAGAAATTGTTCCTCGTCACCCTGCCGATGATGCGCAACATCATCTCCATCACCGTTCTGTTCAGCCTCATCGTGACCTTCGCCGACTTCGACATCGTGCGGATCCTCACGTCGGGCGGGCCCGAGGACAAGACGCACGTGTTCGCCACGTACGCGTTCCAGGTCGGCATCCAGTCGGGCAACATCCCGATGGGCGCCGCGGTGAGCCTGTTCATGCTGCCGATTCTCGCCTTCGCCGCCTTCTTCATCCTACGCGGCGTGACCCGGCGCACCCAGGAGATAGGGGCATGAGCGCGACCACCGCCGGCACGCTGCGCGTCCGGTCGCGGCGCGGCGGCGGCCTCGAAAACCAGCGCCGCTGGGCGCTGTATGGCAGCTATGCGGCGCTTACCGTGTTCGTCATCCTGTTCCTGGTCCCGCCATTCTACATGGTGATGACGAGCTTGAAGACTTCGGCCGAGATCTCCTCGCAGGTCGGCAGCCCCTGGTACGCGCACCATCCGACCTTGGTGAACTTCTGGTACCTGATCACCTACAGGAACTTCCAGCTCTACTATCTCAACACCGTGATCGTGACTTTGCTGGTGGTGGCGATCACCATGGTGATCTCCGTGCTGTCGGCCTTCGCCCTCGCCCGCATGGGGTTCTGGGGCAGCAAGACCTTGGCCACGGGGGTCTTTCTGACCTATCTCGTGCCCGCGTCGCTGCTGTTCATCCCGATGTTCCAGATCGTCGGCTGGCTGCATCTGATAAACAGCTTCTGGTGTCTCGTCCTGGTCTATCCGACGCTCAGCGTGCCGTTCTGCACCTGGATCATGATCGGCTATTTCAGCTCGATCCCGAAGGAGATGGACGAGGCGGCGCTGATCGACGGCGCGGGCTATCTACAGATGCTATGGCGCATCTTCATCCCCGTCGCCATGCCCGGCATCATCGCGGCGACGATCTTCGCCTTCACGGTGAGCTGGGGCAACTTCATCTATCCGCTCGCCTACCTCTACACGTCGAACCAGATGGTGCTCACCGTCGGCATCGTCAGCGACTTGATCCGCGGCGACGTGTTCGAGTGGGGCAAGATCATGGCGGCCAATGTGCTGGCCTCGCTGCCGCCCATCCTGATCTACGCCTTCCTGATGGACTACTACATCGCCGGCCTGACCGCCGGCGCCACGAAGGGTTAGGGAACCATGTCCGAAGTGTCGGTCCGCAAGGTCGTGAAGATGTACGAGGGGGGCGTGCAGGCGGTGAAGGGGATCGATCTCGAAATCGCCGATCAGGAATTCGTCGTGCTCGTGGGCCCGTCCGGCTGCGGCAAGTCAACCACCTTGCGCATGATCGCCGGCCTGGAAGACATCACGGATGGCGAGATCTGGATCGGCGGCGATGTCGTCAACGACGTCCCGCCACGCGATCGCGACATCGCCATGGTGTTCCAGAACTACGCGCTCTATCCGCACATGAGCGTGTTCGACAACATGGCGTTCGGCCTGAAGCTGCGGAAGTTCCCGAAGAACGAGATCAAGCGCCGGGTGGACGAGGCGGCACGCATCCTCGACATCAGCCCGCTGCTGGAACGCAAGCCGAAGGCGCTCTCGGGCGGCCAGCGCCAGCGCGTCGCGATGGGCCGCGCCATCGTGCGTAACCCGAAGGTGTTCCTCTTCGACGAGCCGCTATCCAATCTGGACGCCAAGCTCCGCGTGCAGATGCGCACCGAGATCAAGAAGGTGCATCAGACGGTGCGCACCACGACCGTCTATGTGACGCACGATCAGATCGAGGCGATGACGCTCGCCGACCGCGTCGTGGTCATGAACCAGGGCATCATCGAACAGGTCGGCACGCCGCAGGAGCTGTACCACACCCCCTCCACCCGCTTCGTGGCCGGTTTCATCGGCAGCCCGGCGATGAACTTCCTGCCGGTCCGCGTCGAGGGCAGCGACGGCAGCGGCCTCGCCATGCGCGTCAACGACCGGATCGTGCTGCCGATCCCCCCGGCCCGCGTTGACCGCTACGCTCCGTACAAAGGCAAGAACATGGTCCTCGGGCTCCGCCCCGAGCACATGTTCGACCGGCACGAGGCCGACCGTCCCGGCTGGGCGGAAATGGGGGCGCCGGTCGATGTGGTCGAACCGATGGGCATGGAGACGATGGTCCATTTCTTCATCGACGGCGTGCCACTGTGCGCGCGCTGCGAGCCGACGACCAAGGCCGCTCCGGACGAGCTCTTGCCGCTGACACTCGATCTCAATCACATGCATCTGATGGATGCGGACTCGGGCCGGGTGGTCTGAAGATCGGCGATCGGCGCATCCGACCCTGCCCGCCGCCCCGACCCTTCTCTGGTTCCGCAACGATCTCCGCCTCTCCGCTCATGCCGCTCTCGCGGCGGCGGCGGAGAGCGGGCATCCCGTGCTCCCGATCTATGTCCTGGACGAGACCGCAGCCGGGAAATGGGCGCCGGGCGGTGCGGCACGCTGGTGGCTGCACCACAGCCTGGACGCGCTCGCCACCGGCCTGCGTCGGCTGGGCGCGCCGCTGATCCTGCGGCGCGGACCGGCTGCGGAACACCTACCGGCGATCGCGCGCGAGATCGGTGCCGCGCGCGTGGACGCGGGCGACAGCGCCGAGCCTTGGGCGCGCGTGCAGGAGCGGAAGGTCGCGGCTGCACTCGCCGCCGACGGCGTGGCGTTCGCTCGTCACCGTACCTCCATGCTGTTCGATCCCGAGCGCCTGCGCACCGGATCGGGCGGGCCCTATCAGGTCTATTCCCCGTTCGCCCGCGCCTGCCTCGCCACTGGCGGCCCGCCTCCGCCGACACCGGCGCCGGCCCGACTGACCGCACCGGACCGGCTGCCGCGCACGGATCGGCTCGCCGACTGGCATCTGCGTCCCTCGCGCCCGGATTGGGCGGGCGGGTTGCGCGCCGCCTGGACGCCGGGCGAAACCGCGGCGCTGGCGCGGTTGCGGCACTTTCTCGATGCCGGCGTGAACGCGTACGCCGCCGGGCGCGACCGCCCGCGCGCTGACGGCACCTCGCGTCTCTCGCCCCACCTGCGCTGGGGCGAGATCGCGCCCGCCCGCGTGTGGCACGACGCGGTCGCGGCTGGCGGCCCGGGAGGTGGGCCAGGGAGCAAGTTCCTTGGCGAGCTGCTGTGGCGGGAATTCAGCCACCACCTTCTCTGGCATTTCCCGCATCTGCCGGAACAGCCCCTGCGCCCGGCCTTCGCCGGCATGCCCTGGCGCGACGACCCGGGAGGATTGCGCGCCTGGCAGCGCGGGCAGACCGGGATCCCGATCGTCGACGCCGGGATGCGCCAGCTCTGGCGCACCGGTTGGATGCACAACCGCGTCCGGCTTATCGCCGCGTCGTTCCTGGTCAAGCATCTGCTGATCGATTGGCGGCAGGGCGAGAGCTGGTTCTGGGACACTCTGGTGGACGCCGATCTGGCCAACAACAGCGCGAGTTGGCAATGGGTCGCCGGCTCGGGCGCTGATTCGGCGCCGTTCGTGCGCATCTTCAATCCCGTGTTGCAGGCGCGGAAATTCGATCCAGACGGCGCGTACGTGCGCGACCATGTGCCGGAGTTGGCGCGCCTGCCGGCCCCCGACGTCCATGCGCCTTCGGAGGCGCCCGACGCGGTGCTGCGCGCCGCGGGGGTGGAGCTTGGCCGCACCTACCCGCGTCCCATCATCGACCTGCCCGCCGGCCGTGCGCGGGCGCTGGAGGCGTATGCAAGCCTGCGCGTCACCGGAGCGGAGCCGTGACGCGGCTCGCCATCCCCGCGGGCGCGGATCTGCGGGTGGTGGGCGACGTGCATGGCGATGCGGCCGCCTTTGCCTGGGCCGCGGCCACCGATCGCTTCGTCGTGCAACTCGGCGACCTCACCGACCAGGGGCCGCGCAGCGACGAGACGCTGCGGATCATGTTCCGCCTGATCGACGAGGGCAGGGGGCTGTTTCTGCTCGGCAACCACGACTACAAGCTCGCCCGCGCGCTCAGCGGTCAGCCGGTGCGCTCCGAACCCGGGCTGGAGGAGACGCTGGACCAGCTCGATGCCACGCTGCGGGCGCGCGCGGTGGCCGAGATCGCCCGCGCACCGGTCTGGCTGCTCGATGACGCCGCGCTGTTCGTCCATGGCGGCTTTCACACCGCCATGCTGGACGGCCCGGCCCCCGAGATGGGCCTCGGCCGCGCCCAAGGTGCAGTCGCCCGGGCGCTCTACGGCGAACCGACCGGGCGGATGCAGGCCGACGGGTACCCCGAGCGCAGCCTGCGCTGGGTGGATCGCATTCCCGCCGGGCTTACCGTCTATTGCGGCCACGACCGGCGCAGCACGGACGGGCGGCCCTATGTGCGCCGGGGCGCGCTGGGCGGCCGGGCGATCTTCCTCGACACCGGCGCCGGAAAGGGCGGGCATCTTTCCTGGATCGACCTGCCCGCCGCCTGATCGGCGGTCGGTGACAGGCCGGCGCCGAGCGGCCTACCGTTCCCCATGATCATCGCGCTCGCCGGCCATGTCGATCACGGCAAGACGTCCCTCATTCGCGCGCTGACCGGGACCGATCCCGACCGGTTGCCGGAGGAGCGGCGGCGCGGAATGACGATCGACCTCGGCTTCGCCTACGCCCCGCGCCCCGGGGGCGAGACGATCGGGTTCGTGGACGTGCCCGGTCACGAACGTTTCGTCGGCAACATGCTGGCCGGGGTGCTCGCGATCCAGCGCGCGCTGCTTGTCGTCGCCGCCGATGACGGCCCGATGCCGCAGACGCTCGAGCATCTCGACGTGCTGCGCCTGACCGGCGTGCCGCGTCTGATCGCGGCCGTCGCCAAGGCCGACCGCGTGGACCCGGTGCGCCTGGACGTCGTGATGGATCAGGTTCGCGCCCTGCTTGCGCGCGCCGGCTATCACGAAGCCCCGGTGATCGCGGTTTCCAGCAGCTCCGGTCGGGGGATCGCAACGCTCCAAGCCTTGCTGGCGGCCGAGGCGGACTCCCCTCGCGCCGCGGTCGCGGGGGACGGGTTTCGCCTCGCGATCGACCGCGCCTTCGTGTTGCGAGGCATCGGCCTCATCGTGACGGGGACGGTCGCCGCGGGCGGGGTCGAGACGGGCGAAGCACTGATGTTGACGCCGGAGCGGCTGGGCGCTCGCGTGCGTGGCATTCACGTCAGCAACGCGCCGGCGGCCCGCGCCGTGGCGGGCGATCGCTGCGCGCTCGCCATCGCGGGTCCTCGGCTGGAACGCGCCCGCATACGGCGTGGCGACTGGCTGGTGCAGCCGCGCCTGCACGCGCCGACCGCCCGCCTCGATGCCGTACTGCGGGCGACCGAGGCGCGTGGCTTGCGGCATGGCGGGCGGGCACACGCCCATCTCGGCGCCGGCGAGGTGCCCGCGCGCGTGCTGACGCCAGGCGCGGCGGACCTCGATCCGGGTTCAGAGAGCTTCGTCCACCTCGTCCTTGATCGCCCGATGGCGGCGCTGCATGGGGACCGCTTGGTGCTGCGCGACATCGTCTCGGGGCGCGTGGCGGCCGGCGGGCGGGTGATTGATCCGTATCCGCCCGAGCGTCGCCGGCCGGCCCCGGCCCGCCTGGCCCGGCTCATCGCGCAGGCCGAAGCGGCGCCGGCGGATGCCCTGGCTCGGCTGCTGGACGCCGAGGGCGCGGTGGACCTTCGCCGTTTCGCCCTGGCCCGCAATCTCGGGCGCGCGCCGGTGCCCCCGCCGGGCTCGGTGCTGATCGGCATGGTCGCGCTATCCGCGGGCGCGCACGAGGCGCTGCGCGCGCGCCTTCTTCGCGTGCTCGCCGAGTGGCACCTCGCGCACCCCGACGCGGCTGGGCCGAACAAGCCCGTCCTTCTCGCCCGCGTCGGCCAACTCGGCCCGGCCGTTGGCGAAGCGGTCCTGGACGAGCTGCTGGCCGAGGGCGCCGTCGCCCGCGAGGGCGCCGCGCTGCGCCTGCCTCACCACCGCGCCACGCTTGGCGCGGCGGATGAGGCGCTGTGGCCGCGCCTGCGCGTGCTGCTCGACGATCCCGGCCTGCGGCCGCCGCGCGTGCGCGAACTGGCCGAGGCGCTGACGATGCCCCTCGAGGTTCTGGAACCAGCGCTGGTCCGGCTCGAACGGTTCGGCCGGGTGCAGCGCGTCGCGCCCAACCGCGTCTTCCTGCCCGAGACGGTGGACCAGCTCGCCGCCGCCGCGCGCGCTTTGGCGGCCCAGCCGCCGGAGCACGCCTTCACAGCGGCTTCCTACAACGCCCGAACCAAGATCGGCCGGAACCTGGCGATCCAGGTTCTGGAATATCTGGATCGAATCGGCGTGACCCGCCGGATGGGGGATTTTCGCTGCGGGGCCGAGACATCGTGAGGTGCCTCGGCCGCGCGGCGTGGGTTCAGACCTTGCGGGGCGCTCCGACTGGCGGCGGGCTGTTCGTTGCCTGGCTCGCGACGTCGCGGGCGGCGTCACTCGCTTTCTCGCCCATTTCGCCCGCGTGGCGCTGCGCCTTGCCGGCGACGTCGCGCGCCGCGTCGGCCGCCGTGCCGCCCAGCTCGCTCGCGTGCGTGGCGATGTCCTGCGCGGTCTGACGGCCGGCATCCATCGCCGCGTGCGCAACTTCCGCACCGCGATCGGTTGCCTCGCGCACTACCCCCTCCACCGTTGCGCGGGCGTCATGGGCCACCTCGCCCAGATATTCGCGCTCGATCTCAGTCGGCGGCAGCAGCGCGCCGAGCAGCGCCCCGACGGCCAGCCCGATCGAACCCAGCAACACCGGGTTCTCCCCGATTGTCGCCATCAGCCCACCCCCGGCGCCGCTCGTCGCGCTGCGCGCCTGGCGCAGCCCGGACGATGCCGCATCGGTCAGCCGGCGCCCTTGGTCGCCGATCCGGCTTCCCAGCGCAGATGCCTGATCGCGCAGGTCGTGTGCGCTGCCCGACAGTCGATCGCCCGCGTCCTGCATGGTGTCCCCCAGCTTGCCGGTCATCGCGCTCAACTTGTCCGATGCGCCGGCCAGCGCGCCGCCGACGCGGTCGCGCGCGGCGAACAGGGCGTCATGCACCCGGTCCGCGTACGTATCGGCCGCCTCCTGGGCCGCGCGGGTGATGCCCAGCACCTTCCCACGCGCTTCCGTCACTCGCCCGCGATAGTCGATATCCGTCTCATTCGTCTGGCGCACCACCGTCTGCCCTGCGTTCCAGGCGCGCGTCATCACGTCGTCATCCGCCATCACGCGCCCGCGCAGCCGGCCTAGCCGCGGGTCGGTCCCGGGACGGTCGAGAGGCTCGTGGGCATGACCGCGCGGGCCGGCTATCAGCCACGCCAAGCCGACACCCAACAGCGCCACCGGAATCGGCCGCTCGCGGACCGCCTCGGACAGATTGCGGGCGAAGTCGATCCCCTGCCGGGTCCGCATCAGATCCAGGCCCTCGTCGAGGATCTGGCCGGGCGACAACCGGCTCGCGAGTTCCGTGAGGCGGCTGTCCAGCCGTGTCCGGGTCGCCTGCAGATCGCGCTCGATCGCGTCGGGATCTTGCGTGTGCTGCGACATCAGACGTGCTCCCTCACCAAACGCGCGTCCTGGCCGACGTTGCGCGTGACGCGCTCCGGCGTCAGCTTCGACAACGACAGCATCTTCACGCCCATGAATCCCAGGCCACCGCCGATCGCGACGATCAGCACGCCGATGACCAGCGCCGCCGCCCATGCGGGGATGACGTAGGTCAAGGCATATACGGCGGCCATCAAGAGGACGATCAGCCCGGCGAAGCCGACGAACATGCCGCCGAAGACCCAGACCAGCGCGAGGATCGCGTGTTCCAGCTTGCGGTCCAGCTCGACCCGCGCCAGCGCCAGCTCGCCGCGCACCAGGAGCTGGGCGTCCTGCGCGACGTCGCCCACGATGTCGCGCAGGCTGCGGACGCCGACAAGCTCATCCATTGTAGGTCGTCCCCGGATAGGTCGCTGCCGGCGGTGTGGCACTTGGGTCCCGTCCCGGCGTCGTGGACTTCTTGATCTCCGCCTCCGTGTTCGCCCCGGTCCTGGCATACGCGGGCTCGCGCGGCGACCACGCCGGCGCGGGGCCGGGCGATGGCTGCTCCAGTGCCACCCGCGCCATGCGCGCCAGGGCGAATCCGGCGGCGACCGAGGCGCCGGCGAACAGCGCCGGTTGCCGGCGGGCCACACCACGGACCCGTTGGAGCATCCCGTTGAGGTCGTTCGAGTGGATCATCTCCGCCAGGCTGCCCAACTCGTCGGCGGCGGCGCCGACGATGCCCGCCAACCACCGCTGGTCGGCGTCGCGCAGCGAGTCGGCGGCCTTGTGGGCCTGCTCGGCGGCCGACCCGACCGCGTCCGCCACGTGCTCCTTGCGCTCGCCGATTTGATCGCCGAGCTTGTCCTGAATCTCGACGGCGCTATCGCGCGCTTGCTGGAGTACGTTGCCGGCGCGGCCCTGGGCGGCATCCGCGACCTTCGCGACCCGATCTTGCGTCTCGCGGGCCACTCCCGCGGCCCGATCCCCCGCCGTGCGAGCCACGTCGGCCGCCCGTCCCTGGGCGTCGCGCGCTAGATCGGCGCCGCGCTCCTGGGCCGAGCCGGCTGCTTTCCCGGCCTGAGACGTGCTCTCAGGCGCCTTCGACCGATTGGGTTCCTCCATTGTCGCGGCTCCTGATCGTGCAAATTACTGCCGGGCGCAAAACGGATGAGGGCCGACGTGGTTGCGTTCACGATTAAGCGGAACCGGATCGGCAGCGCCTCGTTCCGGACGGGACGGACTGGCACACCGGGGGGAAAAGTGGCGGGCAATGAGACCTCGGGCGAGGAGAAGGCGCGGGGCCGCGAGGCCGAGGATCCGCGGGCCATTACGCGCGCCGGGTGGAAGGACGTGCTTTGGCGCTCCTACCAGGGCGTGAACGACAAGAACCTGTTCCTGGTGGCGGGGGGCGTCACCTATTACGTGCTGCTCGCGGTGTTCCCCGGCCTGCTCGCGCTGGTTTCGTTGTATGGCCTCGCATTCGATCGCGCCCAGGTCGAGAAGCAGGTGAACGCGATGTCGGGCCTGTTGCCGGAATCCGCCCGCCAGCTCATGGCGACCGAGCTGCATCAGATCGTCAGCGCCTCGGGCGGGGCGCTCGGTTTCGGCGCGGTGCTCGGAATCCTGTTCGCGTTCTGGAGCGCATCGCGAGGAATGAGCGGGATAATGTCGGCCCTCGACATCGCGTACGGGGAGACCGAGACCCGCAGCTTCGTCCGTTTCAATCTCGTGGCGCTTGGCATGACCTTGGCGCTGATCATCGGCGGGCTTTTCGCGATCGTGCTGGTTGCCGGCGTACCCGCCGTGGTCGCGGGCCTGGAGAGTGTGGGGGGCGGCGGGATCGTCAAGTGGGTGGTGCTGATCGTTGAATGGCCCGTCCTGATGGCGGTCATCATGACCCTGCTCGCGTTGCTTTACCGCTACGCGCCCGACCGGCACCCGCCGCAGTGGCGCTGGGTCACCCCCGGCGCGCTTGCCGGGGCGGTGCTGTGGATCATCGGCTCCATCCTGTTCAGCGCGTACGTGGCGAACTTCAGCAACTACAACGCGACTTATGGCTCCCTCGGGGCGGTCATCGTGCTGCTGACCTGGCTTTATCTCTCCTCCTTCATCGTGGTGCTGGGCGCGCAAATCAACGCCGAGGCCGAGAGGCAGACGAAGCGCGACACCACCAAGGGCAACGGCAAGCCGATGGGCGAACGCCGCGCCGTCGCGGCCGACACGCTCGGGCGAACCTCCGGCGGGGGCTGAACGGGCCCCTCATCGTTCGCCTCTTTGGGAAAGGAGGTCCCGCCCCCTCACCGGCATCGATAGGGATGCCAGTAACACCATCGCCCATGCCCCGGCCCGGGGCCTGGTGCCTCGACGATGCAGGCGGTTGTGGTTATTGCGACCCCAAACAGGAGCACCAGCGCTGTCAGGCGGGGCATCTATCACACTCCTCGCTTCCAACGGGCTCTCCGAGCCCTGATCTTTGGCGCGCCCTGGTGGACTTCGAACCACCGACCCACAGCTTAGAAGGCTGTTGCTCTATCCAACTGAGCTAAGGGCGCTTGCTCGCGGGATCACTGCCCCGGCGAGAAATCCGTCGGTCGCAGAATTCTGTTCTCCTGCGCGAGCAGAAGGTCCTGCTCCGCGCTGCGCTTCACGAATGCGCCCCATGCGGGGTCCGCCTGCATGGCCCCGCGCCGCTTCTCGCGGTCGCCCTGGCTCTCATAGGCCCACAGGTGGACGACGCAGTTCAGCTCGCCTTCCACGGTCGTGTACCAGCCGAGGCAGCGGCCCAGGTATTTCTGTTGCAACGGCCAAGCCATCTCCTTGTACAGCGCGACCCAGTCGTTCATCTTGGTGGGCTTGCACTTGTAGATGCGTAGATCGACGATCATAGCTCCCCCGGCATGGCGATGTTTCCGTTCCGCATTCCACGCCGCGCCGGCGTCGGCGTCAACGTGCGCGCGCCCCTCTCGGCCGGCTCGCTCGGCATCGTCCTCGGCCTGACGGCCTACGCGCTGTTCGGCGTGCATGACGCCTCGATCAAGTGGCTGGTCGCCGATATCCCGGTCGTGCAGGTCGTGTTCCTCCGCAGCGTCGCGGTGTTCGCCGCCTGCTTCGCGCTCGGCCGTCGCGGGCTGGTCGAGCGGGCCGTCGCGACCCCGCTCAAGGGGCCGCTGCTGTTTCGTGGGCTGATCACACTCTGCGCCTGGATCTGTTACTTCACCGCCGCGCGCAGCCTGACGCTCGCGCAGCTCCTCTGCCTTTACTTCGCCGCGCCGCTGATGATCACGGTTCTGGCCTCGCCCCTGCTGGGAGAGCGGGTCAGCGGCGGGCGATGGGCGGCCGTGCTGGTCGGCTTCGTGGGCGTGCTGGTCGCGACCGACCCGTGGGGTGTGCCGTTCTCGCTCGCTACCGCGCTCGTGCTGCTCGCCGCCGCGCTCTGGGGTTATGGCGTGATCCTGATGCGCCAGATCGCTCGGCGGGAAAGCTCATTGCTGCAGATCACCTACATCAATGCGGTGTTCCTTGTCGGCTCCGCGATCGGCTGCATCTTCGATTGGCGTTCGCCGAACGCGGGGCAGCTCGCGCTGCTGGTGGGCGTGGCGCTGTTCGGCGGGCTCGGCCAGTTCGCGCTATTCGAGGCGGCGCGACGCGCGCAGGCCTCCGTGCTGGCGACGGTCGAGTATTCCTCGCTGCTCTGGGCGTTCGTGCTCGGCTACCTGATCTGGGGCGACATCCCGCCCCCGGCCGTCTTCGGCGGCGGCGGGCTGATCCTGACGGCGGGGCTCCTGCTGGTCGCGGTGGAGCGCCGGGCGCGGTTGCCATCGCCGCGCGCGGCGTCCAACCTGCGGGGATGATCGTCGCCGTAATCGCACCAGGGGCCATGGGCAGCGCCGTCGCCGCCCGCCTCGTCGAACACGGGGTGGAGGTCCGCACCTCGCTCGCCGGCCGCAGCGCCGCCTCGGCCACCCGCGCGGAGCAGGCGGGGATGCGCGCGGTGGAGGACGAGGCCATCGCCGCCGCCGACGTCATCCTCTCGATCATCCCGCCCGGTCAGGCGACGGCGCTGGCCGAACGGCTCGGCCCCGCGCTGACCGCGTCCGCGCGCAAGCCCGTCTATGTCGATTGCAATGCGATCAATCCGGGGACCGTGGGGCGGATCGCAGCGATCCTGGCGCCGACCGGTTGCGCGTTCGTCGATGCCGGCATCATCGGGCCGCCGCCGAAGGCGGGCGGCAAGGGGACGCGCATCTATCTTTCCGGGCCGGCAGCGCCGCGCGTCGCCGCGCTTGCGGCGCACGGGCTGGAGATGCCGGTGCTGGCCGGCCCGATCGGCGCCGCCTCCGCGCTCAAGATGTCCTACGCCGGCATCACCAAGGGCTTCACCGCGCTCGGCGCGGCCATGATGCTCGCCGCCACGCGCGGCGGCACGGCCGCCGACCTGAAGCGCGAACTCGCCGCCAGCCAGCCGCAGTTCCTGGCCTGGCTCACCCGCCAGATGCCGAACATGTATGGCAAGGCGTATCGCTGGGTCGCCGAGATGGAAGAAATCGCGGGTTTCGTCGGCGACGATCCGGCCGCGCGCGCCCTGTTCGAGGCTGCTGCCCGCTTCTACGAGGCGATCGCCGCCGACCACGAGGGCACACATGAGGAAACCGATCGCCTCACGGCATTCGCCTCTGACGACTGACCACTGAGACCGGTAACTGTCATGCAGCCGGGCACTCACTGCTACCCGAACATGGACCGCGTCATCTACGGCACGCCGTTCGCCGAGGCGCTGGCGGCCGAGGTGGAGCGCCTCGATGTCCGCGCCGTCTATGTGCTCGCCTCCGGCACCTTGGCGCGAGAAACCGACACGCTGGATGGCATCCGCGCCGCCCTCGGCAACCGGCTGGCCGGCGTCTGCACGCGCATCGGCGCGCACACGCCACGCGCGGACGTCGTGGCGGCGGCCAGCGAGGCGCGTGCGGCGAATGCCGACCTGCTGGTGACGGCCGGCGGCGGCTCCGTTACCGATGCGTCGAAGATGGTCGCGCTCTGCCTCGGCAACGACGTCACCGACCCCGCCCAGCTCGACGCCTTCCGCGCCCGCATCGGTGCGGACGGCAGCACGCATCGTCCGCCCACCGCCGCGCCCAGCGTGCGCGCGGTCGCGATCCCGACCACGCTCTCGGCCGGCGAATACACGTGGTTCGCCGGCTGCACCGACACGCGGCGCCACGTCAAGGAGAGCTTCGGCCATCCACTGATGGTGCCGTGCAGCGTCATCCTCGATCCCGCGCTGACGCGGCACACGCCCGAGTGGCTGTTCCTCTCCACCGGCATCCGCGCCCTCGATCACGCAGTGGAGGATGTTTGCTCGATCAACGCCCAGCCCTTCTCGGACGGGACATCCTTGCACGCGTTGCGCCTGCTGGCGCGCGGCCTGCGTGCGGTGAAGGCGGACGCGGCCGACCGCGACGCGCGGCTGGAGTGCCAGCTCGGCGCCTGGATGTCGATCATGGGCTCGCAGAACGGCGTGGCGAAAGGCGCGAGCCACGGCATCGGCCATGTGCTGGGCGGCACCGCCGGCGTGCCGCACGGCTACACGTCCTGCGTCATGCTGCCGGTGGTGCTGCGCTTCAACGCCGAGGTGAACGCCGAGCGCCAGGCTTGGGTCAGCGAGGCGCTGGGCCAGCCCGGCCGCCCGGCGGGGGATGTCGTCGCCGCTCTGATCGCCGAGCTTGGATTGCCCGGCCGCCTGCGCGACGTGGCCGTGCGCCAGGACCAGCTCGACCGCATCGCCGAGGAATCGATGCACGACCGCTGGGTGCACACCAACCCCCGCAAGATCGACGGACCCGCGACGGTGCGGCGGTTGCTGGAGGCGGCGTGGTGAGGGCTGGTTGAGCCGATCGGGCAAGCGTTGCGGTCTCTGGGACTCTGGCGGCGGCGCAGGTCCGGCTGGCTACTTGGTCGCCTATCGCGGATAGAACATGCGAGAGGTCCGCTGTGAGAGTTCCCAGCCCTCCGACGAATGGGACGCATGACCAGAACGGTCATTCCACCGCCGGCCCCTCAGTGCATCTCCCCCAGCCGCGCCAGCAAAAAATCGCGGAACACCGAGACCCGCTTGGAGTTCTTCAGCTCCTCGGGATAGACGAAGAACACATCTACCTTTGGCGGTTTCAGCTCCGGCAGGAGATGCACCAGGTCCGGATTCTGCCCCAGCACGAAGTCGGGGAGGGCGCCGATGCCGATGCCGGCCTGGACGGCGAGCAGCATGGCCTGCGTGCTGTTCACCTCCAAAACCGGCCGGCGCGGGCTGGCCGGCCGGCGGCCGGCCTCGGAGAGCCAGTTGATGTCGGGCACCGGCGGGTGATAGTCGCCGAACAGGATCAGCCGGTGCGCGTCAGAGATCCTCCAGCCGCTGCGGGACACCGTGCGCCTTCAGATAGTCGGGCGCGGCGCACACATGCCAATGGATCTCCATCAGGTGCCGCTGGATCAGGTCGGGCTGGCGCGGCGGGTGCATCCGGATCGCCACGTCCGCCTCGCGCATCGCCAGATCGAGGTCCATGTCGTCCAGCAGCAGCGAGACCGAGACGTCCGGATACATCTCCAGGAATTGCTGCAATCGCGGCGCCAGCCACATGGCGCCGAAGCCCACCGTGGTCGTGATCTTGAGCCGCCCGGCCGGCTTCTCCTTGCTCTCGGTCAGCAGCGCCTCGGTCATGGCGAGCTTGCCGAACACCTCGCGCACGGTGCGGTTGAGCTGCTCACCCTGCTCGGTCAGGATCAGGCCGCGCGCGTGACGGTGGAAGAGCGGCACCTGCAAGGCCTCCTCCAGCGCCGAGATCTGCCGGGAGACCGCCGATTGGCTCAGGTTCAGCGTGTCCCCGGCATGGGTGAAACTGCCGGCTTCGGCGACCGCGTGAAACACGCGCAGCTTGTCCCAGTCGATCACTCCGCAACTCCTTTTCGCGACCGCCGGGAGCCGCTTGCAAAAAGCCGCACCCGTGCCATGCACGGCGCGCATGGACATACATAGGACTACACCCGGCTTTGCCGAGTTCGGCCTGCCCCTAATGGCCCCCTAATCGGCGGCGAGTGCCCGTTCGGCGACGCTCGGGAGGCCCGCCAGCCAGCGCTCGGCTTCCAAGGCGGCCATGCAGCCGGTTCCAGCGGCGGTCACCGCCTGGCGGAAGACCTTGTCCTGCACGTCCCCGGCCGCGAACACCCCGGGGACGGAGGTGCGCGTGCTGCCGGGCTCGGTCAGCACATAGCCCTCGGCGTCCATTGCGACCTGGCCCGCGAAGATGCCGGTGTTGGGAACGTGGCCGATGGCGACGAACACCCCGTCCGCCCCCAGGTCGGTGACGGCACCGGTCCTGGCATCGCGCAGCCGCACGCCGGTCACCGTCTCCGGCTGCCCACCGCCCAGGACCTCCTCCACGACGCTGCTCCACACGACCTCGACCTTCGGGTTCGCGAACAGCCTCGCCTGCAGGATCTTCTCGGCGCGCAGCGCGTCGCGGCGGTGGATCAGGGTGACCCGCGCGGCGAGATGGCTGAGGTAGAGTGCCTCCTCGACGGCGGTATTGCCGCCGCCGACTACGACCACGCGCTGGCCGCGAAAGAAGAAGCCGTCGCAAGTCGCGCAGGCCGAGACGCCCTTGCCCTGAAGGCGCTGCTCTGACGGCAGGCCCAGCCAGCGCGCCTGTGCTCCGGTCGCCAGGACGACCGCATCGGCGGTGTAGAGATCGCCCGAATCGCTCCGGCATCGGAAAGGCGGCGCGCCGAAATCGGCATCGACGATCAAGTCATGGACGATCGCGGTGCCGACACGGGCGGCCTGGGCCGCCATCTGCTCCATCAGCCACGGCCCCTGAACCGCCTCGGCGAAGCCCGGATAGTTCTCCACCTCCGTCGTGATCATGAGCTGTCCGCCCGGCTGAAGCCCGGTGACCAGGGTCGGCGAGAGGCTGGCCCGCGCGGCATAGATCGCGGCCGTGTAGCCGGCGGGGCCGGCGCCGATGATCAGCACGCGGCTGTGATGGACCTGAGGCATCGGTTGGAGGCATCCGTCCCGTCGGTGGGGTGGTATATCGGCCGGCAGCGGATCACGGACAAGCGTCCCCTGAACCTCAAGCGCAGGTGAGCTTTCGGCAACAGGCCTTCGGTCCGGGACTTGCACGACTGACCGCTGAGCGGCGCAAGGAGGAGGCGTAGGGCGTGACGGGATGGAACCGCTGACCGGCGGCGTTGTCGCGGCCACCATGATGGGGGTTACGCGCCGACTCCCGCGCGCCGGCCTGATAAGGGCGTCGCAAACGTCATGAGGCGGATCTTCCTCATCTGCGGGGTCGCCTACGTCCTGATCTATGCCTTCGAGGGCGTGGTTCGGTATGGGCTGAATATGGTCGGCGCCGATTCCGCGATCTTCCTCCGCGACGCGCTGCTAATCGCCCCGTTGGCGCTGCTGCTGACAGTCCAGGCGTTCCGGCTGCGGGTGCATCCGGCATTCTTTGTCTTCGCTGCCGTCGTCGCGGTGCATGGCGGGCTGATGTACGTGAACCTTCATTCGTTCGACGCGGTCGCGTATGGAGTGAAGATCCTCGTCGGCACGCTGTTCGGGTTCCTGGCCGCCGACCTCCTGATCCGGCCGGACCAGCGCCTTTTTCGGCTCTTTGCCCTGCTGCTGGTCGTCTCACTGGTCGGATTGGCGATCGACAAGTTTGTCATGGCCTTTCCGTGGGAAGGCATGAGCACGCATATCGGCGGGCTGAAGGTGGACATCTCCCACGACTGGGAGACCGGGACGCTCGGGATCACCAAGCGCGCGGCGGGCTTCACCCGGAGCTCAATCGCGACGGCCGTGCTGATCCCCTTCCTGGCGCTGCTCGTCGCGCCGCGCATCAGAAGCTGGCTGCTGCGGCTGCTGACCCTCTGCGCCGCGATCGCGGGCGTCTTCTTCACCACGCAGAAGGGTGCGTTGATCGCGCTGATCCCGGTATCGCTGATCCTGTGCGGGCCGCGCACCGGGCGCTACTCCGCGCTTGCGGTGCTCTGTGGCGTCTCTGCCGTCCTCGACGTGGCGCTGCCGCTCACCACCAGCGGAATGATCCTCAGCGATAACGGCGGGATGTTCAGCACGGCGACGTTCGCCATGCGGATCATGGACACCTGGCCCGACGCCTGGCAATGGATCGTCCAGCATCAGGTGTTCCCGCTCGGCGTCGGTCTCGGTGGCATCGGCGGCGCGCAGCGTCTCTATGCGTACGACTACCAGAATCCGGCCGACAACCTCTTCCTGTTATTATACGCATGGTTCGGCGTGCTGGGGCTGGTCTATCTCGCCTGGCCGGTGATCGTCGCATGGCGCGTGCCCCGGTCGCAGCGCGCGGACACGGTACCGGCGCTCGCGATCCTGACATTCCTGCTGTGCTACGGCACGGTGATCTCGCTGCTGGAGGACCCGCTTGCGGCGCTGATCCTGGGAGCCTCGGCGGGGGCGTTGTGGCAATGCCGCCAGCGAGCGCTGGGCCGCGCCTGGGGCGACGCGTTCGCCCCCCCGCCGCCGCGAACACTGCTCGCGCCGATGCCGGAACCGATCGTCGCCCCGCGCCGGCGCCTGTCCTGATCCACACGCCCGGACTGGTTCGGGTAACCCCTGCTACGTCGCGGGGTGTCAAACCCGCTGCGGGCGGGGCTGGACAGAGCGCGCGCGATGGCCTAAACGCCCGCCCTTCACATTGGAACGCGGGAGGCATCCCGGTCGCCGCGGTGGCCCCGCACGGGGTCGAGCCGGCGCCCGCGCCATTGGCACCGCGGTCCTTGGCGTCAGGTGGGACCCAGGATGGCAAAGAAGATCGTCGGCTACATCAAGCTGCAAATTCCGGCCGGCAAGGCGAACCCTTCGCCTCCCGTCGGTCCGGCGCTGGGCCAGCGTGGGCTCAACATCATGCAGTTCGTGAAGGACTTTAACGCGGTGACGCAGAACATGGAGCCGGGGATGCCGGTGCCCGTGGTCATCACCGCGTATGGCGACCGCACATACACCTTCATCACCAAGACCCCGCCCAACACGTATTTCCTGAAGAAGGCGGCCGGGCTGGAGAAGGGCGCGACGGCTCCGGGCAAGGGCGGGACGATCGGCAGCGTGACGATGAACCAGTTGCGCGAGATCGCGGCGCAGAAAATGAAGGACATGAACGCGACCGATGTCGAGGCGGCGGTTCGGATGCTGGCCGGCTCCGCCCGCTCAATGGGCATGACCGTGGTGGAGGGCTGAGCGGTGAAGCAGGGCAAGCGCCTGAAGGCCGCGTGGGCCGCCGTCGATGCCGCGAAGTCATACGCGCTCGACGAGGCGATCCGCCTGGTGAAGCAGAACGCGCGCGCGAAGTTCGACGAGACGATCGAGATGTCGATGAATCTCGGCATCGACCCCCGCCACGCCGATCAGATGGTGCGCGGGCTGATCAGCCTGCCGAACGGCACCGGCAAGACGGTCCGCGTCGGCGTGTTCGCGCGCGGCCCGAAAGCCGAGGAGGCGCGGGCCGCGGGAGCGGACGTGGTGGGCGCCGAAGATCTCGCCGAGAAGGTGCAGGCCGGCGAGATCGGGTTCGACCGCTGCATCGCCACGCCCGACTTGATGGGCGTGGTCGGCCGACTGGGTAAGATCCTGGGCCCGCGCGGGCTGATGCCGAACCCCCGCCTCGGCACCGTCACGATGGACGTGCGCGGCGCCGTCACGGCCGCGAAGAGCGGGCAGGTGGAGTTCCGCGCCGAGAAGGCGGGCATCATCCACGCCGGCATCGGCAAGGCGAGCTTCGAGGATGCTCAATTGCTGGAGAACGCGCGCGCGCTGGCCGACGCCATCATCAAGGCGAGGCCGACCGGCGCGAAGGGCACCTACGTCCAGAAGGCCGCGGTCAGCTCCACGATGGGGGCGGGCGTGCGGGTGGACGTCAGCAGTCTCACGTAACGGAATTCGCCCGTCCCGACCGGGGCGGGCGGGCAGGGATGCGCCGGTTCGGGCGCATCCCGAACCTGTCCGAGATCGCACGTCACCCGGTTCGCCGGGCGCCAAGGGGCCTCGGCCCGCGCGCGCATGACGGGGTGCCAGGGCCAGCCTTGAGGGGCGACCGTGGTGGTTCCGACTTCCTCTGACAGGCGAACCGGGCCGCTTCGAGGGGCAATCCCTGAGCGGCCTTTGGGCAACCGGCCGGCGGCGGTCCACACGCCTTCGGCCTGAGACACGGAGACAGGGTTTGGACCGCGAACAGAAGCGGGAATTCGTCGCCGGGCTCGCTCAGGTGTTCGCCGAGACGTCCATGGTCGTGGTCGCCCGCAATCGAGGGTTGACCGTGGCCGAGGCGACGGATCTGCGCCGCCGGATGCGAACCGCGGGGGCGACGTACAAGGTCGTGAAGAACCGGCTTGCCACGCTCGCGCTGGCGGAGACGCAATTCACCGGGATCGCACCCATGCTGCGCGGCCCGACCGCGCTCGCCTGGGCCAAGGACCCGGTGGCGGTCGCCAAGGCAGCGGTGGACTATGGCCGGGGCAACGACAAGCTGGTCGTGGTCGGCGGCTCGCTCGGCGCACGGATGCTCGACCCCGACGGGGTGCGCGCGCTCGCCGAGCTGCCGAGCCTCGATCAGCTCCGCGCGCGGTTGGTGGGGATGATCGCCACGCCGGCCACCCGGGTCGCCGGAGTGTTGCAGGCGCCGGCCGGGCAGCTCGCCCGCGTATTCGGTGCCTTCGCCCGCAAGGACGAGGAGCAGGCGGCCGCCTAGGCGCGCGCCGCCGTGCCCAGAAAATGAACAGGGCCGGTCTATCCGGCTTGAACGCAATCAACCAAGGGTTAGATTAGGGGTCACACAAAAATGGCCGAACTGCAAAAGCTCGTTGAGGACCTGTCGAGCCTCACGGTGCTCGAAGCCGCCGAGTTGTCGAAACTGCTTGAGGAGAAGTGGGGCGTGTCGGCGGCGGCTCCCGCCGCCGCGGCGGCGGCTCCGGCGGCGACCGCGGCGGCCGCTCCCGCCGAGGAACAGACGGAGTTCACCGTCATCCTGAGCAAGATCGGAGACAAGAAGATCAACGTCATCAAGGAGGTTCGCGCGATCACGGGCCTTGGCCTGAAGGAGGCCAAGGATCTGGTCGAGGGTGCGCCCAAGACCGTCAAGGAGGCCGTGAGCAAGGATGAAGCCGCCAAGCTGCGCAAGCAGCTCGAGGATCAGGGCGCCGCGGTCGAGGTGAAGTAAGGGGACTTGGAACGACGCAGACCAGAGCCACGCCGGCCCACCCCAGTTTCCGTCGCGGGGCCGGCCGCACTCACGTCCCGAAATTGCTCCTCACGGGGCACGAGCGGGCGGAAGCCGACGCGCTTCCGCCCGCGAACCCGTTTCGGCGGAAGGGGTTTGTCTAACCCCGGACCATGCTGCGGAGATGCCCTGGGCGGCCGGGGGCGCGACGGATCGAGGGCCGCGGGCAGAACGACAGAGCCTTCCAGGCAACTGAGGCGAGCAGGACAGCGATGAACGCGATTTCAAGGTCGGTAACGAGGCACAAGCGCATCCGCCGTGGTTTCGGGCGCATCCCCGAAGTGACGGCCATGCCGAATCTGATCGATGTTCAGCGTGCCAGCTACGAGGCGTTTTTGCAAAAGGACACCAAACCCGACAGCCGCACCACCACTGGATTGCAGGAGGTCTTCAAGGGCGTCTTCCCGATCGACGACTTCGCCGGCCGCGGCCGGCTGGAGTTCGTGTACTACGAGCTGGAAGATCCGAAATACGACGTTGAGGAGTGCATCCAGCGCGGGCTGACCTTCGCCGCGCCGCTCAAGGTCGTGCTGCGCCTGATCGTCTGGGACCTCGACGAGGACACCGGGGCCAAGTCGATCCGCGACATCAAGGAGCAGCCCGTCTACATGGGCGACATGCCGCTGATGACCGACAACGGCACGTTCATCATCAACGGCACGGAGCGCGTCATCGTCAGCCAGATGCACCGCTCCCCGGGCGTGTTCTTCGACCACGACAAGGGCAAGACGCACTCCTCGGGCAAGTATCTGTTCGCGGCGCGCGTGATCCCCTATCGCGGCTCCTGGCTCGATTTCGAGTTCGACAGCAAGGACCTCGTTTACGTCCGCATCGACCGCAAGCGGAAGCTGCCCGTCACCACGCTGCTCTATGCGCTGGATGGCGCTGCGACCGAGCGGCTTCGGGCCGCGCGGAACGCCAAGGGCGAGGCGATGGAGCCGGGCGAGATCCAGGGCATGGACGCGCAGGAGATGCTGGCCCACTTCTATCGTCAGGTGGTGTTCGACCACACGGCGAAGGGATGGGCGCGCCCGTTCGACCCCGAGGCGTTCCGCGGCCAGAAGCTGTTGGAGCCGATCGTCGATGCTGCGACCGGCGAGGTGGTGGCCGAGGCCGACACCAAGCTGACCCAGCGCCAGGCGCGCAAGATCGCCGAGACCACCAAAGAGGTGCTTGTGGGCCGCGCCGATCTCCTCGGCCGCTTTGTGGCCGAGGACATCGTGAACGAGGAGACGGGCGAGATTTACGCCGAGGCCGGGGAGGAGCTGGCCGAGGCGCGGCTGGCCGCGCTGGAAGAGGCGGGCATCACTCGCCTGCCGACGCTCGCGGTTGACCAGCAGAACGGGCCGTGGATCCGCAATACGCTGAGCGTCGACAAGAACGCCAGCCGCGAGGACGCGCTGATCGACATCTACCGGGTGATGCGGCCGGGCGAGCCGCCGACGCCCGAGACGGCCGAGGCGCTGTTCCGCGGACTGTTCTTTGACGCCGACCGCTACGACCTGTCCACGGTCGGGCGGGTGAAGATGAACATGCGCCTCGGCATCGACGCCGCTGAGGTGGCCGATTCCGTGCGCATCCTCCGGAAGGACGACCTGCTGCGCACGGTCAAGACCCTGTGCGACCTGAAGGACGGGCGCGGGCAGATCGACGACATCGACAACCTCGGCAACCGGCGCGTCCGCTCGGTGGGCGAGCTGATGGAGAACCAGTACCGGGTCGGTCTGCTGCGCATGGAACGCGCGATCCGCGAGCGCATGGGCTCGGTCGATATCGACACGGTGATGCCGCATGACCTGATCAACGCCAAGCCCGCCGCGGCGGCGGTGCGGGAGTTCTTCGGCTCCAGCCAGCTCAGCCAGTTCATGGACCAGACCAATCCGCTCAGCGAGGTGACGCACAAGCGCCGCCTGTCCGCGCTAGGCCCGGGTGGACTGACCCGCGAACGTGCGGGCTTCGAGGTGCGCGACGTGCATCCGACGCATTACGGCCGCATCTGCCCGATCGAGACGCCGGAGGGGCCGAACATCGGCCTGATCAACTCGCTCGCGACCTTCGCCAAGGTGAACAAGTACGGCTTCATCGAGACGCCGTACATGCTGGTGAAGGACGGCGTCGTGCAGCGCGAGCCGCGCTATCTCTCCGCGATGGAGGAGGAGCGGCTGGTGGTCGCGCAGGCCGACGCGCCGATGGATGTGGGGGGCAAGTTCCTGCAAGACTTGGTCTCGGTTCGCAAGCAGGGCGATTTCCGGCTGGTGCCGCCCGACCAGGTGACGGCGATCGACGTCTCGCCCAAGCAGCTCGTCTCGGTGGCGGCGGCGCTGATCCCATTCTTGGAGAACGACGACGCCAACCGCGCGCTGATGGGATCGAACATGCAGCGCCAGGCGGTGCCGCTGATCCAGGCGGACGCGCCGCTGGTCGGCACCGGCATGGAAGAAGCGGTGGCCCGCGATTCGGGCGCCACCATCGTCGCGCGCCGCCCCGGTGTCGTCGACCAGATCGACGGCGCGCGCATCGTGGTGCGTGCGACGGACGAGGACGGCACCACCAAGGGCGTCGATATCTACCGGCTGCGCAAGTTCATGCGTTCCAACCAGTCTACCTGCATCAACCAACGCCCGCTGGTGAAGGTGGGCGACCGGGTCTCGGAGCGCGAGATCATCGCCGACGGACCCTCGACCGAGCTGGGCGAGCTGGCGCTGGGGCGAAACGTGCTGTGCGCGTTCATGCCCTGGAACGGCTACAACTTCGAGGACTCCATCCTCATCAGCGAACGCATCGCGCGCGACGACGTCTTCACCTCGATCCACATCGAAGAGTTCGAGGTGATGGCCCGCGACACCAAGCTGGGCCAGGAGGAGATAACGCGCGACATCCCGAACGTCGGCGAGGAGGCGCTGAAGAACCTCGACGAGGCGGGAATCGTCTATATCGGCGCGGAGGTGAACCCCGGCGACATCCTGGTGGGCAAGGTGACTCCCAAGGGCGAGAGCCCGATGACGCCGGAAGAGAAGCTGCTGCGCGCCATCTTCGGCGAAAAGGCGTCCGACGTCCGCGACACCTCGCTCAAGCTGCCGCCTGGCGTGACGGGCACGATCGTCGACGTGCGCGTCTTCTCACGTCGCGGCGTCGATAAGGACGAGCGCGCGATGGCGATCGAGCGCTCCGAGATCGAGCGGTTGGCCAAGGACCGCGACGACGAGAAGGCGATCCAGGAACGCAGTTTCCTGAACCGTCTGCGCGAGAAACTGCTGGGCCGCAAGGCCGCCGGCGGCTTCAAGGGACTGAAGGCCGGGACGACCGTCACCGAGGAGGTGCTGGCCGAGCATCCGCGCGGCGCGTGGCGTCATATCGGCGTGCAGGACGACGCGGTGATGACGGTGATCGAGACGCTGAAGCGCGAGTTCGACGCCGCGGTGGGTCGGCTGCAGGCGCGCTTTGACAGCAAGGTCGAGAAGCTGCAACGCGGCGACGAACTGCCGCCCGGCGTGATGAAGATGGTCAAGGTCTTCATCGCGGTGAAGCGCAAGCTCCAGCCGGGCGACAAGATGGCGGGACGGCACGGCAACAAGGGCGTGGTCTCGCGCGTCACGCCGGTCGAAGACATGCCGTTCCTTGCCGACGGCACGCCGGTCGATCTCGTGCTGAACCCGCTCGGCGTGCCGAGCCGGATGAACGTGGGCCAGATTCTGGAGACCCACCTGGGCTGGGCCTGCGCCAATCTCGGCCGGCAGATCGGCGAACTGGTGGACGAGTATCAACGCACCGGTGCGCGCCGGCAGGCGTTGCTCGACAAACTTGCCGACATCTACGACGAACGCGTGTTTCGCGACGAGATCGCCACGCTCGAGACCGACGAGCTTGTGGAGCTGTGCAACAATCTGAGGAAGGGCGTGCCGATCGCGACGCCGGTGTTCGACGGCGCGCGCATGACCGACATCGAGACCATGCTGACCAAGGCGGGCCTCGACACGTCGGGCCAGGTGATTTTGGTCGACGGCCGCACGGGGGAGCCGTTCGAGCGCAAGGTGACGGTGGGCTACATCTACATGCTGAAATTGCACCACCTTGTGGATGACAAGATCCACGCGCGCTCGATCGGGCCGTACAGCCTGGTGACCCAGCAGCCCCTGGGCGGCAAGGCGCAATTCGGCGGCCAGCGCTTCGGCGAGATGGAGGTCTGGGCCCTGGAGGCGTACGGCGCCGCCTACACGTTGCAGGAGATGCTGACCGTGAAGTCCGACGACGTGTCCGGCCGCACCAAGGTCTATGAGGCCATCGTGCGCGAACAGGACAATTTCGAGGCGGGCATCCCGGAAAGCTTCAACGTCCTGGTCAAGGAGCTCAAATCGCTCGGCCTGAACGTCGAGCTGGACAGCCGCGCTGCGTGAAGAAATCGCATCACGAGGGCACGGAGGGCACGGGGAGAAACCTCATGTGCTCCATGCCTCCGTGGTGAACCTTGAGGGTGACACCCGCATGAATGAACTTATGAAGATCCTGGGTCAGACTGGTCAGACGATGACCTTCGACCAGATCAAGATCCAGATCGCCAGCCCCGAGCAGATCCGCAGCTGGTCCTATGGCGAGATCAAGAAGCCCGAGACGATCAACTATCGCACGTTCAAGCCCGAGCGAGACGGCCTGTTTTGCGCGCGCATTTTTGGCCCGATCAAGGATTACGAGTGCCTCTGCGGCAAGTACAAGCGGATGAAGTTCCGCGGCATCATCTGCGAGAAGTGCGGCGTCGAGGTGACGCTGGCGAAGGTGCGGCGCGAGCGCATGGGCCACATCGAGCTGGCCTCGCCCGTCGCGCATATCTGGTTCATGAAGTCGCTGCCCTCGCGGATCGGCCTGATGGTCGATCTGACGCTGAAGGAGCTGGAGAAGATCCTCTACTTCGAGAGCTACGTCGTGCTGGAGCCGGGCACCACCGACCTCAAGCTGCACAGTCTGCTGACCGAAGATCAGCTCATGGCCAAGCAGGACGAGTTCGGCGACGACGGCTTCGAGGTCGGTATCGGCGCCGAGGCGATCAAGAAGATCCTGACCACGATTGATCTCGATTCCGAGAAGACGCGCCTGCGCGGTGATCTGAAGGACACCACGAGCGAGGCCAAGCGCAAGAAGCTGGTCAAGCGCCTCAAGCTGATCGAGGCGTTCGGCGAATCCGGCGCGCGCCCCGACTGGATGATCCTCGACGTCGTCCCGGTCATCCCGCCGGAGCTGCGTCCGCTGGTGCCGCTGGATGGCGGGCGGTTCGCCACCTCGGACCTCAATGACCTCTACCGCCGCGTCATCAACCGCAACAACCGGCTGAAGCGGCTGATCGAGTTGCGTGCGCCCGATATCATCGTGCGCAACGAGAAGCGGATGCTGCAGGAGGCGGTTGACGCGCTGTTCGACAACGGCCGCCGCGGGCGCGCGATCACCGGCGCCAACAAGCGCCCGCTAAAGTCGTTGTCCGACATGCTGAAGGGCAAGCAGGGCCGGTTCCGCCAGAACCTGCTCGGCAAGCGCGTGGACTACTCGGGCCGCTCGGTCATCGTGGTGGGGCCGGAGCTGAAGCTGCACCAGTGCGGACTGCCGAAGAAGATGGCGCTCGAGCTGTTCAAGCCGTTCATCTACGCCAAGCTGGAGAAGTACGGCCACGCCACCACCATCAAGGCCGCCAAGCGGATGGTGGAGAAGGAGCGCCCGGAGGTGTGGGACATCCTCGAAGAGGTGATCCGCGAGCATCCGGTCATGCTGAACCGTGCGCCGACCTTGCATCGCCTCGGCATCCAGGCGTTCGAGCCGGTGCTGATCGAAGGCAAGGCGATCCAGCTTCACCCGCTGGTCTGCACCGCTTTCAACGCGGACTTCGACGGCGACCAGATGGCGGTGCATGTACCGCTCAGCCTGGAAGCGCAGTTGGAAGCGCGCGTGCTGATGATGTCGACCAACAACATCCTCAGTCCGGCCAACGGCAAGCCGATCATCGTGCCCAGCCAGGACATCGTGCTCGGCCTCTATTATCTGTCGCTGGAGACGCCGGAGTTCCGCGCGGCGACCGACAAGGACGCACCGGCGTTCGGCGTCATCGGCGAGATCGAGCACGCCCTGCACGCGCGCGCGATCGGTCTGCACGACAAGATCAAGTCGCGCTGGGAGAGCATCGATGCGAACGGCAATCTGGTTCGCGAGCTGGTCGTCACGACGCCCGGGCGGATGATGATTGCGCAGATCCTGCCCAAGCATCCGAACGTCCCGTTCTCCCTGGTAAACCGCCAGCTCACCAAAAAGAACGTCTCCGACGTGATCGACGCGGTGTACCGCCACTGCGGCCAGAAGGAGTGCGTGATCTTCGCCGACCGCCTGATGGGGCTGGGCTTCGGCCAGGCCGCCAAGGCCGGCATCTCCTTCGGCAAGGACGACCTCATCATCCCCGTGGAGAAGGGGCCGATGATCCGGCGCACCCAGGGCGAGGTGAAGGAGTTCGAGCAGCAGTACCAGGAGGGCCTGATCACCGCCGGCGAGCGCTACAACAAGGTGGTCGACGCCTGGTCGCGCTGCACCGACGAGGTGGCCGGCGCGATGATGAAGGAGATTTCCCGCCAGGAGATCGGCGTGGCGACCAACTCCGTGTGGATGATGAGCCACTCGGGCGCGCGCGGCAGCCCAGCGCAGATGCGCCAGCTCGCCGGGATGCGCGGCCTGATGGCCAAGCCGTCGGGCGAAATCATCGAACAGCCGATCATCGCCAACTTCAAGGAGGGCCTGTCGGTCCTCGAATATTTCAACTCCACCCACGGCGCGCGCAAGGGCCTCGCGGACACGGCGTTGAAGACGGCGAACTCGGGCTATCTGACGCGGCGGCTGGTCGATGTGGCGCAAGACTGCATTATCGTCGAGGAGGATTGCGGAACCGAGCGGGGCTTGACCGTGCGCGCGGTGATGGACGGCGGCGAGGTGGTGGCGAGCCTGTCGGAGCGCATCCTGGGCCGAACCACGGCGCGCGACATCCTCGATCCGGCGAGCGGGGAGGTGATCGTCCCGGCGAACACGCTCATCGAGGAGGAGGCGGCCGATCGCGTCGAGCAGTTGGGGGTGGAGACGGTGCTGATCCGCTCCGTGCTGACCTGCGAGGCGCCGGTCGGGGTGTGCGGGCACTGCTATGGCCGCGACCTCGCGCGCGGCACGCCGGTCAACATCGGCGAGGCGGTCGGCGTGATCGCCGCGCAGTCGATCGGCGAGCCGGGCACGCAGCTCACGATGCGGACGTTCCACATCGGCGGCGCGGCCCAGCGTGGCGCCGAACAGTCCTCGGTCGAGGCGAGCCATGACGGGCGCGTCGCGGTGAAGAACCGCAACGTCGTGCTGAACAGCCAGGGCACGCCCGTGGTGATGAGCCGCAACTGCGAGATCGTGCTGCAGGACGACAAGGGGTTGGAGCGCGCGCGCTTCCGCGTGCCCTATGGCGCGCGGCTGCTGGTTGACGAGAACCAGCTCGTCGCCCGCGCCCAGAAGCTCGCCGAGTGGGACCCGTACACGCTGCCGATCATCACCGAGCGCAATGGGCAAGTGGAGTACATCGACCTCATCGAGGGCGTGACCCTGGTGGAGCGGATGGACGAGGTCACCGGGCTCACGTCCAAGGTCGTCGTGGACTACAAGCAGGGGGCCAAGGGTGTCGATCTGCGGCCGCGCCTACAGCTTAAAGACGAGCAGGGCGAGGTGATAAAGCTGCCGAACGGAGCGGACGCGCGCTACTTCCTGGCCCCGGATTCGATTCTCTCGGTGGACCCCGGCGCGCAGGTCGCGGCAGGCGACGTGCTGGCGCGCATTCCGCGCGAGGGCAGCAAAACCCGCGACATCACGGGTGGCTTGCCGCGCGTGGCGGAACTGTTCGAGGCGCGCCGGCCGAAGGATCACGCGGTCATCGCCGAGAACGACGGGCGCGTGGAGTTCGGCAAGGACTACAAGGCCAAGCGCCGCGTCATCGTGAAAAACGACGAGACCGGCGAGGAGACCGAGTATCTGATCCCGAAGGGCAAGCACGTCTCGGTCCAGGAAGGCGACTTCGTCCGGCGCGGCGACCCGCTGGTGGACGGGCCGCGCGTGCCGCACGACATCCTGAAGGTGCTCGGGGTGGAGGCGCTTTCGGACTACCTGGTAAACGAGATCCAGGACGTCTACCGGCTGCAGGGCGTCAAGATCAACGACAAGCATATCGAGGTGATCGTCCGGCAGATGCTGCAGAAGGTGGAGATCCTTGACCCGGGCGATACGACGTACCTGGCGGGCGAGCAGGTGGACCGCATGGAGTACGAGGCGCTCAACGCCAAACTCGGCCGCGACGACCGTCCGGCGGTCGCGATGCCCGTGCTGCAGGGCATCACCAAGGCCAGCCTGCAGACCAACAGCTTCATCAGCGCGGCATCGTTCCAGGAGACGACGCGCGTGCTGACCGAGGCGGCGACGGCCGGCAAGGTGGATACCCTGACCGGGTTGAAGGAGAACGTGATCGTGGGGCGCCTGATCCCGGCCGGCACGGGGGCGGTGATGAACCGTCTGCGCGCCATCGCCGCCGGACGCGACCAGCGCCTGCTGCATCCGGGCAGCCCGGCCCAGATCACCGAGGCGAAGGCCGCCGAGTAGGCCGATGATCATGGCGGCACGGAGGATACCCCCGTGCCGCCGTGAACCGCGCTTCTTTCATCGCCCGTAATAACCTCGCCCGTAGTACCCCCAATACGGCCCGCCGAAGATGATCACGATCAGGAAAATGACGAGGAGCACGAGCAGCAGACCCGTCGCGTGGCTCCGGCGATAATACGACCGCCGGTAGCCGTAGTAGCCGCCGCCGCTCAACAGAAGCCAAACGATCACGACCCAGATCAGAAACCACCACCACATGACACGCCCTCCGAACCTTTCGGCCCCGGAGCGCGGGGCCGACGCCGTCGGTTCCGTCATTTCTTCGCAGCCCGCGGCGGCATAGGCGGGCAGGAGTGGGCGGCCCGGATGGCGGGCGGGTTCCCGGCTAGCAGGCGACCCCGTCGCGGGTCAGTCAACCGTGGGTCGCCGTGTCTCCGGTCGCTTGCGGCAGGGCAGCGAACAGCGCCGAGAAATCCTGCCGGCGAGCTACAAGATCCGCGAGCGTGTAGCGGTCGAGCACGCCGAGGAACGCATCGAGTGCCTCGTGCAGTACCGCCTGTAGCGTGCAGGCGGGCGCGATCGGGCACGAGCCCGCCGCCTCGAAGCAGGGCACGAGATTCAGGTCCGCCTCGGTTCTGCGTACCACCGCGCCGAGATTGATGGCGCCGATGGGCTTGGCGAGCCGAATGCCGCCATTGCGGCCACGCACGGTAAGCACATCTCCCGCAACCCCGAGCTGATGCACGACCTTCATCAGATGGGCCTCGGAAATGCCGTATGCCGCCGCGATGTCGGCGATCCTGGCCTGATGGTCATGGCGGACCGCGAGGTACATGAGGACCCGCACCGAATAATCGGTGTATGCCGTCAGGCGCATGACGCCTCGGGGACCAACTCGCCCGCACGGTTGATCACGGCGCGGAACTCTCGGTTTCTATACCGGAAGGTCAGGCGCATCAGCCCCTCATCCGCGTCAATTCCCCGCTCACTCGTTTGAAAGACCCGCGCGGCCCGGAGTTCATCAATAAGCGCACGCGCCGTCAGACCCAAAGCCGGGGCCAGGATTTCCGCATCGACCGTGCAGGTCCCGTCCGGTTCGAAAGTGGCGAAGCGGAGATTCGACATCACAGCCCTCCCTCTGCGGATCAGCCGAATTGGCTGTAGGCGAGGATGGCCACGAGAACTGCAACCACGTTCCAGAACAGCATATCGATAAGGACGCGAATTGCCATGCGATCGTCGTCCTTCGTCGCGCTCAGCAAGTCGGCGACGAGATTGCCGGGAAATTGAAAAATCCGCACCAGCAGCAGTTCGCGCGCATGCTCGGGCGGCTGCGGCAAGGGCTGGGACCCTGGAGCGGGTTTCACCGGTGTCCGTGTCATGGCTCGTGTCCTTCGAGATCCTCCACCCTCAACTATGCTCGCGCGAGCTAAAAGCAATACGCGAAATATATCTTTATTCCGCACCAACTCGCGTGACGCCCGGTTCGGCGGCGATCTCCAGCGCGCGCGCATAAACGACCTTGCGCGGAAGGCCGGTGGCCGTGGCGACCAGCGCGGCCGCATCCTTGAGGCTGCTGGTCGCCAGGGCGGCACGTAATTGCGCGTCCAACGCGTTCGCGTCGGCCGCCTCGGCTTCCGGCGGGCCGATCAGGACGGTGATTTCGCCGCGCGGCGCCTCCGCCGCGTAGTGGCCTGCGAGGTCGGGAAGGGACGCGCGCCGTACCTCCTCGAAACGTTTGGTCAGCTCGCGCGCGACGACGGCCGGGCGAGAGCCGAACGCTGCTTCCAGATCAACCAGCATCTCGCCCAGCCGGTGCGGGGCCTCGTGCCAGATCAGGGTTGCCCGCAATCCCGCCCGCTCGGCCGCGCGCAAACTGGCGAATGCCTCGCGCCGGGCAGCCGAGCGCGGCGGCGGGAAGCCGAGCAGGAGGAAGGGCAGAGGGGGCAGCCCCGACAGGACCAGCGCGGCGAGCGCGGCGTTCGCTCCGGGGATCGCCGTGACCGGCAAGCCGCCGGCGATTGCCGCGCGCACCAGCCGGAAACCGGGATCGGAGACGAGCGGCGTGCCGGCGTCGGAGACGAGCGCCACACGTTTTCCCTCGCGCAGCGCCGCCAACACAATCGGGATGCGAGCGTCCTCGTTGTGCTCGTGCAATGCCGCGAGGCGAGTCCTGGCGCCGATCGCCGACATCAAGCGGGCGGTATGGCGCGTGTCCTCGCAGAGCACGAGGTCGGCCCCGGCCAGCGCATCACGCCCGCGTGGGGCCAAGTCGCCGAGATTGCCGATGGGCGTGGAAACAAGCACAAGGCCGGAAGGAGGTTCGGTCACATCGGCCGCCTCGGAGCCGGGAGATGCGTCAGATGCGGCGTCGGGCATTCATTGTCCTTTCCGGCAGCTCGGCACTGGCCGCCTGCGGGGGCGGCGGCTACCCGTCCTCGCCACCCTATCTCATGCCGGGACCGCGGGCGCTCGTGCCCGGTCAGGCGTTCGGGCCGGGCGGCGTCCCGTCCGGCCCGCCGGGGCGGCCGGTCGCCATCCTGCTGCCGCTGACCGGCCCGCGCGCCGATATCGGCCAGTCCATGCTCCAGGCTGCGCAGCTCGCGCTTGCCGATCCCGGCTCCCCGGCGCTGATCCCGGCGGACACCGGCGGCACGCCCGGCGGCGCGGCGGCGGCGGCGCGCGGCGCGCTCGGACAGGGCGCGGGGCTGATCCTGGGGCCGCTGACCGCCGCGGAAACCGATGCGGCGGCGCCCGTCGCGAGCGCGGCGGGCATTCCGGTCCTTGCCTTCACCAACACTACCACCGCCGCACGCCCCGGTGTATGGACCCTCGGGATCACGCCCGGCCAGCAGGTTCGCCGCCTGATCGGCTACGCCCAGACGCAGGGGCGCGGCCAGATCGCGGCGCTGCTGCCGGACAGCGAGTTCGGACACGCGCTGGCGCAGGCGCTCAGCGCCGCCGCCGCGGAGCGCGGGCTCGCGCCCGCCCAGATCCGGTTTCACCGCGCCGGCATGGCGGGGATCAGCAGCGCCATGCGCGACCTGTCGGCCTATGAGCAGCGCTGGGGGCCGGTCCAGCAACAAATCAAAGAGGCGAAGGCGCAGGGCACGCCCGAGGGCCGGCGCGAGGCCGAGCGGCTGACCCGCACCAGCGTGCCGCCGCCGCCGTTCGACGCCCTGCTCCTGGGCGACACCGGCGACGCGCTGGCCGAGCTGGCCTCGGTGCTGCCCTACTACTTCGTGACCGCGCCCGCCGTGCAGATCATGGGCCCGGCGCTCTGGGCCGCGCCGGCCAGCGGCTCGGGCCAGGTGCCGGGCGCCTGGTACGCGGCACCCGACGCGGCCGCCCGCGCCGGCTTCGTACAAACGTTCGGCGGCAAATACGGCGCCGCCCCCGCCGGGCCGGCCGATCTCGCCTTCGATGCCGCCAGCATCGCGCGGGTGCTCGCGCCCCAAGGCTACGCTCCCGATGCGCTGACCAATCCGGATGGCTTCTCCGGGGTGGACGGCTGGTTCCGCCTGCTGCCGGATGGCCAGGTCCAACGCGGGCTCGCCATCTTCCAGATCGCGCCCGGCGGCCCGCGCCTCATCGCGCCGGCTCCCACCTCCGCGGCCGGGGCGGCGGTCTGAGCGCCCCGGCAATTCCAGCCGAGAGCGTGCCCGACGAGATCGCGGGCGCGTTGCGCCGCATGGGGCTGCTGAACGCGGGGACGCCGCCGGGCGCGGAGCGGCTGACCGGTGGCGTCTCCTCAGACATCTGGCGGGTCGATCTTCCGGCCGGCCCGATCTGCGTGAAGCGGGCGCTGGCGCGGCTGCGCGTCTCGGCGGAGTGGCTCGCGCCGGTCGAGCGGAACCTCTACGAGGCGCGATGGATGCGCCGCGCCGCCGCCGCGGTGCCGGGCTGCGCCCCCGCGCTCCTCGGCCACGACGCCGCGACCGGGACGCTGGCGATGCAATACCTGGCGCCCGGTGAGCATCCCCTATGGAAGGCGCTGCTGCGTGACGGCCGCACCGATCCGGTCTTCGCCGGCGCCGTCGGACGCGTGCTCGCGCGCATCCACGCCGCCACCGCCGCCGATCCGTCCGCCCCGGCCGCGTTCCCCACGGATGCGATCTTCCACGCCATCCGACTGGAGCCGTATCTGCTGGCGGCCGCGCGTGCCCATCCCGATCGCGCCGAGGCGCTTCAGGCGCTGGTGGCGACCACGGCCGCGACGAAGCGCGCGCTGGTGCATGGCGACGTCAGTCCGAAGAACATCCTCGCCGGGCCGGCCGGGCCGGTGTTCCTCGATGCGGAATGTGCCTGGTGGGGCGATCCGGCTTTCGATCTCGCGTTCTGCCTCAACCACCTCCTGCTCAAGTGCCTCTGGGTTCCGACCGCGCGCGCGGGTTTCCTTGACTGCTTTGATGCATTGACCGCCGGCTATCTTCGCGGCGTGGACTGGGAGCCTTCGGCCGGTCTGGAGCAGCGCGCGGCACGGCTCCTGCCGGGCTTGATGCTGGCGCGGGTGGATGGAAAATCCCCGGTGGAATACATTACCGCCGAGGATCAGCGCGATCGGGTGCGTCGCGCCTCGCGCGGGCTGCTCGCGGCGCCCCCCGACCGGCTCGGCGCGGTGCGGGCGGCTTGGGACGAGGCGCTTGCCCGAGGGGGACAGGATGCCTGAGGGAAGGATGTCTGAGAAAAGGATGGCGGACACGCGCATCGCCTTCGTTCATGGGCGCCGCGTTTGGGACAGCCGTGGCCGGCCGACGATCGAGGCCGACATCCTGACCGAGGGCGGGGCGGTCGGGCGCGGCATGGCGCCCGCCGGCGCCTCCACCGGCACCGGCGAAGCGCTCGATCTGCGCGACGGCGGCACGCGCTTCGGGGGACACGAGGTCACCCGCGCCCTGGGCCACGTCAACACCGAGATCGCGCGCGCGCTGGTGGGTCTCGACGCGGCGGACCAGGCGGGTGTCGATCGTCGGCTGATCGAGTTGGACGGCACGCCCAGCAAGTCCCGCCTGGGCGCCAATGCCTCGATCGCGGTCTCGATCGCCGTGGCCCATGCCGCCGCCGCCGCCTCCGGTGAGCCGCTCTACCGCTATCTCGGCGGGGCCGATGCCGTCACGCTGCCGTTGCCGCAGATCCAGATCTTCGGCGGCGGCGCCCATGCCGGCCGGCGGGTCGATATTCAGGACTTTCTCGTCACCTGCCCCGGCGCGACCAGCTTCGCCCAGGCGCTCGACTGGACCGCCGAGGTCTACCGGGCGGCCGGGGAGCTGATGCGCGAGGGCGGCCAACTCGCGGGGGTTGCCGACGAAGGCGGGTGGTGGCCCGCCTTCAGCGCCAATGAGGCGGCGCTGCAAATGCTGGTTCGCGCCATCGAGCGGGCCGGCTTCAAGGCGCCTTCGGAGGTGGCCATCGCGCTCGACGTCGCCGCCAGCGAGTTCGGGCACGGCGGCAAGTACCGGCTCGCGTTGGAGGCTCGCGAGCTGGATACCGACGGGATGATCCGTCTGCTGAGCGGCTGGATCCGGGCCTACCCGATCGTCTCCATCGAGGACCCGATGTCCGAGGACGACGATGTGGGCTTTGCCGCGTTCACGGCGGAGGTGGGCCACCGCGTGCAGGTGGTCGGCGACGACTTCCTGGTGACGCAGGCGAGCCGCGTGCGCGAGGCGGCGCTGCGCGGCGCGGCCAACGCGGTGCTGCTGAAGCCCAATCAGCGCGGTACCCTGACCGAGACGCACGCGGCCTGGGACGCCGCGCGCGAAACCGGGATGGCCGGCGTCGTCTCGGCCCGCTCGGGCGAGACCGAGGACACCACGATCGTCCACCTCGCCGTCGGCTGGGGCGTGGGTCAGCTCAAGGTCGGCAGCATCGCGCGCGGCGAGCGCACGGCGAAGTGGAACGAGGCGCTGCGGATTGCGGAGGCGTTGGGCGCGCGCGCGCGTTTCGCCGGCGGCGCCGTGCTCGGTCGTGCCAGGCGTTGATGAACGTCGTCTTCCACTACGCCGCCGGCTCCGACCTCGCCGCGCGGCTTGCCGTGGTGGCGCGGCAAGGTCTCGCGATCGAGATGTGCGCGGAGCACGACGATGCACGGCTGGCGACCTTGCTGCCGGACATGGACGTGCTCTGGCACGCGCTGCGCCCGGTGACGGCGGAGATGATCGCCGCCGCGCCGCGCCTGCGGCTGATCCAGAAAATCGGGGTGGGCGTCAACACCATCGACCTGGCGGCGGCGCGGGCGCGCGGGATCGCGGTGTGCAACCTGCCCGGCACGAATGCGCCGGCGGTCGCGGAACTGACCCTCGCCTTGATGCTGGCGACGCTGCGCCGGATTCCCATGTTCGACGCCGCCATGCGGTGCGGCGAAGGCTTCGCGCTCGACCCGGCGCTGAAGGATGGCATCGGCGAATTGGGCGGCCGCACGGTGGGGCTTGTCGGCTATGGCGCCGTGCCGCGTGCGTTGGCCCCGGTGCTCGTCGCGTTGGGCTGTCGCGTGCTCTATGTCACGCGCTCCCCCAAAGCTGGCGCGGCGGGCGAACGGCGCGAACTGCCGACGCTTCTGGCCGAGTGCGACGTCGTCAGTTTGCATGTTCCGCTGACCGCCGAGACCGAGCGCATGATCGGCGCCGACGCGCTGGCCCGCATGAAGCCCGGCGCCATCCTGGTGAACACGGCGCGCGGCGGCCTGATCGATGAGGCCGCGCTGATCACGGCGTTGCGGACGGGGCGGCTAGCCGCGGCCGGCCTCGACGTGTTCGCCGAGGAGCCGCCGGACCCCGCCAACCCGCTGCTGTCGCTTCCCAATGTCGTGCTGACCCCGCATGTCGCCTGGCTGACGAGCGGCACCTTCGACCGCAGCTTCACGCTTGCGGCCGAGAACTGCCGGCGCCTGGCCGCCGGCAACCCGCTTCTGCACCGCGTCGTGTGATACCAATGGCCCCGCGCATTGGTTCCTTGCGCGCCCCCTCCCCCCGGTCCGCTCCCGCAAGGGGAGGGGGAGTAGAAGGCCCGTCGCCCCTTGCCCGTCGCCCCTTGCTCCTCCCCTCCCCTTGCGGGAGGGGGCGGGGGAGGGGTCGCGCGGCACGGATCGGTCCAGCCATGGGCCGTTGATGTGAGCAGGCTCCGCATCCTCGCCGACGATCTGACCGGGGCGCTGGACAGCGCGGCGCGGTTCGTGCCGGTGGAGGGCCGGGTTCCGACGGTCTGGGGGCCGCCGAGCCATCTGCCGTGGCCGGCCTCGATCGACGCCGGCACGCGCGAGTTGGACGCCGCGCAGGCCGCCGCGCTGACCCGGCGGCTGTCGCCGGTGCTGGACGACGCCGATCCCGCATTCCGCAAGATCGACAGCCTGTTGCGCGGGCATGTCGCGGCGGAGATCGCCGCCTGCGTGCGCGGCTTCGCCCATTGCGTGATCGCCCCCGCGTTCCCGGCGCAAGGTCGGGTGACGCGCGCCGGTCGCCAGTTCGTCCGCGATGGCGAGGCATGGCGCGCCACCGGCCCCGATCTCGCGGCGGCGCTGCGCGAGGTGGGCCTCGAGGCCGAGCTGCGCCGGCCTGGCGATGCGGCGCCCGAGGGAGTGAGCCTGTGGGACGCCGAGGTGGAGGCCGATCTGGACCAGGTGGTGGCCGAATGCCGGTGTCTGTCGGGTCGGGTGCTGTGGTGCGGCACCGCCGGGCTGGCCGGCGCGCTGGCCGGTCGGATTCCAGTTCCCGCGCCCCCGCTGCCGGACCCGATCCTGGCGATGATCGGGTCGGATCATCCGGCCTCGGTCGCGCAGCTCTCGGCCTCCTGGGCGCGGGTGCGTCGGATCACGCGCGGCGACGCCGAGGAGGCGGCCCGCATCGCCCGGCTTCTCGGACGGGACGGCGCGGTGGCCTTGGCGGTGGTGGTGTCGCCCCGCCTGACGCGGCCGGATGCCGCGCGCCACATCGGCTCATGCTTCACGGGTTTGCTGGCACGGATGGACCCGCCGGGCACGCTGCTGGTCTCGGGAGGCGAGACGCTGCGGGCGCTGTGCATCGGATTGGGCGCCGGACGCCTCGACGTCGATGGCCAGGTCATGCCCGGCATCCCGACCGCGATGCTGCGAGGCGGGGCATGGGACGGGCTGCGGATCGTGTCTAAATCGGGCGCCTTCGGCGACCCGGGCCTGCTCGCCCGGCTGCTGGCGCAAACGGGAGAACCTGCATGACCCCGACCTCGCCGCGTCTCGCGATCACGATGGGCGATCCCGCCGGGGTCGGTCCCGAGATTATCCTGAAAGCGTGCGGACAGCTCGCCGCGCGCATCGCTGCCGGCCAACTGCGCCTGCTGGTGATCGGCCATCGGACGGCGCTGGCTGAGGCGCGCGAGGTCGTCAGGAATGCGGCAGACCTTCCCGACGCCGTGGAGGGGCAGAATTGGCCGGACCTCGCCTTCCTGCCAGCCGGGGAGGAGCGTGCGGCGATAAGCCGCGGCGAGGTCTCGGCAGAGGCCGGGCGCTTCGCTTACCTCGCGGTGGAACAGGCGGTGCGCCTGGCGCAGGCCGGGATGGTTGCCGGGATCGTCACCGCGCCGCTGAACAAGGAGGCGTTGAACCGGGCGGGCTACCACTACGCCGGCCACACCGAGATGCTCGCCGCCCTGACCGGCGCGCGCGGGTCGGTGATGCTGCTGGCGCACGGGCCGATGCGGGTCAGCCACGTCACCACGCATGTCGCGCTGGCCGACGTGCCGCGCCTGCTGACGCCCGAACGGCTGCGCCGGACCATCGACCTGACGCACGCCGCGCTACTTGATCTGGGCCTGGCCCGGCCGCGCATCGCGGTCGCCGCGCTGAATCCGCACGCCGGCGAGGGCGGGCTGTTCGGCCGCGAGGACCTGGACGTCACCGTGCCGATCCTCGCCGCCTGCGTCGCGGACGGTCTCGACGTGACCGGCCCGGTCCCCGGCGACACGGTGTTCGTGAAGCTGCGCGCCGGGCAGTTCGACGCGGTGGTGGCTATCTATCATGACCAGGGGCACATCCCGGTCAAGCTGCTGGGCTTCGACATCGATCCGGCGACCGGGACATGGCGGGCGCTCTCGGGGGTGAACGTGACGCTCGGCCTGCCGATCATCCGCACATCGGTCGATCACGGAACCGCCTTCGACATCGCCGGCACCGGCCGCGCAAACGCCGACAGCCTGGTCGAAGCGATCGACTATGCGCTGCGACTGGCTGGCGGGCGCAAGCCGCCCTAACGGTCGCGCTCTGCTTGATCTCGCGGTGCTGGGAAATCGCATTTGACCCAAACATCGTCATGGCCGGGCTTGGCCCGGCCACCCACGTCTTTTGTGGTCACGAGAAGACGTGGGTGCCCGGCCTTCGCCGGGCATGACTGTAGTGGGTTGGCTCGGACAACTCAGGGTGCAAGCCGCCCTGTACTTCAATCAGTCGCGGCGGCGGGGGCGGCGAAGCTGGTTCAGCAGGAATCCCGTGACGGGTCCGATCAGGGTGGCGAACGTGACGCTGCGTTGCACGCTCTCCAGCGCGCGGCGGCGGACCTCCAGGGCCTCCAGCGAGATGCGATCCTCGCTGCCGCGCATCATCGCCAGCCCCAGCAGCAGCATCGCGACCAGCAGGTTGCCGCCCACGACTATCAGCGCGGCTTCCTCGGGCTGGAAATGCCGGGCCACGTAATTCCAGAAAGCTGCTTCGAGAAAGCCGAGGGCCGCAAACAGGAACGGCAGTGCGAGGATCGCGAGCACGATCTGCATCACGATCCGGCGCACCCGCCGGCGGAGGCGCAGGCCCTCGGCCTGAGCCGCGATCTGCGCCAGCCGGACCGGGCGCATGGTCAGTGGAGCACCCGCCCGGCCAGGAACCCGATCCCCAATGCGATCACAACGGCGAGGATCGGCTGGTCCTTGACCCGCCCGGACATCGCCTCGGTCTGGTGGCGCATCGCATCCAATGCACTCTCCGCCCGGCTCGCGGCGTCGGCGAGGGCGGGCGTGACCCGCTCGCGCATGAGCATTTCGACCTGCTCGCGCAACTTGGCGACCTGCTCGGTCGCGTCCTGCGCGCTCGGCGTGGGCTGCTCCGCCATGGCTGGGGTTCCTTGCGCTTCGGGTCCGACGAGGCAGAGTTAGGGGCGCGGG
The DNA here is from genome assembly GCA_963756545.1 of uncultured Pseudomonadota bacterium. Taxonomy (GTDB): domain Bacteria; phylum Pseudomonadota; class Alphaproteobacteria; order Acetobacterales; family Acetobacteraceae; genus DATFDN01. Next base: position 70,062 of record CAVWNY010000007.1, on the reverse strand, counting down.
CGCTCCATTTCGAGCGAGAGGCAATCACGGCACCGTGGGAAGGACCCGCGAGACAGAGTTGTGAAACCGGCGGATGTGGTTCCTTCAATATCGCCGCATCAACGCGACCAGCCGTCCCTGCACCTTCACGCGATCGGCCGGGAAGATGCGCGTCTCGTGGCGTTGGTTGGCGGGCTCCAGCGCGACCGAGTTGCCGCGCCGACGCAGACGTTTCAGCGTCACCTCGGCGTCGTCCACCAGGGCGACCACCACCTGGCCGTTCTCCGCCGTCTCGCCCTTGCGGATGATGACCGTGTCGCCGTCCAGGATGCCGGCCTCGATCATGGAGTTGCCGGCGATCTCGAGCGCGTAGTGCTCGCCGGAACCGATCATGGCCAGCGGCACCTCGATCTGCGAGGTGGTGTCGCGCAGTGCCTCGATCGGCAGGCCGGCGGCGATGCGGCCATAGAGCGGAAGCTGAATCGCCGCCGCCTCCTCGGCCGCGCGCACGCCGGGCAGTTTCGGGGAGAAGTCGCCCCGGATCACGTTCGGCGCGAAACCCCCACCGTTGGCCGCGACCTCCGCCGGCGCGCGCCCCATCTGGTCCCCGATCTGGTCATCGGACAGGCGCACAACCTCCAGCGCGCGCGCCCGGTGGTGGCGCCGGCGCAGGAACCCGCGCTCCTCCAGCGCGGAGATCAGGCGGTGGATGCCGGATTTCGACCTGAGCTGAAGCGCCTCCTTCATTTCCTCGAACGAGGGGGAAAAGCCGGTCTGCTTGAGGTGGCGGTCGATGAAGACGAGCAGTTCATGCTGCTTGCGGGTCAACATGGCGATCGGATTCCCGTATGGCGCCGGACGGACAGCGGGGGCCGACCGAACAAACCGGCAACTGCGCAACGTTCTAGGTAGGTTCCCGCCGCGCCGTCAAGCGCGTTCGCGCTAAAGTCCGAGCTGGTCGAGGCGGATGACCGCGACCGCGGCCCCGGCTTCCAGGGCCGGGGCGTGCGGCGGGCGCAGGATCAGCGCATCGGCAAGCGCCAGCCGGCGCAGCATCGCGGAATCCTGCACCGGGAAGGGGGTGGCGATCACCCCTCCCTCGGCGTCGCGGGCCAGCGTGGCGCGCAGATGGTCGGCGCGCGCATCGTTCGCCGCCAGCGGTGCACCGAGGTGCGCGGGGGAGGTCGGCGGCGGATCGGCGGCCAAACCCGACAGGCGGGCCAGCGCCGGTAGCAGGAACAGGACCGCGCACACCAGCGCGGACACCGGGTTGCCCGGCAGGCCGAGCACTGGAACCGGCCCCAGCCGACCGAACACCAGGGGCTTGCCGGGTCGCATCGCAATCTTCCAGAAATCCACCTCCAGCCCGCGCGACTTCAGCCCTTCGACCACCAGATCGTGGTCGCCGACGCTCGCCCCGCCGGTCGTCACCAGCATGTCCATCCCGGATGCCGCGTCGGCGACGGCCGCGATGGCGGCGCGGTCGTCGCGTGCGACCGGCAGCACCGTCGCGGCGCCGCCCGCCGCGCGCGCCAGGGCGGCCAATGCGTGGGAATTGGAGCTGACGATGCCGCCAGGGGGGATCGGCTCGCCGGGCATCGCGATCTCGTCGCCGGTGGCCAGCACCGCGATGCGCGGCCGACGATGCACCGTGATCCAGGGGTGGTTGGCGGCGGCGGCCAAGCCGACGTCGCGGGCGCCCATCCGGCGCCCGGCGGACACCACGGCATCGCCGGCGGCGAAATCCTGCCCGGCGCGGCGGATGTGCCGGCCCGCGCGCACCGCCTCGTTCACCCGCACCCGCCCGCCCTCGCGGGTCGCGTCCTCCTGCAGCAGAATGGCATCGGCGCCGGCGGGCACCAGGCTGCCGGTGAACAAGCGCACGGCCTGACCCGCCCCGACGCGCCCCGCGAACGGGTGCCCCGCCGGCGCCTCGCCGATCACGTCGAGCACCGCGCCTTGATGGCCGTCGGGCGCGCGCAGGGCGTAGCCGTCCATCGCCGAGACGTCGGCCGGCGGCTGCGTCAGCCGCGCCGCCACCGGCGTGGCCGTCACCCGGCCCCACGCATCGGCGAGCGCGACGATCTCGGCCGGCAGCGGGTGCAGGCCCGCCAAAATCCGCGCGCGCGCTTCCTCGACGCTAATCATGCCTCAAGCTGCCCCCTTAGTCCTGGCGGAATTCGCCGGACTTGCCGCCCGCCTTGTGCGTCACCCAGACCGCCTCGATCCGCATCCCGCGATCGACCGCCTTGCACATGTCGTAGACCGTCAGAGCGGCGACCGAGGCGGCGGTCAGGGCCTCCATCTCCACCCCGGTCTGGCCGGTGGTGCGGACCGTCGCCTCGATCTCCACCGCCGCGCCGGCCTCGTCGGCGCTCAGCTCCAAACTAACGGCCGCGATCGGCAGCGGATGGCAGAGCGGGATCAATTCGGCGGTGCGCTTGGCGGCCATGATGCCGGCCAGGCGCGCCACCCCGAGCACGTCGCCCTTCTTCGCCCGACCCTCGCGGATCAGCGCCAGGGTCGGCTCCGCCATCACCACGCGCGCCCGCGCCGTGGCGCTGCGCGCGGTCACCGGCTTGGCCGAGACATCCACCATCGCCGCGTTGCCGCGCGCATCGATATGGGTGAGCGTCGCGCCTGTCACGCCGCGGAAGCCTGGACGCGGGCAGCCTGGGCCGCCGCCTCGGCCGCCTGGAAATTGTCCCCGTCCAGCAGAGCGCGCACCGCCTCGGCGACATCGGGTTGGCGCATCAGGCCCTCGCCCACCAGGAAGCAGAGCGAACCGGCCTTGGCCAGACGCTTCAAGTCGTCGTTGTGGCGCACACCGCTCTCGGTGATCAGGAAGCGATCGCACGGCACCAGGGGAGCCAGCTGCTCCGTCGTCGCAAGGTCAGTGCGCAACGTCCTGAGATTACGATTGTTGATGCCGATGAGCTGGGTTTGCAACCCAAGCGCGCGCGCCAGCTCCCGCTCCTGGTGGATTTCGGCCAGCACGTCGAGGTCGAGCGAGCGGGCGATCTCCTCCAGGTCGCGCGCCTCCTCATCGGAGAGCGCGGCCATGATCAGCAGGATGCAATCGGCACCCATCGCGCGGCTTTCGTAGACCTGCCACGGCTCCAGGATAAAGTCCTTGCGCAGCACCGGCAGATTGACCGCATGGCGGGCGGCGATCAGGTCGCGGTCGCTGCCCTGGAAATTGGGTCCCTCGGTCAGCACCGAGATGCAGGTCGCACCGGCCGCCTCGTACGCGCGGGCGATGGCCCCGGGATCGAAGTCCGCGCGGATCAACCCGCCCGAGGGCGACGCCTTCTTGATCTCGGTAATCAGCGCGAAGCGGCCCTGGCCCGTGCGCTCCTTCAATGCCGCGCCGAAGCCGCGCGGCGGGTCGTTCTGGGCGACAATACCCTGGCGGAGCGTCTCGATGCTCAACGTCTCCTTGCGCCGCGCCACCTCGGCGCGCGTCGCGGCGCAGATGCGCGCGAGCGTGTCTTCCCCGGTCACGCCTGCGAATGCGGCCCCTGCATTGGCACCATAGTCGGCCATCAGTCTCCTCCTTCGGCTCTGCTCAGCGAGCCTGTCCGGCCGGCGGTTCAGCCACCGCCGCGACCGCCGTTTCACGGCGCAGCCGTTCCAGCGCCGCCAAGGCCGCGCCCGAAGCGAGCGTCCGGTCCGCCTGCGCGACGCCCTCGCGCAGATCGTCCACGCGCCCGGCGACGATCAAGGCCGCGGCGGCGTTCAACGCCACGGTGTCGCGATATGGATCGCGCGCGCCTTCCAACAACGCACGGAGCGCGGCGGCGTTGAACGCGGCGTCGCCGCCCCGGATCGCCTCGATGGGCGCGCGCGCGAGCCCGGCATCCTCCGGGCTCAACGTGAGTTCGCGCACCACAGCACCCTGAAATTCGACGATCTTGTTTTCGCCCGCAACCGTCAATTCATCGAGACCCTGGCCATGAACGATCCAGGCCCGCTCCGCCCCGAGCCGGCCCAGCGTCTCGGCCATCGGCCGCGCCCAGGCGGGGTCGAACACGCCGATGAGCTGACGGCGCACGCGCGCCGGGTTGGCGAGCGGGCCGAGGAGGTTGAAAATGGTCCGCGTGCCCAACTCGACGCGCGGCCCGGCGGCGTGGCGCATCGAGGGATGGTGGCGGGGCGCGAACAGGAACGCGCAGCCCGCCGCGCGCAGGATGGCGGGGAGCCGGTCCAGCGCCACATCGACGTTTACCCCCAGCGCCGTCAGCACGTCGGCGCCCCCGGTACGCGACGACAGCGCCCGGTTGCCGTGCTTGGCCACGGGGACGCCACAGGCGGCCAGCACGAAGGCCACGGCGGTGGAGACGTTCAGCGTGCCGGCGTTGTCGCCGCCGGTGCCGCAGACGTCGATCGCGCCCTCGGGCGCGTCCACGGCGCTCATGCGCGCGCGCATGGCGCGCACCGCGCCGGTGATCTCGGGGACCGTCTCGCCGCGAATCCGCATGGCCATCAGCAGAGCGCCGATCTGCGCGGGCGTCGCCTCGCCCGACATGATGATGTCGAACGCCGCCTCCGCCTCTGCCTCGGATAGCGTGGCGCCGCCCGCAAGCCGGGCCAGCATGGGCTTGAGATTGCTGGACAAGTGCGTTCAGGCCGCCGCGCGCGGGAAATCGCCGCCGCGACCATCACCGCTGTCGCTCCCGCGGGCGATGCGGAGAAAATTCGCCAGAAGGTCGTGGCCGCGCTCGCTGGCGATGCTCTCGGGATGGAACTGCACGCCGAACACCGGCAGGCTGCGGTGGCAAAGCGCCATGAGCAGCCCGTCCTCCGTCCAGGCGGTCGGGGCGAGGCAGTCGGGCAGGTCCGTGCGATCGACGATAAGGCTATGATAGCGGGTGGCGGCGAACGGGGAGGGCAGCCCGTCCAGGATATCGGTGCCGCCGTGGAAGACCCGGCTGACCTTGCCGTGCATAGGCGCCGGGGCGCGCACGACGCGTCCGCCGAACGCCTGGCCGATCGCCTGGTGGCCCAGGCAGACGCCCAGCAGCGGCACGCGCCCGGCCGCCGCCTGGATCAGGTCGAGGCACACGCCAGCCTCGTTCGGGGTGCAGGGACCCGGCGAGAGCACGATCGCCTCGGGCCTGCGGGCCAGCGCCGCCTCGGCGGTGATCCGGTCGTTACGCACCACCTCGCAGGCAGCGCCGAGATCGCCCAGGAAGTGCACGAGATTGAAGGTAAAACTGTCGTAGTTGTCGATCAGCAGGATCATGACGCGGTGCATCTGCGCATGAGCGCGCGGCGGTGGCAATAGGGTGCCGGCGACACCTGCGTAAGCCCATCGCGCGGCCGCGATTTGCCAATTTCAACATGAAGGGTGCAGCATCGGTCATGCTGGAGTGTTCATGAGAGGCACACCATGACGATCGCCGCGATCCTGCGACACAAAGGCCGGGAGGTGGTCACGCTGAGCCCGACCGCCACGGTTGTCGAGATTGCCCAAATCATGTCCGAGAGGGGCATCGGAGCCGTGCTGGTCGTAGACCAATCGAACCGGCTCCTGGGCATCGTCAGCGAGCGCGATATCGTCCGCAGCCTGCACGCGAGCGGCGCGCGGACGCTGGACATGACCGCCAATGATCTGATGACCCGCTCGCTGTATACCGCGTCGCCAAAAACCACGATCAACGAGGCGATGCGGCAGATGACCGCCAGGCGTTTCCGCCATGTCCCGATTTTGGACGAGGGCGAGTTGGTCGGACTGGTCAGTATCGGCGACGTCGTGAAGGCCCGGATCATGCAGCAGGAGGAGGAGGTGGACAGCCTCAAGGCGTATATCGCCGGCTCGGCCTAAGCTGCAGTTGGAATGATGCGCTTGGCCCCGTGTGCGTCGGTGCCCGTGCGCTCGGCATGTGCCAACTCAGGGCGGTGGTTGGCCCTGGTGGCGGTTCGCCGGAACGCCGACGACCGACGGGTGATCTCGGGCACGGTCGTGACCGGGTGCAGGCCCACCCGCTGGCCCGATGTCACGGCAAACACGTCGCCGCGCTTCTACGCCAGTGCCCGGAGGGCTGCTTGGATATTGCGTCAGGACGAGGCCCACCACCACGAACGCGATGCCCATCCAGAACCGCGACGTCGTCTGCTCGCCAAACACCAGCATGCTGAGCAACGGGACGATCACTGCACCCGCCGCGACCCATGGGTAGGCCTGACTTAACGGCATCCGTGACAGAATCCAGATCCACAACAACGTTGCGAAACCATAGAGCGTCAGTGCCGCGAAGAATACGGGATTGAGCCCGAGCCTCAGGAAACCTTCCACGCCGCAATTAGCCTGCAGCGACAAGCCAAGTTGCTTGAACAACAATTGTCCCGTCGAAAGAAATACGACGAATACCAGCAAGCTTGCTGCGTTTAGCATCTCGGGTCCCGGCTCGGCGCTCGCCCCGCCGGCATGTGGTGCCTGCCAGCCCGCGCGTGTCTGCAAGATTAGCTTGCCTAGCACTGTTCCGCGATGATATCAAACTGAAGCAGACACTATTTTGGGTGAGAGGAGGGCATCCCCTGGTGAAACCCCCACGCTCGTTGTGAGACAGATCGCTGGAATCACCGCCAACCCTCTCATCAAGCTCGCTGTCGTGGTGCCCGCCTTCAATGAGGCGCAGGTCATCGGCGGCGTCCTGGCCGGGGTTCGCGCCGTCTACCCGTTGGTCATCGTGGTGGACGATTGCTCAACTGATGCGACCGCGGTGCATGCCAGCGGCGCTGGTGCCATCGTGTTGCGCCATGTTATCAATCTCGGGCAGGGTGCCGCGCTACAGACCGGGATCAGCTACGCCCTGAGGCAGGGCGCGGACGCGATCGTCACGTTCGACGCTGACGGCCAACATCGGGTCGAGGACATTGCGACGCTGCTGGAGGCATGGCGCTGGACAGGAAGCGACGTGGTCATTGGCAGCCGCTTTCTCGGTTCCGTGGTGAACATGCCGGCCGCCCGCCGGATCATGCTGAAGGCAGCCGTCGTGTTCACGCGCCTGACCAGCGGATTGAATCTTACGGACGCACATAACGGGCTGCGGCTGTTCACCCGCCACGCCGCCTCCAGTATCTCCATTATGCAGAACCGCATGTCGCATGCGTCCGAACTGGTGGATCAGTTCGACGCGCTCGGGCTGAAGATCACCGAGGCGCCGGTGACAATCCTATATACAAGCTATTCGGTTGCCAAGGGTCAGAAACTCAGCAATTCGATTTCCATCTTATTTGAACTTTTCCTGCATAGAGTATCAAAATGATAATCCAATACCTCCTATGCAGCGGCCTCATCTTTGCACTTTTCTATGCCTTCTTGCAGCGCCACAAATCTCGGCTGATCAGTTTGTCCATCGTGCTCGTGTCGGCAGGCGGCATCGTGGCCGTGCTGGCGCCGTCCGCCAGCGACGTGATCGCGTCCGCGGTCGGGGTCGGCCGCGGGGCCGACTTGGTCGTCTACTGCTGGATCGTCATCACGTTGCTCGTCTCGGTCAATCTCCAGTTCAAGATCCTTCAGGTGCACGAAAGCGTCACCACCCTGACCCGGGAATTGGCACTGCGCTCGCCGATGGTGCCGGACGGTGAGCGCCAGGCCGGTATCCGTCAGTGCCGCTGATGCCCGGCGTTACCGTGCCGGGGCGCAATGCACTCTTCGGCCTGAGCCTATGCTCGCTGCTGATCGGCCTGGCTCTGGCGATCCAATCTCAGCTCGGCGTCGCAACGCACGAGTTCACCTCCGACGAATTGGCTCACTACATTACCGCGGTTGCGCTGCGGAACTTGATACTGAGCGGGCACCTACTGTCGCCGATCGCGTTCCTCACGAATTTCTATGGGCACTACCAATTCCTCGGCATCGGGGCGTGGCCGCCCGGTTATCACCTATTGGCGGCCGCCTGGGGGGCAGTTTTCGGGCTCGGGCGCGCCTCGGTCATGGCATTCCAGGGTTGCCTTGGCGCAGCGCTGGCGGCTACCGGAGCGCTTGCTGCACGACGGGCGCTCGGGCCTTGGCTCGCCATCGTGGTCGGGGTCGGCATATTAGTCACTCCGCTCACGCTCGCTGCCCTCGCTGGTCTGCAGGCCGATCTTCCCACGGCGCTGTTCATGCTGTTCGCGGCCCTGGCTTTCGCGCGGTTGCTGCAGCGCGAGCGGGTGCGAGACGGCCTGCTGTTCGGGCTCGCCGCGCTCGCGGCGATCATGGTGAAGGGCAATGCTCTTGCGCTCGGGTTACTGCCACCGCTGGCCGTCATCCTGACCGGGCGGTGGGGCTTGGTGCTGCGCGCCGGCTTCTGGGTGCCCGGAGCAGTCATTCTGCCCATCGCGGTGCCATGGTACGGCCTGACCTACTCTTGGGCGAGTGCCGGGTTCCGCTACACGTTCGGCCAAGCCTACAGCACTGCCGCTGCCGCCTTCATCGGCGAGCAAATCCTCGCCGTGTTTGGGCCTGTCCTCCTCCTGTTCATTGCGGTGGCGGTGCTCAACGTTCTAGGGCGACGTCAGTCCGATGATGGTTTCTCGGCGACGATGTTCGCCTTAGTGCTCTCGACGGCAATTTTCCAAGCCTTGGTACCGGCGGCGCTCGAGCCGCGTTACCTGCTGCCGATAGTGGCGCCGATGCTGCTGCTGGCCGCGCGCGGCGCGCAGTTATCGATGAGGGTCATTTCGGATCTCGGTGCGCGTAGGCTCATCGCTCCGGCCGTTTTGGCGACCGGCATCCTTGCGATGGTGCTCGGGGCCAGGGCGGCGCTGCCCACGCGGATCGAGGTCGGCGCGCGCCCGCTGGCGGACGCCGTCCGGCGTCTGCTCCCAGCGTCTGACCCGGTCGTCCTGATTGCATCCGATGCGGCTGGTGAGGGCGCTCTGAGCAGCGAACTCGCCATGGCCGACGCGATCGATCCACGGATCATCGCGGCGCGCGGTGTCCGGGTCCTCGGCGGCGGCGGCTACAACAATTTCCAATATCAGCCGCGCTTCTCCGTGGCGGAGCAGGCGCTCGCCTTCGTCGATAGCCTGCGCATCCCGCTGATTGTCCTGGACCGAAGCGAGGCTGCGGGCAAGTGGGCCCATAATCGGCAACTCGCCACCGTGCTCGACCGGCCGGGCAACGGTTGGGTGAAAGTGACCAGCGTAAAGGGCGGTGGTCGGACCTATGACCTGTACACGCGCCATGCATCCGAGGGGGCGACACGCCGCGAAGCCCTGGCCGAATTCCTGCGCCCGAGAAAGACACTCCCGACGGGATCGCCGTAGCGCGTTCGCTTCGGCCGACGACACGCGAGCGCGGGTCCCTGCCCCATTCAATACGCCCCCAAAGGCGCGGCTCTAAAGGCGACGTCGCGAAGGCCCGGATCATGCAGCAGGAGAAAAGAGGTGACAGCCTCAAGGCGTATATCGCCGGTTCGGCCCTCGGCGAAGGGGAGCAGTGACTAAGCTGTGTTCAGCTGACAATCGACGCTTTGCCATCATCCTGGAGCGGGCTGTACAGTGAGCTCGCTAAGGCCGCCGTCCAGGCCCAGATAGAACATCTTCCCGAAGTAGTAGGGCTGGATCATGGTACCGGTGGTCATCGCCGGCAGCTGCTGCGTGCGGGCGAGTTCACGGCCGGTCTGGGCGTCCCGCCATACGACGAAGTCCGTCGTGTTCTGGGTGGGAACTTGGCCGGGCGGAATTGCGGTGCCGACGAGCACGCGACGGTCGCGCGGGCCGATCAGCGCCAAGAACTCGGTGGTGCGCTGATGTGCGGTCCATACGGTCGTCAAGCCATCGGCAGTCAACTCCAGGGCGCCAATCACGCCAGGCGAGGAATCAGCAGTGTAGATCAAGTTGTGGGCCGGGTCTACCGACACGGACATGGGAGCCCAGCTCGCTGGTAAACCAGGGGGCACCGGAAAGTTCGCGAAGGGCTGCGCCGAGAACTGCCGGGTCGCGTCGGCCTGGTTGATCACGATCACGCTCAACGGTGCCGTGCCGGGGCTGCCGTTGGTTTGGACCACGAACCAGTCATTCATCACCACAACGGCCGAGGCGATGGCCTGGCCGGGCTGGTAGATGTCACCCGGGTCCCACGATTGGTCGAGGGTGAACTTTCCGTCCTCGACCAGGTAGCGGATAGCGGTCGTCGGGGTGGTCAGGTAGACATAGTCCTGGCCCTGGAAGCGGGCTGTCGTGGGCCGGCCGGCGACGAGTGCGGGCAATGTGACCTGATCGAGGACGTTCAGCGTCTGCGGGTCGATCGATACCAGGATCGAGGGGGGCACGTTCATCGGATCGGGGCAATTGAAGAGGCCAGGCGGGCCCTGCAACTGGCAACCTTGCTCGCGGTAAACCGTCTTCGCAATGAGTGTTCCGTCGGGCAGGGCATCGAAACCGTTGTACGAGGTGTTCTCCGGGAGTGCGCCTCCAGTGGGAAGATCCACCTGGCTAATCACGGTCCCGTCCTGGGGATCAAGCTTGGCCAGCCGATAGCCGTAGATCACGTAGAGGAAGCCGTTCTTGAGAATGCTGACGACGCCTGGATAATCCCACTCGCCGTTTTCCGCAGTATTGATCAGCTGGTTGGACCAGATCGGTTCGAGCGTGTTCGGGTCCACCTTGGCCACAAACGCTCCCGTGGCGTTCGGAACGTCTCCATAGCCACCCCCGTACAGGAAGATGTTGTCCGGGTTGAGATAAACCATGTTGTACCCCGTCGGATAGGTGACGGGTGCGGTCCGGACGGCCACCTGGTTGTTGCCGTCATACGAGCCGCCAAAGCGGGCCTGCTCGAACAGATGGGTGCGGGCCGAGTTGTAGTGCTCGAAGGCCATCAGCGACGGGAACCACGGCGGATTGCTGCGCTGTCCCGCGAAAGCGGTTGCGGCTGTCGCGGAGAACACGGCTATCACGGAAAGTGCCCGCACCCGCATAGATGTTCCCCCCATTCTAGCTTTCATTAAAGGCGCTGCGTGCCGGACGTCGTTTCGCCGGTCACGCGACGGAGCGCGGCAATCCAGGCGCGCCGTAGTAGTCGTCCACCCGGCGGCCCCAGGTCGCGTCCCCCCACGCCAGGGGGTCGGTCGCGTCGTAGGAGGGGGCGCCCTGCAACCGGGTCCTGTCGATATCGACGACGTAGCCGCCCTGATTCTCGTCGTATTTGAGGATGTTCCACGGGAGCGGATGGTACTTGTCGCCGATCCCGAGGAATCCGCCAAAGCTCATGACGGCGTACTCGGCTTTCCCGGAAACCTTGTCGATCAAGACGTCGTACACGCTGCCGAGCTTGTCGCCGGCGGGATTATAGACGTTCGTGCCGTTCACCTTGCTGGCCGCGATCAAGCGCCCGGTGGTGTCGGTCGGATTGTTAAGGTTTGCCATGTGCCACCTCCATTGGATTGCCGAACGAACGACGCTGGCACGGTCTGGGCCGAAGCCAACTCGGCCCATTGCTAACGTCCGACGCGAGGAGTGGTTTGGCTCACCTTCCGGCCGCCGCCAGGATGCGCAGAGCCAGGCGGTGGTGCGGACGGTCGATCATCTTGCCGTCGAGCGCGAACACCCCTGAATCGGGGTTGGCGGCGAAGTGCTCGCGTACCCGCTCGGCCCAGCGGACCTGTTCGGCGGCCGGGGTGAAGATCGCGTTGACGATCTCGATCTGGTCCGGGTGGATCAGGATCTTGCCGGCGAAACCGTCCGCCGCCGCCGCCCCGGCCTCGCGCTTCAGGCCCGCCGGGTCGCGCGGGTCGGGGAACGGCGTGTCGATCGCCGGAATGCCGAGCGCCCCTGCCGCCGCCAGCACCAATCCGCGCGCCAGGGCGACCCCGGCATTGTAGGCGCCGTCAGGCCCGCGCGGCGCCACGCCGAGATCGGCGCAGATATCCTCCGCGCCGAAGCAGAACGCCTCCAGCCGGGGCGGGACCGGGGCATAGGCGCCCAGGGTGAACACCGATCCGGCGGTCTCGGTCACGATCGCAATGACCCGCACCGCGTCGGTCGGCCGCCCGGCGGCGGCTTCCAGCGACTCCAGGTGGTGATCGAGCGTGCGGAGGTCGTCGGGGCCGGTGCATTTCGGCAGCATCACGGCGCACGCTCCGGCCGCCACCACGGCGGCGAGATCGGCCAAATACCATGGCGTGCCGCGCTGGTTCACCCGCACGATTACGGATTGCCTGCGCGGGTCGTCCGCCATCGCGCGCAGCCGCGCCGCCACCGTTTCGCGCGCGGCCGGCTTGCCCGGGGCGGCGACCGAGTCCTCGAGATCCAGGATGACGGCGTCGGCGGCGGAGGCCAGCGCCTTGTCGGTCTTGCGCGCCGAATCGCCGGGCGCGAACAGGGGGCTCTTCAGTCGCATGGGGAATGTGCCGGTTCAGGATGCTACCGTTAATATTCTTGCGCGCCGGCAGGGGTTATGCAATCAGCCCTTTAACAGTGCTGTCACATATGCAAAGGGAGACGTCCAGGGGTGTCCGACATCATCCTGGAAACGACCGGGTTGACGCGCGAATTCAGCGGCTTCGTGGCCGTCGATGATGTGTCACTGAAGGTGAGCGCGGGGACCATCCACGCCCTGATCGGGCCGAACGGGGCCGGCAAGACCACCTGCTTCAACATGCTGACGAAGTTCCTGCAGCCGACGCGCGGACGCATCGCCTTCAAGGGCCGCGACATCACGCGGTTGAAGCCGGCGCAGATCGCCCGGTTGGGGCTGGCGCGCAGCTTCCAGATCTCGGCGGTGTTTCCCAAGCTGACGGCGTTGGAGAATGTCCGCCTCGCGCTGCAACGCGCGCGCGGCAACTCGTTCGACTTCTGGCGCTCGGAGGGGACCTTGCGCGGGCTCGACGGCCGTGCCCACGCGCTGCTGCACGATGTCGGGCTCGCCGACTTCGTCGAGGCTACGGCCGGCCAACTCGCCTATGGCCAAAAGCGCGCGCTGGAGATCGCGACCACGCTCGCGCTCGAGCCGGAGATGCTGCTGCTGGACGAGCCCACGGCGGGCATGACCCACGCCGACGTCGACCGGATCGTGGAACTGATCCGGCGCATCCGCGCCGGGCGCACGATCCTGATGGTCGAGCACAACCTGTCCGTGGTGCAGGGCCTGTGCGACCGCATCACTGTGCTGACCCGCGGACGGGTGCTCGCCGAAGGCGATTACGCCACCGTCGCACGCAACCCCGAGGTCATCGCCGCCTATCTCGGCACCGAGGTCGCGGAGGTCGAGCATGCTTGAGGTTCGCGATCTGAACGCCTGGTACGGCGAGAGCCACGTCCTGCACGGCGTCGAGTTCGACGTGCTGGAGGGCGAGGTGGTCACCTTGCTCGGCCGCAACGGCGCCGGCAAGACCACCACGATGAAGTCGATCATGGGCCTGGTGCCGCGCCGCGAGGGCGCGGTCCGCTACAAGGGGCGGGACCTGATCGATGCCTCCTCCGAGAAGATCGCTCGCGCCGGGATCGCGCTCTGCCCGGAGGAGCGCGGCATCTTCGGCTCGCTGTCGGTCACGGAGAACCTGATGCTGCCGCCGGTCGTCGCGCCGGGCGGGCTCGACATGGTAACCATCTATCAGCTCTTTCCCAATCTGAAGGAACGGGCGCGCACCGCGCAGGGCACCAAGCTATCGGGCGGCGAGCAGCAGATGCTCGCCATCGCCCGCATCCTGCGCACCGGCGCCAAGCTGCTCCTGCTCGATGAGCCCACCGAGGGGCTGGCGCCGGTCATCGTGCAGCAGATCGGCCGCACGATCCGCGAGATCAAGCAACGCGGCTTCACCGTGCTTTTGGTCGAACAGAACTTCCGCTTCGCGCAGACCGTCGCCGATCGGCACTACGTCATGGAACACGGCCGAATGATCGACATGATCCCGAATCACCGGCTGGAAGCCAGCATGGACAAGTTGCATGAGTATCTGGGCGTCTAATCTTTTCGCGCGATCCCGCCCCCTCCCCCCGACCCCCTCCCGCAAGGGGAGGGGGAGAAGAAGACGCTGCGCCCCTTACTCCTCCCCTCCCCTCGCGGGAGGGGTTGGGGGAGGAGTCGAAGCGCCGGGAGAAGTGCGATGACGATGATCCTGGGCGTGCCTGCCCCCCTGCTGTTTGGCCAGCTCCTGCTCGGGCTGATCAACGGCGCGTTCTACGCCATGCTCGCGCTCGGCCTGTCGATCATCTTCGGCATGCTGAACATCATCAACTTCGCCCACGGGGCGCTGTTCATGATGGGCGCCTTCGCCTCATGGATGCTGCTGAACTATCTCGGGATCGGCTACTTTCCGTCCTTGATCCTCTCGCCGCTCATCATTGGCGCGCTGGGTATCTTGATGGAGCGGACGCTGATCAGGCAACTCTACAAGCTGGACCACCTCTACGGCCTGCTCCTGACCTTCGGCCTGGCGCTGGTGATCGAGGGGCTGTTCCGCAACTACTACGGCAGTTCCGGGATGCCGTACGAAATTCCCCACGTGCTGCAAGGCGCGACCAATTTGGGGTTCATGTTCCTGCCGATCTATCGCGCGTGGGTGGTGGTCGCGGCGCTGGTGGTCTGCATCGCGACCTGGCTCATCATCGAGAAGACGTTCCTCGGCGCTCGCCTGCGCGCGGCGACCGAGAACCCGGCCCTGGTGCGCGCCTTCGGCATCAACGTGCCGCGGCTGATCACGCTCACCTATGGCGGCGGCGTCGCGCTCGCCGCGTTTGCCGGCGTGCTGGCCGCACCGATCTACTCGGTGAACCCCGACATGGGGGACAACTTCATCAACACGGTGTTCGCCATCGTGGTGATCGGCGGCATGGGCTCGATCCTGGGCTCGGTGATCACCGGCTTCGGCCTCGGCGTGATCGAGGGGCTGACCAAGGTGTTCTATCCGCAGGCCTCGGCCACCGTGATCTTCCTCGTCATGATCATCATCCTGCTGCTCAGGCCGCGCGGCCTGTTTGGAAAGCTCGCCTGATATGTCCGCGACCGTTCGCGACGCCGTCCCCATCCGGGCTGCGCGCCCGTCCCTGATCTTCGGCTTCACGCGGAGCCAGGCGATCGCCTTCCTGGCCATGCTCGTCCTGGTGTGCGTGCTGCCCTACGTGCTCTACCCCGTGTTCCTGATGCGGGTGCTGATGATCGCGTTGTTCGCCTGCGCGTTCAACCTGATGCTCGGCTATGTCGGCCTGCTGTCGTTCGGCCACGCGGCGTTCTATGGCATGGGTGCCTATATCGCCGCCTGGACGGCGAAGAACTGGCACATCGACGCGATGCTGGCGATCACGCTCGGCGGCGCCACGGGGGCCATTCTGGGGCTGTTCCTCGGCTTTCTCGCGATCCGCACGGCGGGCATCCTGTTCGCCATGATCACGCTGGCTCTGGCCCAGCTCGTCTATTTCTTCTGCCTCGAAGCGCCGTTCACCGGCGGCGAGGACGGCATCCAGCAGGTGCCGCGCGGGCACGCCTTCGGCCTGCTGTCGCTGTCGAGCGACATGCACATGTATTGGCTCACGGCGGGGATCTTCATCGCAGGCTTCCTGCTGATCCACCGGGTGATCCACTCCCCGTTCGGCCAGGTGCTGAAGGCGATCCGCGAGAACGAGCCGCGCGCCACCTCGCTCGGCTATCAGACCAAGACGTACAAGCTGGTCGCGTTCGTGATCTCCACGGCGCTGTCCGGCGTCGCCGGCGCGACCACCTCGATCGTGTTCGGGATCGCGACCCTGGACGGCGTGCATTACTCCCGCTCCGGCGAGGTCGTGCTGACGACGCTGGTGGGCGGCCTCGGCACGGTGTTCGGCCCGGTGGTCGGCGCGATAGTGACGACGTCGATGGAGAACTACCTCGCGCAGTTCGGCTCCTGGGTCACGGTGACGCAGGGCGCCATCTTCGTGGTCTGCGTGCTGGCGTTCCGGCGCGGGATCGTGGGCGAGATCGCGACGTGGCTGAAGCTGTCGCTGTAGGGCGGAAAAGCGCAGCGTATTCCGCCGTCCTCATGGGTCGGGCAATGGCGGAATGCGCTGCGCTTTTCCGCCCTACGATTTATCCGGGTATGCCTTGGCTTGATCCGAACCTGCACTGGTCTAATCGTCCGCCAGCCCCTTGTCGGCCAGCTCACGGCGAGCCTTCTCGGATTTCCCGAGATCGAGCCCCATGCCCCGCAGCACGCGCGCATCCTTGGTAAATTGGATGTCGGCGTAATCCACCACCTCCACCCGGTTCCCCCACGGATCCAGGAAATCCAGGAACGGTCCGTCCAGCAGCTCGGCGCCCGCCGCCTTGGCGAGCGTTCGCACGGCGGACCGGTCGTCCACCACCAGCCCGAAGTGCCGATGCCCCGGCCCGAGCCGGACCGGACCCTCCATCAAGGCGATGAACTGATCGCCGATGTCGATGAATGCGGCACCTCTGCCCTTTCCTCGCAGCCGGAAATCGAAGATGCGGCCGTAGAAGGCGAGTGCCTTCTCCACATCGCCCACCTCGAGCGCGATGTGGTTGATCCCGACGACCTTCGGCCGCCGCGCGTCCGTTGTGCTTGCTTCGCTCATGTCCAACCTCCGAGTCGATTCAACGCCCCAGCCCGATCCGCGCCGCCGTCGCCAGCGCGTCCGCCCGCTCGTTCATCGCATCCCCGGCGTGCCCGCGCACCCACCGCCACTCGATCTCATGCGCCGCCGCCGCCGCCAGCAGGCGCCGCCACAGATCCATGTTCGCCACCGGGTCGCCGGCGGCGTTGCGCCAGTTGCGGCGGACCCAGCCGGTGTGCCAGCGGGTCACGCCGAGGCGCAGATACTCGCTGTCGGTGTGCAGCACGACCCGGCACGGCCGGGTCAGCGCCTCCAGCGCCATCGTGGCGGCCGTCAGTTCCATGCGGTTGTTGGTGGTGGCCGGGTCGCCGCCCGACAGCTCCCTCTCGGTGCCGCGGTAGCGCAGGATGGCCGCCCAGCCACCCGGTCCGGGGTTGGGCTTGCAGCCGCCGTCGGTCCAGACCTCGACGGCTTCGGCGGGTGGTTCAGAGCCCATAGGCGCCGGCATCCGGTGCGGCGAGATGGAAGCGCAGACGGCGCAGATATTCGACCGGATCCTTGCGGGTGACGAAGGCGCCTTGCGGGGTGTTCAGCCAGTCGTACAGCCGGGTCAGCAGGAAGCGGATGGCGGCGCCCTGGCACAGGACGGGCAGCGCCGCCTGCTCCGCCTCGCTCAACTTCCGTACGCCGGCATAGCCGCGCAGCATGGCCCGCGCCTTGGTCACGTTGAAGGCGAAGTCGGGCTCGAAGCACCAGGCGTTCAGGCACACCGCGATATCGTAGGCGAGCAGATCGGTGGCGGCGAAATAGAAATCGATCAGGCCGGAGACCCGGCCTTCGAGGAAGAATACGTTGTCGGGGAACAGGTCCGCGTGGATATGCCCTTCAGGCAGCGCGCGCGGCCAGCCGGCCAGGATGCACGACAGGGCGGCATCCAGCTCCGCCGCGAGGCCCGGCCGCACCGTCTCGGCGCGCTCGCGCGTGCGCTCGAACAGCGGCCGCCAATCCTCCGGGCCGAGCGCGTTCGCCCGGCGCGGCTGGTAGTCACGTCCGGCGACGTGCAGCCCGGCCAGGGCCGCGCCCACCGGCCCGCAATGCTCCACCCGCACGCGGCGGGGCCAGACGCCCGGCAGGAACGTGGTGATCGCCGCGTGCCGCCCCGACAGGCGGCGCAGCGCCGCGCCGTCGCGCGCGGCGACCGGCAGCGGGCAGTCAATGCCGCGCCGCGCCAGATGCTCCATCAGGCCGAGGAACCACGGCAGGTCCTCGGGGTCCACCCGCTTCTCATACAGCGTCAGGATGAAGTCGCCCTGGGTCGTCTTGAGCGCGTAGTTGCTGTTCTCCACCCCCTCGGCGATGCCGCGGAAGGCGATGATGGCGCCGATGTCGTACTCGGTCAGGAAGGTCGTCAGCGCCTCGTCCGTGACCTCGGTATAGACCGCCATCAGGAGCCGAGGGCGGCCGGCAGCTTGAAGACCACGCTCTCGCGCGTCACCCGCCGTTCCTCGATCGACAGCTCGTAGCGCTCGGCGAGCCCGTCGATCAGCTCGCCCACCAGCCGCTCGGGGGCCGAAGCGCCAGCGGTCAGGCCGAGCGTCGCCACCCCCTCCAGCGCCCGCCAGTCGAGCGCGTCCGCCTTGGGCAGCAGGAGCGCACGCGGCGCGCCGGACCGCTCGGCCACCTCGCGCAGCCGCTGGGAGTTGGACGAGTTCGCGCTGCCGATGACGATCACCAGGTCGCATTCGGGCGCGATGGCGCGCACCGCCATCTGGCGGTTGGTGGTGGCATAGCAGATGTCTTCCTTGCGCGGCCCCTCGATATCGGGGAACCGCGCGCGCAGGATGGCGACGATCTCGGCCGCGTCCTCCACCGAGAGCGTCGTCTGGGTGACGAACGCCAGCCGGTCGGTCCGCGGCGGGGTCACCCCGCGCGCCTCCTCGGCGCTTTGGATCAGCGTGATCGCACCGGGCGGAAGCTGGCCCATCGTGCCCTCCACCTCCGGATGTCCGGCGTGGCCGATCATCAGGATGTGGCGCTGCTCCAGCCCGCCGTCGGCGAAGTGCCGCTCGGCCTCCCGGTGGACCTTGCTCACAAGCGGGCAGGTGGCGTCGAGATAGCTCAGCCCGCGCTGCGTGGCGTCCCGCGGCACCGATTTCGGCACCCCATGGGCCGAGAAGACGACGCGCGCGCCGGCCGGCACCGCGGCGAGGTCCTCGACGAAGACGGCCCCCTCGGCCTCCAGGTCCTCGACCACGCTGCGGTTGTGGACGATCTCGTGACGGACATAGACCGGCTTGCCGCCCGCTTGCTCCAGCGCGCCCTGCACGACGCGGATGGCCCGGTCCACGCCGGCGCAGAAGCCGCGCGGGCTGGCGAGGAGGAGGCGAAGGCGGGGCCGCGAAGATGTCTGTGGCATGAATGCAAGCTGCGCCGCCTGGGGCGGTGCTCTCTCCATATTCGACGTGTCGCGCTGAAAAACCCGCGCCGGCAGCACGCGGTTGCCGGTCCCGCTGGCCTCGCGCACTATGCCATGCGCGCCGTCCCGCCGGCAACGGTTTGGCGGTCCTTCCTCGACCGTTCCGGAGCCAGCCATGCGACCGACCCGCCCAAGCGCCCGCGCGCTGCGCCTGCGCGCCGCCTGCGTCCTGATACCCGCCCTCGGGCTGATGGGCGGATGCCTGGGCCCCGAGCGCGACGTGTTCGCGCCGGCCTGTCCCCGCGTGGAGCCGCTGCCCGGCGCGGGCACCCTCGCGATCTACCGGCCGGGCGGCGGGCGCGATCTGACCGACGTGCAGATCGAGGGGACGGTGCTCAACGCTCCGGGAGTGTGCAAGGACGGCGAGAAGCGGGGCACCGTGGAGGCCACGTTGCGCCTGCAAATGCGTTTCCAGCGCGGCCCCGCGGCGCCGACCCGGCAGGCGAACATACCGTATTTCGTGGGGCTGGCGCGGGGCCAGGACATCCTGAACAAGGTCGTGCGCGTCGCCCGTGTGGTCTTCCCGCCCAACGTGGACGTGGCGACGATCACGACCGACCCGTTGGTGCTGATCCTGCCGGTGGGTCCCGATCGTTCGGCGGCAGGGTACCGAGATCTGGGTGGGCTTTCAGAAAACCGCGCAACAGGCCAACGGTTGACGCGTCAGGTGGGGGCGGGCGCGTGGTATTGCGGCGCTTCCGCCCGGTCCCGCAGGCCGTAGTCGCGGATCACGCGCACGTCCCGACGCAGTCGCCCGGCCGGGATGGCGCCGACGGTCACTGCCGCCGCGTCGCGCCAGGACAGCGCGAGCAGCCGGTCCGCCGGGTCCAGCACGCCGGCGAACATGTCCCAGTCCACCAGTCCCGGCGCCGGATCGAGCGGCGTCTCGGCGACCGGTTGCTCGACCAGGCTCACCACCCGCGCGGCGCCCGTCTCCGTCGCGTCGAACCGGAGCTGGGCCAAGGCCACGCCGTCCTCGGTGATCACCTCGCCCACGCGCAGGTGATAGTCACGGAACACCTCGGCGCGCCCCTTCGCCTGCACCGCATGGTGCGGCCCGTGGCTGCGCCATCGGACCACGGATTTCTCGTCGCGCCAGAGCGACAGCGACAGCAGCCAGCCGGGATGGCGGCGGCTGCGGAACCGGCGATTCTCCAGGAACCCGTCGATCCGCTCCAGCTCCGGCTTCAGCGCGCCGGCATAGCGCAGATAGTCCTCCCACCGCTCGGGCCGCGGCTCCACCTCGAAGATCACGGCGAACATCACTCACCCTCCATTTCGCCCTTTTCATCGCACGCGATCACGGACGCCAGAACGGTTTCCGGATCTCGGTCAGCACGTCCGCCCTGGAAATCCGCGCGTCTCGCATGTCGCGCTCGCCCAAGGTCGCCAGTTCATCGCGTTCCTTAATCCGGGATCGCCAGAGGCGCAGCACGCGCGTGATTTTCATACCGGGGACACGATCGGCGACCGTCGCCGACGGGGTGAGAATTTCGGAAAGCCATTCGTTCCGAGCGAGCATGATCCGCTCCCTTCAAGATGCGTGTCCTGGAAGATAGCCCGATAGCCGGTCAATTCGCGGTGGATCGCTTCGGCGCCGGCCGAAGGATCTGCCCTATGCTCCGATCGGCCGCGGCCTATGCTGGATGCGAACGAAGGGCTAGGAGCACGCGATGACCGAGGTCGTTCAGATGGCGAGGACGGCGGCGCTGCTCGGCGATCCGACGCGGGCCAACATGCTTTGGGCGTTGATGGACGGCGGCGCGCTGACGGCGAAGGAGCTGGCCTTCGCCGCGCATGTGTCGGCGCAGACCGCGAGCGGGCATCTCGCGAAGCTTGCCGAGGCCGAACTGCTGGCCATGGAGCGGCAGGGCCGGCATCGCTACTACCGGCTGGCCTCGCCGGTCGTCGGCGCGATGCTGGAGGGGATTTTGGCGGTGACCGGACCCGAGCCCACCCGGCCGCGCGCCTGGCGCGGGGGCGAGGCGCTGCGGACGGCGCGGACGTGCTACGATCATCTCGCGGGCCGGCTCGGCGTGGCGATCGCGGACTCGCTCTCGGGCGATGGCCGATTGGTGCTGACGGCCGACGGCGGCGAGGTCACGGATGCGGGGCAGGATTTCCTGCGCGCGTTCGGCGCCGATCCCGCGCGCGCCGGCAGCAAGGGGCGCGTATTCTGCCGCCCGTGCCTCGATTGGAGCGAGCGGCGCCCGCACATCGCCGGCCGCCTGGGCGCGGCGCTCTGCGCGCGCTGCCTCGACCTCGGCTGGATCGGGCGCCAGCGAGACACAAGGGCGGTCGCGATCACCCCGGCGGGACGGCAGGGCTTCACGCGGCTGTTTGGAGTTTCATCGGAGATCCTTGACCACTAGGCTCGACGGCAGGTCGGCAATTCCGAGGGCGCGATGATTCTATGGATCGAGTCGCAGGAAACCGCCGTCATCGCCCTGGTGGTGTTCGGCGCCTGCTATCTGCTGGCGGCGATCATCTTTGTCGCAGCGGCGGTCATCTCCCGGCGGCGGCTGGCGCTCGAATTCAAGGCGACATCGCCCGTCATGCTCACGCCGCTGGCGGTCATCGCCGGTCTGCTGATCGCGTTCCTTGCCGCCCGCGTGTGGACGAGCCTCGATCATGCGAATGCCTACGCCGCGAACGAAGCGACGGCGATCCACGAAACTATCCTGCTCGCCGATGCGCTGCCGGGTGATGCGCGCGTGGCGCTTCGGGGCGCCATGCAGAACTACCGCCGGTATGTGGAGGCGGAGGACTGGCCGGCGATGGCAGCGGGGCGCGCCAGCCTGCATCGGCAGCCGCCCGACCTGACGGACGCGATGAGAGGGCTGTTGTCCTTCGTCCCGACCGAACCCGGCCAGCAAGTCGCCCAGCAGCGCGCCGTCGTTGCGATCGAGCAGGTATTGGAGGCGAGGCGCGGCCGCATCCTGCTCAGCAACGCGGCCATCGCGCCCATCCAATGGCTGGTGGTCATTGTCCTTGCTGCCCTGATCCTGCTGACGATCGCGATGGTCCACATCGAGCGCCGTGTGACCACCGCGGTCAACCTGTTCATCTTCGCGACGGCGGTCGCCGCGTGCCTGGTGCTTCTGATGGTCAACGACCGGCCGTTCTCCACCGGGGGCGCCACGGTGCAGCCCGACGCATTGCGCGAGATCGGTTTCGACTGAGGTAAGCTCTGGCGTCCGTCGCCCTGCCGTCCTAGCCTTCCCGGCAATCATAATCTGGGAGGGGAACCATGAAGCGCAGGCAGGTGCTGGCGGGAGGCGCGGCGGTGGCGCTGACGGCGGCGGGGTTGCCGAGGCCCGCGATCGCGCAGACGGGCAGCAAGAATGTGCTGCGCTTCGTCCCGCAGGCAAATCTCGCCAACCCCGACCCGATCTGGACCACGGCGACGGTCGCCATCAATCACGGCTACATGGTGTACGACACGCTGTACGGCGTGGACGACAGCCTGACCGCGCGACCCCAGATGTGCGCCGGGCACGAGCTGTCGTCGGACGAACTGACCTGGACCTTCACCTTGCGCGACGGCCTGCTTTGGCACGATGGCGGGCGGGTGCGCGGCGCGGACTGCGTGCAGTCGATCCAGCGATGGTGGACGAAGGACCCCTTCGGCCAGCAGCTCGCCAGCCGGACCGACGAGATCAAGGCGCTGGATGACAACCGTTTCCGGATCAGGCTGAAGAAGCGCTTTCCGCAGACCCTGTACGCGCTCGGCGCCCAGAATTGTTTCATCATGCCCGAGCGCGTCGCCAAGACGCCCGCGAGCGAGCAGATCAAGGAGTTCGTGGGCAGCGGCCCGTTCCGGTTCCTTCCCGGGGAATGGGTCTCCGGCGCCAAGGCGGTGTACGTCAAGAACGACAAGTATGTGCCACGCACCGAGCCGCCCCAGTTCCTTTCCGGCGGCAAGGTGGTGCATTTCGATCGCGTCGAGTGGATCATCCAGCCAGACCCGGCCACTCAGGCTGCCTCCTTGCAGACCGGCGAGGTGGATTGGCTGGAGTTTCCGCTGATCGACCTGCTGCCGACCTTGCGCCAGGCAGCGGAGTGCACGGTCGTGAACTACGATCCCCGTGGCACGCTCGCGCTCATCGCGTTCAACCACCTCTTCCCTCCGTTCGATAACCCGAAGCTGCTGCAGGCGCTGCTGCCGGCGGTCGATCAGAAGGAGTACGTCACCGCCTGGGTCGGCGAGCAGACCGAGTTCGGCAAGTATCCCGTCGGCTTCTTCACCGCCGGCACGCCGATGGCGAGCACCGTCGGCCTGGAGGCACTCACGTCTCCTCGCGATGTCGCGAAGGCTCGGCAACTGGTGCAGGAGTCCGGCTACAAAGGCGAGAAGGTCGTGATCATGGCGCCGTCCGATCAGGCGTCGCTGGTGCCGATGTGCCAGGTCACGCGCGACCTGTTCCAGAAGCTCGGCATCAGCGTCGATTACCAGGTCATGGATTGGGGCACGCTGGTTTCCCGCCGCGCCAAGATGGACCCGCCGGACAAGGGCGGGTGGAACGTCTTCTGCACGACCTGGGGCGGCCTCGCGACGTCCAACCCCGGCAGTTCGTACCCGCTGCGCGCGAACGGCAGGAAGGGCTGGTTCGGCTGGCCGACCGACGCGCGGTTAGAGGAGCTGCGCCAGCTCTGGTTCGACGCGCCCGATGTCGAGGCGCAGAAGAAGATCTGCGAGCAGATCCAGCTCCGCGCCTTCGAGGTGATCCCGTTCATGCCCGCCGGCGGCTGGTTCTACCCTTGGGCGGTGCGCAAGGACCTGACCGATTTCGTGCGGAACGCGCAGGTTGTGTTCTGGGGTGTTCGGCGGGCATAGGCATTTATATCGTCGGGGGGAAAGACGTGGACACCCGCCTTCGCGGGCATGACAGGTGAATTCGCGGGCATGACAGTAAGGCGAGCGCTTTCTCGCGATATGTTAAGATCGACGTTCGGCCACCGCCCCGTTGCGATCCGCCCCCGAATGCGCCATGTAGGGTGCGTCCCGGCTTCTCCGGCGCGGGAGAGAGCGGCTTGCCGCCGCCGAAGGCGCAACCGGCCCCCGGAAACGCTCAGGCAAAAGGACCGCGTCGGAACGGGATCTCTGGAAAGCCGGCCCGCCGCAACTCGCGGCCAGCCGCACCGACGGAGTAACGTCGTAGCGCCCATCCGGGGGCGACGCGGCCGAATCTCTCAGGTTCCCGCGACAGAGGGGGGCTGTCCCGCCGGCATATCGCCGGCGGGGAGCCTTGCTCGCGGAGCATCCCTTGGTCGAGAATGCCCTGATCGACGACCCGACCCCGCCGCCGGTGCGGACGACGCCGCTCGATGCCTGGCACCGCGCGCTTGGCGCCCGCATGGTCGCCTTCGCCGGATACGCAATGCCTGTGCAGTACGACTTGACCGGCCCGCTGGCCGCGCGATGCCGGGGCGGGGTGCTGGCGGAGCACCTGCATTGCCGCCAGAAGGCCGCGCTGTTCGACGTCTCGCACATGGGCCAGGCGTGGCTCACCGGGGCGACCGCCGCCGCCGCGCTGGAGGCTCTGGTGCCGGGCGACATCATCGGACTGCGTCCGGGCCGGCAGCGTTACACGCTGCTGACCAACGAGGCCGGCGGCATCCTCGACGACCTGATGGTCGCGCGCTTGGCCGAGAACCGGCTGTTCCTCGTCGTCAACGCCAGCCGCAAGGCCGAGGATCTGCCGCACATCGCGCAGGCCCTGTCCGCCGGCGTGCGCCTCGAGGAGATCGAGGACCGCGCGCTGCTGGCCCTTCAGGGGCCGATGGCCGCCACAATCTTGGGGCGACTGTCGCCCGCGGCGACCTCCCTGCCGTTCCTGGGCGCGGCCGAGCTCGATGTCGCCGGCATCCCATGCCTCGTCAGCCGATCAGGCTACACCGGGGAGGACGGGTTCGAGATCTCGGTGCCGGCGGACCGCGCCGAGGCGCTGGCCGGCGCGCTGATGGCCGAGGATGATGTGGCGCCGGCCGGACTGGGCGCGCGCGATTCGCTGCGGCTGGAGGCGGGGCTCTGCCTTTACGGCAACGACATCGACGAGTTGACCTCCCCGATCGAGGCCGGGCTCGCCTGGGTGATCGGCAAGCGCCGACGCGACGCGTGGGACTTCCCAGGCGCGGCCGCGATCCGCGACCAGGCGGAGCACCACCCGTCGCGCGTGCGGGTCGGGCTGCGGCCCGAGGGTCGGGCGCCGGCCCGCGCCGGGACCACCATCGTCGCCGACGATGGCACCGATGCGGGCACCATCACCTCGGGCGGGTTCTCGCCCACGCTGAATGCGCCCATCGCGATGGGCTACGTGCGCCGCGACCTCTCCGAGCCAGGCACGCGCCTGCACCTGATGGTGCGCGGCAAGCCGCTGCCCGCTTCGGTCACGCCGCTGCCGTTCGTCCCGCACCGCTACAGAAGCACACGCGCATAGCCGGAGGATCGCCGATGCCGACCGTGGACCTGAGCCACCACGAGACCCGCTACACGAAGGACCACGAGTGGATGCGCCTTGACGGCGACATCGCGACGGTCGGCATCACCGAGCACGCCAGGGAGGCGCTGGGCGACCTTGTGTATGTGGAGCTGCCCGAGATCGGCCGCGCGCTCGGGCGCGACGAGGCCTGCGCCGTGGTCGAGAGCGTGAAGGCCGCGTCCGACGTGTACGCGCCGCTTTCCGGCACGGTCGTGGAGACCAACCAGCCGGTGGTGGAGGATCCCACCGTCGTCGGTTTGAGCGCCGAGGGCGAGGGCTGGTTCTTCAAGATGAAGCTCGACGATCCGGCGGGCTTCGCGGAGCTGATGGATCGGACGGAATACAAAGAATTCGTGGAGAGCCTGTGATGGACCAGCTCGCCGAACTCTCCGCCCTGGAGGCTGCCGACGGGTTCGTCGCCCGCCATATCGGCCCGTCGGAGGCCGAGATAGCGGCCATGCTGCGCGAGGTCGGCGTCGCGGGACTGGACGAGCTGGCGGACCGTGCCGTGCCCGCGGCGATCCGGCTGGACCACAGGCTCGATTTGCCCGTGGCGGTGGACGAGGCGGGCGCGCTGGACGAGCTGCGCGCGCTGGCGGCGCGGAACCATGCGGTGAAGTCGCTGATCGGGCTTGGCTATCACGGCACGCACACGCCCCCGGTAATCCAGCGCAACGTGCTGGAAAGCCCGGGCTGGTACACCGCCTATACCCCCTATCAGGCGGAGATCGCGCAAGGGCGGCTGGAGGCGCTGCTGAACTTCCAGACCATGATTTGCGAGCTCACCGGTCTGCCGATCGCCAACTCCTCGCTGCTCGACGAAGCGACGGCGGCGGCCGAGGCGGTGTCGATGGCGCACGGGGTCGGGAAGGCCCGATCGGACGTGATCGCGGTGGCCGCCGACCTGCATCCGCAGACCCGCGCGGTGCTGGCGACCCGCGCCGCGCCGCTCGGCTGGCGGCTGCTGGATGTCGCGGCCGGCGATCTGGACGCGATCGGTGCGATCAATCCGTTCGCGCTGGTGCTTCAGTACCCGGGCAGCACGGGGGCGCTCCGCGACCTCGCGCCCGAGATCGCGCGGGCGCACGAGGCCGGCGCGCTGGCGATCGTCGCGGCCGACTTGCTCGGGTTGGCGCTGCTGACCCCGCCGGGCGAGATGGGGGCCGACGTTGTCGTGGGTTCGGCGCAACGCTTCGGCGTGCCGATGGGCTTCGGTGGGCCGCACGCCGGCTTCCTCGCCACGCGTGATGCTTTCAAGCGCGCCATGCCGGGGCGGCTCGTCGGCGTCAGCGTCGATGCGGCGGGGACGCCGGCGATGCGGCTGGCGTTGCAGACGCGCGAGCAGCACATCAGGCGCGAGAAGGCGACGTCCAACGTCTGCACGGCGCAGGTCCTGCTCGCGGTGATCGCCGGATTCTACGCGGTCTGGCACGGGCCGGACGGGCTCCGGCGGATCGCGCGACGGGTCAATCTGCAGGCCCGGCTGCTGGCCAACGTGGCGCGGCGCTCCGGCTACGGCGTGCGCCACGACGCCTTCTTCGACACCATCGCGATCGAGGCGCACGACGCCGCTGCGCTGATCGCGCGGGCGTTGGCGGCGGGATTCAACTTGCGGCGGATCGACGCGACCGGCGTTGGCATCGCGCTCGACGAGACCGTCACGCGCGATGATCTGACGCGGCTCGCAAACGCCGTGAGCGCCGGGCTTTCCGGCGCGGCGCCCTCGATCCCGCCCGAACTGCTGCGCACGACGGGGTTCCTGGAGGAGGCGGTGTTCGCCGAGCACTGCTCCGAGCACGCCATGCTGCGCTACCTGAAGCGACTGGAGGACAAGGATTTAGCGCTCAACCGGGGCATGATCCCGCTCGGCTCCTGCACGATGAAGCTGAACGCCTCGGCCGAGATGATGCCGATCACCTGGCCAGGCTTCGCCGACATCCACCCGTTCGCGCCGCCCGAGCAGACGTGCGGCTACGACGTGGTGATCGGGCGGTTGTCCGACTGGCTGCGCGAGGCGACCGGGTTCGCGGCGGTGTCGTTGCAGCCGAACGCCGGTTCGCAGGGCGAGTATGCCGGGCTGCTGGCGATCCGCGCCTATCACCGCGCGCGCGGGCAGGGCGCCCGCGACGTGTGCCTGATCCCGGCCAGCGCGCACGGCACCAACCCGGCCAGCGCCGTGATGGCCGGGCTGCGCGTCGTGGTGGTGGGCTGCGATCGCGCCGGCAACATCGATCTCGACGACCTCCGCGCCAAGGCGGGGAAGCACGCCGAGCGGCTGGCGGCGCTGATGATCACCTATCCCAGCACGCATGGCGTCTTCGAGGCCGAGGTACGGGAGATGTGCGCCGTCGTCCACGACCACGGCGGGCAGGTGTACATGGACGGCGCCAACATGAACGCCCAGGTCGGGCTGACCAGCCCGGCCGCGATCGGCGCGGACGTGTGCCACCTGAATCTGCACAAGACCTTCTGCATCCCGCATGGCGGCGGCGGGCCGGGGATCGGGCCGATTGCGGTGGCCGCGCATCTCGCGCCGCATCTGCCGAACCACCCGCTGCGCGCGGATGCCGGGCCGTCGACGGGCGTCGGGCCGGTGGCGGCCGCGCCGTTCGGCAGCGCGCTGATCCTGCCGATCTCGTACGCCTATATCCGCATGATGGGGGCGGCCGGCCTCAAGCGTGCGACCGAGGTCGCGGTGCTGAACGCCAACTACCTCGCAGCCCGCCTCGCGCCGCATTATCGGGTGCTGTTCACCGGACCGACCGGGTTGGTCGCGCACGAGTGCATCATCGACTGCCGGGATTTCCAGGCCGAGGCGGGCGTGAGCGTCGAGGACATCGCCAAGCGGCTGCAGGATTTCGGCTTCCATGCGCCGACCATGTCCTGGCCCGTGGCCGGAACGCTGATGGTCGAGCCGACCGAAAGCGAGCCGAAGGCGGAGATCGACCGCTTTTGCGAGGCGATGATCGCGATCCGCGCCGAGATCGCCGCGATCACGGCGGGCCGGCTGGATCGCAAGGATAACCCGCTGAAGAACGCCCCGCACACGGCACGCGAGGTGACGGCAGAGGGATGGACGCACGCCTACTCGCGCGCCCAGGCGGCATTTCCGCTGTCCTGGGTGGGGGAGGCGAAGGTACCTGGCCGCCGGTGAAGCGGGTGGATAACGCGTATGGCGACCGGAACCTGGTCTGCACCTGTGTGCCGTTGGAGGCGTACGCCGAGGCGGCCGAGTAGAAGCTGGCACGGGATGACGGGTTGACTTACCCGGGCTGCCCCACTAGGGTCCGCCCCTTCGGTCGACCCCATTGACCTCTGTTCGGGCGGCCGTCGTATCGCAGGCACCATCGCGTGCGGCGCCGCTCCGGCGATCAGTCCGGCGCCCAGGCCGCTCGCATGACCTCAACCCGCTGGCGTGGGGCTCTCCCCCCTCGTGCGCGGGTTTCGCCCGTGGACGACGGCGGCGCACGGATTGAGCCGGGTGGGTGGGCCGCCGACGGACAGGGACGAGATAGAGGCGCATGCCGACCATCAATCAGCTGATCGCCAAGGGGCGCGAGCCGCAGAAGGGCCGGAACACAGTCCCGGCGCTGCAGGGCTGTCCGCAGAAGCGCGGCGTCTGCACGCGTGTCTACACGACCACGCCGAAGAAGCCGAACTCGGCGCTGCGCAAGGTCGCCAAGGTACGGCTGACCAACGGCTACGAGGTGGTGAGCTACATTCCCGGCGAGGGGCATAACCTTCAGGAGCACTCGGTGGTGCTGATCCGCGGCGGGCGCGTGAAGGATTTGCCGGGCGTGCGCTATCACATCCTGCGCGGCGTGCTCGACACCCAGGGCATCGCCAAGCGTCGCCAGCGCCGTTCGCTCTACGGCGCGAAGCGACCGAAGTAAGAAGGGGTCCGCGATGTCCCGCCGCCGCCGCGCCGTCAAGCGCGAGATCCTGCCGGATGCCAAGTTCGGCGACGTCGTGATCAGCCGTTTCATGAACGCGCTGATGTACGACGGCAAGAAATCCGCCGCCGAAGGAATCGTCTATTCGGCGCTCGACGTGCTGCGCAAGCGGGGTGGCGCTCAGGCCGACCCGGTGCGGATGTTTCACGAGGCGCTCGAGAACGTAAAGCCGGCCGTCGAGGTTCGGTCTCGCCGGGTCGGCGGGGCCACCTATCAGGTGCCGGTCGAGGTCCGGACGGAGCGGCGCCAGGCGCTGGCCATCCGTTGGCTCATCGACGCCGCGCGCAAGCGCGGGGAACATACGATGGAAGATCGCCTGTCGAACGAGCTGCTGGACGCGGTCAACAATCGCGGCTCGGCGGTGAAGAAGCGCGAAGACACCCACCGGATGGCGGAGGCCAACAAGGCCTTTAGCCACTACCGCTGGTAACACTCGAACAACTGGGCACGGACCGCGGGTCCCCACGGAGAGACTAATGGCCAAGGCGAAATTCCAGCGCACCAAGCCGCACTGCAACATCGGCACGATCGGACATGTCGATCACGGCAAGACGACGCTGACGGCGGCGATCACGAAGATCCTGGCCAAGTCCGGCGGTGCGACGTACACGGCGTACGACCAGATCGACAAGGCGCCCGAGGAGCGGGCGCGCGGCATCACCATCGCCACCGCGCATGTCGAGTACGAGACGGCGAACCGCCACTACGCGCACGTGGACTGCCCCGGCCACGCCGACTACGTGAAAAACATGATCACCGGCGCGGCGCAGATGGACGGCGCGATCCTCGTCGTCTCGGCCGCCGACGGCCCGATGCCGCAGACGCGCGAGCACATCCTGCTCGCGCGTCAGGTCGGCGTGCCGGCGCTGGTGGTCTACATGAACAAGGTCGATATGGTGGACGACCCCGAGCTGCTCGAACTCGTCGAGCTCGAGGTGCGCGAGTTGCTGTCGTCCTATCAGTTCCCCGGCGACGACATCCCGATCATCAAGGGTTCCGCGTTGTGCGCCCTTGAGGACCGCGAGCCGGATGTCGGCGAAAAGTCGGTGATGGAGCTGATGGCCGCGGTCGATGCCTACATCCCGCAGCCGGCGCGTGCGACGGATCGTCCCTTCCTGATGCCGATCGAGGACGTCTTTTCGATCTCTGGCCGCGGCACGGTGGTGACCGGGCGCGTGGAGCGCGGGGTGGTCAACGTGGGCGACGAGGTCGAGATCATCGGCATCAAGGCGACGGTGAAGACGGTCGTGACCGGGGTGGAGATGTTCCGCAAGCTGCTCGACCGCGGCGAGGCGGGCGACAACATCGGCGCGCTACTGCGCGGCACGAAGCGCGAGGACGTGGAGCGCGGCCAGGTGCTGGCCAAGCCCGGCTCGATCACGCCGCACACGAAGTTCCAGGCCGAGGCGTATATCCTGACGAAGGAAGAGGGCGGGCGGCACACGCCGTTTTTCACCAACTACCGGCCGCAGTTCTACTTCCGCACCACCGATGTCACCGGCGTCGTCCAGCTTCCCGAGGGCACCGAGATGGTGATGCCGGGCGATAACGTCTCGATGGAGGTGGAGCTGATCGCGCCGATCGCCATGGACGAGGGGCTGCGCTTCGCGATCCGCGAAGGCGGCCGGACCGTGGGCGCCGGGGTGGTTGCGAAGATCACGACCTAACGACCAGGCCGCGCGCCGGCGCCCTGCCCGGAGATCGGGCTCGGCGCCGGCGTCGCTTCCGGCGAACGGATCAGCGAGCGATGGACAATCAGAATATCCGCATCCGCCTCAAGGCGTACGATCACCGCGTGCTGGACAACAGCACGAAGGAGATCGTGAACACGGCCAAGCGCACGGGTGCGCGCGTTCGCGGACCGATCCCGCTGCCGACGCATATCGAGCGCTTCACCGTGAACCGCTCGCCACACGTCGACAAGAAAAGCCGGGAGCAGTTCGAGATCCGCACGCACCGACGATTGCTCGATATCGTCGAGCCGACGCCGCAGACGGTGGACGCTCTCATGAAGCTCGACCTCGCCGCCGGCGTGGACGTCGAGATCAAGATCTGAAGGCAGGGTCATGCGAACCGGACTGCTCGCCAAGAAGCTGGGCATGACGCGGATCTTCCGCGACGACGGCACGCATGTGCCGGTCACCGTGCTGCACCTCGACGCCGTCCAGGTGGTGGCCGCGCGCACCCGGGAGCGGGATGGCTACACCGCCGTCCAGCTCGGCTGGGGCCGCGCGAAGGTCAAGAACGTCAGCAAACCCAACCGCGGCCATTTCGCGAAGAACAAGGTGGAGCCGAAGGCGCGGCTGGCGGAGTTCCGCGTCGATGCGGACGCGCTGCTCGATGCGGGCGCCACGCTGTCGGCCGCGCATTTCGTCGTGGGCCAACGGGTGGACGTCACCGCCACCAGCAAGGGCAAGGGCTTCGCGGGCGCGATGAAGCGATGGAATTTCTCCGGCCTGGAGGCCAGCCACGGCGTCTCGATCAGCCATCGCAGCCACGGCTCCACCGGCAACCGGCAGGATCCAGGCAAGGTGTTCAAGAACAAGAAGATGGCCGGCCATCTGGGCCATGAGCGGGTGACGACGCTCAGCCTGGAGGTGGCCGGCGTCGATGCCGCGAAGGGGCTCGTCATGCTGAAGGGCGCCGTTCCGGGCGTGCGCGGCGGATTCGTGCTGGTGCGCGATGCGGTCAAGCGCGCCCGCCCGGCCGACGCGCCGTATCCGGCCGCGCTGGTGGATGCACCCGTGGCGGCGGCCTGAGGGAAGAGCGCCATGCAGGTCGCCATCCGAACGCTGGACAACGCCGAAGCCGGCATGACCGAGTTGCCGGACGAGTTCTTCGCCGCCACGCCGCGGCGCGACATCATGGCGCGCGTGGTGCATTGGCAACTCGCCAGGCGCCGTGCGGGCACGCACAAGGTGAAGGGCATGGGCGAGGTGCAGGGCACCACCAAGAAGCCCTATCGGCAGAAGGGCACCGGCAACGCCCGACAGGGCAGCCTTCGCTCGCCGCAGTTCCGCACTGGGGGCGTGGTGCATGGACCGGTCGTGCGCTCGCACGAATACAGCCTGAACAAGAAGGTTCGCCGGCTCGGCCTGATCTCGGCGCTGTCGCAGAAGCAGGCCGAGGGCAAGCTGATCGTGCTCGACGCCGCCGGGGGCGGCCTCGGCAAGACGCGCGAGCTTGCGGGAAAACTGAAGGCGCTGGGCTGGCGTTCGGCGCTGATCGTCGATCTGACGGTGGACGAGGGCTTTCTGAGGGTCAGCCGGAACATCCGCGGTGTGGACATCCTGCCCACGATCGGGGCCAACGTGTACGACATCTTGCGCCACGACGTGCTGGCGATCACCGCCGCCGGGGTGGAGGGGCTGCGGCGGCGCCTGGGCGGCGAGGCAGCGGGTCCGGCAAGCATCGAAGCCGGCGGCGGCGAGACCGAAGGGGCGGCGGCATGAGCGAGACGGACGTCCAGCCCGCAACGCGGGCGCGCGGGCCGCGCCTGTCGCGGGAGGCGATCTATCAGTTGATACGCAGCCCGGTCATCACCGAGAAGGCGACCCGCCTCTCCGAGCACGGTCAGTATGTCTTTCGCGTCCCGCTCGAAGCCAGCAAGCCGCAGATCAAGGCGGCGGTCGAGGCGTTGTTCGGCGTGCAGGTGCTGGCGGTGAACACGCTGGTGCAGAAGGGCAAGACCAAGAGGTTCCGGGGTCGTCCCGGGCGGCGGCCGGACGTCAAGAAGGCTTTCGTGCGGCTCGCCGCCGGCCAGCAGATCGACTTCACCACCGGGCTCGCGTGAGAACCAAGACATGCCCTTGAAGAACTTTAACCCGGTCACGGCCAGCCTGCGCGGCACGGTGCTGATCCAGCGTGGCGAGCTGTGGAAGGGCAAGCCGGTCAAGGCCCTGACCGAAGGCAAGCTCGGCACCGGCGGGCGCAACAACCACGGCCGCATCACCAGCCGTTTCCGCGGCGGCGGGCACAAGCAGACCTATCGCCACGTCGATTTCAAACGGCGCAAGTTCGACGTGCCGGCGGCGGTGGAGCGGCTGGAATACGATCCCAACCGCACGGCCTTCATCGCGCTGGTGAAGTACGCGGACGGCGAGCTGGCCTACATCCTGGCCCCGCAGCGTCTGCGCGTGGGCGACGCGGTGGTGGCGGGCGCGCGGGTCGACATCAAGCCGGGCAATGCGATGCCGTTGGCGGCGATCCCGGTCGGCACGATCATCCACAACATCGAGATGAAGCCGGGCGCCGGGGGAAAGATCGCGCGCTCGGCGGGTACCTACGCGCAACTCGTCGGCAAGGACGCGGGCTACGCGCAGGTCAAGCTGATGTCGGGCGAGCTGCGCATCGTGCGGGCCGAGTGCATGGCCTCGATCGGGGCGGTGTCGAACCCCGACAACATGAACCAGAAGATCGGCAAGGCCGGGCGTTCGCGCTGGCTCGGCCGACGGCCGCACAATCGGGGCGTGGTGATGAACCCGGTGGACCATCCGCACGGCGGCGGCGAGGGGCGCTCCTCGGGTGGGCGCCATCCGGTGACGCCGTGGGGCAAGCCGACCAAGGGCTACAAGACGCGCACCAACAAGCGCACGCAGCGGCTGATCATTCGCAGCCGCAGTAAAGGCAAGTGAGCGGGGACAGATAAGGATGGCGCGTTCCGTCTGGAAAGGCCCGTTCGTGGACGGGTATCTGTTGAAGAAGGCCGAGGCCTCGCGGGCGTCGGGTCGCAACGAGATCATCCGGATCTGGTCGCGCCGCTCGACGATCCTGCCGCAGTTCGTGGGCATGACGTTCGGCGTCTACAACGGTCGCAAGTTCCTGCCCGTGCAGGTGAACGAGAACATGGTCGGCCACAAATTCGGTGAATTCTCCCCGACCCGCACGTTCAGCGGCCACTCGGGCGACAAGAAGGCGAGGCGGGGCTGACATGAGCAAGCCGGGCCATCCCCGCGCGCTGGCGGACACCGAGGCGCAGGCCGTGGTGCGCAACCTGCGCGTCTCGCCGCGCAAGCTCAATCTGGTGGCCGCGATGATCCGCGACCTGTCGGCGCCGGCGGCGATCGCCACGCTGACGTTCAGCAAGCGGCGCATAGCCCATGATGTGCGCAAGGCACTGGAGAGCGCGATCGCGAACGCCGAGAACAACCATCAGCTCGACGTCGATCGGCTGGTCGTCTCGCGCGCCGAGGTAGGGCGCTCGGTCGTGATGCGGCGGTTTCAGGCGCGCGGCCGGGGCCGCGCAGCCCGCGTCGAGAAGTGGTTCAGCCATCTGAAGATCGTCGTGGCCGAGCGCGCCGAGGAAGCCGATCGCGGCGCGGCGCGGGGCGGCCAACGGATCGGGCGGGAGGCCGCGTAATGGGTCACAAGGTCAACCCGACCGGGCTGCGGCTCGGCATCAACCGCACCTGGGACAGCCGGTGGTTCGCGGGCACCGACTATTCGGCGCTGCTGCACGACGATCTCCGGCTGCGCAAACGCCTGCGCGAGAGGCTGCGCGGCGCCGGCGTGTCGCGCGTGGTGATCGAGCGGCCGGCGAAGAAGCCGCGCGTGACGATCTACGCCGCCCGCCCGGGCGTTGTGATCGGCAAGAAGGGCCAGGACATCGAGGTTCTCAAGAAAGACCTCAGCCGGATGACGAAGGCCGACGTGACGCTGAACATCGTCGAGATCCGCAAGCCCGAGATCGACGCCACCTTGGTGGCCGAGAACATCGCCCAGCAGCTTGAGCGTCGTGTGGCATTCAGGCGTGCGATGAAGCGGGCGGTGCAGTCCGCGATGCGGCTCGGCGCACAGGGCATCCGCATCAACTGCGGCGGCCGACTGGGCGGCGCGGAGATCGCGCGCGTCGAGTGGTACCGCGAAGGGCGGGTGCCACTGCACACGTTGCGCGCCGACATCGACTACGGTTCGGCGACCGCCAAGACGACCTATGGCACCTGCGGCGTGAAGGTCTGGGTCTTCAAGGGCGAGATCCTGGCGCACGACCCGCTGGCGCAGGACCGGCGCGCCGCCGAGCAAGCGCCCCAACGGTAGACGAAGCGATAACGGATCATGCTGCAACCGAAGCGCACCAAGTACCGCAAGGCGCACAAGGGTCGGATCAAGGGCCTCGCCAGCGGGGGCACCCAGCTCACCTTCGGCACCTATGGGCTGAAGGCGCTCGAGCCCGAGCGCGTCACCGCGCGCCAGATCGAGGCGGCGCGGCGGGCCATCACCCGCGCGATGAAGCGTGCCGGGCGGGTCTGGATACGCATCTTCCCGGACGTGCCGGTGTCGATCAAGCCGGCCGAGGTTCGCATGGGCTCGGGCAAGGGGAGCCCGGAGTTCTGGGTTTGCCGCGTGCATCCCGGCCGGATCATGTTCGAACTCGACGGCGTGCCGGCCGAGATCGCGCGCGATGCGCTCACCCTGGGCGCGGCGAAACTGCCGATCCGGACCAAGATCGTGCAGCGGACGGGAGATTCGTGATGGCGAAGGCCACCGTGAACAAGGCGTCGGACCTGCGCGCGAAGACGCCGGACGAGATGGACGACCTGCTGATCGCGCTGCGCAAGGAGCAGTTCAACCTGCGCTTCCAGCGCGCCACCGGCCAGGCCGAGGGAACGGCGCGGGTGCGTCAGGTGCGGCGCGACATTGCGCGATTGAAGACCGTCATGGGCGAGCGCCAGCGCGCTAGCGCCCGGACCTAGAGGGGTATCGGAATGCCGAGGCGCGTCCTCACCGGCCGGGTGACGAGCGACAAGATGGACAAGACCGTGACGGTGCTTGTCGATCGCCGCGTGATGCATCCGCTGTACAAGAAGTTCATTCGGCGCTCGAAGAAGTACGCCGCACACGACGAGAGCAACGTTTGCAAGGTGGGCGACGTCGTGCGGGTCGTGGAATGCGCGCCGATCAGCAAGCGCAAGACCTGGACCGTCGTGGAACGCAACGGAAGGTTGCTGCGTGATGCCCCCGAGGAGGCGATTGCCGCCGCCGAGGCGCAGCCGGCACCCCCCGCTCCGCTGCCGACGGAATAAGGAGGCTCTGGCATGATCTCGGTCGAATCCAATCTCGACGTCGCCGACAACTCGGGCGCGCGTCGCGTGCAGTGCATCAAGGTGCTGGGCGGCTCCAAGCGCAAGACGGCCTCGGTGGGCGACGTGATCGTCGTCGCCGTGAAGGAGGCGATCCCGCGCGGCAAGGTGAAGAAGGGCGACGTGCATCAGGCGGTGATCGTGCGAACGTCTTTCCCGGTCCGCCGGGGCGACGGCAGCGCGATCCGCTTTGACCGCAACGCGGCGGTGCTGATCAACAAGCAGCAGGAGCCGATCGGCACGCGCATCTTCGGCCCCGTGGTGCGCGAACTGCGCGCGCGGCGGTTCATGAAGATCATCTCGCTCGCGCCGGAGGTTATCTGATGGCCGCGCGCATTCGCAGGGGCGACACCGTGGAGGTCATCACCGGCGCCAGCAAGGGGATCAGGGGCGAGGTGCTGCGCGTGTTCCCGCGCGCCGACCGCGCGCTGGTCGCGGGGGTGAACCTCGCCACCAAGCACAAGAAGCCGCAGGGCATGGGCCAGCCCGGGGGCATCGTGCGCGAGGAGGCGGCGATCCATCTGTCGAACCTGATGCTGGTCGATCCGAAAAGCGAGAAGCGCACCAGGATCGGCTTTCGTGTCCTGGACGACGGGCGAAAGGTGCGGGTGGCGAAGGCCACCGGCCAGGTGATCGAGGGCTGAGATGAGCGGGACGAAGAAACCGCCGAAGGGCGGCAAGGGTCAGCCGAAGGGCCCCGCGGCGAAGGGCGGCCAGCCGAGAGGCGCCCAGCCGAAGGGTGGCGCGCGCCAGGCGAAGGAAGGCGCGGCGACGCGCGCTGAGGCGACCGAGATTGCGACCGTCGCGCAGTCGGCCGCCTCGCCGGCCGAGACGCCGCGCATGCAGCGCCGCTACCGCGAGGAGGTGCGCGGCAAGCTGCAACAGGAGTTCGGCTACAAGAATCCGATGCAGGTGCCGCGGCTCGACAAGATCGTCATCAACATGGGCGTCGGCGAGGCGACGGCGGATTCGAAGACGCTGGACGCCGCGTTCGCCGAACTGGCCGCGATCAGCGGGCAGCGGCCGGTCAGGACGCTGGCCAAAAAGGCGATCGCCGGCTTCAAGATCCGCAAGGGCCTGCCGATCGGCTGCAAGGTGACGCTCCGCAAGGCGCGGATGTACGAGTTCCTGGACCGTCTGGTCACCATCGCATTGCCGCGCGTGCGCGACTTTCGCGGCATCGCCCAGGGCAAGGGGTTCGACGGGCGCGGCAACTTCGCGATGGGGATGCGCGAGCAGATCGTGTTCCCGGAGATCAACTACGACCGGGTGGACGCGGTGCGGGGCATGGACATCGTGTTCGTCACCACCGCGGAAACCGATGCCGAGGCGAAGGCGCTGCTGAAAGCCTTCGACCTGCCGTTTGCAAGCTGAAATGGAAAACCGTCAGGGTGGGTGCAAATCTGACAGGTTCCGGAGGTAGAGAGACAGGATGGCCAAGACTTCCCAGGTCAACCGCAACAAGATGCGCACGCGCCTGGCGGCGCGCGACAGGACCAAGCGCGCCGAGCTCAAGTCCGTGGTGATGGACCGCTCGCTGCCGGTCGAGGACCGCTTCAACGCGACCCTCAAGCTGGCGGAACTGCCGCGCAACGGCGCGCGCGTGCGCGTGCGGCTGCGCTGCGAGCTGACCGGGCGCTCGCGCGGGAACTACCGCAAGTTCAAGCTGTGCCGCATCGCGCTTCGCGACCTCGCCTCCGCCGGGCAGATCCCCGGCATGGTGAAGGCGAGCTGGTAGGGAGCGCCCGGAATGTCGATGTCGGACCCGTTGGGCGACATGCTCACCCGTATCCGCAACGCGCAGCGTGCGCGCCACACCTCGTGCATCGCGCCGGCGTCGCGGCTGCGCGCCAACGTGCTGGATGTGCTGAGGCGCGAAGGCTACATCCGCGGCTTCTCGGCCGAGGAGGTGCGGCCCGGCGTCGCGCATCTGCGGATCGAGCTGAAATACGCGGAGGGCGAGCCGGTCATCAAGGAGATCCACCGCGTCTCCAAGCCCGGCCGGCGCGTGTATTCCAAGATCAAGGAACTGCCGCGCTTTTACGCCGGGCTGGGCGTGTCGATCCTGTCGACGCCGCGCGGCGTGATGAGCGATGCCGAGGCCCGCGCCGCCCATGTGGGCGGCGAAGTCCTATGCCGCGTGTTCTGAGGAGGCGGCGATGTCACGCATCGGCAAATACCCGGTCGAGATCCCGCAGGGCGTGCAGGTGGCCATCGCGGGTCACCAGCTCACCGCCAAGGGCCGGCTGGGGGAGCTTCGGCTCGATCTGACCGAGCACGTCGAGGCTACGGTCGCGGACAACAAGGTCACGATCGCACCTCGCGGGGGCGAGCGGCGGGCGCGGGTGATGTGGGGCACCACGCGCGCGCAGGTGGCCAACATGGTCCGGGGCGTCTCCGCCGGCTTCACGCGGTCGATGGAGATCACCGGCACAGGCTACCGTGCCGCGGTCCAGGGCAAGAACCTGGTGCTCAATCTCGGCTTCTCGCATGACGTGGTCTATCCGATCCCGGACGGGATCAAGATCACCTGCGAGCGTCCGACGGCGGTGAAGGTCGAGGGCGTGGACAAGCGCCTGGTCGGCCAGGTTGCCGCCGAGATCCGCGGCTGGCGCCCGCCCGAGCCCTACAAGGGCAAGGGCGTGCGCTACACCGACGAGATCATCCGGCGCAAGGAAGGCAAGAAGAAGTAAGATGAGCGGAGTTCAGGAATTGCGGGAGCGTCGGCGCGGGCGCCTGCGCTACCAGCTACGCCAGAAGGCCGGCGGGCGCGTGCGCCTGTCGGTGTTCCGCTCGTCCAAGCACATCTATGCCCAGGTGATCGACGACTCGGGCGGGCGCACGATGGCGGCCGCGTCCTCGCTCGACAAGACGCTGCGCGAGGGCCTGAAGACCGGCGCCGACAAGGACGCCGCCGCGGCGGTGGGCCGGCTGCTTGCCGAGCGGGCGCTGGCGGCGGGGGTGAAGGAGGTCGTGTTCGACCGCGGCGCGTATCTTTACCACGGCCGCGTAAAGGCGCTGGCCGAGGCCGCCCGCGAAGGCGGGTTGTCGTTCTGAGTGCGGGCATTCTGAGGATCTGAGCGATGGCACGTGAACCGAGAGACGGGCGCCGGCGGGACCGCGACGAGCCCGACGACGGCATCATCGACAAGCTCGTCACCATCAACCGCGTCGCCAAGGTGGTGAAGGGCGGACGTCGCTTCGCCTTCGCCGCGCTGGTCGTGGTGGGCGACAAGAAGGGCCGGGTCGGCTACGGCGCCGGCAAGGCGCGCGAGGTGCCCGAAGCGATCCGCAAAGCGACCGAGCGGGCCAAGAAGACCATGATCCGGGTGCCGATGAAGGAAGGCCGCACCCTGCACCACGACGTCGAGGGCCGGTTCGGCGCCGGCGTGGTCGTGCTGCGCTCGGCCTCCGCCGGCACGGGCATCATCGCCGGCGGCCCGCTGCGCGCCGTGTTCGAGAGCCTTGGCATCGGCGACGTGGTCGCCAAGTCGCTCGGCAGCCGCAACTCCCACAACATGGTCAAGGCGACGTTCGCCGCGCTGTCGCAGTGCGTCTCGCCGCGACTGGTCGCCAACCGGCGCGGCAAGAAGGTGTCCGACATCCTGGGGCCGCGCCGCGAGGCGGCGCCGCAGGCGGAACCGGAGGCGGCCGCCAATGCCTGAAGATAACAAGCGCATTCGGGTGACGCAGACCGGCTCGCCGATCGCGCGCAAACCGGGCCAGCGCGAGACGCTGATCGGCCTCGGCCTCAACAAGATGCACCGCACGCGCGAGCTGGAGGACACTCCCTCGGTGCGCGGGATGGTGCGCAAGGTGGCCCACCTGATCAAGGTGGAGGATGTCTCGTCATGAATCTCAATGAGCTGCGCGACAATCCGGGGGCGCGTCGCAGGTCCAAGCGCCTCGGCCGGGGCATCGGGTCGGGCAAGGGCAAGACCTCCGGCAAGGGCGTGAAGGGTCAGCTCGCCCGCAGCGGCGTCGCCATCAACGGGTTCGAGGGCGGTCAGCTTCCGATCTACCGGAGGCTTCCCAAGCGCGGGTTCTTCAATCCGTTCCGGAAGGTCTACGCCCCGGTCAACCTTGGCGCGCTCGATGCGGCGATCGCGGCCGGGCGGCTCGACGCCGCCCAGCCGATTACCGAGGACACGCTGCGCTTGGCGGGGCTGGTGCGCGGCAGCAAGATTGCTGGCGTTCGCCTGCTCGGCAAGGGCGAGATCACCCGGGCGGTGACAATCACCGTCAGCGGGGCCTCGGCCTCGGCGGTCGCGGCCGTGCAGAAGGCCGGCGGGTCGGTCACGAGGACGGTGGTGCGTGAGGCAGAGCCGGCGGCGTCGTGACCCTCGCCCGCCGCGAAGGCTTCATGGGAGAGGTGGACGTCCTCGCACGTCGTCGCCTAATAG
Source organism: uncultured Pseudomonadota bacterium (assembly GCA_963756545.1). Classification (GTDB taxonomy): domain Bacteria; phylum Pseudomonadota; class Alphaproteobacteria; order Acetobacterales; family Acetobacteraceae; genus DATFDN01. The sequence goes on along the minus strand of CAVWNY010000007.1, from coordinate 29,211 downwards.
TGCCCCACCTGTCCCGCCCTGCGGGAGAGGTCGTCGCGCGATAGCGCGGCGGGTGAGGGCCGTCTCTGAGGAAGATCGCTCATGGCCTCCGCGGCCGAACAGCTAGCCTCCAATCTCAGCCTCGGCGTCCTGTCCAAGGCCACCGAGCTCAAGAAGCGCATCTGGTTCACCCTGGGGGCGCTGATCATTTATCGGGTCGGCTCGTACATCCCCGTCCCCGGCGTCGATGCCTCCGTGATGACCGAGATGCTTCAGCAGCACGGCGGGGGCATCCTGGGCATGTTCAACATGTTCACCGGCGGCGCCCTCGGGCGCATGACGGTGTTCGCGCTGAACATCATGCCCTACATCAGCGCCAGCATCATCATGCAGCTGCTGACCGCGGCCATGCCCTCGCTCGAAGCCCTGAAGAAGGAGGGCGAGCAGGGGCGGGTGAAGCTGAACCAGTACTCGCGCTATCTGACCGTGCTGATCGCGCTTTTTCAATCCTACGGCATCGCGGTGGGGCTGGAATTGATGCGCGGCAGCTTCGGCCCGGCGGTGCCCGCTCCCGGGCCGTTGTTCCTGTTCACCTGCGTGGTCACGCTGGTGGGCGGCACGATGTTCCTGATGTGGCTGGGCGAGCAGATCACCGCGCGCGGCGTCGGCAACGGCACCAGCCTGATCATCATGGCCGGCATCGTCGCCAACCTGCCGAACGCCATGGCCTCGCTGTTGCAGCTCGGCGCCACCGGCGCGTTGTCGCCGGCCTTCATCGTCGGCTTCTTCGTCATCGCCTTCGTGACGATCGGGGTCATCGTCTTCATGGAGCGCGCCTACCGGCGGGTGGCGGTGCAGTATCCCAAACGCCAGGTCGGCAACCGCATGTTCGGCGGCGATTCGACCCATATGCCGCTGAAGATCAACACGTCCGGCGTGATCCCGCCGATCTTCGCAAGCTCCATCCTGCTGATCCCCGCGACGATCGCCGGGTTCTCGGGCGGGAGCACGGGCTGGCTGAGCTTCCTATCCTCCCAGCTCGGCCACGGCACGCCAGGCTACATGGCGCTCTATGCCATTCTCATCATCTTCTTCTCGTATTTCTATACCGCCGTCGTGTTCAATCCGCAGGAGACGGCGGATAATCTCAAGAAGTACGGCGGCTTCGTCCCCGGCATCCGGCCGGGCACGGCAACGGCCGACTACTTCGATTACGTGCTGACCCGGCTGACCACCGTGGGCGGCCTCTATCTGACGGCGGTCTGCCTACTGCCGGAGCTTCTGATCAGCAACTACGGCCTGCCGTTCTACTTCGGCGGCACGTCCATCCTGATCGTCGTCTCCGTCACCATGGACACCGTGACCCAGATCCAGTCGCATCTGCTGGCGCACCAGTACGAGGGCCTGATCCGCAAGTCGCGCGTGAGGAATCGACGATGATCCTGCTTCTTCTGGGGCCGCCCGGAGCAGGGAAAGGAACGCAATCGAAACGTCTGGAGGAGCGCTACGGCATCGCGCAGATTAGCACCGGCGACATGCTGCGCGCCGAGGTGGCGGCCGACAGCCCGATCGGGCGCGAGGCGCGCGCCGTGATGGAATCCGGCCGGCTGGTCTCCGACGACATCATCATCCGGATGTTGGGCGGCCGGATCGACCGGCCCGACTGCGCGCGCGGCTTCATCCTGGACGGCTTCCCGCGCACCGTCCCGCAGGCCGAGGCACTCGATCGGCTGCTCGCAGAAAAGGGCCTGCGGCTGGACGCGGTGATCGAGCTGTGCGTGGACGACGCCGCCCTGGTCGATCGGATCGCCGGGCGCTTCACCTGCGCCAAATGCGGCGAGGGTTATCACGACACGTTCAAGCCCACGCGCACGCCGGGCGTGTGCGACGTCTGCGGCGCCACCGAGTTCGTCCGCCGAGCCGACGATAGCCGCGAGACCGTGGGAGCGCGGCTGGAGGCGTATCACCGCCAGACCGCGCCCCTCATCCCGCACTACCAGGCGCAGGCGCGGTTCCACTCCGTGGACGGGATGGTGGACATCGACGCGGTGACGCGGCAACTGACGGCGCTGCTCGACGGGATGGCGCAGGGCGGCTGAGAGGATGCGGCGGGTGTGATCGGAGCCCCTTCGACCGCCTCCCGCAAGGGCTGGTATCACACAAGGCGGCCAGGGTTCTCCTCCGCCAGCGCCTCGCGGATCTCCACGGCCCGCCGGGTCGCCGCCAGCGCGCCCGCCCTGTCGCCGCTCTCGCTCAAGCGGTTGCCGAGGTTGTGGAGGCTGCGGGCCAGGTCGGGGCGGTAGGCGGCCGGGTTCTCCTCCGCCAGCGCCTCATAGGTCTTCACGGCCCGCCGAGTTGCCGCCAGCGCGCCCGCCCTGTCCCCGCTCTCGCTCAAGTGGATGCCGAGGTTGGCGAGGCTGCGGGCTAGGTCGGGGCGGTAGGCGGCCGGGTTCCCCTCCGCCAGCGCCTCGCGGATCTCCACGGCCCGCCGGGTCGCCGCCAGCGCGCCCGCCCTGTCGCCGCTCTCGCTCAAGCGGTTGCCGAGGTTGTGGAGGCTGCGGGCCAGGTCGGGGCGGTAGGCGGCCGGGTTCTCCCCCGCCAACGCCTCATAGGTCTTCACGGCCCGCCGGGCAGCCGCCAGCGCGCCCGCCCTGTCCCCGCTCTCGCTCAAGTGGATGCCGAGGTTGGCGAGGCTGCGGGCCAGGTCGGGGCGGTAGGCGGCCGGGTTCCCCTCCGCCAGCGCCTCGCGGATCTCCACGGCCCGCCGGGTCGCCGCCAGCGCGCCCGCCCTGTCGCCGCTCTCGCTCAAGCGGTTGCCGAGGTTGTGGAGGCTGCGGGCCAGGTCGGGGCGGTAGGCGGCCGGGTTCTCCTCCGCCAGCGCCTCATTGATCTCCACGGCCCGCCGGGTCGCCGCCAGCCCGCCCGCCCTGTCGCCGCTCTCGCTCAAGCGGTTGCCGAGGTTGTCGAGGCTGCCGGCCAGGTCGGGGCGGTAGGCGGCTGGGTTCCCCTCCGCCAGCGCCTCGCGGATCTCCACGGCCCGCCGGGTCGCCGCCAGCGCGCCCGCCCTGTCGCCGCTCTCGCTCAAGCTGATGCCGAGGCTGTGGAGGCTGCCGGCCAGGTCGAGGCGGTAGGCGGCCGGGTTCTCCTCCGCCAGCGTCTCATAGATCTCCACGGCCCGCCGGGCCGCCGCCAGCGCGCCCGCCCTGTCGCCGCTATCGCTCAAGCTGATGCCGAGGCTGTGGAGGCTGCCGGCCAGGTCGAGGCGGTAGGCGGCCGGGTTCTCCCCCGCCAACGCCTCATAGATCTCCACGGCCCGCCGGGCCGGCGCCAGCGCGCGCGCCCTGTCGCCGCTCTCGCTCAAGCGGATGCCGAGGTTGTGGAGGCTCCTTGCTTCTTCCAAAGGGCTCTCGGCGGTTGCTGCGACCCGGCGAGCAACGGCCGCCGATAAGGCCAACAACGGCACCGCGAAGCGGGGAAGCGCAGCGTCAAGTTCGCGCGCCTCCTCGGACGTCAGTCCAGCAGCGAATTGGCACAATCCGCTCAGACCATTTTTCGCCACATCCACAGTCGCTTGATCGTGCTCTGGCCGGGTCGCCCGCGCCAGCACCGTAAGGATTTCGGATGCATCGACCGCGAATAGCGGCGCTCCGGCCAGCGCTGCTTTGAGCGTGGCGTGGAGTAGGCCGTCCCGGTCCTTGGCAAGCGCGGACATGGCGCCGTGCTCGCCGAGCAGATCGGGTTCTACCGGCCGGAGGAGGGCTTTCCCCTCGATCTCAGTGCCGTAGATGGTCTCGAGCACGTGCAGGCACCGATCCTCCGTTGCTCGGCCATACTCCGCGGCGCGCGGATCAGCCTTGAGCAGGGCGGCGGCGCCGTCGGGTGTGGCGCCCTGGACGAGCGTGATCTGCGCTGCCGCGCGATGGAGCGAGATCAAGACAGGATCGTTGTCGTGCTCGACATGGAGCATCCGTTTCCAGTGCCTGCACTCCTCCAGAAAGACCCTCTCGAACACACTCTGGCTCTGGCCAATAGGGGCGCCGCGCGCGTGCAGGAACGCCGCCATGCTGACCGTCAGCGGCCGGTCATAGTCGCGGCCCCGCATCTCCGTTGACGCAGCGCGGCGTGCCGGTTCGCCACCCTCGGCCAGCGTCAGTGCCCGCCGGAAGGCAGCGACCGCTGTTTCGAAGAGCTTGTCGCGCTGCTCTGGACTGAGGCGCTGCGCGATCAGCCGGTAGGGCGCGGGCTCGAACACCGCCGCCACGCTTTCATCCGCTTGGATCCCCTTCCACCAGCCCTCCGCGGAGCGCGCCAGGGCGAGCACACGGATCGGCCTGCCGCTCATCGCTTCCGCCGCTTCCTGCGCAACCCGCTTCAGGAGGGTGATCTGGCTCTCGGCGTAGTCGATGACGATCAGCAGGCCGCCGGCCTCATCGACGGCGATCATGTCCCGGAGAGCGCCAGGGCCATAATCATAAGCGTTGCGAGACGACAAGAAGGTGCCGTCCCAGCCCTCGGCTTCAAGCTGCAAGATCAGCTCGATCGCGAGCCGCGTCTTACCGTATCCGCCGGCTGCGACGTAGAGCCGACCGGCAGCATCGGGAGACTGCGGCGAGCGAGCCCAGGACAGCAGCTCCTCCAAGGCCCCATGATAATCCACATACGGCACGATCTGGAAGCGCGCCAGGAGCAGGTCGTTGGGCCGCTTCCTGACGATCCCGGCGAGTTGGTCGGCAGGCGCCGCACCGGCCCGGAACGGGATCTCAAGAATCTTGTGCAGGCGCGTGAGCCGCTGGCTGATATAGGCGACCTGCTCGGCGTTCCAGATCGCTTCGAAGGGATGCTCGTTCTTCAAACGCTCCGCTGCCGCCCTTATGAACAGGTCGAACCAGGAGTCCGGAACGTTGGTGCCTTCGAAGATGGCCCTGAACATCGGCGGGGCATGACTCCCCTCGGGAAGCGTCCGGCTCTCGATCTCCGCCATCGCGCCCTGGATGATGGCCTGCCTGAGCCTCTCGAAAGCGCGCGCTGCTGTCTGCCCAGTCGCTTCCTCCTGGCGCGCTAACAAGGCTGCGTTGAAAGCAGTCGGCAGATCCTTCAGGATCGCTTGCCGAATCTTGAACTCGGTCGGGGTCAGGCTGCCGGGCCTGACGAAGCGAAGCCGCTCCACTTCCGTCCACTCCAGCCCGGCAAACTCCTCGATGCTATTTGCGAACGCCTCGTGTTGCGGCCAGTCCGGTGCTGTTCGGGCCGTCTGCCGGTAGGTCTTCAGGACATCTCGCAGCGCATCCAGGTAGGCCCGGCGCAGCGCCTGCACGACCACGTGGTTTTCATCGATGCCCCGCCAACCGCGCAGCACCTTGGACACGACCGCGCGGTCCACCGCCTGTTGGACGCTGAAGCCCAGATTAGCCGCGATGCCGGTGGCCAGACCGGCCCCGGCGGCCGTCGCGGCCGTCAGAGCGCCGGCGTGGGGATCTCCACTCACGGCGGCATAGGTCCCCAGAGCGGCAAGGCAGATGCAGCTCAAGGCATCGCGGACAGCACCCATGGCGGAACCCCCCGTGACCTGCTTCCCGGATTTCCTGCCGAGGATAGGGCGGGGCCATCGAGAGAAGATAGACCATTGATGAAAAGGTGGGAGGGTCGAAACGGCCGCAACTACAGCAACTGTAACAGTTGCGCCTTGAGATACGCCGTCTCGGGCAGGTGTGGATGCGCCGGATGGTCGGGGCCGGCGCCGGTGGTTGCGATGAGGCGGGCGTCGCGGCGGGCGCGGTGCAGTCCTTCGGCCACCTGCGCGGCCCAGGGGTCGAGCGGCGCATGATGGCTGCACGAGGCAACGAACAGGAACCCGCCCGGCGCCACCACGCCTGCGGCCAACCGAGCAAGCCGCCCATAGGCGCGCAGTCCAGCGGCGGCGTCCTTGCGCGACTTGGCGAAGGCGGGCGGGTCGCAGATCACGATGTCGAACCGTTCCCCGCTTTCGGCGAGAGTGGCGAGTGCCTCGAACGCATCCGCCCGGCGGAGATGGGTTCGCTCGGCGAGGCCGTTGCGCGCCGCCGCCGCCATCGCCTGGTCCAGCGCGGGCGCGCTTGAATCCACCAGCGTCACGGCATGCGCGCCGGCGGCGGCGCAGCGCAGGCCGAAGGCGCCCGTATGGGCGAACAGGTCGAGCACGCGCGCTCCCGCCGCCAAGACCGCCACCCGGTCCCGGTTCGGCTTCTGATCGAAGAACCACCCAGTCTTCTGGCCAGCGAGGGGATCGACGGAAAATCGCACACCGCCTTCTTCCACGATCGTGGCGGCGTCCGAGCCATGCAGCAATTCAACCTGCTCGGCCAGTCCTTCGTGGCGGCGGGTGCCCGAATTGTTGCGCGCGACAACCGCCCGTATCGGCAGCACATCGAGAAGCGCGGCCAGGAGCAGCGGTGTCAGCCGGTCGATCCCGGCCGCGTTCGCCTGCATCACCGCCACGTCATCATAGCGATCGATCACCAGGCCGGGGAGGTAGTCCGCCTCGGCATGCACCATGCGGTGATACGGGCTGTCGCAGACGCGCGCGCGCAGCGCCGCCGCGTCTTCCAGCCGCGCACGTATCCACGCGGCATCAATCGCCGCGTCGGGGTCGCGGTCCAGAACGCGGGCCGCGATCAGGCTGTGCGGGTTGAACATTGCCACACCGAACCGCGCGCCGTCGTCGCCCTCCAGCCGCACGAGCCCGCCCGGTTCCATCCGGCGGTACTCGGGCTTCATCGCGATCTCGTTGCTGAAAGCCCATGGCGCGCCGGCGCGCAGCCGCCGTCCCTGGCCGGGCGCCAGACGGATCAGCGGCCGCGTTTCGGTCAACTCAGGCGGCCGCGCGCACCGGCCGCAGGATCGCGACCAGTGCTGCCACCAGCCGGTCCATCATCTCGTCCGTGTGCAGCGGCCCCGGCGTGAAGCGCAGCCGCTCCGCCCCGCGCGGCACGGTCGGGTAGTTGATCGGCGTGGCGTATATGCCGAATTCGTCGAGCAGCTGGCGGCTGACCTCCGTGCAGCGCGCCGCCTCGCCTACATGCAGCGGGACGATGTGGCTCGGCGAGGGGATGCACGGCAGCAGGGCGGCGTCGAACCGGGCCTTCAGCGCCTCCGCCCGCTCGAACAGCCGGGCGCGGCGCTTCGTGTCGGCGCGGACGTGGCGCACGCTCGCCAGCGCGGCGGCCGCGACCATCGGGGGCATCGAGGTGGTGAAGATGAACCCCGGCGCGACGGAGCGGATGTAGTCGATCACCGCCGCGTCGCCCGCGATGTATCCGCCGTGGCAGCCGAACGCCTTGGCGAGCGTGCCCTCGATCACGTCGATCCGGTGCGCCGCGCCTTCTCGCTCGGCCACGCCCGCGCCGGTCGGGCCGTACATGCCGACCGCGTGGACCTCGTCGAGATAGGTCATCGCGCCGTGCCGCGCCGCCACGTCGCAGAGGGCGCCGATGGGCGCGATGTCGGCATCCATCGAATAGACGGATTCGAAGGCAATCAGCTTCGGCGCCTCGGCCGGCGTGTCAGCCAGCAGCGCGTCGAGATGCGCGGGGTTGTTGTGGCGGAAGATGCGGCACGTCGCCCGGGACCCCTTGATGCCGGCGATCATGGAAGCGTGATTCTTCTCGTCGGAGAAGACCACCCAGCCGGGCAGCGAGTTCAGGATCGCGCCCAGCGCCGCCTGGTTCGACACGAACCCGGAGGTGAACAGCAGCGCCGCCGGCTTGGCGTGCAGGGAGGCCAGCTCGGCCTCCAGCGCGTCATGGGCGGGGCTGGTCCCGCTGATGTTGCGCGTGCCCCCCGCGCCCACGCCCATCGCGCGCGCGGCGGCGCAGGCGGCCTCGATCACCGCCGGATGATTTCCCATCCCGAGATAGTCGTTGGACGACCAGATCAGGACCTCGGTCCCGTCGGGGCGCCGGTACCAGGGAAACGATGCGGCCTGCTTTTGCAGGGGCGTGAAGCGGCGATAGCGGCCTTGGGCGCGGATGTCGTCCAGCGCCTGGCGGCACAGGTCGTGGAATGCGTGCATGGCGGAGACGTTGTAGCGCCGGCGGCGGCGGACCGCTATGTGGCTTGAAGGCGCGCGCGAGCGGGATGGAACGCAAACCCGTGTGGCTATTCGCAAACATCCGTGCCATGAGGTCGAACCGAGTGATTGAACTTAGGCGCACAGATTGATGCAACGCATTCTTGTCCTCGGCGCCGGTTTCGCTGGGCTTTGGAGTGCAATCGGAGCGGCTCGCGCCTTGGACGAATTCGGCGTCGGCGTCGACCGGGTCGAAATCCTGGTGATCGAAAAGACCGGATGGCACTCGATCCGAGTACGTAATTACGAAGCGGACCTTGATGACACGCGGGTTAGGCTGGACGACGTCCTTGGCCCGATCGGTGTGCGGCACGTTGAAGGCGAGGTCACCGGAATCGATGTGGCCGGGAAAACGGTCGCATATGATGCCGGACCCAGGCAGTGCGTCGTGTCGTACGATCGTCTCGTCTGCGCTCTTGGCAGCCGCCTCGTCCGTCCGCCCATTCCGGGCCTGGATACGTGGGCGTTCGACGTCGACACCTACGCGGCCGCGCAGCGGCTGAACGAGCACATCGCCGGCCTTCCGTCGCGCGATCCCGCGCCTGGGCAGTTCACGGGGCTCGTCGTCGGCGCTGGATTGACCGGGATCGAGGCGGCGACCGAAATGCTCGGCAAGCTCCGTGTTGCATTGGCGCGCCTGCCCGGTTCGCGCGAGATGCTTTCCCTTCGCGTCATCCTCGCCGACCGGCAGCCTTGGATCGGCTCCGACATGGGCGAGAGCGCCCGGCCCGTCATCGCGGAGGCGGTTCGAGTCCTTGGCATCGAGACACGGGAAGGCGTTTCGCTCGTTTCTGTCGATCCGGAGGGCGCCACCCTCAGCACGGGCGAACGCATCCCGGCCGCCACGGTCGTCTGGTGCGCGGGAATGCAGGCGCATCCGCTCACGGCGCGGTTCCCGGTCGAGCGGGACCGGCTGGGTCGTCTTCCCGTGGACCCTTTCCTCAAAATCCGGGGGCTGGAAGCCGAATACGCCGCTGGCGACAACGCCTGGTTCCTGGTGGATGGCATCCATGACGCGGTGATGTCGTGTCAACACAGCCGACCAATGGGCCGCTTCGCCGGCCACAACGTCGTGTGCGATCTGCTGGATCGCCCCAGGCTTTCGTTGCGGATCGATTGGTACACGACGATCCTGGATCTCGGGGCGTGGGGAGCCCTCTACACCGAGGGCTGGGATCGGCAGGTCGCCTCGATTGGTGCCCCGGCCAAGCGTACCAAGGAACTCATCAATCGAAAGCGCATCTATCCACCGAGATCGGGAGACCGACGCGCGATCCTCGACGCCGCCGCACCGGTCGTGCAGACGCCGCCCCGTCGTTTCGGTTGACACCGAATTTCTGTGCCCCAGGTCTTCTATCTGGAAGTCACTCATTCGTCATGGCCGGCCTCTCAGGAGAGGTGAGGTCGGAATCCGCACCTTCAGTTACCGTGGAACTGCTCTAACTTGCCCGCTCCGCTGCCAGCAGCAGGAAAGGCGGGCGGCGGCGTTCGTCGCGCCACTCCGGGTGCTCGGCCAACTGCGCGGCCTCCGCCTCGGGTTCTTCCAGCCGCCTCAGCGCAAGCCCGCCTTCCAGCAGGGTGTTCACATATGTTTCGACGGTGCGGTGGTACTTGACGACGCCATCGACGAACCAGTGCGTGCGGCGCTCGCCCTCGTCGCGGTAGCGGTCCACCGGCCAGTGCAACCTCGCCCCATCCGGGCCGGTGTGCCAGTCGCCGGTGCCGGACGCGGTATAGATCGGATGCTCCACCGAGAATGCGAAACGCCCGCCCGCCACCAAGCACGCCGCCACGCGCCGCACGACGCGGGCATAATCGGCGATGTAGTGCAGCGCCAGCGAGGATACGACGAGGTCGAATGCCGCCTCGCCAGGCTCGAACTGCTCAAGCTCGGCGCGCCGATAGGCGATTCCCGCATCGCGGGTGCGCGCACGGGCCTCGTGCAGCATCCGTTCGGAGATATCGACGCCGACCACCTCGCGCGCCCCGCGCGCACGGGCCTCGCGGGCAAAATAGCCCAAGTCGCAACCGAGATCGAGCACGCGCTTGCCGCGCAGCGAAGCCGGGAGCAATCGCTGGAAGGCGGGCCATTCGAACACGGCGCTCAGTCCCAGCTCGGAGCGGGGCAGCCGAGCATAGCCGGCGAAGAAATCCGGATCGTCGTAGATGTTCTGGGGGATCATGGCGTGGCTCCGGGCGGCGCATGTCGGAAGGATTTTCAGGACCGCGCGGCCAGCCCCACCCCGCTCAGTGTGACGGCCAGCGCCACCAGCTGGCGCGGTCCCAACGGGTCGCCCAGCAGGGCCGCGGAGGCGAGCACGCCCACCAGGGGCGAGACCAGCACGCTGGTCGCCGCGATCGAGGCGGGCAGCAGCCGCAGCGCGCGGTACCAGGTCAGGTAGGCGACGGTCATCGGCAGGATCGCCACGTACGCGAAGCCGCCCCAGGCGAGCGGGGTCACGTGCGTCCAGTCGGCGTGCTCGAAGGCGGCGAGGATCAGCACGGGGATAGAGCCCAATCCGATCTGCCACGCGACGGCGGCGACGGGGGGCATCCTCAGCGGCCTGCGCTTGGCGAAAACCGTGCCGAGCCCGAACAGCATGGCGGCGAGGAAGCCGCTGCCGATGCCGGGCAGGACGGCCCAGCCGGTCCGCATCTGGTCGGCGCCGACCAGCAGCGCGACGCCGGCGAGCGCGAAAATCATGCCCGCCACGCGGCCCCCGGTCGGCCGCTCGCCCAGCATCGGCCAGGCCAGCAGGGCGGCCCAGATCGGCAGGGTGTAGGTGATGACGACCGCCTCGCTGGCGCGCAGCCAGACGAGCGAGATGGTGGTGAGGACCGAGAAGGCGCCGTAATTCAGCGTCGCCAAGACGATCAGCGGCACGATCTGATCGCGCGGCACGGCCAGCCGTTCGCGCCGCGCGAGGGCGAGCAGGATGGCGAACACCAGCCCCATCGCGGCCGCCACCGTCCGCATGGTGAACGGCGGCAACTCCGACAGCATGAACTTCATCACCGGCCAGTTGAAGCCCCATGAGCAGGCGGTGACGAGCAACAGCGCGAGCCCCTCGGCTCGCCCGCCGCGCAGGCTTCGCGCCGGCGCGGCGGGCGGGCGCAAGTGCTCGACGATGGACCGCATGGGGGGCGGCATAACCGATCCGTTCCGTTGCCTCACCCGGTATGGCACAGTCGCGCGCGAATCCTCAGTCCCGCAAAACGGCTTCTCCGTGCCGCGAGCCGCACTCCCGCGGCTGGCTTGGGCGCTCATGCGGCGCGCCGTTCCTCGAACATTCGCCCCGACACCCCAGCCTCATGTCGCCGGAGCAGGCCATGCATGCGATCTTCGTGGTCCTCGAACTAGAGGGCGCAAACGGCCTTGTCGTCGGCGACGAGCAGTAGCGTCCCGATTGGCGAAGGAAAGCGACTGGGCAGCGGCTTCATGTGTCATCTCCACTGCCATGGATAGCCGCGCTTCCACTTCCTTAACGCGCGCCCGCGAATATCATGACGGTCGTGTTGCCGTGAGCGATGAGCTTGCCTGCCGCGTCAAAAAGCCGCCCCTCAGCTGTCGCGATGGTGCGACCGCGATGAACGACCCAACCTTCGGCCCTGACCTCGCCGTTGCCCGCGAACATGGGACGAACCAAATTCAGCTTGAACTCGATCGTGGTGTTTTTGACGTCTGGCGGAAGAGTGGTGACCACCGCCAAGCCCATGGCGGAGTCGAGCATCGCGGCGGCGAAGGCGCCATGCACGCTGCCCCCCGGATTGTAGTGCTTCTCCTCGGGCAGACCGACGAACACGACTCTTCCCTCCTCAGCTTCGACCAGTCGCATGTTCATGAGCGCCTGCATCGGCGCCACACCCAGCTTGCCATCGCGGATTGCGCGCACCTGATCCAAGCCAGACAGGGTTCTCTTCACCTCCGCTGGGATTGGGGCCGGCATCGGCGATCCCGGCTCCTTTTCGGCGTATGTCATGGCGTCTCGCGTCCCGTAAGCAACCGGGTGTAGCGTGCATCGTCGCCGCCATGCTCGCCGGAATCGGACTCCGTCGTCGGGCGCACCCTTGGCCGGAGAGGTCGCCCATGTTGGACATAGAGGAGTGCGAACGAGCCCGGGTCGCCCGTGATCCCGCCTATGATGGGCGGTTCTTCATCGGAGTTCGGACGACGCGCATCTATTGCCGGCCGGTCTGTCCGGTGCGGCCCGCGCGAGCGGAAAATGTGCGCTATTATCCCTCCGCCGCGGCCGCGGAGGCCGAGGGATTCCGGCCGTGCCTGCGTTGCCGACCGGAGACCGCGCCATTTTGCGCCGCCTGGAATGGCTCATTGACCACGGTCCAGCGCGCGCTGCGACTGATCGAGGAAGGGGCGCTCGATGCCGAGGACGGATCCGTGAATGTCCTGGCGGACCGGCTCGGCGTCGGTGCCCGGCATCTCGCGCGCCTGTTCGTCCGGCACGTCGGCGCAAGCCCGTCGCAGGTCGCCCGGACGATACGAGTGCAACGCGCCAAGCGCCTGCTCGACACCACGGATTTGCCAATTGCCGAGGTTGCCTCTCGCGCGGGTTTTGGCAGCTTGCGCCGCTTCAACGCCGTGTTTGCCGAAGTCTATCGCAGGCCGCCCGCCGATATCCGAAGGAGCGGAGGCGGAACTGATGCGGTCCCCACGATCATGGTTGCGGAATTGGCGCGGAAGTCAGCTTAAAACGGGTTGAGGGACATCAGACATGGGGCTGTTCGATCTCAAGGGGCGGGTCGCCGTCGTTACCGGCGGCAACGGAGGCATCGGTCTCGGGATGGCCGAGGGGCTTGCTCAAGCGGGCGCGGACGTGGTTCTGGCAGGGCGCGACGCGGAGAAGGCACGCGCCGCCCTGGCGCGGATCGAGGCGATTGGCGCGCGCGGCCGGTTCGTTGCCGCCGACGTGACGAAGCGCGCCGCCTGCCACGATCTCGTGGCGCAGGCGCGATCCGCGTTCGGCCGGCTGGACATCCTGGTCAATAACGCCGGAACGTCGATCCGCAAGATGCCGCAGGACTACACCGAGGACGAGTGGCACCACGTGATGGACACCAACCTGACGGGCGCCTTCCTGTGCGCGCAGGCGGCCCATCCGGCGATGAAGGCGGCGGGCGGCGGCAAGATCATCAACATCGGCTCGATGATGTCGATCTTCGGCGCGCCCTACGCAACGCCCTATGCCGCGAGCAAGGGCGGCATCGTGCAGATGACGCGTGCGCTCGCCACCGCCTGGGCTGTCGACAACATCCAGGTCAACGCGGTGCTTCCCGGCTGGATCGACACCGGACTGACGCGCCGCGCGCGCGCCGAGGTCGAGGGCCTGCACCAGCGCGTGGAGGCGCGCACGCCGGCGGGCCGCTGGGGCCAGCCCGCGGACATGGCCGGGATCGCGGTGTTCCTGGCGGGCGCGGGGTCGAATTTCGTGACGGGGACGGCGATCCCGGTCGATGGGGGTTACTCCGTGACGACCTGACGCGGTATGTTCGGCCGGATGCAGCCAGGGCGGGAGACGGTCTTGCGGGGCGAAAAGAATGAAATCGGGCGACGCGGGTTCCTGCTGATCCCGCTCGCGGCGGGCCTCGCGGCCGGAACGGCGCGGGCGGAGGACGCGGCCGGCCCCGCGCCGATCGTCTTCGTGCACGGCAACGGCGATACCGCGGGCCTGTGGCTCACGACGCTCTGGCGCTTCGAGAGCAACGGCACCCCGCGCGAGCGAATGTTCGCGCTGGATCTGCGTTACCCGACGGCGCGAACCAGGGATGACACCCCGCAGGCGGGGCGGTCATCGACGGCCGACGTGATGCAGCAACTCGCGGCGGAGGTGAGCCGGGTGCGCCGTCTGACCGGAGCGCCCAAGGTGATCCTGGTCGCCCAGTCGAGGGGTGGCAATACCGTCCGCAACTATCTTGAGAACGGCGGCGGGGCGGAGCAGGCGTCGATGGCCGTCCTGTGCGGCGCGGTCAATCATGGAGTGATCGTCTCCGACAAGTATCTCGTCGGCAGCGAGTTCAACGGCGCCTCGCCTTTCATGCGCGACCTCAACGCAACGCCGGGCGAGGTCGTGCCGGGGGTGCGGTTCGCGACGATCCGCAGCGACCATAACGATAAGTTCGCGCAGCCCGATGGCCGCTATCTTGGCCTTCCCGGCGTGAGAACCGGGATTTCCTTCGACGCGCCCGACCTGGCAGGCGCGAGGAAGTTCATCCTGCCCGGTGTAGACCATCGCGAGACCGGCTATAGTCCGGACGCCTTCGCGACGATGTTCGGCTTCATCGCGGGTGGACCGCCGAGAACCCAGGGGATCGTCGCCGAGGCGCGGCCGGTGCTGACCGGCAAGGTCAGCACCTTTGAGGCGGGTGCGCCGACCAACATCGGCATCGCCGGCGCGACCCTCGAGGTGTTCGAGGTGGCACCAGGGTCCGGCGAGCGGCGCGGCGGGCCGGTGCATCGGAAAACCACAGCCGCGGACGGGATGTGGGGGGATTTCGCCGCCGACCCGAAGGCCGCCTACGAGATCGTCCTTACGGCCCCGGGCTATCCGGTGACGCACTTCTACCGTTCGGCGTTTCCGCGATCGAGCGCAGTCGTAAATTTGCGGCCGCAGCCGTTTCAGCCCGAGGACAAATCCGCCGGGGCGGTGGTCTACATGACACGGCCGCGAGGTTATTTTGGGATCGGCCGCGATCGAATTCTGTTGGACGGTCGGCCTCCGGCCGGGGTTCCGGCGGGTGTGCCGAGTGTGTCGTCGGCCCGAGTGGCAGTGGCCGCCAACGGCGTCCCGGTGCCGGGCGTGTTCAATGACGAAACGATTGGTGCCCGCACCTGGCCCGCGCGCGACGGCCACGTCTCGGTGATCGAGCTGACGCACTAGGGTTCGTCGTCCCCCGCGCGACACTCCAATTTCAGCGCAGCCTGAAGGCTTCCACCGTCGCTGCCGCGATACGTGCGGCGATCGGCATCGCATCGAGCGGCCGTTCGCCGGCAAGATCGCGTGCCACAAGCGCGAAATCGATCCAGTCCTCGTCGCCTTCCACGCTCTCCTTGAGTGTGGCGGCCATCCAGGCGCAGCGTTCGGCCCAGAAGCCGCGCCGCGCTGGGAGGACCTCAGTCAACACCGCCTCGATCCGCCGCTTGCGCGTCTTGAGAGGCCGCAGCAGCGTCTCAACCGGCTCGCCCGCCTCGAACCAGGAATTGAGCGTCTCGAACGCCTGTCCCCACTCGGCCGAGGCACGATGCGCGACCAGCGCGGCTGCCGTGCCCACTCGCTCCGCAGCCACGTCCGCGAGCAACGCATCGACCAGTGCCGGAGGTGAGATGTGTTGCGGATGAAGCGGCACGAGCCCGAACATTTCGGAAACCTGCAGCAAGCCGAAAGGCGGGGGAGCATCCTTCGCCACATTGGTGGCGAGGGCATCGGCGAGGCGGCGCTCAAGCAGGGCGATCGAGACCTCCACCGCTTCCGCCCCCTCGATGATCTCTCCGATCATCGCATCTGCCTCGGCCCTCGTCATGTCATCGCGCACCCAGGCATCGGCGACGCCAATCTCCGCCTTGATCAGCAACGATGCGAGCACGAAGCGCCGACCCCGTTTGGCAAGCACAAACAGGCTCTGTGCCCCCGCACCGTCACACAGCGACGCCAGTACGCGATGGGTTTCCGGCCGCGCTGCCGACACGGGCAATGCAGCCCTGGGGCGCAGCGTGCGGATCGCACTATCGACGCTCGGCCGGCGCTCCTCTGAAAGCCACGGACGCATGCGCACCAGGCGTTCGATAGTGATCGATGAAACCCCAGGTCCGCGTCCCTGCTGGGCCACAGCCGCCAGCGCCGCCGCGCTGATCGCCGGATCGGACGCGAAGGCGAAGCCCAGCGCGGCCTCGCGCGCCGCCTCGGTGTCGGACATCGCGAGTGCAGCGGCCATGGCCGCTTGGTGCTCCGCCGGAAACGCCGCCCCCATTGCCGACACTTCCGCATGGATCGCGAAGGGATCATGGTCGAGGGCCGCGGCCAGATCGGCGAACTGAGCCACCATCCCCGTGGATTCGAGCCCCGACGGCGGAGTAGGCTGCGCTTCCATCGCAGCCATCATCGCCTCCTTCAGCGCCTGCCCGGGATCGAGCTCGGCCTGCGCGAAGGCGCGCGCGACCAGCATAAGGACCACAGGATCGGCGGGGCCTTTGGCGAGGATCCGCTCGATCTCGTCGCGGACGCCTTCGATCGTGCGCCCGGCGCTGACGCGTCCGCCGTTCGCCTCCAGCCTCAGCGTGCCAAGAGTTATCTGGAGCATGAAGACGTAGGCGTTGATCATGCGCTCATCGGGGCGCTTGCGTTGTGCCTCGGCGAAAAGTCGCTGGACGATCTCCGCACTGGCATCGGCAGCGGATAGCGTGGCGACGGCGGCCAGCGCGGCGTCGCTCGGCCCTTGGCCGGATCCCAGCTCCCGGCCGATCAGCTTGGCGATCTGGGTGATGGCAGCCCGCGGCATCTGGTTCACTCCTGGCGTAGCGACCGAGCGAGCTTACCGCACCGCCCGGCCTCGATCATCCCATGCTGGCCGCGATGGCGCGGGCGGCCGTGGCCGGGTCGGCGGCGGCGGTGATCGGACGCCCGACCACGATCCAGTTTGCGCCAGCGTCGACGGCTTCGGCGGGCGTCATCACGCGAACCTGGTCGCCCGCCGGTGCGCTTGCCGGGCGGATGCCCGGAACCACGAGAGGCGGCCCATCACCCAGCGCGTCGCGCAGGACTGCGACCTCGCGCGGGCTGCACACGAGCCCGTCGGCGCCGGCATCAAGCGCGAGGTGGGCCAGCCGTGTCACCTGTCGCGCCGTCCCCCCCGCCACGCCCGTGGCCGCGAGGGCGTCGTCGTCGAGGCTGGTCAGCACCGTGACCGCCAGCAGCATCGGTCGCGTCGTCCCCGCCGACTCCGCGGCCCGCCGGGTCGCCGCGATCATGGCCGCACCCCCGGCCGCGTGCAGCGTCAGCATCCTCGGGGCGAGCGCCAGCAGCGCCCGTACCGCCCCGGCGGCCGTGTTCGGAATGTCGTGCAGCTTCGGTATTAGGTAGCACTCGCCACAAGCCTCGGAGGGGACGGGGTACAAAGCGGACGCTAAGTGCGGTGGTTGTAGGGTGCCTCGCCATATGTGGACATGCACCCGTTTTTGTCGCCGAACCCGCAGAAGTTCGTGACGTAGGTATTTCCGAGCGTATCCAGGTAGAACACCATCACCAGCAACCACGGCTGGACACCTCCTTCGGGGCCGGTAGCCGAGTACATGAAGGAGTAGACGGATTCCTTTCCGCTCCTGAGGTTGTGCTGATCAATCGGCGAGCCACAGACGATTTGGGAGCTGAGGAGGCCAGTGTCCTTCCCGGCTGGAACGACAAAATCTTTCCACTGGATTTCTGGACCACGTTCGTACGCCACGCTGCCGTTCAACTCGTGGTGGGCGATGAGGGCATGGGCGCCGGAGTAAGTTCTGAAGAAGTCCAATTCGTTAGGCTCAGGAAATTTCTTGATGTAGTTGGACTCCGCCTCGTCCGACTCCTTCCAAAATTGCTTGCCTCGACTCAGAAAAGCGTGGGTTTTCGCGTCGGCGATTATGGCCGGACCGGTGCCGTGGTTGACTAGGCGGAATCTGACGTAAGGATAGCCAGTCCCATTCCGCCAATCTTCCAAGTTGTGAGAGATCATCTCTCCGAACAGGTGCGGCCGCCCCAGCGCGGCCAGCGCGATCTCCCGGCTTTCGTTGCTGATTTCCGTCTGCCGCTTGGCAATCGCGGCCTGACGGGCAGCAACCAGCAACAGTATGAGCGCAAAGAAGGCTTGAGAGAGGTTGCCGATAGCTTGGAAAGCTTGGGCGTGGTTGCTAAAAAACCGATCAGTCCTATGGAGGAAACGAATAAGTCTCTCAACGGGAATACCGGTGGGTTGTGGGAGGTTTTGCGGCTTTATGTCCTCCTGTTTGCTTCTGTTCCGATTAGCATCTGAATTGGCTCTGTGGGGTTCGACTGTTTGGATCGCCGGGTTCGGTGCATTGGGTTCGCTCTGCTGTTGACCGCTTGCTTGTTGCCGGTCGCGGTTGTTGGCAGCCTCGCTGGTTTGAGCGATTGATAAGTGAAGGCAGGAAGCGTTAATAAGAACGCTAAAAAGTAATATAGCGACGTTGCAATATGGCCTAAAGGACATCGACAACTTTCGGTATTCAGATCAAAATTAGATTAGGAATTATTGTGTACCCGTTACTGGGAATGAACATTGATGCTACGGCATCCGATCGCCTCCAGCACCTGTAGCATGAAGGCCGCAGTGAATTTCCCTGTCGTGTCCCAACACTTCCTCCTGTCAGCGAAGGCCCGGACACTCTCCCTGAGCGCCGTGCTGCGCATGACGGATCAGGAAGCCGAGGCGGCCTTCATCCGCATCGGCTGGGGCCGCGACAGGCGGCAAGCCGGTCTGCCCGCACTGCGAATGCGCGACCGTCTATGAGTGCCGCCGGCCTTCCGGGGCGCTCCGGTTCCGCTGCAAGGCGTGCCGCAAGGATTTCTCCTTCACGTCCGGGACCCTGTTCGCGTTCCACAAATGCCGCTCAGGAACTACCTCGCGGCCATCGCCATCTTCTGCAATGAGGTCAAGGGCAAGAGCGCGCTGGCCCTCTCCCGCGACCTCGACGTGCAATACAAGACGGCGTTCGTCCTGGCGCACAAGCTCCGCGAGGCGATGGCGTCGGAAATGAAGGGGGTGCAGCTTGGCGGCGACGGCGAGACAGTCGAGGTCGATGGCGGCTATTTCGGCGACTATGTCAAGCCGGCCAACTTCAAAGAGAATCGACGTGATCGCCGACTTGCCGAGAATCGCTCTGGCAAGCGCCGGGTTGTCGTCGTGGTCCGCGAACCGGAAGGCCGAACATTGCCGGCTGTGTTCAGGTCCGAAATCGGCCGCGCTGGGGTTCATTCGCCTCGCGAGTGGCGCGCGGGACGCGCTTGATGGCGGACAAAGCTGGGTCATGGAATGACTTACATGCCAAGTTCGCGATGGAGCAAATCGACTATGGGCAGGCATACAGCTTGCCGGCGGTATCTACAAGAATGGCGCTGAGGAAATTCTTTAGCCGCATCTGCCGCGCCGAGATTGGGCACACCATCACATCGCGGGCGCCTATCTTGTCCGCTATGCCCAAGAGGGCGCGTGGCGCGTGGCGCGAGGATCATCGCCGAATGGACAACAAGGCTCAGGTCGGCGTCGTCATGGGACTGGCGATGGCTTGCAAGCCGTCAGTGGACTGGTGCGGCTATTGGCAACGAGCGGCTCACTGACGAACGATCACGCGTCGGCCGCAGCAGACATCGCAGCCTCTTCCATCTGTAGAATGATCTCTCGTGCGGCAGCGGCGGGGTCGGCTTGCTCGTAAATAGGCCGGCCGACAATCAGGTAGTCGGCGCCATTGCGGATTGCATCAGCTGGCGTGCCGAAACGGCGGTGGTCGTCTGTCTGAATGCCAAGCGGGCGCACTCCGGGGGTAGCTACAAGAAGGTCCTTTCCCTTGCTCTTAGCAATGTCCCTTAATCCCTGGATGTCATCAGCAGGAGATACAATAACCCCGTTGCACCCGGAATCAAGAGCCTTTTGAGTGTTAGCCGCTATGTACTCTCCAACTGTTCTATCTGTGACTCCCATGGCACGAAGATTTTCTTCGTCGAGGATTGTAAGAAGAGGAACCACGAATATCTTTATATCGGAATCTCCACGTCCCCTCACGGCGGCTCTTACAACCTTTTCGTTGTGATGCACTGTAATGAAACTGATCTTCCGTTGCGCTGCGGCGCGGACCGCCGATTCAATTGTGTTTTCAATGTCATACATTTTCGCGTCAATGAATACCTTTTTCCCGTTATCTATCAAACGCTTGATAAGCGCGTCGGCCCCTTCAGCAATCCAGATATGGAACCCGATCTTGAAGGCGGACGCCACGCCATCCAGCATGGACACCAAGTCATTTGCGCGGTCAATGCTCGGAACATCGACGGCCACAATTAGGCGCTCGGCCACCGAACCGGGATGGCTTCTCCGAAGTGAAAGGCCACGAACTTGTGCGCCATCCGGCATGTGCTTTCCTTTCCCAGTCACGGAGGGGCGAGCCCATCGCAGCCCCTCCAGCCACAGGGGAATCCAATATCTAGTGGCGTCGTGACCTGTAAACCATCATATGACCATTTATCCACAGCTGATTGACCGCCCACATTTTTCGAAAGGGCGGGTCTTAGCTGAAGCAGGGCTGGCAAGCAACCCGGTTCGCGTCATGTTAGTACGTCAGTAAATCTCGTGCCTGGCGTTCTGGCTACTGCGAGCACCGACTATGCGGGTAATCCCTCGACGCTTGGTCTATTCCAGCGCGCTTCCGGCTCGACCCTTTATCAGCGCGACGAGACGGTCGTCGGGGGGGGCCAGCCCTTTGGGATCGAAGCTCGGCCTCAATCTCGGCAATGACCGCTCGGTAGCGGGCAACCAGCTTGACCAAGCGCGTGCGCCGCGCCCCGCCAGCCACGGCGCGAGCGCCCGGACGCCCTCCGGCCCGTTCGCCGCGAAGAACTCAAGGCCGAGCTTGATCAGCCCGCAATGCGGCGACACCGCCTCGGACCAGGCGCGCGCGCGCGCCGGGTCGGCGGTATCCAGCGCGACGATGAGGCGCTCGGCGCTCAAGCAGGCGGGGCGAGGGGGCGGGGAAGGCGGGCCTGCAAGGCGCGAACCTCGTCCTCCAGCACCTCCACCCGGGCCTCGGCGCGGCGTGCCCGGTGGCGGATGCGAAGCTCCGTCACCCAGACCACGCAGGCGCCGGCGAGGAAGGCCGCCGCCGCCACGGCAAGCACGGCGCCCGACAGCGGCACGACCAGGTCAAGATCGGTCGGCCAGAACCCGACATCGACGGGCTGCCGGTTCGACAGCGCGAACAGCACCAGCACGATCAGAAAGGGTGTCGCGAGCAGCAGGCGCATTCAAAAACCCGGAGGTCAGACCGCCACGCGGTCGCGGGCGGCAACCGGACCCGGGGGCGCGCTTCGGTTCACGCGCTCCCGCAGTTCCTTGCCGGCCTTGAAAAAGGGAACCGCCTTCTCTTCAACGGGAACCGCCGCGCCGGTGCGCGGGTTGCGGCCGGTGCGCGCGCCCCGGTGCTTGACCGTGAAGGCGCCGAAGCCGCGCAGTTCCACCCGCGAGCCGCGCGCGAGCGCGTCGGTGATCTCGTCGAAGATGGTCGCGACGATCAGCTCGATGTCGCCGGCGCGCAGATGCGGATTGGCTTCCGAAAGTTCCGCGATCAATTCGGACTTCGTCATGCCGAGAGTCCTCCCCCGCGCGATAAACGTCAATTCGCGGGACGGTGCCAGAGGGCCCATACACCGTCAACAGCAAGCCATTGGTCGGCCAAACTTTTCCACGCCGTATTGGTGAAGTCGGCGAGGCTCTCGCCGAAAGCGCGGAAGACGAGGCCCGGCTGGCCGACATCGCGGATCGGCAGCCCGCTCCGCACGCCCTTGGCCTCGGCGAGCCACCGCCGCGCGTCGCGCTCGTCGCCGATTTGGTCGATCAGGCCGAGACGCAGTGCTTGCCGGCCGGTGTAGGGCCGTCCGTCCGCGAGCCGGCGCACCGTGTCGGCGTCCATGTGCCGGCCTTGCGCGACCATCGTCACGAACTGGTCGTAGTAGTCCATCACCAGGCCTTGCAGGACTTGGCGGCCCTCCGGCGTGGTCTTCTCGAACAGGCTGGGCTCATCCTTCAGGGGTCCCGATTTGATCGCCTCCGTCGTGATGCCGAGCTTGTCGAGGAGGCCGGAGATCTCTGCGGTCTGCAAATAGACCCCGATCGAGCCGGTAAGCGTGCCTTGGAGAGCGAAGATGCGCGTCGCCGGCACGGCAATCATGTAGCCGGCCGAAGCGGCGATCCCGCCCATGACCGCTGCCACGGGCTTGCGCGCCGCGACCCGGGCGATGGCGTCATGCAGGGCCTCGCCGCCGGTGACGCCGCCGCCCGGACTGTCGATATCCAGGATGACCGCCTTCACGGCCGCCTCGTCGGCAAGCGCGGAGACCCGGCGGGCCAGTTGCCCCTCGCCGGCAATGATCCCGTCCACCCGCACGCGCGCCACATACGCCCCGCCCCCGGGACCACCGACCAAGCCCCGCCCGCGCAGACCCGCGAGCACCGCCGCGATCACGGCGAGCACCGCCAGGGTGCGCCAGACGATCAGGCGGCGCTTGAGGCGCCGCCTGTCGATCAGAAGGTCCGTCTCGAGCGACAGGGAACTTGGCTCAGCCGTTGTCCGGCGTGGCCTGCTGGTTCCGCCGGCGGATGGCAGCCCCCAGAATGTCGCCCAGCGAGGCGCCGGAGTCCGACGATCCGTACTCGGCCATCGCCTGCTTCTCCTCCTCGACCTCCTTGCCCTTGATGGTGAGCGTGAGGCGACGCCCGGCGCGGTCCACCGACTGGATCCGGGCGTCCACCTTCTCGCCCACGTCGAAGCGGTCGGGCCGCTGGTCGGACTTGTCGCGCGCCAGCTCCGAGCGGCGGATGAAGCCGGTCAGCACGTCGCCGACCTTCACCTCGATGCCGTTCTGCTGCACCTGCGAGACCACGCAGGTCACGATGTCGCCCTTGTGGATGCCGTCGAGCACCGAGGCGGCCGGGTCGTCCTTGAGCTGCTTGACGCCGAGGCTGATGCGCTCCTTGTCCACATCCACGTCGAGCACCTTGGCCTTGACCGTCGCGCCCTTTTCGAAATGGGCGATCGCCTGCTCCCCGGCCTCGTCCCAGGACAGGTCGGACATATGCACCATGCCGTCGATGTCGGGCGTGAGGCCGAGAAACAGCCCGAACTCGGTGATGTTGCGCACCTCCCCCTCGACCACCGAGCCGATCGGGTGGTCGTCCACGAACTGCTCCCACGGATTGCGCTGCACCTGCTTGAGGCCGAGCGAAATGCGCCGCTTGCCGGCGTCCACGTCGAGCACCTGCACGTCCACCTCCTGGCTGGTGGACACGATCTTGCCCGGGTGGACGTTCTTCTTCGTCCACGACATCTCGCTGACGTGGACCAGGCCCTCCACCCCCGGCTCCAGCTCCACGAAGGCGCCGTAATCGGTGATGTTGGTGACGCGGCCGGTGTACTTGGCGCCCGGCGGATACTTGGCGGCCACGCCCTCCCACGGGTCGGCCTCCAACTGCTTCATGCCGAGGCTGATGCGCTGGGTCTCCGGGTTGAAGCGGATGACCTGCACCTTGACCTGCTGGCCGATCTGCAATGCCTCGTTGGGGTGATTGATGCGCCGCCACGCGATGTCGGTGACGTGCAGCAGCCCATCGACGCCGCCGAGATCGACGAACGCGCCGTAGTCGGTGATGTTCTTCACCACGCCGTCGAGGATCTGGCCTTCCTTCAGGCCCTGGATCAACTCGCTGCGCTGCTCGGCGCGGGTCTCCTCCAGCACGGCGCGGCGCGAGACGACGATGTTGCCCCGCGCGCGGTCCATCTTGAGGATCTGAAACGGCTGTGGGCTGCCCATGAGAGGGGTCACGTCGCGCACCGGGCGGATATCGACCTGGCTGCCGGGCAAGAAGGCGATGGCTCCGCCCAGATC
Organism: uncultured Pseudomonadota bacterium; assembly: GCA_963756545.1. Taxonomy (GTDB): domain Bacteria; phylum Pseudomonadota; class Alphaproteobacteria; order Acetobacterales; family Acetobacteraceae; genus DATFDN01. Next base: position 5,475 of record CAVWNY010000007.1, on the reverse strand, counting down.
GACCGTGAACCCGCCCTTGACGCGCCCATAGATGGTGCCGTTGACGCGCTGGTTGCCCTCGAACGCCTTCTCGAGCGTGCTCCAGGCCTCCTCGCGCCGCGCCTTCTCCCGCGAGAGCACGATCGAGCCGTCCCGATCCTCATACCGCTCGACATAAAGCTCGATCATGTCGCCGGGCTTGATCTCGCCATTCCCGCCCGGTCCGAATTCCTTCAGCGCGACCCGCCCCTCGGACTTCAGGCCCACGTCCACGACGGCATAGTCGTCGGCGAGGCGGACGACGCGGCCGGTGACGACCGAGCCCTCGAATCCTAAGTCGCGGCCGAGGGTTTCGTCGAGGAGAGCGGCGAAAGTCTCGCCTTTGAAATGGTCTTGGGTCGGCGCTAGAGCGGTGGCGGATGCTGGCATGAGGTTGATTTGTTCCGTGACGGCCGCTCGGTCATTGCCGAACAGGGCGTTTGGTTTGCGCGTTCCATGCGGGAAACGCGTCTTGCCCGCGAGATGCCGCGGGCCGGGTTTCAAGGAAATATCGCCGCGCGATCACGCGCGAGCGAGGGGAGAGATACGCCTCGTTGCCGCGAAGTCAAGGGGAAGCGGCGGGCGGCTGCGCTGCCCAGATCACCGTTACGCCATAGTTCGGGAACGCCGCAGCGATCCCTCCCCGTCGCGCGTGGGGCAACGGTCACCCGCTTGCCCGCCCGCGCTATCAGGCCCTCCTCAGGATGCGCGCGGGCGCCATCGGCGGAGCAGCAGCGCGTTCGTCACGACCGAGACGCTGCTGAGCGCCATCGCGGCGCCGGCGATGACGGGGTTGAGGAAGCCCAGCGCGGCCAGCGGAATGCCCGCGACGTTGTAGACGAACGCCCATCCAAGTCCCTGGCGGATCTTGCGGTAGGTGCGCCGCGAGATGTCGATCGCGTCCGCGACTAGCGCCGGATCGCCGCGCATCAGCGTCACCCCCGCCGTGTGCATCGCCACATCGGTGCCGGTGGCCATGGCGATGCCGATATCCGCGGCGGCCAGCGCCGGTGCGTCGTTGATGCCGTCGCCCACCATCGCGACAACCTTGCCCTCACCTCGCAGCCGACTCACGGCCTCGGCCTTGTCGCCGGGCAGGATTTCGGGAACGATCTCGTCGATGCCCAGCGCCTGTGCGACCGCCCGCGCGGCGCCCCGGCTGTCCCCGGTCAGCATGACGGTGCGGACGCCCTCCCGGTGCAGGCGCCCGATGGCGGCCTTGGCGGTGCCCTTGATCGTGTCGCCGAAGACCAGGACGCCAAGGACGCGCGGCGTGGGCGCCGTCTCGGCCAGCCAGGAGACGGTGTGCCCGCTCTTCTCCAGCGCGGCCGCGCGCGCGGCCAGGGCGCCCGGGGCCAACTGGTGCTCCTCGATCAGCCGAATTGCGCCGAGAATCAGGGCGCGTCCTTCGACCTCGGCCGACACGCCGCGTCCGGCGAGCGCCCGGAAGAAGCTGGTCGGCACCGGCTGGATGCCCTCGGCATGTGCCCGTACGGCCAGGGCCAATGGGTGCTCGCTGCCGGCTTGCAGCGCCGCCGCAAGCCGGAGGACCTCGCCCGCTTCCATGCCCTCGGCCGGGACAATCTCGGTCACCTGCGGGCGGCCTTCGGTGAGCGTGCCGGTCTTGTCGAAGGCGACCACGCCGATGGCGTGCGCCCGCTCCAGCGCCTCGGCGTCCTGGATCAGGATGCCGTGCCGCGCGGCGATGCCGGTGCCCGCCATGATCGCCGTGGGCGTGGCCAGGCCCAGCGAGCAAGGGCAGGCGATGACCAGCACCGCCACGGCGTCCAGGACCGCACCCGTCGCATTCCCCGTCGCGGCCCACCAGCCGAAAAATGTGACGAGCGCGATGCCGAGCACCACCGGCACGAAGACTGCGCTGACCTTGTCCACCAGGCGCTGGATCGGCGCCTTGGAGGCCTGTGCGCCCTCCACCAGCCGGACGATCTTGGCCAGCGTGGTTTCCGCGCCGATGGCCGTCGTCTCGACCACCAGCAGACCGTCCGAGTTGATGGAGCCGCCGGTCACCCTATCGCTGACCGCCTTGTCCACCGGCAGGCTCTCGCCGGTGAGCATCGATTCGTCCACACTGCCGCCGCCCTCGACCAGCCGGCCGTCTACCGGGATGCGCTCGCCGGGCCGGACCACCACGACGTCACCGAGCGCGACCTGCGCCAGCGGGACCTCCACCTCAGCGCCGGCCCGGCGGATGCGGGCTTTGTCCGGCCGCAGGCCCATCAGCGCCCGGATCGCCGAGGCGGTCTGCCGCTTCGCCCTGGCCTCCAGCCACCTGCCGAACAGGATGAAGGTGATGAGCAGCGCCGAAGTTTCGAAGTAGAGCGTCGGTTCGCGCCCGGGTCCTGTTGCCAAAAGCTCATAGACGCTCAGCCCCCAGGCGGCGGTGGTGCCGAGCGCCACCAGCAGGTCCATGTTGCCCGAGAGCGCCCGTGCGGCCTTCCAGCCAGCGACGTAGAACCGCCAGCCCAGCCAGAACTGCACGATGCTCGCCAGCACCAACTGACCCAAGCCGGGAACCATCCAACGGATCCCAACCAGATGCGCGGCCATGCCGGCGACCAGCGGCGCCGAGAGCGCTGCCGCCGCCAGCACATGGAAAAGCTCCCGCCGGCTTTTCGCGACAGCTTCGGCGTTCTCGGCCGATGCGGCGCGCGCCTTGGTCACCGGGCTGGCTTCGTAGCCGGCGCCCCGGACGGCGGCGGCAAGCGCCTCGATGCCGACCGCGCCCGCAAGGACGGTTATCCGGGCGCGCTCGGCGGCCAGGTTCACCTCGGCCGGGATCACACCGGGCTCCCGCTTCAGGGCACGCTCCACCCGGTTCACGCAGCTGGCACAGGTCATGCCCCCGATATTCAGGTCGAATTCGGTCTTGGCCGCCCGGTAGCCCGCTGCCTCGACGGCCTGTAATAGAGCCGAGGTGTCCAACGTTCCGCCAAGGGCGACACGGGCGCTCTCAGTGGCCAGGTTGACCGAGACATCGGCCACGCCCGGCACGCGCCTCAGGGCCTCTTCCACCCGGCGGACGCAGGAGGCACAGGTCATCCCCTCGATGCCGACGTCGACCTCGGTCCGGGCCTCTCCCTGTGTGACCACCTGGTCCTTGAGGGTAACAGCATCCATTGCGGTTTTCCTGGCTACTCCGTCGGGAATCAGGTGGGGGTTACCAACGTGGGAAGGTCAAGATCGGCGGGCGCGCGAACCGCCATTCGCACGAGAGCGGGATGCCACTACGCGTGCGGCGCCGGAGTAGCAGCGGGGCCGGCGCTCTCGGCCATGTGCTGGCGGGTCCTGCGGGTTGGCGTTATGGTCCGGCGGCACTCAGGAGATCGCCATGGCCCAGAACCCGAGCGCCGGCCAGACGCAAGCCAAACCGTTCCTGACCGACGTCCGCACTCTGCGCGACCGGGCCCGGGAGCATCTGAGCGACGGCGCGATGACCCCGAGCTATCGCGGCGACGTGAAACGAACCATCGAGATCCTCCAGACGGTGCTCGCGACCGAGATCGTCTGCGTGCTGCGCTACACCATGCATGCGGTGGCGGCCTCCGGCATCTCCAGCGACAGCGTCAAGGAAGAGTTCGCCGAACACGCCAAGGAGGAGCAGCAGCACATGATGGATGTGGCCGAGCGGATCAACCAGCTCGGCGGCAAGCCCAATTTCAACCCCGAGGGGCTGGCGATGCGCGCCGCGTCGCAGTACGCCGAGGGCGAGAACCTGGTTGACATGATCCGCGAGAACCTGATCGCCGAGCGGATCGCGGTCGAGCACTACCGCGAGCTGATCCGTTTTTTCGGCGACGACGATCCGGCCACCCGCGCGATGATGGAGGGCATCCTTCGGGTCGAGGAGGAGCACGCCAACGACATGCACGACCTGATGGTCGCCCACGAAGGCCGGCCGACGCTGCCTTAGAGCGGGACGCCCGCGCTGCCGCCGGAAATGTGGCACGGGAATTCACACGCACCGGCCCGACACAGGATTATCTCCCCAGAACGGGGAGGTAACAATGTCCGAGAATGGCACGACCACGCCGCGTGCACTGTCGCGCCGCGGGCTCATGCGCAACACCGTCGCAGCGGCCGCCGCCGCCACGGCGGGGGCCGGGCTTGCCGCCCCGGCGATCGCCGCCGGCAATCGCGTGTTCACCTTCGCCCATGACGAGCCGCACGACACCGGCTATGGCTTCATGGCCGACACGTTCAACGCCAAGCTCAAGGAACTCAGCGGCGGCCGGTTCTCGATCCACGAGTTCCCCGGCGCGCAGCTCGGCCAGGAGCCGGAGCTGGCACAGAAGGTGCGCAGCGGCGACATCGATTTCGTCATCAACTCGACCGCCAACACCTCGACCGTGGTGCCGCAGGCCGGCGTCTTCTCGCTGCACTTTATTTTTCGCGACGAGAACCACCTCAGCAAGGCGATGCTCGATCCGGCGGTGAACGCGCTGTTCCTCGAGATGATCGCGGCCAATACCACCGGCGCCAAGTCGCTCGGCCTCGGCACCCTCGGCTTCCGCAAGTGCTACGCCAAGACCGAAATCAAGAATGTGGGCGACATGAAGGGCCGCAAGGTGCGGGTGCAGGCGACCAAGACCGAGGATCGGTTCTTCGGCGCCTACGGCGCGGTTCCGGTCCATATGCCGATCGGCCAAGTGTATACCTCGCTGGAGACCGGCCTCGTCGACATCGCCGAGAACGGCGCCGACATCTACCGCGCGCAGAAGCACTATGAGGTCGCGCCCGTCCTGTCCTCGACCGATCACGAGGCGAACAACAACCACCTTTGGGTCAGCGACAAGGTCTGGGCGAGCTTCACCCCGGAGGAGCAGAGCTGGGTGAAGGCGACATTCGAGTACGCCCGCAATCTCGCGGTGCCGCGGTCGCTCCAGTACGACCATGCCGCGTCGGATTCGCTCAAGAAGATGGGAGTCGAGATCTTCACCGGCGTTGACCGCAACAGCTTCATCGAGATCGCGACGCCGATCCAGGACGAGCAGGCGCAGGCGCTGGGCCCGTACGCCGTGAAGCTGCTCGCGCTGGTCCGCAAGGTGCCGGCCTGATGCGGGCATGAGTTATGCCGGCCTCTCCGGCGCGGTGCTGTCGCGCAAGCGCCCGCAGCTAAAATGGCGCGCGCTTGATCCGTTGGAGTTCGCGCTGGTCACCTTGTGCGGCCTGCTTTTGTTCGGTTTCCTGGTCAGCGAATTGGGCGACGTCGCCTTCCGCATCCTGCGCCGCCCGTGGCTGGAGGCGCAGGAGTTCTCACTCGGCTTCTTCGTCTGGGGAGTGTTCATGGGGGGCGCCGTCGGGGTGCGCCGCAACGACCATTTCCGCCTCGCCGCGAGCGCGGAGGTGTTCTCCGGCGGCGTGCGCGCGGCCATCGAGACGTTCCAGCAAACGGTGATGATCGGCGTTGCGTTGGCGATGATCTGGTACGGCTACCTC
>CAVWNY010000006.1:0-71853 GCA_963756545.1 uncultured Pseudomonadota bacterium | reverse complement strand
CAACCTGCTCGTCGCGCCGTTCTTCTTTCCCGATGCCGCCGACCAACTCCGGTTGCTCGACATCTATCGCGACAGCCTCGCCCGCGGCGGACACGATCCGGGCGCGAAACAGATCATGGCCGTCTACCACATGTTCTGCGCCGGCTCCAAAGCCGAGGTCGCGGAGGTCGCGGACCCGGCGCTGCGGCGGTATCAGGCGTTCACCAAAGCCACCGATGAGAGCCGGCAGGCGTTCCGCGACCCGATCGCCTACAAGGACTGGAAGGGCTTCTTCGAAAATCGCGAGACGATCACGCTGGATCAGATGAAGGCCGCGCGCGCGGTGATCGGCCGGCCGCAGGAATGCATCGACAAGGTGGCGATGCTGTCCGAGCGGTTCGGCCTGACCTACCTGACGTTCGAGGTCAACTTCGGCGCCCTGCCGCACCCGAGCGTGGCGGACTCGCTGGAACGGTTCGCCGCCGATGTGCTGCCCGCATTCTAAAGCGCGTTCACAGCCCCGCGCGCGCTCCTCCTTCGGCGATCCCTCGCTCCATTTGTGGAACATGGGGAGAACTTCCGTCCGGAGCCCGTTCGCGCTTGGGCCAGCCTCCACGCGGGCGGTAGGATCACAGCGGTCAAAATCGTGGCCCTCGCGCAACAGGACGCCACTATGTGGTGTTCCGGCCGCGGCATCTGCGCTATATATAGTTTGACCGCCGGCCGATCCGGGACCGAGATGGGGCGGCTCAGACGAATCCAGGAGGTACGGACGTGCTCGATGCAGTGCAGTTGCGGGGCCATCATCAGGTCCGGGTTGACCGCTCGCGGGATGCCTTGCTGACCGATTTCGGCCGCGCGACGCTGTCCGACCGCTATTTGATGCCGGGAGAAGACTTCCAGGATTTGTTCGCCCGCGTTGCCTCGCGCTACGGCGACGACGCCGGGCACGCCCAGCGCATCTACGACTACATGAGCCGGATGTGGTTCATGCCGGCGACCCCGGGTACTGTCGAACGGCGGCACCGATCGCGGGCTGCCGATCTCCTGCTTCCTGAACGAAGCGTCCGACAGCCTCGATGGCATCGTCGGTCTGTGGAACGAGAATGTCTGGCTGGCCTCCAAGGGCGGCGGCATCGGCAGCTACTGGGGCAACCTCCGCTCGATCGGCGAGCGCGTGGGCGCGGTCGGCAAGACCTCGGGCGTCATCCCCTTCATCCGCGTGATGGACAGCCTGACCCTCGCGATCTCGCAAGGCTCGCTCCGGCGCGGCTCAGCCGCGGTCTATCTGCCGGTGACACATCCGGAGATCGAGGAGTTCGTGGAAATGCGCCGCCCGACGGGGGGCGATCCCAACCGCAAGGCGCTGAACCTGCACCACGGCATCCTGGTCCCGGACGCCTTCATGCGCGCCGTGGAAGCCGACGAGGCGTGGCCGCTGACCTCGCCGAAGGACGGCGCGGTCGTCCGCCGCGTCTCCGCCCGCGCGCTGTGGGTCCGTATCCTGACGGCGCGGATCGAGACCGGCGAGCCCTACCTGATTTTCGCGGATCATGTGAACCGCGCCCGGCCCGAACACCACAAGCTGGCGGGGCTGACGGTGAAGACGTCGAACCTGTGCAGCGAGATCACTCTGCCCACGGGCGTCGATCACCACGGCCAGCAGCGCACCGCTGTCTGCTGCCTCGCCTCGCTCAACCTGGAGGCGTGGTTCGACTGGGAGCGGCATCCGACCTTCATCGAGGATGTCATGCGTTTCCTCGACAACGTGCTGCAGGATTTCATCGATCACGCACCGCCGGGGATGGAGCGCGCGCGCTACGCGGCGATGCGTGAACGCAGCGTCGGGCTGGGCGTGATGGGGTTCCACTCCTTCCTGCAATCGCAGATGGTGCCGTTCGAGAGCGTCATCGCCAAGGTCTGGAACAAGCGCATGTTCCGTCACATCCGCGAACAGGCCGACAATGCCTCGCGGATGCTCGCCGAGGAGCGCGGCGCCTGCCCCGATGCCGCCGAATACGGCATCATGGAGCGGTTCTCCCACAAGATGTCGATCGCGCCGACCGCCTCGATCTCGATCATCGCCGGCAACGCGAGCCCCGGGATCGAGCCGATCGCCGCGAACGTCTTTCTCCAGAAGACGCTTTCCGGGAGCTTCACGGTGCGAAACCGCCATCTCCAGATCCTGCTCGCGCAGAAGGGGATGGACAACGACGAGGTCTGGTCGCGGATCACGCTGAACAAGGGCAGCGTGGTGGATCTGGACTTCCTGACCGATCACGAGAAGGCGGTGTTCAAGACCGCCTTCGAGCTCGACCAGCGCTGGGTGGTGGAGCACGCGGCCGACCGCACACCCTTCATCTGCCAGAGCCAGTCCGTGAACATCTTCCTGCCCGCCAACGTCCACAAGCGCGATCTCCACCAGATTCACATGCTGGCGTGGAAGCGGGGGGTGAAGTCGCTCTACTACTGCCGCAGCCTGTCGATCCAGCGCGCCGACGCGGTAAGCGAGAAGGCGGTCCGGCCGGTCGCGTTCACGGGAATGACCGCGGCCAACGAGGACGCGACGTTGCCGTTGGTGATGCCGCCGGCACGGACGCGGACGGGGACGGATTATGAAGAGTGCCTGGCTTGCCAGTGATTCAGTTGCGGAGAGCGTCTATTCGCTCGCTCGGAGAACTGCTGGGCTTTTAGTTCAGCTTCCAACCGCCGGAACACCGTGGTCACGCGAAACCGATGATTTGTCGACTTCACCATGCCGATTATGGCCTCGATGGTCCATTGGTCTTTGCGATACATGGGTAGCACCTGATCGAGCCACACGACTCTGGCTCCGGGCATCATCCCCGTCGCCAGCGAGCGCAGCACGACGTTCCTTTTGACCATCGTGGTCTGGTATCGTTCCGCGTCCTCGACGCTGTATGGCGGATCGGCCAGCACAAGGTCATACTGTTCAAGCGGCACCGCGCTCAGATCGTGAGCGTCAGCAATCCACGTCGGGTTTAGCGCGGGATTGCAGTCCACCGTGTCTCCCGCCATGGCGCTGAGATCTACTTTGCCAGAGAAGACGTGCAGAACGCGACGACGGTCAGGGAACAAGGCGCTTACGCGCCGCAGATATCCGGCCGGATAGCCGCCATAATAGGTGGATTTTACGCGGTAGTCGTTTCCCATGATCCATGTGCCGACCACGCGGCCATCGTCAGCGATGAACAGACTGCGAGGAAAGCCGGTCTGCTGCCCGTAGTTGTCGATCCTCTGTTGCCAGTCCATCGCGCCCTCGCTGAGATGCTGGGGCACTAGAATCTATCCCGCCAATGAGTACCAGCCCAAAAGTATTACAGATACTTTATCTTCAAGGGCATGTCCTGGGCTTGTAGAACTATCCGCAATTTCTCAGGATCCGGTTCTGCAATTCATCCCCTCAGCGGGTCATGATACCTGCTCTCGAGCGCTGTTTTCTCGCCGCCCGCCGCGTCGGCCATTTGGCCACCGCCGACCGGCACGGCGCGCCGCTCGTGCTTCCGATCTGTTACGCGCTGGGCGAGAGCGTCGTCTACATCACCGTCGACCAAAAGCCGAAGCGCACCGACATTCCCCTCAAGCGCCTGCGCAACATCGCCGAGAACCCGCAAGCCGCGGTCGTGGTCGATCGTTACGACGAGGACTGGACCCGGCTCGGCTGGGTCATGCTGCGCGGCAACGCCGAGATCCTTCGCGAAGGGCCTGAGCACGCTCAGGCCCAGGCCCTTCTGCGTGCCCGCTACCCGCAATACGCAGGCATGAACCTGGCGCCGCTGCCCGTCATCGCGCTCCGCGTCGTCCGCGTGACAAGCTGGGGCGCGCTGGCCCCGGACTGATCACTCGGCAGCTATCATGTGCGGGGCCTCGGCCCGGACGCTATACTTCTCCACCCAGGCCCGGCCGATGGCGACCGCCTCCTCGGGCGTGAGCCATGACCATTCCGCGCCCCGGGCACGGATCGCCACCCATCGCGTCTCGCCATGGACGGCACGTTCCTCGACCGAATAGGGACCGACAGCATGCGACATCGGTGAAACTCTCCCGAACGTAGCGCCCCATCCCTGCCGTCCTGGGGATCGCGCGCCGGGGCGAACGCGCGATCAATGGCGATGTTCAGACCGTGTCGGCGAGTCGGCTCGAACGAATTTCAGCGCCGTGCCTCGAAGTGGACACAAAAAGGGAAGCTCACGTTTCTGTCAACCAAAAGTGTTGCTTGACTCCCCGATGCCTGGCTCGGCACCGGCTGACCGGCTCCAGCTGGTTGCCGCGGGGAAGCGCCCCAGGGTGGCAGCCCGGCGGAATTTCCAGTAAAGGCCCGGCGGACCGGCTTTTCGCATGATGGGTTAAACGCGTCGGGTCGGCTTGCTTTTGCGCGGCTGGCGGCATATGCGGCTTGCCGTTGTGCAGTCGTCGGCGAGGGCCGGAACCCGCATGGTCTTCTCGTCCGTTACGTTCTTGTTCTTTTTTCTTCCTCTGTTCATGGCGAGCTATTTTCTCACCCCGTCTATACGGGCCAAGAATGTCGTCACGCTTGCCTTTTCTCTCGTTTTCTATGCCTGGGGCGAGCCGTGGTTCGTCCTGGGATTGCTCGCCTCGATCGCCATCAACTTCACCGCCGCGATCATCGTCGATCGCGCGGAGGGAACGCGGCGGCGATTCGCCATGGTCGCGGCGGTCACGATCAACCTCGGGGTCCTCGCGGTTTTCAAATACGCGACATTCCTGATCGGCAGCGCCGACTGGGCGCTGGCGCCGCTCAACGTCCACCTTCCCTTGCCGAAGGTCGCGCTCCCGCTCGGCATCTCGTTCTTCACCTTCCATTGCATCTCCTACGTCATCGACGTGTACCGGCGGCGCTTCGGCGCCAACCGCGATCCGGTCGAGGTGGCGCTCTATATCGCGCTGTTCCCGCAGCTCGTGGCCGGGCCGATCGTGCGCTACAAGACGGTGGCACGGCAGTTGCATTCCCGCCGCCACACGCTCCCTCGCGCCTCCGCGGGCGTGCGCATCTTCGTCCTGGGCCTGGCGCAGAAGGTGCTGATCGCCGACCAGGTCGCGAAGCTCGCCGACCAGGTCTTCAACCAGACCCCGCACCCGAGCCTGATCGAAGCCTGGACCGGCCTGCTTGCCTATACGATGCAGATCTACTTCGATTTCGCCGGCTACTCGAACATGGCAATCGGCCTCGGCATCTGCCTCGGCTTCACCTTTCCGCGCAACTTCCGCCTTCCCTACACCGCGCGCAGCATCACCGATTTCTGGCGCCGCTGGCACATGTCACTGTCGAGTTGGCTGCGCGACTACCTCTACATCCCGCTCGGCGGAAGCCGGCAGGGGGTCAGGCGGACCTACCGCAACCTCGTGATGGTGTTCCTGCTCTGCGGGCTTTGGCACGGCGCGAGCTGGACATTCGTGCTCTGGGGCGCCTGGCACGGGCTTTTCCTGGTGGTCGAACGCATGGGCCTGGGCCGCCTGATCGCGCGCCTGCCCCGGCCCGCCGCGACCGCCTACACAATGCTCGTCGTGATGCTCGGGTGGGTGCTGTTCCGGGCGCCCGACTTCCCGGCGGCAGGGACGATGTATCGGAGCCTGATCGGCCTGAATGGCTGGACCGGGATCAGCTTCGACATGCATTTCGTGCTGGATCCGATCACCCTGTTCGCGCTCGCCGCCGGCTGCGTTCTGGCGTTCGTCCGGCGCTGGCCGAACTTCGGGCCGCTGTTGGCGCCCCGCGGCGGCGGCCTGGTGGTGCGCGGGCGCGCCCTGGCGATCGCCGGGGCCGACAACGCGCTCGTCCTGCTGCTCCTGCTGCTCGCGATGATCAGCGTGGCGGCCGGCGCTTACAGCCCCTTCCTGTATTTCCGGTTCTGAGTTGGCCATGCTGCGCCCCCATCGCCGTTGGTGGATCGTGCTGGTGATGGCGCTGTTCGCCGCACCGATGCTGACGATGCTCCTGCCGCTCCCGGCCGCCGGCGGCGCGACCGACGAGGACCGCGTGCTGGCGCCGCCCCCGACCCTGCCGAGCGGCACGAAGGACTGGGACAAGCTCCCGCATAGGATCGATGCTTACCTGCGGGACCATTTCGGCCTGCGCCATTTCCTGGTCCTCGCCCACGGGCTGGTTCTCGACAGGCTGGGCGACGGCAACGGCCAGGTGTTCGTCGGCCGGCACGGGCACCTCTACCTGCGTGACGCCGACACCCTGGACCAGAGCGCCGGCGCGCTCGATCACGCCCGCTGGGCCTGGATTGCCAGCACGGCAGACATGCTCGCCGAGATGCAGCGGACACTGCTCCCCAAAGGCGTCAAGCTCTTGGTGGCGTCGCCGCCCAACGCTTCCACGATGGCGCAGGGCGATCTGCCGGGTTGGGCACGCCTCCAGGCCCGCCCCACCGAATATGATCACTTCCTCAAGCTGCTGGCCGAGCGTGGGGTGCGGGCGATCGATCTCCGCCCAGTGCTCGCGGCGGCCGCGCGCGACGGAAAGACCTATTACCGCCACGATACTCATTGGACGCCCTACGGCGCCCTGGCTTCCTTCGAAGCGATCGCCGCGGCCGACAGCCATCCGGATTGGGAAGTTCCGTTATCCGCCGTCAGGCCCGCGCCGAAGCCGCGCGCCGGGGGTGATCTCGGTCGGCTTCTCGGCATTGCCAGCGTGCTGAGCGAGTCCGACCAGGAGATGGACCTGCCGGCGAACGCCGACAGGCAACTGCTCCACGGCGGCGAGTTCCAGACCTTCGTAGAGACCGCGCCACACCCAGGCCCCACCATCATGGTGATCGGCGATTCCTTCACCGACGGCGATTTCCTGCTGCCGCTTCTACAGCACGCCGGGCGTATCGTCTGGACCCACTCCCACCTCTGTGGGTTCAATTGGGGCTGGATCGCGCGCTATCATCCCTCCGAGATTTGGTACATGCCGACCGAGCGCCTGATCCCCTGCCGGCCCGGGAAACGCCCGGTCGGTATGCCTGCCGCCTGACCGTCTTCGCTTGAACGTGAGCCAGCCCAGGCGCGGCCAATCACGTTCCAGGGCAATGGACACCCCACACGAAGCCATGCCACGGGCGCGCGGCGCCGATGATCCCGGGCCGCATAATCCCGTGCTGGCCGCCCAATTCCCCTCCTCGCTCAGGCCACCCGAGACCGACCACGGCAACGTCTTCAACTTCTGGTTCCCGTTCGACCAGGCCCACATGCGGCAGGAAGACGGCGGTTGGGCGCGCGAGGTGACGGTCAAGGATCTCGCGATCGCCAAGGAGATCGCCGGGGTCAACATGCGCCTGAAGGCGGGCGCGATCCGCGAGCTGCACTGGCACTTGCCCGCCGAGTGGGCCTACATGCTCTACGGCCGGGCGCGCATCACCGCGGTCGATACGGATGGGCGCGATTTCGTCGCCGATGTCGGGGTGGGCGACCTGTGGTACTTTCCCTCCGGCATCCCGCATTCGATCCAGGGACTGGAGCCGGATGGCTGCGAGTTCCTGCTCGCCTTCGACGATGGCGGCTTCTCCGAATACGACACGTTCCAGGTCGTGGATTGGATGGCGCACGCGCCGCGCGACGTGCTCGCCAAAAACTTCGGCGTGGGGCCAGACGCGCTGGCACGAATGCCGGGGAAGGAACTCTACATCTTCCCTGGAACGCCGCCGCCGCCGCTGCCGGAGCCGGCCGTGCAGGGCACGGTTCCCCACCCGTTCAGCTTCCGCCTCGCCGCGCGCGCGCCGGATTACCAGACTGCAGGCGGCGAGGTACGGATCGCCGATTCACGCAACTTCACCGCATCGCGCACGATCGCCGCCGCGCTCGTCACGCTGCATCCGGGCGCCTTGCGCGAGCTGCATTGGCACCCGCACGGCGACGAGTGGCAATACTGGATCTCCGGCCAGGGCCGGATGACGGTCTTCGCCGCGCACGGACAGGCGCGGACGATCGACTTCCACCCAGGCGATGTCGGATATGTCCCTCGCGCGATGGGCCACTACATCGAAAACAGCGGCGCCGGCGACCTCCGGTATCTCGAATTGTTCCGCGCCGATCGCTTCGCTGACGTGTCGCTGGCCAGGTGGCTCGCGCACACGCCGCCCGAGCTGGTGAAACAACATCTGCGCGTCGATTCCGCGTTCATCGATGCGTTGCCGGGCGGCACACGGCCGGTCGCTCCGGGTTGATGGAGATGAATGTGTGGAATCAAATTGAGCTTAGCCGCAAGATAAAGGTGGGACGCAGTCCGCCCGGCGAGGACGAGCTTGAGGCGCTGCGTGATCAGGGCGTTCGCGCCATCATAGACCTGCGCACCGACACCGAGCGATTCGCCGCCGCCGCCACGCCCGCCGCCGAGGAGACGAACGCGCGCGCGCGCGGGCTCGACTACATTCGGGTGCCCATTTCGACCCAGCACGTGAACAGGCAGGATTTGGACCGCGTAGGGGAGGCGTTGCTGAACGCGCCGAAGCCGGTCCTGATCCACTGCGCCTCCGGCAAGCGCGCCGGCATGGTGGCATTGGTTCACACCGCGATCGAGACCGGCGTACCGGGCGACGAAATGCTGGAGATGGCGCGTCACCTCGACCTCGTGTTCGGCGATCCCGCGCAACAGCAGGAGTTTGCCCATTACGTCGATCAGCGCGAGACGCACCCCGACCCGCTGAGGCGCCGAGAGGAGGCGTTGCGCGTGGATGGGCGGCCGATCCCGCTTCTGCCCGAGGCGACGCGCGTGCTGACCGAGGAAATGGACGAGGATCATCACCGCGAACTGGCCCTCGATCACAAACGCGATGATCAGATCGACCCCATCGGGGTGCGGCCGCCCGTGGCTCCCCGCCCGCGCCTCGGGCGGCGCGTCAAGATCATGCCCGCCCCCGTGGATGCGTCCGTGGGTCCCACTGGCCCCCATGCGGCACCCGCTACGGCCTGGACGCCTCCCGTCGCGCTGGCGACGGCGGCGGGTGTCGCGGGGGTGATCCTGCTGGTTCTCGACCGCCGCTTGCTGGTGCCTTTGCTGCTCGTTGCCGGGGTGATGGCGGCACGCGCGGTCGCGACGCTGCGGGCGACCCCGCCGCAGCCGCCGGCGCCGGTCGACCCCCAGCTCGATCGGGATATTGCCGACCTGGAGAGACGGATGCGGCGCCTGAGCAAGACCGCCTGACCGCCTCCGGGCCGGCCCCCCTCTAGGCCGGCGGGCAAAGGGGATGCTAAATTGGCTTCCGCGATACGGCGAGGTTGGGGGAAGTGGACAAGAGAGACGGTTGGCGTAGGGAAAACAAGCGGCGCCGAGGATTCGACGATGACGCCGGTCCGCGCCGCGACGACATGGGCTGGACACCGCCGCCCGCACCGGCACGACCGGGGTTTCGAACGCCATCGCCGATGATGGGCGCGGGCCCGGAGGTCGAGTCCGTTGTGAAGTGGTACAATGCCGAGAAGGGCTTCGGCTTCGTGGAGCTGGGGGACGGCACGGGCGACGCCTTCCTGCACGCGAGCGCGATCGAGCGCATGGGCTCGGGCGCGCCGGTCCCCGGCACGCATCTGCGCGTCCGTGTGGGCCAGGGCCAGAAGGGCCGGCAGGTGACGGAGATCACCCATGTCGGCGAGGTCGGCCCCGCGCCGGCTCAGCCGCCGCGCGCGCCCCGTCCAGGCGGATTTGGCGGCGGTGGCGGATACGGCGGCAGCGGCTATGCGCCGCGCGAGGCGAGCTACCACCCGGGGACCGGCAAGGAAATCACCGGCACGGTCAAGTGGTTCAATGCACAGAAGGGTTTTGGGTTCATCACCCCCGAGGATGGCAGCAAGGATGTGTTCGTGCACATCTCCGCTGTGTCCCGCAGCGGGATGAATGATTTGCGCGAAGGCCAGGTCGTGCGCGTGCAGGTCGTCGAGGGCCGGAAGGGACCGGAAGCGGGTTCCGTCTCGCTGCCCTGACGCGTTGGCGTCCTGATTTCAGGTCAGGACGCCAGATCTCCCCGAGCGGCGAGGGCCTTGATCCGGTCGCCGATGCGCAGTGCCATGGCCTGAATGGTCAGCGACGGGTTGACCCCGCCGGTTGTCGGCATCAAAGATCCGTCGCAGACCCACAGATTGGGAATGTCCCAGGAGCGGCCGTCGGGGTTCACCACGCTGGTGTTCGGATCGTCGCCCATCCGACAGCCGCCATACAGGTGCGCCGTGCTCGACGTGTCGAAAAGGTCGGTTGCCTCGACCGCTTGCATGGCTTTGCGCATCTCGCGGATGGCGTGCTGGCGCAGGCGGTTGTCATTCTCGCAGTAGGAGAACGCGACGTGCGCGACCGGTAAGCCGTACTGGTCCTTCTCGTCGGCGAGGCTCACCCGGTTCTCCTCGCGCGGCAGCACTTCTCCCACGATCTTCAAGCCCGCGTAATGAATGTAATTGGACATCGTGTTGACCAATTGGGGTCCCCACAGGCCGAGCTCGCCCGCCACCGCTTCCGCCCACTCGACCGCCAGCGGACCCTGGCTCATGTAGGCATAGCCGCCGAAGAAGTCCTTGCCCTCGTCTGTGTAGTTCCAATGCTCGGTGAGCGCCATCGAAGGGGGCCCCTTGTACCACCGTATCTCCTCGTTCATCCGGCCCCAGACCGCGTCGTTGGACTGGACCATGAAGTATTTGCCCACCAGTCCGTTGCGGTTGGCCAACCCGTCGGGAAATTGCGCGCAGGCCGAGTTCAGCAGCAGGCGCGGACTCTCGACCGCGTAGCCCGCGACGACCACATTCTTCGCCTTCTGGAACCGCCACCTTTCCTCGCGATTATAGTTCACTCCGGTAACGCGGCCCTGGTTGTTGACCTCGATACGCCCGACCATCGCCATGTCGCGCACCTCCGCGCCCGCCGCCAGTGCGCGGGGCAGCCAGACGATCAGCGCGCTCTGCTTGGCGTTCGTGGAGCAGCCGATGCCGCAGAAGCCGCGATAGACGCAGGGGGGCGAAAGGCCGCGCGGAGCGGAGACGGTGGCAAGCGGCGTGGGAGCCCAATCGATCCCCAGCTTCTCGCAGCCGCGCGCCAGAACGAGGCCCGCCGCGTTAACCTCGTGCGCGCGATACGGGTAGCGTGGACGATGCGGCCCCCACGGATAGCGGATCGGCCCCGAGATCTTCAGCGCCTCCTCGACCTCATCGTAGTAGCGCCACATCTCTTGCCACTCCACCGGCCAATCAACGCCGTAGCCGAGTTTCGTGCGGGCTTTGAACCACTCGGGGCGGAAGCGCAGCGAAACCATCATGAAGTGAACACTGCTCCCGCCCACCGCCTTGCCGCTGTTGCGACGGCCAAGCTTGAGCGGACCTTCATTGACGACGCGCTTGTCCAGCCAATAAAGTTTCATCTGCTCCAGTTCGTCGGAAGCGAATTCGTCGAGCGGACGAAACCACGGGCCGGCATCGAACACCACGACGGAGAAGCCGCCTTCGGCGAGCCGCGCGGCCAAGGTTCCCCCGCCGAAGCCGCTGCCGACGATGGCGAAATCGACCTCTTCATCCTCCCGATATTCCTTCATCGGCAGCCACCCGCCAGGGCGCATGACGTCGGGCGCGCGGCCATTCTTGCCGCGCGGGCCTTTGGGGACGACCTCAGGCATTGCTCTTCTCCCCCGTCTTGCGCTCGACCGCGTCCCACGGGTCGTGGCGATCGAATCCCATGCGGACATAGCCGCGCGGCGAGGCTGGGCCGCCGAAGCCTATCTCGTCCCAGCCTTGCGGCTGCCCGTAGTACATCGTGGGAATGTCCATCAGCACGCGCGACTTGAAGAAGGACTTGGCCGGCACGCCGGACCATTCGGGCGACCGAACCTCGCCGCGCTGGATCGCATGGAGCAGATCGTCCTGCCGGCCGCCCGGCAGCGAGGCGAACCCGCCTCCGAAGCGCAGCCGCGCCTCCGCGTCGAGAGCGGCGAGGCCGCGCCGCCACATTTCCTGCATCGGCGGAAGATTGGCCTGGCGGTAGCCGTCCTTGTGGTCCTCGGCCATCTTCGCATCGACGAAGTTCGCGATCGGCACTCTCGGCGCCGCCGTCTGCGGGATGATCCGGTCGCATAGCGCGAGCAGGATCGGCCACTCCTCCGACGTGAAGAATCGTCGCGGCGGCGGGTCGTTCACCCGCTTGTCCACCGCCTTGCGCGTGACGTCGTTCCACGAGGGCGTGTCGCGCTTGGCGAGCGTGCTGTAGCCGGGGAAACGCCGCATTTCCATCAGTGCCGCTCCTCCATGAGTCCGAGCGCCGCAAGTCCCGAGAGCGCGAGCGCGGTGAAGCTGGGCGGTGCGGGGATCGGAGGGCCGTTCAGCACGTTCTGGCTCCAGTTGCGCCAGCCGCCCATGTTCCGCGCCACCCCGAAGATGTGGAAACCAGCGCCCGCGAAGCCGAGCGCGGCCGTGATCCATAGCCACAGTCGGGTGAAGCGCGACCATCTCGGCGTTTCGTCCAGGGCGGCGTCAATGCCCGCCTTGGCAATCAGTCCTGCCGCGACGGGGGGGACCGTCACGGGCAGGTACATGAAGGGATCATGGAAGGCCCCCCGCAAGTGCAGCAGGGCCGCCTCCGCGACGGTGCCGACGATCCCCATCGAGGTCAGCGCGGCGAGCGTCCGACCCGCCGGAAGCCCGAAGAGGCGCAGCTTGTCGCGATGGCGGGATCCGCGCGCATGTTCGGCCGCGGTGCCCATCACCCCGGCCAGGATCAGCGCATAGGGCGCCCCCAATGGCGCGCCGTAGAACAGGTTCACCCAGGAAAACCCGCCCTCGCGCTTCATCACGTTGTAGAGGTGAAAGCCCCCGCCAACCACGCCGGTCACGGCGGCGGTGGCGGCCACCGCGTGGCGGATCGGGTGCGCCTCGCCGCTCTTCGCGTGCATCCCGTGCAGGCTGGTGGCCAGCGTCGCGGCGGAGGCCGCGAGGGGGATGAACATCGCCTTGTTATGGAACATGCCGCGATAGTGCTCCACCCCGCTATCGGTAAGCACCGAGAGCGCCAGGAGCGCCGAGCTTGTATTGAGCCGCCGCCCGGCGCGGTCGGCGACCACGTGCGAGGGGAGCCTGGATGATGCGAGTTCCCGCAGGCGCCGCGGCCCGAGCGAAAAGCGCGTCCGCAGGGCCGGCGGGGGTTGCGACTCGCGCGCATCCGCAAGCGCGCGCTTCGCCAACACTCCCAGCGCGCCTGCCGAAATACCCGCAAGCGTCGCCAGCCAGGTACCCTCTACCGTGGTGCCCGCCATGTTTCCCTCTGTCAGTCGTCGGCGTAGAGTTCGGCGTCCTGACGTTTCAGCGCGATGCCAAGGCCCGGACGCGACAGATCGGGCGTGATCACGCCCCGTTTCGGCGTCGGTGCGCCATCAAACAGCATGTGCTCGATCCGCACGTGATCGTGAAACCATTCGAGATGACGCAGTCGCGGCACCGAGCAAGCGGCGTGCAGATGCACCGATGGCGCGCAATGGCCGGACAAATCAAGCTGGTGGGCCGCCGCCATGTACCCGGCGGCGAGAAACCCGCTGACCCCTCCGCAGCGCGTGGCATCTGCCTGCAACACATCGACGGCCTCGGCCGCGAGCATGGCGAGCGCGTCGCGCGGCACGTAGATGTATTCCCCGGCCGCGACCTCCATCGGGGCGGGGATGCGTTCGCGCAAGAGCCGCAATCCAGCGAGATCATCCGACGAGAGCGGCTCCTCGAACCAACGTACGTCGTGGATCAGCACATGATCGGCGAAAGCGAGCGCGCGCTTGAGCGCGAACGCTCCGTTGCCGTCCACGAACAGCCCGGCGTCGCCGATCGCCGTGCGCGCCGCCTTCACCCGCTCGCGGTCGCGTCTTGGATCACGGCCCACCTTCATTTTCACCCACCGGCAGCCGTCCTCGCCGACCCACCCGCCGAGCTGCTCGGCCAGGCGCGCGTCGGTGTAGTTGGTGAAGCCGCCGCTGCCATAGATCGGCACATGCGGACGCACGGCCCCGAGCAGGCGCACGAGCGGAAGGTCGAGCAGCTTGGCCTTCAAGTCCCACAACGCGACATCGACGGCCGAAATCGCCGTCCCGGCGAGGCCCCGCCTTCCCATGTTGCGCACCTCGCACTCCATGGTGGCGACGCAGCCGGGGATGTCGAACGCGTCCTGGCCCTTGATCGCCTTGGCGAGCTTGCCGCTGATCAGCCCGGCATTCCCCTTGTCTGCATAGGTGTAGCCGATTCCCTCGTAGCCGCCCGCCTCGACGGTCGCGACGATCAGGGTCGTGCTGTCCCAATCCAGCGTGCCGTCCTGCTCCGGCTGGTCGGTCGGGACCGTGTAGGCGCGCGCCTGCACGGTCCCGATGGGCGCCGCTGGACGTGTCATCTCACGAACGGCTCGGGAGCAAGCTGGCGATCACTTCCTTCGCCGTGTCCACCACCACGCTGCCGAATTCCGGGTCCTGCGGCAGGGATGTCGCAAAGGCCTTGGCATTCTTCAGAGAGATATGCGGTGGCAAGGGCGGCACGTTCGGGTCGGTGTAGAATTCAAGGATCACCGGCCGATCGGCGGCCAACGCCTCGTCCCAGGCGCTCGCGACCTTGTCCGGATCGTCGCAGAAGATGCCCTTCAGTCCAAGCAGGTCGCCGTAGCGGGCGTACGACACGTCCGGGATCTGCTGCGAGGCCTCGAACTTCGGATCGCCCGATTGCGCGCGCATCTCCCACGTCACTTGGTTCAGGTCGCGGTTGTTGAGCACCATGATGACGAAATGCGGGTTACTCCACTGCTTCCAGTACTTGGCCACGGTGATCATCTCGTTCATGCCGTTCATCTGCATGGCGCCGTCGCCCACGAGGCCGATCACCGGCCGGTCCGGGTGGGCGAACTTCGCGGCGATGGCGTACGGCACCCCGGCGCCCATGCTGGCGAGCCCACCCGAGAGCGAACCCATCATCCCGCGCCGGATTTTCAGATCGCGTGCGTACCAGTTCGCGCACGAGCCGGAATCGCTGGTCAGGATCGCTCGTTCCGGGATCTTGGGCGAAAATTCCCAGAACACGCGCTGCGGGTTGATCGGATCGGCCGAGTGCATGGCGCGGGACTTCAGCACGTCCCACCACTCGGCCACATCCTTCTCGATCTTCTGGCGCCAGGAGCGATCCTGCTTGTGTTGAAGCAACGGTAGCAGCGCGCGCAAGGTCTGCTTGGATTCGCCGAGAAGCGGGACCTCCATCGGGTAGCGGAGGCTAAGCATCCCCGCCGAGATGTCGATCTGCACGCCGCGCGCGGCCCCCTCCTTGGGCAGGAACTCCGAGTACGGGAAGCCCGAGCCGACCATCAGCAGCGTGTCGCAGCCCATCATCATGTCGTAGCTCGGCTTGGTGCCGAGCAGGCCGATGGAGCCGGTGACGAACGCCAGATCGTCGGGCAGCGCGGCCTTGCCGAGAAGAGCCTTGGCGACCCCGGCGCCGAGCTTGTCGGCGGCCTCGATCACCTCGTCGGTGCAATGGAGCGCGCCGGCGCCGACGAGGATCGCGACCTTCTTGCCGGCGTTCAGCACCTCGGCCGCCCGGCGCATCTCGGCGTCGGTCGGGGTCGGATGCGGGTGGGGCGCGCCGATACCCGTGTGGATCGTGCCATGAGTGTCCGGCGGCTGCGGCACCGCCTTCAAATCCTGGACGTCCTTCGGCAGGATGATGCAGGTCACTTTGCGGTCCGAGATGGCGATCCGCATGGCGCGGTCGATCAGATGGCGGATCTGCACGGGCGAGCTGGCCTGCTGGACGAACGCGCCGGCCACGTCCTTGAACAATGATTCGAGATCGACCTCCTGCTGGAACTCGCCCCCCATCGCCGCGCGGTCGGTCTGACCGACGACCGCCAGCACCGGCTGATGGTCGAGCCGTGCGTCATAGAGCCCATTCAGCAAATGGATCGCGCCGGGGCCGGAGGTTGCCATGCAGACACCGATCTCGCCGGTGAACTTGGCATGCGCGGAGGCCATGAATGCGGCCATCTCCTCGTGGCGAACTTGCACGTATTCAAACTTATCCTTGGCGCGGGCCAGCGCGCCGACCAGGCCGTTGATGCCGTCGCCCGGGAAACCGAAGATCCGTCGCACCCCCCATTCGTGGAGGCGTTGCCAAAAGAAATCGCTAACGGTCTGAGCCATTCGTGAGCCCCCTCGATCCGATGTCCGTTGTCGGGCAGCGACGGCCCGCGCCAACGCGCTGTCGATGCGGCGTTGTCGGCGCCCATCCGGAATGCAGGGGCTAACGCAGGAGGACGGTCAGGCGTTGCGTGCCGCGTCCACTCCCACCGCGACGCTGTCGTGAGAACGAGTTGCCCTCGCGCACAAGGATTTGCGAGGCCCGCTCCAAACGGCGTGAGCGGGCGTTGGTTACTGGTTAGCGCAGTCTGCGCCCGCGGGCCGCGCCGGTACATCCCTGCAACGAGAAGCAAGCGAGCTTTCCCATGAAAAGCATGAACGACCTGTTCCTGAACTTTCTTCAAGACATGTATTACGCGGAACGCCAGATCCTGAAGGCGCTGCCGAAGATGGCGAAGGCGTCGCAAAGCGACGACCTGAAGCAGGCGCTGACGCATCATCGCGAGGAGACGCAGCACCAGATCGAGCGGCTGCAGCAAGTGTTCGAGCACCTCGGCAAACGCGCACGCGGCCAGACCTGCGAGGCGCTCAACGGCATCGTCGAGGAAGGCGAGGAGGTCATCGAGCAGTTCGAGGCCGGAGCCGTGCGCGACGCCGGCATCCTGGCCAACGCACAGGCCGTCGAGCATTACGAAATGGCCCGCTACGGCACCATGGTGGCCTGGGCCAAGGTCTGCGGGCTGCAGGATTCCGTAAAGCTTTTGGAGGAAACTCTGGCCGAGGAGAAGAAGGCGGACGACCTGCTGAACCAGATCGCCAACAAGTCAGTGAACCAGCAGGCGCAGAAGGCCGCCTGACCCGGAAACGGTCCGACGGGGAGGGAGAACGCGCCATGGCCCGCCAGGGGAGCCCGCAGCAGCGCGCGACGGTCCGGCGCGTGATGCACGAGTACAAGCACGGCGAACTGGACAGCGCACAGGGCGGGCAGGTCCGCAGCCCGAAGCAGGCCATCGCGATCGCGCTCTCGGAGGCTGGCGCGTCAAACCGCCAGTCCCCCAAGGAGAACCGGGAACGCTTGCGGACCACCAAGCGCAAGGAGCGCGAGGGGCAGACGGCCCAGGCTGAGAAGGAAGGCCCCCGGCGGGCCAAGCGAACGCTGGCGGCGGGCGCCAATGGGGATCGTCCCCCCGGATCCCGGCGCCAGGGAAAGACCCGGAAGCAGCTCTATGCCGAGGCCGCCGCGCGAAGGATCGAGGGGCGCTCCCGCATGAGCAAGGCCCAACTGGAAGACGCGCTGCGGAATTAGGCGGACACAAACGGGCCGCCCGGAAGGTCGGGCGGCCCGGGATGCACAAATCAGCCCGCTCGCCCCTTGCACGCCCATCCGAGGCACAGGGCGCCCAATACCGTGGCCGTTGCGCCGGCGATCACGCCCCGGTTTTCCGTGAACCACAACGTGGAGGTCCAGTTGCTCGCCTGCTGATCGAAGCTGCCGTGCGCCCCCTGGTGGCCGGGGACCGTCTCGAACAGATTGGATGGCGGGTTGGCCCCGGTCGGCTCGTCGCGTTGCTGGCTCTTGAACCCGTTGCGGGCCAAATACCAGTCGGCAAACGAAGGCGCGATCTTGTTGCCCAAGATCGCCATCCAGCTAGGGCCGCCCAGCCAGATCTCGCGTCGCGGGTGAAACGCGGCGAACACCACGGCGCGGCCGACCACCTCCGGCTGGTAGATCGGCGGCACCGGCATCGCCTTCTGCGGCATCTTGGTCAGCGCCCAGTCGAACTGCGGGGTGTTCACCGCCGGCAGTTGGACCATGCAGAGACTGATGTTGATCTTGTCGTGCATCAGCTCCGTCCGCAGGCTGTCGGTGAAGCCCCGGATCGCGAACTTCGACCCGCAATACGTCGCCTGGAGCGGGATGGCGCGGTAGGCCAGCGCGGAGCCGACCTGCACGATGCTGCCTTTGCCGCGCTGGCGCATCCGCCGCAGCGCCGCCATCGTGCCATAGACGGTGCCGAGATACGTGACCTCGGTGGCGCGGCGGAATTCGTCGGGCTTGATCTCGTGGACGGGCGCGAAGATCGTCACCATGGCATCGTTTACCCAGACGTCGATCGGCCCCAGCTTGCGCTCGACCTCCTCGGCGGCGTGCTCCACCGCGTCCGGATCGGAGACGTCGGTCGGCACCGCCACGCCCCGCTGGCCGCGCGCCTCGATCTCGCTCGCCGCTACGTTGAGGCGGTCCGCGTCGCGCGCCAGCAGCCCGACATCACACCCGGCATCGGCGAACGCGCGCGCGATGGCCCGCCCGTTGCCGGCGCTGGCGCCCGTGACGACGACCGTTGTGCCCATTTCGATGCTCTCCCGTTCCTGCCGCGTATGTCGGGGATTGAACTTCCACGAGAGCCCGGCGTTGCAGGCCCCAGAGAGGGAGTGTCGCACCATGGCGTCAGAGCACCGTGACCAGCATGGGCTGGGGAAGCCCGCCAACGAGGTGGATCAGGCCTCGGCCGACAGCTTCCCGGCCAGCGACCCGCCCTCCCACTCCGGCGTGACCGGGGCGGGCAAGCCGGCGAAGAAGCCGACGACGCCCGGCGAAGAGGGGGACGACGCGGCGAAGCCGACCGGCACCCCGACATCGGACCGTCACGCGGCGGAGACCGCGCAACAGAGCGAGGACCAGGAGCGACCGGACACGCCGAAGCGCGGCCGGTAATGAGGGCTCGAAGAGACTATGCCAAGCCGCTGCCCAGCATGTTCAAGCAGGGCTCAACGAACCTACCGTCGAGGAACCCGGCCCGTCAGCGCACGTACACCCGCACCTGAGGGTTCCGCGCCGTCGGGTCGGCGCGCGCACCGAGATGTACGCGCTCCTCCCCTGCCCCCGCCGCAATCAGCGCGTTTGCCACATCCGCCGCGCTGGCCCGCGCCGCCTCGGCAGCCTTGATCTGCTCGGCGACCGTGCCGCTGGCCGGCACCACGCTGATCACGTCGAACCGCACCGCCGGGTCGCGGGCCTCGGCGGCGCGCACCGTCGAGCCCAGCAACGCCTCGTAGGTCGCGAGTTGGGTGCCGGCCGCCACCGTGATCAGCGGCGCGCGTGTTTCGATGCTACGGGCGGCGGCGGCCGGCGGCGCGGCCTCGGGGGCCGGGGCGAAGGTACGCTGGTCGATCAGCTTGCAGGCCGAGAGCGTGAGCAGGCATGCGAGGAGCGCGGTGGTGCGAATCGGGCTCGGCATCACGGCCTCCGTTGCGGCGAGAAAGCTTGCAGGACGGCGCGCGGCAGGCAAGATGCGGCCGGTTCGCACGGAGGGCACCATGAGCGGCGGGACCAACCAGCGCATCGACGGGCGCCGGCTGTGGGACAGCCTCATGCAGATGGCCGAGATCGGCGCCACCGCCAAAGGCGGCGTGCGCCGCCTCACCCTGACCGATGTGGATCGGCGCGGGCGCGATCGCTTCCGCGCGCTGTGCGAACAAGCGGGCCTGACGGTGCGTGTCGATGCGATCGGCAACATGTTCGCCCGCCGCGCCGGCCGCGACCCGAACCGCTTGCCCGTCCTGGTCGGCAGCCATCTCGACAGCCAGCCTTCGGGGGGAAAATTCGACGGTGCGCTGGGCGTGCTCGGCGGGCTGGAGGTCATGCGGACCATGAACGACCTCGGCGTGACGACCGAGGCGCCGATCGAGCTGGTGAACTGGACCGACGAGGAGGGCAGCCGGTTCGGCCACAGCCTGATGGGATCGGGCGTCTGGGCCGGCGTCTTTCCGATCGACACGATGAACGCGCTCTCCGACACCGAGGGAGTGACGGTCGGCGCCGCGCTCGACCAGATCGGTTATCGCGGGCCAGCGCCGGCCACGGCCTTCCCGGCCGACGCCTATTTCGAGCTGCACATCGAGCAAGGCCCGATCCTGGAGCGCGAGGGCAAGCCCATCGGCATCGTCACCGGCGCGCAGGCCCAGGTCTGGTACGACGCGGTCGCGACCGGCCAGGAGAGCCACGCGGGCACCACACCGCCCGAGGCCCGCAGGGACGCGCTGGTCTGTGCCGCCCGCGTCATCGACCTCGTGGACCGCATGATGCGCACGCGCGGCGACGCCGGACGGGGCACCGTGGGCCAGATGCAGGTTTTGCCCAACAGCCGCAACGTGATCCCCGGGGAGGTGCGCTTCTCGGTGGAGTTCCGCCACCCCGACGAAGCGGAGGTGGATCGGCTTGACGCGCAGTTCCCCCGCGATGCGGGGTTCATCGCGCGCGACTGCGGGGTGAAACTGGACATCACCCGCCTGTTCCGGATCCCCGCGCAGCCGTTCGATCCGGTCTGCATCGATCTGGTGCGCCAGGCCGCCGTCCGCCTCGGCTATCCGGCCCGCGAGATCGTCTCGGGCGCTGCGCACGACGCGGTCTATGTCGCGCGCCATGTGCCGACCGCGATGGTCTTCACGCCGTGCAAGGACGGGCTTTCTCACAACGAGGCCGAGGACATGCTGCCCGAACAGGCGGAGGCGGGATGTCAGGTGCTGTTCGAGGCGGTGCTGGCGCGGGCAAACCGCTCCGGATGAGCCCCCGAGCGGGGCGCGGTGGCCGGGACATGGGAAGCCCACCCGCGGGACTTGCCCCCCGCCCCTCCCACCCCCTATGACCACCGGGTTTCCGTCAGGAGTTGCCATGGCCGCGACAGCCGAGCCTCACACGGACAATCCCGCCCTTGCCCGCCAGGCGGAGATCCTCGCCCGCCCGATCACCCCGGCTCGGCGGATGGCCGACGCCATCCGGGCGTTGGCGATCGACGCGGTGGAGAAAGCCGGGTCGGGCCACCCTGGCCTGCCGATGGGGATGGCCGACGTCGCGACGGCGCTCTGGACGCGGTTCCTGAAGTTCGATGCCGCCGACCCGCGCTGGCCCGACCGCGACCGCTTCGTGCTCTCGGCCGGACACGGCTCGATGCTCCTTTATTCCCTGCTCTACCTGACGGGCGAGGAAGGCATGGGAATGGAGGATCTCGAACATTACCGCGCTCTCGGTTCCCCCGCCGCCGGCCATCCCGAATATGGCCAGCATCCAGGAATCGAGACGACCACCGGCCCACTCGGGCAAGGCCTTGCGACCGCAGTGGGCATGGCGCTCGCCGAACGGATGCTGGCCGCGCGCTTTGGCAAGTCGCTGGTCGATCACCGCACCTGGGTCATTTGCGGGGACGGCGACCTGATGGAGGGGATCAGCCACGAGGCGATCGGGTTGGCGGGCCATCTGCGGCTTGAGAAGCTGACATTCCTCTACGACGACAACCACGTCTCGATCGACGGCAGCACCGCGCTCGCCCGCAGCGAGGACACGCTGAAGCGGTTCGCCGCCGAGGGCTGGGCGACCAAGGCGGTCGATGGGCACGACACGGCGCAGATCGCCGCCGCACTCTCCTTCGCCGTCCGCTCGAAGAAGCCGACCCTGATCGCCTGCCGCACCATCATCGGCTTCGGCGCGCCGACCAAGGCCGGCACGGCCGCCGTCCACGGGTCCGCCCTTGGTGCGGAAGAGGCGGCGGGCGCCAAGAAGCTTCTCGGCTGGACCGCGCCGCCCTTCACCGTCCCCGACGATTTGCTGGAACGCTGGCGGGCAACCGGCCATCGCGGCGCCTCGGCGCGGCGCGCCTGGCTCAAGCGCCTGGCGCGCCACGCCAGCCGCTCCGAGTTCGAGCGCGCGATGTCCGGCAAGCTGCCCGAGACCTGGCACGATGCCGTGGCCGCGCTGAAGCAGCAGATCGCCGACGAGAAGCCGAAGCTCGCGACCCGCGCCTCCAACCATAAGGCGCTGGAGGTCCTGGTGCCTGCGACCCCCGAGCTGGTCGGCGGCTCGGCCGACCTCACGGGCTCAAACCTGACCTTCGTGAAGTCGATGGGCACGGTCGAGCCGGGCAGCTACGGCGGGCGCTACATCCATTACGGCATCCGCGAGCACGCGATGGCGGCGGCGGCCAACGGCCTGGCGGTGCATGGCGGGATCATCCCGTACACCGGCACGTTCTTCGTGTTCAGCGACTACATGCGTCCGGCGATCCGGATCGGTGCGATCATGCATCAGCGGGTAATCCATGTGCTGACGCATGATTCGATCGGCCTCGGCGAGGACGGGCCGACGCACCAGCCGGTGGAGCAGTTGGCCGGCCTGCGCGCCATGCCGAACCTGCACGTGCTCCGCCCGGCGGACGCTTTGGAAACGGCCGAGTGCTGGGAGACGGCGATCCGCCGCACCGAGGGCCCAAGCCTCCTGGTACTCAGTCGTCAGGCGGTGCCGGCGATGCGGACCGATGCCACCGAGAACCTCTGCGCGCGTGGCGGGTACGTGCTCTCCGAGGCCGAGGGGCCGCGCCAGGCAACGATCATCGGGACCGGCACCGAGGTCGCGATCGCGATGGAGGCACGCGAGCAACTGGGCAAGACCGGGATCGCGGTCGCGGTCGTGTCGCTGCCCTGCTGGGAATTGTTCGACCTGCAGGACGAGGCGTATCGCGCCGGCGTCCTGGGCGGCGCCTTCCGGATCGGCATCGAGGCGGCCTCGCCGTTCGGTTGGGAGCGGTGGCTGGGACCGGACGGCGTGTTCATCGGCATGACCACGTTCGGCACCTCGGCTCCCTATCAGGACGTCTATAAGCACTTCGGCATCACCGCCGAGGCCGTGGTGGCCGCGGTGCGTAAACGGCTCGGCTGAGCCTCAAGAAACAAGAAGGGCAAAAGATCATGGCGGTGAAGGTCGCGATCAACGGGTTCGGCCGCATCGGACGTCTGGTGTTGCGCGCCATGATCGAGAGCGGACGCGACGACGTGGTCCCGGCGGCGATCAACGATCTCGGCAGCCCCGAGGCGAACGCGCACTTGTTCAAGTACGACAGCGTCCACGGCCGCTTTCCCGGCGACGTGGAGGTTGCGGGCGACAGCCTGACGATCCGCTACGGCGGGCGGACCTGGGGGCCGATCAAGGTCTCGGCCGAGCGCGATCCGTCCAAGGTGCCCTATCAGGGCATCGACGTCGCGATGGAATGCACCGGGCTGTTCACCAGCAAGGAGAGCGCCGCGCGGCTCATTGAGGCCGGGGCGCGCAAGGTGCTGGTCTCGGCGCCCGCCGACGGGGTGGACGCGACGATCGTCTATGGCGTCAACCACAAGACGATCACCCGCGACATGACGGTGATCTCCAACGCCTCTTGCACCACCAACTGTCTGGCGCCGATGGCCAAGGTGCTGCACGAGGCCTTCGGCATCCTGCGCGGCTACATGGTCACGATCCACGCCTACACGGGCGATCAGCGCACGGTCGATACCTTGCACCAGGATCTGCACCGCGCCCGCGCCGCCGCCGTCTCCACCATCCCGACCACGACCGGCGCCGCCCGCGCGGTGGGGCTCGTTCTGCCGGAGCTGAAGGGCAAGCTGGACGGCACCGCGATCCGCGTCCCGACACCGAACGTCTCGCTGGTCTCGCTCGACGTGAACCTCGCCAAGCCGGCGGGCGTGGAGGAGATCAACGCGGCGATGAAGCGCGCCTCGGAAGGCGAGTTGCGCGGCATCCTGGACTACAACACCGCGAAGCTCGTCAGCGTCGATTTCAACGGCGTCCCGGCGTCCTGCTCGTTCGACGCCACCCAGACCGCCGTGGTGGACGGCGCGCTGGCCCGTGTGATGGGGTGGTACGACAACGAGTGGGGCTTTTCCAACCGCATGGCCGACACCGCCGCGCTGTTCGGCAGCCTCTAAGCCGTGACGTTTCGCACGCTGGACGGGGTGGAGGTCGCGGGCCGGCGC
This sequence comes from uncultured Pseudomonadota bacterium, assembly GCA_963756545.1. Classification (GTDB taxonomy): domain Bacteria; phylum Pseudomonadota; class Alphaproteobacteria; order Acetobacterales; family Acetobacteraceae; genus DATFDN01. The sequence continues at coordinate 47,989 of CAVWNY010000006.1, read as the reverse complement.
GTGCTGCTGCGCGCCGACCTGAACGTCCCCGTCCGAGACGGCAAGATCAGCGATCTCACGCGCATCGAGCGCCTCTCGCCCACCATCCGGGAATTGGCCGGCAAGGGCGCCAAGGTGATCGTGTGCAGTCACTTCGACCGCCCCAAGGGCAAGCGTCTGCCCGAGATGTCGCTCGGTCCGATGGCGCTGGCGCTGGGCGAGGTGCTGGGCAAGCGCGTGCGCTTCGCCGAGGACTGCATCGGAGTGGTCGCGCAGCAGGCGGTCGAGCGCATGGCCGGCGGCGACGTAGTGGTGCTCGAGAACACCCGCTACGATGCACGCGAGGAGACGAACGATCCCGGGTTTGCCGCCGAGCTGGCCAGGCTGGCCGATATCTACGTCAACGACGCCTTCTCGGCGGCGCACCGCGCGCACGCCAGCACCGAGGGCGTGGCGCATCTGCTGCCGGCCTATGCCGGGCGGCTGATGCAGGCGGAGCTGGAGGCGCTTGACGCCGCGCTCGGCAATCCGCTGCGTCCGGTGATGGCGATCGTCGGCGGGGCCAAGGTCTCGACCAAGCTCGAACTGCTCGGCAACCTCGTCGGCAAGGTGGAGGTGCTGGTCATCGGCGGCGCAATGGCCAATACCTTCCTGGCCGCGCAGGGAATCGCTGTCGGGCGCTCCTTGCAGGAGGCCGAGATGCATGGCACGGCGCGCGGCATTCTGGCGCGTGCCAAGGAGGCCGGGTGCGAAGTGGTTCTGCCCGTCGATGCGGTGGTCGCGGCTACGCTGACCGACGGCATCGCGACCAGCACCGTGCCGATCGCGCGGGTGCCGACGGACAGGATGATCCTCGATGTGGGGCCGGCAAGCGTGGCGGCCCTGATTGCCCGGCTGGCCGGCGTGCGGACCCTGGTCTGGAACGGCCCGCTCGGCGCCTTCGAGACCCCGCCCTTCGACGCGGCGACCGTGGCCTTCGCCGAGGCGGTGGCGCAAGCCACGCGGAGCGGCGCGCTGCGCAGCGTGGCGGGCGGCGGTGATACGGTCGCGGCGCTGCGCCAGGCCGGGGTGATCGATCAGCTCAGCTACGTCTCCAGCGCCGGGGGAGCATTCCTGGAATGGCTGGAAGGCAAGACCCTGCCCGGCGTGGCGGCGCTTCAGGGGTAACGCCTGCGCGAGATCGTTGCGTTTCCGGCGGATGTTCACCTATTGTTAACGCATGCGCTGGATGATCCTGAGCATGTTGTCCTCGGCCTCCCTCTCCGCCTTCTCGGCCTCCGTGCTGAAGGCCGGGTTCGGCACGGTGCAGCCCGGCCCGGCGCTTCGCCCCTTCGACTTCAGCCCACAGCCGCAGGTGGCCGCGCCTTCCGCGCCGAAACCGCCGGCACAGGCCGCACCTGCGCCATCCGGGATTATGCCACGGGGATCATTGCTCGACATGTCGGTCTAAAACCGGCAACAAACGGACGGATATTCTTTCGAATTTCTGTTGCGGATATGTTCTTGATTTGTACCAGCACATATCGCAAACTACTCGAACTTCCCGATCGAGAGGCGGAGCATAATGGGCAAGGTCGCGAAAGTCGTAGTCGGATTGTTGGTGATAGGCTGGATTGGCTCAAAAGTTGATAGGGGAGCATCTACTGCGCCAGAGAAGCCGTGCAAAACGGATTGGACGCTCTGCAGAAATAACGAGGAGATGGCCAACAATAACCCAACCTACGATCACGCTCGATGGGATTGCAAAACAAAAGCAAATTCTATGGCCAAATACGGCGACCCAAAATGGACATGGGTTCCGTTCGGAACATTCTTGACAGGAGATAACTACGCGAAAAATGGCGTTGCTATACTAATTGATGACGAAGTTCAATTTCAGAACGGCTTCGGAGCAATGGCGCATACGGAAGTTCAGTGTACATATGACATGAAAACGAAATCAGTAATGAATATATTGATAAACTGACGCGCTATTGCTCCTCGATCCTGACGCACTGGATCAGCAGGGTTTCTTGCAGCGCCACTGATCTTCAGCCTACATCGAGGCGCTCCGCCCGATTGATGAGACGATGATCCACCTCAAACCAAAGGAGAGGTATATTCGGATGATACGAGGCCACCTGGTTTTTGCATTTCTATTCCTTCTAAGTTTGGGAATGGCGAAGACCATTGAATTCCGCGATGGTCCAAACATGCCCGACGGCAAGGCTGTTATCAACGGGAATCGGTACAAACTACTTTGACAAGCATGGTATGCCGGAGGGCCATTCGGTTCGTCAGGGAAACCCAGTACGGTTCTTTGGTAAGGATGGAATGCCAACGCAGCATAATGTAATTGTTAAGTGAGATCCTTTGTCCGCGAATATCGGAACAAGTTCCAGAAGGAACCTCCTATGCGTCGGCTGGGGTCATGGCGAGTACGCCAGCACAAACGCGAGCAGGTCATTCCGAATCGGGGCCACTCTGATATCGTCGGATCTTGTCCTTCAAGTAATCTGCTCCGTTGCTGCATTCGCAAGGGATAGTTCCACATGCTGGGAAGTGTGCCTACTTGGGGCTGGATCGTTGCTGGCGTAGCCATGCCATATTCCTTGTACAAATTCCCCAAATGGCGCATCTCAAACTGGAGATGGGTTTCTTTTTGCACATTTCTAATGGGTAGTGGTCCTGGAGCGCCACTATTGGATTGATTTGCCAAGCGAGGAACATACAGCGCAGGCTTCCTACTCAGCGCCTTTTGACGATCTTAATTCATCAACTACAAACGGTTATGCTTATTGTGCAGGATACGAGATGCGAGCAAGCCAACTGCTGGCCGGGAAATTGCCGGAAAACTTCATTTCTACAGAGAGGAATTTGGGCATTACATTTTTTGCGGAAGCAGCATCCACGATGAAAGGCGACAATGTTACAAAGGAACAAATCGTAACGGTCACGATGGCAGGCAAACAACAAGCAGAGATCGACACCTCTAGCATCGCCGATATAGATTCAATGAACCAAACGCCTATCACGGCCTACGAAGCCATGAGCCGTCGCTGTGCCCACTTCCAGCTTGATCATGGACACAAGGGCTGAGAGTCGCCGAAATTATTCTGGGCCAAGTTGGCTTTCGACAGACAGGTGGTGGCGGCGAAGTGCGCGCGAAGAAAGAAGTCATCAATCTGCTCGCGGTCAGGTCCATTTCGACGTGCAATGCCTGCACCGAAAATCAAGGGTTTACGTCATAGTGGCGGATTTCGCAATGGCACTGAGTAAGCGCCCGCCGTCGTCAGATCCGCCAGCAGCGACATCGCCTCCCCGGCGAACCAATCGATCTGCCGCTCCCTCTCCTCGTATGGCCCGACGAAGTCCAGCACCACATGCCGCACCCCCGCCGCGTGGAACGCGCGGATACGCTCGGCCACCTGCGCCGGGGTGCCGAGGGCGCAATAGCGGCGAGCCGGGTTGCGGAAATCCATGGCGTAGCGGACCGACAGCGCGGCGGATGCGGCGTCCAGCGCCGCCTCGAAGCTCGAATCCAGCCGGGTGAACAGCAGGTGCCCGGTGCCGAAGCCTTGCAAGTCCCGCCCGGCCTGGCTCGCCGCCGCCTCGATCTCGGCCAGTGCCCGCGCATACATCTCCGGCGTGACGACGTAGGAAATATACCCGTCCCCCAGCCGCGCCGTGCGCCTCAGCGCCGCCTTGCTCCGCCCGCCGAACCAGATCGGCGGGCCGCCTGGCTGGCGTGGCGGGGGGCGCAGCGCCACGTCCTGGAAACCGCCATAGAAGCCGCCCTGGCGACTGACCGGGGCGCCGGTCCAGAACTCCCGCAGCAGTTCCACGCCCTCGCTCAGCCGCGCGCCGCGCTCGGCGATCGGCACGCCGCACACGGCGTATTCCTGGGGGAACTCGCCGCCCACGCCGACGCCGAAAATCAGCCGTCCCTCGGTCAGGTGGTCGAGCGTGGCGACCTGCTTGGCAACCGGCGCGGGATGGCGCAGCGGCAGCAGGTAGACACCGGTGCCGAGCAGCAGGCGCCGGCTGACCACCGCCGCCTGTGCGAGTTGCAGCAGCGGGTCGAGGACCGGGATGGCGAAGGAGACGTGATCGCCGGTCCAAAGCGAGTCATAGCCGGCGCGGTCCACCAGTTCGACCAGGGATACCAGTTCGTCGATGCGCGGCTCCCACCGGGCGCTCGCCGGCTCGGTCCGCCGATGGATGGTCTGCACGCCGATGCGCAGACGCTGGTCCAGGATCATGACCCTCTCCCTTCCGGCCGGCGCGAGCTTGCCTGTCCCGGCCGCTCCCGCCAAGCTTCCGGCACGAGAGGGGAATGCGATGTCGGACGTCGTGGAAACCATCGAGGACGGCGTCGGCGGGCTGCTCGACATTTCAGTGTGACGGGAGCGGCCTGACCAGTCCCTCGCGGAGACCGGCTTGACGAGACGGCGCGCGTGCTCGGATAGCGTCCCATGCCCGAAGCACCCGCCCCGACGCCCGCACGCTTCTTATCCTCCCATCGCACGCCCATACTCGCCGCCTGCCTCATGGCGACGTTCATGCCGGCGGTGGAGAGCACGATCGTCGCGACCGCCATGCCCACCATCGTCGCCGATCTGGGCGGATTCGCGCTGTTCTCGTGGGTGTTCACCATCTACCTGCTGACCCAGGCGGTCAGCATCCCGCTGTATGGCCGGCTCGCCGACATCCACGGCCGCAAGCCGGTGTTCTTCTTTGGAGCCGGTCTGTTCCTGGCGGGCTCCGCGCTATCGGGTTTCGCCTGGGGCATGATCCCGCTAGTCCTGTTTCGCGCGATTCAGGGCCTGGGCGCCGGGGCGGTGATGCCAAGTGCGGCGACCATCCTGGGCGATATCTACGCCCCCGCCGAGCGGGCGCGGGTGCAGGGGATGGTATCGAGCGTATTCGGCATCTCCGCCGTGGTCGGACCATCGCTCGGGGCATTCCTGGTCGCACACGGCCGTTGGCCGGTCGTCTTCTGGGTGAACCTGCCGATCGGGGCCGCCGCGATGCTGATGATCGGGCTCTTTCTGCACGAGGACGTCGCGCCGCGCCGGCATCGGTTGGACGTCGCGGGCTCGCTCCTGCTGCTCGCCGCCGTCGGCGGCCTCATGGCGGCGTTCGTCCAAGGCGCCGCGCTGCCGCCGATCGCATGGTGGGGGGCGCTGGGCGGCGGCCTCGCGGCGCTGTCGGCACTTCTGCTGCACGAGGCGACGATCGCCGAGCCGATGCTGCCGCTCGAGCTCTGGCGCGACCGGGTCATCGTCGCGGGCAGTCTGGGAAGCTGCGCGACCGGGGCGGTGATGATGGGCGTCGCCGCGTTCCTGCCGACCTACGTGCAGGGCGCGATGGGGCGCAGCCCCGGCGATGCCGGGCTCGTGCTGGGCGCGATGTCGGTGAGCTGGGCGCTCGCCTCCATCGCATCGGGACGGATCATGCTACGGACATCCTATCGCGCGACGGCGCTGCTCGGGGGTGCGGCGTTGGTGGTGGGCTGCGCGTTGCTGCTCGGGCTGACCCCGGCGCGCGGGCCGGTCTGGGCCACGACGGGCTCCTTCGTCATCGGGATCGGGATGGGGTTCTGCAACACCACCTTCATCGTCGCGATCCAGGCCGCGGTCGCGTGGCGCCAGCGCGGCGCGGCGACCTCGTCGGTCATGTTCCTGCGTTTCGTCGGCCAGGCGGTGGGCGCGGCGGCGTGCGGGGCGGTGCTGAACGCGACGCTCCGCCCTGCCGACCCCGGCGGGCGGCTCGCCGAGCGGCTGCTGGACCCGGCGGAACGCGCCGCTCTCGGCCCAGACCTCGACCGCCTCGTCGATCTGCTCGCCGGCGGGCTGCACAACGCCTATCTGCTGGCGTCCGTCTTCGCCGTCGCCGCGCTGATGCTGGCGCTGCTGATCCCGCGTCGGCTGAGCCCCCGCCCGGCGGCTCAGGCGCCTGCCGTCTCGCCCTCCTCCTCCTCGTCGTAGCCCAGCAGACGCAGCGCCCGCCCGCTGATGCCCCGCCCGGCCATCGCGTGGATCAGCGCCTCCTCGCGCCCGTGCGTGACCCACACCTCGGACGCGCCCGTCTCGTCGATGGTTCGGTTCAGCTCATCCCAATCGGCGTGGTCGGAGATCACCAGCGGCAGTTCCACCCCGCGCGCCTTCGCCCGCTGACGCACCCGCATCCAGCCCGAGGCGAGCGCCACCACAGGATCGGCCAGCCGCCGCGCCCAGCGGTCGGCGATCGCGCCGGGCGGGGCGAGCACGATCGCGCCCGCCAGCTCGGCCTTTGCGGCGGCGGTCGCCGCGCGCAGGTCGCCGAGCGGCACGCCGCGCGTCTCGTAAACACCGCATAGCGGCAGCAGCGCCCCGTGCAGCCAGATCGGGCCATCCCAGCCTGCCTCGCGCAGCAGGGCGATCACCCGCTGGCACTTGCCGAGCGCGTAGCAGCCGACGAGGTGCGTGCGATCCGGGAACAGCGACAGGCTGGCCAGCAGCCGCGCGATCTCGTGCCCCGGAGACGGATGGCGGAAGACCGGCAAACCGAACGTCGCCTCCGTCACGAACACGTCGCAGGCGACGGGCACGAAGCCGGCGCAGGTCGGGTCGGGTTCGCGCTTGTAGTCTCCGCTCACCACGGCGCGACAGCCCGCGTGCTCCATCACGACCTGTGCGCTGCCCATCACGTGGCCCGCCGGCTCAAGGCGCAGCCGCACGCCGTCCACGCCGATCGTCTCGCCCCACCCGAGCGCCCGGGTGGCTCGGCCCGCGCCCTCGCCCAGTCGCGCCGCCATCAGCGCCAGCGTGTCCGCGCTCGCCAGCACGTGAGCGTGGCCGGGACGGGCATGGTCGGAGTGGGCGTGTGTGATGACGGCGCGATCGACCGCGCGGGTCGGGTCGATGAAGAAGCCGCCCGGCTCGCAATAAAGGCCCTGCGGGAGCACCTTTAGCCAAGCTGCGGGGTTCGGCACAATCTCCGCTCCTGATACTGATCCACTACGGCGCTTGCCAGCACCACCGATCCTCGGCCTAATACCAACGGGCTTAGATACTGACCGATCCATAATGCGTTCGTCATGCCCGGCGAAGGCCGGGCACCCACGTTTTTGCGGTTGTTCAAGACGTGGGTGGCCGGGCCAAGCCCGGCCATGACGACGGCGAAGGGTCAATCATTAGGCGGGCTGGTATAGTACCAATGGACAAGCGTTGAGCTATTCTCCGTCATTCCCGCGAAAGCGGGAATCCAGGCGGACAACACGGAACTTGGTGCGTGCAGGCCTGGATTCCCGCTTTCGCGGGAATGACGACATGGGTGCGGCCAAGCAAACAATCTTCGGGAGGAGCCCAGCATGACGCGCCGCCGCCTGCTCGCCGCCGCCTTCGCCCTCGCGCTGGTGTTCGGCCTTCGTCCCGCCGCGGCGCAGACGCAGCCGATCACCATCGGCTTCGCGATGTCGCTGACCGGCGGCCTGGCACCGAACGGCAAGGCGGCGCTGCTGGCCATGCAGATCTGGACCGAGGACACCAACGCCAAGGGCGGGTTGCTCGGCCGGCCAGTGAAGCTTGTCTATTACGACGACCAGAGCAATCCGGCGCAGATCCCGGGCATCTACACCAAGCTGCTGGACGTGGACAAAGTCGATCTCGTGGTGAGCGGCTACGCCACCAACATGATCGCGCCCGCCATGCCGGTCATCATCCAGCATGGCCGGACCTTCCTCGGCCTGCTCGGGCTCGACGTGAACAGCAAGTTCCACTACCCGAAATACTTCTCGATCTCGCCCACCGGCGGCCCGCACCCCAAGCAGAGCTTTTCGCAGCCCTTCTTCGCCGTTGCCGCCGGGATGGACCCAAAGCCCGTGCGCCTGGCGCTGGTCGGCGCGGACGCAGAGTTCCCGAAGAATGCCCTCGACGGCGCGCGGAATCTGGCGAAGGAGAACAAGCTCAGCATCGTCTATGATCGCAGCTATCCTCCCAGCACTGTTGATTTCAGCCCCATCGTGCGATCCATCGAGGCCACGCGCCCAGACGTCGTCTTCGTCGCCTCCTACCCGCCCGACACGGTCGGCATGCTGCGCGCCGCGCGCGAGACGGGGCTGAAGGCGCGGCTGTTCGGCGGCGGGATGGTGGGCTTGCAGTCCACCTCGATCAAGATGCAACTGGGCGACCTGCTCAACGGCATCGTCGATTACGATTTCTGGCTCCCGGTCGGAGGCTTCGCGACGCCCGAGGCGATGGCATTCCTGAAGGCTTACCAGGCCAAGGCCGCCGGCGCGGGGGTGGATGCGCTGGGCTACTACCTCCCGCCCTTCGCCTATTCCGACATGCAAGTGCTGGCCGACGCGGTCGAGGGCACGAAAAGCCTCAATGATGACAAGCTCGCCGATTACCTGCGCGCCCACGAGTTCAACACGGTCGCCGGCCCGATCAAGTTCGGCCCTGATGGCGAGTGGACCGATGCGCGCGTGCTGGAGGTGCAGTTCCAGGGCGTGAAGGGCCACGATCTTGCGCAGTTCAAGGATCCCAAGACCGAGGTGATCCTCGCGCCGACCGAATACAAATCCGGCACCTTGCGGGCGCCGTACCAGGACGCGCAGCACTGAGCAGCGGCCGCCCTCACAGGAGACGTCGGAATGTCGCTTCCCTCGTGCCTCGCCACGCCGCTGGTGGCCGCGCTCGCCCTGCTCTGGCTTATTCCCGCGGCGCCGGCCGCGCAGCCGCTGACCATCGGCTTCGACATGTCGCTGACCGGCGCGATCGCGCCCAACGGCAAGGCGGCGCTGCTCGCGATGCAGATCTGGGCCGAGGACATCAATGCAAAGGGCGGTTTGCTCGGTCGCCCGGTGAAGCTTCTCTACTACGACGACCAGAGCAACCCGGCGCTGGTGCCGCAGATCATCACCAAGCTTCTGGACGTGGACAAGGTCGATCTGCTGATCGGCGGCAACGGCACCAATCTCATCGCTCCCGCCCTGCCCGTTGCGATGCAGCGGAACCTGACCCTGATCGGACTCTTCGGCCTCGATGTGAACAGCAAGTTCCACTACCCGCGCTATTTCTCGATCATCCCCGCGGGCGGGCCGAACCCGGCCGAGAGCTTCGCCGAGGGCTTCTTCACGGTGGCGGCGGCGCAGTCGCCCAAGCCCGCGACAGTCGCGCTGGTCGGCGCGGATGCCGAGTTCGCGAAGAACGCGCTGACCGGCGCGCGCGAGGCGGCACGCAAATACGGCTTCCGCGTCGTCTACGATCAGACCTATCCGCCCAGCACCGCTGATTACACCCCGATCGTCCGCGCGATCCAGGCCGCGCATCCCGACCTCGTCTTCGTGGGCTCCTATCCGCCCGACACCGTCGGCATGATCCGGGCCGCGCACGAGGTGGGGCTGAAGGCGCGGATGTTCGGCGGCGGCATGGTCGGGCTCCAGGCGAGCGCCATCAAGACCCAGCTCGGTCCGCTGCTGAACGGCATCGTCGATTACGATTTCTGGTTGCCGATCGGCCCTTTCCGTACGCCCCAAGCGATGGCGTTCCTGGAGAAATATCAGGCGCGCGCGGGCGCCGCCGGTGTCGATCCGCTGGGGTACTACATCGCCCCGCTCGCCTACGCCGATCTTCAGGTGCTGGGGCAGGCGGTCCAGGGCGTCGCCGGGCTCGACCAGGAGAAGCTGGCCGAATATCTGCGCACGCACAGCTTCAGCACCGTCGCGGGCGAGATAAGCTTCGGTCCCAACGGCGAGTGGGCGCAGCCGCGCGTGCTGGAGGTGCAGTTCCAGGGCGTCTCCGGCAACGGGCTCGACCAGTTCCGGGACGCGAAGACCGAGATCGTGCTGTGGCCGGCGGATTACAAAACAGGCGCGATCCGCTACCCCTACACGGACGCGCAGCGCTAGGAGGGAGGATGGAAGGCCAGCCGGTGTTGCTGCTGACCGGCGCCAGCCGGGGCATCGGCCATGCGGCGGTGAAACAATTCAGCGACGGCGGCTGGCGCGTGCTCACCATCTCGCGCCAGCCGTTCGATCCGCGGTGCCCGTGGGAGGGCGGGGCGCGCAACCACATCCAGCTCGATCTGTCCGATATCGCCACCATTCAGGCGGCGATCCCGCGCATCCGCGACATCGCCGAAGGCCGGCTCGACGCGCTGATCAACAATGCTGCGATTTCGCCCAAGACCCCGGACGGCGCCAAGACACCCAGTCTCGCCATGCCGTATGCCGACTGGCTGCACGTCTTCAACGTGAACCTGTTCGCCGCCGTCGCGCTGGTGCAGGGGCTGAAGGATCACCTGATCGCCTCGTGCGGCAGCATCGTGAACATCACGTCGATCGTCAGCGCGCGCGTCCACCCGTTCGCGTCCGCCGCCTATGCCTGCTCGAAGGCCGCGCTCGGCGCGCTGACGCGGGAGATGGCGAGCGAGCTTGGCGCGAGCGGCGTGCGCGTGAACGCCGTCTCCCCCGGCGAGATCGAAACCTCCATCCTCTCGCCCGGCACCGACGACATCGTGGAACGCCAGATCCCGATGCGCCGCATGGGCCAGCCCAGGGAGGTCGCGGAACTGCTGTTCTTCCTGTGCTCAGAGAACGCGCGCTACATCACCGGATCGGAGATGGTCATCGACGGCGGCCAGCACGTCTGATGATGCGATGACCGAGCCCTTGCCGATTGCCGTCCTGACCGGCTTCCTGGGCAGCGGGAAGACGACGTTCCTGCGCCGCGTGCTGACCTCGCCCGGCATGGCGGAAACCGCCGTTATCATCAACGAGTTCGGCGATGTCGGTCTCGATCATCTGCTGGTCGAGGCGAGCCCGGATGAAGTGGTGCAACTGCCGAGCGGGTGCCTGTGCTGCGCCGTGCGCCAGGATCTGGTGCGCACGCTCTATCGCCTGCTCGCGCGCCGCGCCGAGGGCGATGTACCGGCCTTCCGTCGGATAGTGGTCGAGACGAGCGGTCTCGCGGAGCCGGCGCCCATCCTTTATACGCTGGCCGCCGACGCGCATCTGGAACGCGCGTTGCGGTTCGCTTCCGTGCTCACGCTGGTGGATGCGATCGCGGGGCTGGCGACGCTCGACCGGTACGCCGAGGCGACGGCGCAGGCGGTGATCGCCGACCGGCTGCTTCTGACCAAGACGGATCTCGCGCCGCCGCCGCCTGCCTTGACCGAGCGCCTGAGCGCCCTCAACCCGGCGGCCGAGATCGCCGAGGCACGCGGGTCGGACGATCCCGCGCGGGCGATGTTCGGTGCCGTGCCGCACGGTCCGCGACGCCGTCTGTTCGCGGCGGCGGCTTCACACACGCACGGGATCGGCAGCTTCGCGCTCACGCTACGCCGGCCGATGACGCGGCTCGAGTTCGTCCGCGCGCTGGGCGGGCTGGCGCGCGACCGGGGCGACGACCTGCTGCGGGTCAAGGGGATCGTGGCCTTCGCCGACACCGACCGGATTGCCGCGATCCACGCCGTGCAGCACACGCTCTATCCGCCCGATTGGCTCGACGCCTGGCCGGATGAGGAGCGCACGGGACGGCTGGTGTTCATCACCCGCGGCATCGGGTGCGACGAGGTTCTGAAGCGGTTCGCGGCGGGCGATCCGGCTCCGCTGGGCTGAACGCCAATGGGTCAAGGTCAGACGATATTGCGTTCGAGCAGCGGGCGGTTCTCCAAGATGCGCTCGATCGACAGCGGCCGCAGATCAAGGGTTCGGTACTCGCCGAACGCGATCAGCTCGCTGATGCCCCGCCCGACCGCCGGAGACTGTTGCAGGCCGTGACCGCTGAACCCGGTGGCGAAGATCAGGTTGGGCACTTCCGGCTGCGCGCCGAGGATGCCGTTGTGGTCGAAAATGTTGAATTCGTAGTGGCCGGCCCAGGAATTCACGACCTTCAATGCCTCGAAGGCGGGCACGCGCTCGGCGAGAATCGGCCATAGGTCGTCGGGGAAGATGGCGTGATCGACTTCGAGCCCGAAATCCTCGGCGTCGCGTTCCTCGGGCGGCGACACGCCGCACAGGAAATAGTCCCCTTCCGGTCGAAACCACACGCCGCTCACGTCGATCACGAGCGGGCAGGATTGAATCCTTGTCTTGCAGTCCACGACGAACACGCAGCGTTTCCGCGCCTCCACGGGCAAGGGCAGGCCGGCCATCGCGGCCACGGCGCGCGAACGGGGACCGGCGGCGTTCACGACCGTGCCGCAGGAGAGGCGGGCGCCGCTCGCCAGAAGCACCTCGGTCACACGATTTCCCCTCCGTTCCAGCCCCACCGCCTCGTTATGGAGATATTCGGCGCCGAGCGAGCGGGCCTTGCGCCGGAACGCTTGCAGGAGGCTGTAGGGATCGAGCCAGCCCTCGTCACGCCCGAGCGATCCCGCCGCGAGACCCGCCCCGTTCAACCACGGAAACCGCTTCACCAGGGGAACGACTGGCAGAAGTTCGACGGCGACGCCCAGGCGGCGCTGCAAGGCATGATTGGCCTGCAAATCCGGCAGTCCATCCGGACTGGCGAGGAAGAGGTAGCCTTGTTCCCGCAGGCTGAGCGTCGGCGCCTCGCCGCCCACCGCCAGGGTGGCGGCGGCGTCACGCATGAAGCCGATGCCGAACTGACCGATTCGGACATTGACCTCCGTCGAGTATTGCTGGCGGATGCCGCCGGCCGAGAGCGTCGTGGAGGCGGTGCGATAGGTCGGATCTTTCTCCACCACCGCGACCGACCCGGCGAACCCCGGCTCCCGCATCAGGAAATACGCGATGGCGCTGCCGATCGCGCCACCCCCGACAATCACCACGTCGTATGTTGTCATCATCCCGAGATCCCCGCCACGATTTCCCTGTGAGGCTATCATGATCGTACGCTCGATCGATGACATAGGCGGCACAAGCCGCGATGTGAGCGGACCCGGCTGGCGGAGCCGACGCGTCATCCTGCGCGAGGACGCCATGGGCTGCTCCGTCCACGACACCACCGTGCGGGAGGGAGCGGAGCTGCACCTGCACTACAAGCACCACCTCGAGACGAATTACTGCATCGCCGGCGAGGGTGAGGTCGTCGAGGTCACGACCGGCAAGACCCATGCGATCCGGCCCGGCACCGCCTATGCGCTGGACAGACATGACCAGCACATCGTGCGCGCGCTGAAGGGCGATCTTCGGTTGGTCTGCGTGTTCACCCCGGCGCTGACGGGAACCGAGACGCATCGTCCCGACGGCAGCTACGACATCATAGACGAAACAGCCGACCCGCGCCCGCGAGCGGCTCCGTGATCCCGGCCAGGCGCAGGCAGTGCCAGGCCAGCGCATGATCGCTGGATGTGACCGGGATTCCCGCATCCGCCTCGATCGCCTCCACCGCCTCGGCGAGACGCAGGCTGGTGCAGGCCACGAACACCGCGTCGAGCGCCCCGCTGCGCGCCAACGCTTGTACGCCGCGCGCGATCGACGCCACGTCGATGCGCGCGGCCTCGCGGTCATCCGTCTTGTCGAAGGTGGCGAAGGCGGCCACCTCGATGTCACGGGCCGTGAGGTAAGCGGACACTTTCGCGTTCACCGCCGGCGCGTAGGGCGTGAGCACGCCGATGCGCCGGGCCTTCAGCGCGCGGAAGGCCGCGAACGCGGCGGTGATCGGTGTGGTGGCCGCGATGCCGGGCCGGCTCTTGCGGATCTCGGCGAACACCGTCTCCTCGCCCAGCACCATGCTGGCCGAGGTGCAGCCGAAGGCGATCACGTCGAGGCGGGTGCCGGGCAGGACCAGCGCCGCCGCCGGCGCGATCAGCGGGCGCATCGCCGCCAGGGTGTCCGGCGTGACCTCGGCATCGTTGTAGAGGCGCGCATGATAGATCCCGACGCCGTCCAGCCGCAGGAGCCGGCGGAATTCGTGCTCCATCGTCTGATCGGTCGCCAGCACGAGAAGCCCGATCGCCGCGCGCCGCGCGATGCCGTCATCCAGCGTGCAGTCGAGTACCCCGAGATCGATCATGGCGGATGTCCTCGTTTCATGTCAGCCGCCCTGCCCGTCCGTCCCGCGCTCCGACCCCTCCCCCAACCCCTCCCGCAAGGGGAGGGGAGAAGTAAGTGCTGCGCGCTCTACTCCCCCTCCCCTTGCGGGAGGGGGTTGGGGGGAGGGGTCCAGCGCGATGGCTCAATAGTCAGCCAACTGATTTCAAACCGCCAGGCCGGTCGCCGGCAGCGCCGGCTCCCGCCCCGCGATCAGATCGGCGGTGATCCGCGCGGTGCCGTGCGACATGGTCCAGCCGATATGCCCGTGGCCGCTGTTGATCCAAAGGTTCCGGTAGCGGCCGCGTCCCAGCGCCGGGAGGTTGGTCGGCGTCATCGGCCGCAATCCGGCCCACATCTCGGCGCGGTCGTAATCGGCGCCGTCGGGATAGAGTTCGCGCGCCACCCCACCCATAAAGGCGAAGTCGGCGGGCTTGTGGCGGGTGTCGTAGCCGGCGATCTCGGCGGTCGCGGTCACGCGCATACGGTCGCCGAAGCTGGTGATGGCGACGAGATTATCCTCGTCTATCGCCCCGATCGTCGGCGCAGCGCGATGGTTGCCTATGGGAATTGTCAGCGAGTAGCCCTTGACCGGGTAGATCGGCAGATCGATGCCGATCCGCCGCGCGAGGATCGGACTCTGGTTGCCGAGCGCCAGAACGTAGGCATCCGCGACGACGCGCTCCGCGCCGCAGCGCGCGCCGGTGACGCGATCGCCTTCCGCCTCGATCGCGTCCACCCCCGTGCCGGTGCGGAATTCCGCGCCGCGCCCGGCGCAGATGCCGGCCAGCGCGCGGGTGAAGCGATTGCAGTCGCCGGTCTCGTCCGTCGGACAATAGATGCCGCCTGCGATCTTCTCCCGCGCCGGGGCAAGGGAGGGTTCGAGCGCGATGACCTGGTCGCGGTCCAGCACACGAATTTCCTGGCCGTCCTCGGCGAGAATGCGCATATGCGCGACGCCATGCTCGAAGGATTCCGCGCTACGATAAAAATAAAGGATGCCGCGGTCATTCCGGCCGTATTCGATCGTCTCCTCGGCCAGCGTCTCGTGCAGGATGTGCTGCGAATAGGTGGCGATGCGGTGTTTCCGAAGTGTGTTGGCCGCTGCCCGCCGTTGCGTGCATTGCGCCAGGAACCGGGCCGACCAGAGCCAGAGGCGCGGATCGGCCGATGGCCGGAAGCGCAGCGCCTGGTCCGCCCGCACCAGCGACTTCAGCAAGATCGCCGGCGCCTTGGGGGAAGACCAGACGAAGGAGTGCCCCGGCGCGATCATGCCGGCATTGCCCCAGCTCGTCTCGGCCGCGACCTCGGCGTTGCGCTCGATCAGCACGACCTCGTGGCCGTCCCGTTGGAGCTGGTAGGCGGTGGTGACCCCGACCACGCCGCCGCCCATGACGAGAACGCGCATCCGCGCCCCTCCCTCTCCATCACCCCAAATACGCCGCCTGCACCCGTTCGTCATGCAGCAGCTCGCGCGCCCGCCCGCTCAGCATCACCCGACCGCTCTCCAGGACGTAGCCGGTATCGGCGATCGACAGCGCCATCAGGGCGTTCTGCTCGACCAGCAGCACCGTCACCCCCTGCGCATTGATCGTGCGGATCGTCTCGAACACCTGCTCGATCACCATCGGCGCGAGGCCCATGCTCGGCTCGTCCATCAGCAGCACGCGCGGGCGGGCCATCAGCGCGCGCGCCATCGCCACCATTTGCTGCTCGCCCCCCGAGAGCGTGCCCGCCACCTGGCGCAACCGCTCGCGCAGGCGCGGAAACAGCGCCATCAGACGCTCCCGGTCGGCGGCGACGCCGGAGCGGTCGCGGCGGGGAAACGCGCCCATGGCGAGGTTCTCCTCGACCGTCAGCCGGCCGAATATCCGCCGTCCCTCCGGCACCTGCACCAGCCCCATCGTCGCGATCACATGCGCGCCGAGGCCGGCAAGCGGCTGTCCGGCGTAGCGGATTTCGCCCATGCGCGGGTGTAGCAGGCCGCTGATCGCGCGCAGCGTGGTCGATTTGCCGGCGCCGTTGCCGCCGACCAGCGTGACGATCCGACCCTCGTCGACCACCAGGGAAACCCCCTTCAGCGCCTCGATCTTGTCGTAGAAGACATGGATCGCCTCGATTTCGAGCAGCGCCATCACGGCGTTCCCGGCGCCAGCGCGATCGCGGCGTCGGCGGCCTTCGCCTTCACGCCGAGATAGGCCTCGATCACCGCCGGGTTCCGCTGCACTTCCGAAGGCGGTCCCTCGGCGATCTTCGTGCCGTGGTCGAGCACGGTCACGCGATCGGACATCGACATGACGACGCGCATCTGGTGCTCGATCAGGAGGATGGTGATGGCGAAGCGCGCCCGCACCTCCTCGATGAAGCGCATCATCTCGGTGGTCTCGTGCGGGTTCATGCCCGCGGTCGGCTCGTCGAGCAGCAGCAGCTTCGGTTGGGTCGCGAGCGCGCGGCCGATCTCCAGCCGACGCTGCTGGCCGTATGGCAGGTTCCGCGCCAGGGTGTCGCCACGGCCGCGCAGGCCGACGAAACCCAGGAGCCGCGTCGCCTCGGCGTGGGCCCGCGCCTCGTCGGCGCGCGTCGCAGCCGTGTTCAGCACGGCGCCCCACCAGTTCGAGTGCAGATGCAGGTGCATCCCGACCAGCAGGTTCTCGATCGCGCTGATGTTCCGGAACAGGCGGATGTTCTGATAGGTGCGGCTGATCCCGGCCGCAGCCACGCGATCGGGAGTCAGCCCGTTGATGCGATGCGGGCCGAACCACACCTCGCCCGCGCTCGGGCGGATGTTCTGGGTGATGCAGTTGAACACCGTCGTCTTGCCGGCGCCGTTCGGGCCGATGATGCTGTGGATGGTGCCCTCCGCCACCGCCAGGTCGAGCGCGGAGATCGCGGTCAGCCCGCCGAAGCGCATCGTCATGGCCCGGCAGGCGAGGATCGTCACCGCAGCCTCGCCGGCAGCAGATCGGCGCCCTCGTCCACCACCGCCGCCTCGTCGGCGTCGTGCAGCTCGCGCCGACGCACCTCGGACGGCCACAGCCCCTCCGGACGCCAGCGCATCATCACGATCAGCGCCGCGCCGTAAAACAGGTAGCGGTACTCGCCGAACTCCCGCAGCAATTCCGGCAGGCCGATCAGCGCGACCGACCCCAGCACCACGCCCGGCAAGCTGCCCATGCCGCCGACGATGATCAGCGCCAGCACGTTGATCGAGACCAGGAGCTGGAAGCTCGACGGATAGACCGAGGTGAGCATCACCGCGAAGATCGCGCCGGCGAGCCCGGCGAACGCAGCGCCGAGCCCATAAGCCATCAGCTTGGAGCGCACCAGGTTAATCCCCAGCGCCTGCGCCACGTCCTCGTCGTCGCGCAGCGCGGTCCAGGCGCGGCCGAGGCGCGAGCTTTCCAGCCGCCAGGCGACGAAGGCGGCGAGGGCGGAGGCGATCAGCGTGAGGTAGAAAAGCTGTACCGGGCTGGCGAGGATCACGCCGGCCAGCCGCGGCTTGGGGATCTGCAATATGCCCTGGGCGCCGCCGAGCAGCGGGGCGGCGAAGTCCGACAGCACGAGCACGCGAACGATCTCGCCCAGGCCCATCGTCGCGACCGCGAGATAGTCGCCGCGTACACCCAGGACCGGGAGACCGAACACCACGCCGACCAGGACGGCAAGCAGCACCGAAATCGGCATCGCCGCCCAGAACGACAGATGCATCAGCGCGTGCGGGCTGTCGGCGGTGAGCAGCGCCATGCTGTAGGCCCCCACCGCGAAGAACGCCACGAAACCGAGGTCGAGCAGCCCGGCGAGCCCGACCTCCAGGTTGAGGCCCATCCCCATCAGGATGTAGAGCCCGACCAGCATCAGCACCTGGCCGATATAGGCGCCCGCGAGTGCCGGCAGAATTGCGAGCGCGAGCAGCGCCGCGCCGGCGCGGATCATGCGCTGGCGCCGCCGCTGTCGATCGTTCGCCGGCGCCGGCCGCCGCCCCGCGGTGCCCGCCCACGCAAGCTCGCAGGCGACGGCCGCGAGGAAGACCGTGGCCGCGCCCTTCGGCGTCAATCCTTCCCAGGTATAGAGGAAATCGCGGATCGCGCCGACGATGCCCTCGTATTGCAGGATCAGTTGGATCAGCTC
Source organism: uncultured Pseudomonadota bacterium (assembly GCA_963756545.1). GTDB lineage: Bacteria > Pseudomonadota > Alphaproteobacteria > Acetobacterales > Acetobacteraceae > DATFDN01. The sequence continues at coordinate 29,919 of CAVWNY010000006.1, read as the reverse complement.
CTGGAACACGCCGGCGATCACCACCGCGGCCGCCCCGGCGATCAGCGCGCGACGGATCGCCGCCGGGCTGACCCGGAGCGCCGCCCCGAGCAGGCCGGCGATCAGGCCCGTGCCGAGCAGCAGCGCGACCCCTCGCCGCAGGCCAAGTCCGGCGGTCAGCATTGCCAGCAGGTCCGGCGACAGCGCTATGAAGATCGAGCGCAGCGGCACCAGCGCGATCAGCACGGCGAGCGCGGCCACGCACAGGCCGGCGACGAGCCCGGCCAGCGCTCCGGCGCCGAGCCGCGCGCCGCGTTGCGGCATCCCGCGCGCCGCCGCCACACCGGCCCCGATTCCCAGCAGCACTAGCGTGGCCTGCCCCAGACTGAGCGTGCCGATCACGATCCAGCGGTTGTGCAGCATCAGCAGCACGCCGACGGCGGCGAGGTAGACGCCGATTACCCCGAACAGCAGCCCGCGCGACGAGGCCGTTCGCAGCATCTGGCTTAGGCCCGCTTCTTCGCCATTCGCTCGCCGAGCAGGCCCTGCGGGCGGAAGATCAGCACCATGATCAGCAGCGTGAAGGCGATCAGGTCGCGCAACTGGTAGGGGGCGGGGATGCCGAGGCCGTCCAGGAACAGCGCCGGCCCGACCGATTCGACCAGGCCCAGGAAGAAGCCGCCCAGCATGGCGCCGGGAATGCTGCCGATGCCGCCCAGAACGGCGGCGCCGAACGCCTTGATGCCGGGCGTGAAGCCCATGAAGAAGAACACCTGCTTGTAGAGGAAGGCATAGAACACGCCGGCGATCCCGGCCATCGCGCCGCCGAGGAGGAAGGTGAAGACCACTACCTTGTCCACGTCGATGCCCATCAGCGCCGCGGCCTCGGGGTCTTCGGAGACGGCGCGCATGGCGGTGCCCATGCGGGTGCGCTGGACGATCCCGTAGAGGCCGGCCATGAACACCAGCGCCAACCCGATCACCAGCACATCGATGCGCGGCAGGGTGAAACCGGCGAAATGGAACGCCTCGCCCTGCCAGCGCGGAGTCGGATAGGCCTTCACGGCCGAGCCGAACATCCCCCGGAAGCTCTGCTCCAGGAAGAAGGACACGCCGATGGCGCAGATCAGCGGTGCCAATCCCTGCACGCGGCGGAACGGGCGGTAGGCGAGGCGTTCGGTCAGCAGCGCGATGCCGGTCGAAACCGCCATCGCGCCCGTGAGGATCGCGGCCACGCCCAGCACGGGATCGCTTTCGAGGAAGCCCGACGCGGCGAGCGGGCGGGCAACGAAGAACCCGGCGAAGGCGCCGCACATCATGATGTCGCCGTGGGCGAAGTTGATCAGCCGCAGCACGCCGTAGACCATGGTGTAGCCGAGCGCGATCTGCGCGTAGATGCTGCCGATGGTCAGGCCGAACACGACGAAGTCGAACCACTGGGCGGCGGTGTAGCGATCCTTGATCAGCGAGCCGATGGTGCCGCCCACCACCACGCCCAGCACGCCGATCCTGAGCGCCCAGAGGACGACGTCGACGGCGTTGGCGCGCGCCAGGGCGGCAAGCCAGGGCTCGCGAGCGCGCGCCGTCGAAGCCGATGTTACTCCCAAGCTCTCAGGGCCATATCTTTTTCGGGTTCGTGCCGACCTTGAACGTCTTCGGGTCGGCGGAGGTAAATTCCAGCACGGATGGCTTGAACCGCGAGCATTCGCCGTACTTGTCGCAGGAGATCGGGCCGCTGATGCCTTCGAACTTGGTGCCGAACACCGCGTCGCGCAGCGCCTTCTTGCCGATATAGAGGTTGCCGTTCGCGTCGGTCTTGGCCACCGCCTGGATCGCCTTGAACGCCAGCATCGCGCCGTCGTAGGCATTGGCGTGGAAGCCGGAAATCGGTGCCTCGCCATACGCCTTGGTATATTCGGCGACGAAGTTCGGATAGCCCTTGCCCATCGATTCCGGGGAGATGTCCGGATAGCCGATCCGGAAGCCGACCACGGCAGGGCCGGCCGCCTCGATGAAGTCAGGCGAGAGCAGCGACGCGCCGCCCATGATGATCGTGTGCTCGAGGCCCGGCACCTCCTTTGACTGGCGAAGAACCTGCGCTGCGGCGGCAACGAAGATCGGCATGTAGATCACGTCCGGCTTCTCGCTGGCGATGCGCGTCAGCACTGGGTGCATATCGACGTCGGTGGGCGCGACCGCCTCGCGCGACAGCACTTTGCCGCCCATCTGCTCGAAGTTGTTCGCCATCACCGTGGCGAGTTGCTGCGCGTACGGACTGCCGTCGTGGATCGTCACAGCGGTCTTCGCGCCCGCCACCTTGAACAGATACGTGGCGTCCGCCTGGCCCTGCTCGCTGTCGCTGAACACGGTCCGGGCAAAGCCATCGTACTCCGGCTTGCGATCGGGCGCGGTCAGCGCCGGCGCGGTGCAGGCGGTGCAGATATCGACGATGCCGGCTTGCCAGAGGATCGGCGCTCCGGGGGTGGCGGCCGACGAGCAGGCGGGACCCAGCGCGATCACCATGTTCGGCGTGGCGGCGAGCTTGGTGGCGGCGGTCTGGCCGCCCTCGGCGCTGCACGTGTCGTCCTCGGCGTCGAGCTTGATCGGGTGGCCGAGCAACTTGTCGCCCACATCCTTGATCGCGATCTCGACGCCGCGCTTCTCGTCGAGTCCGAGCGCGGTGTCCGCGCCCGACAGAACCCAGTAGCCGCCGATCACGATGGGCGCTCCCTTGGGCACCCGAACCACACCGATCGGATCGGTGACCGGGCCCACCGTCGCGGCCCCGGCGCTCGCCATCCCGAGCGCCAGCGCGCCGGCTGCGAGCAGCGCGGCGAGCGCGCCGCGCGACTTGCTCAGCCCTGTCCTCACGTCCCCCCTCCTTCATTGCACGCGATGACCTATGCGCGCTGATCGCGGCAAATATGATGGGAAGGCATTTCTAGAGTCAACGCGGGCGTCGTCTCGGTTCTTGACCCACGTTGCCCGAGGTCCTGACATCCGATGGAACGACGGAATGCCGCGCATGACCGACACGCGTTCCCGCATCGCCCGTGGCGGCAAGGCCGTCTATGGCGCACCATTGGGCATCCTGATGCTGGAAGCGCGGTTCCCGCGCATCCCCGGGGATATGGGGAACGCGACTACGTGGCCGTTCCCGGTTCTCTACCGCGTGGTGCCGGGCGCGAGCCCGGAGCGCGTGGTGCTGGAGGGCGCCGCCGGCCTGCTGCCCGCCTTCCTGGACGCGGCGGCCGACCTGGTTCGGCAGGGGGCGGAGGCGATCACCACCAACTGCGGCTTTTTGTCGCTGTTCCAGCACGAGATCGCCGCCCATGTGGGCGTGCCGGTCGCGACCTCGTCGCTCATGCAGGTGCCGTGGGTGCAGGCGACGCTTCCGCCCGGCAGGCGCGTCGGCTTGCTCACGGTCAGTCGCGCGACGCTGACGCAAGCGCATCTCGCCGCGGCCGGGGTGCCGGCGGACACGCCCGTGGTCGGAACCGAGGGCGGCCGGGAGTTCTTCCGCGTGCTGATCAAGGCCGAGGCGGACGACCTGGACGTCGGCCTCGCCGAGCAGGACATCCTGGACGCTGGGCGCGATCTGTTGGCGCGACACCGCGAGATCGGCGCGGTGGTGCTGGAATGCACCAACATGCCGCCGTACGCGGCGAAGCTGCGCGAGGCGCTGGATGTGCCGGTCTACGACATCTACTCGATGATCAGTTGGTTCCATGCGGGTCTGCGCCCCAGAACGTGGAGGCGCGACGCCTGAGCTGCCCCTCGGCATTGACGCCCCTGGTGCCGTGCCGGAGACTCCGTCGCCATCGAGACCGGAGGAGTGTCATGCCGAGCGACTACACCGTGGGCGATCTCGTCGCCGAGTTCCTGTCGGCCTGCGGCGTGAGCACCGGGTTCGGCATCGCCTCGGTCCATAATATCCCGATGCTCGACGCGATCGGCCGGCGCAACGCGATCCGCTTCATGATGGCGCGCGGAGAGTTGGGCGGCGCGCATATGGCGGACGGCTACGCGCGCGTCTCGGGCCATCTCGGCGTGATCATCTCCTCCACCGGGCCGGGTGCGGCGAACGCCGTGGGCGGGCTGATCGAGGCGCGCTTCGCCAGTTCCCCGGTGCTGCACATCACCGGCCACACCGCGACGAAATTCGCCGACCGCGAGGTGGGGACGGTGCACGATCCCTACGACCAGCTCGGGATGCTGCGCTCCGTCTCCAAAGCGGCGTATCGGGTCCGCAATGCCCACCAGGCGCTCGGCGTCCTGACCCGCGCCGCGACCGAGGCGCTGACCCCGCCGATGGGGCCGGTGAGCGTGGAAGTTCCGATCGACATCCAGCGCGCCGCGATCCCGCGCCCCACGATGCTGGACGGCTTCGCCCTGCCCCTACCCGCCCCTCGCGCCCCGGCCGACGCGGAGCTGGACGAACTCGCCGCGCGCGTGCGGCGCGCGCGGCGGCCGATGCTGTGGGTCGGCGCGGGGGCGCGGCAAAGCCGAGCGGAGGTGCGTCGGCTGCTCGACATGGGCTTCACCATGGTCAACACCATCCAGGGCAAGGGCGTGGTGCCGGAGGATGACCCCCGCAGCCTCGGCGGGCTGCAGGGCAACGGGATGCCGGGGATTCCGGAGTTCTATGAGAGCGTCGATCTGATGCTGGCGGTCGGCGCGCGGCTGCGCGGTCAGGAAACCGGCGAGTTCGGGTTGAAGCTGCCCGCCAACATCGTGCAGATCGACGTCGATCCGCTGGCCAACGGACGCACCTACGCCAACCAGTATTTCGTCTGCGGCGACGCGCGGCTGGCGCTGGCGGGCCTGCTGCGCCGGCTCGATGACGGGTTCAAGCCCGATCCCAACTATCAGCGCGAGTTCGCCGACCTGAAGCAGCGCGTGCGCGCCGAGTTCCTGGCGAGCCTCGGCGTCTATGCCTCGTTTCCCGACCAGTTGCGCCCCGTGCTCGCGAAGGACGCGCTCTGGGTGCGCGACATCACGCAGAGCAACACCACCTGGGGCAATCGCGTCTTCCCGATCTACGACCCGCACCAGAACGTCTATCCGGTGGGCGCCGGCATCGGGCAGGGTTTGCAGCTCGGCATCGGCGCGGCGGCGGCGGCGAACGGGCGCAAGACCATCGTCTTGACCGGCGACGGCGGGTTCTTCCTGAACGTGGGCGAGCTGTGGACCGCGGTGCAGGAGAAGCTGGATATGACCGTCGTGGTGATGAACGACCAAGGCTACGGCGTCATCAAGCGCATCCAGGACACGACGCAAGGCCGGCGCTTCTTCGCCGACCTGCAAAGCCCCGACCTCGGCCGGCTCGCCGCGCTGTCGGACATCCCGTTCTGGAAGGTCGAGCGGGCCGAGGCGTTCGGCGCGACGGTCGGGGAGGCGCTGGCCCACAAGGGCCTCAGCATGGTCGAGGTGGACATGCGTCAGGTGGGCGAGTTTCCGGCCTACTATCCGTTCAACCAGCGGCGTTGACGCGGCGCGTTTTCGATTTCAAGCCGCAGGGGCGCTTGTGACAAGAAATGCTGACTGCGAACATTGGTCCCGTGTTTCCAGCGAGTGGATCGAATGGGCGCGTGCGCCAAATCACGACGCGTTCTGGGCTTATCGAGAGGCCTTGATTGGTTTCCTCGGCCCCGGCAAAGGCGAAGCGCTCGAGGTGGGGTGTGGGGAGGGTCGCGTCTCGCGCGTGCTGAAGGCCTGCGGCTACAGGGTCACGGCGTCAGACCCTGTTCGGGAATTGGTGAGCGCGGCCAGGGAGGCGCGATCGGCTGACGACTACGCCATCGCGTCGGGGGCCGATCTACCGTTCGAGGACGCCCGCTTCGATCTCGTCATGGCTTATAACGTGCTGATGGATGTCGAGGATGTTCCGGCAACCCTGAAAGAAATCAGGCGCGTCCTGCGACCCGCAGGGATGCTGGTTATCTCGATCGTGCATCCGTTCTCCGATCGGGGGCGCTTCGCCACTGCGGAGGCCACTTCCCCCTTTATCACTCAAGGCCCTTACTTTGGCTGGAAGCGCGTTGAAGCCACCGAAGAGCGCGATGGCCTGCGAATGCGTTTCGCCAGGTGGTCGAGGCCACTGGAAGCCTACGCGACTGCGTTGGAGGATGCGGGGCTCGCAATCACGTCCCTCCGCGAACCCGTTCCCCAAGCTGGCGACGGGTGGAGTCGCATGGAACGCTGGACCCGAATTCCCTTATTCCTCTGGTTGAAGGCACGGCCCTTGGCATTGAGATGACTGGATGAAGGTGTGACCACTTTTTGCCCGTATCCTGAACAAAGGCATTGCTCGCGTTATTGATGACGTTGAGGAACCCCATGCACTGGACCCCCCGCCGCGAACGCTACCGCGCCATCCTCGCCGGAGATGCCTGCATCCATCCGGGCTCCGTGTTCGACCCGATCTCGGCGCGCATCGCCGAGGACCTGGGGTTCGAAATCGGCATGTTCGCCGGCTCCATCGCCTCGTTCACGGTGCTCGGCGCGCCCGACCTCATCGTGCTGACGCTGACCGAGTTCGCCCAGCAGGCCTACCGCATCAACCGTGCCGGCAACCTGCCACTGATGGTCGATGCCGACCACGGCTACGGCAACGCGCTCAGCGTGATGCGCACCGTGCAGGAGCTGGAGACCGCCGGCGTCGCCGCGCTCACCATCGAGGATACCGCGCTGCCGCGCCGCTTCGGCGAAGCCAAGCCCGCGCTGATCCCGCTCGATGAGGGCGTGGGCAAGATGCGGGCCGCGCTGGCGGGGCGACAGGACGAGGCGCTTTGCGTGATCGGGCGCACCAGCGCGCCGAGCGTCACCGGGATCGAGGACGCGATCGCACGGGCACGCGCCTACGAGCAAGCCGGCGTCGATGGCCTGTTCATCGCCGGCGGGCTGACCCGCCCGCAACTGGACGCGATGGCGGGCGCGGTGCGCATCCCGCTGCTGCTGGGCGGCGTGCCGCCCGACCTGCTCGACAAGGCCTATCTCGCCAGCCGGCGCGTGCGGATCGCCCTGCAAGGCCACCAGCCCTTCGCCGCCGCCGTGCAGGCCGTGTACGCAACCTTGAAGGCGCTGCGCGAGGGCACGCCGCCCGGCAAGCTGGAGGGCGTGGCGCCGCCCGCCCTGACGAAGCGGGTGCTGCGCGAGACGAACTACGACGCCTGGACGAGGGACTTCCTGGGCGGCTAGCCGCGCACGGCATCGATCCCCAAGATGGATAGTAGCATCGTCCGAAATCGGGGGCGACCCTCCGCCGCCATCATCCTTCCGCGCTCCCGCATCCTCACGATCGCCTGAACCCGACCGACGTGGCGTGGCTTGGCGCCGTCGCCTATCATCTTGCGTCAGCTTCGCGGGGCTGGTCCCCGCAAGCAATGGCGAGGGAGGTCGAGATGGCTGTAGCAAGCGTGAGCAAGATTACCGCGGCGTCCGCCGAGAGCTTCGACGCGGCGGTGCGCGAGGGCCTACAGCGCGCCAGCAAGACGCTGCGCGGCATCACGGGACTTCACATCATCGAACAGAAGGCGAGCGTGAGCAACGCAAGGATCGCCGAGTACCGCGTGACCATGGAGGTGACGTTCGTCTTGGAAGGCTGACCTCCACGAACCGGCGGTTGCGCCAACCGCCCGACTGACCCTCCCCAACCCCTCCCGCAAGGGGAGGGGAGGTTCTTTCCCCAACCGGTCTCACGAAGGCCTGTTACCGCCCGACCGCATAGCCCTGCATCCCGCGCGGGTTGGCGCCAGCACGGAACTGCCCGGCCTCGGTCCGGGCGCCGCTCAGGCGGCCCTCCGACCAATCCTCGCCCTTTTCCGCCTTGTGCCCGCGTCGACGCAGGGCTTCGAGTACCGCGTCGGGATAGCGCCCCTCCAGCACGACCTTCCCCGGCCGCGCGGCGCGCGGCCAGAAGCTCGACGGCCAGTGCTCGGTGTGGAAGCTGGGCGCGTCGATCGCCTCCTGGATGTTCATGTTGTGGTGGACCATCCGCAGGAACATGATCGAGGACCACTGATCCTGCTGTTCGCCGCCCGGCGTGCCGAACGCCATCCAGGGCGTGCCCTCGCGCAACGCGAAACTCGGCGAGAGCGTGGTGCGCGGGCGCTTGCCGGGCTCAAGGCTGTTCGGCAATCCGGGGCGCAGCCAGAACATCTGCCCGCGCGTGCCCATCGGAAATCCCAGTTCGGGAATGACCGGAGAGGATTGCAGCCACCCGCCCGAGGGCGTCGCGCTGACCATGTTGCCATGGCGATCGATCACGTCGATATGGCAGGTATCCGCGCCGATTACGCCGAGGCGCGAGACCGTGGGCTCGCCCGCGCCGGCCGCATTCGGCACCATAGACGCGCGCGCGGCCGCCTCGTGATCGACCCAGTTGGTGCGGCCGTCTAACTCGCCCGGCCGCAGCGCCATCGACGCCTCCGCACCGACCAGCCGGCGACGCTGGATGTTGTAGGCATCCGACAGCAGCGCCGAGAGCGGGACGTCGCCGAAGCGCGGGTCGCCGTACCACGCCTCCCGATCCGCGTAGGCGAGTTTCGCGCATTCGACCACGGTATGCACGAAGTCCGCGCCCACCGGGTCCATCGCGTCGAGATCGAAGCCGCGCAGCAACGCGAGTTGCTGAAGAAACACCGGCCCCTGGCTCCACGGCCCGCATTTCAGGACCGTGTGGCCGTGGTAGTCATAGGCGATCGGCTCCTCGACGGTCGCCGCCCAGCCGGCGAAGTCGTCCGCCGCCAGCAGTCCGCGATGGCGTCGTCCGGACACATCCAGCACGGCGGTCGAGCGGAAAAATCGGTCCACCGCCTCGGCGACGAAGCCGCGATACCAGGCATTGCGCGCAGCCTCGATCCGCGCCTCCCGGCTCGCGCCCACCGCCTCGCGGCACACGCGCTCCAGCGTGTCGGCTAGCGCGGGGCGCGCGAACAGCGAATTGGGCGCCGGCACGCGGCCGTGCGGCAGAAAAACGGCGGCCGATGTCGGCCACTCCGCCTCGAACAGCGGGCGCACGCCCTCGATGGTGGCGCTGATGCGCGGCACGATCGGCGCGCCGTCGCGGGCGTAGCCGATCGCGTAGGCCAGCACGTCCTTCAGCTCCCACGTGCCCCAGTCGCGCAGCATGAGGCACCAGGCATCGAACGCGCCCGGAACAACGGCGGGCAGCAGCCCCGTTGCCGGGATGAGGTCCACCCCAAGATCGGCGAAGCGCTCCAAGGTCGCCGCACGCGGCGAGACGCCCTGGCCGCAGATCACGTGCTGGGTGCCGGTGTGCGCGCTGTGCAGGATCAGCGGCGCATCGCCCCCCGGCCCGTTCAAATGCGGCTCGGCCACATGCAGCGTGAAGGCGGCGGCGACGGCGGCATCGAAGGCGTTGCCGCCGCGCTCCAGCACCGACATGCCGACCTGGCTCGCCAGCCAGTGGGTGCTGGCCACGACGCCGAACGTGCCGGCGATCTCCGGGCGGGTGGTGAACATCGTTCGGTTGCTCCACGCTTGCGCGGGCGGCAGGCTAATCCGAAGATGCGCGGATGGAAACGGGCGTGCTGGTGCTGGTGGTCGGTCCCAGCGGGGCCGGCAAGGACACGCTGATCGACGCCGCCCGCGAAGCCCTGCGCGACGATCCGTGCGTCCGCTTCGCCCGGCGGGTCATCACCCGCCCGGCCGGGGCGGGTGGCGAGGCGCACGAGGAGGCGACGCAAGAGGATTTCGCGGGCCGCCGCTTCGCGTTCGCCTGGACCGCGCACGGACTGCACTACGGGATCTCCGAAGTCGTCGCCGAAGAGATGATGGCCGGGCACGTCGTCATTGCCAATGTTTCGCGCGGCGTGATCGCGGAAGCCGCCGCGCGCTTTCCCGTGCGGGTGATCGAGGTCGCGGCGCCGCCTGCCGTGCTGGCGGCCCGACTCGCCGCGCGCGGGCGAGAGGATGCGGCCGCACGCACGGCACGACTGTCGCGCAGCATCGCGTTGCCGGATTGCGTGCCCATCGAGACGGTGCTGAACGACGCGAGCCTCGCCGAGGGCGCGGCTCGGTTCCTGGCCGCTATCAGCCGCGCAAGGTCAGGCGCTTTGCCAGCAGGAACGGTTCTCCCGGCGCTGCCTGGGTGAACAGGCAGATCGCGCCGACGCGACGCGGCTCCAACAGCGCGCGGGCGAAATGGCGTTCCGCTTCCGGCATGTAGAGGCCGCGCTCCGCCACGCCGAGCCGACGTGTCAACGTCATGTGGAAAAACCATGCGCCGAACACGTACGGATAGCCCCAGCGGCGCAGCATCGCATCCTGCCCCCCCGACAGCCCGGTGCGGCGCCGCCGCTCCAACTCCGGCGGCTCCGGCGGCGCGCGGAAGGCATCCAAGGCCGCGACGCAGTGATCGCTCAGGGCCTGCAGCGCGACGCACGGCTCGGTCTCGCGCAGCGCCAGGAAGCCATGCACGTCGGCGACCGTCAGCGTCGGCAACTCGAACGGGGCAACGGACGCGGCAAGCCCGGCCGTCGCCTCCACCAAAGCCTCCCAGGTGGCGCCGGGATTCAACCGCATCGGCGGCTTCAACGTCGCGTGGAAGCCATAGAGGCTCGGCTCCGCCGTGACCGCCGCGATGTCTGGGATATCGGGCTGCGGCGCCGGCGCGCCGCTCTCGGGATCGCGGCCCAGCCAAGTCGCCCCGGCGGCGAACAGCGGGTCAGCCGGCTCGGGCGCATAATAGACGGCGACGCGCGCCTCCACCGGCCAGTTCACGCGACCCGCTCCCCGGCCCTCCATGCAGCACGCACCACCGCCAATTCCCCGTGCAGCCGCACGCGGACGAGATCGGCGCGCAGGCCCGGCACGATCCGCCCGCGATCGTGCAGCCCGACGATGCGCGCCGGCGCCGCCGTGATCAACCCGACGGCCGCGTGCAGGGTCAGGCCACGCCGCGCGCACAGGAAAACCGCCTCCACCAGGCTGCTCGGCACATAGTCCGACGCGAGCGCGTCCACCGCGCCGGCGTCGATCAGATCGAGCACGGCGACGTTGCCCGAGTGCGAGCCGCCACGCACGATGTTCGGCGCCCCGGCGATCACCGCCATCCCAGCCGCCTTGGCGGCACGTGCCGCCTCCATCGTGACGGGAAACTCGCTCACCCCGATGCCGTCGGCCGCGTTCTCCGCCACCTCGGCTGCCGTGCGGTCGTCGTGGCTGGCGAGCGCGACATCGCGCCCGGCGAGCCGGCCGAGCACCGCGCGCCGGTTCGGGCCGCGCAGGCGTGCGCGGTTGCTACGCAACTCTATGATCCGGCCGTCGATCTCCTCGTCGGAGGCGCCGATTCCGCGCCGGAGCGCGCGGTAAACGTCGAGATTGGCGTACTGCCCGACGCCCGGCGTGTGGTCCATCAGGCTGACCATGCGAAGGCGCTTGTGGTCGGCAACCGGGGCGAACAGCGAGAGCATATCGTCGGCCGGAATCTCGCAGCGCAGATGCAGGAAGTGCTCGACGCGCAGCACGCGGGCCGCCGCTAGCGCGTCGATGTCGGCCACGCCCTCGCGGAAGGTCCGCACGCGGTCCTTGTCGAAGCCAAGATCGCCGAGGCACAGCGCGTCAAGGACGGTGGTGACGCCGGCCGCCGCGCATTGCGCATCATGCGCGATCATCGCGGAGCGCGAAGGCCAACGCGCGTTGCTGCGCGGCTGCACCTGACGTTCGAGGTTGTCGGTGTGCAGGTCGATCAAGCCGGGGATGACATGCTCGCCCTCCGCGTCGATCGCGCCGGGCAGGCCGCTCGCGCCCGGCTGCACGTCCGCGATCACGCCGCCGCGCAGCACCAGGGTGCCATGCAGCACTTCGTCAGGCAGCACCAGCACAGCGTTGGTGATGACCGTCTCGTCGTTCATGCGGCGTCCTGAAGCGGTTGCATCTCGAAGGTGCGATCCGCGACGGCGGCGCGTACCTCGGCATCGTGGAAGATGCCGACGATCGCCGTGCCCTGGACCTTCGCCTCGCGGACCAACCCGATCACCACCGCGCGGTTCGCCGCGTCCAGCGCCGCGGTCGGCTCGTCGAGCAGCAGAACGGGATGGCCCGCGATGAAGCCGCGCGCGAGGTTCACCCGCTGCTGCTCGCCGCCCGAGAAGGTGGCCGGCGGCAGCGCGTGCAGCCGGCGCGGAATGTTGAGCCGCAGCAGCAGCATCTCCGCCCGCACGCGCGCCGCATCGGGTCGTGCGCCGCGCCCGACCGCCGCTTCCGCGACCAGATCGAGCGCCCCGACGCGCGGCACCACGCGCAGGAACTGGCTGACATAGCCGAGCGTCTCGCGCCTTATCGCGAGGACCGTGCGAGGGTCGGCCCGCGCGATGTCGATCATCGCGCCCCGATGACACACCAGCACGCGCCCGCCATCGGCGCGGTAGTTGCCGTACAGACTGCGCATCAGCGTGGATTTCCCGGCCCCCGACGGACCCGACAGCGCGACGCACTCGCCGGCGCGCACGTCGAGATCGACACCGGCCAGCACCTGAATGCGCACGCCTCCCTGAAGGTGGAGCGTGAAGCCTTTGTCGAGCCCGGCAGCGCGCAGCATCAGCCGGGGCATGTCAACGCCTTCTTCATGGGCGGCGAGCGAACATCCGAATGCGGCGGGCCCGGACAACCGGGCATCGTGCCCGGCCGATAAGGGCGCCGCCGCCACGGGAGGAGCCGATGCCAGTGCGCATCGCGTTCTCCTTCCGGTGGGGTTCGAGGCGGATCACGGTGTCACTCACGATCCGCCTCTGACCCACTGGAGGAGCCGGGGGGTGGCGAAAACCACTCTCCGGTTCCCCAGTACCACGATCCGCGCGCAACAGCAACGACCATCCTGCGCGGGTCAACGCCTCCTTCATCATCAACGGGAGAGTATCGGGAGGAACCGATGCCCATGCGCATCGCGCTATCCTCCCGGTGGGGGACGAGGCGGATCACTATTGCACTGCCGATCCGCCTCTGACCCATCGGAGGCCGGAGCGTGGCCGCAAGGCCACCCTCCGGTTCTCTGATACCCTGGCCGCCCCAGGCCGGCAACGATCGGCATGCCCCGCTCATGCCTGAAGCACCGAACTCACCAGCAGTTGCGTATATGGATGGCGCGGGTCGTCGAGGACCTGATCAGTCAGCCCCGCCTCCACCACCCGGCCGCGCTGCATCACCATGATCCTTTGCGCGAGCAGGCGCGCCACGGCGATGTCGTGCGTGACGAGGACCGCGGCGATCCCGAAGCGGGCGACCAGCGTGCGGATCAGGTCGAGCAGCCGCGCCTGCACGGAGACATCCAGTCCGCCGGTCGGCTCGTCCATGAACACCAGCCGCGGATGCGTGACCAGCACCCGCGCGATCTGCAGCCGCTGGAGCATCCCGCCAGAGAAGGTGCGCGGCAAATCGTCGATGCGAGTCGCGTCGATCTCGACCTGCTCCAGCCAGTCCAGGGCCTCGTCGCGGATCCGCCCGTAATGCCGGGCGCCCTGCGCCATCAGCCGCTCCCCGATGTTGCCGCCGGCACTAACGGCCATGCGCAGGCTTTCGCGCGGGTCCTGCTGCACGAAGCCCCAATCGGAGCGGTGCAGCCGGCGCAGCCGCGGCGGCGGCATCGCGTGGACATCGTGCAGATGCCCGGCCGGATCGCGATACCACACCGCCCCCCGGTCGGGTGCGATCCGACCCGAAAGCGCGTTCAGCAGCGTCGTTTTCCCCGATCCGGATTCGCCCACCACGGCCAGCATCTCGCCCGGCCAGAGATCGGCATCGACCTCGGCCAGCGCCGGGATGGCGCCAAACGACAGCGAGAGACCGCGCGCCGACAGCAGGGCGTCGTCGCTCATTCGCCGTATCCCGCCGCGCGACGATCCGCACAAAAGTCGGTATCGGAGCACACGAACAGACGCGTTCCATGATCGTCCGTCACCACCTCGTCGAGATAGCTGTCGGCGGCGCCGCATAGCCCGCAGGCATGCGGCGCGCGGGCCGGGTGGAACGGATAGTCCTCGAAATCGAGCGGGCGCACGTCGGTGTAGGGCGGTATCGCATAGATGCGCTTCTCGCGCCCGGCGCCGAACAGTTGGAGCGCCGGCATCCTGTGCATTTTCGGGTTGTCAAACGACGGGATCGGGCTCGGCGCCGTCAGATACCGATGGTTCACCATCACCGGATAGTCGTAGCTGATCGCCACCTGACCGAAGCGGGCGACGTCCTCGTAGAGCCGCACATGCATCACCCCGTAATCGGCCAGCGCGTGCATCCGCCGCGTCTCCGTGCGTGACGGCACGAGGCGCCAGAGCGGCTCGGGCTGCGGCACCTGAAACACGATGATCTGGTCGTTGCGCAGCGGAGTCTCAGGAATCCGATGGCGGGTCTGGATCACCGTCGCCTCCGCCGTGCGCGTGGTCGTGCGAACCCCCGCGGTGCGCCCGAAGAAGCGGCGGATGGAAACGGCGTTGGTGGTGTCATCGGCACCCTGGTCGATCACCTTCAGCACGTCGCTCGCGCCCAGCACCGAGGCCGTGACCTGGATGCCGCCGGTGCCCCAGCCATAGGGCAAGGGCATCTCGCGCGAGCCGAACGGCACCTGATGGCCGGGGATCGCGACGGCCTTCAACAGCGCGCGGCGGATCATCCGCTTCGTCTGCTCGTCCAGATAGGCAAAATTGTAGCCGTTCACTTCACGGACTCCGCCTGCGCGGGCGCCACCGCCGCCGCGCGCATCCGTCGCACCGCCTCCAGCTCGCTCTGGAAATCGACGTAGTGGGGCAGCTTCAAATGCTCGACGAAGCCCGTCGCCTCGACATTATCGGAGTGATATAAAACGAACTCCACGTTCTGCGCCGGCGCGGTCACGTCCTCGCCCAAATCGGCCGCGCGCATCGCGCGATCGACCAGCGCCATCGCCATCGCCTTGCGCTCGGAATGTCCGAACACCAGCCCGTAGCCACGCGTGAACTGCGGCGGCGCCGCCTTCGATCCCTTGAACTGGTTCACCATCTGGCACTCGGTCACGACGATGTCGGCGATGTCGATGGCAAACCCCAGTTCGGCCGGCGCGATCTCCACGGTGACCTCGCCCATCCGGATCTCGCCGGCGAACGGATGCGTGCCGCCGTAGCCGCGTTGGGTGGAGTAGCCGAGCGCGAGCAGGAAGCCCTCGTCGCCGCGCGCCAGCGCTTGCAGGCGCACGTCGCGATCGGCCGGGAAGCGCAGCGGCTCGCGCGTCAGGTCGCCCGGCTCGTTGTCGGTTAGCTGGTCGTCCGGGCCGTCGGGCTCGATCAGCCCTTCCCGGCCCAGGATGTCATGAACGCGCGCCATCACCGCGTCGGCGTCGATCTCCGCCACCGACGCGGGGGGGGGTGAGCCGCCGTCGGCCAGCGCGAAATCGAGCAGCCGGTGCGTGTAGTCGTAAGTCGGCCCCAGCACTTGGCCGCCGGGCAGGTCCTTGAAGATCGCCGAGACGCGCCGGCGCACCGCCATCGCGGCGGTGTCGAGCGGCAGCGAGCGCGTGAGCCGCGGCAGCGTGGTGCGATACGCGCGCAGCAGGAACGCCGCCTCCACCAGGTCGCCCTGCGCCTGCTTGATCGCCAGCGCCGCCAGCTCCGGATCGTGCAGCGAACCCTCCGCCATGACACGATCGACGGCGCGGCCAAGCTGGCATCTGATCTGCTCCAGCGATAGTTGGGGAACGCACGGGTCGCCCCGACGCTCCTCGGCCACCCAGGCATGGGCGGCATCGATCGCGCGCTCGCCGCCCTTCACCGCGACATAGGCCATCAGAGCGCCTCCACGGTCACCGTGCGCGGCAGGGCGGCGAGTTGCGTGCCGGCGCACAGCACGAGATCGACACCGCGCGGGAACAGCGCGCGGTTTCCGGCCCAGAGAGCGGCGAAATTCGCCGGCAGCCCCTCGGCGGCGAACTCCGTTGGACCAGGCAGGCCGGGGCCGCTGAGCCGGAATTGCGGACCCGCGCCGAGGCGGGGCAGTTGCAGGATCACCGTCGCGGACTCCTCCGGCGCCTCGTCCGACCCCAGGCGCAAACCATCGAACCGGGGCAGCCGAAGCGCGAGCAGGAACGCCGCCGCGTCCGGTTCCGCAAAGCCGGCGCCACAATGGAACGCCACCCACGCGCCCGCCGCCCGCGCCTCGGGATCAAGCCAAAGCGGCGTCTCGTGGTCGATCAGGGTCAGCAGCGCGGCGGCGGCGGAAGGGCACAACGGCGCCGGCGGTTCGAGCCCCGATCCAGCCTCGCGCACGGCGCCGGGTCGGGCCATGGCGTCCAGCACGGCGCGAAAGCATGTTTGTGCCTCGGCGACCGGGTCGGCGAAGCCGGGGCGGTCGGGCGCGCGCATCAGCGCATCGTCCGCATGGTGAAGAACTGTACCCGCGTCGCGGCGGCCTTGGCGGCGATCGCCTCCCGCCGGGCCGTCTGCGCGCGCGCCAGCGGCTCGACCACCGCCTCCGCCACCGCTTCGCGGAAGTCCGCAAGCTGCATCAGCGCGTCCACCGCCGCCGCTAACTCCGCCCGCCGTCCGTCCCGGCCGGCGATGTAGGCGTGACCCACTTCCCCGCTTGAAACGCGCACGGTGCAGCGGGTGACCGACATCTCGCCGAGGTTGAACGGCGCCCCGCCGCCCCCTGCCCGGCCGCGCACCATCACCAGCCCGCTTTCCGGTCCGCGCAGCACACGCCAGGACGGCAGCTCCGACAGGCGATCCAGCCCCGCCGCGATGGCACCGGCGTCGGCGCGCGCCAGCACCGCCATCCAGCGCCGACGCTGCGCGGTTTCGGGATCCTTGCTGGGTTTGGGGGCGGAACCGGCGTCGTCCATCGGCAGCGGCCAACTCATACGGATGTCTAGACAGCTAGGCTCCCTTCGGTTATCCGTCAAGCGAGCTTTGTTCAGCCCTTGGGCACAGGATGAAATCGCGATGGCGTCGCTCGATCCGATCCAGCGCCAGGAGGGGCTGGCGCTTTGGCGCCAGATCGCCTCCCGGCTACGCGGGGAGATCGGTGGCGCCTTCCCGCCCGGCGCTCGCCTGCCCAGCGAAGCCGTGCTCGCGCGCCGCTTCGGCGTGAACCGCCACACCTTGCGCCGCGCGATGGAGGAGCTTTCGCGCGGCGGCCTGGTGCGGGTGGAGCACGGCCGGGGCGCGTTCGTGCCCGAGGACGTGCTGGACTATGCGGTCGAGCCGCGCACCCGCTTCTCGGAATGGGTGCGCCGCCACAACAAGGAACCCTCGGGCCGGGTGCTCCGGCTGGCCGAGGAGCCGGCCCACGCCGCCGCGGCGGCGGCCCTCAGCGTGGCGGAGGGCACGGCGCTCGTGGTGCTGGAACGTCTGGGCCTCGCCGATGGCCGGCCCGTCAGCCTCGGCACGCATCGGTTCCCGCCCCGGCTGCACGGTCTGCTGGCGGCGCTGCGAAGCGCCGGCATCACCGACGCGCTGCGCGCCGTCGGCGTCGATGACTACCTCCGCCAGGTCACGCGCGTCACCGCGCGAATGCCCGGCGCGGAGGAAGCGGAGCTGCTGCGGACGCCCCGCTCGCGCCCGCTGCTGGTGACGGAGAACATCAACGTGGACCGTGACGGCGCCGTGGTGGAATACGGCGTCACGCGCTATCCCACGCCGCGCGTGCAGATCGTGTTCGAGCCGTAGGGAGCCCGCCGCCATGCCACCGATCAGCCTCACCGGCGGCCGCGCGCTGCTGCCCGAAGGCGAGGCCGTCGCCGATATCCGCCTGGAGGACGGCCGCATCGCCGCGCTGGACGGCACCGCGCGCGGGTTGCGCCTGGACGCCGCCGGACTGCTCGTGCTGCCCGGCATCATCGACATCCACGGCGACGCGTTCGAGCGTCAGCTTCAGCCCCGACCGGGCGTGGACTTCCCCGCTCCGCTCGCGCTGCGCGACACCGAGGCGCAGTTGCTGGCCAACGGCATCACCACCGCCTTCCACGGCGTCACCCTGTCGTGGGAGCCGGGTTTGCGCGGGATCGAGACGTGGCGCGCGCTGCTCGATGCGCTCGCCGCC
This sequence comes from uncultured Pseudomonadota bacterium, assembly GCA_963756545.1. Lineage (GTDB taxonomy): Bacteria > Pseudomonadota > Alphaproteobacteria > Acetobacterales > Acetobacteraceae > DATFDN01. Next base: position 11,913 of record CAVWNY010000006.1, on the reverse strand, counting down.
GACGCATGGGTGTGCGACATGCGCGTGCATCTGCGGTGGGAGGCGTTCAACCTCGATGCGCTTGACATCGCGCTCGACGACATCGCGGGCGGGCGTGTGCATCTGCTCGCCTTCAACGATCACACGCCGGGCATCCTGAAGAAGCTGTGCGACCCGGTCGCGGGCGCGAAATTCAGCGACCGTGCGGGCCTGAGCTTGGAGGCGTTCGGCGATGTCGCCGCCCGCATCGCCGGCCGCGAAGCCGACCTGCCCGCGGCACTCGACCGCATCGGCGTGGCCGCCCGCGCGGCTGCCATCCCGATCGCCAGCCACGACGATGCGACGGTTGCGGAGCGCGAGGCCTTCCGCGCGCGCGGTGCCCGCATCTGCGAATTCCCGATGGCCGAGGAGGTCGCGCGGGCGGCGCGGGCGGCGGGCGATTTCGTGGTGATGGGCAGCCCCAACGTGGTGCGCGGACGCTCTCATCTCGGCTGGGCCTCGGCGGCCCGGATGGCGGAGGCCGGCATCTGCACCATCCTGTCGTCGGATTACTACTACCCGGCGATGCTGCAGGCCGCGCTGGCGCTCGTACGGAGGGGCATTCTCGACCTGCCGCGCGCCTGGTCGCTGATCTCCGCCACCCCCGCCGCCGCGGCCGGGCTAGCCGATCGCGGTCGCCTCATCGAGGGCCTGCGCGCGGACCTCGTCGTGGTCGATCCCGAGGCAAGCCGCGTCGTCCTAACGATCGCCGGCGGGCGGCTTGCCTACTTGTCGGCCGAGGGTGCGGCCCGGATTTCCTGAACGGCTGCCCGTGCCCGGCTCGCCGCCTCGCGGGCCATCACGGCGCACAGGCCGGTATAGGCGGTCGGATCGAGCAGCCCATCGATCGCGGCGGGATCGAGATGGTCGCTGACGCGCTTGTCGGCCGCCAACATCGCGGAGAAGGGCCGCTCCTCGACGAAGGCCGCCTGCGCGGCGTCGTAGACCACGTCATGGGCGTACTGGCGTCCGAGCGTCGCGCCGAGGCGGAGCATCACGGCCTCGGCCATGATCAGCCCGCCGCCCAGATCGAGATTGGCCCGCATGCGTCGCGGATCGAGCCGCAGGCCGCGCAAGACCTCGCCCAGGCGGCTGAGCGCGTCGCCCATGGCGATGCAGGCGCGCGCCTCGGCCGCGTCCATCATCAGGCTGGTGGTGCGATCGGCCTCATGCTCCGTCTGCATCGCTTCCAGCGCCAGAGGCACGATGGCGCGGATGTCGGCGGCGGCGGCGATGATGTCCTGGCATAATTTGGGGTTGCGCTTCTGCGGCATGGTCGAGCTGCCGACCGTTCCGGGCGGGACCGGCTCCTCCACCTCCCCGAACTCGGTCTTCATCAACGTGTAGATTTCGCGCCCGATCTTGCCGCAGGTCGCGCCCAGCAGGCCGAGGATGCAGATGTTCTCCGCCAGATGATCGCCGATGGCGCGCGAGGGAACGGCCATCGACGCCATGCCGAGATGCTTGGCGATGCCCGCCTGCACCGCCGGCCCCGGCGCGCCGAGCGAGGCGTAGGTGCCGGCGGCGCCGCCCAGCATGGCAACGAAGAGCCGTGGCGCCAGCTGACGCAGCCGCTCCGCGTGGCGCAGCATCTCGTCGATCCACGCGGCAACCTTGTAACCGAACGTGGCCGGCACCGCGTGCTGGCCGTGCGTGCGGGCCGCGATCGGCATGTCCGCCCCGCGCTCGGCCAGATCGGCCATCGCCACCAGGGCATCGCCGATCAGGCGCAGGAAGACCTGATGCGCCTGACGCAGCACCAGCAGGTCGCCGGTCTGCGTGATGTTCTGCGTGGTGGCGCCCCAATGCACCCAGCCGCCATGCGGCTCCTCCACGATGCGGCCCAGCTCCCAGATCAGGGGCACGAGCGTGTGCCCGGTGCGCACGAATCCCTCGTCGATCCGCGCGCGATCCATCAGCTCCAGCCTCGCCGCGCGCGCGATCGCCCCCGCCGCCTCGGGCGGGATGATGCCGAGTTCCGCCTGCGCCTTCGCGAGCGCCGCTTCGACATCGAGCCACGCCTGCCAACGGTTCTCCAGCCGGTAGAGCGCGCGGATGCCGGGGTCCGACACGCGGCTCGCGGTCGATCTCTCGTCGCTCATGGCAGGTTCATTCCTTTCCAGCGGAATGCTGTCGATCCGGATACCCGGCGGTGGTTGGCTAGCTGTTGACAGCGGCGCTGCGACACCATAATAAACCCGCCGGTTATCTAACCGCCTGGTTTATCGGCAGGCAAGACGCGTCGCATCGGCTTTCCCATGAAAGGACGCAGCATGCAACTCAACCCGTATCTGATGTTCGACGGCCAATGCGAGGCCGCCTTCAAATTCTATGAGGGGTGCCTCGGCGGAAGGATCGTCGCCATGGTCACCCACGCGGAGTCGCCGGTCGCGGACCAGACCCCGCCGCCGGGATGGGGCGACAGGATCCTCCATGCCCGCCTGATCGTGGGCGACACGGTGCTCATGGGCTCCGACAGTCCGCCGGAGCACCAGGAGGCCATGAAAGGCTTCTCCGTGAACATAGGCATTGAAGACCCGGCCGAGGCGGAGCGGGTGTTCCACGCCTTGGCGGAAGGCGGGACGGTGCGAATGCCGATCCAGAGGACCTTCTGGGCCGAACGTTTCGGCATGCTGGTCGATCGGTTCGGCACGCCGTGGATGATCAACTGCGAGCCAGCCGCCGCATAGCCCGTGCGCATGTCGCCCGATCGTCTCAGCACGACCTTCGCCGCCCTCGCCGATCCCACGCGGCGCGCGATCCTCGCCCGTCTCGTCTCGGGCGAGGCGTCGGTGACGGAACTGGCCGAGCCTTTCGACATGAGCATGCCGGCCGTCTCCAAGCACCTGAAGGTGCTGGAGCGCGCCGGGCTGATCGCGCGCGGGCGCGAGGCGCAGTGGCGCCCCTGCCGGCTGGACGCGGGTCCGCTGAAGGATGCGGCCGGCTGGCTGGAGCACTATCGCCGCTTCTGGGAAGCAAGCTTCGACCGTCTGGAGGGGTACCTGAACACGCTCCACGCAGAGGGGAAGAAACGTGGTCGCAAGAGCTAGCGCCGTCGCGCAACCGGCGGAGCGGGAACTCGTCATCACCCGCGTCTTCGACGCGCCCCGCCGTCTCGTGTTCAAAGCCTGGACCGAGCCCGAGCGTGCGGCGCTCTGGTGGGGACCGCGAGGCTTCACCACGGTCTCCTGTGACATGGACGTGCGCCCCGGCGGCGCGTGGCGACGCGGCATGCGCTCGCCCGATGGCGACGAATACTGGAAACGGGGCGTCTATCGCGAAATCGTCGAACCTGAACGCCTCGTCTTCACATATGTCGACGAGGATGCGGACGGCAGAGCCGGCCACGAAACCTTGGTGACGGTGACGTTCGCCGACCACGGCGGCAAGACGAAACTTACCCTGCATCAGGCCGGGTTCGATGAAGTCGCATCGCGCGATGCGCATGAGGGCGGCTGGACGAGCTGCATGGAACGCTTCGCCGAATACCTGGCGAATTGAACGCGAGCGGAGGCCGTGATGACGAAGAGAGTGCTCGTCCTGCTCGGGACGAAGAAGGGCGCGTTCATCCTCGATGGCAACGCCGCGCGGCGTTCGTGGGAACTGCGCGGCCCGTTCTGCGAGACATGGCCGATGAACCACGTCGTCGCCGATGCCGCCTCCGGCACGATCTATGGCGGCGGCGGCAACGAATGGTTCGGCCCCGCCGTGTGGAAATCCGCCGATCTCGGCGCGACCTGGACGCATTCGAGCGAGGGCTTGGCATACGCGGCCGGAGAAGCCCCGATCAAGTCGGTCTGGAGCGTGGCGCCGGGCTTGGGATGCCTCTACGCCGGCGTCGAGCCCGCCGGATTGTTCCGCAGCGACGATGGCGGCGGGTCTTGGCAGCACATCGCCGGACTGCAAAGCCACCCGTCCCGGCCGCACTGGCAACCGGGTGGGGGCGGGCTCATCCTGCACTCGCTCGTTCCGCACCCCGACGACGAGAAGCAGCTCTGGGTCGCCATCTCCGCCGCCGGCGTGTTCCACACGGAAGATGGCGGGACGACGTGGGAAGCCCGCAACCGCGGCACGCGGGCCGACTACAATCCCGATGACAGCAAATATCCGGAATACGGCCAGTGCGTGCACTGCCTGGTGATGGCCCCGGGAAAGCCCGATCGCCTCTATCAGCAGAACCACTGCGGCATGTATCGCAGCGAGGATGGCGGACGGCGCTGGGACAGTATCGAAGCCGGGCTGCCCTCGACCTTCGGCTTTCCCGCCGCCGTCCATCCGAGGGATCCGGCCACGCTCTATCTGCTGCCGCTGAACGGCGACATCGCCGGGCGATACGTGCCCGAGGCCAAGGCCGCGGTCTGGCGAACACGCGATGGTGGCGACACCTGGCAGCCGCTGCGCGACGGGCTGCCGCAGACCAACACCTTCTTCGGCGTGCTGCGCCAAGCCATGGCAACCGACCGGCTCGACCCGGCCGGAGTCTACTTCGGCACGAACACCGGCGCGCTGTTCGCCAGTGCCGACGAGGGCGATAGCTGGGCCTGCGTCGCGCAGCACCTGCCGGCGATCCTTTCGGTGGAAACCCTGCTGGTCGAGGAATAGGCAGCGCCCGCGGAGGAATCACGATGCCGGATGACGCGCCTTCGCCCGCGGTGCCGCAGGTCCTGGTGACGCTCCCGTCCGCCCTCGTGGCGTTGTTCCCGGGCTCCCCACGCTGCGTCCAGCTCTCTGCTTCGACTGTCTCCGAGGTGATCGAGGCGCTGAACGCAAGCTGGCCTGGAATGCGCGACCGCATCCGCGATTCGACACCCCGCATTCGCCGCCACATCAACATCTTCGTCGAGGGCGAGCGCGCGACACTGGACACACGCCTTTCGCAAGGTGCGGAGGTGCTGGTCATGACAGCGATCAGCGGGGGGTGAGCGGGCGCGCCCCTTCGGGCACATCCGGGCCAATCCGGGCTGAACATGAAACTGCTGGCTCCCGGAGCAGGACTCGAACCTGCGACCCAGCGGTTAACAGCCGCTTGCTCTACCAACTGAGCTATCCGGGATCAGCGGGCCGCCTATAGCGAAGCCGGCGGCGGGACGCAAACCGCGCTTCGCGACGAGCCGCCCAACTCTCCGGCTGTTCAATCCCCCGGCACCTTTCTATCCTTGCAACGGCGTCGCCAAGACGCCGGGGAAGGAAGGGGTATCGCCGTGACTTACGACAACGAGGATCGCCGCCGGGGACCGGGCAGCGCGCGGCTGCCTTTCGGACTGACCCGCCGGGACGCGCTGGCGACCGCCGCGCTGTCGGCCGTGCTGCCCGCTCTCGGACGCCGCGCCCGCGCCGCCGACGCGCCCGCGGGGACGCCCAAAGGCGCGCCCATCGTCATCGGCTGGGTCGGGCCGCTGTCGCCGCCGGGCGGCTATGCCGAGGGCATCCTGATGAAGAACGCCGCGCAGATGGCGGTCGATGAGATCAACGCCGAAGGCGGGCTGCTCGGCCGCCCCGTGCAGATCGTGTTCGCCGACACCCGCGGCCAGCCCGCCGAGGGCCGCGCCGCCGCCGAGCGGCTGGTCCAGGAGAACAAGATCGTCGCGGCCTTCGGGGAGTTCCACAGTCCCGTCGCGCTCGCCGAGATGGAGGTGTTCCACCGCTACGGCATCCCCTTCATGGCCTGCGACGTGTGGTCTGATCAGGTCACGGCCAAGGGCTATCCGGAGGTATTCCGCAACTCCACCGCGGTGTCGCTGATCGACACGATGATCGGCCAGTGGATGGGCGCCGCCGGCTTCAAGAACGTGGCCCTGCTGGCGGAAAAGAACGACGTGGGCCTCGCAGCACGGATCGCGATGAGCGAGCAACTCAAGGCCAAGGGCATTCCGTTCTCCACCGTGGACGCGGACCCCAATCTGACCGATTTCACCGCGCAGATCCTGCGCTACAAGAGCACCTCCCCGCCCTACGATTTCTTTTGCACCGAGTTCTCGGAGGCGGGCGCCTACGACCTGATCCGTCAGGCCCATGATCTCGGCTTCGCGCCGACCGCGAAATGCGGCATGTACAACTCCGGCGGCTCGGCGGTCGACCCCACCTTCTGGCAGAACGTCGGCGCATCCGGCGTCGGGCTCTGCACCGAGAATGTCGGCCTGCCGCACGCCGCCTGGAATGACAAGACCCGCGCCTTCACCGCCGCGTTCAAGAAGAAATACAACGCCGACACCACCGGCGCTGTGATGGAGAGCTACGACGGCGCGTGGCTGCTGTTCGATGCCATCCGCACCGCCGGCAGCACCGACCCGGGGGCGATCATCCATGCGCTGGAATCCACCAAGTGGGTCGGCACGCGCGGGCAATACGCCTTTGCCACCGACAAGACGGAGGCGTGGCACTACCACCAGTTCATGCAGGCCCCGCTGACCATCATCCAATACACCGAGCAGAAGCAGCCGGTGGATGCGGCCCCGATCCTGTGGCCGCGGGCGCTCGCCACGGTGGATTACGTGTACAAGCCGGTCGGCTGATGGATTCGGTGTCCCGCGACCCCTCCCCCCAGCCCCCTCCCGCAAGGGGAGGGGGAGTAGAAGGCGCCCCGCCGCTTCTTGCTCCTCCCCTCCCCTTGCGGGAGGAGTCGGGGGAGGGGTCGCGGGCACCCGCACGCCGATGACCAGCTATCTGCTGACCCAGACCCTCAACGGGCTGGTCATCGGCGTGATCTACGCGCTGATCGCCGCCGGGCTGACCGTGATCTTCTCGATCCTGAAGATCGTCAATTTCGCGCATGGCGAGATTTACATGATGGGGGGCTATTTCGGCTATTTCGTCATCACCCTCCTCGCCATCCCGCCCCTGCCCGCCGTGCTGGTGGCGATGGGACTCGCCTTCGCGCTGTCGGTCGCGCTGGAGCGCACGCTGCTCTCGCCGCTCTACAGCCCGACGACGGAGCGCAAGGGCGACTACGGCATCCTCGTCACCTTCGGCATCTCCATCCTTCTGCGCAACCTCGCCATCATCGTCTTCGGACCGTTCCCACTGCGCCCGCCCTCGTTCTGGCCGGGCGCGCTGGTCGCGGGCGACGTGATCATGACATGGGACCGCGTGTTCGCCGCCGGCGCCGGGCTCGCGCTGCTGGTCGCGCTGCTGCTGTTCCTGGCGCGCTCGGCCTGGGGGCAGGCGCTGAACGCGGTCAGCCAGTCGCGCGAATCCGCGGCGATCGTCGGCATCAACGACCGGCTGGCCTACACGCTCGCCTTCGCCGTGGGCGGGGCGCTCGCAGGCGGAGCGGGCGCGCTGGTCGGGCCGATCTACGCGCTGTCGCCCTCGATGGGACTGGTGCCCGACACGCAGGCGTTCGCGATCGTCGTGTTGGGGGGCATGGGATCGGTGGGCGGCAGCATCATCGCAGCACTTCTGCTCGGCGTGTCGGAGAGCCTGTTTGTCGCGCTGTTCCCCGACCCGACGCGGGGATTGAGCTACGCGCAGGCGTTCAGCCTGCTGGTGCTGATGGTGGTCCTGCTGGTCCGTCCGACCGGCCTGTTCGGCCGCACCCACGTCGCGATGGAATAGCATGCGTCCCGCCGCGCCGATCTGGGCCGCCGTCACGCTGGTCGCACTGGCCTATCCGTGGGTCGCCGACCCTTATTGGCTGACCGTCGGGATTCTCGCGATCTTCTACGCCATCGTTACCGCGAGCTGGACCTTGCTGGTCGGCTACGCCGGGCAGTTCTCGTTCGGCCACATGGCTTTCGTCGCGCTGGGCGCGTACGCCTCGGCGCTGCTCGTGCAGGATGCCGGCCTGCCGATCCCGCTCGCGGCACTCGCCGCCGTCGCGCTCTGCATGGTGGTGGGCGCCGGCATCGGCGGGATCTGCCTGCGGATGCGCGGCCCCTATCTTGCGATCTTCACGCTCGCCTTCTCCGAGGTGCTGCGGATCGTGCTCACGACCGAGAACGAGATCACCGGCGGTGCGGGCGGGCTTCAGGCCGCCACGCTGTTCCACGGTCGCTCCGACATCCCGTACTATCTGGTGGCGCTGGCTCTGCTCGGCTTCACCCTGGCCGCGCTGGGCTGGATGCTCGCCTCCCGCTGGGGCCTCTTCTTCCGCGCGATCCGCGAGAACGAGCAGGCGGCGGCGGCGGCCGGCGTGCGGGTGGTGCGCTTTCGCATCCTGGCCTTCGCGATTTCCAGCAGCTTCGCCGGCCTCGCCGGGGCCTTCTACGCCCACTACATCGGGATGCTGACCCCCGACATCGGCTCGGTCGATCAGATGGGCTTGGTCGTCGCGATGGCGGTCATCGGCGGGTCGGAGAGCCTGCCCGCCGCCGTGCTGGGCGCCCTGTCGGTCGAGGTGCTGGTGGAGGCGCTGCGCGCCTATGGCCAGTGGCGGCTGGTGCTGTTCGGCGCGCTGCTGCTGCTGACCATGCGCTTCGCCCGCAACGGGCTGCTGGCACTGGCCTGGCAGCAGGCGCGGCGCGTCCTGGCCTTGCGCCGCCGCCCGGCGATCGGGCCGGCGCGGTGAGCGCGCTGATCGAGGCCGCCGGGCTGACGCGCCGTTTCGGCGGCATCGTCGCCGTGCGCGCGCTGGATTTCGCCGTCGAGCAAGGTTCGCTCGTGGGCCTGATCGGCCCGAACGGATCGGGCAAGACCACCACCATCAACCTGCTCACCGGCCACCTCTCCCCGAGTGCCGGACACATCCGGCTGCGCGGGCAGCGCGCCGACGGACTGCCGGCCGACCGCTTCGCCGCGCGCGGCGTCGGGCGCACATTCCAGATCACGCAGCTCTTCAGCCGCATGAGCGTGCTGGAGAACATGCTCGTCCCCGGCCTCGCCCGCGCCGGCTCGTCGCGCACTGGCGCGATGCGCGACGCCTGGCGGCATCTGGAGTTCCTCAACCTCGCCGCCCTAGCCGGACAGCCGGCGCGAAATCTCTCGGGCGGGCAGCAAAAACTGCTGGAACTGGGCCGCGCGCTGATGCTGGAGCCGGCGATCCTGTTCCTCGACGAGCCGTTCGCCGGGGTGAACCCCTTTCTGCGCGACGAGATCATCACGCTCGTCCAGACGCTGCACGCCCACGGGCGGACCTTCGTGATCGTCGATCATGATCTGGAGGCGATCCAGCGCCTGGTGCTGCGCCTCGTCGTCATGTCGCGCGGCGAGAAGATTGCCGACGGGCCGGTCGCCGAGGTGCGGGACAACCAGGACGTGGTGCGCGCCTACACGGGGGAGGCATGAACGCCGCCCTCTCCGCGCGCGACCTGGTCGCGGGCTACCTGCCCGGCATCCACATCCTGCACGGCGTCTCCGTCGATGTCGTTCCGGGCGAGGTGCGTTGCGTGCTCGGCCCCAACGGCACCGGAAAATCAACGCTGCTGAAGGTGCTGTTCGGCTTCCTCGCGCCGGAGCAGGGGGAGGTCCGCGCGGGCGGCGAATCCCTGGCGGGCGTCTCTCCGCATCGGATGAGCGCGCGCGGCATCGTCTATCTGCCGCAGCGCCCGAGCGTGTTTCCCTATCTCAGCGTCGATGTGAACCTCCGTCTCGGTACCTGGGTCTTCCGCCGCGACCGCGCGCGGGCGCGAGCGGCGATCGAGGCGGCGTACGGACGCTTTCCGATCCTGGCCGAGAAGCGCGGGCAGAACGCCGGCACGCTGTCGGGCGGCCAGCAGCGGCAATTGGAGATCGCGCGCGCCCTGCTGAACGACCCGGCGGTGTTCCTGATCGACGAGCCGACCGCCAGCATCGAGCCCCGCACCGCCGCGCGCATCTACGCGCTGATCCAGGATCTGGCGCGCGCGGGGAAGGCGGTGCTGCTGGTCGATCAGAACATCCGGGGCGCGCTCGACATCGCGGATCATGTGTATGTGCTGCGAACGGGAACGATGTTCGCGGAGGGACCGCGCGCAGACTTCGACGACAGCGTCGAGGCGCTGGTGAAAGCTTGGCTCTACACGCGGGAGGGTGTGCGGGAGTGAACCGGCACGCCCCCGACCGGCGCTCGTTGATTATGGATCGCCAGGAAGCTTCACAACCGGGCGTGTGCTTGTCGCGCTGGCGTGGGCAGCCGCTCGCCTGACAGAGGCCGCCGCGGTCGCGGGGCGGAGGACGATTTCACTGCCGGTCGCCGGCAGGCGGCCGGAAACAAGCCTGGCGTAGGAGATCTTCGGGTCCACGCGCTGAACCTCGATGGTCCCGAATTCTCGTTCCGCCTGACCAAGCGGCTCATTGGTGTAGGGATCCGTCAGCTGGTCCCCCATGATCATCGCCCGGAAGCGTTGGCCGGGGCGCAGCGACGTGCCGCCCTGGTTGATGATGAGTTCGTTCGGGTCATCAAACTTGATCAGGCGCATGGGGTAGATGGTCTGGGCGACATTCTCGGCGATGCGTTCGGCCGCGCGCGCGACAAGGCCATTGAGGGCGTCTCCGCCTGTCGAGAATCGCACCGTATCAGCCCATTTCACCTGGCGGGTCGCGATGTCGAGCACCTGGAAATCGGCCTCGATCGCGGACGAGGCGGAGCGCACCCGCTCGCCCGTCAGTTCGATGGTTTCATCACTGCGGCTGACGCTGGCCTGCCGGATCACCCCGACCAGGACGTAATCGGCCCCGATCACCTGCCCCACCCGCACCCGCTCCGCGGCCGGCGCGTTCGCGAGCGCGGTCATCTCCTGCGCGTACGCGGCGTCGTTGACGCGGTCCACCACCGCGAAGCGGCGCGTCTGGGTCAGTGCGGCCGTAACTCGATCGCGGAGCATCGCACCCAGACCGCGCGCGCCCGCCGGTTCGGTGAAGCCCCCGACGGCGATGCGGCGGCGGCTGTCGTTGCCGAGGCCCTTCGCTTGAAATTTTTCGACGGTGACGGAAAGATGCGCCATGAAGTGCGCCGGTTCATCCTCGTTCAGGGAAAGAATGCGGTAGCTTCGGACAATCCCGTTGCTTTTTCGGAGCACCTCGCCCTGGCTTTTCTCGGTCAGCGTCGCGGACGACCCATCCGGACCTGAGGCGCTCGCCATCGCGGTGCTCATCTCCTGGACGGCGGCGACCGCGACACCCGTCAACTGCTGAATGGCCTCCACCAGCGCCTCGGCCACCGCGGCCTGCCGAGTGGGACCGCCGCCGTCCGCCTCCACCACGACCGGGTCCGCGTGCGCGAGAACGGGAACGCTCACCGCGATCGCGGCGAGCGCCATGCGAAGCATGTTTCTCATCAGAAGTCCGACGCCTTCATCAACGAGCGGCTCTCGGTAATCACGGGAGCGCCATGCTTTTCCTGCGCGGGGGCGGTTGCTGGCTGCACGGAATGGCTTTCGTTCAATGCGCGCATTCCCTGCTCCGAAGCGGCGGACCAGATGCGGATCACGCCGATGATCGGCGTTTTGGAAGCGGGATGCCGGGCCGTCCAGGTGCGCAACGTACGCAGTCCGACAATGTTCACGGATGACCTGCTTTTGATCCTCTTTTTCACGGAATCGAGGATCGCTTTTGGATCGCTTTCGCTGACGCTGTCGGGCAGCGTGGATGCGATTGTCTCCTGATTCTGGCCTTTGCTGCCTTCTCGGTCGAACTCGGCGGTCCCGTTTAGGAAATCCGAGATTTGGGCATCCGCGGTCAGGGTCGCTTGGGTACGCGCCGCTTCGCGGTAAGCGGTCGCGAGCGACGCATCGTTGCCGCGATACGCCGACCCCCACTGGGCGAACGATACGATCACCGGCAGGCCCTGTTCGTCGAATAGTCGTCGTACACCGAAGTCCTGGAGCAACTGCATTTTGTCCTGATAGAGCTTGGAAAGATCTCCGGCCAAAGCGGGGTCCGGGCTAAATTGGCCTCGGGCAGTGAGGATCTGGCGCGCGAAATCCGCCAATTTCGGGGAAGCGACGGCAACAACCCCGATGTTGTACGTGCCTCCCTCAC
>CAVWNY010000005.1:0-20153 GCA_963756545.1 uncultured Pseudomonadota bacterium | reverse complement strand
CAGCATCACGAGGCCATCGGACTCGCCGGTGGGCGCCGGGCGGTGGCTGACCGGCTCGAAGCAGAAGAAGTCGCGCCGGCGTGGGGCATAGATGATGTAGCGGTCGCAATCGCTCTCCATCAGGAGTCGCTCTCTCGCCCTCAAGCGTTTGCCAGCGATAGGAGGCGGTCCCGTTCCAGCCGTCGAAGGCGTGGTCGAGATCACCGTCTGGCAGGGGGCGCTCCTCCGCGAAGCGCCATGTCTCCGGGGGCGGAACCGCCTCGACGGGGAGCCGGTCGGGGCCGGACAGCCACACTGTCCGGCAGGGGCGTGCAGGCGCCCGCTCGGGTGGCGCGGCAGCCAGGGATGGATACCGATGCCCATGCCGACGCGCCGGGCCTCGCGGTTCTCCAGCTCGATCGTGACGGACAGGGTCGCGCCGTCCAGCGCGTAGCTGAGCGAGGCGGCGAAGGCGGGCGGCCCCGGATGCTCGAGCCGCAGCCGCGCCGACGCCGCATCCGCCGACTGCACCTGCCAGGCGGCATACCAACCCCAGCCGTGGAGCGGATACGGATCGCCGGGGCGGGTGGGTGGGATCGGCAGCGGATCGCCGTCAGTTGGAAGGGCCGCGGGGCGCAAGCGGCTGACCCAGGGCACCAGCGGATAGCAGGAGAGATCGTTCGGATCGAAGGCGGCGGCATCGAGCGCGGAGGGCGGCGCCGGGCGGAAGACTGGCTCGCGGTGGCCCGAGGGCTGCACGATGTCGAAGCGGGTCACGGCGCCGCCGAGTTCCGGGTGGATGATGGCCTCTGCGGTGGCGGTGCGGAGCGTCAGCACCTACTTGACCGCCCCGCCCGCGAGGCCGACGACGAGGTAGCGCTGCAGCCAGGCGAACAGCAGCGCCACCGGCACGGTCGCGACCAGGGCGGCGGCCATCACCTGCTCCCACTCGACCTGGTATCGCCCGGCGACGAGCGCGAAGATCTGGATCGGCAGGGTGTAGTTGCTCTGGTCGCGCAGCATGGTCAGCGCCACGATGAACTCGTTCCACGCGTTGATGAAGGCGAAGATCGTCGTGACCGCGATCGCCGGCAGCGCCATCGGCAGGAAGATCGTGCACGCGCTGCGCAGGCGCGACGCCCCTTCCAGCCACGCCGCCTCCTCGAGGTCGATCGGGATCGAGGCGAAGTAGCTCTGCAGCATCCAGATCGCGAAGGCGATCTGGAACGCGGCGTAGATCAGCAGCAGCGCCGTCAGGCTGTTGAGCAGGCCGAGCCATGCCGCGAGCCGGAACAGCCCGAGGACGAGGACGACGGGCGGGACCATCTGCGTGATGAGAAGGAAGTCGCGGTATAGGCCCTTCGCCCGGAAGCGGTAGCGCGCCATCGCGTAGGCGGCGGGAACGCTGACGAGGATGGCGATAGCGGCGGAGACGGCGGAGACATAGACGCTGTTGAGAATCGCCCCGGCGAAGTTGCTGCTCCGCCACATGGCGGCGAAGTTGTGCCAGGCGAGATGGCTGGGGAGCCAGGACGGCGCGCCCGAGAGCACCTCGGACGCCGGCTTCAAGGCCGTCGAGAGCATCACCAGGAACGGGAACAGGTTCAAGACGATCAGCGGCAGCAGCGCCAGCCAGCAGAGCAGCGTCTTCCTACTCGCCATGGGTGCGGTCCGGCACGAGCTTCAGGTAGAGAAGCGTGAAGGCGAGCAGGATCGCGAACATGATCAGCGACACCGCGGCGGCGTCGCCCATGCGTCCGAAGATGAAGGCGAGCTTGTAGAGATAGGTGATGAGGATGTCGGTCGAATTGGCCGGCCCGCCCTCGGTCAGCACCCAGATGATCGGGAAGGAGTTGAAGACGTAGATGACGCTCAGGACCAGCACGATGTTCACGTAGGGCCGCATCAGCGGCAGGGTGAGCGTGCGGAACTGGGCGCCGGGGCTGGCGCCGTCGATGCTGGCGGCCTCGTAGATGTCCTGCGGGATGGAGGAGAGGCCGCCGAGGAAGATCGTCACGGCGAACGGGATCGAGACCAGGATGCCGATCGCGATCTCGACGGGAAAGGCGGTGCCTGCGTCGGCGAGCCAGGCGATCGGCTGGTGGAGGAGGCCGAAATCCTGGAGCGTCACGTTCACCAGGCCGCTTTGGCCGTTCAGCGCCCATCGCCAGACGATCGCCGTCATCGCCAGGGACACCGTCCACGGCAGCATGATGAGCGCGCGGGCGATGCCGCGCCCGGCGAAGCGCTGGTTGAGGATCAGCGCGACCGGCCCGGAGATCAGCACGGTTCCGCCGACGACTCCTAGCGTCCACTCCAGGGTCCGCCACAGGCTGCCGGCGAAGAGCGGGTCGGCCAGCACCTCCGCGAAGTTGCGCCAGCCGATGAAGCCGCGCAGCATGCCGAACCGGTTGACTTGGTGCGACGCGAGCGTTGCGAGATCAACCAAGGGGTAGCCGATGATGAAGAGCGCCAGGAGCAGGCTCGGCGCGGTCAGGATGAGCGGCGTGGCCCAGGCACGGTCCGTGGCCGCGCGGCCGGGGGCTGCTTCGGGCCGCCCGGTGGACGCGACCTCTGCCTGCGCCGTCAGCGCCATCTACGGTGTGACCGCGCGGCGCCGCGTGCCGCCTCCCCCGTCTGTCGGCAGTTCGCGGGTCCTGCGCGCTTCATGGGCGTGTTGATCGGGCATCTGTCGAGCTCCGCGACGGCCTTCCGGCACTGCTTCCGTGGCGCCCGCAAGGGATAGCGGATACCGGCGCGGCTTGATAGCGTGCCAGCCTCTATTGACGGCGGCCGTGCGAGGCAGAGCCGCGCGGAGAACGCCTCCGGGGAACGTAAGCATGGCAACAGTGCGGCTCCAGGGCGTGGCCAAGCGCTACGGCGCGGTGCAGGTGATCCAGGGTATTGATCTCGACATCGCGGACGGCGAGTTCGTGGTCCTGGTCGGGCCGTCGGGCTGCGGGAAGTCCACCTTGCTGCGCATGGTCGCCGGGCTCGAGGCGATCAGCGGCGGCGCGCTGCTGATCGGCGGCGCGCGGGCGAACGATGTCCCGCCGCAGAAGCGCAACATCTCGATGGTGTTCCAGTCGTATGCGCTCTACCCGCACCTGTCCGCGCGCGACAACATCGCCTACGGGCCGCGGCTGCGCCGGGAGAAGAGGGCGGAGATCGAGGCCAAGGTCGGGCGCGCCGCGGGCATCCTCAACCTGTTCGACTACCTGGACCGGCTGCCGCGCGCGCTCTCCGGCGGCCAGCGCCAGCGCGTCGCCATGGGGCGGGCGATCGTGCGGGAACCCGCCGTGTTCCTGTTCGACGAGCCGCTCTCCAACCTGGATGCCAAGCTGCGCGTGCAGATGCGGGCGGAGATCAAGGCCCTGCACCGGCGGCTCGGCACGACCATCCTCTACGTGACGCACGACCAGGTGGAGGCGATGACGATGGCGGACCGGATCGTCGTCATGAACGAGGGCCGGGTCGAGCAGATGGGGACGCCCGCGGAACTCTACGACCGGCCCACCAACGTGTTCGTGGCGGGGTTCCTCGGCTCGCCCGCGATGAGCTTCTTCCCGGTGCGGATCGCCGGTGGGGCGGCCGGCCTGGAAGCGCGCGCGAGCGATGGCACGCTGATCCCAATGCCGGTGCGGGCCGGACTCGCCGGGCGCAGCGAGATCGTGGTCGGCATCCGCCCGGAGGCGTTCGCGCTCGCCCCGAGCGCGTCGCCCTTCGTCCTAGCGGTGGATCTCGTCGAGCCGACCGGGGCGGAGACGCACCTGCACGGCATGCTCGCAGGAGCGCGCGCCGTAGCGGCCCTGCCGGGCCGGCACATGATCTCGCCCGGCGAGCGGGTGCCGCTCGGATTCGACACTGCCTCACTTCACCTGTTCGATCCCGTTTCGGGCGCACGGATTCCGGAGCATTGAACGAGCGGCGGCCCCGTGGCTGCCCAACCCCGCGCAATACCAGAGGCCAGACCGATGCTGGTTCTATTGCCGGGATGTCAGCCGAGTGGCGTCAGCACGAAGTCAAAGGGTGTGCGCCATTCGGTCTGCCCATCGCGCACATGCTCGAACGGCGCCACTAGCGTCGCCTTCACGCCGAACACGGCATCGGATTCGATCCACGGATCGGCGCCGACGAAAGTGTGCGTGACCAGCCGCTGATAGCCCGGTGCGGTGACGATGAAGTGCATATGCGCCGGTCGGTAGGGATGCCGGCCGAGCAGCCGCAGCAGCTTGCCCACCGGGCCGTCGTCAGGGATCGGGTAGCTGACCGGCTTGATGCCGTTGAACTCGTATCTGCCGTCCGCGCCGGTCACGAACACGCCGCGATTGTTCCACTTGTCCTGCACGCCGGGCTGCTGGACGGAGTAGAACCCCTCGGCGTTGTCCGACCATGCGTCGATCCGCGCGCCGGCGATCGGCTCGCCGCACAGGTCGAGCACGCGGCCGGTGTAGAGGCAGCTTTCGCCCTTGCCGTCGAGGTTGATGCTGTCGCCCATCCGCCGCTCCGGCGCGCCCTCGACATGGAAGGGGCCGAGCACGGTGTTCTCGGTCGCACCAGCCGGGCGACGGTTATTGACCGCATCGACCAGCATCGACACGCCCAGGACGTCGGAGAGCAGGATGAACTCCTGCCGTTCGTCGCTGCACATCTGGCCGGTTCTGGTCAGGAAGTCGATGGCGATGTCCCATTCCTCCTGCGTCAGCTCAACCTCCTTGATGAAGGCGTGCAGATGCCGGACCAGCGCCGTCATCACTTGCCGCAGGCGGGGAGCGGTTCCATCGGCGATGCGGGCGTTCACCGCCTCGACCGAGTTCTGCTCGGTGAAATACTTCATCTTGCCTTCCTCCTCATGCCGGGCGCTCACCTGCCCAGGCGCGGCCCAGCGCGGGTCACCGGGCGGGAACTCAGGTGCGGACGACGATCTTCAGATGGTTGCCGGCGGGGTCCAGCAGCGCCTCAAACCCCTTGGCCACCACGTCGGCGGCGTCGATGCGCGCGGTGATGACCTTTTCTACCGGGAAAGCGCCCGAAGCGATCAGCCGCGCGATGCGCGGCCAGACCTGCACCGGATAGCACCAGGTTGCCTCCAGCGTGATGTCCTTCAGCGCCCACTGCATCGCATCAATGCTGGCGCGCTTGAGGTGCAGGCCCACCTGCACCACCCTGCCCTGCCGCCGGACGGCATCGGCGCAGGCGTTCAGCGAGGCTTCCAGCCCCACGCATTCCAGCGCCACGTCAACGCCCACGCCCTCTTCCGTCAGATCGCGCACCACCTCCATCAGGTCTTGCGTCTTCGGGTCCACCGTCACGACATAGGGTGCGATCTCGGCGATGATGCGGCGGCGGTTCGGGTTCGGCTCGGAGACGATGATCAGCGCCGCACCGGCGGCCTTGGCAGCCAGCACGGCCAGCGCGCCGATCGGCCCGGCGCCCGAAACCAGCACGGTGGACCCCGCCTGCACGCCGCCGCGATCGACGCCATACATCGCCACTGCCGCCGGCTCGATCATCGCGCCCTGCTCGTCGCTCAGCGCATCGGGGATCGGCTGGGCGTTGTAGTCCTTGATCACCGCCTGTGCGGCCATCCCGCCCCAGGCCCAGCTGAGGCCGACGCAGCCCATCTTGGGCGAGAGATGATATAGCCCGCGCTTGCCGTAATAGTCGTCGCGTGGGGACAGCAGCGGCTGGATCGAGATGCGGTCGCCCGGCTTCACATGGCTGACGGCGGCGCCGGCCTTCTTCACCCGTGCCGAGAACTCATGGCCCAGAATCTGCGGGTTGGTAGCGCCGGTAAAGACATGCGGCGTCGCCGGTGTGACGATCGGGCCGGCGATGTATTCGTGCAGGTCGGTGCCGCAGATACCGGTGCAGAACGGCTCGATCAGCACGTCGTCGGGAGCCAGATTGTCCGAGGGCGGTGCCACGTCCTCGACGCGGATGTCGCGGGCAGCGTGGAAGCGAACAGCGCGCATGGTCATCTCCTCCCAAAGTCGGCGGCCCAAAGTCGGCGGCCCAAAGTCGGCGGCCCAAGTCGGCGGCATCGGGTATGAATAACCGCTACCAAAGGCTCCGGCGACAGGCGCCCTGAATTTCGTCCAATATGGAGGAATCGGCCGACCTGCTACGCTGGCGCCGCCGCTAATCTTGGCGTTGGCAGGCAATCACCGCAGGGGACCGTTGTGGCAATGGTTCAAAGCATCCAGAATGAGATCGGTTGGATTGGTGTCGGCAAGATGGGCAACCCGATGGCCACCCGCCTGATGGAGGCGGGACATCGGCTGATGATCTGCGATCCACTGGCGGAGAACCGGGCGAGCTTGGTCGCGCGCGGCGCCCATGTTGCCGGCGCGCCGGGCGAGGTAGCGGCGCGCTGTGGGCTGATCTTCGCCACCATTCCCAACGACGCGGTGCTGGAAGACGTGATCTATGGCGGCGAGGAGCGCGGCAGCTTCCTCTCACGCATCGGCGCCGGGGCGGCGCTGGTGGAGATGAGCACCGTCTCGCCCGAATTGTCGCGCCGGGTGGCCGATGACCTGGCGCGCCGGGGCGTGGGCTATCTCCGCTGCCCGATCTCGGGCAGCACCGCGCTGGCGCGGGCGGGATCGCTGACCGCCCTCGCCTCGGGCGATGCCGCGGCGTGGGAGACGGCGGTTCCGTTCCTCGATGTGCTCGCCGCGCGCAAGTTCTACCTCGGCCCGGGCGAGGAGGCGCGCTACATGAAGCTGGTGCTGAACACGCTGGTCGGCGCCACCTCCGCGATCCTGGCCGAGGCGCTGGCGCTGGGCGCGACCGGCGGGCTGAGCGACGGGCAGATGATGGAGGTGATCGCGGAAAGCGCCGTCGCCTCGCCGCTGATCCGCTACAAGCAGGAGATGATCGCGCAGCACGACTTCAGCCCCGCGTTTTCGGTCACGCAGATGATGAAGGACTTCACCCTCATCACCGAGGCCGGCCGCGCCCAGCAGGTGCCGATGTTCGCCACCAACCTGATCCTGCAGCAATACACCGCGGCGGCGAATGTCGGCTATGCCGAGAAGGATTTCTTCGCGCTGGTGGAGTGGCTGCGCGTAGCCCTCGGGCTCGACACGAACGCCTGAGGTCCCTGCGCGCCGGAGGTGGGAGATGACACGGACGACCCGCAAGCTATCCGACCACGAACTGTCGCGCGTGATCGACTTCCTGCGCAAAATCCGCCAGCCCTTCGACGCCGGCATCCCAGGCGCGAAGCCCGACATCTACTGGAACTTGGTGCTGGAACTGGTTGACAGCCACCTCCAGCAGCGGCCGGTCGATATGTCCACGCTGATAGAATTGTCGCAGGCTACCTGGGGCACCGGCAACCGGCTGATCACGCGGATGATCGAGGACGGGCTGATCGACCGTGTGCCGCGCGGGCCGAAGCACAAGACGAGCTTTCTCGCACCCAGCGAGCGGCTGGTAAACGAGTTCATCGACTACGCCACGAAGGTGAAAGCGCATCTGGCAAAAACCTTTGGCCTGCGCTCGGGCACTGAAACCGACGAATACTACTTCGGTGGATCCTATTTCGCTGCCCACATCATCGCGCCATTGCAGGGCGCCGATATCAGCTCGGCCGCGCTGCGCAACCTGCGATTCCTGCTGAACGACGACAACTACTTCGCCAGCATGCGCAACATGTGGTCGGATTTCCGCAACGACATCGGTCGCAAGAGCAGCTTCGACCTGCGCGCGCTGCCGGAGCTGCTGACCCAGGCGGAAATCGCGCTGAGCGACCCGGCCACCGCGTATGACGTGGTGGCGGTAAACATGCCCTGGCTCGGCCGCTTCGCCGATGCCGGGCTGCTGGCGCCGCTCGACGACGTGCTGCCGCTGGCGCCGATCAATCCGCTCGACTTTCATCCCTCGGTGTGGGCCACCGGACGGTGGAACGGGCGGCAGTACGGCATCCCGATCTACTGCACGGTTGAAATCCTTACCGCGCGGCGCGACCTGTTCGAGGGCGCGCATCTTGCCTATCCGCGAACCTTCGACGAGACGATCGCCGCCGCCCGCGCGCTGCACAAGCCCGAGCGCGAGCAATACGGCATCAGCTGGAACGGCGCGCGGGGGATGACCATCGCGCATGCCTTCATGTTCTTCATGGCCTCGTCGCAGGGCTCGGTGATCGAGATCCCGCGCAAGACTGAGAACTGGCTGGACGGTTTCGACACAAGGAACCTGCACCTGCGCATCAACAGCGAGGAAGGCATGGCGGCGCTCGATTACATGCGCCGGCTGGCCGAGGTATCGCCGCCGGGGGTGGAGACGTTCGACGCCGACCGGAACCTGGAATGCTTCATGTCGGGCCACGCGGCGATGGGCTATGCCTGGACCATGCGCGCCGCGCGACTGGAGCATGAGCTGAGATCCAAAGTGAAGCGGCGGGTGGCGTACCTGACGCCGCCGGTGCTGAAGGGGCGGCAGGTGACGGCGCCGGTGGGGGGCTTCCTGCTGACGATCCCCACCTACGTGACGGCCGATCGCAAGCGCGAGATCGTCAATGCCATCGCCTGGATGGCCTCGCCCGAGGCGATGAAGGCACATGTGAAGAACGGTTTCCCGGTCGCGCCGCGCTTCTCCGTCTGCGCCGACCCCGAGGCGCTCGCGTCCTCGCCCATTGTCAGCTTCGTGGACCGAATGGCCCGGCGGCAACGAGCTGAACACCTGGTCGCGCCCGCCGGTGCCGGAATATGTGGTCATCGAGCGTATCCTGGGCAACGAGGTGTTTGCCGCGGTGTTCGAGGGCAAGGCGCCGAAGCGCGCGCTGGCCGATGCTGAGGCTGCGGCCTATCGCTATATCCGCGAGCGGGCGGCGGCGCGGGACACGCTGGCCGCTTGATACCAGTCGCCCTTGTGAATGACCGGTTCCGACCCAAAGCCGACTTTCGCACTGAACCCCTACACCGAGGGAACCACGATTGTTGGCCCGATCCGGCGGGCAATCGGCCGCTCTGTCCATCCACGGACCAGCCACGAGCAGTCTGCTACGTCGAATTTGCGATTTCCATTGCAATGCTGGTCTGATCGGCTCACCAAGGCGCGACCAACTCGGGCGCCCGAGGGATGCCGGCTGAGTAGGGCTTACACCGTCCCGAAGGGTGCGTCTTGACACGACGTTGACATACGGAGGCTCGTATGAAGCGATCACAGGCCGCAGGAAAGCTCAGCGCCGCGGCCCTTGGTGTCTTGTTGCTGCTCGCCTCTTGCCCGATCAGTCCTGCCCAGCCGAACGGCGGATACAAGCCGCCAGTGTGTCAGGACAACACTCCGCATACTGTACGGTTTGTTACCGTCGCTCCCGGTGTCCAGTTGGAGGTAGTGGATTGGGGCGGTTCTGGAAGTACGATGGTGTTACTTACGGGGCTGGGCGACAACGCGCATGTATTTGATCTATTTGCCTTCCAGTTTACCCAATATTTTCATGTCATCGGGATTACCCGTCGAGGATTTCTGCCGTCAAGCCAGCCCGAAACTGGCTACGACGTCAGAACCCGAGCAGCTGACGATGTCGCGGTCCTTGACGCGTTGGGGGTTGACCGAGCTGTCTTTGTTAGTCATTCCATCGCAGGTTCGGAATTGAGTGAAATAGGAGAGAAGTATAAGAACCGTGTGGATAGGTTGATTTACCTGGACTCTTTTGACTTAGCAGAACGGTTCGGACGCTTCCCGGAGCCACCAGGCCCGGATCAGGTTTATACCGACGCGGACACCAGGTCGTTCTGGACTTTCGACGCAGCCAATGCGCGATATCAAGCAATCCGTCGACCAGCCTATGCGACGTGCCTTGGAGCGCAATTCAATGCGGATGGAGAGATTACGGGCTCCACGACTCCAGACTGGGTTTCAGAAAGAATTTTGGACGGCGTGAAGTCAAATCCGCCAGTGAACTGGGCAAACATCACGGCACCGCGGCTCGGCATTTTAGCTCCATACACCGCTCAAGCAAGACAATCCTGGTACTGGTATTTGACTCCCACTCTTCAGGTTGAATTCGACGAAAGGTGGCCAGCTGTCGTCGAATGGGAAGGAGATACAATTCGGAAATTTAGCTACGGAAACCCTAGTCTCTACCTGCTCCCTGGCGCACCACACTACATCTACCTCACCAATGAGGATGTTGTCGTTCGAGAGATGCGGAAGTTTTTGGGCATAAGGCCGCCAGAAGACTGACAAGCGCGGAAAAGGATTGCAACGGGGCAAGCGACCTTGGAGCACGCGCTCATCGAGCGCGCTTGCACCGCGCCCAGGCAGTCTGGGATTGCCGCCATGCAACCGGTCAAAACCTCTGTGCGGGGGGTCTGGAGCGTAGCGCGGGTTAGTTGGGACGGGCGCAGCCGCAGTGTCGGAAGAAGTCCTGTGGTCCCGCCGGGTGGTGGCGTCCAGGGCCGGGCCGAGCGCTTTTGCAAGGCGGGCGTCGCACGCGCGGCGAGGCGGCGCAACTCGGCCTAAACGAACTTCCACTCGATGTAGAGGCGGATCGCGGCCGAACGCATAGACGGCGCGTAGAGCGGACCTCGGGCTTGCAGGCCTTCTATAGCCGCTTTCCGCCCTGAGCAGTCATTCATCAGGGCGGCTGGTATGATCACTCCGCCGTCGCCGCCGCCCGGCCGCGGACGGTGGAGTAGACCACCGCCGCCATCAGGATCAGCGCGCCCTGGAAGACGTACTGGTACGTCTGCGACAGGCCGATGAATGACACGATGTTCAGCACCTCGGTCAGCAGCAGTGCGCCCAGCACGGTGCCGAGAAACGTGCCCTGCCCGCCGCGCAGGCTGGTGCCGCCCAGCACCACCGCCGTGATGCTCGACAGCGTGTAGTTCACGCCTTGCCGCGGGTCGCCCACGCCGATCTGCGCCATCAGCATCACCGCGCCTACGGCTGTCAGGAGCGAAGCGCCGATGTAGCCCAGCACAAAGATGCGGTCGATCGGCAGGCCGATGCGGCGCGCCACATCCTCGTCCGATCCGGTCGCACGCAGCCGCCAGCCCGCCCGAGACCGGCGCAACGCGATCTCGCCCAGCACTGCCACCGCGACCATCACGAAGAAGGCGACCGGCACCGGCCCGATCTGGGCGTTGACGACGGCCATCACGTCGTTGTTGATGTAGCCTCCCGGCCCGTCGCGCAGCAGGAAACTGCATCCCTGCAGGCCGATATACATCGCAAGCGTCGCCGCGATCGGCGTGAAGTTGGCGAACCGGATCAGCAGCCCGTTGATGGTGCCGACCGCCAGCGCCCCGACCGCCATCAGCGCGAAGCCGGCTGCGATCGTCGCGGCGCTCTGCCCGTCGTTGACGAAGAACGAGGCGACCACCACCAGGAACCCAGCCAGCGGCCCCACCGATAGGTCGATGCCCGCCAGCAGCAGCGGAATCGTCTGGCCCAGCGCGAAAAACCCGAGTGCGGTCGTCAGTGCCAGGATGTTGGCGAGGTTGAATGCCGACAGGTAATTCGGGTTCTGGCTGTAGCCGAACAGGGCCAGGGCCACGATCACCAGCGTCAGCGGCACCGCGGGCGCGTTGTCGGTTTGCACGATGTGGCGCCAGCCGGTGCGCGGCGCGGCGCGCGGCGCGCTGTGGGCTGCATGCGTCTCGGCGCCAACGGCAGCGGCCACGATACGCGCCTCCGCCACGTCGGCGCCGGTCAGCGTCTCCACCACATGCCCGCGCGACAGCACGATGACCCTGTCGCACAGTCCTTCGAGTTCCGTCGCATCGGAGGAGTTGACGATCACCGGCGTGCCCTTGGCGGACACCTCGCGCAGAATGCGGTAGATTTCCGCTCGCGCGCCCACGTCCACGCCCTGCGTCGGCTCGTCGGCTACGATCAGCCTCGGCTCCGACAGCAGCGCGCGGGCCATCACCACCTTCTGCTGGTTGCCGCCCGAGAGCGACAGCACCGGCGCCTCGACCGATGAGGCCTTGACCGCCAGCGCGCCGAAGGCCGCGCCAACCTCCGCGAGCTCCCGCCTGCGGCTGACAAGGCCGAAGGATGCAAACTTCTCCAGCGACGCCAGCGCCGCGTTCTCGCGCACCGAGAGCCCCGCTGCCAGCCCTTCAGCGTGGCGGTCCGACGGCATGAAGGCGGCGCGCTGCAACCGGTCGTGGTGCGTCAGCCTCTGCCCGTTCAGCGTCACCGTTCCGCCCGCCGGTTGCAGACCCGCCAGCGCCCGCATCAGGTCGGACTGGCCGTTGCCCGCCACCCCGGCCACGCCGAGGATCTGGCTCCGCGCGACATCGAAGGACACGTCATGGAAGCGGCGGCCGGTCAGCCCTTCGACCTTCAGCACGACCTCCGCCGCGCCGTCCGGGGCCTTGGGCGGAAACGCCGAGCCGAGCGTGCGGCCGACGATCATGTTGAGCAGGTCCTGGTCGGTCACGTCGTCGACCATCGCCCGGCCCTGCACACGGCCGTCGCGCAGCACCGTTACCCGGTGGGCGATCTGGCGCAGCTCGGCCATGCGATGGGTGATGTAGATGACCGAGGTGCCCGCCTGCACCACCTCGCGGATGCGGCGGAAGAGGATGTCGGTCGAATCCTGGTCGAGCGAGGCGGTCGGCTCGTCGAGGATCAGTACTTTCGGCCGGATCGCCAGCGCCTTGGCGATTTCCAGCAGCTGCTTCTGCGCCACGGTCAGCGTGTCGCCCCGCGCGCGCAGCGGCACGTCAAGACCCATGGTCTGCAGGATTCCCTGCGCTATCTCACGCGCGGAGCGGCCGGCGAACAGCCGCGCAGGTAGCGCGACCTGCAGGTTCTCCAGCACGGAGAGGTCGTCCAGCACAGCGGGATGCTGATAGGAAATGGCGATGCCGAGTGCCGCCGCGGTTTCGGGCGTCATGGGCGAGATGCGGCGGCCGGCGAATGCGATCTCGCCCAGCTCCGGCTGCAGCGCACCCGCGATGATGTTCATCAGGGTGGACTTGCCGGCGCCGTTCTCGCCGAGGATGGCATGCACCTCGCCCGCGTAGAACTCGACGCTGACATCCGACAGCGCGGGGACGCCCGAATAGAACTTCGAGATGCCCGAGAGGCGGATCGTCACAGGCGACCGTGCGACCGCGTCGTCGTCACCTGCGCTCATGTTCCGATGCTCGGCCGCCGCAGCCGCATTCCGCATTTCTCGATCATCCCTGGTGCCGGCTTCGGGATCGCGGCCCCGGACGGGCGCACCCGCCGGGGCCGCAAGGCGCTTCCGTCTTACTTGTTCACGGCCTTGGCCTGATCTTCAGGCGACAACTTCGCAGATAGATAGATCGCGCCGGGCAGGTCGCGGCGGCACTGGACCGGATGCGGCTCGCCGGTCACCGAGTTTTCGAACACCGGCGCCTTGAAGACCTGTTCGGTCGGCAGCTTGCCGCCCGTCGCCTCGGCCACCGCCCAGTCCACCGCGAGGCGTACGTTGTCGTTGCCCGTCGCCACGGTGAAGAGCTTGAAGTCCGGGTTGTCCTTGTGGTTGTCCACCCAGAAGCAGCCGAGCGAGTTGCCGTCGGAGGTAGCTAGCGCCGGGATCGAGCGGTTGAACTTCTTGAACACCGGCAGCGCGCCCACCAGCGACGGCCCGAAGTCGGAGACGATGACGTCGATCTTGGGGTTCTTCGAGATTTCCGCGCTCAACACCTGCTGAGTCAGCGAGGGATCCCAGTTGGTCACGTCGAACGGCGCGGGGTTTAGAAACTTATACTCGCTGCCGAGCACCGACTTCATGCCCGCCAACTCGTCCAGACCCTGACTGTTGCCGGCGGGGCCGCTGAGAAACAGCAGGTTGCCGCCGTTGGGCAGGATGCTCTTGATCCACCTGCCCCAGTTTTCGCCGTCGTTCTTGAACGAGGAGCCGATGAACTTGGTGTAGTTCCTGCCGGCCTCGCCGCCCACGTCCACGCGGTAGGGCACCACGACCCTGCCCGCCTTGTAAGCCCCCGTCAGCGCTGGCAGCACGGCCGGCCCGGCGTCACCGAACACCACCAGCGCGTCCACGCCCCGCGCGGCCATGCTCTTGATGTCCGAGATGGCCTTCTGCGTGTTGCCCTGGCCGTCGGCGTACTCGAACTTGGTGATGCTGGGGCAGAGCGACGCTTCCTGCTTGCCCGATGCGGCGGTGACGAGCCGCCAGCTGTTGCCGCCGAAGCCGTCGAGCAGCGCGAGCGACGCTTTCTTTGGCCCGCACCAAGAGGGCACCTCGGCCTGGGCCGCGCTGCCGAGCGCGAGCGCCATTGCGGCCGCCACCAGCATAACCTTCCCCTTACGAAGCGATAGCGTCATCTTTCTCCTCCGTGTTCGGCTGTTTCCCGAGTTTGTTTATCGGGTCGGCACGTTTCGTGATGCGCCTGGGTCGCCGCAGCGAATAGACGGCGATGCCCAATCCGAGCGCGAAGGCCTGAATGATGGTCTGTGCCGAGTACGGCACGCCGACGGCGAGCGCGAATTGGCTCAACTGGTTCAAAAAGAACGCGGCAATGACCGTTGAAATCGGAAAGCCCCGCCCGCCGAGCAGCGACGTGCCGCCCAGCACCACCACTGCGACCGACGGCAGCAGCAGCGGGTCGCCCTGGAAGGCCGTCGGCTCGCGGGTGATTCCCGCGATCAGCAGGCCGGCCACCCAGTAGAGAACCTGCGCGCAGACATAGGCCATGGTCTGATACAGCCGCACGCGCAGGCCGATAGCGCGCGCCGCCAACGGGTTCGCGCCGATCGCCTCGAACCGGCGGCCAACCACGGTCTTTTTCAGGACGAAGACGACGATGATCAGGATCGCCAGCGCGAACCACACCGCGTTGCCGACGCCGAAGCTCTCGCCTCCGGCGATCGCGGCCAGCAGCGGCGTGGTGGTGCGCGGCACGCCGCCCGAGATGGCGAACACCTCGCCATAGATCAGCGCGTTCATCCCGATGGTGGCGACGATGGCGTTCAGCCGCAGCACGCCGACCAGCAGGCCGTTCAGCACCCCCGCCGCCACCGCGCAGCCCAGCGCCATCAGCGCGGCGGGCAGCAGTTCGGCGTTGTTGCCCGCCGGGACATGGGTGACGATCACCACCGCCAGCGACACGCCGCCGGCCACCGATAGGTCGAAGCCGCCCTGCTGCACCACCAGCATCTGTGCCAGACCGACGATTGCCAGCACCGCCGCGAAAGGCAGGCTGCCCGCGAGCGCCCCCGGCGCGATGGCTGAGGGCGCGAAGATGGCGCACAGCAGCAACAGCGCCAGCGTCGAGACCACCACCGTCAAGAAGCCTCTGGCGAGCGGCACGCCGAAGACGCCAGACGGCCGCGTCATGCGGATCGGCTTGTCAGCGGTCAGGTTCATCACCCTCGTCCCCGGATGTCGCCGCCGTGGCAGGCGGAGCGCTCAGGCGACCTCCAGCGTGATTTTGACGGCCTGCTGCGGGTCCTTGCCGAGTTCCAGCGCCGTCACCGCCTGATCGAGCGGGAAGCTGTGCGTCTGGATGGGCGAGAGATCGACGCCCGTCCGCTCCAGGAAGCGGATCGCGGCGGGCCAGACGCCGGGCGAGCCGATGCAGCCCTTCACGGTCAGGTTCTTGATCTGGATCTTGCCCAGCTCCACCGGGAACTTCTGGCCAATGTTGATGCCGACCATGGAGACGTCGCCCTCGGGCCGGGCGTAGTCGAGGACATTGGCGAGCGACGCGGCATGGCCCGCGCATTCCACCACCAGGTCGGCACCGCCCTTCGTCAGTTCCTGCACCGCCTCCACGGGATCGCTGGCCGATGGGTCCACCGTAGCCGCGGCGCCGAGCCGGCGGGCGATGTCGCGGCGCAGCGGCACCGGGTCCACCACGATCACCCGCGCTCCCATCCCGATCGCCGCCGCCGCCGTGACCAGCCCGATAGTCACCGCCGCCCGAGACCACCACGGTATCGGCTGCATTCACGCCGCCGTGGCGCATCACCGCGTAATAGCCGCAGGTGAAGGGTTCGATCAGCGCGCCCTTCGCGTCGTCCACCGCGTCCGGCAGCTTGTGCAGCCACTCCGGCCGGGCAGCGAAGAACTCGCGGTCGGCGCCGTCCATCGAGAAGCCGAAATGGTGGATGCGCTCTGGTGTCTTGATCACGCATTCGCCCACCACGCGATCGCCGGGGACGAGGCCCTTCACGTTGGCGCCGACCTCGACCACCTCGCCCGCCCATTCGTGACCCGGCGTGACAGGGTAGGAGATCGGGATGATGTAACGCCCGGCGAGCAGTTCGTAATCCGAGTGGCAGATGCCGACGCGGCGCGAGCGGATCAACACGTCGTCCGCGGTCATCGTGGGCATCTGCACCTGGGTCACGACGGGCTTGTTCGGCTCATCGAAAATCAGGGTCTTCATTGTTTCCTCCCAAAGGTCCGGCCAAGGGTCCGGTAGGTATCAGGCCACGCGTTCGATCCTGCCGCTGCGCGCGGAGGCGAACACCGCCTCCAGCAGGGCGATGTTGTTCACGAGATGCTCGGCAGTGATCGGGTAGGTTTCGGTCCTCCGGACCGCTCGCGCGAACGCGACGAGGTTGTCCTTCACCGGCTCGGCCGGAGGCACCTCGACCGTGGTGATCGGTCCGCCCGCCATCGCCGAGGTGACGACCCAGCCGTCCGGCGCCTCGACATGCGCCTTGTCGCGGATGTCGATCCAGCCCTTGGAACCGTAGACGGTGAAGCGCGACATGAAGGGATTGGCGAGCGAGGCCGAGACATAGCTGGTGCCGCCGCCCTTGAACTTCACATAGGCCGCCACGGTGTCGCCCTGCGGCAGGTCCGACGACAATTGCTCGCAGATGCACAGCACGCTTTCCGCCGCGCCCCAGCAGACGGACCGAGAGATCGAGCAGATGAATGCCGGTCGCCGTCATCCCCCCCGCCGGCGCCTGTTCAGCCTTCAGCCGCCAGTTGTCGCGGTCGAGCGTGAGAAACTTGTCGTGGCTGAAATTGGCCTCGATCTGATGGATGCGGCCCAGCACGCCGGCATCGGCCTTGGCCAGCAGGTCGGCCACCGGCGGCTCCCACCGCCGCTCATGCCCCATCCCGAGCACAAGCCCTGCCTCGCGGCACAGCGCGACGGCCTGCTCCGCCCCCGCCCTGGTCAGCGCCAGGGGCTTTTCGCAGAACACATGCTTGCCCGCCGACACCGCCTGCGCGATCTGCGCCTCGTGCAGCGCATGCGGCGTCGCCAGCACCACCGCCTCCACTGCTGGATCTCTCAGCGCGTCGGCATACTCCGCCGTCAACGCCACATCCCGGGCCGCGCACAGCTCGCGCACCGCATCGACATTCGGCTCGACCGCGCGCACCACGCGGATATCGGCCGGCGCGGCGGCCAGCACCTCCAGCATCTTTCTGCCCCACCAGCCCATGCCGATCAGGGCAACACGGATGGGTTCGGCGCTCACCGGTTGTCCACGCGCTTGTTAAACGGACGGATCGAGATCGTCTGCCACAGGCCGATGGCGTAGAATGGATCGTTACGGTTGAACGCCTCCACCTCGGCGAGGCTGTTCGCTTCCACCACGAAGCAACTGCCGATCATGGCCTGCTCGTCGTCGGCCAACAGCGGGCCGGAGATCACGGTCTTGATCTTGGCCGTCGCGAGATAGGCCTTGTGCGCCTCGTAATGTGCGAGCCGCTTTTCCACCGAGCCGGGATGGTCGAGACAATGGATGACGTAATGCATGGCACGGTCCTTCCGGTTCGTCAGGCGGGGATGATCCGCCGTGCGCGCAGCTCGTCGAACACGTCAAAGAAGCTGCGAGTGGTCTGCTGGTAAGCGGTGAAGCCGCGGGTGCGGCTGTTGGTCATATCGGTGAAGCATTCCAGCGTGCGGCCTAGATCCGCATCGCTGTGCCACCAGGAGGCGAGCCGGCCGACGGGAATGTCCTGCAGCCCGTGCTTCGCCACGATCTCGGCCCAGATCGCCGGCGCATCGCGCATCTGCGTCTCCAGCGGCACCGGATGGCCCGGATATTCGCCGACCGGCAAGCCGAAATAATCGGCGATCTGCTGCCACAGCCAGGTCCAGCGGAACAGGTCGCCGTTCGCCGTGTTGAACGGCATGTTTGCGGCTTCGGGCGTGGTTGCCGCCCAGTGCAGCTGCTTTGCCAGCAGCCGCGCGTCGGTCACGTCGGCGACAGCGTTGTACTGCTCGGGCGAGCCGGGGAAAACGAAGGGCCGGCCGGTGTGCTTGCAGATCGAGGCATAGACGGCCAGCGTCACGGCCATGTTCATCGCATTGCCGATGACGAAGCCGATCATCGAGTGCGGCCGGTGCACTGACCAGGCGAACCCGCGCTTGGCCGCCATCTCGAACAGAACGTCTTCCTGGGCGTAGTAGAAGTTCGGCCCCGGCAAGCGTGGACTGCTTTCAAGGAACGGCGTGTACGGCTTCACCTTGGCGTAATCGTCGAAAGAGCCGAGATAGTGCTTCAGCCCGGTCACCAAAGCCGCATGGCGCAGCGGCGCGGCGGCGATCCCATCGAACAGATTGCTGATCATCGCGGCGTTGACGCGGACATTCTCCGCCTCATTCGCCTGCCGCGACCATGTGCAGTAGAACACGTCGGTCACATCCGACGCCGCAGCCAGCGCCGCTTTTGCCGCGGCCGCGTCTTCCAGGTTCACGGCAATGTGACGATCCGACCAGGGCAGGTCCGCCGCGCTGCGCGAGACCGTGACGACGGTCCAGCCCTGCTCCTTCAGGTGGCGCCCCGCGTAGCTTCCGGAAAGCCCAGTCGCGCCCACGATCAGTGCAATGCTGCCGTCGCTCATCTCGTCCGCTCCTCGTCAGCCGACAGCGCGGTGAGGCGTCAGGCTGCTGTATCCGCGCATGGCACGATCACCCGAGCGCCGGGACGAACCAGCGCCCAGGCTTGCGCATCCCGCGTGGACACAAGCCCCAAATCCAGCAGCCTCCCCGCCGCACCGGCCCTGCGTCCCAATCGGGAACGATGCAGCGCCGGGGGCCTCAAGCTAACAAGAAACGGCCATCGGTCTCAGATTGTTTTGTCCAATTCGGATGAATCGGATGCGCCGAATCCGCGGTCTATTCGGGAAAGATTTGTCCGAAATGGATTTTTGACAGCCGACGAAGGCCGTCAGTGGACGTCATGCCTCGAACCATGCGATTTCCATTGTAGGCTCAAGCCGGAAGGTATACCTTAAGCGAAACGATCCCGTCCATCCGGGGAATGTCGGTCAAAATAGCGTCGAAACGGTCTAAGCTGGAAGCAGCAGGACACGTTCAGCAGTGGACGGGTTGCCAAATGAGCAGCACGGAAGCTTCTGGTCTCAACCTTCCCAAGCTGCCGGAGCTTCCCGAGGAGGCTGTCAAGGCCATTGCCAGCTCCTTTCCGGGCAAGCTGCTCGGGCGCACGGCCGCGCTGCTGTCGCTGGTGCTGCTAGTCCTCGGTTTTGCGGGTGCGGTCGATCAGAACCTGAAGCGGTTCCTGGGTGTCGATCTGTCGTCGACACCATGGCTGCACTACGGGCTGCTGTTCGGTTTCCCTGTTCTCGCCGTCGCGGCACAGTTCTGGGTCGAGTGGCGTGCCGAGCGGGTCCGTCGCAGGCTGCAGTCCCTGGCGGTTCAGGCCGCCGCAGTGCCTCAGGGCTACTTCCGGATCGGGCCCTACCTGGACACGGCCGAGGACCGGGCCAGGTTCGATCGCGCGGACCGCGCGCACGAGAAGGTGCTGGACTGGATCGCGCGGTCCGCTACGGCCGGCGTGCTGCCACTCTACCTCACCGGCGACTCGGGATCGGGCAAGAGCTCGCTCCTGAACGCCTTCGTCCTGCCCACCCTGCGCCAGGAGAGCTGGACCGTGGTCGAGGCACGCGCCTGGCAGGACCCGGAAGCGGCGTTGCGCAACGCGCTCGCGCACCTGTCCGGCACCAAGCGTCCTCGATCTGGAGAGGATCAGGAGTTGCGCGGGTTGATCGAAGCCGCAGCCCGGCGAGCCGCCTTGGGCCTGCTGCTCGTCGTCGATCAATTCGAGGAGTTCCTGATCCTGGGCGAGCTGGAACAGCAGCAGCGCTTTGCCGCGCTGATTGATGATCTGCGCTTCAGCCCAATCAAGAAGCTCTGCCTACTGCTGGCGCTGCGCAGCGACTACCAGATCCTCCTAGAGGACCTCGGCTTGCCGGCGCTCCGGCACGGCGAGAACTTATACCAAGT
>CAVWNY010000004.1:0-75354 GCA_963756545.1 uncultured Pseudomonadota bacterium | reverse complement strand
GGTGGAGCCAAGGGGAGTCGAACCCCTGACCTCCTGAATGCCATTCAGGCGCTCTCCCAACTGAGCTATGGCCCCGACCGCCGAGGCGCGTCCTATACAGGCCGGGCCGGCTCGCGATCAAGGGGGACCGGCGATCCCTCCGGCCGCACGTCACGATGCGGTGGGCGTCACGATCCGGTGCGCGGGCGAACCGTTGGCACCTCCGATCGTTTGCGCGGGTGGAGAAACGAACCGAACGGAGCCTGCAATGCTCAAATGGGCTGTGATCTTCCTGTTGATCGCCATCGTCGCGGCGATCTTCGGCTTCACCGGCATCGCCGCGACGGCCGCCAGCATCGCCAAGATCCTGTTCTTCATCTTTCTGGTCATCTTTGTCATTTTCCTGGTGATGGGTATTGTCGCGGGTCGAAAGGTGCTCTGACGGTTCGGAGCCAGCCGCGACGACAAGGGGGAGCGACATGATCCACGTCATCGCCATCATCACCGCCAAGCCCGGTCAGCGGGACGCCATCCTGGATGCGTTCCGCGCCAACATGCCGGCGGTCCACGCCGAGCCGGGCTGCATCGAGTACGGGCCGGCGGTGGACGCCGAGGGCATGGGAGGGTTCCAGACCAAGTTCGGCCCGGACACCTTCGTCGTGCTCGAGAAATGGGAAAGCCCGGACGCCTTGAGCGCGCACGCCCGGTCGCCGCACATGGCGGCCTACGGCGCCAAGACCAAGGACATGATCGCCAGCCGCGTCATCCACGTGTTGTCGCCCGGCTGATCGGGCGCGCCTGGCCGCACCAAGGAGAGTGAGCAGACTCGGCGCGCCTCTCACGTTGGCGTCAGATGCCAAAGCGCGCGGCAACTCCGGGCGCAGGCGGCTGGCTTAGGCGGTGCGAGAGAGGGAGCAGCAGCATGGCCGAGGACAACGGCTCGCCGCTTGGCGGTGAGGCGCGCACGCCGCAGGCCCGGCGCCTAACCGAGCAGGCGCTGGCGGCGGAGCGGGCCGGCGACGCGGCGACCGCCGACCGGCTGTTCGCCGCGGCCGAGCGGATAGACCCGATGGCCGTCGCCGACGTGCTGGAAAAGGACGGCGCCACCGCCGCGCGCCGCCGGACCCGCCCGACGCAACAGAGCGATCAGGCGCCCGGTCCGGACGACGCGGGCTTCGTCGCGCACGGCGCGGCACCCGGCGGCGGGCTGCGCGCCCGGAACACGGCCGGCACCACCGGCGCCCCGCGCACCCCGCCGGAACATCCGACGAGCTTCGAGATCACGCTGCTGGTAAACGAGGCGGAGCACCGGCTGACGGTGGACACACGCACCACGCTGCTCGATGCGCTGCGCGATCGGCTGAACCTGACGGGCACGAAAAAGGGTGCGCGCTCGGTCAATGCGGCTCTTGCACGGTGCTGCTGGATGGTCGCCGCATCAATTCCTGCCTGACGCTGGCGGTGATGGCCGAGGGCAGGGCGATCACCACGATCGAGGGCCTGACGCGCGACGGTGCGCTGCATACGGTGCAGGCCGCGTTCGTCGCGCGCGACGCCTTCCAGTGCGGTTACTGCACGCCGGGGCAGATCATGTCGGCCGTGGGCCTGCTCGCCGAGGGACGCGATCTCGACGACGACGTGATCCGCGAGCAGATGAGCGGCAACCTCTGCCGGTGCGGGGCCTATGTGAACATCGTCGCCGCGGTCCGCGACGCGCGCGATCAGCAGGAATGCTGAAGCGATGCTGCCGTTCGGGTACGCGCAGGTCCACGACCTGGAAAGCGCGATCGAGCTTTTGACCCGCACGCCGCACGCGATGCCGGTGGCGGGCGGGACCGACGTGTTGCAGCTTCTGCGGGAGGGCGTGATCGCGCCGGCGGAGCTGATCGACCTCAATGCGCTGCCGCTCGCCGGCATCGAGCCGCACGGCTTGGGCCTGCGGATCGGCGCGCTGACGCGCCTAGCCGCTGTGGTCGATGACGCGCGGGTGCGCGCCGCATTCCCCGTCCTGGCCCGCGCGCTGGCCGAGACCGCCTCGCCGCAGGTCCGCAACATGGCAAGCGTCGGCGGAAACCTGTTGCAGCGCACGCGCTGCCTCTATTTCCGCGATGTCGCGGTGCCCTGCAACAAACGCGAGCCCGGATCGGGCTGCCCGGCGCATGACGGGCCGAACCGCATGAACGCCATCATGGGCGGCAGCCCGCACTGCATCGCTGCCTATCCGGGCGACATGGCGAACGCGCTGATCGTGCTGGATGCCGAGCTGATCGTGCATGGCCCGGAGGGGGAGCGGCGCCTGAAGGTCGAGGAATTGCACCGCGAGCCGGGCGATACCCCGGAGACCGACACGACGCTGCGGCCCGGCGAGATCATTGTCGCGATCCTGCTGCCCGCCAGCGCGCACGCCGCCAACTCGCACTACGTGAAGGTCCGCGATCGCGCGAGCTTCGAGTGGGCGCTGGTCTCCGCCGCGGCGGCCATCGAAGTGGCGGGCGGCACGGTGCGTGCGGCACGAATCGCCGCCGGCGGCGTCGGGACGCGGCCCTGGCGCCTTCCCGACGTGGAGCACCGGCTGATCGGGCGCAGGCTGGACGAGGCCGCCGCGCTCACGGCCGCCGAGGCCGCGGCGCATGGCGCCGATCCGCGCCCCGGCACGAGCTTCAAGACGACGCTGCTGCGCCGCGCGGTCGAGCGGGTGCTGCTCATGGCGGGAGGCCTGGCGTGAACGCGATCATCGGCCAGCCGGTCGCCCGCGTGGACGGGCCGGCGAAAGTCACCGGGCAGGCGCGCTATGCGGCCGAGTTCCGGCCCTACAACCTGGCCTTCGCCGCGATCGTGTCCAGCACGATCCCGCGCGGACGGATCAGCGCCATCGACA
Source organism: uncultured Pseudomonadota bacterium (assembly GCA_963756545.1). Lineage (GTDB taxonomy): Bacteria > Pseudomonadota > Alphaproteobacteria > Acetobacterales > Acetobacteraceae > DATFDN01. The sequence continues at coordinate 72,497 of CAVWNY010000004.1, read as the reverse complement.
TCGCCGAGGCCGAAGGCACGGAAGGCGTGCTCGCCGTCATCACGCACGAGACCTGCGAGCGCCTGCCTTACAGGGAGCTGGAGAAGCGTCCGCAGGTCGATCCCGCGTCGGGCGATCAGCTTCGCGTCTTCCAGGGACCGGAGGTGCTGTTCTCCGGCCAGCCGGTCGCCGTGGTGGTTGCCGAAACCCAGCAGACGGCGGACGGGGCGGCAAGATTGGTGCGCGTCACCTACGAGGTCGAAGAGCCGACGACGGCCTTTCAGCCATCGGATGGCAAGCCGCCGTCGAAGGAAACCGCCGAGGGCGGCCGCCCGGGCGACACCACGCGAGGCGACGCCGATGCCGCGCTCGGCCGCGCGCCGGTGACGGTGGACATCCTGTGCAGCCATGCGCGCGAGCACCACAACGCGATGGAGCCGCACGCCACCATCGCCGAATGGGATGGCGACCGGCTGATGCTCTACGACAAGTCGCAATGGGTTTCCAACGTACGGATGGAGGTCGCGCATGTCTTCGGCATCCCCGAAGCGAACATCCGCGTGCTTTCGCCGTTCGTCGGCGGCGCGTTCGGCTCGGCGCTGCGGACCTGGCCGCATGTCACCATCGCCGCGCTGTGCGCCCGGCGGGTGCACCGGCCCGTGCGGGTCGAGCTGACGCGGCGCGAATGCTTCACCTCGATCGGCTTCCGTCCGTACACACGTCACCGGATCGCGCTGGGCGCGGAGCGCGACGGCAGGCTGACGGCGATTCGGCACGAGGCGTACGCGCAGACCTCGGCCTATGAGGAATACGCCGAGACGACCTTGGAACCGGCGCGGACCACCTATTCCTGTCCCAACGTGCGGACGCTGTATCGGCTGGTGGAGATGAACACCAACAGCCCGTGCCCGATGCGCGCGCCGGGCCAGGCGACCGGCACGCTCGCCGTGGAGATGGCGATGAACGAGCTGGCCGAGGCGCTCGGGATGGACCCGCTGGAGCTGCGGCGCCGCAACTTCGCCGAGCGCGACGAGAGCGCGGACCAGCCCTGGAGCAGCAACGAATTGCTTGCCTGCTACGAGACCGGCGCCGAGCGCTTTGGCTGGAGCCGCCGCCCGGCCGCGCCCTGCACGATGCGCGACGGGCGCTCCCTAATCGGCTGGGGCATGGCGACGGCGATCTATCATGCCGAGCGCAGCGCGTGTTCGGCACAGGCGATCCTGTATGCGAACGGGCAGGCGGTGGTGCGGACCGCCGCCAGCGACATGGGGCCGGGCACCTACACTTCCATGACCCAGGTCGCGGCCGAGACGCTGGGCTTGCCGATCGAGAAGGTCGATGTGGAAATCGGCGACACCGACATGCCGAAGGCGCCGGTGCATGGCGGCAGCATCACCATGGCGAGCGTCGGCAATGGCGTGAAGGCCGCCTGTGACGCGTTGCGCGAGAAGCTGCGCGCGCTGGCCGGCGGCGACACGAACGCCGCGCCCGAGGCGGTGCTGCGCCGCCACGGGCTGGAGCATCTGGAGGCCGAGGCGGAGTCGAAGCCGGGCGAGGAGAGCGAAACATACGCTTCCGCCGCATTCGGCGCGGTGTTCGCCGAGGTGCGGATCGACCCCGATTTCGGCACGGTGCGCGTCCCGCGCATCGTCGGCGCGTACGACGCCGGGCGCATCATCAACCCGCTGATCGCGCGCAGCCAGTGCATCGGCGGCATGGTGGGCGGGCTGGGGATGGCGTTGCACGAGATCGCGGAATGGGACGAGCGGCTGGGCCGCGTGATGAACGCGAACCTCGCCGAGTACCTGGTGCCGGTCTGCGCCGACGTGCCCGATCTGGACGTGACGTTCGTGCCGTCGGAGGACACGATCTTCAACCCGCTGGGTGCGAAGGGGTTGGCCGAGATCGCCCTCTGCGGGGTCGCCCCGGCCATCGCTGAGGCGGTCTGGCACGCCACCGGCAAGCGGGTGCGCGACCTGCCGATCCGGGTGGAGGATCTGCTGGCGGAGTGAACCGCTCCGGGGAGCAACCGACATGAGCGACGCACCGGACGGCAAAACGCGCGTTCTGCAACCCGTTGGCTGGCCGCGCCCGCGCGGCTATGCCAATGGCATCGTCGCCGACGGCCGCGTCGTGGTCCTCGCCGGCCAGATCGGCTGGGACGCGGCGGGCCGCTTCGCCGAGGGGCTGCCCGCCCAGATCGGCCAGGCGCTGGCCAACGTCGCTGCGCTGCTGGCCGAGGCGGGCGCCACGCCGGGGCATCTGGTGCGGCTGACGTGGTTCGTCACCGACATGCGCGCCTGGCGAGAGCAGCAGCCCGCCATCGGCGCCGCCTACCGCACGGCATTGGGCAAGCAATTCCCCGCCATGTCGGTGATCGGCGTCTCCCAGCTCGTCGAGTCGGAGGCCCTGGTGGAGATCGAGGCGACGGCGGTTCTGCCGCGAACTCCCCTGCCGCGAACCGCTTGACACCCAAAATACCCGCGAACGACACTGGTTTGCCCGCCGAAGGGCCAATCATCGTTTGGGAACGGAACATCGCATGAACGCGCGTCGTCTGGCGGCGGTCGCCGCCGCACTGGCATTCTCTCTGGCCGCCGGCGCGGCGCAGGCGCAGGTGAAGATCGGGGCAATCCTCAGCATCAGCGGCCCGGCCGCGGCGATGGGCGTCGGCTACAAGGGCGCGTTCGATTTCTTCCCCACCGAGATCGCCGGCCAGAAAGTCCAATACATCATCCGCGACGACGCGACGGATGCGAACACCGCGTTCACCATCGCGCAGAAGATGATCTCTGAAGACCATGTGGACGCCTTCATCGGCCCATCGCTCACCGCCTCGGACGCGGCGGTGGCGCCGCTGGCCAACCAGGCGCGTGTGCCGATGATCGCGATGGCGCCCTATGAGTACGACCCGGCCAAGCAGCCCTACACGTTCAATGACGCGCAGCCCCTGTCGCTGATGGTGGGCGAGGTGTTCAGGTACATGCAGGCCAAGGGCGTCCGCGACATCGGCTATATTGGCTTTTCGGACGGCTGGGGCGATCAGGTGCTGGCCGCCACGAAGCAGGCCGCGCAGGCCGACGGCATCAAGATCCTGGCCGACGAGCGGTACGCGCGCACCGACACCTCGGTGGAAGCGGAGGTGCTGCGGCTGATGACCCGGCATCCGCAGGCGGTGATGATGGGCAACTCCGCGACGCCCGCCGCGCTGCCCGTGGTCGCGCTGCGCCATCGTGGGTTCAAGGGCGGGATCTACGGCAATCACGGCATCGTCTCGCCGGCCTTCATCCGCGTCGGCGGCGCGGCGGTCGAGGGAGTGGTCGCCGATACCAGCCCGGTTGTCGTCTATACGCAGCTTCCGGACGGCAACCCGGTCAAGCCGGTCGCCACGGCGTTCATGGACGAATACACCAAGAAGTTTGGCCCGCAGAGCGTGAACCCGTTTGCCGGCTACAGCTATGACGCGATGCTGCTGCTGAAGAATGCCATCCCGGTCGCGCTGAAATCCGGCAAGCCCGGTACCGAGGCATTCCGCGTGGCGCTGCGCGACGCGCTGGAGAAGACGCACGACCTGGTGGGCGTAAGCGGCGTCTATGACATGACGCCGGCCAACCACAACGGCCAGGACGCGCGCGCCGCCGTGCTGGTCGAGGTCAAAAACGGGGAGTGGACGGCGATCCGCTGAGCCGAGACAAGGCGGGCGCATGGATCTCTTCGTCTTTCTCGCGTTGCTCCAGGACGGGCTGACCACGGGCGCGATCTATCTTCTGCTCGCGATCGGGCTGCTGATCGTGTTCTCCGTCACGCGCGTAATCTTCATCCCCCAGGGCGATCTGCTGGCGTTCGGCACACTCACGGCCGCTTCGCTCCAGGCTGGGCGCATCCCGGGGACGCTCTGGCTGCTCGATGGGCTCTCGGTCGTGGCGCTGCTCGCGAGCCTCGTTCGCGCTCCACGCTCCGCGCCACACGTGCTGGCGGCGTGGCTGGTCTGTCCGGCCGCGGTGACTTGGGCCGTGCTGGTGCTCGGGCCACGGCGGATTCCGGCGGTCTCGCTGCTGCTCGCGCTCGCGATCGTCGCGCCGCTCGGGCCGCTGATCTGGCGGTTCGCCTTCCGCCCCGTCGCCGATGCCTCGGTCCTCGCGCTGCTGATCGTCGCGATGGCGCTGCATTTCGTGCTAATCGGCCTCGGCCTGGTGTTCTTCGGCCCCGAGGAATTCAGCGTGCCCGCGCTGACGGACGCCAGCTTCGACCTCGGCCCGCTCACCGTTTCGGGCCAGTCGGTGTGCGTGATCGGCTGCTGCGTCGCGCTGGTCGTCTCGCTGCGCTGGTTCTTCGGCGCCACCATTCACGGCAAGGCGTTGCGCGCCGCCGCCTCCGACCCGCTCGGCGCTCGGCTGTGCGGCATCGAGGCGGCCGGCACCGGGGCGCTGGCGTTCGGGCTGGCGGCGTTCATCGCGGCGCTGGCGGGCATTCTCATCGGCGCCATCACGCCGCTTTCGTATGACGCGGGCTTCGACATCGGCCTGAAAGGCTTCGTCGCGGCGATCATGGGCGGGCTGGTGTCGTATCCGGCGGCGGCGGCGGGCGCGGTGCTGGTGGGGGTGCTGGAATCGGTCGGCAGCTTCTGGGCGAGCGCCTATCGCGAGGTGATCGTGTTCACCCTGCTGATCCCGGTGCTCGTGTGGCTGTCGGTGCGCGGGGGCGCAACGGAGGACCGGGCTTGAGGCTCGGCGCGACCCCTCCCCCAACCCCTCCCGCAAGGGGAGGGGACGAGTATGTCACGGTTGGTTTCTCCCCCTCTCCCACGGGTCCTGCCGAAGGCCGGCCCGAGGGCAAGCCTGGCGGGAGGGGGTCGGCGGGAGGGGTCGCGGGACGGGTCGGCGCCCTGGCCTCGGCCGCGATCGCCTGCATCGGCGCCCCGGCGCTGCTGCCAGCGTTCTATGTCACACTGCTCGGCTATGTGGGCCTCGCCGCGATGGTGGCGCTCGGGCTGGTGCTGCTGACCGGCATCAGCGGCCAGACCTCGTTCGGGCAGGCGAGCTTCGTCGGACTGGCCGCCTATGCGACCGCTCTGCTGAGCACGACGGGATACGCGCCCATGATCGGGCTGCTTGCCGGTCTGGCGCTGACCGGTGTGGCGGCGTGGCTGCTGGGGCTGATCACGGCGCGGCTGTCGGGGCACTTCCTCGCGCTGTGCTCGGTGGCCTGGGGGATCAGCTTCTTCTCGCTGTTCGGGACGTTGCCGTTCCTGCACGGGTTCAACGGCATCGGAAACATTCCGCCGCTCACGTTCGGGCCGCTCTCGGCGGCGGACCGGCGGGTGAATTTCGCGCTGATCTGGGTGTTGCTGCTGGTATTGTGGGCAATGTCGCGCAACCTGCTCGACAGCCGGATGGGCCGCGCCATTCGCACGCTGAACGGCGCCCGCCTGATGGGCGAGAGCGTGGGCATCGACACGGTCGCACTCAGCCGCGCCGTGTTCGTCATCGCGGCCCTGTATGCCGGGCTGTCGGGCTGGCTGTTCGCGCACTTCCAGCGGTTCATCAACCCGACGCCGTTCGGCCTGGGCGCCAGCATCGACTACCTGTTCATGGTCATCATCGGCGGCGCGGAGTGGCTGGGCGGCGCGGTGGTGGGGGCGGCGCTGGTGACGGTGTTGCGCGATCAGTTCAACGACTGGATACCCCGCGTGACCGGGCGCGCGGGCGATTTCGAGGCGCTGGCATTCAGCGTGGTGGTGATCCTGCTGCTGCAACGCGCGCCCCGCGGCTTGCTGGCGATGCTGCCGCTTCGCCTCGCCCGGCGCCCCGCGAGTCGGATCGACACGGCCGCGAAGCCCGCTCCGACCGCGCAACGGGGGCGGAGGGAATTGCTGGCCGTCGAATCCGTCACCCGCATGTTCGGCGGGCTGGCCGCCAACCACGATGTCAGCTTCGCCGTCCACGCGGGCGAGATCGTCGCGCTGATCGGCCCCAACGGCGCGGGCAAGACGACCCTGTTCAACGTCATCAGCGGCATCCTCCCGCCGAGCGCCGGGCGCGTTCGGCTGTTCGGCGCCGAGGCGGGCCGCGCGCGTCCCCGCGCCGCCGCCCGGCTGGGCCTCGCGCGCACCTTCCAGCACACGAAGCTGCTGGGAGCCCGCAGTGTGCTGGAGAACATCGCTCTCGGCGCTCATCTGTCGGGCCGCGCCGGCATCCCGCGCGCCATGTTGCGGCTGGACCGCGCGGAGGAGGCCCGGTTGCTGGCCGAGGCACGTGGCCATGCCGCGCGCGTCGGGCTGGAGGACGTGCTCGACACGCCGGCCGGCGACCTGCCGCTCGGCCGACAGCGCGTGGTCGAGATCGCGCGCGCCCTCTGCCTGCGTCCCCGCCTGCTGCTGCTCGACGAGCCCGCCGCCGGGCTGCGGCTGCAGGAGAAGCAGCACCTCGCGGCGCTGCTGCGCCAGTTGCGCGACGAGGGGATGGGGGTGCTGCTGGTCGAGCACGACATGGATTTCGTCATGCGCTTGGCCGATCGCGTGGTGGTCATGGATTTCGGCCAGAAAATCGCCGAGGGCGCCCCCGAGCGGGTGCAGTCCAACCCGGCGGTGCTGGAAGCCTATCTGGGCGGCGTGGCGTGATGCGAGCAGCACCCCTCCCGCAACCCCTCCCGCAAGGGAAAGGGAGGAGTAAGCGCCGGGCCTTCTGCTCCCCCTCCCCGTGCGGGAGGGGGCCGGGGGGAGGTGTCGGGCACCCGGGGCCATGACCGCGCTTCTCGAGATCGCCGGGCTCCGCGCCGGCTACGGCCACGTGGAGGTGCTGCACGGCGTCAGCCTGGTCGTGCCGGATGGCCGGATCGTCGCCATCGTCGGCCCGAACGGGGCCGGCAAGACGACGCTGATGGCGGCCGTCATGGGGCTGCTGCCGCGCCGGGCGGGGGCGGTGCGTTTTTTGGGCGCGCCGGCGGGCCGGACCGAGGCGTTGGTCGCCGCCGGCGCGGTGCTCGTGCCCGAGACGCGGGCGCTGTTCACCGATATGCGGGTGGAGGACAACCTGCTGCTCGGCTTCTATTCCCGCCGCCGCGCCGGCGAACGCGATTCGGGGCCGTCCATGCGGGACGTGTTCGCGGTGTTTCCCCGCCTGGAAGAGCGGCGGAGCCAGCTCGCCGGCACGTTGTCGGGGGGCGAGCGGCAGATGCTCGCGCTCGGCCGGGCGCTGATGGGCCGCCCGCGCCTGCTTTTGCTGGACGAGCCGAGCCTCGGCCTCGCCCCGCGAATCGTGCGCGAGATCTTCCGCGTGCTGGCCGGGCTGCGCGCACGCGGCCTCGCCATCCTCCTGGTGGAGCAGAACGCGCGCGCCGCGTTGCAGGTGTCGGATTATGGGTACGTGCTGGAGACGGGCGAGGTGGTGGCCGAGGGGCCGAGCGCCGCGCTGGCAGAAAACCCGCGCGTGCTGGAGACCTATCTCGGTCAACGAGCCATGCGCGCCGCGAGCTTGCCGAGGATTGTCCCGGATGATCCACTCGCGCCATGAGCGCCCCCGTCGTCCCGCGTCCCGCCGCCACCGTGATCCTGCTGCGCGACGGGCCGGCGGGGGTGGAGGTGTTCATGGTGGTCCGCCACCGCCAGATCGAATTCGCCTCCGGCGCACTGGTGTTCCCCGGCGGGCGGGTCGATCCCGGCGATCACGCCTTGGCCGAGGGGTCCCGCTCCGGCCCTGATAGAAAAGCGGGGCCTGTGGGCCTCGATGCGGATCATCTCGCGTTGCGCGTGGCTGGCATCCGCGAGATGTTCGAGGAATGCGGCGTGCTGCTCGCGCACCCGCGCGGCACGACGGGGCTGATCGACGCCGGCCGCCTGCGGCGGATCAGCACGCGGGCGGACTTCGCGACGACGCTGGGGGCCGAGGATTTGGTGCTGGCGACGGAACTGCTGACCCCGTTCGCGCACTGGATCACGCCGCCCGCCATGCCGAAGCGGTTCGACACGCATTTTTTCCTGGCGTCTGCCCCCGCCGACCAGCTCGCGGTGCATGACGGCTCGGAGTTCCGTCGATTCCGTCTGGATCGAGCCAGCCCGTGCGGTGGCCGAGGCCGCCGAGGGGCGGTGGAAGCTGGTGTTCCCGACCCGGCTCAATCTTCAGAAGCTCGGCCAATGGACCACCACGGCGGCGGCGATCGCGGCGGCGCGGGCGGCCCCGATCGTGACGGTGCAGCCGACGACGACGCGAACCGAAACCGGGCGTCTGATGCGGATACCGCTGGAGGCGGGGTACGGGGGGACACGTTCGAGGCGACCGAGCCCGCCGCGATGTAGTCGGGACGACGGCGACCAGACTACGCCAGGGGCAGCACCACCGCGAATCGTGCCCCCAGCACGCGCCCGTCCGGTGCCCGGCGATTATCGGCGGTGATGCGCCCGCGCAGCGCCTCCACGATCTGGCGGCTGATCGACAGGCCCAGGCCGGAATGCTGGCCGAAGCGTTCCTCGCTCGGGCGCTCGCTGTAGAAGCGGTCGAAGATGTGCTCCAGCTTGCCATCGGGGATACCCGGCCCGTCGTCGTCCACCGTGATCTTGATGATGCCGCCGCTCTCGCGGGCGGTGATCGCGACGCGTCCGCGCGGCGGGCTGAACGATTCCGCGTTGGCGATGATATTCCGGAAGACCTGCACGAGCCGGTCTTCCACGCCGCGCACGACGAGGCCGCTGTCGGGGCCGTCGAGGTCGATCCATGGCTCCTCGTCGCCGCGCGTAGCGTCCTGCAACTCCTTCAGGGTGCGCAGGATGGGCGCGATGTCCACCCGCTCGGTCACCACGCGCGACAGTTCGGCATCCACCCGCGAGGCATCGGCCACGTCGCTGATGAGGCGGTCGAGCCGGGTCACGTCGTCGGTGATGATCGCCAGAAGCTGCTTCTGACGGGTCTGGTCCTCAATCCGGCGCAACGTCTCGATGGCGCTGCGGATAGAGCTGAGTGGGTTCTTGATCTCGTGCGCCACGTCGGCCGCGAAGCGCTCGATCGCGTCCATCCGGTGCCATAGCGCCGCCGCCGAATCCGCTAGCGCGACGGCCAGCGTGCCCACCTCGTCGCCGCGGACGAGCAGCGCGCGCGGCACGCTGCCGGTTCGGCCCTGGCCTTCGCGCATCTCGGCGGCGGCGGAGGCGAGCTGGAGGATGGGCCGCGCGATGGTCCGCGATAGATACCACGACAGCAGCACCGTGAGCCCGAGCGCGAGGCCGAACAGCGCCAGGATGGAGATGCGGATGGCGAACAGGCTCGCATCCACCTCCCGCGCCTCGCGCGTCAGCAGGATGATGCCGACGGTGTGCCTGTCGCGCTCGACCGGCACGGCGACCGTGACCAGCAGGCGGTCGTCGATCGTGCGGCGGATGTATGGCGGCGTTTCGCGGCTCTTTTCGGAGCTGGACAGGCGCAGCTCCTCCTTCACGTCGGGTTGCCACTCCAGCCCGGCGCCTCCCGGCGTAAGATCGACATGCGTCGGCGTCCTCTGCGGCAGCAGCGCGAGCACCTTGTTATACACCCAGCCGATCGCGCCCAGCACGGCCCCGCGATTGACCGCCGGCGGAAGCGGTTCGCGCTGCGCTCCCTTCGGCCCTTCATGCACGCGCGAATCCGCGATCAGCGCGCCGTCGGGCGCATACAGCTTCGCCTCCGCATCGGGGCTCGGTTCGGTCAGGCGATAGAGCAGCGGGCGGGCGATGTCGGGGACCAGTCGCGGATCGGTCGGGTTGGCGACGCTGACCGCGCTCTCGGCCAGCGCGCCCGCGAAGATGCGCGCCTGCTCCCGCAACGCCGAAACCTCGGCCTCCAGCAATCCGTTTTGATACTGGTCGAGGTAGAGCAGCGCCACGACGAGCAGGAGGAGAGGCAGCGCGTTGACGAGCAGGATGCGGCGCAGCAGGGGGGAGACCCAGCGGAGCCGCGGCCGCTCGGCGCCAGGCGGTGCCCCCGGGAGCGCCGGCAGCTCGGGGGACGGCCGCCCGGCCAGGCGCTGGAGCAACTCAGCGCTCCTTGTAGCGATACCCAATGCCGTACAGCGTCTCGATCTGGTTGAAGGCGTCCTCGGCCGTGCGGAACTTCTTGCGGATACGCTTGACGTGGCTGTCGATCGTGCGGTCGTCCACGTAGATATTTTCGCCGTACGCGGCGTCGATGAGCTGGTCGCGGCTCTTCACCATGCCCGGCCGCGCCGCCAGCGCTTTGACCAGCAGGAACTCCGTCACCGTGAGCTGGATGTCGGTGCCCTTCCAGATGCACTGGTGCTTCGTCTCGTCGAGGATCAGGTCGCCGCGCACCATCACCCCGCCCGGCGCTGCGCCCGAGGCTTCGGCGCGCGACGCCTCGTTGCGGCGGAGCAGCGCGCGGATGCGCTCGAGCAGCAGGCGCTGGCTGAACGGCTTGGTGATGTAGTCGTCGGCGCCGAGCCGCAGCCCCATCAGTTCGTCCACCTCCTCGTCCTTCGAGGTGAGAAAGATCACCGGCATGGTGCTGCGCTGGCGTAGCCGCTGCAACAGCTCCATCCCGTCCATGCGCGGCATCTTGATATCGAGGACGGCGAGGTCAACAGGGCGCGAGGTCAGGCCCTGCAGCGCGCTCTCGCCGTCGGTGTAGGTGCGGACCTGGAAACCCTCCTGCTCCAGGGTCATCGCGACGCTGGTCAGGATGTTGCGGTCGTCGTCCACCAGGGCGATGGTCTGCTTCATCTTCTCATTCCCTTCGGGCCACGTCCCCCGAGCCTTTGTGGCGCATCGCGGACACGAGGTGAACGCAACATGGCGACAGCAAGCGGCAACGAGGGCGCGGGTTTCGTCGGCCGGTGCCTGCTGCGCGCCGCGCGTGCGGGGACGCTGGCGACCTCCACTGCCGGTATTTCCGCCCCTGGCGAGGCGGGCAAGCAGCCCTTCGCCTCCCTCGTCACGCCCGCGGCGGCGCCGGACGGGTCCGTGCTGCTGCTACTATCGGACCTCGCGGAACACACGCGCCACCTGCGCGCCGACCCACGCTGCGCCGTCCTCGTGGCAGGAGCGCCGGAGGAGGTCAACCCGCAGACCGCGCCACGCATCACCCTGACGGGGTTGGCCGAACCGGAGGACGACCCGGCGCTCAAGGCGCGTTATCTCGCGGTCCATCCCTATGCCGGCCTCTACGCCGGGTTCGGCGATTTCCGGCTCTGGCGGATGCGCCCGATAGGCGGGCTGCTGGTCGGCGGCTTCGCGCGCGCGGCGCGGCTGCGGGCAGCCGATCTTGCGCCGGACCCGGCGGCGGTTGCCGCCCTCCTGACGGCCGAGCCGGACATCATGGCGCACTGCAACCACGACCACCCGGACACGCTGGCGCGCATCGCGGGCACGGCCGGGGAGTGGCGGATGGTGACGGCCGACGTGGACGGGTGTGATCTGGCGCTCGGGGAGCGCGTGGTGCGCGTCGCCTGGTCCGCGCCAGCTAACTCCCTCGAGGACGTTCGGCGCGAGCTGGCGCGGCTGGCGCGTCCGGGGATGGCCGCTGCAGGACACGAAACCCAGCCGCGCCGCCGCTCGTTCTGATCCCATCGCCAACCCGGAGAACCGCCATGGCCTTTGAGCTGCACATCGACCGCCGCCACGTCGCGAGCTTCCCCACGCTCGACGAGGCGCTGGCGCGCGCGCGGGAGGTGATGCGCGAGCAACCCGACTGCGAGCCGGAAATCCTGGATTCCGAGACCAAACGCGCGGTCGAGCCCGGATCAAGCCGGCGCTGGCGCGAGGAACTGGCCCACAAGATCGGATACTGAGCGAGGTGCACCGCCCGCGCGGCTCTTGCCGAGCAGCGACTCAGGGCTGCGCCGGCTGCCGCGCCCCGCCTGGGCCGATCAGCCCCGGATAGGGTGCCTTGAAGCGCCAGACCGTTCCGCTGACCGCGCCCTCCATGTAGATATACTGATTATTGGGACCTCCGAAGGCGAAGTTGGTTGCTGACGCGTCGCCGTTTGGCAGCGGCACGTAACCGAGAATCACGCCTCGCTTGTCAAATTCGATGATTCCGCCAATGCCGAGCTGCGCCCAGAGATCCCCATGCACGTCATAGTGGATACCGTCGGGGCCGCCATTGCCGGGGTTGTAGCTGCCGGCCGTGACGAAGAAGAAGGTCAGGTGCTGCGGATCCTTTGCACACAAGGTGCAGGCCGCGTTCGGTCCGTTCAGAAAGGAGTAGTAAAGCATCCGGTTGCCGGAATAGTCGGCCACGGCCAGCGTGCCGTCATCGGGCGAAACGGCGATCCCATTCGGGAAGTAACCGTTCGAGATGATGCGCCGGAGCACACCCTGGGTTGAGTATTGGTAAACCGCGCCCATGCGGTCTGCCGTGTCGGGTCCGGGCCCTGTCCCCCACGGATCGGTGAAATAGAGATTGCCCTCGGCGTCGAAATCGAGGTCGTTGGGTCCCTTGAATAGCTGGTTGCGATAGGTGGCGACCAGTGAACTCAGACGCTTGGTCTGCGGATCATAGACAAGGATGCCAAGATGGCGCGTGGTCAAATAGAGCTTGCCATCGTGCCAACGTGTGCCTTGCGGCTCGCACGCAAATCCGAGTTCCGTTGGTGGGTTGCAGTTGACAACCGGAACCAGCTTGCCCTGGGGCGTCAGGTACGAAATCCAACCAGAGCCGATGGCGACGAACCAGAAATTGCCAGCATCGTCGAATGCCCCGCCCTCCAGGAACTTGCCTTGCGGGGTGTCGTGAATGTCGGCAAATAGCGAGACCGGTCCAACGCCGGGCGGCGGCGGGGGCAGTCCCCAGGGCTGCACCGGTTCGGCTGTGGAAGCTGCCGGCGGCTGCGCTGTACCTGCGGCCGGTGCGGCGCCACTCGGCCCGGGACCGGCGGCAGGTGTCTGCGCCGACGCGGCGCCGATGGAAACCATCACGCCGAGCACGGCGAGCGACACGGCGCGGGTAGCCTCATTCAATCTCGGTGTCATCGCGGTTCCCCCCTTGCGTTAACACCGATTAAGGTGCGCCGCCGACGGCATTACCACCTGGCAACGCGCGTGTCGCGGCGAGTTGATGGACAGTTCGGCCGCCGCAGGCGGCGCGGGCTTTCCCGCCCCGTTCGCGCACATGCGTGAACCAAGGTTCCGAGTAGGCCGCTGCCCTTTGCCGGGGCGGAGCCGGGACCTGTCGGTCATAACTTCTGCAAGTTGCCCTGCGGGGACTGTACCGGCAGGCGAAGTCCCCGCTTTCAATCCGAAACGGGGGGTTCTGACCCTAGCGGTGGTGGGCGCGACAGGGATTGAACCTGTGACCCTTCGCGTGTGAAGCGAATGCTCTCCCGCTGAGCTACGCGCCCAAAGCCGCCGATCTGATAAGCCGGCGCGCGTGCGGGGGTCAAGTTCACTCCTGCGGATAGCGCCATGGCTTGGCCGGCTGCGCCGCATCCTCGTCGATCGTCCATTGCGGCAGCGACAGGCCGGGAGCGACGTCGGTGAACGCCATCCGCACGCGCGTGCCTATGCCGACGCTTCGCACCTGATCGGGGGGAGCCAGCTTGCCGTCCAACATCACGAGGTTGCCGACGACACGCAGCGCCTCGTGCTCGCTCGGCTGGCCCTTCTGTGTGTCGAGATCGACCAGCAGGACCATGTACGGCGTGAACGGCTTGAACTGTTGCTGGATGGCGTGATGCACCTCCGTATAGGAATGCACCGCGCCCTTGCCTTCCACCCGCGTCCAGCGCGCCCGCGGGCTGGCGCACCACGGGCAGGCGGTCGTCGGCGGATAGCGCAGCAGATGGCACTCCTCGCATTGCTGCAAGTGGAAGTCGTGCGCGGCGCAGTGGCCGAAATACTCCAGGTTCTCGACCTCCAGATCGCTTAGCCGCAGCGTCATCCCGAGGTATTCGGCGGTGATCGCCATGTCTCGTTCCCCTCCGATTAGCCGCGCCGCATGACCATCGCCGACGCGGTCGCCGGCATGGCCCAGCCCAGATTGGCCGTGACCTCGACATCCCTGACCTGCCGACACCCGCCCGCGCGATGATCGAAGGTGTGCCGGCGCGTGCCGTCCGGGCCGATCGGGCAGGAATCGTCCACGTCATGGCGAAGCTGGCGCACGTTCTCGATCACCATGTTCATGCCGTGCGTATAACCCTCGCAAAGATGCCCGCCGGAGGTGTTGTTCGGGCGCCGTCCGCCCAGGCGCATCACGCCGGACGAGACGTAGTCGCCGCCCTCGCCCTTCTTGCAGAACCCATAGTCCTCGAGTTGCAGCATGGTCGTGAATGTGAACGCGTCATAGGCGCCGGTCGCGTCCACGTCCTCAGGCCCGAGACCCGCGTTGGGCCACAGGATGTCCTTCGCGTAGTATCCCGCGACCGTGGAGATCGGACCGTGCTGGTAATGCATGTCGAGGCGCGGCTTGTTGCAGCGCCCGGCCACTGAGCGGATGAGCGCCGGCGTGTGTCGCAGATCCCGCGCGCGTCGGGCGCTGGTGACGATGACGCAGGTGGCGTTGTCGGTCTCCACGCAGCAATCCAGCAGGTGCAGCGGCTTGCAGATGAACCGGCTGGACAACACCTCATCGACCGTCACCCGCTTCGGATAGAGCGCCTTCGGGTTGATCGAGGCGTGCTCCGAATGGATCACCTTCACCATCGCGACCTGCTCGGGGCGCGTGCCGTAGTCGTGCATGTGGCGCATGAAGGTCGGCGCGAAGCTCTGCCCGGCGCTCTGCCAGCCGTAGGATCGGCTATGCAGCATATCGCCCGCGACCGGCGGGGCGGAGCGCGCGCCCGTGCCGCCGATCCGCACCTCGGAGTAGCCGTTCATCGAGCGAAAGATCGCCACGCACTTGCACAGCCCGGCCTCGATGACGCCGATGGCGATGCCGACCAGCGCCTCGGTCGAGCTGCCGCCGCCGAACACGTCCATGTAGAAGTTCAGCCGGATGCCGAGGTCGCCCGCGATCATCGGCGCGAAGGTCGAATCGACGCCCTGATAGGAGAGCATCCCGTCGATCTCGGTGTTCTTCAGCCCGGCGTCTTGCATCGCATTCCGCACCGCCCAGGTGCCCATCGCGCGCGTGGTCATGCCCGAGCCGCGGGTGTAGGTCGTCTCCCCCACGCCGACGATCGCGTACTTGTCGCGCAGAAACTTCGGCGTCGTGGCGTCGGTGTCGGCCGGAAGCGGCATGGTTTCCTCCCGTTCCCCTGTTCGGTCAGCCTAGCAGGCCACGCCGTCGGTGGAAGCCACACCCGGGGGCGCCGTGATTGACGCGCGGGGCCGGAGGGCTACCCTTGAGGTGGGAACCGGACGGAGCGCGCCATGAAATTCGGCATCTTCTACGAACTGCAACTGCCCAAGCCGTGGAAGCCGGACGACGAGCGGACCCTCTACCAGAACGCGCTCTCCCAGGTGGAACTGGCGGACAAATTGGGCTTCGACTACGCCTGGGAGGTGGAGCATCACTTCCTCGAGGAGTACTCGCACTCCCCGGCGCCCGAGGTGTTCCTGGCCGCCGCCAGCCAGCGGACGAGAAACATCCGGCTGGGTCACGGCATCGTCCAGCTTACCACCAACCATCCCGCCCGCGTCGCCGAGCGCGTGTCGGCTCTCGATCTCGTCAGCAACGGACGGGTGGAGTTCGGCATAGGCGAATCGGCATCCGTCACCGAGCTTGGCGGCTTTGGCCGCACGATGGAGGAAAAGCGCGCGATCTGGGAGGACGGCGTGCGCTGCGTGATGCCGATGTTCACGCGGGAAGGCTGGGAATATGAGGGACCGTACTTCAAATTCCCGCTCCGCAACGTGCTGCCCAAGCCGGTGCAGAAGCCGATCCCTCCGATTTGGGTCGCCTGCTCTCAGCTTGAGACGATCGAGATGGCGGGCAGGCGGGGCATGGGCGCGCTCGGCTTCCAGTTCCTCAGCGCCGACGCCGCGTTCGCCTGGGTTCACGCGTACTACAACGCGATCACCAAGCGGCTCGACAAGCTCGCGGACTACCCGATCAATCCGAACATCGCGATCGTCACGTATTTCATGTGCGCCGAGACCGACGAGGAGGCGCGGCGCCGGGCGGACGGAATCACCTTCTTCCAGTTCGCGCTGCGCTACTACAACAGCGCGTCGGGCCGGGAGCGCGCGAAGCCGGGCACCATCAGCCTGTGGGACGAATACAACAAGTGGAAAGCCGAGAATCCGGAGGCGCAGGCGCGCGCGGTCTCCGGCGGGTTGGTCGGCTCACCCGAGACGATCCGCCGCAAGCTGCGCAAGTTCGAGACCTCGAACATCGACTCCGTGATCCTGCTCAACCAGGCGGGGCGCAACACGCACGCGCACATCTGCGAGAGCCTGGAGCTGTTCGCCCGCGAGGTGATGCCGGAGTTCCACGCCAACATCCAAGCGCACGAGGAATGGAAGAGAAAGGTCCTAGCCCGCGAGATCGAGCTGGAGGAGATCGACACGCAGCCGTTCCTCGACCGCTTCGGTCCGAACTCGGTGCAGATCGCGCAGACGCACCACGCTGAAACGATGACGGTGGCGGAGTAGAAGGCCCTCACCCGCCGCGCTGGTCGCTCGGCTACCTCTCCCGCAAGCGGGGAGAGGTAGCAGTGCCGGCCGGGAGCGATTATCCCGCGATGCGCACCGGCAGCGCCGCGATGCCGTGGATGAAGTTCGAGTAGATCCGCCGCGGCTCGTCCATCATCTCGACCACCATGCCCCGCTTCAGAATCTCCTCCCAGAGGATGGAGATTTGCAGTTCGGCCAGCCGGTTGCCGACGCAGCGGTGGATTCCGAACCCGAAGGACAGGTGCTGGCGCGCGCGAGGGCGGTCGATGATGAAGCTGTTCGGGTTGTCGATCGCGTCCTCGTCGCGATTGCCCGAGACGTACCACATCGCGACCTTGTCGCCCGCACGAATGGTCTTGCCGCCGACCTCGTCGTCGGCAACCGCCGTGCGGCGCATGTGAACGATGGGCGACTGCCAGCGGATGATCTCCGAGACCAGGCTCGGGATCAGCGACGGGTTCTCGCGCAGCTTGCGGTACTCGTCCTGATGCTTGTTGAGCGCCCAGACGCCGCCCGACATCGAGTTTCGGGTGGTGTCGTTGCCGCCGACGATCAGCAAGGTCAGGTTGCCGAGGAAATCGCTTGGATGCTCCGGCAAGTCGCGCGTCGCCTCGCCGTGCGCCAGCATCGACAGCAGGTCGGCGCGCGGCTCCAGCTTCTGGCGCTCGTAGAACAGCGCCGACATCGTCTCCAGGCACTCGGTCAACAGTTCCAGTCGCTTCTCCTCGGAATCGACGACGCCTCCCGCGCGCACGTCCATGGTCGCGACATCCGACCAGAAGGTCAGCTTGCGCCGTTCCTCGAACGGGAAGTCGAACAGGGTCGCCAGCATCTGCGTGGTAAGTTCGACCGAGACCTTCTCGACCCAGTCGAACGTCTCGTTGCGCGGCAGTGAGTTCGAGCACGCGGGCGGCGCGCTCGCGGATGGTGCCGGACAGGCGTTGCAGGTTCATCGGCGCGACGACCGGGCTGACCACCTTGCGCTGCTCGTCGTGGTACGGCGGATCCGCGGAGATGAAGCTGCGCCGCCGGAACTCCGCCGGCCGGTCGGTGATCGAGATGCCGCCGTGCTTCGCCTCCGACGAGTAGATTTGGTGGCGCGTCTCGACGTGCATGATGTCCTTGTATTTGGTTATCGACCAGAACGAGCCGTACAGGCCGTTCTCGCACCGATGCACCGGGTCCTCGCGGCGCAGCCGCTCGAAATACGGATAGTAGATGTCATCCTGGTAGAGCTTGGGATCGCTGACGTCGATCTTGTCCAGCGGCATCGTCCGGGCGTCTTCGGCGGGATCAAAATGGACAGGGGCGTTCATGGAGCTTGCTCCCTCGGACTTATCTCGTAACAGCGCGCCTCAGTGCTGGCCGTCGGGCATCCGAACGACCAGCCCGTCGAGGTCCTCGCGCATGGCGATCTGACAGGACAGGCGCGAGTTGGGCTCGGCGGCGGCGGCGAAACTCAGCATGCTCGCTTCCTGCGAACCCGGCTCGGGCGTGCCGGTCCTGTCCAGCCAAGCCGGATCGACATAGACGTGGCAGGTGGCGCAGGCGCACTCGCCGCCGCAATCGGCGTCGATGCCGGGCACGTTGTTGTCCACCGCGCCGCGCATCAGCGAGAGGCCGAGCGGCACGCTTACCGGATGTTCGACGCCGCTGAATTCGATGTAGGTGACTTTCGCCATTCCGTTCCCTTTGCTTGCCTCAAACCGCGACGTCGCGCATCGACACCGACGGATCGCGCAGCCGATCCGGCCACACGACGGCACGCCGCGCGATCAGCATTCGAGCCGCCATGAATTCCGCCGGCGCATTCACCGCCTCCGCCGCCAACAGGCGCCCATCGGGGGCAAGATGGAAGGCGGCGAAGCGGGCGTCGCCGCCTTCCCGCACCACCACCTCGGCCGCGCCGATCGAAAGGCCGGCGATTTGCAGGCGCAGATCGAACTGATCGGACCAGAACCACGGCACCTCGGCTCGCGCTGCGGGCCGGCCGCACAGTGCGGCGGCGGCCTGCTTGGCCTGCTCCAGCGCGTTCGGCACGCTCTCCAGCCGGGCCGAGCCGCCGTACAGAGGCAGCGGCCGGCGCGTGCAGTCGCCGATCGCTTGGATCGCGGGATCGGCGGTGCGCGCGGCGCCGTCGACCACGATGCCGTCGTCGCAGGCCAGCCCCGCGCCCCGCGCCAATTCCTCGCACGGCCCCGCGCCTACTCCCACAAGCACCGCGTCGCATCCGATCAGCGCGCCGTCGCTCAGCCGCACCCCGGTCGCGCGGCCGCAAGAGCCTTCGATCGCCTCGACTTGCGCGCCGAGCACGATCCGCACGCCGCGCGCGCAATGGGCGTCATGGAAGAAACCCGCCAACTCAGTGGAGGCGACGCGGGCCAGCAGGCGCGTCTCGCGCTCGATCACGACCGCCGACGTGCCGAGCATCTGGGCGGAGGCAGCGGCCTCCAGCCCGATATAGCCGCCGCCGATCACCGCGAGGCGGCGTCCCGGTCCGAGCATTGCCTTCAATCGATCGGCGTCCGCCTGAGTCCGCAGCTCCAAGACCCCGGCGAGATCGACACCCGGCAGCGCGAGCCGACGTGGCCGCGCGCCAGGAGCCAGGATCAGCCGGTCGTAGCCAAGCGTCTCGCCGTTCTCGAGCAGGACATGCCTCGCGTGCCGGTCGATCGACGCGGCCTGCGTCGCGAGCCGCAATGCGATCCGGTTTTCGGGATAGAACCGCTCGGGCCGCAGCGCCACGATGGCGCTATCCGCCTCACCCTTCAGCCAGCCCTTCGAGAGCGGCGGGCGCTGGTAAGGCGCAATCGGCTCCGCCCCGATGAGCGTGATCGGGCCGGCCCAGCCATACTGGCGCAGCAACGCCGCCGCCGCCCCCCCGGCGTGGCCGGCGCCGACGATGACCGCGCGATCGTACCCCTCTCCCATGCAACCACCCTATGTCATAGGTCAGACGTCGGCAAGAAACACGCCTTGCGCCGGCTGGCCCGTCGCCCATGATGGGGCGTGGATCGCGGGAGGAAAAAGATGGCGGACAATCCGCGCTGGACGCGCCGGCCGGATGGCTCGACCTGGGGCGACTGGGGGCCGGATGACGAGCGCGGGCGGCTGAACCTGCTCACGCCAGACGCGGTGCTGCGCGGCGTCGCCGAGGTGAAGACCGGGCGGACCTTCTGCTTGTCGCTGCCGCTCGACTACCCGGGCGGCGCGGTCCTGAACCCGCGCCGCAATCCGCCGGAGCTGCGGCCGACGCTGCGCGAGGGCAATCCCATCATGAATTATCCGATGCGCTGCGTCGACCCGACCGCGACGGATGTCGTGTGCGACGACCAGGTGCTGCTGACCCTGCAATACTCGACGCAGTGGGACAGCCTCGCCCATGTCGGCCAGATGTTCGACGCCGACGGCGACGGCCAGGCCGAGGACGTGTTCTACAACGGGTTTCGCGCCGGGCAGGACATCATTGGCCCGGTACTCTACGACGCGAAGGGCAACACCACGCCCACCAACCAGCCGTCCGGCGCGCGCCATCTCGGCGTGCAGAATATGGCCGAGACCTGTGTGCAAGGCCGTGGCGTGATGGTCGATCTGGAGGCGCATTTCGGCCGCTCCGGCCGAATCGTCGGCCACGACGATCTGATGGGCGTGTTCGAGAAAGATAAGATCACGGTCGAGCCGGGCGACTTCGTGCTGTTGCGCACCGGCTTCGCCGAAATGCTGCTGGAGATGAACAAACAGCCCGACCGCAAGAAGCTGTTCGACGGCGCGTGCATGCTGGACGGGCGCGACCCGAAGCTGCTGCGGTGGGTCACGGAGAGCGGCGCGGTGGCGCTGATCTCCGACAATTACGGTGTGGAGGCGACCCCCGCACGCCCCTGCCTGGACGATGTCTGCGCCACGCTGCCTCTGCACGCGCACTGTCTGTTCAAGCTCGGCTGCTACCTGGGCGAGATG
This sequence comes from uncultured Pseudomonadota bacterium, assembly GCA_963756545.1. Taxonomy (GTDB): domain Bacteria; phylum Pseudomonadota; class Alphaproteobacteria; order Acetobacterales; family Acetobacteraceae; genus DATFDN01. The sequence goes on along the minus strand of CAVWNY010000004.1, from coordinate 52,024 downwards.
TGGTATCTGACGGAACTTGCCGACTGGTTGCGCGCGAACGGGCGTTCGCGCTTCCTGCTGACGGCGCCCCCGTTGCGCTTGCCGGGCGCGGTCGGCTCGCCGGCCACGCCGGTCGCCACTGTGTGATGACAGCGGTCCAAAATGGGGCTGCGGCCGACCCCTCCCCCCGACCCCCTCCCGCACGGGAAGGGGGAGTAGGAAGAGCCCCCGCATACTCCGCCCCTCCACCTGCCGGAGGGGGTCGGGGGGAGGGGGCGGCCCTCGAAGAACGCATGATTGCCGCCCTCGCCCGCCTGATCCTCGACCTCGCCGCGCCGCCCGCGCACCACATCGCCGTGGGCGCGGCAAGCCCGATTCCGGCTGCCGCATGCTGGCTGGTCAAGCACCTGGGCCATCCCGTGCGCCTCTCGCTGCTGCACAAGCAGACCGGCAACCCGTTCACCGCCGGCACGCGCGAGTTGTTCGACCTCGCCGGCCAGGGGCGGATTGACCTCTTTTTCCTGGGCGGCGGGCAGATCGACGGGCAGGCAAACATCAACCTGATCGGAACCGGCGACTGGCCCGGTACCGCCGCCCGCTTTCCCGGCAGCTTCGGCTCGGCGTTCATGTACATGATGACGCCGCGCACCATCCTGTTCCGCGAGGAGCACTCGCCCCGCGTCCTCGTCCCGCGCGTCGATATCATCTCTGCGCCGGGCATCTCGCCGCCCGGCGTATTCCGGCGCGGCACCGCGCAGGCCTTGCTGACCGGGCGCTGCGTGTTCCGCTTCGATGCCGCACACGCCCGCTTCACGCTCGCCGCCGTCCACCAAGGCGAGACCGCCGAGACGGTGCGCGCCGCCACCGGGTTCGACTACGATGCGCCGGCCGATGTGCCGGCCACGCCCGACCCGACCGAGGCCGAGTTGGCGTTGCTGCGCGGCCCGGTGTGCGAGGCGATGCTGGAGACCTACCCCGCGTTCTGCCGGCGCGTCTGGGGGCGCAAAACGAAGGAGCAAGCCGCCTGATGGATGACGCCACCGCCCCCACCGGCAGGGGCCTCGCCCGTTCCCCTGGCGCGCTCGCCGGATTGAAAGTGATCGACCTGACCCGCGTGCTGGGCGGGCCGTACTGCACCATGATCCTGTCCGACCACGGCGCCGAGGTCATCAAGGTCGAGCCGCCGCAGGGTGACGAGGTGCGCGACTGGGGACCGCCCTTTCTCAGCGATGACGCCAGCTATTTCATCGGCATCAACCGTAACAAGCGGTCCCTCGCGCTCGACCTCGGCAAACCGGAGGGCAAGGCGGTGCTGCTGCGCCTGCTGGAAGGCGCCGACATTCTGGTCGAGAACTTTAAGCCCGGCGCCATGGAAAAATGGGGCCTCGGCTACGAGAAGGATCTCGCGCCGCGCTTCCCCGGCCTGATCCATTGCCGCGTCTCCGGCTTCGGGGCTGATGGGCCGCTCGGCGGCTTGCCCGGCTATGACGCCATCCTGCAGGCGATGACCGGCCTGATGAGTGTCAACGGCGACGCGAGCACCGGGCCGATGCGCCTCGGCACGGCGATCGTCGATATGGGGACCGGGCTCTATTCCACCGTCGGCATCCTGATGGCGCTGCACGAGCGTGCGCGGTCGGGGCGCGGGCAGTATCTGGACATGGCGCTCTATGATTGCGGGTTGGCGCTGCTGCACCCGCAGGCTCCGAACTACTTCCTGAGCGGCAAGCGGCCCGTCGGGACCGGAAACCCGCATCCCAATCTTGTTCCCTACGACAAGTTCCCCACACGCACCTGCGAGATCTTCATCGCCAGCGGCAACAACGTTCAATTCCGGAAGATGTGCGAGATGATCGGCCGCCCGCACCTGGCCGACGACCCGCGCTTCGCCAGCAATGGCGAGCGCAACATCAACCGCGACGCGCTGACGGCGGAGCTGAAGACGGCGTTTGCCGATCAGGACGGCCACGCGATCGCACTGCGCCTGATCCGTGGCGGCGTGCCGGCCGGACCGGTGCTGTGGGCCGACGAGGCGGCCGAGGCTCCGCACACCGCGCACCGCGAGATGGTCACCGAACTTGGCGAGTACAAGGGCCTCGGCACACCCATCAAACTCTCCCGCACCCCCGGCGGCACGCGCGCCGCGCCTCCCCGGTTCGGCGAGCACGGCGCCGACATCCTCGCCCAGCACGGCTACAGCCCGGACGAGATCGCGCGCTTGCAGGAGGGAGGTGTGGTTCTGACGCGGCGGCGGACGTGAGGAGTTGGAGGCCGCGTCCTGGACAAACCCGTCATGCCCGGGCCAATCCCACGACTGTCCGGTTTAGGCGTGTGGCAGAGACTGCAAGTTTTTCACCGTCATGCCCGGCGCAGGCCGGGCACCCACGTCTTTACTTGCGGCCGAGGAAGACGTGGGTGGCCGGGCCAAGCCCGGCCATGACGATGACCGTAATGCCGGAGGCGATGTGAGAGGCCGAAGGTATTGTGAACCGGACAGTCGTGGGCCAAGCCCGGCCATGACAGGAAGAAGGCAGGCGCTTTCGGGTTTCCACGAACGCCGGGCTTCGTCCATCGCTCAGAACGCCTGCACCCACGGCTCAGGCAGCAGCGCGTAACCCCCCTCGCCATGCCTCGCCACATGGCCGAATCCGGGGAAGTGGATGTGCATTCCCGCGACCAGCAGCCGGTCCGATGCAGCCATCTCGAAGGTGCGGCGGCGGATGGCTGCGGCGGCGTGCGGATCGGTGTCGAACTCGATCGTCACCTCCGGGCGGGGCACCTGGATCTCCGGCACATGGATGATGTCGCCCCAGATCAGGAGCTGCTCGCCGCCCGAGCTGATCCGATAGCCGCTGTGGCCCGGCGTGTGGCCGTTGAGCGGGACCGCGGTCACGCCGGGAAACACCTCCCGGCCGGTACTGAACGGGCGGAGCCGGTCGCGGTACGGCGCAATCTGCTCTCGCGCGCACTCGAAATAGAGCTTCCGCGCCCGCTCGTCCGCCCGCGCCATCGCCGCGTCGTCGTCCCAGTGGCGCGGCTCGTTCTCGTGGACGACAGCTCGGCGTTGGGGAAGAGGCGCCGGCCGGTCGCGCGTTCGGTCAGGCCGGCGGAGTGGTCGGGGTGCATGTGGGTCAGCAGCACCGCCTCGACCGCGGCCGGGTCGATCCCGGCGGCCGCCAGGTTCCCCTGGAGCTTGCCGGCCGTCGGCGCCAGGTAGTTGCCTGACCCGGTCTCGATCAGCGCGAGCCGGCCGGCCGTGCGGATGGCGAAGCAGTTGACCGAGGTGCGCCGGCCCGGCCGGAAGGCCTCGGTCAGCATGCGCCGCGCCTCGTCGGGCGTGATGTTCTGAAGCACCTCCACGGTGCCGTCGAGGAACCCGTCGCTCAGGGCGGTGACGACGATGTCGCCGATGCGGCGGTGATAGACGCCGGGAATCTGCTGGCTGGGAACTTCGACCATGCCTGCGCCTCCTTCATGCGGGGCGCAGTCTGCGCGGCCGTCCCGGTCCAGTCGAGGGCGCAAGCCCCGTCATCGCCGGCGAGGCAGGGCCCCAGCCGGTCGCTGAGCAGCCGCGCGCCTTCGGGATTGAGATGGGAAAAGTCATCCCCGAAGAAGCGATCCGGCCAGCCGAGCATCGTCGGGCCGATCACACGGAAATTCGGATACTTCGCGGCGTAGCGCCGCAGGTAGGCGGCGAACTCGGCTTGCAGCACGGGCTGGGCGGCGCGCCACGTCTCCCGGTTGACCGGCATCGTCACGAAGATCGCCCGCACGCCACGCCCCGCGAGCAACGCCAACAGCCGGTCGAAATAGACGTCCAGCACCGGCAACGGTCGGAAGCCGTCGAGATGGCCCTCGATCGCGACGTCGGCGCAGCCCGACGCCGTGCCGAAGAAATACTGGCCGCGCGAGGCCAGCCGCTCGGCGAGGGCGCGGCGATTGTCCCAAAGGCGCAGGAACACCCCGCCCTTGGCGAGGCTGTCGAAATAGAGCGTCGGAAAGCGAATGGCGTAGAGCGCCGCCCGCACCGGCCCGGTCAGCCCGTCGCCATGCCCGTTCTCATAGACCGACCAGTCGTTTGCCGCGCGGGAAGCGCCGGCCAGCTCAGCGACTTCGCCGGCGCCTAGAAAGCCGAATCGTACGGTGCGCTCCCAGAACAGATCGGGGCGGACGAACTGGCCGGGGTTGAGCGAGATCACCACCAGCCGGGGCGGCTTGGGGCAGGCGAGCGCGCGGCGAACGGCGCTGAGCGCCTCGATTGCCTCGCCGCCGCCGACCGCCAGGTTTGTCGTCGTGCGGGGCATCAGCGCCGGCATGATGTCGGCGGCCGCGCGGGAATTGCCCACCACGATCACCTCGCCCACGTCGCAACGCGCGAGCATCTGCGTCTTGGCAGCCCAGGCGGCGTATTCGGGGTCGAGAAAGGCGAGCGGCATCAGCGCGACCCAGCCCCAGACGGCGGCGAGCACCACGCAGCCCGACAGCGCTGCGACGGCGAGGTAGGCCGGGGCGGAGAGGCCGCGGCGCACGGCTAGAACTGGAAATAGAGGAATTCGCCGGAGCCGCCGATCGCGAGCAGCCCCAGTGCGCCCAGGCAGCCGAACGCCATCGCCCAGCCCAGGCTCGGCCGCCAGGCCCAGCCGCTCGCGCCGGCAACAGCTCGGCCCAGCACCGGCGCATGATCACGCATGATCTGCTGCGTGTTCGGTGCGCCGAGCGCGAGCGCGGCCGCCAAGACGATCAGCGCCCAGTCGCGTGCGACGGTCACCCCGCGCTCAGGCATTGGGCCGGCCAACGCCAAGCCGTGCAGGCCGGCCATCCCCGAGAGCACGCCGGAGGCCGCCCCAAGCGAGTCCGCGCGAAATACGACGGCGCCCACCAGGACGCACAGATAGGTCAGCAGCACGCGCCGGCATACGGCGGCGTGTCCTGGACGGCGCTTCCATTCGGCCGGTCGAAAGATTCGCCAAGCGTGGTTGACGCAGAGATACGTCGCATGGAGAAGGCCGAAGGCGAAGAAGGTGATCCCGCTGCCGTGCCACACGCCGGCGAGGATCATGGTCACGAAGGTCGGAAACAGCACCGTCGCGGCGAACCCGGAAAAGGTAAGCCTCCGCCCCATCGGCAGCCCGCGCGCCATGCGGCGGCGCGCGACCGCGAGCGAGATCGGATTATAGAGGTAGAGCGTCAGATAGCGGGTCAGCGTCATGTGCCAGCGCTGCCAGTATTCGATGACGCTTTGCGCCTTGTAGGGCGAGTTGAAATTGGCCGGAAAGCGCACGTTGAACAGCCGCGCGACCCCGATCGCCATGTCGGAATACCCGGAGAAATCGAAGTAGAGCTGAAGCGAGTAGCCGAGGGCTGCCTGCCACGCGGGCAGCAGCGCGAGCTGGTCGGGATGGGCGAAGCCGGCGGCGGCGACGGGGGAAAGCTGATCGGCGAGCAACGCCTTCTTGACCAGCCCGATCGAGAATATCGCCAGACCGACCATGACGTTTTCGAGCGAAACCCGATACGTCGCCCGGTCGGCGAACTGCGGCATCATCTCGCGATGGTGCAGGATCGGCCCGGCGATCAGGTGCGGGAAGAAGGTCACGAACAGAAGGTAGTTCAGCAGTCCCTTCTCCTCGGCGGCGCCGAGGCGGGTGTCGATCAGGAAGCCAATCTGGGTGAAGGTGAAGAAGCTGATCCCGAGCGGCAGGACCGGATCCGCCAGCACGAACTCGGCAAGACCGTGGACATGGAGGAAACCGACGATTCCCGCGAGGTACTTGTAATAGCCGAGAGCCGCGAGATTGGCGGCGATGCCGAAGCCGAGCAGGGCGGATTGCAGGCGCGGCGCGGCGCGGGGGATCAGGCGCGCGAGGGCGTAATTGAACCCGATCGAGACAACCAGAAGCGGCACGAAGGCCGGATTCCACCAGCCGTAAAAGACGAACGAGGCCGCGACCAGCCAGATTGCCCCGCCCGGCCGGCCGGCCAGACGCACCACGATGAAGAACCCGGCCAGGGTCGCCGGCAGGAAGCAAAAGACGAACACGTACGAACTGAACAGCACGCCGGCTCAGCCGGTTTTGCTGCGTGCGCGGCCGCGCGTCCACCGCGCGCCGGCCGCCATTCTGGCCGCCATTCATCCTCCGAGCGCGTTGCGCCCGGAGATCAAACCCGGCTCGGGTTGAGGAAGGCTTAACGCCGAACGCTAGGCGTGCCCGGCGGTCTCGGACAGCAGCAGCGGGTCGATATGGAGCAGGCCGAGCGCGCGGCGCCACTTCGAATTGTGATGATCGCCGAACACCAACGCCTGGTCAGCCGGCACCGACAGCCAGGCGTTCTGCTGGATCTCCTCATCAAGCTGCCCCGGTCCCCAGCCGGCGTAGCCCAGGGCGAGGATTCCCTCGCGTGGGCCACCGCCCTCGGCGATCACCTTCAGCACGTCGAGGCTCGCGGTCAGGGCAAGATCGTCGTTCACGCGAAGGCTGCCCTCGCCGGTCCAGTCGCTGGTGTGCAGGACGAAGCCACGCGCGTTGTCCACCGGGCCGCCCATGCACAAACGGATGCGGCGCGCCGGCGGCACCGGCGCGATGTCAAGCTGCAGCAGCAGCTCGTCGAAGCTCGGCTTGACGAGCGGGCGATTGATCACCAATCCCATCGCGCCATCCGGCGTGTGGGCGCAGACGTAAATCACGCTTTGCGCGAAGCGGGGATCGGTCAACGTCGGCATGGCCACGAGGAGCTGGCCAGTGAAGGCGGAGGCGGGGTCGGTCGGCGCGGGGGACATGCAAGGCAATTTGGGTCGACCGCCGGTCCCTGCAAGCCGGCGTGACAGCCGGGAGCGAGCGGGCTAGGAGTCCCCCTGGCACGGCCCAGAGGAGCGGAGACCCATGACCATCAAAGTCGGCGATAGCATTCCTTCGATGAAACTGATGATGGCCAGGCCCGATGGCCCGAAGGAGACCTCGACGGATGACGTCTTCAAAGGCAAGAAGGTCGTCCTGTTCGCCGTCCCCGGCGCCTTCACCCCAACTTGCAGCTTGAAGCACCTGCCGGGCTTCGTCCAGCAGGCCGAGGCCATCAAGGCCAAGGGCGTGGATACGATCGCCTGCATCGCGACCAACGACGCGTTCGTGATGGGGGCTTGGGCCAAGGATCAAGGCGTAAACGGCAAGATCGTGATGCTGGCCGATGGGTCCGGCGCGTTCACGAAGGCGCTCGGCCTGGAGCTTGACCTCGTCTCCCGCGGGATGGGGGTCCGCAGCCAGCGCTTCGCGCTCGTGGCGGAAAACGGGAAAGTCACCCAGCTGGCGGTCGAGCAGCCGGGCGGGTTCGAGGTGAGCAAGGCCGAGTCGATCCTGGCCAACCTGTGATCGGCTGACACCCATCCCGGCGGCGGCTGCCGCCCGGATGGGATTGTCGCTCAGCGAGCCCCGTTGCCGCTCCCGCCCGCTCCGCCGGAACCGCCGGCCCCGGTCTGCGGCGCACCCGCCGGGATGCGACGTGCCCAACCCGGCCCCGTCACTTTCCTGTTGAACCGGAACCAAATCGCCGTCAGCCGTTGCCGCGGGCCGCCTTCAGGTCGAATTCCGGAAGCTCCTCCAAGCCGTGCGGTGTCTCGCCGGGCAGCACCACCCTTCCCTGCAGCAAGTTGTCCGGCGAACCGAACGCGAGCTTGCTCCAGGGCACCTCGACGTTTCGCCCGTTCGCCTCCACGACCACCTGCGGCTCGCCCGTCCCGCTAAGCATGACATCCCGAACGGCCCCGAGCTGTTCGCCCGCGGGGGTGAAAACGCCGGTGCCAATCAGGCGGCTCAGGCGCACGTCGCCGGCACCGGTGAGCAGGACGCTGTCCTGTCGGACATCGGTCAGATGCTGCTGACCAGGGCTCTGATTGGCGGCGTCGGGAACCTGGATGCCGTCGGAGGCGGCGAATGCGGAATCGACCGTCGGATAGTTCACCGCAGCCGCATCGTCGCCGATCGCCGTTCCCGCTTTCGAGGCGGCGCCGGTTCCTCGCTCGGATTCCTGCAGCACGACGCCGGCCGACGTGCCGCGCGCATCCGGCTGCGCCTGGGTGGCGCTCGCAAGGCCGAAAACCGCCATCGCAAACGCAACCGCGGAACCGGCCCGCACGGTCAGTGCCCCGACCCGCTCAGCGGGCCGTTGCCCGGCGTCACGGGATAATTCGGCATGACCGGGGAGGCGTTGCGGTCGTTGCCGGTCCCAAAGGAGTTCGCCATGCGTCGCGCGTTGTGCCGACCGGTGGTCTGATTGCCGAACGCATTGTCCCCATTGCCAAACGCCGTCACCTTCCCGCCATTCTCGGTGCCGAACGCGTTCGTGTTGCCGGACGGCGTCTTGGAGAACGCCTTCGTGTTCGCGTTGGGCGTGGCCGCAAATGCCTTCGTGTTCGCCGGCGGGGTCTTGGAGAAGGCCTGGGTGTTCCAGTGGTGGACGGCCTTGTTGCCGCCATTCCCCCCGTTGTTCTCTGCGCTATTCCCCTGGGCCACAGCCGGGGCCGCCGAGACAACGGCCAGAGCCAGCACGGCCAATTTCAGCATGGTCTTCACGGCGTCCGCCTCCTCGCTGACGCCGCAACGAGCCTGGCGCTCACCGGTTCCGCCGCCCCGGCCCGGAAGCCTGTCAGGCCATGCCGCCGCGAGCGACCACAGGCCACAGGCACTCCACCCGGCCGCCGCGCACGCCCACGTACCAGTCATACCGATCCACCGTGGGGTCGCAATGGCCGGGCACGAGACGCAGCTTCTCGCCGAGCTTCGGCGCAGGGCTCTCCGACGCGACTTCCAGCTTTCCGTGCTCGTCGGAGGCGCTGACGTAGCGCAGGCCCCTCCGCTGCCAGACCAGCGGAAGGCCGCTATCCACCGCGAGCGCCTTCAGTCCGGCATCGAGCACCGCAAGCCCCGGACGCGCGGCGCTCATCACGGTGGACAGCACGAACAGCGCGTGGCGGAACGTGCTCACCGGCTGGCCGCCGGCGTCGAGATTGCGGGCGTAGTCGGCGTCCATGAAGACGTAGCTGCCGGCCTGGATCTCGGTGAACACGCCGGAACCGGATTCCAGCTCGAAGCTGCCAGTCCCGCCGCCGCCGACGATCGGGCAATCGAGATCCTGCTGACGCAACTGCTCGACGGTGCGCCGCGTCGCATCCACGGCGCCGCCGATCAGGGCGCGCCGCTCCTCGATCGTGCGCTTGTGCTGCGCGCTTCCGTGATAGGCCTGGAGGCCGCCGAAGATCAGGTGCGGCGAGGCGGCGATGCGCTGCGCCAGGGCGACCGCGTCCGAGCCGGGGGCGACGCCGCAGCGGGCGGCACCGACGTCGATCTCGACCAGCACCGTCAGGCGCAAACCGGCGTCGGCGGCGGCGGCCTCGATCGCCGCGACCTGGACGGGGTCGTCGGCGCAGACGGCGACCTTGGCGATGCGGGCGAGGGCCGCGAAGCGGGCGAGCTTGGCCGCGCCGACCACCTCGTTGCTGACCAGGATGTCGGGGATGCCGCCCCAGGCCAGCGCCTCGGCCTCGGCGACCTTCTGCACGCATTGCCCGACCGCGCCGCGCGCCATTTGCAGCCGGGCGATGACTGGGGATTTGTGCGTCTTGGCATGCGCCCGCAGCTTCGTCCCGGTGGGGGCCAGGAGCGCGGCCATGCGATCGAGATTGGCCTCGAAGGCGTCGAGGTCGATGAGCAACGCGGGCGTGTCGATCTCGTCCTCGCGCATTCCGGGCTGGGCGGGGGGCGGCTGGACCATGGCGTTGTCTCCCTGGACGGAGCGGCATTGACGCACCCGCGCCACCCCACGACAAGCCGCGCGTGAGCAGCGAGGCGCACCCCTGGATTCTCACCGAGGCCTATGCCGGGTTGCAGGCGCAGGCGTTGGGGCTGGCCGAGGCGGCGGGCTGGACGGCGGAATTGCGCGTGCTCGCACCAAGCGCGCCGTGGCGCTTCGTGCCCGCCCGGTTCTGGCCCGCGCCGCTGGCCGTGGCGGCGGACGCGGTGCGGGGGACGTTGCCGGCGGTCTCCATCGCCTGCGGCGGGATGGGGGCGGCGGTCGGCGCGGCGCTGCGCCGGCGGGGCGTTCCGGCGGTGCAGATCCAGAACCCGCGCATGGACCCGCGCCGGTTCGACGTGATCGTGGCCGCGCGCCACGACGAGATGGCCGGGCCGAACGTGATCGTGACCCGCACGGCGCTGCATCGCGTGACGCCCGCGCGCCTGCGCGCCGAGGCCGAGCGGTGGGGGCCGCGCCTCGCGGGCCTGCCGCGCCCGCTCGTCGCCGTGCTGGTGGGCGGCAGCAACGGCCGTTTCCGCCTGGACGCCGAGGTGGCGGCGCGGCTCGCCGACGACCTCGCCGCGATGATGCGCCAGGATCGCGCGGGCCTTGCGCTCACGCCGTCGCGCCGCACCGACCCGGCGGCGATCCGGGCGTTGTCGGAGACCCTGATCCCCTTGGGTGGTTACGTTTGGGACGGCAGTGGGGAGAACCCGTATTTTGGGATGTTGGCGCTGGCCGATGCGATCGTGGTGACGGCCGACAGCGTGTCGATGATCTCCGAGGCGGTGGCAACCGCCGCTCCGGTCATGCTGGCGTCGCTGCCAGGCCGGTCGCGGCGCAACGGGCTATTCACTGCTGGGCTGCTGGCCGATAGGCGGGTGCGGATGTTTGGGGGCCGGTTCGAGAACTGGGCCACGCAGCCGCTGAACGACACGCCGGAGGCGGCCGTCGAGGTTCGCCGGCGGTTGGGGAGGTAGGGTCAAAATACGGTCCGGAACCAACATCCCGGCTAAGGGACGGTATATGAGATTTGTATTTTGAGAAGTTCGTAATTTGAGATAGCCTACGACTGCCTTATTTTCGGGAGATGTTCCTATGTCGCTCGTCAGGCTTCGCCGAGCCGCCCAAATCACCCTGCCGCGCGATATTCGCGAAGCGGCCAAGCTGGAAGAGGGCGACTATCTGGAAGCGGAACTGACGAAAGCCGGCGAAATCCTGCTCAAACCGGTTAGCATCGCCGGGCGCGAGCCAACCCCTGAACAAGAAGCCGGAATTCTGGCCGCCGTCGATGAAGCGCGGGCCTTCCATGCCGATAAGCGCCGTCGTTGATGCCTCAATCCTCGTCAGCGCCTTTCTGTTTCCCGCAAGTATTCCGGGCAGGGTTGTGAAGCTGGCCGGCCAGGGCCGGTTCACCATGCATCTCTCGCCGCTGCTGCTGGACGAAACCCGCACCGCGCTTCTGTCGGCACGGCTGATCCTGTTAAGCGCGGTCGCGGCCCTGACGGTGACCACTGCGCATGCCCGGCAGCGCGACAACCTCCTCGCGTTGCGCGTCAGCCGCGAAGCCAACCAGTGTCAGCAGCCGTTTCGTGACCCTGGCAGCCTGTCCGAAAGCATCCGCCCCGTCAGACCCGACGAAACGGAGGCGACTTGCATTGCTCGGGTGAGGCGGGAAACGCCTCTACCGCCGATGCCCGACGAAGTCGTGCAGTTCCTCGCCCACTGGCATATCACGCCGGAATGGCCCGGTATCAGCCACGCCGAAGTAGCGCATCTTGGCGACCGGCTTTGGTCGGGGGCGGCGGTGACTTGATTGGGTCTGCATCCCAGCACGGGAGCGCATCCCTCCCAGGGCTATCGCATATGTATTCCCCCGCGCCGGCTGATTATAGTTCGAGCTGGTCGCACCCTGAGTTATCCGAGCCACCCAATGTCGTCATGCCCGGCGAAGGCCGGGCACCCACGTCTTTCCGCCACCAGTGAAGACGTGGGTGGCCGGCCTTCGCCGGCCATGACGGTGTTTGGTCAAATGCGATTACCCTGGCATCCCTCCCCTCGCCCCTTCCCGCGAGGTGGCCTCGCGGGCTAAGGACGCTCATGCTGCACATCCAGATCTTCGACGCGCGCGCCGGCGGGAACGTGCTCTACAAGGCGCTGGCGCACCCGCTCGCGGCTGAGGGGATCGCGCGGCTTTATGCCATGCTAGCCGGGTCGGGCGGGCCGGTCGCGCTTTATGATCCCGACGGCATCGCCGAGGTGCTGTTCGCGCTGTATCCATTTCGTGTGTGCGCGCTGTACGTCCACGACGTGCAAGCGGTCGGGCAGACGCGGGCGGGGTTGGCCGCGCGTCCGCTGACGGAGTTGCCCGAAGCGGACGCATTCGCCGTGCTGATCGCGGCATTCGACGCCGGGCGGGTTGCCGCACGCGTCGCGCCCTTCGTGCCGCGCGGCGCGCGAGTCCTTACGCTTGATGAGGCACGGTTGCCGGCCGAGTTGCTGACCAACCCGGCGCGCTATCTCGACCGGCTGAACTTCGCGACCAACTTCGCCTTCTTCCGCGACCAGGATGGGCTCTCGACCCGGCTCGTCTCAGCGAACTACTGGGCCGGATATGGTGCCCGAGCGGTGCGGCTCTGGCTGCGCCTGTTCGATGCGACCGGCGCGCCGCTCGCGACCTGGGAGGAGCGCGTGCCCGAGGGGCCGGGTGGGTTCGCGATCGACAGCCGCGACATTCGCGCCCGCTTCGGCCTGCCGCCCTTCGTCGGGCAGTTGTTCCTGCACGTCGTCGGGGCGGCGGCCCATGACGTGGTGAAATACGCCCTCGACACGTACGATTCCGCTGGCGGGCCGTCGCTCTCCTGCACGCATGACGCGAACGCCTGGCCGTCGGACCGCTATGCCGGCCTGCCCGCCCCACGCGACGACGAGCGGGTGATCCTGTGGTTGCAGAACAGCCACGCCGCGCCGATTCCCGCCGGGGCGGTGGCGCTGGACCGGATGGGGGCGGAGCGGCCGGTGGCGCTGGATCGCGAGGTGCGGCCGTTCGCCACGGTGGCGCTGGACGTGGGCGAGATGCTGCCCGGCGTGCGCTGGCCGGCCCAGGTCGAGCTGCGCGCGGGTCGGCACGTCGTGCGGCCGCGTTACGAGGTGGCGCGTGGCGGGCGTACCCGGATCGCGCATGTGAACGTGGAGCGCGCCGACCTGCGGCCCGATCCGGGGATCGCCGCCCTGCCCGCCTCGCTCGGGCGCGGCTATCTGCTGCCCTTCCCCATCCTGGACCCCGCGCGGTTCCGCACGATCGTGCAGCCCACGCCGATGGCGACGAGCCAGGCGACGCTGCCGATTCGGCTCGACGTGTTCGACCAGGACGGCCGCAAGGTCGCCGAGCGTTTCCTCGGACGGCTCGGGCGCGACCACGATCTCGCGCTCGACCTGGACGAGGTGGCCGGCGTACTCGAGGGTCACGCCGAACTCGCGTATGACTTTCGCGACGGCGGCGAGGCCGACGGATGGCTCCATGCGCTGTTCCGCTACGAGGATCGCGAAACCGGGCACGCGGCGGAGTCGAGCTTCGGCGCGCACATGTTCAACACCATCATGACCTATCGCGACGAGCCGCAATCCTATAGCGGGCCGCCGCCGGGCCTCTCGACGCGGCTGTTCCTGCGCCTTGGCGATGCGCGCCGGCGAAGCTTCGCGGTGCTGATCTATCCCGCCTCGGCACCGTGGCGGGCGCGCTCGGACACCGCGCTGGTGCTGCATGACGCGGATGGGCGTGCGGTGGCTGAGGAGCGGATGGGGATCGCCTGTTCCGGCTCGGCCGTGGTCTCGCCGCATGCCGTCTTCGGCGAGGAGCAGATGCGCGCGGCGGGGCCGACCGGGTACGTGCTGGTGCGCGACGCGACCTGCCGGCTGTTCGGCTACCACGGGCTGATGGATGAGGCGGGCGGCTTCTCGCTCGATCACATGTTCGGATTCTGAGCGCGGTGGAGCGGGTGGGGGGAATCGAACCCCCGTGAGCAGCTTGGAAGGCTGCCGTTCTACCATTGAACTACACCCGCTGAACGACCCCGAAGGTGCGGCCTGAGATACAGGCGCCGCAGTGGCCGGGCAAGGCTTCGGGCGGAGGGTGCTCCCGGCCCGGTCGCGTCCGAAAGCCGGACGCCTCTGATCGCGATATCAGACAGGAATCCGGCCGACCATGCTGAATAGAGCCTTGAATCCGAGGCTTAGACGTTGGCACGGCGCATGCGACGACAACGGCACGGGCACTTCGGCCCGGACTATCTTGGGGAACACCATGTCGTTCAAACTCAGATACGCGCTGCTCGCCGCCACCCTGGTGACCGGGGCCGGCGCGGGCGCCTACGCCCAGCAGACTGCGGCATCCGAAGCGCAGCAGCTTCCGACCATCAAGGGCAAGGTCGCGCAGTACAGCCTGACGCCGCGCGGCGACGTCGATGGTTTCATCCTTCAGGACGGCACCGAGGTGCATATGCCGCCGCACCTCTCGGCCGAGCTGGTCTACACGGTGCGGCCAGGCGACACGGTCACCATCCGCGGGCTGAAGGCCGCGGCGGTCCCGATGGTGCAGGCGATGTCGGTCACCAACGACGCCTCCGGCCAGACGGTGACGGACAACGGCCCGCCCGGCGGCGGCCCCGGTAGGCGCGGCCCAGGTGGAGCGGGCCAGCAGATTCAGGACCAGGGGCGCATCAAGGAGCAACTGCACGGGCCGCGCGGCGATCTCAACGGCGTGCTGCTGGAAGACGGCACCATGGTCCGCCTGCCGCCGCCCGAGGCGCGACGGCTGGCGAGCGAGCTTGCCCCCGGCCAGCAGGTCTTCGCCTCCGGCAACGGCGTCGCGGGTCCGCTCGGCAAGGTGATCGCCGCACGGTCGATCGGTCCCACGCAGGCGCAGGCAACCGAGGTGGCCGCGCCGCCGCACCGTCATGGTCCGCCCCCGCCCGGCGGACGGCGCGGCCCGCCGCCCATCGGGCAGGATGGGACGCCGACGCCAGATGGCGCAGCGCCCGCGCCGCATTCCTGATCTGATCGACCCGTCATGGCCGGGCCAAGCCCGGCCATGACGGGGGAATTGCAGCGGTTCCGTTTCATGAACGCGGTTAGCCAGCCCAATTCGCGCTGATAAACGAGCAGAATGGACCCGTGCACTCGCTCCGTTCCCGGCTGTTCGTGCTGTGGCTGCTCACGCTGGCGGTCTGCGTGGCGCTCGGGATCATGCTCGTGCAGTTCTATCGCCAGTCCACCTCCGCCCAGATGGGACGCGCCGAGGCGGTGGTCGCCCGGTCCTGCGACATGATCCGCGAGCGCTACGGCTTCTACGTGAGCGGCTGGACGGGCGGGGCCGATGCCGCGCTGCTTCGCGGATTGCCGGCGGTGGTGATCATGGCGCTCGCGCATCAGGCGGGCGTCGAGGGGGGCATCTGGGAGTCCGGGACAGGCGCTCTCGCCTATGCCTTCCCGACCTACTCGGGAAGCAGTCCGAAAACCGATGTTCCGCAGGCCGAGATCGCTCAGATCCGCACGGCCAATCAGCAGGCCGCGCGGGAGGATCAGCCGACCTTCATCCGCACGGCGTCGCGGTCCGAGACCTTGCTGCTGTATGCCTGCCCGCTCGGCGGTCCCATTCCCGACCTCACCGGTTGGGCGATGACGCGGGTTCGGGCCACTCCCGGGGTTGACCGATTGCGGGTCGGTCTTGGCGCGCTGCTCGCCCTCATGGTCGGAATGTCGGCCTGGCTGGCTTGGCTCGTCGTCTCCTGGTCGCGCCATGTCGGCCGGATGGAGGCCGCGCTTGCCCAGCAGAGCGGCGGGTCGTTCCCGGAACTCTCGCCAACCGGCGAGGCGGAGCTTGACCGGATCATCGGCGCGCTGAACGAGGCCGGACACCGGCTGACGGAAGCCCGCCGGCGCGCCGACGAGCTGGCGTCCCGGATGACGGCGTCCGAGCGCCTGGCCGCTCTCGGCCGCGTGGCGGCGGGCGTCGCCCACGAGATCCGCAACCCCATCGCGGCGATGCGGCTTCGGGCCGAGAACGCTTTGGCGGGCGATACCGCGCGCATGCGGGGGGCACTCGGCGCCATCCTCACCCAAATCGCACGGCTCGACGCACTGGTGTCGCAATTGCTGAACTTGACCCAACGGCGCGACGCCGCGCGGGAGGAGGTGGATGTCGGGGCGTTCCTGGCGACCCTGGCCGACGAATACCGGGACATCGCCGAGGCGCGGACGGTCATGATCGAGGTCGTCGCCAAAAACCAAATGGGCCGGTTCGACCCGGAACTCGCGCGCCGGGCGATCGGCAATCTTGTCCTGAACGCGCTCCAGCACACGCCGCCGAATGGACGGATCAGCCTCAGCGCGGTACGGGACGCCGCGTGCCTTCGCATCGTCGTCGCCGACACCGGACCGGGCATCGCCCCGCAGGTGCGGGACAGCCTGTTCGAGCCCTTCGTGACAGGTCGGCCCGAGGGCACCGGGCTGGGCCTGGCGATCGCGCGCGAGTTCGCCGAGGCGCAGGGCGGGCGCGTGCTCCTGCTCTGCGCCGGCGGCGAAGGACACGGCGCGAGCTTCGCCTTGGAACTGCCATGGGAGTTGCCTTGGCCGCCATCCTGATCGTCGATGACGACGCGGCGCTGCGAGAGGGCATCGCCGAGGCGCTGACCGATCTGGGCCATGTCCCGATCGAGGCGCCCGACGGCGCGGCCGCCCTGGCGCGCTTGAGCAATGCCGGCGTGGACGCCATCCTGCTCGATCTGCGGATGCCGGGGCTCGATGGGCTGGAGGTGCTGCGGAGAATCCGCGCGCTGCCCGCGCCGCCACCCGTCGCCGTCCTGACCGCCGTGCCAACGGCCGCCAACACGATCGAGGCGATGCGCCTCGGCGCGGTCGATCACCTCGCCAAGCCGGTCGGGCGAGCCGACCTGGAGGCGTTGGTGGGCCGGATGCTGCCGCGCCGCGCCACGCCGATGGCGCCGTCCGCGCCCTCCGAGGCGGGCGATCTGGTCGGGTCCAGCCCCGCGATGCGGGAGGTGCAGAAGGCGATCGGCATGCTGGCCGACACCAACTCGACCGTCCTGATCACCGGCGAGACCGGCACCGGCAAGGAGGTGGTGGCGCGTGCCATCCATCGCCACGGCAAGCGGTCGGCCAGGCCGTTCGTCGCCATCAACTGCGCCGCCATCCCGCGCGACCTGCTGGAAAGCGAGCTGTTCGGGCATGTGCGGGGCGCCTTCACGGGGGCGGTGACCGATCGCCTCGGCTCGTTCCGTGAGGCCGACGGCGGCACGCTCTTCCTCGACGAGATCGGCGACATGGATCTGGCGATGCAGGCCAAGCTGCTGCGGGTCTTGCAGGAGCGGACCGTGACGCCGGTCGGCGGGCGGTCCGTGGCGGTAAACGTGCGGATCGTCGCGGCCACCCATCAGGATCTCGCCGCCCGCGTCCGCCAGGGGCTGTTTCGGGAGGATCTGTTCTACCGGCTTGGCGTCGTGCCGGTGGAATTGCCCGCTTTGCGCGAACGGCTGGCCGACATCGTTCCGCTCGCGGAGAACTTCCTCGCCTCCGCCGCCGCGGGCGGCTCCCCGAAGCGCCTGAGCGCGGAAGCCGCGAGCCGCCTGCTCGCCCATTCCTGGCCGGGCAACGTGCGCGAGTTGCGGAATGTCATTGAACGATTGGCCGCGCTGATCCGGCAGCCCGTCATCAGCGGCGCCGATCTTGCCTTTCTCGCCCCGGCGCCGCGCGAAACCGTGGGAGATTGGCTGGAGGGCGACCTGGGTGCGGCGGTCGCTCGCCTGGAGGCGGCGATGATCCGGCAGGCATTGGCGGCGTCCGGCGGCAACCGCACCGAAGCCGCGCGGCGCCTCAACATCCACAGGCAGCTTCTGCACGCGAAAATCCGTCGATACGGGCTGGAACCGTCCGGAAGGCGGACGGACCCTGTGCCCGATTGAAATGGGCGCGCTGACCCAGAACTATGAGCTGACCTGGGGCATCGCGGCCCTTGCAACCGGGGGCGTGATCGTCCGCCCCTGGAAGCTGCCCGAATGGGTCTGGGCCGTTCTCGGGGCCGTGCTGCTGGTCCTGCTCGGGCTGCTGCCGGTGGCCGACGCATTGCGCGGAGTGGCCAAGGGCACGGACGTCTACCTGTTCCTCATCGGCATGATGCTCCTTGCCGAACTGGCGCGGAGGGAGGGCCTGTTCGACTGGCTGGCCGCCGGGGCCGCCCGCTTGGCAAAGGGATCGGCCACGCGTCTCTTCACGCTGGTGTACCTGGTCGGCACGATCGTCACCGTCTTTCTATCGAACGATGCCACCGCCGTCGTGCTCACGCCCGCCGTCGCCGCGGTGGTCAGGACGGTCGAGGCGCGCGAGCCCCTGCCCTATCTCTTCATCTGCGCCTTCATCGCCAACGCCGCCAGCTTCGTGCTGCCGATCTCCAACCCCGCGAACCTGGTGGTCTACGGCAGCCATATGCCGCCGCTGCTGGAATGGCTGCCGCGCTACGCCCCGTCCGCCCTGCTGTCGATCGGCGCGACGTATCTCGCGTTGCGGCTGATGCAGCGCCGGGCGCTTCGCCAGGAGATCTCGGCGGCGATAGCGAGCCCCGCGCTGTCCGCCGGCGGCAAGACGGCCGCCTACGGCATCGCCGCGACCGCCATAGCGCTCATGGGCGCCTCAGCCATCAACATTCAGCTCGGGCTGCCGACCTGCATCGCCGGCCTCGCGACGGCCGCCGTCGTCCTGCTCCGCAAGCACGAGGCGCCCTGGGGCGTGATGGGCGGGATGTCATGGGGCGTCCTGCCGCTGGTCGCCGGGCTGTTCGTGCTGGTCGAGTCCCTCGATAGGACCGGCGTGCTGCGCGCGCTCAGCGCGATGCTGCACGAAGCCGCGGCGCACTCGGTCGCGGGCACGGCCTGGGGCGCCGGCGTCGTGCTGGCGATCGCCTGCAACGTGATGAACAACCTTCCCGTCGGGCTGATCGCCGGCCATGCCGTGCAGGCAGCCGGGGTGCCGCACGCGGTCTCCGGTGCCGTCCTGATCGGGGTCGATCTCGGCCCCAACCTGTCCGTCACGGGCTCCCTGGCGACCATCCTCTGGCTCACGGCGCTCCGCCGGGATGGCCAGAGCGTGGGCGCCTGGACGTTCCTGAAGCTCGGCATCGTGGTGATGCCGCCCGCCCTGCTGCTCGCTCTCGGCGCGCTGCTGCTGATCCATCCCGCGTGAAGCCACGGAGGGGAGCGCCCCCGGGTTTACAACCCGGTCCGCTTGCGCAGACTGTGGGGCGACTTTCCCGCGCGAGCCCCTCGCAATGCCCGACACGCACCCGCGGACAACCGGCTGGCAGCCGGAGCTTGACGAGCTTGCCCATCGCAAGGCGCTGGCGCGCGAAATGGGCGGGCCG
The DNA here is from genome assembly GCA_963756545.1 of uncultured Pseudomonadota bacterium. GTDB lineage: Bacteria > Pseudomonadota > Alphaproteobacteria > Acetobacterales > Acetobacteraceae > DATFDN01. Next base: position 32,832 of record CAVWNY010000004.1, on the reverse strand, counting down.
GAGCGGGTCGCACGGCAGCACGACGCCGGCCGGCTTACGGTGCGCGAGCGGATTGATCGGCTGCTCGATCCGGGGACCTTCCTCGAACTCGGCTCCATCGCCGGCAAGGCGCAATATGACGGCAACGGCGGCATCGCCGAATTCACGCCGGGCAACGGGCTGTTCGGGCGGGGCCTGATCGACAACCGCCCGGTGGTGGTGTTCGGCGACGATTTCACAGTGCGTGGCGGCTCGGCAGACGCCTCGATCCGCGAGAAATACCAGATGCCGGAGCGCATGGCGGCCGAATACCGGCTGCCGCTGATCCGGCTGATCGAAGGCTCCGGCGGCGGCGGGTCGGTGAAGACGATCGAGACGCGCGGACACGCCAACCTGCCGGGCGGGATCGGGGCAAGCTCCGGGCTCGCGCTATGTGCGATCAACATGGGGCTGGTGCCGGTGGTGGCGCTCGGGCTCGGCTCGGTGGCGGGGCTCGGCGCCGCGCGGCTGGCGGCGTCGCACTACGCGCTGATGGTCAAGGATTTCTCGGCCGTGTTCGTCGCGGGCCCGCCGGTGGTCGAGCGGCTGGGCGAGACGCGCACCAAGCAGGCGCTGGGCGGCCATCACGTGCAGGTCGCCGCCGGCACTGTTGACGACGCGGTGGACACCGAGGCGGAGGCGCTGGCGCGGGCGCGACGGTTCCTCTCCTATCTGCCGAGTTCCGTCTTCGATCTGCCGCCGCGCGCGCCCTGCCTCGATCCGGCGGACCGGCGCGAGGAGGCGTTGATCGGGATGGTGCCGCGCGACCGGCGCAAGGCGTACCAGATGCGCCGGATCATCGACGCGGTGGTCGATCGCGGCTCGTTCTTCGAGATGTCGCGCGAGTTCGGGCGCGCCATCATCACCGGCCTCGCCCGGCTCGACGGCTGGCCCGTCGCGATCCTAGCGGGCGATCCGCTGTACGGCGGCGGAGCGTGGAACGCGACCGCCTCGCGCAAGATCCGGCGCTTCGTCGATCTCGCGCAGACCTTCCATCTGCCCGTCGTGCATCTGGTGGACTGCTTCGGCTTCGCCGTGGGACTGGAGGCCGAGGCCACGGGGACAATGCGGGAGGCGGTGACGGCGATCAGCGCGATCCACCAATCCACCGTGCCGTGGTGCGCCGTGCTGGTCCGCAACGTGTTCGGCGTGGGCGGCGGCGCGCACGTGCCGCACACGCAGACTGCCATCCGATACGCCTGGCCGTCGGGCAACTGGGGGTCGCTGCCGCTGGAGGGCGGGGTGGAGGCGGCGTACCGCGCGGAGATCGAAGCCGCGCCCGATCCGGCGGCCAGGCTCGCCGAGATCGAGCGGCGGCTGGAGGCGCTGCGCTCGCCGTTCCGCTCGGCCGAGGCGTTCATCGTCGAGGAGATCATCGACCCGCGCGACACGCGCCCGCTGCTGTGCGAGTTCGCCAACATGGCCGCGCCGCTGCGCGAGGTGGGGCGGTCGATGTTCACGATGCGGCCATAGAGAATGAGGAGGCCACGGGCCAGGATGACGGACGCACGATCCCTCTCCCACTCCCGCAAGGCTGGTCCTCGGGCCGGCCTCTGGCCGGACGCTTGGGGGAGGGGGAGTAGAAGCCTTCGCGCTTTCTTCTCCCCTCCCCTTGCGGGAGGGGTGGGGGGAGGGGTGGCGTGCCGATTGGTGTCATGATGCCCCTCTCCGACCTGCGCGTCCTCGAACTCGGCAGCGACGCCGGGCTTGAGTATTGCGGCAAGCTGTTCGCCGATTTCGGCGCCGAGGTCATCAAGTTCGAGCCGCCGGGCGGCGATCCCCGACGCGGGGTCCCGCCGCTGCTGGACGTGGGCGGGGGCCGGATGGAAAGCGGCACCTTCGCATGGCTGAACACGAACAAGCGGAGCGCCATCACGGACGCGGCGCGAGTGCGCGCGCTGCTCGACACGGCCGATGTGCTGTTGGATGCGCGCCCGTTGGCCGAAATCGAAGCCGGTCCGCTCGCCCACGCGGACCTGCGCCCCGCTTATCCCGGGCTGACCATCGTCGCGCTGTCATGGTTCGGCGAGAGCGGCCCCTATCGGGACTTCGCGGCCTCCGATGCCACGGTGCGCGCGCTCGCCGGCCTCGTGCACCTGGTCGGACCCGTAAACGGGCCGCCGATCCTGGCGAGCCCGGACGGGCAGGCGGGATACATCGGTGGACTGGCCGCCTTCATCGCCGCGTCGGCCGGGCTGTATGGCCGCGAGGCGGGGAGCCGGCGCTTCGAGGTTAGCACGCACGAGGCGCTCGCCGCCGTCTCGGAATACGAAACCGCGGTCGCGCTGTCAGGACTCGGACGGCAGCGGAATGGCGTCAACCGCTTCGGGCGCAACTACCCGGTCACGATCTACCCGACCAGGGACGGACTGCTGGGCGTCACCGTGGTCACGCCGGCGCAGTGGCGGGGCTTCTGCGCGATGATCGGACGGCCGGATCTGGCCGAGGAGCCGCGCTATTCGATCAACGTCGATCGCATCATCCACGCCGACGAGCTGGACGCGATCTTCAGGCCGCTCCTCGCCGCGCGTACGGCGGACGAGTGGTTCCAGCTCGGCCTGCGCCACAAACTGCCGCTCTGCATCGTGCCGACGATGCGCGAGCTGCTGTGCCAGCCGATCCACCGCGAGCGCGGCGTCTTTGCGCCCGTTCGCATCGGCGAAGCGACGTTCGAAGCGCAGGTCCTTCCGCAACACCTGACCCGCACGCCGCCGCGCCGGGGTGGAACGGCGCCGCTGGCCGGCACGCATGATGGCGGGTGGGTCGGCACGCGCCCGGCCCTGCCGGTCGCGCCCGGCCCGGCGGATGCGGCCAGCCTTCCCCTCACCGGCGTGCGGATCATCGACCTGACGATGGGCTGGGCCGGGCCGTCCGCGACGCGCCACATGGCCGACCTCGGCGCCGAGGTCATCAAGGTGGAGGCGTGCCAATATCCCGACTGGTGGCGCGGCACCGACAAGCGCGCGGCCTTCTTTGAGCAGAAGCTCTACGAGAAGAGCTACTGGTACCACGCCATGAACCGCAACAAGCTCGGCGTGACGCTGGATCTCGCTACGAACGAGGGAAAGGATCTGCTCAAGCGGCTGGTCGCCGGGGCGGACGCGGTGATCGAGAACTACTCGGTGGAGGTGCTGCCGAAACTCGGGCTCGACTACACGGCGATACGGGCGGCGCGGCCCGACATCGTGATGGTCTCCATGCCCGCGTTCGGCACCAGCAACGCCTGGAGCACGTGCCGGGCCTATGGGTCCACGCTGGAGCAAGGCTCGGGGCTGCCGACGCTCACCGGCCGGCCGGACGACCCGCCCACGATGAACCACACGGCCTATGGCGATCCGGTGGGCGGCTCTAACGCCGCCGCGGCGCTGCTGATCGCGCTGATCCACCGCAAACGGACAGGCGAGGGCCAGCTCGTCGATCTCTCGCAAGTCGAGTGCATGATGCCGATGGTCGCGCCCGCGCTGATCGCGCAGTCCGCGCTGGGTGCCACGCCGGCCCGGCTGGGAAATCGCCATCCGGTTCATGCGCCGCAGGGCGCCTTTCGGTGCGCGGGCAAGGATTCCTGGATGGTTCTGACCGTCACGAGCGATGCCGAATGGCGCGGGTTATGCGGCCTCTTGGGGCGAGAGGATCTGGCCGCCCTGGACAGAACGGGGCGGCGCGCGCGCGCCGACGAGATCGAGGCGGCGATCGACGCCTGGACGCGGACCCGCACCCCAGATGAGGGGATGGCTGCCATGCAGGATGCGGGGGTCCCGGCGGCGGCGTCGCGCACGCCGCTCGACCTCACGCGTGATCCGCACCTCCGAGCGCGCGGCTTCTGGCGGGAGGCGGACAATCCCTTCATGGGCCGGCATCTGCACGCCGCCGCGCCGTTCCGGGAGGGAACGGGGCCGTACCCATTGGCGCGCCCCTCGCCGATGCTCGGCCAGCACAACGCCGAGGTGCTGTGCGGCCTGCTGGGGCTTGGTCCGGCGGACCTCGCGCGCCTGTCGGCCGCCGGCGTGATCGGCACGGAGGCGGTGCCCAAAGCGGGCTGACCGGCAGCCTCGGGCGCCATCAAATCGGCTCATTGATGGCCGCAGCGTTCTTGCTTACTTACCGTGCATTGACGTGGCGCGGGGCCCGCCGCAGAACAACGCCCCCGCCGGGGATAGGAGAGTCCACACTTGCAGCCCACCGATATCCGCGACCCGGACTATTTCCACAAGGTTGTTGACTGTCAGTTTGCGTGTCCGGCGCATACGGAGGTACCTGAATACATACGGCTGATCGCCGATCAGCGATACGCCGACGCCTACATGGTCAATTGGAAGTCCAACGTCTTCCCCGGCATTCTGGGCCGCACCTGCGACCGTCCGTGCGAGCCCGCATGTCGGCGTGGCCGCGTGGAGGAGGAGCCGGTGGCAATCTGCCGGCTGAAGCGCGTAGCGGCCGACTACAAGGGCGATATCCAGGGGCGCCTGCCGCCGAAGGCCGAAACGTCGAACGGCAAACGCATCGCCCTGATCGGCGCCGGCCCCGCCTCGCTGACCGTGGCCCGCGACCTGGCGGTGATCGGCTATCAGTGCGTCGTGTTCGACGGGGACGCCCGCGGCGGCGGCATGATCCGCAGCCAGATCCCGCGCTTCCGTCTGCCGGAGAGCGTCATCGACGAGGAGGTGGGCTACATCGCCGGGCTGGGGCTTGAGATGCGCCTCGGCGAGCGGGTGGACAGCCTCAAGGCGCTGCTCGCGGAGGATTTCGACGCGATCTTCGTCGGCTCCGGCGCGCCGCGCGGGCGCGACCTCGACGTGCCCGGCCGGACCGAGGCCGCCGCCAACATCCATATTGGCATCGACTGGCTCTCGTCGGTCTCGTTCGGCCATATCGAGCGGATCGGCAAGCGGGTGATCGTGCTCGGCGGCGGCAACACGGCGATGGATTGCTGCCGCACCGCCCGCCGCCTGGGCGGCGAGGACGTGAAGGTGATCGTCCGCTCCGGTTTCGAGGAGATGAAGGCCTCGCCCTGGGAAAAGACCGACGCCATCCACGAGGACATCCCGATCCTTAACTATCTCGTGCCCAAATCCTTCACTCACGAGGACGGGCGGCTGACAGGGGTGGTGTTCGAGAAGGTCAAGGCCGAGTACGACGCCAAGGGACGCCGCAAGCTGGTGCCGGCGGGCGAGCCCGAGCAGCACGTTCCATGCGACGACGTGCTGGTCGCTATCGGCCAGGAGAACGCGTTTCCCTGGATCGAGCGCGACATCGGCATCGAGTTCGACCAGTGGAACATGCCCGTGGTGGACGAGACCACTATGCAATCCACCAACCCGCGCGTGTTCTTCGGCGGCGACGCGGCGTTCGGGCCGAAGAACATCATCTGGGCGGTGGCGCACGGCCACCAGGCCGCGATCTCGATCCACAAGCTGTGCCAGAACGAGGACGTGCGGGACCGCCCGCCGCCGATGGTGACGCTGGTGAGCCAGAAGATGGGCATCCACGAGTGGAGCTACGACAACGACATCATCCTCGACCGGCGCTACCCGGTACCGCATCGCGACAAGGCGGTCGCGCTGCGCGACATCACCGCCGAGGTGGAGCTTGGCTATGACGATCGGCTCGCCTTCAAGGAGGCGGAGCGGTGCCTGAACTGCGACGTGCAGACGGTGTTCTCTGACGCACTCTGCATCGAGTGCGACGCATGCGTCGATATCTGCCCCGTGGACTGCATCAGCTTCATCGACAACGGCGAGGAATCCGAGTTGCGCACTCGGCTCAACGCGCCGGCGCATAACCTGACGCAGGCGCTGTATGTCTCCGGTACGCTGAAGACGGGGCGCGTGATGGCGAAGGACGAGGACGTCTGCCTGCATTGCGGGCTGTGCGCCGAGCGGTGCCCCACCGGGGCATGGGACATGCAGAAATTCCTTTTGGACGTGGCACAGGCGGAACACGTATGCTGCAAAAGCTGACACGCGCCCAGGGGTTGCAACGAATCAACGACTTCGTGGTCAAGCTGGCGAACGTCAACGGGTCGGGCTCGGCGAGCGCCAATGCGCTGTTCGCCAAGTCGATCCTGCGGATGGGCGTGCCGATCGCGCCGCGCAACATCTTCCCCTCCAACATCCAGGGCCTGCCCACCTGGTATGAGGTCCGCGTCTCGGAAGCCGGCTATCTCGGCGCGCGCGGGGGCGTCGATCTCATGGTTGCGATGAATCCGCAGACCTGGGATCAGGACGTGCGCGCGATCGAGCCGGGCGGCTACCTGTTCTACGATTCGACCAAGCCCCTGCCCGCCTCCAAGTTCCGCCCCGACATCGTCGTCATCGGGATGCCGCTGACGGAGATGTGCAACCGCGAATACGCCGACCCGCGACAGCGGCAGCTTTTCAAGAACATCATCTATGTCGGCGCGCTGGCGGCGCTGCTCGACATCGAGCTTTCGGCCGTCGAGGGGCTGCTCGCCGATCAGTTCCGGGGCAAGGAGAAGCTGATCGGCGCGAACGTCCACGCGCTCCACATGGGCCATGAGTACGCGCTGAGCCATCTCGAATGCCCGATCGGGCTTCGCATCCGTCGCGCCGACGCGGTAGGCGACCGCATCTCGATCGAGGGCAACGCCGCGGCGGCGCTCGGCGCCGTGTACGGTGGGGCGACCGTCGCGGCGTGGTATCCGATCACGCCCTCGTCCTCGCTGGCGGAGGCGTTCGCCCGCTGGTGCGGGCGGTACCGGGTGGACAAGGAAACCGGTCAGCACCGCTTCGCCATCGTGCAGGCTGAGGACGAGCTTTCTTCGATCGGCATGGTGATCGGCGCGGCCTGGAATGGGGCGCGCGCGTTCACCGCCACCTCCGGGCCGGGCATCTCCTTGATGCAGGAATTCTTCGGCCTCGCCTACTTCGCCGAGATCCCCGCCGTCGTGTTCGACGTGCAGCGCGCCGGGCCGTCGACGGGGATGCCGACGCGCACCCAGCAATGCGACGTGCTCGCCTGCGCCTATGCCTCGCACGGCGACACCAAGCATGTCCTGCTGTTCCCCGAGGACCCGCACGAGTGCTTCGAGATGGGCGCGCTGGCCTTCGACCTCGCCGACCGGCTGCAAACGCCCGTCTTCGTCCTGCTCGATCTCGACATCGGCATGAACGAGCGGCTAAGCAAACCGTTCGCCTGGGACGACACGCGCCGGATGGACCGCGGCAAGGTGATGACCGCTGAGGAGCTTCAGGCCGGCAAGGATTTCGGGCGCTACCTCGACGTTGACGATGATGGCATTCCGTTCCGCACCTACCCGGGCACGCACCCGACACGGGGCGCGTTCTTCACGCGCGGCACGTCGAAGGACCGCTATGCCCGATACACCGAGCAAGGCGCGGCGTACGCCGACAACATGCAGCGGTTGTTGAAGAAGTTTCATACGGCACGGACGCTGGTGCCACGCCCGATCGCGCGTCCGATGGCGGGCGACGCGCCCAAGGGCGCGATCTGCTACGGCGCAATCTATTACGGCTCGACCAGCCCGGCGATGGACGAGGCGCATGACCGGCTGGCCGAGCAGGGCATTGCGCTCGATCTGCTGCGGGTTCGCGGCTTTCCGTTCCATGACGACGTGCGAGCGTTCATCGAGGCGCACGATCAGGTGTTCGTGGTGGAGCAGAACCGCGATGCCCAGCTCCGCACCCTGCTGGTCAACGAGCTGGAGATTGATCCCGCCAAGCTCGTGCGCGTGCTGCACTACGACGGCACGCCGATCACCGCGCGCTTCATCGCGGGCGCCATCGCCGACGCGGCGGGCGCGCTCAACGTGGTTCCGTTCCGGAAGGCCGCGCCATGACGTTCTTGCCGAAACCGAAGCTCCATCACCCCGAGCTGCCGGGCAATGCGCTCGGCTTCACGCGGCGCGACTACGAGGGCGCGATTTCGACGCTGTGCGCGGGTTGCGGGCACGATTCGATCAGCGCCGCAATCGTGCGCGCTTGCTATGAGCTGTCGTTGCCGCCGCACCGCATCGCCAAGCTGTCCGGAATTGGCTGCTCGTCCAAGACGCCGACGTATTTCCTCGGCGCGTCGCACGGGTTCAACTCGGTGCATGGGCGGATGCCCTCGGTGCTCACCGGCGCCAACCTCGCCAACCGGGATCTGATCTATCTGGGCGTCTCGGGCGACGGGGATTCGGCCTCGATCGGCATCGGCCAGTTCGCGCACGCGATCCGCCGGGGCGTGAACATGCTCTACATGGTCGAGAATAACGGCGTCTATGGGCTGACCAAGGGGCAATTCTCCGCCACCTCGGACAAGGGCGCGAAATCCAAGCGCGGCGTCGTCAACAACGACGCGGCGATCGACCTGGTGGGCCTCGCCTTGCAGCTCGGCGCCACCTTCGTCGCGCGCAGCTTTTCGGGCGACAAGACGCAGCTCGTCCCGCTGATCAAGGCGGCGATTCTCCACGAGGGCGCGGCCTTCATCGACTGCATCTCCCCCTGCGTCGCGTTCAACAACCACCCCGGCTCGCACAAAAGCTTCGATTACGTGCGCGAGCACAACGAGGCGGTGAACTATCTCGACGTGATCGAGGCGCGCGACGAGATCGCGGTGGAGTACGAGCCGGGCACGGTGGAGGTGGTGCGCCAGCACGACGGCACGCTGCTCAAGCTGCGCAAGCTCGCCACGGAATACGACGTCCACGACCGGATCGCGGCGATGACGTGGCTCCAGCAGCGCCACGCGGCCGGCGAGATCGCCACGGGCCTGCTCTATGTCGATCCCGAGCCGGAGGATCTGCACCGGCATCTGAACACGGTCGAGACGGCGTTCAACGCGCTGGGAGAGCACGACCTGATCCCCGGCGCGGCCGCGCTCGAAAAGCTCAACGCCAGTCTGCGCTAGCCGCCTCGACCGGGTGCGCTCCACTGGGGCGCTCCACTGGGGCGCCGGCGCGGTCTGACCAACCGATTTGCTTCGCTGGTCGGCAATACCGCGCTGGTGCGCCTCCTGCCAGCCGCCACCCCGGAGACCGCTCCCGGCGGAGCGTCCGCCGACGGCGTGCCGCCGCCCCAGAGGTTGCCCGCTCCAGTGGCCCGCAACGCGCCGGGAAAGCGGCAGTTGCGCTCCGCCCCGCGGCCCGCGCTGACGGCAACCCCTGCCCGGCCCTGCCGTTTACGAGGGGATTTCTTCCACCGAGGAGACTAGAATGGCTGACCAGAGAGACGACTGGCGGCGCGACCGGGACCGCTCGCGCGCTGAGCGCGACGATCGGGAGCGCGATCGTTACGGCCGCTCCGAGTACGGTCGAGGAGATGCGTCGCGGGCTGCCGATCCCGAAAACGAATGGCGTCGCGATCGCGGCGACTATGGACGCGGCTATGAAAATCGCGACGAATGGAGCCGCGGAAGCGGGCGGCGCGTGACCGACCGCGGCTACGGACGGGATTTTGGCCGCGGCCCTTACGGTCGGGAGGATTGGGGCCGGCGGTACGGGCCCGACCCCGGCTACGGCGGCGACTTCGGTCGACGCGCGATCAGCGGTGGTGTCCCCGGCGGAGCCTGGGGCTTCGACGAGAGTTGGGGGCGCGATCCCGGCTGGGATCGCGGGTGGGAGCCGACGGGCTATGGCCGGGCCGGCTACGGTCGCGACCGCTATGGCGAGCGGGTCGGCTATGGCAACGACCGGCGCAACGAGCGGGGCTGGTGGGATCGTGCCTCCGACGAGGTGTCGTCTTGGTTCGGCGACGACCAGGCCGAGCGCCGCCGACAGGAGGACGAGCGCGCCTATCACCGCGGCCGAGGACCGCGCGGCTACGCGCGCTCCGACGAGCGCATCCGCGAGGATGTGAGCGACCGCTTGACCGACAATCCGATCCTTGACGCGAGCGAGATCGACGTGACGGTCGGGGACGGCGAGGTGACATTGAGCGGCAACGTGGACAGCCGCTACTCCAAGCGCCTCGCCGAGGACATCACCGACGAGGTATCGGGAGTGAAGCACGTCCAGAACAACCTCCGCGTGCGACAAAGCCCGCAGCAGCGCGATTCGATTTCCGGGACCTATTCCGGCGTCTCCGAACGCGGCGCCACGTCCGATGTCGGTCGCACCAGCGGTTCGGGCGTCAGCGGGTCCACGGGCGTCGGCAACACGGGCAGCATGACCGGCAGCACGCTGGGCGGCACCACGAGCGGCAACACATCGGGTGATGCCGACCGGACCGGTCAATCCCCGAGCGGGCAATCCCAGCCCCGCACGACAACGACGCGTTAAGCGTCACGAACAAGCGGCCACGTCTCTCCCCACGTGTTTCGTGGGGAGAGCGCGCGTCGGCCCTCACTTCGCGACGCGCAGAAGCGGCGGTCGCTCGGTTGCCAGCGCCGCGTAAAGTTCGACATACTCCTCGGCCATGCGCCGAGCGGTGAACCGTTGCTCGAAACAGCGGCGAATGGCCGTGCGCGACAAGCCGGCGGCGAGCGGGACGGCGGCGACCGCTCCAGGCTCGTCCTGGACGATATAGCCGGTCATCCCGTGGTCCACGACCTCGGGGACCGAGCCGCGGTTGAAGGCGATCACCGGCGTCCCGCAGGCCATCGCCTCGATCATTACCAAGCCGAACGGCTCCGGCCAATCGATCGGCGTCAACAACGCGACGGCGCCGCTCAGGAAGTCCGGCTTGTCGGCATCGCCGATCTCGCCGATCAGCTCCACGTGCCGGCCGTCGATCATGGGGCGGATACGCTCGCGATAGTACGTCTCGTCCACCCGGTCGATCTTCGCCGCCATCTTGAGCGGAATGCCGGCTCGGCGGGCGATGCGGATCGCGCGGTCGGGCGACTTCTCGGGCGCAATGCGGCCCAGGAACGCTAGATAGGCGGGCTTCACCGGCCGCGGCGTGAGCAGTCCAGGGGGCAGCCCGTGATAGACCGTGCGCACGAAATTCGCCTGAGGCTGCGGCCGGCGCTGGGAATCGGAGATGGAGACCACCGGCACCTTGCGGAAGCGGTCAAAGATCGGCACCAACTCCGGTAGATCGAGCCGCCCGTGCAAGGTGGTGACGAACGGTGTGCGCTGACGGCTAAACAGCGCGAACGGCCAGTAATCCATATGGAAGTGCAGCACATCGAAGGCGTCGGCCTGGTCGTACACGCTCTCCAGCATGAGCGTATGCGGCGCCTGAAAGTCGCGCAGCGCGGAATTGAAGCGCAGCGCGCTGGGCCAGCCGGCCTCGAGCCGGGCCGAGCTGACCGAATCGCCGCTGGCGAACAGGGTCACGTCATGGCCCAACCGGACCAACTCTTCAGTGATATACGACACCACGCGCTCGGTGCCACCGTAAAGGCGAGGCGGAACCGCCTCGGTCAGCGGCGCGATTTGGGCGATCCGCATGTCTCGCTCGTCCTCCGGGTCCGTCGGCCGACGCTCTTCGCCAGCCCAATTCATGGTAAACTTCAGTGGTCAGGTTTTTTTGAGGCGATATCTGCCCAGGATTCGACCAAATAGGATCAGGGAGGCCCCAAGGTGGCGCGACTCGTAGTGGTGTCCAATCGCGTCCCGTTGCCCAGCGAAAAGGGGCCGCGGGCGGGTGGCTTGGCGGTGGCGCTAGCCGATGCGCTCACGCCTGGCTCCCTGTGGTTTGGCTGGAGCGGCCGCCGCACGAGCCGGCCGGATCCGGTGCCGGCGATGCAGACGTCCGACGGCATCACCTACGCGACCATCGATCTCGGCGAATCCGATTATCAGCGGTTCTATGCGGGTTATTCGAACAGCGTGCTGTGGCCGCTGCTGCATTTCCGGCTCGGGCTGCTGCACTACCGGACCGAGGAGTATCAGGGCTATCGCTCGGTCAACCGGCGCTTCGCCGCAGCGCTGGCTGCGCTGCTGCGGCCGAGCGATCTGGTCTGGGTGCATGACTATCATCTGATCCCGCTCGGGACCGAGTTGCGCGCGCTCGGCGTACGCAACCGCATCGGCTTCTTTCTCCACACCCCGTTTCCTCCGCCGGCCATTATGCAGGCGCTGCCGCATGCCGATGCCCTGCTCGCGTCAATGTGCGCCTATGATGTGGTGGGATTTCACACGGAAACCTATCGCACGGCCTTCGTGGACTGCGTGCGCGAGATGCTGGGAGCGGCCAAGCCCGACGCCAGCGGGCGGCTCCGGTTGGGGAGTTGCGCGTTCGCCCCGATGGTCGACCCGATCGGCATCGACGCCGAGGCGTTCGCTCAGATGGCCGCACAGGCGGAGCGCGGGGCGGAATCGCAACGCCTGCGCCACAGCCTCGGCGAGCGTCGGCTCGCGATCGGCGTGGACCGGCTGGACTACTCCAAGGGCCTGCTGAGCCGGCTCGAAGCGTTTGGCCGGCTGCTCGCCCGCTTCCCCGAACATCGCCGCCGGGTCAGCTTCCTTCAGGTCGCGGCCCGCTCTCGCGAAGACGTGAACGACTATCGCGAACTGGGCGAGGAGTTGAACCGCATCGTCGGCGACACCAACGGGCGGTACTCGGAATTCGACTGGGTGCCGCTGCGCTACATGACGCGCCCGGTGCGGCGGCGAACGCTCGCCGGCTTCTATCGGCTGGCACACATGGGCTTGGTGACGCCGCTGCGCGACGGAATGAACCTGGTCGCGAAGGAGTATGTCGCGGCGCAGAACCCGGCCGATCCGGGCGTCCTCATTCTCTCGCGTTTCGCGGGCGCCGCGGACGAGATGACCGACGCGCTGATCGTCAACCCGTTCGATGCCGACGAGATCGCCGAGGCGATGCATCGCGCCCTGACCATGAGCCTGGAGGAGCGCCAGGAGCGGCACCGGGCACTGCGCCAGCGGGTCTGGCACACGACGGCGCGACGCTACTGCGAGGTGTTCCTCGACCACCTCGGCCGGCCGGACGACGATGAGCCGATCGACCCCGACCGCCCGATCCGGACGCCAGTCGTGACCCTCGCTCCACTCAGGAGCGGCCTCTAACCGAGGCTGACCGGAACCGCTCCAGACGGAACGGAGCGGCATCCACCACCGGCGGGTCGCCCGCGACGAGATCGGCCATCAGCCGGCCAGCCCCGGGGCCGATGCCGAAACCGTGACCAGAGAAGCCGGTCGCGAGGTAAAAGCCGGTCACACCCGGTACCGCGCCGATCACGGGGACCGCGTCCGGCGTCACGTCCATCAGCCCGCCCCAGGTTTCCGCCACCTCCATGCGCGCGAAGCCGGGGAAGGCGCGCGCGAGGCTGCGCCGCGCATCGTCGAGGATGCTGGACGACGGCGCGGGGTCGAGCACGCGTACCGTCTCGAACGGGGAGGCTTGATCCAGTGCCCAGCGTCGCGGCACCCGCCATTCCTCCAGAAACCGGCCGCGCACGCGCAGGCGCAGTTCCTTCCACTCCGACCGCAGGCTCGGCAGGAAACGGGGCAGCAGACGCAGGCTGTCCGGAACGAGATGATGCTCGCTCGCGCCTCGCCGCGCCACGGTGTAGCCGCCATCCGCGCGCTTGCGGAACGCGAAGCCGGGGCCGCCGGCACTGATGTCGGGGCCGTCCAGCGGGCGCGTTCGTAGCACCGAGCCCAGGATCTTGAGCTGCGGCAAATCGATGCCGTGGTTGCCGCAAAACAGGCGCGACCAGGCGCCGCCGGCCAGCACCACGGCTTGGCAGGCGATCCGGCCCCGCTCGGTGGCGACGCCGGCGACCCGCCCGGCTTCGGTCTCCAACCCGCGCACCGCGCAGCCGGTGAGGATCGCGGCCCCCGCCGCCCGCGCCGCCTCCGCGATGGCGGGCGCGGCCAGCGCCGGCTCCGCGCGGCTGTCCCCCGGGGTGAGGAGCGCGCCGGCGAGCGGAATGGCGGCGCCGGGGAACAGCGCGTCCAGCGCGGCGCCACGCACCAGTCGCGCCTCCACCTGGTACTGCCCCGCCTGATCGAGCCATCGCCGCTGCGCGGCGATCTCGTCCTCGGTCGCGCAGAGATAGGCGATGCCGGCCTGGCGGAACCCGGTTTCCCGCCCCGTGCGCGCGTTCATGCCGTGCCAGAGGCGCAGGCTCTCGATCGCGAGCGGAAGCTCGGCCGCGTCCCGACCCATCGTGCGGCACCAGCCCCAGTTGCGGCTGGACTGCTCAGCGCCGATGCGGCCCTTCTCGCACAACGCGACCGAGACCCCCTTTTCCGCCAGGAACAGCGCCGTGCAGACCCCGATGATGCCGCCGCCCACCACCACTACGTCGACGCGGGCGGGCAGATCGGGGTCGGAGGCGACGGGATCGACAGGCGGGGACATGCGAAGCATCCTCGAGGCGGGCGGCGAAGGGAGCAAGCGATGTCGTGCCAAGGGATGTCGTCAGACGCCGAGGCGATCGAGCGGCGGCTGCGCCGCGACATGGCGGCGGTCTTCCGCATCGCCGCGCGGCATGGCTGGAACGAGCAGATCGGCAACCACAATTCGCTGATGCTGCCCGCCCGGCCGGGGGAGCCGCCGCTGTTCCTCATCAACCCCCGCGGCCTGCTGTTCCAGGAGATCACGGCGAGCACGCTGATCGTCTGCGACCTCGACGGGCGCGTGGTGCGTGGCACGGGCGAACTGCGCAACGTCGCCTTCCACATTCACGCCCGCATTCATATGGCCCGGCCGGACGCGGCCTGCGTGTTGCACGTGCATCCGCGCTGGCTCACCGCGCTGTCGCTGCTGGAGGAACCGGAGCTGGCGCTCGCGCACCACAACAACCTGCTACTGAACGACCGCGTCGCGGTGGACGTGCAAGGCGATGAACCGGCGGGCGACACGGCCGAAGGCGACCGCATGGCGCGGGTGTTGGGCGACAAGACGATCCTCATCATGGCAAGTCACGGCGTCACCGTGGTTGGCCCGACGGTGCACGATGCGTTCGACGAGCTGTTCATCGCCGAGCGCACCTGCGTGTACCAGATGACGGCGATGGGCACCGGCCAGCGACTGCGCCGGCTGCCCGAAGCGGCCCGGCGGCGCTGGCGCGGTGCGTGGGGCGAGCGAATCGACGCGCGTCTGCACCTGGATGCGTGACGTCGGGTGCTGGACCGGGAGGAGCCGGAGTACGCGAGTTAGCCCTCGCTTACCGCACGGCCGCCATCCCCGGCTGGAAGCCGAGCGCGGCGACGGTCGCCGGGTTGAGCTGGCTGTTCGGCTCCAGGCCCCGGCTTTTCTGGAACTGCGCGATCGCCGCCTGCATCTCCGGCCCCCAGACGCCATCGAGGGGGCCGCGGTAGAAGCCCATCTCACGCAGCCGCCCCTGGACGGCGCGCACGGGCTCGGGCGCCATCGTGGTGGCCGAGGGGGCCGGGCCGGCGGGACCGGCGGCGATTTGCGGGCCGCCCAGCAGCGCGTCGGCGTTGAGGCCCAGCGTCCTGACCGTCGCCTCGTTGAGCTGGCCGGTCACTTGCAGGCCATGGGTCTGCTGGAAGCGTTGCAGCGCCACGACGCTGTCCGGTCCCCAAACCCCATCGATCCGGCCGCCATAGTCGCCGGCCTTGTGCAGCTGCTCCTGCACGGTCTGCACGGCGGGCCGCGAGAGCGGTTGGACGTAGGTGAGCTGCGGCGGCAAGGGCTGCGCCTGCACGGCGAAGCCGAGGCCGGTCAGCAAGGCTGTCGCAAGCAGGATCCGGGGCTGCATCTGCGTGTCCTTCCAAACCCGAAGGCATCGGGCGAGCGGTTTCGTTCCCAGGGAAACGCGCCACGGCCGCCCTGGGTTCGCGCTCAACCCGCCGGCACTCCCTTCGTGGTCGAGTACTCGAAGTGCAGCGCCTGCCCAGGGCGTGCGACGGCGTGGATCGCATGGGCGGCCATCGCCGCCTCGCTAAAGCCTTGGAGGATCAGCTTGAGCTTGCCCGGATAGCTCGCCACGTCGCCGATTGCGAACACGCCCGGCAGGCTGGTCTGGCAGGTCGCCGGTTCCACCAGGACGTGGTGCATTTCCAGATCACATCCCCAGTCGGCGATCGGGCCGAGATCCGTCGAGAGGCCGAAGAACGCGAGCAGGGCATCGGCCGGCAGCCGCCGCGCCTCGCCCTTCAGCGTGGCGACCGCCACCTCGGTCAGCACCCCCGCATCTCCGTGCAGGCCGGCCAACTGGTAGGGGATCACCAAATCGAGCTCCCCGCGTGCCGCCGCGGCTTCCAGGTGGGCGGCGCTTTCGGGGGCGGCGCGGAACTTCGGGCGGCGATGCACGACGGCGACGCGGGCGATGTCCTTCAGCGCGAGCGCCCAATCCACGGCCGAATCGCCGCCGCCCGCGATGACGACGCGCTTGTCCCGGAAATCCTCCCGCCGTCGCACGTAATACTGCACGGCGCCCGTGGCCTCGTAGGCGGCGAGACCCGCGATCGGCGGGCGGTTCGGGCCGAAGGCGCCGGCGCCGGCGGCGATGACGACCGCCTTGGCGCGCACCTCGTCGCCCTGGTCGGTGCCGAGCGTGAAGCCGCCGGCCTCGCCGGCGAGCCGCTCGACGCGCCGGCCCAGCAGGCGCGGGGCGTGGAACGGCGCGATCTGGCGTTCGAGCTGTGCCACCAGCTCGCCTGCACCGACGGCGGGGTGCGCGGGGATGTCGTAGATCGGCTTCTCCGGGTACAGCGCGGCGCACTGGCCGCCTACCTCGGCCAGCGCGTCCATCAGGACGCTGCTGAGCTTCAGCATCCCCAACTCGAATACGGCGAACAGGCCCACGGGGCCGGCTCCGATGATGGCGACGTCAGTTTCGATGGGCGTGCTCATGGGAGTGGACGTACGGCACGTGGCGACATCGGGGCAAGCGGGGCAGAGTGCGCCGATGCCGGACACGCACCGAGTCTTCGACCTGCCGGACCTCGCGGCTACCGAGCGCCTGGCCGGGGGGCTGGCGGCGCGGACGCGGGCGGGCGATGCGATCCTGCTCGAAGGCGCGCTCGGCGCCGGCAAGACCGCCTTCGCCCGCGCATTCCTGCGCGCGCTGACGGGGGATTCCGGGGCTGGAGGTGCCCAGTCCGAGCTTCACCCTGGTGCAGACCTACGAGACACGACTCGGCCCGGTGCATCATTTCGACCTCTGGCGGCTGGACGGTCCCGGCGCGCTGGCCGAGCTTGGGTGGGAGGATGCGGTGCGCGACGTCGTGGTGGTCGAATGGCCCGACCGGCTGGGCGCGCTTCGCCCCGACGGGGCGCTGGTGCTGGAACTCGCCCTCGCCCACGGAGAGGCGCGGCGCGCGCGGCTGACCGGCTGGCCCGATCGCGCGGGGCTTTCGGGATGAACCTGTTCAGCATCCCCGCGCACGTTCCCTTCCTTGACGCGATCGCGGCGGAGTGGCTGGCGGCGACCGAGGCGCGGGATCCGCTCGCAGCGGCGGAGGGATTGATCCTGCTGCCTACGCGCCGCGCAGCACGGTCATTGGCTGCGGCGTTCCTGCGCGCCTCGGGCGGGCGGGCGCTGCTGCTGCCGCGGATCACCGCCATCGGCGCGCCGGACGAGGCGTCGCTGGCGCTGGCCGGCACGCTGGACCTGCCGCCGGCGGTAGAGCCGGCGCAGCGTCTCGCCGCGCTCTGCTGCCTGATCCTGGCCATGGCCGGCCGCGACGGCGCGCCACGCACGGCCGACCGCGCGTGGCGGCTGGCGGAGGAACTGGCGGCGCTGATGGACGAGGCCGAGCGGGCCGAGATCGACCTCGCCGCCCGCCTCCCCGACGCGGCGGACCAGGATTTCGCCCAGCACTGGGCGCGGACGCTGGACTTCCTGCAGATCGTCACCGAGCACTGGCCGGGCTGGCTCGCCGAGCACGGAGTGATGAATCCGGCGGCCCGGCAGGTTGCGTTGCTGAACGCGCAAGCCGCTGCGTGGGAGCATGACCCACCTGCCCATCGCGTGCTGATCGCGGGCACCACGGCCGCCGTCCCGGCGGTCTCCCGCCTCGCCGCCGTCGTGGCGCTCCTCCCGGGCGGGGCGGTGGTGCTGCCGGGCCTCGACCACGACCTGACGGAAGCGGCCTGGAAGGCGCTTGAAGCATCGCATCCGCAGGCGGGGCTGCGATCGCTGCTGTACGGGCTTGGGGTGGACCGAGCGGGCGTGCGGCCCTGGCAAACGACGGCGCAGACCGCGATTCCCGAGCGTCGGGCCCAAACCATGCGCCGCGCCCTGCTGCCCGGCGCCGCGCTGGCCGAGGACTGGACCGGTGCGGGCCCCGCCGACGTTGCCGGCCTGTGGCGGCTGGAGCCGGCCGACCAGCAGGAGGAAGCGGCGGCGATCGCGCTGATCCTGCGCGACGCGCTGGAGACGCGAGACGCCCGCGCCGCCCTGGTGACGCCGGACCGGGCGCTGGCCGGGCGGGTCACGGCGGAGCTGCTGCGCTGGGGGATCGTCGCCGACGACAGCGCCGGCGAGCCGTCGGCTGAGACGCCGCCCGCCGTGTTCCTGCGGCTGATCGCGCGAGCGGTGGCCGAGGAGCTGGCGCCGGTGCCGCTGCTCGCCTTGCTCAAGCATCCGCTCGCCGCCGCCGGTCTGTCGCCTTCCGTCTGCCGCGCCGGGGCGCGCGCCCTGGAGCTGGCATGCCTGCGCGGCCCGCGCCCGGCGCCGGGGCTGAGCGGCTTGCGTCACGGTCTGGACCAGGCGCCCGCCGCGCTGCGCACGCCGGCATCGGACCTGCTCGGGCGTGTGGAGGCGTGTCTGGCGCCCGCGCTGCGGTTCGGCGCCACCTTGGCGGCGGCCCCGGCCGAGGCGTTGGCCGGGTTGATCGAGGCGGCCGAACGCCTGGCCGCGACCGAGGACCAGCTTGGGCCGGCCCGACTGTGGTCCGGCGAGGAGGGCGACGCATTGTCGGCGCATCTGGCCGCCGTGCTGGCCGCCGTGCCGATCCTGCCCGACCAGCCGCGCGAAGTGCTGCCCGCCCTGCTGGATGCCGTGCTCGCCGGTGGCCCGGCGGTGCGCAGCCGGCGTGCCCTGCGCGGGCGCGACGGGGCGGAGCATCCGAGGGTGTTCATCTGGGGCCTGCTGGAGGCGCGGCTTCAGAGCGTGGACGTGCTGGTCCTGGGCGGGCTGTCGGAGGGCGTGTGGCCCCCGGCGGCGGAGCCTGGTCCGTGGCTGTCGCGCCCGATGCGCGCGCGGGTCGGGCTGCCCTCGCCCGAGGAGGCGATCGGCCAGGCGGCGCACGACTTCGTCGCCGCGACCTTCGCCGCGCCCGAAGTGGTTTTGTCCTGCCCGCGCCGGCTGGACGGTGCGCCCACCGTGCCGGCGCGTTGGCTCACCCGGCTGGACATGTTCCTCGCCGGGCGCGGCGCGGCGCTGCCGCGCCATCCGGCGGCGGGCTGGGCGCGGGCGCTGGACCAGCCCGCCAAGCTCCGCCCGGTCGCTCCGCCCACGCCCTGCCCCGCCGTCGCCCGCCGCCCGCGTCGGCTGAGCGTGACCGAGATCGAGACCTGGCTGCGCGATCCCTATGCGATCCACGCAAAACACATTCTGCGGTTGAGGCCGCTGGACGCTCTTGAGCAGGACACCGACGCGGCCGACTACGGCGCGATGGTCCACGCCGGCCTGCACCGCTTCCTGGAGGAGGTCGGGGCGAACTGGCCGGCGGAGGCGCCCGCACGGCTGCGCCATCACCTGCTGCGCGCGATGGCCGATGCCCGGCTGCGGGCCGCGCTGGCGAACTGGTGGGCGCCCCGGCTGGAACGCATCGCGGCGTGGGTCGCGGACACCGAGACCGAGCGGCGGGCGGGAATGGGCCTGCGCGCCGTGTCCGCCGAGGTGAAGGGAGCCTGGGAGCTGCTGCGTCCCGGCGGACGGTTCACGCTCACCGGCCGCGCCGACCGGATCGAGCGACGTGCAGACGGGCGACTCGGCATCCTCGACTACAAGACCGGCACCGTGCCGCCCCTGCGCGACGTGGAGGCCGGCTTGGCTCCGCAGCTTCCGCTGGAGGCGGCGATGGCGCTGGCGGGGGCGTTCGGGCCTGACGCATCGGGCGAAACGGCGGAGCTGGCGTACTGGCACGTCACCGGCGGCCACGAACCGGGCAAGGTTCACGCGCTGTGCAATGGCGACCCGGTCGCCATCACGGCAACGGCGCGCACGACGGGACATGCGCTCGGCACGTTGATCGACCTCTTCGACGACCCGGCCCGCTGCTATCTGTCGCAGCCGCAGCCCGGCCGCGCACCGCGCTTTCCGGACTACGCCCAGTTGGCCCGGGTCGCGGAGTGGGCGGCCGCGGATGAAGGCGACGATTCGTGAGCCGGCTCGCCCGCGACCGCGCCAATGCGGCCCAACGGCTGGGGTCGGACCCGGCCATGTCGGCATTCGTCGGCGCCTCGGCGGGATCGGGCAAGACCAAGCTGCTGACCGATCGACTGCTGCGGCTGATGCTGGGCGGCGCGCGGCCCGAACGCATCCAGTGCCTGACCTTCACCAAGGCGGCGGCGGCCGAAATGGCGCTCCGGCTGCATCGCACCTTGGGCGAGTGGGTGACACTGGGCGACGCGGCGCTGTCGGCTCGGTTGATGGCACTGTCGGTGACGCCGACTGACGAGGCGCTGATGCGCGCAAGGGCGCTGTTCGCGACCGTGCTCGATCTGCCGGGCGGGATGCGGATCGGCACCATCCACGCCTTCTGCCAGAGCCTGCTGCGGCGGTTTCCGCTGGAAGCGGCGCTGTCGCCGCATTTCATCGTGGCCGACGAGCGCGAGGCGGGCGACGCCCTGACCGAGGCGCGCGAGCACATGCTCGCGGAGGCGCACACCGAGACGGACAGGGCGGATGCGCTCCGACGACTCGCCGGGCTCGTCAGCGTCGCGCGGTTTCACCAGCTCGTTGCGGCGTTGCTGGCCAGCCGCGAGCGGCTCGCTGAAAGCCTCGTGCTTGGCCCGGCGCTCGCCGCCGTACAGCGACGGGCGCTGCGGGTGATGCACGCGAGCGCGGAGCACGTGCTGGACGATGCGATCGCCTGGCCAGAGGCGGAGGCGCTGCGCGCGGCGGCCGAGCGGGTCGCGGCGGAAGCCTCGCCCGCTTGCGGCGCAAAGGCCGCGCGCATTCGGGCCTGGCTGGAGGGCGATGTGACGGCGCGACGCGCTTCATGGGAGGTTTGGCGCACCGCGTTCCTCACCGCCAAGAATGAGCCGCGGGCCGCCACCGCGTTCGTCAATTCGACACTCGCCAAGACGGCCCCGACGCTGCGTGACGCGATGCTGGCGGAGGCCGGGCGTGTTGCGGCGGTCGAGGATGCGCGTCGCGGCTGCGACATGGCGGCGCTCTCGCACGCCCTGATGACGCTCGCCGCCCCGATGCTGGACGGCTATGCGCGGCGCAAGGACGCGGCCGGCGTGTTGGATTACGCCGATCTGATCGGGCGCAGCTCCGATTTGCTGGTCGATCCGGGCGCGGCCTGGGTGCTCTACAAGCTCGACGGCGGGCTCGATCATCTGCTGCTGGACGAGGTCCAGGACACGGCGCCCGCGCAGTGGCGCATTGCGCATGCCCTGACAGCGGAGTTCTTCGCCGGGCAACACGCGGCAGAGGCGCCCCGCACGGTTTTCGCGGTGGGCGATCGCAAGCAGTCGATCTTCTCCTTCCAGGGCGCCGACATCGCCGAGTTCGACCGCGCCCGCGCGGTCCTGCGCGAGCGGGTGGGCGCGGCGGGCGGGCGTTGGGTGGAGCCGTCGCTGGACGTGTCGTTCCGCTCGGTGGGGCCGGTGCTCGATCTGGTGGATGCGGTGTTCGCCAATCCCCTGGCCGCCGCGGGCGTCTGCAATCCGGGGGATCTGCATCACGAGAGCGACCGCGCGGGCCAGGCCGGCGCGGTGGAGCTGTGGCGGCTGGCGCGTGGGCCGGCGGTGACCGAAACGCCCGGCTGGACGGTCCCCGACCGCAACCAAGGTCTGAAATCGGCCCCGCAGGTGCTGGCCGAGGAGCTGGCCGAATGGATCAAGGACGAGACCGATGGCCATGTGATGCTGCCGAGCCGTCGGAGGGCCTTGCGAGCCGGCGATGTGATGGTGCTCGTGCGCGGCCGAGGCAACGACTTCCAGCGCGTGCTGGTCCGCGAGCTGAAGGCGCGCGGCGTCCCCGTGGCGGGGCTGGACCGGATGGCGCTGACCAAGCAGCCTGCGGTGCAGGACTTGCTGGCGTTGGCCGACGCGCTGCTGCTGCCGCAAGATGACGTGCAATTCGCCTGCTTCCTCACAAGCCCGCTGGGCGATCTGACCGATGACAGCCTGATGCGGCTCGCGCTCGATCGGCCGGGACGGTTGTGGGAGGCCCTGCGCGCGCGCGCGGCGGAGCGGCCGGATTGGGCGCAAGCGTGGGCGATGTTCGCGACGTTGCTGGCGCGCGTCGACTACGCCGGCCCGCACGCGCTTTTGTCGGAGGCGCTCGGACCTCTCGGGGGCCGGGCGCGGCTGTTCGCGCGGCTCGGGGCGGAGGCGGGCGAGCCGGTCGATGAACTGCTGAACGCGGCGCTGGCGTATGCGCGCACGCACCCGCCGTCGTTGCAGGGATTCCTGCACTGGCTGCGCCGGTCGGGCGCCGAGGTGAAACGCGAGCAGGAGGTCGCGGGCGGCCCAGCGGGCGGTGTGGTACGGGTGATGACCGTGCATGGCGCGAAGGGCTTGCAGGCGCCGCTGGTCATCCTGCCGGATACCACCGCGCTGCCGCCGCCCAAAGGCGGCCTCCTGTGGGCGGCTGATCCCGAGACCGGCGCCCAGGTGCCGCTATGGGCGCCCCGCCAGGAGATGCACTGCGCCGAGGCCGGACGGCTGCTTGCACTCGTCACTGCCCGGCAGCGGGAGGAGTACAACCGACTTCTGTATGTCGCGCTGACCCGTGCCGAGGAGCGGCTGGTAGTCTGCGGCTGGGAGCCGAAGGGGGAACTGCCGGAGCAGAGTTGGTACGCGCTGGTGCGGGCGGGTTTCATCGCGCTTGGCGCCGAGGGAACGGAATCGCCCGGCTGGGAGGGCGAGCGTCTCCGCCACGCCGCCGCGCAGACCGAGCCGCCCGACCGGGTCGAGCGCGCGGCCGATGCCGGCATCTCGGCTCCCCTGCCCGCCTGGGC
Source organism: uncultured Pseudomonadota bacterium (assembly GCA_963756545.1). Classification (GTDB taxonomy): domain Bacteria; phylum Pseudomonadota; class Alphaproteobacteria; order Acetobacterales; family Acetobacteraceae; genus DATFDN01. The sequence continues at coordinate 9,824 of CAVWNY010000004.1, read as the reverse complement.
CGGCATTGCTCCACTGTGGCGCCCTGCACCGCCCCCGGTGGAGCCCGCGCGCCCCATGCCGCTCGCCCCGAGCCGGCCGGAGGGCGTTGAGCTTGGCCCCGTGCCCGCCGCGGACTCGCCGCTGCATGCGGGTCCGCGGTCGGGCGGACTGCAACGCGGGAGGCTGGTCCATGCGCTGCTCCAACACCTGCCGGAGCTGCCGGCCGGCCGGCGCGTCTCGGCCGCCGTGACGTGGCTGGACCGGGCCGGCAATGGCCTCGCCGCCGGCGAGGCGGTGCAGCTCGCCGCCCAGGTTATCGCGCTGCTCGACCATCCGGATCTGGCCCCGCTGTTCGGGCCGGGGAGCCGGGCCGAGGTGCCGCTTTCGGGCGTGATCGCAGGCCAGGTGATCGGTGGGCTGGTCGATCGGCTCGCCGTGCTGGCGGATAGGGTGCTGGTCGCAGACTACAAGACCAACCGCCGCCCCCCGGCCGACGTGGCGGCGACGCCGGGGATGTATCTGCGCCAGATGGCCGCCTATCGCGCCGTGCTGCGCGACATCTTCCCCGACCGGCCGATACGCTGCGTGCTGGTCTGGACCGAGGCCGCGCGCCCGGACTGGCTCCCCGACGCGCTGCTGGACGCGCACGGGTTGATTCAGCCCGACTTGATCCCGTCGGCGACCACGACCACTTCCGACGCAACGAACTTGTGAGGCTTCCATGAGCGCGAACACCAAGCCCGTCACCGACCAGAGCTTCGAGACGGACGTGCTGAAGGCATCCAAGCCCGTTCTCGTCGATTTCTGGGCCGAGTGGTGCGGACCGTGCAAGATGATCGGACCCGCGCTGGAAGAACTGGCGGGCGAGTTCGCCGGCCGGCTGACCGTCGCGAAGGTCAACATCGACGAGAATCCGACGACCCCGAACACCTACTCGGTCCGCGGCATTCCGACGCTGATCCTCTTCAAGGACGGCCAGCCCGCCGCCACCCAGGTCGGCGCCTTGCCGAAGAGCCGGCTTAAGGAGTGGATCGCGGGGAACATCTGAGAAAGGGCCGAGACAGCCGCGCGGGGCTTGATTCGGATCGGTGCGCCGGGCAATCATTCGGGACCGGCAAATCCCGAGGAGAGGCAAGATGAGAAACATCGGCCATCTGCGTCACGGCGTGACAGCCGCGTTGCTTGCGAGCTTCATCCTTGGCGGCGCGCTCGTGATGCTGAGTGCCTGCAACACGACGGCCGGCGTTGGCCAGGACGTGAGCGCAACCGGCCGCGCGGTCACGAATTCCGCCGAGAAGGTCAAGCAAGGCATGTAGATATGCGCCGGCGGCGCCTACACGCATAAGGCGCCGTTTCGAGGCGGTGGTCGGAGTGAGAGGATTCGAACCTCCGGCCCCTGCGTCCCGAACACAGTGCTCTACCAGGCTGAGCTACACTCCGGCCGAGGCGGGCGTATAGCCCGAGTGGAGCCGGCCGACAAGACGCGCGTGTCGAAACTTGCCCGTCAAGCTTGACCCGAGTCCGTGCGGTTTGGCACTGATGGTTCATGGGTGTCCGCCAACTTGGCCTTGGTCTCGCGTTGGTCATTTGCGTGCCGCTGTCCGCGGCGTTGGCCCAGGCGCCGGCGGGGCTACCGGGTCACGAGAATCCGCACGTCCTCGCGGCGCCTCGAGGGCCGGTACGTCAGGCGCCGCGTGGCGCGACCGTCAAGACGGGCGAAAAGGCCAAATCGGCCGGCAAGGCGGCGCATAAGTCCACAGTCTCCAAGTCGCCCGCCAAGGCGCCGGGCAGCGAGCACGTCGATGCTGCGGGAACTGCGGCGGGAGGCAAGCCTGGCGCGAAACCCGCACCGCCGCCGGACAGTCCCGGCAAGGGCAGCGTAACCGGGCTACCGCTGCCCCGCTTCGCCTCGCTGCGGGCCGATGACGTCAATCTGCGGGCGGGGCCCGGCCAGCGCTATCCGATCGAGTGGCTTTACAAGCGGCGCGGCCTGCCGGTCCAGATCGACCGGGAGTTCGAGGTCTGGCGCCTGGTTACGGCGCCCGATGGGGTCAAGGGCTGGGTTCACGAGGCGACCCTGTTCGGGCGGCGTGACTTCGTGGTCACGGGCGCCGACCGCACCCTGCGCAAGAGCGCAGAGGCGACCGCACGCGCGGTCGCCATCCTCCAGCCCGGCGTCGTCGGGCGCATCCGCTCCTGCGCCGCCGGCGCGGACTGGTGCCAGGTGCAGGTGGGCGATTATCGCGGATGGCTCCGCCGCGGCGATTTCTGGGGCGCGCTGCCGAACGAGGCCATCGCGCCGGGCTGATCCGCGCATGTGGAGTTTGCCCGCCGACGCCGCCCCGGGCAGCATAGGCGCCCGAGGAGGACAGCGATGCCATCACAGGACTGGCAGGCGGAGGTGTACGCCGCGCTGAAGCGCGCGCGTGTGACCCAGATCGCTTACGTGCCGGACGCCGGACATGCCGCGCTCATCGAGGCGGCCCATGCCGACACCGACATGGCAGCGGTCGTGCTGACCACGGAGGAGGAGGGCATCGCCCTCGCGGCCGGCGCCTGGCTCGGCGGCAGCCGCGCCGCCCTGCTGATGCAGTCCTCCGGGGTCGGCAACTGCATCAACATGCTCTCCTTGCCGGTCAACTGCCGGATGCCTTTCCTGACGCTGGTCACGATGCGCGGCGAGTGGGGGGAGTTCAATCCCTGGCAGGTGCCGATGGGTGCAGCCACGGCCGCCGTTCTGAACGCCGCCGGTGTGCATGTCCGCCGGGCCGACCATCCGGGAGACGCCGCCGAGGTGGTCGCGGCGTCCGCATCCCTCGCTTTCGACAGCGCGGTGCCCGTGGCGGTGCTGCTCGGCCAACGCCTGATCGGGTCGAAGGTGTTCGTGAAATGAGGAACGAGGGAACCCTGGACCGCCGCGAGGTCGCCGCCGCGCTCCTGCGCGAGCCCCATGGTCAAGAAGGGGGTGATCTGCTGGTCGTTACCGGGCTGGGTGCCGCGACCTACGACGCCGCCGCCGCAGGCGACCGGCCGCTGAATTTCTATCTTTGGGGCGCGATGGGGGGCGCCGCCATGCTGGGGCTCGGCCTCGCGCTGGCCCAGCCGCGTCGGCGCGTGCTGGTGCTGACCGGCGATGGGGAGATGCTGATGGGCCTCGGCGCGCTGGCGACGATCGCCACCGCCCCCGCGCCGAACCTCGCCATCGCCGTGCTGGACAACGCCCGCTACGGCGAAACCGGCGCCCAGCGCAGCCACACCGCGCACGCGACGGACCTCGCGGCAGTCGCCGCCGCCTGCGGCTGGCCCGCGACCGCGACCGCGCGGGACATGGACGAGGTCGTCGCGCTGCGCCCACGGCTCCGCGCCGAGAGGCTGTTCGCGGTCGTTCGCATCTCGCCCGAGGAGAAGCCCCGGCACCTGCCGCCGCGCGACGGCGCGCATCTGGCCGACCGCTTCCGCCGCGCCCTTGGGGTGGCCGAGGATTAGGACGCCCGGGGTCCACCGCGGTTCGAGGACGCTTGACCGCGAGTTGGTCTTCCCGACTATTGATAAGCGGGCGACCGACCCTGAGCAGGATGGCCGGGCGTTTCCCACGCCGTTTCGTTTGCAAAGGTCCGCTTGATGATCGATCCGGCTCGTCGCCGCTTGCCTTCCTGGCCCGCCGGATGGTCCGGCTGGGCGGCGGCGATCCTGGTCGCGACCGCCCTCGCCGGCTCGTTCGCCGCGCGCCGGCCGGCGGCGCAGGAACCCGCACCTTCCGCCAGCCAGGCCGGCGTGCCCGTCTCCACCGCCACGGCCGAGCGGCGGGACGTTTCGGTCTATCTCGCCGGGCTCGGCACCGTCCAGTCCAACAACGCCGTGCAGGTGCGCGCCCGCGTGGACGGCACGCTGATGCAGGTCCCGGTTCAGGAGGGCCAGGAGGTCAAGGCGGGCGAGGTCGTGGCGGTGATCGATTCACGCCCCTACCAGGCGGCGCTCGATCAGGCCGAGGCGAAGAAGCAGCAGGACGAGGCGCAGCTCGCCAACGCGCGGCGGGATCTGGGTCGCACCAGCGCGCTGATACGGCAGGATTTCGCCTCGCACCAGCAGCTCGACCAGAACCAGGCCAATGTCGCCCAGCTCACGGCGGCCGTCGCGGCCGACGCGGCGGCGGTGGAGGCGGCGCGGATCAATGTCGGATTCTGCGCGATCGCCGCACCGTTCGACGGGCGCGTCGGCCTGCGCCAGATCGACCCCGGAAACCTGATCCGCGCGGGGGATGCGGCGCCGATCATGACCATCACCCAGATCCACCCCATCGCGGTGGTCTTCACCTTGCCACAGGAGGATCTGCCGCGTCTTGGTGCGGCGATGCGCGCGCGCCGGCTGCCCGTGGCGGCACTGCCCCCCGAGGGCAGCGCGCCGTTGGATCAGGGCGCGCTGCTGACGATCGACAACGCGGTCGATCCCAGCACCGGCACTATCCGGTTGAAGGCGGTGTTTCCGAACGCGACCGGGCAGCTCTGGCCGGGCCAGTTCGTCCGAGCCCGGCTGCTGCTGGACACGGACCGCAATGCGCTGACCGTTCCGTCGAACGCCGTGCAGCACGGGCCGAGCGGGTTGTTCGTCTATGTGGTGCGCCCGGACGGCACGGCGGCGCGTCAGAGTGTCACGCTCGGCCCCGATGACGGCCATACGGCGGTCGTTGCGAGCGGATTGCCGGATGGGGCGGTGGTGGTGACGGCAGGGCAATCGCGGCTGACGGACGGCGCGCGGGTCGCCACGGTGCGGGAGAAGGGCCCGGCATGAGCATTTCGACCCCGTTCATCCGGCGCCCGATCGGCACCTCGCTGATCATGGCGGCGCTGGTACTGATCGGGCTCGCTGCGTACCCGTTCCTTCCCGTGGCGCCGCTGCCGCGCGTGGATTTTCCGACCATCCTGGTGAACGCCAAGTTCCCCGGCGCCAGCCCCGAGACGATGGCGAGCACGGTCGCCCAGCCGCTGGAGCGCGAGTTCGCGCAGATTCCGGGCGTCGCGCAGATGACGTCCATCAACGTGCTGGGCCAGACCCAGATCGTCATCCAGTTCGACCTCGACCGGAACATCGACGCGGCGGCGGGCGACATCCAGGCGCAGATCAACGCGGCCAGCGGGCAACTGCCGAAAAACCTGCCGGCCTCGCCGAACTACTGGAAGATCAATCCCTCCGACAGCCCGATCCTGATCCTGTCGGTGCAATCGGACGCGATGCCGCTGATCGAGGCGGACGACTACGCCGACAACATCCTCAGCCAGCAGATCTCGCAGATAGCGGGGGTGGGTCAAGTCTATATCGGGGGAGAGCAGAAGCGGTCGATTCGCGTGCAGGTCGATCCGGCGAAGCTCGCCGCGATGGGCCTGACGCTCGAGGACGTGCGCCCCGCCCTGGTCAATGCGTCGGTCAGCGCCCCGAAAGGCAACATCGACGCCGACCGCCGCGACTTCACGATCTATGACAACGACCAGCTCACGCGCGCCGCCGAATTTAACGACGTCATCCTCGCCTGGCGCAACGGCGCCCCCGTGCGGGTGCGCGACATCGGCCAGGCGGTGGACGGGCCGGAGAACGCGACGCTCGCCGGCTGGCAGAACGGCAAACCCGGCATCATCCTGCTGGTGTTCAAGCAGCCCGGCGCCAACGTCATTGACACGGTGGATCGCATCAAGCGCGCGCTGCCTCGGCTAGAGGCCGCGATCCCGCCCTCGGTTCATGTCGGCGTGGTGATGGATCGCACGCAGACGATCCGCGCGTCGGTCGCCGACGTGCAGTTCACGCTGGTTCTCGCCGTCTGTCTCGTCGTGATGGTGATCTTCCTGTTCCTGCGCAGCGTGTGGGCCACCGTCATCCCGGCGATCACCGTCCCGGTGGCGCTGATCTGCACCTGCGCGGCGATGTACCTGTTTGGCTTCAGTCTCGATAACCTGTCGCTGATGGCGCTGACCATCTCGGTCGGGTTCGTCGTCGACGATGCGATCGTGATGCTGGAGAACATCCACCGCCACGTCGAGGACGGGATGACCTCCATGGAGGCGGCGCTGAAGGGGGCGGGCGAGATCGGGTTCACGATCGTCTCGATCAGCCTGTCGCTGGTCGCGGTGTTCATTCCGCTGCTGCTGATGGGCGGCATCGTGGGCCGCCTGTTCCGGGAATTCGCGGTGACGGTGACCGTCGCGGTGCTGCTGTCGGCATTCGTCTCGCTCACTCTCACGCCGATGATGTGCGCGCGCTTCCTGCGACACGATCCGGGCGGCCACGGCCGGCTGTGGCGGGTGGTCGAGGCGGGGTTCTCCGGGCTGCTGGCATTCTATCGCCGCACGCTCGACGTCGCGCTGCGGCACAGCTTCACCACCCTGCTGACGTTCCTCGCCACCGTGGCGGTCACCATCCTGCTCTATGTCGACATTCCCAAAGGCTTCTTCCCGGCTCAGGACACCGGCGTCGTCATCGGCATCAGCGAGGGCGCGGAGGGCGTCTCGTTCAAGGAGATGTCGCGCATCCAGGCCCGGCTGGGCGCGGTCATCGCGGCCGATCCGGATGTGGCGAGCTACAACGCGACCGTCGGCTCGGGCATCGGCGGCCAGACGCTGAACAACGGCCGCATGTTCATCGCGCTCAAGCCGTTCGAGGAACGTGCCGGACGCACCGCCCAGGACTTCATCAACCGCATCCGGCCCAAGCTCGCGGGGATCGAGGGCGGGCGGCTGTTCATGCAGGCCGCGCAGGACATCCGCGTGGGCGGGCGGCTGTCGAAGACCGAATACCAGTACACCTTGCAGGACGCCGATCTCGCCGAGCTGTTCCAGTGGGCGCCGCGCGTGCTGGACCGGCTGCGCGCCCTGCCGATGCTGCGCGACGTGACCACCGATCAGCAGATGTCGGGGCTGACCACCACGCTGCGGATCGACCGCGACCAGGCGGCGCGGCTCGGCGTGACCCTGCAGGCAATCGACGACACGTTGTACGACGCCTTCGGCCAGCGCCAGGTCACCCAGTATTTCACGCAGATCAACTCCTATCACGTGATCCTCGAGGTGCTGCCCGGCCTCGCGAGCGACGTGGCAACCTTGAACCAATTGTATGTCCGCTCTGCCAGCGGCGCGACAGTGCCGCTGTCCGGCCTCGCCAAGTGGACGACCGCGCCGGTGCAGCCGCTGTCGATCAGCCATCAAAGCCAGTTCCCGGCGGTGACCATCTCGTTCAACCTCGCCAAGGGCGCGGCACTCGGTCAGGCGGTGGACGCGATCAAGGCCGAGATGGCCGGGATGCGCGTGCCCGCCAGCTTGCAGGGCACATTCCAGGGCACCGCCCAGGCGTTCCAAAGTTCGCTCGCCGGCCAGCCGTACCTGATCGCGGCGGCGCTGATCACGGTCTACGTGATCCTCGGCGTGCTGTACGAGAGCTACATCCTGCCGCTGACCATCCTGAGCACGCTGCCCTCGGCCGGCGTTGGCGCGCTGCTGATGCTGATGGCGGCGGGCTACGACCTGTCGGTGATCGCGCTGATCGGCATCATCCTGCTGATCGGCATCGTCAAGAAAAACGGGATCATGATGGTCGATTTCGCCATCACCGCCGAGCGCCGCGACGGGCTGGCCCCGCTGGAGGCGATCCGCCAGGCGTGCCTGCTGCGCTTCCGCCCGATCCTGATGACCACGATGGCGGCGATGCTGTCGGGACTGCCGCTGATGCTGGGGCATGGGGCGGGGTCGGAGCTGCGCCGGCCGCTGGGGTTCGCGATGGTGGGCGGCCTGGCTCTGTCGCAGGTGCTGACGCTCTATACGACGCCGGTGATCTATCTGTATCTCGACCGGCTCCAGCATTGGCTGGCGCCGCGCCGGGCGGCTGCCGTGCCGAGCTTGGCGGCAAAGATGGGGGCGACCGGGGATTGAATTCTGGCTATCGGTTGGCCACGGTGCGTCCATGGCACAGCACAGCGTCGCCGAAGCGAAGAACCATCTTTCCGATTTGATCGAACGCGCCCTTAACGGCGAGGACGTGGTCATTACCCGGCATGGCACGCCGGTGATCGAGTTGAAGCCGGTGCAGCCGGCGCCCCGACCAATGACGCGCGAGGATGTCGCTTGGGTCGTGGCGCGGCGGGTTCGCCTCAAGACACGAGGCTTCGATGCGGTGGCGCTCGTCAGTCAGATGCGCGACGAAGACTGGGATGGCCGGATTATCGAGACTCTCAAACTGGGCTGAGGGGTGCTTAAGTTGGCCACCTTCGACCACCGCATGGCCGCGTGCGCGCGCACGCTCGGGGTGGCGGTGGAATCCGTTTAAGGACAAATCCACCCGCCCCCATGCGGTTTCGGGAAGCACCCGACCGCGCGCGGCAGGAAGTGCCTCGGCAGGAACAGCACCGTGTCGGGCAGCAGGATAATGACCGAGATCACCACCACGAACACGACGTAGATTGGTGCCGACTGGCGCAGCGCGCGCGAGAACGACACGCCGGCGAGCGAGGATGACAGCAGCAGGATGATCCCGCAGGGCGGCGTGATCAGCCCGAAGGCCAAGGTCACGATCACCACCACGCCCATGTGCACGGCGTTGATGTGGCCGAGCTTCTCCAGCGCGAGGATCACCGGCATCAGGATGATGATGGCCGGCAGCCCGTCGAGGAAGTCGCCCACGATCAAAAACAGCAGGGCCACGAAGAACAAGATGGCGCGGGAATCCGTGGTGCCCATCGCCTGCACCCAGCCCATGATGATATCGGCGCCGCCCAGGTAGGCGAGCATCCACCCGAAGGCGGAGGCGCCGGCCACGGCGGTCAGGGGGATGGCGTACATCACCGCCGCCATCGCGAAATCCTTCGGCAGCCGGCGGAAATGGCCCCGGTTCATCAGCGGCAGCAGGACGCCGATCGCATAGACCACGGCCGCCATGCCGGCCTCGGCGGGGGTTATGATGCCGCCCAGGATACTGCCGATGATGATGACCGGGATCATCAGCGGCAGGATCGCGCCGCGCAGCGCGACGCCGAACTCGAAGATCGTGGCGCGGCGCTTCTTGATGCCGGGCGCGCCGAAGAAATAGCTGTAGATCATCAGCCCGATGCAGACCATCAGGCCCGGCACGGCGCCGCCGAGGAACAGCCCGCCCACCGAGGCGTCGCCGACCGCGCCATAGACGATCGCCATGATGGACGGCGGTACCATCGAGGCGATCGATGCGCCAGCGGCGATCAGCGCCGCCGAGAACGCGGGCGTATAGCCCTCCTCGCGCATCGCCGGCATCAGCACCGTCCCGATCGCCACCGTGTCGGCGGTGGACGAGCCCGAGATGCCGCCGAAGATCATGCACGACACGGCGACGACGTGCGCGAGACCGCTGCGCAGATGCCCGACCATCGCCTGGGTCAGTGCGATGAGCTTGGGCGTGATCCGCGCCGAGGTCATCAGCTCGCCCACCAGCAGGAAGAACGGGATGGCCAACAACGCCAGCTCGTTGATGCCGTTGAAGAGCTGGCCCATCAAGGAGCCGATGGTGAGGTCGGTGAAGATCGCGGCGACGACAACGACGGCTGCGATCAGCGCGAACGCCACCGGCAGGCCGGCGTAGCCCAACGCGAGGAACAGCCCGCACATCACGACGATGGCGGTCTCCGATCCGCTCATCGCCTTGCCCGGAGCGCGAGCGGCTCGACACCCGGCGGCAGATCGGGCCCCGGATCGGGAAAGCCGCGACGCCACCCGTTTACCAACTTCTCCACCGAGAACAGGGCGATCAACACGCCGGCCACCGGGATCGCCGCGTACAGGACGGCAACCGGCGTGAGCGAGGGCATGAGATAGCTGCCGAACCCGTGCAGGAAGTT
>CAVWNY010000003.1:1470000-1503982 GCA_963756545.1 uncultured Pseudomonadota bacterium | reverse complement strand
GAACCGTAAGCGTCCGGTGACGGCACCTCCTGGGCGGCGCGGTCTCGTTTGTTTGGCATCAGGCAGTGGGTCTGGTGCATGGTGACGATGCGGCTGGTGAAGTCTTCGAGCATTCGGGCGATCGGCTACGACGAGGATGCGGAGGAGCTGTGGATCGAGTTTCACAGCTCACCCGGTGCCTATGGATACCAGGGCGTTCCCCACGGCGTCTTTGTCGAGCTTGAGGAGACCGAGTCCAAGGGCGGCTATGTCAACCGCGCGATCAAAGGCCGGTTTCCGTATGAGCATCGGCCGCGGCCGTCCGGCAAGCGAGCGCAGCCTGGGCGCCGGCGCTAGCAACATTGGTCGGTTCCACGATAAGCGTCCGGGCAGCCGCGTGGAGATAGCTGTTGAGGCGGTTCAGGCAGCGAGGCGCTGATCCAGTCGTGGGCGGACGTCGGCGAGATTCCACGGCAACAGCTCGGCGATACGGTTCACGGGGTGGTCCGCGATGTACTGGATGACGCAGCGCAGGTAGGCCTCCGGGTCCAGGCCGTTCAGCTTCGCCGTCTCGATCAGGCTGTAGATCGCCGCCGCACGCTCGCCGCCGGCGTCCGATCCGGCGAAGGTCCAGTTGCGGCGGCCGACTGCGATCGGGCGCATCGCGCGTTCCGCGGCGGAGTTGTCGATGCAGGCGCGCCCATCGCGCAAGATCAGCGTCAGCGCCGCCCAGCGCGACGAGGCGTAGCGGATCGCCCCGGCCAGGTTGCTGCGTCCCGAGATGCGCGAACGGGTCGCGTCGAGCCAGTCGCGCAGCTCGGCCATCAGCGGCGCGGCGTGTTCCTTGCGGGCACGTAGGCGCTGATCCGGCGGTCGGCCGCGGATCGTGTCCTCGATCCGGTAGAGAGTGGCGATCCGGTCCAGCGCTTCGCGGGCGAGCGGCGACTTGGTCGCCTCGTGCACGTCCCAGAACTTGCGCCGTGCGTGCGCCAAGCAGGCCGCCTCGACCACGCGGCCGTCGCCGTAGAGCCCGGCGAACCCGGCATACCCATCGGCCTGCAGGATGCCGCGGAACGTCCGCAGATGCTCGCGCGGATGCTCGCCCTTGCGGTCCGGCGAGTAGCGGTAGAGCGCCGCCGGCGGGTCCGTGCCGCCGAACGGCCGGTCGTCACGCACATAGGTCCAGAGCCGCGCCGTCCGCGTGCGGCCCAGTCCCGGCTCCAGCACAGGCACCACGGTGTCGTCGGCATGCACGCGCGCACCGGCCATGACGTGCCGTGCCAAGGCGTCGATCAGCGGCCGCATCAGTCGCGCGGTCTGCCCACCATGTCGGCCAAGGTCGAGCGGCTGAGGTCGATGTCCTCGCGGGCGTAGATCTCGGCTTGGCGGTGCAGCGGCAGATGATCGCAGTATTTGGCGACCAGCACGTGCGCAAGCAGCCCCGGTCCGGCGCGGCCGCGACGGATCGGCAGGGAGGCCGCCGGCGCCTGCGTGATCGTCTCGCAGGAGCGGCACGACAACTTCGGCCGCACATGACGGACCACGCGGAACGACCCCGGCACGTAGTCCAGCAGCTCGGTCACGTCCTCGCCCAGGCGTCGCAGCGCCCCGCCGCAGGTGAGGCAGGCCCCGGTCTCCTCGTGGCAGGGCGCCGCATGCTCGACCACATCGCGCGGCAGCCTCTCGGGCAAGGGACGTCGGACCGGCTTGCGCGTCTCGGGCTGCGTCACGGCGTCCACACCGGCATCGGGATCGTCCGGCGGCGCGGTCTCGGCCAGCAGCTCGTCGATGTCGGCCAGCGTCAGCTCGAGCTGCTCGACCTCGTCGCGGAGCTTCTCCGACGATCGGCCGAATGCCGCGCGCACTGCCCCGGCGAGCTTTGCCTTGAGCGCCTCGATCTCGAACCGCTGTTCGATGAGGCCGGCGCGCGCCGCCGCCAGCTCCACCTCCTGCGTCTGCCGGACGGCCTCGATCTCGGCCAGGCGCGCCGTCTGAGCGGCGAGCTCGGAGGCCTGTGCCGCGACCATCGCCCGCAGGGTGGAGACGTCGCTCGGCAGATCGGCGGGCGTGATCGGCATGGGCAAAAAACTCGACCACGCATCCGCGTTGCACCAAGCAAAACCTGCAACGAAGCGCGGTTCAGCCGGCCATCTCCGGCTGCCAGGTGCGCGCCGGCGCGCGCCAGTCAATCCCCTCAGTCAGCATCGAGAGCTGCGCCGGCGTCAGTGACACCGCGCCCTCGGCCGTCGCCGGCCACACAAAGTGCCCACGTTCCAGCCGCTTGGCGTAGAGCACCAAGCCTTGGCCGTCCCAGAACAGCAGCTTGATCAGATGACCGCGCCGGCCCCGGAACGCGAAGACCTGGCCGCTGAATGGGTCGCGGTTGAGCTGCCGCGCCACCAGGGCAGCCAGACCGTCGAAGCCGCGGCGCATGTCGGTCGCCCCGGCCACCAGCCAAATTTTGACCCCCGCCGGCGGCGCGATCATCCGCGCAGCGCCGCGACCACCCGACGCAGCGCCGCCAAGCTGACGTCGCTATCGACCCGAACCCGCACGCCGCCATCAAGCTCGATCTCGATCATGCTACCGCGGCGGGCTTCGGTTGCTGGCCGAGGCGGTGCGGCACGCTTCTCGGGTGGTCGTGATTCGGTCACATGCACCGGCACGAGCCGTACCGCAGACGCCGACCCGACCTGCGGCGCAGCAACGCGCCGCCAGCGATAGATCAGGCTTGTGCAGATGCCGTGCCGGCGTGCCACCTCCTGCACCCGTATCCCCGGCGCCATGGACTCCGACACCACGCGCGCGCGGAATGCTGCATCGTGCGCACGTCGACGCTCACCAACAATCTCGATCCGCTGCGTCGAAGCTTCTGTGGCAGCCACAGTGGCTGCCACACTCGCAGCCTCATGCTCGATCTCGTGCATGCCTCCAGCACATCGCCCGAGGCTTATGCAGGCAAGGTGCCTCTCGGCGGACGCTTACTCCGAACCCATCTCTTGGAAGAGTACTACGTTCGCCGCGGGCCAGCGCCGCGATCTCGCAGAGGTGCTGAGGGATTTGCGAATTCTGCCCTCGGAAGACCTGCCCGCCGATCCAGCCGCTTGGGATGATTGGCTCGCCCGATTCTGGCCGTCGCAGCCGACCGGACGGACAGGGCTAATGTCCCGCCAGGCACTCCGCGACATACGGCGGCAGGTTAAAGCTCCCTGCCTGGATCTCCGGCGTCCAGTACCGCGTCGTCCCCAGCACGCCCGCGGCCTTGGCGCGCCGGCGCAGCTCCTCGACCGGCACGGCGGCAAGCGTCGGATCCTTCGCCGCCCAGCCCAGCGCCATGAAACCGCCGACATAGGTGGGCACGGCGGCGACGTAGGCGCTCACGTGGGGAAAGCAGCGGGCGCGGCGCGCGCTGGTCTCGCGCAGCTCGGCGGATTGCATGAACGGCACGCCGCACTGGTTCACCACCACGCCGTGCGCGGTCAGGGCACGGGCGCAGTTTTGGTAAAAGGCGTCGGTGAACAGCACCTCGCCGACGCCGATCGGGTCCGTCGAATCGACGATGATCACGTCGAACCCGTCGTCCGGCGCCCGCGTCACGTAGTCGATTCCGTCGCCCACGATGACCTCGGCGCGCGGATCGTTCCAGGCGGCGCCGCCGATCGCGGGCAGCAGTTCCTTGGACAGGCGGATCACCTCGCCGTCGATCTCGGCCATCACCGCGCGGCGCACGGTACGGTGCTGGAGCACCCGGCGCAGCACCCCGCCGTCCCCGGCGCCGATGATCAGCACGCTCTTGGCCCGCCCGTGCGCGAGCAGCGGCACATGGGCGAGCATCTCCTGATAGACGAACTCGTCGGCCTCGGTGATCTGCACCACGCCGTCGAGCAGCATGACGCGCCCATGCGATTCGGTCTCGACGACGGCAATGTCCTGGAACGCGCTGCGGGTGCGGGCCAGCTCGCGCGTCACCCGGAACCGCTGCCCCCAGTTCGGGTACAGCAATTCGTTCACCCACATGTCGGTCGGCATCAGCCGACCAGGCCGCGCCGCTGCTCGCTCAAGTTCACCGAGCCGGGACGGAACGCCGCCTCCAGCAGCGGCAGCGACCGGTAGGGATCGCACTCGCCGCACATGAAAATATCGACCGCCGCGAAGCCGCGCTCGGGCCAAGTGTGGATCGAGATGTGGCTTTCCGCCAGCACGACGACCCCGGAGACCCCGCCGTTCGGTGCGAAATGGTGGAAATGGCTGTGCAGGATCGTGGCGCCCGCCGCCACCGCCGCGTCGCACAGCGCGTGGTCGATATGGTCGGGATCGCCGAGGTCGTGGGCATCCCACAAATCGACCAGCAGGTGCATGCCGGCGAATTTCTGGCCGTCCTTCTCGACGAAATAGTCTTTCTGCGCTTCGCCGTGCGTAACGGCGCCGCCCAAGTCCTGGTTCTCGCTCGGATCATCCGAGACCATCCCCAGTTGGATGAATGCCTCCATGGCATCCCCTTTCCTACCAGCAGACGGCCTGTTGGGCGGGACCGCCCCCTTGGGCCAAGGCCGCGCAACATGGTGAAGAGGTACCCCGGGCGCAAGAGGCTTTTCGCACCGCGGCATGGGGACGGGGTATGCCCGCCGCGCGGCGCCTCAGTGCCCGGCAGGCTGCGGGGCCGCGACCGGCGTGGCGCGCAGGCCGGAGGCGACCGCGCCCGCCAGCGTCGCCTCCCTGCCCGCGCGGGCGAGGTCGGCAACCTGGCGCACCGGCTCGCTCAGCAGCAGTCGAATCGCATCGGCGCTTTGTCCCGCGTCGAGCCGGCCCGCCACGCGCGTGCGGATTGCCGCGAGGGCGGCCTGATCGCGCGTGCGCGCGGCGAGCGCGACCAGTCGCAGCAACGTCTGCCGCGCCGGCTCGTCCAGTGCCCCCTGCGCAGGCACGGTCCGATCGGCGAGCGCGGTGAGCGCCGCCAGGGCGCCGGGAAGATCGCCCGCGCGCTCCAGGATGTCGGCGCGAACACGGTCCGCTTCCGGCGTGCCCAGCGAGGCAAGCTCGGCGGCCGCCGAGGCCGTTTCGCCCAGCCGGGCCTTCGCCTCGGCCGACAACAGGGTCCGCCGCTCGGCGAGCGGGGGCGGGAGGTCACCGGCCCCCGATTGCGCGAGGGCTGCGAGCGCGCCCTGTGCGTCGCCGCCGGCCAGCCGCAGCTTCGCGAGGCGCGCGCCGGTCGCCGCCCGCCCGGCACCGGCAGGGGCGTCCCGCATGAGGTGTTCCAGCAACGGCGCCGCCGCGTCGGGCAGATCGAGCGCGAGCAGCCGGTCGGCGAGCCGCGTCTGCAAGTCGGGGCCGCTCGCGAGATCGCCGAGCAGGTCGGCGTTTTCCTCCAGCAGCGCGACGAAATCGAGCGGCGGCATCGCCCGGGTCGCGTCATCTCGCAGCAAACGGGCGACCGCGTCCCGCATTTGCGTGCGCAGCGCGGGGGCGGCTTCGGGAAAGCGGGCCGCGCTATCGCGCAGCAGGGCGAGGGCCGGACGCCATGCCCCGGTTTCCAAGCGCAGCTCCGCCAGCCGCTCGCGGCGCGCGAGATCATAGGGGCCGCCCCGCCAAGCCGCGTCCAGCCGCTCCAGCGCCTCGACGCCCTGCGCTGGGGTGATCTGCTTTTGCGCGAGGCGGAGATCGATCGCCCGCATCGCCCCGCGCAGCCGCGCCAACCGGTCGCGCCCGCCGGCGAGCGCGTCGTACCCGGCCAGCGCGGCCGGGGCATCGCCGTTGGCCTCCGCCGCCATGGCGCGCGCGAGCGCGAGACGCGGATCGCCTGGACGAGCGGCCAGGAACGGCGCCGCGGCCTCGGCCTGACCCGCAACCGCCATCGTCTCCAGCGCGAGCGCCAGCAGCCGGTCTCGCACCGCGGCCGGGTAGCTCAGCAACAGCGGCGCGGTCGCGGCCAGGGTCGCCGCGACCTCCGAGGTCGGCCCCGTCATGGCCTCGCGCAGCGCCCGCCACAGTGCCACCTCGTCGGTGCCGGAGAGCCTTGGATCGAGCAGGCCCCCGGCCTCGTCCGGTCGGCCGGCCAGCACTTCCGCCGCGCCCTCCAGCCCCAGCAGGTCGGGATCATCGGCCAGCCGCGGGTCGGCGGCCGCCGCCGCGCGGAGCGCGCCAAGCGCCTCCTGGTCGAGACCCAGCGCGAGCATGGTGCGCGCGACGGCCATGCGGGGCCGCCCGCGCGCGAGCGGCGGTGCCGCCGCGGCGTCGGCCAGCTCCGCATCAAGGCGGCGACGCAACGTTTCGCGGGGCAACGCGGGCAGATCGAAGCGCCGCGTCAACGTCGGGGCACGTGCGATGCGACCGTCGGGCAGCGACGCGGGGCCGAGCGCGAGCGGCCCGCCCGCGCCGCTCAGCCGGAACCCCTCCTTGACGGAATCGAGCTGGAGGCGGTCCGACAGCGGCTCGACCGCGACGCCCTGGAGCGTGCGGGGCAGCCCGAACTCCGGGGTCTGCCGGGCGGCCTCCATGGCCTGGCCGGGCTGAAGCTGGGTGCCGAGCAGCAGCACGCCACCGCCGACCGGGTCGGCGACGGCGACCACCCGCCCGGGCCGCGACGCCGGGAGCAGCAGCGCACCCCCGGACTGGGTCATCGGTATTGGATGCGGCGGCTCCTGGCCGCGTCCCAGCGCCAGCCGCCAGCCGCCGGGTCCGCGCGTCAGCGTGACCCCGAGGCCGGGCGGCGGGCGCATTCGCAGCAGCGTGGCCGTCGGGAGGACCTCGACGGCGGCCGTGGAGAACACCGGATCCGCGCGCAGCGCCGCCAAATCGAGCGGCTTCGGGGCGTCGAACACCACCAGAAGCTCGTCCCCGCGCGACAGCGCGGCGGCACCCACGTCGGCGCCGAACGGCACCAGAATGGCGGCACCATCCTGCGCGTCGGTGCCCTTGGGGGGCGGAACACGCTCCACCACCAGCGCGAGCGATGGCCCGATCGGGTCGGGAGCTGACGCCGCGGCGGGCGGCGGGGCATTTGCGATCAACGGCGCAGCCGCTGCGGGATGCGTCGCACCCCCTCCCCCGACCCCTCCCGCAAGGGGGGAGGAGGTTCCTTGCGTAACGTGCTTCTCCCCCTCTCCTTGCGCAAGGGGAGGGGAGGTTTCTTGCGTGGCCTGCTTCTCCCCCTCCCCCTGCGGGATGAGGCCGGGGGGAGGGCTTGGTTGCCCTACGGATTGGTCCGTGGGTTGCGCCGCCGCCTGGCCCGGCGGCGGATCAAGCGCATCGATGAGTAGCCGCGTGCCCCGGCGCGTCATCCGCGCCCGCGCGCCCGGCGCCAGCCGCACCGTCGCGACCTCGGCGCTCTCCTCGGCCATGCCGAGCACGTTGCGCGGCAGGGACGGGGATGGGCGCAGGCGAACAGGCTTCGCGAAGCTAAGCACGACAAGGTCGCCCTCGATCGCCTGGCGCCAGCGCAATCCACGTGGAAAATCCAGCTCCAGCCGCCCGAAATCCCGATGCTGGACGGATCGCACGGTGACCGAAGCCAGCCCGGCCCCGCCAGCTTCGGGCGTGGCCGCGCCGACGGCGCCCGCCGCCACGGCGGCGAGCAGGAGGAGACGCGCCCGCTTCAATCGAAGCTCGCCAGCAGCCGGTCGATATCGGACTGGTCCATGGCGGCGGCTGGAAGCTGCGGGCCGTTCAGCAGCGCGGCCTCACCGTCCGGAGCCGCCGCGCCGCGCCGCCATGGCGGCTCCCGCGCGCCGAACTTCGCCACGATCTGAGCGACCTTCTGCTCGATCGCCTTCAGCGTCGCGACAACCTTGGTGATGCGCTGGCCGGTGACGTCCTGGAAGCTGCACGCCTCATAGATCCGGGTCGTGGCGTCTTGCAGGCGCGCCGCGCCGGCGCCGTCCAGTCCCGAGGCCACGACGTCCAGCGCCTCGCAGCTTTCCAGGATGGCGTCGGTCGCGCTCGCCGTGTGCGCGACGATGGCGTCCAGCTCGTCGGTCGCGAAGGGAATGTCGCAGACGGTGATGTCGTCGACGCCGAGGGCCGCGATCTCCGCCTTGGCGTTGGCGATCGTCCGGCCCAGCTCCTCCACCTCGACAAGCAGCCCCCGCTCCGTTTCCCCGACGTCGCCGCACAGCGAAACGAGCACGGCACGCACCACGTCGGCGACCCACTCTGGCTCGCCCGTCGGGTAGCGGTCGCGGATCGCGCCGAGATCGCGGGCCAGCATCTCCACCTCCGTGCCGGAGAACGCCTCACCCATTGCCGAGAACCTTCTCGACCTTGTCCCGCAGCGTCTCGGCGTTGAAGGGCTTGACGATGTAGTTCGACACGCCGGCCTTCTTGGCGGCAATGACATTCTCGGTCTTGCTCTCGGCGGTGACCATGATGAACGGCGTGGCCTTCAGCCGGGCGTCGGCGCGCACCTCCTGGAGAAGCTGCAGGCCGGTCATCGGCAGCATGTTCCAGTCGCTGATCACCAGGCCGAAGCTGCCGGCGCGCAGCTTGACCAACGCTTCGGCGCCGTCCATCGCCTCCTCCACGTTGTTGAAGTCGATCTGCTTCAGCAGGTTGCGGATGATCCGCAGCATCGTCTTATAGTCGTCCACGATCAGCACGTTCATCGACTTGTCGATCGGCATCAACGCATCCTTCCCGATTCGCCTCGGCCCTACTTCGCCTCGGCTTCCGTCGCGCCCCGATGCTCGCGCAGCGCGGCCAGCTCCGTCGTGGTCTCGCGCGCCTTGTCCGGTATCATGGCGGCGAGAATCGCCGCCGCCTTCGCCTCCTTCATCCGGTCCACCAGCCGGACCAGCACGGGCATCTCCAGTTCGTCGAAGATCCGCGCGGCATCGCGCGGCTTCATCTTTTCGTACAGCGTGACCAGGCCGAGCCAGTCCGCGTCGTCTTTTTGGCGACGCTCGCCGTCAAGCTGCTCAAGCCGCGCCTGCAAGGCTTTCAGCTCGCCGACGCGCTGGTCGAGCTTTTGTTCCGTCGCGTCGAGCACCGATTGCCGCGCGCGCATCGCCGCCTCCCGCGCATCCAGCTCGTCGCGCCGCTTGCGCAGATCGAGCAGCACCCGCTGCTCGGCCTCGGAAGCAGGAAGAACGGGGTCCAGGCTCTTGGCCGCCGCCATCGCGGAAATGGGCATCGATGGAGCCGCGGGTCCGATCTGCGCAGGTCCGATCTGGGCGGCGCGGGATCCGATCTGGGCGGGCTCGGCGGCCGGCGCGGCGGCGAGGACAAGTCCGGCGCACTTCACCGTCAGCAACGTGGCCATCGCAACGATCGTCAGGGGCAGCAGCCGGGGTGCGCCAAGCTTCATCGTGCGAGCCTCAATGCCTGGAGGAGGTCACGCTCGGCCTGGCTGCGCAGCTTCGGCTGCTCGGGCACGGGTTCGGGCTCCCGTATCGGCTCGTGCAGCAGCGGTCGTGCCGCGCGCACGATCTGCTCCAGCCGGTCCGCCACGCGCTCCCCCCGCTCGACCAGGAACGCGAGATCGCCCTGCACCGCCTTGCCCGCGTCCACCTGTCGGGCGACCTGCCGGCCGGCGCCGTCGGCGGCGGCGCGCAGGTGCTCGATCCCGACCTCGGCTTGGCGGAAGCTGGCGTTGAAGCTGGACACCAGGTCCTCCAACGCCGCCCGGTCGCGCTTCAGCACACCGAGCGCGCGCTCCAGCCGCAGCGCGTGGAACAAGGTGGCGGCCAGCAATCCGATCAGCGCCAGTTCCAGCAGCCACTGCCATCCGTCCACCGCGGCGCCCCCTATCCGTCCTGCGGCTCCGGGCGCGGCACCTCGCGCTCGATGCGCACCGCGATCCGGTTCTTGCGCCGGCCGACCTTGGCCTCGAACAGCGGCACGGCGCCGCAGCGAAGCTCCACCGTCGCGCCGGGCGTGGCGTTCAGCACGAGGTGGCTGCCCGGCTGGAGCGCCATCACGTCCGACAGCCGCATCACCTGCTCGTCCAGGACCACGTCCAACTCGACGTCGGTGTTCCACAGCTCCTCGGCCAGATGCGTCTCCCAGATGGAGTCGCGGCCGAACTTCTCGCCCATGAACTGCTGCAACAGCAGTTCGCGCACTGGCTCCAGCGTCGCGTACGGCAGCAGGAGCTCCAGCCGACCGCCGCGATCCTCCATGTCGATGCGCAGGCGGGCGAGCACCGCGGCGTTCGACAGGCGCGAGATGGTGGCGAACCGCGGATTCACCTCCAGCCGCTCGTAGCGGAAGGTGACGGGGCACAGCGGATCGAAGCTCGTCGACAGGTCCGCCAGCACCACATGGATCAGCCGCTCGACGAGCGTGCGCTCGATCGTGGTGTAGGGCCGGCCCTCGATCCGCATGGCGGCGGTGCCGCGCCGGCCGCCGAGCAGCACGTCGACGATCGAATAGATCATCGCGCTATCGACGACCATCAGGCCGTAGTTGTCCCACTCGTCGGCCTTGAACACCGCGAGCATCGCCGGCAGCGGGATCGAGTTCAGGTAATCGCCGAAGCGCAAGCTCAAAATATTGTCGATGCTGACTTCGACGTTGTCGCTGGTGAAATTGCGCAGGCTGGTGGACATGATGCGCACCAGCCGGTCGAACACGATCTCCAGCATCGGCAGGCGCTCGTAGGAGACGAGGCCCGAGCTGATGATCTTCTGCATCCCCGTCCGGCCGTCGCCGCCGGCCGGGCCACCGTCGAAACCCAGCAGGCTGTCGATCTCGGCCTGGTTCAACACGCGCGCGGGTGGCGCCGCCGGCATCTCCTGCGCAGCCCAGGCGGTCGCCAGTTCGTCGTCCGTCTGCTCGGCGCCTTCGGTCATTGCACCAACATCTCCACGAACAGCACGTCGGCGACGCGTGCCGGGGCGGCGGCGACATCGGCCCGCGCGATCAGCTCCTCGCGGAGCCGATAGGTCCCCATCGAGCCGCGCAGATCCTCGGGGCGCATGTCGCGGAGATACGTCTGGAATAGATCCTGCAACCTTGGCATGGCGGCATGGACCGCCTGCGCGTCCGCCGCGTCCCGCACCTCGACGCGCGCGCGCAGCTTGAGATAGCGCGGCCGGCGAGGGTCGCTGTCCAGATTTGCCACCATTTCCGGAAGGTCGACGTAGATCGGCTGCTCCGGCGCCGCGTGCGCTTCCTTCGTGGCGGGTTTCATGCCGAGCAGTTTTGGCACCGCCCCGCCGTACCAGAGACCGGCCCCCGACAGCGCGACCACCGCCGGCAGGGCCAGCACGATCAGCTTGCGCCGGCCGCCGCCCTTCGCCGCAGCCTTGTCGGCGTCCGCTCCCGCTTCATCGGATGCGGCCTTCGCCGCGCCCGCCGGCTTCGCCTTTTCTTTTGCCATGCCCCACGCATCCGCCCGCGTGCGCCGCGGCAGACGCAAGCTGGCACTGTCAGGTTAAGGAAGGCTTTCCGACCACCCGGCAGGGCGCGCCGACCCGGCAGAACCTGCCCGGCTCCAGCGTGCCGTGGCCCCTGGAACCGCCGGATTCCGCTCCATCCGACGCTGGCACGGCGCTTGCGCCTGCCTCGGCCGGACCGTCGCACACAGGAATCGCCCATGGACCTCGCCAGCACTGTCGCCCTCTCGCGCATGGACGCCGACATGCGCTCGATGGACGTCACGGCCGACAACCTCGCCAACGCCGCCACCCCCGGCTACAAGGCCGAAAGCGTGCTGTTCACCGACTGGCTCAGCCGCCAGACCGGGTCCGACACGCCGCGCGGCGGCAAGACGATCGCCTTCGCGCAGGACCGCGCGACCTGGCGCGACACCGCGACCGGCACGCTGAGCCACACCGGCAACCCGCTCGACCTCGGCCTCAGCGACGCGGGCTACTTCACCGTCAACACGCCCCGCGGCCCGCGCCTGACGCGCGACGGGCGGTTCGGCCTGCTGCCCAACGGCGCCATCGCCGACGCCGCCGGAGACCCGCTCCTCGACGTGAACGGCCAGCCCATCCGCCTGACCCCCGCCGACACGGTGATCACCGTCGCTGGCGACGGGACGGTGTCCAGCGAGAACGGCCGGATCGGACGCATCGGCGTCGTGCAGCCCGCCGATCCGCGCGCGTTGACCGCCGAAGGCGGCACCTTGATGCGCGCCGACGGGCCCACCGCGCCCACCGCGCAGCCGCGCATCATGCAAGGCGCCGTGGAGGACTCGAACGTGCAGCCGGTGACGCAGATCACGCGGATGCTGGATGAATACAGGCGTTTCCAGTTCCTCGGCGAGTTCGTGCAGGCGGAGGCGGACCGGCAGCGCACCGCGATCGACAAGCTGCTGCCCGCGCAACAGGGAGGCTGAAACCATGCGCTCGCTCGACATCGCCAGCACCGGAATGCAGGCCCAGCAAACCAGCGTCGAGGTCATCTCGAACAACATCGCCAACATGACGACCACGGGCTTCAAGCGCCAAAGGCCCGAGTTCCAGGACCTGATCTATCAGAATCTGCGCCGCGTCGGGTCGAACAGCTCCGATTCCGGCAGCATCGTCCCCTCGGGCGCGCAGGTCGGGTTGGGCGTCAAGACCGCCGCCATCTACCGGATCAACGAGCAGGGC
Organism: uncultured Pseudomonadota bacterium; assembly: GCA_963756545.1. Classification (GTDB taxonomy): domain Bacteria; phylum Pseudomonadota; class Alphaproteobacteria; order Acetobacterales; family Acetobacteraceae; genus DATFDN01. Next base: position 1,491,470 of record CAVWNY010000003.1, on the reverse strand, counting down.
AATCTCCAGCAGACGTCGAACGTGCTGGACCTCGCGATCCAGGGCAACGGCTACTTCCAGGTGACGCTGCCATCGGGCGAGACGGGTTACACGCGCGACGGCACGTTCGGCCTGGCGCCCGACGGCACGATCGTCAGCGCCGACGGCTATGTGGTGCAGCCGGGCATCCAGGTTCCGAACAACGCAACCAACGTGACGATCAACACGTCGGGCCAGGTGCAGGCGACCATCGCCGGCCAGACCGCCCCGCAGACGGTGGGCCAGATCCAACTCGCGGCCTTTGCCAACCCGGCGGGTCTCGATTCGCAGGGCGACAACCTGTTCCTGCAAACCTCCGCCTCGGGCAACCCGGTCGCCGGCAACCCGTCCACGACCGGGTTCGGCTCGGTCATGCAGGGCTTCGTGGAGACCTCGAACGTCAACGTCGTCACCGAGATCACCAACCTGATCACCGCGCAGCGCGCCTACGAGATGAACAGCAAGGTGATCACCACCGGCGACGACATGCTGAGCACGCTCAGCAATTTGCGCTGAGGTGATCGTGATGCGTCACCCGATGCGACCCCTCCCCCCAACCCGCTCCCGCAAAGGGACGGGGAGTAGAAGGCTCTGGGCTTGCTCCCCTCCTCCACTTGCGGGAGGGGTCGCGGGCAATTGGACGATCCGCATCATCGTAGCAGCTCTGGCAGCCGCTACCCCCGCTACGGCGGCCACCCTCAAACCGATGACCACGCTGCACGCGCCGCTGGTGCGGCTGTCGGACCTGTTCGACGGCGCCGGGCGCAACGCCGACCGCGTGCTCGGCCCCGGCCCCGCGCCCGGCACGCGCATCGTTGTGGAGGCGCGCCAACTCGCCGCCATCGCGCGCGAGTTCGGCGTCGATTGGCATCCGGCCTTCACCGCCGAGCGCGCCGTGCTGGACCGCCCCGGCCGGCCGCTGGCGCGCGCGGAGGCGATGACGGCGCTGAGTGCGGCGCTCGTCTCCGCCGGCGCGCCGGCTGACGCCGAGGTCGAGATCGCGGCCTTCGACCCGCCGATGGTACCCGCGGACGCCACAATCACCCCCGCAGTCACGCAGCTTGATTACGACGGTTCTTCGGGCCGGTTCACCGCGCAGCTCAGTCTCGCCGGCGACGGGACGGATGCGATCGCCGCACGAATCTCGGGGCGCGACCAGCCGATGCTGGAAGTTGCCGTGGCGGCGTCGCGCCTTCTGCCGGGCACTATCCTGAGCGCCGCGGATCTCCGCATGGCGCGAATGCCGAGTTCGCGGGTTCCCGCCGGCGCGGCGCGGCGTATCGAGGACGCGGTGGGCCGGCAACTCCGCATTCAGGCGGCGCCGGGCATGCCGCTGCCGCTGTCCGACCTGGTCGTGCCGACGCTGGTGCGGCGGGATGCGCGCGTGCTGATGGTCGCCGAGGGTCCGGGGCTTTCGCTGACCGCCTCGGGGCGCGCGCTGGAGGCCGGCGCGGCGGGCGAGCATATCCGGGTGCTGAACCCGGTCTCAAAGGCGGTGCTCGACGCCGTGGTGATCGGCGACGGGCGCGTGCGGGTCGATCCCGAGGCGCCGCCGCTGACGCCGGCCGGGGGAGCCGGGCGATGAGCGTGCTACACGTGGGCTTTGGCGCGGCGGTCCCCCCTCCCCCCGATCACCTCCTGGCGGAGGCGGGCGATTCACGCCTTCCGTGCGGCCGTAAGGTCGTGGATGCCCGCGTCCGCGGGCAGGACGGGGGCGGATTGAGGCGATTTCTCCATTCCACCGTCATGCCCGCGAATGCGGGTATCCACGACTTCCTTCACGGCGGCATGGAGACGCGTGCGGGAGGGGGGTGGGGTCATGCGGCCCGGTCCGCCCTCGCGCTCGCCCTGATCCTCGCCCTCGCGGGCTGCAACGGTCTCCAGCGCCTGTCGGAGGTGGGCCGTCCGCCGGCGCTCGCGCCCACCGAGGACCCGACGCGCACGCCCGGCTGGCATCCGGTCACCATGCCGATGCCGGCGCCGCAGCCGGCGCCCGTCGGAGGAGAGTCGCTGTGGCGTCCCGGCTCGCGCGCGTTCTTCAAGGACCAACGCGCGGCGCGTCTCGGCGATCTGGTGACGGTGCTGGTCAGCATGAACGACCAGGCAACGCTGAAGAACGCCTCCACGGCCACGCGCAACAGCGCCGAGGCCGCCGGCATCCCGAACCTGTTCGGGCTGGAGAGCGTGCTGACCCATGTCCCGATGGACCCGAGCAAACTCGTGTCGATGAGCAGCAGCAACAGCAACATCGGTGCCGGCCAGGTCCAACGCAGCGAGACGGTCACGCTTCGCCTGGCGGGTGTGGTGACGCAGGTGCTGCCGAACGGCAATCTCGTGGTGATGGCGCATCAGCAGTTCCGAGCGGACAACGAGCTTCGCGACCTGAAGGTGAGCGGGGTGATCCGTCCGGAGGACATCTCCAGCGACAACACCGTCCAGAGCGACCGAATGGCCGAGGCGCGCATCGCCTATGGCGGGCGCGGCCAGCTCACCGACGTGCAGGCGCCGCGCTGGGGCCAGCAGGTGATGGATGTCGTGCTGCCGTTCTGAAGCGCCGTGTCATAACGACGGCCGCTGGCCCCTTCCCCCGACCTCCTCCCGCAAAAGGGAGGGGGAGCAGAAGACCCGCACTTCTTGCTCCTCCCCTCCCCTTGCGGGCGGGGTTGGGGGAGGGTCGCCACTGCTATCAGGTGCGCGTGCGGTTATAGTCCGTCAGCCGCAGCTCGATCCGCCGGTTCTTGGCATAGCCCGCCGGCGTGTCGGCGGTGTCCAGCGGATGGTTGTCGCCGAACGCGGTGGCCGAGAGATGGTCGGCCGGCACGCCCTCCTTGACGAGCAGGTTCACCACGCTGATCGCGCGCGCTGCCGACAGCTCCCAGTTGGACGCGAAGGGGCCGGTGGTGACGGGCTGGCGATCGGCGTAACCGTCCACGTCCAGTACCCAGACGATGCCGGGCGGGATCTTCTCGGCGATATGCTTCACCGTCTCGGCGATCTTGCTCATCTGCACGACGCCGTCGGAGGATAAATCGGCGCTGCCCACCGGAAACAGCACGTCGCTCTGCATCACGAACCGGTCGCCGACGATCTGGACGCCAGGCTCGTCGGCCAGCACCTTGCGCAGCGTGCCGAAGAAGTCGCTGCGATATTGCTGCAATTCCTGAACCTTGGCGGCCAACGCGGCATTAAGCTGCTGGCCGAGATTGGCGATCTTCGCGTCCTTGTCGCGCCCGGACGCATGGGCGATGTCGAGCGCGCGGGCAACCGCCCCGAGCTGGGCCTTGAGCTGGTCGACCTGCTGGTTCAGCAGCGCGATCTGCGCCTTGGCGCTGTCGCCGAGCTTCTGCTCGTCGGCGAGTTGGGCCGACACCGCCTTGCGGCGGTCCTGCTCGGTCATCGCGCGGGCGGCGGCGTCCTGCGCCTGCTTCTCAAGCTGATCGCGCAGCGCCGAAAGCGCGCGGACCTGCTCATCCATCTTGGCGAGGTCGCTCAGCTTGGCCTGGATGGTGTCGCGATTGGCCTGGACGGTGCGGTTCAGCGCATCCGCCTCCTTCTTCATGTCGGCGAGGCGCTGCTGGGCGTCGGCCAACTGAGAGCCGAGCTGGTTCGCCCGCGTGTCGTTGGCCTTCGCCGTCTGCTGCGCCGCGCCGAGTGCGGTGGTGAGCGAATCCCGCGCGGCGCGCAGGTTCGACACGTCCAGGCCGAGCCCGGCGACGCGCGCAGTGAGCCCTTGGCGGTCGGCATTGGCGCTGGCGAGCGCGCTGTTGAGCTGCGCGACGGTGTCCGCCAGCCCGGCGGCGTGCGACTTCTCCAGCGACAGCATCCGCCCGACATCGGCGAGCTTCTGGCTGACCGTGTCCAGCTCCTTGCTGCGCCCGGTCAGCGCAAGCGACAGAAAGCCCTGCGCCAGAACGAACACCAGCAGGACGAAGATGACCACCATCAGCAGCGTGGAGAGCGCATCCACATAACCCGGCCACGCCTCCATGCCGGCCGAGCCGCTGGCGCGGCGGCGGGAGCCGAGGGCCATCTAGCGGCGCTCCTCGACCATGGCCGCGATCGTGCGGGTCAGGATCTTCAGGTCGTTGCGAAGCTCCGCGGTGCTCTGCACGCGCCCCTGCTCGCTCTCCGACAGCAGACGCTGCAGGTGCAGGTCGATGTTGCGCAGGTGCGCGCGGGAAACATCGTCCAGGCCAGAGTCCACGCGCGCCTCCCCCAGCCGGTTCAGGGCCGGCGCCAGCGCGGCCTGCGCCTCGCCGATGTGGAGCATCAATTGCTGACTCGCGCGCATCGTGTCGGTCAACGCCGCCATCCGTTCGGTCAGCGTCAGCACCGCTTGGCTGGCGTTGGCGCGGCCGTCCTCCCCGCGCGAGAGGATATTCTGCAAGCCCTCCATGTTCTCGGCCGTCTGCTCGAGCAGGGCCTGCACGTACACGGGCACCGAGCCCTCGCCCTCCGACAAGATGCCTGAGGACAGGCGGGTCAGACCGGCGAGCCACTCTTCCAGCTCGTTGAAGAAACGATTCTGCGCCTGCGCCGCCGTGAGGTCGAGGAAGCCCAGGACGAGCGCGCTCGACAGGCCGAACATGCTGGCCGAGAAGGCGATTCCCATCCCGTTCAGCGGCTGCGCGAGGCCCGCCTTGAGCTGCTCGAAGAGCTGGTTGAGATCGCTCGTGCCGATCGACATGTTCTGGATGACGACCGAGACCGCGCCCACGGTGCGCAACAGCCCCCAGAACGTGCCGAGCAGGCCGAGGAAGATCAGCAATCCCGTCATGTACCGCGCCAGCTCGCGGCTCTCGTCGAGGCGCGAAGCGATGGAATCGAGCAGGCTGCGGGTGGCGAGGGTGGACAGCGTGAACCTCGCCTGCCCGCCCCGCCCGTTCTCGCGCGTGGCCAGCATGCTGGCCATGGGCGCGAGCAGCCGGGGGGCCGGGACGGCGGCGGCTCGTGGGCGGGGGTTCTGGTAGGCCTCCAGCCAGGCGACCTCGGGGCCGAGGCGCACGACCTGCCGCAACGTCCAGGCGATGCCCACCAGGAGCAGGAACAGAATCAGCCCGTTCAGGTCGGGGTTGTTGAGGAAGATGATCTTCAAGGTCGGCGACAGCCACGCGGCGATCGCGGCCACCGCCACCAGGAACACCACCATTCGGACGAGGTAAGGCGTGGGGCGGGTCATGGCTGCTTGCCCTGCTCCGGCAAGGTAAGGCGTGAGGCGGGTCATGGCTGTTTGCCCTGCTCCGGCGCGGCGGGACCGTTCGCGCCCATGGCGGTGACGACCGCGCGGTCGGCTCCCCCGGCCTCGGTGGCCGGGGGGGCGCCCAGGGCGCGGACATAGATGCTGGCGGTGGGCACGCCCGCCGCGGCCAGGGCGGAGCGGACCGCGAGCGCGCGCGCCAGCGAGAGCCGCCGCGCGGCGGACGCATCGCCGTCCACGGCGGGGGCGTAGGCGAGCACCTCAAAGCTCGTCGTGTCGGTCCGGTGCACGTCCCGCGCGAGCCCGGCGATCGCCGCGGCCTCGGACGCCGAGAGGTCGGATTGGCCGGGGGCGAAGCCGACGCGCAGCGGGCGCGGCGGAGCGGGTGCAGGCGGTGGGCCAGGTGCGGCGGTCTGGACAGCGGGAGGCGGGTGTTCGGCCGGCAGCGGCGTCACAGTGGCGGGAGGCGGCGCCGCGACGGCGACGCTCGGGAGGGGGGCGGCGGCCACCGGAGCCGAAGCCGCGCCGGTCGGCTTGGATGCGATGCGCGGCGCGGGAGCGGATGCAGGCGTCTCGGCAATTTCCGGGCGGCGGACGGGGCGCGGCGCGGCATGGCGCGCAAGCGGGCGGCGCACCGGGCGCGGGGCCTGCCTGGGGGTGGCCTGCCTGGGCAGCCCCTCAAGCGCGTGCAAGTCGATTGTCACCTGCGCGCGGGCGGGCGCGCACAGGCCGGGCACGGACAGCCCGAGCACGGCGGAGACGAGCGGGACGGAAACGCGGCGCATCACCCGCAGGAAAGCGCCAGTGGCGGGCAGCGCGCAAGCGGCCGTCCGAGCGGCTCGCGTCATCTGGTGTCGGTCGCCCCTTTGCCCACGCCCTCGATCACGGCCTCACGCAGCTTGGCATGAAGATGAGGATTGCCGGCGATCACGTCGCCGCTGTCGCGCGGATCCTTGCCGGCCGGATCGGTGGCATACCCGCCCAATTCGCGCACCAGCAAAAGCCCCGCCGCCATGTCCCAAGGCTTGAGACCCAGCTCCCAGTAGCCGTCGTACCGACCCGCCGCGACCCAGGCGAGGTCGAGCGCGGCCGCGCCGAAGCGGCGGATGCCCGCCACCTGCGGCATCAGTCCGGCGAGCGTGCGCGAGAACGCGGCCCGGCGCGAAGATGCCACGGCGGCGAACGGAATGCCCGTCGCGAACAGCGCATCCTTCACCTCGCGCCGGGCCGAGACGCGCATCCGGCGTTCGTTGGCGAACGCGCCGCCGCCCTTCTCGGCCCAGAACATCTCGTCCACTGCTGGGGCATAGATCACCCCGGCCGCCGCCTCGCTGGCGCCGTCCGCCAGGCGTTTCTCCAGGCCGATGCTGATTGCCCAATGCGGGATGCCGTGCAGGAAATTGGTCGTGCCGTCCAGCGGATCGACCACCCAGCGCCACGCCCAGTTCTCCGACCCGGACGCGCCGGACTCCTCCATCAGGAAGGCATAGCCCGGCCGCGCGCGCTCCAATTCCTCGCGCAGCGTGGCCTCGGCGCGCAGATCGGCCTGAGAGACGAAGTCCGATGGCCCCTTCACGCTCACCTGGAGCTGCTCGACCTCGCTGAAATCACGCAACAGACGCTTGGCCGCCTTGTGGGCGGCGTTCGTCATGACCGAAAGATGGGGGGAAAGGCGTGGGGCCACGCGCGCTCAGCCTCTCGACCGCTCGACGTAGCTGCCGTCCTCGGTTCGCACGACGATCCGCTCGCCGGTCTCGATGAAGGGCGGCACCGAGGTCTTCACGCCGTTTGAGAGCTTGGCCGGCTTGTAAGAGGACGCGGCGGTCTGGCCCTTCACCACCGGGTCCGCCTCGACCACCTCCAGCACCACGGTCGCCGGCAGGGTCGCCCCAACCGGGTCGCCCTCGACCAGGTCGATGACGACGGCCATGTTGTCTTGCAGGAACGGCGCGGCGTCGCCCAGAATTGCGAGCGGGATATGGACCTGCTCGAAGGTCTCCGGGTCCATCAGGACCATGTTGTCGCCCTCGGTATAGGAGTAGGCGTACTCCTTCTGCTCGGTCATCAGGCGCTCCACGGTGTCTGCGGTGCGCCATCGCTCGTTGGTCTTGTTGCCGGATTTCAGGTCGCGCATGTCCACCTGGATGAAGGCGCCGCCCTTGCCGGGAGAGATGATCTGCTGTTTCAGCACGGTCCAGCGGCGGCCCTCGTGCTCGATGACCTGTCCGGCGCGGATCAGGTTCGCCTGCTGCTTCATGGTCACTCGTCTCTTCAATGCGGCGGGGCGGCGGGAAAGGCGGGCTTCTACTCGCAGCCCTCCTCAGGGGCAAGCGAATGCCGTCTGCCCCAGGGATCGCGCACGCGCCCGCCCGGCTCGATATAGCCCGGGCCGATCGGCACCTTGCCGTGCCCACCCGGGATATCGAGCACGTAGGTCGGCCAGGCAAGCCCCGAGACACGGCCGCGCAGGGCGGCCAGGAGGCGCCGGCCCTCGGCGATCGGGACGTGGAAGCGCGCGGTGCCGGGCGCGGGATCGAGTTGGTGCAGATAGTAGGGCTTTACGCGCGCGCCGATCATCGCCCGAAACAGCGCCTCCAGCGCCGCCACGCTGTCGTTCACCCCCCGCAGCAGCACCGATTGCCCGAGCACGGGGACCGCGGCCGCCTGCACGCGCCGCAGGGCGGCGCGTGCATCGGCAGAAAGCTCGCGCGCATGGTTGGCGTGCAGCACCAGCCACATCGCCCGCTCGGTCGCCAGCGCGGCCACCAACTCCGGGGTGAGGCGCGCCGGGTCGGCCACGGGCACGCGGGTGTGGATACGCAGCATCTCGATGTGCGGGATGGCCGACAAAGCCGCGACGATCCCCCCGAGGCGGCGCGGCGAGAGCATGAGCGGATCGCCGCCGGTCAGGATCACCTCGCGGATCGCCGGGTGCGCGGCGATCCAGGCATAGGTCGTGTCCAGCTCCGCCTCGGTCAGCAGGCCGCCGTCCGGGCCGACATGCTCGCGGCGGAAGCAGAACCTGCAATAGACCGGGCAGACCAGCAGCGGCTTGAGCAGCGCGCGGTCGGGGTAGCGATGCACAATGCCCTTCACCGGCGAGAGCGCGTCATCGCCGATCGGATCGGCGCGCTCGTGCGGGGCGGTCACAAGCTCGTCTTGGTGAGGGATGAACTGGCGGCCGATGGGATCGTCGGGCGCCTCGATCAGCGCTTTCAGGACGGGCGGGACGGCGACGGCGTACCGCGCCTCCACGGCTGCGACCGCATCGCGTTGGTTGGGTGCGATGAGGCCGGCGGCGACCAGCGCGCCGGCGTCGCGCAGCGTGCGCTGGTCGAGTTTGCTTCCATCCGGCATGGTCCGCGCGGTCTAGAGCCGAGGAGACGATGCGGCAACCCGCGTGGCACCCCAATTCCCTGGCCGACCGGCTGCCGTTCCTGCTTCGGCGTGCGCGGCTCGCGCGGGCCGTGCGCGCTTTCTTCGAGGCGCGCGGCTACTCCGAGGTCGAGACGCCGTACGCCGTCGCGGATCCTGGCGAGGAGGTGCATCTGCGCGCCTTCCGCACGACGCGCGAGCGGCCGGACGGCGGCATCGAGCCGCTCTGGCTGCACACCAGCCCGGAGTTCGCGATGAAGCGCCTGCTGGTCGCCGGAGCGGGGTCGGTCTTTCAGCTCGCGCGGGTTTGGCGCAACGGAGAGGGCGGGCCGCTCCATGCACCCGAGTTCACCATGCTCGAGTGGTATCGCCCTGGCGCGGACATGGCCGCGCTGATGGACGAAACCGAGGCGCTGCTGCGCGCCGTTCTGGCGCCCATCGTGACGTGCCGGGGCGTGACGACCGACCTCGCATGTTTCGACCGGGTGAGCGTGGCCGAGGCGTTCGGACGATGGGTCGGGGCCGATGTGTTGGCGAGCGCCGATGACGCCCCGGCGCTCGCCGCCGCCGCTCGCGCGTCGCTTCGGCCGGAGGAGACGTGGGAGGATCTGTTCTTCCGCCTGTTGCTGGAGCGGGTCGAGCCGAACCTGGGACGCGAGCGCCCGACCTTCCTGACCCACTGGCCCGCCGCGCAGGCCGCGCTCGCGCGGCGCGACCCGGCGGACCCGCGCGTGGCCGAGCGGTTCGAGCTGTTCGTCTGCGGAATCGAGCTGGCCAACGCCTTCGTCGAGCTGACCGACCCGGCCGAGCAGCGGGCGCGTTTCGTCGCCGATCGCGCCCGCCGTCATGCCGCGCACGGCCCCGATTGGCCGCTCGATGAGGATTTTCTCACTGCCCTGGCGTACGGGATGCCGCAAGCCGCCGGGATCGCGCTTGGTTTCGACCGGCTGACGATGATCGCGGCGGGGGCCGCGCGCATCGGCCAGGTGCTGTGGCTACCGCCCGCCGATCTTACATGACGGCGGAACCTACCGCTCGGTCTCGTCGGGTTCGGGCTCCACCTCGATGTCCGGGCCGATCGTGTCGGCGTCGTCCTCGAGGTCGGAGGCATCCTCCAGCACATCCTCCTCCTCGACGTCCTCAACGCCCTCCACCTCGACCTCCGGCTCCTCGACCCCGGGGACGGGAACGGGCTTCTTCGGGCGCTTCTCCTCGACGACATTGCCGGACGGGCGACGCTGGCGGGGGCTCTCCACGGGCTGCTCGGTGTTGCACTTCGGGCAAATCGCGGGCGACTTGCCCAAGTCGTAGAACCGGGTGCTGCAGGCGACGCAGACGCGCTTGGTGCCGAGTTCGGGCTTCGCCATGCGGAGTGGCCTCGTGCTGACAGAGACGCGCGGCGGGGCCGCGGAAGCGGGCGCCCATGCCACCGGTGCGATGGGCTGTCAAATGCGTCCTCGCCGCGCTTCGCGCACGTCCGGAGGGCGTGCTAAGCGGCCTGCATGTCCCTGGCTTCCGACGCGCGCGGGCTTGCCGCGCATCGCGCCACTTCTCCGCTGGCTGGCCGCGTCGCCGTGCCCGGCGACAAGTCGATCAGCCACCGCGCCCTGATGTTCGGCGCGCTGGCGGTCGGCGAGACCCGCATCACCGGGCTGCTGGAGGGCGAGGACGTGTTGCGGACGGCCGCCGCGATGCGGGCGCTCGGCGCCGAGGTCGCACGCGACGGCGCGGGGGCGTGGCGGGTCGCCGGGCGCGGCGTCGGGGGGCTCGTCGAGCCCGAGGACGTCCTCGACATGGGCAACTCCGGCACGGCGGCGCGGCTCTTATGCGGCATCCTGGCGAGCCATCCCGTGTTCGCGGTCCTCACCGGTGATGCCAGCCTGCGACGGCGGCCGATGCGTCGCGTCATCGAGCCGCTGGAAGCTTGCGGCGCCCGGTTCACCAGCCGCGAAGGCGGGCGGTTGCCGCTCTCGATCGAGGGCGCGGCGGACGCGCTGCCCTTCGACTACCGCGTGCCGGTGCCCTCCGCGCAGGTGAAGTCGGCCGTGTTGCTGGCCGGCCTCAACGCCCGTGGCGTGACCCGGGTCGAGGAGCCGGAGGCGACGCGCGACCACAGCGAGAACATGCTGCGCCACTTCGGCGCGCGGGTTCGCGTGGAGGCGATCTGCGCCGGACGGGTGATCGAGCTGGAAGGCCAACCCGAGCTGGTCGCCGCCGATGTGGCCGTCCCGGGCGACCCATCCTCCGCCGCGTTTCCCCTGATTGCCGCGCTGCTGGTGCCCGGCTCGCGGGTCGAGGTGACGGGAGTGGGGCTGAACCCACTACGGACCGGGTTGCTCGCGACCCTCGCCGAGATGGGCGCCGATATTGCGGTGGCGAACCGGCGTGACGCAGGCGGCGAGCCGATCGGCGACCTGATCGCTCACTATGGCCCGCTGCGCGGGATCGATGTCCCGCCCGAGCGGGCGCCCAGCATGATCGACGAATACCCGATCCTGGCGGTGGCCGCCGTCTGTGCGGCCGGGGTGACGCGGATGCGCGGGCTGCGGGAGCTGCGCGTCAAGGAGAGTGATCGGCTCGCCGCCACCGCCGCCATGCTCGCGGCCTGCGGCGCGCGCGTCGAGATCGAGGGCGACGACCTGATCGTGCATGGCACCGGTCGCCCGCCCGGCGGCGGCGGGCGCGTGCTGACGCACATGGACCATCGGATTGCCATGAGCGCGCTCGTGCTGGGCCTGGCGACCGAGGCATCGGTCGCGGTGGACGATCCCGGCTTCATCGACACCAGTTTTCCGGGGTTCGCGGCGCTCATGCGCGGGCTCGGAGCGGATTTGCGGGCACCGTGACCGGCCGGGCCGTGGTCGCTCCGGTCATCGCGATTGACGGCCCGGCCGCATCCGGCAAGGGCACGCTCGCGCGGCGGCTGGCCGCCGAACTCGGGTTGCCGCATCTGGATACCGGGCTGTTGTACCGGGCGGTCGGTCGGCGCGTGCTGGACGCCGGCGCCAACCCGTCCGATCCAGAAGCGGCGGAGTCGGCCGCACGTGCCCTGGTTGCCGCCGACCTGGGGCGCGGCGATCTGCGCGGTCCGGGCGCCGACGCCGCCGCCGCCGCCGTGGCGTCGATTGACGGGGTGCGCGCGGCGCTGCTCGCCTTCCAGCGCGGCTTCGGTGCCGGCGGCGCGGTGCTCGACGGCCGCGACATCGGTACGGTGATCTTCCCCGACGCCCCGGTGAAGCTGTTTGTCACGGCGAGTCCGGAGGCCCGCGCGCGTCGGCGCTGGCTGGAACTCCGCGGACGCGGGATCGCGACGGAGCTGGACCGGGTGCGCGAGGACATGCGGGCGCGCGACAAGACCGACGCGGAACGCGCGGCCGCACCGCTGCGGCCGGCGTCGGACGCGGTGATCCTCGACACAACGGAGATGGATGCCGACGTGGTCTTCGCCACCGCGCTGCGAACGGTGCAGGGACGACTGGGGCGGCCCAGTGGCTAACGCGACGTCAACCGTGTCCGCGCGGCGGCCAGGATGCGGTCCGACAATCCCGGATCGTCGACGGCGCGCGCCAGGGTCAGCGCGCCGACCATCGTCGCGATAATGACCAGTGCCTCGTCCTCGGGTTCGCGGCGGCCCGGCAATAGACCGGCGATCCGTTTCATTACCGCCCGCACGGCGTCCGTGAAACTGTGCCGGATCGCGGCGCCCTGGCGCGGGATTTCACCCCCCAGAGCCGCCATCACACAGCCGCCGCCGCGCCGTTCCCGATGGTCCGCGGACAGGTACCGGGCGAGGTAGTCGTCCAGGGTCCCGGCGTCGCTCATGCGAGCCGAACTCGTGCTCAGGGCATGACTTAGCGCCTCGGCGGCCAGACGTTCCTTTGAGCCGAACTGGCTATACAGGCTGCCGTGCGTCAGCCCCGCCGCTTCGGTCAGGGCATCGACGCCGACGCCTGACAGGCCGCGCTCACGGAACAGCCGAGCGGCCTCGGTCAGGATACGCTCTCGATTTTCCGCTGCCTTTTCCTTTGAAACCCGCATGTCTCCACCCGCCCGGGCGCGGGAACACGCCCTTGACATTAATAGTGGCGATCGCCATTAAAGTCAATCATGGCGGTCGTCATCAAAACGATCACCCCCTAAATCGGCGGAGGCCCACAATGTCGAATTCCAACACCGCGCTCATCACCGGCGCGTCCGCCGGCATCGGCGCCGTTTACGCGGACCGACTGGCTCACCGCGGCCACGACCTGATCCTGGTGGCGCGCGATGAAACCCGGCTGAACGCCCTGGCCGAACGCCTGCGGGTGGAAGCCGGCCGCTCGGTGGAAGTTCTGGCCGCCGATCTGTTGGCGCGGCCGGACCTGCTTCGGATCGAACACCGGCTGCGCCAGGATCCTTCCATTGACATGCTGGTGAACAACGCCGGCGTCGCCGTCTCCGGGCCGATGCATGGCTCCGACGTGGACCGACTGGAAGCAATGGTGAACATCAACATCACAGCCGCGCTCCGCCTGGCGTACGCGGCCGTCGAGGGCTTCGTGACGCGCGGCCAGGGGACGTTGATCAATATCTCCTCCGTGCTGGCCCTCGCGCCCGAGCGGTTCAACGCGGCCTACAGCGGTACCAAGGCTTTCATGCTGAATCTCAGCACGGCCTTGCAGACCGAGTTGGCGGATACCGGCATCCGCGTCCAAGCGGTGCTGCCTGGTGCCACACGAACCGAAATCTGGGGCAAGGCGGGCGTCGACATCGCGGCGATGCCGGCGGACAGGCTGATGGACGTCGATGAGATGGTGGATGCGGCCCTCGCGGGTCTGGATATGGGCGAGGCGGTGACCATCCCATCCTTGCCGGACCTGGCCGACTGGTCGCGGTTTGACGACGCGCGTCTGGCGATGGGGCCGAATTTGTCGCTGGCGCACGCGGCCAAGCGATACGAAAGGGCGGGAGAAGCGGCGTGAGCGCCCCAACGAGGCCAGGTCAGGTCCTGGCCATCGTTTGCGCCGGCATCGTGCTGGCCAGCCTCGACCTGTTCATCGTCAATGTGGCTCTGCCGAACATCGCCCAAGACTTCAATGACTCGAGCCTGGAGAATCTGTCCTGGATTCTGAACGGTTATGCGATCGTCTATGCGGCCTTGCTGATATTTTGTGGGAGGTTGGCCGAACGCTACCCGCGAAACAACAGCTTCCTCGTGGGCATCGCCATCTTCACCGTCGCGTCGGCCGCCTGCGCCCTCGCGAACAGTGTCGAAATCCTGATCGCGTTCCGCCTCCTGCAAGCCGCCGGGGCGGCTCTGCTCACCCCGACCTCGTTGGGTTTGATCCTGGCGACCTTCCCGGCGGAGCGCCGCGGCGGCGCGGTCCGCACCTGGGCTGCCGTCGGCGGGTTTGCCGCCGCTCTGGGGCCCTTGGTGGGCGGACTGCTGGTCACGGTCAGTTGGCGGTGGATTTTTCTCGTCAACGTGCCGATCGGCCTGCTCGCGTTGGTGGTGGGCTGGATCAAACTCCCCAAAGTTTCCGGCCATGATGTTCCGGCGCCGTATTTTTGGGCGGCCGCTCTGATCACCGCCGGCATCGGCGCGCTGATATTCGGGATCGTGAAGCTCAACGATTGGAGGTGGAACTCGCCTTGGGTCTCGCTGAGCTTCGCGGCGGCGGCGGTGCTGCTGGCTTTGTTTGTCGCGCACTGCCTGCGATCCGACAATCCGTTCATCGATCCGGCCCTGTTTCGGATCCGGGATTTTGCCGGCGCGTCCTTGACGATGGCACCGTTCTCGATCGCGTTCGGCGGATTCCTTCTTTCGCTCGTGTTGTGGGAGCAAGGCGCATGGAACTGGCCCGCCATGAAGATCGGTCTGGCCATCGCTCCTGGACCCTTTCTGGTTCCGGTCACGTCGTTGCTGCTGGCCGGACGGTTGATGGCCCGTTTCGGCGCTGCGATGGTCGTGGCGGCTGGACTGGTCGTCTTCTCCGCTGGCGTGATCTTGTGGGCGGTCCTGGCCGGACCGCGCCCCGACCTGGGGTTCGCCGTTCTGAGCATGATCCCGTCGGGTATTGGCGTCGGACTGACGCTGCCGACGCTGATGGGGGTCGGCACGTCGGCGCTTCCGGCGTCGTCGTTCGCGACCGGGTCCGGCGCGATCAACATGATTCGCCAGACCGGTTTCGCCGTCGGGGTCGCCGTTTTTGTCGCCATCGTCGGATCGCCTGGCTCGGCGGAGGCGCATCTGGCTGCGTTTGACCGCGCCTGGTGGGTGATGGCGGCGATCGCCGCGGTCGGCCTGATCCCGCTGCTTCTGCTGCGGCGGCGGAGTCACGCCCTGACGGTCGTGGAACCCGCGCAAATCGGCCCCGACCCAACGTTCGTGTCACAGCCTGCAAAGTGATAAGCGCGGTCCGTCTCGACTGGACTTGTAAGCTGACAACCGCGCCCAGGTTCCCGGTCCGTGCCACCATCGTGCAATCCTGCCCGTTCTATGTCGTGACCCCACGAGAGCATCAGCCTTATCCCGAAAGCCGGGCGCGCGGTCATCCGCGCCTCCAGGCGTGATAGTGCTCCAGCCATCCTCGGAGCCAATCGGGCGCATGCGCCTGGCGCCAGGCGCCTGCCGCGTCGCGGTTGGCTTCGGCATAGGTCGGGTAGGCGTGAATAGTGCCGAACAGCTTCTTCAATCCGATGCCGTGGCGCATGGCGAGCGCGATCTCGGCCAGCATCTCCCCGCCGCGCGGCGCGACCACCGCCGCCCCCAGCACGCGGTCCTTGCCGGGGACGGTCAGCACCTTGATAAAGCCCTCCCGCGCATCATCGACGATGGCCCGATCGAGTTCGCGAAGCTCGTGGCGCGTCACCTCATAACGAACGCCCTGGGCTCGCGCCTCGCGCTCGTTCAGCCCTACACGCCCCACTTCCGGTTCGGTGAAGGTGACGGCGGGCATGAAGGCAGGATCGGGCCGGATCCGGTGCAGCGAGCCGAACAGGGCATTGATGGCGGCGTGCCATGCCTGGTACGCCGCCGCATGGGTGAACTGCCAGGGCCCAGCCACGTCGCCGCAGGCATAGATGGAGGGATGGAGCGTCTGGAGGTAGCGGTTCGTTTCGACTGTGCCCTTGGCCGAGAGCGGGATTCCGAGTTCCTCGAGTCCGTAGCCGCTTGTCCGCGGCTTGCGGCCGACGGCGACCAGCAGCGTGTCGAAGGACACGCGCGACCGCGTCCCGTCCTGCTCCAGCAGCATCGTGCGCTCACCGCCGCTGCATTCGGCCGAGATCGCCTTGCGCCCGGTGAGCACGCGCACGCCGTCCTGGGTCAGCCGCCGCCGGACGAGGTCCGAGACCTCGTCATCCTCGCGCTCCAGCAGCCGTTTCCTCTGCTGCACCACGGTCACTTGGGAGCCGAGTCGGGCAAAGGCCTGGGAGAGTTCGCAGCCGATCGGGCCGCCACCGAGGATGAGCAGCCGTTGCGGCGCATCCTCCAACCGCCAAAGCGTTTCCGAGGTGACGAAACCGGTCTCCGCCAGTCCCGGAATGGGCGGCACGGCGGGCTCGGCCCCGGTGGCGATGACGATGGCGCGGGTGGTGAGGGCGGAGCCGTCCACCTCCACCGTCCAGGGCGAGGTGATTCGCGCCTGGCCCTGCCGCACGTCCACACCGAGCCCGCGATAGCGCGCGGCGGAGTCGTGTGGCGCCACCGTCTCGATAGAGGCGCGGACATGCCGCAGGGCAGCCGCCGTATCGACGGGGCCAGAAGGGCCGAGCAGCCCCATCCGCTCCGCGTCCCGCGCCTGCGCCACCAGCCGTGCGGCGTGGATGAGCGCCTTCGAGGGCACGCAGCCGGTGTTGAGGCAGTCGCCGCCCATCTCCTGCAACTCGATCAGCGTGACCTGCGCTCCAGCCTTGGCTGCGACGAGCGCGCTCACCAGCCCGGCGGTGCCCGCACCGATGACAACGAGGTTGCGATCGAAGCGGCGTGGCTTGGTCCAGGTTGCGCTCATCTGTGTCTCAGGAAAGTGCCAGGATGGGCTGCCCTTGGGGCTCGCGCCGTGCACGTCCCGATCGTAGCGTCGGTTCGCATCCGGGAACAACCGGCAGCCGGCGCGAGCGTCTGGCGCGGGACGATGAAGGCGGGCAGGATCGGTGTTCGACTTCCAAGGATCGCGCAATGGCTCGAACCGTCCGCCTCGGGATGCTCACGCCGTCGTCCAACACGGCGCTGGAACCGCTGACGCAGGCGATGCTCGCGCCGCTGTCCGACGTCACCGCGCATTTCTCGCGTTTCGCGGTCACCGAAATCGCGCTGAGCGACGCCGCGCTTGGCCAGTTCGACGACGCGCCGATCATGCGCGCCGCCGAACTGCTGGCGCACGCCAAGGTGGACGTGATCGCCTGGAACGGCACCTCGTCGGGCTGGCTCGGTTTCCTGGCCGATCAGCGGCTCTGCGAACGGATCACCCAGGCGACGGGCGTGGCGGCGACCACCTCCATGCTGGCGCTGAACGAGGTGCTGGCCGCGCGCGAGGCGCGGCGCATCGGCTTGGTGACGCCCTACACCGACGACGTGCAGACGCGCATTCTCGCCAACTACGCCGGCCTCGGCATCGCCTGCGCGGGCGAGCGCCATTTCGGCCTGCGCGACAACTTCTCCTTTGCCGAGGTGCCGCCGGCGCGCATCGCCGCCGCCGTCGCCGAGGTCGCCGCATCCAGGCCTGACGCGATCGCTATCATCTGCACCAATCTGCGCGCGGCCCCCCTCGCCGCCGGGCTGGAGCGCACGCACGGCGTGGCGGTGTACGACACGATCGCGCTGGCGGTGTGGAAGAGCCTCGCGATCGCGGGGGTCGATCCGGTCCGCGTCGAGGGCTGGGGTTCGCTGTTCGCCGAGACCGGAGGCACCGTCCGTGCTTAAGGACCGCTGGCTGGAGGATTTCCGTCCCGG
Organism: uncultured Pseudomonadota bacterium; assembly: GCA_963756545.1. Lineage (GTDB taxonomy): Bacteria > Pseudomonadota > Alphaproteobacteria > Acetobacterales > Acetobacteraceae > DATFDN01. Next base: position 1,473,948 of record CAVWNY010000003.1, on the reverse strand, counting down.
CGAGACCGCCGAGTTCGGCGACTATGAGATGACCGAGGCGGACATTGTCGCCTTCGCCACGCGCTTTGACCCGCAGGTGTTCCATACCGACCCTGAGGGCGCGCGCGCCTCGGTCTTTGGCGGCCTGATCGCCAGCGGCTGGCACACCGCCGCGGCGATGATGCGGCTGCTGGTTGATCACTGGGTTCCCCCGCAGGCCAGCCTGGGCTCACCGGGCATCGACGAGCTTCGCTGGCTAATCCCCGTCCGCCCCGGCGACCGCCTCCGCGTGCGGGTGACGGTCGAGGAGGCGCGGCCCTCGCGCAGCAAGCCGGATCGGGGGCTGGTGCGATCGCTGAACGAGGTGCTGAACCAGCACGACGCGGTCGTGATGACGGCGCGCGGGCTGGGGCTGTTCCGGGCAAGGAGACCCTTAGGGGAAAATTTAAGATGAGGCTTCTACGCCTTCTGCGGCTCGGGGGCTAGCAGCTGGCGCTTATCTCGCCGATGCAATCAGAAATGAAGGGAGCCAGTCATGTCTTGGGCCCATTTGCCTGCTGCACAGTTTGTTCGCGCCGCCGAAAAGCTTGAGCCGATGATTCTGGCAGAGCGGGACGCGATCGAGCGGGATCGCGGCCTTTCGCCTGATCTCTTTCGCGCGATGCGTGATGCTGGTCTTTTCTCTCTCTGGGTGCCGAAGTCGATGGGTGGACCTGAGCTCACACCGTCGGAGCTTGCGCGCGTTGTGGAGACGATCTCGCGGGCCGATGGCTCGGCCGGCTGGTTGGTTGGCATCGCAACCTCAAACAGCCGCTTGGCGGGCTACTTGCCGGAACCTGTCGCTCGGGAGATCTGGGGCGACGGCTCGTCCGTGCTTGCCGGGACGCTCAATCCTGTTGGCACCGCCGTTGCAATGCCGGGTGGATATCGGGTCACGGGGCAGTGGTCGTACGCAAGTGGGATCAATCACAGCAAGTGGCTGCTTGGTGCTTGCCGCGTCTTCGATGGAGAGGAGCAGAGGATGAGACCGGACGGCTGGCCGGAAACTCGGTTGATGCTTTTTCCGAAGGAGCAAGCGGAAGTGCTGGATACGTGGGATGTCACCGGCATGCGCGGCAGCGGAAGCCACGACTTCCGGGTTGCCGATCTTCACGTGCCCGCCGAACGCTCCATCGACGCGGTAACGCCCACTCCCGTGGAGCCCGGGCTCCTTTACTCACTGGCTCTGGTGACCGTGTTCAATACCTCGATCTTCGGCGTTCCGCTGGGCATCGCCCGGGCCGCAATTGATGATCTGGTAGGGGTTGCCGAATCCAAGAAACCAATCGGCGCAACGCAAGCTCTCAGGGATCACACCGCCATACAGGTTGAAGTCGGACGGGCCGAGGCGCTCCTACGCTCCGCGCGGGCTTTCGTGTTCGAGGCCATTGGCGCGCTTTGGGAAGCAGGCGAAAGGAGTGAAGCGACAATACGCGACCGAGCGCTTGCGCGCATGGCTGGTTCGCATGCGGCAGCAGTGGCGATTCAGGTAGTGGACATGATGTTCAATGCAGGCGGGGGCAGTGCGATTTATGAACGAGCCCGGCTGGCCCGATGCTGGCGAGATGCCCACGCGATGTCACATCATGCCGGGGTGTCGGCATTCCAGTTTCAGACTGCGGGCCGCGTCATGATGGGGCTGGACCCGGGCACTCAGCGCTTCTGATCTGTGACTTGATCTTTGTCCTCCGATCACAGAAGGGAACGTCACATGACCGACGAGCTTGTGTTCTACACCAACCCGATGTCGCGCGGCCGGGTCGTACGCTGGATGCTCGAGGAGATCGGCCAGCCCTATCGCACCGAGTTGCTCGAGTACGGCACGACGATGAAGGCGCCCGGCTATCTCGCCGTCAATCCGATGGGCAAGGTGCCGGCGCTCCGGCACGGCAAGGCCGTCGTGACCGAAGCGGCGGCGATCTGCGCCTATCTGGCCGATGCGTTCCCGCAAGCCGGCTTCGCGCCGCCGCCCGGCGATCGCCTTCGCGGCCCCTATTATCGCTGGCTGTTCTTCGCCGCCGGCCCGGTGGAGGCGGCGGTGACGAACAAGGCGCTGGGCTTCGTGGTTCCGGAAGGTCGCGAGAGGATGGCGGGATACGGCAGCTTCGCCGACGTGATGAACGCGCTGGAGGCTGCGGTCTCCGGGGGCGATTACGTGGTGGGCGATCATTTCACCGCCGCCGACGTTTATCTCGGGTCGCAGGTCGGCTGGGGATTGGCGTTCGGCACGATCGAAAAGCGCCCCGCCTTCGAGCAATACTGGGCACGCATCAGCGCCCGGCCGGCCGCCGTGCGCGCGAAGGAGATCGATGATGCGTTGATGGCCGGGGAGAAGCAGGCGTGACCACCCGGGGCCGGATGGCGCAAGCCCGCGAACGGGAATTCGCGGGGGTGTCTGTCGTTGGTTGCGGGGATAGGATTTGAACCTATGACCTTCAGGTTATGAGCCTGACGAGCTACCGGGCTGCTCCACCCCGCGGGTGTGGGTTGACGTCCCCGGGCTTGATCCGGGGGTGGGGATGGTCTGGAGGACCTGGCGGCGACCTACTCTCCCGCGGCTTGAGCCGCAGTACCATGGGCGCTGGGGGTTTTCACGGCCGAGTTCGGGATGGGATCGGGTGCGGGCTCCCCGCCATGGCCACCAGGTCGTCCAGCCCATCCCCGGTTGGCAGGGGGCGGTTGTCGGTGGTCAGGCGGACCACCGGCTGGCAGGTTCTGGTGCGCGCTGTGTGCGGTTCCCCGGGGTCCGGGGATGATTTCCGTGCATGGGGCGCCGGTTGTCGGGCAGCGGGCCTGACCGCTGATCCCTGACGACGGACGCCTGTTCTCGAGCCGTCGGGCGATTAGGACCGGTTAGCTGAGCGCGTTGCCGCGCGTGCACATCCGGCCTATCGACGTGATGGTCTATCACGGCCCTCTCGGGGTTGCCCCCTGGGAGACCTGGTTTTGAGGAGGGTTTCCCGCTTAGATGCTTTCAGCGGTTATCCCGTCCGCACATAGCTACCCGGCGGTGCCGCTGGCGCGACAACCGGTGCACCAGAGGTGCGTCCATCCCGGTCCTCTCGTACTGGGGACAGCGCCTCGCAAGTCTCCGTCACCCACGGCAGATAGGGACCGAACTGTCTCACGACGTTCTAAACCCAGCTCACGTACCACTTTAATCGGCGAACAGCCGAACCCTTGGGACCTACTCCAGCCCCAGGATGTGATGAGCCGACATCGAGGTGCCAAACCTCCCCGTCGATGTGGACTCTTGGGGGAGATCAGCCTGTTATCCCTAGAGTACCTTTTATCCGTTGAGCGATGGCCCTTCCACGCGGGACCACCGGATCACTATGGCCGACTTTCGTCTCTGCTCGAGCTGTCGCTCTCGCAGTCAGGCGGGCTTGTGCCATTGCACTCAGCAGCCGATGTCCGACCGGCCTGAGCCCACCATCGCGCGCCTCCGTTACCTTTTGGGAGGCGACCGCCCCAGTCAAACTGCCCGCCATGCAGGGTCCCGGACCGGGCTGACCGGTCGCGGTTAGACAGCAAAAGGGCTCAGGGTGGTATTTCAAGGACGGCTCCACCCAGGCTAGCGCCCCGGCTTCGATGCCTCCCACCTATCCTACACAGAGCCCTCCTGATGCCACTGCAAAGCTGCAGTAAAGGTTCATAGGGTCTTTCCGTCTGACCGCGGGTACCCCGCATCTTCACGGGGAGTTCAATTTCGCTGAGCCGATGCCGGAGACAGTGGGGAAGTCGTTACGCCATTCGTGCAGGTCGGAACTTACCCGACAAGGAATTTCGCTACCTTAGGACCGTTATAGTTACGGCCGCCGTTTACCGGGGCTTCAATTCAGGGCTTGCACCCCTCCTCTTAACCTTCCGGCACCGGGCAGGCGTCAGACCCTATACGTCGTCTCTCGACTTCGCAGAGCCCTGTGTTTT
>CAVWNY010000003.1:0-1465000 GCA_963756545.1 uncultured Pseudomonadota bacterium | reverse complement strand
TGTCCGGCCGGCCCCACGGGCCATAGACTGTGAAGAACCGCAGTCCCGTCTGCGGCAGCCCGAACAGATGCGCATAGGCGTGGCTCATCAGCTCGTCGGCGCGCTTGGTGGCGGCGTAGAGCGACACCGGTTGGTCCACCCGGTCGGCCTCGCTGAACGGCAACCGGCGGTTCGCCCCATAGACCGAGGACGAGCTGGCATAGACGAGGTGACGCAAACCCGGCAGCCGGCGCGCCGCCTCCTGCACCACGAGGTGGCCCATCACGTTGGACTGCACGTAGGCGTAAGGGTCCACCAGCGAATGCCGGACCCCGGCCTGCGCGGCGAGATGAACGATCCGGTCGATCCCCCGCTCGGCGTCCACCAGTGCGTGCAGGCCCGCGCGATCCGACACGTCCACGCGGTGGAAGGCAAAGCCCGGTCGTGCGTCCAGACGGGACAGACGTGCCGCCTTCAAAGTCGGATCGTAGTAGGTGTTCAGGTTGTCGATCCCGATCACCCGCTCGCCGCGCTCCAGCAGGGCTTCGGCGACGTGCATCCCGATGAAGCCGGCGACCCCGGTGAGCAGCACCGCGCCGGTCACGAACCGTGTATCCATTCCATGCCGAAACATCCCGCCTATCTCGGCGGGAGGCTACAGGCCGGGCGCGGCGTGCGCCACCGTCGTTGCAACGATAGAGTTCACCGCCCCGGCTTCCTCGGCTTCCCGCTCGGCCCGCCACAGCCGGCGCAACAGGATCAACGCCGCCACGGCGCTCATCATCCCTCCCGGAAACAAAATCACGAATGCCCCGAGCTGCTGGTCGGCGGCCGCGTCGATGCCCGGAAACACCCGGCCACAGAGGTCGTACCACGGATAGAGATCGCGCGTGGCGCTCGCGAGCAGCCCGCCCAGCGCGATCTGCGGAAGCTGCACGCTCATCGCCAGCACGAGGCGGGCGGGCAGCGACAGGCCGGAGGGCGGACGCACGCGCGGATCAAGCACCAGGAAGAAGAAGAAGATGCCGTCCACGACCATGCTCCAGTTCATCAGGGCATAGAGCCGCGCGTCCACCATCACGCGGAAATGCAACGGCGGATAGACCCAAAGAAAGATCAGCCCTGCGAACAGAATCGCCGCCAGCACGGGCTGCTGGATGGCGCCGCACGCGCGGCGCACAGGCCGGCTGCGCGCGATGCCAAGCGCCCAGGCCGGCATCCCGCGCGCCAGCACCGCCCCCGGCCAGGCCAGCGCGATCAGGAACGGCCCCAGGTGGTGCATCACCAGGTGCTGCACGCGATGGAGGAAGAACATGTGCTCGGCGAGGTAGAGAAACCGGGTTTGCAGCACCGCGTAGATCAGGCCGACGCCGGCGAAGTAGAACACCCGCCTCGCCCACGACGGGCGGCGCGCCGACGGGGTTCGCAGCAGCCCGCGCGCGTACCACCAAAGACCGATCGCCATCGCGAGATACTCGGGCCAGGAGAATTCCCACGGCGCGATGGCTGGCAGCGCGGACGGGTGGTCGCGGCTGAGCCAGGACAGCACCGCCCCACCGGCCACCATCGCCGCCATCACGCCGACCTCCGGCGCATCCAAAATCACCGGACCGGGCAGCGGATTGCTCACCGCATCTCGCACGGCGCCAGCGTGCAGAGCCGGCCGCGCCCGCGCAAGTGATCACACCGCGAGCACGCGCGCTCTAGCGGACCGATGACCCTTGCCAACGTCGCCGGCGCGCTCGATCGCCTCGGCCGGCCTGGGCTGCTGCTCGCCCGGCTGCTCGGGCGATAACGTCCCGCGTCAGAACGTGAAGACGGGTTTCGGCAGCAACGAGGGCAGCGGCGGCGTCGCGCAGTCGAACATCTTCTGGGCGCGCAGCCCGCCCATCGACGGTTCTGCGAGGACGGCCGCGCTCGTCGAGCCCGCCGCCGCTTGCACCGCGACCAGCCGGCCGGTGTCGGCGCGCAGCTGCGGCGCGAGAGAGGCGGGGACCTCACGCACGGCGCCCTCGATGAGGATGATGTCGTACGGCGCCCCCGACGGCCAGCCCGCGGCGAGCGGCCCGATCACCAGGCTGACCCCCGGCGCGAACTCGGCCAACGTGCGCTCGGCCAGGGCGGCCAGCGCGCGATCCTCCTCCAGCGCCGTCACCCGGACGCCGCATCGCGCCAGGAGGGCCGCTCCGAACCCGACGCCGGATCCAACCACCAGCGCACGCTCCTGCGCGCTTGGCGCGGCGAGCTGCACGAGCCGGGCAATGACCATCGGCTCCATCAGCACGCGCCCGCAGCCCAGCGGGACATCCTCGTCGAGATAGGCCCGCGCCCGGAGCCGCGCCGGCAGGAACCGCTCGCGCGGCAGGTCGCGCATGGCCGACAGCACCCGCGGGTCGGTCACCTTGTTGGGCCGGAGCTGGCTGTCCACCATCCGGTTACGTGCGTCGGCGAAGTCGAAGGCCTCGGTGTCCATGCAGGTGCTCGGGCGTATAAGGGCGCCCTTATAGAAGCGCATCGAGCCGCGCGCCAAGCGGGAGGAGGAATGCATGACTGCCAGCCAATTCGAGAAGGCGAGCCGCTTCCGGGCGTTGCACGAAGCGCCGGACACCTTCGTGATCGCCAATGCCTGGGACGCGGGTTCCGCGCGCATCCTGGCCGGGCTCGGCTTCGCGGCCCTGGCGACCTCCAGCGGCGCGGCTGCCGGCGTGCTCGGCCGACGTGACGGGATGATGGCGCGCCACGAGGCCCTGGCCCACGCCCAGGCGATGGTGGAGGCGGCCGACCTCCCGGTCTCCGCCGACCTCGAGAAAGGATTTGGCGACCCGCCGGACGAAGCGGCCGAGACAATTCGCCTGGCCGCCGGCGTCGGGCTGGTGGGCGGCTCGATCGAGGACGCGACCGGGGATCCCCAGCGGCCGCTGTTCGATCTCGGCCACGCGACGGATCGGATCGCGGCGGCATGCGGGGCGGCACGTAACCTGCCTTTTCCGTTCACCCTCACGGCGCGGGCCGAGAATTTCCTGCGCGGCAACCCTGACCTGGACGACACGATCAAGCGCCTGCAAGCCTTCGAGGCGGTCGGCGCCGACGTGCTGATGGCCCCCGGCCTCCCCGACCTCGCAGCGGTGCGCGCGGTCTGTTCGGCGGTGTCGCGGCCCGTCAACTTCATGGCCGGCATCAAGGGCCGGTCGTTTTCCGTGGCCGAACTTGCCGAGGCCGGGGTCAGGCGGGTCAGCCTGGCCACATCGCTCTACAAGGCGGCCATGAGCGGCTTGGTCGCGGCCGCACGCGAGGCCAGGGAGCAAGGCACGTTCGGCTACCTCGACGCGACGATGAGCACCCCGGAACTCAATGCCTACATGCGGGGCTGACCCGCCAAGGCGTGAACTGGATCATCTCCGGCGAGCCTGCTAGGAGGACGCCGGGAACCCTGCTTCGGGTCCGGTGGCAGAGTGGTGATGCAGCGGACTGCAAATCCGCGTATGGCGGTTCGATTCCGCCCCGGACCTCCACCTTGCGTATATCCCCTCCCTTTCAGTGTGTTACACCGGTAAGTGGCAAACCTCGGCGCAGGGGTTGCTCGCGCCTGTTCCCCTTACGGGCGCCGAAGCTTCGCCATCGCCGAGACGCCCAATCGCTCCTGATCGGCGGCTCGGGTGTAATGCGCACCACAGCAATTCACATTTTCCCTGAGATAGAGCTTATGATGTTGACATTTAGACAAGCTGTGGGCGCCCCCTGGACAACGGCCCACCCTGGCGGGGCGTCGTCCAAAAGTGTAAAAAATTGGCTGAGGCCCGACCCTTCGATTGTCAGCTGCCTGCGATGTCCAGGGCCGGCGGGTGATCGGGCGCGCGCTCCACTCTCCGCATTGCGGATCGGCGATGGCGTCCGGAGCATTTTATGCCATGCGGAGGGACCAGGATTATGAAGGCCAACATGCGCTCCCTGATCTTCGCCGCGACCATGCTCCCCGTCGCCGCGCACGCACAGTACGCCACACGCACAAAAACTCTGATAAACGTAGTGCCCGGCCAACCCTGGTGCATGGAATATCGAGATGTCGAAGGATGGCGTATCGACCCGCACCCTCGCATCATGGAATGCCAAAGGATCAATGGCAGCACTATCCTGAACAACCCAGGGGGGGAACAAGATTTCCTCATCGGCCAGTTCACCAACAGTCACGGGGTCACCCATTATCAATTGATGATCACCGGTCCTCTGGCGGACCCCGGCAAAGAAGCATACGTCTGGGTTCCACGCTCGTCCTTCATAATTCCAAATCGTTGAAAAACTCACCCTGCCTAACGTCACCTGTAGTTCCTAAATCAGAATGGTCACATGCCTCGTCCTTGCACTAGGGTGACTGCCAGTACTGTCGACGCAACGTGAAGAAGATATAAAGAGCTACGATGCGAATGATTGGTTTGCGGGCATACGGACTTCCTTCGAAGGCTGAGGCGCTGCTCTTCAATTCAGTGATGATCGCGCCGGCTCTGACGAATGCATCTCCTTCGATCGAGGCGCTTACGGAGTATTTAAAAGAAATTGGGATTGTCCAGGTATATCCAGAGGCAAAGGTGCAGACCGGGGTCAATGACTGGATCTCCACAAGAAAGTTACTGCGCACGTTTTTCAGAACCGCGTGGGAAGATAATCCCTCGTTCAGAAACAACTACCCTACCGTTGATCAATGGCTTCGGGAGTACGTGTTTCCCAAGCTAGAGAATGGTGTTCTCGATCCAGCCGGCAGCGGGTTTATGGACGCCGTGACCACTAATCTGTTCACCTTCCTACCACTTGGCAAATACCCATCTGTGACAGCTTTGCCTCTCTATAATAAAGACCTGAGGACTTTGTTCGATTATCCCGAACACTTACAGATGTTACTTAATCGTGGACGCTTCGGGCCATCGGGCGATAATTCAGGTGACGACCAACTTGTCGAACAGGTTGTTTTTCAAGCGGTATTTTCGCGGTTGCCAATCCCCTCGGATCTTACCCCTTGGGAGCAGGTCCTCGAGTTTCGCAGCGATCGTAAGGTCCGAGAGCATTTCGTCGCGTTGAGACGATGGATCGACAAGACTATCAGGAGTGATATCCCATTACGGGAAATTGAAGATGAGTTGAGTTACTTGCTCAACGAATACACCAATTTTATGCGAATACATCGGATGGAATTCAGATGGGAGTTGTTGCGTGTCATTTTGTCGGCGCCGGCAGCCGCTATCAGCTGTGATTGGGCAAAGCTAGCTAGTCTCCCTTCCGACTTCGCGAGATGCAGAATCAGTCTACTCAAAGCCGAGCTCACGGCACCCGGACGCGAGATTGCGTATCTTATCCGCGCGCGGGAGGAATTTGGAAGCTAATCTGGAATGGATGGCTGCACCTACACCGAGATGCCGTCGATGTTTAAATTGCCATCCCGTCTCGCCTGGATCGGAAGTAGGCGCGGTCTCGCCAAAGATCATGACTCCCTGTAATCGGCGGTACAACTCGCCGGGGGAATTTACAAGATTGTCAACCGCAACGTTGCCACGCTCAGGCACCGACTCATCGAGCAACGGGCGACCTGTAGCGACAAATAGGGCAACGGCGAACGCGTAGGCCGTCTTCCCCGTGCCTCCAGGGCCACGCAACGGCCGACGCGAACTTTCGTATGAGGAGACGCCCATACAGCCATTCGCGCGGAGTCAGATTGTGCAAATTCTCCGAGGGTTGCTCGCTTTTATGATCGATTTTGTTCGCTTTTGATGCTCCGCCCCGGACCTCCAGACGGGCGTTCCGCAGGCGTACGGCCCGCGTCGTGAGCCCGCCCTATTACACCGTCGGCCACTCGACCCGCAGTGTGGACGAACTGATTGCGCTGCTGGGCGAATCCGGAGTTGATCTCGTGGCCGACGTGCGAACCGTGCCGCGCTCGCGCACCAACCCGCAGTTCAACGCCGACACGCTGCCTGATGCCCTGGCCCGGCGGGGTGTCGGCTACCGGCACATCCCCGGGCTCGGCGGGCTGCGTGGTCGGCGCCGGGATGCGCCCGCATCCCCGAACTCTTTCTGGGAGAACCGGAGCTTCCGCAACTACGCCGATTATGCGCTGACCCCCGACTTCCACGCGGGACTCGCGGAACTCCGCGCCCTGGGGCGGGCGCATGTCTGTGCGATCATGTGCGCCGAGGCGGTCTGGTGGCGATGTCACCGGCGGATCATCGCCGACTACCTCCTCGCGGCGGACGAACCCGTCCTGCACATTCTCGGGCCGGGCCACGTCGCGCCTGCCACCCTGACGCCGGGCGCCCGCCCGCAGCCGGACGGAAGCATCATCTATCCCAGTGCGGCCTGATAGCAGCATCGGGTTGCGGAGGTCCGGCGCGGAATGCCAAATCAACCGATGGCGCTCCGACCCGACCCGGACTTCCTAGCCCGCCGGCCCGCGACGGGCGGCGCGCCGGCATGAGCGCCGTGCCGGCTTACGTATCACCCCCCTTCCCGGCCGGCTCCCCCGCCAGCGCCGCCTCGCGTCGGCGCTGGAGCCGGTACGCGCGGCTTCAGCAGCTCCGGTTTCGCCAGCGGGCAATTTTTCTGCTGGGAGGCGCCGCGATCGGTCTCGCCGGCGTGGTGATGGCGGTGGGCGCGACGGCGGTGCAGGACCAGTTCGCGCGGCTGCTGAGCCTCGCGCCGCTCGCGCCGCTCGTCGTGACCCCGCTCGGGTTCGCGCTGCTGTCCTGGATCACGCGGCGCTTCGTGCCGAATTCGGAGGGCAGCGGCATCCCGCAGGCGATCGCCGCGCGCAAGCTGTGGAGCCGGGCGGAGCGCGCCAAGCTCGTCTCGCTCTGGATCGGCCTCAACAAGATCCTGCTGACCCTGGCGGGGCTGGCGATCGGCGCCTCGATCGGGCGCGAGGGCCCGACGGTGCAGGTCGGCGCCTCGGTCATGTTCGCGATCGGGCGGCTGTCTCCGGCGCGCCAGCCAGGGCTGATCCTGGCCGGCGCTTCGGCGGGCATCGCCGCGGCGTTCAACACGCCGCTGGCCGGCGTGATCTTCGGCATCGAGGAGATGAGCCGCTCGTTCAACGAGCGCGCCAACGGCCTCATCATCGGGGCGGTGATCGCGGCCGGCATCGTCTCGATCGGCGCACTCGGCAATTACACCTATTTCGGCGTGACGGCCGAATCGCTGGGCAGCGCGGTGGGCTGGGCGATGGTGCCGATCTGCGGCGTCGCGGGCGGGCTGGCGGGCGGGCTGTTCAGCCGAATCCTGGTGGAGGTAGGGCGCGGGCTGCCGGGCGCGATCGGCCAAGCCATCCGCCGCCATCGCACGCTGTTCGCGCTGGGCTGCGGCGTGCTGGTCGCGTTTTGCGGCCTTGCATCGCACGGGACCGTGTTCGGCACCGGCTATTCCCAGGTGAGGGCCGTGATCGAGCACGGCACGCCGTTGCCGCTGTCGTTCGGCCCGTTGAAGCTCCTTGCCACCGCCGCATCCTCGGTCGCGGGCATCCCGGGCGGGCTCTTTTCGCCCTCGATGGCGGTGGGCGCCGGGATCGGCTACGACCTGTGGCACCTGATCCCCGGGCGGGCGCTGGGCGCGCCGCTCGGGGCCGTGGTGATGCTCGGCATGGTCGGCTACTTCGCCGGCGTGGTGCAGGCGCCGATCACCGCCTTCGCGATCGTCGCGGAGATGACGGCCGATCACAACATGATCGTGCCGCTGATGGCCAGCTCGCTGATCGGCAGCACGGTATCCAAGCTGATCTGCCCGGAGGGCGTGTATCACATCCTCGCCCGGAACTACCTGCGCCTGTTCGCTCCCGAGGCGTCAACGCCCGCGCCCGGGGCGGCGCGGGCGTTGACGCCCTCGCGCCACACCGAGGGCTGAGGCTCAGCGGTTCGCGTACGGGACATTTCCGTAAGACTGGTACCCGTACGGCTGCGTGTTGTAGGGCTGGGTATTGTACGGCTGGACGTTGCTCGCTTGGGGTGCGCACCAGAGGTCGCGCCGGGACTGCAACGCGGCATACTCGTCATGCCGTCCCGCCTCGTACGCTTGGCGCATGCTGCCGTTCGGCGTCATGCCCTCGAAGAAGTGCTGCACGTCGTTCGCGAACTGGTTCGGTTGCGCGTGTGCCGGCGTGATCGCCAGCACCAGCGGTAACGCCAGCGCCGCACCAGTCAGGACAATCCACAGGCTCCGCATCTCTCAAGCCTCCCGATCCAATGCGCCACCCGCGCCTCAGCGGCGGTCCGGGTCGTACGCGGGTCCGTTGTAGTAGTGGCCGCCATCGGCGGGCCCTCGGTTGTAGTACTGGCCGGCATCGGCGGGCCCTGGGCTGTAGTACCCACGCTGCTCGGGATAACGGTCGTAGCTCTGGGCGTGCTGCTCGCGCCAGCGCTCCCGTTGCGCCTCCTCCTGGCGACGTTGTTCGTCCAGGCGTCCGCGCTGGTAGGCGTCTTGGTTGTTCTGATACCCATTGTCATTGGATGGTCCGTTGAAGAACCGCTGCACCTGCCCGAGGACGTCATTGCCCTGGGCCAGCGCCGGACCGGCGACGAGGACCGGCGCCGACGCCAGGGCCGCGCCCATAAGAACCGCACCGAAAAGCCTCATGGGTTTCTCCTTGATGGTTCTGTCACCGGCTGAACGCGCAGCTGGGGTGCGTGGTTTTGCCCGGCGCGATCTTGCCAGCCCGCGACCCGCGCGGTTCACTGCGAACCTACTCGCCAGTCCGGATTGCCCCACCCGATGCCCGAAGCACGCGCCGCCGCCCGCCTCGCCGTGGATATCGGCGGCACGTTCACCGATCTCGCGCTCGAACACGCCGGGCGCCGCCATACCGCCAAGGTCCTGACCACGCAGGTCGCGCCCGAGCAAGGCGTCATGCTGGGCGTGCGGACAGTGCTGGACGCCGCCGGCATCGGGGCAGCCGACCTCGGCATGGTCATCCACGGCACGACACTCGCCACCAACGCCGTCATCGAGCGCAAGGGCGCGCGCACCGCCCTGCTCACGACCGAGGGCTTCCGCGACGTCCTCGCGATGGGCAACGAGAGCCGCTACGACCAGTACGACCTGAACATCGTCCTGCCGCAGCCGCTGGTGCCGCGCCACCTGCGCCTGCCGGTGCCCGAGCGGCTGGACAACACCGGCGCCGTGCTGCGCCCGCTCGATGAGCCGGCCGTGCGCGGCCTGGTCGCCGTGCTGCGCCGCGAACAGGTGGAAAGCGTCGCGGTCGGCTTCCTGCACGCCTTCGTCAATCCGGTGCACGAGCGCCGCGTGCGCGAGATCCTGGCTGAGGAGATGCCGGACCTTCCCGTTTCCCTCTCCTCGGAGGTTTCGCCCGAGATGCGGGAGTGGGAGCGCTTCTCCACCACCGCCGCGAACGCCTATGTGCAGCCTCGCATGGCGCGCTATCTGCGCCGATTGGAGGAAGGGCTGCGGGGCCAGGGCGCGACGGCGCCGATCTTCCTGATGCTGTCGGGCGGTGGCCTGAGCACGATCGAAACCGCGTGCCGGTTCCCCATTCGCCTCGTCGAGAGCGGGCCCGCCGGCGGGGCGCTGTTCTCGGCACATGTCGCGCGCCAGTGCAGGCTCGATGCCGTGCTGTCGTTCGACATGGGCGGCACGACGGCGAAGATCTGCCTGATCGACGACGGCCATCCGCAGACGGCGCGCAGCTTCGAGGTGGCCCGGGTCGGGCGGTTCAAGAAAGGCTCGGGCCTGCCGCTGCGGATCCCGGTGATCGAGATGGTCGAGATCGGCGCCGGTGGCGGCAGCCTGGCGCGGGTCGATGCGATGGGCCGGATCGGCGTCGGCCCTGAAAGCGCGGGCGCCGAGCCGGGCCCTGCCTGCTACGGACGCGGCGGCAGTTTGCCGGCCGTCACGGATGCCAACCTGACGCTCGGCCGCTATGACCCCGACCGCTTCGCGGGCGGCTCCATCCGGCTCGACGCGGGGGCTGCGCGCGACGCGCTGGCAAGGCAGGTGGGATCGCCGCTCGGCCTGTCGCCCGAGATGGCGGCGGTCGGCGTGGTTGAGATGGTGGACGAGAACATGGCCAACGCCGCCCGCGTCCATGCGATCGAGTCCGGCAAGACCTACGAGGGCCGCACCTTGATCGCCTTCGGGGGCGCCGGCCCGGTCCATGCCTGCCGGGTGGCGGAGAAGGTCGGGATCGCGCGCGTGCTGATCCCATCGGGCGCGGGCGTGGGCAGCGCCATCGGCTTCCTGCGCGCGCCCGTCGCCTACGAGGTGGTCCGCAGCCTCTATCAGCGTTTCTCCGCCTTCGAGGTCGGGCGGGTGAACGCGCTGCTGGACGAGATGGAAGCCGAGGCGCGCGCGGTCGTCGAACAGGGAAGCTTCGGCGCCGCGCTCGCGCAAACCCGGCTCGCCTACATGCGCTACGTCGGCCAGGGTCACGAAATCCCCGTTGCCCTGCCCGCAACGCCTCTGGCTCCCGAGGACGTCGCCGCAATCCGGGCCGCGTTCGACGCCGCCTATACGCGCTTCTACGATCGTCCGGTGCCCGGCTCGGACGTGGAGGTGATGAGCTTCGCCGTGCAGGTGGCGACCGAGGCGCCGGCGGACGCGGCGACGATCGAGCGTCCGCTGCACGCCGGCGCGGCGCCAAAGCCCGCACGCGCCCAGACCGTTCGTGACACGACGACGGGCGAAGCGGCGGAATGGGCTGTGCATGATCGCGCCGGCCTGCGCCACGGGGCACTCGTGGCAGGCCCCGCCATCATCGCGGAGGACGAGACATCAACCCTGGTCGCGCATGGCTGGACGGCGCGCGTGACCGGGTTCGGCTACATCGAGATGGCGCGGGAGACGGCGTGAACATGTCGAGCGAGAGCGGCGCGCTGGCGCGCATCCAGCGCCAGATCATGTGGAACCGGCTGATCGCGGTGGTGGAGGAGCAGGCGCAGATCATGATCCGCACCGCCTTCTCGACCACGGTGCGCGAGGCGGGCGATCTGTCGGCCGGCATCTTCGACCTGCAAGGGCGGATGATGGCGCAGGCCGTGACCGGCACGCCCGGCCACGTCAACTCGATGGCCGAAAGCGTCGGGCACTTCCTGCGCAAGTTTCCCACCGATACGATGCGGCCGGGCGATCACTACATCACCAACGACCCCTGGCTCGGCACCGGGCACCTGCACGACCTGACGGTGGTGACGCCCGCGTTCCTGCACGGGCGGATCGTCGGGCTGTTCGCCAACACGGCGCACGTCATCGACGTTGGCGGGCTGGGCATGGGGCCGGAGGGGCGCTCGGTGTTCGAGGAAGGCCTGTATATCCCGATCGTGAGATGCTTCGACCAGGGCCGGCCAAACGAGACGTTCTTCGACTTCATCCGCGCCGGCTCGCGCCTTCCCGTCGAGCTGGAAGGTGACATCTACTCCCTGTGCGCCTGCAACGATGCCGGCGCGCGGCGGCTGACGGAAATGATGACCGAATTCCACATGGACAGCCTCGACCCGCTCGCCGCCTTCATCTTCGACAGCTCGCTTGCCGCGACCCAGGCCGAGATCAGGAATCTGCCGAAGGGCACGTATGCGGGCGAGATCTACTCCGACGGCTACGAGGAGCCGGTCCGCCTCGCCGCCTCCATGACGATCCTGGATGACGCGATCGAGGTGGACTACGCCGGCACCTCCGGCCTGTCAAACCGCGGCATCAACGTTCCGCCGGCTTATTGCCGTGCCTATTCGTGCTTCGGCATCAAGTGCGTGGTGGCGCCCGACGTGCCGAACAACTGGGCGAGTCTGCAGCCGTTCCGCATGATTATCCCGGCGGGCTGCATTCTGAACGCGCCCCGACCCTACGCCGTCTCCGTCCGCCACGTGGTCGGGCACCTGCTGCCGGATCTGATGATGGGCTGTCTGCACCAGGCGGTGCCGGCGCGGGTGACGGCCGAAGGGGCCTCCGCGCTGTGGAATCCGCCGCTGCGCGGCGGCGGGGCGGTATCGGGTCAGGCGCGCGGCAACCGGCCCGTCGTGTCCGATTTCGAGATCATCACCTTCAACTCCGGCGGCACGGGCGCACGCCCCACCTCGGACGGGCTGGACGCGACGGCGTTCCCTTCGGGCGTGCGGACGATGCCGGTGGAAGCGACGGAGAACGTCGCGCCCGTGCTCTTCTGGCGCAAGGAGCTTCGCCCCGACTCCGGCGGCGCCGGGCGCACACGCGGCGGCTTCGGCCAGGTGATGGAGATCGCCACCAAGGGCGATCTGGAATTCGCGGTGAACGCCATCTTCGACCGTGTCGGACACCCGCCCAAGGGCCGCGAGGGCGGCGGCGAGGGCGCCCCGGGCGTGGTGCATCTGAAATCCGGAGCGACCTTGCGCACCAAGGGCTTCCAGATCATCCCGGACGGCGAGCGCCTGGTCCTGGAGCTGCCGGGCGGTGGCGGCATGGGCGATCCCGCCGCGCGCGACCCCGACATCGTGGCGCGCGACGTGCGCGACGGGCTGGTCTCGGCCGAGGCGGCGCGGGCGCTTTACAAGGTCGGTTTCGCGCCGGAGGGAGAACTAGATTTCAAGGAAACCAACCGGCTTAGGATGGGCGTTATCGCTTCACGCGAAAAGACGACACGCCGCTAGGGTGATCGGGAAGCTCGTATGCTGCGCGTGGCGTCTAACGATGCCACGATGAGCCTCCCATGAAGCAGGGAAAGGAAGCGAAGCAATGGCCAGTCTCCGCTGCGACCTCATCATTCGTGATGCAACCGTGTTCGACGGCACCGGGGCGGCGCGCTTCAAGGCCGATGTCGGCGTCACCGGCGATCGCATCGCGGCGATCGGCGATCTCGGCGCCGCGTCGGCCGATCGCGAGGTGGTGGCGACCGGCAAGGCGCTCGCGCCTGGCTTCATCGACGCGCACACCCATGACGACCGCGCCGTGCTGCACGGGCCGGCCTGCATGTTGTGCAAGATGTCGCAGGGCGTGACGACGGTGATCGTCGGCAATTGCGGCATCAGCCTCTCGCCGGTGCGCATGACCCGCCGCCCGCCGCCGCCGCTCGACCTGCTGGGCGACGAGAGCCATTGGACATTCGACAGCTTCGCCGACTACGCCGACCGCCTCGCGCGCGATCCCTCCCCGGTCAACACCGTCGCGCTGATCGGGCATATGTCGCTGCGCGTCGAGGCGATGGGCGGCGATACCCAGCGCGCCGCCACCGACCAGGAGGCCGAGCACATGCGCCGGCGGCTGGCGGAATCGCTGGAGGAGGGCGCGACCGGCTTCTCCACCGGGCTCTACTACCCGCCCAACATGATGGCGCCCACCGAGGAGGTGATCGCGGTGGCCGAGGCACTGCGCGACGCCGGCGGCATCTACGTCACCCACATGCGCGACGAGGCCAACGACGTGGTGCGCTCGATCGAGGAGACGCTGCGGATCGGCGCGGACGCCCGCATTCCCGTGGTCATCAGCCACCACAAATGCTCCATGCCGGAGAATTTCGGCCGCTCGGTCGAGACGCTGCCGCGCATCGACGCGGCGGCGCAGCGCCAGAGCGTCGCCTTCGACGTCTATCCCTATGCCGCCGGCTCCACCGTGCTGATCCCCGCCCGGCTGCGCCTGGACGTGCCCGTTCAGGTCACCTGGTCCGTCCCGCATCCGGAGGTGGCCGGCCGAATGCTGGACGACATCGCGGCCGAATGGGGGGTGCCCCCGCGCGAGGCGGCGGAACGGCTGCTGCCGGCGGGCGCGATTTTCTTCCAGATGGACGAGGGTGACGTGCGTCGTATCCTGGCGCACCCGCAGGCCATGATCGGCAGCGACGGCCTGCCGCACGATTCCTACCCGCATCCGCGCCTGTGGGGCACGTTCCCGCGCGTGCTGGGCCATTACGCACGCGAATTGGGGCTATTCAGCCTGGAGGCGGCGATCCGCAAGATGACCGGCCGCACCGCCGAGGTGTTCGGCCTTGAAGGACGCGGCGTGATCCGTGCAGGCGCCTATGCGGACCTTGTTCTGTTCGAGCCCGAGACGGTGCGCGATGCGGCGACGTTCGCCGACCCCACACGCCCAGCCGAGGGGATTGTGGAAACTTGGGTGAACGGTCAGCCGGCGTTTGTGCGCGGCAAGGGCGCCACGGCGGCCCGCACGGGCCGGCTGGTCACGCGCGGGCGGGCCTAGCCCAGCCCCGACCGGGGTGGGTCAAGGGTTCGGCTGGAAGCCCAGAGCGCGCTCGAAGCTCTTGGTCTGCGGAGTCGCGTGGATCTGGGCCGGCTGGGACGACGGCTGAATATGCTGCTCCGGGGGCCGGTATCCCTCGTGATAGGCTTGGTGATAGGCTTGGCCTCCCTGGTAGGGCGCGTGATAATCGCCGTGATAATCGCGATCCCGCTGGTAGCCATACGGTTGCACATAGTTCGGCCCATAATAGCCGTAGGGCTGCGCGTAGACTGGCGGCGCCGCGTAGTATCCTTGGCCGCCATACGGGGCATAGCCGTAGCCCTGGGCGGTGTAGGGATCGCCGGAATAGGCCGAAACGCCATAAGGAGCGCAGCCGGCGAGTGCGAACCCACCCACCAGAACCGCCGTCGCTAGCAGCCGCATGGCACCCGCCCCATCCTGAATGTCGCTCTCATCGTGATTGACTGTGGTGCTTACGATGTGACCGAAACAGGGCGGCGGAATGTTCTCGCTTCACGAACAAGGGAGCATGGCCGTCTACCCGCCGTGGCGTACGTTGGCGCTCTGCGCCGGGATGCCCGTCTGCTCCCAGCACACGCGCGCCAACTCGGCCACGCCCTCGCGGATTTGCTGCTTGCTGGGGAGCGCGAAGCAGAGGCGCAGGTGCGAAGCCGCGCGGTCGGGATCGCAGGCCCATTCGGGGCCGGGGTTGAAGACGATCCCGGCCTCGGCGGCGGGTTTCACCAGCTTGCGCACGTCCACCGCGTCGGGAAGCTTCATCCACAGGAAGATGCCGCCGCGCGGACGCCAGGTCTCGACGGCGGTGCCGAATTCGCGCTCCAGCGCGTCCTGCATGGTCAGGAGCTTCTCGTTCAAACCGGCGCTTAGTTCTTCCACATGCGCGCCGAAATGCCGCGCAAAATATTCGGCGACCACCATCTGATCCAGCGCGCCGGTGCCGCCGTCCGACTTCATCGCGATCATGCGCGACAGCGCGGGCCACCCGGCGATCGCGTAGCCGACGCGCAGCGCGGGCGCGAGGCTCTTCGAGAACGACCCGATATGGATGACCCACGCCGGGTCCAGCGCATAGAGCGCGGGCGGCGCCTCGACGCCGGCCCATAGCAGATCGGCGTAGCACTCATCCTCGAACACGACGACGCCGTGCTCGCGTGCGAGTTGCAGGAGCGCGGTACGGCGGTCGAGCGGCAGGATGGAGCCGGTCGGGTTCTGGATCGTGGGGATCGTGTAGATGTATTTGGGCGTGACTCCCCTGCCCTTCAGGTCGGCCAAAATGTTTCCGAGCGCGTCGGGGCGGATGCCGTCCTCGTCGAGCGGCATCCCGATGATGTTGATGCCGGACTTCCTCAACTTGCTGATCGCGCCGCCGTAGGAAAACTCCTCCAGCAGCACGGTGTCGCCCGGCGCCAGCAGCAGGCGATTGACGAGATCGATCCCCTGGCCGGAGCCCGAGGTGATGAGCACGTCGTCGGCGCCACAGGTGATCCCGCGATGCTGCCCGGCCTTCGCCGCAACAAACTGCCGCAGGGCGGTGTAGCCCTGCGGTCCGTGCGAGAGATTGTACATCGCGAGGTTCGCTCCCTCGCGGCGCAGCACCGAGGCCGCCGCCTCGATCAGGCCCTCGATCGGGATCAGTGTCGGATCGTTATGGCCGCCGACGAAGTTGTGGCGGGGAAATCCCGACCAGTGCGCGACCGGCTCCGGCAGGTTCGGGCTGAATAGCTGCGTCATGTCGAACGCCATCGTTTCCCCCGGAGATCGTGGTCGGGGCGATGGTGCTGAAAGGATCGTCGTGGCGCAAGGCGCGGTGCTCAGCCCCGCGCCCGACGGGCGAGACCCAGCCCGAGCAGGCCGGAGCCGAATACCGCCATGCTGATCGGCTCGGGCACCGCGGCGGCAAACGCATCGCCGGCCGTGATATAGCGGACGGTGCCGCAGTTGTTGCATTCGTAGGACTGGTTGCCGAGGAGAATCGCGTTCGCGCCTGTCATGGTCAGTGGATCGGCAAACGACAGATTGAGGTAATTGGAGCCATCGGTGAGATAGAAGGAGTTCGCGTAGTCGGCGTTGAAGTACGACGGCTGACTCAGGGACGACCTACCCGGATAGCTGTACGAGTAGCCGGGAAGCGTTCCGGCGGCTGACGTGAAGGCCGCGGTATCGACCGTGCCGGTGGTCGAATCCACGGCGAACGACCCGCTCAGCAGAGTGCCATCGTCGAACGTCACGTTCTGGAGCGTGTAGTCGATCTGCCCGGCCTGCGCGCCGGCGCTGCCGGCCAGCACGCCCCCGGCAAGAAGCCCCGCGAGAGCGACTTGGCGGGCAATCGTCTTGGCGAGAGTAAACATCGGTTCTCCTCTCCGCGGCATCGGTATGGCGCCGCGACTGCGAGACCGACTTGTTAGTTGCTGCGGCTTAATGTCGCAAGCGCAATATATCGACCCTCAAAATTGATAGCGCCTCAGCCCGCCATCGACGGGAATGACCGCGCCCGTGATGTAGCGGGCGTGCGGCGAGGCGAGAAACACAGCGAGCACGGCCAAATCCTCCGGCTCGCCCCAGAACCGCACCGGGATCTCGGTCTCGGCGAAGTGCCTGCGGTAGTCCTCGGGGTAGTTGCGCCGAATTTGTTCGCTCATGATCCGGCCGGGCGGGATCGAGTTCACCGTGATCCCGTGCTGGCCCACCTCGCGCGACAGGCCCTTGGCCCAGGCGTGCATCGCCGCCTTGGCGGCGAAGGCGGCGTTCAGCCCCTCCGGCTCGCTTTTCCCGGTGATGTTGATGATGCGACCCCAGCGCCGCTCGATCATGCCCGCCAGCAGCGCGTGGGAAAGCTGGCGCTGGCGGGTGAAGTTCAGCGTCATCGCCTCCTCCCACCGCGCCTCCGGCGCATCGACCGGCAGCCTCCGGCTGCCGCCGGCGCAGTTGACCAAAATCTCCACCCCGCCCAGGACCCTCACCGCCGCGTCGCGCAGGCGCTCGGCCGCATCCTCCGCCATGATGTCCTGCACGATCAGCGCCGGCGCCGGCCCGCCGGAGGCCGTGATCTCCGCCGCCAACGTCTCCAGCAGCTCGCCCCGACGCGCGACGGCGGCGACCTGCACGCCTTCCGCCGCCAGCCCCTTCGCGATGGCCCGGCCGATGCCCGTGGAGGCGCCCGTGACGAGCGCCGTCTTGTCCCGGAGTTGCAGATCCATTTTTCTTGTCCGCCCCCGCCCTCTCTGGGCGACGCTAGCCGGAGGCCCCGGAGCCCGCAAGGAACGCACGATGTCGATCTTCGAGACGGACCTCGACCGAGGCCACGCCAACCATGTCCCGCTGTCACCGGTGTCGTTCCTGGCACGGGCGGCGCGCATCTATCCCGACAGGACGGCGGTGATCCACGGGGACCGGCGCATCACCTACGGCCAATTCCTGGACCGCTCCCGCCGCCTCGCCTCCGCCCTCGCCCGCGCCGGTATCGGCAAGGGCGACACGGTGGCGATCATGGCGCCGAACATCCCGGAGATGCTGGAGGCGCACAACGGCGTGCCGATGCTGGGCGCCGTCCTCTGTCCCATCAATACGCGCCTGGACGCCGCCGCTATCGCCTTCATCCTGCGCCACGGCGAGGCGAAGGTGCTGCTCGCCGATCGCGAATACGGCGCCGTGCTTGCCTTGGCGCTCGCGCAGATCGCCGCGCCGCCCCTGATCATCGACATCGCCGATCCGCTCGCCATCGCCGGCGAGCGGATCGGCGCCACCGACTACGAGGCATTCATCGCCTCGGGCGATCCCGCGCATCCGATCGCGCTGCCCCACGATGAGTGGCAGGCGATCACGCTGAGCTACACCTCCGGCACGACGGGCAATCCCAAGGGCGTGGTGTTGCACCATCGCGGCGCCTACCTGAACGCCTGCGCCAACGCGCTCGCCTTCCAGCTTTCGCCACGGAGCGTCTATCTGTGGACCCTGCCGATGTTTCATTGCGACGGCTGGACCTACACCTGGGCAGTGACGCTGGCCGGGGGCGTGCATGTGTGCCTGCGCCGGGTGGAGGCGGCGCCGGTCTTCGCCGCGATCGCCGAGCACGGCGTCACCCATATGTGCGGCGCCCCGGTCGTGCTGGGCATGTTGATCCATGCGCCCGCCGAGACCCGCCGCACGTTCCCGCAAATCGTGCAGGTGGCGACCGGCGGCGCGGCGCCGCCCTCGGCGGTGATCGCGGGGATGGAGCGGATGGGCTTCGCCGTCACGCATCTCTATGGCCTGACCGAGACCTATGGCCCGGCGACCATCTGCCAGTGGCAGCCCGGCCTGGACGAGATGGAGCCCAGCGAGAAGGCCGCGTTCATGGCCCGCCAGGGCGTCGGCCACCCGCTGCTGGAGGAAGCTGCGGTGCTCGACCCGGCGACGATGCGCGAGGTGCCCGCCGACGGGACGACGATGGGCGAGCTGATGCTGCGAAGCAACACGGTGATGATGGGCTATCTGAAGAACCCCGACGCAACAGCCGAGGCCTTCGCGGGGGGGTGGTTCCATACCGGCGACCTGGGTGTGAAGCACACGGACAACTACGTGGAGATCAAGGACCGCGCGAAGGACGTCATCATCTCCGGGGGTGAGAACATTTCCTCCCTCGAGGTGGAGGAGGTGCTCTACCAGCATCCCTCGGTCATGGAGGCGGCCGTGGTCGCGCATCCCGACGACAAGTGGGGCGAAACGCCGCACGCCTTCGTCGCGTTGAAGCCGGGTTCGGATCGCGTGACGGCGGCCGACATCATCGCCTGGTGTCGTGCCCATCTAGCGCACTACAAGTGCCCGCGCCATGTGACGTTCGGGCCGCTGCCAAAGACGTCCACCGGGAAGATCCAGAAGTTCGAGTTGCGCCATGTCGCGCGCGGGTAGGTGATTAGCTCAATTACGTCATGCCCGGGCTTTGGCCCGGGCACCCACGTCTTTGCTGCAGCCCGAAGAAGACGTGGGTGGCCGGACCAAGTCCGGCCATGACGGGATTGATGGATAATAAACCTCGCCACCAGACGACCGACACGGAGACAGGAGCCTCTCATGCAGATCATTCCCAGTGGCCAGACACTCGGGGCGCGGATCGAGGGAATCGACCTCGGCCAGCCGCTCTCCGAGTTCGACTTCCGCGAGATCCTGCGCGCGCTCGGCCAGCATGGCGTTCTGTGCTTTCCCGGCCAGACCTGCGGCGTTCCGGCGTTCGCCGCCTTCGGGCGCCGCTTCGGCGCGCTGGAAATCAACGTCGCCAACACGCATCACGCGCCGGACCATCCGGAGGTGATGATCCTGTCCAACATGCGCGACGCCGAAGGTCGCGCGCTCGGCCTGGCGGATGCCGGGCAGGGCTGGCACACCGACATGTCCTATTCGCACGACATCGCGCTGGCCAACATCCTGCACGCGCAACGCGTTCCCCGGCGCAACGGCAAGTCCCTCGGGCAGACGCAGTTCCGCGACATGCACGCCGCGTTCGACGACTTGCCCGCCAGCATCAAGCACCGCCTGGAAGGCCGCACGGCCACGCACGACTTCGCCAAGTTCTGGGATATGATGCGTGCCCGCCCCGGCTCGACGCGCCCGCCGCTCAGTCCCGAGCAGCGCGCCAAGAGGCCGCCCGTGTCGCAACCGGTCTTCCGCCGCCACCCGATCACCGGCCGCACGGTGCTGTACGCCAACCCCGGTTACACCATGCACATCGACGGCATGGACGCGCTGGAGAGCGGCGAAATCCTGGACTTCCTGTTCCGTCATCAGGAGCGCGCGGAATACCTCTACGCGCACCACTGGACGGAGGGCGACGTGCTCATGTGGGACAACATCGGAACGGTGCACAACGCGGTCGCCGACTATCTCGCCGACGAGCCGCGCTACATGCGGCGGATGCAGGTCATGGCGACGCTCGACTACGCCGCATTGGCCGCCTGAGATGGCCGCCCCGATCGGCTCGGCGTTCGCCGGCCGGCGCATTGCCATCACGGGCGGGGCCGGCGGCATCGGGCGTGCGACGGCGCGCGCCTTCCTGGACGCCGGCGCGCATGTGCTGCTGATCGACCCCGACGAGGACGGGTTGGCGGCGGTGAAGCAGGAGCTTGGCCCGGCGCGGCTCGCGACCTGGCGCTCGGGGATCGCGACGCCGGCGGCGTGCGCCGAGGCGTTGGATCAGGCGGGCGGGACGATCGACGCGCTGGTGCATCTCGCCGGCCTGTTCGAGCGCGACCCGCTCGATCCGAAGGCGCACGGGGTCTGGGATCGCGCCATCGCGGCCAATCTCACCAACGCGTACGACATGGCCGTGGCGTTCGCCGCGCGGGCGGAACGGAGCGAACCCGCGCGCATCGTGCTCACCAGCTCCATCGCCTTTCGCCGAGGCAGCGGGGAATATCCGGCCTACGCGGCTGCCAAGGGCGGCATCGTCGGCCTGACCCGCTCGCTCTCGCGCCGCTTCGCGCCCGACATCCTGGTGAACGCCATCGCGCCGGGCCTGATCGAGACCCGCATGGCCGCCGAGGTGATCGCGTCGCACGGCGAGCAGATGCTGCAGCAAATCCCGCTGCGCCGGTACGGAACGCCCGAGGACGTCGCCGGCGTCATTCGCTTCCTGTGCGGACGCGACAGTGCCTATATCACCGGACAGACGATCACGATCGACGGCGGCCTGACGAACGCCTGAATCAGCCCAGCTCCGCGGGCGCCATGCCTGCCAATCGGGCAATCAGCGCGACATAGCCCGCGATCGTGTCGCGCACGTCCAGCCGATCGGTGGCGAAGCGGCGCGCGCCTTCGCGCAGGCGCCGCGCCAGCGGCCGGTCCTCCAGCACGCGCAGAACCATTCCGGCCAGCGCCGCCGGATCGTGGAACGGCACCAGCATTCCCGTCTCGTCCGGCGCGATGAACTCGCGCACCGGGGCCGTGTCGCTGCCGATCACGGGGCAGCCCATCCCCAGCGCCTCGCGCAACGACCACGAGGCGACGAACGGGTAGGTCAGATACACATGCGCGTCGGATCGCTGGAGCAGGCGACGATAGAGATCGTAGTCGACCCGGCCCGGCATCGCGACCCGCGCCGGGTCTATGGCCTCGCCAAGTTCCTCCAGCATCTGCTGCCGCCATGAGCCGCGCGGCGGCGGCACTCCATAGCTCACGCCGTCGCCGCCGATCAGCACGACCTTGACGTCCTTGCGCGCGGCCAGGATTTGCGGCAGCGCGCGCATGACGACGTGGAAGCCCCGATAGGGCTCCAGATCGCGCGAGACGTAGGTGACAAGCTTATCGCCCGGCCCGATGCGCATCCCGCCGATCTCCAGCGCCGCCCGACGCGCCTGTGGGTCGGGTCGGCAGAGGTCGAGATCGGCACCCTCGCGCAGCAGCGTGATCCCCGGCTGCGCCCAGGCCGGGTAGGTCGAGAGCTGCCACTCGGTCGGCGTCTGGCCCTGTCTCTCCAGGCCCAGCGCCAGCAGGTTCACCGCGTTCTTGGCCCGCACGCGGGCGAACTCCTCGGGGCGCATCGGAAACTCCGGGTCGAAGTTCACGTCGGAGCCGTGCAGGCGGTAGAAAAATTCCAGGTAGCCGGCAATCGGCGCATCGGGCCAGACGTCCGGCAGGTTCAAAAGCTCGCCCCAGCCGTGATGGCCGATGACGATGTCGGGTGCGAAGCCGAGTTGGCGCAGGCTTCGCGCGGTCGTGGCAATCGCCTCCGCGCGCCGCATCGCCTGATCGAAGTCGCGCGCCGAATCGTGCACCGTACCCGGCGCGGCGGGCGCCGGGGCGCGGTAGGGGACCTTGCGTACCCCGGCGATCTGATTGTCGTTCGGTTCGGTGAGAAAGACGATTTCGTGGCGGCCCGACGCCGCCAGATGGCGGACGAGGTGCAGGTATTGGCCTGGAAAATTCTGGTGGACGAACAGCAATCGCACGTTCGGCCCCTCAGCCTCGCCGCGCGCCTTTCTTGCGCGGAACCGCGCCCTTGGTCTGGGTCGCTGCGGAGTTCGCGGCGCGGCTTGCCCGTGGCCGGGTCGGGTCCGAGGTCTCGGAGATGCGCGGCTCGGACCCGGAGCCGGTGGCGCCCTTCGGACGCAGCTCGATCTGAAACGCCTCCAGCGCGGCGAGGCTCTCCGCCTGGCACGGCTCCCCCGCCGATACCGGCCCGATCGTGCTGCCGTCCACGAAGGTGGCGGCATAGGAGAGATCGTGCGCCGCCGCCGCCGCCCCCTTCAGGCGAACGGTCAGGCCGAGCACCGGCAGGGCCATGCCGCGGCTGCCGCAGAACTTGCCACCCTCGACCCAGGGCGAGAGCCAGTCGCGCCCGAGCACCGCCTGATACTCGATGTCGGCGGCCGAGACGCCCTCGCGCGGGGCGATCCCGAATCCCTCGATCCAGAGCCGGCTGCCGCGCGTGCCGAGCCATTCGCCGATGCGGACGCCGACATCGCCCATGCGCTGCACATGGGCGACCACCTCGGCATCGGTCGGCGCGGCCGGTTTTTCCCGACCCGGCGCCGCACCGCCTAGCTGGGCCATGTCGCCGGTCAGACGCAGCACCTGAAGCCGCGGCGCCTGGTCGGGGGTGGCCTCGGGGGCCTGGTAGATCGTGACGAGCACCTGCGCGGGTCCGTCGGCGATACGTATCAGCGCCGCGCCCTCGCCGCTGCCCAGCCAACCATCGTCGCGGAACGTGCTGATGCTGACGCTTTCCGGCCGACCCAGCGCACCCGGCGGGCGCGACAGGCGCACCCCCGGCAACCCGCTGTGGCCAAGCGCGGCCTGCGCGGTCTGCACCACGCAGAACAGGCCTGGATCAAGCGTCATCAGGTGGCCGGAGACCCGGAGTTCCGTCACGCGGCCCTGCGCGGGGTCGCGCGCGCCTTGCCGGGCATCGGACGGGCGGGCGGGGGCCTTGGCAGTGTCGGGCATCGGGAACCTGTTCTCGTTTCCTCACGATGCGACCTTCATGACGCGAGACGCCGCAAGCCGCAAGCAGCGCATCATTGATCCGCGCAGCGGATTCGCCCAAGCGCAGCAGCGATCCGCGCCCGGTCGCGCGCACGCGCTCGGCCTGCGCCCCGAGGT
The DNA here is from genome assembly GCA_963756545.1 of uncultured Pseudomonadota bacterium. GTDB lineage: Bacteria > Pseudomonadota > Alphaproteobacteria > Acetobacterales > Acetobacteraceae > DATFDN01. The sequence continues at coordinate 1,441,783 of CAVWNY010000003.1, read as the reverse complement.
CGAAGGCGACGGCGCGCAGCCCCGCCCGCCACGCCTCGGTGAGCGTGAAGCACCAGGTCTCCGGCACGACGGAAGGGATGAACGCGATCGCCGCCTTCTGCGCGCGAATCAGCGCCACGGCCTCATCAGGCGCGTACGGTCCGGTGACGAAGGCCCGTCCGGTCGCCAACAGGGGCGCGTCGTCGATCGTGTGCCCGACCACGACGAAGCCGAGCGGAAGCGTGCGGGCGGCGGCATCGCGCGCGCAAGCGAGCAGCACATCATAGCCCTTCGCGACTCCGACCGCGCCGATGACCACGATGCGGCATATCCCAGGATCGCGCAGCGGGGGCGGACTGTCCGCGAGCCCGGAATCATCCTCGTGCGCGACGACGTCCGGAATCACGCCGGGAAAATAGCGCGCGAGGCGCAGCGCCGGATCGGCCGAGGGCACGACCACTCGGCGCGCGCCGGCCAGCACACCAGCGCTGCGGGCGCGCAACGCGGCGGGACCGATGTCCTCCTCCAGCAGATTTCCCGCGGCGGCCACACAGGCCCCGCAGCCGGCGACGTCGGGCTCTCCGCAGTAACGCCCGGCGACACCAAGCAGCGCGACGCGCGGGCAGAGCCAGGCGTAGTCGTGGACGTGGACCTCGTACGGGACGCCGAGCAGGCGCGGCAGCTCCAGGATCCCGGGCGCATGGCCGAGCAGGTGGTGCAGCTCCACATGCGCAACCCGCTCGGCGCGCAACAGGCGAGCCAGTGCAGGCATTTCGTCCGGAACGGCAAAGACCAGGTTGGGATAACTCTCGGCCGTGCGCACGTCGGAAACCCGCGCGCCGATCCGGCCATCCGAGAGGTGGGCAGGGCGCAGCACGAGCGCGCGAGACCCCGTCGCGCCGATGCGGGCGGCGATCGCGCGTTCCACTCCGCCGCCTTGATCGTGCGTGACGATCAGGACCGCGCCCGCCGGGTCTGGCGGGCGGGCAGCCCTCCAGCGCAGGAGGTCGATCCGGCGGCGCGAATCGGCAAGCGGATCGGCGACGGCGTGCGCGGCTATCAGCGCGTCATAGCCGGGATGGCGCCGCTCCAGCACGGCCCCGTTGCGCGCCCGCAATGCCTCGGCGGCGCCGCCGAAGGACTGCCCCCCGATATGCGCCACGAACACGCCGGGCGCGGCGACGTGGCGCCAGCCGAGCTGGCGCGCGCGGAGGCAGAAATCGTTCTCCTCGCCATAGCCTTGCGCGAACAGATCAACGCGCAGAAATCCGGTGGCGCGCAGGCAGTCGTGGCGAACGTAAAGACAGAAGCCGACGCCCACCGGAATGTCGACCACGCGCGCCGCATTGGCCCGCCGCGCCAACGCGGCGAGGCGGCGTGTCCCGGCCAGGTCCGGAACCGGGTTCGCGCCCTCCGGGCCAGGGTAGCTGAGAATGCTGCCGCGGTTCGACAGCGGGGTGACGGTGCCGATGTCGGGCGCGCTGTGGGCGACCGCGCGCAACGCCTCCAACCAGCCGGATGCAACCAGCGTGTCGCTGTTCAGCAGCACCGCGTCGCGCCCTGCGGCCGCGGCGGCGCTTAGGCCGGCGTTGGCAGCGGCGGGAAAGCCCCGCGCACTCCCACGGCGGATCAGCACGATGCGCTCCCGCGCGGCCAGCCTGTCCAGCGCGCGCGCCAGTTCCGGATCCGGGCTGGCATCGTCGATCACCACGATCCGGGACCGCCTGGCGACGCCCGCCAGCACGCTGTCGAGGCAGGCGAGCGTGGCAGCGCGTGCGCCATGCACGGGGATGATGACGTCGACCCCGGCGGGCGGGCGCCGGGACGGGATCGCCGGGGCAGCGGCAGCGAGCGCCGCCTCGATCCGGACCGAGGGATCGACGGGACTGCCCAGCAGATCCCGCCCGTCCGCCCCTAGCACCCGGAAGGGACCGCGCAAGCCGGCCAACCGCTCGCCGGGCACGATGAACCCGCGCCGCCGGGCGAGCAGGCCGCCGCCCGACGCCGCTTCGGCATCGGTGGCGCTGAGCGTGAGGCTCCGGCCGCGCGCGGGGCGCACCGTCAGGACCGGATCGACGTCGGGATTGTTCGGCAGCCAAGCCCAGCCGAACAGCCCGCCCTCGGGGGCCGTTTCGACGAAACCTTCCACGCGGCGAAACGCGTGCGCCTCGATCGGACTGCCGAGCAGGCGATACCCGTCCGCCGTCACGACCAGCCGCCCGCAGCCGTCGCTGTCCCGCTTGGGCGGCGCGAGGTCGGCCGGTCCCCACAGCAGCGCGCCATCGGGCGCCAGGCCGCACCAGCCCGGCGCTCCCGCCGCCACGGCCACCGCGTCGGCGAAGGGGGCGAGCGCCGGCGGCATCGCGTGGCGCGACAGGGTCCGCGCCAGCGCCTTCGCCGCGCCGGCGGTGTCGCCCCGTGCTCGCCGCGCGGCTGCCAGAGCGAGCCAGACCTCGCGCGCGTCGTGCCTGCTCGCGAGGCTCAGCAACAGATTTTCGGCGCGCGCGTCGTCGCGCCCGAGGCACGCCTCGGCGAGCGCGAGGCGCAATGTCGGATCTGCCGGCAGCAGCCGGTGCGCGCGGTCGAGCCAGCGCAGCCGCTCGACGGGATCCGCGGCGGCGCGGCCGGTCTCGAAGGCAGCGCGCGCCAACGCGGCGCGATCCGCGTTCAGCCTCTCCGCCGACCCGATCGCGCCGAAGGAGTTCCACGCCGCCCATGCCGGCGCGCCCCGTCCGGCACCGATCAGAGTCTGGCCGCCTGCGGCGCGGCCTCGGCGCTCTCGGCGACGCCGATCTCCGCCGGATCGCGCTCCGGAATGCTCGGCGCCGGGAGCGCGGCGAGGTCGGCACGTGACTCCGCCAATCCTTGCGCCACCGCGCGTTCCAGCCAGATCCGCGCCTGATCGGGGTCGCGCTCGCCGCCAAGGCCGCGCGCGAGATAGCGGCCGAGCATCATCTGGGCGTAGGCATGGCCGCGCTCGGCCGCGGCACGGAACCAGCGCAGCGCGACGGCGCGATCGGTCGGGACATCGTGGCCGCCGCCCCACATAGCGCCGCAGGCGAACATTGCCCCGACATGGCCGCGCCCCGCCGCCTTCTCGAACAAGGCGAGCGCGCCCGGATGCTCCTTCGGGCCGCCGCGCCCGTTCAGCATCAGCTCGGCCAATGCCACCTCGGCCTCGATCATGCCGCGCGCGGCGGCCCGGCCGATCCACGCCCGCCCCTCCTCTGGGTCGGCATCGATGCCCCGCCCCTCCAGCAGCATCCGGCCATACCAATACTGCGCGTTGACCACCCCGTCGGCGGCGCGGCGCAGCCACTCGGCCGCCTTGCGCTCGTCGCGCTCAATGCCGACGCCTTCGGCCAGGCAGACGCCGAAGTTGAACGCGGCGACGAGATCGCCCGACGCGGCGGCCTGCTCGAACCATTCCCGCGCGCGCTGCGCGTCCTGCTCGCCGCCGGCGCCCTGGCGGACGAGGTTGGCGAGATCGACGCGCGCCTGCGTGTCGCCGGCATCGGCCGAGATGCGGAACCAGTGCGCCGCCTCGCGCGCGTCGCGCGGCACGCCGGCGCCGGTCAGGTAGAGCATCCCGAGCGCGCGCGACGCGCCCTTGTGGCCGGCTTCGCTGGCGCGGCGGAACCACATCGCCGCCTCGGCGTAATTCGGCGGCAGGCCCCCCCCCTTGGCGTAGAGATCGCCGACCAGCGCGGCCGCTTCGGGGTCGCCCGCCAGCGCCGCCTTGCGAAGCCAGGTCTCGCCATCCGTCAGGTTCGCCTCGACGCCCAGCCCTTGCATCAGCGCCAGCCCGTAACGCGCCTGGCCGGAGCGATGCCCCTTCTCGGCGGCGCGCCGGTAAAGCTCCGTCGCCGCCTTGCGGTCGTGCTCGACGCAGAAGCCGCGCTCGGTGATCTCCCCGAGCAGGAACAGCGCCGTCGGCAGCTCCGCCTCGCCGGCCTTCTTCAGCCAGTCCACAATGGCTTCGTTGTGCTCCGCCCCGGCCGGCAACCGGCCTAGTGCCAGGGCATAACCCAGCGCACCCTGCGGGCATCCCGCCTCGGCCGATTTCCGGTACCATTCGCGCGCCTCGTCGGGGTCGCGCAGCGCCTCCGGGCCGGAGGTCAGGATGTAGCCGAGCAGCGCCTGCCCATCGGCCGAGCCCCCCTCGGCGGCCTTGCGCGCCCAGCGCGCGGCGCTCTCGTGGTCGGGCGCGGAGGCGCCCAAATTGCTGGCAAACAGGTTGGTGGTCGGGCCGTGGTCCGCAGTGGCCGCGACGAGGCCATGCAGGTGCAGCGTCGCCAGGAGCGATTGCGCCTCGACATAGCCCTGGCCGCCGGCCTTCTCCAGCCAGCGCACCGCGTCGGCCCGACTGACGGGCACGCCGGCGCCTTCCAGGTAGCAGCGGCCGACACGGGTACTGCGCCTCGGCCAGTCCGGCGCGCGCGGCCCGCGAGAGCAGGCGGAAGCCGGCGCCCGTCTGGCCGCTCTCGTTGAGTTTGACCGCGCGCCGCAGCGCGATGCCGGGCGAAAGCGAACCAATCAGCCGATCAAGCAGGCTCACAGCCGGCTCACGGCTCGCGCATGGCGTCGTGCGTTACCGGCAGGACGCGCGAGAGCAGATAAGACAGCACGGTACGCTTGCCGACCTTGATATCAGCCGCGACCGGCATTCCCGGCGCCAGATGGAACCCCTCCGGCACGCCGTGCAGATTAACCTGATCGAGGCTGACACGCGCGCGATAGATCGGGTCCGCCGCGTTGGTCGGAATCGGCACCGTGCCGGACGCCCCCCGCTGCTCGTCTTGCGAGTTGAAGCTGTTCGCGCTGACCACCCTCAGGGTGCCTCGCGCCATGCCATAGCGCGTGAACGGGAAGGTATCGAACTTGATCGCGACCGGGTCCCCAACCGTTACATAGCCGTCGTCGCTGCCGCTGATGTTGGCCTCCACCTCCAGCGGCGCGTCCGCCGGCATCAGTGTGAGGAATTGCTCGCCCGCTTGCAGCACCGAGCCCACCGAGACCTTCGCCACCGTCAGGACCGTCGCGTCGCGATCGGCGCGCAGCTCGACGAGCTGGCGCCGGAGCTGCGCCTTGTTGAGTTGCTGGCGCGCGTCCGACAGCTTCTGCGTCGCGTCGGCGAGCTGCTGGGAGATGTCGGCGTGCCATGACTGCACATAGCCATCACGCTCGGCCACCTGGGCGGCGAGGTCGCGCGCGCCCTGCTGGGCCTGCTGCTCGGCGCTCTGCTCGTTGCGCTCCATCTCCGCCGAGGTATCCATCGCGGCCAGGGTGTTGAGCTTGCTGCCGACGAACTGCTTCTCCAGGTCGCGACGCATCTGCTCGACGTTGCGCGCCACGGCGAGCCGCTCGCGGAAACCCACGACGTCGCTGTTGGCGCGCTTTACCTGGTTGATTAGGCTGTTGACCTTCTCCTCATAATTGCGCAGGCGATAATCGTATTCTGCTTTCTTCTGCGCGAAGATCGCGGCCTGCAGGGATAGGTCCGGGTCGAGCCCGGTGTAGTCGAACACCTTGCCATCGGCCTCGGCCTGCAAGCGCGAAACCTGCGCCTGCAAGGCCGCGACCTGGGTTGCCAGGGCCGACATGTCGGCGGCCGCGAAGGTCGGGTCGAGACGCGCCAGGATCTCGCCGGCGTGGACCTGCTCACCCACATGCACCTTGATCGCGCGCACGATGGCGGTTTCGAGCGGCTGCACGACCATAGTGGGCGCGCGCGAGACGACCTCGCCGCGCGCGGTCACGACCTGGTCGACCTTGATCAGCCCGGCGGCGGCGACCAGGACGACGAACATCGAGGTGATCATCCAGGTCGTGTAGCGCGCGATCGGCGGGATCGGCGCACGGATGACGGCCGCCGACGGCGACTGGAATTCCAGCAGCACGGGCAAGGCGGCATCGTCCGAGCGGAGGGCGGGCAGCTTGGACGTCATCACGGTCTTCCTCTCAGTCGCCCTGGGTCAGTCGCCCGGGGTCAGTCGCCAAGGGTCTCAATCGCCTTGGGCGAGCGTCGGAACGAGCGCGGCGTGCCGGCTCGCCTGGGTGTCGAGATGGCGGTTCTGCTGGGCCCAGAGCTGACGATAGACCGAGCAGCGCTCCACCAGCACTCGGTGCGGGGCGATGTCCATGACCTTGCCCAGGTCAAGCACCAAGGTCTGGTCGCACTCGGTAAGCGAGGACAGGCGGTGCGAGACGATGACCATCGTCCGACCGCGCGCGATCCGCAGCAGGTTGGCGTTGACCAGCGCCTCGCTCTCGGGGTCGAGCGCGCTGGTGGCCTCGTCCAGGATCAGCAGCCGCGGGTCGGTGATCAGCGCGCGGGCGATCGCCAGACGCTGACGCTGGCCGCCCGACAGGTTGGGCGAGCCTTCCTCGATGTATGTCTCGTATCCGTTCGACATCCGCTCGATGAATTCCTCGGCCCCGGCGAGCCGAGCCGCGCGCACCACGTCGTCGAGCGTCAGGCCGGGCCGGCCGGCGATGATGTTCTCGCGAATCGAGCCGCGGAACAGGAAATTCTCCTGCAGCACCACGCCGAAGCTCTGGCGCAGGTGGCGCAGGTTGATCTCGCGCAGGTCGCTGCCGTCGATCTTCACGAAGCCCGTGTAGTCGCGGTTGATGCCCTGGAGCAGCCGCGTGATGGTGGACTTGCCGGAGCCGGAGCGCCCGACGATGCCGAGCATCGTGCCGGCGGGGACGGAGAAGCTGATGCGATCAAGCGCCGGGGTCTTGGTGCCGCCGTAGGTGAAGCTCACGTCGTCGAAAGTGACGGCGCCGGCGAACTTCGGACGCAGGCCACCCGAGGCGGCGTCGGCCTCCAGCGGGCGATTGAGCACCGAGGCCGCCTCGCCGATCGCGGCGCCCACCTCCTCGTAGTCCTCGATCAGCCGGGCGAGGCCGACCAGCGGCTGCGCGACGCGCTGGGACAGCATCATGAAGGCGAACAGGGCACCGATCATGTATCCGGACTGGTCTCGCAGCGCGAGATACGCGCCGAGCATGATGGTGCCGATCCACATGAACCGCTCGAACGGCGTGACCAGGGTCTGCGGCCAGTTCGACAGCTTGCCGAACGCCAGGCGCCAGCGCCCGGATTCGGCCACGCGCTCGTCCCATATCGCCTTGCGAGCCGGCTCCAGCGCCAGGGCCTTCACGGTCTTCACGCCGAAGATCGTTTCGCCCAGCGCCGCGTGCTTGTTGGTCTCGGCATCGACCACGCGCTTGTACACGACGCGCAGCGGCCGCAGATACGCCAGGATGATGAGCGTGATGAAGCAGGCGCAGGCGAGCACGATCCAGGCCAGCGTGGCGTTGAGATAGAACAGGAACGGCAGCAGCACGCCGAGCGTAATCATGTCGAGCATTGTCGTCAGCAGCTTGCCCGTCAGAAACTCCCGCACCTTGTGGATCTGCGTCACCTTGTGCATCGTCTCGCCCGCCGGATGCCGCTCGAAATAGTCGAGCGAGAGGCGTACCAGGCGATTGAAGACGTGCAGATTGAGCCGGGTGTCGATGCGCGCGCCGATGGTCACGATGATCAGCCGCCGCGTGAAGCCGAGCACCGTCTCGTACAGGACGAACACCCCGAGCACGACCGACAGCAGCGTGAGCGTGGAGTAGCTGTGATGGGTCATGACCCGATCGGTGACGGTCATCACCAGGAAGGGCGGGAAGATGGTCAGGCAGCTCAGGGTGAACGAGGCGATGGCGATGTCGCGCAGCGACCTGCGCTCGCCCATCACCAGGCTGGCCAACCAGCGCAGCGAGAACGGCGCATCCGCCTCGACCTGACCGCGATTGGCGCGCAGCAGCAGTGCCTCGCCGCCCCACACCTCGGCCAGGCGCATCTCGTCCACCGCGACCGGGGGCTCGCCTTCCGGCGAAAGCGGGTCGCGCACAAGGACGACCTTGTGCTCGGCGTTCGAGCCGACCAGCAGTCCCGCGCCGCCGTCCTTGAAGAGCAGCACCACCGGCCCGCTCTCACGCAGGCGCATCAGGTGGCGCCAGCGCAGACGAACCGCGCGCGCCCACATGCCGGCATTCTGCGCCCATACGGAAAGCGACGCGGCCGATGGGACCGCGGACAGCTCGACGCTGCGGAACTCCTCGGGCGCGAGCTCCATGCCGTAGTAGCGGGCGGCCATCACCACGGCATGCAGCCGGGAATGCGCCGGATCGCGATCGCGATCCGGCGCATTCCCTCCGAGCAGACCGCTCTCCGGGGCCGCGCGACCCCGAACATGACCGTCGAACAGATCCACGCGCTGTTCCTCTCTGCGGCATGCCGGCCGTAGCCGACCTGAATCCCTGACGGCGGCACGACATCGAATGACGTGACCGGCCGCTGATGCGCCGAGACCATGCGTACCAGGTCGCCAGCGAGCGGCTAACAAGCTGGCCGCCAGGGCCGCGGACCTGTTAGCGGACGGCCCGCCAGCCTCTATGGCACAGAGGGTTGCTCACGGAAAAGCTAATACGACGTTCCGGGAGAATAATCCGTCTTCGAAACATACAACGGCATCGCGCGCTGCCCGCATTTGCCTGCGGTGCCGCCGATGTGCTGGGTTTGCCGGTATGAGCCCATCCGACCCACCGCAGCCCGTGCGAATCCGCGACGCCACGCCGGCCGACGTGGCGGACATGCAATCGATCTACGCCCATCACGTGCTGCACGGCACCGGCACGTTCGAGGAGATCCCCCCCTCGATCGAGGAGATGGCCGAGCGGTTCCGAAAGAACGCCGAGCGGGGCTGGGGCTGGCGGGTTGCCGCGGACTCCTCCGGGGTCCTGGGCTACGGCTACTACAATCAGTTCCGGGACCGTTCCGCCTATCGCTTCACGGTGGAGGATAGCGTCTATGTGCGCGACGACGTGCGCGGACAAGGCGTGGGGAAGGCGCTGGTCCGTCAGCTTGTGGAGGACGCGACCGCCCAGGGGTTCCGCCAGATGATCGCCGTGATCGGCGATTCCGAGAACACCGGCTCGATCGGCGTGCACGCCAGCATGGGGTTCCACATGGTGGGCACGATGCGGTCCGTCGGGCTGAAGTTCGGGCGGTGGCTGGATGTGGTCACGATGCAGCGCCCGTTGGGACGGGGTGCGGCGGACCTGCCGGGCTGATCCCGCCTGATGCGCGCGAACCCGAGCCGGATCCTGGGCACTTACCGCGCCCGCGGATGGGTGGCACGCCAGACCCGCATCAACGCCGGCTCGTCAACGCTGGTGTAACGCTGGGTCGTGGACAGGCTCGCGTGTCCCAGCAGCTCCTGGATCGCGCGCAAATCCGCCCCGGCGGCGAGCAGGTGGGTCGCGAAGGAGTGCCGCAGCGCGTGTGGTGTCGCGTGCTCGGGCAATCCGGCGTGGCGGCGGAACGCGCGCAGGGTGCGCTGCGCGACGGCCGGGTTCAGCGCGCCCCCGCGCACGCCCACGAACAGCGGGCTGTCGGCCTGGCGGTCGGGGTGGTGCGGCAGCCACGCGGCGAGCGCGGCGCGCACGGCCGGCAGCACGGGAACCGCCCGCTCCTTCGCGCCCTTGCCGCGCACCGTCAGCGTCCCCGTCCCGCCCGGCGGCGGGGCGTCGCCCACACGCAGCCCCAACGCCTCGCTGATCCGCAGTCCGCAGCCGTAGAGCAGCGTGAACAGCGCGACATCGCGCGCCTGCACCGCCGGGGCGTCGGATTCCTCGCCGATGTCGTCGGCGATCGCGCGGGCCGCCGGCTCGCTCAATGCCCGGGGCGACGGTCGGCGCGAGCGGGGGGTCGCGACCAGCCGGACGGCGGGGCAGTCGCAGCCCTGGCGCCGCGCCAAATAGCGGAAGAAGCTGCGCACCGCCGCCAACCGGCGCGCGCGGGTCGCGGCCGACAGCCCGTCACTGTGGCGCTCGGCCAGGAAGGCGCGGATGTCGGCCGGCCGCAGCGCGGCCAGGGCGGCGAGGTCGGGCTCGGACCCGAGATGGCGCATGAGGAAGCCGAGGAAGTCGGCGACGTCGCGCCCGTACGCCTCCAAGGTCAGCGGCGACGCCCGCCGCTCGGCGCCCAGCCAGGCGAGGAAGGCGAGCCGGGCGGCGGCCGCCGTCATGCGTGGTCGGCCGCGCGGCCGAGCGCCGCGCCCACCGCACGGCCCAGAAAGGCGAGCGCGCCGGTGCCCTGCGTGGGATCGAGCGGCGCCTCGTCGCGCGAGACCAGCGCGAGCAGCGCCGGCGCGCCGCCCCAGGGAACGCGCACCAGGGCGTCCCGCCGGGCGAGCCGTGCGGCTTCGGCGTGCAGCAGGGTCGCATCGTAGGGCATGGCGCGGAATACCACGTCGCGCCCGTCCAGCAGCCCCGCCACGGCGCCGGCCGGCAACCGGCGCACGCCCGGCGCGTCGGCTTCCATGCAGAGCGCGGCGGCGTCCAGCGCCAAGATGTCCGGCAAGGCGTGCGTCACGCCATCGGCCACGTCGCGCGCCCCGATCAGCGCGAGCACCGCCCCCTGCACCCGGGCGGTCAGACCCGCCGCCGCGCGCCCGGCGGCCAGCACGTCGTCGGCGCGCTCGGCCATCGCCGCCGCATGCTGGCGCTCGGCGCGCAGCATCGCCAGCATGTGGTCGGCCATCGGCTCGCCGTGGATGCGCTGCGGCGGGACCAGCAGGCGATACAAATCCGGCCGCTCGGCCAGGAAATGGGGACGTGCGCGGAGAAAGGCGACGACCTGATCGGCGTCCGCCTCGTCCGCCTCGCGCTCGGAGAGCGTCATGTGGCGCCCGACTTCAGGCGATCTGCCGGCCGCTCTTGGCCCAATCGGCCAGGACCGAGGACAGTCCCTTCTCGGCCAATGAGACGTGAAGGGGGCTGCAAACGCTAGCGAGGGCTTTGATCTCCGCGACGTTCGCGGTATCGACGAAGAACTTCATGCGAACGATCCGATTCCCGTCTGCTGCGCCGCGGCCCGTGCGCGGACCGTGTCCGATCATATAGGCCCCGACGAGGGCGATCGAAAGCGAATGCGACGCCGGCGCGTGCCCGTCCTGCTCCCCTACCCGTTTCCCGGGCCGTTCGATTACGCGCTGCCCGAGGGCATGGAGGCAGCCCCGGGCGACGTCGTGCTGGCCCCGCTCAACGGCCGGGGAGTGGTGGGCGTGGTTTGGGATGCTCCTGGCCCGGCGCCGGCGGCCGAGGCGAAGCTGAAGTCGATCGCCGCGCTGCTGGACACGCCGCCTATGCGCCCGGCGCTGCGGCGTCTGGTCGACTGGATTGCCGCCTACACCCTCGCTCCCCCGGGCGAGGTGATGGCGATGGCGCTGCGTATCGTCGGCCCTGCCCCCGAACCGGCCCAGGGCTGGCGGCTGCCGGCGGAAGCGCCGACTTGCGCGAGGCTGACCGAGGCGCGTCGGCGCGTGCTGACCGCCCTCGCCGACGCCGAGCCCCGCGCAAGCCAGGACCTCGCGCGCGTCGCCGGAGTGGGAACAGGCGTGATCCGCGCCATGGCGGCGGGCGGGCTGATCGAACCGGCCCTCCTGCCCGCCTCGCCCGGCTTCGCCGCGCCCGATCCCGCCCATCCCGGCCCGGCGCTGTCGGCGGACCAGCAGGCGGCGGCCCAGGGGTTGACGGCCGCGGCGAGACTACGCGCGTTTTCGGTCACGCTGCTGGGCGGCGTGACCGGGTCCGGCAAAACCGAGGTCTATCTGGAGGCGATCGCCGAGGCGCTGCGGGGCGGGCGGCAGGCGCTGGTGCTGTTGCCGGAAATCGCCCTGTCGACGCAATGGCTGGACCGCTTCACCCGCCGGTTCGGGGCGGCGCCAGCCGTCTGGCATTCCGACCTGCCCTCGCGGGTGCGCCGGCTGACCTGGCGGGCGGTGGCGGCGGGCCAGGCGCAAGTGGTGGTCGGCGCGCGCTCGGCGCTGTTCCTGCCGTTCCCGGACCTCGGCCTGATCGTGGTGGACGAGGAGCACGAGACCGCCTTCAAGCAGGAGGACGGCGTCATCTATCATGCCCGCGACATGGCCGTGGTGCGCGCCCGGCTGGAGGCGGCGGCGGCGGTGCTGGTTTCGGCGACCCCCAGCCTGGAGACGCTGGCGAACGTGGAAGCCGGGCGGTATCGCCGCCTGACTCTGCCCGTAAGGCACGGTGGCGCTACGCTGCCCTTGGTCGCCGCCATCGACCTGCGCGAAACGCCCCCCGACCGGGGCCGCTTTCTCTCGCCCAAGCTGGTGGAGGCGGTGCGGGCGACGCTCGCGCGGGGGGAGCAGGCGATGCTGTTCCTGAACCGCCGGGGCTATGCGCCGCTCACACTCTGCCGCGCTTGCGGACATCGCATGCAGTGCCCGAACTGCACCGCCTGGCTGGTGGAACACCGCGCCCGGCGGCAGCTCATGTGTCATCATTGCGGGCACGCCGTGGCGATCCCGGACCTCTGCCCGGTCTGTGGGGCCGCGCACAGCCTCACGCCGGTGGGGCCGGGCGTGGAGCGCGTGACCGAGGAGGCGGCAGCGCTGTTTCCCGAGGCGCGGCGGCAGGTGATGGCGAGCGACACGCTGCCGGGGCCCCGCGCGGCGGCGGAAGCGGCGCGGCGGATCGCGGCGCGGGAGGTCGATCTCATCGTCGGCACCCAGGTCATGGCCAAGGGATGGAATTTCCCGCATCTGACGCTCGTGGGCGTGGTGGACGCCGACCTGGGGCTCGGCGGCGGCGACCTGCGCGCGGCCGAGCGCACGGTGCAACTGCTGCACCAGGTCGCCGGCCGGGCCGGCCGGGCCGAGGCGCCGGGGCTGGTTCTGCTGCAGACGTTCAGCCCCGAGCATCCGGTCATGCAGGCGCTCGTCTCGGGCGATTTCGAGGGATTTGTCGCCCGCGAAGCGGCCGAGCGCCGGCCGGGACACTGGCCCCCCTATGGCCGGCTCGCCGCCGTGATCGTGAGCGCGGAGAACGCGGAGGTGGTCGACAGCCTCGCCCGCACGCTCGGGCGCGCCGCACCTGGCGGACCCGGAGTAGTCGTGCTCGGCCCCGCCCCTGCGCCGTTGTCGATCCTGCGCGGCCGGCACCGGCGTCGGCTGCTGCTGAAGACGCGCCGCGACATTGCGGTGCAACCGCTGCTGCGGAGCTGGCTCGACCCGATTCCCGTGCCGCGCGGAGCGCGCGTGGACGTGGATGTGGACCCGGTCTCGTTCCTTTGAATTCATGACGAATCCGGATGGCTTTGCAGGAGACTTCAACGCCCATGATCCTCGCCAATACGGGCACGCAGCCGCGCCGCGCCCTCTCGCCCGGCCCCGGCGCGAGGGAACCCGCCGCGCACGCTGTCTGGCTCGATCTGTTCGACGCGACGGAGGAGGAGCGCGCCCTGGCCGAGCGCATCACCGGTTTGCGCGTGCCGGCGCGCGCGGAGTTGTCGGAAATCGAGCGATCGAGCCGCCTCACGTCACGGAACGACGTGCTGACGCTCAGCACCCCGATGGTGTCCAGCACCGACCTCAAGCACCCGGTCATCTCACCGCTCGGCTTCGTGCTGTCGCGCGAGCGGCTGCTAACCGTGCGCTACGAGCCCATGGTGTCGTTCGACTCCTATGCCGAACAGATGTGCGACCCCGACGCGCCCCCGCCCAGCGGCGTGAGCGCGTTCGTGGGGCTGCTGGAGGCGATGGTGGACCGGCTCGCCGATGTGCTGGAGACTGTCGGCACCGAGTTGGACCAGCTTTCACACCGGATTTTTCGCCCCGAGACGATGGGCGTCCGGCGGGTGCGGCGCGAATCGGCCGCCATGCAGGGCACGCTGACGAAGATCGGCCGCGCCGGGGATCTCGGTCTCCAACCTCCGCGACAGCCTGGTCGGCATCGCCCGCATCGTCGCCTACGTCAGCGAGACCGCGGCGGAGTGGGCCACGCCCGAGCTGCGAAGCCGGTTCGCGACCTTGCGCCAGGATGTCGCGTCGCTGAACGACTACGACGTGCAGATCACCGGCAAGGTGCAGTTCCTGCTGGACGCGACCTTGGGCTTCATCAACATCCAACAGAACAACGTCATCAAGGTGCTGACCGTCGCCTCCATCGTCGGCATCCCGCCCACCCTGATCGCCAGCATCTACGGGATGAACTTCAAGGGAATGCCGGAGCTGACCTGGGCGTGGGGCTATCCCTATGGGCTGACGGTGATCGCGTTGAGCGCCATCCTGCCGTTGGTGTGGTTCTGGCGGCGCGGCTGGATTTAGTGCCCCCGCAGGTCGTTGTTGGTCCGGTGGTCGCCCGCCATCCACCGCCGCAGCTCCGCGTGCGCGTCGGCGCGGCGGGCGGCGTCGATCTCGGCGGCGTTCGGAAGATCGACGGTGAACTCCACGATCAGGCCCTCGGGCGAAGTCACGTACATCGACCGGCAATAGCCGTGATCGGTCTCGCGAACCTCGATGCCCGCCGCTCTCACCCGGCCGATGATCTCGTCGTAGGTCGCCTCACTCGCCTTGAAGGCCACGTGGTCGAAGTTGGGCACCTTGGCCGGCTTCTCGGGCACGATGAGCGGGTAAACGTCAGGGTCGGCGAACGCGAAGAACGCCAGCGCGCCGCCGTCGGCGAGGGCGTAGAACGTGTGGCACATCGGCACCGCGTGCCCGAACGCGGGATGGTTCACCACCTCGCACCATGTCGCGACAAGGGGAATGCCCAGCAAATCCTCGAAGAACTGCCGGTTCCTCTCCTGGTCGCGCACGACATAGGCGTCGTGGTGCAGACGTTCGGGCAGGCGCGCGAGAGGCTTCGCTGACCGCTCCAACGCGACGGTTTGCATTGCTTTGCTCCCTGAAGGCCCAACAAGCAGTGAGCTTGCGCGCGACCGGACCGGGCCGCAAGCTGCCGCCATGGCGCTGGTATGAATGCCGCCTCGAATGCCCCTGGGGAGATCGGCGCGTGACGCTGCTTCCGAGCCTCGTCGTGCTGGCCGCCACGGTCACGATGGGCCTTGCGCTCGTTTTTCTGCATGGGATGCGGCGCGTCGGTGTTGTGTGGCTGTTGGGGCCGCTGCATGGGCTGGCCGGCGCCTCGGGTGTCGTGCTGCTGCTGCTCGCGCTGCGGGGTCCCGCGCGGGGCGTCGCCTACGGCGCGGGCGGGTTCGGAACGCTGGCGGCGGTGCTGCTGGGCCTGGCGATCCTGGCGGGATTGGTTGTGATGCTGGTGCGACGGCGACGGCGCGACCCGATGCTCGCGATCGGCCTGCACGCCACGCTCGCGATCTTCGGGTTCGTGCTGCTGGCCGCCTACGCCTCGGTGCCGACGTGAGCCGCGCAAAGCGCGGCTCGCTGTTCGGCCCAGGCCAAGGCGTCGCGCTCGTACAGCCCGCCCGCCATCGTGCGCCTGCGCTTAGTCCAAGCTAGAATTGCAGCCTCGGGCACACAGGGGGAAGACAAGATGGCGACGAAGATGCAGATCGGCACGTTGATCCCGCAGACCGACATCGGCGGCGCGCCGGAGGCGGTGAAGGAGTTCGCGCTCACCGCCGAGGACGCGGGCTACGACTATCTCGCGGCGGCCGACCATGTCCTTGGCGTGAATGTCGCGAGCCGGCCGGGCTGGACCGACCGCAACACTTCCGCCGACTGGTTCCACGACCCGTTCGTGCTGTTCGGTTATCTCACCCCGGTCACCAATCTTGCATTCTCGACCGGTGTTCTGATCCTGGCGCAACGCCAGACGGTGCTGGTGGCCAAACAGGCGGCCTGTCTCGACGTGCTCTGCGGCGGGCGCTTCCGCCTCGGCGTCGGCGTCGGCTGGAACGAGGTGGAGTTCGTCGGGCTGAACGAGAATTTCCATGATCGCGGGCGCCGCTCCGAGGAGCAGGTCGAGGTCATGCGCGCGCTCTGGGCCAACGAGCACGTCGCCTTCGAGGGGCGCTGGCACCGCATCGAGGACGCCGGCATCAACCCGCGTCCCGCGAGCGGGCGCGTGCCGCTATGGTTCGGCGGCCACCACGACAACACGCTGCGGCGGATCGCCAAATGGGGCGACGGGTGGATGATGCTCGCCCTGCCGGCGGCCGCCGAGGCGACCGCCGCGTTCGACACGCTGCGGCGTTATGCCGAAGCGGCCGGGCGTGATCCGGCCGCCATCGGCATCGAGATCTGGACCTCGACCGCGCAGGGCGGGGAGCGCGAGTGGCGCGAGGAATTCCGCTTCTGGAAGGCGGCCGGGGTCACGCATGTCACGGTGGCGAGCACGCACGGGCGGGGCATCCACAAGCGGATCGCGGGCCGGACGATGGCGGATCATGTGGCGGCGATCCGGCGGTATCGGGAGGTGGTCGGGGATTTGGTGTAGGCTGATCTGCTCCGTATCGTCATGGCCGGACTTGATCCGGCCACCCAGCGGACTGCCAGTGCGGTACGATCTTCCGCAGGATGCCCGGATCAAGCCGGGCATGACGATACCATAAGGAAGTATGCGGGCGCCCCTTACACGCGCTCGACACGGCACAGCAAACACCCCGGCTTCGCGGTGTGGATGTTCACGAACGCGGTGCGCGGGTCTTCCAGCGCGCGGCGCAGCGGCTCGTCCACCGTGACGCCGTCGCTGACCTGGCCCAGATCGTACAGGCACTGATCCTCGATGTCATAGGCGCGCACCGAGACCAGCGCGCCACGCACGATCTCCGGAATGGCGTTGATTTGGTCGTAGCGTGGACACGGATCGGCGTGCAGGAAGATCGGACTCGGCGTCCAGTAGACCCCGCGCGGACGCGGCAGATTGTAGGAGCCCAGCAACATCGTCTGCCCCTCGGCGCCATAGCCGAGGCAATGCCGGCAGGGACAGCTCGAGTCCGGCCCCGGCTGCCGCCGACGCAGTTCGTTGCCGCCTTCGTCGCGGCCGGTCGAGCGGAAGGCCTCGGCAATCGCGGTGGTAACGGGGATGCAGCGGAAGTCGGTCATGGCGGGCTCCTGTTGTCAGGCCCCACCGATGCCGCCTCCCGCCAACACCGGCCATCCGCTCCTTGCGCCGGCTACCCGCCGCCCTACGTTCCGATCCCGCCGACC
Organism: uncultured Pseudomonadota bacterium; assembly: GCA_963756545.1. GTDB lineage: Bacteria > Pseudomonadota > Alphaproteobacteria > Acetobacterales > Acetobacteraceae > DATFDN01. The sequence continues at coordinate 1,424,804 of CAVWNY010000003.1, read as the reverse complement.
GCCAGGTACTTGATCTCCAGGTACTCCTCTATGCCGTATTTCGATCCCTCGCGCCCCAGCCCCGATGACTTCATGCCGCCGAACGGCGCCTCGGCGGTGGAGATGACGCCCTCGTTGATGCCGATAAGGCCGTATTCGAGGGCCTCGGCGACGCGGAAGACGCGGCCCACGTCGCGGGAATAGAAATAGGCGGCGAGGCCGAACTCGGTGTCGTTGGCCAGCCGGATCGCCTCCTCCTCGGTCTTGAAGCGGAACAGGGGCGCCACGGGGCCGAACGTCTCCTCGCGGAAGATCACCGCGTCGCGCGGCACCTCGGCGAGCAAGGTCGGCTCGAAGAAATTGCCGCCGAGGCGGTGGCGCTTGCCGCCGGTCAGCACCTTGGCGCCCCGTTTGGTAGCGTCGGCGATGTGGTCCTCGACCTTCTTCACCGCGTCGGCATTGATCAGCGGGCCCTGCATGACGCCGGCTTCCATGCCGTTGCCGACCTTCATCTGCTCGATGGCGGTCTTGAACTTCTGCGCGAATGCCTCGTAGACGCCTTCCTGCACCAGCATGCGGTTGGCGCAGACGCAAGTCTGGCCGGTGTTGCGGTACTTGCTGCCCATCGCGCCCTGCACGGCGGCGTCGAGGTCTGCATCGTCGAACACGATGAACGGAGCATTGCCGCCCAGCTCCATGCTGGTCTTCTTGATCGTCGGCGCGCACTGCGCGAGCAGCTTGGCACCCACCTCGGTCGAGCCGGTGAACGATAGCTTGCGGACCAGCGGATTCGCGGTCAACTCCGGGCCGGTTTCCGAAGACGGGCCGGTAAGGATGTTGCAGACGCCGGCTGGCATTCCGGCGCGCTCGGCGAGCACGGCCAGCGCCAGCGCCGAGAACGGGGTTTGGCTGGCCGGGCGGATGACGCCCGTGCAGCCGGCGGCCCAGCCTGGCCCGGCCTTGCGGGTGATCATGGCGGCGGGGAAGTTCCAGGGCGTGATCGCGGCGAAGACGCCGATCGGCTCCTTCTGCACCAGGATGCGCCGGCCCTTGGCGTTCTGCGGGATCGTGTCGCCGTAGACGCGCTTTCCCTCCTCGGCGAACCAGTCGATGAAGCTCGCCGCGTAGGCGATCTCGCCCTTGCTCTCGGAGAACGGCTTGCCTTGCTCGGCGGTCATGATGACCGCTAGATCCTCGGCGTTGGCGAGCATCAGATCCGACAGCTTGCGCAAGATGGCCCCGCGCTCCTTGGCCAGCATCGCGCGCCAGCCTGGATAGGCTCGCGCCGCCGCCTCGATGGCGCGCCGGGTCTCCGCCGCGCCCATCGCCGGCACCTCCCCGATCGCCTCGCCGGTGGCAGGATCCTTGACCACCAGGGTCTTGCCGCTGTCGGCCTGCACCCACTTGCCATCTATGCAGTTGGCTTGCCGGAACAGCGTCGGGTCCTTCAGCGGCAACGGGCTTGTTGGGTTGAGCATGACGGGGCTCCCTCCTTGGTGTGGGAGGAAGATAGGCCCTCAGCCGGAAGCTGTCAGCGTCCGCCCCGGCTGGTTGACGTTTCGACGCCCATCTCATCAGGATGTTGTCGCGCGCACGACGGCTGTAGGAGACGACATGCCCGCTTTCGAGTTCGTGACCGTGGATGTTTTCACCGAGCACCGCTTCGGCGGCAACCCGCTCGCCGTGTTTCCCGAGGCGGATGGTTTGACGGACGGCCAGATGCAGGCCATCGCCGCCGAGTTCAACCTGTCCGAGACGACCTTCGTGCTGCCGCCCGCCGACCCGCGAAACCATGCGCGTGTGCGCATCTTCAACCGGACCGCCGAGATGCCATTTGCCGGGCATCCGAAGGTCGGCACCGGTTATGTCCTCGCCCGCCGTGCCCAGACCACCCCGGAGCACCTGACCTTCGAGGAGCAGGCCGGCCTCGTGCGCGTGCATCTACTGCGCGGGTCGGACCACGCGATCAGCGGGGCGCGCATCTCGGCCCCGCACTCCCTCTCGATCGGCGACGACGTGCCCCTGGAGATGGTCGCCGCCTGCGCGAGCCTTGACCCCGCCGACATCGCGACCGACGCCCACACACCGCTGCTTGCCTCGGTCGGCATTTGGTTCATGATCGCCGAGGTGGGCAGCGTGGAGGCGCTGTCGCGCGCGGCTCCGGACTTGGGCGCCTTCCGGGCCGCCGCGGCGCGCCGCCATTGGCCGGCCGAGCGCCTATCCCTGCACCTCTACGCGCGCCAGGATGGCGACGCGACGCGGCTGCGCGCGCGCATGTTCGCCCCGCTCGGAGGCACGATCGAGGACCCGGCAACGGGGAGCGCCAACGCCACGCTCGCGGCGCTGCTGACCTCGCTCGCGCCAGGGGTCAATCTCGCGCTGACCTACGAGATCGAGCAGGGGGTCGAGATGGGCCGACCCAGCCGGATGGTCGCGACGGCCCGCAAGACCGGCGAGGGGCCGGTCAGCGCCACCGTCGCCGGCGCATGCGTGCCGGTGATGCGCGGGTGGCTCGACCTGTAGCCCTCAGAGGTCGCGCAGGGCGGGTGGACGAAGCCGCCCCACGCCCTCCTCCACCAGCCGGCGGACCCGCCCGATCCGCCCGACGCCGGCGAGTTGCCGGTCGAGGAAGGCGAGCGTGTCGGCATCCGCCTCGCTGGTGTCGCGCAGCCAGAACAGCTTCGTCGAGATGTAGACCCCGGCCAGCGTGGCGCGCTTGGTGTACCAGGAGAAGTCGGCCGCGCGGTCGCTGGCGGCATGCCAGATCGCATCCACGGTGCGCGCGGTGCAGGCCAGGCCCGTGCGCGCGTTGCCCGGCAGGGCGAGCACGCCCATCGCGCGACGCACCGCCTCCTTGTGGGGTTGGTTCTGCCGGAGGCGGAGCGCGATCACCGCACGCACCCGCGCGGGCAGCCGCATCTCCGTCATGTCGATCCCGGCGGCGGCCGTCTCCATGCGCCTGTCGGCGAGGTCGCAATAAGCCTCGATCATGTCGGCCGCGCCGCCTGGAAACAGCAGCGCGGCATCCTCGGGGTCCTTGCCGGCGGCGGCCAGGCCGACGCGAAGGGCGCGCGCAGTCCAGCCGTCGAACGCCACGTTCGGCAGCAGCGCGTCGATCGCGGCGTCGCGCTCGGGACTGCGCTCGGGCGGATGCATCAGCCGCACTCCCGGGTCTCGGCCTGCTGCATCCGGGCCTGCTCCGCCCGCGCCAGGTCCTCGGTGAAGCCGAACAAGCTGAAGTCGGTCATGCGCATGGTGTAAAGAATTCCGTCCAGATGATCGTACTCGTGCTGGATCACTCCGGCGTGAAAGCCCGAGACCGTCCGCTCGACCGCGAGCCCGTCGCAATCGACGCCGCGGTAGCGCACGCGCCGGGCGCGCGGGACGGCGGCGCGCAGGCCGGGGATCGACAGGCACCCCTCCCAGCGCAGGACGCGATCATCGGACAGCAACTCGATCTCCGGATTGATCAGCACGGAGTTGCCGATGCCGACATCCTCGGGGTCTTCGCCCTTGCGCTCGGCAGGAATGCGGAACACGAACAGCCGGAGGGCCACATGCACCTGCGGTGCCGCGAGGCCCACGCCGGGCGCGTCCTCCATCGTTTCCATCATATCGGCGACCAGCCGGCGGATCTCCGGCGCGCCGGGGTCCGCCACCGGCTCGCAGCGAGCCAGCAGAACGGGGTTGCCCATGCGGGCGATCTTGAGGATGGCCATGCAGGCTCCGATATGGGCGGGGAAAGCGGGTTCCGCGAGGGTTTCGGGCATGTTATAGGCGTTGGTCCCGGCCGGGAAACCGGCGCGGGGCTAGCGGCGCGCCCCCGGCAGCCGAGGGGCGGCAAGCGGAAGGAGTAGGCGGCCAAGTGCAGGTTCTCGTTCGCGACAACAACGTCGATCAGGCGCTGAAGGCGCTGAAAAAGAAGATGCAGCGGGAGGGCGTTTTCCGCGAGATGAAGCTGCGCCGGCATTACGAGAAGCCCTCGGAGCGCCGCGCCCGCGAGGCGGCCGAGGCCGTGCGTCGCGCCCGCAAGCTGGAGCGCAAGCGCCTGGAGCGCGAGGGTTTCTGACCGCCGCCCAGATTTCCGCCTGAGCGCGGAGCAGACGATTTGCCGCACGATCACGCCCACCACCATGACCTCGCGCCGCGACCGGGCGGCAGTCGGGCGTTTGAGATCGGCGCAGCACTTAATTTTGTGTATGTCGCCGCTGAGGCGCTGGTCGGGTTCGCGATCAATTCCACGGCGCTGCTCGCCGATGCCGGCCACAATCTCGGAGACGTGTTGGGGCTGCTGGGCGGCCTAGCGGCGGTCCGGCTGGCGACAAGGCGCCCGACCGCGCAGTTCACGTACGGGATGCGCCGGGCCTCCATTCTCGCGGCGCTGGCGAATGCGGTGATCCTGCTGGTGGTGACGGGGGCAATTGCCACCGAGGCGGGTTGGCGACTGGCGAACCCGGAGCCGACGAGGGGCTTCGTCATCATGGCGGTGGCGCTCGCGGGCGTCGTGGTGAACGGCGTTTCCGCTTGGCTGCTCGCGGCCGGGCGCGCGCACGACCTCAATCTTCGCGCCGCGTTCGCGCACATGGCCGCCGATGTCGGGCTGGCGCTCGGCGTGGCTGTCGCCGGCGCGGTGATCGCCCTCACCGGCTGGCACCGGCTGGACGCGGCAGTCAGCCTGGTGATTGCCGCGGTCATCGTCGTCGGCACCTGGGGGCTGCTGCGCGAGTCCGTCAGCCTGTCGCTGGATTCCGTGCCCGAGGGGATCGACGCCGAGGCGGTCGGCGCATGGCTGCGCGCGCTGCCCGGCGTGCGCGAGGTCCATGATTTGCACGTCTGGGCGCTCTCCACCACCGAGACCGCGCTGACGGCGCATCTGGTGCGCGAGGACGCGAGCGAGGACGCCGCGCTTCTTGCCCGCATTCCGGCGGAACTGCGCGAGCGCTTCGACATCGGTCACGCCACGGTGCAGCTCGAAACCGAGGAATTGGCCCACGCGTGCTACCTCCGGCCGGCGCACGTGATCTAGGCTGGACCCGGATCGTTGTTTACGATCTCACGCCAGCCTGCCCATTGACCGATCGTGCTGGCCCCCTCCCCCCGGCCCCGCAAAGGGGAGGGGGAGAAGCGCGCCGGACCCGAAGCTCCGCTCCCCTTGCGGGAGGGGTTGGGGGAGGGGTCGGACGCGGTAGCGCGCTACGGATGGGTCAGCCATAATACCAGCCCGCCTAATGATTGACCCTTCGCCGTCGTCATGGCCGGGCTTGGCCCGGCCACCCACGTCTTGAACAACCGCAAAGACGTGGGTGCCCGGCCTTCGCCGGGCATGACGAACGCATTATGGATCGGTCAGTGTCTAAGCCGGTTGGTATAAGCCCGCAATTTCCGGTAACTTGGGTGATTCGCAAGGATACCGGCGGACTAGTCTACTAGCAGTCGCCGTCACCCCACTCCCCCGGTCTGTGGCGCCTGCCTCGGCAGATGACGGCCGCGCTCGAACACCGCCAGGCTGTCGTAGAAATGCATCGACAGCGTGCCGCGGGTGAACGCCGTCGGCGGCACGGCGTTGCGGCTGAGGTCGGCGTTCAACTCATCCAGCAGCGCCTTGCACACCTCGATGAAGGTGCCCTCGCGCCGCAGCCCGCCGCCGAACTCGGGCCAGTAGCAGGTGTGCAGATCCTCGGCGACATAGACGCCGTTGCGGTCCATGCGGGGATAGAGAAATCGGAACGAGGCCAGGAGGTGCTGCATCACGTGCGTGCCGTCGTCGATGACGATGTCGGGCGGGCCGAACTCCTCCAGCACGCGCCCGAGGAAGCCCTCGTCGGCCTGATGGCCGACGCGCACCGCGACCTGCGGCTCCTCGAACGCGGTGCAGTCCGGGCGGATATCGACGCCGACGATCTGCGCATACGGGCCGAGGAATCGTTTCCACATCTGCAACGAACCGCCCGCGCCGCAGCCGATCTCGATCAGCACGGCGGGGCGGTTCACGTAACAGGACAGGTGGCGCTCATAGGCGGGGAAAAAGTGCGTCCACTTGTGGATCATCCGCTGGTCGTTGGTCAGGAAATCGGACCACAAGCTCATCGTTTGCCTCGCCCTTCGTCTCAGCCGTTGCCGACGGCGGCCAAGACCGCATCGCACACATGCGCGAGCGCCGCCTCGGTCAGGTCGGCGTGGATCGGTAGCGCCAGGATGCGCCGCGCCAAGTCCTCGGAGACCGGCAACTCCGTTCCGTCGTGATGCTCGCGATACGCCGGCTGGAGGTGCAGCGGCCGCGGGTAGTAGATCGCGCTCGGCACGCCCCGCCCGCGCAGATACGCCTGCACCCGCTCGCGCGCGGCGATGTCGGGCAGCAGGACGGAATAGATCGCCCAGGCGGCGGTGCTGTCGGCCACCCGCGCCGGCGTCACCACCGCGCCCGCGAGGTGCCGATCGTAGAACCGGGCGACGCGTTCGCGCGCGACGAGTTCCTCCTCGAACACGCTCATCTTCGCCAGCAGTACCGCGGCCTGCAACGTATCAAGCCGGCCGTTCATGCCGGTGCGCAGCACGTCGTACCGCGTCGTGCCCTCGCCGTGGGTGCGAATGCTACGAAACAGCGCGGCGCGATCGCCGTCCTCGGTGAACAACGCGCCGCCGTCGCCATAGCCGCCGAGCGGCTTGGTCGGAAAGAAGCTGGTGGCCGTCGCGTGCGCGGTGGTGCCGAGCCGACGCCCGCCTTGCGCGCAACCGAAGCTCTGCGCCAGGTCGTCGAGCGTGAACAGGCTCTCACGCCCGGCGATCCGATTGAGCGCCGGCCAGTCGGCCGGCTGACCGAACAGATCGACGCCGATCAGCGCGCGCGGACGCAGACGGCCGGCGTGCCGGATCTCCGCGATGCGGTGGGCGAGATGCGTGGGGTCGATCTGGAATGTGCGTGGGTCGACATCGACGAACACCGGGGTGGCGCCCAGTACCAGCGGCACCTCGGCGGTCGCCGTGTAGGTAAACGCCGGAAGGAACACCGCGTCGCCCGGCCCGATTCCCTCCGCCATCAGCGCGATCTGGATGGCGTCGGTCGCGGAACCGACGCCGACGCAGTGCCGCGCGCCGCAGAACGCCGCCAGGTTCTCCTCAAGTTCCGCGACCTCGGGACCGAGGATGAACTGGCAATGCGCCAACACCGCATCGATCCGCCGGCGCAGTTCGGCGGCGATGCGCGCCTGCTGCGCCTTGAGGTCGAGGAACGGGACGCTCGGCGTGTTCATGTGCGGCTCACCATCGGGACGGCTCCTTCGGCGTTGTGTTCGAATTCGGGCACCAGCCGCCCGAGCAGGGTCAGGGCGAGGCGCGCCTGTCCGCCGCGGGAGGCGGCGGCGATCTCCTCGATGGCGCGCCCGACGATCGCGGGGTCGGCCGTGCGGGGCGCGGCCATCAGCAGGCCGGGATGGCCGGTTGGCGCCGGCGGCTCCCTGCCGTGGAACAGCTCCTCGAACAGCTTCTCGCCCGGGCGCAGGCCGGTGAAGCGAATCTCGACGTCCTGATCGGGCCGCAAGCCGGCCAGACGGATCAACTGGCGCGCCAGATCGACGATCTTCACCGGGTCGCCCATGTCGAGGACGAAGATGCCGCCGTCGCCATGCGCGGGGTGCTCGTCGGTCCCCACGACGCTCGCTTGCAGCACCAGGCCGACCGCCTCGCGCACCGTCATGAAGTAGCGGCTCATGTCGGGGTGCGTCACCGTCAGCGGGCCGCCGCGTGCCAACTGGCGCTGAAACAGCGGCACGACCGACCCGGTGCTGCCGAGCACGTTGCCGAACCGTACCGTGACGCACCGCATCCCGGATCGGCTTTCACGCACGGCGACGTCCAGCGCCTGGCAGTACATCTCCGCCAGCCGCTTGGACGCCCCCATGACGCTGGTCGGATTGACTGCCTTGTCGGTGGAGATCAGCACCATCGCCAGAGCGCCCACGGCACGCGCCGCGTCGGCGACGTGGCGGGTTCCGGCGGCATTGGTCAGCAGTCCCTCCAGCGGGTTCGCCTCGACCATCGGGATGTGCTTCAGCGCGGCGGCGTGGAACACCAGCTCGGGGCGGGCCGTCTCGAACACGGCACGGATGCGCGTCTCGTCGCGAATGTCGGCGAGCAAGGCCTGGCGCGGCACGAGCGGCGCGGTCTCGCTCAGCTCCAGATCAATCTGCCAGAGCGCGTATTCGCCGTTATCGAGCAGGATCAGCCGCTCCGGGCCGAGAGTTGCGAGCTGGCGGGCCAGCTCCGACCCGATGGTCCCGCCCGCGCCGGTGACGATGACGCGCCGGCCCTGGATGAGACGCGCCATGCGCTCGCGGTCCAGCGGCACCTGCGGACGGTTCAGCAGATCCTCGATCGCGATCGGGCGCAGCTCCAGCGCGCGCTCGCCGGTCAAGGCGGCCGGGCGGGTGGCGGGATCGAGCGCGGTCGGACGCGGCGCGCGGCGCACCGTGATGCCGTAGCGGTCGGCCTGCTCCAGCAACGCCGCGAGCCGGGGGCCGGCGACATCGGGCGTCGTGACGACCAGGCTGCGCGGCAGCCGTCCCTCGGCTTCAAGGCGGGCGAGCACCGCCGGCGCGTCGTCAATCGAGCCCAGGATCAACTGGCCCTGGATGCGCCGCCCGGTCTGGCGGGAGCCGAGGGCGAGCAGCCCGGTCACCCGAAGCTGCTGTCGCCGGTCCTGCGCCAGCGCGCGCAGGAACAGGTCCACATCCTCCCCATTGCCGACGAGAAGCGCGGAGGTCGGCGCCTCGGCGCTTTCCCGGCGCATCGCCGGATGCGCCTGCAGACGCTCGTAGAGGACGCGCGGGGAGCCGAGCAGTGCGAGCAGTATCAGCGCGAGAATCGCCGGGAACGCCGGATTTGGCGCCGCCACGCCGGATCCGGCCATGCAAGCGGACAGGATGCCGGCCCCGACCGCGCTGGCGCCCGCGACCGCCAGCAGGTCGCCCATGCCGACAAAGCGCCAATACTGACGCGACAGCCCGAACGGCAGTCCCGCGACGAGCACCGCCGCCGCCCCAGCGGCCGGCAGCCAGCCCGGCAGCAGGACCGCGCCCGCGGGATCGGCGATCCAGCGGGCGAGCGGCACCGCCGCCGCGGCCAGGATGCCGTCCAGCACGACGTTGACGGCGATTCGAATAAGCGAGCGGCCGGGCATGGCGTCCCTATAGCCCGAGAAGGCTCGTGAGCGTGAAAGAGACGGCCACGAACGGAGCCGCTTCGGCGAGGCGCAGCGGATGCCAGTTGCCCTATCCGGCGTCAAGATGGGAGCATCGCGCCCCGGATTAGCCGCCGACCAGCCCTATCGCGGGCGGAACCTCCCGCAGTAGCGCGACGCCTGGCGAGCGGCAGGCCAGGACCAGGAACTTGAGCACGCACGTCCCGGCGAGAAAGGCCGTCATGCCGCCGAGGTCGTGCGGCGGGCTGACGGTGTTCACCTCAAAGCCGACGAAGCGTAGGCCGCCCAGGCCCTCGAGCAACGCCAGCCCCTCGCGCGCGAGCAGCCCGCCCCAGGTCGGCGTGCAGACGCCCGGCGCGCAGGACGGATCGAACACGTCCATGTCGAAGCACAGGTAAACGGGGAGGCCCGCGAGCCGGCCATGCACCTCGGCCAGCACGTCCGCGATGCCGCGCCGCGACAGATCGGCACCGTGGATGACCTGATAGCCCTTCTGGCGGGTGAACTCGAACACGCCGTCGATATAGGTCGGCCCGCGTGCCCCGATGTGCATGGACCGCGCCGGATCGACGACGCCCTCCTCCGCCGCGCGCGTGAACGTGGTCGCCACGTTGTAGAGGTCGCGCTCGCCGCTGCCTTGGCTCGGATAGGTGTCGGTGTGCGCGTCGATGTGCAGCACCACCAGATCGGGATGGTGCCGATGCAGCGCGCGCATGTGCGGCAGGCTGATCGCGCCGTCGCCGCCCAGCGCGATCGGGATGGCATCGGCGGAAACGATCTGCCGGACCGCCTCCTCGATCGCCGCATAGGACTCCCCGATCGCGCCAGGGATCACGGCGGCGTCGCCGCAATCGACGAGCCCCAGCGCGCTCAGCGGGTCGAAGTCGAAGAAGGGCGGCTCGTAGCGCCGCACCAGCGCCGACTGCTCGCGGATGGACGCGGGGCCGAGGCGCGAGCCGATGCGGACGGGATGGGTTCCACAATCGAACGGAACGCCGAGGATCGCCGCCCGGCTGGCCGACAGGTCCCGCGAGAAGGGAACCCCCATGAAGCTGGGCGGCGCGGCATGAACCGCGCCGCGCGCTGGCTGGCTCACGCGCGGGTTCCAAGACCGACGAGGCAGCCGCGATAATGTGCCATCCCATTGTCGCTGAGCATGGGGACCGACCCGCTACGGAAGCGAGCCACGTTGTCGGCCGACGGAACCCTCGTCAACCGCTCCTTGAGATGGTGCGGGAGATCGCAGGGCGGAACGGCGCTCTGACCGGGTCAATCCTCTCCGCCGGAAACCTTCTCACCGACGGCACCGACCTGTATCGCCACCTCGCAGCCGGCGGGCGCTGCGCAGTTCGGATTATTCGGGATCTGTGCGAAGTGCAGGCTGGTGGTCACGTAGCGGAGCTTCCTTGATTTGTCCCCAAGGACCAGCGCGAAAGTGGCATTCATGGTGAAATCATTTCTGGCAAAGCTCATCCGCCGACGAGACCTTCATTAAAGCCGGTCCTTTTCCGCTCTGGCATCGAACGCCCCCATCACCTCGCGCGCGAACAGATCGACCGAGCGCAGCGCCTCGTCGCGCGTCATGTCGCCGAAGGCGAAGCGGCACAGGACGTAGTTCACCCCGCTCTCGCCCTGCAGCGCGCGCAGGAAGTCGCGCACCTTGGCGGGCGTCCCGGCGACCGCCCGCCCGGCGGCTTCGGCCTCGTCGAACGTGGGCGGGAAGATCGCCTGCGGGGACGGCAGCTTGCCGTGCAGCAGCCACAGCTTCATGAAGCTCGCCCGCCACCCGAGATAGGCCCGTCGCGCCGCCCCCAACGCCTCGGCCTCGGTGTCCGCGATCACCACATGCCGGCTGACGCCCATGAGCGGCATCTGCTCCGGCGCGTTCCCCAGCGCGGCCCACTCGGCGCGATACCGCTCGGTCACGGCGCGCATCGGCGCGGGCGGCAGGTTGGCGACCACGTTCACCCGGTGTCGCGCCGCCCACGGCACGCTGTCGGGGCGGCCGATGCCGTACCACAGCGGCGGATGCGGGCGCTGCAACGGCTCCAGCTCGATCGGCACCTTGTCGTATCTGTAGTAACGACCGGCGTAGCTCAGCTGGCGCGTGGCGAGCCCCGCCAGCACGATGTCCAGCGCCTCCTGATACATCGCCGGTGCCTGGTCGGCGTCGATCCCCCAGGTACTCCAGCTCGATCGGCGAAATGCCGCGTCCGACGCCCAGCAGGAACCGCCCGCCGCTCAGCTGGTCCAACATGCAGATCTCGTCGATGACGCGCAGCGGATGGTACAGCGGCAGCGTATAGACCAGCGGCCCGAAGCGCAGGCGCGATGTGCGCTGCGCCACCGCCGACAGCCACACGCTGGGCGAGGGCGCGAGCCCGAGTGGCGTCGCGTGGTGCTCGGCCACATGGTATCCATAGAAACCGGCGCGGTCATACGCCTCGACCAAGGCGAGGCGATCCTCGAAGAATGCCGACAGCGGACCCGCGCCGCGGTCCATATGGTCGAAGACGCCGAAGCGCATCACGCCCCTCCGGCGGCGGCGCGCTCCTTTTCCGCCATGCGCTGCTTGAGCTGCTCGGGCGTCAGCCGCACGATGTCCTCGTTCTGGTGCGCGTAGAGGTCGAATCCCGTTGTATCGACATCCTCCAGCACGATCCGCCTGCCGAGCACGCCCGCCTTCCATGCCTCCTGGTCCGGCTGGCGCGCGTGGAACTCCGGCATCACCTCGCGCGCGAACAGGTCGAGGCTGGTGCGGATCGCCCGGTCGCTCGTCTTGCCCGCCTGGTTCAGCAGGATCACCTGGTCGACATGCGCATCTTCGAACTGGCGGAGCTTGCGCCGGATCGTCTCGGGCGAGCCGATCAGCCCGTTGCGCAGCGCCGCCTGCGCCTTCTCGGTGCCGCGCCACGCCTGATACTCGCGCCAGAGGTCGCCCTGTCCCGGCGCATCGACGCCCTTCCTTCCGTAGTAGGACAGCGAGAAAATGAAGAACGTCCAGCCGGCCGCCAACTCGATCGCTTCCTCGTCGGTCGGCGCGCACATGAAGCCGTTGACGATGGCGATGTTGGCGTTCGTGGGATAGTCGCCGAGATGGCGCGGCGCGCGCAGCAGCGTGTTGTAGTAGCGATGCACCCAGGCCCGCGCCGCCTCCGGCGAGACGAAGCTGAACCCGAGCGCGCCCATGCCCCACGCGCCGGCGTCCGCGATGGTCTGGATATTCGAGCACGCGACCCAGAGCGGCGGATGCGGCTTCTGCATCGGCTTGGGAATCACGTTGCGTGCGGCGAAGTCGTGGTACTGGCCGTGAAACTCCCATTCGGTCTTGGAGAACATCGGGATGATGGCGCGCACCGCCTCTTCCCAGCGGTCGCGCTTGTCGCGCACGCGCACGCCGAACGGATGCAGCTCCGCCGGCCCCGCCGCCTCGCCCATCCCGAGATCGACCCGCCCGCCCGACAGCAGATCGAGCGTCGCGACGCGCTCGGCCACCCGCTGCGGCTGGTTGGTGGTGAGCTGCACGACGCCGTGGCCCAGCCGGATGCGCTTGGTGCGCTGGCTGGCGGCGCCAAGGAACACCTCGGGGGCGGAGCAGTGGGAGTATTCCTCGAGGAAATGATGCTCCACCATCCACACATGGTCGTAACCGAGCCGGTCGGCGAGCTCCATCTGCCCGAGCGCCTGCTGGAACAGGTCGTACTCGCTGGCGTCGGTCCAGGGGCGGGGGAGTTGCAGCTCGTAGAAGATGCCGAACTTCATGGGGCGGCCTTGGGACTGATGGAGGCCCAATGATCGCGCCGAGGCGCGGGGACGGCAAGGCCGGCGGGACACCTCGAACAACCGGCATCAGCCCACGCGCACGGCATTCGCCGACATGGCGCTCGCTTCAACCCACCGCCTCCCGGATCGCCGCCTCAACCCGGTCCTCGGCACCGCTCCGCCGGGTCGGTCGGCGGACGGCCAGACCGTCGCTCGCCCGCACCACCTCGTGTTCCGTGAACCCCGAAGCATCCCGCCGGAACCGCAAATCCACCGTCGCCTCCGCCACCCGAACCCCCTCGATCGTCACCTCCGGCAACCACTCCGGCAGCTCCGGGTCCACGATCAGCGTGCCCACCGGCACCAGCGGGATCAGGCCTAGCATCGCATGCACCAGCATCACCACCGCGCTCGCCGACCACGCCTGCGGCGCGCAGGCGCCGGGGTAGATGCCGGGATGCGGATGGCGGCGGTCGCGCGCGTGGCCGCCGAACACCTCGGGCAGCCGATCGAGGTGGAACAGCTCGCTCGCGTCGAACAGTCCCTTCGCGACCCGATGCAGCGATGCGGCGAAGCCGTAGCGCTTCAGCCCGAACCCCGTCACCGCGTTCGCGAACGGCCAGACCGTCCCCAGATGGTAGGCCAGCGGATTATAGGCGGGATGCGCGCTCGACAGCGTTCGTATGCCCCAGCCGCTGAACATGTCGGGCGCCATCAGTCGCTCGGCGACCGCTTGAGCCTTGTCGGCATCGACGATGCCGTATGCCAGGCACGCGCCGGGGTTCGACGCGATGCTCCGCACCGGGCGCTTGTCCGGGTCGAGCGCGAGGGCGAAGAACCGTTCGTCCTCCATCCAGAACCGCTCGTTGAAACGCCGCTTCAGGGCATCCGCCTGCGTCAGCAGATCGGCGCCACGCGCGTGCTCGCCGACGGCGGCGAACGCCAAGCCCATCGCCTGCTTCGCGGCGTAGTAGAGGCCCTGCACCTCGCAGACGGCGATCGGGTCAGCAACCATGCGCCCGTTCGGGTAAAGGATGGCCTCGCCGGAATCCTTCCAGCCCTGGTTCTTGGTCCCGGACTCCCCGGCCCGCGTCTGGTATTCGTAGAACCCGTCGTCGTCACTATCGCCGTCGCGGTCCATCCATTCGAGCGTGCCGAGCGCCTTGTCGCGCATCGACAGGAAGAACGCCTTGTCCCCCGACTGCGCGAACTCCGTCGCCAGCCCGAGCAGGAACAGCCCCGGCGCCGAATAGTCGCCGTAGTAATGCAGGAAGGGCTTCTTGCCGAGCAGCGCCAGCGGGCTGAGCTGGCGCTGGTGCAGAACCTTGCCGGGCTGCGCGTCGAACTTGTCATCGGTACTCCGTCGCGTTCCATTTGCCGATCAGGCTCAGCGAGCCGCGCAAGGTCGCCGGGTTGAGCAACGCCGACTGCCAGCACGCCATCAGCGTGTCGCGCCCGAACAGCGCGATGTAATTCGGAACCCCCGCCGCCGGCGTGAACCGCTCCTCCCCCTCGCCTTCCAGCAATTGCAGCGATCCCAGATCGGCCCTCGCCCGGTCCCACGCCGTCTGCACGGTGGAATTCGCCGCTGTCAGTCGCGCGCAGCCTTCGTCCCACTCCGCCCGCACCTGGTCGGCCGGGCAGTCGCCTGCGATCTCGCCATCAAGTCCATAGAAAGGCTCGATCCGCTCGCCGAGGAAGACCGGAGCGACATCGATGCACAATGTCAGCGTCTGTTGCGGCGCGAGTTCGAGCGCGCAGGACACCGTCCCCATCCCCTCCATGAATTCGCCCGGCCCGGAGAAGCGCACGATCGTTTCGTGCGCGAGGTCGGGATGGCGGTAGCGGAACCTCGCCTCTCCACCGCCATCGGGGCGCTTCGTCCAAACCTGCTCGACCGGCGCCGTCTGCTGGCGCTCGCCGCTCTGCGCCTCGCTCTGATCGGCGAAGTCGGCCGCGAGTTCCCACGACAGCGCGGCCGTGGCGTCGGCCATGCCGTGATTCGTCACGTGGACGTCCTGGTGCAGGCCGCCGCCCGCGAAGCGATTCACCTGGATCTCGATGCCCTTCTTGGTGATCTCCCCGCCGGAATTGCTTTCATCACCCGGCGTCGGCCCCGCCGCCGCGCCGGCCGGAGAGGGGGCCAGATGATAGGAAGTCAGCGAGTGCGGCTGGACCGGGTTGGCCGAGACGAATTTTGGCTCCTCGTTGGCGAGCTTCATCACGAGGCGCGAGAGGAACCGGGTCCGGCGGAGATAGAGCCCTTCGATCCCGGAATCGACGCGGCCCTCCGTGTCGACGATAAGAATGGAATGCCCACGATGAGCCGAATACTCGCCGGGGCGCAGCCAAAAAAGGTTCACATCCGTCCGGGCCATCGCACTCTCCCTCGATCCGCGGTTCGTGGTTCAAGCAATTGGCGTGCCGTCCGGTTGCGGCCCGGCTTAACCACGCCCTAACCCGCGCGCGGCAGGGTGGGCCGATGAACGCCGCTGCCCCGCCGCCCACGCCCCTTGCCCCGTGGTGGGCGCTCGGACTGTTCGCGGTCGCGTTCGGCGCGCTCGCGGTCCGGTTCGGGCCGGACGCGAGCTGGGATCTCCGCAACTACCACCTCTACGACGCCCATGCCGCCCTGGGCGGGACACTGTGGCGCGACCTCGCGCCCGCACAACTGCAAAGCTTCTACGCGCCGACGCTGGACGTGGCGCGGTTTGTGCTGCGCCGGGCTCTGAACGCCCATCCCGACGTGCTCGCGATGGTGCTCGCCCTGCCGCACGCACTGGCGGCGTGGTTGGCATTGGGAATCGCGCTGCGGGTCGGGCTCCCATGCGGGGTCGCGATGCTCGCCGTCGGTCTCGGCGCGACCGGGGCGGCTGGGTTGCCGACCCTCGGGACAGGCATGAGCGAGATGGCGCCGGGGTGCCTGGTGCTGGCAAGCTTATCCGTCATGGCCGGCGAAGGCCGGCCACCCACGTCTTTCCTGGCGGCAGGGCAAGACGTGGGTGCCCGACCTTCGCCGGGCATGACGGTTGTGGGGGCCACCACGCATAATTCGCTGCTTCCCGGCCTGCTCGCCGGTGCCGCGATCGGCCTGAAGCTGACCGCCACGCCCTATGCCGTCGGGCTCGCGGCGGCGTTGCTGGCGACGCGCTGGCGGGCGCTGCCGCTGTTCGTGGCGGGAGCGGCGGCCGGCGCCTTGGTCGTGGGCGGCCCGTGGTGGTGGGTTCTCTGGCAGCATACCGGCAACCCGCTCTTCCCTTACTTCAATGAGATCTTCCGCTCCGCCTGGGCGCCGTCAGCCGCGATGACCGACACCCGCTTTCTGCCCCAGGACGCCCTGCACGCACTGCTGTTTCCGGTTTTCTGGGCCGTCCGGCCCAGCCGCCTCGTCGCCGAATTCCCCGTCCGCGACCCGCGCCTTGCCCTCGCCTGGATCGCCTGGCTCGTCGTCATCGCCCGCTCGATCCGCCAACGCACCCTCTCGGAGCCCGTCCGCGCCCTGCTCGCCTTCTGGATCGTCGCCTTCGCCGTGTGGGAGGCGGGCTTTTCCATCCTCCGCTACGCAGCGACCCTGGAGTTGCTGGCCGGCATCCCCATTGCCCTGGCACTCGCCCCCATGCGCGCCCGCACACTCGCCCCGATCTTCGCGGCGATCGCCGCATTCACGATCTATCCCGACTGGGGCCGCGCTACGGGGCCGCTCGCCGCCGATGTCCGCCCGCCCGCCTTCCCGGCCAACAGCCTCGTGCTCCTGCTCGACCCCGCCCCGATGGCCTATGTCGCGGCCTTCACCCCGCCCGGCCCGCGCTTCGTGGGCGGGAACTCCAACCTGGTGCGGCCGGGCGAAGACACGGGGCTGGCCCGCGCGGTGTCCGAGGCCGTGTCGCGCCATGATGGCCCGCTCTGGGGCCTCGAATCGCCCGCCGACCAGCCGGGCGAGGCCGATCGCGCGCTCGCCGCTTACCGGCTGGCGCGTGGCGCGCCATGCGCGCCCGTGCGCTCAAACCTCGATGCCGACGCCATCCTCGCCTGCCCGCTGGTCCGCGCTCAGCCCTCGCCCAGCGAGCGCGTCACCAGCCGCCCCAGCCCGCCGAGCCCGAGATTGATCCCGATGCCGGCCAGCGCGAGCAGCACCAATGCGGCGAACATGCGCGGGATCTCCAGCCGGTAACCCGCCTCCAGGATGCGATAGGCGAGGCCTGAGGCGAAGCCGCCCGATCCCGCCACGAACTCCGCCACCACCGCGCCCACCAGCGCGAGACCGCCGGAGATCCGAAGCCCCGACAGGAAAAAGGGGATCGCCGCCGGCAGTCGCAGCAGCCGCAAGGTCTGCCATCGCCCACCGCCATACAGCCGGAACAGATCGCCCAGTTCAGGCGGCGCCGAGGCGAACCCGGCGGCGGTGTTGGCGAACAGCGGAAAGAACGCGACGATGGTGGCGCAGACGACTAGGGCGGCGAACGGATCGCCTACCAGCACGATGATCAGCGGCGCGATCGCGACGATCGGCGTCACCTGCAGCACGATCGCCCAGGGCTCGATGACCGCGCGGGCGAGCGGGCTGATCTCGACCGCGAGCGCCATACCGAACCCGAGGATTGCCGCCGCCCCAAGCGCCACGAATGTCACGATCAGCGTGGACAGCAGCGACCCCAGCAGTCCCAACGGGTCCGCCGCGAATGCCCCGACGATCGCGACGGGACCAGGGACCAGATAGGGCGGAATGTGCAGCGCGCGCACCAAAGCCTCCCAGATCGCCAGCGCGAGCAGGCCGAACAGCACAGGGGCGGCCCGGAGCAGCGTACGTCTCATGCGACCAGCGCGGCCTCCATGGCGCGCGACACCTCGGCGACCAGCGCGGCATAGGCCGGATCGAGCCGCGTCTCGGGCGCGGGGGTGAGCGACGAGGCGATCTCGCGCGCGACCCGGCCCGGCCTTGGCGTCATCAGCACGATGCGCCGCGCGAGGAACGCCGCCTCGTAGATCGAATGAGTGACGAACACGACCGTGCAGCCCAGTTCGCGCCACAGCGCCAGCAGGTCGGCCTGCAAGCGGTGCCGGGTGAACTCGTCGAGCGCGGCGAACGGTTCGTCCAGCAGCAATAGGCGCGGGCGCGTCACCAGCGCACGCGCGATGGAGACGCGCATCCGCATCCCGCCGGAAAGCTGACGCGGGCGCGTCCGCTCGAAGCCCGCCAGCCCGACGCGACCCAGAGCGGCCCGCACGTCGCCCATCGCGCGGGCCGGGCTGAACCCGCGCAGGCGCAGCGGCAGGAACACGTTCTCCTCGGCGCTGGCCCAGGGCAGCAGGGTGGCATCCTGGAAAACGAACCCGATCTCGCCCGCCTCGGGCGGACGACCGGCCTGCCAGTCCAGCCGTCCGGCATCCGGCCAATCGAGCCCCGCGATCAGGCGCAGAAGGGTGGACTTGCCGCAGCCCGACGGGCCGAGCAACGCCACGAAATCGCCGTCCGCGATGTCGAGCGTGACATCACGCAGCGCCTCCGTCCCGCCGGGGAAGCGCCGCCCGATGCGGGATAGACGGAGCACGCCCTACGCCCCCGGTTGCCGCGACGACGGAACGTCCCGTCCCCCGGAACGCCCGCCTCACACAATCGACCGCGCGATGTGCTCCTTGTAGACCGGCCGCTCCAGCAGCCGGTCGTACCACGCGCGCAGGTTCGCGACATCCGGCCTCTGGAAGTTCATGTTGAACCACCGGTGGACATGCACGCCCCAGCAGATGTCGGCCAAGGTCAGCGCGTCGCCGCAGATGTAGGGGTGCTTGCCAAGCTCCGTGCCGATCAGGCCCCAGGCCTGCGCCGCCTCGGTGATCGCGGCGTCGATCGCCCGCTGGTCGCGGCTTTCGGGCGCGGTGCGGATCAGGCCGATGAAGACGGTGCCCTGCGGCCGGTTCAGCGTGGTCTGCTGCGCGTCCATCCAGCGGTCGATGTTCGCGCGCGCGTGCGCATCCCACGGGAACAGCGCCGTCTTGGCGTGCGCCGTGCAGATATAGCGGGCGATCGCGTTGCTCTCCCAGAGCGTGAAATCGTCCTCCTGCAACGTCGGCACGAGGCCGGTCGGGTTCATGGCGCGGTATTCCGCCGTGTCGGTCTTGCCGAACGGGCCGCCGACATCCATGCGCTCGTAGGGAAGCTTCAGTTCCTCAAGCGCCCAGATCACCTTCATCACGTTGCTCGACGTGGATCGGCCCCACAGGATACGCCGCATGTCCGTTCTCCCTCTCGGTTCCGGCGAGTCTAGGCGGGTTGCGGGCGTGACGGAAGCGGCGCATCTGATGCGCGATGAGACTGCCCGCCACGCACACCGCTGCGCTGCTTGTCGCGCTCGCCGCGGCCGTGGCGCTGGGCGGTGCGCTCGCCGCCGAGCACTGGGGCGGGGTGGTGCCCTGCGCGCTATGTCTGATGGAACGCTGGCCCTGGCGCGTGGCGATCGCGCTCGGCCTGCTTGGCTGCGCGCTGCCGCTGCGCGCCGCGCGCTGGAGTCTCGGTTTTTGCGTGCTTGTTCTGCTGGCGAGCGCGGCGCTGGGCGCGACCCATGTGGGCGTCGAGCAGGGCGCATGGGCGAGCCCGTTGCCGGAATGCGCGGCCCCCCGCGTGGGCGGCGCCACGTTTGCCGAGCGTCTGGCATCCATGCCAGACCGGCCCGCCAAGCCTTGCGACGCGCCGACCTACCTCATTCCCCGCCTGCCGATCTCGATGGCCGCGATGAACCTGGGCTATTCCCTGGTCCTTGCCGGGTTGCTCGCCACCTATCTCGCGCGCAGCGGACGGAGGGAGCGATGATTGAAGGAACACGGTTGCCAGGCGACCAGCGCCCGGAGGCGGACGTTGCCCGCATGATCCGCGTCGATCACGCGGGCGAATACGGAGCGGCGCGCATCTACGCCGGCCAGCTCGCGGTGCTGGGGCGCGGCCCGAGCGGGGATGTGCTGCGGCGCATGGCGGCGCAGGAGGCGCGGCACCTGCGAACGTTCGAGGATCTGATCGTGCGCCGCCGCGTCCGCCCGACCGCGCTCTTGCCGCTATGGCATCTGGCCGGCTTCGCTCTCGGCGCTGCGACCGCCGCGCTGGGGCAGCGGGCGGCCATGGCCTGCACCGTGGCGGTGGAGGAGGCGATCGACGCCCATTATGCCCGCCAGTCAGCGCGCCTGGCGCCGCAGGAGCCGGAGCTTCGCGCCACGATCGAGGCGTTCCGGGCCGAGGAGCAGGAACACCGCGACATCGGCCTGGCGCACGGCGCCGAGCAGGCGCCCGGCTACCGTCTGCTGTCGGCCGCGATCAAGGCCGGCTGTGGCGCGGCGATCACCGCGAGCGAGGTGCTGTGAGTTTCAGTGCGGGCTCATGCGGGCCGAGGCGGGGTGGCCGGGCACCTTGAACCGCTTGCCCGTGTCGGTCACGTCGCTGCCGTTCACCCGCAGGATCGAGAAGTCCTGGTCGAGGAAGTTGCCGACGTAGAGATAGGCGCCATCGGGCGTGAAGGCGATGGCCTCGGGCACGGCGCCGACCTCCATCTGCTTGACCGGCGTGACCGTCTTGCCGTCGATCCGCAGCACGGTGATGACTCCGTTCTTATGGTAGAACCAGCTCCCCTTCTTGTTCGATCCGTACACGCTGGCGACCGCGGCGACATCGCCCTTCGGGCTGACGGCCAGCCCCTCGGGTGCGTCGGCGACCGGGATGCGGTCGATCGCGCGCGGCGGCTGCGTCGACAGGTCGATCACGCTCACGACGTCCACGTTGCCGTCGGAGTTTCCGCCGTTCCCGTTGTCGGCGGTAAGCGCGAGCTGCCCGTTCGGGGTGACCACCACGTTGTAGGGAAACAGGTAGGTCGGAAAGCGGGTCTTGGTGTCCTTCAGGTTATCGCCATCCACGTCGAGCAGCCCGACATGATTGGCGGGCGATTCCGCTACCAGCGCGTGCTTCCCGTCGGGCGTGAACTCGACTGTGGAGACGCTGGTGCCCATCGGCACCTTGCTGGCTTCGGTCACCTTGCCGCCCTGGATCTTCAGCACGCTCACCGAGTTATCGCCGCGATTGGCGAGCAGGGCCAGATCGCCCGCTTGATTGATCGACAGTCCGGAGGGCTGCTTGCCGACGGTTACCGTCTGCGACACCTTGGGCGGGCTGGCCTTCAGGTCGATGACGAACAGCTTGTCGGTCGGGACTTGCTTCAGGGCGTTGCCGTCCTGAATGACCGTGACCGAATCCGCGACCAGCGCGAGATCGGCGCCCGGCGCGATGGCGACGTTGGTGGGTGGGCCGACGATCGAGTTCTCGATCGGCAGGTTGGCGACGATCTTCGGGTTTTCGGGGTCGGCGAGATCGACAATGAGGACGCTGTCGTTGCCCGTCGGCTTGAGCACGGCGTTACCCTGGTCGTCCCAGAGCGCCTTGGCGTCGTTGCCGACGATCATGAACGGTGCCGCGCGGGCGGCCGCGAGCGGGACGGCTGCGAGCAGCGCGGACGCCGCGACTGCGCCGCGGAGATTGCGCGAGAGCCTCATAAGCCGTTCCTCCCCGTGATGGCCGTTGTTCCGAGGGAGCATAGGAACGCCGACGCGCCGCGCGCAAGGTCGGCCGCCGCGCAAGCCCGTCACACGATCCTGGCCTCGAACGGCGGGAGCAGGTCGGGCGCCTCGAATTCCACCACCCATAGATCGGGATCGCGGCCGACCTGGCGGGCGACGTAGGCATCCGCCGTCGCCTCATCTACGGGCGCCGCGCCGGTAGCGCGCAGCCAGGCCGGGGCGGCATCGGCGGCGCGGACCTGGGAGAGCACGCACAGGCCCTCGCGCCCGCGCAGCACGACCAGGATGCCGCCCGAATCCGCATCGCCCTTCCGCAGCACCGCGCCTGACCGGCTGTTCAGGTCGCCCATGCGGATCGCCATGCTGACCCACAGCCCCGCCTTGATCCGTGGCTCGCTCATTGCCCGGCGGCCTGCAATCCGAACCCTGTTTCCTTCTCGACCATTCGACGCTCCCTTGGCCCTACGCCCCAAGCAGAGCTACACCAAGCGCGACGCCGGCTTTCCGCAAGCCCCGATCCAGCGTGGCGAGCGGCAGTGCCAGCCGATGGGCGAGTTCAAGATAGGCCGCATCGTACGGCGTCAGTTCGAAGCGGTCGGCCAGGCGAAGGATCCCTGTCCAAGATTGCGCGTCCGTCTCCGGGTCGACCGAGATCGGCAGGCTTGCGAGCACGCGCAGCGCCTCGTCGCGAAACTCCGAGTCGATTCGTCTCCTGCGGATGGCGGTGCGGAACCCGTTGGCGACCTCAAGTCTCCAGACCGCTGGAACGACGGCTCCATCCTCTGTGACGCGGTCAAGGACGAGGTCCGAGGCTTCGGTGCGCTCGTCCTCGAAGTGCCAGCTCAAGGTGATCGACGCATCGACGACACCCTTCACCGACGGCCCTCGTCGACGAGTTGCTTGAGGGTCACATTGCCGAGCGTTACGCCCCTACTCATCTCGCGAATGCGTTCCGCCGCGGCGCGCGCAGCATCCCGGTCGTGGCGGGGCCTCGGCGGAACGAGGCGGGCCACCTCCTTGCCGTGGCGCGTGATCACCACCTCCTCGCCGCGCTCGACAAGATCGAGCAACTGGCCAAGCCGGTTCTTTGCTTCGAACGCGCCGACCTGGGTCACTTCGGTCTCCCTAAGCTAGACCAAGCCAGCCTAGGCTGGGACGACCTTTACGGCAAGGCCACGAGGCTCCCGAGCGGTTCCTTTGTCCATCCCGCGGGGTCGTGCAGGATAGGCCAAATCCAGACGGAGACGCCCCGAATGCGATGCGCATCGCTCACGCTCGGTACCTGTCGCTGCTCGCCTGCCTCCGGGCATGGCCGGCCTTCGCGGCCGATCATGTCACTTTCGGCCTGGATTGGCGGGCGGAGGCGGAGTACGGCGGATACTACCAGGCGCAGGCGACGGGGATCTACGCGCGCCACGGGCTCGACGTGACGATCGAGCAAGGCGGCCCGCAGGTGAACCACACGCAGTTGCTGATCGCCGGGCGGCTCGATTTCAACATCACGTCGAACTCGCTGCTGGCGCTGAACTTCGTGCGCCAGGACATCCCCTTTCGCACCGTGGCGGCGATGTTCCAAAAGGATCCGTCGGTGCTGATCGCGCACCAGGGCCAGGGCGATGACAGCTTCGCCGACCTGAAGGGCAAGCCCATCATGATCGGCGCGGACACGCGCGCAGGGTGGTGGAACTTCCTGAAGGCCCGCTTCGGCTACACCGACGCGCAGATCCGGCCCTACACGTTCAACCTGCAACCGTTCGTGGCGAGCAAGACCGCGATCCAGCAGGGCTTCCTCGGCTCGGAGCCGCTGTCGATCGAGCAGGCGACGGGACAGAAGCCCGTTGTGCTGCTTGTTGCCGACGCCGGTTACAAGGGCTATGCCAGCCTGATCGGCGCCTCCGACAAGATGATCGCTTCGAGGCCCGACCTGGTGCAGCGATTCGTCGATGCGTCGATCGAGGGCTGGTATTCCTATCTCTACGGAGATCCGTCGCCCGCGAACGCGGCGATCAGGAAGGCGAACCCGGAGATGACGGACGCGCTGCTCGCGTACGGCCGCGAGTCGATGAAGGAGCACGGCATCGTCGATTCCGGCGACGCTCTGAAGGACGGGATCGGTGCGATGACCGATGCGCGGTGGAAGGCGTTCTACGACGAGATGGTGGAGATCGGGCTGTATCCGAGGGGGATGGACTACACGAAGGCCTACACGCTGCGATTCGTGGATAAGGGCGTGGGGATGGAGCGGAAGAAGTCATCTGGGTACGACGAGCGGAATCCTACCCCACCACCCCC
Source organism: uncultured Pseudomonadota bacterium (assembly GCA_963756545.1). GTDB lineage: Bacteria > Pseudomonadota > Alphaproteobacteria > Acetobacterales > Acetobacteraceae > DATFDN01. Next base: position 1,401,025 of record CAVWNY010000003.1, on the reverse strand, counting down.
GCGCCCCGCAGCTCCGCCACTTCCGCCTCGCTGAACCCAGCCCCGAGCAGTACCGCGTCGGTGTCGGCGCCACGGCTGGGCGCAACGCGCGCCTCGGGCGGCGTCCGCGAGAAGCGGGGAGCCGGTGCGGGCTGGGCCACGCCGTCGATGTCCACGAACGCCTCACGCGCCTCGGCGTGCGGATGGCGCGGCGCCTCCGTCATCGACAGCACGGGCGCGAAGCAGACGTCGCTGCCCTCCATCGCCGCGCACCATTCCTCGCGCGTGCGGGTACGAAAGATCGCGGCAAGGCGGGCGCGCATCGCGGGCCACGCGGCACGGTCGAGCTGGGGCGGCAGCTCGGCCGCCGACAGCTCGGTCTTCTCCAGCAGCAGCTTGTAGAATTGCGGCTCGATCGAGCCGATCGCGACGTGCTTGCCGTCCTTCGTCTCGAACACGCCGTAAAAATGCGCGCCGCCGTCCAGCATGTTTTCGCCGCGCGCATCCGACCACAGGCCGGCGGCGTGCATCCCGAACGCCGCGCCCATCAGCAGGGCCGCGCCGTCCACCATCGCGGCGTCGATCACCTGCCCGCGCCCCGATCGCGATGTCTCCAGCAGGCCGCAGACCATGCCGAAGGCAAGCAGCATCCCGCCGCCGCCATAGTCGCCCACCAGATTGAGCGGCGGGACGGGCGTTTCCGGCGTGCCGATCGCGTGCAGCGCGCCGACCAGCGCGATGTAGTTGATGTCGTGGCCCGCGGCCTTCGCCAGCGGCCCGTTCTGTCCCCAGCCTGTCATTCGTCCGTACACGAGGCGCGGGTTGCGCGCGAGGCAGGCATCGGGCCCGATGCCCAGCCGCTCCGCCACGCCCGGACGGAACGGCTCCATCAGCCCGTCGGCGCGCTCGGCCAGGCGCAGCACCACCTCAGCCCCGCCCGGTTTCTGGAGATCGACCGCGATCGAGCGGCGGCTGCGCTGATGCACCTGGAAACGCGGTTCGCGCACAAGCTCCAGACCTCCCGGACGCACGCGGTCCACCCGGATCACATCGGCGCCCAGGTCGCCCAGCATCATCGCCGCCAACGGCCCGGGGCCGATTCCGGCGACCTCGATCAGCCTGATCCCGGCAAGTGGTCCCATCAGATCACCCCTCCCTCGCGCAACCCGGCGATCTCGCCCGCGGACAGGCCGAGCCATTCGCCGTACACCGCATCATTGTGCTGGCCGACGGTCGGGCTGGGCGTGGCGGGCGGAAGCCCCGCGCCATGCAGCCGCAGCGGCGTGGTCGGCAGCACCACGTTGCCGAACTCCGGATGGGCAACGCGCTCCAGGAAGCCGCGCCCGTGCATGTGCGGATCGGCCATCACCTCGGCGACGTCGCGCACCGGCGCGGCGGGGATACGGTTGCGCTTGCAGATCGCGAACACCTCGTGCTTGCCGAGGGTCCGGGTCCAGGCGCCGACCAGCGCATCCGTCTCCTCCATATGCGCGACGCGCCCGGGATTGGTGGCGAAGGCGGGATCCTCCTTGAGGTCTTCGCGCCCCATCGCCCTGAGAAGATTCTGGAAGTGCTGCTCGGTCACGACATGGATCGCGACCCAGCCGTCCCGTGTGGGATAGGCGTTGTAGGGTGCGCTGCTCAGCGCCGCCTGCCGGTTGCCCGCGCGCGGCGGCCGCTCGCCCGTGCGAACATAGTATTCCATCGGCGAGGCTAGCGCGGCGTACACCGTCTCCTGCATCGCCACCTCGACCAGCCGCCCCCTGCCCGTGCGCGCGCGCTCGAACAGCGCGGTCATGATGCCCGCGTAGAGATGGATGCCGCCCATCATGTCGACGAGCGTCGGCCCGGCTTTCATCGGCGGCCCGTCCGGCGCGCCGGTCACGCTCATGATCCCCGAGGCCGCCTGGATGGTGAAGTCCATCGCCAGATTGTCCCGATCCGGCCCGCTGATGCCGAAGCCCGAGCCGGTGGCGTAGACCAGCGCCGGGTTCGCCTCCGACAGCACCGCATAGCCCACGCCCAGCCCGTCCATCGTGCCGGGCGAGAAGTTCTCCAGCAGCACGTCGGCGCGGCGCGCCATCGCCAGCAGAAGCTCCCGCCCGCGTGCTGACTTCAGGTTGAGCGTAACGCCCTGCTTGTTGGCGTTCAGCATGGCGAAGGAAAAGATCGCCGACTTGCCCGGCTCGGCCCGCCGGCGCAGCGGTTCGCCATGCGGCGGCTCGATCTTGATGACGGTGGCGCCGGCCTTCGCCATCAGCAGAGTGCAGTACGGGCCTTGAAAAATCTGCCCGAGATCGAGGACGGTAACGCCGGCAAGCGGGAGGGGCTGACGGGCGGGGTCGGTGTACGTCTGCATCCTGGCGGTATAGCCGAACCGACCCCAGAGTCCGAGAGGCGGGGACCAAACACCGTCATGGCCGGCGAAGGCCGGCCACCCACGTCTTCACTGGTGGCGGAAAGACGTGGGTGCCCGGCCTTCGCCGGGCATGACGGCGTTGGGTGGCTCGGATAACTCAGGGTGCGGCCAGCTCGAACTCGTCATTGAACATCATCGGTTCCTGCTGCGTTATCACCGCTCGGGCGGGGAAGACATATGCGATAGCCGTGTGACTTTGTCGGCCTATCCCCAAGAGCGGGCGGAATCTTCGCCCAGGTATGTTGCGTGGCCCTATTTCCTGACCGCTCCCCACCCGTCATGCTCGCGCATGCGAGCATCCACGACCTCAGGGCGCGCCAGTCGTGGATGGTCGGCTTGCGCCGACCATGACGGTTGGGGCGATCTGCATAGGGCCCGTTGATATGACTCGCGCTCCAATGAGAGTGGGTACTGGTACACCGCTTCCGAGGAGCAACTCATATCGCGGTCGTGGCTTCGTTGATGCCGTAGGTCCAGCGATGGATGACCGGTGCGCGGTTGATGTCGTGGATGGCGGCCATGATGCGGTCCTTCAGTTCTTGCTGGGACGCGACGCGGATATGGCGCAAGACGGAGCGGGCCAGCTTGGAGAAGAAGCCCTCGATCAGGTTGAGCCAGGAGCCGTGCTTGGGCGTGAAGACGAAGTTGAACCGACCCGCGCGCTGCGTGGCGAGCCAGGCCCGGGTCGCCTTGGAGATGTGGGCGGAGTGGTTGTCCAGGATCAGTCGGATCGCCGTGTCGCCGGGATAGGCGGCATCAAGTTGCTTGAGGAAGGCGATGAACTCCACCGAGCGGTGCCGCTTCTCGACCCGCGCATGCACCTTCCCGGTCAGCAGGTCGATGCCCGCCAGCAGCGACAATGTGCCGTGGCGGACATATTCATGGTCGCGCGCCAGGCACGCATGCTCGCCCGGCTGCGGCGGCAGATCGGCGGCGGTGGTGCCGAGCGCCTGGATGCCGGGCTTCTCGTCATAGGAGATCACGGCGAGCATCTCCCCACTACCGTCCGTTGCCGCACGCCGCATCTCGACTTCACGATAGACGCAGAGCACGTCGGCCTTCTTTTGCTCGAACTCCGGGTCACGCCGTTCAAGGTAGTAGCGGACCTTGTGCGGCTTGATGTCGCTCGCGGCCAGCAGCTTGCAGACCGTGCCTTGCGCCAGCTTGGCGAGGCAGGCGTGCCCGGCGGCCGGACCATGGTCGCGCACGTGGCTCGCCAGCAGCCGCGTAGTCCACAGCTCATGCGGATAACCCAACTCCCCGGGCTTGCGGCAAGCCAAGTTGATCAGCCAAGCTTTGGCCTCCGACGTGATCACCGGCTCCCGCCCGGGACGCGGACTGTCGTCGAGCGCCGCCATGACGCCCAGCCACCGCGCCCGGTCCAGGCACCGCTCGACCGTCTGATGCGTCACGCCGATCGCGCGCCCGACCGCGTAGAACGACGGCGTGTCGCGGTAGGCGAGCAGCATCCGAGCCCGGTCTACCCGGCTCGCCGCCTCCTTACGTGAGCGCGCAATTGACTGCAATCGCGCCAGCTCGTCCGCTGAGACGGCCAGCTCGACCTCGCGTCGCGGTGCTGCCATGATCCGACACCCGGAAACCAGTTGTACCGGAACCCGTACAGAATGCGCCATGACCGAGGGAACCCCAGCAATACGGCTGGGTCCAAGGAATCGATGTACTAGGACGCCAAGGCTGGCTTCCGCCGCCCCATGAACCGCAACGCAATCCGCACCAAACGCGGCACCGTCGTCGGACGCAAAAGACGCTGATCGTAGCCGCCCAGCCGGCGGTCGTTCTCGGCCAGGCAGATGCGCATCAGTTCGGCGGTATCGACCTTCCCGCCCACCGCGTTCGCGCCCTGCACCGTGAAGTTCGCATCCTCCTTGCCGCCGGAGCCGACGTCGCGCGCCAGGCCGATGCGCTCGCGGATCAGGAACGCCCAAACGGCCAGAGTTTTCAGGAGGAACCATGGCCGGCGCGAGAGCGGCATGGTGCGCTTGTGCCAGGCGATCCAGTTCACGAAGAACAGGATATGCCGTCCCTCTTCCTGGATCACCGGCTCGAAAGTCTCCACCAGCTCGGGCGGGAAGAAGCCCGAGCGCCGCGCCAGCTCGAACAAGCCGAAGGCGAAGAAGCTGTCGATGCACTCCGAGTAGCCGGTGACCATGAACCCCCATTCGGCGTCGCGAGGCTCGAGATAGGCGGGCTCCGGATCCAGCTCGATCCCGTAGGCGCGGACCAGATGGGACAGCACCTCCTTGTGGCGGCCCTCCTCGAAGGCCATCAGCTCGAAGGCTTCCCGCAGCAGCTTGTCGCCGAGCCGGCGCGCATAGGAGAGGATGCGCAGGCGCGCGCGGCCCTCGGTCTGCACGGCGATGTCCCAGATGGGCAGCGAGATCAGCCGGCGCCGCGCCTCCGGATCCAGCGCCGGCCAGTCGATCACGGCGGGCTTGTAGGGGTTGAACGTGTCAAGCAGCATCCGGCTGAACATCGCGCGATATCCGTCATCGCCCCGGTGCAGCGGCCCGCCGCCGAAGCGCCAGTTCCGCGCCGCATGATCCGCCGCCGCGACCGCCGTGCTGTCCATGCCCGTCACTGCCACCTGCCACCGCGGCATCTGGCCGCGCGCCCTTGTTGCGCAACCCTTCGGCCGCGCAAGTCAAGGGCGCGCGTGAGCGGCGTGGCGCGGGCGCTACATGAAGCCCTCAACCTCGTTCTTGGCCCAGGCGATCGCCTGCTCCGGCGTCTGGCCGCTGACCAGCTTGGCAACCATCGTCGGGATGGTGCCGCGATTCCAGAGCTGCACGGCGATCTCGGGCGGGGCGGCGGAGCCGGGGACGTAATACTTCGCCTGGTGCCAGGGGCGGAGCGGATAGTTGTACACGGTGCCCTTCGGCGGCTCGACCTCGGACCAGATCTTGAAGTCATCGAAGGACTTGAAGGGGGGAATGTCGTAGCCAACCACCGCGGTGGTCAGCGCCTCGGCCTGCGGACGCTGCATCAGCCAGTGGATCAGCTCCTTGGCCGGTCCCTTGTCCCGCGCGAATTTCCAGATGCCCCAGAAATACGGCCGCATCGGTACGAGCCGCACGCCCTTGGGACCGACCGGGTTGGGGAACGTCCAACAGTCGGCGGCGACCTGCGGGGCGTCGCGCTTGGCCACCGCCCAGGCGGAAGGCGGATTCCAGATCAGCGCACTCTTGCCCGAGATCAGCGCCCGGTTGTTGGAGGCGTCGTCGAAGCTCACCGTGTCGGGCGGCAGGAACGGCGCCATCTTCTTCGCGTAATCCAATGCCGCCCGGACGTTGTCGGAATCCACCGTCACGTTCCCCTTGCCGTCCACCAGGTCGGCGCCAAACGCGCCGAACGTGGTGCCCCAGGTCTGCACTGAATCCGTCGTCGTCCCGCAGCCCAGTGCGAACGGGAACCCCGCCTTGTGGCACGCCTCGGCTGCCTTCAGCATCGTGTTGTAGGTCCAGTCCGGCGCCTCGGGCGGCGTGACCTCGTGCGCCGGGTACATCGCCTGGACGTCGAGGCCGGCGAATTTCTTCAACATGCTGATGCGGCCGCAGGTCGTGAGAGGCGCGCTGCCAGGACCGCTCGGCACCGCCATCCAATGCCCCTTGATCTTGGCGAGGTACTCGGCCGGCTCGATCACCGGCCCGTTCTCGGCCAGCAGCGAGGCCATCACGTCGTCCACCGGCTCCAACTCGTCCGCCCACTGGTGGACCGTCCACTGGTCGAAGGCGAACACGTCATGGCCGGTCTTGGCCATCGCCTCCGCGCTCATGGTCAGGTCGATCTTGTTGCCGATCGCGCTCAAGAAATCGAGCCGCACATCCACGTGGTTCTTCGCCGCCCATTCGGCTACCACCTTGCGCATGGCGTCGTTGCCGGCGGGCACCCAATGGTCCCAGAAGGCGCACGTCACGCGCCCGGCGGATGTGGCGGTGTGAATATTCACCAGCGGCAGGGCGGTCGCGGCGGCCGAGAGCTGGAGGGCACGGCGGCGTGACAATTTGGGCATGACGAAACACTCCCCTACGGCCGGCTCCGTTGGTCAGTGACGCCGGCTCGGGAGACAGCATTCCGCATCTGGCGCGGATCAGGTATGAATTTAGCGCGACCTAAGCTGGGCCGCGCCGTTCGATCACGCGGGTGAAGCTGACCAGGGCGGCCAGCACGGAGATGCCGGTAGCGATCACCAACACGAAAATGGTGCCGTTCTGCGGTGCCAGGCCGAACACCAGCGCGACAACCGCCGCGCCGACCGTCTGGCCCAGCAGGCGCGCCGTCGCCTGCATCCCGCTCGCGCCGCCCGATCGCGCACGGGGCGCCGAGGTGAGGATCGCGCGATTGTTCGGGGTATTGAAGAATCCGAACCCGACGCCGCAGATCGCGGTTCGCCAGACGATGTCGAGCAATGCGGGATGCGCCGGCAGGAGGGCGAGCAGGCCGAGACCGACCGCCATCACCGCCAGCCCGACCCCGCCGAGCAGGCCCGCGGGATAGCGGTCAGAGAGCCGCCCGGAAATCGGCGCGATCAACGCCACCGTGAGCGGCCACGGGGTCATCAGCAGCCCGGTCGTGACCTCGTTAAGCCCCATCGTCACCTCGAACAGGAACGGCAGCGCGACCAGCGACATGCCCTGCGCCATGAACGAGCAGACCGACGTGGCGACCGAAAGCGCGAACAGGGGAATCCGCATCAGGTCCACCGGCAACAGCGGCGCCGAGCGCGTCATCTGCCGGGTCACCAGGACGGCGCCCATCGCGAGGGCGACCAGAAGTTGCACGACCACCGCGACCACCCGCTCGCCGTGGCCGAGGCCGTCGATCCCGGTGATGAGCGTTCCGAACACGACGGCGCTGAGCAGCGCGCTTGAGATGTCGAAGGGCTGGCCCGAGCGGGGGGTTCTGGGCAGCGCGCGCCAGGCCATCACGATGGCCGCCGCCCCGATCGGCAGATTGACTGCGAACAGCCACGGCCAGTTCGCCACCGACAGGATGGCCGCCGCTACGGTCGGCCCGACCGCGCTGGAGATCGAGCCGACGGTGGCGTTGATGCCGAACCCCCGCCCGAGCATCCGGCGCGGGTAGATGAACCGTACCAGCGCGCCGTTCACGCTCATAATCCCGGCCGCCCCGAACCCCTGGATGACCCGCGCCACGGTGAGCGAGGCAAGCGAGCTGGAAAGCGCGCAGCCCAGCGAGGCGAGGGTGAAGACGACCAGCCCCCAACGATAGATTAGGCGATAGCCGATGATGTCGCCGAGCGAGGCGAGCGGCAGCAGCGAGATTGTCACGGTGAGCTGGTAGGCGTTGACCACCCAGATCGAATCCGCCGGACTGGCATGCACGTCCCTGGCGATGGTCGGCAGTGCGACATTGGCGATGGCGCCGTCCAGCACCGCGAGCGTCAGGCCGAGCAGGATCGTCGTGATGGCCCAATATCGCTGCGGCAGCGGCACCCCGTCTCCCGGGTCGGGCACGGTGCCGGTGTGCGGCGGTCCGAATGCCCGGCCCGACATCAGCCCAGCGCCGGCGCGGTGACAGGAGCCGGCGCGAGCAGGCCTAGCGCGGCGTCTCGGACCGGCGCGAGATCGAGGTCGGCGAGCGACGGACGGCGCAGGAGCACGACACGCGGGCCGCGCGGGGCGCACAGCGCGGGGTCGGAATCGCGGGAGAACAGCACGACCGACGGGCAGCCAGACGCGGCAATCAGATGCATGGGCCCGGTGTCGTTGCCCACCGCGACCTGAGCCGCGCGCGCGAGGCTCGCGAGGTCGCCGAACCCGGTGCGCCCGGTCAGGTCGATTACCGGCGCGGCGCGACCGATCTCGGCGGCCAGAGCCGCCTCGCTCGCGGCGCCCAGCACCACCGGCGCGCATCCCGCCTCGGCCAGCGCGCGCGCGAGCGCGCCGTAGCGCGCAACGGGCCAACGCTTCGCCGGCCGGTGCGCGGAGCTTCCCGGCACCAGCAGCGCGATGCGCTCCGGCAGACCCAAGCGAGCGATCCCGCCCGTGCACCAGGCGAGATCGGCCGGCGGCACCGAGACGATGCCGGCCTGGCGAAGCTGCCCGGCCTGGCGGTCGGCGTCATGCAGTAGGTCACGATTGGGGTCGCGGTCGGGCAGCGCGCAGCCTGACGCGATGCCCGACCAGACGGGCCGCGCCCGCCGGGGAAAAAGCTGGAAATAGCGATTGCTGCGGCTGGATGTCTGGAGGTCGTACACGCGCGCGAACCGCCCGGCGACGAGCCGCCCCCGCAGCCGCAGGCAGCCGGGCACGTCCCACCAGGCCGGCCGATCGTCGATCCACACCTCGTCGAAGTAGGGCGAGGCCGCCATCCACGCAGCGTAGGGTGCCGTGGTCAGCAGCGTGACGCGGGCGCCCGCGTGCTCGCGCCGAATCGACGCGAAAGCACCGAGCGAGAGCACGACGTTGCCGAACGCGCCCAGCTTGATGACCAGGATGGAGGGCTGCCCCGCCATGCCGGTCATCCCGGCTTGCGCGCGAGATAGAGCCACTCGGCCCGCAGCAATCCGTAGCGGGGCTCAAGCTCGGGAGGCAGGCGGAACGACTCGACCGCGAACCCCGCCTCCGCCAGCCGGTCGGCGAAATCGAGCCCGTAGTACCGCTTGTGGTCGGGGGCGGAGAAATGGGCCTCGCGCGCGGCCGGCTCGGTGATCGCCGGGTCCTCGTAGGTCTCGACGCGCGAGGCGTTGATCGGCACGCTGAGCACCGCCACTCCTCCTGGGGCGAGGATGCGGAACAGCTCGCGCATTGCCGCGCGATCGTCGGGAATGTGCTCCAGGACGTGGTGGGCCATCACCACGTCATAGTGCGCGTCCGGAAGGGGAATGCGCGTGATGTCCAGGCGGTGCGTGACCCCTGGCTGATGCAGGTCGGCGGTCTCGTAGAGCGGGTTTCCGCGCATCCGCCGCTGCACGGTCTTCTCGGGTGCGAAATGCAGAATGCGCTTGCCGGCGAGCCGGTCCCCGCCGCCCTCGGTGGCCCAGAGATGCGCGAGCCGGTGGCGCTCGCGCGAGCCGCACGCCGGGCAACGCGCATCCCGTCGCGGCGGGTGGCCGACCGAGACGAACACACCGTCGTAGCCGCAAATCGGGCAGAGCCGGGGCAGGCGGCGGCTCGCGAACTGGCCGGGATCGCGCCAAGCGGCGGCCAGAAGCCGCCGCATCACGCGCCAGTCGCGCGTCGGCCGGGCGGGAGATCGGGACGCAGGGAGGCGAGCACTCATGCGGGGGCCGGAGTAACAGCGGCCCCAGGCCGCGACAACATCCCTTGCGCTTATGCCGCGGCGCGGATCGCCGCGGCGCGCACGTCCTCCCCCACGTCCGCCGCGAAGCCCGCGAAGTTCGCCTCGAACCGCGCCACGAGATCGCGCGCGGCGCGGTCATACGCCGCCTTGTCCGCCCAGCCCTGGCGCGGGTCCAGCACCTCGGCCGGGACGCCCGCCACCGCCTCTGGGATGGAAAGACCGAAGAACGGGTCCTCGCGGAACCGCACGCGGGCGAGCGAGCCGTCGAGCACGGCGTTCACCAGAGCGCGGGTATGATGGATGCCCATGCGCCGGCCGACGCCGTACACGCCGCCGGTCCAGCCGGTGTTGACCAGCCAGCAATCGGCGCCATGACGTCGGATCATCTCCTCCAGCATCCGACCGTACACCTCGGGGCGACGCGGCAGGAAGGGCGCGGCGAAGCAGGCGCTGAACGTCGCCTGCGGCGCGGCGCCAAGCCCCTTCTCGGTGCCGGCCACGCGCGCGGTATAGCCCGACAGGAAATGATACATCGCCTGCGCCGGGGTCAGCTTGGCGATCGGGGGCAGCACGCCGAACGCATCGGCGGTCAGCATCACCACGTTGCTTGGATGCCCGCCGCGTCCGGGAATGACGACGTTGGGGATGTATTCGACCGGGTAGCAGGCGCGCGTGTTCTCGGTGCGCGACTTGTTGGCAAGATCGAGGTTCCCCCTCGCGTCGGCCGCCACGTTCTCCAGCACCGTTCCGAAGCGATGCGTCGCGGACCAGATCTCCGGCTCGGCCTCCCGCGACAGATTGATGACCTTGGCATAGCAGCCACCCTCGAAGTTGAAGACACCATCCACGCCCCAGCCATGCTCGTCGTCGCCGATCAGCTTGCGCCGCGAGTCCGAGGACAACGTGGTCTTGCCGGTGCCGGACAGGCCAAAAAACAGTGCCACGTCGCCCGCCTCGCCCACATTGGCGCTGCAGTGCATCGGCAGCACGCCGCGCGCGGGGGTGAGCCAGTTCATCACGCCGAAGATCGACTTCTTGATCTCCCCCGCGTACTCGGTTCCGGCGATGACGATGCTGCCGCTCTCGAACGACACCGCGACGGCGGTGCCGCCGCGCACGCCGTCGATCGCCGGGTCGGTGTGGAAATGGGGCGCGTGCAGGATCCTGTAGTCGGGCCGGAAATCAGCCAGCTCCTCCGTCGGCGGTCGGATGAACACGTTCCGCGCGAACAGCGCCTGCCAAGCCCCGGTGGTCACCAGGCGCACCCGCACGCGCTGGGCCGGGTCGGCACCCGCGTAAAGATCCTGGGTGAACAGCTCCTGGCCTTGCAGATACGCCTGCACGCGCGCCTTCAGGATCGCGAACCGATCCGGCGCCAATCTCTGGTTGACCTTGCCCCACCAGACCTCGTCGCGCACGGAGGGTTCGTCCACCACGAACTTGTCCCGAACCGACCGGCCGGTGTGCACGCCGGTCGCCACGATCAGCGCGCCGTCCGTGGACAGCCGCCCCTCGTTCCGCCGCAACGAGGCCGCCACCAGGGCCGGGGCGGTCAGGTTCGCGTGAACCGGCCGGGTCGCCCGGACGCCAGTGCCGCGCAGGGGGTCAGCGTCTTGCAATGGGCCAAGCTCCCGTCACTTGATCTTCGCGAAGTCGTATCAAGCCTCATTTCCGAGCCAAATCCAAGAGGCGTCGCGGCGTGTGCCGGGGGCGTGACCGGACAGGCGGGCTGCGCTAAGCAGCGCCGCAGGTTGGAGTGATCGTCGTGAGCAAGCCCGTCCCGCCCGCCCCGGCGTCCATGCCCCAGGGCGCGAACAGCCTGCGTGCCAACAGCCTGCGCGCCGGACCCGACGCGCGGGGCCGTTTCGGCGACTTCGGAGGCCGTTTCGTGGCCGAGACGCTGATGCCGCTGGTCCTGGAAGTGGAGAGTGCCTGGCGCGCGGCCCGCCACGACCTGGATTTCCGAGCCGAACTTGACCGCTACATGAAGGACTATGTCGGCCGCCCCACTCCGCTGTGGCTGGCCGGGCGGCTGACCCGCCAGCTCGGCGGCGCCAAGGTCTATTTCAAGCGCGACGAGCTGAACCACACGGGCAGCCACAAGGCCAACAACTGCATGGGCCAGATCCTGCTGGCCCGGCGCATGGGCAAGACGCGCGTCATCGCCGAGACGGGCGCCGGCCAGCACGGTGTCGCCACCGCCACGATGTGCGCGCTGTTCGGCCTCCCCTGCACGGTTTACATGGGCGCGACCGACGTGGAGCGGCAGAAGCCGAACGTGTTCCGGATGCGCCTGCTGGGCGCCGAGGTCCGCCCGGTGACGTCGGGCGCCGCCACGCTGAAGGACGCGATGAACGAGGCGATGCGCGACTGGGTCGCCAATGTCGCCGACACCTACTACCTGATCGGCACCGTCGCCGGCCCGCATCCCTACCCCGCGATGGTGCGCGACTTCCAGTCGGTGATCGGCGAGGAGGCGAAGGCACAGTTGCAGGAGGCCGAGGGCCGGCTGCCCGACGCGGCCGTTGCCTGCATCGGCGGCGGATCGAACGCGATGGGCCTCTTTCATCCGTTCCTGGACGACCCATCGGTGCGGCTGATCGGCGTGGAGGCGGCCGGGCGGGGCCTCGACACGCACGAGCACGCCGCCAGCCTCTCGCGCGGACGCCCGGGCGTGCTGCACGGCAACCGCACATATCTGTTGCAGGATGAGGACGGCCAGATCCAGGAGGCGCACAGCATCAGCGCCGGACTCGACTATCCGGGGATCGGGCCGGAGCATTCCTGGCTGCATGAGATCGGCCGGGTGGAATACGTCGCCGCAACCGACGAGGAGGCGCTTGCGGCGTTTCAGCTCTGCACGCGCACCGAGGGGATCATCCCCGCGCTGGAACCGGCGCACGCGCTGGCCCACGTTGCCAAGCTCGCCCCCACGATGGGCAAGGACGAGATCATCGTGATGAATTTGTGCGGACGCGGGGACAAGGACATCTTTACCGTGGCGGAGCATCTTGGGGTGACGCTGTGATGCCGTGCGTTGGCCCCCTCCCCCCAACCCCCTCCCGCAAGGACAGGGGGAGCAGAGAGCGCGCGCCTTACTGCTTCCCCTCCCCTCGCGGGAGGGGGCCGGGGGGAGGGGTGCCATGAGCCGCATCGCCGCCCGCTTCGCGGCCCTGCGCACGGAACGCCGCGGCGCGCTCATCCCGTTCATCGAGGCGTTCGACCCCGACTTCGCTACCTCGATGACGCTGCTTCGCAGCCTGCCGGGCGCCGGGGCCGACCTGATCGAGATCGGCGTCCCCTTCACCGACCCGATGGCCGACGGCCCAACCATCCAGGCCGCCGGCCGGCGGGGGTTGAAGGCGGGCGCCAAGCTCGCGGCCATCCTGGCGATGGTGCGCGACTTCCGCCGCGACGACGACGCTACCCCGATCGTGCTCATGGGGTACCTGAACCCGATCCTCTCCTATGGGCCGGAGCGGTTCTGTGCCGATGCCGCCCGCTCGGGAGTGGACGGGCTGATCGTCGTCGATCTGCCGTCCGAGGAATCCGACCTGCTGCTGCCGCATGCCGGCGCGCGGGGCCTCGATTTCATCCGCCTCATCGCGCCGACCACCGACGAGGCCCGCCTGCCGCGCGTGCTCGAAGGTAGCTCCGGCTTCGTCTACTATGTCAGCATCGCCGGCATTACCGGCACCCGCACCGCCAGCGCCGAGCAGCTTGCCACCGCCATTCCCCGCATCCGCCGCGCGACCGACCTGCCGATCGCGGTCGGCTTCGGCGTGCGCTCCCCCGCGCAGGCCGCGACCGTCGTCGGCTGGGCCGATGCGGCGGTCGTCGCCTCGGCGCTCATCGACACACTGGCGGCGAGCCTTGACGAGCAGGGCCGGGCCGGGCCGGAGACGGTGCCTCGCGTGCTCGATCAGGTGCGCGCGTTGGCGAAGGGCGTGCGTTGCGCGAGGATTCCCGCATGAGTTGGCTTACCGAGTACGTTCGCCCCAAGATTCGCACCCTGTTCACGCGAACCGAGGTGCCGGACAATCTCTGGCATCAGTGCTCGGCGTGCCAGCAGATGATCTTCAGCCGCGACCTGGAGGCCAATCTGAAGGTCTGTCCGCATTGCGGCTTCCACATGCGCGCCTCGGCCGCCGAGCGGCTGGAGTGGACGTTCGATCCGGACGGCTACACCCGGATCGAGCTGCCCAAGGTGACGGCCGACCCGCTGCGCTTCCGCAACTCCAAGCGCTACAGCGACCGGCTGAAGGACGCGCGCGAGAAGACCCAGATGGACGACGCCCTCGCGGTCGCGCACGGCACGATCGCCGGCCGCGCCGCCGTCGTCGCCGCGATGGAATTCGGCTTCCTCGGCGGCTCGATGGGCGCGGCGGTCGGCGAGGGAATCGTCGCCGCGGCTCGCCTCGCCGTGCTCCAGGATGCGCCGCTGATCGCATTCACCGCCTCTGGAGGGGCGCGCATGTACGAGGGCGCGATCAGCCTCATGCAGATGCCGCGCACGGTGATCGCGACGCAGCTCGTCAAGGAAGCCGGCCTGCCGTTCATCGTCGTGCTGACCGATCCCACCACGGGCGGCGTGTCGGCGAGCTTCGCGATGCTGGGCGACATCCAGATCGCCGAGCCGGGCGCGCTGATCGGCTTCGCGGGGGCGCGCGTGATCGAGCAGGCGACGCGCGAGAAGCTGCCGGAGGGCTTCCAGCGCGCCGAGTATCTGCACGAGCACGGGATCGTGGACATGGTGGTGCGCCGGACCGAGCTGCGCGCCACGCTCGCGCGGCTCATCCAGTTGCTGCGCGTCCAGCGCGAGGAGGCGCCGCCGGCCGCGCAGCCCGCGATCGAGCCGGTGTCCGCGCCGGCGGCGTGAGCGGCGTCTCCTCCCGCATCGACGGGGTCGTTGCCCGCCTGCACGGGCTGCATCCGCGCCTGATCGATCTCAGCCTGGACCGGCTGCGCGACCTGCTCGTCAAGCTGGGCGGGCCGGAGCGGCGTCTGCCCCCGGTGATCCACGTCGCCGGCACCAACGGCAAGGGCAGCACCTGCGCCTTCCTCCGCGCGATTGCGGAGGCGGCGGGGCTGCGCGTCCATGTGTACACCTCGCCCCATCTCGTGCGCTTCAACGAGCGCATCCGGCTCGCCGGGCGGCTGGTCGATGACGCGGCGCTCGTCGATGCGCTTGAGGAGGTCGAGCGGGTCAATGCCGGCGCCCCGATCACGGTGTTCGAGGTCATCACCGCCGTCGCCTTCCATCTGTTCGCGCGAATTCCGGCCGATCTCTGCGTGCTGGAGGTCGGGCTCGGCGGCCGCGGGGACGCGACCAACGTCGTCGCGCGCCCCCTCGCCTGCGCGATCACCTCCATCTCGCTCGATCATCGCGACCTGCTGGGCGACACGCTTGCGGCCATCGCGGCGGAGAAGGCCGGCATCCTGAAGCCTGGCGTCCCCGTCGCCATCGGCGCGCAGCCGCCGGAGGCCCTGCTTGCGCTGCTCGCCCACGCCGAACGGGTCGGCGCCCCCGTGCGGCTGCGCGGGCGCGATTGGCGCATCACGCCGGCCAGGAGCGGGCTGCGGTTCGAGGACACGTTCGGTTCTCTCGACCTGCCGGCGCCGTCGCTGTTGGGAACCCACCAGCACGATAACGCCGCTATCGCCGTCGCCGCGCTCCGCGTCGCGGGGCTAGCGTTGCCGGACGCGGCCTTTTCGCGTGGTGTGACGACGGCCGAGTGGCCCGCCCGCCTTCAGCGCCTGCGCGGCCGGCTAGCCGCGCCGCTGCCCGCCGGCTGGGAGTTGTGGCTAGATGGCGGCCACAACCCGGGCGCCGGTCAGGCGCTTGCCGCCCAACTCGACGCCTGGCGCGATCGGCCGACGCATCTCGTTGTGGGAATGAAGCAGGCGAAGGACGCCGCCGCTTTCCTGCGGCCGCTGATCCCGC
Organism: uncultured Pseudomonadota bacterium; assembly: GCA_963756545.1. Taxonomy (GTDB): domain Bacteria; phylum Pseudomonadota; class Alphaproteobacteria; order Acetobacterales; family Acetobacteraceae; genus DATFDN01. Next base: position 1,385,399 of record CAVWNY010000003.1, on the reverse strand, counting down.
GTGCCGTCTCGGCCTGGGCCGTCGCGGAGCCGGGGCAGCATTTGGCCCTTCCGGTCGAGGCGATCGTTGCCGCCGGGGGCGCCATGCGGGTCGGGCCGCGCGTCGAGGACGCGTTGCGCTCGATCCCCCGCACCGGTCCGCCGGCGCGCATCCTGATCTGCGGCAGTCTCTATCTCGCGGGCGAGGTTCTGAAGCGCGACCTTGGACCGTGAAGCGAGCCTAGGGCCGCATCCCGAACCGGCTCGGTCCCGTCACGCGCAGCGGCGCCGCCAGGTTCGCGAACTCGCACAGAAGCCGGCGGGAGTCGCGCGGGTCGATGATCTCCTCGACCCAGAACGCCTCGGCGGTGCGGAACGGCGAGCGCAGGGCGTTCAGCCGCGCGTCGATCTCCGCCATCTTCTCGGTCGCATCGGGCGCGGCGTCGATCTCCGCGCGGTAGGCCGCCTCCACGCCGCCCTCCAGCGGCAGCGATCCCCATGAGGCCGAGGGCCAGGCGTAGCGCAGCGACAACCGCCCGCCCGGCTGATGCCCCAGCCCGCCCACGCCATACACGTTGCGGATGATCATGCTGCACCACGGTACGGTGGTCTGGCAGATCGCCGAGACCGCGCGCACGCCCCAGCGGATCGTGGCCGTGCTCTCGGCGGCCAGTCCCACCTGGAAGCCGGGGCAATCGACGAGATGCACGATCGGGAAATGGAACGTCTGCGCCAGATCGACGAAGCGGATGATCTTCTGGCACGCATCCGCCGTCCACGTGCCGGCCTGGAACAGCGGATCGCCCGCCATCAGCGCGACCGGCCAGCCGTCCAGCCGCGCGAACCCGGTGATGATCGGGCGGCCGAAGCCGGGCGTCATCTCGAAAAAGCTGTCGCGATCGGCCAGCGCGGTGATGATGCGACGCATTGAGTAGGCCTGCTTCTTGTCGCGCGGCACCGCCGAAAGGAGGAACTCGTCGGCTCGCATGGGATCATCCCAACCGCGTTTGCGCGCCGGCAGCTCGTGCACCGAGTTCGGCATGTAGGAGAGAAACCGTCGGGCGACGGCGAACGCCTCGTCCTCGCTGTCCACCGCATGGTCGACCGCGCCGCAGCCGATCTGGATTTCCCAGCCCCCCAGCTCCTGCTTGCTGCGTGGCTCGCCCAGCCGCTCGACCACCGGCGGGCCGGCGACGAACACCGCCGATATCTCCTTGACCATGATCGCATAATGGGCGGCGGCCAGCCGCGCGGCGCCCAGCCCGGCGACCGAGCCGAGCCCGAGCGCCACCACTGGCACCTGCTCCATGTTGATGGCGCAGAGGTCCATCGAGGAGCCATCGGACAGCCCGCCCGGCAGATTCGCCCGCCCCGTCGTCTCAATGGTCTTGACCGAGCCGCCGCCGCCCGAACCCTCGATCAGGCGGATCAGCGGCAGCCGGAACTGCGCGGCCATCCGCTCCGACATCATGAGCTTGCCCTTGATCGAGGCGTCCGCCGAGCCGCCGCGCACGGTGAAATCGTCGCCCGCGATCACCACCGGGCGGCCATCCACCCGCCCCCGCCCGAAGACGAGGTTGGCGGGCTGGAAGCCGGCCAACGTGCCATCCTTGTGGTAGGTTCCCCTCCCCGCGATCGCGCCGATCTCGTGGAAGCTGTCCGCATCGAGCATCCGCTCGATCCGCTCGCGCACCGTGAGGCGCCCGCCGGCGCGCTGGCGGGCAATCCGCTCGGCTCCGCCCATCTCGTGGGCGAGCGCCAGCCGGGTCCGCAACTCCGCAAGCTCCGGCTCCCATGTTTCGGGCGCGGGCGGGCGATGCGGGGTGTCGTCGGGCATGGACATTCCTCCGGGTGGCGACTTGGCGCGTCGCGCGCGTCGTTCTAGCAAGCTGCTTTCCGCAAGAGTGCCACGTTGAACGCGGAGTGGGGAGAGGCCGGCATGGACGAACTGCTGTACGAGGTGCGCGACGGCATCGGGCGCATCACCTTCAACCGCCCCGCGCAGCGCAACGCGCTGACCTTCGCGATGTACGAGCGCGTGGCGGAGATCTGCGCTGAGGTGAGAACCGGAGGCGACGTCCGCGCGCTGATCCTGACCGGCGCGGGCGAGAAGGCGTTCGCCGCCGGCACCGACATCGGCCAGTTCCGCGCCTTCACCCGCCCCGAGGACGCGGTCGAATACGAGGCCCGGCTCGATCGCGTCCTCGATGTGCTGGAGCGGTGCCCCGTGCCAACCATCGCCGCGATCGCGGGCGCCTGCACCGGCGGCGGCGCGGGGATCGCGGCCTCCTGCGACCTGCGGATCGCCGCGCGGGGCGCACGCTTCGGGTTTCCCATTGCGCGCACCTTGGGCAACTGCCTGTCGATGGCGAACTACGCCCGCCTCGCCGAGCTGATCGGCCCGGCCCGCGCCACCGAGATCATCTTCACCGCCCGGCTGGTGGAGGCCGAGGAGGCGCGCGCGATCGGGCTCGTCAGCGAGGTTCTGGACGACGCCGCCGCGCTCGCCGCGCGCGCGGACGAGTTGGCCCGCCTGGTCGCCGGCCACGCCCCGCTCACGCTGCGCGCCACCAAGGAGGCGCTTCGCCGGCTGCGCGGCGGCGGCGTGGGCGAGGAGGAGGGGCGCGATCTGATCCTGATGTGCTACATGAGCCGCGATTTCCGCGAGGGCATGGAGGCGTTCCTGGGCAAGCGCGCGCCGGTGTGGCGGGGGGAGTGACGTCGCACGCGGCAACGCGACTAAAAACTCTTGCGAATGATATCGCCCGCCCGGGGGAAGCCGGTGCGAAGCAGAGCCGGCCCTAGGGATTGTCGCTCCTTGCAGAGCCGCGCCAGATCGCTGACGTTTCGGCTCCACGAGATGTCGGACACGGCGGCAATCTGTTCGAGAAAGCTCGTCTGGTGATCGCCGGCTCCGCGTGGATTGGGAAAGGCGACGAAGGCTTTCCGCGCGATCAGAAGCTGAACAACCGTCGCCCCGCCATGCGTGATCACCATCGAGCTCTCAACGATCAGATCGTCGATGCTCGGCCGGCCCATGAATTGCTCGGCGTGCGCCATGCGATAGGAAGACTGGCCGCCCTGGCAGACCACACTTTGCCCGAACAAGCCCGCCGCCGCGCAACGGTCCACCTCCGCGAGCAGTTCGTCGAACGGCATGGTGGTTCCGACTGTCACGAGGATCATAGGACCGTCCCCAATCGGCTCGCCGGATAGCACTTCTGCAAACCCGGCCACTGGATCAGGTAGATCGTCGCCAGTCGGAGACGATAGACGAGCTTCCCGGTCTTCGACAGCCGATCGACCCTGGTGATGCTCTCGATATATACGGTCCTCCGTCTGAGCAGCCGCCCGGCAAGAAGCATCGGGACGGCATGACTGCAGCCGACGGCGACAACCAGATCGATTTGCTTTCGGCTCAGCAACTCCAGCGTTCTCGTGAAGGTTCTCACGAATGCATCCGCGCTTCTACGGAAGGATCGCTGGGTCATCGTTGAAAAGGACGGAACCGGATGGCTTTCCCCATCGGGGATGTCGCCTTCGCCCGGCGTGCCGCCAAATTGCGTCCTCAGATAGATGAAATCGAGATCATCGGCGATGGTCCTCAGGAGGCATTTCGTCTCGAAGGCGAAGCCACCACCCGAGAGGATCACCAGAGCGACTGACCGTTGGCTCGTGGGCGCCTCGTCAGCCACGCGACCGCTAGGCGGAATGGCCGTGTCCATTTCGGAATGATAGCCGGATCCCGCTGCCCCGCCAAGCGACTTCGGCCGGCTCTCAGCCCGATCCTGCGGGCTTCAACGTTCGCACGCCCTCGTGCCCCGCGATCAGCGCGCGCTTGGCCATGCCGATGAACAACCCCGTCTCGATCACGCCCACAACCTCGCCCAACTCTCGGGCCAGCGCAGCCGGGTCGTCGATCGGACCCACGGTGCAGTCGAGGATCATGTTCCCCCCGTCGGTCCGGAAAAGCCTGCCCCCGCCGTTCCGGCGCGGCGTGGGGCGGGCGCCCAGCGCGGCGAGGCGAGCCGCGGTCGTCTCCCACCCGAAGGCCACCACCTCCACCGGCACTGGCACGCGGGCGCCCAGCCGGTCCGCGAGCTTGCTCTCGTCGGCCACGATCACCAGCCGATCGGAGGCGGCGGCGACGATCTTCTCGCGCAGCAGCGCCCCGCCCAGACCCTTGATGAGGTCGAGCGAGCCGCGCGCGATCTCGTCGGCACCGTCGATCGTCAGATCGAGCCGCTGGCACTCGGCGAACGAAACGAGCGTGATCCCCCCCGCCCGCGCCCGATCCGCGGTGCGCTCCGATGTCGGGATCGCCTGGACGCGTAGCCCGGCACGCACCCGGCGCGCGAGCGCGTCGACCGCGAAGGCGGCGGTCGAGCCGGTCCCCAGGCCGACCGCCATCCCGTCCTCGATCAGCGCGACCGACGCCTCGGCCGCCGCCTGCTTCTGCGCGGCGCGCTCGTCTGACCCTGCCGGCGTCGTCTCGGATGTGTCCATGCGCCGCCTCATACGCCGCCCGCGTCATGCGTGCCATGCTCTTGCGCCGAGAGTGCGGGTTGCGCATGTTCTCGAGGCGGACGGACGGCGCGGGGACAGGCAGAGCGATGGACGGCGGGGCGGAGGCGAGGCGGATCACCCTCCATGCGCCTCAGGATTTCGAGGGGATGCGCGTCGCCGGCCGGTTGGCGGCCGAGACGCTGGACATGATCACCCCGCATGTCCGCCCCGGTGTCACGACGGGCGAATTGGACCGCCTCTGCCACGCCTTCATCCTCGCGCATGGTGCGGTGCCGGCGCCGCTGCACTATCGGGGATTCCCGAAATCGATCTGCACCTCGATCAATCACGTCGTCTGCCACGGCATCCCCGGCGACCGCCGTCTGCTGAATGGCGATGTGCTCAACATCGACATCACCGTCATCCTGAACGGCTGGCACGGCGATTCCTCGCGGATGTACGCAGCGGGCACGCCCTCGACCAAGGCCCGCAACCTCATGGATGTGACCTACGAGGCTCTGATGCGCGGCGTCGCGGCCGTCCGTCCGGGCGCCACCCTGGGCGATGTCGGACACGCGATCCAAACCTTCGTCGAGAGCCATCGCTACAGCGTGGTGCGTGACTTCTGCGGGCACGGCATCGGGCGGCACTTCCACGCGCCGCCGAACGTCCTGCATTTCGGCCGCGCCGGCGAGGGCCCGGTGCTGCGGCCCGGCATGTTCTTCACCATCGAGCCGATGGTGAACGCCGGCCGTCCGGAGGTGAAGGTCCTCGACGACGGATGGACCGCGGTGACGCGCGACCGCAGTCTCTCGATGCAATTCGAGCACATGGTCGGCGTCACCGCGGATGGTGTGGAAATCTTTACCGTTTCTCCCGCAGGCTACCACAAGCCGCCCTACCAGGGCGGCTGACGCGCCCGGCCCGACCGCCGGGCCTGGTTGCGACGGCGGGATGCATGACACAGCGACGCGCGCGCGCCGGCCTTGGCGAGCAAGCCGGCTTTCCTGACCTCGCGACGCCCGGCGATCTGCCGGCGGGCACGGATGGCCACCGGGCGCGTATGCGGGCGCGCTTGGTCGCGGTCGGTCCCGACGCGCTCGCCGACCACGAAATGCTGGAGATGGTGCTGTTCCTCGCGCTGCCCCGACGCGACACCAAGCCGATCGCGCGAACCCTGCTTGGCCAATTCGGCAGCTTCGCGAGCGCCATCGCGGCACCGGTCAACGAACTGCGCGGCGTCGAGGGACTGGGCGAGGCGGGCACGGCGGCGCTGAAGCTGGTGCAGGGCGCGGCTCTGCGCCTGTTGCGCGCGGAGGTGATGGAACAGCCGGTGCTCGCGAATTGGGACCGGCTGCTGGACTATCTCAATGCCGTCCTGGCGCGCGAACGCATCGAACAGTTCCGGGTGCTATTCCTCGACGCGAGGAACCGGCTGCTCGCCGACGAGGCGCTGAGCCGGGGCACCGTCAATCACACGCCGGTCTATCCGCGTGAGGTGGTCAAGCGGGCGCTGGAACTGCACGCTACCGCTCTGATCCTGGTCCACAACCACCCGAGCGGCGACCCGACGCCGTCCCGCGAGGACGTGGCGATGACCGCCGAGGTGAAGGCCGCCGCCGCCGCGCTGTCGGTGGCGCTGCACGACCACGTCATTGTCGGCAACGGCCGATGGCTCAGCTTCCGGCAGAAGGGCCTGCTTTAGCTCTCCGGCGGCGCGGCGGCGATCGGGATGTCGCGGGTCGCCGGCTGCTCGCCGGTGCCGGGGGGCGCCTCGGCTCCGTCGCCTTCGTCCTGGTCATCGGACATCGGAGAGATGACTTCCTCGCCGTTGTACTGCCGGCGCGGCGCCTGCTGTTGGCCATTCGCCTGACCGGTCTGCTGGGGCTGCTGCGCCGCCTGGGCCATCGCGTTGATGATGCGAAAGTAGTGCTCGGCGTGCTGGAAATAGCTCTCCGCCATCACCCGATCGCCGCCGCTGGTGGCGTCGCGCCCAAGCTGCAGATACTTCTCGAATAGCTGCTGCGCGGTGCCGCGCAGGCGCATATCGGGTCCGCTGCTGTCGAAGACGTGGTTGCGATTGAGCGGGATGCCCCCGCCATGATGGCGCATCGGGCTCGGGCCGCTGCCGCCGCCCGGTCCATTGCGATGCCCACGGCCACGCATACGTTTGATGTTCATTCTGTTGCCGTCGCGCCTTTCCCGTTGCCAGCCCGAACATCGCTGGGCCGCCTCGCGAGGTTCTCGCGCGCGTCCCGGCTGCATTCCGCGGCCAGGCTTCAATTTCAATCGACGTTGGCTCGTGCGAGTGCCCAGCCTTCAATCGTCGCCCATCAGAGCGGACAGCGATCGATTCGGCCAAGGCACCTGGGGACGACCGCTTCTGGCCGCTGCCCTTGCCACGGGAGCCAAGCTAGAACTCCCCATCCGGCGGTGCCAAATGGTTTTTTCGTGGCGCCGCCCGGCAGACGAGCGCCCGGGGGGTGCCCGCCAAATCCGCCCGATGCGATGTGGTGAGTCCGACCCCGTTTGCCAATCCCATCACTGCCTCCGCCTGCCCCTGACCCAACTCCAGCACCGCCGTGCCGGACGGTGCGAGCAGGCGCGGCAGCCAGGCGAGCACCCGGCGATAGGCATCCAGCCCGTCCGCCCCGCCGTCCAGCGCGCCGGCCGGCTCATGGCGGCCGACCTCGGGCATCAGGGTGGGCACCTCTCGGCTCGGTATGTACGGCGGGTTGCACAGCACGAGGTCGAATTGTCCAGAGATCGGCTCGGCCCAGTCGCCGACGAGAAAGCCCGCGCGCGCGCTGAGGCCGAGTCGGGCGGCATTGCGACGGGCGAGCGCGGCGGCGCTCCCCACGCGGTCCACGCCAATCCCGTGGGCGTTCGGGAATTCCGCTAACACGGCGAGCAACAGGCACCCGGTCCCGGTGCCAAGATCGAGCACGCGCTTGATCGCGCCGCGGTCCGGGTACACGGCAAGCGTCGCCTCGATCAGGGTCTCGCTCTCGGGGCGTGGGATCAGCGTGGCGGGCGAGACCTCGAAGGATAGGCTCCAAAACTCGCGCACGCCCAGGATGAAGGCCAAGGGCTCGCGGGCGGCACGGCGGGCGATCATGGTGAAGTAGGGATTGGGCGCGACCCTTGCCTCGAGCGCGGCCAGAACCGAGGCCTGGTCGCGCCCGAGTGCGCGGCCGAGGAGCAAGCGTGCCTCAAGCCGGGGGTTGTCGATGCCGGCGGCTCGCAGGCGCTCGGCGCCCTCGCGGAGCGCCTCGCCCGCGGCCATGGTGGGGCTCATTCCTCCGCCGCAAGCCGGGCAGCTTGGTCCTCGGCGGTAAGGGCGTCGATGAACTCATCCAGCTCGCCCTGCATCACGCGGTCAATCTTGTAGAGGGTCAGGTTGATGCGGTGATCGGACACGCGCCCCTGCGGGAAATTGTAGGTGCGGATGCGCTCGCTGCGGTCGCCGGTGCCGACCTGCGCGCGGCGATCGGCCGCGCGGGTCGCGTGCAGCGCCGCGCGCTGCTGTTCGTAGAGGCGGGCGCGCAGAATCTTCATCGCCTTGGCGCGGTTCTTGTGCTGGCTCTTCTCCTCCTGCATCGCCACCACGATCCCGCTCGGCAGGTGCGTGATCCGCACCGCGCTCTCGGTCTTGTTGACGTGCTGGCCGCCGGCGCCGGAAGCGCGGTACACATCGATCCGCAGGTCGCCCTCGTCGATCTGCACGTCCACCTCCTCGGCTTCCGGCAGCACGGCGACGGTCACCGTGGAGGTGTGGATGCGGCCCTGGTTCTCGGTCGCCGGAACGCGCTGCACGCGATGGACGCCCAATTCGTATTTCAGGCGCGCGAACACATCGCGGCCGGTGATCTCGGCGATGCCCTCCTTCAGCCCGCCCAGCTCGGTGTCGGCGTATTCCAGGATGTCGATCCGCCAGCCGCGCAGCGCGGCATAGCGTTGATACATGCCGAACAGCTCGGCGGCGAACAGCGCCGCCTCGTCTCCGCCGGCGGCCGGACGCAGCTCCAGGATCGCCGACCGCTCGTCGGCCTCGTCGCGCGGCAGCAGGGCCAGGCGGATCTCGTGGCGCAGCGCCGGGATGCCGTCCTTCAGCGACCGCAGCTCCGCTTCCGCCAGATCCCGCATCTCGGGATCGGAGCACATCCCCTCGGCCTCGTCGCGCGCCTGCTCGGCGGCGCGCAACTCGCCGATGCGGGCCACCACCGGCTCGATGTCGGACAGTTCGCGCGACGCGCGCACATAGGCATCCCCGGAGATGCCTTCGCCGAGCATCGCCCGAAGCTCCTCGGCCCGCGCGGCGATGCGGTCCAGCTTGGCGTCGAAGTTCATCGCAGGCGCGCCACGACCTCCGCGAGCGGCACCGCCTCCTGCGCGCCCGTCGCGAGATTCTTCATCTGCGCCACGCCGGCGACGAGGTCGTCCTCGCCGATCAGCACCGCCGCGCGGGCGCCGATGCGGTTGGCGCGCTCCATTCGCCGGCGCAGATTGCCGCGATAGGCCATCTCGGCGCGGATGCCGGCGCGACGCAGCGCCTGGAGGATGCCGAGCGCGACGCCTTCCGCCGTCTCGCCGATCGGCACGACGGCGACGGGCGCGACGGCGGCCGGAGGTGCGGCGAGCAGCATCGACAGCCGCTCGATCCCAGCGGCCCAGCCCACGGCGGGCGTCGGCGGGCCGCCCATCTCGGCCACCAGCCCGTCGTAGCGCCCGCCCGCCATCACCGTGCCCTGAGCGCCGAGGCGGGAGGTGACGAACTCGAAGGCGGTGTGTCCGTAGTAGTCGAGGCCGCGCACGATGCGCGGGTTTTCCCGATACGGCACGCCGAGTTGGTCCAGGTGGCGCTTCACCCCGGCATAGAACACGGCGGCCTCGGGCGTGAGGAACGCGCCGATGGTCGGCGCCTCGTCGACCAGCGGGCGGTCGCGCTCGTCCTTGCTGTCGAGGATGCGCATGGGGTTGCGCTCGAGGCGCGCGAGGCTGTCGGCCGAGAGGCGGTCCTTCTGGGCGCTGAAATGCGCGACCAACGCCGCGCGCCAGGCATTGCGGCTGTCCTTGTCGCCGAGCGTGTTCAGCTCCAGCACCGTGTCGGCGGCCACGCCGAGAGCAGTCAGGATGTCCCACCCGCAGGCAATCACCTCGGCATCGGCCAACGGCTCGGCCGGGCCGATCAGCTCCAGGTCGATCTGGTGGAACTGTCGATATCGCCCCTTCTGCGGCCGCTCGTAGCGGAACATCGGCCCGGCATAGAACACCTTTTGTGGCAGGGTCTGGGCGAGGCCGTTGGAGACCAGCGCCCGGCAGACGCCGGCGGTGGCCTCGGGGCGCAAGGTGATCGAATCGCCACCGCGATCGGTGAAGGTGTACATCTCCTTGGTGACCACGTCGGACGTTTCGCCGAGCGTCCGCGAGAACACGCGCGTATCCTCGAAAATCGGCGTGACCCATTCGTCGAACCCGTACACGCCCGCGACCCGCCTTGCGGTGTCGATGACGTCCTGGTGGCGCCGCTGGTCCTCCCCGATCAGGTCGCGCGTGCCCCGTATTGGTTGGACGGAAGAATTCATGTGCCGAGCGGCTTCTCTGACCCTGCCGTCAACCCGCGGCTTTGTGCCGGGCGATGAGGATACGAGATAGCGCGCCCGCGTCCTTCACCCAGGCCTGGTACTCTGGCCATGTCAGCCCCAGATACTCGTGCAATGGCGTTTCCTTGGCCCATGTCGCGTGGGCATCGTGCCAAACGTCTATGTAATCATCGATCTGGTCGGCGGGAATTATTCCTTGGCTGAACAAATCAAAAAAAGTCGGTTGGCGGTTCGCCGCTGCCTCAGACATGAAGCCGCCGCCCGCTCACAGCCGGGGCAATGACTTCCCCTGTAACCGCATCCGCTACGCCGATATGCTTGCCTCGCCTGTTGAACACTTCAATTTCTCCGTGCAAGGAATCCCACGTATGTGCCGTCCTTGCTTCGCCAGCGCCTATCCCCGCGAATGAATTCCAGATAATCACAGCAATCCAGATAGCACGGGCTCGGTACCGGTATCCTACCCATTCCGCGACTTTGGCCGAACCCCTACTCCGCCGCGACCTTCTCCGCCTCCGCGCCGGCCTTCAGAGCCGCCGCCTTCGCCTCCACCAGCTCGACGATGTGTTCGACCATCCGCCCCGCCTCGATCGTGTGGTCGGTCTTGCCGGCGGCATAGATCATGTGCCGCCCCGCGCCCCCGCCGGTCAACCCGATGTCGGTCATCAGCGCCTCGCCCGGACCGTTCACCACGCAGCCGATGATCGACAGCGTGAGCGGCGTCTCGATGTGCGCCAGCCGGTCCTCCAGGGTCCGCACCGTCTCGATGACATTGAACCCTTGACGCGCGCAGGACGGGCAGGAGATGACCTTCACCCCGCGATGGCGGATGCCCAGCGTCTTCAGCATGTCCCAGCCGACCCGGACCTCCTCCTCCGGCTCGTCCGATAGCGAAACCCGCAGCGTGTCGCCGATGCCGGCCCACAGCAGGGACCCGAGGCCGATCGCCGACTTCACGGTGCCCATGCGCCGCCCGCCCGCCTCGGTGATGCCGATATGCAGCGGATGGTCGCATGCCTCGGCGAGCTGCTGATAGGCCGCCACGGCCAGGAACACGTCCGACGCCTTCACGCTGATCTTGAAGTCGTGGAAGTCGTGCTGCTGGAGGATGTTCGCGTGATAGAGCGCACTCTCGACCAGCGCCTCGGGGTTCGGCTCGCCATACTTCTCCAGCAGGTGCTTCTCCAGCGAGCCGGCGTTCACGCCGATCCGCATCGAGCAGCCGTGGTCGCGGGCAGCCCTGATGACCTCCTTCACCCGCTCGTCGCTGCCGATGTTGCCGGGGTTGATCCGCAGGCACGCCGCACCGCTCTCCGCCGCCTCGATGGCGCGGCGATAGTGGAAGTGGATGTCGGCCACAATCGGCACATCGACCTCGTGGACGATCTCCTTCAGCGCCAGCGCGCTCTCCCGGTCGGGACAGGAGACCCGCACGATGTCCACGCCGGCAATCTGGGCGCGGCGGATCTGCGCCACCGTGCCCGCGACGTCGGTGGTCAGCGTGTTGGTCATCGTCTGCACGCTGATCGGCGCCCCCCCGCCCACCGGCACGCGCCCGACTTGGACGCGGCGGGATTTGCGGCGGGTGATCTCTTGATACGGCCGATAGCTCATGGGTTCTCGCCTTGTTGTGGCGGCGCGGACGCCGAACGGTGCCCGATAGTATGGGAACGATCGCGCCGATGCGCTACCGCCGCGCGGGGAAGGCGGCAAGCGGCTCGTCAGAGGGTCAACCCATGCTCTCGGGCCCAGGTGGTGATCGGCTCACGCAGGCTGGCGGCCCCGGCGGCGGAGCGACGGACGGACGCGAGAACCGGCCGGAACGCACGCAGATCAAGGCCGTCCAGCAGAGCCTTGACCGGCAGCACCCCGCTCGCCGGCATTGACAGCGTGGTGAGCCCCAGCCCGACCAGCGTGAGCGCCTCGATCGGGCGTCCCGCGGCCTCTCCGCAGAGCGAGACCGGCACGCCGCGCCCGCCTCGCGCCGCCGCGGCGGCGGCGAGAAGATGCTCCAGAAGATCGAGCACGGGGGGCGACAGCAGATCATAACGCCGGGCGAGCGCCGGCGCGCCGCGATCGGCGGCGAACAGGAACTGCATCAGGTCGTTGGAACCGACCGAGATGAAGTCGACCTCCTTCAGCAGCTCCGGTAGCTGCCACAACAACGCCGGCACCTCTAGCATCGTGCCGACTTCCAGACTTTCGGGCGCCGGCCGGATGCCGCGCGCCTCGGCCCGCAGCAGGGCATGCGCGGCGCGGAACTCCGCCACGGTGGCGACCATCGGGAACATCACTGAAAGGGGCCTGCCCCCGGCGGCGAGCAACAAGGCGCGCAACTGGCGACGCAGCACCGCCGGGCGGTCGAGGCCGACGCGCAGCGACCGCCAGCCCATCGCCGGGTTCTCCTCCTCCGGCGTCTCCGCGCCCGGCATCATCTTGTCGGCTCCGAGATCGAGCGTGCGGAACACCACCGCGCGCTCGCCCGCCGCGTCCATCACGCGGGCATAAAGCGCGGCCTGCTCGGCCGGATCGGGGATGGCGGCGCGGGCGAGCATGGCGATCTCGGTGCGGAACAGCCCGATCCCGTCGGCGCCAGTGGCGTCGAGCTGGCGCAGTTCGAGGCCCAGGCCCACGTTCAGCATCACGCGCACCCGCGTCCCGTCGGCGGTCCGCGCCGGCCGCTCGCGCAGTTCCGCCCACCCGGCCTGGCGCAGCGTCCGGGTCTCCAAGGCGCGTGCGTAAACCTGCCGCACCTCCGCGTCCGGGCGGAGGATCAGCGTGCCCTCGTCACCGTCGAGCACCGCGTCCTCTCCCGCCTCCGCGGCCGCCACCAAGCCACGAACGCCGCCGAGAGCGGGCAATCCAAGCGCACGCGCGACGATCGCGGCGTGACCCGCCGGGGAGCCTTCCTCGATCGCCACGGCGGCGATCCCGCGCGCGTGCCAATCCAGCAGTTCGGCCGGGCCGAGGCGGCGTGCCAACAGGATGGCGCCGGGCGGCGCGGGCGCGCGCGGCCTCGTCCCCTCCAGTTCGGACAACAGCCGACCGGCGAGGTCCTCAAGATCGGCGAGGCGCTCGCGCAAATAGGAGTCGCCGATGCGCCGCATCCGGTCGTGCAGCTCGGCGGCCACTCGGGCCACCGCCGCCTCGGCCGACAGCCCGGCGCGGATCTTCTCCTCGGCGCGGCGCAACCACCCGGCATCGGCCGCGATCAGCCGATAGGCCTCGAACACTTCTCGCGAGGCGCCGCCATCGGCCACCCCGTCCGGCGCGCGCCCGGCAATCAGTTCATCAAGCCCCCGTTGCATCTGCTCGAAGGCGGCGTGCAGACGTTCCGTCTCGACAGCTGGATCCTCGGCAAGCAGGTGCCGCGCGACACGCTGCAGGCGGTGCAGCACCACCGGGCCGAGCGCGAGGCCGCCGACCATGGGGATCGCATGAAAGACGCGCGGGACCGTGCCGGCCAGCCCCTCCTCCGGCGCGTCCGTTGCCCCCATGCCGGCCAGCAGCTCGGCGAGCAGCATCGCCACGGTCTCCACCTCCTCCACCTCGTCGTCGGTGTAGCGGCGCGGTGCGCGGTTCTGAGCGACGAGAACGCCGAGCGTCCGCCCGGCGCGACGGACGGGGACGGCGAGCATGGAGGCGAACGGCTCCTCTCCGGTTTCCGGGCGATAGGCAAAGGCGGGATGGTTCTGCGCGTCCGGCAGGTTCATCACCCGACTGCCCGCCGCGCACAGGCCGACGATCCCTTCGCCCACCCGCAGCCGCGTGTGCCCGACCGCCTCCGGGTTCAGCCCATGCGTCGCGACAAGCTCCAGGATATCGCCGGGACGGCGCACATAGGCCGAGCAGACCTCGGCCACCAGCTCCGCCGCCATCAGATCGACCAAATCGGACAGCGGCGCCACGCCGCGCGCCATCAACTCGCGCAGTCGGGCGAGCAGACGACGCGGCGAGGCCCCGGCCTCAGGCGGTGGCACCGGCGACCGATCGCTCCGGCTCGTCGATGTGTTCATCGGGGCGCTCAGGGGCGGGCCGCGTCGCCAGCGCGGCCACGGCCTGGTCCACCAGCTCGGCGATGATCGCCGCGGTCGGCTGCTCGGCCGTGACCATGCCGACGGACTGGCCGGCCATGACCGAGCCGCCCTCGACATCGCCGTCGATGACCGCATGGCGTAGGGCGCCCGCCCAGAAGTGCTCGATCTCCAGCTGCGCCGCCTCGCGCGTCACGTCTCCACCAAGGAAGCGGCGAATCGTCTCGGCCTGGTGTGCCAGGAACCGCTTGGTGCCCGCGTTCACCAGTCCCCGCACCGGGATGACCGGGAACCGCTCGTCGAGCTGCACCGAGGGCAGTGCGTCGCGGGCGTTGGCGCGGATGAAGGCCTGCTTGAAGCGGGGATGCGCGATGGACTCGCTCGCCGCCGCGAAGCGCGTACCGAGCTGCGCGCCGGCGGCGCCCATCTCCAGATAGGCCAGGATCGCCTCGCCGCGCCCGATCCCTCCGGCGACGAACACCGGGATCTCGCGGATATGCGGCAGGATCTCCTGGGCAAGCACCGTGAGCGACACCGGCCCGATGTGCCCGCCCGCCTCCGATCCCTCAATCACCAGCGCATCTGCGCCCGAGCGCACCAGCCGTTTGGCGAGCACCAGCGCGGGGGTGAAGGCGATCAGCTTGGCTCCGCCATCCTTGATGGCACGCACCGCGGGGCCTGGCGGGATCCCGCCGGCCAGCACGATATGCGTCACACACGCCCTGAGGCAGACCGCGACCAGCTCGTCCAGCGCCGGGTGCATCGTGATCAGGTTGACGCCGAACGGAGCCCGGGTCAGGGCCTGGGTCGCCGCGATCTCGGCGGCGAGCTGGTCGGGGTTCATCGATCCGCAGGCGATCACGCCGAAGCCACCGGCGTTGGAGATGGCGGAGACGAGATGGCGCTCGCTCACCCAGCTCATGGCTCCGCCCATGATAGCATAGCGGCAGCCGAGGAAACGCGTGCCCCGCGCCCACAATGCCGCAAGCGCCCGTTGCGCCGCCTGGCGCGCCGACGGGCTGATCGCAGAGGCGACCCGGTCAGGCATCGAGGCCATAGGCGGTGTGCAGGGCCCGCACGGCGAGTTCGGTGTATTCCGCCGCGATCAGGACGCTGACCTTGATCTCGCTCGTTGAGATGACCTGTATGTTGATCGCCTTGTCGGCCAGCGCGCGAAACATCGTGTTCGCCACGCCCGTGTGACTGCGCATCCCGACGCCGACGACGCTGATCTTCGCCACGTCGGGATCGGCCAGGATCTCGGCATATCCCACCTGCGCCCGCGCAGCCTCCAGCGCCGCCCGCGCGCGCGGCAGATCGGCCCTGCCGACGGTGAATGTCAGGTCCGTCGTGCCGTCGTCCGAGACGTTCTGCACGATCATATCGACATTCACGTTCTGCTCGGACAGCGTGCCAAACAGGGCGGCGGCGATGCCCGGCCGGTCCGGAACGCGCCGGACGGTGATCTTCGCCTCGTCGCGCGAATAGGCGATGCCGGCGACGTTCTGCTTCTCCACGATCTCGTCCTCATCCACCACGAGCGTTCCGGGCCGGTCCTCGAAGCTCGACAGCACCTGGATCCGCACCCTCTTGTTCATCGCCAACTCGACGCTGCGGGTTTGCAACACCTTGGCCCCGACCGAGGCGAGTTCCAGCATCTCCTCATAGGCGATCTTGTCGAGCTTGCGCGCCCGCGCGACGAGCCGCGGGTCCGTTGTATAGATCCCGTCCACGTCGGTGTAGATGTCGCACCGATCGGCCTTCAGTGCGGCGGCGAGCGCGACGGCCGAGGTGTCCGACCCGCCGCGGCCGAGCGTGGTGATCCGCCCGTCGGAACCGAGCCCCTGGAACCCGGCCACCACGGCGACCTGGCCGGCCCGCATCCGGTGGATCAGCTCCTCGCCCGCGATGCCGGCGATGCGCGCCGAGCCGTGCACGGCGTCGGTGCGGATCGGGATCTGCCAGCCCTGCCAGGAGCGCGCCTCCACTCCCCTCTCCTGCAAGGCGATCGCGAGCAGCCCCGTGGTGACCTGCTCGCCGGTCGCGACCACGGCATCGTACTCGCGCGCGTCATGCAGCGGCGACAGGGCCTGACACCAGCCGACGAGCTGGTTGGTGACGCCGGCCATGGCCGAGACGACCACCGCGACCTCGTGGCCGGCCTCGACCTCGCGTTTGACCCGCGCAGCGACATTGCGAATGCGGTCCAGGTCGGCGACCGAGGTGCCGCCGAACTTCATCACGATGCGGGCCATGCGGGAGATGAGCCTCTGCTGGTGGTCGTGCGCGGGGAACGGTGGCGCGGTGCGCACCGGCGCACACATACTGGCGAGCGGACGAGGGGGCAACATGCAAAGCGGAACGATTTCGATGGCGGAGGTGGCCCGGTTCGACGCGCTCGCGGCAAGCTGGTGGGACCCGCACGGGCCGATGCGCGCGCTGCATCGGATGAACCCGGCGCGGGTGGAATGGATCGCCGGACGGGCCGCGCGCGCCTACCCAGGCTCCCAAGGGTCGCGTGTGCTGGACGTGGGATGCGGCGCGGGGCTGGCGGCCGAGGCTCTGGCGCGGCGGGGCTTCGACGTGCTGGGCATCGATGCCGCGCCGGGCGCGATCGCGGCGGCGACGGCGCACGCCGCGGGCCAGGGCCTGGCGCTGGCCTATCGCGTCGCCTCCCCCGAGGACCTCGCCCATGAGGGCGTCCGCTTTCCGATCATCACCGCGCTCGAGGTGATCGAGCACGTGCCCGATCCGGACCTGTTCCTGCGAACGCTGGCCGGGTTGCTATTGCCCGGCGGGCTGCTGGTGCTGTCCACGCTGAACCGCACGGCGCGCTCGTTCCTGGCGGCCAAGGTCGCGGCCGAATACGTCCTCCGATGGCTGCCCGCAGGCACGCACGACTGGCGACGCTTCCTCACGCCGGCCGAACTCGCCTCGGGGCTGCGTCGCGCCGGGCTGCGCGTGACGGATCTCAGCGGCCTCGGGCTCGACCCGCTCGGCGGGCGGTGGCGGACCGGCGGCAGTCTCGCCGTGAATTATCTGATGGCCGCGCAGCGATAACAGTGCCAGGAACCGTCCCAGGGTTTTGAACCCACTTATGATTGCAGCGGTCGGCTAGAGGCGAACCGCCCCCTGAGGCGACGGTTCGACATAGGCCCGGCCGCGGCATCGCGGCTTACGCGTCGATCACGTTTGGGAGCAGATCATGATCAAGGCACGCAACCTCGCCGCGCTTTTGGCCGTCGGCGCGCTGGCGGCGACACCGGCCCTCGCGCAACAGGGCGGCGACGCGGGCTGGAACACCGGATTCCAACCCACGAACAACAACCAGACCTACGGCAACCAGGGCACCACCAGTCAAAGCGGGAACGGCTACTACCGCCAGTCCACGACCTCCAATGGCAACAACAATAACGGCTACAACGGCCAACAGGGGATGAACAACGCTGGCAACAACATGAGCGCCGGCCGCCAAGCCGTTTCGCAGGGCACCGTGGAGCAGATTCAGGAGCACCTGCAGCGTCTGGGCCTCTACAACGGCAATATCGACGGCCAGTGGGGGCCGGAGACGAAGGAGGCGGTGGCCGATTTCCAGAACCGGAACGGGCTGCAGCCGACCGGCAACCTGACGCTCGCCACGGCCGAGCGTCTGGGTCTATTCGCAGGGAATAATCAATCCGCCAACAACGAAGGGTCTGCCAACGGCTCGTCCGGCAACAACTCCGCCAGTAACCGGTACGGCAACAGCGGGAATTATTCCAACACGAGCCCATACGCCGGCTCTTCCGGCTCCGCCGCCTCCGGCAGCAACCCGAGATACACTAACTACCAGGCCCGCAACGGCGCGGCCACCGGTCCCGGCCGCGCTACAAGCCCCGGCGGGCGGAACAACGCCTTCAGTGATAACAATATGGGCGGCATCGGCTACGAGAGCGGAAATTTTGTCGCCAATAATGGTGCTCCTTCGAACCAGGGAGCCGGCAACAACAGCACGGATCGCCCCGGCTACTTCGGATATAGCAGCAACATGTCCAACGGCTTCAACGCGTCTAACGGCAACATGTCCAACGGCTTCAACCGGTCCAACGGCGGCTGACCCGGATCGATCGCATCCCCTCCCATGCGGGAGGGGTTCGAAGGGCAGGGCGGGCTCTATCCGGCGGCGCGCGAAACCCAGGGGAAGCTGGCGAAGCTGACACCCTCCTCCGAGAGGATCTCGGCCTCGTCCTGGGTGGCTTGGCCGTATATGCCGCGCGCCTTGCTCTCTCCGTGGTGGATGCGTAGCGCCTCCTCGGCGAAACGATCCCCTACGTCGTCGCAGTTCTTCTCCACCTCGGCGCGCAAGCGCTGGAGCATGGCGCGCACGTGGTCCGGCAAGGGCCCGGCCATTGCGCCGGTCGGAACCGGCCCCCCCGTGGGGGCAGGCGATTCCGGCAGGGGTGCCGGCTCCGCCTGTCGCTTGGCGATGGACGGCGCCATCATCGCGCGGCCCACCTTCACCTCTCCGCAGGACGGGCACTCGATCAGACCGCGTGCCGCCTGCCTCTCGAAGGCGTCGCTGTCCTTGAACCAGCCGTCGAACTCGTGGTCCTGGCTGCACCGCAACTGATAGTGAATCATGTCCAATCCGGGTAAACGACGCCGCTCTCGGCGGATGTGGCAAACTTTGGCACTCCCACAAGGCAGTGCCATATCGGCGGCGGGTTTGTGTGGCCCCTTCGTGACAGTAGTGTGGCACCTAGGCCGCGTGCAACAACTCGTCGAGCTTACCGGCCCTGTCCAGCGCCATCAGTTCATCGCAGCCGCCCACATGCTGGCCGCCGATGAAGATCTGCGGAACCGTGCGGCGCCCGCCGGCGCGCCGCGCCGCCTCTGCGCGCTCCGCCGAGCCGCCGGGGGCGTCGATCTCACGGAATGCGACTCCCTTGTCGGCCAGAATGCGCTTGGCCCGCGCGCAATAGGGGCACCAGGGCTGGGTATAGATCTCCACCTCGGTCATGTCGTGTCTCCGGTCAGGAACGGGCGACATCTCGGCCGGCGCGGCCGCTTACGCAACCGGGCGCTCATGCACGCGGGTCAGGCACGCGCGCAGCGGCCAGCACGTCGACCCTCTTCGCCCCGGCCGCCTTCAGCGCCAGCGCGCACGCGCTCGCCGTGGCGCCCGACGTCATCACGTCGTCGACCAGCAGGACCCGACACCCGGCGATCCGGGCGATCCGGGAGGGCCGGACGGCGAACGCGCCTTCCACCTCAGCGCGCCGGTCCCCGGCGCCTTTGCCGCCCAGCGGTGCAGTGCGGCGCGTGCGCACCAGCGCATCCGGCACGGCCGGCAGGGCGCTAATCCGCGCCAGAGCGCGGGCGAGCAGCGCGGCCTGGTTGTAGCGGCGTCGGAACAGACGCCAGCGGTGCAGCGGCACGGGCACGAGCAGGTCGGTCCCGCGCAGCAGTTCCGCGCCCGCCCGCGCCATCATGGGTGCGAGCGCCTTGGCGAGTTCCACCCGATCGCCATGCTTGAAGGGCAGGATCAACCGCCGCGCCGCCGGATCATACCGCAACGCCGCGCGCGCCCGGTCGAACGCCGGCGGCGCGATCTGGCATCGCACGCACAGGCCGTCGGCCCCCGCGAGCGGGCCGGCGTCGAACGGGACCCCGCAGGCCGCGCAGCAGGGCGCGGTGATGAAGCCGGTGGCACGGAAGCACTCCGGGCATAGCAGCCCCGGCGCGTCCACCGGACGGTCGCAGGCGATGCAGGTCGGCGGCAGCAGCAGGTCGAGCGCCGCACGCCCCGCCCAGCGCAGGGTGCGCGCGCCCGGCACGGCGGAGGCGTCAGCCCGCAACGCCGAACCGCACGGTCCCGTCTCGCGCGATCTCGCGCACGAGGTCGATCTCCCAGGCGAGATAGGCGCGCATCGCCTCCTCCACGCCGGAGTTCCGGTCGTAGGGACGGAGGTAGAAATCGACGCAGGCGTCATCCGGCGGGTCGGTGCGATCCTTCGCCAGCGGCCGTCCGGTGGCGCGCCAAGCGGTCGTGCCGCCGTCGAGCGCGCGGACATCCGCGCCGGTGAGCCCGGCCAGTTCCGCCACCGCGAGCCGCGCCATCAGTCCGTCGGGCGAGGTCGCCACCACCAATGGTGCACCGGCCAGCCGGTCGCGCAAGGCATCGAGCCGGGTCCGCACGCCCCAGATCGCGCCCGGAATGTGGCCCTCGCGGAACTCGACGCTGCGGGCAAGATCGACCACGCGCGCGTCCCCCCCATCAAGCCGCGCCGCCACGCCCGCAACGTCGATCAGCGGCACGGGCACGGCCATCTCGGGAATGGGCGCGAGCGCCCGGCCCGAGCCGCGCAGCTCCTCCAGTCCGCCCTCGACCACGAAGACGTCCCGATGGCCCATTTGGCGCAGCCACGCGCCCGTCATCCGGGCGCGCACGCCGTTATCATCGAGCAGCACGACGCGGGCGTTGCGTACGCCGATCCATTGATCGGTCGCCTGCACCAGTTGCCCGCCCGGCGCGCCACGGCTGCCTGGGCGATGGCCGGCGCGGAACTCGGTCGGATCGCGCACGTCGAGCAGGTAGAGCGTGCGGTCCGGGTCCTCCTCGAAGCGGGCGAGGTCCAGCGGCCCGATCACACCGACGCCGCACGCTTCGGCGAAGCGGCGCGCGCGCTCCAGCGCGAGATCAGCCGTGCGGGGCGTACCCGCCGGATAGCGATCCGTCCGCCCCCGCTCGCAGGCCAAGCCCGCCAGCTCCCAGCCCATCGTGCCGTTGCGCAGCGCCACCACCCGATTCGGGATGCCCGCCCGCCGCAGGCTCTCCGCGCCCATGATGCTGCGCGTCCGCCCGGCGCAGTTCACCACCACCAGCGTCTCGGGGTCGGGCGCGAGATCGCCGATCCGGTAGGCCAGTTCGCCGCCCGGCACGCTGATCCCCTGAGGGATCGACATGCGCACGAACTCCTCGTGCGTGCGGCTGTCGAGCACGACCATCTTGCGGCCCTGGTCGAGCCAGGCCTTCAGCGCGGGCGGATCGACGCTCTCGGTGCCGTAATGGTGCTCCACCCACTCGCCGAACGCCTTGGAGGGGACGTTGACGCCGCTGAACAGCACGCCGCCGGCCGCCTCCCATGCCGTCGTGCCGCCATCGAGCACATGCACGTCGGTGCAGCCGTCTTCTTCCAGCCAAGCGGCGAGGCGCTCGGCCAGCCCCCTTCCATCATCCACGCAGACCACGCGGACGGCCCGCCGCGGCAGCAGAGCGCGGGCGCGCACCTCGCGCTGCGACAGCGGGCAGGGCACCGCCCAGAACAGGTGGGAGGCGCCGAATTCGCCTTCCTCCCGCGCGTCGAGCAGAGCAAGCTCGCGTCCGTCCGTGAGCCAGGCGCGCAGCGTGTCGGCGTCGATCCGGGTCATGGCCCGATTATGCGCGTGGCGTCGCGGGCGGCGCCATAAAGTTCTTGTTGTAAAGGACGATGCGGCCGGTGTCGGGATCGAAGCCGCGGCGGCCGTCCAGCACCTCCAGCGCGAGGCCGTACATGTGCAGATGCCGCGTCGGCACCGTCCCGGTCGTGTGGATCGAGTGGATGTCGGCGGGCATCAGAGCGATGCCCCGGCCGGGCTCGACCATGACCTCGTGGTCCACCACCAGGGTGCACCGCTCGGGGTCGGCGCCGTCGTCGGTACGGCGATAGACCTTGTTCAGCTCCTGGCCCTCCACCGCGACGACAACCGCCCAGGTCGTGTGATCGTGCGGCTTGGTCTCATTTCCCGGATTGAGCGCGTTCAGGTAAAGCGCGAAGCGGTTGTCGGCGTCGTGCTGGAGGATGTAGCGGTTCGCCCCGCTCTCCCCGGCCGGCGGCGGCGGAAACTCGGCCGACGGAAAGAGCTGCTCCTCCTGCGCCAGCCGCACCATCTCCGCCTTGATCGCCGCCAGCGCGTCGCGGCTCACGCCCTGGGCACGCTCGATCGCGCGGATGCGGTCGATGGCGGCGGCGACCACGGCGGCACGGGCGGGCTTGATGTCGACGGCATTCATGTTGTTCTCCATCCGTGAGGGGTGGGGGAAGAACGTGCTCCCAGCCTATGCGAACGGAGGAAGGCTTGGCAACGGCACCCGATCGCGACGGCATGGAGGTGTTCGACCGGCGCGCGGTGCGGCGCCATCGCGACCGCGCCGCCCCGCATGTCGGGCGCGTCGCCGACCTGCTGCGCGAGACGGCCGAGCGCCTGCTCGATCGGCTGGACGACACCACGCGCCGGTTCGAGGCCGCGCTCGATCTGGGCGGGCGCGGCGTGATTGCGCCCCTGCTGCGCGCGCGCGGGATCGGCGCGATCAGCGCCGACCTCTCCCCGGCGATGGCGGCGCAGAACCCCGCCGCTGTCGCCGCCGACGAGGAATTCCTGCCGTTCGGGCCGGACAGCTTCGACCTCGTGGTCGCGCACCTGTCGCTGCACTGGATCAACGACCTGCCCGGCGCGCTGATCCAAATTCGTCGCGCGCTGCGCCCCGAGGGGCTGTTCCTCGCGAGCCTGCCCGCACTCGGCACGCTCACCGAGCTGCGCGCCGCCCTGTCCGAGGCCGAGGCCGCCCTGTCCGGCGGCGCCGCCCCACGCGTCTCGCCGTTCCCCGAGCTGCGCGACTGCGCCGCGCTCCTGCAACGCGCCGGCTTCGCGCTGCCGGTGGCCGACGTCGAGGAACTGCGCCTGATGTACGCCGAGCCGCTGGCGCTGCTACGCGACCTGCGCGCGGCCGGGGAGACGAACGCGCTCGCCCAACGCGACCGGCGCATTCCCCCGCGCGCGCTGTTCCCGGCCGCGCTGATGGCGATGCCGAGCGAGGCTGGGCGGGTGCCGGTGACACTGCGGATCGCGGTGATGACGGGGTGGGCGACTGGTCACGGAGCGATGGAACCTCCGGGCACCCGGTAGAATTTCCAATTCGCTCGCGTCCACGGTTGTCCGGTTCGGATTCGGCTGGAACAGCAAGTATCACCGTGATGCCCGGGCTTGACCCACGAGTGTCCGGTTTAGTTGTGTGGCAGAGACTTCAACTTTTCATCGTCATGCCCGGCGCAGGCCCGGCACCCACGTCTTTACTTGCGGCCCGAGAAAGACGTGAGTGGCCGGGCCAAGCCCGGCCATGACGGTGCAAGCAGCGCCGCCACGGGATGACACGCGCCGGCGGGCGGCGCATTCTTTCCTGGCCAGTTGAAACGCGGAGAAACAGGCATGGCCGAGAAGCTGCTCGAAGGCAAAGTCGCCGTCGTCACCGGCGCCGGGCGCGGCATCGGGCGGGCGATCGCGATCGCGATGGCCCAGCACGGCGCCAAGGTGGTGGTCAACGACGTCGGCGCCGGCGTCACTGGGGAGGGCCAAGACGAGACCCCGGCACAGGAGGTCGTGCGCGCGATCGAAGCCGCAAACGGCCAAGGCGCGGCCGTCGTCAGCACGGACTCTGTCGCCGAATGGGGGTCCGCGCAACGCATCGTCGCCGCAGCGACCGACCGCTACGGGCGCATCGACATCGTGGTGAACAACGCCGGCATCCTGCGCGATCGGATGTTTCACTACATGTCGCCCGAGGAATTCGACGCGGTGATGAAGGTGCATCTCTATGGCGCCTTCTACGTCTCGCGCGCCGCGGTGACGCATTTCCGCAAGCAGGAGAGCGGCGCCTTCGTCCACATGACCTCCACCTCGGGGCTGATCGGCAGCGTGGGGCAGGTAAACTACGGCGCCGCCAAGCTCGCCATCGCCGGGCTGTCGCGCAACATCGCGATGGACATGCAGCGGTACAAGATCCGTTCCAACTGCATCGGCCCGCACGCCTTCAGCCGCATGATCGAGACAGTTCCCGGCCAGAGCGAGGAACAGTTGAAGGAGCGCGCCAACCGCACGCGCCCCGACCAGGTGGCGCAGCTCGCCGTCTTCCTCGCCTCCGATGCCGCCTCCGATGTATCGGGGCAGATCCTCGGCGCTCGCGGCAACGAGGTCTATCTCTACAGCCAGCCCCGCCCGATCCGCGTCATGCACCGCGGCGACGGCTGGACACCGGAGAAGATGCGCGATCACCTGCTGCCCGCGATTCGCGCCGCGCTGACCCCGCTGGAGCGCACGCGCGACGTCTATAGCTGGGACGCGATCTGACATCCGATGGAGGATCCCGAGATCCTCATCGTGGGCGCCGGCGTCGGCGGGCTGACGCTGGCGCTCGCGCTGCACGAGGCGGGCATTCCCTGCCGCGTCTACGAGTTCGTCCTGGCGATGCGCGCGGTCGGGGTCGGCATCAACATCATGCCGCACGGCGCGCGCGAGCTGGCGCGGTTGGGATTGGAGGACGCGCTCGCCGCCGTCGCCGTTGCGACACGGGAGAGCGTGTTCTTCAACCGCTTCGGCCAGCTTATCTGGCGTGAACCCGCAGGTCGGCTCGCCGGCTTCGCGCACCCGCAGTTCTCGGTCCATCGCGGCGACCTCCATGACGTGCTGCTGCGCGCGGCCGAGGCGCGGATCGGCGCGGCGCGCATCCACACCGGCTGGCATTGCGTGGGCTTCGAGCAGGATCAAGCCGGCGTGGCGCTGCAATTCCGCGACCGCCCACCGGTGCATGGTGCGGCGCTGATCGCCTGCGACGGCATCCACTCCGCCGTGCGGCGCCAACTCTACCCCGACGAGGGTCCGCCCCGCTACTCGGGCGTGAACATGTGGCGCGGCGTGAGCGTTTGGCCTCGCTTCCTCTCTGGCGCGAGCATGATCCGCGCCGGCTGGCTGGCGACCGGGAAGATGGTCATCTACCCGATCCGCGACGCGGTGGACCAGGAAGGCCGGCAGCTCGTGAACTGGGTCGCCGAGATCGAGACGCCCCGCCACCTCGACCGCGATTGGAACCGCGCGGGCCGGCTGGAGGATTTCCTTCCCGCCTTCGCCGACTGGCATTTCGATTGGCTGGACATTCCGGCGATGATCCGGGCGGCCGACACGGTCCTGGAATTCCCGATGGTCGATCAGGACCCGCTGCCGCGCTGGAGCTTTGGGCGCGTGACGCTGTTGGGCGACGCGGCGCATCCGATGGTCCCGCGCGGGTCGAACGGCGCCGGCCAGGCGATCCTCGATGCGCGCACTCTGACCGACTGCCTCGCCGAGGCCGTTTCGATTCCGGCCGCGCTGGCCCGCTACGAAGCCCTCCGGCTGGAGCCGACGGCCAATGTCGTCCTGGCGAACCGCCGCAACCCGCCCGACGCGATCCTGCGCGAGGTCTATCAGCGCACCGGCGATCAGCCCTTCGCCCGGATCGAAGACGTCATCGGCGCGGACGAGCTGCACGCGATCTCCGAGCGGTACAGGACCGTCGCCGGCTTGACGCGCAACCCATGAGGCGCCGCATCCTGATCGCGGGGGCCGGGCTGGGCGGGCTGACCGCCGCACTGGCGCTGATCGCGCGGGGCTTCGACGTGGCGGTGTTCGAGCAGGCGGCCGTGCCGCGCGAGGCGGGCGCCGGGGTGCAGCTCGGCCCGAACGGCACGCGCGTGCTGATCGACCTCGGCCTCGGCCCGTTGCTGGAGCGCGTGGTCTGTCCCGCCGCCGGCAAGGAAATCAGGCTCTGGAGCACCGGCCAGTGCTGGAAGCTGCTCGACCTCGGTGAGGACGCCGTGGCGCGCTACGGCGCCCCCTACTGGATGATCCATCGCGGCGATCTCCACGCGGTGCTGCTGGACGCGGTTCGCGAAGCCGCCCCGGACGCGATCCGGCTCGGCGCCACCTGCATGGGCTTCGCGCAGGACGATGCCGGCGTGACGCTGCGCCTCGCCTCGGGCGAGGCGGTGCGTGGGGATGCGCTCATCGGCGCCGACGGGGTGCATTCGACCATCCGCCAGACGATCTTCGGTCTCGGGCGAGCGGCGTTCACCGGCATCATGGCCTGGCGCGGGCTGGTGCCGATGGCGCTGCTGCCGCCGCACCAGCGCGGCCTGGTCGGCGCCAACTGGGTCGGCAAGGGCGGGCACGTCGTCACCTACCCGCTGCGCCGGGGCGAGATCCTGAACTTCGTTGGCGTGGTGGAGCGCGACGACTGGCGCGTGGAATCCTGGACCGAGCAAGGCACGCGCGAGGAATGCGCGCGCGACCTCGCCGGCTGGCACGCCGACGTGCAGCGCATCATCGCCCATATCTATACGCCCTTCAAATGGGCGCTGCTGGGCCGCGAGCCGCTGCCGCACCTCAATGCCGGCCGGGTCGCGCTACTGGGCGACGCGGCGCACCCGATGCTGCCGTTCATGGCGCAAGGGGCCAACATGGCGATCGAGGACGGGCTGGTGCTGGCCCGCTGTTTGGAGGTGTACGGCGATCCCATGGCGGCCTTTCGCGCCTACGACGCGGCCCGGCTTGCGCGCACGTCCCGCGCCGTGTCGGCTTCACTCGACAATGCGCGCCGGTTCCACGACCCGGCGCTCGCCGATCCTGCCGGCGCGGCGGCGTATGTCGCGCGGGAATGGCAGCCGGAGAAAGTGGCGCGACGCTACGACTGGGCGTACGAGTACCGATGCCGGGCGCGTGCCGGTCTGAGACGCCGACGAGGGGAGAAACCATGCGGAGCGGGATCGCCATCAAGCCGATCGGTACTGCGCGGCTGCATGTCACGGTCGCCGTCCTCTGCGGCATGGTCCTGTTCCTCGAGGGCTACGACATCGCGGCGATCGCCTACGCGATCCCGTCGATGGTGGATGCATGGCACGTTCGCCCCGCCGCGTTCACCCTGGCTCAGACCGGCGGCAGCGTCGGGCTGCTGTGCGGCGCGCTGAGCTTCGGGCTGCTCGCCGATCGGCTGGGGCGCAAGCCGATCCTGATCGGCGCGGCGGCGGTGTTCGGGCTGTTCACCCTGCTCTGTGCCTTCGCCCGCTCGCCGGACCAGCTCGCGGGGTTGCGCTTCCTCACTGGGCTGGGGCTCGGCGGCGGCATCCCCGTCGCGATCGCGCTCGCCTCGGACTGCGCCCCGCCCGGCAGCCAGGGGCGGCTGGTGATCCTGATGAGCGCGGGCGTCTCGATCGGCAACACGGTAGGCGGGCTGCTGGCGATGCAACTCGTCACGCGCTTCGGCTGGCCCTGGATCTTCGTGGTCGGCGGCGTGCTGCCGCTGCTGCTGTGCGCCGTGCTCGCCGCGCGCCTGCCGGGCGCGGCGGCGCTGCCGGCGCTGCGCCGGCAGCGAAACCCCATCGCGGCGCTATTCACCCACGCGTTCGCGCCCATCACCGCGCTGCTGTGGACGATGAACCTGCTCAACCTGCTCGGCAACTACCTGATCCTCTTGTGGCTGCCGGCGATCCTGCACGCGGCGGGCGTGCCGCCCGGACGCGCGATCCTGGGCGGCACGATCTACGCGCTAGGCTCCATCGTGGGCGCGCTGGTCACCGCGCCGCTGGTGGACCGGCTGGGGGCCGAGCGGGTGCTGACGCGCGGCCTCGCGTTGGGCGCGGCGTCGGTGCTGGCGGTGGGCCTGCTCGTCCCGCCCTTCTGGGCGCTACTGGCTCTGGTCCTGCTGGCCGGCATCGGCATCGGCGGGTGCCAGCACGGCATCAACTCGCTGTCCGGCCGGGTCTATCCCCCGGCGATCCGCGCCACCGGCGCCGGCTGGGCACTCGGGGCGGGGCGGATCGGCATGATCGCCGGCCCGGCGCTGGGCGGCCTATTGCTCTCCTTCGGCCTGCCGGGGAGTGTCATTTTCCTGACGGCCGCGATTCCCGCCTGCGGCACGACGCTGGCGATGGCGGCGCTGGGGGCGGTACGGCGCCGGGCAGCCGCCGATTAGACGGCCGCCCCTCGCCGCTACTTTTTCTCCGGCCCGTGCGTCGCGCCCTGTCGCGTCGCGCCGGCGCCTCCCGGGCCATCAAGCTGCATCTGCTGCGGATTGAAGGCCGGATTGTCCACGCGCTTGAACGCGCCCTGGTCCTTCCACGGCCCTGTCGTATCGACCGCCCCGTTGTCGCCCTCGCCGGTGGAATCGTTGAAGTACTGATCGACCAGTCCCGGCGTCGGCGCGATCATGCCAATCTGCAGCGGCGGCTTGCCCATGCTGTCCAACGCCAGCATGAACGCCTTCATGTGGGTGATCTCGCGCGTCATGAGAAACTGCAAGGCGTCCTTGCTGCCGGAATCGTCGCAGAAGTCGATGAGCCGCTCATAGACGATCTTGGCCCGCGCCTCGGCGGCGATGTTGCTGCGCAGATCGACGTCCATCTCGCCGGTGATCTTGAGGTAGTCGGCCGTCCAGGCGCTGCCGGCCGAATTGTAGAGGTTCACCCCGCCGCCGCCGGCGATGGCGACCAGCGGATCGGCGTCCGCCGCGGTGCGGTCCTTCTTCGTCGGCTTCAGGTGCATCCGCGCAAGCGTGCCGATGATCTCCAAATGGCTCAGCTCCTCCGTGCCGATGTCCATCAGCATGTCCTTCAACGCGGGATCGTCGCAGTTGATGCCCTGGACCGAATACTGCATCGCCGCGGCCAACTCACCGTTGGCACCGCCGAACTGCTCGAGCAGCATCTTGCCGAAGCGCGGATCGGGCTCGCCCACCTTCACGGTGTACATCAACTTCTTGACATGATGGTACATGATCGCTCCCCACATTGGCCCGTCTTCATGGGCGTGCGCGGCATCAACGTTGCGCGCAAGGGAAAGGTTCCTGCGTCACTCCTCGGCAGCACGCCGGGCGGCGGCCTCCTCGGCGCTGGCGATCCCGCCATGCGCGCCGGACCAGGCGACGGGGTTTTCCAGGAAGCGGCGCACCTCTGACAGCGCCGCGTCCGAGAAATACGGACGCTCGCGGCAGGCATCGAGCACATCCCACCAGGTGCAGAGGTGGTGCAGCGTGATGCCCATGCGCTCCAAAGTCTCGAAGCCGCCGGGAAAGACGCCGTAGAAGAACACGACGAACGTATGATCGCAGATCGCGCCCGCATCGCGCAGCGCCTGGGCGAAGCGCACCTTCGATTGCCCGTCGGTGGTCAGGTCCTCGACCAGCAAGGTGCGCTTGCCCACCGGCACGTCGCCCTCGATCAGCGCGTTCTGGCCGAACCCCTTGGGCTTCTTGCGCACATACGCCATCGGCGCCAGCATCCGGTCGGCGATCCAGGCGGCGAACGGGATGCCGGCCGTCTCGCCGCCGGCCACCGCCTCGATCGTCTCGAAGCCCACTTCGCGGTTGATCTTCTCCACCCCGAGTTCACAGATCTTGGCCCGCGCGCGAGGGAAATAGATGATCCGCCGGCAATCGATATAGACGGGCGACTTCCAGCCGGAGGTAAACGTGTAGGGCTCCTCGGGGCGGAAGTTCACCGCCTTGATCTCCAGCAGGATGCGCGCGGTCGCCAGTGCCGCGTCGCGGTCCCACTGGGTCAGGGCGGATTTGGGAGCTTTGCTCATGTCGGGGGTCCTTGACGGGCGGAAAATCAGCTATCTCGACGCACCGCCCGCGTCCACGGGGCGGCGGCAACGATAATCGGCGGAACCATGGCGGACCGGCTTCACGCTTGGCATGACTTCTATCTCCTGATCGGCACGGCCTCGGCCACGCTGATTGGTCTCATGTTCGTCGCCGCCTCGGTCGGCGCGAGCTTCTTTACCACCGAACGCGAAATGCCATTGCGGTCGTTCCTGACACCGACCGTGCTGCACTTCAGCGCCATCCTGGTGGTCTGCCTGATGAGCACGGCGCCGTCGCAGACCAGGGTCTCCCTCGGCGCGCTCCTGTCAGCAACCGGCGCGGTCGGGATCGGGTTCGCCTCCCGCGTCTGGATGAACATGCGCCGTCGAGGCATCACCAAGACGCTCGATCTTGACGATCGGCTCTGTTACATTATCGTTCCGGTAGCGACCTACTTGACGCTGGTGGCGACGGGCATCGTCCTGCCCGACCACCCGAGCCTCGGCCTCGACCTGCTCGCGGTGACGCTCGTGGGGCTCCTGCTCTTGGGCATCCGCAACGCCTGGGACATGACCCTGTGGATCGTGCTGCACACGGACCGCTGATCTTGGCGTCGCGGTTGACGCGCGCCGCCCGGACTCCGATCGTGCGCCCGCCAAACGACGGGGGAAAGCATGGCGCAGCGGTACCGGATCGCGGTGATCCCCGGCGACGGCATCGGCAAGGAGACGGTGCCGGAATCGCTCAAGGTGCTGGACGCCGCCGCGCGCCGGTTCGGGTTCGACCTCGACCTGCGCCACTACGACTGGTCCTGCGAGACCTACAACAAGACCGGCGCGATGATGCCGCAAGACGGGATGGATCAACTGGCCGAAGCTGATTCGATCCTCCTCGGCGCGGTCGGCTGGCCGGGCGTGCCGGATCATGTCTCGCTCTGGGGCCTGCTCATACCGATCCGGCGCGGCTTCGACCAGTACGTCAATCTCCGCCCCTGCCGGCTCATGCCGGGCGTGCGCACGCCGCTCGCCGACCGCACCGAAGCCGACATCGATTTCTACGTGGTGCGCGAGAACACCGAGGGCGAATACTCCTCCGTCGGCGGCCGGATGTTCGAGGGCACGGAGCGCGAGTTCGTCAGCCAGCAGAGCGTGCTGACCCGCGCCGGCACCGATCGCGTGCTGCGCTACGCGTTTGAGCTGGCGCGCTCGCGGCCGAAGAAGCATCTGACCTCGGCCACGAAGTCGAACGGCATCACCTTCACCATGCCCTATTGGGACGAACGCTTCGCGCTCATGGGGCGATCCTACCCCGACATCCGCACCGATCAGTTCCACATCGACATCCTGTGCGCGCATTTCGTGCAGCACCCGGACTGGTTCGACGTGGTGGTCGGCTCGAACCTGTTCGGCGACATATTGAGCGATCTCGGCCCAGCCGTCGCCGGCTCCATCGGCATCGCGCCGTCGGCCAACATCAACCCCGAGCGGGCGCACCCCTCGATGTTCGAGCCGGTGCATGGTTCGGCCCCCGACATTGCCGGGCGGCACATCTGCAACCCGATCGGCCAGATCTGGTCGGCCGGCCTGATGCTGGAGCATCTGGGCGAGAAGGCCGCCGGTCAGGCGATCGTGGCCGCGATCGAGGCGCTGCTACGCGAGGGCGGCCCACGCACCCGCGACATGGGCGGCCAGGCGGGAACCGAGGAGGTGGGAACGGCGCTGGCTCAAGCGGTTGCGAGGCGATGAAAGTGATGGGCGTTCCCCCCGCCGTGGCCTTGGCTGAAAATTACCGGGACCAGTTAAGGACATGATTCATGGACCAATTCGAAGGTCATTTGTCGGTTGCCGCTTTGTGGCAGGATCGCAAAGCGGCCATCCCGAGGCTACGGGGTGTTTACGTGGTGCGCGCCCCGGATGGCTTCATGCCGGAATTTCTGGAGACGAGCCGCGGGGGGCATTTCAAGAAGAAAGACCCGACGACATCTATCCATGAACTCGAAAAACTTTGGGTGGCAGGAACATCCATCCTGTACATTGGGCAGGGCGGCGGAGGGAAATCTGCGTCGAATCTCCGCGTACGGCTCCGCGCTTTGTTGGATTTCGGCGAAGGAAAACCGATTGGGCATTGGGGTGGGCGCGTATTGTGGCAACTTAAGGACGCGGAGCAATTGATCGTCTCCTGGCGAGCATTGCCCGACCGAGATCCATGCGCCGTAGAAACGGCTATGATTTCCGATTTCATCCGAGAATTCGGAAAGCGTCCCTTTGCCAATTTGCGAAATTAACCGATACCAAAGACGTGGGTGCCCAGCCTTCGCTGGGCATGACAATGAGGAAGTTAGCCACACCAGTTCAGTGTAAGGTCAGCTTGAAAAGCCACATACCAGTTCAGTGTAAGGTGAGCTTGAAAAGCCATATACGATAACCCTGGTGCATACTCGACTCGGCTTGCCGTCCGGGAGTCCGGCCGGTAAGCTTCCCCACTATTGCGAACCATTCGCAACAGGAGCGCATCTCGGATGGGCAACGACGCCGTTAGCCTGATCGCCCGTCGCTGCGAGCGCGCGGTCGTCACCGCGTATCGCGAACTGCGCCAGCACGGCACCGGCGACCTGGGCGCCTTCCAGGCGTGCACGGCGCTCTATCGCATCCACCACCCCGAGGCCTCGGTGCATGAGGCACGACGGCTGGTGGCGGAGTGGATCGACCACCACCTGGTTCGCGGCGAGCGCGGGCCGACGCCGGGATGCGACTGCGGCTAGGCCGGAACCGCGTCCACCAGCCAAACGGCGCCCGGCAGCCCGACGGTGTTTCCGACGACATAGGAAGCGAGGGCTGTCCGGGCCGAAGCGGCGGCGGCGGCGCGGACCGCTTCGGGCTGATCCAGCAGGGCCTGGCTCACTGGCCGCATCGACAGAGCCTGCTCCGTCGCATCATCGAGGCCGTTGCCCCCGCCGATGTCGATGGTCAGGTCGAACTTGGTGAAGCGCGGCGTTGCGAACCCTGCTTGTGAAAGGATCCGCGTCACGCGCGCCGGATCGGCGAAGGAGAGCATTCCGGGTTCTTCCGGCCCTGGCCGGGGCAGCGGCGGGAGATGCGCGGCGATCGCCTTCGCGGGAACCCCGATCCAGGGGTTCTCCTCGACCGCGCGCCAGCAGGCGAACACGAGCCGCCCGCCCGGTCGCAGCGCCCGGCGCAAATTGGCGAAGGCCGCCGCCGGATCGCCGAAGAACATCACGCCGAAGCGGGAAAACACGAGATTCACCGAGGCCGGCGCGAATGGGTGCGTGGCGGCGTCTGCCAGAATCCATTCGACGTTCGCAACGTCGGCGGTTCGCGTCCGCGCAAGCTCCAGCATCGGCGCCGAGACGTCGAGGCCGATCACCCGCCCGGCCGGACCAACCGCCTGGGCCAGTTTGACGACCGTGACCCCGTAGCCGCAGCCGACATCGAGCACGATTTCGCCGGGCCGCGCCGCCGCGTGGGCGACCAGGGCATCGGCGACCGGGGCCAGCATGGCCTCCATCCGGGCCTGCTCGGCAACCCAGCGGGCGCCGCCGGGACCGTTCCAGAAAGCGACCTGCTGAGCGTGCAGCTCCGCGTGGCTCATCGAGATGTCCTTCGCCGCTAGCGCGCCACTCTAGCGTGGGCTTCCATTTCCACCAAGTTCGCTATATGTTCTTGACCATGCCGCCTGTCGCCGCCTTGCAGGAGCTTCGGCTTCGGATCGCCCGGATGGAGCGTGGCAAGCCGGATGGGCGGGCGCGGACCCTGCCGCTCCGCCTTCCGGCGATAGATCGCGCCCTGCCGGGCGGCGGCCTCGCGCTCGGCGCGCTGCATGAGGTCGCTGGGGCCGGGCCGGAGATTGAGCACGCCGCCGCCGCCGCCCTGTTCATCGCCGGCTTGCTTGCCCGCCTGCGCGGGCCGGTGCTCTGGGCACTCGGCCAGCCCGACCTGTTCGCCCCGGCGCTCGCCGCCGTGGGTCTGTCGCCCCGCCGGATCGTCTATGTCGAGGCCGGCAAATTCGTCCTGCTCGCGATGGAGGAGGCGCTGCGCCAGCCGGGGCTGGCCGGCGTGGTGGGCGAGGTGGGCAAGCTCGGCCTGACCGCCTCGCGCCGGCTGCAACTCGCCGCCGAGGCCTCGGGCGCCATCGCCTTCGCGCTGCGCCGCTCGCGCCGCTTCGACGATCCGGCGCTGGACGAGCCCTCGGCGGCCGTCACACGCTGGCGCATCGCCTCGCTGCCCTCGCCCCCGCCGCTGGCCGAGGCGCCCGATACGCCCGGGTTGGCCCGCGCGCGCTGGCGGCTCGACCTCGTGCGCGCGCGGGGCGCCGAACCCGCGTCCTGGATCGTGGAGTCTCCCGATGCGAAGGGTCGTCTCGCTCTGGCTGCCGACCTGGCCGACCGACCGGCTGTGCCGACGCGACACAGCGCCGCTGGGTGATGGCCCTCTCCGGAATAAGAAGAGGGAGTTTTTCCACTCCCCCTCCCCTTGCGGGAGGGGGGCGGGGGGAGGGGTCGAGCACACAGGCGCCCCCCTGGTCACGCGCGCCCATGACGGGCGGCGCCTGGTCGTCGCCGGCCTCGACACGACGGCCGCCGACCTCGGCCTCCATCGGGGGATGCCGCTCGCCCATGCCCAGGCGCTTGTCCCCGGCCTGCGCATCGCCGACGCCGATCCGGCGGGCGACGCGGCGGCGCTTGGCGAGCTGGCCGCCTGGTGCCTGCGCTACGCCCCGCTCACTGCCGCCGATCTGCCGGACGGGGTTTGGATCGACGCCACCGGCTGCGCCCATCTGTTCGGCGGCGAGGCGGCGATGCTCGCCCACATGACCACCCGCCTCGCCCGCGCCGGCATCGGCGCGCGCGCCGCGATCGCCGATACGCCGGGCGCGGCGCACGCGATGGCACGTCACGGCAACCAATTTATCGTTCCCCCCGGCAACGCCGCCCTGGCCCTGACCCCACTGCCCGTCGCCGCGCTGCGGCTGGCGCCCGAGATGGTAACGACGCTGCGCACGCTGGGTCTGGAGCGGATCGGCCAACTCGCCGCCGCGCCGCGCGGCCCCCTCGTCCGCCGCTTCGGCCCCGCGCTGCTGACCCGTCTCGATCAGGCGCTGGGCCGCGTGGCGGAGCCCATCACGCCGGTCCTGCCGCCCGAGACGGTCCAGCATCGCCTGGCCTTCATCGAGCCGCTGCTGACCGCCGAAGCCCTCGCTACCGTGATCGACACGCTCGCCAACGCGGTCTGCACGGCGCTCGACTGGGCGGGCCTTGGCGCGCTGCGGCTTGATCTGATGTTCGAGCGCGTAGACGCCACGGTGCAGGCGGTGCGCGTCGGCCTCGCCCGCCCGGCCCGCGCGCCCCGCCACCTCGCCCGGCTGCTCGCCGAGCGGTTGGAGACGGTCGATCCCGGCTTGGGGGTGGAGGCGATGCGCCTGATCGTCTCGCTCGCCGAGCCGATGGCGCCGGAGCAGACCCGCGCCGCTCTGACCGATGCGGAGGCGCCCGCCGACATCGCCGCCCTGGTGGACCGGTTGCAGAACCGCTTCGGCGCCCACCGGGTCTATCGCATGGAGCCGGTGGAGAGCGATGTGCCCGAACGCTCGGTCCGGCGCGTGCCCGCGCTCGCCTTTGCCGGCCCCGCGAGTTGGCCGGCCGACCTGCCCCGCCCGGCACGCCTGCTCCCCCGTCCGCAGCGCGTTCAGGCGCTCTCGGTCCTGCCCGACCATCCGCCCGCCGCCTTCATATGGCGCCGCGTCCGCCACCGCATCCGCCGCGCCGACGGACCCGAACGCATCACCGGCGAATGGTGGCGTCGCGACGGCGAGATGGCGGGGGTGCGCGACTACTGGGCGGTGGAGGACGAGGCGGGCCGCCGCTTCTGGCTCTATCGGAGCGGCGACGGCGTCGATCGGGCGACCGGCGACTTGTCGTGGTTCCTGCACGGCCTGTTCTGATGGCGCGCGCCGCCAGTCTCCCTGGCATGGCTTGTTCCGATACCGGACTCAGGGGGTTCGCTTTCCCACCGGGTCGATCGCGCGTTCCAGCGCCTCGCGCACGAAGCGCGTATAGGGGATGCCGCGCGCGCTTGCCCGTGCTTTCACTGCCTCCAGAAGTCCTTGCGGCAAGCGCATGTTGAGCTGCGCCTCCTTTCGCTCGAACTCGAATCGCAAGGGCTTGAACTGCGAGAAGTCCAGGTCGGACAAATCCTGCTCCAGGAAGGCCTCCGCTTCCTCGTCAGTCCTCAGCTCGGGAACTTTGCGATTCATATCTCTGGCTCTCCTTGGCCCGCATGTAACGGGCACTGATCGGCCGAAACAGCCACCGGCCACCCCTCATGCGCAGGGTGAACGCGATAAAGACCGCCCGGCCAGCGACGGTCCGCCCCACGGCGATGGACCGCGTCTCGCCCATCGAGTGGCCGGGGTCGGACGCGATCAGGGGCTGGCCGCCCAGCACCGCCTCGATCTCGGCCAGGGAAACCCCGTGCTTGCGGCATTTGTCGCGATTGCCGGCGTCCCAGTCGAACCCGTCGATGCCATCCACACAGGTAGCACTACACGTTCGTCTTTACAAATCATTACCGCACGCCCGCATCCATGACCCCGCCCTACGCCGAACTCCACGTCACCTCCAACTACTCCTTCCTGCGCGGCGCGAGCCACGTCGAGGAGCTTCTGCTCCAGGCCAAGGCGCTCGGCCTGCCCGCGCTCGGCCTGACCGACCGCAACACGCTCGCCGGCATCGTGCGCGCCCACCAGCGCGCCGCCGAGGTCGGGA
Organism: uncultured Pseudomonadota bacterium; assembly: GCA_963756545.1. Classification (GTDB taxonomy): domain Bacteria; phylum Pseudomonadota; class Alphaproteobacteria; order Acetobacterales; family Acetobacteraceae; genus DATFDN01. The sequence goes on along the minus strand of CAVWNY010000003.1, from coordinate 1,349,091 downwards.
TGCGGCTCGTCGTCGGCTGCCGGCTCGATCTGGCGGACGGCGTTTCGGTCCTCGCCTATCCCACCGACCGGGCCGCCTATTCGCGCCTGTGCCGGCTGCTCACGCTCGGCAAGGCGCGTGCCGGCAAGGGCGCGTGCGATCTCGCCTGGGACGACCTCGCCGCGCACGCCGCGGGTCTGCTGGCCGTCCTGCTGCCCGATCAGCCGGACGATCCGGCGCTCCCCGCCCGCCTCGCCGCGTTGCGCGACGCCTTCGGCGACCGCGCCTATCTGGCGCTCACCCCACGCCGCCGCCCGGGCGAGGCCGTGCGCCTGCGCCGCCTCGCCGACCTCGCCCGCGCCGCGCGCATCCCCACCGTCGCCACCGGCGACGTGCTGTATCATGTCCCACAGCGGCGCATCCTCCAGGACGTCCTCACCTGCATCCGCGAAGGCTGCACGATCGACGCTGCGGGCTTCCGGCGCGAGCGCCACGCCGACCGCCACCTGCAATCCCCCGCCGAGATGGCCCGCCGCTTCGCCGCCCATCCGGACGCCGTCGCCCGCACGCTTGAGATCGTCGCGCGCTGTCCCTTCTCGCTAGCGGAGCTGCGCTATCAGTACCCCGACGAGATCGAGGACAAGACGCTGACCCCGCAACAGACGCTGGAACGGCTGGTGTGGGAGAGCGCCCCCGCCCGCTATCCGGACGGCATCCCCGACGAGGTCGCCGTCCAGCTTCGCCACGAGCTGCGGCTGATCGCGGAACTGGCCTACGCGCCCTATTTCCTGACCGTCCACAGCATCGTCCGCTTCGCGCGCACGCGCGGCATCCTCTGCCAGGGGCGCGGCAGCGCGGCCAATTCGGCCGTCTGCTACGTCCTCGCCATTACCGCCATCGACCCGGTGCGCGCGGGCCTTTTGTTCGAGCGGTTCGTCTCCGCCGCACGCAAGGAGCCGCCCGACATCGACGTCGATTTCGAGCACGAGCGGCGCGAGGAGGTGATCCAGTGGGTCTATGACCGTTACGGCCGCGACCGCGCCGCCTTATGCGCCACCGTCATCCGCTACCGCGCGCGGGGCGCGGTGCGCGAGGTGGGCAAGGTGATGGGCCTGACCGAGGACGTGACGGCGGCGCTGGCAAGCCAGGTCTGGGGCTGGTCCGAAGACGGCGTCGAGGAGGCGCACGCCGCCGAGCTGAACCTCAACCTCGACGATCGCCGGCTGCGCCTGACGCTCGCGCTGGCGCGCGAGCTGATCGGCTTTCCCCGCCACCTCAGCCAGCATCCGGGCGGCTTCGTGCTCACGCGCGATCGGCTGGACGAACTGGTACCGATCGAGCCCGCCGCCATGCAAGACCGCCAGGTGATCGAGTGGGACAAGGACGACATCGACGCGCTCAGCTTCATGAAGGTCGATGTGCTGGGCCTCGGGATGCTGGGGTGTCTCCGCCGCGCCTTCGACCTGCTCGACGAGCACCGGGGCCAGCGCCTCGACCTCGCCGCCATCCCGGCGGAGGACGCGGCGACCTTTGCGATGATCCGCCGCGCCGACACGCTGGGCGTGTTCCAGATCGAGAGCCGGGCGCAGATGGCGATGCTGCCGCGCATGGCTCCGCGCACCTTCTACGACCTCGTGATCGAAGTCGCGATCGTTCGTCCCGGCCCGATCCAGGGCGACATGGTGCATCCCTACCTGCGCCGCCGCGCGGGCAAGGAGCCCGCCGTCTATCCCACGCCCGAACTGAAGCGCGTGCTCGGCAAGACGCTGGGAATCCCGCTGTTCCAGGAGCAGGCGATGCAGGTCGCCATCGCCTGCGCCGGCTTCACCGCAGCGGAGGCCGACGCGCTGCGCCGATCGATGGCGACCTTCAAGTTCACCGGCGGGGTTTCGCACTTCCGGGACAAGCTGATCGACGGCATGATCGCCCGCGGCTACGCGCCCGACTTCGCCGAGCGCACCTTCAGCCAGATCGAGGGTTTCGGCAGCTACGGTTTCCCCGAGAGCCACGCCGCGAGCTTCGCGCTGATCGCCTATGCCTCGTCCTGGATGAAGTGCCACCACCCCGACGTGTTCTGCTGCGCGCTGCTGAACGCGCAGCCGATGGGCTTCTACGCCCCGGCGCAGATCGTACGCGATGCGCGCGAGCATGGGGTCGAGGTGCGCCCGGTTTCGGTCAACCACAGCCGCTGGGACTGCACGCTGGAAACGGATGGGGCGTGCGCCGTGCGGCTCGGCCTGCGCATGGCCAAGAGTCTGGCGAACGCGCACGCGGCGGCGATCGTCGCGCATCGCGCCGAGACGCCCTATGCCTCCGTCGAGGAACTGTGGCGCCGCGCCGGGGTACCGAGAGCGGCGCTGGAGCGGCTGGCCGAGGCGGACGCGTTCGGCTGCCTGGGTCTGGATCGGCGGCAGGCGCTGTGGGCGGTGCGTGGGCTGGCGGACGCCCCGCTGCCGTTGTTCGCCGCCGCCGAGGGGATGCGCCCCGAATGTGTGGAGCCGCCGGTCGTGCTGGCGCCGATGACCGAGGGTCGCGAGGTTGTCGAGGACTACCGCAGCATGGGGCTGAGTCTGCGCCGTCATCCCGTGGCGTTCCTGCGCGACGGCTTACGCGCGCGCGGCATAATCGCCTGCGCCGATCTCGCCCGCGTGCGCGACGGTCGCCGCACTGTCGTGGCGGGGATCGTGCTGGTGCGCCAGAAGCCCGGCTCGGCCAAGGGCGTGATGTTCATCACCATCGAGGACGAGACCGGAATCGCCAACCTGATCGTCTGGCCGAGCGTGTTCGCCCGCCAACGTCGGGTGATCCTGGCCGCCGGCATGGTCGCCTGCCACGGCCAGGTGCAGCGCGAGGGCGAGGTGATCCATGTCGTCACCGACCGGCTGGAGGACCTCTCCGCCCTGCTGCGCGGCGTCGGCCAGACCCCCCTTCCCGTCCCGCACGGCCGCGGCGATCAGGTCACGCACCAAGGCGGCCCCGATCCCCGTGACGCCGTGGGCACGCCCGCGCGCGACATCTATATCCCCGATCTGCGGCTCGGGTCGGGGATCAAGGTCCCGACGCGGGATTTTCGGTGACGGCCAAAACGCTACTCGCCCGAGAGGTGTTCCTCCAGGTTCTCGCGCGCGGCCACGGCCTCCTCGTCCGGCGGCTCGGGATCCTCCACGGCAACGCCCGGCGGCACGGCATCGCCCGGATCGTGCTCAAGACGCCCGCTTCGCGTCCTGCGCGTTGTCGCCGCCGCGGTTCCGCCGGACCTGGCGCGAGACGTTGGCGAGTCCGCCGGCTTCTCCAGCCTTGCCACCTGCTCTTCCAGCTCCTCGATCCGGGCGGCATCACTCTTGGCGTTGCGGCCAAGCTCCCTACCCTTGGCCCGGAGCGTGGCGTTGGCACGCTCCAGCTTCTCCACCCGGGCGCGCAGCTCCTCCTTGCTCAATTTCGGCGAGGCGCCGGCCGCCGGCGTGCGGGTGACATTCGCGCTCGCTTTCTTGGCCGAAGAAATGGGACGACCCGGCTTGCGCGCTGGCGCACCCGGCTTCGTCGTGTTGGTTGTTCTCGCCATTCGCGCCATGGTTTCGGCTCCTGTGAGGTGTCGACAATGAGGAGAGCCATCTAATATCATGGCTCCCGGATCGATTACGACATCAGCGGCCCAGCAGGAACTGCTGCGCAACGGCCGCGAGTTGCTCGGGTGCGGTATAGATCTTCTCGGGTGCGGTATAGATCTTGAGGTGTGGGCCACGCCGGGGATCAAGACAAGCCGCCCGTCGCCGAAGCCGGCCAGGTCGGGGACGTAGACGGCGAACGCCGGCGCGAGCCGCTCAGCGGTCGGCATCATGTAGCGGTGCGATAGGCCGAGCCCATGCACGAGCGCGGCTTGCGCAGTGGCGGCACCAGCATCTTGGTCTGGGGACGACCTGAAATCCAAGGACACCGGTCCGCCTATCATCGCGCCAAGCCTGGCTTCAAATCCCGATCTCGCCATGAAACCCAACCAGGGGCGGATACTTTGAGATGCGGTGCCCAAAGACAGGAGAAATGGCCATGGGACTGTTCACGACCCCGATCAAAACCCTTGACGACCTCTTCGTCCACACGCTGCAGGACATCTACTACGCCGAAAACCAGATCACGAAGTCGCTCCCGAAGATGATCGACAAAGCGACGGACCCGCAGCTGAAGCAGGGCTTCCAAACGCATCTGAGGGAGACCGAGAATCATATCAAGCGGCTGGAGCAGGTTTTTCAGATGCACGGCCAGCCGGTCAAGGGCGTCACCTGCGAGGCGATGGACGGTATCCTCGCCGAAGCCAAGCAGGTCATGAGCGACGTCGGCGACAAGGACGTCCTTGACGCCGCCATGCTGTCCGGGGCGCAGGCCGTCGAGCATTACGAGATTACCCGCTACGGCACGCTCATCGCCCTCGCCCGCGAACTCCGCCGCAACGATTGCGCAAGCGTCCTGGAGCAGACCCTCCAGGAGGAGAAGGCGACGGATAAGAAGCTGACCGAGATCGCCGAGGGACGGGTCAACCGCAAAGCCGCGGCATAGGGCCGTTCAGAGCGCGTGCGCGGTCCGCGCGAGGCGGGGCAGGATCGCCTCGATTTGCGCACGGGTCGGGTAGGCCGGCTGGGAGCCCCAGCCGGTCACCGCCAGGTGCGAAGCGGCGGTCGCGAACGTTGGTCCAGCTCACGATGCACCTTCTTCGCCGGCTCGGAATCCAAGTCGCGTTTGAAATGGCGACCACGTCCTCGGCTGAGCCTGAGTGTCGGGCGCCGGAGGCGGGGACTCGCGCGACGGCCCTTCGGCATGGCACTGTCGGAGGCGCTGGCGGTTGTGGAAGGTGTCATGCGGAACACGGAAGAGATCTGGCGGATCGTTGATGACAGGAAGACGGCGTTCGAGGAGCTGAGCGACCGCATCTGGGGAATGCCGGAGATCGCCTATGCGGAGCAGCGATCCTGCGCCGAGCACACGGCGTTGCTGGAGCGCGAGGGTTTCCGCGTGAGCCCCAATGTCGCCGGAATTCCAACGGCGGTGATGGGCGAGGCGGGCGACGGTGGCCCGGTCATCGCCATCCTCGGCGAATACGATGCGCTCCCCGGGCTGAGTCAGGAAGCCGGCCTCGCCGAGAAGCGGGAGCTGGAGCCGAACGGTGCCGGGCATGGCTGCGGGCACAATTTGCTTGGTGCCGCCTCGCTGCTCGCGGCGAGCGCCGTGAAGGACTGGCTCGCCGAGCATCAGGTGCAGGCGCGCGTGCGCTACTACGGCTGCCCGGCCGAGGAAGGCGGCGCGGCGAAAGGCTTCATGGTGCGCGCCGGCGTGTTCGATGACGTCGACATCGCGATCTCCTGGCACCCCGCCGCCTTCGCCGGCGTGAATGACGCGCGTTCGCTGGCCAACATGCGCCTCGACTTCACCTTCAACGGCCGCGCCTCGCACGCCGCCGCCGCGCCGCATCTCGGGCGCAGCGCGCTCGATGCCGTGGAGCTGATGAACGTTGGCGTGAACTACATGCGCGAGCACATGCCGTCCGACGCGCGCATCCACTACGCCATGCTCGACGCGGGCGGGATCGCCCCGAACGTGGTGCAGGCGCGCGCCGTCGTGCGCTATCTCGTTCGCGCGCGCGATCTGCCGGAGCTGCGGCGGCTGGTGGAGCGCGTCAAGAAGGTGGCCGAGGGCGCGGCCCTGATGACCGAGACATCGGTCAGCCACGCGGTCGTCAGCGCCGTCTCCAACCTGTTGCCCAACGCCCCGCTGGAGCAGGCGATGCAGGACGCTTTGACCCGGCTCGGCCCGCCGCCGTTCGACGAGGCGGACCGCGCGTTCGCGGCCAAGATCCAGGCAACACTCAGCGACGAGGACATCGAGGCCGCGTTCCGCCGCGTGGGCGAGCCCGTGCGCAAGGGTTTGCCGCTCTGCGAGCACATCCTGCCGCTCGACACGCCGCGCGCGGCGATGATGGGATCGACCGATGTGGGCGACGTGAGCTGGGTGGTTCCCACCGTGCAAGCGCGCGGCGCGACGTATGCGATCGGCACGCCGGGACATTCCTGGCAGCTCACCGCGCAGGGCAAGACGCCCGCGGCACACAAGGGGATGGTGCATGTCGCCAAGGTGATGGCCGGCACGGCAGTCGCCGCGATCGAGGACGAGGCCCTGCTGGCGCGCGCCAAGGCCGACCTTCAGGCGCGCGTGCGGGAAAAGCCGTACGTGTCTCCGCTGCCGCCCGACATCGACCCGCCGATCCAGATGTCGCGGTGACGCGCGACCCCTCCCCCAACCCCTCCCGCAAGGGGAGGGGAGGAGAAAGCGAAGGGGCGCTCTCTACTCCCTCTCCCCTCGCGGGAGGGGGTTGGGGGGAGGGGTCAGGCGCGGATCGAGACGCCCTGCTCTCCGTACAAGACCTCCACGTCCATTTTCACGGCGACGACGGGGTGGCCCGTGCCGTCGAGGGCGTATCGCTGACTGTCCGGCGCGGCGAAACCGTCGTGCTGATCGGCGAGTCCGGCGCCGGCAAATCCGTCACTGGGCTCGCCGTCATGGGCCTGGTTCCACGCGGGCCGGACGTCACGATCACCGGGGAGATCGCGTTTCGCGGCAAGGACGGCGCGGCGCTCGACCTGCTCCGTCTGCCCGCCCGCGCGATGCGCCGCATCCGGGGCAACGATATCGCCATGGTGTTCCAGGAGCCGATGAGCTGCCTGAACCCGGTCTATACCGTCGGCGACCAGATCGCCGACGCCGTCATGCTGCACCAGGGCCGCCGGCGGGCCGAGGCGCTGGGCACGGCCGAGGAAATGCTGACGCGCCTCGGCATCCCGGACCCGAGGGCGCGGCTGTCGTCCTATCCGCATCAGATTTCCGGCGGCATGGCGCAGCGGGTGATGATCGCGATGGCGTTGTCGTGCCGGCCCGCCCTGCTGGTCGCCGACGAGCCGACGACGGCGCTCGACGTCACGGTGCAGGCGCAACTGCTGGAGCTGATCAAGTCCTTGCAGGCGGAGATCGGGATGGCGGTGCTGTTCATCACGCACAACCTCGGCGTGGCGGCCGAGATCGCCGACCGGATCGCGGTCATGTACGCAGGCCGGATCGTCGAGGAGGCGCCGACCGAAGCGATCTTCGCGGCACCCCGGATGCCCTACACCGCTGGGCTGCTCGCCTCGGTTCCGCGCCTCGTGCTGGACGACCGCGCGATCCGGCTGGAGGCGATTCCGGGCGAGGTGCCGAGCCCGCGGGCGCATCCGCGCGGCTGCGCGTTCCATCCACGCTGCGCGCACGCCGTCGCGGGGCGGTGCGACACGGCCGTGCCGCCGCTGGAGCCCTGCGGATCGGGGCGGATGGTGCGCTGCGTCCGCTGGCGCGAGCTGGCGCGATGAGCGCGCCGCTGCTGCGCGTGGACAGCTTGCGAAAATGGTTCCCGGTCGGCCGGTCGACCGGGTTTGGACGGAAGCGCGCCCGCCTGCGGGCGGTGGACGGCGTCTCCTTTACCGTTGGGCGGGGCGAGGTGCTCGGGCTGGTGGGCGAGTCCGGCTCCGGGAAAACGACCGTGGGGCGCACGGTGCTGCGCGTGTACGAACCCGACGAGGGGCGGATCGAGCTGGACGGGGCCGACATCGCGCATCTGTCCCGCCGCGCCTTGCGCCCGCACCGGCGGCGCATGCAGCTTGTTTTTCAGGACCCGTTCGGCTCGCTCAATCCGCGCATGACGGTGGAACAGGCGGTGGGCGAGCCGCTGCTGATCCAGGGGCTCGCGCCCGGCCGGGCCGCACGGCACGAGCGGGTGGCCGGATTGCTGGGCCTGGTCGGGCTGCCGGCGGAGGCGATGGGACGCTATCCGCACGTCTTCTCGGGCGGCCAGCGGCAGCGGATCGGCATCGCCCGCGCGCTCGCCTCCGAGCCGGAGTTGCTGGTGGCCGACGAGCCGGTCTCTGCCCTCGACGTGTCGATCCAGGCGCAGGTGGTGAACCTGCTGCTCGATTTGCGCGCGCGGCTCGGGTTGGCGATGCTCTTCATCGCCCACGACCTTGCCGTGGTGGAGCACGTCGCCGACCGTATCGCAGTCATGTATCTCGGCCACATCGTGGAGGTGGCCGAGAGCCGGGAGTTGTGCCGCCATCCGCTGCATCCCTACACCGAGGCGCTGCTCTCGGCCGTGCCGGTGCCCGAACCCGGGGCGAAGCGGAGGCGCATCGTGCTGGCCGGCGAGATCCCGAGCCCGGTGAACCCGCCCTCGGGCTGCGTCTTCCGCACCCGCTGCCGCTACGCGCTTCCTGCCTGTGCGGCGGGGCCGCCGGCGCTGCGCGAGGCGGCGCCGGGGCATCACAAGGCGTGCATCCGCGACGACATCCTGTAGCGGCGGTTTGATCGCGCGGCGCGCGCGCCATAGGCTCGGCATGTCCAGGGAGATCGCCCCATGCGCGCCATCGCAACGTGCTTGATGCTCCTCGCTCTCGGCTCCGGCGGCGCGATGGCGGCCGTCGGCGACAGCGCGACCCAGCCGCTCACCATCGCCTTCAACGGCGGCGCGGTGACGCTCGATCCGATCATGCGGGCCGAGAGCACGACCACGGCCTGGCAGGGGGAAATCTTCAACCCCATCACCATCGAGGGCACGCACGGCGAGTTGCTGCCGTGCATCGCGACCAAGTGGCAGAGCGTCGACCCCACCACCTGGCGGCTGACCTTGCGGCAGGGCGTGAAATTCCAGGACGGCACGCCGATGACCGCCGAGGATGTGGGGGAATCCATCCTCGACACCGGGCGCAACCCCAAGTCGCAGTTCCGCGAGCTGGCCAACAACGTGAGCGGCTACAAGGTGGTCTCGCCCGACACGATCGACGTGACCTTCAGCAGCCCCGATCCGGTGTTCCCGCTGCATCTGGAAGGTATTCCCGTGATGCCGGAGGCGCTGATCAAGAAGGAGGGGCGGCAAGCCTTCGCCAACCACCCGGTGGGCACGGGGCCATACAAGTTCGTCTCCTGGCTCGCCGACGACCATCTCGATCTGGTGGCCTCGGACGTCTTCTGGGGCGACAAGCCCGCGTTCACCCACGTGCATCTGGAGAGCATCCAGAACTCCGCGACGCGGCTCGCCTCGCTGGTGTCGGGCCAGATCCAGGTCGCCGAGAAGATCGACCCGTCGGACTTCAAGCGGGTGAAGGACAGCGGCAAGGCGTACATCACGCTGACACCGGGCCAGCGCACGATGTATTTGGGGATGGACTATTGGCGCGAAACCGGCTCGCCCGGCCTGCCCGCCGGTGCGAAAAACCCGTTCATGGACCCACGCGTGCGCGAGGCGGTGTGGATGGCGATCAACGTCCCGGCGATCAAGACCAAGCTGTTCAACGGCGCCGTCGATGTCGCCGCGCAGTTCACCCCGCACGGGGCCGAGGGGTTCGATCCGGCACTGAAGCCGCCGCCCTATGACGTGGCCGGCGCGAGGAAGCTGCTCGCCGAGGCGGGTTATCCGAACGGGTTCGCGGTGCGGCTGGACGGCCCCAACGACCGCTATCTGGAGGACAGCCTTGTCGAGCAGGCGATCGGCGGCTTGCTGGGCCAGGCCGGAATCAAGGTCGCGGTGAACGCCATCCCCAAGGCGGTGTTCTTCCCGCAGATCGATAAGGGCGACTTCACCATGTATTTCGCCGGCTGGGGCAGCAACAACGCCATCACCACCTGGGGCGCAGTGTACCACTGCCGCGACGAGAAGGCGGGCTTCGGGGTCGTCAACCGCGAGCATTTCTGCGATCCGGACGCCGACGCAGTGATGGCCAAGGCGGGAACCGATTTCGATACCGCCACGCGCACCAAGCAGATCGAGCAGGCCTACCACCAGGCGGATCGCGTGAAATACGCCTATCTGCCGCTGTACTATGAGGACGTCATCGCCGGGGTGGCGAACGACATCGCGTACACGTCGCGCCAAGACGAACAGATCTTCGCCTGGCAGATGACACGCAAGAAGTGATGTTCGTGGTGCGTCATACCTCCCGCAAGTGGATACGGGATTTACGGATTTGTGGTCCGAAAGGAACTCCCCCTCCCCTTGCGGGAGGGGGTCGGGGGGAGGGGTTCGCGGCATGGGGCAAGCCATCCACCTCAACGACCAGGCGGGCTGGCGGACAAAAGAAGTCAGCGATGAACGGGCCGATCGGAACCTGACGGCGGAACTTCAGGCCATTAAGTTGCCCGCCGCGCAGCGCATACCAAAGCGTCCGCTCCGAGCGTGTTGGGCAACGTCGCATGTCGCGCGCGAAGTCGAGAAAAGTTCTTGCCTCGACCCCTCCCCCCGACCCCCTCCCGCAAGGGGAGGGGGAGTCGTTCTCGCTGCTTCGCGTCATTCCGCGAGAATGGGCGGAGTTGATGCAGGAAATGTGAATGCCGTCGCCCGCAAGGAGAGGGAAGCAATAAGCGGATCTCGCTTTCCACTTCCACTCCCCTTGCGGAAGAGGTCGCGCGCATGACCCACTTCGTCCTCAAGCGCCTCCTGGGTGCGGCGTTCGTCGTCTGGGTTGTGGTGACGCTCGTGTTCGTGCTGATCCACGCGACGGGCAACCCGATCGCCGTATTGGCGCCGGAGACGATGAACGCACATGACCGCGCGGTACTGGCCGCCAGCCTCGGGCTCGACCGGCCGATCCTGGTGCAGTACGCGCGCTACATCGGCGGCGTGCTGCACGGCGATCTCGGGCTGTCCTACTACAGCGGCCAGCCGGCCATGCAGTTGATCCTGGAGCGGGTGCCGGTGACGGGGGAGCTGGTGGCATTGGCGATCGGCATCGCCACGGTGTCCGGCCTGCCGTTCGGCATCTTCGCCGCATTGTGGCCGGGCAGCCTGCTGGATCAGGCGCTGCGCGGGCTGTCGGTCCTCGGATCGTCGATCCCGACGTTTTTCCTTGGCATATTGTTGATCTTCGCATTCAGCGTGTCGCTCAACGTGCTGCCCGCGTCGGGCGCGGGCAGCATCGAGCACTACGTCATGCCGGCCTTCACGCTGGCCTTCTTTCGCATCGCGCTGTTCACCCGGCTGACCCGGACCAGCCTGCTCGACACGCTGTCGCTGAACTACGTGCGCACGGCGCGCGCCAAGGGGTTGTCCGAACCCGTGGTCGTGGTGAAGCACGCGCTGCGCACGGCCATGCTGCCGCTGATCACGGTCTTCGGGTTGCAGTTCGGCCAGCTGTTCGCGGGCGCCGTCATCACCGAGACGATCTTCGCGCTCCCGGGGATGAACCGGCTGGCGCTGGAATCGCTCTACCGGCTCGACTACCCGGTGGTGCTGTCGTACGTGATCGTCGTGGCCGTGATGTTCGCCGCGATCAATCTCGTGGTGGACCTGCTGTATGGCGTGATCGATCCGCGAGTCGCCCATGCCGGTTAGGCTGCGCGGACTGCCGTGGGTGTCGATCCTTGTCCTGGCGGCGCTGGTGCTGATAGCCATTCTTGCGCCCTTGATCTCTCCGCACGACCCGCAGGAGCAAAGCCTGCTGATGCGGCTCAACCCGCCGGGGTGGGCGAGCGGCGGCGATTGGACGTACCCGCTCGGAACCGACGGGCTGGGGCGCGACGTGCTTTCGAACATCTTCTACGGATTGCGGGTCAGCCTGCTCGCCGGCTTCCTGGCGGTGGCGGTCAGCGTCGTGCTCGGCGGCGTGACGGGGCTGCTCGCGGGGTATCGCAGCGGCGGCTGGCTCGACGCCATCGCCATGCGGCTCGTGGACATCCAGCTTTCGCTGCCCGCCGTGCTGATCGCGCTCGCCGTGCTGGCGCTGTCCGGGCGCGGGCTGTGGAAGGTGATCGCGGTGATCGGGGTGGTCGGGTGGGCGCAGTATGCCCGGTTGGTGCGGTCGAGCGTGCTGTCGGAGACCCGGCAGGACTACATCATCGCCGCGATGCTGGCCGGTGCCTCGCCGGCGCGGATCGTGTTCCGCCATCTGCTGCCGAACGTGCTCGGGCCGCTGCTGGTGCAGATCTCGGTCGACATCCCGCGCGCCGTTGAACTGGAGGCGTCGCTGTCGTTCCTCGGGCTCGGCGTGGCGGTCACGACGCCTTCGCTCGGGCTGCGGGTGAGCCAGGGCTATCAATACCTGTTCAGCGGCGCCTGGTGGCCGTCGGTGCTGCCGGGTGCGGCGCTGGTGGTGCTGGTGCTGGCGGAGAACCTCATCGGCGACTGGGTACGCGATGCCCTGGATCCGAGGGCGCGCGGACGTCGCCGGCGGCGCGCGCCCGCGTTGGCGGCGGCGCACGCCGCGCCGCAGCCCTTGCTGCCGGCTTCCGGGTCCGCCGATGACGGGACAGCCTGACCTCTCGCGGATGTTCTCATGGTGTGGAGGCCGAAAGGCGCAGCGGTTCCTTCACGCGGCGGTCCTGGAACACCATGGCGATGTCGCGGTCCTTCGGCTCGCGCTCGTTCACGATGGCGCCGTCAAGATGGCGGTCCCTTGCCGTCCAGTCGCCCGCCATGCCCGGTTGACTCGCCCGCCCCGCTTCGTCACCCTGAGGTGCAGGGCTGACGTGCCGAAAACGCAAGAACGGCGCCGCGAGGGGCAGGGAGAGCGGATGGGAAACCCAGGCCGCGCGGGCGACGCGCGCATCCACAAGGCCACCTATGTCTGACGCAGCCAGCCGAGCCGACGCCCCGGTTCTGGCCGTTCGCGACGTAGTGGTGCGGTTCGGCGGCGTCGTCGCGCTTGCCGGGGTCTCGTTCGAGGTGGGACGCCGCCAGATCTGCGGCCTGATCGGCCCCAACGGCTCGGGCAAGACGACTCTGTTCAACTGCATCAGCGCCATCTACCGATATGCCGAGGGCGACATCCTGTTCGAGGGGAAATCGATCCGGGGCGCGCCGCGCTACAGCATGGCTCCGCTCGGCATCGGGCGCACCTTCCAGAACGTGGCGCTGTTCTCGCGCCTGTCGGTGCGCGACAACATCCTGGTCGGCGGCCACCACCTCGCCCGCTCGGGCTTTATCGCCAACGCGCTCCGCCTGCCGATCGTTCGGACCGAGGAGGCGGCGGCGCGGGTCAGGCTGCGCGACCTGCTGGGCCTGCTCGCGTTGGACGACGTCGCCGAGCTGCCCGTCGGCGGCCTGCCGTTCGGCACGCAAAAGCGGGTCGAGCTAGGCCGTGCGCTAATGGGCGCCCCCAAGCTCCTGCTGCTGGACGAACCGGCGGGCGGCCTCAATCACAGCGAGGTGGACGAGCTTTCGGCGCTGATCCAGCAGATCCGCGCGCATTTCGACATGTCGGTGCTGGTCGTCGAGCATCACATGAGCATGGTCATGGGCATCTCCGAGAAGGTGATCGCGCTCGAATTCGGCCGGAAGATCGCCGACGGCACGCCCGACGAGGTGCGCCGCGAGCCGGAAGTGATCCGCGCCTATCTGGGCGAGAGCGAGCAAGAGGCGAGGCAACATGCCGGCGCTGCTTGAGGCGCGCGGACTGCGCGCCGGGTACGGGCAAACCAAGGTCCTGCACGGGATCGACTTCCAGGTCGAGCAGGGCCGCACCACGACTCTGCTCGGCGCCAACGGCGCCGGCAAGACCACGACCCTTCGCGCCATCTGCGGGTTAATTCGCGCGGAGGGAGAGGTGCGGCTCGGCGACGAGCGCATCGACCGCTCGGCCGCCGAGGAGATCGTGCGCCGTGGCGTCGGCCACGTCCCCGACGGCCGCGGCACCCTCATGGAGCTGACCGTCGAGGAGAACATGCGCCTCGGCGCGTACAGCCGACGCGAAAAGCGGGGCGTGGCGGCCGACTTCGAGCGAATGTTCGACTACTTCCCGCGGCTGAAGGAACGCTACCGCCAGCAGGCGGGCACGCTGTCGGGCGGCGAACAGCAGATGCTGGCGATCGCGCGCGCGTTGCTGATCAAGCCCCGGCTGCTGCTGCTCGACGAGCCATCGTTCGGCCTCGCGCCGCTGATCGTGCAGGACATCTTCAAAATCCTGCGCCGCATTCGCGGCGACGAGGGCGTCAGCATCCTGCTGGTCGAGCAGAACAGTTCCGTCGCGCTGGATTTCGCCGACTACGCCTACCTGTTGGAAACCGGACGGATCGTCGTCTCCGGTCCGGCGGCGGACCTGCGCAAGGACGAGGCGGTCCGGCGCGCCTATCTCGGCTATTAATGCGAGCCATTCCGACAGGAGACAGCATCCCGTGACGGGTCTCGCGCATCAGATCATCTCCGGGCTCGCCAGCGGCAGCATTTACGCCGCGGTCGCGCTCGCGCTGGTGATGATCTACCAGGCAACCCATCACGTGAATTTCGCCCAGGGCGAGATGGCGACGCTTTCGACCTATGTCTGCCTGACGCTGATCAACGCCGGCGTGCCGTACCTGGGGTGCCTTCGTCGTCACCGTGATCTTTTCGTTCATCATGGGCGTGGTGATCGAGCGGGTGCTGATTCGGCCGGTGACGCACGCACCCATCCTGACGGTGGTCGGTGTGTTCATCGGCCTGCTGCTGGTCATCAACGCGATGGACGGCTGGATATTCGACTACATCATCAAGCCGTTCCCGTCGCCGTTCGGCGGCGGCCAGCCGATGCTTGGCGGATTCGTCTCCGCCCACGAGGTCGGTGAGACGGGGGTGACGCTGATCGTGCTGCTCCTCGTCTATCTCTTCTTCCGCCATACCACGCTGGGCCTGGCGATGCGCGCGGCGGCGTTCAACCCGACATCGGCGCGGCTGTGCGGGGTGCGGGTGAACCGGATGCTGGCGCTCGGTTGGGGGCTGGCCGCGGCTATCGGCGGCATCGCCGGGATAATGGTCGCCCCGATCGTGTTCCTCGACCCCAACATGATGGCGGGCATCCTGATCTACGCTTTCGCCGGTGCTCTGCTGGGCGGCATCGACAACGCGCTGGGGGCCGTGATCGGCGGCTTCGTGGTCGGCGTGCTGGAGAACGTCTTCGGCGCCTACGTCGTCGGCACCGAGTTGAAGCTGACCGTTGCGTTGATCATCATCGTCGCCGTGCTGCTGATCAAGCCCGCTGGGCTGTTCGGACGCGCGGTGCAGAGCAGGGTGTAGCTCCATGAGCGACGCTGACCTGGCCTCGACGGCCGAGACCGTGGCGGGCGAGACCGATACCCGCGATACGGAGGGCCGGCTCGAGCCGTGGCGCGTCATCGCGATCCTGGTCGTGGTGGGGATCGCCATCGCGCTCACCTTCGTGGCTAGCAGTTACCGCCTGTTCCAGCTCTCGATGACGATTTCCTACGCGTGCGCCGTCCTGAGTTTGACGGTGCTGACCGGCATCAACGGCCAGATCTCGCTTGGCCACGGGGCGTTTTACGCGGTCGGCGCCTACGCTACCGCGATCCTCATGGCGAACTACAACTGGCCCTATTGGGCGACCGTTCCCGTCGCCGCAGTTGCCGCGGGCATCGTCGGCTTCCTGGTCGGGTTCCCGGCGCTGCGCCTGGCTGGGCTCTATCTCGCGCTGGTGACCCTGGCGCTCGCAGTCGCCGCTCCGCAGATCCTGAAGGTCAACGCACTCTCGGACCTGACCGGGGGAGTTCAGGGGCTGACCACCGACAAGGCCGCAGCGCCGTTCGGGCTGCCGCTGAACCCCGACCAGTGGATCTACCTGTTCTGCCTGGGGATCGGCTGCGTGATCTTCCTGCTCGGCTGGAACCTGACACGCGGGCGGATCGGGCGGGCGATGATGGCGATCCGCGACCAGTCGCTCGCCGCCGAATCGATGGGCATCAATCTCGCCGCGGTGAAGACCCGGACCTTCGCCGTCAGCGCCGCCTTCAGCGGCGTCGCCGGCGCGCTCACCACGATCGTCGTGCAGTTCGTCGCCCCGGACAGCTTCAACCTCTTCGTCTCCATCTGGTTCTTCGTCGGCCTGGTGGTCGGTGGCGTGAGTTCCATCCCCGGCGCCCTGTTCGGCGGCGCCTTCATCGAGTTCATTCCCAATGTCGCCAACGACATCTCCAAGGCGGCACCCGGTGCGATCTACGGACTGATCCTGATGGCCTTCATGTACGTGCTGCCGACCGGGGTCGCCGGGGGGTTGCACTGGCTGTTCAGGTGGATGAGCGGGCGTCGTCGGAAGACGCCGGCACGCGCGATCCTGTAGGATCGGCACCCAACCGGGAAAGGACGCGCGCATGCTCGACATGACAGGCAAAGTCGCCATCGTGACGGGCGCCGGATCGGTCGGCCCCGGCTGGGGCAACGGCAAGGCGACCGCCACCTTGCTGGCGCGCCAGGGCGCCAAGGTCTTCCTCGTCGATGTCAACGCCGCCGCCGCCGAGGAGACGCACGCGGTCATCGAAGGTGAGGGCAACCACGGCGTCGCCTACCGCTGCGACATGCTGATCGCCGCAGAGGTTCAAGCGATGGTCGCCGCCTGCCTCGCCCAGTTCGGCCGTCTGGACATCCTGGTCAACAATGTCGGCGGCTCCGCGCCGGGCGACGCCGTGACGATGCCAGAGGAGGTCTGGGACCGGCAGATCGACACCAACCTCAAGACCGTGTTCCTCGGCTGCAAATACGCGCTCCCCGTGATGGAGCGCCAGGGCGGGGGCGCGGTGGTGAACATCAGCTCCGTCGCCGGGCTTCGCAATGACGGGCACGGCGGGCGTCAGCATGCGGCCTACAGCGCGTCCAAGGCCGCGGTCATCCAGTTCAGCCGCTCCACGGCGGGCGCCTTCATCAAAAAGGGCATCCGCTGCAACACCGTCGTTCCCGGTCTGATGCACACGCCGCTCGTCGAGCAGCGCCTGGCCAAGACCGTCGCCGGGGGCGATGCCGCCGCACTGATCGCCAGCCGCAACGCGCGTTGCCCGATGGGCCGCATGGGCACCGCCTGGGACGTGGCGAACGCCGTGCTGTTCCTGGCCTCCGCGGAAGCCGCCTATATCACTGGGACCGAAATCGTGGTCGATGGCGGGCTGATCCTGGCCTCGCCCTGAGAACGGAGGCTTTCGATGCCCGAGACGCGCTTTCCCGAACTGGCGCCCGAAACGATGACGCCGGAGCAGCGCCGGGTCGCGGATGCGATTCAATCGGGCCCGCGCGGGTCGGGCCTGCGCGGGCCATTCAACGCCCTGCTCCGCAGCCCCGACCTCGCCGACGCCGTGCAGAAGGTGGGCGAGGTCATCCGCTTCAGAAGTTCCGTTCCCTCGCGGCTGAACGAGCTGGCGATCCTGTTGGCCGGCCGGAAGTGGACCGCGCAGTACGAATTCTACGCCCATCGCCGCCTCGCGCTGCAGGCCGGGCTGCGCGCCGAGATCGCGGATGCGGTGGCCGAAGGCCGCCGGCCGGACGGGATGCAGCCGGACGAGGCGGACGTGTACGACTTCGCCACCGAGTTGCTGAACAGCGGCGAAGTCAGCGACCCCACCTACGCCCGCGCGCTCGCCAGGTTCGGGGAACGCGGCGTCATGGATCTAGTGGGCGCCTGCGGCTACTACACCTTGGTTTCGCTGGTTCTGAACGTGGCCAAGGTCGAGCTTCCGCCCGGCGAGACGCCACCTTTGAAGCCCATACGCTGAAGGCGCCGCTACGGAGGCTGAGCGGCACGCGCTCGCACTTCCTCACCCCCGCCCCCGCCGTTATGCTTCCCCGCAAGCCCACGATCGGGGCACAGCCTGGGGGAAAGTCGTCATGATCCGCCGTCGCCGCCTGCTTCAGGCATCCGCCGCGCTCGCCGCGCCCGCCCTCATCGGCCGGGCCAACGCCCAGTCGAAATTCGACTGGAAGCAGTTCAAGGGTCAGCACATCGAGGTCAACTACCAGCTCTCGCCGCGCGGAGACGTGGCGCGCGCGCACATGAAGGAATTCGAGGCGCTGACCGGCATCACCGTCGGCTTCGAGCAAATCCCCGAGCAGCAGCAGCGCCCGAAGGTCGCGCTGGAGATGGCGTCCGGGCACCCGAGCTTCGACGTGGTGAACGTCGGAATGCACGTCCAGAAGCGGCTGATAGAGAAGGCCCGCTGGATGCAGGATTTGCGACCCTACATCGCCGACGCCTCCCTCACGGCGCCCGACTTCGATCAGGCCGATTTCAGCAAGCCGTCGATGGCGGTGGCCACCGCCGAGGACGGCAGCGTCAACGTGCTGCCGCTCAACCAGGACCTGTTCATCATCTTTTACAACACGGAGCTGCTGTCGGAGAAAGGCTTGAACGGCCCGCCCAAGACATTCGACGAGATGATGAGCATGGCCCATGCGCTCACCGATCCGTCGAAGGGCATCTACGGGTTCACCGGACGGGGGCTGAAGAACGCCAATGTGGTGCTGTATGACAGCGTGCTGCTCGGCTGGGACCAGGAGACGGTCACGCCCGACGGCAGGAAGCTGCTGACCGACACCCCGGCCGCGATCGAGGCGGGAAAGTGGTACCAGAAGATCATGCGCGAATGCGCCCCGCCCGGCAGCGTCGGCTTTAACTGGAACGACTGCCAGACGACGTTCAGCCAGCGCCGCGCCGCGATGTGGTGGGACGGCATCGGGTTCTCGGCGCCGCTCGTCGATCCCACGAAATCCCGCGTCGTGGGCAAAGTCGGCTTCGCGCCGGTCCCGGCCGGACCGAAGGCGCACAACTGCGCCACCTTCATCGACGGCATCGGCATTCCCGCCAAGGCGAAGAACAAGAAAGCCGCCTGGCTGTTCCTGCAATGGGTGACGGGCAAGAAGATGCTGACCGAGGTACTGCGCACCGGCTCCGGTACCCCGCCGCGGCTGTCCTGCTACGCGCAGCCCGACGTGATCAAGACCAGCAAGTTCCCGCAGCAATGGTTCGACACCACGCAGGCGAGCCTCAGGATGGCGCGTTCCGGGCTGCCGGTGATCGTGCCGGTCACCGAGTTCCGCGACACGCTCGGCGTCGCCCTGACCAACATCGTGCTCGGCAACGACGTCGCGGCCGAGCTGAAGAAGGCGACCAATGCCTTCCAGCCGGTGCTCGACAAGTCCAACGCGGCCTGACATGTCCACTTCGATCGCCACGCGCGCGGGCACGCTGCCCGTCCGCGCGCATGGCGCGAACTACGCGCGCCGATACGGAGTCTTTATCGTCCCCGCAGCCGTCGTGGTGCTGGCGGTGATCGTCTTCCCGTGGGTGTTCACCGTCTTCATTTCGTTTCACCAGTGGGATCCGACCGGCGGGATCACGTGGGCCGGCCTCGCCAACTACACGCATCTGGCAACCGATTCGCGGTTCGGCTGGGCCGTGGTGCGCACGCTCTACTTTTCGGCGCTGGCGGTCGGGTTCCCGCTGGTGCTCGGCATCGCGGCGGCGATCTGCTTTCATCAGCGATTTCCGCTGCGCGGGGTGGCGCGCACCATCTTCGTTTTACCGATGATGGCGACGCCCGTCGCGGTCGCGCTCATCTGGTCGATGATGTTCCATCCGCAGCTCGGCGTGCTGAACTACATCCTCACCTCGATCGGGCTGCCGCCCGCCACCTGGACCTACGCCCCGGACACCGTGATCCCGACCCTTGTGATGGTCGAGACGTGGCAGTGGACGCCGCTGGTCATGCTCATCGTGCTGGGCGGCCTCGCTAGCCTGCCGGTCGATCCCTATGAGGCGGCGCGTCTCGACGGCGCCAGCCCGCTACAATGCTTTCGCCACATCACCCTGCCATTGATCTGGCCGTTCGTGGTGGTCGCCGGCGTGATCCGCACCATCGACGCGCTGAAGGCATTCGACCTGATCTACGTCATCACCGGCGGCGGCCCCGGAACATCCAGCGAGACGATCAACATCTTTCTCTATCAGGAGGCGTTCGCCTTCTATCAGCTCGGCTACGCGGGCGCCGTCACGGTTGTGTTCTTCGTTCTTGTCGTCGCCGTCAGTCTCGTCCTACTGGTCGTGCGCCAGCAGGTGAGGTGGCAATGAGGCGCGGGCGGCTTCGCCGCGCCGCGGGCCGCGTCGGTCTCGGCCTCTCGGTCGTCGCGCTGATCTCCCCGGCCGTGTTCGTGTTCCTCTGGATGCTGTCTCTCTCGCTGAAAAACGAGGTGGACAACATGGCGTTTCCCCCGGTCTTCATTCCGCGCCCGCCGACGATCGACAACTTCGTCAAGGTATTCGCCGAGAACGATTTCCTGAGCTACACGGTCAATTCCGTGATCGTCTCGTTCAGCGCGACCGCGCTGGCGCTCGCGATCGGCGTGCCCGCCGGCTACGGCATCGCCAAGTCACGCGCGATGCGCGCGGCGATGCTGATCCTCATCGCCCGGCTGACGCCCGGTCTTTCCTACCTGATCCCGCTGTTCCTGGTCTTCCAATGGGTCGGGCTGCTGGGCACGCTGACGCCGATCGTGATCACCCATTTGGTCATCACGGTGCCCATCGTGGTCTGGATCATGATCGGCTTTTTCGAGACTCTGCCGAGCGAGTTGGAGGAGGCGGCGCTGGTGGACGGCGCGACGATCTGGCAGGCGTTCCGCCATGTCGCGCTGCCACTGGCCCGTCCGGGGATCACCGTCGCCACCATCCTCTCGTTCATCTTCAGTTGGAACAACTTCCTGTTCGGCGTCGTCCTCGCCAACCGGGAGACGCGCACCCTGCCGGTGGCGGTGTACAACGTCCTGACCTTCGAGCAGGTGAGCTGGGGCCCCCTCGCCGCCGCCGCCCTGGTGGTGACGGCGCCGGTCCTGTTGCTCACCTTGCTCATGCAGAAGGAGATCGTGGCCGGGCTGACAGCGGGGGGCGTGAAGGGCGGGTGACGCCGGCGGCCCTCATCGCGGCCCGGTCGGGATGTCCTTGAACGCCAGATCCTTGTCGGCGCGCATGTCGGCCGGTAGCCCGAGCACGCGCTCGGCGATGATGTTGCGCAGGATTTCATCCGTGCCCCCCGCGATGCGCAGCGCCGGGGAATAGAGCAGCGCCTCCTCGAACAACCCCTCCACCGGCATGTCCGCGCCCGTCTCCGCGCCCGCCATGCCCAGCAGGTCCAGCCCGTAGGCGGTGATCTCCTGGAGCTTGTTCGCCGCCGTCACCTTGGTGATCGAAGATTCGGGCCCGGGCGTCTCCCCGCGCGAGAGCGCGGTCATGGTGCGGTAGCGGGTGAAGCGCAGCCCCTGGGTGCGCGTGTACCACTCGGCGAGCTTCTCCTTGACCGCCGCGTTGTCGATCGCCGGCCCGTCCTCCAAAGTCAGCTCGCGCGCCAGCTCGAACACCTCGGCGAAGTCGGGGCCGGGCGATTCGCGCATCCCGTACCGCTCGCGCATCAGCGTGGTCAGCGCCACGCGCCAACCTTCGCCCACCTTGCCGACGCGAAGGCTGTCGGGGATGCGCACGTCGTTGAAGAACACCTCGTTGAAATGCGACGAGCCCGACATCTGACGGATCGGCCGGATCTCCAATCCGGGGCTGTCCATCGGCATGATGAAATAGGTCAGGCCCTTGTGCTTCGGGGCATCGAAGTCGGTACGCGCGACCAGCACGCCGAACTGGCAATAATGTGCGCCCGAGGTCCAGATCTTCTGGCCGTTGATCACCCATCCGTCGCCGTCGCGCACCGCGCGGGTGCGCAGTGCCGCGAGATCGGACCCGCCGGCGGGCTCGGAGAACAACTGACACCACACCTCATCGGCGCGCAGCGCGGGCGGCGCATAGCGGTCGCGCTGTTCGGGCGTGCCGTGCGTGCAGATCGTCGGGATCGCCATGCCGAGGCCGATGCCGAAGATACCGGTCAGCACGTCGTATTTCGATTCCTCCTGGTTGTAGATCACCTCCTGGATCGGTGTGCCGCCTTGGCCGCCCCACTCCTTGGGCCACGCGATCCCCGCGAAACCGGCTTCCGCCTTGCGGCGCTGGAAGTCTTTCGCCGCCTTCAGCGCCCCGGGCTTGTCCTGCCCGCGTCGGTAGCCCTCCACCTGCCCCGGCTTGCGCCTCGCCGCATTGGCGTCGAGGAAGGCGCGCGCCTCGGCGCGGAAGGCGGCCTCTTCTTGCGTGTCGTCGAAGTCCATCGGTCTCATCTCCGCTATTCGCTCGCCAGCTCGCCCATGTTGCGCGCCTTCAGCGTGTCCACCAGCCGGTGCTTCCATTCGCGCGCCGCGCCGAGCGCCAGGCCCAGCAGCTTCGCGCGCCGGTAATACAAATGGCAGTCGAACTGCCAGGTGAAGCCCATGCCGCCATGCGTCTGGATGTTCTCCTTGGTCGCGATCCAGCCCGCATCGCACGCCGCGATCCGCGCCACGGCGGCGGCGATCGGCAGCTCGGCGGCGTCGGTGTGCAGCGCCCAGGCGCCGTAATAGGCGTTCGAGCGGGCCAGCTCGACAGCGATGTACACCTCGGCGAGCTTGTGCTTGATCGCCTGGAACGAGCCGATCGGACGGCCGAACGCATAGCGTTGCAGGGCGTAGTCGCGCGCCATCTCCAGCGCCGCCTCGGCGCCGCCCAACTGCTCGAAGGCCATCATCACCGCCGCCCGGTCCATCAGCCGGCGCACCTGCTCGGCACTGTCCGCGCCGGTGAGCGGTTCGGCCTCGGCTGCCGCGAAGGTGATTCGCGCGTGCGAGCGGCTGGGATCGAACGTGCTCACGCTCTCGCGCGCGATCCCCGGCGCCGCGAGATCGACGAGATGGAGCCACGGCCCGCGCCCACCGTTCACCGACACCACCGCGACATGCGCCACGTCGCCGTCGGGTACGGCGAGCTTCGTGCCGCTCACGCGGCCATCCCGCGCCTCGGCGGCCAACCGCCGCGGGTCGGCGATGCCCGGCCGCTCGGCGTGCGCGAAGGTCCCGATCACCTCGCCGGCGGCGAGGCGCGGCAGCCAGCGCTCCTTCTGCGCCGGGCTTCCATACGCCAGGATGGCTTCGGTCGCGAGATAGACCGACGAGGAGAACGGGACGGGCGCGATGGCCCGGCCCAACTCCTCGGCCAGCACGCAGACCGCGAGGTGGCCGAGACCGACGCCCCCATACGCCTCGGGAATGGCGGCCCCGATCCAGCCCATACGGGCCATCTCCGCCCAGAGGTCGCGATCGTAGGGCGCATCCGTCTCCAGCACGCGCCGCGCCGCCGCCGGGGGGCACCGCTCGGTCAGAAAGCGGCGGGCTTCATCGCGCAACTGCCTGAGGTCGTCTGGAAAATCGAAGTTCATGCCGCAAGCCCCGTCAGAAAATCCTTGACCGCCCGATTGAACGCCTCCGGCCGGTCCAGATTGGCCGCGTGGCCCGCTCCCTCGATCACCACCTTCCTGGCGTCGCTGATCTTGCGCGCCATGTAGTCGGTCGCGGCGAGGAAGTTCGTGTCCTCGCTGCCCACCAGAATCAGGGTCGGCACCGCGATCGTTTCCAGCGAGCGGATCAGGTGGTCGCCGTTCGACGTCAGCATTCCGCGCGCCGCGCGGGCAAGCCCGGCGGCATCGCGATGCTCCCGCGCGCGCGTCTCCGCCCGTGTGCCGAGGGCTGCGATCCCACGCGCCTCAAGATCGTCGGCGCGGCGCAGCGCCCGGGCGTTCCACTCCGCGCGGGCGGCGTCGTTCCGAAAACCGGGGCCGGTGTCGAACAGCATCAGCGCCCGCGTCATCTCCGGATGGCGGAGATGAAAGCCGAGCGAAGCGACGCCGCCCAGTGACAATCCGCCGATCACGGCGCTCGTCTCGCCGCAGGCGCGCAGGATAGCGGCCAAGTCCTCGATCGTGTGGTCCTCGGAATAGAGGCTCTGATCCTCGGGATAGTCACTCTGCCCGTGGCCGCGCATGTCCCACACGATCACGCGCCAGCGATCCTTCAACGCGGCCACCTGTCCGTCCCACATCCGGCAGGTCGCGCTGTAGCCGTGGCTCAGCAGCACCGCCGGCCCGCTTCCGTGGACCTCGTAATGGATGCCGACGCCGTCGTGTTGCAGTCGCGCCATCGCCCCCTCCCGATCTGTGCGGGCATTGTCGCCGTCGGTGCCCGCCGATAGGGTGCCCGACAATGCGATAGCGTGGAAGGGGATGCGCCATGCCGGATGGTTTCGAGTTTATCAGCGTCAGTCTGAAGGGCTTGGTGGCCGAGGTGGAGGTGCGCCGGCCGCCCAACAATCATGTCAACGTGCCGATGATCGCGGAGCTTTCCACGGCGCTGGAGCGGCTGGACGAGGATAAGGGATGCCGCGTGGTGGTGCTGTGCGCGGCCGGCAAGCATTTCTGCGCCGGCGCGGACCTCACGGGGCGCGGCCCGGATGGGCGCGATCCGACCGAATCCGGCGGGCGGCATCTCTACAAGGAGGCGATCCGGCTGTGGCGCACAACGAAGCCGATCGTCGCCGCCGTCCAGGGCGCGGCGGTGGGCGCAGGACTGGGCCTCGCCGTCGCGGCCGACTTCCGGGTGTCCTGCCCCGAGGCGCGCTTCTCCGCCAACTTCACGCGCCTGGGTTTTCATCCCGGCTTCGGCCTGACCGCGACCTTGCCCCGCCTGATCGGCACGCAGCACGCGGCGCTCATGCTGTACACCGGCCGCCGCTTCACCGGCGAGCAGGCAAAGGAGATGGGTCTGATCGACCAGCTCGTGCCCCAGGGGTCGCTGCGCGAGGCCGCGCATGCGCTCGCGCTGGAGATCGCGCAATCGGCGCCGCTGGCGATCGTCTCCGCCCGCGAGACCTTGCGCCGGGGCCTCGCCGCCGCGGTGCAAGCGGCGACCGAGCGCGAGTACCAGGAGCAGAACTGGCTGCGCCACACCGACGACTACAAGGAAGGCGTGCGCGCGATGGCGGACCGACGCCTGCCCGAATTCAAGGGGAGCTGACATGGGCAAGCTCGACGGCAAGGTCGCCATTGTCACCGGCGCCAGCCGTGGCATCGGCCAGGCGATCTCCGAGCTGTTCGCCCGCGAAGGTGCGCGCGTCGTCTGCGCGGCGCGCACGCTGAACGAGGGCGAGCACAAGATGCTGGAAGGCTCGCTGTCGCGCACGGTGGAGACCATCCGCGCCGCCGGTGGCCACGCGCTGGCGGTGACGGCCGACGTCTCCAGCGAGCCGTCGTGCCTGCACTTGGTCGAGACGGGGCGCGCCGCCTACGGACCGATAGACGTCCTGGTGAACGACGCGGCGGTGAACTACTACGTGCCGATCGCCGATTATGTCACCAGCCGGTGGGTGCGCTGCTTCGCGGTGAACGTGCATGGGCCGTTCATGCTATCGAAGGAGGTGCTGAAGGACATGATCCCGCGCCAACGCGGCGCGATCGTGAACATCAGCTCCGGCGCCGCCATCGGTCCGGGGCGCGGCCCGTATGAGAATCACGCGGTCCAGGGCGGCACCATGTACGGCGCGACCAAGGCGGCGCTGGAGCGGTTCACGCAAGGTCTGGCGCAGGAGGTCGCGCAGTACGGCGGGATCAGCGTCACCGCCGTCTCTCCCTCGCGCGTCGTGCCGACCCCCGGCACGGTGCATCACGGGCTTGTCTCGGGCATGGATGACCCGAAGGGCGAGCACCCCACGCTCATGGCCCGCGCCGCCCTGCTGCTGGCGAGCGAGCCGGCCGAGAAGGTCAACGGGCGGGTGACGTACAGCCAGCAAATCCTGAGCGAGTACCGGCTGGATCACGGAGGCCCACGGGCGCGGCGTGGAGACGCCGGGATCAGGGTATTCGCGGATGTAGCGAGCCCCGGCCGGGATTGGCCAACAGCAAGGGTTGCATTCGGGGGGTGCCCGGCCCATCGTCTGACCAGAGTGGTCAGGTGAGCCTTCGATGGGAATCCGGGATCAAAGCTCCGGCCGAACGCCCGGTGGTCGGAAGAGACCGGTCGCCGCCGGATTGCCGTCCTGGAACCTGCAAGACGCCAAAGCCCGCTTCAGCGAGGTGGTGCGGCTCGCGCGGGAGCGCGGCCCGCAACGTGTTACCGTGCATGGGGAAGACGCTGTGGTTGTCGTGTCCGCGGCCGAGTATGCGCGACTCGCCCCGGCCGCGGTCAAGACCAGTCTGGCGGCCCTGTTCGCCGACGGCCCCTTTGCCCGCCTCGACCGGTTCGAAGACAGCCTCGTGCGCGAGCGCACGCGCGACCGAGACGCTCCCGATTTCGAAAAGTGAGCGCCACCGCCTCGCGCGGCTGGCTGCTCGATACGAACGTCGTCTCCGAGTTGCGGAAAGGGGCGCGCTGCAACCAGGCGGTGCTAGCTTGGGCCGAAGCGGTGCCGCCGGCCGCGTGCTTTCTCAGCCGCGTCACGCTCGCCGAACTCCGCTTCGGCATCGAGCGGGTCACCGATCCCGGCTTCCGGGCGGAATTGGAGGCCTGGTTACGCGATGGGGTGCGGGCCTGGTTCGGCGATCGTGTCTTGGACGTAGACTCGGCGATCGTGTCTTGGACGTAGACGAGGCCGTGCTGTTGACTTGGCGACGGCTGGCACGGGAGGGCCAAAAGGCGAACTACACTTTTG
Source organism: uncultured Pseudomonadota bacterium (assembly GCA_963756545.1). GTDB lineage: Bacteria > Pseudomonadota > Alphaproteobacteria > Acetobacterales > Acetobacteraceae > DATFDN01. Next base: position 1,322,767 of record CAVWNY010000003.1, on the reverse strand, counting down.
CCCAGCCTGATGGGCTGATCGCCGCGACCGCGCTGGTCCACGAACTCGGCGTTGTCACCCGCAATGTTGCCGACTTCGCGCGTGCAGGTGTCAAGCTGCTCGATCCCTTGGCCAGCCCGTGAGCACCCAATCATACCACGTCACGCGGAACCACTTCCCGCCACGCGCGCCGGCACACAAGCGCGTCCCCCTCGAAGGCCTCCAACAATGCCTCGACCTCAAAACCCGTCGCGGTCGCGCGCAAGGTGGCGCGCAACTCTGTTCGCGTCTCGATCGTGCCGCGCAAAACCGTCGTGCGCCGCTCCATCTCGACGCGGGCGCTGAGCGGATCGTCGTCGCGGATGCGGTGCTCCATGCGGAACTGGACCTCAATCTCGGTCCCGATCGCCTCGATGCGGACGCGACTCGGCTTCTCCACGGCGCGCCAGAACCACTCGTTGGCACCGATGTCGCGACCCGATTCGCGGATCGAGCGGCCCGCGCGCAGCACGGTCTTGCGTGCGGGCGGCGCGGCGTCCGGGGGCGGCACGCGTACCGCCGCGTCCTCGACACGCGGCGCGCGGGCTGGAAGAATGAGCGCGGCTGGGCCGGCGAGCACGGTCACTGATGCGGCGCTCGGCGCAGGCCAGATGATCGGCCAATACGTCGTGGACAGCGCCACCCGGATGCGGTGGCCCGGCGGAAACGCGAAGGCGGCGTCGTTCAGCCGCAGCCGCACCCTGTACCGGCGCCCTGGCTCCAGCGGCGCCGGATCGGCGTGCCCGTCGCGGTGCGTGAGATTGAGAACGCCGTAGCTCACCCGCAGGCTGGCGCCGTCGGGATGCACGTCGCATAGGCGGGCAATCAGGTTGGCTTGCGGGACGTCGCAGGAAACCTCCAGCTCCAGATCCGGGGCGCCCAGGATCTCCAGCCCCTCGTCGAGCGGGGCGGAGTCCCAGACTGCCGAGAGTGCGTCGTCCTCGCGCTGGTCATCGGCGTCGTCAGGCGACAGGCCGAACGGGCACCAGTTGCCGCCGGCCGCGCCGACGTGCTGTGGGGAGCGGACCGCGACCGGAACCGGCTCGCCCGGCCGTGCGGCGAGCCTGCCGTCCGTCAGCCAGAACCGGCGCGGCGCGACCGACGGCGGCGGCCAGACGGGCTCGGCGATCCAGCGGCCTGGCCGCTCCGCGTGCATCGGCGCCGGGCGCACGCTCTCCATCATCCAGGCGCGCAGCATCGGCGGCGCAGGGGCGCCGTCGTCCACGCCCTTCAGCCACCGATCCCACCAGCGCAGCGCCTCCTGCAAAAACCCCGCGGCGGGACCGGGGACGCCTATGTGGGGATACTTATGCGCCCACGGCCCGATCAGCGCCTGCCTCGGCACATTCAGATGTTCGAGCAGGCGCGGAATGGCGTTCGTGTACGCGTCGGTCCAGCCGCCCACGGCGAACACCGGACAGGCGATCGCCTCCCAGTCCTCGCACACCGAGCCATGCCGCCAATAGGCGTCGCGCCGCTGATGGCGGAGCCAGGGCGCCACGAACAAGGGCATGGCCTCCAGCCGCTCCCGCCACATCTCCCGCCATCGCTCGCCCACCGTCGCCGGGTCGGGGGGATGGGCGAGGATCGAGGTCAGCGCGCCGGCCCACCCGAACGTGGAGGTCAGCAGCGCGCCGCCCATGAAGTGCACGTCGTCGGCATAGCGGTCGTCGGTGGAACATACCGTAATGACGGCACGCAGCGCCGGCGGTCGCCTTGCGGCCACCTGCAACGCGTTGAACCCGCCCCACGAGATGCCCATCATGCCGATTGCGCCCGAGCACCAGGGCTGGCGCGCGATCCAGGCGATCACTTCCAGCACGTCGTCCTGCTCCTGGCTCGCGTACTCGTCGCATAGCAGGCCGTCGGATTCGCCGCTGCCGCGCAGATCGACCCGCACCCCGGCATAGCCGTGCGCGGCGAACCAGGGATAGGTGAGCGCATCGCGGTCATAGGTGCCGTCCCGCTTGTGGTACGGGAGATATTCGAGGATCGCCGGCACCGGGGCCGCGTCGGCCGGCAGCCAGATGCGCGCGGCCAGCCGCGTGCCGTCGGCGAGTGCGATCCAGGCGTTCTCGATCTCGCGGACCGCCCCCTCCCCCCACCCCCCTCCCGCAAGGGGAGTAGAGGATGCCGAGTCTTCTCCTTCTCCCCTCCCATTGCGGAAAGGGTCGTTCGAACCGGTCTCAGACATCCAGCCGGAACGCCGCCCCGTCGCGCACGATGCGCCCGGCCGTCGCGCCCGCGAAATGCGTGCCCAGCACAAGCACGGGCTTGCCCGACAATTCCTGATACATGTCCAGCCGCGTGCGGTGCGCCTGTTCAGGATCCCAGTCGGCGGTGGACGACCATTCGGGGTGGGCGATCTGGCACGGGTGGTGCAGGAAGTCCCCCGTGATCAGCGCCTCCTCCCCCCGCGAGGAGATCCGCACGCTCACATGGCCCGGCGTATGGCCGAAGGTCGGCAGCAGACTGATCTCCGGGCACAGACGGTGGTCCGTCTCGACCAGATCGACCAGACCGGCGTCGTACACGGGCAACACGGAATTGGCGAGGATGGGGCGCATGTCCTCGCGCCCGCGATCGCCGGTCCAGTGCTCGAACTCCTTCCGCCCCATCAGGTAGCGCGCGTGCGGGAATGTGGGCACCCATCGCGCATCCACCAGCATCGTGTTCCAGCCGACGTGATCCACATGCAGATGGGTGCAGAGCACGGTGTCGATCGACTCGCGCGGATAGCCCGCCTCGGCCAGGTCGCGCAGGAACGGCCCGTGCAGATCGTTCCAGGTCGGGATGCGGCGATTCTGCTTGTCGTTCCCGAGGCAGGTGTCGACCACGATCCGTTTGCTCGGCGTCTCGACGATGAAGGCGTGAATGCTCATCCGCAAACGCCCGTTCTCGTCGGCGAAATGCGGTCGCAGCCAGGTGATCGGCAGGATTGCCTCTCGTGTCGCCATGGGCAGCAGGAACCGGCTGCCGCCGGTCACCTCCAACTCCACCAGCTTGGTGATCGTCACGTCGCCGACCCGCCACGCCTGCATCGCCGCCCCCATCCGCTCGCCGGGCCGAGATTAGCGGCGGGCGGCGGGCCGGGGCTATAGCTGCCCCTCAAGCCGAGCCGGAGACAAGCCGATGTCCGACCAATCCCCGCCGAGCGAAACGCGATTGGCCGACTACCGGCCGCCCGCCTTCCTGGTCGATCGCGTCGCCCTGTCGTTCGAGCTGCACGCGACGGCGACCCGCGTCCGCTCCCGCCTCAGCCTGCGGCGCAACCCCGAGGGCGATCCCGGCCCGCTACGCCTGGACGGTGCCGGCCAGTCTGTCGAGCGCATCGTGATCGACGACGAGGCGTTGGGCGAAAATCGCTACGAGGTGTCTCCCGACGCGCTGACCATTGCCGAGGCGCCGGACGCATTCACCCTGGAGATCGACACGACGATCAACCCTCGCGGCAACACCGAGCTGTCGGGCCTCTATCTCTCCAACGGCGGCTTCTTCACGCAGTGCGAGGCGGAGGGGTTTCGCCGCATCACCTACTTCCCCGACCGGCCCGACGTGATGACTCGCTTCGAGGTGACCGTCACTGCCGACGTTGCGAGCTGCCCAGTGATGCTGTCGAACGGCAATCCGGGACCAGTCGAGGTGCTGGGCGACGGCCGCCACCGGGTCACCTGGACCGACCCGCATCCGAAGCCGTGCTACCTGTTCGCGCTCGTGGCGGGCGATCTGGTCTCCGTGGCGGACAGCTTCATCACGCGCTCCGGCCGAAGCGTCGCACTCGGCATCTGGGTCCGCCGCGGCGACGAGGAAAGCTGCGCGCACGCCATGCGCTCGCTGAAAAAGGCGATGGCGTGGGACGAGGAGGTGTTCGGCCTGGAATACGACCTCGACGTGTTCAACGTTGCCGCCGTGTCGGATTTCAACATGGGGGCGATGGAGAACAAGGGCCTCAACGTGTTCAACACGAAATACGTGCTGGCGCGACCCGAGACGGCGACGGACGCCGATTACGAGGGCATCGAATCCGTTATCGCGCACGAGTATTTCCACAACTGGACGGGCAATCGGGTCACCTGCCGCGACTGGTTCCAGCTCAGCCTGAAGGAGGGGCTGACGGTCTATCGCGACCAGGAATTCTCGATGGACCAGGGAAGCCGCGCGGTGAAGCGCATCGCCGACGTCCGGGCGCTGCGCGCGGCGCAGTTCCGCGAGGATTCCGGCCCGCTCGCCCATCCCGTGCAGCCCGACCGCTACATCGCGATCGACAATTTCTATACGGCGACGGTGTACAACAAGGGCGCCGAGGTCATCCGCATGATGGCGACCATCATCGGGCGCGCGAATTTCCGGCACGGCATGGACCTCTATTTCCAGCGCCACGACAACCACGCGGTGACGATCGAGGATTTCGTGCGCTGCATGGAGGATGCATCCGGCACCGATCTCTCGCGCTTTCGGCTGTGGTACCATCAGGCCGGGACGCCGGAGGTGACGGTTTCGGATTCCTACGACCCGGCGTCGCGGCGCTATCGGCTCAGCCTCGATCAACGTACCGCGCCCGCGCCGAATGCGCCGGACAAGCAGTCCCAGGTGATCCCGATGGCGATGGGCCTGCTTGGCCCCGATGGGCGGGAGATCGTATCGACGCGCGTGCTTCTGCTGACCGAGGCGGCGCAGGATTTCGAGTTCGACGACATCCCCGCCTGGCCCGTGCCGTCGCTGCTGCGCGGCTTCTCGGCCCCGGTGCGACTGCGCGGCGTGGCGTCGGACCAACTCCGGCTACTCGCCGCATACGACACCGACCCGTTCGTGCGCTGGGACTCGGCCCAGCAATACGCGGCCGGCGTGCTGCTCGACATGGCGCGGGACCTTGTGCTTGACGTGGCACCGGGCTTGATCGAGTTGATGGCGGCCACGCTCGACCGCGCCGACGAGGATCATGCGTTCGCCGCCGAGGCGCTGGCCTTGCCGTCCGAGGCGTTCCTGTTCGACCAGATGGACATCGCCGACGTCGATGCGATCCATGCCGCGCGACAGGCGGCGCGCATCGCCATCGCCGCCGCCCTGCGCGACAGGCTGCGCGCAACCTATGACCGGCTGAGCGATGAAGGCCCTTATCGCATCGACGGCGCCGCGATCGGCCGGCGCGCGTTGCGCAACGCCTGCCTCGCGTATCTGGGACTGAACCGGGACGACGATGGCATTCGGCTCGCCAAGGCGCAGTTCGACGCCAGGGCGAACATGACCGACGTGCTGGCGGCGCTGTCGGTGCTGTGCGCGACCGACTGCCCGGAACGGGATGCCGCGCTGGCGGCTTTCCATGCCGCGTGGCGCGGCGATGCCTTGGTGCTCGACAAGTGGTTCGCGATCCAGGCGACCTCGCCGCTGCCCGGCACCGCGCGGGCGGTAAAGGCGCTGTCGGCCCATCCGGATTTCGAACTCCGCAATCCGAATCGCGTGCGCGCGCTGGCCGGCAGCTTCGCCGCCAATCAGGTGCGGTTCCATGAGGCCTCGGGCGAGGGCTACCGCTTCCTGACCGACATCATCATCCAGCTCGACCCGATGAACCCGCAGGTCGCCGCCCGTATGTCATCGCCGCTCGGCCAATGGCGCCGAGTTGATGCCGCGCGCGGCGCACTGATGCAGGCGGAGCTGCGGCGGGTGCTGGGGACACCGGGCCTGTCCAAGAACACGCAAGAAATGGTTGCGCGCTGCCTCGAGGGCTAGATGCCGTGATCCGGCCGCTCACCCGTCGAGCATCGCGTGGATCGATCGACAATGGGTGACGAGCTTCGGGTGGGACACGACGAAGGTCTTTAATGGCGTGTTGATTTCGAAAAAGTAGATGTTGGCGATAAATCCGTAGATCGCCGCATCAATGCTGCGTGGCTTCGGACCGAACAGGAAACCGCTCTTGGACACCAGGTTCGCCAGGACTTCCAGGTCCGCGATTCCCCTGGCGTATGCAGCCGCAGGTTCATAGCGTCCGATTCCCTGGTAGTGATACCGCTTGAAGTTGTACTCCCGTGCTGCGTCCAGGCCATCCTTGGCGACGCCGGGATAATTTTCAAGAAATGCGTCCCTGAACAGCGGCCAGAAGCGTTCATCCTTCCAGCGCGAGAAGGACATCACCCAGTACAGGTCATCAAGCGCCCTTCTGACGAGAAGGTCGGTATCGTGCTGGCTCGCCGTCAGGCCGTTGTCGATTGTAAGATCGTATCGCTTGATCAGGTGGGAGATGATCGTGTCGCTGTCGCCAATATGCTCCTCCCCGTCCGTCAGATAGGGCAACTGGCCGCGCGGCGCGTCCTTTACATCGAGGACATGTTCCTGCCGGAAGGCGAGATTGCACAGCTTCAGGAACGCGAAGACTTTCAGGCCGTAGGGGTTGTTATCCGTGACGCCATACAGGCCAGGGTAGGAGAACAGTGTCAGCATCTCGGTTCCCTCTATCCCGCCGAACCGCCGTCGATCGTCAGGATCGTGCCGGACGTGTAGCCCGAGGCCGGGCTGGCCAGGAACGCCACCGCATTGCCGATCTCCTCGGGCGTCGCGGCGCGGCCGAACGGCATCGAGGCGAACAGCTCCCGCCACCGCTCGGCATCACCCAGCGTCTTCGCGGCGCGGTCGCGCTGGAGCATGATCAGCCGGTCGGTCGAGACCGGTCCGGGATTGATCCCCACCACGCGCAGCCCATCGCCAGGCGCCTGGCGGCCCAGCGCGCGGGTGAACGCCATCAGCGCGGCATTGCCGGCGGCGCCCGCGATGTAGCCGTGCGGGAACTTCTCGCCGGCCGCGCCGATGACGTTGACGATCACCCCCGCCCTGCGCGCCGCCATGCGAGGATAGACGGCGCGGCAGAACGAGATGAAGCCGAACACCTTGAGATCCCAGGCCCGGCGGAGCGTCTCGTCACTGATCGAGACCACGTCTCCGGGCGGGATCGCGCCGGCGTTGTTCACCAGGATGTCGATGTCGCCCGCCTGCTCGGCCACGCGGCGCACCGCCGCGTCCGAGGACAGATCAGCCGGGATCACCCGCACCGACACCTGCCGGCGCGCGCGGATCGCGCCCGCCGCGTCCTCCAGCATCGCCGCGTCGCGCGCGACGAGGGTGACGTCGCAGCCTTCCTCGGCCAGCACCATCGCCGCCGCCCGGCCGATCCCCTTCGATCCGCCGGTGATCAGGGCACGCCCGCCCGCGAGCTTCAGGTCCATCTCACGCCGCCTCCCGCAATCCTTGTTGATAGGCGCGGCACGCCTCGCCGAACGCCCGGAACAGGGCGAGGCTCGCCGCGTTGTCCAGATAGGCCCATTCCGGGTGCCATTGCACACCATGGGCGAACCCGCGCGCGCCCTCGACCCGCACCGCCTCGATCGTGCCATCGGGCGCGACCGCCTCGACGACAAGGCCCGGCGCCGGCCGGTCGATCGCCTGGCCATGCAGCGAGTTCACCGTGATCTCGGTCGCGCCGATGATGCGGGCGAGGCCGCCTGACAGGCGCACCGTGTGCTTGGGGCCGTAGCGGACCTCGATCGCTCCCTCCCCGCCCCGGTGGTCCAGTCGCGCGGGCAGCTCGTGCACGTTCTGGTGCAGCGTGCCGCCGAGCGCCACGTTCAGCTCCTGGATGCCCCGGCAGATCGCGAGCACCGGCAGGCCGCGCGCGATGGCGGCACGAATGAGCGGCAAGGTGGTGGCGTCCCGCGCCGGGTCGTGCAGGTCGGGCGTGAGGCTGTCGCCTCCCGCATAGTGGTCTGGATGCACGTTGCTGGGGCTGCCGGGGACCAGCAGCCCATCCAGCCGGTCGAGGATCGCGAGCTGCGCCGCGCCAGAGGGCGGGATCATCACCGGGACGCCCCCCGCGCCACCTTCGACGGCCGCTGCGTAGCGCGCCGGCGTCTCGTGCCACAGAAGCCCGTTGCGCGTGCGCGCGCAGGCGGGGATGCCGACGATCAGCGTCATTCCAAGAGGTCCGTCTCGCTTGCTGCCGGCCCCGAATATGGGGGCGGACGGCAGCGATCGGCAACGACCATCCCCACGACCCCGGCCACCATCAACCCAGCCATGCCGCGCGGGGTGCCGTCGGTGAGCACGCCGACCAGCAGCCCGCTGACGGCGCCGAGCACGAACTGGCCCATGCCCATCAGCGCCGAGGCGCTGCCGGCATGGGCGGCGTGGCGCGAGAGCGCGCCGACCGTGGCGTTGGGGTTCACGAAGCCCTGGCAGCTCACGAACACGAACAAGGGCGGCAGCACGGCGACCAACCGGTGCGGCCCGGCGAGCGCGACCCCGAGCAGCGCCGCCGTCGCCGCGAGGTCGATCAGCGTCACCGCGCGCAGCAGCCGGAACGGGCCGAACCGAGGCAGCAGCCTCGCATTGACCTGTGAACAGGCGATCAGCCCCGCCGCGCAGGCGCCGAACAGGACGCCATATTCGGCCGGGGTGAAGCCAAACCCGTCGATGAACACCGGCGAGGAGCCGCCGAGATAGGCGAAGAAGGCGAAGGTTGCGAACCCGCCGAGCGCGGCGTTTGTCAAAAAGCTGCGCTCGCGCACGATGTGGCGGTAGCGCCGGAACTGATCGGTGATGCCCAACCGCACGCGGCGCTCGGGCGCCAGCGTGTCGGGCAGCGCGAGGCAGACCAGCGCGAAGGCGATCAAGCCATAGCCGGCCATGATCCAGAAGATCCAGCGCCAGGACGCGAAGGCGAGCACGGCGCCGCCGACGCTCGGCGCGAGCACCGGGGCCGCGCCCATCACCAGCATCAGCCGCGACAGCATCACCGCCGCCTCGTGCCCGTCGGCGAGGTCGCGCACCACGGCGCGCGGGATCACCATGCCGGCCGCCGCGGCGATAGCGGCGAGGAAGCGGAACGCCGAGAGCAACAGGATCGACGGCGCGAGCGCGCAGCCGACGCAGGCGAGGGCGTAAAGCGCGGTCGAGACGATCAGCGGCAGCCGCCGCCCGAGCCGGTCCGATAGCGTGCCCTGCATGATCTGCCCGACCGCGAGCCCGGCAAAGAACGCGGCCAGCGAGTACTGCGCCGAGCCGGCCGGTGCATGGAACGACGCCTCGATCGCCGGGAAGGCCGGCAGGTACATGTCGATGGACGCCGGCCCGACGGCGGTCAGAAAGCCGAGCAGCAGCGGAAGCCAGGCGGGCGGGCGCATCGCCCGGTCATGGCAGAGACGGGCGGACGGAGCCAGGGGTGGTGGGTCAGGTTGAATTCGGCTTCGGACCAGAGCCGACATCCGCATCGGACTTCTGCACCACTAAAACTGAACTCGATCAAGGGCGAGATCCTGGGTACGTGACTCTTGACATTTGCCTCGCCTTGATCCCACCGGGCATTAAGTGCGACGGTAATCTCACCGCAAGAGGGTAGACGTTATGAGCGGGTGGCAACTCAGCGGGGATGCTCCGACGGCTTACACACGTTTTGCTTTTCATCTCATGGAACCGTGGACTGACGACCTCATCCAACAAGGTCGCTGCAAAAGCGGCGATCGAGTGCTTGATGTCGCCTGTGGCACAGGCTTTGTGGCGAAGCGCGTAAACTTGGCGACGGCCGCTCGGTGCGAGATCACGGGCATCGACGTAAACGAGCCAATGTTGAACGTCGCCCGGCAGGATCACGAAATAGAGTGGCAGCTAGGCAGCGCGACTGCGATGCCATTTCCAGATGGTAGTTTTGACGTGGTGCTGTGTCAGCAGGGCCTTCAGTATTTCCCGGACCGATGGATGGCAATAAACGAAATGGCCCGTGTTCTCGCACCCGGAGGACGGTTATCGCTCAACGTATGGGGACCGTTGCACCATCAACCATTCATCGTGGCGCTTGTGGATGCCATTGGTCAATTCCTGGGTCCCGAAGCCAGGAAATCTCTCGATTTGGCGTATTCACTCAACACAGCGGCAGAGCTACATAAGCTTGCAAAGGACGCCGGACTGAGGGAGATCGAAGTCCGATTTGAGCATAGAACGATCCGATATCCCGATACTGCTGAGCTGGCGAAAGGCTTCATTCAGGCAACACCGGCAGCCAGTCTGTTCGCTGCACTTCCAGACGAAGCGAAGACTGAGTTTGGCGCACACGTTGCCGCCATCCTGAAGGATTATGTGGACGACGCCGGGATGGCCGTGCCCCAGGAAAATCACTTCCTGTATGCCGTTCGGTGATAGGTATTCAGTAAGGCTGCTTGTGCTGTGGTCCAAAATCTTGATTTTGCGCCAGCCGCTCAGCGGCGTTGCCCTATGCGCCAGGTTAATGCGCTGGCCAAATGTCCTCTCCGACCCGCTTCGGACATCCAAACTGAGGTACGATCCGTCCAGGGCGGGATTGGCGCGGCACGATGTCGGCGGATAACGTCCTAGAGTCGAATGAACCGGGAGGACCGCAATGCCATCCAACGGCGTACCCAAAATCCTCGTCGTGGACAATCCGCTGAACGCGATGGAGGTGATGCGCGAGCTTGCGCCCGCAGGCTTCGAGGTGCTCAGCGCCCGTGCCGGCAGCCCGGAGTTCCGCAATGCCCTGGCGGAATCCGAGTACCTGATCGGCCTCGGCGAGTTCGCCACCGACGACGCGTTCTTTGGCGCGGCGCCGCGGCTCAAGCTGCTCCAGCTTCTCAGCGCCGGCTACGACCGCATCGACATCGAGGCGGCGCGCCGGGCCGGCGTGCCGGTGTGCAACAACGGCGGCGCCAACTCGGTCGCCGTCTCGGAGCACGCACTGATGCTCATGCTCGCGGTCTGCCGGCGGCTGGCTTGGCAACACGGCATGGTGGCGTCGGGGCGCTGGCGCGGCAACGACGTCGCAGGCGTGCGTCTGTTCGAGCTGCACGGGCAGACTCTCGGCATCATCGGCCTCGGCACCATCGGCAAGAAGGTCGCGCGGCTCGCCCGGGCCTTCGGGATGAGCGTGCAGTACTACGACATCGCGCGGTTGACCGAGGACCAGGCGGATGCGCTCGGCGTGCGCTTCCGGCTGATGAACGAACTCCTACGCACCTCCGACATCGTCTCCCTGCACGTGCCCCTGACCCGGCTGACCCGGCGCATGATCGGCGCGGCCGAGCTGAAGCTGATGAAGCCCACCGCCTACCTGATCAACACCTGCCGCGGCCCGGTGGTGGACGAGCCGGCGCTGCACGAGGCGCTGAGCACCGCCACGATCGCCGGCGCCGGGCTGGACGTGTTCGACCAGGAGCCGCCGGAAGCGGGAAATCCGCTGTTCGCGCTCGACAACGTCGTGCTGACCCCGCACTTCGCCGGGCCGACCTGGGACAACCAGCAGACACGCTTTCGCAACGCCTTCGACAACGTGGAGCGCGTCGCGCGCGGGGAGCGCCCGCTCTGGGTCATCCCCGAGCTGCGGAGTTGATCCATGCGCGCCTTCCTCATCGCCGCCACGCTCGTCACCCTGGCAACGCCGGGCTTCGCACAGACGTTCCATCCTGAGGATCTCGCCTGTGAATCCAAAGCCAGACAGGCGTGCTTCTACGAGCAGGAGGGCAAAGACAACGCGGCCCGGCGTGGTGTTGGCGTCGCCGACTACTGCGCCCGGCAGGCGACCGAGCAATGCGCCAAGAACAGCGAGGACGACAACGATGATTGAGTTGTTTGAGTGACGCGCAAAGACTGCCTCGCCACGCTCGACATTCCGATGCACGAGGCGCTTGGGAAAGGCGTTCTGCGCTCAGGTGCGCGCAACTCATTCGAGCGCGCGCTGCTGGCGCGTCTCGAATTGACCAGTTTTTTGCGGGCGGCACCTTCGCTGTACGCCGGTCTGGAAAGGACGACCGGCTGCCGCGCCTGGTGGTTTGCCCATCGTGTCTGGGGCGTGGGTACCGGAATGACCGAGGGCGCATGCGCGACCGGCGTTCCTGACACCGGGCACGATATGGACCCTCCAACATGGGCCCAGGAGCCCTGGCGGGCGCTGCGCAGCGGGAGAGAAAGCGACCCATACAACTCCGGCTATTTGCCAGCCGATCCGGCAATCGGCAGCGAGCTGCTTTCCCGGGTGGCCGGGCCGGAGAAGTATACCTTTCTCGATCTCGGCTGCGGCAAGGGGCGGGTACTCGTTTTGGCCACGGAGGTCGGATTCCGGCGTGTCATTGGGGTTGAGATCAATCATGGGCTCGCCGAAATTGCGAGGCGGAACGCGGCGAAAATTCGCGCCGAGTTTCCGGAGCGCGTCCCGATCGAGGTTCTGCACGATGATGCCGCCGCGGTAGGATTTCCCCTCGAGCCGCTCATCATATTCCTGAATCACCCATTCTGGGGTCCTGCCATGCGGCAGGTCTCAAGGAATCTCATGGAGTCACTGACCGCGGCGCCACGGGAGGCAATCATCTTTTACGTCAATCCCGTCTTGTCCGAGATCTTTGATGCCGTGCCACTGCTCGAACGGGTTTGCACGGACACGACGGATGCCCGGGATGAACGGGTAGCGGATTACATCATCTGGCGCACCCGTATGCCATGCCCAGACGTGTGTCCCATGGGTGTCCCGGACAGCCGGCGCGCTTGAGGGTTCCCTCTCCTCGTTCCAGAGGTGCCCCCCGTCGCCGATCATGTTACGCTATGGTCTGAGAGACTCGATGCCCGGAGGAGACACGATGGACGCCCCTGCCCGCCCCGCCGCCGGCGAGGTCACCGATCGCAATCTCGCGCTCGAGCTGGTCCGCGTCACCGAGGCCGCGGCGCTCGCGGCCTCCCGCTGGATCGGGCTTGGCAAGAAGAACGAGGCCGACGGCGCGGCGGTCGAGGCGATGCGGAAGGCATTCGACCAGGTCGCCATCACCGGCACCGTCGTGATCGGCGAAGGCGAGATGGACGAGGCGCCGATGCTCTATATCGGCGAGACGTTGGGCGCGGGCGGCCCGCACATGGACATCGCCGTCGATCCGCTGGAGGGCACCACGCTCACCGCCAAAGGCGGGCCGAACGCCATCGCGACCGTCGCGATGGCCGAGAAAGGCGGCTTCCTGCACGCGCCCGACATCTACATGGACAAGATCGCCGTCGGCGGCGGACTGCCCGACGGCATCGTCGATCTTGACGCGCCGGTCGCCGAGAACCTGCGTGAGCTTGCCCGCGCCAAGCATCGCGCCGTGTCCGATCTCATCGTGTGCATCCTCGACCGCGACCGCCACAAGGAGCTGATCGCCAAGTGCCGCGAGGCCGGCGCGCGGATCATGCTCATCAGCGACGGCGACGTGGCCGGCGTCATCGCCACCGCCATGCCGGAAGCCGAGATCGACATCTACATGGGCTCGGGCGGGGCGCCGGAGGGCGTGCTCGCGGCCGCCGCGCTGCGCTGCATCGGCGGGCAGATGCAGGGCCGGCTGGTGTATGAGCACGACGCCCAGATCGCACGCGCGCGCGCCATGGGCATCGCCGACCCCACGCACAAGCACACCATACTCGATATGGCGAGGGGCGACGTGATGTTCGCCGCCACCGGCGTCACCTCGGGGGCGATGCTGCGCGGTGTGCGTCGCCTCGGCGCCGGCGCGGCAACGACCCATTCGATCGTGATGCGCAGCAAGTCCGGCACCGTCCGCTTCATCGAGGGGCACCACAATTTCGCCACCAAGACTTGGGTGCCGACCTGATCCCCGCCGGATCGCCCGACGCTTTGGCGTTAGGAGTTGCGCGCAGCCTCTCCGGCCGCCGCTGGACTTGGCGCACGGGAGACGACCGCATAGCGCTCGGCATCACCCAGCGCGCCGGGATACCGGAGATCGTCGGGCGTCTGCTCGCCGCGCGCGGCATCGGCATCGAGGGATGCGGGCATTTCCTGGACCCGACGTTGCGCGCCCTGCTGCCCGACCCGTCGGTGCTGATCGACATGGACGCGGCGGCCGAGCGTCTTGCGGACGCGGTGATGCGCAGCGAGACCGTGGGTGTGTTCGGGGACTACGACGTGGACGGCGCCTGCGCCGGGGCGGTGATGGCGGGCTTCTTGCGGGGCCTCGGCTGCACCGTCTATTCGCACGTCCCCGACCGCATGATCGAGGGCTACGGGCCGAACGCGCCGGCGCTGCGCGCCCTCGCCGGGCGGGGCGCGAGCCTCATCGTCTGCGTCGATTGCGGGACCGCCGCCGCCGAGGCGCTGGCCTCCGTCCACGGGGCCGCCGACGTGATCGTGCTCGACCACCACAAGGCCGAGGGTTCGCCGCCCGCGGTGCTCGCCACCGTCAACCCCAACCGGCTCGACGACACCTCGGGCCTGGGCATGCTATGCGCGGCGGCGGTGGCGTTCCTGGCGGTGGTGGCGACGGCACGCGCCTTGCGCCGGCGCGGCTTCTTCGCTGCGCGCCCGGCGCCCGACCTGATGGGCCTCTTGGACCTCGTGGCGCTCGCGACCGTCTGCGACGTGATGCCGCTCACCGGCGTCAATCGGGCGCTAGTCTGCCAGGGGCTGAAGGTGATGGGCCGGCGGGAGCGGCCGGGGATCGCCGCGCTGCTGGCCGTCGCACAGGCCAAGCCGCTGCTGACCGCGATGACCTGCGGATTCGGCCTCGGCCCGCGCATCAACGCCGCCGGCCGGATCAGCGATTCCGGCCTCGGGTTGCGGCTGCTGCTGTGCGAGGACGCCGAGGAGGCCGCTGGCCTCGCGCAGCGCCTGGACGAAGTGAACCGGCAACGCCAGGAGGTCGAGGCGGGCATTCTCGATGCCGCCTTCGAGGCCGCGCAGGCGCAGGCCGACGCCGGGCACGCGGCGCTTCTGGTGAGCGGCGAGGCGTGGCATCCAGGCGTGGTCGGCATCGTCGCCGGCCGGATCAAGGAACGCTTCAACCGCCCGGCGTGCGTGGCCGGCATCGCCGGGGGAACGGCCAAGGGCTCCGGCCGCTCGATCCCGGGCATCGACCTCGGCGCCGCGGTGATCGCCGCGCGTCAAGCCGGCATCCTTGCCACCGGCGGCGGCCACGCGATGGCGGCCGGGTTCTCGCTGGAGCATGGCCGGCTCGACGCCTTCCGCGCGTTCCTCAACGAACGCCTGGCCCACGCCGCCGCTCTGCCGGCCGCCGCCGACTTGCCGGTCGAAGCGACGGTTGGCGTGCTCGGCGCGACCATCGAGCTGGCCAGCCATATCGGCCGCCTCGCCCCCTTTGGCGCCGGCAACGAGGAGCCGATCTTCGTGCTCCATCGCGCCCGGGTGGTGCGCGCCGACCGGGTGGGTCGCGAGGGCACGACCATCCGCGCCTATGTCGAAGGCGAAGGCGGCGGCCCCCGTCTGAAGGCCATGCTGTTCCGCGCCCGCGACGGCGCGCTGTGCGAGGCGATGCTCGCCCGCGACGGCGCGATGCTGCACTTGGCGGGGCACCTGCGGGCTGAGGAGTGGAACGGGACGGTGAGCGCGGGTTTTTCGGTGATGGACGCGGCGCCGGCGGTGTGAGGCCAGCAGGGATCAGGATTTGTCGAAATTCCGAGGATCGTATTTACCTCTTGACCAGTCCCGCACCTCAACGCGCCCATCGAGATGGACCTCGACCAGCTTGTTGACCGTGTCCGCTAGTCCTTCGACGGTCTCCAGGGCCGATCGGAAGAGGTTGATCTGATCATCGCGCTTGACGCTCGGGACAATGATGATCAGGCCATTGTGAACATCCAGCTCGGCGTAGAGCTTCAGGAAATCACTTCGGTTGTTCGTAACGAACACAAAGTCGCCGTGGGCAATCAGGGGCATGAGGTTCCAATCCTGAATGCCCTCCTTGCCGAGATAGACGATATGCGTGGCGTCGTGACCTCGTGCCTTCGCAGCCGCCACCAACGCGACGGAGAGACATTCGTCGATCAGGATGCGGTCCATCAGGAATCGGCTACCGCCCGCCGCCATCCGGGGCCGAGTTCACCGTCCGCCCACTCGATGACCGCGCGAATACCGTCAACGGGCAGGCTTGGATAGTCCTCGAAAATCTCCTGCGCGGTATGTCCGGCTTGCAGGTATGCCACGATGGTTTTCGCGGGAACGCGCGTACCCCGGACGACCGGCTCTCCTCCCATGACATTCCTGTCCGAGACAATCCGGGCGGGGATGCGCGGGGCTGATGGATGTGAAAGCATTGTCACCGCTCCTGTCGGTTGCGGAAAGTATGACACGTTTGTGCGTTTTCCAAGGGCGAGAGCAGAGCCAACAGCGCACCGGGCAGCAACGGCCGCCCCCGCACGGGCGCATCCACGCCGATCCGGTTCTCGGCGACCAGCGCCAGGGCGGCGGCGGCCAGCGCGGTTTTCGTCAAGCTCCACCAGGGCACGGGGTCGCGGCGATCTGCTCTACTTGGTTGTCTTCGGCGACGGCGGTGATTATTCAAGCCTCGTCCATGAACTCACAGTCCCGGTTGATCGGCTCGGATGGAATCGCGTTCGCTGTCGAGATGCGCGATCTGAGCGGCCGGGTAGCGCTCACCGGCAGCAGCTCCCTTGGGCACGGTGCGCTCGATGGCCGTGAGGTCGCTGGAATCCAGAGTGATTCCAATCGCCCCGAGCGCCTCCTGAAGACGTTCCCGTCTGCGCGCCCCGACCAGGGGGACGATGTCCGGGCCTTGCGCGAGCACCCATGCAATGGCGATCTGGGCGACACTGGCGCCCTTCGCGTTCGCGAGCGCGCGAAGCGCCTCGACGAGCGCCAGGTTGCGCTCGACGTTGCCGGCCTGGAACCGTGGACTGAACGCGCGGAAGTCGCCCTGCTGTGTCCGCTCGGGAGACCAGTGACCGCTGATGAGCCCACGCGAGAGCACGCCGTAGGCGGTCACGCCAATGCCGAGTTCGCGGCAGGCGGGAAGAATGGCGTCCTCGATCCCGCGCGAGAGGAGCGAATACTCGATCTGTAGATCGCTGATCGGGTGGATTGCGGCCGCGCGGCGGATCGTCTCCGCGCCGACCTCCGACAAGCCTATGTGACGGACCCATCCGGCCTGCACGAGTTCGGAGATCGCACCCACGGTGTCCTCGATCGGAACCTGCGGGTCCAGCCGTGCCGGACGGTAGATGTCGATGTAATCCAGGCCGAGGCGCCGCAGTGAGTAAGCGACGAAATTTTTGACCGCCGCCGGCCGCGTGTCGTAGCCGGTCCAGCCGCCCGCCGGATCGCGAAGCGCGCCGAACTTCACGCTGACGATCGCGCGGTCCCGGTCACGGCCGCGCAGCGCCTCGCCGATCAGCATCTCGTTGTGGCCCATGCCATAGAAGTCGCCGGTGTCGAGCAGGGTGATCCCGGCATCCAGCGCGGCGTGGATCGTTGCGATGCTTTCCCCTCGGTCGGCCGGCCCGTAGAAATCCGACATGCCCATGCAACCCAGGCCCAGGAGTGAGACCAGCGGACCCGTCGCGCCCAAACGCCTTTCCTGCATTCTCAGCTCCTTCGAAACCGCGGCCAGTGCAAGGGGAGGCATTTGGCCTCCGCTCGCCAGGCGGATAGAGTGGACCTATAGCCGCTCTGGTGAAACACCATGATGACCGCCGATCCGATGGTTCTGGAGATGGGCCGCAAGTTCGGCCAGGAACGTCTCGCTCCCAGCGCCGCCGCGCGTGAGAAGGCCGGCCATATCGAGGCCGCGATCGTCGCCGAGCTGGGCGATCTCGGCATCCTCGGCGCGACCACGCCGGCCGAGTGGGACGGCTCCGAGCTTGACCCCGTCACCTATGCGGGGCTGCTGGAAGAAGTGGCCGCCGGCGACGGCGCCGTGTCCACGCTCGTCTCTGTCCACAACTCGCCCACCTGCGAGGTGCTGAACCAATTCGGCACGCCGGCGCAGAAGGATCGCTGGCTGCGCCCGCTCGCCACCGGGCGCCATGTGGGTTCGTTCGGCCTCACCGAGCCGCAGGCGGGTTCGGACGCCTCCAACCTGCGCACCCGCGCGGTGCGCAAGGGCGACCGCTACGTGGTCAACGGCACCAAGCAGTTCATCAGCAACGGCGCCCTGCCGGGCAGCATCGTCTTCTTCGCCATCACCGATCCCGACGCCGGCAAGCGCGGCATCTCCTGCTTCGTCGCCGCGAAGGACACGCCCGGCTATCAGGTGATCCGCGTCGAGGAAAAGCTCGGCCAGAAAGCGTCCGATACCTGCGCGCTGGCCTTCGAGGACATGGAGCTGCCCGCCGACCAGCTCGTCGGCGCCGAGGGCCAGGGCTACCGCATCGCACTTTCCACGCTGGAATCGGGGCGCATCGGCATCGCCGCGCAGAGCATCGGCATGGCCCGCGCCGCGCTCGATTTCGCCATCGCCTATGCGCGCGACCGCAACGCGTTCGGCAAGCCGATCATCGAGCATCAGGCGGTGGCCTTCCGCCTCGTCGATGCCAAGACGAAGCTGGAAGCCGCGCGCCAACTCACCTTGCACGCCGCCCGCCTGCGCACGGAGGGCAAGCCGGCGCTGGAGGCCGCCGCGATGGCCAAGCTGTTCGCCTCGGAAGCCGCCGAGCAGATCTGCACCACCGCGATCCAGACGCTGGGCGGCTACGGCTTCCTCGCCGATTATCCGGTGGAGCGGATCTATCGTGACGTGCGGGTGTGCCAGATCTACGAGGGCACGTCGGACGTGCAGAAAATCATCCTGCAACGGATGCTGTAGGCTTCGCCCGCATCCGCAGCACCCAGGTTTGGAACGACTTCAGCAACGCGGTGATGAAATCGCGGGTCGGCTGATCCACCAGCTTGCCCTCGGCGTCGAACTTGTTCTGCGCCTGCGCGATCATCACCTCGGGCTGGTTCAGAACATACCCGTTCATGAACACGAAGCTCTGGCGCAAATGGTATTGCGCCCGCGCGGTGCCGAGGAGCCCCCCGCTCGCCCCCATGATGGCGATCGGCTTGCCGTTGAAGGGCTGCTCGGGCGGGCGGGACACCCAATCGATCGTGTTCTTGAGCACGCCCGGGATCGAGTAGTTGTACTCGGGCGTCACCAGCAGCACGCCGTCTGCGTCCTTGACGCGGCGGCGCAAATCCTCGACCGGGGCCGGAAAACCTTGCGCCTTCACGTCCTCGTTGTAGAGCGGAATGGGCGAGATGTCGAAGGTGTCGATCGACATGCCAACGGGGACCAATTCCTTCGCCGCGCGCAGCGCTGCGCTGTTGAAGGAGCCGCGCCGCAGGCTGCCCGAGATGCCCAGGATGCGCGTCGTCTGACCGTCGCTCATTTGCCGACTCCTCCAGATGGCATGACCAGCGCCCCTGATAGACGCCCGCGCCGCACCGGCGCAATCGCGCACGCGGGTCACGGTCGGATCACGGAGCCGTGACAACACGATGGTTGGTCGCGTGGCCTGCATCCCTTACGGTCCGGCCGCCCACCGGTCGAGAAAGGGAGAGCCTGCTTTGTCTCCAGACATCGAGGACATTTCGGCCCGCCTGCTGGCACTTGAGACCGTCGTCGGACACTTGCTGACGCATATGGCCGTGCGCGACGATGATCCGGCGCGATGGCTGGCGACCCGGCGCACCCTCGCGCTCGGGGCCGCCGACCGCGTCGGCGACGCCGAGGGCCTGGACGAACTGGCGGACGCGATGCGGGAAGCCGTGGCGGCATTCTTCGATGGCGCCGATCTCGCGGTGCGTGTCCCGCGTATCGCCGAGGCGCGGGCCGTCGCCCGCCAGTAGAGGCAACCCGCACCGCTCGCGCGCCGTTCCGTGGGGATCCCCGGCCGACTCAGCCGGGACCCCTTCAGCGAAAAGGCACGCACCCTATGACACGCCTCATCGCGACCCTCGCCTGCCTCGCCATGCTGGCAAGCGCCGGCGCCTCGGTAGATGCCCAGGGGTCGGTTCAGCCGCCCCCGCCTCAGTCGCCCCCGCAAAGCCAGCCTCAGACGGGCCAGAATGCGGGACAGCCGCTCAGCTCTCGGCTGGCGCAGAGCAACGGCACGCTACGCCCACCGCCCGTTGATCCGGGGATCCAGAAGGTCCCGACGCAGCCGGGCACGATGCCCGTGATCCGGCCGCCGGGAACGCCGGGCGGGGCACCGGGGGCGGTCGCCAAATAGTTGCGCGCGAGGGGCTTGCGGCCCGTTTTCCCCGTGCCATATGGCGGGTCACAGCGGGCCGATCGCCGGTTCGTTGTGTTCGACGTTTCCTCCCTAAACTTGGCGGCGTCCCTCTGGGACGCCGCCATTTTCTTTGGCCCGGAGACGGCGTAGAATTGCGCATGGACGTCGATCTTTCCGAGGACGAAATCCGCCGCTATTCGCGTCACATCCTGCTGCGCGAAGTGGGCGGCACTGGCCAGGCGCGGCTGAAGGCTGCGCGCGTGCTGATCGTCGGCGCGGGCGGCCTGGGCAGCCCGCTGGCACTCTATCTCGCGGCCGCCGGGGTTGGCACGATCGGGATCGTGGACGACGACCGGGTGGAGCTTTCGAACCTTCAGCGCCAAATCGCGCACACCAGCGCGACCCTTGGCGCCCTCAAGGCTACGTCGGCGGCCGATGCGGCGCGCGCCATCAATCCCGACGTGACTGTGACGCCGCACGCGACCCGCCTTGATGCCAAGAACGCGTTGCGGCTGGTTGGCGAGTACGACATCGTGTGCGACGGCACCGACAACTTCGCGACCCGCTTCCTGGTGGCCGATGCCTGCGTGCTGGCGCGGCGAACGCTCGTCTCTGCCGCGGTTCTCCGCTTCGACGGACAGCTTTCGGTGTTCAAGCCGCACGCGCATCCGGGGGGGCCGTGCTATCGCTGCCTCTACCCCGAGCCGCCTCCCGATGGCCTGGTTCCCTCGTGCAGCGAGGCCGGCGTCTTGGGCGCGGTGACGGGCGTGATGGGCACCTTGCAGGCGACCGAGACGCTGAAGGAGATCCTCGAAATCGGCGAGAGCCTGTCCGGGCGGCTGCTGATCTGGGACGCGCTGTCGGCGCGTTTCCGGACCGTTCGGCTGCGCCAGGACCCGGCATGCGCGTTGTGCGGCCCCGCGGCGCGGATCACCGACCTGTCGGCGCACCGCGTCGGGCCGGCCCGAGCGTGCGCGATCTGATGGCGGACGGGCCACACGCCACCCTGGGCATTCTGCTGATCTCGGGAGGGCATGAGCGGGCGCACTACGCCTTCCTGCTCGCCGCCGCCGCCGCCGCGCTAGGCCGTTCCGTGGTGCTGTTCGCCACGAACGATGGCACGCGGGCGCTGGGCGCGGATCTCGGCCGGCTGACGGATTCCGGGCGCGAGGCGCGCGTGCGCGCGTCGGGCGTCGCCGGTCTGCCTGACCTGCGCGCGGCGGCATCGGAGCTTGGAGTACGCATGATTGCCTGCGAGGCCGGGTTGCTCATCGCCGGGATGGCGCCGCCGGACCTTCTGGCCGGCGTGGAGACCGCAGGTGTCGCGACGTTCCTGGGCGCGATCGCGAACGGCCAGATCGTCACACTCTAGGTTCGCGGCAGCCGCACGCTCAAGGGCGGCTTAGCTCTTGGCGACAATCGCTTCCGCGAACGATGGCGACAAACGCATGAGCAAGGGCAAGGCCTTCGTGGTCCCGAGATAAACCTCGGTTCGTCCGGAGCGGATCGCTCGCAATGTGGCGGCCGCGACCGTCTCGGAGGGCATCTTCCTCACCGCGCGATGTGCCGTCGCGGGAGTGTCGACGGCGGGAGGCAGCACCTCGATGACGGTCATTCCAAGGCTCGAAACCTGCCGGCGCAGGGCTTTGGTGAACGATCGGAGACCTGCCTTCGCCGCCGAATAGATCGGCGAGCGCGGCGACGGGGCAATCGCATAGCCGGACGTGACCATCACGATCGTCGCCTGCTTTGCCTTGCGCAGAAGTGGCAGGGCGGCATTGGTGAGATTTATCGGCGCGACCAGGTTGATCGCCACCTCGGCGTCGATGTCGGCCGCATCGACGCCGGCCAGGAAGTCGCGGTCGCTCATGCGGCCGGCGTTGTTGACCAGTATGTCGAGCACGCCGAACCTCGTCGTCATCGCGGCGAGCATCGTGCCCACCTGTGCCCGGTCGGTCACGTCGCAGGCGAAGACCTCGGACCGCGGCAGGACCGCCTTGGTGGCGGCCAGCCGCCCGGCATCGCGGCCGCAAACCGCGACCTGAGCCCCGGATCGGTCAAACAGTCGAGCCAGCGACAGGCCGATTCCCGATGTTCCGCCCGTGATCAGCACGACTTTTCCAACCAGGTCCACGGCCGAGCACCCCTTACAACCTCGCCGCCGGCCCCGATTCCCCGAGCGGCATCGCGCCGAGAGCGGTCAGCGTTGCCGCCGCCCCCTCCCTCACCTCAAACAACGCGTGCACGGCGGGCAGGGCGAAGCCGCGGGCAACGGACGTCTCGATCGCCGCGACGAGCGGGGCGGCCGATCCGGCGACGTCGCAGAGCACGATCGGCTTGTCGTGCAGCCCGAGTTGCCGCCAGGTGATGACCTCCACCGCCTCGTCGAGCGTGCCGAGCCCGCCGGGCAGCACCACGAAAGCGTCGGACAGCTCATACATGCGCTGCTTGCGGGCGTGCATGCTGGCGGTGACGATCAACTCGCCCAGCCCGCCATGCGCGACCTCCAGCCGGGTCAGGAATTCCGGGATCACGCCAATGACGTCCCCGCCCGCCGCCAGCGCGGCGTCGGCCACCGCACCCATGAGCCCGATTCGCCCGCCGCCAAACACGAGACGCATCCCGGACAAGGCAAGCCCACGGCCGAGGGCGGCCGCGGTGGACAGGAAATCGGGAGAGCCTCCGGGTCTGGAACCGCAAAACACCGCGACCGACCGAATCGCTGCCATGACATTCCTTCTGCGGGGTGGGAAGATTGGAGCGGGCGCGCCGAGGCGGGGGATGCGAAATGCTGTCCGGGGATGCACAAGCATATCACGGGAGACGGACAAGATGATGAGGAAACTGCTGCTTGTCGGGACGGTGGCCTTGTCAACGGCCGGGGTCGCCAGCGCCGCCGACGCCCCGACCGCCATCGACATCATCGCCGCCCGCCAGGCCGGCCAGGCGCTGATGCAGGGCAGCTTCACGGGCATGGACCAAGCCGCCAAGAACAAGACCCCCAACGTCAAGCCGTTCGGGTTCGCGGCGCACGCCCTGATCCTGTGGGAGCCGGTTTTTCAGACCATGTTCCCCGCGGGAACCGAGCATGGCGAAAAGACCCGCGCCCTGCCCGCGATCTGGTCCGATCGGGCCGGGTTCCAGAAGGCCGGGCAAAATCTGATGAATGCAGCGGCGAAGGTCGAAGCGGCTGCCAAGGCCGGCGACCAGGCCGCCTTTGCGCAGGACGTGCACGCGCTGGGAGAGGCGTGCGTCGCGTGCCACAAGGAGTTTCGGGCGCCCTGAGGCCGCTCACGACCACCTCAGCACCAGGAATGCGACGAACCCGCCGGCCACCGCCAGCACCGCCGCCGCCAACAGCGGGCTGCGCATCCGGGGCGGCGACACGGCCGGTGAAAGGCGCTTTCTGCCCGTGATCATCGGGACCACGAGGTTTTGGCGCTTGACCACTGCGTAGCCCAGAACCGCCGCGACATGCAGCAGCACGGTGGCCTCGATCACGGTGAAGTTCACCGCGTGAACATGGGTGAGCCAGTCGCTCCAACCCTGTCCGACCTGCTCGGCGAACGGACCCTCGACGTCCACCTGATTATTGGCACAGAGCCCGGTGCCGACCTGGACGGCGAGGGCGAGTAACATTGCCAGCACCATCCAGCCGCCGGCGGCGTTGTGGCCGATCTCGCGGTCGGGTTCCCGGCGGCCGAAGCGCAGCAGGTGCGCGATCGCGGCCACGGGGCTTCCGAGAAAGTTCCGGAACCGCGCCGTGTCGCTGCCGACCACCCCCCAGACGAAACGGAACAGAAGGGCGGCGAACATCGTATAGCCGGCGATCAGATGCGCCTGCATCCAGTTCTCGTATTGGGTCAGCCAACTGGTGAGCACCAGCGCCACGACGCTCCAATGGAACAGACGGATCGGCCCGTCCCACACGCGCACGGCAACGCGCACCTCGCTCATTGATCGTCCTTGCCCCGGAAAGGGGACCATGCCCGACCGGCGGCCCCATGCAAGAGGCGTTGCGGCGCCGAGGGGCGCGGCCTAGGGTTGCGCTGATGGTTTCGTCCGCAACCCGATCGCCGACCCTGCGCTGGCTCACCGCTGGAGCAATCCTGCTGGCGGCGATCATCGGCGGTCTGATGCTGGCGTTGCGCGAGCCCGGTCCCGCGCAGCAACCGGCTCCGGCCCCCGCAGTCGCGTCTCCCCCCGCTGCGGCTGCGCCCCACGCTGCCGCCCCGACCCCGCCAAGCTTCGACGTCGTGCGCGTCGCCCCCGACGGACGCGCCGTGATCGCCGGCCGTGCGGCCCCGGGGGCGGAGGTGACGGTGCGGGAGGGCACGCGAGAGCTTGGCCGGACGCGGGCCGACCAGCAGGGCGCCTGGGTGCTCGTTCCCGCCGCTCCGCTGGATCCGGGCAGCGGAGAACTGACGCTATCCGCCCGCCCGCCCGGCGGGGTGGAGCAGGCCGGACAAGGCTCTGTCGTGATGTCCGTTCCGGCCGGGCCGCGCGCGGGCCCGCCGCTCGCGGTTCTTGTCGGGCCCGGTGAGTCGCGGCCCCTTCAGGTGCCCGGAACCGCGCAGCCCGGCCGGCTCGGGCTGGGGGCGCTGGACTATGACCAACACGGAACCGCACGCTTCGCCGGCACCGCACCGCCTGGCGCCCACGTGCGAGTCTACGTGGACAACCGGCCGGCGGGCGAGGCGGTGGCCGGCGCGGACGGGCGATGGACGCTCGATCCCGCGACCCCGCTCACCCCTGGCCAGCACCGGCTGCGACTGGATCAGCTCGGCGCCGGTGGGCGCGTGGTGGGGCGGGTGGAACTGCCGTTCCTGCGTGAGGACCTCGCCGGGCGCGCCTTTCCGCCGGGCAGCGTCATGGTCCAGCCCGGCCAGAACCTGTGGCGCATCGCGCGCGCGACCTATGGCGCGGGGATCCGCTATGTCGTCATCTTCCAGGCAAACCGCGCCCACATCCGCAAACCCAACCTCATCTATCCCGGCCAGGTGTTCAGCATTCCGCCGAGTCCGACGCCTGCGCCGACCCACGCGGGCGAGCGTGGACCGCTTGAACCAGCAAGGTGATGCGGCCATAACCGCCGCCTCATGTCAGCCTCCGACACGCTCCGCCTGGTCGTGGCGCCGCCGCACCGTGCCGGCTGGGCCTTCATCGCCGGCGGCATCGTGCTGTTCGCGGTCGGGGTGGCGCTGGCGCACTGGCTCGCCTGGCTCGCCGGCCTGTTCACGCTGTTCTGCCTCTATTTTTTCCGCGATCCTGAGCGCGTGCCGCCCGGCCGGCCGGATTCGCTGGTCGCGCCCGCCGACGGCAAAATTGTCTCCATCGCCCCCGCCGTTCCGCCGTCGGAGCTGGGCCTGGGTCCGGTCCCGCGCTGGCGTGTGTCCATCTTTCTCTCCGTGCTGGACGTGCATGTGAACCGCGTCCCGGCGGACGGCACGGTGACGCGCATCGCCTATCGCCACGGGGCCTTCGTCAACGCCGCCCTGGACAAGGCGAGCGAGCGTAACGAGCGCAATGCCATCGCCATACGCCTGCACGGCGGGCAGGAGATCGCGGTGGTGCAGATCGCCGGGCTGATCGCGCGGCGCATCCTGTGCGACCTGCGCGAGGGCGACCCGGTGCACGCGGGCAGCCGCCTCGGGATCATCCGCTTCGGCAGCCGCACGGACCTCTACCTGCCCGAGGGCGTGCGCCCGCTGGCCGCGCTCGGCCAGACCATGATCGGCGGGGAGACCGTCATCGCGGAGCTGCCGGCATGACCGAGCAGCGTCGCCCGGATTGGGTCGACAGGCCGCGCCCGGACGCGGCGCGCGTGTCGCGCGTGCGCCGGCTGCGGACCCGGCTGCGCCCGCGCGTGCGGCCGCGCTTCAAGGGACCGTCGTTCAACAGGATGATCCCCAACATCCTGACACTGATCGGGCTGTGCGCCGGCCTGACCTCGGTGCGCTTCGCCCTCGACGGCCGCTTCGGTGCGGCGGCGGTGGCGATCACCGTCGCCGCGTGCATCGACGGTCTGGACGGCCGGCTCGCCCGGCTGCTCAGGGCCGTGTCGCGCTTCGGCGCGGAGTTCGACAGCCTGGCCGACTTCATGGGCTTCGGCGTGGCCCCCGCCTTCGTGCTCTATCTCTGGTCCTTGCAACGCCTGGGGCCGTTCGGCTTCGTGCCCTGCATGTTCTTCGCCGTCTGCATGGCGCTGCGCCTCGCGCGCTTCAACGCCTCGCTGGACGCCGGGCCTAGTCCTGCCTACGCCTACAACTTCTTCGCCGGCGTCCCCGCCCCCGCCGGCGCGGCGGTGGCGCTGCTGCCGCTGTTTATCGGGCTGGAAGGGCACGACCTCGGCGTCGAGTGGCTGGTCGGCGTCGCCCGCTCGCCGGCCTTCTGCGCGCCGATCCTGATCGGCACCGGGTTCCTCTGCGTCTCCCGGCTGCCGGTGTGGAGCTTCAAGAACTTCAAGGTTCCGGCCGAGTACGTCCTTCCGCTCCTGCTGGGGATCGGCCTGTTCGCGGCTGTGCTGGTCGCCGACCCTTGGGTGGCGCTCGCCGGGGTGGGGGCGTTCTACCTCGCCATGCTGCCGTTCAGCGTTCGCAGCTTCCGACGGCTGAAGCGCGAGGCCGAGCAGGATCCCGAAATCGAGGACGCGTGACGGTCCTCCGCGACGGGCCGTACAGCCCTGGGTCTTCAAGGGGAGAAAGCGCATGGGGCCTCGGGCATGGGCGTGGCTGGCAGCCACGGCGGCATTGTTCATCGCCGGCGCGACGCAGGCCGAGACGATCCGGCTGGGCGCGATCATCCCCTTGACCGGCCCGGGCGCCGTCGTCGGCACCCAGGAAATGCGGGGGATCCAGTTCGCGATCGACCAGGCCAACGCCAAGGGCGGCGACAAGGTGGACGTTCTGTTCGAGGACAATCAGGCCAAGCCTGATCAGTCGGTGCTCAGCTTCAACAAGCTGGTCGATCTGCAGCATGTCCCGATGATCTTCACCGGCTATTCCGGCCCGTCGCTGGCGATGGCGCCGCTGGCGACCCGCAAGAAGGTGTTGCTCATCAATGCCGGCGCGCAGTCCGATAAGCTCCGCACCGCCTCCCCCTATCTGATCAATACCCTGCCCTCCACCGGCGACGAGGTGACGGTTCTCAGCAAATGGCTGATCGGCAAGGGGCTCAAGACGGCATCAGTTCTGTTCGAGAACGACGCCGCCGGCATAGGCGGGCGCGACGACTTCATCAGGGACTTTAAGAAGGCGGGCGGCACCATCCTGGCGCAGGAGCCGGCGCAGTTCGGCCAGACCGACTACCGCCCGGCGCTGCTCAAGCTGTCCGGCGTCAACCCCGCCGTGCTGTTCGTGTCGATCACCGCCGGGATGGTGCCGCTGGCCGATCAAATCCATCAGATGAACCCGCGCTTCCTGGTGGCCGGGACATCGTTCTTCGCCGACCCGCAGGCGATCGCCGATCCCGCCGCGCAAGGCTTCGTGCATACCCAGGTGCAGATCGACGCGCCGCCGGAGCTTGCCGCCGCCTTCCGCCAGAAGTTCGGCGCCGACATGGATTTCTTCGCCCGCCAGTACTACAACGCCGCGCAGATCACGCTGACCATCCTCGATAAGCTCGTCGCCGAGAAGAAGCCGATCACCGGCGAGGCGATGCGCGACACGCTGTTCCAGATCAAGACGTTCAACGGCCTGATCCCGATGACGTTCAACTCCAACACGGCGACGGTGCCGATCGCGATCGACGAGTTCAAGGGCGGCAAGGATGTGCCGATCGCGAAGGGGACGGCGGAGTGATTCCCCTCCCCCCGCCCCCCTCCCGCAAGGGGAGGGGGAGAAGAATCCGAGATCCCTTGATCATCCCCTCCCCTTGCGGGAGGGGGTGGGGGGACGGGTGAGCCGCACTTGCTCGCCCTCCAGCTTCTCCTGAACGGCGTCGTCACGGGCTGCGCGCTCGGCATCGTCGCCGTCAGCTTCGCGCTGGTGTACGCGACAACGAAGATCTTCCACGTCGCCCACGCCGGCGTTTACACGCTCGGCGGCTATGTCGCCTGGAGCCTCGCCGTTCGCGGCGTCCCCGACCCGATCGCGCTGATCGGCGCGATGGCCGCCTGCACCGCGCTCGGCGCGCTCATCCAGCACC
Source organism: uncultured Pseudomonadota bacterium (assembly GCA_963756545.1). Taxonomy (GTDB): domain Bacteria; phylum Pseudomonadota; class Alphaproteobacteria; order Acetobacterales; family Acetobacteraceae; genus DATFDN01. Next base: position 1,294,609 of record CAVWNY010000003.1, on the reverse strand, counting down.
AGCTCTACGGCCGGCTGGAGCGCCGTCGCGCGACGCATCTCGGCATCCTGATCGCCTCGCTGGGCGCGCTGGCCGTGATCCAGAACGTCCTGGCCGCCGTCTATTCGGCCAACATCCTGCAATTCCCGAGCGCGTGGGCCGCGCGCACGTTCGGCGTGGGGGGCATCCGGCTCGACGGCGCGCAACTCGCGACTCTCGGGATCAGTCTGCTGGCCTTCGCCGCGGTGCTGTGGTTCGCGCGCCGCACCATCCTCGGCAAGCGCATCCGCGCGGTCGCGTCCAATCCGTTCCTCGCCGAGATCACCCGGCTCGAACCGCGCGCCGTGCATGTCTATGTGGTCGCCATCGCCTCGGCGGTGGTGTGCCTGCCCGGCGTGCTGGTGCCCTTCGATCTGGGGCTGCAACCCTATGGCGGGATAACGCCGCTGCTGACCGCGACGATCGCCATGATTGCGGGCGGGGTCGGCAGCCTCACCGGGGCCTTCGCGCTCTCCATCGTCATCGTCGTGCTGCAAAACCTGTCGTTGCTGGTGATGCCGGGCGAATGGAGCATCGGGGTGACCTTCTTCATCTTTGTGGTCTTCATGCTGTTCCGCCCGCGCGGACTGTTCGCGGGCGCGGCCTGATGTCGATGTCGCGCGAAATCACCGGAGGCTTCTTCGCTGGCCCCCTCCCCCAACCCCTCCCGCGAGGGGAGGGGAGGAGGAAGGAGCGTGTCGCGTTCTGCTCCCCCTCCCCTTGCGGGAGGGGGGCGGGGGGAGGGGGCGGCCGGGAGGAGAGTTCGGCATAGGATGGACTTCTTTGCCTCCTATCTCGTGCTGGCCGAGATCTACGTCCTGCTCGGCCTCTCCACGAACCTGCTGGTCGGCGTGGTCGGCATCTTCTCGGTGAGCCAGGCGGCCGTGTTCGGCGTCGGCGCCTATATCGTGGGCGATTTCCTGCTGAGCGGCACGCTCAGCTTCCTGCCCGCGCTGGTCATCGCCATCGCCTGCTGCGTCGCGCTGAACGTATTGATCACACTGCCCAGCCTGCGTGTCGCGGGCGACTACTTCGTCGTGACCTCGTTCGGCATCCAGCTCCTTGCAACCGCCGGCTACACGAACTGGACCGAGGGAACAGGCGGCGCCAACGGCCTGCCGGGCATTCCGCCCGCCGACGTGTTCGGCTTCCAGATCGGCACCACTCCGCAGTATCTGGCGCTGACGACCGCCGCCGCCCTGCTTGGGTGCATCTGCTTCTGGCTGGTGATGCGCGCGCCGTTCGGGCGCCTGCTGCGCGCGATCCGCGAGGACGAGCTGGCGGTCGCCGCCGCCGGTAAGCCCGTGCTGACGGCCAAGGTCGCCGCCGCCGCGCTGGCCGGCGCGTACGCGGGTGTCGCGGGCGCGCTCTACGCGACGTTCATGAGCTTCATCGACCCGTCGGCCTTCGACCTCGACGCCTCCATCCTGCTGCTCAGCATGGTGGTGCTGGGCGGCGCACGCACCCTCGCCGGCTCGATCATCGGGCCCTTCCTTCTGCTGGCGTTGCCGCAGGTGCTCGCCTACGTGTCGCTGCCCACCTCGATCGCGGCCTCGGCACGCCAGCTCATCTACGGCGTGCTGCTGATCACCTTCATGCTGTTCCGCCCACAAGGTCTCGCGGGCGAGCGGCTGTGAGCGAGGGTTATCTTTCCGTCTCCGGGGTGGCGGTGCGCTTCGGCGGCTTGCAGGCATTGGCCGATACAAGTTTCTCCATTGCACGCGGACGCATCACCTGCCTGGTCGGCCCGAACGGCGCCGGCAAGACCACCATCTTCAACGTCATCACCGGCTTCCTGCGTCCGGGAGCCGGCAGAGTGACCTTCCGGGGGAAAGCACTGGACGGCCTGCGCCCGCAGGCCATCGTGCGGGCGGGGATCGCGCGCACCTTCCAGAACCTGCGCCTGTTCACCGATCTGACCACGCTCGACAACGTGGCGATGGCGCTCCCGGCACAGTTCGGCGAGGAGCCGCTCGGCGCCATCTTCCGCCCGCTCCGCACCGCACGCGGGCAGGCGCGCCGGCGGGCGGATGCGCGCGCGATCCTGGTTCATGTCGGGCTCGCCGACCGCGCCGGCGAGTTCGTGCGCAATCTCTCCTACGGGGAGCAGAAGCTGCTGACCATCGCGCGCGTGCTCGCGACAGGCGCCGAGTTGCTGCTGCTCGACGAGCCCGCATCGGGCCTCGCGGCCGGCGCGCTCGATCGGGTGATGGCGCTGCTGCGGCGCCTGCAGGACGAGGGCAAGACGCTGCTGGTGGTGGAGCACAACACGCGCGTGGTGCAGCGCATCGCCGACGATGTGCTGTTCCTGCATCAGGGCCAATTGCTGGCCCAGGGCACGCCCGAGCAGATCATCGCCGACCCGAAACTCGCCGAGATCTATTTCGGCGGCGCGCTGTGATCCTCGCGGTTTCGGGCCTCGTCGCCGGGTACGGCGCGAAGACCGTGATCTCCGAGATCGGCTTCGCGCTGGAGCCGGGTCGCGTCCTGGCCCTGCTCGGCCATAACGGCGCGGGCAAGACGACGACCTTGAAAACCGTGATGGGCCTGCTGCCGGCGCGCGCCGGCGAGGTGCGCTTCAATGGCCACGTGCTGGGCCGAATGGGCGTCGCCGCCCGCGTGGCGCTCGGTTTGCGGATGCTGCCGGAGGGGCGCGGCATCTTCCCCGATTTGACGATCGCCGAGAACGTCGATGTGGTGGCCGCCCGCAACGTCGCACCGGGCGCGCTGTTCGCCCCGGCCGACATCTACCGGCTGTTTCCGGTCCTCGACGAGCGACGCACGACCCGCGCCGGCAGCATGAGCGGCGGCCAGCAGCAGATGCTGGCCTTCGGCCTCTCGATCCTGGGCAGCCCGCGCTGCCTGATGCTGGACGAGCCCTCGATCGGCCTCGCGCCAAACCTGGTGGAGCGGCTGTTCACGCAGGTTCGTGACGTGTGCAGGACCCATGGCATGGCGGCGATCCTGGTCGAGCAGAACGTCGCCGCCGCGCTCCGCATCGCCGATCGCGCCGTCATCATGAACCAGGGCCGCATCGTCTTCGACGGCACTCCCGACGAGGCGCGGGCATCGAACGTGTGGGACTACTTCTAGCCCGCCCTCCCCCTTGCTACACCTTCACCCCCTCGATCAGCCCGCCGAACCGGTCCCACGTCTTGCCCGTCCAGCGCATGAGCTGCATCGCCTTGATCGGGCGGTGGTCGGTGGTGCTGGTGTTGATCGTAATGCCGGGCAGCAGCACGCCGATGTCGAGATCGTGCAGACTTTCGGCTTGATGCATTACGTTCTCGCGCGAGAAGTTGCCGTCGCACTGCTTCAGAACCTGCAGCATCGTTTCGGTGATCCCGTAGCCGAAGACATGCTGGGCATCGCTCACGTCGGACCCTGGCATGTATTTCGCCATGAAGGCGCGCCACTCCTTCATTCCTGCGTCGTTGTCCCAGCCGGGATCGGTCGGGTCCTTCAGATAGCCGGTGCTGATGATGCCCACGCCGTTCTCCTCGCCGGCCGGTCGCATCACGCCGGCCACTGAGATCGAAACGTTGGTCAAGTAAAACGTCGGTTTCCAGGCGAGGTCATGCACCTTGCGGATCGCCTGCGCGGCGAATTTCGGGATCGCCGCGACCAGCAGCACGTTGGCGCCCGAGCTCTGGAGCGTCGCGATCTGCGAGTTGATCGTGGGATCCGTCGTCTCATAGCTCACGACTCTCGCGACGATGCTGTTCCATTTGTCGCCAAGGACATCCCGCACGCCGGCCGGGTAGTCCTTTCCGAAATCGTCGTTCTGATACATGATCGCGAGCCGCGGCGCCTTGACCTCGGAGAGCATGTATTTCGTGTAGATCTGCGCCTCGGTGCGGTAATTGGGTTGCCAGCCCATCGCCCATGGATACTTCTTGTAGTCGCTCCACTTCGAGGCGCCCGATCCCACGAAAAGCTGCGGGATCTTGTTGCGCGTGCAGTAATCGACGATGGCGGAGTTGCAAGGCGTTCCCAGGTTTTGGAACAGGAACGCCACTCGCTCCTGCTCGACCAGCCGGCGCACGTCCTCGACCGTACGAGGCGGGCTGTAGCCGTCATCGAGCGAGATGAAGTCGATCTTCCGCCCGGCGACGCCTCCCTGGTCGTTGACCATGGTGAAGAACGCGCTCTCGGTCTTGCCGATGTTGCCGTAGGACGAGGCCGGGCCGCTATACGGCATCGTGTTGCCGATCTTGAGCCTGGTCGCCGTCACGCCCGGCAGCTCCGCCGCGTGCGCGCGCCGTGACACCCCGACGACACCGGCGGCCAACCCGGCCCCGAGCGTTGCTCTGCGTGTGATCATGGTTTGTTCTCCCGCTGTCGTAGCGCCTTCCGCCAGCCGGGGCCGGCCCCGGGCCGGCGGCGGCACTCTCCGGGAAGCCCTCTCGTTGGGCAAGACAACTTGCTTCACCGCCCCGCGAGAATTCCCTTACCGATCGTCAACCGGCAGGTTGGATCGCACCGACGGGCGCGCATCGAAGCCTGTCTGCCAAGCCGCCAGACGCGGGTTCCCATCGCGCCAGGCAAGCTCCTCGAAGCGGAAGTCGAGATAGCCGAGCGCGACCCCGATCGCGATGTGGCCGATGCCGAACGGCGCGGCCTCGAGTGCCTCGGCCTCGTGCTCGAGGGCATCGACGCATGCAAGCAGCTTCGCCCGCCACAGCGCGATGTGCGGCTCCGAACGCCGCTCGGCCGGACGAAGCCGTTCGAGTACCCAACCGATGGCGATGTCCAGCATCCCGTCGCCGAGCGCCAGCCGGCGCAGCGCCGTGAACCGCTCCGACCCGGCCGGGAACAGCCGCGCTCCGCCGTGCAGCGTATCGAGATACTCGCAGATAACCGGCGAATCATACAGCACGGTGCCGTCCGCCAGCTCCAATGTGGGGATCTTGCCGAGCGGATTCCGCGTCATCAGCGCCGAATGCGGCGTCGTGCCGCCGACCACGGTGCGCACCGTTCGCAGCCGATCCGCCAGCCCCATCTCGTGCGCCGCGATCATCACCTTCCGCACATAGGGCGAGCGCGGGGACCAGTGCAGGATCATCGTCTCGGTCATGGCCTCTTCCTCCGCCGGCAGCCGATGCTACGCTCAGGCCGCGAGGGATGGGAGGGAGCATGGCGATCGACAAGCGCGTCGCCCACGCGGCCGAGGCCACGGCGGACGTGGCGCACGGCGCGGCGGTGATGATCTCGGGCTTCGGCGGCGCGGGCTTTCCCAATGTGCTGATCCGCGCGCTTCGCGAGGCGGGACCGCGCGACCTGACCTTGATCGTGAACTCGGCGACGCACCGCTACTCGCTCACCCACGAGCTGATCGAGGCGGGCCAGGTGCGCCGCGTCGTCTGCACCGCCGCGCGGGGACGCGAGGCCACGCTGTCGCCCTTCGAGCGATTGCTGAAGGAGGGCCGGGTCGAGCTGGAATGCATGCCGCAGGGCACGTTCAGCGAGCGCATCCGCGCCGGCGGCGCGGGCATTCCCGCGTTCTACACGCCGGTCGGCGTCGGCACGCCCCTTGGGGCGGGCAAGGAAGTCCGCGCCTTCAACGGGCGCGACCATGTGCTGGAGCACGCGATCCGCGCCGATTTCGCGCTGATCCGCGCCGACCGTGCCGACCGCTACGGCAATCTCGCCTTCCGCTACGCGCAGGCGAATTTCAGCCCGGCGATGGCGACCGCCGCGCGCATCACGATCGCAGAGGTGCGCGCCTTCGCGGACGAGCCGCTAGCGCACACCGAAATCCAGCTCTCCGGGGCCTTCGTGCGCCGGGCGGTTGCCGTGGGAGACGCGCGATGACGAAACTCACGCGCAACCAGATGGCCTGGCGAGCCGCGCAGGATATCGAGGACGGCTGGCTGGTCAATCTCGGCATCGGCATCCCGGTGCTCGCCGCCGATTATCTGCCACCCGACCGCGACATCTTCATCCAGGCGGAGAACGGCATCATCGGCTGCGGCCCGGTCGCGGACGCGGCGAGCGCCGACCCCGATCTCGTGGATGCCGGCAGCCGGCGCATCACGTTGCGGCCCGGCGCGACCATCGTCGATTCCGCCGCCTCGTTCGCCATGATTCGGGGCGGGCATATCGACGTGACCCTGCTCGGCTGCTTCGAGGTCGCCGCCAACGGCGACATGGCGAACTGGGATTCCGGGGTGCCCGACAAGGGCCCCCTGGTCGGCGGCGCGATGGACCTCGCCGCCTGCGCCCGCGCGGTCTGGGTGCTTATGGAGCACACGACGCGCAAAGGCGCGCCCCGCCTGCTGCGAACCTGCCGCCTGCCGTTGACCGCCCTGCGCTGCGTGACGCGCGTGTTCACCGACCTCGCCGTGATCGACGTGACGCCGGACGGGTTCGTGGTTCGCGAGATCGTGCCAGGCATCTCGGGCGAGGACCTTCAGGCCCGAAGCGAAGCACGCCTGTTTTTCGCCCCGGACTGCCGCGCGTTGGTTGCGCCAAGCCTCGCATTGCCCGTCAAACAGGCCGCCTACGGGCCGTTGTTAACGCGGGATCAGGCTCCGTAGCGGCACCGCCGGATCGGAAAGCCGCACGAGATCCGGGCGTGCCCGTGCGCTGATCAGCGCGGTGCCGGCGCGGATGTCGCGCGGATTGTCGGCCGCCGTGATCCCGATGACCGCTCCCGCTTCATCAAGATGGACCGCCGTGAAGCCGTCCTGCCCGCGCAGCACGGTGCGCGCCGCCATCGTTGGAAGTCCCGCGACCTGCAAATTGACGCCGTGCTGGTCGGTCCAGAACCACGGAATGTCGTCATAGGCGGCCGGCTGGCCCGCCATCGCGCGACCGACCGCGATGCCGTGATTCTGCGCGTGCCGCCACGATTCCAGCCGCAACCGCCCGAACAGCGGATGCGGAAACGCCGCCACGTCGCCTGCCGCATAGATATCCGCGGCACTGGTCTGCCCGTACGCGTCCACCACGATGCCGCCGTCGATGTCGAGTCCAGCCTGCTCGGCCAGCGCGAGGTGGCGGTCCATGCCGATCCCGGCCACGACCAGGTCGGCCGCAACCACCTCGCCGCCTCGGCAGACCACGCGCTCGCTTCCGTCCGGCGCACGCTCCAGCGCCTCCACGATCACCCCGCAGCGCAGATCGACGCCGGCGTGGACGTGCAGGGCGGAGACGAATCGCGCCCCTTCGGGCGAGACGACCCGCCCCATGGGCGCCGGTGCCGCCTCCAGCACCGTCACCTGGGCGCCACGGGCGCGCGCGGAGGCGGCGATCTCCAGCCCGATGACGCCGGCCCCGATACAGACCACGCGCCGCGCCGCGCCGAGCCGGTCACGAAGCGTGCGCGCGTGATCGAGCGTTCTTAGCACCAGCGCCCGCTCCGCGCCCGGCACGCCCAGGTGACGCGCGCGCCCGCCTGTGGCGAGCAGCAGCCGGTCGTAGGGCAGCGCCCGCCCGTCGCCGAGTTCGATCCGCCGGCTCGCGACATCCAGAAATAGGACCGGTGTTCCCAGCATGAAATCAATGGTTTGCGCCTCGTACTTTGACGCGTCATGGAAGTACAGACACCGCCGGCTCCGGATCGACCGTTAGCATCGCCTTCGACAGCGGCGGGCGCTCATAAGGACGCCAAACCTCCTCGCCGATGACGACGATCCGCCCCGCGAACCCCGCCTGCCGCATGGAAACCGCCGCCCAGGCGCCGGCCTGGCCGGCCCCTACGATGATGTGCGTTGTGGTCATGGCCCGATGCTCGCGCGCCGGCCGCGCCGCGCCAAGTCTCATTCCGGGTTGGCCCCGCGCCGCCGGACTGGCATTCTCCCACTAGCGAAACGGCGGGAGAACGAGGATGGCGGAGACCTGGGTGCGCGTCGCGGCGACGGCCGACGTGCCGGAGAACGGGGTAATCGGGGTACGCGTCGGCGAGCGGGAGATCGCGCTTTATCACCTTCCCGACGGCGAGTTCCGCGCCACCGACAACGTCTGCACGCATGAATACGCGCAACTCTCCGACGGCTGGCTGGAGGACGGCGAGATCGAGTGCCCGCTCCACGCTGCCCGCTTCGACGTGCGGACGGGCAAGGCGATGTGCGCGCCCGCCGAGGTGGACCTGCCGGTCTTCGAGGTCCGCGTCGAGGGTGGCGACGTTCTCGTCAAGCTTCCGGGTTGAAGGAGGACACCATGGATTTCGGCGCCTTCATCTTCACGACCGACTACTCGATCCAGCCCGCCGCGCTCGCCACCGCGCTGGAAGAGCGCGGCTTCGAATCGTTGTGGGCCCCGGAGCATTCGCACATCCCGCTATCGCGGCGCTCGCCGTGGCCTGGCGGCGGTGACCTGCCAAAGCCCTACTATGATTGCTTCGATCCGTTCGTCGTGCTGACCGCCGCCGCCTCGGCCACGCGGCGGCTTCGGCTCGGGACCGGCGTATGCCTGGTGATCCAGCGCGACACCATCCAGACGGCGAAGCTTGTCGCCTCACTGGATCAGGTGTCCGGCGGACGGTTCCTATTCGGCATCGGCGGCGGCTGGAACGCCGAGGAGATGGAGGATCACGGCACCGTCTTCGCCTCGCGCTTCAAGAAGATGCGCGAACAGGTCGAGGCCATGAAGGAGATCTGGACGAAGCCGAAGCCCGCGTATCAGGGCGAACTCGTGGGGTTTCCGCCGATGATGGCCTGGCCCAAGCCGGTCCAGAAGCCGCACCCGCCGGTGATCGTGGGCGGCGCGTTCCCGCACGCGGCGCGGCGGGCCATCCGCTACGCCGATGGCTGGATTCCAATCGCGGGCCGCACCAGCGCCGACAGCCTGGAGACCCAGATCAAGGAGTTTCGCCGCATGGCGACCGAGGCGGGCCGCGACCCGGCCAGCCTCCCCGTCACCCTGTTTGGCGCGCAAGCGGACGCCGACACGCTGAAGCGCCATCGCGACCTCGGGGTGGCGCGGGTGGTGGCGAGCCTTCCCTCTGAGCCAGCGGAGAACATCCTGCGGCCGCTGGACCGCTGGCAGGCGCTTATCCGGGCGGTGAACGGCTGAGATGCCGGGCGCTCGCGGCCGTTGAAGTGGCCGGCGCCGGCCGCCCCAGGACGCGGTTGTAGAGCGCGAGTTGCCCCGCGGTCGTCTCGTCCCAACCGAAGGCCTCCGCATAGACCCGCGTGGACCGGCGCGATGGCGGGTGGGTCAACAGCGCGCCCGCGCCCGCGCCGATCGCCTCGGTGCTGCGCTCGACGATCACCCCGGCATCGCGGCATCGAACCACCTCGGGGTTTCCCCAGATGTTCGTGGCAACCACTGGTGTCCCGCAAGCCATCAATTCCAGCAGGACGTTCGCCCACCCCTCGCGGCTGGAGGCAAGCACGAGCGCGTCGGCGGCTCCGTAGAGCTCCGCCATTTCCGCGTGCGGCCGTGCCCCGAGCAGGCGCACCCGGTCCGCAAGGCCCCGCGCGGCGATGAGCGCCGTCAGGCGGCCACGCTCCGGCCCCTCACCCGCGACCAGCAACTCACAGCCGGGAAGCGCGGTCATCGCTTGCACGACGAGGTGGTGGCCCTTGCGCTCGATCAGGTGCCCGACCGACAGCAGCGTGGGACGGCCGAGGCCGAGGCGGGCGCGCAGCCGCGCGCGGTCGGCGGGCGGACGGAACAGGCGCGTGTCCACGCCGTTGCGGAGCACGGTCACCTTCTGCTCCGGCGCGCCCATCGCGACCATCGCCTCCTTCAGCGCCGCGCTGACGGCGATCAGCGCCGCAGCGCCCGCCATTGCACCCTGGATCAGCCGACGCGGCGTGGCGTGGCGGGGAATGTCGTTCACGTCGGTGCCGCGGGCGGTGAGCACCACGGGCACTCCAAGCCGCCGACCCAGCCAGACGGCCGCGACCCCATCCGGATAGAGGTAATGCGCGTCGATCGCGTCAACCGGCGGCCCGCTCGCGAGCAGGCGTCGAAGCGGCGGCAGCATCGCGCGGTAGAGCAGCCACGGCCCCGCGGACATGCCGATTTTCGGGATCACCGGGTAGCGGGGATGGAGCACGGTCAGCCCGTGCCGCTCCTCCCGCGATGGCGCGCGCGCGTTCACCGCCCAATCGCCGAATTGGGGCGCGTCGAAGGGGAAAAAGGGCACGGGGGCGACAACGGTGCTCGCCGCCTGCCCGCTCCCGACGAGATGGCGAAGCCGATTCTCGACGAAGACGCCGTGGTTCGGTCGCGCCGCGTTGGGATAAAGCGTGGAGAACGTCAGGAGACGGAGCGTTTCCATGGCCTCTCCCCCGCACCCCGCGCGACGTAGCGACCACGCGCGGGCGGCGGAGTACCCGCCGGCCCGGGCGCGCCCGGCTGAGCCGCCGCATCCTCGCCGGACTCCCGCATATCGAATGGAGCCCAGGCGCCCGGACGCGCGGCCATCTCGTCCTTGGCCCAGAGACAGAGCCAGGTCACCGCGATCGTCGTCGCAAGAAGAAAAAGACTGGTCATCGGGAGGGCAGCGGGATCGACCCTGCCGCCAGGGCCGGCCGGCTCGGCCGCCACGGGGCTCCGCTCGCCGGCGCTCCGTGCGACCGGCTCAGCGCCACGCGCACGTACACGTCCGTCGCCGTCACGACGCCCAGCAGGGTGTAATAGAAGTCCCAATAGGAAAGCGAGAGGAACGTGCCGCCCACGACGTAGGCGAGCATCGACACCTGCGACATTCGCGCGAGGTCCGCGCACCAGACGAGGTCGGGGCGGCCGCGCGTCCGCCCGATGATGCGGCGCGCGGCGAGGGCAGCGGCGACAGTCATTCCGAACCAGATGAAGAAGGTCGGAAATCCTTGCTCGCCCAGCGTCTCGAACCAGATGCTATGCACGGCGCGCGCCGGCGACCCGGGATCGACCTGATCCACCACCGCGCGCGAATAAGGGCCGTAAAAGCCGCTCCCGGTCAGCGGGCGGGAGGTCGCGAGCAGCCATGCGGTATGCCACATGGTCAGCCGGGTTTCAGCCGAGGTGTCCTGCTTATAGGTCTCGATGGTGTTCATCCGGGTCACCCATGTGCGCGGCATGAACGAGACCGCTCCCGCCACCGCGCCGAAGACAAGGGCGCCGTACAGCAGCTTGCGCCGGCTCTTGAACCAGAACAGCACCGCGACCGCCGCCAGCGCGAGCAGCGCGCCGCGCGAATAGGAACCGACCACCGCGAACAGGGTCAGCACCATCGCCGCCACCAGCCCGGTGCGGACCAGACGGTGCGCCGAATGAAGGCGGAGGAAGTTCATCAGCGGTAGCGTGACCAGCAGAGCTACGGCCAGGTGATTGTTGTCCCCGATGATGGTCCCGGGCGGTCCCTCGATACGCGCGCTGCCACCATGGACAAGCGTGAACGCGCCGCCCTTCACGCCGAAGAAGGCCAGCGAAAGGACCATGACCCAGACCACCGCCTGGATGCGCCGGCGCGTGGTGAGCAGCGAGATGGTGAGGAGGATCACCGTGAAGATCTTGATGACCCAGAAGAACTTCCCAAGCACCTCGTCGGTCTCCGGCGACATTGCCACCGCCGTCGTGAGGGTAACGCCGGCCATGAACAGCATCATCGTCACCGTCACGCCGGTCATCGGCAGCCGTTTCGGCTCCCGCGCCACGACGCAGCCGACAAGGAGGGCGAGGAACGTCAGCATGGCCCAAGGGACCTGAGTGGCGAAGCCCCACACGAGTTGGTGGGGGTTCATGAACGAGATCCACGACCAGAGGAGCACGCCCACGAACGGCCGGGTCAGCGTGAGCCCGAGAAGGCCGAACATATCGACGCCGAGCAGCAGCGAGCGCATCGCGGGATCTCCGGATCGCTGGCCTGCTAGGATCCTTTCGTCAGTTGGCCCAATAGATGCTGCGCGTCGGTCTTCTCGGTGAACTCGCCCCGCGCGGCCGCGACCGCGTTCAGCACCTTCACGGCCTCCTCCTTGCGGCCGCTATCGCTCAGCGCCACGCCCAGATGGTACGCGATGCGCGGATCGCCGGAGGCGGCAGCCTGACGCAGCAGCACCAGACCCCGGTCCGGGTCCCCGCCGCGGGTCAGGACCCAGCCGAGCGTGTCGGCGCTCTGCGCGGTCGGCGCCAGCAGATAGGCCTGCTCGGCGGTGGGCCGCGCCTGCGGATCGCTCTGGAGTTGGTAGATCCAGGCGAGATTGTTCAGCGCCACCGCGTTGCGCGGCTGCTTGGCCAGTACCGTCTTCAGCTCGGCTTCCGCCGCGTCCAGCTTGTTGCTGGAGATGTCGATCTCGCTCAGAGCGGCGGTGGGGCCGAGGTCGTCTGGATGCTTGCTCACCCAGGCGGCCAGGGCCGCGCGGGCCTCCCCCGGCTTGCCCTCCCGGAGATAGGCGCCGGCCAACCGCTCGGCGAGCGCGGCGGAGGGGGCGGTGGCAGCGGCGTAGGCCTTGGCCGCCTCCGCCGGTTGCTGGGCCGCCATGTATACGTCGCCCTTCAAGGCGCTGAGAGCCTGGTAGCTGAGGTCCTGTTCACGCAGCGATTCCGCGGTCGCCAGCGCCTTCGGCAGGCCGGAGGCCTTCAGATCGATGAGTGCGTAGTCGAGATAGAGCGGGTACGCGCGCGGCGTCGCGCGCATGCCTTCCTTGATCAGATTGCGCGCCGCCTCGAAGTCGCCCGCCTGCACCATGAGCGCGGCAAGCTGGCGCCGCACCTCGACCGCCCGGGGCTCTTGCGCGATCAGTCTTCCCAGCGTGTCCCGGGCCTCGTCGGCCTTCTTGAGCGCCATCTGGGCGGTGGCAGCCACCAGCATCAATTGTGGGTTCGGCGTGCCGGTTGCAGGCTGGCCCGCGTGGGCGAGGTCCAGCGCCTTCTGCGCCTCGCCGGTCTGCACGTAGAGCCGGCCCAGGCGCGCGGAAAGCCCGGCGTCGGCCGGGGCGGCCGCATGCGCGCGCTCCAGCAGGGCGATGGCTTGCGGTGCATGGCCGGTACGCACGCGCGCCTCGACCAGAATGGTCAGCGCGGGTTCGGCCGTCGGCGTGCGTTCCAGCACGGATGCCAGCAGCGCCTCGGCCTGCGGCCCCTTGCCCTGCATGATGAGTGCGCGCGCCAGGTTCACCTGCGCCGGGACGAAGTCCGGATGGAGCTTGAGCGTCCGCTCCAGCGAGACCTGAGCGCCGGCGGCGTCCAGCCTCGCCAACTGAAGCAGGGCCGTCAGGTTTTGCGTGACCGGCGTGTCGCCGGCGGCGGCCTTCACCCGCGTTAGCGCACCCTCGGCCTTGCCGATGTCGCCGGTCGCGAGACCGGCGCTGACCACCGCCTCCTGGATCGCCGGATTGGCGGGCGCCTTGGCGAGCGTCCGTTCGAGCGTCGCGAGTGCCTTGTCCGGCTGGCCGCCGGCGAGCAGGGCGGCGGCCAGCGAGGTCTCCACATTGACATTGTCGGGCGCCAGCGCCTCCGCCTTGCCGTACGCCTCAAGCGCCGCCGCCTGCTGGCCCGTGGCGGCGTAGGCGCGGCCCAGCATCTCGTAGGTGAGCGCGTCGGCCTTGCCGGCTTCGATGGCCTGCTTCAACGGCGCGATGGACTGATCGGGCCGGCGGTCCCGCAAGTAGAGTTGCGCCAGCAGCTTGTAGCCGTTCGCATCACCGGGGATGCGGGCGATGTATTTCGCCGCCAATTCCTCGGCCTGCTGCAATTCCCCGAGTTGTTCCTGCACCGCGGCGCGCAGGATGTAGGCGCGTGGGTAGGACGGAAAGACCGAATCAAGCCGCTGAAGCAGCCCCTCGGCGGACTTGTCCTCGTGCGATTGGTGCAGCAGGAACGCGCGCAGGAACAGCGCCTGCACATTGCCCGGCGTGATCTTCAGGACCGTGTCGACGTCGCGCTTCGCCTCGGTCCCCTGGCCGAGCGCCATCAGCAGGTCCGCCCGTTCCACCCGTGCCGGGATCGCCGGTGGCTGCTCGGCGATCACCTGGTCGAGCAGCGCCCGGGCTCCAGCGATATCGCCCTTCTGTCGCAACAGCGCGGCCTTGAGGACGAGCGCCTCCACCGCCTTGGGTTGCACCGACAGCGCGTGCTCGACCCGATCGGCGGCGACAGCGGTGTCGCCGCGCGCGATCGCCAGCCGGGCATCGGCGATCCAGGCCGGCAATGCCGACGGATCGAGGCTTTCCGCCCTGGCGAAACTCGCCTTCGCGGCATCGGGCTTGCCGACGCGCATCTCGGCCTCGCCGCGCAACACCATCACCTCGGCGTCCAGCGCGGGGTCCCGGCCCTTTGGCTGCAACTGCTTCAGGAGGTCGTCGGCCCGGTTCTGCGCCAGCAGGGCGTCTCCCAGCAGGGCAAGTGACTTGCGCGGGTCGTAGCCACGCTGCTCGGCGGCGCGCACGTCGCGTTCCGCCGAGACCGGGTCGGCGAGCTGCAGCTCGACCGTCGCCAGGTCGAAGCGGGCGGAGGCGTTCTGCGGATCATCGCGGACCGCGTTGCGCAGGTCGATCGCTGCGGTCCGCAAGTCGCCGGCCTTCAACGCGGCCTCGGCGGAGGAGAGGTAGTCGCGCGCGTAGCCGGCGAGCGGCCAAAGAGACACGCCCGCAAGGATGAGGGCGGTCCGCAGGCAAGGTTGCTTCCGGGTGCTCAAGATGCGTCCTCACCTCGCTGGGGAGCCGCCGCCGTCTGCGGGCGAGGGGCAGCCTCTGTTCAACATAGCGCGATGTGATACCCCATGTCCGTTCCCCAAACGAGCTTAACATCACGTCATGTGATGGCGCCCCTCAGCTCACCTTCACCCGCACATACGACCCGGGTGCATCTTCGATCGCCTTCAGCTTGCCGCCGCCGGGCTGGCGCGCCGGGACCATCTCCTTGTTCTGGGAGGTGATCCACCGCTGCCAATCGGGCCACCACGACCCGGCCATCTCGGTGGCGCCCTTCAGCCACGCCTCCGGGTCGGGGGGCAGATCGGTGCCGACCCAGTGGCCGTATTTGCCGCCCTCCGGCGGGTTGACCACGCCGGCGATGTGGCCCGAGGCAGCCAGCACGAAGCGTTTCGGACCGGACAGGAGCTGGGTGCCCTTGTAGGTGCTCTTCCAGGGCGCGATGTGGTCCTCGCGCGTGGACAGGAAGTACGCCGGCACCTTGATGCGCCGCAGATCGATCGGCTGGCCCGACAGGCTGATCCCGTTCGGCTGGGCGAGCAGGTTCTCCTGATACATCTTGCGCAGGTAGAAGCTGTGCATCCGCGCCGGCATGCGCGTCGAGTCCGCGTTCCAATAAAGCAGGTCGAACGGGAACGGCTCGTTGCCGAGGAGGTAATTGTTCACCACGAACGACCAGATCAGGTCATTGGCGCGGAGCATGTTGAAGGTCGCCGCCATCTCGCTGCCTTCGAGATAGCCGCGCCGGTTCATCTTCTCCTCAAGCGCCCTGAGCTGCTCCTCGTCGATGAAGACGCCAAGCTCGCCCGCTTCGGCGAAGTCCATCATGGTGACGAAGAACGTCGCGGACTTGATCCGGTCATCGCCCTTGGCCGCCATATAGGCAAGCGTGGAGGCGAGCAGCGTGCCGCCGAGGCAATAGCCGATCGCGTTCACCTCCCGCTCCCCGGTCGCCTTCTCGATGGCGTCCAGCGCGGCGAGGTAGCCGTCTTGCATGTAGTCCTCGAACCCCTTCTCGGCGAGCCGCGCATCGGGGTTGACCCAGGAGATCACGAAAACCGTGTGGCCCTGGCCGACCGCCCAGCGGACGAAGCTGTTCTTCGGGCGCAGATCCAGGATGTAGAACTTGTTGATCCAGGGCGGCGCGATCAGCAGGGGCCGCTTCAGCACCTGATCCGTGCTGGGAGTGTACTGGATTAGCTGCATCAGCTCGTTCTGATAGACGACCTTGCCGGGAGAGACGCCGATGTTCTCGCCCAGACTGAAGGCCTCCATGTCCGTCATCTTGATGCGCAGCTTGCCCTTGCCCTGCTCCAGGTCCGATAGCAGGTTGTTCAGCCCACGCAACAGATTCTCCCCGCCCGTCTCGGCGGTCTTGCGCAGCACCTCGGGGTTGGTCAGCACGAAATTAGACGGGCTCATCGCGTCGATGAACTGGCGCGAGTAGAAATCCACCTTCGCCGCCGTCTTGGGATCGAGGCCGTCGGCCTGCTTCACCACGTCCTGGATGTAGCGCGCGGACAGCAGATACGACTGCTTGATGAAGTCGAAAATCTCGTTGTCCCGCCAGGCGCCGTCCTTGAACCGGCGGTCGGACGCCGGGGCGTCGATCACCCGCTCGGCCGGCATCCCCATCATGCGCTTGGCGGTGCTTTGCCAGAGAGTCAGATAATCCTGCCAAAAACCAACCTGCGCCTGCATCATCCTGGCCGGGTTGGCCATCAGGCGGGCCGTCATCTCCAGGAATGCCGTACCGACGTTCAGTGGATCGGCCTTGGCCTCCCGCTTGGACTGCCGCTTCAGCCATTCGAGCACGAGGCGTTGGGAGCGCTCCGCGATGTCGCTCATCGAGCGGCTGACGAGCGCGGGGTCCGGCAGCTTGCAGCCGCCCGCGTCGGAGGGTTCGGTGTCAGCCATCGTGAGTGTCCTTTCCGGGCCGGGCGCTAGAACCTACATCTGCCGCCTGTCGCGACGACAATGTGGAGCGAATCCGTTAATGGAACGTGAGATCTGGGCGGAAACTACCGGCCAGCAAGCCCCGCGACAAGCAGGCCGCGCCGCGCACCTGGCCCGCGCCGCCATCGCGGCGGGGCTGCTCGGGGCAGTGGCCGGCTGCTCGGGCCTGCCCGGGCTCGTGCACCGCACGGAAGGCGGCGAGATCGCCAAGCCCCGCCCCGAGCCACCCGGCCTGGGACGACCGTATCCCAATCTCGCCTCGGTGCCGAGTTCGGCCGGCCCCGCCTGATCAGGCGGCGCTGACGCGGCTGTCCCAGTCGCTGATCGCCGATCGCGAGAACGCGCGGCATCTCACCGTTGCAGCGCCGCCGCCCGACCCCTCGCTGCCGGCCGACTCGCCCGCGCTGTTCGGGCTCGGCACGGCGCCCCCGCCGCCGCCGGCCGGCGCCTCGGCGACGCTCGCCGCGGCGGGGGGCCCGACCCCGACCGCCTCGCCCTCTCCCGCCGCGCCGCCCGCTACGATACGCCCACCGGGCGCACCCGCGCCGGCCCCCACTCCGGTCGTTGCCGCGCCCCGGATGCCGGCCGGGCCGCCCGCCCCGCCGCAGGTGTCCCCCCTGGGACCGCCGACCGGCCCCGGCGGCACGCCGCTTCCGGCATCCGATTACGGCGGCAACCCGCCGGGCGCGGCGAATGCCGCGCACTCACCCGCGCAGCCGCCGTCCGGCGCCAGCAGCGCATCCGCTGTGCCGACCGGGCTGGCGCCCACCCCGCCCGGCAGCCTGCCCGGCCGGGTGCCGCCTCCGGCGCCACCGACGCTGCCCACCAATCCGGCAACAACGGTGGACGTGCCCTTCCCGCCCGCCTCGGCGGTGCTCCCCGCCGCCTCGGCGGACGCACTGCACGCGCTGGCCCGCCGCCGTGGCGGCCATGCCATCGCCGTGGTCGGGCACGGCGACGCCACCGGCTCCGATCCGAACGCCCAATCGCGGGCCGTTGCGCTGGGCCTGCAACGGGCGGAGGCGATCGCGCAGGCACTCGCCGCTGACGGGGTGCCCGACGGGGCGGTTCGGCTGGACGCCCAGGCAGGTGGTCGCGGCGGCTCCGCAAGGATAGTAGAATAAGAACTCGATCCGTCCGAAGGACTCGGCTTCCATGTCCGAAGAGTTCCACCGCATCCGCCGCCTGCCGCCCTATGTGTTCGCCGAGGTGAACGCGGCGAAGGCGCGCGCTCGCGGCGCCGGGGAGGACATCATCGACCTCGGGATGGGCAATCCGGACAGCCCGACGCCGCCGCACATCGTGGCCAAGCTCATCGAGGCGGTGCAGGATCCGCGCACGCACCGCTACTCCACGAGCAAGGGCATCCCCGGCCTGCGCCGGGCGCTCGCCGGCTACTACAAGCGCCGGTTCGACGTCGTCCTCGACGCCGAGACCGAAGTGATCGCCACGCTCGGCTCGAAGGAGGGGCTGGCCAACCTCGCCGCCGCGATCACCAGCCCCGGCGACACCATACTCGTGCCCAATCCGTCCTATCCGATCCACCAGTTCGGCTTCATCATCGCGGGCGCCGCCGTGCGCAGCGTTCCCGCCTCGCCGGACGACGACATGCTGCGCGCGCTCGACCGCGCCGTGCGCCACTCGGTCCCGAAGCCCACGGCGCTGATCGTCAACTTTCCCTCGAATCCGACCGCTTACCTGGCCGAGCTTGAGTTCTATCGCGAGATCGTCGCGTTCGCCCGGCGCCACGAGATCTGGGTGATGAGCGACCTCGCCTATGCCGAAATCTACTTCGGCGAGCGCGCCCCGCCCTCGATCCTGCAAGTGCCCGGCGCGAAAGATGTGGCGGTGGAGTTCACCAGCCTGTCCAAGACCTATTCCATGCCGGGCTGGCGCATGGGGTTTGCTGCGGGAAACGCGCGGCTGATCTGCGCGCTCGCGCGCATGAAATCCTATCTCGACTACGGCGCCTTCACCCCCATCCAGGTCGCCGCGGCAACGGCGCTGAACGGGCCGCAAGATTGCGTGGCGCAGATGCGCGCGCTCTACAAGGATCGCCGCGACGTGCTGATCCGCGGCCTCGCGCAGGCGGGCTGGGACATGCCCTCGCCGGAGGGATCGATGTTCGCCTGGGCGCCCATCCCGCCGCGCTACGCGGGCCTCGGCTCGCTGGAGTTCAGCAAGCTGCTGCTGGCCCGCGCAAAGGTGGCGGTGGCGCCCGGCGTCGGCTTCGGCGAGCACGGCGACGGCTTCGTGCGGATCGCCCTGGTGGAAAACACACACCGGCTGCGCCAGGCCGTGCGCAGCATCCGCGGCTTCCTGCAAACCGGCAGCAACCAGGCCGAGCCCGCCGCGCCCATGTCCATTCACCCGGTCGCCGCCGAATGAGCCGGCCCCTCGCCGTGGGCGTCGCCGGCCTCGGCACGGTCGGCGCGGGCATGCTCCGGCTGCTGCGCGACAACGCCGAGCTGGTCTCCGCGCGTGCCGGCCGACCGATCGCGGTGACCGCCGTCTCGGCCCGCGACCGCACGCGCGATCGCGGCGTCCCGCTGTCGGGCTTGCGCTGGTACGACAACCCGACGGCGCTGGCCCAGGACGCCGGTGTAGACGTCGTGGTGGAACTCATCGGCGGCGCCGACGGCCCGGCCCGCGCGCTTGTCGAGGCGGCGCTCGCCGCCCGCAAGCCGGTGGTCACGGCCAACAAGGCGCTGCTTGCCGTCCACGGTGCGGCATTGGGCGCGCTCGCCGAGGAGACCGGCACGGCGCTGGCGTTCGAGGCCGCGGTGGCCGGCGGCATCCCGGTGATCAAGACGTTGCGCGAGGGCCTTGCCGCCAACCGCGTCATCCGCCTCGTCGGCATTCTGAACGGCACCTGCAACTATATCCTGACCCAAATGCGCGAACTGGGGCGGGAGTTTGCCGACGTGCTGGCCGACGCCCAGCGGCTGGGCTACGCCGAAGCCGATCCCAGCTTCGACATCGACGGCGTGGACGCGGCCCATAAGCTGGCAATCCTGGCGGCGCTGGCGTTCGGTCGCCCGGTCGCGTTCGAGGCGGTGCATGTGGAAGGCATCCGCCACGTCTCCGCCCTCGACATCGGGTTCGCGAACGAATTGGACTACCGGATCAAGCTGCTTGGCATCGCGCGCGCGGAGGGCGACGGCATCGAGATGCGCGTGCATCCGTGCATGGTGCCCCGTGCCGCGCCGATCGCACGCGTGGACGGCGTGTTCAACGCGGTCGTGATCGAGGGCGACGCGGTCGGCCGCATCATGCTGGAAGGCCGCGGCGCCGGCGCCGGCCCGACCGCCTCGGCGGTCGTGGCCGATCTCATCGACCTCGCGCGCGGCCGGGTCACGCCGGTCTGGGGCGCCCATTCGGGGACGCTGTCGGCCGCGCCGGCGGTGCCGATCGCGGCGCATGTGGGCTGCTATTACTTGCGCCTGATGGTCGTGGACCGGCCCGGCGTGATCGCCGATGTGACCGCCGTCCTGCGCGACCTTGGCGTGTCCCTGGAATCGATGCTCCAGCGCGGCCGCGCTCCCGGCGAGGCGGTCCCGGTGGTGCTGGTTACGCACGACACGCCCGAGAGCGCGCTGCGCGCGGCGGTGGAGCGCATCGCCGGGCTGGATGCGGTGCTGGAGCCGCCGGCCGTCATCCGCATCGAGACGGGCTGAGAGCGGACCTTTGTCTATGGCGGATTCGGATCCGGTCGAAACACGGCCGGGCAATTCGCTCGCAGCGCCATCTCCACCTCTGCCTCGATCGCCCGCCGGCGGGCGAGCATGTCGGGTTCCTGCGCGCGAAGCACCTGACGGATCAGGCTGGCCGAACGGGAATTGATCCGAGCGGGGCTTTCCAGGAAGACGCGGGTTCGCAACCCGCGGTCCTCGCGCAGGACATCCTGCAGCAGGTCCTGGTCGTTGCGTATCAGTTCCCATTGTGCGGCGGCCCGCAGGGCGCTGTCGGAAATCTCCATGAACGCGCGGTGCCACGCGGCGATCAGGTGCCGGCAGGCCGGATCGCGCAGGTTGAAGAACCCCACGCCGTCGTTCACCGCCCAGTCCGCCACCGCTTCCCCACCCGGCGTCATGACGGCGGCATAGTCTGCCTTGTCGGCCAGATAACCGCGCACGTCCCACGCGAGGTCAGCCACGAAGGCGTCGGCGTCCAGATAAAGAATCCAACCCGTGTACCCCTGCTCAAGATATTCCTGCAGGAGCAGGATGCGGTTGAACATTGCCTGCCACGGGTGAAATCCGCGCTTGATCCCGACGAAGGCGGCATAGGCGATGCCGTGCCGCTGGCAAAATGCGCGATTGGCCCGCGACGAAGCCGCCAGCAAGTCGAAATAGACGAACGGATCGCACGTCTGGAGCAGGATTGCCGGGCCGGAACTACCCCAGTCGCGCGCGGCGAGCCGGCCTTGCGCGCGCGCCTTGCGCCGGTCGATCAGCCGGGCGCGCGTTCGGCCGAGCAGGCTCATGCCATTGGCCCTTTGGTCCGCCCCCTCCCGCAAGATATGACTCGGACCGAACCGACTGGAAGCGCACCCGTAGGGCCGCTTATCCCGGCATCTTCGGGAAGCTCTGCATCTCGCCGCCTAGCCGAACCCAGGGTTGCGCGCTGTCGCAGTAAATCTGCATCGCGGGCTTCACCCAGCTCGGATCGTCCAGCGTGCCCACCTGCACCATCGCGATTTCCGGCATCGCATCAGCCACGTCCAAGACGGTCGAGCCGCACTCGGGGCAGAAGCCGCGACGCATCACCTTGCCGCTGTCGCCCTTGTCTTGATAGGTCTTCAGTTCGCCTTGGACCGACAGGGCGGTTTGCGGAATGCCCATCACGACGGCGAACGCGCTGCCACTTTCTTTCTGGCAATTGCGGCAGTGGCAAACTCCTGTGAACACCGGCTCCGCGCCCGCGCTGTAGCGTACCTTGCCGCAAAGACAACCGCCCGTGATGCTTGCCATGCTCGCGCTCCTCCTGGTTGACGCCGGATGGGACGAACGCTGCCACGGCGGAGTGGGGCGGGGCAAGCTACATCCGAACTCCGAGGCCCCTGCCATTCAGCCCGCCACGCAGGCGGGGTTGATCGGCAGGAACGCCTGCGCGGCGGGCAGCGTCGAGAGCGGCGCATAGAGATCCCACGGCCCCTTGCTCGCCGCCGGCGGCTTCACCTCGTAGAGCGTCACATCATAGAGCACCCGTCCGTCCGCGCGCACCGCCGCCTCGTGACCCATGTAGTCCACGGGCAGCGCGCGCATCGCCTTGTTGACCGCCAGCGCGTCCGTGCTGTGCGCCCGCGCCATCGACTTCAGAAGATGGCGCACCGCGACATAGTTGACTGCCTGGTTGCGCGTGGGCATGGCCTTGCGGACAGCGAAGAACCGCTCGGCGAAGGCGCGCGCCGGCCCGCCCTGGTCCCAATAGAAGCTCGATGACAGCGTCAGGCCCTGCGTGGCTTGCGATCCCAGGGAATGAATGTCGGTGATATACACGAGAAACGCCGCCAGGCGTTGCCGGCCGCCGCGCGTCAATCCGAACTCGCCCGCCTGCTTGATCGCGTTCACGAGATCCCCGCCCACCGCCGCCAGCCCGATCACCTGCGCGCCGGAGCTTGCGGCCTTTACCAACTGGCTGGAGAAATCCGTATTCGCGATCGGGAACGGCACGGAGCCCAGCACCGTGCCGCCGCTCCGCTGGATCACTTGGGTCGCCGCATCCTGCAACTGGTGGCCGAACGTGAAATCCACGGTGATGAAGAACCAGCTCTTGCCACCCTTCTCCACCACCTGCTTGGCCGTACCTGTGGTCATCGCGTGCGTGTCGTCGGCCCAATGCGTGCTGATGGGAGTGCAGAACTTGGAGGTGAACTCGCTGATTGCCGCGGCGGTGATCATCACCGTGCGCTGCTTCTCCTTGGCCACGCTCAGCACGGCGAGCGCGACCGGCGTCACCGGCAGGTCGGTGATCGCGGTGAGGCCGGCATCGTACCATTTGCGCGCGATGGCGCTGGCGACGTCGGGCTTGTTTTGCGTGTCGCCCAGGATGACCTCGATCGGGCGGCCGAGCACGCTGCCGCCGAAATCGGCGGCGGCCATGCGGACGGATTCGAGATTTCCCGGCCCGCCGCTATCGGCGTAGGGACCGGCGGCGTCGGTCAGCACGCCGATCCTCACCGCCGCGTCCTGCGCGCGCGCCCGGCGTGGCAGCAGCGCGCCCGTCCCCAGCGCGGCGCCTCCGGCGAGCGCGAAACGACGACCGAGCATCGATCAGGTCCGTCCGCCGGTGAAGTGCCGCCGCAGCCCGCTCCAGCACGCATCGTAGTCGCGTTGCAGCTCGGCCATCTCCAGTGCGTGCCGGGTGGGGCGCAGCACCAGACGCGTCTCGAAGATGAAGGCGAGCGTGTTGTCGATTTTGTGGGGCTTCAGCTCGGCCGCCATCGCGGCCTCGGTGCTCGCCGCGTCCGGCCCGTGCGCGGACATGCAATTGTGCAACGAGGCGCCGCCGGGCACGAACCCGCTCGCCTTCGCGTCGTACGCGCCGTACACCAGCCCAACATACTCGTTCATGACGTTGCGGTGGAACCAGGGCGGGCGGAACGTGTGCTCAGCCACCATCCACCGGGGCGGGAAGATCGCGAAGTCGACATTGGCGACGCCTGGCGCCTCGGTCGGCGCGGTCAGCACCGTGAAGATCGACGGATCGGGGTGATCGAAGCTGACCGCGTTGATGACCATGAATCGCGCGAGGTCGTATTTGTACGGCGTCAGGTTGCCGTGCCAGCCGACGACGTCGAACGGCGAATGGTCAAGCTCCGTCGCCCAGAGCGCGCCGTGGAACTTCTGCACGATCTCGGTCGGCTCCTCGCGGTCCTCGAACCAGGCCACGGGCGCCTCGAAGTCGCGCGGATTGGCGAGCCCGTTGGCGCCGATCGGCCCCAGATCGGGCAACCGCAGCACCGGGCCGTGGTTCTCGCAGATATAGCCGCGCGCCTCGCCGTCCGGCAGTTCGACCCGGAACCGCACGCCGCGCGGGATCACCGCGATCTCGCGCGGTGCGACCTCCAGCCGCCCCATTTCGGTCGCGATGGCAAGCCGCCCGTGCTGCGGCACGATCAGCATCTCGCCGTCGGCGTTCCAGAACACCCGTCGCATCGAGCGGTTCGCGCGATAGACGTGCAAGCTCACGCCGGCGCCCTGCGTCGTCTCGTTTGCCGCGATCGTGACCAGGCCGGAGACGAAGTCGGTCGACGCGTCCGGAATCGGCAGCGGGTCCCAACGCAGCCGGTTCGGCGTCGGCTCGGCGAGCGGGGTGCAGAGCAGCCCGCTGTCAATGCGCCGATAGGGCGGGTGACTGGCTGACGGCCGAATGCGGTAGAGCCAAGTCCGCCGAGCCTCCCGGCGCGGCACCGTGAAGGCCGTGCCGGTCAACTGCTCCGCATACAATCCGAGCGGATGGCGCTGCGGCGAGTTCTGTCCGACCGGCAGGGCGCCGGCGAGCGCCTCGGTGGCGAACTCGTTGCCGAAACCGGATTGGTTGGCCAGGGGCTCGGACATCGCGGCAATCCTTCAGAAGGCGTCGGGTTGGTGTTCGGGGGCGGCGTCGCGGAAGGCAGGGAGAGCGAGCGCCGCCGCCTCGGCGCGCAGCAGGGTCGGATACGCATCGAGCGGGCACTTCAGGCGGCGCGCGTTCGCCATCTGCGGCACCAGGCACACATCGGCGAGCGTCGGCGCCGCGCCGCAGCAGAACGACCCAGCCTCGCCCCGGACCATCGCTTCCAGCGCGCCGAGCCCCTCGGCGATCCAATGGGCGTACCAGGCCTCGCGCGCCGAGTCGTCCTGGCCCATCTTGTGCGTCAGGTAGCGCAGCACGCGCAGATTGTTCAGCGGATGGATGTCGCAGGCAACCGTGAGCGCGAACGCGCGCACACGGGCGCGGGCGAGCGGATCGCTAGGCAGCAGCGCGGGCGTCGGATGCGTCTCATCCAGCCATTCGATGATCGCCAGGGACTGGCCGAGGAGCGCGCCGTCATCCGTCTCCAACGTCGGCACCAGTCCGGTCGGGTTCTTCGCCCGGTACGCGGGCGCGTTCTGCTGACCGCCATTCTTGAGCAGATGGATGTATTCGGGCGTCCACGCGATGCCCTTCAGCCCCAGCGCGATCCGCACGCGCCAAGCGGCGGAAGAGCGGAAATAGGTATAGAGCTTCATTTCACGCAGCGTCTCCTCCTAGGCGATCACCGGACCTTCGACGAGCGTCGTCCACCGGGTGAAGGCGCCCTGCACGTCCCGCCGGACAAAATAGGCCTGAAAGCCAAGATCCCGATGCCGCCGGGCAAGCTCCTGGGCCAATTGTCTTGCATCCCGTTCATGGGCCGCGAGTTCCCGTTCCGGATCCTTGAGCACGCCCTCGCCATAAGCGATGCCAAGCGCGCCGCAATCGCCGTGATCGACCGCTATCAGGGTTCGGATGCCGTGCAGGCGAATGGAGGCGTCGAGGTTGTCCCAGAAAATCTGCCCCCAGGCGGGGAATGCCGGCGCGACGACGCCGACCGCGGCACCGGCAATGGTGAACTGGCTGTATTTCCTCGCAATCCGGTTTCATGGCTGCCGGATACGGATTTGTCCATCCACGCGGCGATCGGCGCCTGGATGCGCGGGTCGATGCAGGACAGGAGCATGGCCTTGCAACCCGAGCCGCTCGTCGCTCCCGCTTCGCGCGGGGCGAGGGCAACGCCGGCAGCCCCCGCGGAGACGGGTTGCAGGAAATCCCGGCGCTCCAGGCCCGGCCGGATCAACTGTCCGCAGCTTTGGCAGCGGCAGCCGTCCTCGGCAAAGGCATCGGACATACCTGGAACCTTCCGTCAAAGATGTGACGGAATCATTTGGCGGCACGCGGGCGGCGCATGTCAACCAAGCCACGGGTTGCAGTTTCTGCCGGCACGACAAACATAACAGGTCCGCGGTCGCGACAGGTTCCGTACCAACGAAGCGGTTTCACAGCAGCGCGAACCGATGTAGACTAGAGGGATCCACGCACGCACGGCGTGCGTTCGCCCACAGCACGAGCATGGAATGGGTACGATGAAAACGAGAAACGTGAATTTGGTAGCCGGCACGGACGCGGATGGAGAAAATTTCAAGATTGACGATTTCCTTCCGTATCGTCTCGCGGTCACCGCGGCCAGCGTGAACAGGCTTCTGGCGCGACGGCTGGCTGAAAGGAACGACCTCGCGGTCTCCGAATGGCGGGTTCTCACCGTTGTCGGGCGTGCGGGCGTGCTATCGCCCAGCGCGGTTGGCGCGCTGGCCTCGATGGACAAGGTGAAGGTCAGCCGCGCGGCCGCCAGCCTGGTCGCGCGCGGGCTGCTCAAGCAGACGCAGGACCCGCATGATGGGCGGGGCCGTCTGCTGCGCCTGACCCGCAAGGGCGCGGGGGTTCACCGCAGCATGACCGCGCTCGCGGTGCAGACGGAAACCGAACTCGCGAAGGGTTTGAGCCGGGCCGAGTGGACGGCGCTGCACAACACGCTCGCCCGGCTAGAGGCTCACGCTGCCGGGCTTGGCGCGCCCGAGCCGCACGCCGAGGCGGCGGACTGAGACGAGACGGCAAAAATCCGCGCCGGCGGCGCTCAGTCGCCGGCCGCCGGGGCAGCCTCCACCGCCTGCGGCACCAGCCGGCCGGGGCGCCCCTCGGCCCGCTCCATCACCAGCTTGCGGTCGTGTAGGGCGGCCACGTCGGGGCGGTGCGCGATGGAGACGATCGTGGTGCCAGGCAGTCGGGCCCTCAGCACGCGATATAGCTCCGCCTCGGCCTCCGGGTCGAGGCTGGCCGTCGCTTCATCCAGGAACAGCCAGTCCGGGCGCGCCAGCAGCGCGCGCGCAAGCGCGACCCGCTGCTGCTCGCCTCCCGACAGGCGCTGGGGCCAGTTCGCGTCCTCGTCCAGCAACGGCACGAGGCCCCCCAGCCCTGCGTCCTTCAGCGCGCGCGCCACATCCGCTTCCGCCATGCCTTCGGGCGCGGCAGGATACGTGACGGCGTGGCGCAACGTCCCGAGCGGGATATACGGCCGCTGCGGCAGGAACAGGCAGCGTTCGGCGGGCCGCTCCACGATGCCGTGGCCGAAGGGCCAGATGCCGGCGAGCGCGCGGAACAGAGTGGATTTGCCGGACCCGGATCGGCCCGTGACCACCACCGATTCGCCAGGCCGGAACCCGAACGTCGCGTGATCCAGGATGCGCGTGCCATCCGGCAGCGCGAGCGTGACGTCATCGAGCCGGATCGTGCCGTCGGTGGTCGGGGCGGTGGTCAGACCCTGCCCCGCCGTCGCCCTCGCCACCATGACGGCACGGTGGAACCCCGTGAGGCGCTCGACTACCGCGCGCCATGTCGCGAGGGCTGAGTACGCGTTGACGAACCACGAAAGCGCATCCTGCACGCGCCCGAACGCGCCGGCGGTCTGCGTCAGGCCTCCCAGCTCGATCTGCCCGGTGAAGTAGCGCGGCGCGGCGACGACATAAGGAAAGATGATGGCGATCTGGCTGTAGCCGGCGACCAGCGCGTTCAGCCGCTTGATGCGGATCATGATGCTCCACCAGTTGCCGATCACCGCGCGGAAACGGTCGAGCAGGTTGCCCTTCTCCTCCGCCTCGCCGCCGTAGAGCGCCACCCCCTCCACGTTCTCGCGCAGACGCACCAGCCCATAGCGGAAATCGGCCTCCACCCGCTGCTGGCGGAAGCGCAGCGCGATCAGCGGGCGGCCCACCAGATGCGTGAGCCAGGTGCCCAGCAGGGCATAGATCAGGGCCACCCAGACCATGTAGCCCGGCACCGATACGCCAAGCAGCGTGATCTCGCCCGACAATCCCCACAGGATCCCGACGAAGCTCGCGAATGAGACGACGGTGGAGAGGAAGTCCACGCCGAGCGAGAGCGTCGTCGCCACGAAGTCGCGCAGGTCCTCGGCGATGCGCTGGTCCGGGTTGTCGGTGCCGAGCGCGCCCGCCTCCCCCGCGAGGCTGATGCGATAATAGGCCCGATCGGCCAGCCACTCGTCCAGGAACCGCCCGGTCAGCCACCGGCGCCAGCGGATTTGCAGCCATTGATTCAGATACGTGGCGTAGATCGAGACGACGATATAGACCGCGACCACCCCACAAAAGCCCGGCATGATGAAGCCGCCCGGCGTGCGCCGCCAGGTGAACAGCAGCTCGATGAACGCCTGGTAATTCTTCGTTTGCAACGAATTGAAGAACAGCCGGTTCCAGAAGTTCAGCACCACGTTCATGCCGACCATGGACAGGTTCAGCACGATGATGGCGACCAACAGCGTCCAGGCGGACCATTTCTCCTCGGAGCGGAAATAGGGCCGGGAGAGCCGCCACACGTCGGACAGGAAGGAGCCGATGGCATTCATGCGGGGACGTTTACCTCGTGGGAAGCTTCACGGCGGCGCCGATCCCATCCAGCCAGGCGCGCAGCCGGCGCCGGTTCGCGCCGAGGTCCGAATACCCGTACACGCTGCGCGAATACAGGACGAGTTGGCTTCCCCCCGCCGGTCCCGCCAAGACCTGGGCGGCGACCAGATCGGGAAAGTTCAGCAGGCGGCTCCGCGCGACCCACTGCGCCTGAAGCTGCCCGGCATCCTCCGCGGCGAGAAACGTCCGCGGCCGCGCGGCGGCGACGATTTGGACCACGGCGAAAAGCCGCGACTCCGGCACGGCGTAAACCGGCGTCACAATGTCGGGCGTCGGCGCGAAGCCGGCCGGCGCGGCGAGCGCGGTGTTGGCGCTGGCCGGGCGCTCGATCCGTGCGACGTCGAACGGCCCCGGCGTCGGCAGGCCCGCCGCGCCCGGCGCGCCACACGCGGGCAGCAGAAACCCCAGCAGCCACGCGAGGAAGCTCATGATGCGGAGGCGCGGCGTGGCGCGGCGGACAGACGCATCCCGCGCAAATGGACCGCATTGCCGCGCCAGGCAAGCGGGACGCCTCACGCCCCGCGCGCGGGCGCAAACGGCTGATGGTGCGGCTTTCCTTGACGCAACAGGGGGTCGTTCTCTACCGTTCGGAAATGAACACAGTGACCCGGGCGCACCTCGCCGAGACGATCTATACCCAGGTCGGGCTGTCGCGAAACGAATCCGCCGATCTGCTGGAGACGGTGCTGGAGCGCCTGGCCACCTCGCTTGCTGCCGGGCAATCCGTCAAGATCAGCGGCTTCGGGACGTTTTCGGTGCGTCAGAAGGGGCGTCGGGTGGGGCGCAACCCGAAGACCGGGAAGGAGGTGCCGATCCTGCCGCGGCGCGTACTGGTGTTCCGGCCGAGCCAGGTGCTCAAGGCGCGGGTCAACGGCCGGGCGATGCCGACCGACGCCGCCGAAGC
Source organism: uncultured Pseudomonadota bacterium (assembly GCA_963756545.1). Classification (GTDB taxonomy): domain Bacteria; phylum Pseudomonadota; class Alphaproteobacteria; order Acetobacterales; family Acetobacteraceae; genus DATFDN01. Next base: position 1,265,663 of record CAVWNY010000003.1, on the reverse strand, counting down.
GGCGCTCGACGAATGAGCGGCGCGCGCGAGCCCGAGGAGCCGACCGGGATCGCCCGGGCACGGCACAAGAAAGCGCCGAACGCCTTCCGCACGATCAGCGAGGTCGCCGACGAACTGCACATCCCGCAGCACGTCCTGCGCTTCTGGGAGACGAAGTTCCCCCAGGTGAGGCCGCTGAAGCGCGGCGGTGGGCGGCGCTACTACCGGCCCGACGACATCGCCCTGCTGCGCCGCATCTCCGACCTGCTCTACATCCAGGGCTACACGATCAAGGGCGTGCAGCGGTTGCTGCGTGAAGGCGGCGGCAAGCTGTCCGACGACATCCCCCCCGCTGCGCCCGAGGAGCAGGAAGCGGCCGCCGCGGAGCGTGCTCAGGCGAGCGGCGAGGTCGAACTGCTGTCGATGCCCGGACTGGTCACGAACGACCCCGCCGAGCCGGCCCCGCGCCCGCCGGCGCGTGCTCGCACGGACGACGCGGCGGAGCGTCTGCGCGCCGTGCTGGCGGAGACGCTGCGTGCCCTGGAGGCGCTGCGCGCCCTGCTGCGCTGATCGAAGCCGCTGGCCGGCGTTGCCCAGCGCCCGTCGCGCTGCTAGGAAGATCGAACGGCCGGAGCGTAGCGCAGCCTGGTAGCGCATCAGTCTGGGGGACTGGGGGTCGTGGGTTCGAATCCCGCCGCTCCGACCATATTTGTATCTCCCGGCATCGCCAGCATGTCGCGATGACCGATGCGGATGCTCAGCCGGCCCTGCATCGCCTGCCGCGTGCGGGCCGCCTCCCACTCGGCGATCGCGGCGTGGCGCGCGGGCAGCACCCTGCGCGCGGCATCCGCTGAACCATGCACCAGCGCGTGCGCCATGCGCAGCGCGGGGCGTGGCACGCGCCAGTCGGCAGGCGCAGAGGCGACCGCGAAGCCACGCGCGGTGAGCGTGCGCAGCGCAACCGACGGCGCACGCACGCCGAGCGCCGGGCCAAAGCCTTTGTCCCGGCGCTGGTCGCGCCGGAAGCCAGCGGCGACGATCGCATCCGCCGGGTGGCGCGGCAGCCAGGCATCCCGGCCATCGACGCTCAACCCGGCGAGAAACGGCGTGCGCAGCGCCGCCGCGAGCCGACCGAGCCAGCGGGCGGAGACGAGGTCCAGCACCGCGCTGCACAACACGACGTCGGTCTGCGCCAGCGGCAGCCCCGCAGGCCCTTCGGCGAGATCGAACGCGAGGCCCTCGATCCGCCACACGCCTCCGGGCGCATGGACCAGCAGCGCACGGCCCGGCCAGGTCACGGTCCAGCCCAGCGCGCCCGCCCATTCCGCGGTCGTCCGGAACGCCGCATTCAGTAGCTCCGTATCGGCATCCGCGAAGGTCCAGGCCTGCGAGCGCCCGATGAGCGGCGCGAGGAAACGGAACAGGCTGCCGGTGCCGGCGCCGAGGTCGAGCAGCCGCGGGCGCGCCGGCAGGATGCCGAGCAGGCGATGAACCAGGGCGAGGCTGCGTGCCCGCGCATCGAAGCCCTCGCGCAGCGCCAGCCAGTCCGGGTCGAAATGCTCCGTCATGGTGCATCCTCCGCCGCGAGCGCGTCGGCGAAGGCCCGGATCTGCGCCGACCAGGCCGGCAGCGCGCTGCCGGCCCTCCAGGCGGCCTCCGCCATCCGCCCGCGCAGCGCGGGGTCGGAGATCAACCGGCGCAGCGCCTTGGACAGCTGCCCGTGGTCGCCGGGCGGGCAGACCAGGCCGGCCTTGACCGGCACCAGCGACGACGCCGCGCCGCCGGCGGTGACAGCGACCGGCAGGCCGCGCTTCAGCGCCTCGGCCACCGCCATGCCGTAGCCCTCCCAGTGGGTGGCGAGTGCGAACAGGTCCGATCCCCCCCACAGCGCCTCGAGCGCGGCGGTGTCGACCTCGCCCGCGAACGTGACCCGGCTGGCGATGCCGAGTTCGTCGGCCAATGCGGAGAGGCCGCGCGCGTGCCCGCGGTCGCGCCCGGCGGAGCCGACCACCGTGAGCCGCCAGTCGAGGTCGCAAAGCCGCGCCAGCGCGCGCAGCAGCACGTCGTGGCCCTTGCGTGGCACCAGCGTGCCCACCGACAGGATGCGGCACGCCGGGCCGCCCGACCCGGTGCAGCGCGGCGCGTCGTCGGTGCCGGGCGTCACCACGACGATGCGCTTCCGCAACACGCCGTAATCGGTGACGAGGCGCTCGCCGGTCAGTTCGCTGGTGACGATCACGCGCGCGAGAAGCGGTATCAGGAGCCGCTCGGCCGCGCGCAGGAACGCGCGGTCTTGCTCCGGCCGGCCCGTCTCCAGCGCAGCCGGATGATGGATCAGGCCGACCGGCCTGCGCGCCACGAACGCATCCGCCCGGCAGCGGAAGGCGGGCAGTGCGAGGCCGTCGATTATCGCAAGCGTGCCCGGCGCCAGCGTGTCCCAGGCCTCGCCGGCCGCCGCGCGCGCCGCCTCGTCGGCCAGCGGGTGCCGCCCGGCCAGTTCGATCACCTCGACGGCGTGCCCAGCCGCGCGCAGCCCCCGCACCATGCGGCGGTCATATTCATATCCGCCGGACACCGTCGCGAATGGCGCCGGCGCGATGCAGGCGACCCGCGTCAGCCGATCGGTCCCTCGAAGGCCGCCCAGGCGTTCGGGCTCTCGCGGATCAGAACCTTCAAGCCGGAGGCGGCGCGGCCGCCGGTGCCGAGCGCCCCATCGCGGCAGGCCGCGGCGAGCAGGCCGTGGATGTGGAACGCCATGTGCTCCGTGGTGGTGTTGGTCCCGGCCAGCGCGGGGTGGTCGTCCAGGTTGCGGTAGTCGAGCGTGTCCAGCACGCGGCGCAGCTCCGCTTTCGCCAAGCCGATATCGATCAGCAGCCGCGAACCGTCGAGCGTCGCGGCCCGGAACTCCGCCTCGATGGCGAAGGTCGCGCCGTGCAGCCGCTGCGCCGGACCGAACTCGGCGCCGTGAAAACTGTGCGCGATCATGATGTGGTCGCAGACGGTCAGGCTGAACATTCACCCAGCTCCATAGGTCACGACGTGGCACAGCCCGCCGCCCGACAGGATGCGCGGCATGGCAGCGGGCAATTCCTCAAACCGCGTCGTCCCGTCCAGCAGCGCGTCGAAGCCGGAATCGGCGAGCAGTTCGAGCGCGGTCGCCAGCCGCTCCGCGGGGCTGCGCCGACCACGCATCGGGCCGGCGACGGAGCCGACCTGCGTGGAGATCAGCCGCAGCCGCTTGGCGTGGAACGCCTCGCCCAGGGGCAGGGCGGGCGCGCGGTCGCCGAACCAGCTCGCCTCCACGATGCGCGCCTCGAAGGCGGCGCGGGCGAGCGCGAGGCGCAGCCCGGCCCCGCTGGCCGAGGCATGCACGATCAGCTCCTGCCCGTCCGGCGCGTCCTGTGGCAACGCGAAGCCGCAGCCGAAGCGCCCGGCCAGCGGCGCGCGCGCCGCATTCAAATCCACCACCGTCACCCGTGCGGCCGGGATGCGTGCGAGCAGGGCGGCCGCCAGCAGGCCGAGCACGCCGGCGCCGATCACCAGCACGCGCTCGCCGGGGAGGGGGACGGAATCCCACATCAGGTTCAGCGCCGTCTCCATGTTCGCCGCCAGCACCGCCCGCGACGTCGGCACCGCGTCGGGAACCGGCACGCACATGGCGTCGGGAGCGTGAAACACGTCCTGGTGCGGGTGCAGCACGAAGACGCGCCGGCCATCCGGCGCGCGGCCGACGGCGCTGTAGCCGTATTTCACCGGGAACGGCAACGCGCCGCCCATCAGCGGCGCGCGCATCGCCTCGTACTGGCTCGGCGGGACGCGGCCGGCGAAGACGAGCGATTCCGTGCCGCGCGACACGCCGCTGGCCAGCGTGCGTATCAAAGTCTGCCCCGGCGCGGCATCGATGAGATCCTCCGTGCGAATCTCGCCTTCGCCCGGCGCAATGGTCCAGAACGCCCGCGCCCGGATCACCGACAAACCTGGGGGCGGGTCCGCAACAGCGGGATGTCCACCAGCAGGTCGGCGCCGAGCCGGTGCACCGACCAGTCGAACCGCAGCCCGTCGGTCGGCGCCGCCGCCGGCGGCAGCGTGAAGGCGGGAATGCCCGAGCCCAGCAGCAGCGGCGCGATGGTCACGTGCAGCCGATCGAGCGCTCCCGCGGCAAGAAAGCGCGAGACGGTGATCCCACCGCCCTCGACGAAGATCCGGCGCAAGCCGCGCTCGACCAGCGCCGTGATCAGGCAGGCGATGTCGAGACCCTCGCCCGAGCGCGGCAGCCGCAGCACCGGCGCCAGCCCGAGCCGGTCCGGCCCGGGCGCGTCCTGCGCACAGAACAGCAGCGTCGCGGGCGGTTCCCGAAACACCCGGTAACGGTCGTCAAGTCGGCGGTTGGTGTCGACCACCACGCGGACCGGGGAGGGCCCCTCCACCTCCCGCGTGGTCAGTTGCGGATCGTCCGCCCGCACGGTGCCGGCGCCCACCACGACGGCGTCCGACAGGGCGCGCAGCCGGTGCGTATGCACGAGATCGGCATGGCCGCTGATCCAGCGGGAGGCGCCGGAGACGGTGGCGATCCGTCCGTCGAGCGACTGGGCGATGTGGCCCAGCAAGAAGCAGCCGTCCGGCGCGGTAGCCGGCGCGATCAGCTCGCCATAAAGCGCGCACGGCACCGCATCGGCCGGACGGCGGTGCAGCAGGCGACGCCAGGTCTCCGGGTCCAGCGCGAGCATGACCCGCCAGTATCATGCCCGGCATCGCATCGGTAGACAGGGGGAAGTCGGTTCTGACCCACACAAAAGGTGCCGGCAGGCCGCCGAGCCATCCATCCTCTCACCAGGCCCCTGTCGGGCCCGAAGCCACCGAAGTGGTCGATCAAGTAGGGTTGCCGCCACTGAACCGGAGTGCTGGACTACACCCCGCGCCAACCCCGGCTGCCTAAAACGCCAGGGTTGAACGGCGTGGAACGGCAGGGAGCAGAGCGAATGTGGTCGCACGCAGGGGGCTTTTATCCCGCGCCCCACCGCCATTCGCCTTACCGGCATCAGGACATGAGCCGTCGGGGTGCGCAGCGAGCGGCAGTCGAGGCGTAGCGGCCATGGCCGGGAAGATCGGCCTGCGCGAGCCCGCGCTGCTGCTGGCGGGTCGGGCCGGGTCGATCAGCGCGGATCGGCAAGTTGGATCGCTCGGACGATGGCTGGACCGCAAATTCGTCTGGTTCGCCGTCACGCCGACGGTGTTGACGATGCTCATCGTGTTCGGATTGCCGCTGGCCTTCTCACTCTATCTGAGCTTCCAGGGCTGGAGTTCTGACGACTCGCTGTTCGGCGGGCGCTTTGCGGGCCTCGCGAACTACAGTGATCTGGTTACCGATCCCGACTTCGTTGCCAGCCTCGTGCTTACGCTTGCCTACACCGCCGTCACCGTCGCGGCCGAGCTCGCGATCGGCCTCGGGGTGGCGCTGCTGCTCGACATCGATCTGCCGTTGATCGGCTTTTTCCGCACGGCCCTGATCGTGCCGATGATGATGACGCCAATCGTGGCGGCGCTGTGCTGGAAGCTGCTGCTCGACCCCGATCATGGCGTGATCGACTATTTCCTGGGGCGTCACATCGTCTGGCTTGGCCGGCCGCTGCTCGCGCTGGTTTCGGTCAGCATCGCGAGCATCTGGCAGAACGCGCCGTTCGTGTGCGTGCTGATGCTCGCCGGGCTCCGTTCGATCCCGACCGAACCGATGGAGGCCGCTGCGATCGACGGTGCAAGTCGCCTGCAAGGCTTCTGGCACGTCACGCTGCCGCTGCTCCAGCCCTATCTGGTGGTGGCGCTGCTGCTACGCACGATCTTCGAGTTCCGCGCCTTCGACAATATCTACGTCATGACTGGTGGCGGCCCGGCGAACGCGACGATGGTGCTGTCGATGTACACCTACCAGGCCTCGTTCGTGCAGTTCAGCCTCAGTTTGGGCGCCGCCGCCTCATGGCTGATGTTGGCCATCGCGCTGGTCGTGTGCCTGCTGTTCGCCGCCGCGATCCGCCACCGGGATGCCCAGTGATGGCAGCCGCGCGCACCGGCCGCCGCCGCCGCAAGATGCTGTTTGCCGCGATGGTCTATCTTGCCCTTGTCGCGCTTCTGGTCGTCTTTCTCTTTCCGCTCGTCTGGGTCGTCGGCCTCTCGCTCAAGACGCGGCTACAGACTTTCGCATCGCCGCCGCTGTTCATCTGGCGGCCGACAGTGCAGAACTATGTTTCGATGCTGCGCACCGGCGACTTCCAGTGGGCCTTCGTCAACAGCATCCTCATTTCAACCGGGGCGGTGCTGCTGTCGCTTTGTGTGGGCGTGCCGGCAGCCTATGCGTTCGCCCGGTTCCGATTCTTCGCGCGAACCTGGCTGTTCTTCTCGCTGCTGATCATGCGCATGCTGCCGCCGATCGCGGTGCTGGTGCCGATGTACGTGCTGTTCAACAAGGCGGGGCTGACCGAGACCCGCCTGAGCGTGGTGCTCGCCTACACGACCTTCAGCCTGCCGCTGGTCGTCTGGATCATGCGCGGCTTCTTCGAGGATTTGCCGCGGGAGTTGGAGGAGAGCGCCTGGGTCGACGGCGCCAGCCGGTTCGCGGCATTCCGCCTGGTGGTACTGCCGCTGGTCAAACCGGGTCTGGTCGCGGCTTCGATCCTGTGTCTTCTGCTGGCGTGGAACGACTTCCTGTTCGCGGCGGTGCTCACCGACAACGCGACGCGCACCCTGCCCGTGCTGATGGCGAGCTATTCCGGCGATCTCGGCATAGACTGGGGCGCGATGACGGCCTCCGCCGTGCTCGTGGTGCTCCCGGTTATCCTGTTCTCGTTCGCCGCGCAGCGGCATCTGGTGGCCGGGCTGTCGTCGGGCGCGGTCAAGGGCTGATAGGGGGAAGGTCCGATGAACATCAGGGATGGGCGACGGGCGATCGGCCGGCGCGATCTCATCGGCGGAACGCTGCTGGCGGGCGCGGGGCTCGCCGCGTCGGCCGGAACGGCGGCGCGCGCCCAGAGCAAGCCGTCGGAGCTTGTCTATGTCGGCGACAACGGCCCCTGGCACCAGTGCCTGTTGCAGGAGGTGGCGCCGGCGTTCGAGAAGGAGACCGGCATCAAGATCAATTTCACCCTGCTGCCGATCGACGCTCTGGTCGCGCGTCTGAAGGCTGAGCTCAGCTCGGGGGCGGGTGGGATCGACATAGTGCAATGGGACGCGAGCATGGCCGGCTGGGTCTCGCGTCATATGCAGGACCACGAAAAGCTGCTCGCGGCGAGCGCGGCGCGGCACCCGGACTTCGACTGGGCGGATTTCCTGCCGTCCGTGCGCCAGATGGCGACCTATGACGGAAAGCTGTCGGGCATTCCCTACCGCGTCACCACCGGCATCCTGCACTACCAGAAGCCGCTGCTGGAACAGGCGGGCATCAGCAAGCCGCCCGGCACTTTCGCCGAACTGCTGACCGCGGCGGAGGCGACCACGAAGCAGGGATTGCCACACCGCTACGGGCTCGGCTTCATGGCCCGGCAGGGGCCGGCGATGCTCGGCAGCTTCACGCCGTTCCTGCGCTCCTGCGGCGGGCGCTACTACGATCCCAAGACCGGCCAGATCTACATCAACGAGCCGGCCGGCGTGGCGGCGCTGGAGTTCTACGGCGACTTGCTGACCAAGTACCACGTCGTCAATCCGGATTCGCTCACCTGGGAGTTCGACGGTATCATCGCTGGCGGACAGAACGATCAGTTCGCGATGACGGTGACGCTCGCTCCCTATGGCGGCCCGATGAACACGGCTCAGCAGTCGAAGACCGCCGGCAAATGGGCCTGGGCGCTTATGCCGGGCAAGGACAATCCGGCGCAGTCCGGCTCCTATCTCGCGGGGTGGATGCTCGGGGTTCCGACGCGCACCAAGAATACCGAGTGGGCCTTCGAATTCATCCAGACCGCGGCCAGCAAGAAATGGATGCGGCGGTCGATCGACCTCAACAACGCGCCGCCGCGCGTCTCCGTTCTGGAAGACCCGAGCGTCCTGGCCAAGCACGGCTGGGCTCCGGTGGAAGGCGAGGCGCTCAAGACCGCCAAACTCGATCCCCGCGACCCGCTCTGGGGCACATTGCAGTTGCCGCTGCGGACCGCCATCTCCCAGGTGCTGCTCGGGCAGAAGACGGCGAAAAGTGCCCTGGACGACGTTGCCGGCCGTTGGCATCGCAGCTTTCGTCTGGCCGGCATCAAGGGATAGGACGCCATGCCGAGCGAATCTGCCATCGACTGCGACATCCATCCCGCGGTCCCCGATCTCAAGGCCCTGCTGCCCTATATGGACGAGTTCTGGCGGGAATCCTTCGTGCTTCGCGGGATCGACGGGCTGGAGATGCAAAGCTATCCGCCCGGTGCCCCGATCTCCTGCCGTCCCGACTGGCGGGCGGACCGGGGCAAGGCCGGCGCCAGCCTCGATGCCATGCGACTCCAGGCGCTCGATCCATTCCGGCTCGACCGGGCGATTTGCAACACGCTCTATGGCGGCGAGGTCGCGGTCAGTGAGTCGATGGGGGCGGCGATCTGCGCGGCGGTGAACGACTGGATCGCCGAGCACTGGCTCGACCAGGAGCCGCGCTTGCGCGCCTCCATCATCGTGCCGGCCCAGGCGCCGCTGCTGGCCGTGCAGGAGATCGAGCGCAAGGCCGCCGACCGGCGGTTCGTGCAGATCCTGATGCCGGTCGCCTGCGAGATGATGCTCGGCCGCAGCTACTACTGGCCGATCTACGAGGCGGCGGTGCGCCACGACCTGCCCATCGGCCTGCACGCCGGCAGCATGTACCGCTATGCGCCGACCTCCACCGGCTGGCCGTCGCACTTCCTGCACGACTATGTCGCGCATTCCCAGACCTTCGAGGACCAGTTGCTCAGCCTCGTCTCCAACGGCGTGTTCGTGAAGTTTCCTGCTCTGCGGCTGGTGCTGATCGAATCTGGCGTGACCTGGCTGCCGGGCTTTTTGTGGCGCGCGATCAAGACCTGGCGTGGCGTGCGCGGGGAGGTGCCCTGGGTCAAGGAGTCGCCGGCCGAGACTATCCGCCGCCAGGTCCGCCTCACCGCGCAGCCGATCGATGCGCCGCCCGATCCGAGGTCGCTCGACCGCATCATCGACCAGATCGGTTCCGACGAAATGCTGCTGTTTGCGACCGACTATCCGCACTGGCAGTTCGACGGCGACGCGCCGCTGCCGCCTGGATTGAGCCCGGACCTGATCCGCAAGATGCGCCACGACAACCCGCTCGCGACCTATCCCCGGCTGAAGGAGACGCTGCAATGAGCATGACCGCGGAGATCCTGGGGCCGCGCCCCGCGGCTGAGGCGCGGCTCGGCATCATCGACGTCGACATCCATCCCTACATGAAAACGCCGCGGGATCTCGACCCCTTCCTCCCGTCGCGATGGCGCGCCTATCTCGCCGAATATGACAAGTTCGTCTGCGGCCCCTATGCCGCGCGCGGCACCTATCCGCGCTTCTCGCCCAATACGTCCAGGCGCGACGCCTGGCCGCCGGGCGGCGGCTTGCCCGGCTCGGATGTGGCGTTCATGCGGGAACAGCACCTGGACGCCAACGACGTGGCGTTCGGCGTGCTGGAGCCGCTGCTCAACGCCAACGTCGCCCGCAATCTTGAGGCCGCTGCGGCCTTCTGCACCGCGATGAACGACTGGCAGGTGGAGACGTTCGTCAAGCCCGAGCCGCGGCTGCGGGCCTCCATCCTAGTGCCGCAGGACGACCCGGAAGCGGCGGTGCAGGAGATCGAGAGGCGGGCGGGGGATCGGCACTTCGCGCAGATCCAGCTCGGCTCCAAGACGACCGAGCCGCTCGGGCGCAAGCGCTACTGGCCGATCTTCGCCGCCGCGCAGGACAACAACCTCTCCATTGGACTGCATATAGGCGGCACCCAGAGCAGCGCGCCCTCCGCCGGCGGCTGGCCGCAGTTCTACATCGAGGACCATCACGTGCTGGTCCACTCGATGCAGAACCAGGCGGCGAGCCTGATCCTGGAGGGCGTGTTCGAGGCGTTTCCCCGGCTGAAGGTGGTGCTGATCGAGGGCGGCTTCGCCTGGGGTCCGACGCTCGCCTGGCGGCTTGACACCCACTGGAAGAAGATGCGCGGCGAGGTGCCGCACCTGAAGCGCCCGCCATCGGAATACATGCGCCAAAATATCTGGTTCGCCACCCAGCCGGTCGAGGAGCCGGAAAACCCGGAGGATCTGCGCCAGGTGTTCGCGTGGATCGGCTGGGACCGGATCGTCTATTCCAGCGACTATCCGCACTGGGACTATGACGACCCGAGGCTCGCCTTCCGCATCAAGCTCGATGCCGAGCAGGAGCGGAAGATCTTCCGCGACAACGCGATGGAGATCTATTCGTTCGCATGACGGGCGACGGCTACAAGGTGCGACCGCGCTGCTCAGCGCGGTCACACCTGGGCATGCGCCCTACCGCATCGCCGCCTGATACGCCGCCAGACACGCCACATCCACGATCTGGCTGACCGACGCATCCATCTGCGTGATCTGCACCGGGTGCGACAGGCCCAGCAGCAACGGGCCGATCGTCGTGCCCCCGACCATCTTCGGCGTCAGGCGCGAGGTGATGTGCGCCGAGTGCAGCCCCGGCATGATCAGGACGTTCGCCGGGCCGGTCAGGCGGCAGAACGGGTAGAGCGCCCGCAATTCCGGCTCCAGCGCCACGTCCGGGCTCATCTCGCCGTCGTACTCGAAATCCACCTTGCGCGCGTCCAGGATGCCGATCGCGTCGCGCATCACCGCCGCGGCCGGGTGCATCGCCGCGCCGAACGTCGTGTGCGACAGCAGCGCGACGCGCGGCTCCTGACCGAACGCGCGAGCCGCGCGCGCGCTGCCGATCGCGATCTCCGCGAGCTGCTCGGCGTCGGGGCGAAAGTGGATCATCGTGTCGGCGACGAACAGCGTTCGCCCGCGCATCCCCAGCATCAGTGTCAACCCAAAGCCGATGCTCCGCGGCATGGGATCGATCGCGTGGCCGATGTCGTCGAGGCAGACCTGGGTGGAGCGCGTCAGCCCCGTCACCATCGCCTCGGCGTCGCCCGTCGCCACCATGCAAGCGGCAAAGATGTTGCGGTCCTGGTTGACCATGCGCTGGCAGTCGCGGTTCAGGTAGCCCCGTCGCTGCAGCCGGCCATACAGGAAATCCACGTATTTGGGATTGGACCCGGACAGGCGCGCGTTGTGGATCTCGATCCCCTCCACCATCCCCAGCCCAAGCCCCTGCATGGCCGCGAGCACCCGTTCCTCGCGCCCGATCAGCACCGGCGTGCCGTAGCCGGCATTGCGGAACGCGACCGCGGCGCGGATGATCTTCTCCTCCTCGCCCTCGGCGAACACGACGCGCTTCGGCGCCGCGCGTACCGTCTCGGCGATGCGGTCGAGCGCGCCGGCGGTGGGATCAAGCCGGCCCGACAGCTCGCGCGTGTAGCGCCGGAGATCGGCAATCGGCTTGCGCGCGACCCCGGAATCGATCGCCGCCTTGGCGACCGCCGGCGGCACCCACGAGATCAGCCTCGGATCGAAGGCGTTGGGGATGATGTAGTCCGGCCCGAATGTGAGGCGCCGGCCGGCGGAGGCGGTGTGGACCTCGTCCGGTACATCCTCGCGCGCCAGCTTGGCCAACGCCTCGGCGGCGGCGATCTTCATGGCTTCGTTGATGGTGGAGGCATGCACATCCAGCGCACCCCGGAAAATGTACGGGAACCCCAGGACATTGTTGACCTGGTTGGGATAATCGCTGCGGCCGGTCGCGATGATCGCATGCGGGTGCGCCGCGCGCGCGTCTTCCGGCGTGATTTCCGGGTCAGGGTTGGCCATGGCGAAGATGATCGGCCTGGCGGCCATGGCGCCGACCATGTCCTGCGTCAGCGCGCCCTTCACCGACAGGCCGAAGACCACGTCCGCTCCCTCCAGCGCCTCGGTCAACGTGCGCGCGCGCGTCGCCACCGCGTGCGCCGATTTCCATTGGTTCATTCCCTCCTGGCGGCCCTGATAGACCACGCCCTTGGTATCGCAGAGCACGATGTGCTCGGGACGCATGCCCATCGCCTTGAGCAGCTCGACGCAGGCGATGGCTGCGGAGCCGGCGCCATTGACCACCAGCCTGGCCTCGCGCAGCTCGCGCCCCGTCAGGTGGCAGGCATTGATCAGACCGGCGGCCGCTACGATGGCCGTGCCGTGCTGGTCGTCGTGGAACACCGGAATGTCCATCAGCTCGCGCAATCGCTGCTCGATGATGAAGCACTCGGGCGCCTTGATGTCCTCCAGATTGATGCCGCCGAAGCCAGGACTGAGGAAGCGCACCGCGTTCACGAACTCATCGACGTCCTCGGTGCCGATCTCGAGGTCGATGCCGTCCACGTCGGCGAACCGCTTGAACAGCGCGACCTTGCCCTCCATCACCGGCTTGGAGGCGACGGCGCCAAGGTTGCCGAGGCCAAGGACCGCCGTGCCGTTGGAGATCACGGCGACCATGTTGCCCTTGGTCGTGTAGTCGTAGGCCAGCGCGTTGTCGCGCGCGATATGCAGGCACGGCTCGGCGACGCCCGGAGAGTAGGCCAGCGAGAGGTCGCGCGCGGTGGTCAGCGGCTTGGAGATGCGCGTCTCCAGCTTGCCCGGGCGGCCGGAGGAATGCAGCGCCAGCGCCTCTTCGGCCGAGATGCGCGCCGTGCGCATCTCAGTATTGCTGTCGGCCATGTGCCCGTGTCCCCCGCCTACCATTGCCGCCCATCATGGCGGGCGACGGCGGGCGGGGGAAGCGGGCATGGCGCTCTTCCCGGTATCCGATGCGCCGTAAATTACTGGTGAGAAAATTTTTCCCCGGACCGTCTTGCGTATCCTGCGCTTAACCAGAAGGAGACACCTCATGCCCCAGCCGCAACAAGTCGCGATCGTGACGGGCGGCGCGCGCGGCATCGGTCGCGCCATCGCACTGCGCCTGGCGAACGCGGGCACCGCAATCTGCGTGAACTATGCCGCCCACCCTGACGCGGCCGGTCGGGTTGCCTCTGAAATCACCACGGCCGGAGGCCGCGCGATCGTGGCCCAGGCCGATGTTGCGGACGCCGATGCGGTCACCCGCATGGTAGCCCGCACCGAATCCGAGATGGGACCTGTAACGATCCTGGTGAACAACGCCGGCGTCGGATCAGGCGGCGCCGGCTCGCTCGACACGTTCGACCCGGCGCAAATGGCCCGGATGCGCGCGGTGAATTCGGACGGCGTCATCCACACCGTGCGCGCCGTTGCACCCGGTATGAAAGCCCGCGGCTACGGCCGGATTGTCAACATCGCCTCCAATGCAGCCATCGGCACCGGCCTGCCCGGTACGACCTTCTATGCCGCAAGCAAGGCCGAGGTGCTGATCCTCACCCGCCGCTTCGCCATGGAGCTGGGCCGCTCCGGCATTACGGTGAACGCCGTCGCGCCGGGCTGGGTCGTGACCGACATGACCCGCTCCAGCTTGAGTGACGAGGCTTTCGCCGAGCGGATTCGGATGCTCAGCGAGCGCGCCATGGTCGGCCGTGCTGGCGCTCCGGAGGACATCGCCAATGCCGTTGCTTTCCTCGCGAGCCCGACATCCAGCTTTGTGACAGCGCAAATTCTCACTGTAGATGGCGGGCGAATGGATTACATCGGGCATGGGTGACCCACGTAAGGCTAGGGCTATCGGTGTTACAGCCTTGGCAGCGCGACGCCACGCTGACGCATGTATTTGCCGGCCTTGTCGGCATAGCTCGTCTCGCAGGGCTCGTTGCCTTGCAAGAACAGAAACTGGCAGATGCCTTCGCGAGCGTGGATCTTGGCCGGCAACGGCGTGGTGTTGCTGATCTCGATCGTGACCTGCCCCTCCCACTCCGGTTCCAGCGGCGTCACGTTCACGATGATTCCGCAGCGCGCGTAAGTCGATTTGCCGAGGCAGATCACCAGGATGTCGCGCGGAATGCGGAAATACTCGACCGTGCGGCCGAGCGCGAAGCTATTGGGGGGGATGATGCAGACGTCGGCGACCCGATCGACGAAGCTGGTGGGCGCGAAGTCCTTGGGGTCGATCACCGCGCTGTCGATGTTGGTGAAGATTTTGAACTCGTCGGCGATACGCGCGTCATAGCCGTAGCTGGACAGGCCGTAGCTGATGACGCCGTCGCGCTTCTGCGCCTCCACGAACGGCGCGATCATGGCGTGCTCGGCGGCCATGCGGCGGATCCAGTGGTCGGACATCACGGGCATCGGGCGGGCTACTCCGGTCGGGGCGCGGGTCCTGTATCATCGGCGGACGGGCACCGCGACTCCTCCTCCGCGCGGGCGCCCGTGGCTTCCTGGCGGGCACGGGCCTGCGCCTTGCGCCGACGCAGGTTCTCCCGCAGTCGCTCCGCCTCGCGCGCGCGGCGCGCGGCCAGGGCGGGCACGGGCGGCTCGGGATCGGTCACGCTCCGGCGGGGACGGCGGCCTGCGCGGCGAGACGCGCGATCCGGGCGGCGAGGTCGGCCGGGCGGATCGGCTTGCCGATGGTCTCGGTGATGCCGGTGCCGCCCGGGTCCGCCGAGCGTTCGAGCACGGCGTCGATCACCATGCCGGTCAGCAGCAGCGCCGGCATTCCGGGACGAAGCCGCTGCGCCACGGCGATCAGGGCGCTGCCGTTCTCGCCGGGCATCGAAAAGTCGGTCACGAGCACGTCGAAGCGGGCCTCCCGCAGCAGTTCCCGCGCCTCGTGCGCGTCGGCGGCCTGCTGCACGACGAACCCGCGCTCCGTCAGCTCCTCGGCGAGCACGCTGCGGACCTCCGCCTCGTCGTCCACCAGCAGCACGCGCAATCTTGCCGGCGCAAGCATGGCGCGCGCGACGTGCGCCGAATCAAAGGGAGTTGCCGCGGCGGCAGCCGAGCTCTCCACCTCGGAATCGGACGCGAAGGGGCCGTCGGCGGCCGGCAGCCATAGATGCACGACCGTGCCCTGACCCAGCGCGCTCCTGATGGCAAAGCCGCCGCCGAGCTGTTCTGTGAAGCCGCGCGCCATCGCCAGGCCCAGGCCGGTGCCCTTGTCCATCGGCTTCGTCGTGAAGAATGGCTCGGCGGCGCGGGCGAGCGTCGCCGTGTCCATGCCGACCCCGGTATCGGAGGCGTCCAGCCGCACGTAGCGACCCGGCGCGAGGCCCGCCGGGTGAACGGCGCTCTCGGCCACGGTCTCGGCGACGGCGCTCAAGGTCAGCGTGCCGCCCGACGGCATCGCGTCCCGCGCGTTGGCCGCCAGATTGACCAGCACGGTCTGAAGCTGCGGGCGATCCGCCATCAGCCATCCCGCGTTCCCCGCCACCTCGGCCCGCACGACGACATGGCCGCCCAACGTGTGTCCCAGGATCTCAGTCATCTCGCGCAACAGCGCATCGGCCTCGATCGAGGTGGCGCGCAGTTCGCCCCGCCGGGCGAAGGTCAGCAGCCGGCTTGCCACCGCCGCTCCGCGCATCGCCGCGGCGGAGGCCGTGCGCGCGAACCGGCGCACGGCTTCGGGGCGTTCGGCACGGCGCTCGATGAGCGACACCGCCCCGGAGATCGCCTGGAGCACATTGTTGAAGTCGTGCGCCACGCCCCCGGCAAGCTGGCCCAAAGCACGCATCCTCTGCGCGTGGGCCGCCTCCTGCTGCGCTGCCTCGCGCGCTGCCACTTCGCCATGCACCCGTTGCTCAAGCGTCTGGAGCGCGCTGTCGAGGCGATCCTGCGCCGCACGCCGCTCGGTCACGTCCTGCACCGAGGTCAGTGCGCCGACGATTTGGCCGGCCCGATCGCGAAGCGGCACCGCGCTCAGCAGCAGCGAGATGCGCCCGCCCGTGCCGCGCAGCATGGAAACCTCCATGTCATGCACGGTTTCGCCGCGCAGCGCCCGAGCTGAGGCCCGCTCCTCGGGCAGGATCAGATTGCCGTCCACCGTCTCGACGCCGAGGTCGGGCGATTCCACCGTCAGGTCGAGCAGTTCCTCGGCCGAACGCCCCAGCAGTGCGCAAGCCGCGCGGTTCACAAAGGTCCAGCCTCCATCGCGGCCGAAGACGATCACCCCGCAGGGGACCGCCTCGATCAGCCGGGCGGAGCGCAGCTCCGCCTCGTCCGCAGTGTCCTCGGCGGTGCGCCGGCGGCGAACCGTCTCCTCCAGCACGCGCGCCACCTCGTCGGCCTCGCGCACGCCCGGTTCGTGCGCGAGCACGACATCGCCGCCCTCGAGCGAGGCGGCCAGTCGGGCCAACGTGCTCACCGGCCGCGCGAGCCGCCGGGCCACCATGAGGGCGAGCAGCATCGACACCGAAAGCGCCAGCGCGCCCGCCATCAGCATGTGCCAGACCGCCGCCAGGAGCGGCGCTAATATCTGCGCCCGGGGAATGGCGATCGCCGCGTACCAGTCAGACTGAGCCGCCCGCGCGAACACCAAGACCGCCGGGCCGCCGGCCCCGGTCTTGATGTCGAGGACCCCCGCAACAGCCCCGGAGGCCTGCGCGCGCAAGAACGTCGGGCTGGCCCGCGTTCCCAGGAGCCCGCCCGGATCGGGAAACCGCGCCGCGATGATCCCCGATGGATCGAAGATCGCGCCGATCCTGCCCGCCGGCAGCCCAAGTTCGCCGGCGAGTTGCTGCAGGCGCGCCAGCGGCAGGCTGAGCGCAAGGTCGAAAACCAGCTTCCCGTCCCGGCTCACCGGGACGTCAATGCTGAGCATCGCTTGGCCAGTGCCCGGATTTCGGATCACACCGGAAATCATCGGAGCGCCCGTCGCGAACACGCGCGCGCTTGCTCCGGAATCGCTGCGGGACGGGACGGCGCCGCTGGCGAACAGCACGGTGCCAGCGGCATCGAACACGCGGAGCCCGGCGCCCGGCATGATCTGCGCGCGGAAGTTGCGGGCAAGTGGCTCAAAGGCGACGAAATCCCCTCCTTCAAGCGCGGGCGAGGCCCGGAGTATCCGCAGGGCCATGACCATGCTGTCCAGCGCATGGTCCGTTATGCGACCCAGGCTGCGGGCGTCCGCGGCCGCATCCTCGATTATCGCGTCGCGCCGCACGACGTAGTTGCGCACGGCGTAAAAAACGTCATACCCCGCGAGCGGAAGGATGGCGACAAGAACGAGGAGCACCAGCCACGTCCTGAATGACCAGGAGCGGCGGAGGACCGGCGTGCGTCCGGGACGTGCCCAACCGGCTGGCCTCAGGACACGCCCGGCACGGGTCATTCTGGCCCCCCCCTCGCGTTGCCCGACGAAGCGATGACGACGACGAGGTATGTTCGCGCTCGCGTGATTTCTAACGCGTTCCCATCGCCACGGTCAACGTGAAGACGTCTCACGAAACTGTGATGAGGCGCGGGCCAGCGCCCGCTCGGCGCCGGCGGCAATTTCGCGCAGGACCTCCGCGGCCGGGCGCACGGCCCGGATCATGCCCAACCCCTGCCCGGCGAAGCCCGGCCACACGTCGGCGCGCCCGGCTGCCAGCGCGGCGGTCGTTACCGGGTGCGCGACGGCGCTCTGCCACGGCATCGGCAGAGGTTCCAGCCCGGCGTCGGCATAAGCCGCGGCCCAGCGGTTGCGGACCATGCGCGCTGGCTTGCCGGTGACGGCGCGGGAGACCACCGTGCTCTGGTCATCGCCACCCACAAGTGCCTGTTTCTGAAAGTCGCGCAGCCCGCATTCGTCGGTGGCAAGGAAGGCGGTGCCGATCCACGCGCCTTCCGCCCCCAGCATCAGCGCGGCGGCCACGCCCCGTCCATCGGCGATCCCGCCCGCGCCGAGCACCGGCACGCGCCCGGCCACCGCGTCCACGACCTGCGGAATGAGCGCCATCGTGCCGACCGGGGAGTTGTGGCCGCCGCCGTCATGGCCCTGCGCCACGATGAGGTCCACCCCCGTCTCCAGCACCTGTCGCGCATGGCGGGTCGCGCCCACCACCGCGATCACCATCGTGCCGTTCGCCTTCAGCCGCTCCATCCACGGCGCCGGGCTGCCGAGGCCGGCGGCATAGACCGGCACGCGTTCGGCGATCACCACCTCCATCTGCGCCTCGAAGAAGGCAGCGCTGAGAACCGGCGGGCCATCGCGGTCCTCGGGGTCGCGCCCCTCGACAGCGGCCGCCTCCTCGGGCGAGAGCGCGGTCAGCCCCTCGCGGGCCAGGAAGTCCTCCGCGAACCGACGGTGCTGCGGCAGCAGGTCGGCCGGCGAGATGCCCGCGTTGCCGGGACCCTGCCCGCTTCGGCGCACCGAGGCGGGCAGCAGCGTATCAACGCCAAAGGGCTTCCCGGTCAGGTCGCGGGTCCGCCGGATCCAGGCGCGAAGCTGGTTCGGGCCATAGGACGCAGCCCCGATGACCCCGAGCCCGCCGGCATTGGAGACGGCCGCCGCCAGTTCTGGCGTCGAGGCCCGGCCCATTCCGGCGAGCAGGATCGGGATGTCGATCCCGAGAAGATCGCAGACGCGTGTGTGAAGGCCCATCGCGATCCCCTTTCCTTCAACGTCCGAGGAACTCAACAACAGGTGCGCCCGCGCGTCTATCGACCCGCAAGACGTATTTGAAAACGGGCGCGGGTGCGTCAGTGTCCGGCGCCATCGCCTCAAGGGATCGTCCGCATGACCCGCGCCGCTCGCCTGCCGGTCTTTCTGACCCTTCTCGTCCTCGGCGGCGCTCTGCTGTCGCTTTCGCCCACGCCGGCGCGGGCCGACGAGAAGGTCGTCGTGACGTTGTGGACCTGGCGCCCGGACGCATCCGTGGTCGGGGAGATGGTCGCGGCGATCTCGCTGGCGCATCCCGACATCGACCTTCGCGCCGTGGTGCAGCCCGCCGACACCTACTTCGCCGCCCTGCGCGCGGCGGCGGCGGCGGGCACGCTGCCCGACATCATCGGACTGCCGGCCGGGGCGGAGACGCAGCGGATCCGCGATCAATTGCAGGACGTGTCCAAGCCGGCCGACCAGATCCTGGGCAAGCAATGGCGGAAGCACTTCCCCGACGAGGTGCTGGCCGAGGCGACCCTGGGCAATCCCAAAGGGGACGACAATTTTTACATCCTGCCGATGACCGCGGAGGTGCTCGGCTTCTGGTTCGACCGTCCCGCCTTCGGCAAGGCGGGTCTGACCGCCCCGCCAGCTAGCCTGGAGGACATGGCGCGCGACGCGGAGAAGCTGCACGGCGCCGGAGTGGCGCCGCTCGCGCTGGGCGGCGCGACGGATCCGGCGCTGATCGGGCTGTTCCTCGAGATCGCGGCGCAGACCGACCTGCCGGACCTGCAAGCCGCCGAGGGCGGCCAGCCGGTCTGGACCCGGCCGGGGATGGTGCGGGCCGCTTCCGCCTGGCAGGTGCTGTTCGGAAAAGTCGCCGGCCCCGACGCGCTGACAACCGATGCCCAGGCCGCCGCCGCGCAATTCGCGCAGGGGAAGGCCGCGATGAGCCCGCAAGGCTCAAGCTGGCTCCGTCAAGCCCGGCAACCCTCCGCGACGGACAAGCCGGGGGAGGCGACGCTGTCCGACTACGGGCCCTTCGCCTTCCCCGCCGTCAGCCCCGGCGGTCCGCCCAGCCCCCCGCTCGGCGGCGTCGCTGTCGGCTGGGGCGTCACCAGGAACGCGAACGGCTCGCCGGAGGTGGAGCGCGCGAGCCATATCGTGTTGCGCGAGCTGGTCGTCGGCGCCGGTGCCGCAACGGCGGTGGACGAACTGACCGGCCTGCCCGCAAATAAGGACCTCACCCCCCATCGGCCGCTGTCGACCGACGTGCGACGCCTCTATGACACATTTCGCGCGCAGCTCGCCACGGCGAAGCCGCACGTGATCGGCGATCCTGCCATTCACGACGTCCTGGTGGCACATCTGCGCGCCGTCGCCGGCGGCCACGAGGCGCCTGCCGAGGCGATGGCGGCGGTGGATGCCGCCGCGCGCGCGCGGCAGGTGCTGGCACGGTGATCGCGCGCCGGCTCGGGTCCGCGGCGCTGGTTTTGGCGGCGCTGGCGTTTCTTCCGCGCGTTTCGTCGGGCTGCGAAGTGACGCCGCGCGCAACCGTGCCGCTCGTGCTCGCGGCCGGGCGCATCCTGGTCGATGTGGCGGTGAACGGTGCCCCGGCGACATTCGCGCTCGACACTGGCGCCGACCGCTCGCTCGTCACGCCGGAGGCCGTGCGCCGGCTAGGGCTCGCCCGTAGCCGCTGGGTAGACGCCACCGTGATCGGAATCGGCGGGATCGCGCGGTACAGGGTCGCCGATGCGCGCACGCTTTCCCTCGGCGGCGTTTCGCTGTGGGCGCGGAACGTGGGCCACCCGATCCTGGCGGTGGCTCCGCTCGGCGAGGCGCGCGCGGCGGCGCTTGTAGTCGATGGACAGCTCGGGCGGGATTTCCTGAGGAGCTTCGACGTCGCGCTGAATGGGCCGGCGCGCACATTGACGCTCTGGCAGGTGCGGGACTGCGCCGGCCGGTTCCTGCCTTGGCGCGCGCCATATGATGCCATCCCTGCCCTGCCTGCCTATGCCGACGCGCTGGTGCTGCCGGTGGAGGCCAACGGCGTGACGTTGCGCGCCCTGCCGGACACCGGCACGACGGAGACGCTGATCGCGGCGCCGGGGATGGCGCGGCTGGGTCTTGTCGCCCCGGCGAGTGCGCCGACGATGCGGACATACGGCGTCGGGCGCTTCGCCCGGCCTGTCTGGCCGGTGCATCTGTCCAGCCTGCGCCTGGGCGACGAGACGATCCGGGACCCCATCGTGCTGGGATCGGCGCTGCGCGCCTTTCCGATCGTGGACCTCGTGCTAGGAGCGGACTGGTTCCGCACGCGCCGCGTCTGGCTCTCCTATGCCACGGGACAGGTGTTCGTAAACGTGGGCAAAGCACGGGCCCCCGGGATTGCGCCACCTCGCGAAGATCAGCACTCTTCCTCCGTGCCGGAACGGGGGAACCCATGATTTTCGACTTCACGGGCAAGCGCGTCATCGTCTGCGGCGGCAGCCGTGGCATCGGCCGCGCGATCGCGCGCGGCTTCGCCGAGGCCGGCGCCGGCGTCTCGATCTGCGCGCGTGGCGCCGAGACGTTGGAGCAGACGCGCGGCGAGATCGCAGGCTTCGGGCATCCGGCCCATGCCGGCGTCTGCGACCTCGGCGACGCGGCCGCGATCCGGCGCTACATCGCCGCGGCCGCCGCGGCGCTGGGTGGCATCGACGTGCTGGTGAACAATGCCTCGGGGTTCGGGAACTCCGACGACGCGGCGGGCTGGGAGGTCAGCTTCACGGTGGACATGATGGCGATCGTCCACGCGAGCCAGGCGGCGTTGGCGCACCTGAAGGAAGCGAAGGGCGCGATCGTCAACACCTCCTCCATCTCGGCGCTGCGCCCGGCCGCGCGTCAGCCGCCATACGGCGCGATCAAGCTGGCGGCGATTCACTACACGGGGACGCAGGCGCAGATGTACGCGCGCGACGGGGTGCGGGTGAACGCCGTGGCGCCCGGCTCGATCGAGTTTCCGGGCGGCGTCTGGGACCGGCGCAAGACAGACAATCCGGGGCTCTACAACGCGATCTTCAAAAGCTGCCCGTTCGGTCGGCTGGGCCATCCGGAGGAGGTCGCGAACGTCGTGATGTTCCTCGCCTCGCCGCTCGCCTCATGGGTCACCGGGCAGACGATCGCCGTGGACGGCGGGCAGATGCTCGGGGCCTGACGGATGCCCCCTCGTTTTGTCGGGGCGATCGACCAAGGCACGACCAGCACGCGCTTCATCGTCTTCGACCACGCCGGCGCGATCGTCGCCAGCGCGCAGCGCGAGCATCGCCAGATCTATCCGCGACCCGGCTGGGTCGAGCACGACCCGGCGGAAATCTGGGAGGCGACGCAGGCCGTCGCGATCGAGGCATTGGCCGCCGGCGGCCTGGAGCCGCGTCATCTGGCCGCGCTCGGCATCACCAATCAGCGCGAGACCACCCTGCTGTGGGAGCGCGCGACCGGCCGGGCGGTCCACAACGCGCTGGTGTGGCAGGACACGCGCACCGATCGGCTGGTGGCCGAAATGGCGCGCGACGGCGGCCCTGACCGTTTCCGCGCCGCGACCGGGCTGCCGCTGGCGAGCTATTTCAGCGCGCTCAAGCTTCGCTGGCTGCTCGACGAGGTGCCCGGCGCGCGCGCCCGCGCCGAGGCGGGGGACCTGATCTTCGGCACGGTGGACACCTGGCTGCTGTGGAACCTGGCCGGGCTGCACGCGACCGACGCGACGAACGCCAGCCGCACGCAGTTGATGAACCTCCGCACGCTCGCGTGGGACGACGCGCTTTTGAAAGCCTTCGACATCCCGAGGGCGGTTCTGCCCGCGATCGCGCCGTCCTCCGGCGTGCTGAGTGAGGCGCGCGGCGTGCTGGCGGGCGTGCCGATCGCGGGCGTGCTGGGCGATCAGCAGGCGGCGCTGTTCGGGCAGACCTGCTTCGATCCGGGCGAGGCGAAGAACACTTACGGCACCGGCTGCTTCCTGCTGATGAACACCGGGGAGACGCCGGTTGCCTCGAAGCACGGGCTGATCACCACGGTCGCCTGTCAACGCACCGGCCATAAGCCGGCCTATGCGCTGGAGGGCTCCATCGCGATTACCGGTGCGCTGGTGCAATGGCTGCGCGACAATCTGGCGATCATCCGCACCAGCGCGGACATTGAGGCGTTGGCGTCCTCGGTCCCCGACAACGGCGACGTCTACTTCGTGCCGGCGTTCTCCGGCCTCTACGCGCCGCATTGGCGGGCCGACGCGCGGGGGATCATCGCCGGCCTGACGCGCTACGCCGGCGCCGGGCACATCGCGCGCGCCGCGCTGGAGGCGACGGCGTACCAGGTGATGGACGTCGCGCGCGCCATGCACGCCGATTGCGGCATCGCGCCCTCGGCGCTGCGGGTCGATGGCGGGATGACGGTGAACGAGCTGCTGATGCAATTCCAGGCCGACATGCTGGACGTGCCCCTGCTGCGCCCGCGGGTGATCGAGACGACGGCGCTGGGCGCGGCCTACGCGGCGGGGCTGGCGGTCGGATATTGGCAGGGGATCGACGACGTGCGGGCCAATTGGGCGGTGGATTGCACGTGGCGGCCCGCGATGGACGCCGCGCGTCGGACCGCGTTGGCCGGATCGTGGCACAAGGCGATCGGACGGTCGTTGGAGTGGGCACCGTGACCCCCCTGCCCCGGCGGATCGAGATCAAGATCTGCGGCATCCGCGACCCCGTCGCGCTCGACGCGGCGGTGGCGGCGGGCGCGGACTGGGTGGGGCTGGTGTTTTTCCCCCCCTCCCCGCGCTGGGTCACCCCGGCCGAGGCCGCGTTGCTGTCCGCCCGCGCGCCGTCCGGGGTCGGGCGGGTCGGCCTGTTCGTCGAGCCGACGGCGGCGGACATCGAGGCGGTCCTGCGCGAGGTTCGTCTCGATGCGTTGCAGGTCTATGCGGACGCGCACCGGATCGCCGGCCTGCGCGCCTGCTTCGGGCTGCCGGTGTGGCACGCGTTCGGCGTCGGCACGGCGGCCGACCTGCCGACCGAGGCCGCCGGGGACCGGCTGGTGCTGGAGGCCAAGCCGCCGCCCGAGGCCAGCCGTCCCGGCGGCAACGCCGCCCGCTTCGACTGGTCGGTTCTGCGCGGCTGGCAAGCGCCCGCACCATGGCTGCTGGCCGGCGGTCTGACCGCCGCCAACGTAGGGCGAGCACTGCAAGAGACGGGGGCGCCCGCGGTCGATGTGTCCTCGGGCGTGGAGTCCGCGCGCGGCGTGAAGGACCCGGCGCTCATCCGCGCCTTCATCGCCGCCGCCCGGGGGGAACTCGAACCTACATCTCTCCCACTTGCGGGAGAGGTCGGCGAGTGAAACGAGCCGGGTGAGGCCGACGACGATCCCTCACCACGCCGCGCTGCGTGCGGCAGCCTCTCCCGCGAGTGCGGGAGAGGTGGACCAGAGGCGCTCTGGCACGCCAGCGTGCCACACCTAGCCCTTCCCGCTTTTGCGGCGGCTCTCCTCCAGTTCCCGGCGCAGGACCGCCACCTCGGCACGCAGGGTGGCGAGTTCCTGCGCGGCCTCGGCCGAGGCCGAAGGCCCGGGCGGCGGCGCGGGCGGCTCCTCAGGCGCCGGGGGGTGGTAAAATGGGGTGAAGAGGCTCAGCGCGCGCTCCACCATCGCCATGTTCTGGCGACCCACCTCCTCCATGGTCGCGGTTCCGAAGGGAAACAGCGTGCCCACCGTCTTCTGCATCGCCGAGCGCATCTGCTGCTGCTGCTCGGCGAGCGCGGCCATGGACTGCTCCAGGTAGCGCGGCACGAGCGATTGCATCTGGTCGCCATAGAACCCGATCAACTGGCGCAGGAACGTGGTCGGCAGCAAACTCCGGCCCTTGCCCTCCTCCTCCACGATGATCTGGGTCAGCACGCCGCGGGTGATGTCCTCGCCGCTCTTGGCGTCATAGACGACGAAATCCCTCCCCTGGCGCACCATATCGGCCAGCGTGTCCAGGGTGATGTAGCTGGACGTCTCGGTGTTGTAGAGCCGCCGGTTGGCGTATTTCTTCACCACCACCATGGGCGGCGCCGCGGCCGGCTTGGCGGCCGGCTGCTCGCGGTTCTGTTCGGCCATATGTTCCTCGGCTGCCACGTGGCCGCCAGAATGCGTCTTTCCGCGCCGCGGCGATAGCCTCTCTAGAATTGTTTCAGGAGCCGGTCGATGTAGTCCAGCTCCTCGCGCCGGCGGGTGCGGTCCGCGCCGCGCCGGCGCAGCTCCTGCTCGATCTCCTGGGTCCGCTTGGGGCCGGCCTGATCGGGCACCGTGACGTCGCTGCTCTCGTCGAAGCCGTCCCCGTCGGGGCCGATCCGCCGTCCCAGCGGGTCGCGCCCGCGTCCGGGCTGCCCGGCCTGCCTCTGGTCGCCGTCGGCGTCGCCCTCGCCCTCCCCGCCCTGGTCTCCGCCATCATCGGTCAGGCTGACCTGATCGCCCTCGCCTTGGCCTTCGCCCTCCTGCTGGCCGCGCCCGGACTTGCCGGCCATCTGCTGGCTGGCCTCGCGGCCGCCCTTCTGGAGCGCCTCGATCGCCTTCATCTCCGCCGTCTGCGCCGCGCCGTCGCGCCCGGCGGCCAGCGCCTGACCGGCCCCCTGCATCGCGCGATCCGCCTCGCTCAGACTGTCGGGCACCTTGCCCGTCGCATCGCCGAGCTGCTGCATCACCTCGCCCAGCGCCCGCCGCAGCGCCTGTTGCACGCGTTGATCGGCCGCGCGCGCCTCCGAGGCCGGGGCCGGGGCGCCCGGCGGCGGCTCGCCCATGCCGGTTCGCGCCGCCTCGCGCGTGCGGTCCTGGGCGTGATCGAGCAGGCCGCCCTGGCGCGTGAGCAGATCCTGCACGGCGCTGACCCCCTCGCGCGCCTTGCGCCGCTCGGCGGCGCGGGCGCGGTCGGCCTCGGTCATCGGCTTGGCGTCACGCAGGGCGTCCAGCGCGCGCTCCAGCTCGGCCATCGCCTGCGCCGCCTGCTCGGTGCTGCCCTTGCGCGCCGCGTCCAGCGCCCGCTCGGCCATGCGTTCCAGGTCGCGCGCCGACAGCCGGCGCGCGTTCGGATCGACCGGCGCGCGCGGAAGCTGCTGGGCCCGGAGTTGCTGCATCATCGCCTGCATGTGCTGGCGGATCGCGTCCCGCAGCGCCCGCAGCTTGGCCTCCAGCTCCGCGCGATGGGCCTCGCTCGGCTCGGCGCGCTGCCGCGCCAACGCCTCCTGCGCCGCCTGACGCGCCGCCTGCAACGTGCGGTCGGTGCGGGCGGCCCCGCCCTCTTCCAGTCGCAGCGCCAGCCGCCACAGCCGTTCCTGCGCCTGGTCGATCACGGTGGGATCGTGATCGAACTCCAGGAGGTAGTAGATGCCTGACAGATTGATGTAGGTGCCGGGGTCCTTGCCGATCGAGCCGGGTTCGACCAGCAGCGCGTCCAGCCCGGCCAGCGCGTCGCGCCGCCCTTCGGGGTGCAGGCTCAGCCCCTTGCGGATGGCGATCAGCGCCTGCGCCTCCTTGTTGCGGAAGTTTCGCTCGGGCAGCACCAGCGGCGCGTCGGCGCTGATGCCGCTCTGCCCGGCGCCGTCACGGGCGACCAGGCGCGCGATGACCGGCAGGCCCGCCCAGGGATGCGCCGACAGATCCTGCTCCGTCGCCCCGTGCGCCTCCTTCGCCGTGCCCGGCAGCGGGATCGGCACGATCAGCGCCGGCGCATCGGGGCGGTCGCGCAGCCGCAGCTCCGCCGTCAGGCCGGTCACGCCGTAATCGTCGGTCGCGCGCCACGGCAGGCGCGTGTGCAGGCGCGCCCGGCCGACGCCGGGAGGCGCCGTCCACGCCGCGACCGGCGGATGATCCGGCACCACCGTCAGATCCCACGCGGCCAGAACCCCGTCACGCCGCACCACAAGCCGCCCGCTCTCGGAAAGCGTGCGGTCGGCCTGGAAGCTCGCGGCGTCCAGCGCCCGGAACGCGGTCGGCTGGCCGCCTAGCTCCAGGCGCGGCGTGCCCGAGCCGCCGGTCACGCTCACGGTCAGCCGCGAGCCGGCCGGCACGCTGAGCGCGCCCGAGCCCGGCTTGAGGAAGACCGGCGGCAGGGCGGTGTAGGCGGGCGGCGTGATCCACGCCTGCAACTCGGTCGCCGGGACGGGCGTGCCGCGCGGCAAGGTCGGGTGCAGCGCCGCGCCCAGCCGGGCCGGCGCGTCGGCCCCGGCGACCCCGGCGCAGGCCACGAGCGCCACCACCAGACCGCCCCGCAGTGCGCGCCGGTCGCGCCGGGCGAGGCCCGGATGCGGCGCGCCGACGCGCAGGCGGCTGATCTGGCGCGTGGCGCGCGCCAGATGCGCCCGCCAGACCGCCAGCGCCGCCGCATCGCCCACCCGATCGCCCATGGCCGGCCGATCGGCCAGCGCCGCGAGCGGGCGGTGGGCGAGGCCCGAGGCAAGCTCCAGCCGCCGGTCCACCGCGCCGCGCCCGGGCGCGCGCAGCCGGACGAGCCCGCGCCCGAGCAGCGCCACGCCCGCCAGCACGGCGAGCGCGAGCAGCGCCGCCTGTCCAAGCGGCGGCAGCACGCGTGTTTCGTTCAACAAGGCGAGGCAGACGAACGCGCCGAAAACGCCGAGCGGGGGCCACAGCACGGGCCACAGCCGCTCGAACAGGATGGCGAGCCAGGCGAGCGCGCGCCGGCGGGCGAGGCGCCGATTGAACCGATCCGGGTCGAGCCGGTCCGGGTCGGTCACGCCAACCAGTCCGGTATGCGCTCCTCCCGCCACAGCGCCTCGACGGGCTGGCGGGCGCGGATCACCGCCCAGCGTCCCTGGTCAATCATGGCGGCGGCGGCGAGCGGGCGTGCATTGTAGGCCGAACTCATCACCGCACCATACGCCCCGGCGTCGAGGATCGCCACGCGCGCGCCGGGCGCGAGCGGCGGCAGCGCCCGGCTTCGCGCGAACGTGTCACCGCTTTCGCACACCGGGCCGACCACCTCGGCCGGTTCCGGCGTGCGCGCCGCGTCGGCGGCGCCCACGGGCACGATGCCGTGCCAGGACTCGTACATCGCCGGGCGCACCAGGTCGTTCATCGCCGCATCCAGCACGACGAAACGCTGCGCGCCAACGCGCTTGACCAGCACCACCTCGGCGAGCAGCAGCCCGGCGGGGCCGACCAGCCAGCGCCCCGGCTCCAGGATCAGCCGCACGCCGAGACTTCGGAAGGCGCCGGCGATCGTGGCGGCGAGCGCGGCCGGCCCCGGCACCGGCTCGTTGCGGTAGCCGATGCCGAGGCCGCCGCCGCAATCCACACTCTCGACCGTCTGGCCGTCGGCGCGCAGCGCGCGCACAAGCCCGGCCACGCGCGCATAGGCGGCGCGATACGGGGCGAGCGCCACGATCTGGCTTCCGATATGCACGGCGAGGCCCACGGGGCGCACGCCGGGCAGCGCGGCGGCGCGGGCATAGAGGGCGGTTGCGTCGGCAAAGGGGATGCCGAACTTGTCGCGCGCGCGCCCGGTGCTGATCTTGGCGTGCGTGCCGGCATCGACGTCGGGGTTCACCCGGAGCGCGACGCGGGCGATGCGGTTGGCCGCCGTAGCGACGGCCGAGACCTGCTCCAGCTCCTCGGCGCTCTCGACGTTGATCTGGGCGATGTCCTCGGCGAGCGCCTGGCGCAGCTCGGCGCGGGTCTTGCCGACGCCGGAGAAGACGATATCGGCGGGCGCGGTCCCGGCGGCGCGCGCGCGCATCAACTCGCCCGCGCTCACCACGTCCGCCCCGGCCCCGGCTTGCGCGAACACGCGCAGCACGGCGAGGTGGTCGTTGGCCTTCACGGCGTAGTGGACGTGACCCGGAATGCCCGCGCCCTCCAGCGCCGCCGCAAGCGCGCCGAGGCGGGCGCGCATGAGGTCGGCGGAATAGACCCAGGTGGGCGTGCCGAGCGCGTCGGCGATGGCGTTGAGCGGGATGTCGCCGCAGAGGAGGCCGGCTAGCGCGTCCATGGCGAGGTGGGGGCGGGCGGCGATCAGCTCGGCCGAGGTGGGGTCCGGGTCGGCGGGGATTGGGATGGCGGGCATGGTTGAGGATAGGATGGGTGTGGGGCGTGCGTCAGCCCTGCCGGCCTTCCCTGACATGCATACAGGCGACAGGGCGCTTCGGCCTCGCGGCCCTGGGTAGCGAAAAGAATGCCTGGAAGGTAGGCTCGCGTCCGATCGGACTGCTTCGATCAGATCATGGCTTTCAAAGAGCCGAAAGGGAAAATCCTTGGACGCACTACAACGCAGACGGCGTGATCTCATGCTTCAGGGCCTGGATGTTAAGCCGCTGCGCGGCGCGGAGATCGGCCCGCTCAACCGCCCCCTGATCGGCAAGGACGAGTTTGAGATCTACTACGTGGATCACTGCTCCGCGGACGAGCTCAAAGTGAAATACGCAGGTGCCCCTGACGTAAATCCCAGCGACATCGTTGATGTCGACTTCATCTGGGCGAATGAACCCGCGAAGGATCTGCTGCGTGACATTTGCCCTCTGGACTACGTCGTGGCGTCGCATGTCATCGAGCACGTCCCCGACCTCATCGGATGGCTGCATGAGATGCACGACACACTGCGCGAGGGTGGCGCAATGGTTCTCGCTGTTCCCGACAAGCGATTTACGTTCGATGCCTATCGGCGAACCAGTGCCATGGAAGAGATCCGGCTAGCGCACGCCGAGGCACGACGACGGCCGGGGCTGCGCTGCATAATGGATCATTTTGCGAACGTCGTTCGGGCGGATGCCGGCGCTCTGTGGGACGACTACAACAAGATAGAGGACTTCCCGTTTGTTCACGACACCTCGTTTCTCAGTTTGGCGGGCACCCATTACGCCGAAGGCCGTTACGTCGATGTGCACTGCTGGGTTTTCACTCCGTGGTCATTCCTCGGGACGATGGGGCGGATCGTCTCTGAAACAGGACTCGGCTTTGACCTTCAGGGGTTTCGAACCACATCCTCTCACGAACTCGAATTTTATGTCCGACTGGTGAGGGTTGCCCAATCAACGACCGACTGGAAAAACGAAACTGATGCGGCGCGGGCTAATGCGTTGTGGCCGGAGATCGCGCCGGCGGAAGCGCTATCTGCTCAGGTCGCGTCTCGCCTCGCGCGGCTGGCGGATCTGAATTCGCAACTGGCCGAAGCTGTGCGACGGGCTGAATTCGCGGAGGCCCAATCTGCTAAACTCGCATCTCGTGTTGCGGCGCTGGAGAATTCGACATCCTGGCGCATCACAGCGCCAGTGCGGGCTGCCGTGGGGGCATTGCGGGGTTAGGACATCCCCGCGCCGCGGCATCGCCCTGATTAACGGGGCTTTCGCAAGATCGCGATTGATTGGCCAAGAGCCGTGCCCTTCCAGGGCGCCTGGGTTCCGTCGATGAGGCATTCCACCTCATAGCTCAGATGCTTCGCCCAGACTCGGATGGCGTCTCGATCGATGAAGGTGTTGAGGGGCGAGCGCGCGCTACTGCGCCGCTCGTCCAGCATTCTTTGAAAAACAGCCCAGTGCGCCGGACTGGCGAACTCCAGGAACGAAAACACGATCCGACCACCGCGCCTCAGCGTGCGCCACCCGTCCTGTAAATAGAGGAAGGATTCCTCATGCAACAGATGGGTGAACACGCTGAACGCGCTCACCATGTCGGCGGAAGCATCCTCGGCCGGCAGTGAGAGATCGCGGTGCAGAGCGAAGCGGTAATTCGCCGGCGTCTTTGTGCGGGCATAATCCAGCAACGATTGCACGATATCGGTTCCGAGATACTCCAGGCGCATCTCCCGACCCAGGGCGTCGGCCAGCCGGCCGCTGCCGCAGCCCAGGTCGATAAGGGACATCCCGTCGACCAAGCCGGCATGACGCAGGATGGCGAGTTCGATCGCACCGACCTTTTCGTAGTCTCCGCCGACAGCCAGCGACATGGCTTTATCGAGCGGATGCGCCTGCAACAGGTCCCGCACGTGCCGCTCATAATCTTCCACGAAATGAAACTCGGCCATGAAATCTCCCAATTAGGATATGCGAGGGATCATGCCGCCAGACGACTGGATGCCGCGACATGCGGCTGGCTTTCGTCCTCGGTCAGCCACCGCTGTCTGCGTCTCGGGGGGGCCGCCAGCCGGAAGCGTCCATTTTCCAGTGCCAGGTTCGGGTTGTAATATGGATCAGCCGCAAGCAGATCGCCCCAGGTCGCCGTCATGTACTCGCATTCCTTACGAAACCGCTCGGCCTTTTCCGGCACGAGATCCGAACCGCGCGAGGCACTCTCGAGATGAAAAAGCTTTGCGAACGGGGTCCAGACATTGTTGTACCCCCCTCGCCTCAGACGAAGGCAGAAATCCACGTCGTTGAACGCGACCGGCAAATTCCGTTCGTCGAGGCCGCCCACCTCCTCATAGAGCGTGCGTCGAACGGCGAGACAGGCGCCCGTCACCGCCGAGACATTGCGTGTGAGGATATGCTGGCCGAAGTAGCCAATGTCGTCCTCTGTGGCGAGGTAGCCGAAATGACCCGCGACTCCGCCGGCTCCTAGCACGACGCCCGCGTGTTGAACCCGGCCATCGGCATACAGCAGCTTGGCGCCCACAGCTCCAACCTCCGGTCGGATGGCATGAGAAACCAGTTCGCGCAGCCAATCGGGCTCGATCACGTCGATGTCGTTGTTGAGAAGCACGACGACTTCGCCGGAAGCCCGCGCCACGGCCAGATTGTTGATAGCGGAATAGTTGAATGGCCCGGGGCAGGAGACGATCCGCACCCGCTCTTGGGCCGCGAGCCGGCCGAAAAGGCTCTTCGTCTCCGCTTCTCGGCTGTCATTGTCGGCGACGATCAATTCGATTTCCAGATAATCCGTACGGTGCAGCACGCCCTCGGTACAGCGCGCCAGCAGCTCGGCACGATCGCGCGTGGCCACAACGACCGAAACCAGAGGCGCGGGGTCCGGCAGGGGATAAATCACCCGGTTCCACCCCCCCACACCGACCGACACCACGCGCGCGCCATCAATGCCGCGACTCTCCAGGCAATCGGACACGGCGCGCCGCGCGGCGGCCGCGCACCGATCCCGTTGGCTCTCGGAAAAGCTCGCCATGTCGGCGCCGCAGCGCCAGTGATACAGCACGGTCGGAATGTGGCGAATACGGTCGGCGTGGGTCGCTGCGCTGGCCCGCAACGCCAAATCCCAATCCTGGCTCCCCTCGAATCCTGCTCGCATCCCACCGATCCGAGCAATCAGGGAACGCCGATAGACTCCCAGGTGGTTGACGATGTTCTGGCCGAGCAAGAGTTCGGGATTCCAGTCGGACTTGAAATACGGGTGGTCGCGAACGCCGCGCTCGTCGCAATGGTCCTCGTCGGAGTAGAGAATATCGGTGCAGGGGTGTTGTTCCAGCTCGGCGGCGACCTCGTAAAGCGCGTGCGCCGGCAGAAAATCGTCGTGATCCATCAATGCGACAAACTCGCCGGTCGCGAGTTCGAGCGCGGAGTTGCTGGCCGCCGCGATATGTCCGTTAGTCTCGCGCATCACCACCTTGATCCGCTTCTCCCGCGCGGCGAGCTCCTCCAGAACGCCGCGAACGTGCGGCTCGGAGGAGGCATCATCGGCGATGCACAGCTCCCAGTCGGGATAGAGTTGCGCCCGCACCGAGGCGATTGCCTCCCTGAGAAGGTGTTCCGGAGTGTTATAGACCGGCATCACTATGGAGAGCGTCGGGCGCGACGACATGCCGGCGATGCGGAGGCGGATCGCATCGCGGGCAGTGCCATCGAGCGTATCGTAAGCGCACACCCAACGTTGATAAGCAATCGGGTCCAGGGGCGGGCGGCCATGCAGCGCGCCCGCCACGATGCGTCCCTCCTTTCGTCCCAGACGGAGATAATGGACGATTGGGTTCACACCGGCATTCAGAACATCCGGATAGCGCGCCAAATAGGCTGAAGTCGAAAAATCCGGTCCCGGATCACGCCCCTCGGCAGCGCCGGAGAAAAGATAGTGGCATACGGGATCAATGCCGGCGATCGCCACATCCGGATGATTTTCGAGATACCATCCGCTGTCGAACAACGACGATGAAGCGAGCAGCGCGATGTCCTCCGGCGGAGGTGCGCCCGGCGCTGGTGCAAGGGGCCGCAAGTCGATGCGGGGCTCCGCGGGGGATGGCTCCTCGAAGGCCGGCGCCGCAAGGGGCCGGCGCCGAGCGCGCAACGAGCGCATCCGCGCGCTGGTCCGGTGCGGTGTCAGCATCCACCAAAGGGCCCTGGCGCCGTGCCGCAAAATCCGATGAACGCCAGGCGGCATCCCGCTCATCAGCGATCGCATCGACGCGGTGGCCCGCCAGGATGTGGAGGCAAGGAGCACGTCGAGATCGTGGCGCGTCGCCTCCGCGCCTTGCCGGATCAGTTCGGCCTCGGCGCGCGCCGTCTCGACTTCGGCACGCGCCGTCTCCGCCTCGGCCCGCGCCGCCTTTGCTCCGGCCCGCGCCGCCTCCGATTCGGCACGCGCCGCCTCGGCCTCGGCACGCGCCGTCCCCGTTTCGGCGCGTCCCCCCTCCGCCTCCGCACGCGCCGCCTCCGCCGCGGCACGCGCCGCCTCCGCCGCGGCACGCGCCGCCTCCGCTTCGGCACGCGCCGCCTCCGTCTCGGCGCGCGCCGCCTTCGCTTCGGCCCGCGCCGTCTCCGCCTCCGCACGCGCCGTCTCCGCTTCGCGGGCGCGCAGGGATGATGCGGCGCGCGACGACGCTTCGGCCCGCGCCGCTGCTTCCGCCCGCTCGTTCGCCGTTTTCAATGCCTCGGCGGCCGCCACCGCTTCGGCCCGGGCGCCGGTCGCTTCGGCCCGGGCGCCTGTCGCTTCGGCCATCACGCGTCGCACCTCGGCGTCCAGTTCGCCGACGCGGCGCGCGCTGTCCGCTAGGTGGACGCGAAGCCGCACCTGGGCCGCGAAGCCCATGAGTTCCTCGTCGGAGGGCGCCTCATTGCGCCGGCGCAGCACGAAGGCGTGTGGAGCGACGAAACTCGCGTCGAAGCTCGCCAGAGGCGCGAAGCCGCGCGCGGCGAAGGCGCGCAACCACGAGATGGTGGGGCGGACATTGACATGCGTCGGCTCGTCGAGGTCGCTCGGTGAAGAGGAAAACAGGATCGTGGGCGCCGCTTCCGTGATCGCCGAGATGGCGCCCTCGGCCTCCTCGGCCGGCATGTGTTCCAGAACTTCGATGCAGGTGACCAGGTCGTATGCGCCGCCGACAGGGTCGGCGATCGACCCCACTTCACAGAACGGGCGGACATCGGCGCGCACCTGCGAGATGGCGAAGGCAGATATGTCGCGTCCGTAGGCCTCTACCCCCCGATCCCACAGGGACTCGACGAGAAACCCGTGGGCACAGCCCGCGTCGAAGGCGCGCCGCGGAGCGAACGCGCGCACCAGTTCATCCGCGATGTTCCCGAAGAACTGCAACCAGTGAGGGCTGCGCTCATACGGCAATGGCCCGCAATGGGTAGCATAGTAGGCTGGGCCGTAATCCGGTTCCGTATCGCCCATCTGGTTCAACGTGATGTCTCCCCCTCCGGCACGCCCCGCATCTCCCGCATTCGGCCCATCGCTCGACGCCCGGTCCGGGTCCCGATGGCACTCCACGACGATCGCCGCAACCCCCACCGCCGCCGCCGCGAGCGCCGGCTCCGGGACGAACTCCGGCCGCACAGCAGCCCGTCATGGTTCCCGGCCGAGGCGATCTTGGCGGTGAGGTTCGTCATGTATTCCCACGGCGCCGGGAATTGCTCCGCCTTGACGTTCACCGGCCGGCGCGTGCGGCCGGCGAGCCTCTCGGCCCTCCGCTCGTCCATGCTCGATGTAGTGCGCCACTGGATCGAGGCCCGCGGCGCTGACATCGGGATACCGCTCAATGTACCAAGCGTCGTCGAATTGCCCGCAGGCGACCAACGCGGCTGCCTCGGCGCGCTCGCGCCGCTCACCGGCGCCCCGCCCGAATGGCAGGGAGCGTAACACAAGTGACCTGGCCCTGGCGGCGCCGCGTCTCAACAGGTGGAGCCGCCC
Organism: uncultured Pseudomonadota bacterium; assembly: GCA_963756545.1. Taxonomy (GTDB): domain Bacteria; phylum Pseudomonadota; class Alphaproteobacteria; order Acetobacterales; family Acetobacteraceae; genus DATFDN01. The sequence continues at coordinate 1,231,079 of CAVWNY010000003.1, read as the reverse complement.
AGACGATCGCTCCAGGAAACGACGCGCAGGCGCGCCGAGACGCCAACTGGTGCTGGCCTTTATCGCTGCAAGTTCCGTTTCGAGCGAGGCGGCATAGGCGGCGATAGCGCACCGCTGCGCTTCCGCTGCCTGGCGGCTAGCACGGAGATCCGCCGCCCTCGCGACCAGCGCGGCTTCCGTCTCGCTGCGGGCTGAGGCCGCCTCGACACGCGCCGCGATAGCCTCGGAGTTCGCCGTGGCGATCTCAGCACGGATGGCCCTGCACTCCGCCCGCACGGCATCGGCGTCCGCACGCGCCGCGTCGCGCTCCGCCGACGCCGAGTCACGCACAGCCCACGCCGAGTCACGCTCCGCAGACACGGCCTCGGCTTCCAGCCGCATCCGGGCAGCTTCCGCCTGCGCCTCTTGCGTCTCGACACGGCTTCGTTGAGCACCGGCTTCGAGCTGGGCGATCTCGTCTCGAGCACCATCGAGCAATCCGGTGACATGCCGGACCTGCGAATTGGCCCTCGTCAGGAGGTAATCTGCGATCGGGCGGGCACTCGCATCGGCATCGGCCAACGCCCGGGCCGCATCGTCAAAGACGTCCTCGTTGAAAGCCTCGCCCCGCCGCCAACCACAAAGTGCGTCGTACGCTGATTGTACATGGATGTTTTGCGGAGCATGCACCGCCACCGTCGGGGAACCATCCTGGTGCCGCAGGTCGAAGGACAGGAACTCCTCGATTTCATTGATGATCGACCCAGACAGCGCGTACAGGTCCACCCCAAGCTCCCGCTGAACTCTGCGACCTCGCCGCGCCAGTCGTGCAAAAGGTCATCGTAGAACAGCGTGGTTCGAGGAAGCGTGCGGGTGTTCTGTTCAGCGGAAACGATATAGGACAGCCAAAGCATCGATGACCGTTCCTGCAATATGCCATCGCGCCTTCGCAGAGAGTGAGATGCATCCACGGGAGACCGGACCACCAGGACAAACCTGGGTGTCACACGGAGCTCGTGCAGCAACGGCAGCCAGAGCGGCAGGAGACGGCACAGCCGCGGATCCTTGAATCCCCACAGCGGCTTTCCGGAAAATTCGTCCGCCAGGATTGTCCGCAGCCGACGCCGTAGCGGGATAAGGCGGGGGTCGCGCTCCCATCCGGCCGGAAGCGGTCGGGGGTCATCCCATCTGCTGTCCAGCACGGCAAGCACTTCGTCGTGCAGGGCGACTATCCCTCGATGCTCATAGAATCCCTTCGGATTGTCGTCAGCCGCATCCATGAGATCCGACCCGAGATCCACTCCCAGCCGGGAAAACACGCCCGCGGCAGCGGACGTCCCGCTCCGATGCATGCCCAGAAACAGGACGGCCGACTTCTCTTGCTCGGCTGTACCCGCCGTCCTATCGCCAACGTAGATTGGATAATTGATCTGCAATGCTCAGTCGCTCCCATCGCTTTTCGCAAGTCGGTCAAATGCCTTCAGCCGTGCGATCAGCGCCGGCATCTCCCGCAATGAGACCATAGTCGGCCCATCGCTAGGTGCCCGATCCGGGTCCGGATGGCACTCGATGAACACCGCCGCGACCCCCGTCGCCACTGCCGCGCGCACCAGCACCGGGACGAATTCCCGCTCGCCCCCCGAGGACGCGCCCCGCCCGCCCGGCTGCTGCACCGAATGGGTCGCGTCGAACACCACCGGATAGCCCGTGCGTGCCATGATCGGCAATGCCCGGAAGTCCGTGACCAGCGCGTTGTAGCCGAAGCTCGTCCCCCGCTCGCAGAGCAGAACGTCATGGTTCCCGGTGCTCGCGATCTTGGCGGCGACGTTCGCCATGTCCCAGGGCGCCAGGAACTGGCCCTTCTTCACGTTCACCGGCCGGCCGGTGCGGCCGGCGGCGAGCAGAAGATCGGTCTGGCGGCAGAGGAAGGCGGGGATTTGCAGCACGTCCACCGCCTCGGCCGCCGGCGCGCACTGCTCGGCGGTGTGCACGTCGGTCAGCACGGGCAGCCCGGTCGCCGTGCGCACCTCGGCCAGGATCGCCAGCCCCTCGGCCATCCCGACCCCGCGCGCCGCGCCCAGCGAGGTGCGGTTGGCCTTGTCGAAGCTCGACTTGTAGATCAGCTCCACGCCTGTCTCCTGCGCCATCTCGCGCAGGGCGTGCGCCACCTCCAGCGCGTGCCCACGCGATTCGATCTGGCACGGACCGGCGATCATCACGAAGGGCCGGTCGTTGGCGATCTCGATCGCCCCGACCCGCACCACGCGCGGAGAAATCTCGCTCATCGGCCTTCGCTCCTCACACCAGCCGCGCCTGCTTGACCGCCGCGCCGATGAAGCCGGCGAACAGCGGATGCGGGTCGAAGGGCTTGGACTTCAGCTCGGGATGGAACTGCACGCCGACGAACCACGGATGCTCCGGCAGCTCGATGATCTCCGGCAACACCCCGTCGGGCGACATCCCCGAGAAGCACAGGCCGGTCGCCTCCAGCACGTCGCGGTAATGCACGTTCACCTCGTAGCGGTGCCGGTGCCGCTCGGCGATGAGCGCGGCGCCACCGTAGATCTCACGCACCAGGCTGCCCTCGCCCAGCACCGCGGGGTACGCGCCGAGCCGCATGGTGCCGCCGAGATCGCCGCCCCGCATGCGCCGCTCGATCTCGTTGCCGCGCGCCCATTCGGTGAGCAGCCCCACCACGGGCGTCTTGCACGGCCCGAACTCGGTGGAGGAGGCATCGGCCAGCCCCGCCATGTTCCGGGCCGCCTCGATCACCGCCATCTGCATCCCGAAGCAGATGCCGAAGAAGGGCACGCGGCGTTCGCGCGCGAAGCGGACCGCCGCGATCATGCCCGGCGTGCCGCGCTCGCCGAAGCCGCCCGGCACCAGGATGCCGTCCACGCCATCGAGGCGCTGCACCGCCGTCGCCTGCTCGAATACCTCGCTGTCCACCCAGTCCGGCCGCACGCGCACCCGGTTGATGATGCCACCGTGCGCCAGCGCCTCGGCGAGCGATTTATAGCTGTCGAGCAGGCTCGTGTACTTGCCGACGATCGCGATGCGCACCTCGCCTTCGGGGCCGCGCACAGCGTCCACGATCCGCTGCCAGCGGCAGAGGTCGATGGCGCCATCGGCGTTCAGGCCGAAATGGCGCAGCACCTCGCGGTCCATCCCCTCGGCGTGGTAGCGCAGCGGCACGGCGTAGATCGTGTCCACGTCCAGCGCCGCGATCACCGCCTCGGGCCGGACGTTGCAGAACAGCGCGATCTTGCGGCGCTCGCCGTCGGGGATCGGGCGGTCGCACCGGCAGAGCAGCATCTGCGGCTGGATGCCGACGCTCAGCAGCTCCTTGACCGAATGCTGGGTCGGCTTGGTCTTCAGCTCGCCAGCCGATGCGATGTACGGCAGGAGGGTCAGATGCACGACCATCGCGCGCTCCGGCCCCAGCTCGTTGGAGAGCTGGCGGATCGCCTCCAGGAACGGCAGGCTCTCGATGTCGCCGACCGTCCCGCCGATCTCCACCAGCACGAAATCGAATTCGGCGGATTCGTGCAGCACCACCTCCTTGATGGCGTCGGTGATGTGCGGGATCACCTGCACCGTCGCGCCCAGGTAGTCGCCGCGCCGCTCCTTGGCGATCACCTCGGAGTAGATGCGTCCCGTCGTGGCGTTGTCGGCCTTACTGGCGTGCACGCCGGTGAAGCGTTCGTAGTGGCCGAGGTCGAGGTCGGTCTCGGCGCCGTCGTCGGTGACGAACACCTCGCCGTGCTGATAGGGGCTCATCGTCCCCGGATCGACGTTCAGATAGGGATCGAGCTTGCGCAGCCGCACGGAATAGCCGCGCGCCTGCAACAGCGCGCCGAGCGCCGCGGAGGCGAGGCCTTTGCCGAGCGAGGAGACCACGCCGCCGGTGATGAAGACGTACCGCGTCATGGGCCACCAACATAGGAGAGCGACTCGGGGCGCGGGAAGCCCCCGCGCCCGCCTGTCACACATGCACGGGCCGCCGGCCAGTGGAATAATTAATGGGACAACGAGTGGGATGACCCCGGTGGAATAAATCAGTGCGGAACGTCGGCCCCGGCGGGCGGCCCGCCCGGGCCGGGGGTGGCGCGCGGCGGCGTCGGGGCCCCGGCCCGCGGCGGCGCGGGCACCGTCCCGACCTGGCCGGGCGCTGCCGGCGTCGTGGTCGGCATCGGTGTGTTCAGGATCGACACACCGCCGGCGCCCGAGGTGTTGCGGTTCATCAGCGCCATCGCCAGCGACAGCGCCAGGAAGATCGCGGCCAGGATCGCGGTCGCGCGCGTCAGCAGGTTCGTGGTGCCGCGGCCGGACATGAACGAGCCCATGCCCTGCGAGCTACCGATCCCCAAGCCCCCGCCCTCGCTGCGCTGGATCAGCACCACCCCGATCAACGTGAGGGCGACGAAGACGTGGATGGCGATCAGGATGTCGTACATGGGTAGAGGGTGGTCCCTGTCCATATTCGGTCGTCATGCCCGGGCCCCGGACTTGATCCGGGGGTGGCCCGGGCACCCACGTCTTTGTCCGCGGCCGTCAAAGACGTGGTGGCCGCACCACCCCCGGATCAAGTCCGGGGGCCGGCCATGACGACATGGATCATGCCGCCGCCAAGTCCGGCAACGACGCAAGAGCGGCGCTTCTACCCGCCCCGCGCGGCCCGGGCAATGGCGAGGAAGTCGGCCGCGACCAGGCTCGCCCCGCCCACGAGCGCCCCGCCCACCTCCGGCACCGCCAGCAGGCTCGCCGCGTTGGCCGCCTTCACCGACCCGCCATACAGGATGCGGATGCCGCGCGCGGCATCGGGGAACTGCCGGACCAGCTCCTCGCGGATGAAGGCGTGCATGGCGGCGACCTCGGACTGCGTGGGCATCTTGCCCGAGCCGATCGCCCAGACCGGCTCATAGGCGATGGCGCCGGGAACCGTGCTGCCGAAGCCCTGCGGCAGGCTGCCCGAGAGCTGCCAGCCCACCGCCTCCGTCTCCTGCCCGCCGCGGCGCTGGTCCGCGGTCTCGCCCACGCAGACGATCGGGGTCAGCCCGGCATTCACCGCGGCCAGCACCTTCTCGCGCACCGTCTCGTCGGTCTCGCCGTGGTTCTGGCGCCGCTCGGAATGGCCCAGGATCACCCAGCGCGCGCCGGCGTCGCGCAGCATCGCGGCGGAGATGTCGCCGGTGTGCGCGCCGGATGCCGCCTGATGGCAGTCCTGCCCGCCCACCGCGATCGGCGTTCCCAGCAGTGAGCGCGCGACGACCGGAAGCGTGATCGCGGGGGGGCAGATCAGCAGGTCGGCGGCCACGTCGCCGATGCCATGGCGAAGGGAACCGGCAAGCGCCAGGGCCTCGTCGCGCAGCAGGTTCATCTTCCAGTTGCCGGCGATCAGCTGACGCATCGTCGTCTCCCCTCGTTTTCCCCGACGCAGCTAGCGCAAACCCCGGCGCTGGCAAAGCCTCGCCGCGGCCCGTATATGCTGCGCCCCGCAGCAAGAGGACCGTCCCAGCGCATGATCACCGCCTTCCGCCGCTATCTTGAGACTTGGCCGGTCCGCCTGCTCTTCGGCGTGATGGTGATCGCCTTCGTCATCTGGGGCGTGGGCGACGTGGTTCGCGTGATCGGCACCAAGACCTGGCTCGCCAAGGTCGGCGGCAAGACGATCGACCCGCAGCAGTTCCAGCCGACCTTCCAACGCGAGCTGGCCCAGGCGCAGCAACGCCTGCCGGCCGGACAGGACATGACGCCGGCCGGGCGGCGCGAGGTGGCCGACCGCGCGCTGCAGCAGATGGTCAGCCAAGTCGCGATGACGAACGAGGAGGCACGGCTGCGCGTGGCGGTGCCCGACGCAGCGGTGCGCCAGGCGGTCTTCTCGATGCCCGCCTTCCACGACAAGTCCGGCCAGTTCGACCGCGCCATGCTCGACGCCGTGCTGCGCGCCAACAACATCAACGAGGGCGAGTTCCTGTCGATGGTGCGCGGCGACCTTGCGCGCGGACAGGTGCTGGACGCGGTGACGGCCGGCGCGAAGCCGCCCGACACGCTGGTGCGCGCGGTCTTCGACTTCGAGACCGAACGCCGCTCGGCGGCGATGGTGGAGCTGCCCATCGCCGCCGCCCCTGCCCCGCCCGCGCCGAGCGAAGCCGAGCTGCACCGCTGGTACGCCAACCACCCGGAGGCGTTCCGGATCCCCGAGTTCCGCCGCATCAGGGCCGTGGTCCTCTCGCCCGAGACGATCGCCAAGGGCCTGGAGGCGTCCGATAGCGAACTGCGCGCCTGGTACGACGCGCACAGGACGCAGTTCGTTCAGCCGGCCCGCCGCTCGATCGAGGTCGCCATCGCGCCGGACCAGACGAAGGCCGCCGCGCTGGCGGCGCAATGGCGCGGGGGCGCCGACTGGGCTTCGGTGCAGAAGGCGGCCGAGGCGGCGGGCGGCTCGGCGGTCGCGCTGGATGCCGCGACCGAGCAGCAGATCCCCGACGCCGCGCTCGCCAAGGCGGCGTTCGCCGCCGCGCCCGATCAGGTGTCCGGCCCGATGCAGGCCGCGCTCGGCTGGGCGGTGCTGCGCGTAAGCTCGGCCCAGCCCGCGCAGGAACAGAGCTTCGAGCAGGCGAAGGACACCGTGCGCCAGCAGATGCTGGCCGAGAAGGCTTCGGCGATGCTCTATGACCGCGCGAACAAGGTCGATGATGTTCTGGGCACCGGCGTCGGGCTGGACAAGCTGCCCCCCAATCTCGGCCTCGCCGGCGTCGCCGGCACCCTTGACGCGCAGGGCGAGACGCAGGCCGGCACGCCGGCGCCGATCCCCGGCTCGCCGGAGCTGCGCAAGGCGCTGATCGCGGCGGCGTTCAGCCACCCGCCCGGCCCGCCCTCGGAGCTGACCGAGGTGCAGACGCCGGGCGGCGGCTCCGCCTTCTACGCGGTGGAGGTCGAGCATGTGATCCCGCCCTCGGTGAAGCCGTTCGAGGCGGTGAAGGATCAGGTCCGCGACGGCTGGGTGGCGGACGCCCAGGCCAAGACGCAGGAGAAAGCGGCGGCGGCGATGCTGAGCGCCGTGCGCGGCGGCGAGACGCTCGCGGACGCGGCGGCGAAGGCGGGCGGCACCGTTCGCACGACGCCGCTCGTCACCCGCGACGCGACGAGCGAGGGAATGCCGGCGCAGCTCCAGCGCGTGCTGTTCGGGCTGAAGCCGGGCGAGCCGGCGATGGTGCAGACGCCGTTGGCGTTCATCGTCGCCGTGCCCGCCAAGATCGAGACACCGGACCCGAAGACGGACCCGGCCCGCTATGAGGCGGTGCGCGACGTGCTGACCCGCTCGACCGCCGCCGATCTGGCCCAAGGGTTCACCGACGCGCTGCGCGCCCGCGCCGAACCGCAGATCAACCGCTCGGTGTTCGACAGCTTCGTGCAGCAATGATGGCAGATCCGTACCGCGCACGACCCCTCCCCCAACCCCTCCCGCAAGGGGAGGGGAGGAGCAATGAGCGGGTTGCGCCTTCTTCTCCCCCTCCCCTTGCGGGAGGGGGCCGGGGGGAGGGGTCGAGCGCATGAACGCCGCGTCCCCGGCCTTCGCCGCCTTCCGCTCCGCCTATGACGAGGGGCGCGGCACGCTGGTCTGGCGGCGCGGCGTGGCCGATCTGGAAACCCCGGTCGCCGCCTTCCTCAAGCTCGCGCATGGGCGACCCAACGCCTTCCTCCTCGAAAGCGTGGAGGGGGGCGCGGCGCGCGGGCGCTATTCCATCATCGGCATGGAGCCCGACCTGATCTGGCGGTGCCGGGGCGGACAGGCCGAGGTCAACCGCCACGCCCGCTCCGCCCCGCACGCCTTCATGCCCGACCCGCTCCCGGCGCTCGACAGCCTGCGCGCGACGATCGGGCAGGCGCGGCTGGAGGTTCCGACCGGCCTGCCGCCGATGGCGGGCGGGCTGGTCGGCTATCTGGGTTATGACATGGTGCGCCTGATGGAGCGCCTGCCCGCGCGCACCACTGATGCGATCGGCGTGCCCGACGCGCTGCTGATCCGCCCGACGCTGTTCGCGATCTTCGACAACGTGAACGACGAGCTGACGCTCGCCGCCCCCGTCCGCTCAGCCGAGGGCGTCTCGGCCGCGCAGGCGTGGGAGGCCGCCGAGGCGCGGCTGGCCGAGGCGGAAGCCGCGCTCGAACGCCCCCTGCCCCACCCCGCCCCGCCCGTCGCGCTGCCGGCGCCCCCCGCGCCCGTCTCGAACATGGGCAAGGACGCGTTCCTGGGGCTGGTCGGGCGGGCAAAGGACTACATCGCGGCGGGCGACGCCTTCCAGGTGGTCCTGAGCCAGCGCTTCGCGGCCCCCTTCGCGCTGCCGCCCTTCGCGCTCTATCGCGCGCTGCGCCGGATCAATCCGGCGCCGTTCCTTTTCTTCCTCGACTTCGGCGGCTTCGCGGTCGTCGGGTCGTCCCCGGAGATCCTGGTACGGCTGCGCGACGGCATCGTGACCTTGCGCCCGCTCGCCGGCACGCGCCGACGCGGCGAAACGCACGAGGAGGACCAGGCGCTTGAGGCCGAACTGCTGGCCGACCCCAAGGAGCGGGCCGAGCACCTCATGCTGCTCGATCTCGGCCGCAACGAGGTGGGGCGCGTCGCCGAGATCGGCAGCGTGCGCGTGACCGAGAGCTTCGTCATCGAGCGGTTCAGCCACGTCATGCACATCAGCTCCAACGTGGACGGCCGGATAAGCCCCGGTCTCGATGCGCTAGATGCGCTTGTCGCGAGCTTCCCGGCGGGCACGCTGTCGGGCGCGCCGAAGGTGCGGGCGATGGAGATCATCGAGGAGCTGGAACCGACCCGGCGAAACATCTACGCCGGCTGCATCGGCTATTTCGCCGCCAACGGCACGATGGACACCTGCATCGGGCTGCGGATGGCACTCGTGAAGGACGGCACCATGCACGTGCAGGCCGGCGCCGGGATCGTCGCGGATTCCGACCCGGAGGCGGAACACGAGGAGTGCCGGCAGAAGGCGCGCGCGCTGTTCCGCGCCGCAGAGGAGGCGGTCAGGTTCGCGGCGGGGAAAGGATGAGACAGGGCTAGACGATCGGTAAAGCCGCGCGCGAACCCTTCCTCCCGCAACGGGAGGGGGAGTTCCTTTCGGACCCCCGCTCCGGGAATCCCGTAACCCGCGAGGGTAGAGGGCTTTCCGCGCTCTTCTCCCCCTCCCCTTGCGGGAGGGAGCCGGGGGGAGGGGTCGAGCACGAACGCACCGCTTCCCACGCCGCCAGCCGGGCCGAAGCCTGCGCCGCCAGCGTGCCCGCCTCCAGAAACGCCGCGCGCGCGCCGAGGGCCAGATCGCGCCGCAGGCGGGGATGTCGGATCAGCCGGTCCAGCGCGTCCATCCACGCCGCCTCGGTGTTGGCGACCAGCAGCCCGCCCCGGCCGTCCGCGAGCGAGCCGCGATAGGCGGGCACGTCGGAGGCCACCACCGCCGCGCCGAGCGCCGCGTAGTCGAGCGTCTTGATCGCCGACTTGGCGCGGTTGAACGGGGAATCCACGAGCGGGGCGATGGCGATGTCCCAGGCCGGCATCTGCGTGATCCAGTTGACGAACCCCGGATAGGACTGCCCGGCGACGACGCCCGGCGAGACCCGGTTGACCCATGGCGGCAGGTCGTCCTGCGCGGTGACGCCGATCATGTCGAAAGACAGGCGCGGGCCGAATGCCGCGTGCAGCCGCGCGAGCGCCGGTTTCACCAGGGCGAAATCCCCGCCATGCGTCGCCGTGCCCATGAACAGGATTCGCGTGGCGCCCTGCCGGCGCGCCACGCGCATATCGCCGTCGGGCAGCCACAGGCGCTCGTCCAGCCCGTTCGGCACGACGCGCGCGTCGACCCGGACCGCGGCGATGCTCCGGGCAAGGTCGGGCGTGGAAACCCAGACCGCATCGGCGTCGGCGAGCAACCGCCGCACCACCGAGGTTTGGCCGCGCAGCTCGCGTGCGTCGGCGTGGCCGTGGGGGATGTTCAGCAAATCGTCGTCGAGGTCATAGAGCAGGGCCATCCCGGTCTCCCGGCAGTGCCGGGCCAGCGCGTCGGCGGTGGCGAGATCGGGGACGGCATGACGCTGCGTCACCAGGATATCGGCGCGGAAGTCCAGCGCCTCTTCCGGGCGCGCGACGACCACTTCTAGCCCCGCCGCCGCGAGCGGGTGATGCAGCGGCTGGAGCAGCCGGATGTAGGCGCAGGGGGTGGGCACGCCCGTCGTGTCATAGCGCTCGGGAATGACGATGACGCGGAGTCCCCCTCCCCCCGACCCCCTCCCGCAAGGGGAGGGGGAGTCGCCTATGTCCCGCTTTCTTCTCCCCCTCCCCTTGCGGGAGGGGGGTGGGGGGAGGGGTTGGCAGGTAGTCGTCGCGGTAGAAGTCCGCCAGCGCGGGCCGAAACTTGGACGCTCCAGACCCCCTCCCGTGCAGCGCCGCCCGCGCCTGCGCGAAGGCGGCCCGCCATGCCGCCGTCGGGGCGTCGGGATCGACCAGCCACGTCAGGGGCCGCCCCGCCAGCCGTTCGGGGAAGGCGCCGATGCGCGCGGCGACGATCGGCAGGCCGGCGTCGATCGCCGCCGAGAGCGTGTAGCTCCACGTCTCGGGCCACTGCGCGGGGAACCACGCGACATGCGGCCGCGCCTTCGCGAGCAGACCGGGGAGCGCCGCGTCCTCGTAAGGCCCGGTGACCTTGATGCGCCGGCGCGCGCCGCGCGGAAGCGGATGCTCGGGATAGCCGATCAGGCGCAAGTCGATCTCGGCCGGCTCCGTCGCCTCGGCCAGCGACAGCACGCTAGCGGCTCCCTTCTGCGCGGCCAGCACGCCGAGTATCGCGACCCGCAGCGGCTCATCGGCGGCGGGGCGCGAGGGCCGCACCATCCAGGGCCGCTGGGGCGCGGGTTCGTGGGGCGCGAGGATCGCCCGCTCGCCCCAGCCGTAGCGGATCATGCGGTGGCGCGCGTCCTCGCTCGGGCAGAGAATGCGTTCGGCCTCGCGCAACAGCCAGGAATGGCTGGCGCGCCAATGCAGGATCTCGCGCGCGCCGTGGCTCGGGCGCTCGGCGATGCAGGCGTTGCAGGCGGCCTGACCCGGTTCCCCGCAATACTGGCCGTCGAGATGCGGCAGCAGGTTCACCTGCGGGCAGAGCAGGAACCAGTCGTGCACCGTCACGTCGAACGGCACGCCGAGGCCGCGGATCAGGGCGCGCAGATCGAGGTCCAGCCCCATGACGTGATGCACATGGACGCGCGATACCCCGGCCGAGGCCAGAACCTGCACCAGCGCCTCGGTGCGCTCCGCCGGGATCGCGCAAGCGCCGTGGCCGGGCAGCGAGGGCGCGGAGATCAGGTCGCCGCGCTCGGAGGGCTGGAGCAGCAGCAGGTTCGCCCGCCCGCGCAGCGTCTCGGCCAATATCTCGATATGGCGGTCCACGCCGCCACCCAGGCCGTGGGAGACGAACAGGATCACCGGCAGGCCGGCGCGTCGGTAAAGCTCGGCGGTCAGCGCGAAGCGGGAGGGCTCGGCCGGGCCGCGCCGGACATGGCGCTCGACGGTGCGAGGAAAGTCGGGCCAGCGCGCGGCGAGCACCGCCTCCCCGGCGGCCCGCGCGCCGGTCGCGCCGCGCCCGAAGCTGAATTCGGCGTCGTGGTGCACGTAGGTGTCGCAGGCGAGCATGTGCCGCCAGCCGCGCGCGGCGGCGCGCAGGCACCAGTCGCACTCCTCGCCGTAGCCCCGCCCGAACGCCTTCTCGTCAAGCGTGCCCACGTCGTCCAGAGCGGCCCGCCGGGTGTACATGCAGAAGCCGACGGCGGTGGGGATGCGGACGCGCCGCCCGGAATTCGCGGCCTGCGCCGCCGCGTCGGCATCCGCCAGGCCGAACGCTGGCGGCCCGCCGGCGATGGTGGGGTAGCTGCAGATCGTGGCGTTGTTCGACCAGGGCGAGACCGAGGCGATCCGGTCCTCGGCATAGGCGTGCCCCGCGAGGCGGGAGAGCCAGCCGGCCGGCACCTCGGTGTCGCCGTTCAGCAGCACGACATCGGCCCGCCCGGCCTGCGCGATGCCGCGGTTGGCCGAGGCAACGAAACCGAGATTGCGCTTGTTGCGAAGCAGCGTGATCCGGCCGGCGAGCGCGAGCGTGTCGAGCCAGGCCGACAGCCGGGGCTCGGGTGAAGCGTCGTCGATGACGATGATCCGCCCCGGCAGCCGATCGGGGTCGGCCAGCACGGAGCCGATGCAACGCTGCGTCTCCGCCAGCCCACGGTAGCAGGGAATGATCACGTCGACCGCGATCCAGGCGGGACAGACGGGGAGGCTGGAGCGCGCGGGCAGGAAGGCGGCGATGTCGAACGGCGGTTCGGTGGCGAAGCCCCGCGCCCGGCCGGCGAGCATGTGAAAGACGAGCGGATTCGTCGCCGCTTCGGGATGCTGCTCCACATAGAAGCCGGCATCGAAGCGCGGATGCGGGTTGCGCTGCTCGGTGGCGCCGATGCTGAGATAGTGCAGCAGCGGGTGGATGCCGGATTTGGCGACGTCGGGGTAATGCGCGCGGTACCAGGCGCCGTCGAAGAAGGGATTCGGGTCGCGGCCTTCAGCGAGGCCGTAATGCACGTAGTGGTCCAGCGGGTCGAGGCGCATAGCGGCGAGATCGGGGTATTTGGCGAGGTAGAAGGCCGCGTCGAACAGCGGGCGGAGTTGCTGTGCAATGGGCGGGGAGGCCGGCTTGCGGCTCTTACGGGCAGAAGGCATCGGCATCAGGGGATCTGTCCGAACGTCTGCAGCAAAGCGGTCGTATCCATGACATCCGCGCAGCCGACAGCCTCGTCGAACAGCCGGTCCTCGTCCGCGGGGTTGAGTAACTCCGCCATGATAGTGTCGAAGGCACGCTCCAGGGTGCGGTCGTCGGGTTTCAGGTTGCGGATCACCACCAGACCTGTCGGCGGGGCATTGCAGGCGCGCACGGACAAGTCGGGACGATAGCGGGGCAAGATCGCCAGCAGTTTCCAAACATCGCCGGTCCACCACCCCGGGAACTCCGCGACCGCGCCGCTCTCCGCGCCGGGCCGATCGCGGCTCGCCATTTGCCGATTGAGCGGTAGGCAATCGTGCAGGGCAATGACGGACTCGGGGTGACAGAACCGCTCGATATTGATGAAGTCCCTAAGCGCGTTCTCGACCAGATGCATCCCGTCAATGAACGCCAGGTCGATCTGCCGCCCGAGCAGGGCAATCGGATCGTATCGGGCAAAGAAATCGTCGCTTGGCATCTGGAAAAGCAGAATCGCCGGCGCGCGCGAGGGGATGCGGACCTTCGGCTTGAATTGAACATCGACGCCGATCGAAGCGCATTCGGCCAGCGCGAGGGTCTCGCCGTCGAGACAGCCGACTTCGAGGTAGGCGCGCGGTCGCAGCGTCCGATGCAGATGTTGAAGGCAATCGCGGTAAAACATCCCGACGTGCTCCGGCCGGGATGCTGATGGGCGGCTCGAAACGACGGGTCTTGCTGATGCGGAACCCGTCGCCCTGTCCAGAGCTTCGCCAAGCCGGGCGAGGTCGATATGGAACGGGCTGTCGGGCGGTTCGGCTATGCCATCGACGGCCTTTCCCACGACCTCGACATAGTTGATTCCGAGCTGTCCGGCCAAATCCCAGAAGAAAGAATCGCCCCAGTTACTCGGCGACAGCACTATGGCTGAGCTATCGCGGGGACTGAATATCAGGTTTGTCAGGGCGGCGCCCTTTACCCCCATGACCATCTCGGCTTCGGAAAACATTGCTGCCTGCTCGCGGATTCCATGCTCCTCGGGTCGGACGACCTCAAACCCGTACGCCTCCGCCACTCGCAGCACGTCCGCTTCGTTCAGCAGTTGTCGTGGCCCTCGCGCATCCCGCCGCAGGTATAGCCGGCGCCGGGGCGCCGGCGGGCTCGAGATCACCTTATTCCGCAGCGCCCGCAGCGCCGTGGGAAGCTTGAACAGCGGAGATACGCTGGTCGGAGTAACGTAATAGAGGCGGGAAAACACTACCGCGTCAGCGTCGTCATGCTCCACTACGGGGATCCCCGGAGCGACGATGCCCAGAGTCTCGGCGACGATTCGCCGCATCGCCGTAGCCGACTGCTTGCCGATGACGATCTGGATGTCGTTGCCGCGCAGCCGATCGACCACCAATGCAAGCAACGCCGCCGAATCCACGAGCCAGTGGCCAAAATTGCGCCACCACGGTGCCTTTGCCAGAACGGAGACGCGGTCCTCCTTCCGGACCCGCTCCGGCAGGGGAAGGACCCATCCGGGTCCGACCGCCTGCAGGCCGGGCGGCGTGCGGTTCTGCTCGAGGATGGCCCGGCAGCTCTCCTGTATCAGCAAGGCATTTCGCGTGATGACCGACCCCTGCCCGATCACCATGGCACCGGTCAGCAGCAGGCCACGGGTCGAACCATATGGCTGATCCAGCTTCGCCAGGTCCTCGAGATAGGCACCTCGCAACGCCGAATAGAGATCGTCCGGGTTGATCATCACGGCCTGCCTGCGCTCATAGGTGCCGGACGGCACCAACTCGTGCAGATCGGTCAACCCTGCATCCGACCGCAACGATGGGTCGCCGAGGAGGGTGGATAGGGGTTCCACGCGAAGAGGCAGGTCGCGTGTGATCGTTCGTCTCCCCTGATCCCGACGCGCGCGCAGGAATAGCTCGCGATTCCCGCTTCCGCTTCGTAAGCTATCTTTAGACGCGGACCTTTGCCGCCGGCCCAAAAGCGCTGCGACGACCTCATGAGCGCCTCCGTTACGCCAGACGAAGCAGAGACGCCACTGTTCTTTGATCCGGATGCTATGCTGGCCAGTGCGAAGACCCGAGAGCGCCTCGAACCGGCTGCCCGCGGGGATCGCAGATCATCAAGGCGTACTGCCGCATCCAAAACCCGCAACTTCCGCCGGTCCGCACGGACGACATCGGAGGGGAACCCCTCGGCATCTCGCCCCGAAACACCGCACCGTCCGCTTGCCGCGGAAACTCTCAATCACAGCGCGGTGTGCGACGCATAACGCGCTTCGTCAAGCTCAGCTTCCTTACCCGATCGCCTGAATTGCTTGCAGCATGTCCGCCGACAGCAGCCCTCCCGGATCGGCGCTGGCGCCGGCGCTCGACTTCGACGCGGCGCTCTGTTGACCCGCCTGCCCCATCGCCGTCGTGACCTGCTGGCCGAATTGCTGGAGGCGGCCGGAGGGCGCGTGCGGGTGCGTCGGCTTGGAGTGGCTCAGGCCGTGGATGGCGTTCGCCAAGCTGGTGGGGGAGATGGTCATGACGGCTCCTGAATGCGGTGCGTCTCGGACTACGCATGCCGCGTGCCAGGGCCGGCTTGTCCGCCGCCGTCGGCTTGGTTCGCCCTCGCGCTCCGCAGCGCGCCAAGCCGCCGAAGATCTCGCCGCCTTCCATCGCTGGCACGCGCAGCCCGGGTCGGCCCGCCTGCGTGCCATCCTGGCCGCCATCAGGCGGCTGCGTCATGCGCCATGCATCCATCCACGGGGCGAGCACCCAGGCACGCGTCGAGTAGCGATCGAGGGCACGTCGTCATTTAATGCGCTGCACCCCGATACGGGCCGCCGTGCCACGGCCGGGGACGTTCTGGTGCTTCGGAACTTCGGCCCCGGCCAGTCGCACGAACGGCTCTAGGAAACGCCCCGGCACTCCCGACCCGGCAAAACCTGCCGGCCTACCCATCCGGCCACAGCCACGCAGCCCCCCGCACGCCCGAGGAATCGCCGTGCTTGTTGCGCAGTATCGGGGTCTGCACCGTATCGCTGAACACGTAGCGGGGCAGCAGGCCCGGCACTTCCTCGTATAGGTGGTCCATGTTCGACAGGCCGCCGCCCAGCACGATCGCATCGGGGTCGATCATGTCGATGATCACCGCCAGGCCGCGCGCCAGCCGGTCCGCGTGGCGGGCCAGCGCCGCCTGCGCCCGCGCCTCGCCTGCGGCGGCGCGGGCGGGGATCCCGCTCGCGTCGTGCGCGCCCGGCCCATCGCAATCGCGCGCTAGCGAAGGCCCGGCGATGAAGGTCTCCAGGCACAGATGGTGCCCGCACCAGCAGCGCACGCCCGGGAGCTCGTCCAGGCGCGGCCAGGGCAGCGGCGTGTGCCCCCACTCGCCGGCCACGCGGTTCGGGCCGCGATGCACCGCCCCGTTCACCACCAGCCCGCCGCCGCATCCGGTGCCCAGGATCACCCCGAACACGACGCCCATGCCGGCGCCCGCGCCGTCGCTCGCCTCGCTGAGCGCGAAGCAGTTCGCATCGTTCTCGACCCGCACCTCGCGACCGAGCTTCGCGCTGATGTCGCGATCGAATGTGTGGCCGTTCAGCGCGATGGAGTTGGCATTCTTCACCATCCCCGTCGCCGGGCTGACGACGCCGGGAATGCCGATGCCGACCGTCGCGCCGACGCCGAGAAGCTGCTCGGTCGCGCGCACCAGATCGGCGATGGCCTCCAGCGTCGCGGTGTAGCCCGACGGCGTGGCGATGCGCTGCCGGTGCCGCTCGGCGCCGTCGGGGCCGAGCGCCGCGATCTCGATCTTGGTACCGCCGAGGTCGATGCCGATGCGCCATTGTGCCATACGCCCATCATGGCGACGCGGTGCCGCTTGCTCAAGACGCCGATGCCGCGCCAGATTGGCGGCATGACGGAGCGCCTGCTGGACGTGAAGGACCTGAAGTGCCCGCTGCCCGTGCTGCGGGCCAACCGCGAGCTGCGCGGGATGGCGCCGGGGGAGCGGCTGCGCGTGCTGGCCACCGACCGGGCGGCGGTGTCGGATTTCCAGTCCTACTGCCGCGAGACCGGCCACGCGCTGCTGGCCTGGAGCGAGGAGGCTGGGGTGTATAGCTTCGTCATCCGCCGCCGCGCCGAGGACCCGCCGGCCGAGGACGGAGCATGACCGTCGCGCTGATCACCCATCCGGCCTGCCTCGGCCACGACGCGGGCCCGTGGCACCCGGAATGCCCCGCGCGGCTGCGCGCCGTGCTGGCCGCGCTGGAGGACGAGGCGTTCGCGCCGCTGCTGCGCGAGCCCGCGCCCGAGGCGACCGAGGCGCAGCTCGCCCGCGCCCACCGGGCGGAGTACGTCCGCGCGATCCTGGCGATCCGGCCCGATCCCGGCGCGACGGTCCCGCTCGACCCCGACACCGCCATGTCCGCCGGCAGCGCCGAGGCGGCGCGGCGCGCGGCGGGCGGGGCGGTGCTGGCGGTCGATGTGGTGATGGAGGGCTGGGCGCATGCCGCCTTCGCCGCCGTCCGCCCGCCCGGCCATCACGCCGAGCCGGCGCGCGCGATGGGCTTTTGCCTGTTCAACAACGCCGCCATCGCCGCGCACCATGCGCGCGCCCGCTGGGGGCTGGAGCGGGTCGCGGTGGTGGATTTCGACGTCCATCACGGCAACGGCACGCAGGCGATGTTCGCCGCTGATCCGGCGCTGTTCTACGCCTCCTCCCACCAGAGCCCGTGCTATCCCGGAACGGGCGCGCGCGAGGAGCGCGGCTGCGCCGGCAACATCGTCAACGCACCCCTGCGCCCCGGCGCCGGCAGCGCCGCGTTCCGCACCGCCTGGCAGGCGGAGATCCTGCCCGCCCTGGATGCGTTCGCGCCCGAACTGCTCATCGTCTCGGCCGGGTTCGACGCGCACACGGCCGACCCGCTGGCCCAGCTCCGGCTGGAGACGGCGGACTTCGCCTGGATCACACGCGAGCTGATGGGCATCGCCCGCCGGCGAACCGGCGGGCGGATAGTCTCGCTGCTGGAGGGCGGCTATGACCTCCCCACGCTTGCCGCCTCGACGGCGGCGCATGTACGCGAGCTGATGGTGGCGTAGAAGGAATCCGCATGTCGGAGACGGCTACGGACGTCGGCGGCCTCTCGTTCGAGGACGCGCTGGGGGAGCTGGAACAGATCGTGCGCGGGCTGGAAAGCGGCCAGCAAAAGCTGGAGGACGCGATCAAGGCCTACGAACGCGGCGCCGCGCTGCGCCGGCACTGCGAGGCCAAGCTCGCCGAGGCCGAAGCCCGCGTCGCCGCCATCGTCGAGCGCGCCGACGGGACACTCGGCACGCGCGTGTCGGAGTGATGGGGGCTCGCGCGTCGGCCCGCTCCCCCCGACCCCCTCCCGCAGGGAGAGGGGGAGTAGACCATCCGCCGCCTACCTGCTCCCCCTCCCCCTGCGGGAGGGGGTCGGGGGGAGGGGTAGCGGGCAACCAGCCGTGCCCGAACTCCCGCCCCGCCAGAACCCGCGCCGATCAGGCCCTGGTCGAGCGGGGCCTCGCCGAGAGCCGGGCACGGGCGCAGGCGCTGATCCTGGCCGGCAAGGTGTTCAGCGACGCGCGACGGATCGACAAGGCGGGCCAGATGCTCCAAGCCGGAGCACCGCTCGATGTGCGCGGACAGGACCACCCTTGGGTCTCGCGCGGCGGCCTGAAGCTCGACCACGCGCTGACGGCGTTCGGCTTCTCCCCGGAAGCGCGAATCTGCCTGGACATCGGCGCCTCGACGGGCGGCTTCACCGACGTGCTGCTGGCGCGCGGCGCCGCGCGGGTCCACGCGGTGGACGTGGGGCATGGCCAGCTCGCCTGGAAACTCCGGGGCGACCCGCGCGTCGCGGTGCATGAGCGGGTGAACGCGCGCTACCTGACCCGCGCCGACATCCCCGATCCGATCGCGGCGCTGGTGTGCGACGCGAGCTTCATTGGGCTGGCGACGCTGCTGCCCGCCCCGCTCGCGCTGTGCGCGCCGGGCGCCTGGGCGGTTGCGCTCATCAAGCCGCAGTTCGAGGCCGGGCGTGCAACGGTCGCCGCCGGCAAGGGCGTCGTGCGCGACCCCGCCGTTCACGCGGGCGTCTGCGCCGCTGCCCGGACCTGGTGGGAGGGATTGCCGGGCTGGCGGGTGGTGGGGCTCGTCGAAAGCCCAATCACCGGCCCGGAGGGAAATCGGGAATTCCTGATCGGCGCTCTGCGCGTCTGAGGCGGCTGTTACCCCAACGAGGAGCGCGGCGGACGCGCGCTGCCCAGGTCGCGCTGCGCGATCTCGGCGAGAAGGGACCAGACCTTTTCCGGCTGCATGGGCACGTCGGGATCATTCAGCAGCCGATCGAGCTCATCGAGCTTACGGCTGTACTCGGTCTCCGTCATCGCCTTGCAGCCTCCTTGTCTCACGCTGAACATAGGACATGGCCGATCAAGGTGGCATCCGCATGGCGACTTCTTGATCGAGATGCGCCGGCTGGTGCGGTGATCGAAACGCCATCCGGGCGGGCGCGTTGAGGGGAGTAACATCGAAGGAGTGGGGCAGATGGACGATGAGGGACGCCTGCCGGATGCAGCCTTCGTGACCGCCGCACCCGCAGCGGCCCCGGCGACGGGGCCCGCGGACGAACCGGCAGCGGCGCCAGCGCCGGAAACGTGGGAAGTCCTGGCGCGCTTCCGTTCGAGCGAGGCGTTGGACCACGCCATCATGGCTCTGGAAGCCGGCGGCTTCGGGCGCGGAGATCTCGGCTTGCCCGAGATGGACGCGCCGGTGGAGCGGGCCACGCCCGAAGCGGGGTCCAAGGCCGCCGACACGGAGGTGGAGAACCAGCAGTCCCGCGTGGCCCACTCCGCCATCGGCGGCTCCGTCGCGGCCATGATCGCGGCGACGGCGGTGGCCGCGACCGGCGGCGTGGCGGCGGCCGTCGCGGGTGCTGCGCTGGGCGCCGGCGCCGCGGCGGTCGGCCTGTCGCACCTGCTCAGCCATGCGCTGAGCCATTCGGAGCGCGCGACCCGCGAACGCCTCGCGGCCGAGGGCCGGCTGGTGCTCGCCGTGCGCACCGCCTCGCCCGAGAAGCGCGAGCATGCCTGCGAGGTACTGCGCCAGACGGGCGGGGAGCTCCTGTAGACCTCAGCCCGCCCGCAGCACCGCCGCAACCCGCTCGCGCGTGAACGGCAGGTCGCGGATGCGCGCGCCGAGCGCGTGGGCCACGGCGTTGCCGATCGCCGCCGCCGTCGGCCCGATCGTGCATTCGCCCATGCCGAGCGAGGGCTGATCCGGGGCGCCGATCAGTTCGACCGCGATGTCCGGCACCTCCGAAAAGCGCAGGATCGGGTAGCTGTCCCAGTCGCGCGAGCTGATCCCCTGCGCATCGAAGCGGACCTGCTCCTTCAGGGTGAAGCTCGCCGCCTGGACGATCCCGCCCTCCAGTTGATTGCAGGCGCCGGCGGGATTGATGACCAGGCCCGCGTCGGCGGCGCACCACACGCGCCGCAGCCGGACGTCGCGGTCCACCTCGACCTCGGCGATCACGGCGGCATAGGCGGAGCGGTTCTTGTATTGCGCGAAGCCGATCCCCAATCCCCTGCCCGCCCCGGCCGCGCCGCGCGCGGACCATCCGGCCATCGCGGCCGCCCGCTCGATCACCGCGCGGGCGCGCGGGTTGGACAGGATCGACAGCCGATAGGCGACCGGATCTTCCCCGGCGCGTTCCGCCAGTTCGTCGATGAAGCATTCGAGGGCGAACACGTTGGGCAGCGCGCCGAGGCCGCGCAGCGCCGAGGTGCGGACGGGGGTGCGTCGGGCCAGATGGTGGATGATGCGCTTGGCCGGAATGTCATACATCGGCACGGCGTTGCGCGTGCCGCCGCCGCCGTTCGCCTCCGGCGGCTCCGACGGGCGCGGGTCGGGCGGCGGCGTGGGCAGCGCCTCGTGGGCCAGCATGTTGCCGCCCGCCGCCGGGCGCTGCACGTGCGAGCCGGCCCAGATCTCGGCCGTCCAGTCCACCGGGCGTCCGCGCGCATCCAGGATAGCGCGGATCGTCACCACCTGCGCCGTGCCGACCGGCTCGAAGCCGAACTCCTCCTCGCGCAGCCACTGCACCCGGATCGGCCGGCCGGGCACGAGCTGGGCCACCAGCGCCGCATCCAGCGCCACGTCGTCGGCGCCATTGTGGCCGTAGCAGCCCGCCCCTTGCGCGTGGCGCACCGAAATCGTCTCGACCGGCCGGCCCAGCACGTTGGAAAGCGAGGTCCGCAGCGGATAGACCGCCTGCGAATGCGTCCAGACGGTCAGATGCCCGTCGCGCTCCTCGGCCAGCGCGCAGGACGGGCCGAGCGCGGCGTGCGCGAGATAGGGGCGCGAATAGGTCGCCTCGACCACCGCGCCCTCCGCCGTCGCGGGCGGATCGCCCAGCACGCGATCGACGGCGGGCTGGCCCACCAGCGCGCGCGCCTCCTCCGCGCCCGGCGGGATCGAGGGCACGTTCTCCCAGCGCGCGTGGGAAGGCGCGGCCCCGGCCGCGCGCCGCGCCACGGTTTCGCTCTCGCTCAGCAGGGCGACGAAGTCGCCGACCCGCGCGATGCGAAGCGCGCCGCCGGCTTCGCGCGTGATCGCCGCCCCGTCGAGCGCGGCGAGACGCGCGCCCCGGCTGGGCTGGCGCAGGATGCGCGCGTGGAGCATCCCCGGCGGGGCCATGTCGTGGAGGAAGGCCGCCCCGGAAATCTTCGCCGGCAGATCGACCCGCGCCACGTCGCGCCCGACAAGGCGATACGTGGTGGGCGCCTTGCGCTCCGCCCGGCCGGTGGCTGGCCGCGCCAGATCGATCTCGGGGGCGAAGCTCCAATAATCCTGGCCGGTCGGGGCACCGCCGCGCAGGAACGCGCCCGCATCGACCGACAGCTCCGAGGCCGCGCAGTTCAGGCGTTGGGCGAGCCGGTCGAGGAAGCGCGCGCGCACCTCCGCCGAGATCAGCCGCACCGACGCGCCCGAGACCTCGATCGACAGACTGCTGCTGGTCGAACCCTCGTCGGGTGCGCGGTCGGTGTCGCCGGACAGGATGCGGACGGTGCCGATCGGCACATCGAGTTCCTCGGCGGCGATCTGCGTCAGCGCGGTCAGAATGCCCTGGCCGATCTCCACCTTGCCGACCGAGAGGCCCACGGTCCGATCCGGACCGAAGCGGAGCCAGCGGTCGGGAGGTGGATTGTTGACCACCGACAGCGGCAACGGCGCGTCGCTCATCGTGCTGCTCCTTCGCGCAACGCCGTCGCGGCGTGCGCCACGGCGCGGATGATGCGCGTGTGCGTGCCGCAGCGGCAGAGATGCGGGTCGAGCGCGTCCACGATGTCGGCGCGCGTCGGCGCGGGATTGCGGTCCAGCAGGGCCTTCGCGGTGACGATGATGCCCGAGAGGCAATAGCCGCACTGGCCCGCCTGCTCATCGAGGAACGCCTGATGCAGAGGGTGCGGGGTCAGCGCCTCGATGGTGGTCACGCGCCGTCCGGCGACGGTGCCGACCTCGCGCCCGCAGGCATAGATCGGTTGCCCGTCCAGCAGCACCATGCAGCTCCCGCACTGCTCCAGCCCGCAGCCGTAGCGCGTGCCCCTAAGGCCGAGCGTGTTGCGAAGCACGTCGAGCAATGGCGTCGTGGGCGGATCGGCGACTTCGGCCGGCACACCGTTGACCTCGAAGGTAATGCTCATGATGCCGCCTCCCTACGTGCCCGCCACCCCTCCCCCAACCCCTCCCGCAAGGGGAGGGGAGGAGAAAAAAAGCGTCGGGCCATCTGCTCCCCCTCCTCCCCCGGGAGGGGAGAGGGGTCGCGCGTCACCGACCTTGCCCGGCTGTTTCCCCCGCATCCGGCAGAAACGCCGCCCGCCACAACTCGGGGTCGGCGAGCTTGCCGGCGAGATTCTCCGCGATCGCCTCCAACAGGCGCTCCCCCTGCTCGGCGGTGCCCGCGTCGGGATTGCCCATCACGCCGGTCGGCGTGCGGACGGCGAAGCTGCGCCAGCGATACAGGCCGGAGTCCGGCATCAAAGGCGCGTTGGCGCGCGGCGGGATGCGCGTCTGCGCGACCAGGTCGGGACGCAGGGCCAGCATCATCGCGGTCTCGGCCTCGCAGGCATGGCGCACCCCGCCTTGCGTGGTCAGCAGCTTCGCGATCGCCGGCTGGACGGCCTCGGCGTACGTGAACATCACGATGGGAGCCTTCAACTTCACGGTCAGCTCGTCGGTCAAAGTCCGCAGCGCATTGATATTGCCGCCATGAGAGTTCGACAGCGCGATGCGCCGGAAGCCGTGGCGCACGACGGAGCGGCACACATCCTCGATCAGAGCCGAGAACGCGTCCAGGCTGAGCGTGATGGTACCGCCGAACGGCATGTGGTGCTCCGAAAGCCCCGTCCAGAGCACGGGAAGGACCAGCGCGCGCGCGCCCGCTGCGGCGATCCGGCGTGCGGTGCGGACCGCGACCGCCTCGCCGATCATCGTGTCCGTCTCCACCGGCAGGTGCGGGCCGTGCTGCTCCAGCGAGGCCACCGGAACGATAACGATCGCATCCTGCTTCGCCGCGTCGCGCAACTCGTCGGCCCGCAGCCGGCGCCACTCGACCTCCATGCCGTTTTCCTCCTCGCCCAGTTGCCGCTAACCAGTGGGCCACGGAAACGCCGGCGACGGAAGGGGCTGCCATGAACCTGTATCGGCTGCTGCGGCGGCGCGCGGAGGCCGGACGCCCCGTGCGCGTGTGCCTGATCGGCGCGGGCAAGTTCGGCTCGATGTTCCTCTCGCAAATCCCGACAACGCCGGGGCTGGAGGTCGCCGTCATCGCCGACCTCTCGCCCGACCGCGCCCGCGCGGCGTGCCGGGGCGTGGGCTGGGAGGCCGCACGGATCACGGCGACCCGCTTCACCGATGACGCGATGGCCGCGATCGCCGGGGATGACGTGGAGGTCGTGGTCGAGGCGACCGGCCATGCCCCCGCCGGCATCGCACACGCCCGGAGTGCGATTGCCGAGGGAAAGCACATTGTCATGGTCAACGTGGAGGCCGACGTGCTCGCCGGCCCGCTTCTCGCCCGCGAGGCGGCGCGCGCCGGAGTGGTCTATTCGCTCGCCTACGGCGATCAGCCCGCGCTGATCTGCGAACTGGTGGATTGGGCGCGCGCCTGTGGCTTCCCCGTGATCGCGGCGGGCAAGGGCACGAAATATCTGCCCGAATACCACGCCTCCACCCCGGCGACCGTCTGGGGCTACTACGGATTGTCGGAACAGCAGGCGCGTCAGGGCGGGATGAACCCGCAGATGTTCAATTCCTTTCTGGATGGCACCAAGTCCGGCATCGAGATGGCGGCGGTGGCGAACGCGACCGGCCTGACGCCGCCGCCGGACGGCCTGCGTTTTCCGCCGGCCGGCACGCACGAGCTGGCCGAGGCGCTGCGCTCGGGCAGCGGCGGCGGCCAGGTGGAGGTCGTCTCCAGCCTGCGCCGCGACGGCAACCCGGTCGCCAATGATCTGCGCTGGGGCGTCTATGTCGTGTTCGAGGCGCCGGGCGAGTATGCGGCGCGGTGCTTCGCCGAGTACGGCGTCGTGACCGACGCCACGGGGCGCGTCACGGCGCTCTATCGCCCGTTCCACCTGATCGGGCTGGAGCTGAACGTCTCGATCCTGTCCGCCGCCCTGAGAGGCGAGCCGTCCGGCGCGCCGGACGGCTTCCGCGCCGACGTGGTCGCCACCGCCAAGCGCGATTTGCGCGAAGGCGAGGTGCTCGACGGCGAGGGCGGCGGCTGCGTCTGGGGCAAGCTGATTCCCGCCCGCGCGAGCCTGGGGATCGGCGGGGTGCCGATCGGGCTGGCAAACCGCGTGCGGCTGCTACGCCATGTGCCGAAAGGCCAGAGCGTGACATGGGCGGACGTGGCGGTGGACGAGGCGGACGCGGCGTATCGCTTCCGGCGGGAGATGGAGGCGGCCTTCGGGTGACGCCAACCGAGGAGGATTACATACAGTATTACTCCACCAACACGGTGACCCTACTTCCGGCCCCTTACAGGCCGTTTCTTGAAAGTCGTGGGGACCAAGCCTGCCCACTTTCGTCATGCCCGGCGAAGGCCGGGTACCTACGTCTTTGCTCGCTGCCCGAAGAAGACGTGGGTGGCCGGCCTCCGCCGGCCATGACGATGGGGGTTAATGCCAGGAGGCTGTGAGAGGCCGAAAACATTGTGAACCGGACAGTCGCCGGCCAAGCCCAGCCATGACGGTGTTTTGCGGTATTCGGTAGCACCCGCCACCGCCGGCCATACTAGCGGGGTAATGCGAGCAGGCTGCCACATGTGAGAGGCCGTCGTGTAGGCCGGCGATGAGGGCGCGGTCTATCTGGCTCGTTGGTGTCGCGGTTTTCTCGCAGCACTACAGTCCTAGCGGGCGAACACTCCCTGCCGCTCTTCTATCACGAGCATATCCTTAGGACTGTAGAAACTACGGGGCACGATATCGAAAGAACACTTCCCGACAGGACTCATATCGCACGGCCGATAAATGTCCAGAATGAATGCGGTTTGTCCGAGAGAGGCTCCGGCATGGTATGTGTAGGAGATACATCCTACGATGGAGAATGTGCTGCGCAGCGGGTATGCCAATTCTGTATTGGACTCAGTCATCTCACTTATCCGCTTATCCCTGTCCGCTTTGATGTCCGCAATCGTGATGGCGAAGGCGTATTGGTCGGCCACCCGGTTCTCGCCAGGAAAGATCATCTCGCTGGAAACGCTTTTAGTTTGTGCTGCGCCGGTATGGCAGACGGCACGCGCATCGTGTTGTTGTTCGGTCGTAGAGAGAGAGCGATACACCCTGTATTCTACATCGGCATTCTCAGCCGGCTGATGACCCACATTCGCAATTCTGAGATCAAGGACGATGACTACGAACGTCTCATCAATGTTGAGACGGACAGGCTTGGCACTATCAAGCTTGAGCCATGGGCGCTCCGCTATGTCCATCTGAGCAAGCTGCCCCTGCATAGCTTTGGCCTGTTCGCGCATGACGACCATCTGATCAGCGGAAGACCTGTCCCCGCTCTCGCGGGTGGCGCGCATTTCATCAAGCTGGCCTTCCATAGCGCTCAGCTGCCGCCAAAAAATGCCGGCGGTTACGATACCGATTACTACCAACGCCAAGGTGAACAGGCCAACTCTGCGCGTCCATCGCGCCATAATGAGGTCGGTCTCGCTAGCCTCTTTCTTATGGCGGCGACGGCGACTGTCTTCGTAGCGTTTAAGAGCGCGGAATACGCCGATGAGCACGGGTCTCTTTGGTGGTGGGTCCCGTTTCTCTGCTTCCTTGGGTCGGCGATCTGGTTCGCTTACCATGCGGTGAGACTTACCTTATAGGTCCTCCAACCGCACCCCCTCCATCTCCAGCACCGCCAGACAGGCCAGAAAGAACGAGACCGCGAACGCCCCGCGCGCCAGCTTCCCGGTGATAGAGGTCTCGGTCTCCTCCAGCCCGTGCTTGTTCAGCCGCTCCGCCAGCTCTTTGTAGCCGATCCCGGCCCGCTTCAACTCGGCGCCATATTGCAGGTGTCTATCTGGTCCGCTATGCCCAAGAGCCCGCATGGCGCGAGGATCATCGGCGGATGGACAACGGGCGGCAAACGCAGGCCGTCATTGGGCTGGCGATGACGTGTCGACCGAGCGTGGACTTTTGCGGTTATTGGCAGCGGAGGAGTCCGCAGATAGGAGGCTAAACCTGTCCGCAATCGCAGCGATACCTCTTAGGCTATAGTGAACGCGGCGTCCTTCCTGCCTTTTAGCTAAAAGATGTTGGCGGTAAAATTTTGCCAAGTAATTACTGGAAAAGTCCTGCCCAGATCCCAGCCCGAAGTTTTTAAACTCTCCTTGGGTCGCGCTTCGGTTCTTACCAATCATTGCCAGGACTTCTCGCTCCTTTGGCCGCAAGCCCAATCCGTCTATCTCTGCGGAGACGTTCTTACGAAGAATGTCCATGGCCATCTTAGATGGAATCTGCCTGCTCACCATGTAACTGCCGATCATCTCCGCAATTTTTTCTGATGAAATCACGTCTTTGGATATTTTTACCACTTGCGTCCTTGTCGATGACACGAAGTCCAGGCAAATTTTGGATGCATAGTTAAAGACAAATCGAATCTCACCCAACGAAGCCGCGTAAAGGAAATCGTGAATATCTTGTGTAAGAGGAGCCTTGCCGCCAGAGTCCGAGTGGAACTTCTGGACGCGCCTGTCTATAGCCTGATGTAGTTCGTCGGATGAGATTGGAGTAAGCTCAACGCTTCCGCTCATTCGTTCTGCAATGCGAGGATCAAGAACTTGGACTAAGCTAGTGAGGCCAGTCTGTCCGATAACTACCCACCATATCTTTGGTATCGTGAAAAAACTGTCCCGGAATGCCATTAAAACGGAGCCGATCTGGTCCTCATCCAAATTTTCGAAATTGTCTAAAGCTACGAATATTCCGGCCATGCCATACCAGCTCGTCACTTCCTCGGCAATAGACACCAGGATGTAATGTAATGCTTCAAATGAGACATCAGCAGGAGGAGGTAACACCTCGTTTTTACCCAACCCACCACCAAATCCAGCGATCTGAAGACTAAAATCGAAACCAGAGCCTTTGTTTCCTGTCAGCCAGCGGAACGCCTGTAGTGTATTGGTCGGTACCGCGAGCTTCTGCGTCTTCGCATATTCAGAAATGTTAAGGCATGTGTTGTGTAGTATTCTCAGAGCGATCTCATGAACGGAATCATCCGCCTGTATGGGACACAAATGTCTCGCCGAGATCAGTTTTTTGCCGAACGTGCTTTTCTCCGTTTCCATGAGAAACTATTGGATATTAAAGAAGCTAGTCTTGCCCACTCCAGGCAATCCCGAAAGTAGCACAGTCCCGCGGCACGGACTCAATGATGGTTTGAAATTTGATGGACTCGTCCTGACGCCCGATCAGGAGATCGACATCATCTTCAAGTGTTCGCAACGGAGCGGCATCGTATGGATTCTTGGAAAAACCCAGGCTATCCCACATGTCGAACTCTCGCGCAGGTTTCCACGGCAGACCGGCGTGCTTGCTAAGGGTTCCGTGCCGCGACTTCAACGGCTGCCTTGTGGTCTCAATAATCTGCATCTCTTAGTCCAATTTCCGGCGGCCTTCACAGTCCCTTCGAAGCAACGCTGATTTGGGGGTTTCTAGCCTAGACTCAATATGTTAACACATAGTCGCGACCCACGCCAATCCATCTGAACGAGCGTGACAGACGCCGGCCTGCTCGTCTAAGCAACCAGCAGCCCCACACCGCCCCCGCCCCGTAGCCCTCCTTCGTCACGGCCCCGCGCTGTAGCAGCCGGTTCAACGTCCACAAGAACCGCCGCCCGAAGTCCGCCCGCTGCTCCTTGTCATCCGCGTCCAGCCCCTTGTCGGCGGAGCGTGGCAACGGCGATAGCCTGGATCGTCAGCGGCTCCCCGGCTTCCCGCAGCGCGTTCAGGCAGCGCCGGGTCAGTTCGCTCTTGACGAAGTAGGCCGATCGCTTGAACCGGGCGGACCGGCGCTTGGCCTCAACCACGTTCGGGGCGAACAGGCCGATCGTGCGGGGCAGGAAACGCCGCTATCCTGTGGTGGCGGGTGCTACATGACGGTGTTTTGGGCCGAATGCGAGGGGCTTAGCGATCGGCCAGCACTTGCCGCCGGCGGAAAGTACCCGGGCAGTCTGCGCGAACACGGGCGAGGGGAAGCGCAATGACTGACTCGATCCAAGGACTGACCGAGGCCGTCGCGCGACGGCTGCCCCGCCGGGCGATGGTTCATGGCGTGAGCGCCGGCGCCGCCGCCGGCCTGCTCGCCCTCGCCGGCCGCTCGGCGCACGCCGCCGAGGCCGGACCGTTTCCGGCCCACCCGCGCTGGAAGTTCGTCTTCGTCAATCACGTCACCACCAATGCCTTCTTCGTGCCGACCCAGTACGGCATCCAGGACGCCTGCGCGCTGCTCGGCTGCGAGTATCAGTGGACCGGGTCGGAAACGTCCGATGTCGCTCAGATGGTCAATGCCATGAACGCGGCGATCGCCGGCAAGGCGGACGGTATCGCGGTCGCGATCGTCGATCCCAGGGGATTCGACCGGCCGGTGGCCCGCGCGCTGGACGCCGGCATCCCGGTCCTTGCCTACAACGCCGATGCCCCGCGCGGCAGCGACAATCGCCGCCTCGCCTACATCGGCCAGGACCTGTTCCTGTCCGGCCAGTTGATGGGCGCGCGCATCGTCAAGCTGGTCGGATCGGGCAAGGTCGCGCTGTTCATCGCGACGCCCGGACAGCTCAATCTCCAGCCGCGCGTGGACGGGGCGATGGACGCGATCAAGAAGTCGGGTGCGAAGATCGAGGCCACGATGATCGCGACCGACCCCACGGTGAACGTCTCGCTGTCGAAGATCCGCGCCTACTATCTGGGCAATCAGGACGTGCGCGGGATGTTCGGAACCGGCGGCGGCGACACGATGAACGTCGGCCTCATCATGCGCCAATACGACCTGCCGAAGAAGGGCGTGCATGGCGGCGGCTTCGACCTGCTGCCGCGATCGCTGGAGGCGGTACGCGACGGATATCTCGATTTCGTGCTCGACCAGCAGCCTTATCTGCAAGGCTTCTACACGGTCATGGAGATGTTCATGTACAAGGCCTCGGGCGGCCTCGTCGGGCCGGCCGATGTCGACACCGGCACGAAGTTCGTCACGAAAGAAAGCGTTACCCCGTACATCACCACGAAGACGCGCTACGAAGGCAGCGCGGCGGCGCCGCAGATCGTGCCCCGCTCCGGGCCGATCGCCGGCTGAACGACATGGCGGGAGGGCGCGCATTCGGGCGCATCCGCGGGCTGCTGCTGCGGCCCGAGGGCAGCGTCGTCGTGGTGGCGGTGGCGCTGGTGCTCTATTTCCAGGCCACCAACCCCAACTTTCTGACCAACGCCAACCTTCAGACCCTGTCGCAATTCGTCGCCTCTCCGGTGATCCTCGCCTGCGGCGAGATCATGCTGCTGATCTCGCGCGAGATCGACCTCTCGGTCGGCCAGACCTTCGCGCTCGCGCCGTTCATCATGGAATACGCAAACCTCGCCGGAATCCCCGTCATTCCGGCGATTCTGCTGGCGCTGGCGGCATGCGCGCTGATCGGCCTGGTCATCGGCCTCATCACGATCCGGCTCAGCGTGCCCTCGTTCATCACCACGCTCGGGATGCTGTTCCTCATCACCGGCGTCACGCTCACCATCTCGCGCGGCTTCCCCGCGAACACGCCGGGCGGTCCGTTGCTCACCGCGATCATGGGAGCGTGGGGCTATTCCGAGATCCTGTGGGCGCTGGGGGTCGTCGCGGTCATGCACACGGTGCTGCGGCACACGCGCTGGGGGCTGCACACGATCGCGACGGGCGGCAATCCGATCGCGGCGGCCGAAGCGGGGATCAACATCGACCGCATCCGCATGGGCAACTTCATGCTGACGAGCATGCTCGGCGGCTTCGCCGGCATCCTCGAGGCGTTCCGCATCGGCTCCACCGATCCGCTGGCGGGCGGCAGCAACATCATGTTCCTGGGCGTCGCCTCCGGGGTGATCGGCGGCACGGCCATCGCGGGCGGGGCCGGCACGATCATTGGCGGCCTGGTGGGCGGCATCGTGCTGGGCGTGTTGCAGGACGGCTTCACCTTGCAAGGCATCAACGCCTTCACCTTCGACATCATCATCGGCGCGGCGATCCTGATCGCGATGGTCGCCAACATCCACCTGGCGCGGCTGCGCGGCGCGGGGCCGGCTTGAGCGCGCTCGGGATAGAGGCCGTCACCAAGCGCTTCGGCGTGGTGACGGCGCTGAACGGCGTGTCCATGCACGTCGAACGCGGCGAGATGCTCGGCATCCTCGGCGACAACGGCGCCGGCAAGTCGACGTTGATGAAGATCCTCGCCGGCTACCATCAGCCGACTTCCGGGCAGGTGTTCGTGGACGACAAGCCCGTGCGCCTCGGCTCGGTGGACGAGGCGCGAGCGTATGGGATCGAGTGCGTCTATCAGGATCTCGCGCTGGTCAACGGCTTATCCATTTACCACAATTTGTTCCTCAACCGCGAAATCCGGCGCCCCGGCCCGTTCCGGCTGCTGAACCACAAGGAGATGCGCCGCCGCGCCGCCGCCGCGCTGGCCGACATCGGCATCCATGTCGCCTCGATCCGCCTCGAAGTCGGCGCCCTCTCCGGCGGCCAGCGCCAGGCGATCGCCGTCGCCCGCGCGGTGATCTCCAACGCCCGCGTCCTGCTGCTGGACGAACCCCTGGCGGCGATGGGCGCGCGCGAGGCCGGCCTGATCATCGGCCTGATCGAGCGCCTGAAGGCGCGCGGCGACATCGCCATCGTGATGATCGCGCACAACTATGCCCAGACCCTGGAGATGTGCGACCGCGTGATGCTGATGCAGCACGGCCAAGTGACCTACGAAAGCCGCGCCGCCGAGACCTCGCCGGCGGAACTGCTGGAGATCGTGCGACGGGAGTACCGGGCGGCGCGGGTGGGATAGTATAAGGTGGACTTTCGCCCGACCCGCGAACCCCTTTGGCCGGGCGGGACTTGGCGCGCCCGGAGAGATTCGAACTCCCAACCCCCAAATCCGTAGTCTGGTGCTCTATCCAATTGAGCTACGGGCGCCGCAAGGCGGGGCCGATGTAGCGGAAGCCGTCGGATCGGGCAACCCCAAATCCGGCGGCATCACCCACCCCGGCGCGGCAAGGACCAGGGGGCAGGCGGCTCAGACCGGGGCGCGCCCCAGGCGGCAGGTCCAGCATCGCGGCCACGTTCCGCGCCAGATCGCGCGTCCTAGCCTACCCCCGGCTGCACGAGGCCCCGCCCAGCACGCAGAAGCTCGCGCAATGGGGATGGTTCAGCGCCACCGGCCCGTCCGCCTCGGCGAGCGTCCTGCCCAACTCGAAGCGCGGGTCGTAGGCGAGCAGCGTGCAGGCGAGCACCGCCGGCGCATCGGCGCCCTTGCGCTTCACAACCATTCGCGCCGAGGCGCACATCACGTCGTTCGGCGATTTGCGCAAGATGTCCCAGCAGGCGGTCGTGATCTCCGGAACGTCCCGCGCCGGGTCCATCTCGGGGAACAGCATCAGCCGCACCGGATCGTGCGCGTCCACCTCGATGCCCAGTTCGCCGAACAGCCGCGCGTAGCCCGCGCGCAGCGCGTCCTCGGTCTCGCTGGTAAAGCGCCGGCCCGCGACGTCGACGGCAAACCCGTTGCGGGCGAGCCAGAGCAAACCGTCGATCGCGGGCGCCCAACTCCGCCGACCCCGCTCGGCCTCATGCACGTCCGGCGCGTAATGATCAATCGAAACGCGCAGTGCGAGCCGGTCGCCGTGCGCCGCCCGCAACGCCAGCAGCGCGCCACGGAGCTTGCGCATCGGCTTCATCGCGTTCGTCAGCACCAGCGCGCGCAGGCCGCGCGCCAGCACATCTTCGAGCATCCCGATGATCTCGGGGTTCATGAACGGCTCGCCGCCGGTGAAGCCGATCAGGCGCACGGGCAGCGCGTCGCGCCCGATCTCGTCCAGGTACGCGCGCAGCTCCGCGTGGCGGAAATAGGCGAGACGGTCGTTGCGCGGCGAGGATTCAATGTAGCAGTCCCGGCACGTGAGGTTGCACAACGTGCCGGTGTTGACCCACAGCGTCTCCAGCGCGCGCAACCCGACCGTCGCGCGCGGTTCGCCCTTCGCGGTGACGGCCGGGTCGCGGAACTTGCGTGGATCGAGCGTGGCCGGAATGGGCGCCGTCGCGCCGTCCATCAGCGGCCCCGGAACACGGGGCGGCGCTTCTCCAGGAACGACTGCGTCGCCTCCCGATAATCGGCGCTGGCGGCGGCCAGGCGCTGCGCCTCCGTGATCTCCGCGCTCCGCGCCGCCACCTCGCCGCGCGCGATCGCCTCCAGCGTGAGCTTCGCGCCACGCTGCGACAGCGGCGCCCGCTCGGCCAGTTCGCGGGCCAACGCGCGCGCCCCTTCAAGCGCGCCGGCCTCGCTCACCTCGTCGAGCAGACCCATCGCGCGGCAATCGGCCATCGGGAACGCACGGCCGGAGAACAGCACGAGCTTGGCGCGCGACAGCCCGACGGCGCGCATCAGGTTCCCGGTATCGAGCACGCTGTAAACGATCCCGCGCTTTGCCGCCGGAATGCCCATCCGCGTCGTCGGGTCGCCAACGCGGATGTCGCAGGCCAGCGCCAGCCCGCAGCCACCGCCGATGCAGTAGCCGTGCGCCGCGGCGATCGTGGGCTGCGGCAGATCCCGGATGGCAAGCGTCGCGATCCGCCCCGCCTCCCCATATTCCTTCGCGCCCGCGGCGCTGGAGCGCATCTCCGGAAATTCCGAGATGTCGGCCCCGGCCGAGAAGTCTCCCGCCGCGCCCGTCAGGATCACCACGCGCACGTCCGGCCGTTCGCGAAAGCCGAGGAACAACTCGCCAAGCCGCCGCCACATCGCGAACGACACCGCGTTGCGTTTGGCCGGCTTGTTCAGCGTGACGGTGACGATACCCGTCTCGTCCTGGGCCAGGAGGACGTCATCGGTCTCGGCCATGTTCCTTGCCTCGTCCTTGGCTCTGGGTTGCTTTGATTTTGTCTCGCGACAATGCCATCACCGCTGGGCGCCGCCAAGCCGCCCGCGCCCTTACAGGAGGAACCCCCACCATGCCCGGCTCGCTCGACGGCCTTCGCGTGCTGGACCTCACCAGCAATCTGTCCGGCCCCTATTGCTGCATGATGCTCGCCGACCACGGCGCGGACGTCGTGAAGATCGAGCCGCCGTCGGGCGACGCCGCACGCAACATGCCGCCGTTCGTGAACGGCGAGAGCGCGCCGTTCATGACATGGAACCGCAACAAGCGCTCCGCGGTAATGGACCTGAAGGTTGAGCGCGACGCGTTCCTGAGGATGGCCGACGCGGCCGACATCGTGGTGGAGAACTATCGGCCGGGCGTCATAGACCGGCTGGGGATCGGCTGGGAGGTCCTGCACGCGCGCAATCCGCGCCTGATCCTGGGTTCCATCTCGGGATTCGGGCAGACCGGCCCCTATGCCCCACGCGGCGGGTTCGATCTCATCAGCCAGGCGATGTCGGGGCTGATGAGCATCAACGGGCCAGAGGACGGACCGCCGTTTCGGCTGCCGATCGCGATCTCGGACGTTGCGGCGGGAATGTTCCTCGCCTTCGGCATCCTCGCCGCGATCGAGGCGCGGCATCGCACCGGGCGCGGCCAGCGCGTGGAGACCTCGCTCTTGGAAGCGGCGGCGTCGTTTTGCGTGTACGAAGCCGCGCACTATTTCTCCACAGGCACGCGACCGCCGCGCATCGGCCAGCAGCATCGAGGCAGCTCCCCCTATCAGGTGTTCGCGACCGCCGACCGCTGGATCACCATCGGCGCGAGCCAACAGCGCTTCTTCGAGAAGTTATGCGGCCTCCTTGGCGTCCCCGGGCTGGTGGCCGACCCGCGTTTCAGTTCCCTGGCCGAGCGCGTCCGCCACAACCGCGAGCTCGTGGTCCTGTTGCAGGAGCGGCTGCGCGATAAGCCGGCCGAACACTGGCTGGCCGCGCTGGAAGCAGCGGGCATCCCGGCGGGGCCGGTCCTGCACTTCGACGAGGTGTTCACCAATCCGCACATCCTGGCGCGTGGCATGGTGGCGGAGACCGATCACCCCAAGACCGGCCGGTTTCGGACGTTGGGAGTTCCGGTGAAGCTGTCCGACACCCCGGGCGCGGTGCACCGCGCAGCGCCGAGACTGGGCGAACATACGGCCGAGGTGAAGGAAGGATGATCGCGTGACGGGAGCGGCCAAGCCGCCCCCACCTTCGCGGGTCAGCGGACCGTGGTGCCGTTGCCGTTCGGCGAATTGATCGCGTTGCCTGACTGTCCAGAGTTGGTCATCGTGCTGCTGCCCATCGCCCCTTTACCACCATTCTGCGCAGTCTGGTTTTGCTGCGCAGTCTGGTTTTGCGGACTGGGCACAGCGGTCAAGGCCGTCACTGAATTAGGCGTGATCGCCATCACCACCGGGTTGCCGGAAGAATCCTTGGCATTCACGAGGAACGATTCCGGCATGACGTGGATGTCGGTGAAGCCGGCCTGTGAAAGCTCCTGGCGGATCTTCTGCCTCAGGGCCACGCTTTGCTGGCTGTTCGTCTGACCACCCATTTGGCCGGAGCCGTTGCTCATCTGCCCGTTGCCCGACCCCGCAGATGTACCGGATTGATTCATCTCCGGCCCAGCGGCCGTGTTGTTCGCCGCGAACGCCGGCGCGGCTGCGGCGAGCGCCAGTGCGGCCGTCGTCAGGAACAAGCTGCGCATCGCAGATCTCCTCTGTGCTATGGACAGAAGAGTAAGCGGGGGCGGCAGGCGTCGGTTCCAGGCAGGCGGAGAGGCGGCCCCCTCGGCCCTTCAATTTCCGGATGTCAGGCGGCAGTGCGCTTGGTCCGGGCGTTTAGCAGGCGACGCTTGATCACCAGCCCCTCGGGCGCGAGGCGCCGGTCGGGCGTTTTCAGCAAGAAGCTGTCGATTCCGCCCTTCGCCTCGATCGTCCGGATCGCCCGCGTGGACAGGCGCAGCCGCACGGACGCACCCAGGATGTCCGACAGCAGCGAGGCCTCCTGCAGATTGGGCAGGAAGCGACGGCGGGTCTTGTTATTGGCGTGGCTGACGTTGTTACCCGTCAGCACGCCCTTGCCGGAGATCTGGCAGCGGCGCGACATTGCGAAAAACCCTCGAGCGCAGGCCCGGAACAGGCCGGGATATCGGCGGAAGGCGGGTTGTATTGCCGAAGCGCGCGCCAGGGTCAAGGTTTCGCGTCACGAAGGGAAACGGGGAACAGCGATGGCCGACCAGACGGCGGAGTTCGACTTCATCATCGTCGGCGCGGGCTCCGCCGGATGCGTGCTGGCCAACCGGCTGTCGGAGGACAAGCGCAACCGGGTCCTGCTGCTGGAGGCGGGCGGCAAGGACACGAACATCTGGATCCACATCCCGGCCGGCTTCTTCCGCAACATCTACCACCCGAGGATCACCTGGCAGTTCGAGACCGAGCCCGTGCCCGGCCTGGGCGGGCGCCGGGTGCCCTGGCCGCGCGGCAAAGTGCTGGGCGGATCCTCGTCCATCAACGGGCTAATCTACATCCGCGGCCAAAAGCAGGACTTCGACGTGTGGCGGCAGATGGGCTGCGCCGGATGGTCCTACGACGACGTGCTGCCCTACTTCCGCAAGGCCGAGCACCAGGAGCGGGGGGCCGACGAGTATCACGGCGCCGACGGCCCGCTCTGGGTTTCGGATCTGCGCTCCAAGCACGAGCTCAACGACGCCTTCATCGCCGGCGCGCAGGAGGCGGGCTACCCCTACAACCCTGACTTCAACGGCGCCGAACAGGAAGGCGTCGGGCCGTTGCAGGTCACGGTGAAGGGGATTCGCCGGTGCAGCGCCGCCGTCGCCTATCTGCGCCCCGCGATGGGCCGGCCGAACCTGAAGGTGGAGATCAAGGCGCTGGCGCACCGCGTCCTGTTCGAGGGCAAGCGCGCCGTCGGGGTGGAATTCTCGCAGGTCGGCCAGACACGGCAAGCGCGCGCGCGGCGCGAGGTGATCCTGGCGGGCGGCTCGATCAACTCCCCGCAACTGCTCCAGCTTTCCGGCGTGGGGCCAGGGGAGCTGCTGGGATCGCTTGGCATCGAGGTGGTGCACGATCTGGCCGGCGTCGGGGAGAACCTGCAAGACCATCTCGGCGGGCGCGTGATGTATCGCTGCGGCCGCGCCAACACCTACAATGAGATTCCGCGAAACTGGCGGCTGCAAGCCCAGGCGGGGGTGCAGTACCTGATGGCGCGCGGCGGCCCGCTGATGACGGGCGCCAGCCCGATCGGGATGTTCGTCAAGACCCGCGAGGAGCTGGACAGCCCCGACGTGCAGTACCAATTCCTCGCCGGCAGCCTCGACAAGGCGGGCGAGCCCATGCACGCCTGGCCCGGCTGCATGGCGGTCGCGATCCCGTGCCGCCCGGAAAGCCGAGGCTGGTTGCGCATCACCTCGCCCGATCCCGCCAAGCCGCCCGCGCTCCAGCCGAACTACCTGGCGACGCAACGCGACCGCGAGACAATGGTGGCCGGGCTGCGCGTCCTGCGCCGCGTCTTCCAGGCTCCGGCGATGAAGCGGCTGCTGACTGAGGAGTACATGCCCGGCAAGGACGTCGAAACCGACGAGCAGTGGCTTGACCACGTCAAGCGCACCGGCGGCACGACCTACCACCAGACCAGCACCTGCACGATGGGCACCCACCCGATGGCGGTCGTCGATCCGTCGCTGCGCGTCCACGGAATAGAGGGTCTGCGCGTCGCCGACGCATCGGTGATGCCGACGGTGATCTCGGGCAACACCAACGCGGCAACCATCATGATCGCCGAGAAGGCGGCGGAGATGATCCTGCGGCCGGCGTGACGCGTGCATGCCATGCTTGATATGGCATGCACGCCGTGTTATTTGGGCTCTGTGATCCGGACCTGGAAAAATACGGCAACCCGGCGGTTCGCTGAATCAGGCGGGGCGAAGGGACGGTTCTCCGGATTGGACGAAGTCAAGGGCCTGTCCCGGCTGCAACAGCTTGATGCCGCATGGAACCTCGACGTGTTCACAAGGTATAGGAGCCTCGGGTTGCACAAGCTTGGCGGGGATAGAGAAGGTTTTTGGGCTGTCACGATCAATGGCCCCTGGCGACTGGTGTTCCGGTTCGAATCCGGCGACGCCTTCGACGTCGAGATCGTTGACTATCACTAGGGAACACACCATGCGCTTTCGCGAAATCCATCCCGGCGTGATCCTGAAGGAAGAGGCCGAAGCGCGGGGACTGAGTGGCAACGCGCTCGCCCTTAAGCTGCGCGTGCCGCCGCAACGCATCCAGGAGATCATGGGCGGACGGCGCGCCATCACCCCGGACACGGCTCTGCGGCTTGGACGTTTTTTCGGGATCGAGCCGGAGCATTGGCTGACGATGCAGGGAAATTATGATCTGGCGATGGCGCGCAAGGAGAAAGAGGCAATCATTGAGGCCGAAGTCGAGGCGGGCTGATCAATCGCACATGCGGCGCGACGTTGCAGCGCACTCGTGAAATGATGTCATCGCATGGAAGGGTGACGGATGGCCGATCTGTTTGATCCGGCCGCTGAACCGATCGCGGATGCGGCCTACGCCGAGCGATTGCGTATCTCGATGCGTGGCGCAATCGACTTCGCCCATCGGCGACAGGCTAAGATCAGATGGCTCGCGCACTGGTGGCCAATGCACCAGACGGCTGAGACGTAGCACGAAGCCCCGGAGCCCGACACAATGGCCGACCCCGCCCGCCGTCAGATCATCTTCATCAATGCCGCGCACGGGATCACGCATTATTCCCTGCTGATCCTGCCGACGGCCGTTCTGGTCATGGCGCGGCCGGGCGGCGCGTTCGGATCGGAATACGGCGCGATCCTCGCGCTCGCCACCGGCGGGTTCGTGCTCTACGGGGCCGGCTCGCTGCCGCAGGGCTGGCTGGCGGCGCGGGTGGGGCGCAAGGCGATGATGGCGGCGTTCTTTCTCGGCACCGGCGCCTCGCTCGCCGCCGCTGGGCTGGTGGCCTCACCATTGGCGCTGGCCCTCGCGCTGGCGGCGGCGGGAGCGTTCGCCTCGATTTATCATCCGATCGGCACCGCGATGCTGGTCGATGCGGCCGGCGAGCGGCCCGGACGCGCGATCGGGGTGAACGGGGTTTTCGGCAACGTCGGCGTCGCGCTGTCCCCGGTGCTGACCGGCCTGCTTGCCCATTTCCTGAGCTGGCGCGCCGCTTTCCTGGCGCCGGGCGCCGTGTGTCTCGGCGCGGGTTTGCTGTGGCTGCGCTTCCCCGTGATCGCGCACGGGTTCCATCGCGGACGCGCGGCGTTCCCGGCGATCCCGAACGCGCTGGTGCGCCGCGCCGTGATCGTGCTGCTGCTGATCGCCGCCGCGTCCGGGCTGGTTTTTAACGCCTTCACGATCCTGCTTCCGAAGCTGATCCAGGAACGGCTGGCCGACAGCCCGGGCCTGCTGGCGCTGGTGGGCGCGGCGGCGTTCGGGGTGACGCTATGCGGCGCGCTGACGCAGTTCACCGTGGGGCGGCTGATTGATCGCATGACGCTGAAAAGCGTGTTCCTGCCGCTCGCGATCGTGCTGGCGCCGGGGCTGGCGGCGCTGGCATGGCTGCACGGCTGGGCGATGCTGGCGGTAGCCGGGGCGGTCGCCGCCGTGATCTTCGGGCAGGTGACGGTGAACGAGACGATGACTGCGCGCTACATCTCGCCCGAGACGCGGGCGCGGATGTACTCCGTCCGGTTCTTCGTGGGTTTCCTGGGCGCCGCGGCCGCGCCGACATTGGTCGGGTTGCTCCAGCAGCGCACCGGCAGCCTGGCGCCGGTGATGCTGGTCCTGGCGGCCTTCGCCCTCGTCACGCTCGGCTGCGCGGTGTTCTTCCCGAACCGGCCGGAGGAACTCAGGCCGGAACTCTGGGCATCCCTGTCGCCTGCTCAGGCGGCTGCGCCGGCCGAGTGATCCGAGCGGCTTATACCAACCGGCTTAGACACTGACCGATCCAAAATGCGTTCGTCATGCCCGGCGAAGGCCGGGCACCCACGTCTTTGCGGTTGTTCAAGACGTGGGTGGCCGGGCCAAGCCCGGCCATGACGACGGCGAAGGGTCAATCATTAGGCGGCCTGGTATTTTACGCGATGATGATTTCCACCCTTCGGTTCTGCGGCTCGCGCACGCCGGGGCCGGTGGGCACCAGAAGATGCGTCTCGCCGAAGCCGTGGATCGAGATCGCGTTGCGCGGCACCCCGTCGCGCACCAGCTCGGCGGCTACGTTCTTCGCCCGACGCATGGACAGCGCCTGGTTGTAGCGGGCGGGGCCGGAGGTATCGGTGTAGCCGTTCACCTTGAGCTGCGTGTACTTCACGCGCGTCGAGGCCTCGGCGGCCTCGCGGATGATCTGACGCGCGCGCTCGGTCAATGTGGCCTTGTCCCAGTCGAAGAACACGAGATATGAGCGCGCCAGCCGGGGCGCGGGCGCCGCCACCGGCGCGGGGACGGGGGCCGCCGGCGCGGGAGGCGGCGTGACATTGAACGCATAGCGCACGCCGAGCAGGAACGTGTGGCTGAACTGCGGGCCCAATTTCAATTGGGTGCTGCGCGCTCCGGTCGCCGTCACGCTGGTACCGCTGAACCGTTCGCCGGCGGTCACATCGAGCAGCCGATATTGCGCGAGGAGCGACAATCCAGGTCTATTTGGCACGGGCAACGACAGGCCAGCGATCGCCTGCCAAGCGAACTTGCCTGAGCCGGTGTGGTCCCCGAAGCTGATCCCGCCAGCGGGGCCGGTAAACGCCACGTTGTCGAATCGTGTCCACATATAGCCCGCGCCGACCCCGAGATAGGGAAACACGTACCGGCTGCGGATATCGAAGTCATAGAGCGCATTGGCCATCAGCCCGTAGGTGCGGACATGCCCGCTCGCGGCAGTCGGGAAGGATGTTCGCCCAAGCTCGTGGACCGCGTTGCGCAGATAATCCCCTTCGATCTCGATGCGGAACCCGCCGCCCAGCCCGTAGCCCACGCTCCCGGTCAGGTCGAAACCGAGCTTTTTCTCAAGCCGCAGATGGCTGCCGCCGAAACCAGGCGCGGACGGCGTCGCCCTGACATTCTGCGGCAGGTTCGCTCCGACGCCGGCGCCGACATACAACCCTTCGATGGGCTGGGCGCCGGCGGCGATCGGGGCCACGATCAACGTGGCGGCCAGCAGGGCGTGTCGTAGGCGCATCGTCGTCTCCTTCCAGAGATCGCGCGAACGCAAACGGGGCGCCTCTCGGCGCCCCGTCGCATGCTTCGATCCTTCGGCCAAGATCAGCGGATAATGATCTCGACGCGCCGGTTCTGCGGCTCGCGCACGCCGGGGCCGGTCGGCACCAGCAGATGCGTCTCGCCGAAGCCGTGGATCGAGATCGCGGTCCGAGGCACGCCGTCGCGCACCAGTTCGGCCGCGACGTTCTCGGCGCGACGGATCGACAGGCGCTGGTTGTAGCTCGGCTTACCCGAGGTGTCGGTGTAACCGTTGACCTCGATCTGCGTGTACTGCACGCGGCGCGAGTTGTCCGCCGCCTCGCGGATGATCTGGCGCGCGCGGTCGGTCAGCGTCGCCTTGTCCCAGTCGAAGAACACGAGATACGAACGCGCCGGCGCCGGCGCCGGAGCGGCGATCGGGGTCGGCGCCGGGGGAGGCGCCGGCGGCGTCACGCCGAAGGTGTAGCGGAAACCGACCAGGACCGCGTGATTGAACTCGTTGCCAAGCCTGATCTTCCCGGTGATCGGCGCGGCGCCCGCGGCCGGGACCACCGACGCGCTGAAGTTGCGCGCGAGTTGACCCATGAACCGATACTCGAGGGTCAGCGCCAGGCCCGTGTAGCCGAGGGGAACGAGCGTTCCGATGATCGCCTGGTACGCGAACGCGCCCTGCGTGGAATTGGCGTTCAGCGTCGGGCCGCCGGCGGTCGAATAGACCTTCAGGTTGGAGAGCTTGTCCCACTGATAGCCCGCGCCCACGCCGAAATACGGTGCCGCGTAAGGAATGTACGGCGACAGGTCGAACATGATGTTGACCATCGGCCCGTACTTCTGCTCGTTGCCACCCGCAGCAGCCGGGGGTCCTCCTCGGAGCTGGTTGAACTTGTTGTTCCGGATGTCGCCTTCGAGTTGCAGGCTCAACCCGCTGCTCAGCTGGTAGCCCAGGTACCCAAGAGCCACCGGCCCCAACTCGGAGCGGAGCGACGTGCCGAGATTGTTGTGGCTGCCATTCGGCTGCTGAAAGTTCTGATTCATCAGGTAGTTGGCGCCGACACCGGCGCCGACATACACGCCGCTGAGGTCCGGCATTGATTGCGCGTGCGCGGCCATCGGCAGCGCCAGCACGGTGGCAGCCAGGAGCGTACTCCGAAGCTTCATATCCGTTCTCTCCTCGTTGTCGTTCCGCGCCGGCGGGCACGGGTCACGATGCGGCGCCCGAGACACCGCCCGTTTGATACGTAGAAGCATATCGGCGGCGGCGGAATAAAACGAGGGGGGATGGGCGCGCTTTGGCGACCGCTGTGGCGCGCTTGCAACAACCCCAAGCAAGCCGGCCACAGCCGCCGGGGATGGCGGAAGAGAGCAGGAGTTGAACCTGCCCGGGACCGCGCGGCGGCCCCAACCGGCTTTGAAGGCCGGCCGACCCACCGGGGCCGCTTCTCCTCCGTCGCGCAGTCTAGTGGCCGCACGCTAAATCGCCAGCAGCCCCGCCAGCGCCGGCTCGTCCGCCGTTTCCAGGCAGCGGCAGTCGAGCCAAACCCGCCCCTCTCCGATGCGCCCGATCACCGGGCGCGCCAGCCCGCGCAGCTCGGCTGCCAGCCCCTCCAGCCCCGACCCGCCGATCGTCACGGCGAACGAGCCCAGCGTTTCCATCGGCAGCGCGCCCGAGCCGATCTGGCTCGCGCACCGCTCCACCCGGACCGCCCGCTCGCGCCACCGCGCCCCCACGAGCAGTGCAAGCCGCTCGGCCGTCGCGCGGATGTCCTCGGCCGGGCGCGTCAGCAGCCGCAGCGTCGGCAGCCGAATGGCCAGCCGATCCGGGTCGAGATAGAGCCGGAGCACGTGCTCGAGTGCCGCCAACCGCCCCTTGTCCAGCCGCAGCGTCCGCTTCATCGGATTGGCGTTCAGCCGCGCGATCAACTCCCGACGACCGACGATCAGCCCCGCCTGCGGTCCCCCGAGCAGTTTGTCCCCCGAAAACGTGATGAGGTCGGCGCCCGCGGCCACGGCCTCTCGGACCGTCGGCTCCGCCGGCAAGCCGAACCTCGCCAGGTCGATCAGGCTGCCGCTGCCGAGGTCGTTGATCAGCGTCAGCCCCGCCGCGTGCGCGATGCCCGCCAGGCGCGCGGGCGCAACGGCGGCGGTGAATCCGCTTATCGCGTAGTTCGACGGATGCACCCGCATCAGCGCGCCCGTTCCCGGCCCAATCGCCGCCTCGAAGTCGCGCGGATGGGTTCGATTGGTGGTGCCGACCTCACGCAGCACCGCCCCGGCGCGCGCCATGATCTCGGGCAAGCGGAACGAGCCGCCGATTTCCACCAGCTCCCCGCGCGAGACCGGCACCTCCCTTCCGGCGGCCAGCGTGTTTAGCGCGAGGAACACGGCGGCGGCGTTGTTGTTCACCGCCGTGGCATCCTCCGCGCCCGTCAGGTCCCGCAGCAGCCCGCGGACATGATCGTCGCGCTCGCCGCGCCGGCCGCTTGCCAGGTCGAACTCCAACGTGGTTTGCATCGCCATCGCCGCCGCCGCGGCCGCCGCCGCCTCCGGCGGCAAGGGCGCGCGGCCGAGATTTGTGTGCAGCACGGTGCCGGTGAGATTGAACACCGGGCGCTGCGAGGCGGTGAAACAGGCGGCGAGCGCGTCCGCCGCCTCGTCCAGAAGCATCGCGTCCGCGACGGGCTCGGGTCGCCCCCCCGGACGCCGCCGATCCAACCCCGCGCGCAGAGCCGAGATCGTCGCGGCGCGGCCGAACCGCTCGATCAGCACCGCCGCCTGCGGCAGTCGCAGCACGGCGTCCAGCGACGGCAGCGGGCTCCGGCGGCTCATGGCGGCAAGCTTGAGGGACGGCC
The DNA here is from genome assembly GCA_963756545.1 of uncultured Pseudomonadota bacterium. Lineage (GTDB taxonomy): Bacteria > Pseudomonadota > Alphaproteobacteria > Acetobacterales > Acetobacteraceae > DATFDN01. The sequence continues at coordinate 1,187,536 of CAVWNY010000003.1, read as the reverse complement.
GCCGCGCCGGCAAGCGCAACCCCGCGTCCCGTCGCGCATTCAGGCCGCGCATGAGCCCGCACGCGCCCGTCCCGCTGTCCCGCCTGCCCGCGATCGCGCCCGATGGCGACGAGGTGACGGTGGTCATCGAGACCCCGAGGGGCAGTCGCAACAAGCTCGGCTACGATGAGGCGGTCGGGGCGTTTCGCCTGAAATTCGTGCTGCCGGAGGGCATGGCGTTCCCCTACGATTTTGGTTTCATCCCCTCCACCCGGGCCGAGGATGGCGATCCCTTGGACGTGCTGGTGCTGCTGGACCATCCCGCACCTCCCGGCTGCGTGCTCGACGCGCGGCTGATCGGCGTCATCGAGGCACGCCAGAGGGCGCAGCCACGCCAGGAATGGACCCGCAACGACCGGCTGCTCGCGGTCGCCACCCACGCGCGGACCCATCGCCACATCGCGACCATCGCCGATCTGCGCCCCGGCCAGACCGACGAGATCGCCGCGTTCTTCGCGCAGTACAGCCGCCTGAACGGGCGCGTGTTCGAGGTGCTGGGAAACGCCGGGCCGGAGGCCGCGCGGGCGGCCCTGGAGCAGGCGCGGGCGGCGTTTGCGAAATGAAATAGGTGCGCGCCGAGGCAGATCAGCCTAGAGTGTCCTCTTGCGGGGCCGCCCGCCGCTGCTTTTCGAAAGATCTGTATCTGAGCCATTTCATAAGCAATTTCGCCGACGAGGCGGTGATCTTACCCCTGGTGTTCGCGATCGCCTGCACGCTGGCCGCGCTCGGCTGGGTGCGCGGCGCGCTCGCCTGGGTGCTGGCCGTCGGGGCGACACTCGCGCTGATGCTGCTGCTCAAGCTCGTCTTCTTCGCCTGCGGCCCGCCGGATTTGCGGAGCCCGAGCGGACACACCGCCGCCGCCGCCATTGTGCTGGGCGGTCTCGGGGTCGTGTTCGCGAGGCATCAGCGAACCCGCGCGGTCCTCCTGGCATCCGGCTTCGCGGGTGTGCTGATCGGGATATCGCGGCTGGTGCTCCGCGTGCATACCGGGCCGGAGGTGCTGCTGGGTGCCGCCGTCGGGATCGCGGGGGCGCTCGCGCTCGGCCGCCTGGCCGGCCCGACGCCGCGAGGGATTCGGCTGCGCTGGCTGGCCGCCGTAGCGGTGGTGGTGGTCGGGCTATTCCGCGGCTTTCACCTGGATGCCGAACCGCGCATCCATCGCGTCGCCCTGCGCGCCGCGCGCGAACTCCAGGTGTGTCGCGGCGCGGACGGCCCGAGCATCCTTTCGACCGACCACAGCCGGAACGGGTGGCGCTGAGCCCTGGCTTGCCTGGTGGGCCGGCGCCCGGCATCCTCCAACTCTCATCGCGCCGAGAGCCCCCATGCCCGCGTCCCAGCTTCCCGCCAACCTCGCAAACGACCCCGAAATTGCCATTCGTGACGCGGTCGGCCGGATCGAGGCCGCCCTGATCGCGATCCGGCGCGACATCCACGCCCATCCGGAGCTGGGGTTCGAGGAGGTGCGAACCGCCGGGATCGTCGCGGGGGAGCTGGAACGGTTGGGGATCCCCCACCGCACCGGCATCGGCAAAACCGGCGTGGTCGGGCTGATCGAGGGCGGGCGCTCCGGCCCGGTGCTCGCGATCCGCGCAGACATGGACGCGCTGCCGATCCAGGAACGGACCGGCCTTCCCTGGGAGAGCACCGAGCCCGGCAAGATGCACGCCTGCGGCCACGACATCCACACCACGACCTTGATCGGCGTCGCGGCCGTCCTGAAGGACCTCGCCCCGCGGCTGGCCGGTACGGTGAAGCTCGTGTTTCAGCCCGCCGAGGAGGGGCTGGGCGGGATGGCGGCGATGATCGCCGACGGCGTCATGGATGACCCGAAGGTCGATTTCGCGCTCGGCTTCCACAACTACCCGGATATGCCGGCCGGCAGCTTCGGCTTCGTTCGCGGCGCCTGCCTCGCGGCGGCGGATCGCTTCGAGATCGTGGTGAATGGCCGCTCGGGTCACGCCGCCTGGCCGCACACCGCGGTCGATCCGATCGTCGCCGCCGCCACCTTGGTCACGCAGCTCCAAACCGTCGTCTCGCGCGAGGTGCCCCCGCTACGCCCGGCAGTGGTGACGGTGGGCGTCCTGGCGGGCGGTCTGGCGGCCAACATCATTCCCGACAGCGTCGAGATCAAAGGCACCGTCCGCACCCTGCACCCCGAGGTGCGCGATCTGGCCGAGGCAGCCATCCGGCGGCTCTGCGCGGGCATCGCCGAGGGAATGCGCGTGCGCTGCGACGTCACCTACCGACGCGGCACGCCGCCCCTGATCAACGACGACCGCGTGCTCGACCCCACGGTCGCGGCGGTGCGCCGGCAATTCGCCGCCGCGGTGCGCGAAGGCGACCCGGTCGCCGAGGGCGAGGCAAGTCTCGGCGGCGAGGATTTCGCGCTGATGGCGGACCTTGTTCCGGGCTTTCAGCTCCGCGTCGGTTCCGCCCAGCCGGGGCGGCAGGACAAGCTGCACAACTCCGGCTATCAGCCCGACGAAGGCTGCATCGGCTTCGGCGTCCAGGCCCTCGCCCGCGCCGCGCTCGACCTGCTGGCGTGAGGCGGCGCGCTCACCGCGTGGTGAACCGGCCGCGCCATGAGGCGTACACCTTGGTGAACTCGGCGCCGAAGAAGAAAATCTGGGTCGAGTAGTAGATCCAGATCATCAGCACAATCAGCGAGCCGGCGGACCCATAGCTCGTGGCGATCGCGCTGCTGCCGATGTAGAAACTGATCGCGAACTTGCCAACTGTGAACAGCCCCGCTGTCACGACCGCGCCAATGCCCACGTCGCGCCACGCTATGTTACGCTCGGGCAGCACCTTGTAGATGGCGGCGAATAACAGCACCAGCAGGACGAACGAGAAGGCGATCTCCGCCGCTTGCAGGATGGCCTGGGACCTTGGCGAGATCAGGTGGAAATGCGCTCCTGCCGCGTGCAGAGCGGCACTGAAGAGCAGCGAGGAAATCAGCAGGAATGCCAGGGCGGCAAGAATCCCGAGCGACAGCAGGCGCGCCCGCAGAATTTGGGCGGTGCTGAAATTCGTAGGATCGGCCTTCCAGATGGCGTTGAGCGAGGATTGCAGCTCCACGAACACGCCCGTCGCGGTGACCAAGAGCGTCATGCCGCCAATCACGGTCGCGGCGAGCCCCGAGCCGGGATGACGGAAGGCTCCTTGGAGGAGCGATTGCAACGCCTCTGCGCTCTCCGCCCCCATCACCCCGGAGAGCTCCTTGACCACCGCGCCCTGCGCGGCGGCGCGCCCGAACACCTCGCCGGCGGCGGCAATCGCAATCAGCAGCACAGGCGCGAGCGCGAAAGCCGTGTAGAACGCCAGCGCCGCGCCCCGGCTCAGCGCGTTGTCGTTGAAGAACTCGGCCACGGTGTCGCGCAGCAGCACCCAGCCCGTATGCAGCGGATGCGGCGCGCGCATTGTTTGCTACGGAGTGTCCGAACTCGGCTCCGGATCGCGCCGCGTCAGGTCGCGCCGCAGCTCTTCCACCTCCTGCTCCGTCGGTTCGCGCTCACGTGTCCGGCGAAACCATTCCCGGATCGCCTCCGCGGACGGCGGAGCCGCTCCCACCGGCAAAGTCACCTGAAAACTCCCTGTCGTTCAGCAGGGCGCACCGCCCCGCACCTGCGGCTCGGCCTGAAACCTCGCGAACCGCGCCCGGTTCCCCGTCCCTGTGAAACGAGGGTGGTAGAAGGCGAAGTCACGCTTGCGTGTTGTGTGCCATTCGCGCCTGGGCAAACTGGCCCGCATGCGGCGGGTTCTGCATTATATGCGTGTAAGCCAGGCGAACGCGATGACCACGGGGGAGGACGCCGACGGGTTGCCACGCGCGGAAGGTGGCGGCCCCTACGCCGCCCAGCGGACGGCATTAAATCGAATGCGCGAGGCGTTGCCCGACCTGTTGGCACGGACACGGGGGTTGCGCGCCGCGCTGGTTCGTCACGACGCGGCGCGCAAACGGGTGGTTCTTGGACTGTCACGGTCGAGCATGGACGAGACCAGCGCGCTGACGGCCGACCTTACCGCGCTGGGAGACATCGAAGGTGAGCTTGCCGCCGCCTTGGACACCCACGCCGACATGCTGACGGCCATCCAAGACCCCGCTGCGGACTCCCCGACCCGCGCCGAGTCCATTCAGGCCCAGGCGTTCCAGTCACAGAAGCTGGAGGCGATCGGCCAGCTCACCGGCGGCATCGCCCACGATTTCAACAATCTTTTGACGGTGATCACCAGCGGGCTACAACTCCTGTCACGTACAACCGATGAGGAGCGGCGCGACCGTCTGACACGACGGATGGAGGAGGCGGCATGGCGCGGCGCAGACCTGACCCGTCGCCTGCTCGCCTTCGCGAGGCGCCAGCCGCTCAACCCCGAACGCCTGGACATCGCGCGGCACATCGAGGGATTGCGGGAGTTGCTGTGCCACGGGCTGCGTGACGACATCCGCATCATCACTAGTCTGCCTCCTAGCATCTGGCCGGTGGAGGCGGACTTGGCGGCCCTGGAACTGGCCGTGCTCAATTTGGCCGTGAACGCCCGCGACGCCATGCCGAACGGCGGGACCATCGTGCTCGGAGCACGCAACGTCGCCGACGGTCCGGTTGCGCGGCAGCTCGGCCTGTCGCCCGGCGACTATGTGGAGCTGTTCGTAAGCGATACCGGCGCGGGGATGACAGAAGAGGTGCTGGCCCGCGTGTTCGAGCCGTTCTTCACGACCAAGCCGCCGGGCAAGGGCACCGGCCTCGGCCTCGCCCAGGTCTACGGCTTCGCCCGGCAGTCGGGCGGCATCGCGCGGGCCGAGGGCCAGCCCGGCCAGGGCAGCACGGTCGCGATCCTGCTGCCGCGTTCGACCCGCGCACCGGCGCCCATCGACGCCGAACCGGCGCGACCCGCTCCATACGGGCCGGCCCCGGATCACCTCGCCGTGCTGGTGGTGGAGGACGATGACGAAGTGGCGTCGGTCGTTCTCGAGATGCTGGACCGGCTCGGCCATCGCGGCCTGCGGGTTTCCTCCCTCCCCGCCGCGATCGCGGTGCTGTCGGGCAGCGACTGCATCGATCTAATCTTCAGCGACGTGCTGCTCGGCGCCAGCGGCAGCGGGCTCGATCTCGCACGCGAGATGTCGAAGCGCAACTTGAAGATCCCGATGGTGCTGACCAGCGGCTATGGCGGCGGAGTTTCCGCCCGCCTCGCCGCGGCACGCCTGCCGTTCCTGCGCAAGCCGTACACCATCGAGGCGCTGCGGACGACGTTGGGCGCGGCGTTGGAAACGGAGCGCGAGATCGCCCACTGAACCGAGGGGGCGGGCGGTACGGATGCCCCAACTACACGGGACGCCTCGCCCAGCGCGGCTTGCGTTGCTATAAGCGCCCGTCATGAACCGGGAATTGACGGTGGACCGCCCCACCCTCACGGCCGCGCCGCGCAGCATCGCCCGCGCGGCGGCTCTGCTCGTGCCCTTGCTGCTGCCGTTGGGGCTCGTGGGCTGCGGCGGCTCGGCCGCCGGTCAGAAGGCGCAGGTCAGCGGCCCCCCGCGTCCCCCAGAGGAGCTTTACAACAATGGCATGGATGCCCTGGGAAGCAGCCGGTACGCCAGCGCGTCCGACCAGTTTACCGCGATCGAGGAAAACTACCCTTACTCCACCTGGGCGGGGCGGGCGCAGCTCATGCTGGGATACACCCAGTACCTGCAAAACCATTACGACCAGTCGATTGCGACCTTGGAGCGTTACATCCAGCTCCATCCCACCGGCCAGGATGTCGCCTACGCCTATTACCTGCGCGCCCTCTGCTACTACGAGCAGATCGAGGACGTGCAGCGCGACCAGAAGACGACCGTCGATGCAATGGCCGCATTGAACGAGGTGTCGGACCGCTTTCCCGGCACGGACTACGCCCGCGACGCCCGGCTGAAAATCGACCTCGCCCGCGACCATCTGGCCGGCAAGGAGATGGCCATCGGGCGGTACTACGAGAACCAGCACCTCTACGAGGCCGCGATCAACCGCTTCCAGCGCGTGGTGCAGGATTTCCAGACCACCAACCACGTCCCCGAGGCGTTGGAGCGACTGGTCGAGGTGTACCTGAAGCTCGGCCTGCGGACGGAGGCCGAGCGGACCGCGTCGGTGCTGGGCTACAACTACCCGGGCAGCCTCTGGTACCAGGATGCGTACGCGTCGCTCTACCGCGATCATCTGGCATCGGTGCCGCCGCCGGCCGGTGCCTCCGGGCCGGGATTCCTGACCCGCGCCTGGCGCACTGTCTTCTGAGCCGCCGCGCCGAGCCGGGAGCATGATGGGGGAATGCTGACTGCCCTCTCGATCCGCGACGTGGTCCTGATCGAGCGGCTGGACCTTGCCTTCGGCCCCGGGCTGACCGTGCTGACCGGCGAGACCGGCGCCGGCAAATCGATTCTGCTGGACAGCCTCGGCCTTGCGCTCGGGGCGCGGGCCGAGGCGGCGCTGGTGCGCGCCGGGATGGAGCAGGCCTCCGTCACCGCCTGCTTCGCGCCGCCCGAGGGGCATGCCGTGCTGGAGCTGCTGGCCGAACAAGGATTGGCCGCCGAGGGGTCGGCGGTGGGCGATGATCTGGTGCTGCGCCGTGTCGTCGGGCGCGACGGCCGCTCGCGCGGCTTCGTCGGCGATCAGCCGGTCGGCGTCGGCCTGCTGCGCCGGCTGGGCGCGCTGCTGATCGAAGTGCAGGGCCAGCACGAGCAGATGGGATTGGCCGACCCGGCGACGCATCCCGCCCTGCTGGACGCCTTCGGCGTTCCCGCCGCGCTGCGCCAGGATGCCGCCCACGCCTGGCGCACTTGGCGCGATGCCGCGACCGCGCTGGCGGCGGCCCGCCAGGCGGTCGCAACGGCCGCGCGCGACGAGGAGTGGCTGCGTCATGCGGTCGATGAGCTTGGCAAACTGGCGCCGCGACCCGACGAGGAGGACCGGCTGGCCGCCAAGCGGCAGGACTTGCAGGCGGGCGAGCGCCGGGCCGAGGCGATCACGGCCGCGCTTGCCGAACTCGCCCCGCGCGACCGCCGCGCGCACGGCCCCGCCACCGCGCTGCGCGCCGCCGCCCGCGCCCTGCACCGCCTGGTTTCCCCGCAATCGGCCGAGGCCGACGGCCCAGCCGCCCCCGCGATCGCCGCTCTGGAGCGGGCCGAGGAGGCGCTGGGCGAGGCCGAGACGCTGCTGGCCCGCCTCGCTGCCGAGGCCGAGGCCGACCCGCGCCGGCTGGAGCAGACCGAGGAGCGGCTGTTCGCGCTGCGGGCCGCCGCGCGCAAGCACGGGGTCGCACCCGCCGAGCTGCCGGCGCTGCTCGACAGCCTCGCCGCCCGGCTCGCGGCCGTGCAGACCGGCGCTGCCGAAATCGGGCACCTGGCCGCCGCGGCTGCCGCCGCCCGCGCCGCCTTCATCCAGGCCGCCGGCCACCTGTCGGAGGCGCGCCGGAAAGCGGCGGAGCGGCTGAGCCGGGCGGTCGCGCGCGAACTGCCCCCGCTCCGGCTCGACAAGGCGCGTTTCGCGGTGGAGATCGCCGAGGTGGAGGAAACGGGTTGGGGTCCGGGCGGAGCGGACGCCGTCCGCTTCCTGGTGGCGACCAACCCAGGCCAGGCGCCGGGTCCTCTCGCCCGCGTCGCCTCCGGGGGCGAGTTGTCGCGGCTGATGCTGGCGCTCAAGGTCGTCCTCGCCAGCGGCTCGGCTGTCCCGACGCTCGTGTTCGACGAGGTGGATTCCGGTGTCGGCGGCGCCACGGCGGCGGCGGTTGGCGAGCGGCTGGCGCGCGTGGCGGAGCGAGTTCAGGTGCTGGTGGTGACGCACAGCCCCCAGGTCGCGGCGCGCGGAGCGGCGCATCTGCGGGTCGCCAAGGGGATCGCGCGCGGACGCGCCAACACCGGCGTCGAGGCGCTGGACACGTCGGCGCGACGCGAGGAGATCGCCCGGATGCTGGCCGGCGAGACCATCACCGAAGCCGCGCGCGCCGCCGCCGACGATCTGCTCGCGGCGGCCCCGGCGTGAGCGACTCACCGATCGAGGCACTGAACCCGGATGAGGCGGCCGGCGAACTCGCCCGCCTCGCCGCCGAGATCGCCCAGCACGACCGCCTGTATCACGAGCGGGACGCGCCGGAGATCACCGATGCCGAGTACGACGCGCTCCGTCGGCGCAACGCGGCGATCGAGGCGCGCTTCCCCGCGCTGGTCCGGGCGGACTCCCCGTCGCGCCGTATCGGCGGGGCGCCGTCCAGCGGGTTCGCCAAGCTGCGCCATCGCGTGCCGATGCTTTCGCTTGATAACGCCTTCGAGGCGGCGGATTTCACCGAGTTCTGGACTCGCGCCCGCCGCTTCCTGGGGCTGGCGGCGAGTGCCCCGCTCGCGCTGATCGGCGAGCCGAAGATCGACGGTCTGTCGATCAACCTGACCTATGAGCACGGCCGGCTCGTCCACGGGGCGACGCGCGGGGACGGCACCGAGGGCGAGGACGTCACCGCCAACCTGCGGACCATCGAGACCGTGCCGCAGCGCCTGCATGGCCATGCGCCCGCGCTGATCGAGGTGCGGGGCGAGGTCTTCATGACCAAGGCGGACTTCCTGGCGCTGAACGCCGCGTTGGAGAAAGCCGGGCAGCGACTGCTCGCCAACCCGCGCAGCGGGGCGGCTGGCAGCCTTCGCCAGCTCGACATCAAGGTAACGGCGGGGCGGCGGCTCGCGCTGTTCGCCTATGCGATGGGCGAGGCGAGCGAGAAATTGGCCGACACGCACGCGGGCTATCTGGACCGGCTTCGCGATTGGGGATTCACCGTCAACAAGCTGTCGCGGCGCCTGCCGGACTTGGCCGCCGCCGCATCCTTCCAGGCCGAAATGGCCGACGCCCGCGCCGCGCTGCCCTACGACATCGACGGCGTCGTGTATAAAATCGACGACTTGGCGCTCCAGCGTCGGCTGGGCTTCGCCGGACGCGCGCCGCGCTGGGCGGTGGCGTGGAAGTTCCCCGCCGAACAGACGACGACGCAGCTCAACGACATCCGTATCCAGGTCGGGCGCACCGGCGCGCTCACCCCGGTCGCCGCGCTGACCCCGGTGAACGTGGGCGGCGTGCTTGTCGCACGCGCCACGCTGCACAACGAGGACGAGATCGCGCGCAAGGACGTCCGCGTGGGCGATACGGTGCTGGTGCAGCGCGCGGGTGACGTGATCCCGCAAGTGCTCTCGGTGCTGATTGAGCGCCGTCCGCCCGACGCTGTTCCCTTCGTCTTTCCCGACCACTGCCCCGCCTGCGGCAGCGCCGCAGTGCGCCCGCCAGGCGAAGTTGTGCGCCGCTGCACGGGCGGGCTGGTCTGCCCGGCGCAGCGGGTGGAGCGGCTGGTCCACTTCGTCTCCCGCCCGGCCTTCGACATCGAGGGATTGGGCGAGAAAACCATTCAAGAGTTCTACGCGCTGGGCTGGCTCGCCGGCCCGGCCGACATGTTCCGCCTGCCGGCGCATGAGGCGGAGATCGCGGCGCGTGAAGGCTGGGGCGCGGTGTCGGCGCGCAACCTGTCGCGCGCGATCGCGGCACGCCGGCACATTTCGCTTGCCCGCTTCATCTACGCGCTCGGCATCCGCCGGATCGGCGAACGCAACGCGCAGCTTCTTGCGCGGCATTATGGCACGTTCGCGGTCTGGCGGGCGCGAATGCTGGCCGCCACGACCATCGGTTCGGAGGAGCGGAGCGAACTGGGCGCGATCGTCGGCATCGGCCCCGCGATCGCCGAGGAACTGGCCGAGTTCTTCGCCGAGCCACGCAACGTCGCCGCCCTCGACGAACTCGCCGCCGAACTGACCATCGAGCGCGCCGCCCCCGCCGAGGCCGCCGACAGCGCACTCGCCGGCAAGACGATCGTGTTCACCGGCACGATGGAGGCGATGACCCGCCCCGAGGCGAAGGCGCGCGCCGAGGCGCTGGGCGCAAAGGTCACCGATAGCGTCTCAAAGAGGACGGACTACGTAGTGGTCGGTGCGGACGCCGGATCGAAGGCGCGGCGCGCGACGGAAATGGGCGTGCGCACGCTGACCGAGGCGGAATGGCTGGTGCTGGCGGGGTTGGGGTGAGCTTGGCAGTTAGAAGCTTCACGGCGGCGGCGCTCGACATCGCCCAACGACCTATCCCTCAGCTTTGACGGAGATGAAGATATGAGGAGACGAGATTTCGCGGCCGGTTTGGGAGTGGCAGCGGGTGCTGTGTCGCTGGCAGCCGTCCCCTCGGCGCCGGCAAACGCGCAAAATACACCCGTCGAATTCACCTGGGACCAGATCCACCGGACGGGAGTCTTGCGCGTTGGCGTTGTCGCGGAGCTGGGATGATCTGAATAAGCCCGGAGTTCCGCCTCCGTGGTAATACGCCCTCCCTTTTTTCACCGTCATGGCCGGCGAAGGCCGGCCACCCACGTCTTTGTCTCCAGTGACTTACGGGTTCGCGGCAAAGATCCCTGCGGGAGTTCCGAATGCACGTGATCATAATCGGTGCCGGCGTTCTCGGCGCGAGTACAGCGTACCATCTCGCTAGACGAGGCGTTGACGTCACGGTCTTCGACCGCCGCGATTTGGGCCGCGCCACTTCCGCGGGCGCGGGGATTATCTCTCCCTGGCTTAGTGCGATCGATGATCCCGCCTACCGCGCCATTGCGTGTGCTGGCGCGCGCTATTATCCGCAGCTTGTCTCCTACTTGCACGAGGATGGTGAGTACGCCCTCGGCTATCGGCGCGTTGGTTCGCTCGTCGTGCCAGGCGATCGCTCACTCCTCGACGACACCGAGCGGAAGCTCGCCGACCGCCGGGTCGAATGGCCCGAAATTGGTGCAGTCAGGCGTTTGACGCCAGTTCAAGCGGTGGCGCTGTTCCCGCCGTTGGCAGTGGGGCGTGCGGCAGTGCATATCGAAGGTGCGGCGCGGGTTGACGGGCGTCTGCTCAACACAGCGCTACTCAGTGCCGCGCGAAAGCGGGGCGCAATGCTGCGCGAAGCCGCACTGGAGATTCTCGTATCGAACGGCCGCGTGCGCGGCGTGCGGGTAGAGGGCGGGACGGTCGATGCGGACACTGTCGTCGTAACCGCCGGTGCCTGGGCATCGGAGCTTCTTGCTCCGGTGGGAGTCACATTGAATGTCCACCCGCAGCGCGGACAAATCGTGCATCTGCGTGTGGCGGCCGGTGACACCGCTGCTTGGCCGGTCCTGCAGCCTCTGGACAGCTATTACTTGCTTGCGTTCGATGACTCCCGCGTTGTGGTTGGCGCCACACGGGAGACCGGGTCCGGGTTTGACTACAGGGTCACAGCCCAAGGGCAGGCAGAGGTGCTGAATGTCGGGCTGACTGTGGCACCGGGGCTCGCCGATGCCGAGGTCCTGGAGACACGGATAGGCTTCCGGCCTATGTCGCCAGACCACAAACCGCTGCTTGGGGTCATCACCGAAATCGACGGATTGCTGGTTGGCAACGGCCTCGGAGCTTCCGGACTGACGATCGGGCCGTACGCTGGCGCCCTCCTGGCTGACGCGGCGTGTAACCGTGCCCCCGACCTGGATCTCGCGCCCTACTCGCCGCAGCGCCGGGCCCGCTGATCTTGGACTACAACCGAGGCCCCTCCAGCATCGCCGGATCAACCCGGCGCGGCAGCCAGCCTCCGTCGTCCAAACTCCCCAGATACCGTCCGGCCTCCACCACCACCTTGCCGCGCAGGATCGTCAGGCACGGCCACGCCTCCATCTGCCGCCCCTCCCATGGCGTGTAATCCGCCTCATGCAGATCGGCCGCGCGAATCACCCGCTTGTCAGCCGGGTCGAGCACGCAGATATCCGCGTCCGACCCCGCCGCCAGCGCGCCCTTGCGCGGATAGAGGCCCATGATCTTCGCCGCGTTGGTCGAGACCAGATCGACGAAGCGCGACAGCGTGTAGCCGCGCTGACCCACCATCTCGGTGTACATCAGCGCGACCCGCGGCTCGACCCCGGCGTTGCCTCCGGTGGTGTCGTCGATGCGCTTGCCCTGCGTCTTCTGCTTCAGCGTGCAGCAGAATCTCGTCGGTGGCCACGCAGTTGATCGCGCCGTCCACGGTGCCGGACCACAGCGCCGCCTGATCCTCGGTCGATTTCAGGGACGGGTACGTATGATATATCTGCCCGTCCGGCCGCCGATAATCCTCGCTCGTGTAGAGCATATACTGGTGCAGCGACTCGCCGTAGATCGGAGTGCCGCGCGCCCGCGCCTCCCGGATCGCCGCCACGCCAGAAGCCGCCGAGACGTGCATCATGTAAAGCGCCGTGCCCGCCACCTTCTCGGCCAGCCGGATCACGCGGCGGAACGAGATGTCCTCCGAGAGCGTGTTGTGGACCTCGGCCATGTTCGTAAAGCTCGTCCGCTCCTCGCGGATCAGCTTCTCGTACATGTGCATGACGATGTCGTTGTCTTCGGAGTGGATCACGCCGAGCCCGCGATTGGCGGCGAGAACCTTGAACACCTCCCAGATGTCGCCGAAATCGACCATCCGCCCCTTGCGCGAGGGCGTGATGTCGGTGGTGAAGATCTTCACCGTCGCGAAACCCGCCTGGATCGCCTCCGCGAGTTCGCCGAACAGCCGCACGGGCAGCGCGCCCTCCAGCATCAGGTGCTGCGCGTAGTCGCAGGCGGAGTGTCCGTGCCAGTCCTCCTCGCGCAGCGCGATCGCCTCCCGCACCGTGGTGCCCTGCTGCGCACGCGTGAAGTCGATGATCGTCGTTGTGCCGCCGTGGACGGCCGCGCGGCTCACCACGTCCGGCGGCTCGGTCACCCCCGCCGTGCCGTCCGGGTTCGGCAGGAACCACTTGCAGTGCACATGCGGGTCGATCCCGCCCGGAATGACGATCTTGCCGGCGGCATCAAGCAGCCGCGCGCCCTCGGGGATGGGCAGGCTTCCCTTGGCCGCCACCGCGACGATCCGCTCCCCGGCGATCGCCAGGTCATAGGCGCCGACGCCCTGCGGCGTGACCACGGTATCGCCGCGCACCACCAGATCGAGCATCCCCCCCTCCGTTCCCCGCCTCGCCCCGCATCGTCTCGCCGTGCGCCCGAGTGTGCAAGTGCGGCCGGGGGCGCTATCACCGTCGCGACTTGACCGGGAACATGTCTCGCATGGACACCGCCCGCTTCGATACGCTCGTTATCGGCGCCGGGATCGCCGGCGCGACCACCGCCGCGGCCCTCGCCATCGACCGCAGGGTTGCCCTGATCGAGGCCGAGGACCAGCCCGGCTATCATGCCACGGGCCGCTCCGCCGCGCGCTGGGAACGCAACTATGGCCCGCATGAGGTGCGCGTGCTCACGGCACGATCGCGGGCTTTCTTCGAGAGCCCGCCGGGTGGCTTCACCGAGACCCCGCTGCTGCGACCCCGCCCGACCCTGCTCCTCGCCACCGAGGCGCAGCGTGCCGCCCTGGCGCGGGCCTTGGTCGAAGGCGCCGGGCTGCGGGAGGCATCGCTCGCGGAGGCGCGGCGGCTGTTGCCGGCGTTGCGACCCGCCTACGCGGCGGCGGCGGCGATCGAGGCGGACTGCTTCGATTTGGACGTGGCCGCGATCCATCAGGGCTTCCTGCGGCAGTTCCGCTCGCGCGGCGGCAAGCTCGGCGTGCGCCAGCGCGCCGGGCGCATCGAGCGGCGAGAGGGGGATTGGCATGTCACGACCGCTGTCGGCGACGTGTTCCGGGCGCCAATCGTCGTGAACGCCGCTGGAGCCTGGGGCGACGAGATCGCCGCGATCGCCGGCGCGGGACCGCTCGGGCTGACGCCCTTCCGGCGCACCGGGGTCATCATCGACCCCTCGCCGTGGGAGGTGGCGGACTGGCCGATGGTCATCGACGTCGGCGAGACCTGGTACGCGCGCCCGGAGGCGCGTACGCGGCTGATGATTTCGCCCGCCGACCGCACGGCGATGCACGCGCATGACGTGCAGGCCGACGAACTGGACATCGCGCTGGCGATTGACCGGATGCAGCGGGCGCTCGATATTGCCGTGCGCCGCGTGGAACGAAGCTGGGCGGGGCTGCGCACCTTCACGCCCGATGGCGGCCTTGCCTTCGGTTGGGACGATGCCGCGCCGGGCTTCTTCTGGTGCGTGGGCCAGGGCGGCTACGGCATCCAGACCTCGCCCGCCGCTGGGCGAGTGACGGCCGACCTGATCGCCGGGCGCGATCCGGGCCTGCCGCCGCCGGTCCTGGCGGCGATCGACCCGCGCCGCTTCCGTGCGGCGCAGTAGCGGCCCCTACCGCTCGCGGTCCGCCCCGCTGCCGCTGGGCGTGATTCCCGCGCGCGATGGCGCGTCGCTGTGCGGCTCCACGGTGCGGGTGATGTCGGCGACTTCCTTGTCTTGTTTCGCCCACTCGCGCCGACGCGCCTCCTCCTGCTCCAGTCCCGGCTGCTCCGGTGTGGGCTTCCGATCGCGCTCTTCCATCCTCGCCTCCTGTTGCTCTCTCGGGGCTGAACGCGAACACGCCGGGAGCGTTTGCGCGGGAACAGATTTGCGCACAAGCAACATGTGTCAGATTATCCGATAACGCGCCCTCGGAGATCGGCATGACCCCGGACACAAGATCGCCGGACCCCTACGATCCGTTGCGGCTCGACAACCAACTCTGCTTCGGCCTCTACGCCGCCGCCAACGCGATCGTGCGGGCGTATAGGCCGAAATTGTCCGAACTCGGCGTCACCTACCCGCAGTACCTCGTGCTGATGGCGCTTTGGGAAACCGATCACCGAACGGTCTCGGAGCTTGGGCGCGGCCTGATGCTCGATTCCGGGACGCTCACGCCCTTGCTCAAGCGCATGGAGGCGGCCGGTCTAGTGCACAGGCGCCGCCGGACCAGCGACGAGCGGGAGGTCGAGATCGCGCTGACAGAACACGGCCGCGCGCTGCGCGACGAGGCGCTGGACGTGCGTCGCGACATCGTCTGCCGGCTGGGGATGGGCGAAGCCGAGATCACCCGCCTGCGCGACGAGCTGAACCAGGTCCTGATAGCTCTGCAAGGTCGTGGGGTGGCGCGGGGCGACCCCGTCTGAGCCGCCTCAATGGAGCGGCCAGACGAGCGCGATCAGCGGAACGCCGGCCGCGACCACCAACGCCGAGAGCGGCAGGCCGAGGCGCGGATAGTCGACAAACCGATAGCCGCCCGGCCCCATGACCAGCGTGTTGCATTGATGCCCGATCGGGGTGAGAAAGTCGCAGCCCGCGCCCAACGCCACCGCCATCAGAAACGGATCGGGGCGCAGGCCGAGGCCGGCCGCCACGCCCGCCGCGATCGGCCCGAAAACGAGCACGGTGGGGGCGTTGTGCAGGAAGGGCGTCACCGCCATCGTGATGACCAGCACGATCGCCAGCGCGCCCATCGGCGGCATCGCGTGGACCGCACCCGTCAGCAAACTCGCGATCAGCTTCGTGCCGCCGGTCTCGGTGATAGCATGGCTGAGCGGGATCAGCGCCCCGAGCAGCACCAGGATGTGCCACTCCACGGTCTCGTACGCCTCGTCCATGGTCATCACGCGCAGCAGCAGCAGCACCACCGTCGCGCCGAAGAACGCGACCGCGACCGAGACGAGGTTTGCGGCCACAAGCGCCATCGCCAGCGCCAGCACGCCGATCGGCACCAAACTCCGTTTGCTGCGGCCTAGCGCAATGCTCCGCTCGGCCAACGGCAACACGCGCAAATCGCCCAGCGCCTCGGGCAGGGCGGCAGAGGAGCCCTTGAGCACCACCACGTCGCCGGCGGCAAGCCGCACCGTCGAAAGACGCTGCCCAATGCTCTGACCGCTGCGACTGACCGCGAGCAGGCCGATCCCTTGCCGGCGCTGGAGGTCCAGCTGCGCTGGCGTGCGGCCGACGAGCTTGCTGTCGCCCGTGACCACGCCTTCGATCACCATGATGTCGCCGCCCGCGCCCCCCTCCCCGGCGGCCTCGCCCGCCAGATGCAGCCGGGCACGGGCGACCAGGCGTTCGAGGTCCGCCGGCTCGCCGCGCAGCAGCACGACGTCGTCCTCGCGCAGACGCCAGTCCGGCGTCGGCACGAAGCGGCGGAACCGCTCGCGCACGACCGTCGCCACCGCCACCTCGCCGTCGCCCATCCGCTCCAGTTCGGCGACGGTGCGGCCGG
This sequence comes from uncultured Pseudomonadota bacterium, assembly GCA_963756545.1. Taxonomy (GTDB): domain Bacteria; phylum Pseudomonadota; class Alphaproteobacteria; order Acetobacterales; family Acetobacteraceae; genus DATFDN01. The sequence continues at coordinate 1,171,355 of CAVWNY010000003.1, read as the reverse complement.
CGGCGGGCGAGTCCGGGGCGAGGCGCGCCTCGGCGGTGTAGTCATCTATCGTGAACGCATCCTCCATCGAGGCGACCGCTTTGCGCCCGCGCGGGAGTAGCCGCCAGCCGAACGAGAGGAATACGACCCCGAGCACCGCGACGCTGAGGCCAACGGGCGTGTAGTCGAACATGCCGAACGGTTTGCCCAGAACCTGCTGGCGCACGGTCGCCATGAGGATGTTGGGCGAGGTGCCGACCAGGGTGACGGTCCCGCCTAGCAGCGAGGCGAAGGCCATCGGCATCAAGAGGTAAGACGGCGGCGTGTTGGTGCGACGGGCGACCTGGAGGGCGACCGGCATCAGGATGGCGAGCGCGCCGACGTTCTTGGTGACCATCGACAGCAGCATCGTCGCCCCGACCAGAACGGGGACTTGCGTGCGAACGGTGCGCAGCCGGGGCAGCAGAGGGCGCATCACGCTCTCCACCACGCCGGAGCGCGCGACCGCCTCGCTCACCACCAGGGCGGCGGCGATGATGATGACAACCTCGTTGCTGAACCCATCGAAAGCGCGCGCGGCCGGCACCAGGCCGATGGCGATCCCGATCAGCAGGGCGCCCAGCGCGATCAGGTCGTAGGGCAGCCCGCCCCAGACGAAGAACGCGATCGTGACCCCGATCAGCCCGAAGGCCTCGGCTTGCGGCAAAGTCATGGACGTGGCCGGCTCCTACTCAGAATTCGATGCGCGTTGGAACAGCCCGACTGCCGATCAGTTGCCTCGGCCGGGGAAGCCGATCGGGCCATCGTGCGTTCAAGAAGGCCCATTGCCCGGCTCTTCTCCAATGATCGAGACAAGCATGACTGAGGACGCGCAACCCCGAAGCGATGTTCGACCGATCGCCGACGCGGACAGCGCGGTGGCCGGGACGACCATACAGCCTACAGAGGCGGATTTCCGCAATCTCGCCGATCGCATTCCGCAGCTTGCCTGGATCGCCGACGGGGCGGGCTGGATTTTCTGGTACAACCGCCGCTGGTACGACTATACCGGCATCAGCGCCGCGGAGATGCAGGGCTGGGGCTGGGAGGCGGCGCATCACCCCGACCACCTGGAGCGGGTGAACGAACGCGTGAGGCACTCATTCGCGACGGGGGAGGCATGGGAGGACACGTTCCCCCTGCGCCGCCACGACGGCGCCTTCCGTTGGTTCCTCTCACGCGCCCTGCCGCAGCGTGACGCGGAGGGTCGCATCGTGCGCTGGTTCGGCACCAACACCGATATTACGGACCAACTGGCCGGCGAGGAACGGCTGCGCGGCAGCGAGGAGCGATTCCGCACACTTATGGACGCCTCGGCCGACATCATCTGGAACATGCCCGCCAGCGGCGAGTTCGAGTGGCCGCAGCCGCGCTGGAGCGCGTTCACCGGCCAGAGCTTTGAGGCGCTGCGCGGCTCCGGCTGGATGGAGGTGATCCACCCCGAGGACCGCGCCCTCACCGCGGAGGCCTGGGATCGCGCGCTGACCAACCGCTCGCGGTACGAGGTGGAGCATCGGATGCGTCGCCACAACGGGGAATGGCGCTACATGCAGGGTTTCGCCGTGCCGATCCTGGACGACAAGAGCGCGATACGGGAGTGGATCGGCATCCACACCGACGTGACCGAATCCCGGCTCGCGAAGGCCGAGCTGGAGGCGGCGCGCGACGAAGCCGAGGCGGCCAACCGGGCGAAAAGCAAGTTCATTGCCAACATGAGCCACGAACTGCGCACGCCGCTGTCGGCGGTGATCGGCTACACGGAGATGCTGGAGGAGGAGATCCAGGATCTTGGCCAGCCGCATCTGCTGGAGGATCTGGCCAAAATCACCGCCAATGCCCGGCACCTGCTGAGCCTGATCAACGACGTGCTCGACCTTTCGAAGATCGAGGCCGGGCGGATGACCGTCGCCGCCGAACGCTTCGACGTCGCCGAGACGCTGCGCGAGTTGGCGGCGACGGCCGAGCCGCTCGCCGAGAAGAAGGAGAATCGTCTGGTGCTCGACCTCGCCGACGGGCTCGGCATGGCGCGCACCGACCAGGTCAAGGTGAAGCAATGCCTGCTGAACCTGCTCAGCAACGCCGCGAAGTTTACCGAAAAGGGCTCGATCGCGCTGCACGCAAGCCGCAAGACCCATGACGGGCGCCCCTGGCTGATGTTCGCCGTGCGCGACAGCGGCATCGGCATGACCGAGGAGCAGCTCGCCAAGCTGTTCCAGCGCTTCAGCCAGGCCGACGAGTCCACCACGCGGCAGTTCGGCGGCACGGGGCTGGGCCTTTCGATCACCCGCGCGTTCTGCCGGATGATGGGCGGCGATGTGCGCGTCGAGAGCGTGCCCGGGCAAGGTTCGGTGTTCACGATCGAGATTCCGGCCGTGCTCGACACGAGCGCCACGCACGCGCCCCCCGAGGAGGCGCGCTCTGCGTCCGGACCAGAGCCGGGCGACTGCGTGCTGGTGATCGATGACGACCCGGCGGCGCGCGACTTGCTGACGCGGTTCCTGCAACGCGAGGGGTTCCACGCCCGGACCGCTGCCGACGGCCGTGCCGGCCTCGCCCTGGTGCGCGCGCTCAGGCCTAGCGTGGTGCTGCTGGATGTGGAGATGCCCCACCTGGATGGCTGGTCCGTGCTGCACGCCATCCGCTCGGACCCCGAGCTGGGCCACACCCCTGTGGTGATGGTCTCTGTCGTGAACGAGCAGAGCCTCGGCTACACGCTGGGCGCCACGGATTATCTCGTGAAGCCGATCGAGTGGGACCATCTCAAGGCCATCATGGACCGCTATCGTCACGTGCAGGCGACTGCCGACGTGCTGGTGGTGGACGACGACGCGGATGCGCGCGACCGGCTGCGCACGATGCTCGCGCGCGACGGCTGGCGCGTCACGGATGCGGCCAATGGACGCGAAGCGCTTGCCCGCATGGCGGATGCCACGCCGGCGCTGATCCTGCTCGACCTGATGATGCCGATCATGAACGGCTTCGACTTCCTCGCCGCGCTGCGCGCGCGCCCCGAGGGACGTGACATCCCCGTGGTGGTGCTGACCGCGAAAGACATGACGGCGGCCGAACGCGCGCGGCTGGAACAGCAGGCGGATCAGGTTGTGATCAAGGGCAGCATCAGCCTGCGCGACCTCGCGCGGGAGCTGCGCGAGGTGCTCGCGCAAGCTCGCGAGGGTCATGCGGGAAGCAAGGGAGCGGAGGCATGACGCGAATCTTGCTGGTTGAGGATCACGAGGAGATCTGGGATTTCCTCTCCCGCCGCTTCAAGCGCCGCGGGTACGAGGTCTCGGTGGCGATGGACGGGCAAGAGGGTGTGGACAAGGCCCGCGCCGCGCCGCCCGATGTGGTGCTGCTCGACATGAACCTGCCGGTGATGGACGGCTGGACGGCGGCGGGAGTGCTGAAATCGAGCGCCGAGACGGCCAAGGTTCCGATCATCGCGCTGACCGCCCACGCCATGTCGGGTGATCGGGAGAAGGCGCTGGCGGCCGGCTGCGACGACTATCATCCGAAGCCGGTCGATTTCTCGCGCCTCTTGGCCCAGATCGAGGCCCTGACCGGCGGCGCCGCCGCACCCGCTGGGCGCTGAGCCGGATGGGGCTGCTGTCACGCCTGTTCGGGACATCGGACGGGAATGGCCAGCGCGACGGCCAGGCGGAGGAGCTGGCGGCGCACGCGACCGGCCTACCGCCGGCGCTTCTGGACGCCGGGCTGCTGGCCGGCGGCAGCCCCGGCCGACGGCAGCGCCAGCTTGCCTCCCCCCGCGCCGTCGTGATGGAGAGCCTGGGCGGCAAGGTGCTGCACGCCTGGGTACAGAATCGCCATCAGACGCTCTATCCGCTCACCGTGAACTTCCGGATGCTCGAGCCGCCCCAGGCGGCGCTGCTGGCGCAGGTCATGGCGGTTGTGCTGCTGGCCGACCCCACGCCGCCGGATGCCGCCCGGATCGAGGCGGCGACATCCTGGCTCGGCACGGTGGGCGCCGAGCCGGCAGTGCAAGCGGCCCTGCGCGCCGCGCTGGAGACGCCGCGCCCGCTTAGCCGCATGCTGCACGAAGTCCAGCAGTCCGACATGGCGCCTTATGCCTATGTCGTCGCGCTGGCCGCCGGTCCGTCGCACGACCCGGCGGGACAGCTTTTCCTCGACTACCTCGCCGCCCGCCTCGACCTGCCGACCGAGGTGATCCGCAGCGCCAACCGCCGCTACCGCCGCTGAGAAGGCGGTCGGGCCTTGCTCAGCCCTCCGGCTCCGTCATCGCGCGGAGCGTGCCCTGGAGCATCTCGTTGTCGACCAGCAGCTTGCGCGCCAAGTCGGCGAGCGTGATCCACCCGGTGATCCGCCCTCCGGCGTCGCGCACCGGCATCCGTCGGATATGGTTCGCGGCCATCATGTCCATGGCGGCCGTGATCGTGTCGTCCTCCCCGCAGGCGATCACGGGACGCGAGAGCACGTCGCGCACCCGCACTTGCCCGGGATCGAGCCCGCGCGCCACGACGCGGTAGAGGATGTCGCGGTCGGTGACGACGCCCTCCATCCGCTCCTCCGACCCCGCCGGCAGCCCGCCCACGTCGAGCTCGCCCATCAGCTCGGCGGCCTCCTTCACCGTGGCGTCGGCGGCGATGAACTCAACCGCGGTGGTCATGATGTCGACGACCTTCATCGCGAGATTATCCTTCCGCGTGCCCACGGTCTTAACGCCTGATTCAGCGCCGCGAGGCACTATGCGCCCACAGGAGCGTTCTCGTGCACATTCTCCCCCTGCCCTCGCGGGACGCCATTCCCACGCTGGCGCCCGAACTCACGCCGCCGCTGATCCACGGCGCGGCGGCGCTGGCGCATCGCGCGTTCGTCGATCATGGGCTGGACGAGCTGCTCCGCTTCATCGACCGCCCCGCCGCCACGCCCGACGAGCGCGCCGCGCTGATCCTGGACGTCGCGCTGGCGCATGCGCTGCGCTTCCGCCCCAGCCAATCGCGCGCGCTGCAACGCGAGGCGCTGGACGAATGCCGGCTGTTCCGGGTGGCCGACGGGTTCGCCGCCAACTCGGCCCGTCCGCTGCGGCTTCTGGCGCTGGTCGCGCCCGGCGACCTCATGGTGAACACGCCGCTCGACTTCATCACCGCACACCTGGACGTGCGGCTCGACCTGCTGTTCCTGGTTCCCGGCAAGCCCTTGCCGTTCCGCGTGCCGGACCACGACGTCGCGTTCGTCGCCGTCAGCGAATCCGACCCTGCGACGCTGCGCCGCTTGCAGCCGCTCTATCAGTCTTGGCCGCGCCCGGTGCTGAACGATCCCGCCGTGATCGCGCGGCTGTCCCGCGATACGGTCGCGAGCGGGCTGGCATCGCTGCCGCGGCTCTGCAGCCCGCCCGTGCTGCGGTTGTCACGCGCGCACCTCCAGTCCGACCTCGCGGGCCACTCGGGGATCCCGCTTCTGACTTCGGGCCACCCGGTGCTCATCCGTCCGGTCGGCTCCCACGGCGGCCAAAACCTGGAGAAGGCCAACGGCCCGGCCGATCTGGCAGCCTATCTGGCAACCGTGACCGCGGACGAGTTCTTCGTCACGCAATTCGTGGACTACCGGGGCGCTGACGGGCTGTTCCGCAAATACCGCATCGCCTGCATCGACCGCAGGCCGTTCCTCTGCCACATGGCGGCTTCCGAGCACTGGATGGTTCACTACCTTAACGCCGGCATGACCGAGAGCGCACACCGCCGCGCGGAGGAGGCTCGCGAGATGGCCGAATTCGACACCGGGTTCGCCGTCCGCCACGCGGATGCTTTCGCCACTCTGAACGACTGGATGGCGCTCGACTACTTCCAGATCGACTGCGCAGAGACCCCGGACGGCCGCCTGCTGGTGTTCGAGGCGGATGTCGCCGCCATCATCCACCTGATGGACCCGCCCGATCTGTTCCCCTACAAGCCAGCGCAGATGCGCCGCGTGTTCGGGGCCTTCGACGCGATGCTGCGTCGCCGCGCTGCTCACAACCCCGCCCAGCCGGCGTCCAGAGGCCCACCCATGTGCAAGCACCGCGAACCCATCGCACGGTTGAATGGATTGTAGAGCGGTTTCAGCCGATTCGACAATGTTGCGCGACTGTCCGGCCGCTCGCATCGGCCCCGGTATTACTGTCATCGTCATGGCCGGGCTTGGCCCGGCCACCCACGTCTTTCTCGGGCCGCAAGTAAAGACGTGGGTGCCCGGCCTGCGCCGGGCATGACGGTGAAGACTTGAAGTCTCTGCCACCCAACTAAGGACTCTCTGATCAGGTTGGCCTCGCCCCGGTCACGGAACGGCATGTAGAGCCGGTTCGGACAACCGGGACGACGGAGATGCGGCAGGCGACGTTGGCGAGTGTGGGGTTCGAGCGTTACGCCAAGACGACGCGTCGGGCGGCATTTCTGGCCGACATGGAGCGGGTGGTGCCGTGGCTCGAACTATGTGCCCTGATCGCGCCGGCTTATCCCAAGCCAGGCAACGGCCGCCCGCCGGTCGGGCTGGAGCGGATGCTGCGCATCTACTTTCTGCAGCAGTGGTTCAATCTGTCGGATCCGGCGGTGGAGGAGGCACTGTATGACTCGGCGGCGATGCGCCGGTTCTCCGGCATCGACCTGGGCCGCGAGCCGGCTCCGGACGAGACGACGGTGTGCAAGTTGCGTCACCTGTTGGAGCGGCACGATCTGGGCCGGCAGATATTCGAACAGGTGCATGAGCACTTGGAGGCGCACGGCCTGAAGCTCAGCACGGGCACGATCGTCGATGCGGCTATCATCAGCGCCCCGAGTTCGACCAAGGATGCCGCCAAGGCGCGTGACCCGGAGATGCATCAGACCCGCAAGGGCCAGCAATGGTATTTCGGGATGAAGGCGCATGTCGGGGTGGACAGCAAGACCAGGCTGATCCACGCGGTGGTCGCGACGGCGGCCAATGTGCACGACGCCACCGTGCTGCCTGACCTGCTGCACGGTGAGGAAACCCGGGTCTGGGGGGACCAGGCGTATCGCGGCCAAACCGAGGTGATCCGCGAGCATGCGCCGAACGCCAAGGACTTCACCAACCGCCGGTATCGGCACCGCGGCGTGGTGGACGAGGCGGAGAAAGCGCGTAACCGAACGAAGTCGAGGGTCCGGGCGAAAGTCGAGCACAGCATCGGCGTGGTCAAGCGGGTGTTCGGCTTCGTCAAGGTTCGCTATCGCGGCCTGGACAAGAACGCGCACCGGCTGTTTGTGACCTGTGCGCTGGCCAATCTGTTCATCGGCCGCCACCGGCTGTTGCGTGCCCGACGGGCGTAATGCGTCCCAAACACGGCCGCACATTCCCGCAAAGGTCAATATGCCGCGAACGCGGCATTCGACCGGCAACCTTCATCGCCATACGATAGCCAACCCGCCAGCCAATCGGATCGCGCCAGCGCTGTGCCGCCTTGATCAGAGGTTCCCTAGACGTCACACAGACGGCGATGGAACTTGGCTACGGCTCGACGTCGGCGTTCATCTACGCGTTCCGCACCGAATGGGCTGTAGCCCGCAAGCTTACATGCGCGGGCAATCGGTCAATCGGAACGACGACACAACTCTTCGGAGCCTCACTTAAGGCCAGTGACGCCTGCGCGCGTCCCGATGTCGTCCAAAAAATATCAGCACGAATGTCTGACGGCATGGTGCTACCGCACATCCGATTTAGATCAATCTCCCGTATAAATTCCCCGCCGTAATCCAATCCGGCATTCCGACCGAACTGCCCGATGCTGAACTCATTCGGCACCGGACGTGAAGCAGCAGCTTGCGGCCGTGCGGATGATGTTCAACTGGCTCATCACCGGCCAGATCGTGCCGATAAACCCGCGGCCGCGGTGCGTACCGCCTATCTCGCCGATGGCGGTGCGCTCGAGCACGCTCAGGAAATGGCCGCCCATGAAAGCCCACGGACGACGAAGCTTTACGATCGGACGAAGGAGCGACTGACCCAGCAAGAGGTTGAGCGGACCAGTATAAATGGCACCACAAAGAGGTGAGTGAACCGCTCCGGGTTTGCCGGAGGCTCCAACTCTTGAGAGAGTGGAGCGATGACGGAACAACAGCGAACGAAGAAGTTTTCGCCTGAGGTGCGACAGCGGGCCGTGCGGATGGTGCTGGAACACGGGGGCGAGCACGCCTCGGAGTGGGCGGCGATCGGCTCGATAGCGGGCAAGATCGGCTGCACGGCGGAGACGCTGCGGTCCTGGGTGCGCCAAACCCAGCGCGACACGGGCCAGCGGCCTGGTGCCACCACGGACGAGCGCGAGCGGGTCCGCGCGTTGGAGCGCGAAGTGCGCGAGCTCCGCCAAGCCAACGAGATCCTGCGCAAGGCGTCGGCGTATTTTGCCCAGGCGGAGCTCGACCGCCGGTTCAGGCCATGATCGCGTTCATTGACGATCATCGCGGCGGGTTCGGGGTCGAGCCGATCTGCAAGGTGCTGCCGATCGCCCCGTCCACCTACCACGCTCACGTGGCGCAACGATCGGACCCGGCCCGAGCCTCGGCGAGGGCATGCAGCGACACAGTGCTGAGCGCCGAGATCCGCCGCGTGTTCGAGGCGAACTTCCGCGTCTATGGTGTGCGCAAGGTGTGGCGGCAACTCGGGCGCGAGGACATCGCCGCGGCCCGCTGCACGGTTGCGCGGCTGATGCGCCGCATGGGCCTGCGCGGTGCGGTGCGTGGCCGCAGCACGCGGACCACCATCCCCGACCGTGCCGCGCCCTGTCCGCTCGATCGCGTGCAGCGGCAGTTCAAGGCAACGCGGCCGAACCGCTTGTGGGTGTCGGACTTCACCTACGTCGCGACCTGGCAGGGCTTCGCCTACGTGGCCTTCGTCATCGACGCGTTCGCCCGCCGCGTCGTAGGCTGGCGCGTATCCAGCACGGCCCATGCCGGGTTCGTCCTGGATGCGCTGGAGCAGGCAGTGCACGAACGGCGTCCGGTCCAGGGCGACGGTCTGGTTCATCACTCGGACCGCGGGTCGCAATACCTTGCCATTCGCTACACGGAGCGCCTCGCCGAAGCGGGCATTGAGCCGTCTGTCGGCAGCGTTGGCGATAGTTATGACAACGCGCTCGCCGAAACGGTGATTGGGCTGTTCAAGACCGAGCTGATCCACCCGCGCGGGCCGTGGCGCTCGCGCGAGGCGGTCGAGTTCGCCACGCTGGAATGGGTGGACTGGTTCAACCACCGGCGCCTGCTCGAGCCGATCGGCAACATTCCTCCCGCCGAGGCCGAAGCGCGCTACTATGACCAAGCTGAGAGCCTACCCCTGGCGGCCTAACTCAAACCCAACAGCCTCCGGCAAACCCGGGGCGGTTCAGAGCGCCGAATTGACGTGGTTGCTTGACGATTGACGGACGCGATCTGGCAGCGTAGCGGCAACCCGGGCTAAACTCATCCAGGGCGCCACGCTCCGGGAAATGGCGTCCACCTCACAGGACAAGGGTGTTCGAGGTGCGCCACTACGTTGTCGTGCTGACCGCCATCGAGACGGAAACCCGCGCCGCCCTGCGGCACCTTCGCAACTCGCGCCCTGAGCGTGTTCGGGACACATGGTTCCTTGCTGGAGAATTCGGGTCATGGACCGTGGTGATCGCCGAAGTGGGCCCCGGCAACAGCCGGCCCGCGACGATCGGAGTGCGGGCGTTGGAACACTACCGGCCGCAGATCGCTGCCTTCGTTGGCATCGCCGGCGGGGTGAAGGATGTCGCACTTGGCGATGGAATACCGGGCAAGGATGCTGCGGCTCAGCTCGTCTTGGCACGATCGACTTGATACGAAACTCTGGCCCGACCGCAAGCCCGCCGTGTTCATTGGGCCGATTGCGGCGGGCGAGGCGGTGGTTGCCGACAATGCCGGCCGCATCGCCACGTTGCTCTATCAGCACTATGGCGACACACTTGCCATCGAAATGGAAGGGCGCGGCTTTCTGGAAGCCGCACACATCAACTCTGGGTGCCGGGCGGTCGTCGTGCGAGGTGTCTCTGACCTGCTCGCGGGCAAGTCCGAGACTGATGCGCAGAACTGGCAGCAGCGAGCGGCCGATGCCGCAGCCGCGTTTATGTTTGAAATGCTCGCAATGGACGACCCGCCCGGCAAGGAGGACAGACCAACCGCAAGCCACGACAACGCGGAATTTCCGGGATCAGCCCCAATACAGGCGATGGAAAGCCAGCATCAGGTAGTGCGGCAAACTATCCCCCCGCCTCCCGAGCGCAATTTTGGTCGTGAAGAACTGGTCGATAGGTTGGCCTCTGAGATGTCCGAAACGAGGGGCCTTAAGGTGGCGGTTCTTGGGGGGCCTGGATTCGGAAAAACGACGTTGACCACAGCCCTCCTTAATCATCCGACAGCCGCCCAGGTATTTGGCGCACGCCGCTGGTTTGCTGAACTTGAGACCGCAACCAATTCCGTAGCTATGCGGGCGGCTATCGCAAATCAATGTGTATCAGCCGAAACGCCTCGTTCGACGCGATGCTGGCGAATTTGAGGCTAGGACCTGGTTTGCTTGTTCTTGATAACTTTGAGACTCCCTGGGAAGTGACGGCCGAACGCTCGACCATAGAGCGCGATCTGCGATGGCTGGGGGCCATTCCCGAACTTAGCCTTTTCGCGTCCCTGAGGAGCGGGAGCGAAGTTCCTGGTGGTGCACGTTGGGAGCCAATCTTTCTTCAACCGTTAAAAGACCATGACGCAAGACGTTTGCTTTTTGATATCGCACAACAGCTCCAAACTGACGACCCGCTAGTCAACGAATTCCTTGAATTAATGGGTGGAATTCCATTGGCTATCGAATTGGTTGCAAGGCGCATCGGTCAAGGGAAGCAACTCGATGTGTTTTTGGACGAGTGGAATGTCGTTGGGACTAAATTGGCAACGCGTCTGAATCCCCGAGAACATCGCCTTGATTCGCTCCCGATTTCGATAGAGATCTCATTTCGATCTCCACGTTTGACCGCCAACAGCCGATTGCTTTTCTCGCTTCTAGGCCAATTGCCTGCCGGTATCAATCGCGAGGATCAAAGGTCCTTGCTTGGTGTGATTGCAGGACAGGCCGTCGATGAACTTATCGCAGTCGGATTGGCTTACCGCAACGATACTGCAAGGGTTGAGATGCTTCCACCTATTCGAGAGCATTCAAGACGGTGCCATGCTCCTCAAGAAGACTTATCGCGCGCTTGGATCAGACATTACCTTTCTCTTGCCCGAGACCTGGGGGAGCGGATTGGCAAAGAAGGGGGTGAAGTGGCAAATAGCCGCCTGATACCAGAGAGTGCAAACATCGAGGCGGCCTTCCATGCAGCGGCCACATGTAATCAGCTTCGCCAGGAGGCTGTGCAAAGCATTGAAGGATTTACTCGCCTTGCACGGCTGACACGCGGGGGTTCCCCCGAGCCACTGCGCATACTCGCAGAAAGTTGCAGTAGCGATGGGGATGTTCGGTCGCGCGCTGTGGCACTGCGGAGTTTAGCCGACATTACCTACATTCGCTCAAACCACGCTGAAGCTGAAGCCGCTTACACAACGGCCCTCAAACTATATCGAGAGATAAAGGATGATGGTGGTCAAGCACGCTGCCTGAAAGGTCTCGGTGATATTGCAGCGGAACAAGTAAGATATAAGAAAGCGAGATATTTGTTGAAGAGAGCGTTCATTCTAAGTCGCAAGTCGGAAGACTTCCTTGGCGAGGCGAATTGTATTTGCCAGCTTGCCAGGATTGCTTTGGAAATTGGAGAATACGATCAAGCCATAGGGGGGTTCACCACCGCTCTAGACGTTTACCGTTCCGCATATCGGCAAACCGGCGAAACAGTCGGATGGGCCAATTGCGTTCACCGTCTCGCTGAGATCGATCGCTTGCGTGGGGACGAGGAATCCGAGAAGGAATGTGAAGATAAAGCGCAGGAACTCTACGCGAGCGCAGCGGAACGCTACGATACAGCACGGGACCTTTACACCAAAGCAGGCTCAGAGCTTGGTATCGCTAATTGCATTAAAGGGTTGGGTGACGTTGCTCTTCAAACGTCTGACGCCGCTGCCGCTGAGAATGCATTCGCAAAGGCTCGAATTTCGTACGCCGCCCTTGGAGCAATTGTAAATACCGCCAACGCTATTCGTGAACTCGGAGATGTTGCGGTAATTCGGAACGACACTGCGAAAGCCATGGAATACTGGCATTCCTGTCTGCATCTTTACAATCAGGTCAACGACCAATTTAATGCCGGCGGGATTTATATCCGGCTTGCACGTAATGTCGACAGCCCCAACGAGCGCAGGGTTTTTTTGAAGGCTGCGTCTGACGTCTGGTCCTCCATCGATCGGACCGACCTCATCAAGAAATATGTCGACCCACTATGGTCCAACTACGCTATGGTAATCAACCGGATGGGTGGTCCTTACTAGACCAATAACTGCTGGTGAAGCATAACGTCCTTTATGTTGCACTAATTATCAATGCCGGGTGTCTCCGACATCTGGCCTCCTCGACATCGGGGCGCCCCGAAACCTTGCGATAAGCTCGCACCGTAAGCGGGCTAAACTCTCAGGTCAAGAGTCGTAAGCACCCGCAGCAAACTGATGCGGATGGTGCAACGCATTCAGGAACTCAAACCCGGTTAGCTGAGTCCTCAGAAAGGTAGCAGCGACGTGGGCGGCATTCATCGCCGCTTTCACGTCCACGCTGTCGTCATCTTCAGATTTACCCACGACGTTCCTTTGCACAGGATGCGGATCTCAAATTGAGATAACCCTCAAAACCGCGAGGACCTCAGCTATCGTTCGCCCCTGTCCCATCACCGCCGATACGGCACCGGCAGCAGCGACCGTGCTGGCATCTTCACCAACCCGGCGCCATCGCGCAAGATCACCAACGCCTCCGGGCAATGATCCAGGATGAGCTCCCGGCACGCCCCGCACGGCGAGACGACCGCCATCTCGCGGTCGGTCTCGTCGGGCTTCGGGTGGCGCACCGCGACGATCGTCTCCGCCGTGCCGTCGCCCTCCAGCAGCGCCCGGCCCAGCGCGATCGGTTCGGCGCACACCGACATCCGCCCGACCGTCGCGCCGAGATGGATGCCGGTCCAGACGCGGCCGTCGCGCGCGCGCACCGCCGCCGCGACGGTGTGCCAGAACGGCCGGTAGTGCCGCGCCAGCACCTCGGTCGCGGCGGCGATCAGGGCGTGGTCGTCGGAATCGAGCGGCAAGGCCTTGGGAGGACTACTCAGCCGCCTCGGCCTCCTCGACCTCCTCGGCGGTGATCAGCATCGCGTTCGCCACCACGCCCGACTGCTCGCGCACCTTGCGCTCGATCGCCTCGGCGATCTCCTTGTGGTCGCGCAGGAACTGCTTGGCGTTCTCCCGCCCCTGGCCGATCCGCTGGCTGTCGTGGCTGAACCAGGCCCCCGACTTCTCCACCACGCCCGCCTTCACGCCGAGATCGACCAGCTCGCCCACCTTGCTGATGCCTTCGCCGTACATGATATCGAACTCGACCTGACGGAAGGGTGGCGCGAGCTTGTTCTTCACCACCTTCACCCGCGTCTGATTGCCCGTGACCTCGTCGCGATCCTTGATCTGCCCGATGCGGCGGATCTCCAGGCGGATCGAGGCGTAGAACTTCAGCGCGTTGCCCCCCGTCGTGGTCTCCGGGTTGCCGAACATCACGCCGATCTTCATGCGGATCTGGTTGAGGAAGATCAGCATCGTGTTGCTGCGCGAGACGCTGCCGGTGATCTTGCGCAGCGCCTGGCTCATCAGCCTCGCGTGCAGGCCCATGTGGCTGTCGCCCATCTCGCCTTCCAGCTCGGCGCGCGGCACCAGGGCGGCGACGCTGTCGACCACCAGCACGTCGATCGCACCGGAGCGGACCAGCGTGTCGGCGATCTCCAGCGCCTGCTCGCCGGCGTCGGGCTGGCTGATCAGCAGATTGTCCACGTCCACGCCCAGCTTGCGCGCATAGGTCGGGTCGAGCGCGTGCTCGGCATCGACGAAGGCGCACGTGCCGCCGCGCTTCTGCGCCTCGGCGATCGCGTGCAGCGCGAGCGTGGTCTTGCCCGAGCTTTCCGGCCCGTAGATCTCGACGATGCGTCCGCGCGGCAGCCCGCCGATGCCGAGCGCGAGGTCGAGACCCAGCGAGCCCGAGGAGATCACCGCGATCGCCTCGTCCCCGGCGCGCGCGCCCATGCGCATGATCGAGCCCTTGCCGAATGCCCGCTCGATCTGCGCCATCGCCGCGTCGAGCGCCTTGCCCTTGTCCATCGAAGCCCTTTCCTACGCAACCATGAGTGTGGGCATATCGCCGCTCATGCACCGGATGATTGCACATCCCCGGCCACGCATCGCAAGCGAACACCTAGTGAACATGTCCCCGCATACGCGATTACCCATCCGTTCGCAACGTGTTCCGGCTCACAACGCCCGCTTACAACGCTGGCTCACAAGCCCCGGCTCACAAAGCCCGGCTCACAAGGCCCGGCTGGCGCAGGCGCCAGACGAAGGCGATGATCTCCGCCACGGCCTTGTAGTGCTCGGCCGGGATCTCGGCGTCCAGCTCCAGCCGATGCAGCGCGCGCGCCAGCGGCGGATTCGAGACCAGCGGGATGGCGTGCTGACGTGCGACCTCCCTGATCCGTCCGGCCATCGAATCGACTCCCTTGGCGACGACTCGCGGCGCCGCGTTCCGCCCGCGATCATAGGCCAAGGCGACGGCATAGTGGGTCGGGTTGGTGATGATCACCGTCGCCTTCGGCACCGCGGCCAGCATCCGCCGGCGCGCCCGCTGCTGGCGCAGGCGGCGCAGGCGCAGCTTCACGCGCGGGTCGCCCTCGGTCTCCTTCTGCTCGTCGCGGATGTCCTGGCGGCTCATCCGCATGCGCCGGGTGTGGCGCAGGCGCACCCAGATGACGTCGAGCACGGCGATGCCGGCCTGCGCGGCGAGCACCGCCAGCAGCAGCCGCAGGACGGCCGCCGCCAACTCCGCCGGCAGCCCGGTCACGGCCTGGAACGGCGCGGCGGCGAGGCGCGGCAGGTCGGCGGCGACCGCGCGCCAGGCGGCAAACCCAACCACCAGCAGCTTCGCGAGAGACCGACCGGCCTCGACCACGCTGTCGAGGCTGAGCAACCGGCGCAGCCCGGCGATCGGGCTGACCCGCTCCAGCCGGGGGCGGAGCGGCGCCGGGCTGAACACGAACCCGGTCTGCACCAGCACGCCGGCGGCCCCGGCGAGCAGCGCCAGGACGAGAATCGGAGCTGCCGCCCGCAGCGCCGTGAGCGCGGCGAGCCGCGTGGCGGCGCGCGGGGAGGCGTCTCCCATGGCAGCGTGCTCGATCAGGGCGCGAAAGGTGACGAGCAGGTCCCGCCCGGCCTCCGGCGCTTGCCACACGAGGCCGAGCGTCGCGGCCCCGAGCACCGCGAACAGCACCACCTCCCGCGAGACGGCGACCTGTCCGGCCTCCCGCGCGCGCTGAAGCCGGCGCGCGGTGGGCGCCTCGGTCTTGTCACCTTCGGTCTCCGGCGTCTCGGCCATGCGCCGTCAGGCCATTGCCACTCAGGACAGACCCGGCAGCGCGGAAAACCCGGCGCGCACGGCGTCCTCCCAGGCGGTGAGGATCGCGGCCGACAGCGCCGCCAGCAGCGCGAGGCCGCCCAAGATCTGCGCCGGCATCGCCAGGAAATGGATCTGCACGCGCGGCGCCACCCGCGCCAGCAGGCCGGCCGCGACGCTCCAGACGACGCTCGCCAGCAGCGCCGGCGCGCACAGGCGCAGCGCGAGGCCGAAGCCGACCGCCACCGCGCGCGCCACCGCCTCGGCGCTCGCCCCGGCCGGCAGCCCCGCGCCGGGCGGGATCAGGCGGTAGCTGCCCGCCAGCGCCGCGATCGGCAGCGCATACAGCCCCGAGGCCAGCACCAGCGTCGGCGCCGCCACCGCGAACAGCCGGCCGAGCGCGCTGGTCTGCGGGCCCATCTCGGGGTCGGGCTGCAGCACGCTCGACACGCCGATCAGTGTCGCCAGGATCTGGCCGGCCATCGGCAGCGCCAGCGCCAGAATGCGGGCCAGGAAGCCGAGCCAGAGCCCGGCCAGCAGCTCCGAGACCACCATCGCCGCCGCCGTCGCGGGCATTGCGGGCACCGACGGGACCAGTGGCGCGACCCCGGGGGTCAGCAGCAGCGCCAATGCCCCGGCGATGCCGGCCCGCACCATCGCGGGCACGCCGGTCTCCGCGAGGCCGGGCATCAGGATGATCAGCCCACCCACCCGCGCCAGCACGAGCACGAACGCAAAGGCGAGATCGGGGAGCCCCGCGAGCCACGCCGCGTCGGCCGCCGTCACGAGCCGCCGATCGCGATGATCCGGTCCATCAGCCGATGCGTATAGGCCGACAGCGCGCCCAGCATGAAGGGAGCGGTGATCGCCAAGGTCACGGCGAGCGCCACGGCCTTCGGCACGAAGGCCAGCGTCGCCTCCTGGATTTGCGTCACGGCCTGGAGCAGCGAGACCAGCACGCCGACCACGAGCCCCGCCGCCAAGGGTGGCCCCGCGAGCTTGAGCGAGACGAGCAGCGCCTCGCGCAGTACCGCGGCGACGTCGGCCGCGTTCACCGGGGAGCCTCGTTCATATCGGCATCCGCATGATTTCCTGGTAGGCCGACACCACTCGATCGCGGATCGCCGTCGCCGACTGCAGCGCCAGTTCCGCGCGCGCCAGCGCAGTGACGACGTCGGTGATGTTGCCGGTGCCGTTGATCGCGGCGGTCGCCTGCTGGTCTGCCGCGTGGCCCTGCGCGACGGCGTCGCCCACCGCGTTCTCCAGCGCGGCCCCGAAGCTCTCGGCTCCGGTCCCCGCCCCCGCCCCGCTCTCGGTGCGCTGGTAGGCGTCGGCGGCCGCGCGGGGGGTGACGGTGACGGTGGCGACGCCGCCCGCGCCGGCCGGGCTCATCGCAGCATCCCGATCGTGCGGGTCAGCATCCCGCGCGTGGTCTGCATCACCGACAGATTGGCCTGATACGACCGCTCCGCCTCGCGCATGTCCGCCATCTCCACCAGCGCGTTCACGTTGGGCAGCTTGACGTAGCCCTGCGGATCCGCCGCCGGGTTGGCCGGATCGTAGCGCAGGGGAAAGGCCGCGCGGTCCTTCTCGATGGCGCGGACGCCGACGACCTCGGTGCCCAGCGCGCGATCCATCTTGTCGGTGAAGCTCACCGTCTTGCGCTGATAGGGGTCGGCGCCCGGCGTCGATCCCGTGCTGTCCTGGTTGGCCAGGTTCTGCGCGATCACCGTCAGCCGGGTGGTCTGCGCCCGCATCCCGCGCGCGGAGATCGCCAGCGACTTCTCAAGCTCCATGGCCGTCTCCTTCACCCGGTACCGCTGCCGAGCGCGGTGCGGAACAAGCCGAAATAGGTGTGATAGATCGCGGTCACGAGCGACTGCGTGGTGTCGGTGTCGGCGACCTTGGTCAGTTCCTGGTCGAGCGAGACGGCGTTGCCGTCCGGCCCCCGCCCGGCCGGCCGGGCGGGTGCCCCCGCGAGCAGACCCGGATCGGCGGTGCCCGCGAGATGGCCGGGGTCGGTGCGGGCGAGGCTGGCATCGGCGGCGTCCGCCAGTGTCGCGCTGAAGGGCGCGACATCGCGCGGGCGCCAGCCCGGCGTGTCGGCGTTGGCGACGTTCTGCGCCAGCACGGCCTGGCGCCGATCCGCCCACGCAAGGCGGCGCTCCGCGAGATCGAACAGCTTGATGCGGGTCGGGTCCATGTCGCGCAGCGTGCGTCCGCGCCGGTGAAGGTCCGGTTAACGCGCGCCGGCGGACCGCGACTGCGGGGCGGAAACACTTGCTTAACCTCGGCGCGCTTCAATGGCGGACATGAGCGATTTCCCGTTGTCGCCCTTTCGGGTCGAGTGCAGCGGGCTGGCGGAGATGCCGGCCTTTCCCGATACGCCGCTCGAGCGGACGCGCGCCGGTGCGTGCGCCCTGCGGCGCACCGCGGCGCTGGCCCGCGCCTTCGCCGAGGCCGGGCGCCCGATCGACCTCGCCGGACTCGATGGGCAGGTGGGCCTCGTGTGCGCCCGCGCCCTCGACCTGCCGCCCGACGAGGGCCGGGAGGTGCGGGCCGAGTTGCGCGCGCTGCTTACCGAGATCGACACCCTCGCCGGCAGCCTGCGACTCTCGCTCGCGTCCGGCTGAACCCCGTTCCCTCACCGCACGGCAAAACGCCGCGCCATGCCAACGGATCTCACCCCCCTCTTGACCGGCGGCGCCGCGCTCGTGGCGGTGCTGGCGCTCATCTGGATCGCCGGGCGGCTCGCCCGGGCAACCGGGATCGGCACCCCGCGCCGGGCCGGCCGCTCTGGGAATCGGATCCTCGCGGTGGAGGAGGTGCTGGCGTTGGACCAGCGCCGCCGGCTCCTGCTCGTGCGCTGCGCGGAAGGTCGGGTCCTGCTGCTGACCGGCGGCACCGATCTCGTGGTGGGCTGGCTGCCGCCCGAGCATGGCGCCGGGCCGGAGGGCACGTGATCCGCGCGCGGACCCTGCTGTGCGCGGCGGTCGCCGGGCTCCTGGTGCTGGCACCGGTCGCCGCGGCGGCCCAGTCGGTGAGCCTCGATCTCGGAACCGCCGGGCAGGCGGGAGCTACCAGCCGGCTGGTGCAGATCACCGCGCTGATCGCGGTGCTGTCGCTCGCCCCCAGCCTGCTCGTCATGGTTACCGCCTTCACCCGCATCATCATCGTGCTGTCGCTGCTGCGAAGCGCGCTCAGCACGCAGGGCACGCCGCCCAACATGGTACTGATCGGGCTCGCGCTGTTCCTGACGTTCTTCGTGATGCAGCCGGTGCTCGATCAGGCCTGGACGGCGGGATTGCTGCCGATGAGTCAGGGGAGCGTGCCGGAGATGGAGGGCCTTCGCCTCGCGGCGGCGCCGTTCCACAAGTTCATGACCGGGAACGTGCGCGGCGCGGATCTCAAGCTGTTCCTCGATGTCGGGAACATGCCGATGCCGGCGAACGCCGATCAGGCGCCGTGGCGGGCGCTGGTCCCGGCGTTCCTCGTCGGCGAGCTCCGGCGCGCCTTCGAGATCGGCTTCCTGCTGTTCCTGCCGTTCCTGGTCATCGACATGGTGGTGGCCAGCGTGCTGATGAGCCTCGGCATGATGATGCTGCCGCCCAGCGTCGTTTCATTACCCTTCAAGCTGATCTTCTTCGTGCTGATCGACGGCTGGCGGCTGGTGGCGGGGAGCCTCGTGCAGAGCTTTCACTGAGGCTAGAGCAGATTCGGAGCGAATAGAATCGCAACCTTCGAACTATACCAACGGCCGTAACTCTTGACCTATTCTCCGTCATTCCCGCGAAAGCGGGAATCCAGGCGGACGGTCGGAACTTGATGCGCGCGTGCCTGGATTCCCGCTTTCGCGGGAATGACGACCTCGGCGCGAGCGTACCCCCCGGGCATGACGGCGGCGGGCTTGTCCGAGCACCTCAGGATGCAAGCGGCTTGAAAGGTCGTCTGCGGCTCCCCTGCCGACGAGGTCCTTGCGCGAGAGGGGTTGGGGGGCGGCAGGCCGAGCATGCACCCCCTACTGGCTGGCCACCTGGGCGGCGCGGAGCTGGCGGGCGCGGTCGAGGATCTTGTTCTCGATGTCACCCGTGGTGATGGCGCTGACCGGGGCGTCCTCCCACCTGCCGTTATTCAGCACCTGGCGGAAGATCGTCACGCGCAGCCCGTCGGAGCGTAGTTCGCGCCCAAGAATGAAGGCGGTGGCCTTGAAGCGCTCGTCGCCGGCGCCGGGCGGGGTGTACCAGTCGGTGATGATCGTGCCGCCGAACGGGTCGGCCGAGGCGAGCGGCATGAACGAGAGCGTGTCGAGCGCGCCGCGCCAGAGGAAGGCATTGACGCCGAGCGCGCCGCCCGCCTGGTCGCGCTGGCGGTTCACGCCCTTGCCGACGCCGAAGTTCAGCCCCTGGTCGCCGAACACCGAGCCCGCCTGCGGCGCCGGCTCGGGACCGAAATATCCAGCCAGCGCCTCGGGTGGCTTCGTGTTGGCGCCGCAGGCCGCGAGCAGGCCCATGGCGACGAGCGAGAGGAGGACGGCAGGCAGGCGAGTCGTCACGGGTGCTACCCTTCGCGCGAACGGCGCGTCTCTACCCGTTCCGGCCCGCCACGCCAAGCCGCCAAAAGCAAAAGCGGCGGGGACATGCCCCGCCGCCGAGCCGGATCGGACCGGCAGTCCTTACCAGCGGACCATGCCGCCGAGGGCGATCGCCTTGAAGTTCACGTTGTTGGCGGCCGCTCCGAGCGTGCCGGTGTTGAAGTTGAATCCGCCCTGATAACGCTGTCCGTAGCTCGCGGAGAGCCAGCCCAGCAGGCCGGGCGCGACCACGTAAGTCCCGCCGACGTTGATGCCGCCCTCGCGACGCTGCGACCCGAGCGCCGTACCGGCTTCACTCAGGGCGCCGGCACTGACGATGTTCATATAGGAGGCGCCGACCGTTGCCGGGCCGAGCGTGTACTGCACGCCGCCCAGGTAGGCGAACATGTTGTGCTGGCCGTCCACCGACAGCGCGAGCTGGTTGTTTCCCTGACCGGTGACGACCGAGCCGCCGACCCGCAGGCCGCCGAAGTTCAGTGCCAGGCCGCCCATGAACAGGCCAAGGTTGTTGTACTTGGCACCGGCGGGCGCGCCGGGGCCGCGGCTCACCGTGGCGGAGCCCATATAGCCGGCCATCGCGTAGATTCCGGCCGGGCCGAGGTCGCCCTGGTAGCGCACCGCGCCCTCGTAGGTGTTCCGCCGGCGCGCGATCTCGCCGGTCAGCACGCCCGTCGAAAGCTCCGGGCTGAAAGGCGCGGCGCCGTTGATGCTGTCGCCGAGGGGGTTGTCATCCGGCTCGAAGCTCGCCGCGAAGTCGAAGCCGGCGATCTGCGGAGACAGATAGACGACCTTGGAGGTGGTGTACTCGTTGCCGATGCCCGAGGGGAACGGGAACACCGGAGTGTCGGGGTTGCCGATGTCGTTGAGGTCGTCGTTCCAGCCGCCGTCGTTATAGGTCTGGAAGGTGGTCACGCCGGCGTCCAACAGGCCGAGCGGGCCGTCGTCGCTGCCGAAGTGGATCGCGCCCCAGTCCCCGCCGATATAGGCGAAGGCGCGGCGGACATAGAGCTGCTTGCCCGGCACATACGTGAATGATCCGCCCGCGGGGACGAAGGTATTGCCCGAGCCGATGGTAGCCCCGGACGATCCGCCGCTGGTGGTGCTGGCATTGGAAAACGAGTTCCGTCACCCGGATCTCGGCCGCCGCGCCGTAGCGCAGGCCGAAGGCCGTCATGCCGTCGACGCCCTGATAGAATCGGGCATAGCCGATCGTGCCATAGGGCTGGGCCTTGCGGCCGCCGACCACGTCGGAAGTCTGGTTCAGGGCGTAACCATAGAACACGACGCGGCCGTTGAAGCGCACGACGATGCTGCCCGGCGTCGGCGCCGGCAGCGGACCCTTCGTGTAGTAGCCTTGCGCGCTCAGGTTGGAGTTGGCCGACGCGATGCCGCTGGGCGCGGTCGGCTGCGGCGCCTCGGTCCAGGTCGGCGGCAGCGGTCCCGGCGCCGGTGGGGGGGTCTGGGCGACGGCCTGGCCGCTTGCGAAACCACTAATGACGGCAGCGCTCGCCAGCAAAAGCTTACGCATTCATGTCCTCCTCATTTGGCCGGACGTCACGGCGCGTCCTGGCCGCGCGACCTTCGGGGGGCATATTGCCGCCGCCCCCCCATCGCCGCAACGGTTCGCCTCCGTGGCGCATGGCAATCGCGGAACACTGTGGCCGTCGCGCCACAGGTCGCAATCAGCCCAGTGCGCCGATCGCGCCCACCCCAGCGCACGCCCTGCGCGGCAGAAGGCGCGCGCTGCCCCCGTCGATGCCGCCGAGGGCGGCGACCGGACGGCCGGCGCGGCGCGCCAGCCGTGCCCAGCGCAGCGGCCCCAGCGCCGGCGTGCCGGGATGGCTCTCGGTCGGAAACGCTGGCGAGAGAAAGACCAGGTCCGCGCCTGCCGCCGCCGCCCGGCGGAGCGACCGCGCGTCGTGCGCCGAACTTGTCAACGGCGCGCGCCGTCGCCGCGCTGGCCGGGCCGGTCCCGGCCAGCGTCCATCCCGCAGATGGACGCCCGCCCCGAGCGCGGCGGCGAGCCGCGCATCGCCCGCCACCACCAGTGACAGCCGGCGCGCCCGGCAGAGGCGCGCAAGCGCGCGGCCCAGCGCCGGGCGTTCCGGATCGGCATCGTGGCGCAGGACCACTCCTGCCCCCTTCGGCAGCCGGGCGACGGCGGCGCGCGGATCGGGCAGTCGGCGCGGATCGGTGAACAGCCACACGGCCGGCACGCGGCCGCCGCGCCGGGCCTTGACGGCGCGCGCCCAGTCGAGAAGCCTCCGGTCCACCGCGCGGCCCCTCCAAGAAAGCCCGCCCTGCATGTCAGACGCCGCCCCGCCCGCAAATGAAATCGCCGACAGCCTGGCCCGCGTGCGCGCCCGCGTCGCCGAAGCGGCGCTGCGCGCCAACCGCCGGCCCGAAGACGTGACCTTGATCGCCGTCTCCAAGACCAAGCCGGCGGAGGCGGTGCGCGCGGCGCTGGCGGCCGGGCAGACGGTCTTCGGCGAGAACCGCGTGCAGGAAGCGGCCGGCAAGTTCGCCGCGTTGCGCGCCGAGGCGCCGGCGATCGAATTGCACATCATCGGCGGGCTGCAAACCAACAAGACGCGCGAGGCGGTCCGCGTGGCCGACGTGATCCAGACGCTCGACCGCCCGCGCCTGGCCGACGCCCTCGCCGCCGCGATCGACAAGGAGGGCCGCGCGCCGCGCCTGCTCGTCGAGGTGAACACCGGCGAGGAGGCGCAGAAATCTGGCGTGCCCCGGGCCGAGGCGGACGCCTTCATCGCCGCCTGCCGGAACCGCTTCGGCGACCGCCTCGTGGGACTGATGTGCCTGCCGCCGCACGGCCAGGACCCGATCCCGCATTTCGCCTGGCTCGCCGATCGCGCGGCGCGGCACGGACTCGCGGTGCTGTCGATGGGCATGTCCGCCGATTTCGAGCAGGCCATCGCGTGCGGCGCCACCTGGGTGCGCGTGGGCAGCGCGATCTTCGGCGCGCGTTAGAGCGCATTCACACGGACGCTCTCTGCTGCATAAACCCACACCTCTCCCGCAAAGCGGACGAGGTGAACTTGCGTCGGCGTAGATCACCCGCCGCGGGCGGCGCGGTGGTATTCCCGGTTGGGCATCATGTCGGTCGCCGAGGCCATGCGGTTGGACAAATTGAAGAACGCGACCGTCTCGGCGAGGTCGAACACGTCCGCCTCGTTCAGCCCCACCGCGGACAGGCCGTTGCGATCGGCGTCGTCCACCAGCCAGGGCGTGGTCGTCATCTTCCAGGCGAAATCCATCATGGCGCGCTGGCGCGCGTCGAGCTTCGCCACGCGGTGATTGAACGCCATCATCTCGCCCAGCTCGGGATCGCCCGAAAGCTGCCGCACCGCCGCGCCATGCGCGACCAGACAATAATAGCAGCGGTTGGCCGAGGAGACGACGACGGCGACCATCTCGCGTTCCAGCTTTGACAACCCGGAGGGGGCGAGCATGATCTCGTTATACGTCCGCATGAAGTTGCGCAGCCGCTCGGGGCGCAGGCTGTAGGCGCTGTAGACGTTCGGCACGAAGCCGAGCTTGCTGACGCACTTGTCCCAGATGGCGCGGAGGTCGTCGTCGAGCGCGCCGGGATCGGGAATGCCGAGCTTGGAGATGTGGTCGGGCTGGGGCATGGGGGCTCCTACCGGATCAGCCCGGTCAGCGGACTGGAGGGATCGGCCCCCATGCGCCGCGGCATCCGCCCCGCCAGATAAGACAGCCGCCCCGCCTCGACCGCGTGCTTCATCGCCCGCGCCATCCGCACCGGATCTTTCGCATGCGCGATCGCCGAGTTCAGCAGCACCGCATCGCAGCCCAGCTCCATCGCGATCGCCGCGTCGGAAGCCTGCCCGACCCCGGCATCGACCACGAACGGCACGGTGACCAAATCGCGCAGGATGCTGATCATCGCCGGGTTCTGGATCCCGAGGCCCGACCCGATCGGGGCGCCGAGCGGCATGATCGCGACGCAGCCCATCTCCTGCAGGCGCACGGCCGAAACCGGATCGTCGGCGCAATAGACCATCACCTCGAAGCCGTCCTTGATGAGCGCCTCCGCCGCCTCCAGTGTCGCGCCCATGTCCGGGTAGAGCGTCGGCGGCGGACCCAGCACCTCCAGCTTCACGAGATTCCAGCCGCCCGCCTCGCGCGCCAGACGCAAGGTGCGAACGGCGTCCTGTGCGGTGTGGCAGCCGGCGGTGTTGGGAAGATAGGTGTACCGCTTCGGGTCCACGTAGTCCTGCAGCATCGGCGCATCCGGGTCCGACAAATTCACGCGCCTGACGGCAACCGTCACGATCTCCGCCCCGCTCGCCTCGATGGCGGCGGCGGTCTCGATGAGGTCCTTGTATTTGCCCGTCCCGACGATCAGCCGCGAGCGAAAGCGGCGTCCGGCGACGGTCCAAAAATCGTCGTCCAGCGCAATTGTCCCGTCCATATCCTAGCCTCCGCCGATGAAATGCACGATCTCGAGCGAATCCCCGCTGGCGAGCCAGACTTCGCCGTAGTGCGAGCGCGGCACGATCTCCAGGTTTCGCTCGACCGCCACCTTGCGGGTGTCAAGGTTCAATTCGCCCAGCAGCCCGGCAACCGTGAGCGGGCCTTGAAAGCCACGGGGTTCGCCGTTCAGCGTCAGGGACACGGGGGTTCGCATCGCATGATTATCCCCCTGCCCGCTCGCGCCGGCAAGTAATGGGCCAGGATGTCCAGGAAGCAACCAGCTATCTACACGTGATCCATCCCCTTTGCCGGGGTCTGTAGAACATGCTAGACAGCCACCGCCTCGACTGGGGGATAGTTTAGCGGTAGAACTCCCGGCTCTGACCCGGGCAGCCTTGGTTCGAATCCAGGTCCCCCAGCCACTTCCCCTTTAAGGACGTCCGCCCCGGCCGTATTTACGGCGGTTTCCGCCGTCCCACTGAATTGATGGGACGCGTGGCTGGGAAACGCTCATGCTTTTGTCGGGCTGTGGCTCTTTCGTGACCGACACCCTGGTGGGGGTGGCCAGCCAACGGCTGGGCCCGCGGCCTTCGAACCACCGGTTCGCGAGGTGCAAACATGGCCGTCATTCGCAATCCTGTCCTGTGGGGATGGGACTATCTCACCAACGCGGCCGTCGCCGTGAGATCGGCCGCTAGCGACGAGATCGGGGTCCACCCGGCGCGCCCGTACGTCGCCCGGATCGGCGCGCGCGATCTGGGCGCGGCTCTCGCCAAGGGTCTCAGCGACTTCGGCGCCGCTCGGAGCGACGTCATCCTGCTGTGCGTCATCTACCCCGTCGTAGGTCTCGCGCTCGGCCGGCTGGCATTCGGGTATGGCGTGCTGCCGCTGCTGTTCCCCCTCGCGGCGGGTTTCGCCCTGGTTGGCCCGTTCGCCTCGATCGGCCTCTATGAGATGAGCCGGCGTCGCGAGCAGGGGTTGGAGGTCACGTTGAGCGATGCGCTTGCCGTGCGCCGCTCGCCGCAATTCGGCGCGATGGTGCGGTTCGGCATGCTGCTGGCCGGGATCTTCCTGATCTGGCTGGTGGTGGCCCAGGGTCTCTACGATCTGACGCTCGGCCCCAAGTCGCCGGCCTCCATCGGCGCGTTCGCGTCCGACGTGCTGCACACGCCGGCGGGCTGGATCTTGACTGGCGTCGGCATCACGGTCGGGTTCCTGTTCGCCTTGCTGGTCCTGACGATCAGCATCGTCACCTTCCCGCTCCTGCTCGACCGCGAGGATGTGGGCGTCGAGACGGCGATCCTGACGTCGATCCGCGTGTCGCGGACCAACCCCGGCCCGATCGCCGCCTGGGGCTTGATCGTGGCGGGCGGACTGGTGATCGGGTCGATCCCCTTCCTGCTCGGCCTCGCGATCATCATGCCCGTGCTGGGGCATGCGTCGTGGCATCTGTATCGGCGAGCGGTGCCGCGATCGTAAAAGGCCGGCCGCATCGACCGGGCGAGGAAGGATTCCCATGCTGCCGTCCCAACGCGCCCTGTTCGATTTGCCGCGCGAGGTTTGCTATTTCAATGCGGCATCCTGGAGCCCGCTGCCGCTGGCATCGCAAGAGGCCGGGCGCTCGGGCGTCGCCCGCAAGGGCCAACCCTGGAAAGTCGATCCGGCCTTCCCGGCCCAGCAATACGAGCGGGCGCGACGGGCGGCGTCTCGCCTGATCAACGCCGATGCGGACGATGTGGCGATTGTCTCTTCAGTAAGCTATGGCGTCGCCACCGCCGGCAAGGCGCTCCAGCTCTCGCGCGGCAGCCGGGTGCTGCTGATCGAAAACGATCACTCCTCGCCGGTGCTGGAATGGACCTCGCGTGGCCCGGCTCAGGGCTTCACCGTCGAGACGGTGCGCCAGCCCGCGGATGGCGACTGGACCGCGGCGCTGCTTGCCGCGATCGAGCGCAGAGACTCACCACCCGTGGGGCTCGCCTCGATCTCCTCGGTTCACTGGTCAGACGGCTGCGCGGTGGATCTCGATCGCATCGCTCCGGCGCTGCGCGCGCAAGGCGCGGCACTCCTGATCGACGCGACGCATTCCGCGGGCGTGATGGCCTTGGATGTGCGGACGCTCGACCCGGACTTCGTGGTGTTCCCGACCTACAAATGGGTCCTCGGGCCGTATGGCAGGGCCTTCCTCTACATCGCCAAGCGCCGGCAGGATGCGGTGCCGCTGGAGCAGACCGGATCTGGCCGCCGTGGCATCAGTTCGGAACGCGCGCCTTATATCACGGATGCCGCCTACGTGGCCGGCGCGCGCCGCTTCGACATGGGGGAGCGCGACCATTTCATCTCCCTCGAAATGGCTTCGATCGGCATGGAGATGATGGCGGAGTGGGGCTCGGAGGCAGTCGCCGCGCGGCTACGCATGCTGACCGACCGGCTGGCGGAGAGCCTACGCAACTCGGGCGTGTTGATCGCTGACGCCAACCTGCGAGCGCCGAACGTGCTGAGCCTGGGATTCCGGAATGGCATGCCCGAGGGCCTGATCGAGCGGCTGGCGGCGGAGAATGTGTTCGTGGCATCGCGGCTTGGGCGAATGCGGATAAGTCCGCACGTTTACAACGACGAGGCGGATGTGGATCTGTTCGTCGATACGTTCCGCCGGTTGACTGGCTAGCCGAAACCGGTCCCGCCGGCGGTCCACTTGCTTCGTTTCGCGCCGTCTGCGACGATCGCATGCCGCAAGCGATGGAGGTGATGCCATGAGAATCGAGATCGAATACTGCGGAATGTGAGGCTACGAACCACGCGCCCGGCAGGCGCGGGACATGATCGCGAGGAAATCGCCCCAGGCCGATGTGCGATTGCGCAAGAGCGGCGGCGGCGTCTTCGAGATCACGGTGGACGGCAGGCTGCACTATTCCAAGAAGGCGACCGGCCGCTTCCCCTCCGACGACGAAATCCTCGGCGCCGTCGTCTGAATCCCGCGCCGTTCCGTCGTGAGGCGGAATGGGGCGCAACCCGCCGCGTGACGGTGGGGTCAACGCTGTCGGGAAGCCGGAGGCGCGCCGCTTCCGGCTTCCGTCTCCCAAAGGGGTCGCTCGTTCATCGTCGAGACGTGGGCGGAGACGACCTTCCAGCCATCGGGAAAGCGCACCCAGGTCTGGCTTTGGCGACCGACCAGATCATGGCCGCGCACCTTGAACTCCAGGTTGACGGTCGCGAAGGCCCGCCCGAGCGTCAGGATCTCCAGCCGCAGCCGTTTCTCCTTGATCCCCGGACCCGCGGGCCGCGCCACGCGATGGGCGTGAATGTCGGCGAAGCCATAGCCGTTCTCGTGCAGCGCGTAGCGGATCGTGTGCGGGCTGTCCCAGAACGTCGCGTCGAGGACGGCGACGTTCTTGTCGATCAGCGCCTGCTCGTATCGCTCAAACAGCGCCCCGACTTCGGCGACCACCTCCGGAAGATTGGGCGTCAAATCGCTCATCTTGCCTGCTCCAGGGCGCGCGCGACGGCAATCAGCGTGGCATCGGCGCCGCGCCCGCCGACCACGGACAGGCCGACCGGCAGCCCGTCCACGTCGCTGCCCGGCAGACTGACCTGCGGCACGCCGGTCAGGCCGCCATGCGCGCAGAGGCAGGTTATGCGGTCGCGCAACGGGTCGAGCACGGACAAGGGCAGCCCCTTTTTCGGTGCGGGGAACGGGGTCGTCGGCAAACAGAGGATCGCGCCCGGCGGCAGCAGGTACGCCATCCGGGCGCGCGCCTCCTGACGCATCAGCGCCGCCCACGCGCGCTCCGATTCAGGAATCTGCGCCCCCGCGACGAGGTTGCGGGCGACGCTGAACGCGAAGCGCGGGTTGTCGCGCTCGACCCAGCTCTTGAAGGTCTGCCACGCCTCATGCGGCTGCAACGTCCGCTGCGCGCGCGCCCAGACCGACAGGCCCGGTGGCGCCATCACCTCCTCGCGCACCGCGCCCACGATCCGCGCGAGCCGATCGAGCAGCGGGCGGAGCGCCTCGGCGACCTCGGGATCGGCGAAGCCGAACGCATCGACGGCGACCACCAGCCTGGTCGGCAGCGCGTCGGGAATGGCCTCGCCCAGCAGCACGCTCGACACCTTCACGAATGTGGCCGCGTCGCGCGCGAACCAGCCGGTCGTGTCCGAGCTTGGCGCCTGCGCCAACATGCCCGTGAGATCGAGCCGCCCGTGCGTGGGGCGGATGCCGTAGAGGCCGCAGAAGCTCGCGGGCACGCGGACCGAGCCGCCGGTGTCGGTGCCGAGCGCGGTGTCGCACACGCCGGCCGCGACCGCGGCGGCCGAGCCGGAAGAGGAGCCGCCGGGCACCCGGTCCGGCGCGCTTGGGTTCACTGGCGTGCCGTCGAAGGCATTCTCGCCCAGGATGCCGAGCGAGACCTCGTCGGTGATCGTCTTGCCGATCAGCGTCGCGCCGGCATCGAGCAGGGTCTGCACCGCCCAGGCGTGCCGGATGGGCACCGGATTGGCGCGCGCCCAATCGGGATTGCCCCCGCCGGTCGGGTAGCCCGCGACATCGAACAAATCCTTGGCGGCGAAGCTGAGGCCAGCCAGCGGTCCACCGCGCGCGCCCTCGATCCGTGGACGCGGGCCGGCCACGAAGGCGTTGAGCGTGTCGGCCATGCGCGATCCTCCATGGCGAAAGCTACGGATCTGGGGAGCGGGCGTCCACCCGCCATCACCGGCTGGACACCCGCATTCCCATGGCAGCACGCAGCAGGGGCCGTGGGAGCTGTTCCGGATCGAGCCGCAGTCGGCCAGGTGATCGCGAGGCTTGGTGGGCGCACGTGGGATCGAACCACGGGCCTCCTCCGTGTCAGGGAGGCGCTCTCCCGCTGAGCTATACGCCCTCGCCGCCTATCTGCCAGCGGCGCAACCCTTGGGCAAGGGATTCACGCCGAAAGGGCCGCTTTTGTCCGGTCAGTCGGTGGCCTCGACTGCCGCGACATCCAGCAGCCGTTCGATCACCTCCGGTTCCTGCGCGCCGGCGATGGCGTGGTGGCCGGCGACGACGAAGCAGGGCACCCCGTTGATGCCGAGGCGGTGCGAACGCAGGTTGTCGGCATGGATCGCCTCGGTCTCCTGCTCGCTCGACAGGAAGGCGCGGGCGGCCGCAGGATCGAGCCCGCAGGCCGCCGCGATCAGGGTCAGCGACGCCGCCTCGCCGATGTCAATCCCGTCTGTGAAATGCGCCGAGAACAGCGCCTCCACCATCGCATCGGCGCGGCCATAGCGCGCGGCGAAGCGGACCAGCCGGTGCGCGTCCAGACTGGACGGCGCGCGGCGGATGCGGTCGAAGCGGAACAGCACGCCTTCGAGGCGGCCGATCTCGCCAACCGAGGCATAGAGGCGCTGCGCACGATCCTCGCCCCCGAACTTGCGCACGACATACTCCGGACGCGCCATCCCGGCGCGCGGCATGTCGGGATTCAGTAGGAATGGCCGCCAGGTGAGGTCGATCAGCAGGTCCGGCCGCCGCCGCACCGTGCGCATGAGCCGGCGGGTGCCCAGGAAACACCACGGGCAGACGAGGTCGTGCACCACCTCCACCGACAGCCGAGCCTTCGGCGGGGCGAGAATGTTCACGGCGCGCTCGGTTCGACTATCACCGAACTATCATCCGGTATGGCGCGATGGCGGCAAGTCATGATTTTGAAATCGTCGTGAAGCATTACCGGATTGTCAACCTCTGCCCGCTACGGAGGACCTCAACAGCACCGATCTGAGGTCACATGGCATCGACCTATGCCGCTCCGGCAAGTGTCCTACTCGTGGACCTGAACAATTTCGCCCATTACCCCACGATCTCTGTCGGACTGCTCGCCGCCGTGCTGCGCCAGGAAGGGCACGCCGTTTCGGTTTTTTCCCCGCTGACGGTCGGGGTGAAAGGCTTCGGCCGCGCGGGCCGCGCGGGCCGGCTCGGCCAGTTCGATTCGATGCTTCGCTTTGCCACCGCTTTGACGCCGAACGACCGCATCCGCGCCTTGCGCGCGAGGGTCGGCAGGCTGATTAGGCCCGACGGCGAAGGCGCCAGCCGAAGGATGCGCGAGGAGTTCACGCAAATCCTGCGCCGGTCGCGGCCCCATGCCGTCCTCGTCTCGGCTTACACGATGTATTTCGATACCGTCGCCGCGTTCGGGGTCGAATGCCAGAAGGCCGGCGTGCCATTGATCGTCGGCGGAAGCTACTTCAACGATCCGACGATCGCGGACGCCTGGCTCGCCCTGCCGGGCATCTCGGCCGTGGTCGCCGGCGAGGCCGAACCCTATGTGGTGCCGCTGGTGCGGGCCGCCGTGTCCGGCGGCGCGCTCGAGGCGTTTCCGGGAGTGTGGACCCGAACCTCCGGTCGGCAGCCGGCGCTTCCGCTTCGCGATCTCGACAGCATCCCGTTCGCGGATTACTCGGATTTTCCCTGGACGCTCTATCATCGGCGTATTGTGCCGATCATGACCGGCCGGGGATGCGGCTGGGGCGTCTGCACCTTCTGTTCGGACGTGACAACCGTGGCCGGACGAACCTTTCGGTCACGCTCTCCTGACAACGTTCTCGATGAGATCGGCCATCAAGCCGGGCGGCACGACGCGAATCTTTTCGTGATGCTCGACCTGAAGCTGAACTCGAGCCTTCCGGTCTGGCATGGTCTCCTCGACGGAATGCCGAAACTGGTGCCTGACGCGCGCTGGACGGCTTCGGTCCATGTCGGGCTGGAAGAGGAGAACGGCCTTAGCCTCGATGAACTCCGCGCGGCCCGCGCCGCCGGGCTCGTGCGGATGACGACCGGGCTGGAATCGGGCAGTCAGCGCATCGCGAACGCCATGGGCAAGGGCACCAACCTCGCCCGCACCTCGCGCTTCATCCGTGATGCCCATGCGGCCGGGATCAGCCTGCGAACCACCGTCATCGCCGGTTACCCCGGCGAAACCGCATCGGATGTGCAAAAGACCGCCGCATTTCTTCGGGAGCACGCCTTCGGGATCGAGCGCGTCATGGTGAACCGGTTCTCGATCATGCCGGGGACGCGCTTTCACCAGCGGCTCGAACGAAAGCCGGGCGCGTATCCGTCCCTCGACATTCGCGGCTTCGACACGCGAAACGCACTGATCGGACATTACAACGACGCGATCCGCTCTTCCGGGTATCTCGGGAGCCTCTGGAACCTGCTGGGCGTCGCGAACGGGATCAACCGCAAAAGCATGAGCGAGGCGGCGCGGGTCTTCGAAGGCGTCCTCTGACCCAGCCGTTACCGGGTTGTCAACCTCTGCCCGCTACGCAGGGGATCTCATGAACGCCTCGATCCAAGCCGCCGCGATCGCGCGCGTCCGCACCTTCGCCTTCTCGGGGATCGAGGCGGTGCCGGTGGAAGTGCAGGTGCAGATCTCCGGAGGGCTGCCCGCCTTTCTCGTCGTCGGCCTGCCGGACAAGGCGGTGGGCGAGGCGCGGGAACGGGTGCGCGCGGCCTTGGCCGCAATGGGTCTCGCGCTGCCGCCGCGCCGGCTCCTCATCAATCTCGCGCCGGCCGACCTCCTGAAGGAAGGCAGCCACTACGACCTGCCGATCGCGCTCGGCGTGCTGGCCGCGATGGACGTGCTGCCGCGCGACGAGGTGGAGGGTTACGCAGCGTTGGGCGAGTTGCATCTCGATGGAACTTTGCACCCCGTCGCCGGCGTGCTGCCGGCCGCGATCGGCGCTTCGGCGCGCGATCTCGGACTGATCTGCACCGCCTGCCAAGGCGGGGAGGCGGCCTGGGCCGGACAGATCGAGGTGCTGGCCGCACCCGACCTGCTCTCGCTTATCAATCACTTTCGCGGCGATCAGGTGCTGACCCCGCCCGACCCGGCCGGACTGGCGGTGGTGCCGCGCGGGCCCGACCTCAGCGACGTAAAGGGAATGGAGGTCGCCAAGCGCGCGCTGGAGATCGCCGCCTCGGGCGGCCACAACCTGTTGCTGATCGGCCCGCCGGGTGCCGGCAAATCCATGCTGGCCGCGCGACTGCCGGGGCTGCTGCCCGACCTTGCCCCGCGCGAGGCGTTGGAGGTCAGCATGGTCCACAGCGTCGCCGGGCTGCTCGACGGCGGCCGACTGGTCACGCGTCCGCCGTTCCGCGAGCCGCATCACTCCGCCTCGCAGGCGGCGCTGGCCGGCGGCGGGCAGCGCGCCAAGCCCGGCGAGGTCAGTCTCGCCCATCGGGGCGTGCTGTTCCTCGACGAACTACCGGAGTTCCCCAAGCAGGCGCTGGAGGCGCTGCGTCAGCCGATGGAGACCGGGCGCACCACGGTCGCGCGCGCCGCCGCGCACGTCACCTATCCGGCGCGATTTCAGCTCGTCGCCGCGATGAACCCGTGCCGCTGCGGGCATCTGGGCGATGCCGTGCAGGAGTGCGGGCGCGCGCCGCGCTGCGGCGAGGACTACCAGGGCCGGATCAGCGGCCGACCGGATCGACCTCACGGTGGAGGTGGCGCCCGCCACCGCAGCCGAACTCGCGCGCGCCCCGCCCGGGGAGTCGTCGGAGACCGTGGCCGCGCGGGTGGCGCGCGCCCGCCTGGCGCAGCGCGCCCGCTACGGCGAGGACGGCGCGGCAAGCAACACCGAGGCCGACCCGAAGGACATCCGGTTGGCCGCCGACGCGCAGACGCTCGCCGAGCAGGCGATGGAGCGGCTGCGCCTGTCGCCGCGCGGCTACACGCGCACCCTGCGGGTGGCGCGCACGATCGCCGACCTCGCCGGCGCCGAGATCGTGGCGCGCATGCACGTCGCCGAGGCGCTCGCCTTCCGCCACCGCACGCCGGGACGCGGCGGCCCTGGTTTCGCGCCGGGAAGGAGTACCCGGCCCGAGCCGGGCGGCAGCTAGCCGGCTTCCCGGACCAGGCCGCGGCCCCCTCGCTGTCCGACGCACCGTCGGCGCCCGGAGCTTCGGCATATTGTTCCACTGTCGGAGGGCGGCCCCGCAAGCGACGCCCCGACGCAGGATCCGGTGGTTCAAGGCGGTCACCGCCCCGCCCTGGGAATGCAAATTATCTCGCAAGAAGAATATTCCGATCTCGCCATTGACCGATGCCGCCCCGGGTTCCTACCTTGCGGGCTATGCGCGTGAGCCAGACATGATCGGCGACGCCCTCCGGGGTGATCGCCCGGCGACGCCCATGCTGGACACCCGCTCGGCCGCCGTGCTGCGCGAGATCGTGGAACAGTATGTCGAGTCCGGCGAGCCGGTGGGCAGCCGGACCCTTTCGCGCCGCCTACCGCTAAACCTCTCCCCGGCGACCATCCGCAACGTCATGGCGGACCTCACCGATGCGGGCCTGCTGTTCGCGCCGCACACCTCCGCCGGTCGGCTGCCGACCGACGTTGGGTTGCGCCTGTTCGTGGACGGTCTGCTGCATTTCGGGGAGCTGACCGACGAGGAGCGGGAATCGATCACCGCCGCCCTCGCCGCCTCCGGTCGCAGCCTGGAGGACACGCTGACCGACGCCAGTTCCCTGCTCTCGGGCCTGTCCTCGGCCGCCGGCCTGGTGCTCGCCCCGAAGGGCGAGGGGCCGCTCAAGCACATCGAATTCGTGCCGCTCGGCTCCGGTCGGTCGCTGGTGGTGCTGGTGGCCGCCGACGGACACGTGGAGAACCGCGTGATCGACACGCCGCCGGGCCTGCCGCCCTCGGCGTTGCAGCAGGCCGGCAACTACCTGAACGCCCGCATCGCCGGCCGGCAGCTCGGCGAGCTACGCAAAATCGTCGCCGACGAGATCGCGGCCAACCGGACCGAGTTGGATGCCCTGTCGGCGAAGGTGGTGGAAACCGGGCTCGCCACCTGGACGGGCGAGGGACGCGGCGGCAGCCTTATCGTGCGGGGCCAGGGGCGGCTGCTCTCGGAGGTGACGCAGATCGAACGGCTGGCGGCCATCCAGGCCCTGTTCGAGCGGCTGGAGGCGCAGGAGACGATGCAGCGCCTGCTGGAGCTGGCAGAGAAATCCGAGGGGGTCCGCATCTTCATCGGCGCGGAAAGCGGGCTGTTCTCGACCACCGGCATCTCGATGGTGGTCGCTCCTGCGCGCAGCGAGGATACCGGCCGGATCGTCGGCGCTATCGGCGTCATCGGGCCGACGCGGATCAATTACGGCCGGATCATTCCCGTGGTGGACTACACCGCGCGAGTGATCGGGCGGCTGCTGGGGTGAGCACGTTCTATCCAGCCGCACCCATCCGCCCGGCTGCCGCAGCTAAAACCAGGACTCGGACAGTTCCTCTTGCCCTACGACGCGGTCGCCCGGGCGCCCGCGCCGGATGACCGCCTGATGGATTCTCTGCTTGGCACCTCCGATACGGCGGCCGATCTGGGCAGTGGAACTTCCTCGCGCTGGAACGAGCGGATAACCGGAGCGCCGATCCGCGGATCGCGAACGCCTCACGGACGCTTGTGTGCGCCGCTGCGCCGCCCTAACTGATCGTGCCATGACCAGCGATGCAGATCAGGAGCGAGGCAACGTCCCCTTGGACGAGACCTCCGTCGAATCGCCTCTCGGGACGCCGCCCCCGGGGACGGAGCCCGAGATTCCCCGGACACCCGAACAGCTGATGCAAGCCGCCTCCGCCCGCATTGCGGCCCTGGAGGCGGAGGTGGCGGAGCTGCGCGAGCGGTGGATGCGCGCCGAGGCCGAGACGCAGAACGTGCGCGCCCGCACCCGCCGGGAGGTGGAGGAAACGCGGCAATACGCCGTGCAGAAATTCGCCTCGGACGTGGTCGAAGTGGCCGAGAACCTGCGCCGTGGCCTGGATGCCCTGCCCGCCCCCGAGCGTGGCGAGCCCGAGATCATTGCCAAGATGCGCGAGGGCTTCGCCGGCGTGGAGCGCGGCTTCCTCGCCATCCTGGAGCGCAACGGCGTCAAGCGCGAGGACCCGACCGGCGGCCCGTTCGACGCCAACCTGCACCAGGCGATGGGCGAACAGGAGAGTGCGACACAAGCGCCGGGAACGGTGCTCCAGGCCTGGACTCAGGCTTGGACCTTGAATGGGCGGCTGCTGCGCCCGGCGATGGTCGTCGTGGCCAAGGCGCCCTCGGGCGCATCTCCAGGCGGCCCCTTGCCGGGCCCGGGCAGGTGAGATCGTTGGTTGACCAGACTATTGCATAATGGACACAAATTGAGTGGAGCGCCGGCCGCCGGCTCACGAAATTTGGCTCGCGAGACCTTGCCGCGCCGAAGGCGGCTCAATACATCCGCTTCGCCAAGAGTTCATCTAGGGACGCACGCGGTGCTTCGGGCTGCGCGCATCCGCTGAAAGGAGAAAGCATGAGCAAGGTCATCGGCATCGACCTCGGCACCACGAACTCCTGCGTCGCCATCATGGAGGGCAAGGACGTCCGGGTGATCGAGAACAGCGAGGGCGCGCGCACCACCCCCAGCATGGTGGCGTTCGCCGACAACGGGGAACGGCTGGTCGGCCAGGCGGCGAAGCGCCAGGCGGTCACCAATCCCTCCAACACGCTCTATGCCATCAAGCGCCTGATCGGGCGCCGGTTCGACGACCCGATGGTCGACAAGGACAAGGGCCTCGTGCCCTATCACATCGTGCGCGGCGACAATGGCGACGCCTGGGTCGAGGCGCGGGGCGAGAAATATTCGCCGAGCCAGATCAGCGCCTTTATTTTGGGCAAGATGAAGGAGACGGCCGAGGCCTACCTCGGCGAGCCGGTCACTCAGGCGGTGATCACCGTGCCCGCCTACTTCAACGACAGCCAGCGCCAGGCCACCAAGGATGCCGGCCGCATCGCCGGTCTCGACGTGCTGCGGATCATCAACGAACCGACCGCGGCGGCGCTCGCCTACGGGATGGACAAGAAGGGGACTGGGACCATCGCGGTCTTCGACCTCGGCGGCGGCACCTTCGACATCTCGGTGCTGGAGATCGGGGACGGCGTGTTCGAGGTGAAGTCCACCAACGGCGACACGTTCCTCGGCGGCGAGGATTTCGACGCGCGCATCATCGACTACTTCGCAAGCGAGTTCCAAAAGGAGCAGGGCATCGACCTGCGCCGCGATCGGCTCGCGCTTCAGCGACTGAAGGAAGCCGCCGAGAAGTCCAAGATCGAGCTGTCCTCGGCGAAAGAGACCGAGATCAACCTGCCCTTCATCACCGCCGACGCGTCCGGCCCCAAACACCTCGTCATGAAGCTCTCGCGCGCCAAGCTCGAAAGCCTCGTGGACGACCTGATCCAGCGCACGCTGGAGCCGTGCCGCGCCGCTCTGAAGGACGCCGGCGTGAGCGCGGGTGAGATCAACGAGGTCATCCTGGTCGGCGGCATGACCCGGATGCCGAAGGTGATCGAGGCGGTGAAGCAGTTCTTCGGCCGCGAACCCGCCCGCAACGTCAACCCCGACGAGGTGGTGGCGATCGGCGCCGGCGTGCAGGGCGCCGTCCTCAAGGGTGACGTCAAGGACGTGCTGCTGCTCGACGTGACCCCGCTCTCGCTCGGCATCGAGACGCTGGGCGGCGTGTTCACCCGGCTGATCGAGCGCAACACGACGATTCCGACCAAGAAGAGCCAGGTCTTCTCCACCGCCGACGACAACCAGACCGCGGTCACCATCAAGGTCCACCAGGGCGAGCGCGAGATGGCGGCCGACAACAAGCTTCTCGGCCAGTTCGATCTGGTCGGCATCCCGCCTGCCCCACGCGGCGTGCCGCAGGTCGAGGTCACCTTCGACATCGACGCCAATGGCATCGTCTCGGTGCAGGCCAAGGACAAGGCGACCGGCAAGGAGCAGCAGATCCGCATCCAGGCCTCCGGCGGCCTGTCGGAAGCCGACATCCAGCGCATGGTGAAGGAGGCGGAGGCGAATGCCGACGCCGACAGGAAGCGCCGGGAGTTCGTCGAGACGAAGAATCAGACGGAATCGCTGGTCCATCAGGTCGAGCGGAACCTGAGCGAGCACGCCGACAAGCTCGGCGCCCAGGAGAAGGGCGAGGCCGAGGCGGCGGTCGCGGCGGCGCGTTCGGCGCTGGAGGGCTCGGATACCGCTGCCCTGAAGCAGGCCACCGAGCGGTTGAGCCAGGCGGCGATGAAGCTGGGCGAGGCGATGTACAAGGCCCAAGGGACGGGTGCCCCCGACGGCGGGACGGAGCCGGGAACCGGCGCTGGCCCAGGCGCCGCGGCGGGTGGCGGAAGCGACGACAAGGTCGTCGACGCCGAGTTCGAGGAAGTGGACGACAAGAAGAAGAAGTCTGCCTGAGGCTCGGGCGGATTGCAGAAGGGATCGCGCCCGCGCCCGCCAGCGCGGGCGCGATTTCTTTGGCTCTGACCACGAAGGGTCGAAATGGCCAAGCAGGATTATTATGCCACGCTGGGAGTGTCGCGCGACGCCTCGGGGGAGGATCTGAAGAAGGCATATCGCAAGCTCGCGATGCAGTATCATCCGGATCGCAATCCGGGAAACAAGCAGGCGGAGGCACGCTTCAAGGACCTCAGCGAAGCCTATGAAATCCTGAAGGACGAGCAGAAGCGCGCGGCCTACGATCGCTACGGCCACGCGGCCTTCGAGCAGGGCGGCGCTGGCGCGGGTCCGTTCGGCGCGGGCGGCTTCGACTTCGCGGCCGGCGGGGCCGGCCTCGGCGATATCTTCGACCAGATGTTCGGCGAGTTCATGGGACGCCGCGGCGGTCGCCAGTCACAGGCGGGCGGGGACGTGCGCCAGCAGGTGGAGATCGATCTGGCCGATGCCTTCACCGGCACCAAGGTGCAACTGCGCGTGCCGACGCGCGTCGTGTGCGAGGCCTGTGGCGGCTCCGGCTCGGAGGACCGCGGCCGCAGCGCCGATACCTGCCCCACTTGCCACGGCGCCGGCAAGGTCCGCGCCCAGCAAGGCTTTTTCCTGGTCGAGCGTACCTGCCCGACCTGCGCGGGCGCCGGTCGGGTCGTGCGCAACCCATGTCGCATCTGCCACGGGCAGGGAACCGTGGCGCGGGAGCGGACGCTTGATGTCAAGATCCCGCCGGGCGTCGAGGACGGGGTGCGCATCCGCCTGCCCGGCGAGGGCGAGGCAGGGGGCCATGGCGCCCCGCCGGGCGATCTCTACGTCCATGTAGCGGTCCGCCCGCACCCGATCTTCCAGCGCGAGCAGTCCAACATTTTCATGCGCGTCCCGCTGCGCATGACCCTCGCGGCCCTCGGCGGCGAGATCGAGGTTCCGGTGATTGACGGATCGAAGGCCAAGGTGAAGGTGCCACCGGGAACCCAGACCGGCGACCAGTTCCGCCTGCGCGGCAAGGGCTTCTCGGTGCTGCGCAGCGTGGCGCGCGGGGACATGTACATCCAGGTCGCCGTCGAGACCCCCCAGAACCTCACCCGGCGCCAGCGCGAGGTGTTGGAGGAATTCGAGGCCGAGGCCCACAAGACGGAACGCCACAGCCCGGAGAGCGAGGGGTTCTTCGCCAAGGTGAAGGAGTTCTTCGACGGGGGACGGGGTTGACCGATTAATTCGAGCGGTCTACCCGAAATGAATGCGAGAGGTCCAAGCTTCGGACGCGAAGGCCCGCTTCGCCGAACTCCTCACGGAAGTGGAACACGGCGAAACGC
This sequence comes from uncultured Pseudomonadota bacterium, assembly GCA_963756545.1. GTDB lineage: Bacteria > Pseudomonadota > Alphaproteobacteria > Acetobacterales > Acetobacteraceae > DATFDN01. Next base: position 1,132,140 of record CAVWNY010000003.1, on the reverse strand, counting down.
TTGGTTGTCACCCGAGGCGGGCGCGCGGTCGCCCGGATCGTTCCCGAGGAAAACGAGCGGCAGAAGGAGATCGACGCGGCCCTCGAAGCCATCCGGGAACTTCGCAAGCGCACGGGGAAGGTCAGCAGGGAGGAGACCTGTCAGCGCGGCATGAAGGCCACAAATATCAATGGCTTTCGTGCTGGATGCTCTCAGTCGCGACATGTTGGGCTTTTCCAACGAGAAGCTTTATCGAAGGGCCGTCGCTAAGTTCGGGTTGTCGAGCACACGGTCAATCGCCTCGTCCATCGTCCGGAGCGCGAGCAGGCGCAGTTCGTCCGTCGAGGCGAAGATGCCGTTGTCGAGGGCCAACTTACTGCCGGAGACGTTGTCAATTTTGACACTGTCCGCATAAACCTGTCTGCCACTCGCCCGTTCGCTCACGCTCAAAGCAAAGGCCGCGTGGGCCTGCAGCCTTACCAGTCGGCTGCAGTCCAGCCGCGTCACGGTCACCTGCATCTCATAGTCTGGCTTCGTCGCGAGCAGGTTCCGAGCGCTCAGCGCCTTTGCGAAAGCCTCTCGGACCACATCTTTTACTGGCACCTCTGTTGTCAGATTCTTGAGAGGATTCCCGAAGCCACCGCGTATACTGCCCAGCCGATGAGAATCCTCGTGTCGATCATCAATGACGTTACCGAGCGCCAAACGCCTCGGACCTGATGTCGCGACCGGGCCGGTCGGATCGTATGGCATTGTTACCACTGTCGTACAGCCGCCCAGGAATAACAAAAGCAGAAAAGCATGAACGGGCTGTCTCATAGCGCCTCGGCCGCTGACATAGGGTGTCCGCGCCAGCTTGACATCCCGGCAACGGCCTAGTGCTATCAGTTAATGCAACAAGATTGCCCAGGCAATTGTTTTACATGCTAGGAGAAAGTTCTAAACCTCCTCCACCCGCGCCACTCCCGCCACTCCCATCAGCGCCTGCGCCAGCCGGGGCGTCACGTTGAAGCCGCCCGGCAGCGCGATCTCCACGCTTTGCGCATCTCCCAGCCGGGGCACCAGGATCACCCGCCCCTTCCCGCCTCCCTCGCGGCCCAGCAGATCGCGGATGTGGGGGACGGCGGCGGTCAGTTCCAGCCAGACCCGGATGGCGGCACCCGCGCCCGAGGCGGCCTGATCCAGCGCCACGACGTCCTGCGCGGTCAGGCGCAGCGTCTCGCCCTGCATCTGCGCATCCGCCGTTACCAGCACATTGGCGCCCCCTGTCAGAAGCTCGCGGGCACGGGTCAGGACTTCGCTGAACACCGTCACCTCGCAAGATCCCGATGTGTCCGACACGCGCACCCACGCCATCCGGCTTCCGGTACGTGTGATCCGCTCCTTGACCGCCACCACCGTTCCCGCGAGCTTGAACCTCCCTCCGCCCTGTGCGCGGGTTTCGAGATCCTTGGTTCCAACAACACCCAATCGGCGCAGCACGTCGCGGTAGGCATCCAGCGGATGCGCGGTGAGGTGAAAGCCCACCGCTTCCGCCTCGAACCCGAGCCGCTCCAACTCCGGCCAGTCGGCCACGTCGGGAAGGCGCAGCGCCTCCACCCGGCCGGCGCCACCGAACAATCCGATCTGGCCGCTCTCGGTTTCCTCGGCCAGCGCCTGGGCGCGGCGCAGGATCGTCTCGGCGCCGGCGAACACTCGGGCGCGGCTCGCCTCTATTCGATCGAAGGCCCCCGCGCGAGCCAGGTTTTCCAACTGCATCCGGTTGAGCTGGCGCGGATCGACGCGCGCGGCGAAGTCGGCGATATCGGCGAACGGACGCGCGCCGCGCGCGGCGACGATCGCCTCCATCGCCGCCATCCCGACTTTCTTGACCGCAGCCAGCGCGTAGCGAATGGCAAGGTGCCCGTCATCGCCCTTCTCCAACGCGAAATCCGCATCCGAGCGGTTGACATCAGGCGGCAGCAGCTTGATCGCTAGCCGCTCGGCTTCCTGCTTCAGCCCGGCGAGCCGATCGGTATTGGCGATCGCGAGGCTCATGCACGCGGCGATGAACGCCTCGGGATGGTTCGCCTTCATCCAGGCGGTCTGGTAGGAGACCAGCGCGTAGGCGGCGGCATGCGACTTGTTGAAGCCATAGTCAGCAAACTTCGCCATGAGATCGAACACCTCGACGGCCTTCGTCTCCTCGATCCCGCGCGCCACCGCACCCTCGACGAAGATCTTGCGCTGCGCCTCCATCTCGGCGCGGATCTTCTTCCCCATGGCGCGGCGCAGCAGGTCGGCCGAGCCCAGGCTGTAGCCCGCCATGCGCTGCGCGATCTGCAGCACCTGCTCCTGATAGACCATGATCCCGTAGGTCTCTTTCAGGATGTCGTGCAGCGACGGATGCGGCGCTTCCCATGCCTCGCCATGCTTCCGCCGGCAATATTCGGGGATGTTCGCCATCGGGCCCGGGCGATAGAGCGCGCCGAGGGCGATCAGATCCTCGAACCGGTCTGGGCGCATCTGCCGCAGCGCGTCGCGCATCCCCTGGCCTTCGAACTGGAACACCCCGCCCGCGTCGCCGTTCGCCAGCATGTCGAACGTCTTCGCGTCATCGAGCGGCAGCTGCGCCAGATCGACCTCGGTGCCTTGCCCCCGCAGGTAGCCCACGGCGCGCTCCAGGATGGTAAGCGTCGTCAGGCCGAGGAAGTCGAACTTCACCAGCCCCGCCTGCTCGACGTACTTCATCGAGGTACTGCGTGACCAGGAAGTCCGAGCGCGGGTCGCGATAGAGCGGCACCAGCTCGATCAGCGGCCGGTCGCCGATGACGAGCCCGGCCGCGTGGGTGGAGGCATGGCGGTACAGCCCCTCCACCTGCAAGGCGATCTCCATTAACCGACGCACCGCCTCGTCGTCGTCGCGCATCTGGGCCAATCGCGGTTCCCCCGCGATCGCCTCAGTCAAGGTCACGGGCTTGGCCGGGTTGTTCGGGATCAGCTCGGCGACTTTGTTCACCTGCCCGAACGGCAGCCCCAGCACGCGCCCGACGTCGCGCACCGCAGCGCGCGCCTGAAGTTTGCCGAAGGTGATGATCTGGGCAACCCGATCGGCCCCGTATTCGCCGCGCACGTACTCGATGACCCGATCGCGCCCCTCCTGGCAGAAATCGATGTCGAAGTCGGGCATCGACACGCGCTCGGGATTGAGGAATCTCTCGAACAGCAGATCGAAGCGCAGCGGGTCGAGATCGGTGATGGTCAGCGCCCATGCGGCGAGCGATCCGGCGCCCGAGCCGCGCCCCGGCCCGACCGGGATGCCCCGCGCCTTCGCCCATTGGATGAAGTCGGCCACGATCAGGAAATACCCCGCAAACCCCATCGCGGCGATCACGCCCAGCTCGTAGTCCAGCCGCTCCACGTAGCGCGCCCGCATCGCGGCGTCGGCGCCCATCGCCTCCAGCCGATGCGTCAGGCCCTCGTGCGCCATCGCGCACACCGTCTCTTCCTCGGACTGGCCGGGGCGGACCTTGGGGCAGGTCGGCAGCAGCGGCTTGCGTGTCTCCGCCATCACCGCGCAGCGGCGCGCGATAGTCAGTGTGTTGTCGCAGGCTTCCGGCAGATCGGCGAACAGCAGGCGCATGTCGGGCGCCGGCTTGAACCAGTGCTCGGGCGTCACGCGCCGGCGCTCGCGATCCGAGACCAGCCGGCCCTCGGCGATGCATAGCAGCGCGTCGTGCGCGGCGTGCATCTCCGGGCGCGCGAAATAGCAGTCGTTGGTGGCGACCAACGGCAGGCCGGCCGCATCGGCCAGGCCCACCAGCCCCGGCTCGATCGCCCGATCGGTGTCTGTGCCATGCCGGTGCAGCTCGACCGCCACCCGGCCGGGGAACGCCTCGGCCACTCGCGCGATCGACCGCTCCGCCTCGCGCTGCTGCCCCTCGGCCAGCAGGCGCCCCGCCGGGCCATGCGTACCGCCGGTCAGCAGAATCAAGCCCTCGGCATGTGCAGCGAGGACGTCGAGCGGAAGCTGCGCCTTCAGTCCCGGCTCGGTCTCCAGGAAAGATCGCGAGGAGAGGCACTGGAGGTTGGCCAGGCCCACCGCGTTCTGCGCCAGCGCCACGACCGGATCGGGGGCAAGGCGCGGATTGTCCTCGCGGGCCAGACCAAGCTGACAACCGATGATCGGCTGCACGCCCTTCGCCGTGGCGGCCTGGCTGAACTCCAGGGCGCCGAACAGGTTGGCCGTATCGGTGATCGCGACCGCCGGCATCCCCGCTTCGCGCGCCAGGGCGGCGATCTTGTCGGCCTTGATCGCGCCTTCGCTGAGCGAATAGGCGGAGTGGACATGCAGATGGATGAAGTCGGCGTGCGGCATGGGGCCAATTTAGCGGCGAGTTGAGTCGGAGTCGCTTGGCTAATGCACTTGAGAGGCGCGGCCCAGACGGTCCAGACTGATGCCAGCCGATCGGGAGGGACCGACCTTGAAGCACCTTGCGGCGCTCGCTATTGCCTGTCTCGCGGCGGTGATCGGCGTGAACTCCGCTCGGGCCGAGGATACGCTCGCCGCCGCCTCGGCCAGCAACATGCAGATCGTCGGGCACAGCGATCTGAACGGGGTCGGCAAGGGCGGCGAGGGTCTGGCGCTGAAACAGTATGCGGATGGTCGGCGCGTGCTCTACCTCGCCCACGAATCGGCGCCGATGTGCTTCAGTGCCATCGACGTCACCGCCCCCGAGCACCCCGCGGTCATCACGCAAGTTCCCGTCGAGGCGGATTTTGTCCGCTGCAACTCGCTCGGCCTTGCCGGCAATACACTGGCCGTGGCGCACCAGACCGAGAAGGCGGGCCAGCCCTACGCCGGGCTCGACCTCTATGACATCAGAGATCCCGCGCACCCGGCCAAGCTGTCGCACTTCGACACCTCTGGTCCGCACTCGCGCGGCTCGCATTTCGTCTGGTTCACCGACGGACACTATGCCTATCTCTCCACCGGTGCGCGCGACTTCGTGCCCCGTAATCCGCTGGACGACCAGTTTTTGATGATCGTGGACGTGTCGGACCCGTCGCGCCCGCACGAGGTCGGCCGCTGGTGGCTGCCCGGAACTCGGATGGATGACGCGGCCGCGGCCCCGCCCCGGGTGTCCCTGCCCGACACGGGCATCCGCATGCACTCGCTCACGATCCCGTCCGACCGGCCGGACCGCGCGTATGTCGGCTGGATCGACGGCGGCTGGGTGATCCTCGATATCGCCGACAAGGCGCATCCGCGCGCGGTTGTCCGCCGCTCCTGGCAGTCGCTCGACAACGGGTTCGCGCACACGGTGCTGGCATTGCCCGAGCGCGGCATCGCCATCCAGACCGAGGAGGCAACGCTCGATCACTGCGCTGACTGGCCCAAGCGCAACTGGGTCTGGGACATCGCCGACGAGCGCCATCCCTACCCGCTCGCGCCGTTCCCGCCGGTGGCCGACCAGGCGGCGCTCTGCCACGCGGGCGGACGTTTCGGGTCGCACAACATCGACATGAATTGGCCGTCCGCCAACTCCCGGACGCTGAGGCGGACGGTGATCGGCAGCTATTTCAATGGCGGCGTCCGGGCGTACGCGATCGCCGACCCCTCGCATCCGGTCGAGATCGGCTACGTCATTCCGCAAGCTCCGCCGGCCAACAAGATGGGCACCATCCAGATCAACGACGTCTACGTGGACGAAACCGGGCTGATCTACGCGAATGACCGCTTCACGGGCGGGCTCTACATCATCCGCTACACCGGGACGGTGCCGCTCGACTGAGCCGGTCGGACGCTTTGATCAGGACGCCTGGCACAACGAGGATCAGGGTACTCGGCCCGTGGTCCTGGGATCACGGCAGGCACGGCGGCCCGTTGGAACTCGCCATAGAATTCTTGCTCCAGGCGATTTTCAGCGTCACTGACGCGGGGATAACGCATCCTCACGTGACTGTGAGCCATGATCCGTCCGTTCCCTCCCCTTGGCCGCCGCCGGTAAGTATCTACCGCGCGGCGGCTTTTTTTTCGGATACGACGCCACGTACCTCTGCCTCGTGCTCCGGCGTAACTCATCTGTCGCGACGCGCGACCGGCGCGCCGGGGCGTGCGGCGCACGCCTGCCGGGTCGCGGTGGTACAGCCATGATCACCGCGGGACCACCTTCCCTTCCTTCAAGGTGACGATCCGATCCATCCGCGCCGCCAGGTCCGGATTATGCGTCGCGATCAGCGCCGCCAGGCCCTGCCGGCGCACCATCGCCAGTAGCTCCTCGAACACCACCCCGGCGGTATCGACGTCAAGATTTCCGGTCGGCTCGTCGGCCAGCAACACGCGCGGACGGTTGGCAAGCGCGCGGGCGATCGCCACGCGCTGCTGCTCGCCGCCCGAGAGCTTGCCGGGAAGATGGCCCGCGCGTGGGGCGAGGCCGAAGGCGCGCAGCAGCTCCATCGCCCGCTCCGCCGCCTGACGCCGTGGCGTGCCGGCGATCATCTGCGGCAAGACGACGTTCTCCAAGGCCGAGAACTCGCCGAGGAGGTGATGGAACTGATAGACAAAGCCGATGCGATCGCGCCGGATCGCGGTGCGTTCGGCATCCGCCAGCGCCCCCGCATCCCGCCCCTCCACGAACACGGAGCCGCCGTCGGGTCTTTCCAGCAGTCCGGCCAGATGCAGCAGCGTCGACTTGCCCGCCCCCGAGGGCGCGGCCAGCGCGACGATCTCGCCCGCTTGCAGCACGAGGTCGGCGCCACGGAGCACGGGCAACGGCTCGGCGCCGCCGCGATAGATACGCTGGACGGCGCGCAGTTCCAGCGGCGGCGCCTCATTCATGGCGCAGCGCCTCCACCGGGTCGGTGCGCGCGGCGCGCCAGCTTGGATAGAGCGTCGCCAGCAGCGACAAACCCAACGCCATGGCGATCACCTTCGCGACCTCGACCCCGTCGAGCCGCGCGGGCAGGTGCGCTAGGTAATACACCTCCGGGTTGAAGACGTTCACGCCGGTCGCGCTCTGCACGGCCTGCTGGATGCGGTCGATGTTCAGCGTGAACACGACGCCGAGGATGGTGCCGATCACGGTCCCGGTTATGCCGACCGATGCCCCGCACATCAGGAATATCCGCATCACCGCGCCGCGCCCGGCGCCGATCGTGCGCAGCACCGCGATGTCGCGCGTCTTGTCCTTCACCATCATGATCAGGCTGGATATCACGTTGAAGGCCGCGACCAGGATGATGAGCGCGAGGATAATGAACATCACGTTCTGCTCGACCTGGACGGCGGTGAAGAAGCTGTTGTTGCTCTGCTGCCAGTCGACGATGCTGACGGGCATTCCGCTCAACATCTGCCGGATCGTCGCCGCCGCCGCCGCGACCCGCTCGGGATCGCGCAATGTCACCTCGATCTGGGTGGCGGCGTCGGGCTTCTGAAAATACACTTGCGCCTCGGCCAGCGGCATGAAGACGTAGTTGCTGTCATAAGCATATTCGCCGACGTTGAATATCGCGACGATCCGGTATGACTTCACCCGCGGCACCGTGCCGAACGGGGTGGCGGCGCCTTGCGGCGAAACAAGGGTGATCTTGTTGTTCAGCCAGGCGCCGAACTGGCGCGCGAGCCCGCTGCCGACGGCGATCGCGTCGTCGCCTTTGAAGTCGTCGAGCGAGCCCGCGATGATGTGCTGGCTGACGAGGGGCGTCGCCTTGAGCTCGGCCGGCTCGATCCCGCGCACGAAGCCGCCCGACGCGGTGCCCCTCGGATCGGTGAGCAGCACCTGCCCATCCAGCACCGGGACCGCCGAGACCACGCCCGGCACTGTCCGGATGCGCCCGGCCAGCGCGTCGTATTCGGTCAACCGTCCGCCAACGCCGTACACACCAAGATCGCCGTTGAAGCCCAGAATGCGGTTGAGCAGGTCGATCTTGAACCCGCCCATCACGCTCATCACGATGATCAAGGTCGCGACGCCGAGCGCGATGCCGACCAGCGAGAACGCCGCGATCACCGAGACGAACCGCTCGCCGCGCCGAGCGCGCAGGTAGCGCCCGGCGACCGCGCGCTCGAAGGCTCCGAATGCCATGGGTTCAGCCGATGCTGGCGAGCGCGCTCTCGACGGAAACCTCGGCGCGCTCCCCGCCGGCGCGGCGCTTGATTTCCACGGTCCCGACGGCGGCGCCACGCGGGCCGACGACGATCTGCCAGGGATGGCCCATCAGGTCGGCGTCGGCGAACTTCACTCCCGCCCGGTCCTCGCGATCGTCATAGAGCGCCGCCCGGCCGAGCTGCGCATAGATATCCTCGCAGATGCGGTCGCACGCGGCATCGCCGCGCTTGAGGTTGAGGATCACGGCTTTGAAGGGTGCGATGGCGTCGGGCCAGATGATCCCGGCGTCATCATGGCTCGCCTCGATGACCGCCCCCACCAGACGGCTGACGCCGATCCCGTAGCTGCCCATCTCGGGCGTCACCTTCCCGCCTTCCGGGCCGGCGACGGAGAGGCCCATCGCTTGCGAATACTTGGCGCCGAAATAGAAGACGTGGCCCACTTCGATGCCGCGTCCTTCGCGCCGACGCGCAGGCGCCACCTTCTCCCACGCCCTCGCGTCATGCTTGTCGTCGGTCGCCGCGTAGTGCGACGTCATTGCGTGAAAAAACCGCTGGAGGTCCTCGGGGCTGTCATGGCGAAACCCGCCGACCCCGCGAGACATATAGTCGATCTCCTCAAAGGCGGCGTCATAGAAGACTTGGCTCTCCCCGGTCGGCGCCAGGATGATGAACTCGTGCGACAGATCGCCCCCGATCGGCCCGGACTCCGCCTCCATCGGGATTGCCTTCAGGCCCATGCGCTGGAACGTCCGCATGTAGGCCAGCATCATCTTGCGGTAGCTGACCACCGCACCCGCGTAGTCGAGGTCGAAGCTGTAGGCGTCCTTCATCAGGAACTCTCGCCCGCGCATGACGCCGAAGCGCGGGCGCACCTCGTCGCGGAACTTCCACTGGATGTGGTACAAGATCTGCGGCAGCTCACGATAGCTTCTCACCGACTGGCGCATCAGGTCGGTAATCATCTCCTCGTTCGTCGGACCGTACAGAAGCTCGCGGTCGTGGCGGTCGCTGATCCGCAGCATCTCGCGGCCGTAGTCGTCGTAGCGCCCGCTCTCGCGCCACAGCTCGGCCGGCTGGATGGTCGGCATCAGGCATTCCTGCGCGCCGGCCGCATCCTGTTCCTCGCGCACGATCCGCTCGATGTTGCGCAGCACACGATAGCCGAGCGGAAGCCAGGCATAGATGCCGGCCGAGGTCTGCCGCACCAGCCCCGCCCGCAGCATCAGCCGATGGGAGGCGATCTGCGCCTCGGCGGGCGTTTCCTTAAGAGTGGGGATCAGGCTGTGAGACAGGCGCATCGAGGCAAGTCCATGTTCCGGGGCGACGGAACCTAGCCGCGTGGGCCCGGTCTGCCAAATGGTCGTGAGGCGAGCGCGGAATTTCTTATCCACCGAGATATTATTGTGCGTCGCACAACAGCGAAACGGAATAAAATCGCGCCAGATTGCGCGGCTCTGAACGAAACGGCGTGACACTATCGGCAAAGCGGAGTAACAAAATTCTGGGCGTGCGGGTTCCGACCAGCAACCCAAGTTTAGGGAGGAAACGCCACTCACGGCAGGTCGAGGAGCCACTCCTCAGCCTTGCCGTGATGATGGCGACCCGCGCCGTACCCCCGCGCACCTTCAGTGCGGCGGCATTGCCAGCCAGCCTTCGCGAAAACTCAGATACGGGCTGCTGATCAGCCAGTAAGCGCCCAACCAGACCACTCCCGCCACGATCGTCGTGGCAAGAACGGTCCGCAGAAGCCGCGGGTGCTCCGGTGCGCCGCGCCATCCGGTCAGCGCGTCGGGATCGGTTCGCGGCCGGACGCCCCAGGGCAGCACCGCGAACAGGCAGACCCACCAGATCAGCACGTAGAGAACGCACCCGGTAAACCAGTCCATTCCTACCCCACCCGCAGCAGATGAACGTCAACCATCGGCCGCTTCTGTAGCCGTCGTCCCACCGCCCGGCGCAGCGCCGCTCGCGCCGCATCGACCAACCCCTGGTCGTCGCGCCGCAGGGCGACCGGCAGCTCCGCCACGGCGGAGGCGAACTCTTCGGCGATCCGAGCCGTCTCCGGGTCGTCGGGCTCGAACAGGCCGGGGGCGCTGACCCGCGGGACGCCGGACACGCGCCCGGTCCTGTCCACCGCCAGACTGGCGAGCACCATGCCATTGAACAGCATCCGCCGGCGCGCCGCCAGCACCCCGCCGTCCAGCCGAACCAGTCGCGCTCCGTCGAGCACCAGCCGCCCCACCGGGGCGCTGTCCACCACCTCGATCCGCCCCGGCGCCAGATTGAGGATGTCCCCGTCCTCCATCAGCACCGGCATCGCCCCGGCCTCGCGCGCCAGCGCGGCGTGGGCAGACAGATGCCGCCATTCGCCATGCACCGGGACCGCGATGCGCGGGCGCACCAGGCGATAGAGGCGACGCAGCTCGTCGCGCGCGGGGTGGCCGGAGACGTGGACCAGATGGTCCATGTCCGTCATCAGGCCCACACCGCGGCGGACCAGATTGTCCTGCACGGCCCCGATGGCCCGCTCGTTGCCCGGGATCACGCGGCTTGAGAAGATGACGGTATCGCCCTCGCCCAGCACGATGCGCGGATGCGTGTCCATCGCAACCCGCGCCAGCGCGCTGCGCGGCTCGCCCTGACTGCCGGTGATCATGATCAGCAGGCTGTCGTCGGGTATCGAGCCCGCGTCGTCCTCCCCCACGAACTCCGGAACGCCTCTGAGATAGCCGCTCTCGCGCGCCGCGGCGACCAGGTTGCGCAGGCTGCGTCCGACCAATGCGATGCTGCGGCCGGCATCGCGCGCGGCCAGTGCGATGCTCTCGATCCGGGCGACGTTGGAAGAGAAGCAGGTCACGGCGACCCGCCCCGACGGCAGGCCGCGAATGAGCGCGCTCAGGCTGCGCCGCACCTCCTGCTCGCTCCCGGAGTGGCCTTCGACCATCGCGTTGGTGGAATCACAGACCATCGCCAGCACGCCCGCATCGCCCAGCGCGCCCAGCGCGGCCTCGTCGGTGCGCGGTCCGACGAGCGGGTCGGGATCAAGCTTCCAGTCCCCGGTGTGCAACACCACGCCCGCCGCCGTGGTGATCACCAGCGCCTGCGCCTCGGGGATCGAGTGAGCGACGCGGATGAACCGCAGGCCGAACGGCGGCAAATCGAAAGTGCCGCCCGGTGCGATCACGTTGATCCTCACCTGGTTCAGAAGCTGCGTCTCGCCCAGCTTCCGGCGCAACACGGCGGCCGCGAAGGGCGTGGCGTAGACCGGACAGCGGAGCTGGGGCCACAGCCAGGCGACCGCGCCGATATGGTCCTCGTGCGCGTGCGTGATCACCAGCCCGACCAGCTTGTCGCGCCGCTCGGCGATGAAGCCCGGGTCGGGCATCATCACGTCCACCTCCGGGTGCGTGGCGCCGCCGAAGCCGATGCCGCAATCGACCGCCAGCCAGCGCCCGGCGCAGCGATACACGTTAAGGTTCATGCCGATCTCGCCCGTCCCGCCGAGAGGCAGGAACGCGAGGTCGCCGTTGTCGCCGCTCATTCTGTTTCGCTCAGCCGTGCCCGGTCCTTGGGGCTAATGGGAGGCAAGGTGGGCGCGGGATTGCGCTCCGCCAACATGCGCAGACCCTCTAAGGTGAGATCCGGCTCGATGTGCTCGATCACGAGCGTGCCCTCAGCGAACAGCGGCGCCAGCCCTCCGGTTGCGATGACCTTCATGGAGCCGCCGTATTCGCCCCTGATCCGTCCGACGATGCCCTCGATCAACCCGACATATCCCCAATAGATCCCCGACTGCATGGCCGGTACGGTGGAGCGGCCGATCACCGCCTGCGGCCGGCCGATGCCGATTCTCGGCAGGCGCGCGGCGGCGTGATGAAGCGCCTCGATCGACAGATTGACCCCCGGCGCGATCACGCCGCCCAGATAGGCGCCATCCACATCGACCACGTCGAATGTCGTGGCGGTTCCGAAATCCACGATGATGAGCGGGCCACCGAAGCGGGCCCAGCCCGCCAACGAGTTGAGCAGCCGATCGGCCCCCACCTCATCCGGATTGTCGATCTTGATCGCGAAACCCCAGTCAAGCGAGGCGCGCGCGATCAGCGGCTCGATCGAGAACCAGTCCCGGCAGAGGCGGCGAAGATGATAGAGGGCGGCCGGCACCACGGTGCCGATCACCGCGGCGCTGATCGCGTGCCGATCGACGCCGGCGCGATCCAGCAAGGTCAGCAGCCAGACCGCGTACTCGTCCGACGTGCGCTGCGCGTCGGTGCGGATGCGCCATACCCCCAGCCAGCCGGCGGCGTCGTGCACCGCGACGACGACGTTGGTATTGCCCGCATCGACGACCAGCAGCACGGCGCTATCCGAACAGCGCGGCGGCCGCGGCGTCGGCGGCGGCGACGAACGGGCCGGGGAAGACGAAGAATAGCAGCGTGTATAATCCCGTCACTGTCGCGACGAACGCCACTCCCGCCGGCTTGCGGTCGAACGCCGGCTGCGGAGCATCGAAATAGATGACCTTGACGACGTGGATGTAATAGAATGCTCCCGCCACGCTGGTCAGCACGCCGATCAGCGCAAGCGTCCACATCCCGACATTCACCGCAGCGAGGAACACATACAGCTTGGCGAAGAATCCCGACAGCGGCGGGATGCCCGCGAGGCTAAACATGAACACCGCCAGCGCCAGCGCCAGCGCAGGGTCGGTGCTGGCCAGCCCGCCCAGATCCTCGATCTTTTCCACGGCCAAGCCGCGCCGCCGCATCGCGGTGATGCAGGCGAAGGTGCCGCCGGTCATGACGATGTACACGGTCATGTAGACCAGCACGCCGCGGATGCCGATCGGCCCGCCGACGGCCAGCCCGATCAGGGCGTAGCCGACATGGCCGATCGCCGAATATGCCATCAGCCGCTTGATGTTGGTCTGTCCGATCGCCCCCAGGGTACCCAGGATCATCGAGGTGATCGAGATGATCTCGATAATCAGCCGCCATGACCCAAGCAGATGGCCGAACGGCTCGGACAATGTACGCAGGAACAGGCCCACCGCCGCGACCTTCGAGGCGGTCGCGAAGAACAACGTCACCGGGGTCGGGGAGCCTTCGTACACGTCGGGTGTCCACATATGGAACGGCGCCGCTGAGACCTTGAACGCGAGACCGACGATCACGAATACCACGCCGACAACCATGCCGGGCGAGGCGGAGCCGGGCGCGCTCAGGACGTGGCCGATAGTGGCGAAATCCATCGAGCCGGAGAAGCCGTAGACGAGCGAGATGCCGTACAGCAGCAGTCCAGAGGCGAGTGCGCCGAGGACGAAGTACTTCAGCCCGGCTTCGGCCGAACGCACCTCGTCGCGGTCGAATGCCGCGACAACATACGACGGCAGCGACAGCAGTTCCAGCGACAGATAGAGCGTGATCAGATTCGATGCCGAGACCATGCCCATCATGCCGACGGTCGCAAACAGGATCAGTACCCGGGAACTCGAACCGCGAGATGCCATGCCGCTGGTTGTAGTCGAGCGACACGATCAGCGTGAACACCGAGCTGACCAGGATCAGCCCGTCCACCAGGGCGGAGAACGCATCAACCACGAACTGGTCATGAAAGCCGACCCCCCCGGCGCGGGTCATCACCAGGAATCCGGTGACCAGCAGCGCACCCACCGCCATCATGGTCGCGGTTTGCGCCTGCTCGGCCTTGCGCAGCACGCCATAGACCAGGATCATCATGGCCATGACCGCGAGCGCGATCTCCGGCAAGGCGATCTGCCAGTTCATGGCCGCACCGCCTGGGCCAAAAGCACGCCCTCAGTCGTCGCGGGCGCCGCCCTCGCCTGCTGATGCTGGACCATCGATGTCACCGTGGCGTCCCAGAACCGGGTGAAGCTGGTGGGGTAGGCGCCCATCCAGATCGTCAGTACGACCAATGGCGCAAATACCGCGATCTCGCGCGGCGAAAGATCGAGCATCCCGCGCAGGTCCACCTTCGTCAGCCGCCCGAAGATGACGCGACGATAGAGATAGAGCGTGTACATCGGCCCCAGGATCAGGCCCGCGGTGCCAAGGATCGCCAGCCAGAAGTTCACATGCAGCGCGCCGATGGTGACGAGGAACTCGCCGACGAAGCCCGACGTGCCCGGTAAGCCGACCGAGGCCATGACGAACACCATGAAGGTGAAGGCATAGGACGGCATCCGTTCCGCCAACCCGCCGTAACGCGAGATCTCGCGCGTGTGCAGCCGGTCGTAGATGACGCCGATGATGAGGAACAGCGCCGACGAGACAATGCCGTGGGACAGCATCAGGAACAGCGCGCCCTGGATGCCCTGGACGTTGAAGGTGAAGATGCCGATCGTCACGACGCCCATGTGCGCGACCGAGGAGTAGGCGACCAGCTTCTTCATGTCCTCCTGCGCCAGCGCCACATAGGCGGTGTAGATGATCGCGACGACCGAAAGCGTGTAGATCAGCGGCGCCAGCTGCACCGAGGCGAGCGGCAGCATCGGTACGGAGAATCGCAGGAAGCCGTACGCCCCCATCTTCAACAGCACGCCCGCCAGCATCACCGAGCCCGCCGTGGGCGCCTCCACATGGGCGTCGGGCAGCCAGGTGTGCACCGGCCACATCGGCACCTTCACCGCGAACGACGCCAACAACGCCAGGAATAGCCAGGTCTGCATCCCGGGCGGAAAGCTGGTGTGCATCAACGTGGGAATGTCGGTGGTGTGCGCATAGCTCCACATCGCCAGCAGCGCGAGCAGCATCAGCACCGAGCCAGTAAGAGTGAACAGGAAGAACTTGAACGCCGCATACACCCGGCGCGGGCCGCCCCAAACCCCGATGATGAGGTACATTGGGATTAGAACGCCCTCAAAGAAAATGTAGAAGACGACGAAGTCGAGCGCGCAGAACAACCCGACCAGCATCGTCTCCAGGATCAGGAAGGCGATCATGTACTCGCGCACGTATTTGGTGATCGACTCCCAGCTCGCCAGGATGCAGATCGGCGTGAGGACGGTTGTCAACAAGACGAACAGCACCGAGATGCCGTCAACACCCATCTTGTAGGACACCTCATAGCCGGGCAGCCAGTTTATGCGCTCGACAAACTGGAAGCCCGCCTCGTGCGGGTCCCACTCGGCCCATAGGACCAGCGACAGCGCCAGCACGATCAGGCTGGTCCACAGCGCCGTCCAGCGAGCGTTGGCGGCGAGCGTCTCCTCGTCGCCGCGCACCGAGAGGATTACGACGCAACCGACCAGCGGCAACCAGGTGACCAGCGACAGGATCGGGAAACCCAGAGTGTTCATCCCGCTCACCGCCAGATCAGGAATACGCCGACCAGCCCGACCAGGCCAATCAGCATCACGAGGGCATAGATCGCGATCGACCCGGTCTGCAGCCGCACTACGCCGCGCGACCCGTCGGTCGTCATCGCGGCCAATCCGTTGGGCACGCCGTCGATGATCGTCTCATCCCCGGTGCGCCACAGCAGGCGCGCGAGCCGGAAGGCGGGGCGGACGAACAGAAAATCGTAGATTTCGTCGAAATAGTACTTGTTGAGCAGCAGCAGGTAGATCGGCCGGAAGGCGGTGGACAGCCGGATCGGCAGCATCGGGTTCAGCCAGTAGAACCAGTAGGCGACGGCGATGCCGGCGAGGCCGCACAGCAACGGCACGTAGCGGATGCCGCCCGGCAAATTCTCCATGGTTGCCATGACGTGGTTGTCCGGCGCGATCACGATGGCATGGCGCCAGTAGTCGGCCCAGTGCGCACCCAGCAGCACGTTGTGCAGCAGGAAGCCGGCGACGATGGAGCCGATCGAAAGCACGCAGAGCGGCAGCAGCATCACCCACGGGCTTTCATGCACATGCTCCTGCACGTGATGATCCGCCCGCGAGGTGCCGTGGAAGGTCATGAGAAGAAGGCGCCAGGAGTAGAACGCCGTGCAGAACGCGGCCAGCACGCCGGCGATGAAGCCATAGATCGAGGCCGGCGAGCCATAGGCGTAGGCCGCCTCCAGGATCGCGTCCTTCGACCAGTAGCCGGCGAACGGCCAGATGCCGCCCAGCGCCAGGCTGCCGATCCACATGGTGACGTAGGTGACGGGGATCTTTCGCCACAGCCCGCCCATGCGCCGCATGTCCTGCTCGTCGGACATGGCATGGATCACCGAGCCGGCGCACAGGAACAGTAGCGCCTTGAAGAAGGCGTGCGTCAGCAGATGAAAGATCGACGCCGGATACGCCTCGACGCCGGCGGCGATGAACATGTAGCCGAGCTGCGAGCAGGTCGAGTAGGCGATCACCTTCTTGATGTCGTTCTGCACGCAACCGATACTCGCCGCGAAGAAGCAGGTCGTCGCGCCGATGATCTCGACCAAGGTCAGCGCCGCCGGCGCGAGGTCCATCAGCGGCGACATGCGCGCCATCAGGAACACGCCCGCCGTCACCATGGTCGCCGCATGGATCAGCGCGGAGACGGGGGTCGGCCCCTCCATCGCATCGGGCAACCAGACATGCAGGAAAAGCTGCGCCGACTTGCCCATCGCGCCGATGAACAGCAGCACGCCGATTAGTTCGTAGGCGCGAATGGTGCCGCCGAAAATGCTGTAGAGTTCGGCCTGATGACGCGGCAGGTCCGCGAAGACCACATCGAAATTGAGCGAGCCGAACGTCAGGAAGATCAGCGCCAGCCCGACCGCGAAGAACAGGTCGGCGATGCGATTGACGATGAATGCCTTGATCGCGGCCGCGCAGGCGGACGGCCGATCATACCAGTAGCCGATGAGCAGATACGAGCAGAGGCCCACCCCCTCCCAGCCGAAAAACAGCTGCAGCAGGTTGTCCGCCGTGACCAGCATCAGCATGGAGAAGGTGAACAGGCTCAGATAGGCGAAGAACCGGTAGCGCGGGTACTGGTCGTGACCCATGTAGCCGACGCTGTACACGTGGATCACCATGGACACAAAGGTGACCATCGCCACCATCGAGACGGCCAGCGCGTCGTAGCGAAGCGCCCACTCCGTCTGGAAATCGCCGGCCACGATCCAGTCGCCCAGGGGCACCGTGCCAGCGTCCGCGCCGCCCCACTCGAAGGCGACCCAGGCGTACGGGCCACAGGCCGCGGCCAGCAGCATGCAGAGCACCGAGACCGCCATCGCGGCGCGGTCGCCGATGAACCGGCCGAACAGCCCGGACACCAGCGCCCCGAACAGGGGCGCGAAGACCGCCGTGATGAAGGTCATGCGGGTGCCTCAACCTTTCATCAGGGTGACGTCTTCAACCTGGATGGAGCCCCGGTTGCGGAAATAGATCACCACGATCGCCAGCCCGATCGCCGCCTCGGCCGCCGCCACGGTCAGGACGAACATCGCCAGGACCTGCCCCGTCATATCGCCGAGCGCCGCCGAGAAGGCGACGAGGTTGAGCGTGACCGAGAGCAGGATCAACTCGATCGACATCAGGATGATGATGACGTTCTTGCGGTTGAGAAAGATGCCGAACACGCCGAGCATCAGCAGCACCGCGCTGAGCACGAGATAATGGCCGAGCCCGACCGCCTGTAGCCCCTCCATCTCACCGTTCCTCCGGTGCATGGTGCGCGGCCGCCGCGTGATGGCCGGACCCCTCGCCTTCGGGCGGATCGAGCGGGTCCTTGTCGATGTCGCTAGGCTCGCCCGCCTTCGGGCGGCGGATTTCGGCCGAAGTCACGCCCGCGCCCAGCCCCATGCGCACCATCGCCAGCGTGTTCTGGGTGGTCCGTCCCGTCTGCACCGCGATCACCTGGTGGCGCGAGCGCCTGCGGTCTCGCAGAGTTAGCACGATCGCGCCGATCATCGCGACCAGCAGCACGAGCCCGGCCGTCTGGAACGGCAAGATGTAGTCCGTGTAGATGAGCCGGCCGAGCGCATCGGTGTTGCTGATCGCCATCGGCGCGAGCGCGAAGCGCGCCGGCCCGGCATGGACGGAGAACGGCCAGCCGATCATCACGATCACCAACTCGGCCAGCAGCAACGCACCGATCGCCGCGCCCACCGGCAAATAGCGCTGGAAGGCGCCGCGCAACTGCTCGAAGTCCACGTCGAGCATCATGACCACGAACAGGAAGAGGACCGCTACCGCGCCGACGTACACGATGACCAAAATGAGCGCCAGGAACTCCGCCCCGGCGATCAAGAACAGCACGGCGGCGTTGAAGAACGCGGCGATCAGGAACAGCACCGAATGGACGGGGTTCCGGGCAGAAACGACCATCGACGCGCACACCACGAGGGTCACGGCGAAGATGTAGAAGCAAACGATGGGGTAGAGCATCGCCGGCCT
The DNA here is from genome assembly GCA_963756545.1 of uncultured Pseudomonadota bacterium. Taxonomy (GTDB): domain Bacteria; phylum Pseudomonadota; class Alphaproteobacteria; order Acetobacterales; family Acetobacteraceae; genus DATFDN01. The sequence goes on along the minus strand of CAVWNY010000003.1, from coordinate 1,113,736 downwards.
ACCGGTACGGCGCGTCGAGTTCGAGACGCCGGGCGATCTCGGTCTCCCACTGGTCGCCATTCGCCAGCAGCTTCTCCTTGTTGTACATCAGCTCCTCGCGTGTCTCGGTGGCGAACTCGAAGTTCGGCCCCTCCACGATCGCATCCACCGGGCAGGATTCCTCGCACAGGCCGCAGTAGATGCATTTGGTCATGTCAATGTCATACCGGGTGGTCCGGCGCGAGCCGTCGGCGCGCGGCTCGGCCTCGATGGTGATTGCCTGCGCCGGGCAGATCGCCTCGCACAGCTTGCAGGCGATGCACCGCTCCTCGCCGTTCGGGTATCGGCGAAGCGCGTGCTCGCCCTTGAAGCGCGGCGACAGCGGCCCCTTCTCGTAGGGGTAGTTGATGGTCGCCTTGGGTCGGAATATGTAGCGCAAGGTCAGCCACATCCCCTGGACCAGCTCGGTCAGGAGCATGCTGCGCGCGGCGCGGTCCAGAACGGCCATCGATCCCCCAAGTGCACCGCGCGGGCTTAGGCCCGCCGCGCGCGACGATCAAGCGTGTGTCGGCACGAACCCGGTCGCAAGCAGCCCGCCGGCGGTGATCACCAGCCACAGCAGGCTGGCCGGCAGAAAAACCTTCCAACCCAATCGCATGAGCTGGTCGTAGCGGAAGCGTGGGAAGGTCCCGCGCACCCAGATGAACACGAACAGGCAGAACAGGATCTTGAGCAGGAACCACAGCGGCCCGAGCCGCGGGGCCAACCCGAACGGCCCCAGCCAGCCACCAAGGAACAGGATGGAGGTCATCCCGCTCATCAGGATCATGTTCGCGTACTCGCCGAGGAAGAACAGCCCGAAGCTGAGCGAGCTGTACTCGACGAAGAACCCGGCGACGATCTCGCTCTCGCCCTCGGGCAGGTCGAAGGGCGAGCGATTGGTCTCCGCCAGCGCCGAGATGAAAAAGATGATGAACATCGGAAACAGCGGGATGAAGAACCACACCGTCCGCTGCGCCAGCACGATGTCCGAGAGGTTCAGGCTGCCCACGCAGAGCAGCACGGAGACCAGGACAAAGCCGATGGAGACCTCGTAGCTGACCATCTGCGCCGCGCTGCGCATCGCGCCCATGAACGCGTATTTCGAGTTGCTCGACCAGCCGGCGATGATAACCCCGTAGACGCCGAGCGAACTGATCGCAAACAAGTACAGGATGCCCACGTTGATGTCGGCCAGCACCCAGCCCGCGTTCACCGGGATCACCGCCCAGGCGATCATCGCCAGCCCGAAGGTCAGCATCGGCGCCAGCAGGAACAGCAGGCGGTTCGACCCCGACGGGATGATCGTCTCCTTCATCAGCATCTTCAGCGCGTCGGCGAAGGGCTGCATCAGGCCGAACACGCCGACGACGTTGGGGCCTTTCCGCAACTGGATTGCCGCCAGGACCTTGCGCTCGGCGTAGGTCAGATAGGCGACGATCACCAACAACGGGATCACCAGCGCCAACGTCTCACCGAAGACCAGGCCGAGATGGCCGAGCGGGGTCTGCCAGACGCTCGGGTTGCTCACGCCCATCGCGCTTACTCCGCCGCCACGCGGGTCGGCGCAGACAGGGCGGCCACGCACTCGGCCATCGTCGGGCTTGCCCGGGTGATCGGGTCGGTCTGATAGTACGTCGCGAACGCCGCCCGGAACGGCGCGGAACCGAGCTTGGCGATGTCGCGCGCCGGACCGGAGGGATCCGAGCAGCCGAAGCGCGGCAGGAAGCCCACCCGGCTGAACACGGGGTTCGCCTCCTCCATCCTGCGGCGCAACGCGCCGATGTCGTCATAGGGCAAAGTACGGCCCATGATCTCGCTCAGCGCGCGGATGATCTTCCAGTCCTCGCGCGCCTCGCCCGGCGGATAGACAGCCATGGTGGCACGCTGCACCCGGCCCTCGGTGTTGACATAGGTGCCGTGCTTCTCGGTGTAGGCGGCGCCCGGCAGGATCAGGTCGGCGCGCGCCGCGCCGCGGTCGCCATGATGGCCCTGATAGATCACGAACGTGTCGCGGCCGATCCGCGCGGTCTCGAACTCGTCCGCGCCGAGCAGCCAGAGCACATCGACCCCGCCCTCCAGCATCTCGGCCATTGCCTTCCCGCGCGGGCCGGGCAAGAACCCGATATCGAGCGCGCCCACGCGCGCGGCGGCGGTGTGCAGGAGGTTGAACCCGTGCCACTCGGCCGACAGCGCGCCGACGTCGCGCGCCAGCGCCCAGGCGGCCGCGAGGATCGCCCCGCCATCCGCCCGCGCGGTCGCCGCCGCGCCCAGGATGATCATCGGGCGCTTTGCATCCTTGAGAACACGGGCAAACTCCCCGCGGCCGTCGAGCAGTCCGGCCAGCACGGCGGGCGCCCCGCCCAAATGCCGAACCTCGAACGTGAGATCGGATGTCGGCCCGATCACCCCGATCGGGATCCCGCCGGTGAGAAAGCGGCGGCGGATGCGCGCGTTCAGCACCGGCGCCTCGCGCCGCGGATCGGCGCCGATGATCAGGATCGCATCCGCCTCGTCGATGCCCGCGATGGCGCTGTTGAAGATGTAGAAGTCGCGGCGGGCCGCATCGAGCCGGCCGCCGTCCTGACGGCAGTCGAAATTCGCCGACCCGAGCGAGGCCAGCAGATCCTTCAGCGCGGCCATGCTCTCGACATCGCACAGGTCGCCGGCGATCGCACCGATCCGGTCGCCGCTCACGCTCCCCAGCCGCGCGGAGACGGCGGCGAAGGCGTCGGGCCAGGTTGCCGGCACAAGCCGCCCGTCGCGCCGCACCCATGGCCGGTCCAGGCGCCGCCGCTTCAGCCCGTCGACGGCGAAGCGCGACTTGTCGCCCAGCCACTCCTCGTTCACGTCCTCGTTCAGGCGCGGCAGAATGCGCAGCACCTCGGGTCCGCGCGAGTTGATACGGATGTTGCAGCCCTGCGCGTCCAGAACGTCGATGCTGTCGGTCTTGCTCAGCTCCCAAGGGCGCGCAATGAAGGCGTATGGCTTCGAGGTCAGCGCGCCCACCGGGCAGAGGTCGATGATGTTGCCCGACAGCTCCGAGCCCAGCGCCTTCTCGACATAGGTGCCAACCTTCATGTCCTCGCCGCGCGCCGTGGCGCCGAGTTCGGGCACCCCGGCGATCTCGGTGATGAAGCGGATGCAGCGCGTGCACTGGATGCAGCGCGTCATCACCGTCTTGACCAGAGGGCCGAGATACTCATCCGTCACCGCTCGCTTGCTCTCCTGGTAGCGCGAGAAGCCCACGCCGTAGCCGAGCGACTGGTCCTGCAAGTCGCATTCCCCGCCCTGGTCGCAGATCGGGCAGTCGAGCGGGTGATTGATCAGCAGGAACTCCATCACCCCGCGCCGCGCATTGCGCACCATCGGCGTATCGGTGTGCACGACCATCCCGTCGGCGACCGGCCAGGCGCAGGAAGCGATCGGTTTGGGGGGCGCCTTCTCCACCTGGACGAGACACATGCGGCAGTTGCCGGCGATGGAGAGGCGATCGTGGTAGCAGAACCGCGGGATCTCGATGCCGGCGGCCTCGCACGCCTGGAGAACGGTGGAACCGCTCGGGACTTCGACCTCGATGCCGTCGACGGTGACTTTGGGCATCAGGGCTACTCCGCCGCCATCGGCATCCGCGGCACGCCGGTGCGGCCCTTGAAAGCCATAATCCGCTCCTCGATCGTCGGGCGGAAGTGGCGGATCAGCCCCTGGATCGGCCACGCCGCGGCGTCGCCCAGCGCGCAGATCGTGTGCCCCTCCACCTGGCGCGTGACCTGGTCGAGCGTGTCGATCTCCTCGATCTCGGCGCGGCCGGCGACCATGCGGTACATCACCCGCATCATCCAGCCGGTGCCCTCGCGGCAGGGCGTGCATTGCCCACAGCTCTCATGCTTGTAGAACCGCGACAGGCGGGCGATCGCGCGGATGATGTCGGTGGACTTGTCCATCACGATCACCGCCGCCGTGCCGAGGCCGCTCTGCACGGCCTTCAGGCTGTCGAAATCCATCAGCACGTCGTCGCAGATGGATTTCGGGATCAGCGGCACCGATGCCCCGCCAGGGATCACCGCCAGGAGGTTATCCCAGCCCCCGCGCACGCCGCCGGCGTAGGTGTCGATCAGCTCGCGCATCGGGATGCCCAGCGCCTCCTCGACGTTGCACGGCTTGTTAACGTGTCCGGAGATGCAATACACCTTCGTCCCGGCGTTGTTCTTCCGCCCGATCCCGGCGAACCAGGACGCCCCGCGCCGCATGATGGTCGGCGCGACCGCGATACTTTCCACATTGTTGACCGTGGTGGGGCAGCCATACAATCCGACGGCGGCGGGGAACGGCGGCTTCATCCGCGGCAACCCCTTCTTGCCCTCGAGGCTTTCGAGGAGCCCGGTCTCCTCGCCGCAAATGTACGCGCCCGCGCCCCGATGAACATGCATGTCGAGATCGAAGCCCGAGCCGCAGGCGTTCTTGCCGATCAGCCCCGCCTCGTAGGCCTCCTCGATCGCCGCCTCCAGATTGCGGCTCTCGTTATAGAACTCGCCTCTGATATAAATATAGCAGGCATTCGCGCCCATCGCGAAGCAGGCGATAAGGCAGCCCTCGATCAGCTTGTGCGGGTCATGGCGCAGGATGTCGCGGTCCTTGCACGTCCCGGGCTCGGATTCGTCGGCGTTCACCGTGAGATACGACGGCCGCCCGTCGGACTGCTTCGGCATGAAGGACCATTTCATGCCGGTCGGGAATCCCGCACCGCCTCGGCCGCGCAGACCCGATGCCTTGATCTCCTCGATGATCGCATCGCGCCCCTTGGCGAGGATCTCCTTGGTGCCGTCCCAATCGCCGCGCGCCCGCGCGCCCTTCAGGCGCCAGTCATGCACGCCGTAGAGGTTGGTGAAGATGCGATCCTTATCGTCGAGCATCCTACCTCTCCGGCGCGAAGTGCAGCGTGGTCAGCGTCGTCGGCCCGCCCTCCGGCGCGGAGGTCTGCCGGCCGGACATCGAGCCGGGCGGCGGCGGGGCGCCCCGGCGCAGCGCGGCGATCAACTCCGTCGTGCGCGCCGCGTCGAGGTCTTCGTAGAAATCGTCGTTCACCTGCATCATGGGCGCGTTCACGCAGGCGCCAAGGCACTCCACTTCGGTCATCGTGAACTGCCCGTCCGCACTCGTCTCTCCCCAGCGGTCGATGCCGGTCGCGGCGCGGCAGGCAGCCACCACCTCGTCGGAGCCGCGCAGCCAGCACGGGGTCGTGGTGCAGATTTGCAAATGCCAGCGGCCGATCGGGTGGAGATTGAACATCAGGTAAAAGGTTGCGACCTCATAGACGCGGATCGGGGGCATCGACAGCCGCCGCGCGACTTCATCCATCGCCGCGCGCGGCACCCAGGCGCTGCCGGTTTTCCGCTTCATCTGCCGCTGCACGATATAGAGCAGCGGGATCACCGCGCTCGCCTGCCTTCCCGGCGGGTATTTGGCGATATGCCGCGCGATCTCCGGCTCGCTCTCGGCGTCAAACTTGAAGGTCGCGGGCTGGAACGCCTCGCTGCCGGGCGCGCCATTGCCGATGTCTTCCGCCATGCCCCTACCTATCGATCTCGCCGAACACGAGGTCCAGCGATCCGATGATCGCCACCGCGTCGGCCAGCATGTGCCGCTTCGCGAGGTGATCCATTGCCTGGAGGAAGGCGAAGCCGGTCGGGCGGATCTTGCAGCGGTACGGCCGGTTGGTGCCGTCGGCCACCAGATAGACGCCGAACTCCCCCTTCGGACTTTCGGTCGCGGTGTAGGTCGCGCCGGGCGGGACGTGGAACCCCTCGGTGAACAGCTTGAAATGGTGGATCAGCGCCTCCATCGAACGCTTCATCTCGCTCCGACGGGGCGCGGTGAACTTGTTGTCCTGCACGCGTACGGGACCGGGCTGCATCTTCGCTAGGCACTCCCGGACGATCCTGACGCTCTCGCGCATCTCCCACAGCCGGACCAAGTAACGGTCATAGCAGTCGCCGTTGCGTCCGACCGGGATATCGAACTCGACTTCCGCGTATTTGTCGTAGGGCTGCGCGCGCCGGAGGTCCCAAGGCACGCCGGAGGCGCGCAGGCACGGTCCGCTCCAGCCCCAGGCCAGGGCATCCTCGGCGGACATGATGCCTATATCGACCGTGCGCTGCTTCCAGATGCGATTGGTCGTCATCAGTTCTTCAAGTTCATCGACGAACTTCGGGAACGTCTCCGCCCATTCGGCGATGCGCTCGGTCAGCCCCGCCGGCAGGTCGCGGTTCACCCCGCCGGGCCGGAAATAATTTGCATGCAGCCGCGCACCCGATGCGGCCTCGTAGAACTCCATGAGCTTCTCACGCTCCTCGAAGCCCCAGAGGCTCGGCGTGATGGCTCCGACGTCGAGCATGTACGTCGTGACGTTCAGCAGGTGGTTGAGCACGCGCGTGATCTCGGCGAAGAGCGTGCGGATCCACTGCGCGCGTTCCGGCGCCGTGATGCCGAGCAGCTTCTCGGTCGCCAGCACGAAGGTCTGCTCCTCGCACATGGGCGAGACGTAGTCGAGCCGATCGAAATAGGGCACGTTCTGGATGTACGTGCGGTATTCCATCAGCTTCTCGGTGCCGCGATGCAGCAGGCCGACATGCGGATCGGCCCGCTCAACCACCTCGCCGTCCATCTCCAGGATCAGCCGCAGTACGCCGTGAGCCGCCGGATGCTGCGGGCCGAAATTGATGGCGTGGCTATCGACCTCGATCACCCGCTGCTTCTTCTCAGCGGTCTCGGGCAAAATCTCGCCGCTCATGCGTTCAACCCTTCGGCGCCGGCTGGGATGGCTCACGCGTGGTGCGCGCCCGTTCCTGATGCACCTTCTCGTCGCCCGGCAGGGTGGTGACACCCTCCCAGGGAGAGACGAAATCGAAATTGCGCCAGTCCTGGGTCAGTTTCACCGGCTCATAGACGACCTGCTTGCGCTCCTCGTCGTAGCGCACCTCGACATAGCCGGTGAGGGGAAAGTCCTTGCGCAGCGGGAAACCCTCGAAACCGTAGTCGGTCAGGATGCGCCGCAAATCGGGCTGGCCGGCAAAGACGACGCCGTACATGTCCCACGCCTCGCGCTCCCACCAGGTCGCGGCCGGCCAAATGGCATGAACGGACGGCACGGGCGTCTGCTCGTCCGTACGCACGATCACCCGAAGCCGCTGGTTTCGGGCGACCGAGAGCAGGTTGTAAACAATGTCGAACCGTTCGCTACGGTCGGGCCAGTCCACGCCGCAGAGATCCATCATCTGCTCGAAGGCGAAACCCGGGTCGTCGCGAAGCCGGGTCATCAGCGCGGCCAGCCCGGCGCGCTCGGCCTCGATCACCGCCTCCCCGAATTCCACCCGATGCGCGATCACCCCCGGCAGCTCCGCCGCGGCACGGGCGAGACGCTCCGCCGCCGGAAGGCTCGCCGCAGGCAGGCGCTCCGGTACCTCGTGTGCCCTCTCACCCACGCAGGATCGTCCCCGTCCGCCGGATGCGCTTCTGCAACTGCATCATGCCATACACCAGCCCCTCGGCGGTCGGCGGGCAGCCGGGCACATACACGTCCACCGGCACCACGCGGTCGCAGCCGCGCACCACCGAGTAGGAGAAATGGTAGTAGCCGCCGCCGTTGGCGCAGCTCCCCATGCTGACCACCCAGCGCGGCTCGGCCATCTGGTCATAGACCTTGCGCAAGGCGGGGGCCATCTTGTTGGTGAGCGTGCCGGCGACGATCATGACGTCGCTCTGCCGCGGCGAGGCGCGCGGGATCATGCCGAGCCGATCGAGATCATAGCGCGGCATGTAGGCGTGGATCATCTCGACGGCGCAGCACGCCAGGCCGAAGGTCATCGGCCACAGGCTGCCCGACCGTGCCCAATTCACCGCACGATCGAGATTGGCGACGAGGAAACCCTTGTCGGCGATCTCCCCGGTGATGCCCTTGATGACGGCGTCCTGTTCCGCTCCCGGACCCAACGCCTCCCGGTTCCAGGCGATGGGTCCGCCGTCGGCTGCGGTCGCGATGCTGCTCATGCTATTCCCATTCCAGCGCGCCCTTGGACCACTCATATATGAAGCCGACCGTCAGGACGCCAAGGAAGCCCAGCATGGAAAGGAAGCCGAACAGCCGGATGCTGCCGTAGGCGACCGCCCAGGGGAACAGGAAGGCCACCTCGAGGTCGAAGATGATGAACAGGATGGCGACGAGGTAATACCGCACATCGAACCGCCGCCGCGCGTCGTCGAAGGCGTCGAACCCGCACTCATAGGCGGACAGCTTTTCCGCATAGGGGTTCTGGCGGGCGGCCAGGAGAGAGCCCGCGACCATGGCGAAGGCGATCAGCCCGGCGATCAGCATGAACACCAGGATCGGCAGATAGTCGGGAAGCACGTACGGCATCTCTCGATCTTACTCCTCCAGCGGGCCTGCGCGATCGCGGCTGCCGCAATCTCGCTGGCCTGTACCCGTCGCCGTTCCGTCCCGCCACAGGCCGCGAGCCTTGCACCGCCCAGGTAGGTGCAGCGGGGCGGAGAGTTGGCCGAGGGTCGGAACAGGAGAGCCGGGCCGTCGCCGCTGGCGCGAGTGACGGGGCTCGAACCCGCGACCTCCGGCGTGACAGGCCGGCGCTCTAACCAACTGAGCTACACCCGCAGCAGGGCGCTCGATCTATGCCGATGCGATCGGGCCGTCAAGCAGGCGGCGGGCGCGGCCAATCGAGCGGCGATGGTGGGCGGTGACGGGTTCGAACCGCCGGCCCTCTCGGTGTAAACGAGACGCTCTGCCGCTGAGCTAACCGCCCGAAACGTCCTCTACTGGACGGCGTCCTTGAGGGCCTTCCCGGCCTTGAACCGGACCGTCGTGGAAGCGGCGATCTTCATGGCCTCCCCGGTGCGCGGGTTGCGGCCGGTGCCCTCCTTGCGGATCGCGGTCGCGAACGTGCCGAAGCCGACCAGTCGGACCTCCTCACTTCGCTTCAACGCCTGCTCGATCGCCTCGAAGACGGCGTCGATCACCTCGGTCGCCTTGGCGCGCGAGATGTCCGTCTCCTCGGCGACCGACGAGATAAGCTCCATCTTGTTCAATGAATCTCCCCCCTTTTTGCGGCGAGCCAAGCATGGATGGCCGGAAATCGCGGGGACAGTAGAGGGCAGGTTTCCGCCGCGTCAACGCAACATCCGGCCTGCGACCGCGCCGCGCCGCGTGGCGTGAACCGGCGGGAGCAATCGCCCCAGGCGGGCGCCCGGAGGCACCGGTCGGGTTCTTGACGCCACACGGCCCACGTCGCCATAGTGCGGGCCGTGGGAATGGGCTACAGCAGCGCGCGAATTACCGGCCCGGCGGCTCCCTGAGCCCCGGACCCTGTTCGCGCGCGCCACTCCACCCATCTCGCGGCCCACCGGCCGCCCGGAATTTCCCCCGATGAGCGACACTGAACGCGACTACCGCGACACGGTCTTCCTGCCGCAAACCGAGTTTCCCATGCGGGGCGACCTGCCGAGGAAGGAGCCGCACATCCTCGCCCGCTGGGAGGCAATGGGGTTGTGGGACCGGCTGCGCGCCGCCTCCGCCGGGCGGGATCCGTTCATCCTGCATGATGGGCCGCCGTATGCGAACGGCAACATCCATATCGGCACGGCGCTCAACAAGATCCTCAAGGACGTGGTCAACCGCACCCGCCAGATGGCGGGCTATGACGCCAACTATATCCCCGGCTGGGACTGCCACGGCCTGCCGATCGAGTGGCGGATCGAGGAGAAGTACCGCGCCGAGGGGCGCGACAAGGATGCGATCCCACTGCTGCAGTTCCGCGCCGAGTGCCGCGAATACGCGGCGCACTGGATGGCGGTCCAGCAAGAGGAGTTCCGGCGTCTGGGTGTCGAGGGCGACTGGGCCGGCCGATACGCCACGATGGACCCAGCCTCGGAGGCGGCGATCGCCGGCGAGATCGGCAAGTTCCTGCTGAACGGCGCGCTCTATCGCGGGCTGCGGCCCGTCATGTGGTCGCCGGTGGAGAAGACCGCGCTGGCCGAGGCGGAGGTCGAGTACCACGACCACAAATCGGCGCAGATCTGGGTGCGCTTTCCCATCCTGCGCGCGCCCACCGAGGACCTTCGCGGCGCGGCGGTGGCAATCTGGACCACCACGCCCTGGACCATGCCGGGCAACCGCGCCATCGCCGCCGGAACGGAGTTCGACTACGCGCTGGTGCATGTCGATGCCGTCGCCGAGGGCGCGCGCATCCGCCCCGGCGACACGCTGCTGGTCGCGCTCGCGCTGCTGCCGCAGTTCTGCGCCGACACGATGATCGCAACGCATCACGTCCGGCACATCCTGAAGGGCGCCGAGCTCGCCGGCATCGTCTGCGCGCATCCGCTGCGCGGGCGCGGCTACGATCACGACGTGCCGCTGCTGTTCGGCGACTTCGTGACAATCGACGCGGGCACCGGCTTCGTCCACATCGCGCCCGGCCATGGCGAGGAGGATTTCGACCTCGGCCGCGCCCACGACCTGCCGGTGCTCGAGACGGTGGGCGACGACGGGACGTTCAACTCCTGGGTGCCGCTGTTCGCGGGCGTGCATGTCTACAAGGCCGCCGACCCGATCTCGGCGGCGCTGGACGAGGTGGGCGCGCTGCTCGCGCGCAGCACGCTGGTGCATTCCTACCCGCATTCCTGGCGCTCCCGCGCGCCGCTGATCTTCCGCGCCACGCCGCAATGGTTCATCCGCATGGACGGGCCCGAGCGCATCCGCGAGACGGCGCTGGAGGCGATCGCGGCGACGCAGTTCGTCCCCGAATCGGGGCGCAACCGCATCGGCAGCATGGTCGCCGGCCGCCCCGATTGGTGCATCAGCCGTCAGCGCGCCTGGGGCGTGCCGATCGCGGTGTTCGTGGACCGGCGCACCGGCGAGCCGCTGCGCGATCCCGTCGTGGTGGAGCGGATCGTGACGGCGTTCACCGAGGAGGGCGCGGATGCCTGGTATGCGTCGCCGCCGGCGCGCTTTCTCGGTCCCGACCGGAATCCCGACGACTACGAACAGGTGAAGGACATCGTGGACGTGTGGTTCGAGTCCGGCTCGACGCACGCGTTCGTGCTGGAAGCGCGCGGTCTGCCGTGGCCTTCCGATCTCTACCTTGAAGGCTCGGACCAGCATCGCGGGTGGTTCCAGTCGTCCCTGCTCGAAGCTGTCGGCACGCGCGGGCAGGCGCCGTTCAAGTCGGTGCTGACGCACGGCTTCGTCAATGACGAGCAGGGCCGCAAGATGTCGAAGTCGCTCGGCAACTTCGTCGTGCCGCGCGAAGTGCAGGACAAGTTCGGCGCCGACATCCTGCGGCTGTGGGTGATGATGTCGGACACCACCGAGGATTTGCGGATCGGCCCGGAGATCCTGAAGCAACAGGGCGAGCTCTATCGGCGCCTGCGCAACACGCTGCGCTGGCTGCTCGGCAGCCTGCACGGCTTCACCGAGGCCGAGCGCGTCCCCGTGGCCGGGATGCCCGAGCTGGAGCGGTGGGTGCTGCACCGGCTGACCGAGCTTGACGACCGCGTCCGCGCGGCCGTCGAGACCTATGACTGGACGGGCGTGTATCCCGACCTGCACGCCTTCTGCGCGGCCGACCTGTCGGCGTTCTACTTCGATATCCGCAAGGACGCGCTCTATTGCGATCGTCCCGACAGCGAACGCCGCCGGGCGGCGCGCACGGTGCTCGACCATTTGCACCGGTGCCTGACGGCCTGGCTCGCGCCGGTGCTGTGCTTCACCGCCGAGGAGGCATGGGCGGCGCGCTTCGGAGAGCGGGACAGCGTGCATCTGCAACTGTTCCCGACGCTGCCGGCCGAGTGGCGGGACGCGGCGCTGGGCGCCAAGTGGGCGCGCGTGCGCGAGGTGCGCCGGCTGGTGACGGTACCGATCGAGGAGGCGCGCCGGGCGGGGGCCATCCACGCTTCGCTGGAGGCCGCCGTCGTTCTGCCGCTGGCCACGGCCGACCGCGACCTGCTGGACGAGGACGGCTGGGCCGAGGTCGCGATCGTCTCGGGCGCTCGCACGATTCACGCCGAGGCGGAGATGCTGGCGAGCGTCGAGAAGGCGCCCGGCGCCAAATGCGCCCGGTGCTGGCGCGTGCTGGAGGAGGTGGGGCGTCAGCCGGCGCACCCGGCGCTTTGCGCGCGCTGCGCGGATGCAGTGCGGTCAGGGCTGGTCTGCGAGGCGGCGGCCGAGTGATGCGCGCCGACCGTCATGGCCGGGCCAAGCGGAAAGATCGAGCACACCCACACCCATGACGAACCGAAGCCGCACCCCACTCGGCCTGCTCGCCGCTGCGCTGATCCTGGCGGCCGACCAGATCAGCAAATGGTGGATTCTGAACGGGATCGACCTGCCCGCGCATGGGCAGGTCACGCTGCTGCCGGTGCTGGATCTGACGATGGTCTGGAACCGCGGGGTGACGTTCGGGATGCTGAACGGGCTCGGGGCGTGGTCCGGGCCGGTGATCGCCCTCATCGCGCTGGCGATCGTCGGCGCGCTCGTGGTGTGGCTGCGGCACGCGAGCTCGGCGGTGACCGCGCTCGCGATCGGGGCCGTGGCCGGCGGCGCGGTCGGCAACGTGATGGATCGGCTGCGCCACGGCGCCGTGGTGGACTTCATCCACGCCCATGTAGGCGACTGGTCCTGGTACGTGTTCAACATCGGTGACGCGGCGATCGTCTGCGGCGTGATCGCGCTCCTGCTCGACAGCCAATTTACCCGCCGGAACGCCGGAGGGGACGAGCAGGGCGCCCCATGCGGCTTGCCGAAACCGCCGTCACATGGCTAGAGGCTGTCCCATGCCTTTGATCCCTCCTCGAGTCGCCCCCGCCCTGCTGCTCGGCGCGGCTGCCGTCCTGCTCACGGCCTGCGGGTCGAGCGGCGACCTCGCCCGCAACTTCGGCTTCGTGCGCGACGCGCCCGACGAGTTCACCGTGACCACGCAGGCGCCGCTGTCGATGCCGCCCGACTACGCGCTGCGCCCGCCGCAGCCCGGCGAGGCACGCCCGCAGACCCGCTCGGAGCGGCTGTCGGCGGAGGAGGCGCTGGACCCGCAACTCGCGCTGAACGCCTCCCAGCAGGCCGGCGTCACCCCCGGTCAGCAGGCGCTGATCGCCCAGGCCGGCCCGCCCGCGCCCGCCAACGTGGCCGGCCAGGTGGACCGCCAGGCCGCCGCAGACAAGCCGAGCCAGGGCTTCATCGACCGGCTGATGTTCTGGCGCGCCCCACGCCAGCCCGGCGAGGTGGTGGACGCGAGGCTGGAGACCGATCGCCTGCGCCACGACGCCGCGCTCGGCCAAAGCCCGGCCGCCGGGCCGACGCCGATCATCAAGAACCAGCCGAAGGGCCTGCTGGAAGGCCTGTTCTGAGCGCGGCAATTCGGCCAGTCGGCTAGGCCGGCCTGGCCTCGGGATTGCTGCGCCGTCCAAGCCTTTCGTTCCGCAGCGGTGGCTGCCAACCGCCGCCTCTCCGGTTCGTTCTCGCCTCGCATGACCGCCGCCCCCGTCGCCGTCTCCGCCGCGAAGCCCCCGGCCCCGTCGGCGCGCAGCCAGCGCGGCCTCGATTGGCTGAACTTCTTCATCGCCGACGTGGAGACCGCGTTCGGCCCCTTCGTCTCGGTCTATCTCGCCCAGAACGGCTGGGCGCAGGGCACCATCGGCACGGTCCTCACCATCAACAGCGGGGTCGCGCTGGCCACCCAGACGCCGGCCGGCGCGCTGGTGGACTGGACGCACAGCAAGCGCCTGGTGATCGCGGTTTGCCTCGGACTGATCACCGCCGGCTCGCTGCTCATCAGCTTCTTCCCGACCTACCTGCCCGTGCTGGCCGGCGAGTTCATGCACGGCGTCACCGGTGGCGCCGTGCGCCTCGCGGTCGCCGCCGTCGGGCTCGGGCTGGTCGGGCACCGCGCCTATCACACCCGCATCGGGCGCAATCAACGCTACGATTCGTTCGGCAACGCCGCGACTGCCGCCGGCATGGGGGCGCTCGGGCAGCTCGTCTCGCCCGGCGCGCCGTTCCTCGCGGCGGCCGGCCTGTGCATTCCGGCGTTCTTCGCGCTCTGGTTGATCGACGGCCGCGAAATCGACTACACGCGCGCCCGCGGCTTGGAGGGGCGCCAGGCGCCAGGGGTGGCGCGCTGGCACGAGCTTGCCCGCAACCGCCCGCTGCTGATTTTCTCGGGTTGCCTCTTCCTGTTCCAGTTCGCTGACGCCTCAACGCTGCCACTGGCCGGCGAGCGGCTGGCGGCGGACTACAAGTTCGAGTCCGAGATCGTGGTGGCGGCGCTGGTGATCGTGCCGCAACTGGTGACCGCCTCGATCGCCGCCTGGGTCGCGCGCAAGGCCGACGAGTGGGGGCGGAAATGGCTGCTGTTCGCCGCCTTCGCCGCCGAACTCGCGCGCGCCGTGCTGTTCGCGATGGCCTTCGGCCCGTGGTTCCTGGTGGGCGTGCAGGTGCTGGGCGGGCTCACCGCCGCCGTGATCGGCATCCTGACCCCGCTGATCGTGGCCGACGTCACGCGGGGAACCGGGCGCTACAACTTCAGCCTCGGCGCCGTCGGCATGATCTCCGGCATCGGCGCCACCATCAGCACCAGCGCGATCGGCTACTTGGCGCAGAGCCTCGGCTTCACGGTGGGCTTCGGCGCGCTGGCGATCGTGGCGGGGCTCGGTCTCGCGTCGGTCTGGTGGCTGATGCCGGAGACCGTGCATGTCGCGCGCGGGGCGGGCTGAGCCGGGAGGCCCGCGAGCCTACGGAAGACATGCCTTATCCTGAAGGATGGGTGCTCATGGGGTCGCGCCGGATCGGTCCCGCGACTCGCCCCCGGCCGCTGTCGCCCGATGCGCGCCGTCCGACCCGGCCCTGCCGCGCAGCACCGATGCCGGATCGTTCAGCGCCTTGCACGAACGCCTGGAACGCGCGCACCGGATCGTCTCAGGTCCGGCCGCTGCCCGGCCGGGGCGGCGGCGGGCCAGGGCGGCGCCGGGTTCGCGCCGCCTCGGGCGTTCGCATCTCGGCCGGCCGATCGGGCGCGCGCGGGTGGAACGTCGCCGGGATCGAGAACCAGCCGGGATGGGCCGCCCGCCATTCGGCTACCTCAGGCGAACCGGCCATGCCGTGCGGCACGAAGATGAAGGGGAGTGTCAGGTCGTCGGGGGCGCTCACGGACCAACTCCCAATCGTCTTTTTCACTAACTAACATAATCCTCATGCCGCTGGAAGCGTTTCGTCCCGCAGCCCCTTGCAGCCACCCGCGCGGGCCGCGGCTTTCCGGGCGCGGGGCCGCCTGCTAGGCTCCGGCGGTGCCTCACGAATCCGCGCACCGCGCCATCCGCCTGCTGCCCGAGGCGGTGGTGAACCGCATCGCCGCCGGCGAGGTGATCGAGCGTCCGGCGGCGGCGGTGAAGGAGCTGGTCGAGAACGCGCTCGACGCCGGCGCCCGTCGCGTCGCGGTGGCGATCGCCGGCGGCGGCGTCGAGCGGATCGAGGTTGCCGACGACGGGTGCGGCATGAACGCAGCCGATCTCGCGATGGCGGTGCGGCGCCACGCCACCTCCAAGCTGCCCGGCGACGCGCTGGAGCGCATCGCGACGCTCGGCTTCCGGGGCGAGGCGCTAGCCGCGATCGGCGCGGCGGCACGCCTCGCGATCACCTCGCGCCCGCATGACGGCGCCGAGGCGCAGGCGATCACGGTTGAGGCCGGGCGCGTCGGCAAGCTTCGCCCCGCCGCCGGGGTGCCGGGCACGCGGATCATCGTGCGCGACCTGTTTTACGCGACCCCCGCGCGTCGCAAATTCCTCAAGCAGCCGCGCACCGAGGCCGATCAGGTCGAGCTGGCACTGCGCCGGCTGGCGCTGGCTGGCCCCGGGACGGCGTTCCGCCTGGAGATCGACGGACGCACGGTCTTCGACCTGCCGGCGCAGGACCGCGCCGCCCGCCTCGCCATGCTCCTCGGCCCCGAGGCCGCCGCCGCGCTGGTTCCGGTGGCGGCCGTGCGCGGCGAGCTCTGTCTGGCCGGCTTCGCCGGCTCCCCGGCGCTGACCCGCGCCACCGCCGCACATCAGATGTTCACCGTGAACGGCCGCCCGGTCGCCGACCCGCTGCTCAAGGGCGCGGTGCGAGGCGCCTATCGCCAGGTGATCGCGGCGGGACGATATCCGGTGGTCGCGCTCTGGCTCGACCTGCCGGCTGAGGAGGTGGACGTGAACGTCCATCCGACCAAGGCGGAGCTGCGCTTCCGCGACCCCGGCGCGGTGCGCGCGCTGGTGGTGGGCGGCGTCGGCCGTGCGCTGGCCGGCGCGGCGGGGGTGGCGATGCCCGCCGGACGCCCAGCCCTGGCCCTCGGGCCCGCCCGCCCGCCCGCGGGCTGGCGGATGCCGCCGCCCGGCATGGCCGAGGCGCAGCTTCCGATCGCCCTACCGCCCGCCACCCGCCCGGCACCGGACGCGCCGGCGCCCGGGGCGGATTTCTCCCGCGACTTCCCCCTCGGGGCGCCGCTCGGTCAGGTGCTGGACACCTACGTCATCGCCATCGCCGCCGATGGCGGGCTGGTGCTGGTCGATCAGCACGCGGCGCATGAGCGGTTGACCCACGAGGCGCTGCGCACGCAACTACTCGACGGCGGCGTGCGCCGCCAGCCGCTGCTGGTCCCTGCGGTGGTGGAACTGCCGGCGGCCGACGCCGCGCGGCTGCTCGCCCACGCGGCGACCCTGGCGGGGCTGGGGCTGGAGATCGAGGCATTCGGCCCGGGCGCGGTGCTGGTGCGCGCGCTGCCGGCGGCGCTCGGCGCCCCGGACCCGGCGCCGCTGCTGCGCGATATCGCCGACGAGCTGGCCGATTGGGGGGAGGCGACCTCGCTCGCCGCGCGGCTGGAGGCGGCGGTCGCGCGGCTCGCCTGCCACGGCTCGATCCGCGCCGGCCGGCGGCTCAGCCCGGCCGAGATGGATGCGCTGCTACGCCAGATGGAGGCGACGCCGCGCGCCGCCACGTGCAGCCACGGCCGCCCGACGGTGCTGAAGTTCAGCCCCGCCGACCTTGCTGGTCTGTTTCGCCGCGGGACTTAGCCTCCTCGGGAGGCGTGAACCAGTACCAGCGCGCGCGCACCTTCAACTCCCGCCCCGCCGGATCGCCCAGGATGTCCTCGACGTAGACCCGGGCCACGCCGACCATGATGCAGGCCATCAGCGGCGTCGCGATCAGCACGCCGAAGATGTTGAATACCGCGACCAGCAGCACGAACGACAGCAGAGTCAGCGCCGGCGGCAGATGCACGGTGCGCCGCTGCACGAAGGGGGCGACGATGTAGCCCTCCACCACATGCGCCACCACGAACACGGCGATCACCCAGATCATCTCCCGCACGCCGACCGTCAGCGACACGATGATGGCCGGGATGGCGGAGATGATGGTGCCGAAATAGGGGATGAAGGTGCAGACGCCGGCCACCACCGCGAGCACCAGCGCGAGCGGCGCGCCCACAAAAGTCAGCCCGACGCCGACGATCACGCCGACGATCACCATGTCGATGAGCTGGCCGAGCATCCAGCCCTGCATGGCGTGACCCATCTCTATCAGGATCGAGCGGGTGCGCGTCTGATACCACACCGGCGTCAAATGCGCGATGCCGGAGACATACATGTCCGGCGACAGGGCGAGATAGACCCCGGTCGCGATGATCACCAGGATCGCCGCCAGGAGCCCAATGGTCGAGGTGGCGACGACCCGGAGGACGCCCGTGATCATGCCGCTGTCGCTGCCGGTGGCGAGGCCGCCGACGCCCGCCGCTCCGCCGGTGCCGGTGCCGGTGTGGTGAGCGAACATGTTGGACAGCTTGCCGATCCCGCCGGAGAGCTGGTTCCAGAGCTGCTGGCCCTCGGTCACGAAGCGCGGCCCCGCCCAGTAGCCGAGCCCGCAGACGATCAGCACCAAGGCGAAGAACACCAGCAGCACCGCCGCGGTTATGTTGAGCCTGGTATAGTGATGCAGCTCCTTGCCCAGGCCGCGCAGCAGGGTGGCCAGGATCACCGCGAGGATGATGGTCACGAAGGCGCTGGAAAGGACCCACAGCAGCGCGCACAGGCCGACGACGATGACCGTCGCGCGCAGGATGTGCGCGATCGTGCGGACCGGGTCGCGCGTGGCGGTGAGCGGCATCGGCGTGGGCCCGGTGCCGTGCGGTCCCTGCTCGCGCGGGCCGGGATGCGCCCTGCCGGTCAGTCCGGTCGCCTCGCTCATTCCGCGGGTCTCTCCCTGCCGCCCTTGGACGAGACGTGGCCGGCCGTGCGCGGCACGCCGGCAGCCGCCTCGGCGCCGGTCTCCGGCGGCCGCACGTCGTGGCCCTTGCGGGCGGCGGCGCCGGTGTTCTCGATCTCGGCCGCCACGCGGCTGCTGGAGGTCTGCGGCGTCAGCGCGCCGGTATCGAGCGTCCCCGTCGCGGCGCGCGCGGGGCTTGCATGGGCCAGGGCGCCGATGATCACCGCCACGGCGACCGCGGCGCCGGCAAGGGAACGTATTCGCATGTCGGGGGCTGAACGCGCCTCCACGCCGTCCGTTGCGGGCGCCGCGCTCAATCGGGCTTGGGCTCGATTACCCGCACCTTGGTGGCGACCGGCCCGGCGTCGCCGGCCTCTTCCACGTAGTGGACCATCTGGCCCTGCGCGAGGGCCTCGAACCGTCCATTGGTCACGCTGTCGCGGTGGAAATAGATTTGCGTGCCGGCGCTATTGAGAATGAAGCCGTGGTCGGCGCCCGGCTCGATCAGCGTGACCTGCCCGGCCAGCGCCGAGCCGGAAGGCGCGGTGGTGTCGGCCCGGCCTTGCCGTTTCTGCTCCACCAGCTGGCGCTCGGCCGCCTCGAACGCTTCGCGGATGGAGGCGCGGGCATCCGGGTGCGCGCGATTGGTCTTCGGCTTGTGCGGCGCGCGGCTGACCGCGAGGTCGCGGCCGGCGAGCGAGAGGGTGATATGACACTCGTACACGTTGCCCGTCTGGTGCTGCCGGTGCAGCGCCTCCACCGAGACGCGGCAGCCGATCAGGTGGCTGTGACGCTTGTCGAGCCGCTCGACCTGCTCGCGGATCATCGCCTCCAGCGATTCCGATGACTGCATGTTGTGGAAGGCGATCTCCAGCGGCCGGTCCATATCGGTTCTCCTTTCCTGCGCCAACACGTGGACAGCGTGCCGGTTTCGGCGCAGACCCGCTGCCCGGCGAAAGCAAACCGGGGGAAACGATGCCGCAAACCGACGTGGGCCGCTCCGAGGACCTCCTTGACGAGCTGATGGCATGGGTGCGGATCGAGACACCGACCACCGAGCCGGCGGCGGTGAACCGGCTGATGGACGTGGCCGAGGCCGAGCTTGCCCGGGCGGGCGCGGCGCTCACCCGCATCCCCGGCCGCGACGGCTTCGCCGACAACGTCATCGCGCGCACGCCGGGGGAGGGCCGGCCGATCCTGGTCGCCGGGCACCTCGACACGGTCTGGTCGCTCGGCACGCTGGCCACGATGCCCGCCCGCGTGGACGGCGAGCGGGCGTGCGGGCCGGGGATCTACGACATGAAGGCGGGCAGCTTCCTCGCCCTGCACGTCGTCCGCGCGATCCTGCGCCAGAAAATCCCCGCGCCGCGCCCGATCGTGCTGCTGCTGACGCCGGATGAGGAGGTCGGCAGCCCGACCTCACGCGAATGGATCGAGCGCGAGGCACGTGCGGCGGCGCGCGTGCTGATCATGGAACCGGCCGGCGCCGGCGGGGCCTGCGTCACCGCGCGCAAGGGCGTCGGCCGTTTCGTCCTGCGCGTCGAGGGACGCGGCGCGCACGCCGGGGGCGCCTTCGAGGACGGCGCCTCGGCGGTGGTGGAACTGGCCCATCAGAATCCGGGCGATCCACGGAATGGTGGACCTCGATCGGGGAATCACATTGAACGCCGCCCCGGTCTGGGGCGGCACCCGCCCCAACGTCATTCCCGCCGAGGCCGGCTGCGAGATCGACCTCCGGGTTGCCACCGAGGCGGACGGCGCGGAGATGGAGCGCCGGCTGCTCACGCTGTCGGCCCGCACCCCCGGATGCCGCGTCACGGTCGAGGGCGGCATGAACCGGCCGCCCTTCGCCGAGACCCCGGACATCGCCGCGCTGCACCTTCGCGCCCAGATTCTCGCGCGGGAGGCCGGCTTCGAGCTGCCGAAGCAGAGCCGGGGCGGCGGCTCGGACGGCAACTTCACCGCCGCCCTCGGCATCCCGACGCTCGACGGCCTCGGCTGTCCCGGCGCGGGCGCGCATGTCAGCACCGAGCACATCCTGTGGCGCGAGCTGGCACCCCGCGCGGCGCTGCTCGCGGGGTTGCTGGAGACGGACTGAGGCTCAGCGCCCCAGGTTGGCTCCGCGCCTGACCCCTCCCCCCGGCCCCCTCCCGCAAGGGGAGGGGGAGAAGCAGCTCGCGCCTAACGACTCCCCCTCCCCTTGCGGGAGGGGGTTGGGGGGAGGGGTTCGCGGCGACGGGAGTCCGATCGGGCCTGCTCACCCCAGCCCGCGCACGATGAACGGCCCGACGGCTTTAGCGACCGGCAAGGGAAGCCGCTTCCAGGCGGCGATGAACGGGCGGTACTTCGGATTGAGCGGGCTCTGGTCCGGAATGCCCTTCCCGGACCGGAGCTTGTAGCGGTAGTCGAGCGGCGCCGGCTCGAAACCCCAGTTCCGCTTGAAGGCGTGCGCGCCGGTGCCGAGCTTGCTCCGGCCGAAGTCGAACAGCCGATACCCACGCTCCGCCGCCCGGCGCATCACCTCCCAGTACATGAAATCGTTGCCGGCGCTCCTGCGGGCCTGCTCCGTGCCGCCGCCGTAATAGGGGAGAACCTCGTCGCGGTAGTAGAAATTCAGCACCGCCGCGATCGGCTTCTCTCCTTCCATAACCGTCACCACGTCGCAGTCGTCGCGGAAGGTTTCGGCGAGAATCTCAAAATACCGGCGGGAGAAGACCGGGGTGCCCAGGTTGCGCACGCTCTCGGCGTACACATGGTGCAGCGACCGGACATCGCGCCCGGCTTCCGAGCGCAGGCCGTTCTGGATGCCCTTGCGCACCATCGCCCGCTGCTTGCGGGGAATCGCCTTCATGTTGCGCTCGCCATCCGCTTCGATCGGTTTCCTGAACGTCTCGTACAGCGCGGGCCGCTGCACCCATTCGCCGTGATCGGTGGCGTCGCGGAAGCGGAACTCGATCGCCGAGGCACCGGTCTTGCCCATCAGCGTCGCGGCATGGGCCTCCAGCGCCGCCCGGCTCTCTCCATCGACGGCCAATGGCCCGCCATAGACGCAGAACGGGACCGAGACCAGCGTGCTGCCGAACAGCAGGGTGCGGACATGCGCGAGCGGCAGCACGCCGGTGATCGCGCCGTCGCGCTCCGTGAACGCGTAGTAGGTCCGGTGCCTGAACGCCGCCTCAATGACCGACCGCCATGCGGCGAGATGGAAGAAGGTGCCGTCGGGCCGGGACCGCACGAATGCATCCCACGCCGGCGCGCTGGCCGCGGACAGCCATTGGACGGCGACGGCCATGCGAAACACTCCTGGCGCGGACGAAGCCGCTCGGGGCGTTTAGCACTCCTTCGCAACGACCGGAAGCCGAAACGCACGCGTTCCCCCCGAACGAACCGTCCACCGTTGCGTTCGGTCTCGCATGGCCAAACAGGAATCCACGATCGTCGTCGTCGCCGCACTCGCCGCCAACGTGGTAATCGCCGTCGCCAAGTTCGCCGCCGCGTTGTTCACCGGCAGCTCCGCCATGTACAGCGAGGCCGTGCATTCCTGCGTCGATTGCGGCAACGAGGTGCTGCTGATGTGGGGGCTGCATCGCGGGCGCCGGGCCGCCGATGAGACGCACCCGTTCGGCTACGGGATGGAGGTCTATTTCTGGGCCTTCCTGATGGCGGTGATGCTCTTCGGCGTCGGCGCGGGCATCTCGCTGCTGGACGGGATCAGGGGGATCAGCCATCCCGCGCCGGTGGAGAGCCCGTGGATCAGCTATCTGGTGCTCGGCGTCGCCGCGCTGGCCGAGGGAACGTCATGGGTGATCAGCGTGCGCGCATTCGACCGCACCCGGCGGGGCCGTGGCTGGCTGCGGGCGGTCCGTCGCAGCAAGGACCCGAGCGTGTTCGCGGTGATGTTCGAGGACACCGCCGCGCTGCTCGGCCTCGCCGCCGCCGCGCTCGGGATCGGGCTCGGGGAGTTGCTGGGCGACCCGAGATGGGACGGCATCGCCTCGATCGTGATCGCGCTGATCCTGCTGATCGCGGGCCTGCTGCTCGCGCGGGAGTGCCACGGCCTGCTGACCGGCGAATTGGCCTTGCCGGAGCTTCGCCGCAGCATCGCCGAGGCGGCGCGGGCACAGCGCGGGGTTTGGCGGTTGGGCGAGCTGGCGACGTTGCAGGTCGGCCCCCAGGCCGTGCTGGTGACGCTGAGCCTCGACTTCGAGGACACGCTGACCGCCGCCGATGTCGAGGCGGCCGTCACCGGCCTGGAGCAGCGCCTGAAGGCCGAACACGAGGAGATCACCCGCGTCTTCATCGAGGCGCAGAGCCTGACGGGGCCGGGCTTCGCCAGGCGAGACGCCGCCCCCGCGCCGCGTTAGCCACCCACGAGGTTCTCAACCAGCGCGGCGCCCCTCCCGCAAGACAGGCTGTCGCATTATGACCTTTTCAAGCTGATCCTGCGTCGAAGTACCTGGGCGGTCTCATGATCGTCATGGCCGGCGAAGGCCGGCCACCCACGTCTTCACTGGGGCAGGCAAAGACGTAGGTGCCCGGCCTTCGCCGGGCATGACGGCATTGGGGTTGGCTCGGATGGGGCACAGTGGACTTCGGAACAGGGTTTCATAGTAGTGACTGGCATTACTGGACAGACATTGCGACAGCTCCGCTCAAGGTCGGGGCCCGGTTTCACTTTGGCCCCCAAGGCAGCGGACCAGAATCAGATCTAATGATGAAAATCGAAACGATTAAGCCCTTGCCAGTGCGGCCTTGAGGCGGGAGACGCGGGCGCTCACACTCTTACCCCCTTCGGCAGCGATCACGCCATGACCCCCGCCTATCTCGACCCGCACACCGGGCAGACATTCCCTCTGGATGAACCGCGCTGGTGCGGGCCGGACCAGACGCCGCTGCTTCTCACGCCACTGCCGGGCATCACCCGGGAGGCGATCGACACGGGGCGGCGCAGCCTGTGGCGCTATCGCGCGGCGCTGCCGATCGCGGTGCCTGACCCGATCACGCTCGGCGAAGGCTACACGCCGCTGCTGGCTCGCACGCTGCACGAGGCCCCGGCGCTGCTGAAATGCGAGTGGGTGATGCCCACAGGCAGCTTCAAGGATCGCGGCGCGAGTGTGATGCTGTCGCTGCTGCGCGCGCAGGGCGTGCGCGCGGTGCTGGAGGACAGTTCGGGAAACGGAGGCGCGGCGGTCGCGGCCTATGCCGCCGCCGGCGGACTGGCGGCCACGATCATGGCGCCCGCCTCGACCAGCCCCGCCAAGACGGTGCAGATGCGCGCGCACGGCGCGACGGTCGAACTGGTGCCCGGCACGCGCCAGGACACGGCGGAGGCCGCGATGCGCCGCGCCGCAGACGTCTTCTACGCCAGCCACAACTGGCACCCGTTCTTCCTGCACGGCACCAAGACGCTGGCCTACGAGCTGTGGGAGGATCTCGGCTTCCGCGCGCCCGACAACGTCATCGTGCCGTGCGGGGCAGGCTCCAACGTGCTGGGCTGCGAGATCGGGTTTTCCGAGCTTCTGCGCGCCGGCGAGATCGACGCCATGCCCCGTCTGTTCGCCGCCCAACCCGCCAACTGCGCGCCGATCGCCGCCTCGTTCCTGGCCGGCGAAAGCGTCTCGCCGGAGATCTCCCCGACCATCGCCGAGGGCACGGCCATCGCCCATCCCATCCGCCTGAACGAAGTGCTGGGGGCGCTGCGGGAAACGCGCGGCGGCGCGGTCATGCTGTCGGAAGCCGAGATCGCCGCGGCCGTGCTCGACCTCGCGCGGATCGGCGTCTATGTCGAGCCGACCGCCGCGCAGGTCGCGGCGGCCTTCGCCAAGCTGCTCGCAACCGGCACGATCACCGCCGCGCAGACCACGATACTCGTGCTCACCGGCAGCGGCCTCAAGGCGACGCCGCGCATCGCGGAGCTGCTGGGCATCGCGCTCTGAACGGGACGGCATGACCCTCGACGAACTCCCCACCCCCTGCCTCGTGCTCGACCGCGCGATCCTGCGCCGCAATCTCGCGCGCATGGCCGAGGCTTTGGCGCGTCATGGCGTGCCGCTGGGTCCGCACATGAAGACCGCGAAGTCGATCGACGTCGCCTGGCTGGCGCTCGCCGGGCAGCCCGGGGGCATCGCCGTCTCCACGCTGCTGGAGGCCGGGTATTTCGCCGCGCACGGCCTGCGCGACATCCTGTACGCGGTCGGGATCACGCCTCGGAAGCTGGATGCCGTCGCGACCTTGAACGAACGCGGGGCGGACGTCGCCGTGATCACCGACGACCTCGATGTGGCGGCCGCCATCGCCGCTCATCCGAGCCCGCCGCGCACGCTCATCGAGATCGACACCGGGGAGGGACGCGGCGGGCTTACGCCCGACGATGAGCGATTGCTGCCGCTGGCCGAACGGCTCGGGCCGCTTCTCGCCGGCGTGATGACCCATGCCGGCCACAGCTACGGCGCGCGCACGGCCGCCGAGATCGGCCGCATCGCGGAGGCCGAACGCGACGGCGCGGTGAGCGCCGCGGGTCGCCTGCGCGCCGCTGGGCACCCCGCCCCGATCGTGTCGACCGGCAGTTCGCCGACCGCGCTGCATGCCGGCTCGCTCGCCGGCGTCACCGAAATCCGGGCGGGCGTCTATATGTTCGGCGACCTGTTCCAGGCCGAGATCGGCACGCATGGTCCCGACGACATCGCGGTAACCGTGCTCGCCAGCGTCATTGGCCGCCGGCCCGGACAGGTGCTGATCGACGCCGGCGGCCTGGCGCTGTCGAAGGACCGCAGCACCGAGGCGGCGCCGCGCGACTGGGGTTTCGGGCTGGTGCTGGATCGGCAAGGCGGCAGGACGCTGGGTGACGCGATCGTGCGCCGCGCCTACCAGGAGCACGGCGTGGTGGAGTTGGACCCAAGCTGCCCGGCCGAGTTGGCGGTGGGCGCGAGGGTGCGCGTGGCGCCGAACCACACCTGCATGACGGCCGCGGCCCATGACCGCTATCACGTGGTGGAAGGTGCGTCCCAGGAGGTGGCGGCGGTCTGGCCGCGCGTGAACGGCTGGTAGTCACCCCACCCGCCTCCCTTCTCGTGTGGGAAGCAGGAACGGCGTTGCGATGACTACTCCGCAACGTCGCGCAGCATCCATTGATCGACCGGAATGCGCGGCATCTCGAAGCGGTCCGTCGTGCGCGCGTACCAGCCACGGCCGTGCATGCGCCCGATCAGGTCGAGGCGCGGCGTGTCCACGTAGCAGCGAACCGGGTCCAGCACGCAGTCGTCCTGGATGTGCATGGCCACGACCTTGCCCAGGATCACCGAGCGGTCCACTCCCACCTCCACGATCACCAGCCGCTCGCATTCCATCGAGACCGGGGCCTCGGCGATGCGCGGCGGCTTTACGCGGGTCGAGGCCGCGGTGGTCAGGCCGGCCTGGGTCAGCTCGTCGACGTCCTTGGCAAACTCGATAGCGGTGACGTTCATCTGCTCGGCGAGACCATCGCTCACCAGGTTGACGACGAACTGGCCGGTGCGGCGGATGTTGCCGCCGGTGTCCTTCGCATCGCCTGGCGCGCGGCCTCCGATGCCGAAGCACACGACGGGCGGGTTGCCGGAGACGCAGTTGAAGAACGAAAACGGCGCGGCGTTCACCGAGCCGTCGAGATCCTGCGTCGTCACCCAGGCGATCGGTCGGGGCACGATGGTCGAGATCAGCAGCTTGTAAATGTTCTCCGCCTTCATTGCGGTGAAGTCGAACTGCATTGACCGGCCCCCGTTTGCGCGCGCCGCACCCTGCCGAGCGGCGCCGTGGCTGTCCAGAGACCCGTTCACCGTCGGTTAACGGAGACGGCCGCAGGCTGCGCGTCCCGATCGGTGCGGAAGAAGACCCATGCGCGTCCTGCGGAATCTCTCGATAAGCCTGAAGCTCGCGGCCTCCGCGGGGGTGGCGCTCGTTTTGCTGACCGCCCTCGGGCTGACCTGCCAGAACAGTCTGGTTCGGCTGGCCGGCCTTCAAGCGCGCGCGAGCCAGGCCGCCGCCGACGTGCAGCGCCTGACGGCGGCGGAGCGTGCGGGCGTCGAGCTGCGCGTCATCAGCCGCGACATCGCCCAGCAGCAGACCGGTGCCGGGCTGAAGGAACTCGGGGAGCGCGCCGCCGCACAGATCGACCAGGCGCGGACCGCCCTCTCGGCGCTGGCCGCCGATCCCGCGACGCGCGCCGAGGATCGGGTGCGGGTGGCCGAAGCGAGCACCACCCTCGATGCCTTCGGGCGCGCGATCGAGCAGGAGGCCGCGTTGCGCCGGCAGGCGCTTCTGACGCGCGAGCGCGACCTGCTGCGACCCCGCGCGAACTTCGAGGCGGGCCTGAAGACCTATGACCAGGAGCTGGCGGCGGGCGGCAGCCTCGCCGGCGGCGTCGAGGCCGTGACCGGCGGCGCCCCGGCCCAGGGCGCGCCGCCGGCCGCGACGGCCCCGGTCGTTTCCAAGGCCCGCGACCTGTTCACCGCCTACCAGCTCGGGATGGGCCGCGTTCAGAACGCCGCAATGCTCTATCTGGCGACCGCGAATTCCGGCGCGGCAAACGAGGTCGCGGACGGCGCCGAGGAAGCGGGCGCAAGGATGAAGGATCTGCTCGCACTGCCCCTGCCCGCGCAGACCTTGGCCGATGCCCAGCTGCCGCGCGCCCTCGGCGACGGGATCGCCCGCGCCGCCAAGGAGGTGATCGCAGACGCGCAGCGCTTGACAGCCTTCATCCACACCGACGTCGAGCAGGCGAGCGCGGCGTTGACCGACCGGCTGAACGCCGCTTCACAGGCCCAGGCGGCCGCGGCGGAGGCGGCGCGGATCGACGCCGGCAAGGCGGCGAAGGCGGCGCAATGGCACGTGCTGCTGATCGGCGGCGGCATCGCGTTCGTGCTGTTGCTGTCGAGCTGGCTCACCTCTCGCGCCGTCGCACGCCCGATCGCTGCGATGACCCGCGCCGTACAGGGCCTCGCCGAGGGCAACGCCGAGGTCTCGTTCGGCCATGCCGGCCGGCGCGACGAGGTGGGGCGCATGGCGGCGGCGCTGGAGCGGCTGCGCGGCGTGGTGCGCGAC
The DNA here is from genome assembly GCA_963756545.1 of uncultured Pseudomonadota bacterium. Lineage (GTDB taxonomy): Bacteria > Pseudomonadota > Alphaproteobacteria > Acetobacterales > Acetobacteraceae > DATFDN01. The sequence goes on along the minus strand of CAVWNY010000003.1, from coordinate 1,086,351 downwards.
GCCTTTGTGCGCAGCCAGATGATCGAGCAGATCCCGATCGGCGTGATGACCGCGAGCGCCGGCGGCGAGTGTCCGATCAGCTACGTGAACCGTGCCGCGCTCGACATCATGGGGCTGGTGCAGAAACACCTGCCCGCCGCCCCCGATCAGCTCGTCGGCCAGAGCCTGGCCCGGCTGCACCCCGAGCCGGAGCGCCAGCTCGCGGTCCTGTCCGATCCCGACCGGCTGCCGCAGACGGCGCGGCTGAGCCTTGGCGCCGAGACTCTGGACCTGGTCGTCTCCGCCATCCGCGACCGGGCGGGCGCCTATGTCGGGCCGATGGTGAGCTGGCGGCGCACGACCGAGCAGGCGAACCTCGTGCATCGGTTCGAGGATACCGTCGGCGCGATCGCGCAAGGCGTGGGCGGCCAGGCCGCCACGATGACCGCGACCGCCGGGCAGATGAGCGCCGCCGCGCAGGAGGCGGGCGGGCGGATCGCCGCGGTCTCGCGCGCCTCGGAGCAGGCCTCGGCCAGCGTGGCCGCCGCCGCCGCCGGGGCCGAGGAACTGGCGGCCTCGATCTCCGAGATCGGCCGCCAGGTTTCGGAATCCGCGCGCATCGCGGGCCAGGCGGTGGACGAGGCCGAGGCGACCGACCGCTGCGTGGGCGGGCTGAGCCAGGCCGCGCGGCGCATCGACGACGTGGTGCGCCTGATCGGCGACATCGCGGGACGGACCAACCTGCTGGCGCTGAACGCGACGATCGAGGCGGCGCGCGCGGGCGAGGCCGGCAAGGGCTTCGCGGTGGTGGCGAGCGAGGTCAAGAACCTCGCCGCGCAGACCGCGCGCGCGACCGAGGAAATCGGCGCGCAGATCGCGGCGATGCAGGGCGCGACCGGTCAAGCGGTCGAGGCGCTGCGCTCGATCGGCGGCACCATCGGGCGCATGAGCGAGATCGCCACGGCGATCGCCGGCGCCGTTGAAGAGCAGAGTGCGGCCACCCAGGAGATTGCGCAGGCGGTGCAGCACGCCGCCGCGGGCACCTCCGAGGTGACGGGCACGATCGCCTTGGTCAGCGCGGACGTGGCCCGCACCGGGGCCGAGGCCGAGCGCGTGCTGGCGACCGCGAGCGAACTGGCCCGCCAGTCCGACGCGCTCAAGAGCGAGAGCGACGCGTTCCTGGATGCTGTGCAGAAGGCGGCTTGATCCTCAGCCGCCATATCCTCCACCGCCCGGCGTCTCGATCACGAACACATCGCCCCGTGCCATCTCGGCGCTGTCTGTCCCACGCAGCGTTTCGATGCGCCCACCTGCCCGTTCCACCCACTGCCGGCCCGCCGCGCCGGGGGCCCCGCCCGCCAGCCCGAATGGCGCGACGTTGCGGCGCGAGGCGACGATCACCGCCGTCATCGGTTCCAGGAACCGGATGCGCCGCACCGCTCCGTCGCCGCCCCGCCAGCGCCCCGCCCCGCCCGAGCCGCGACGGATGGCGAACGCCTCCAGCCGCGCGGGATAGCGCAGCTCCAGCACCTCGGGGTCGGTCATGCGAGTGTTGGTCATGTGGGTCTGCACCGCCGAGGTGCCGTCGAAGCCGGGGCCGGCACCGGTGCCGCCGCAAATCGTCTCGTAGTATTGCCGTGTCGCATCGCCGAACAGGAAGTTGTTCATCGTCGCCTGGGAGCACGCGATGGCGCCGAGCGCGCCGAACAGCGCGTTGCACACCGCCTGCGACACCTCGGTGTTGCCGGCGACGACCGCGGCACCCGGACGGGGAGCGAGGAAGCTGCCCGGCGGGATGATGATATGGAGCGGCTTCAGGCAGCCGTCGTTCAGCGGGATGTCCTCGCCGACAAGGCAGCGGAACACGTACAGCACCGCCGCGCGGGTGACCGCCGGGGGCGCGTTGAAGTTGTTGTGGTCGCGCTGACCTCCGGTGCCGGTGAAGTCGATCACCGCCCTACGCGCCGCGTGATCGACCCGCACCGCCACGCGCAGCGGCGCGCCGTCGTCCATCGCGTAGTCGAACGCGCCGTCGCCGAGCCGGGCGAGCACCCGGCGCACGCTCTCCTCGGCGTTGTCCATCACATGGCGCATGTACGCGGCGACGGTGTCCCAGCCGTGCTCGGCGACCACGCGACGCAACTCCTGCACGCCCTTCTCGTTGGCCGCCACCTGCGCCTTGATGTCGGCCACGTTCACGTCGGGGCTGCGCGCCGGGTATCGCGCGCCCGCCAAAAGTGCGCGCAACTCGGCTTCCCGGAACCGTCCGCCGTCCACCAGCAGGAAGTCGTCGATCACCACGCCTTCCTCTTCCAGCGTGCGCGAGGCTGGCGGGGTGGAGCCGGGCGTGATGCCGCCGATGTCGGCGTGGTGCCCGCGGCTTCCGACGAAGAACAGGATGCGCGTGCCAGCTTCGTCGAAGACCGGCGTGATGACGGTCACGTCGGGCAGGTGCGTGCCGCCGTTGTAGGGGTTGTTGAGCGCGACCACGTCGCCCGGCTTCAGCGTGTCGCGCCGCAGCGCGAGCACGGTCCGCACGCTCTCGCCCATCGCGCCGAGATGCACCGGGATGTGCGGCGCGTTGGCGACCAGAAAGCCCTCGGCGTCGAACACGGCGCAGGAGAAGTCCAGCCGCTCCTTGATGTTGACGCTCATCGACGTGTTCTGGAGCACGGCGCCAGTCTGCTCGGCGACGTTCATGAACAGGTTGTTGAACAGCTCCAGCAGCACCGGATCGGGGCGTCCCGTCGCAGCGGCCAGAGCGCCGGCCCGGGGCACGACCCGACGCAGCAGCAGATGATCCAGCGTCGTCACCTCGCCCGCCCATCCGGGTTCGACCATCGTGGTCGCGTTCGCCTCCCGGATCAGCGCCGGTCCTTCGAGCCGATCGCCGGCGCGCAAGTCAGTGCGATCGAACACCGGCGTCTCGACCGAGGCGCCGCCGGTGAACACGCGCACCCGGTCGATCGGCGCCGGCCCTGCCTCATCGGGGCCACGGGCGGGCACGTTCGCCTCATTCACGGTCTCGCCCGATGCCACGGCCTCGACCGCGATCGCCTCGACCACGGCATCCCGTCCGGGGGTCGCGAAGCCGAAGCGGGCGCGGTGCGCGGCGGTGAAGTCCGCGACCATCCGTGCGTGGTCGCGCAAAGAAACCGGCAACGCGGCCTCGGTCCCGGCGTAACGGATATGGGCGTGGGCACGCAGCACGATCCGGGCCGGATCGGCGCCCTGCGCGATCAGCGCCGCGCGCGCCTCCGCCCCCAGACGGTCGGCCACCTCCTCAAGCTCGGGAACCGCGTCGGGCGTCAGCGCCGCCTCGACCGCCTGCTCGCGCATCGCGCTCTGGTCCGCCAGCCCCATGCCATAGGCCGAGAGCACGCCGGCGAACGGATGGATGAACACCGTCTCCATCCCCAAGGCATCGGCGACAAGGCAGGCGTGCTGCCCTCCCGCGCCGCCGAAACATTGCAGGGCGAAGCGGGTCGCGTCGTGGCCCTTCTGGACCGAGACCTGCTTGATCGCGTTCGCCATGTTGGCGACCGCGATGCGCAGGAACCCCTCGGCGATCCGCTCCGGGGCGCGCCGCTCCCCGGTCGCCCGCGCGACCTCTTCGGCGAGCGCGGCGAAGCCCGCCCGCACGATCCCGGAATCCAAGGGCAGATCGCCGCCCTCTCCGAAGATCGCGGGAAAATGCGCTGGCTGGATCTTGCCCACGCAGACATTCGCATCCGTCACGGTGAGCGGCCCGCCGCGCCGATAACAGGCGGGGCCGGGATCGGCGCCGGCCGAGTCCGGTCCCACCCGGAAGCGCGCACCGTCGAAGTGCAGGATCGAGCCGCCGCCGGCGGCCACCGTGTTGATCGCCATCATGGGTGCGCGCATCCGCACGCCCGCCACCTCGGTCTCGAACGTCCGCTCGAATGCGCCGGCATAGAGCGCGACATCGGTGGACGTGCCGCCCATGTCGAAGCCGATGATGCGATCGAGCCCCGCCATGCCGGCGGTGCGCGCCGCGCCCACGATGCCCCCGGCAGGGCCGGACAGGATCGCGTCCTTGCCCTGGAAGCCATGCGCCTCGGCCAGCCCGCCGTTCGACTGCATGAGATAAAGCCGCACGTCGCCGAGTTCGGCGGCGACCTGATCGATGTAGCGGCGCAGAATGGGCGAGAGATAGGCGTCGACCACGGTGGTGTCGCCGCGCGGAACCAGGCGCAGCAGCGGGCTGACCTCGTGGCTGGCCGAAACCTGCGCGAACCCGGCGGCGCGCGCCAGCGCGGCCAGCCGGCGCTCATGGTCGGGATGGCGCCAGGCGTGCATCAGCACGATGGCGCACGCCGCGATGCCCTCGGCGCGCGCCTCCGCGAAGGCCGCGCGCGCGGCGTTCTCGTCCAGCGCCTCGATCTTGGCTCCGTCCGCGTCCACCCGCCCGGCGATCTCGACGACGCGCTCATAGAGCATCGAGGGCAGCCGAAGGGCGAGGTCGAACAGTCGCGGCCGCGCCTGGTTGCCGATGCGCAGCGCGTCGGCGAAGCCGCGGTTCACCACCAGCAGCGTGCGCTCGCCCTTGCGCTCCAGCAGCGCGTTGGTGGCAACCGTGGTGCCCATCTTCACGCAGTCGATGAGACCCGGCGGGATCGGCGCCTCGGGCGCCACGCCCAGCACCGCCTTGATCCCGGCGATGGCGGCGTCCCGATAGCGGCCGGGGTTCTCCGACAGCAGCTTGTGGGTGATCAGCCGCCCATCCGGGGCGCGGGCGACGATGTCGGTGAACGTGCCGCCGCGATCGATCCAGAACTGCCAGCCCATCGAATGCCCTTTCGCATCATGCGCCAGCGGTCATCGCGGGCTTGATGTCGGTATGGGCGAAGTCGTCGCCGACGAACAGCAGGGCGCAGTCGCGCTGCTTGGCAAGCGCATAGGCGAAGCAGTCGCCGAAATTGAGCCCCGCCCGATGCACTCCCTTGCCCCACCGCGCATGCGCCTCCGCCGCCCGGCGGGCGTCGGCCCGCATCAAGGGGACGATCTCGATCGCCAAACCGTCGATAAGGGCGTCCATCTCCTCGTCCACCCCACGCCGCCCCGCGACGATCATAGCTTCAGTGAGGGTCGCGGCGGACATCAGCAGGTCGGGATCCGCTTCAAGCATCTCGGAACAGGCACGCGCGGCCGGCTCTTTCAGCAACACGGCGACCAACGCCGAGGTATCGACCACCGTCACGTCGGCAGACCGTCCTTGTCATACAGGAAGTCCTGGCTCCGCGCCGCGCAAGGTCCCGCCATGGCCTTGTCTTTCGCCGCCCTTTGCAGCTTCTCGATGAGGGTCCGCCGCTCCGCCGGGGAGGGTTTCCGCCCTGCTGGAATCAGCTGGGCGACGTGCCGCCCGAAGCGGGTCAGGATGATCTCCTCGCCGGCTTCCGCGCGGCGGACCAACTCGGTGAGTTGGGCCTTGGCGTCGCTGACCGGCACTTCCATCATATCCTCGTGCATCTGAACGGGCATTCACGATGGACTAGGAGATGGACCAAGTCAAGTCGAGCGGCCAGGAGATGGTATCAGTTTGAATTTCCGTAACGGCTGGAAACGGGACATAGAGACCTGCTCGCGCTGAGGTCCGCTCTGTGCCCATGTTCGCCGTCTGGCTGCAGCGGTTAAATTTCCAAACCACCTCGGCAACCGAAGCCCCGGGAGAATAAGATGGCGAACCGATTCTATATGGTGACCTTCGATTTGGAGAACTCCGCTAACCGAACCGCTGAATACGCTCAGGTGCGCGCAGACCTCAAGCTCATGGTCGGAGCTGCGAATTACCATGGCTTCACCAAGCAGGCGTGCATCGTTCAGACGTCGAATGATGCTGCCGTAATCCGTAACCGGATGGCTCAGAAGCTCGGCGGCAACTGCAATATTCTCGTGGTCCGCCTGCGCCACGGCTATGCTTTCAAACTCAAGGTTCCCAAGGTGAAGGCGCAGGCCGCCGCCGTGTTGCGGTCGATCCCATCGGCCTGAGCCGCCATCAGAGCGGCATATCATCGTCGAAGTGGACTCATCGCTAAGCAGCCTGTCATCTATGGCTCTAATAGCCGACCGGTGGCTTGCTGAGCCGAAATCCAACCTGAGGCACTACCGGCCAGTATCCCGGATTGAGCGACATCTTCGGCACGGCTAAGCTGCCCTCTGCTTTCCCACGGATGCGAAACCATGGACCCGAACGCCATTGCCCGCCTGGACCGGCCCTCCGGCCTCGGCTTTCGCATCGCCAAGATCGGGCATGTCGCCCTGCACGTGCGCGACCTCGACCGGGCGGCGCGGTTCTACACCGAGGTGCTCGGCTTCCGGGTCTCCGACGTCTATGCCAGCGACATGCTGCCCGGCGGGGTGGTGTTCCTGCGCTGCAACACCGACCATCACGGGATTGCGCTGTTCCCGGCGGAAGCCGAGCCGCGCCCCGATGCGGGCCTGCACCACATCGCCTTCGAGGTTGCCACGCTCGACGAGGTGGTGCGCGCCCGCGACCATCTGCGCGCGCACGACGTGCCGATCGACTTCGAGGGGCGTCGGCGCGCCGGCTGTCAGATCGCGGTGGAGTTCCGCGACCCGGACGGGCACAGTCTGGAGATCTACTGGAACATCGACCAGATCGGCAGCGACGGCCGCGCGCGGCCGGGTGCCGAATGGCGGGGCGCGGGCAGCCTCGAAGAGGCGATCGCCAACCCGGTGCGCGGGCAGGACACCACGCTTACGGCTGGCACTTCGGGCGGCGGCTGACGGGTTCTTTGCCGGCGCCTGCCGGCGCGTGATACTGCGGCCCATGAGCTATTGGGGCAAGATCATCGGCGGCGCCGCCGGATTGCTGATGGGCGGGCCAGTCGGCGCGGTGTTCGGGGCCGCGCTGGGCCACGCCGCCGACAGCGGTGGCATGCCCAACATGCGCCTGCCGTTCGGCGGCGGGCCGAACGGGCTGCTCAGCCCGGCGCGGATCGCCGCCTTGCTGGGACGCAAAGACCAGGTGTTCGCCATCTGCGTCGTGGTGCTGGCGGCCAAGCTCGCCAAATGCGACGGCCCGGTGCGGCGCGAGGAGATCGACGCCTTCAAGCGGCAGTTCCGCATCCCGCCCGAGGCGATGGGCGACATCGCCCGCCTGTTCGATCAGGCGCGCGACACCTCGGAGGGATTCCGCGGCTACGCGGTCCAGCTCGGCGAGAGCTTCGCCGACAACCGGGGAATGCTGGAGGACGTGCTGGCCTCGCTGTTCGCGCTCGCGCGCGCCGACGGATCGGTGAACCAGAGCGAGCACCAGTTCCTCTCGCAGGTCCACGCAGCGTTCGGGCTGGATCAGCTTGCGTGGGACCGCGCTCGCGGCGCCGCGCCCCGCCAGCCGCACGGCACAAACGAGGGTGATCCCTACCTCGTGCTGGGCGTGCCACGCTCGGCCACCGGAGCAGAGTTGCACGCCGCCTGGAGACGCTTGATGCGGGAGAACCACCCCGACAGTCTGGCCTCGCGCGGCGTGCCGAGCGAGTTCATCGCGCGCGCCAGCGACAAGGTTGCGCGGATCAATGCCGCCTGGGACCGGATCAAGCGCGAGCGCAGCTTGTGAGCCTGGTTGACATTCGTGACCTGCCCAGCCCCAACCACGACGAGCGGCGGGCGGGCACGCCGATCGACACGCTGATCCTGCACTATACGGGGATGAAGAGCGCGCAGGCGGCGCTCGACCGGCTGCGCGACCGGGCGGCGAAGGTGTCCTCGCATTACGTGGTGGACGAGGATGGGACGGTGTTCCGGCTGGTGGCGGAGGCGCGCCGCGCCTATCACGCCGGCATCTCGTATTGGCGCGGGCAGACCGGGCTGAATGACCGCTCGATCGGCGTCGAGATCGTCAACCCCGGGCACGAATGGGGATACCGCGACTTCCCCGTCCTGCAATTGGCCGCGGTTTGCGATCTGTGCCTGGAGATCCTGTCGCGCCACCCGATCCCGCAGCGCAACGTGGTCGCGCACAGCGACGTCGCCCCCGACCGCAAGGAGGATCCGGGCGAGAAATTCGACTGGAAGGAGCTGGCGCACAATGGGGTCGGAATTTGGCCCGATGCCGTCCCGGACCTCGGCACCGGCGACGCCGTCCGCGACGCCGCGAGCCTGCGCGACGTTCGCCGGGCGCTGGCCGAGATCGGCTACGACGTGGCGCCGGCGGGCGCGCTGGACCCGGCACTGGCGACGGTGCTGCGCGCCTTCCAGCGGCACTGGCGCCCGGAGGCGATCACGGGACAGGCGGACGCGGGGACACTCGCGCGGCTGCTGGGGATGAGGCGCCTCATCCATGCGGCGTAGGCACTGGCGGGCATCGCGCGGCCGCAATCTGCTTGCTTGACGCCCCACGCCCCGCACGCGATCTATTTCACCGCCAGACGGCCGGACGGCCGCTGACGCTTGGCAACGGGCGTTGGAGGAAAGTCCGGGCTCCACGGGAATTCGGTGCCGGCTAACGGCCGGCGGGGGCGACCCCAGGGACAGTGCCACAGAAAGCAAACCGCCCGCGCAAGGTTTTGGCTGAAAGGCGGGAACCCCGTGGGCAAGGGTGAAAGGGTGCGGCAAGAGCGCACCGCGCCCCCGGTGACGGGGGCGGCATGGTAAACCCCACCGGGAGCAAGACCGAATAGGGGCGGCCGGCTGACCCGTCGCGAGGCGGGGGACGCAGGGGTTTTCCGCCCCGCCGCCCGGGTTGGTCGCGCGAGGCGCGCCGCGAGGCGCGTCCCAGAGGAATGGCCGTCCCGCGCCAGCCAGGGGAACTTGGTCGACGCGGACAGAACCCGGCTTACAGGCCGTCTGGCATCATTTCTAGCGTCCTCGACCGACACGGTCGGCAAGCGGCGACTGATTCCGGTAGTGCTCAGGTTGAAATCGGCGGGGCCTTGGAGCGCGTGGCTTGCAGGGACCACGCGATGAGCCTCGGCCGCCGCGTCGATCAGCGCGACCACATCCTCCATGCTCCAAAGCCGATCGGTGATCCCCGCGGGGAATGCGGACGAGGTCGCGTTGGCGGCCACGATCGAGCCTGGCGCGCGAACTCCAAGCTCGATGCTCGCGTTTCCCTGCGGCTACGCAACGGCGACGCGTTGGCGCGGCCTGGTCAGCCGCGCGAACACAACGAGGTGGGTCAACAGCAGCAGCGGTACGAGAAAGCCCGGAGTAAGCAGCCAGGGAAGGTCAGTCATGATCGCGCTTGACGGCTCGCCAACGAACAGGCGAAGCGGTCCGGGCGAGGAGGTGACACCCAGGCTGATTGCGACCAGAAGGTCCAACAGGCCGAGAGTGTTCCAGCCGAGTACGATCCATCGGCTCGCCATTCGATCATGGGCGGCCGCCCATGCGACGAACGGAGCGGTCATGCCGATCGCAATATCGCCCCAGCCCGCGACGGGTGCAAATGGCGCGGGAAGCCGCCCTGCCGAATGCAACAGCACGAAGGTCACGCCTAGCGTTCGGATGGCGTTGACACCAATCATCGCGGGGAGCGGCACATCCGCGAGCGCGGCGCGTCCGCTCGCTGTGCCTAAGATCAGACCGAAAATGGTCGCGATGGGCAGGACAATCGCCAGCCCCAGTCCGGGAGCGCCCAGTCCGGCGTCAGCGGAAAGAACCCGGCTCGCGCCGAGCACGACCACCACCGCGAACCATGCCCCCAGCCCGGCGGCGACGCGGATGCGCCGGCCCGGGGTATCCGCCACGGATACGGCGATCACCGCGATGGCGATGGCAGCCGCCGCCGTGTCTTCGATAGCTGCGACGAGATCGAACGTCATATTCTCCTCCTGTTTAAGTGTAAATACACCTTTCTAGGCACGCAAAATCATTGCCGCGGCCGGGTCAGGAACTCCGGCAGGGACGCTCCCTCCAGCGCCGCCGCGACGCTCGCCTGAGCTCGCTGCCATGCCGGCAAGAGCTCGAGCGCCAGCCGTTCACCCTCCTTAGTGATGCCAACGAGGCGAACCCGGCCATCTTCGGTCGTCTCGGAACCGACCAGATCGCGCTTTTCGAGAGGCCGCAGATTGCGAGTGAGGGTCGTGCGCTCGAGCCCTGACAAGTCGGCAAGTCGGGTGACCGATATCGGACCGGTCTGGATGAGCGTTGCGAGCAGGCTGAACTGCGTGGACCGCAAGCGGGTGCCTCGGAATGCGCGCTCATAATGCTGAGTAGCCGCGCGGCTCGTTCGGCGCAGCGCGGCGCAGGTACATGCACGACAGGGGCGGAAGAGATCAGCCAGTTGCTCCATTACCGTGCTTATACACTCTTTTTGCTGGCAGGCAAGGGGGGTCGCCGATCGCCGCGGCAAGACGTCCTCGAGACCGCGACGAAACGTAGATGCGGCCTTAGCAGCGCGGGAATTCACACATGAGACATTACCCTGATTCCCGTGCGCTTGACCCGGTCACGCCCGCTCAGCGTACACACGGCGAAGCGGTTCCGAAATCGCCTGGGGCCATTCACGACTCCGGTCGAATCCTTTGACGCCCATGATCGCCCATGCTATCCCACGCCATCCCACGAACGTGGAGCACGTCCGGCGATAACGGTGTTGGGCATGGGCCCACCCGGGGATGAGCGCGAAGGGCAGCCGGTCGGATGACCCACTTCCTGGGCACCCACCAGAACAGGCTGGACGCCAAGGGTCGCGTCTCCGTCCCCGCGCCGTTCCGCTCGGTGCTGCGCGCGGGTGGCGATCCGGCCGGGGGGCCCGGCGGGCAGTTGGTGCTGCGCCCCTCGCACAAGCACCCCTGCGTCGAGGCTTGGCCGACGACGGAATTTCAGGCGCTCGCCGCCCCCCTCGACCGCCTCGATCTGTTCAGCGAGGAACATGACGATCTGGCGAGCACGCTGTATGCCGAAGCGTTTCCGGTCGACATTGACAAGGAGGGACGAATCGTTCTCCCCGACGCCCTGATTGCCCATGCCGGCCTGCAGGAGGCCGTGGTGTTCATGGGGCTTGGCCGCATCTTCCAGATCTGGGAGCCGGCCGCCGCGGAGCGGCGTCGCGCGGAGGCGCGCGAGCGTGCCCGCTCGCGCGGGCTGACCCTGCCCGGAACCGGCGCGCCATGACACCCAACCCCGTCAAGCCCCTCGCTGGCCGCCACGTTCCCGTGCTGCCGCGCGAGATGGTGGACTGGCTCGCCCCGCGCGACGCCGGGACGTATCTCGACGCCACGTTCGGCGGCGGCGGATATGCCGAGGCAATCCTGGACGCGGCGCGCTGCACGGTATGGGCGATCGACCGCGACCCGGACGCGATCGCGCGCGGAGCGGGGCTGGCGGCGCGCTTCCCCGGACGGCTGCATCTGGTCCACGGAGCGTTCGGCGACATGCTGGACCTGCTCCCCGGCCACGGCGTTGCCGCGCTGGACGGCGTGGTGCTCGACCTCGGCGTCTCCTCGCTCCAGATCGACGATCCGGCGCGCGGCTTCTCGTTCCGTGCCGACGGACCGCTCGACATGCGGATGGACCGAACCGGACCAACCGCGGCCGACGTGGTGAATGGTCTGCCCGAGCGAGAGCTGGCCGACCTGCTGCGCGAGCTGGGCGAGGAGCGTGCCGGACGGCGCATCGCGCGCGCCATTATCGCAGCGCGGGCCGAGGCGCCGATCGCCAGCACCGGCCAGCTCGCGCGCTTCATTCGCGGCGTCCTGCCGCCCGACCGGTCGGGGATCGACCCGGCGACCCGCAGCTTCCAGGCGCTGCGCATCCGGGTGAACGATGAGCTGGGCGAGATCGCGCGGGGGCTGGCGGCGGCGGCGCGTCTGCTGGCGCCCGGCGGGCGGCTGGTCGTCGTCTCGTTTCACTCCCTTGAGGACCGGATCGTGAAGCGTTTCATGGTCGAGGCGGCCGGGCGGACGCCCGCGCCCTCACGCCACGATCCGGGCGGTCTGGTTCCGCGCGCCGCGCCGCGCTTCCGCCTGCTCACGCCCCGCGCTGTACGCCCCGGCGCGGCGGAGACCGACGCCAACCCGCGCTCGCGCAGCGCCCGTCTGCGTGCGCTGGAGCGATTGTCCGTCCACGCGCCCGTCGTGGAGACAAACGCACCATGATCCGGCCGATCACCTGCGTGACCTTCCTGTTGGCCTGCGGGTCAGGCCTTTATCTCTATCAGACCAAGCACCGGGTCCATGTGGTCGACGCGCAGATCGAGCAGGTGGTACGCCAGACCGACCAGGTTCGCGAGCAGACCCGCGTGCTGCACGCCGAATGGACCCTGCTCGACCAGCCCGACCGGCTCCAGCAGCTCGCGGGACAATTTCTGAAGTTGCAGCCGACCCAACCCGCGCAGTTCGCCTCGGCCGCCGATCTGGATTCCCGCCTCCCCGCGCCGCTGCCGCCGCGGACGGAGCAGGAGGCCGCGCCGCCGGCCGACGAGGCGCTCCCGCTGGTTGCCAGCGCGCCGGTGCCGACCGAGCCGGGAAAGGACGCCCCTGCCCTCGCGCCGGCGCAGCCGCGTCGAGAGCCGGCAGCCGTGGCCGCCGCATCAGCGCCACCCCTCGCGCCGCCGGTTCGCGTCGCGGAGCATCCGGCGGTTCACGTGCCGGAGCACGCCCTCGAACCGGCGCGAGCGGCGCTGGCCTCGGCACGGACGCCGCCCGCGCAGGCCCCGGCGCGGGTGCAGTTCGCGGTGCAGTCGGGCCGGCCGACGCCAGCCGAGCCCCCGCGTCCGGCGCAGCCCCGCCTGGTCTCGGCGGCGTTACCGCGTCCGATGCCGGTCTATCAGCGGCCGCGGCCGGCCTATTCATCAGCGCAGGCGGCCGCGCCCGCGCCGCGCTTTCCGGCCGGTCAGGCCGCGGCCGCCTCCGGTGGTTCGATGCTGGGCATCGCGCACGCCGCCGCCCCGCCGCCGCCCACTCCGATGTGGATCAACTGGAACAACCGTTAAGCCCGGCATGCCAGATTTCCCCCCCGGCCCCGCCCGCCCCCCCTCGCCCGATTCGCCTCCGCTGAACGCGGGACGGGCGGCCCCGGCGCAACGAACCGGCGCCCCGCGCGTGGGCGGTGCCGTGCCGCGCATGGAGACGGTGCGCGTCACCGCCCCCGACCTGCGCCGGCGCGCCGCGATGGAACGCACGCGGTCGCGGCTCGTGATCACCGCGGCGAGCTTCTCCGTGCTGTTCCTCGCGGTGGTGTTGAAGCTCGCCGATGCGACGGTGATCCGTCCGCTGCAGCCGCACCGGCCCGAGCACCGAGTAACCGCCCTCGCGGTCTCCGGCGATAAGAATTTCGAGGCGGGCACGACGTCCCGGCGCGCGATGATCACCGACCGCAACGGACAGATCCTGGCGATTTCGCTGCCGACGGTGGACCTGTTCGCCGACCCTCGGCAGGTGATCGACCCGACCGCGGACGCGCGCAAGCTGAAAGCCGTGCTGCCCGAGATCGACGAGGCGGTGGTCCGCGCCCGCCTGTCGGAGAGCACCAAGCAGTTCGTCTTCCTCGCCCGGCGCATCACGCCGAAGCAGGAACTGGCGGTGAATGATCTCGGCATCCCCGGCCTCGACTTCCTGCCGGGCGAGGAGCGGCATTATCCGATGGGTCGCGTCGCCGCCCACGTCCTGGGCGGCGTCGATATCGACGAGCATGGCGTGGCCGGCGTGGAGAGATGGTTCGACAAGCGCCTGAAATCGAACCCCTCGGCGCTGCGCCTGTCGCTCGACGTGCGGGTGCAGGCGGTGGTGCGCGAGGAGTTGGCCGCCGCGATGGAGCAGTTCAAGGCGGTCGGCGCGGCCGGGATCGTGATGAACGCCAACACCGGCGAGGTGCTGGCGATGGTGTCCCTGCCCGACTACGAGACAGGCGACCTCGGCCGCGCCACGGAGGACCAGCGGTTCAACCGCGCGGCGAGCGGCGCCTACGAGCCCGGCAGCACGTTCAAGCTGCAAACCGCCGCGATGGCGCTCGACGACGACGTCATCCACATCTGGGACAGCTTCGACACCGTCCATCCCATTCATATCGGACGATTTACAATCACCGACTTCGAGCCCGAGCACCACAACATGGAAGTGCCCGAGCTGATCGCCGTGTCGTCCAACATCGGCGCTTCGCACATCGCGCTCGGAGTGGGCGCGGATCGCCAGCGGGCGTGGCTTCGGAAGCTGGGGTTCTTCGCCCGTTCCCCGATCCAGCTCCCGGAGTCCGCCAGGCCCATCGTGCAGCCGGCTTCCTCCTGGAAGACGGCCACGATCATGACTGTCTCGTTCGGCAATGGCATCGCCGTCACCCCGACGCAGCTCATCGCCGGGACGGCGGCGCTGGTGGACGGCGGAGTGTGGCACGGGGCCACCCTGGTCGCGGCGGACCCGGATGCGCCGCCCGAGGGCGTGCGGGTCGAGCGGCCCGAGACGTCCACGCTGATGCGCAAGCTGATGCGGATCGTCGTCACCCAGGGCACCGGCAAGCCGGCCGAGATTCCCGGCTACCTGGTCGGCGCCAAGACCGGAACGTCGCAGAAGGTCGGCAAGGGTGGCTACAAGCTGCACGCCAATCTCAGCTCGATGCTCGCGGCGTTCCCGATGACTGCCCCGCGCTACATCATCTATGTGATGCTCGACACGCCGCACGCCGACAAGACCACTTTCGGCTTCACCACCGGCGGCTGGACGGCGGGACCGGCGGTCAAACGCATCATCTCGCGGATCGGGCCGATGCTGGGCGTCATGCCATTCCCTGCTCAGGAGCTTCCGGCGTTGGAGGCGCAGCTCTTCCTGCCGCTCGCTCCGGCCCGTCCGCCGGCCGCGCCTCGCGAGCCGCTGGTCGCGGCCGGCGCCCCGTCCGGAGCGGGTCCGCACGCCGCGCCGTCGCAGGTCCTGCCCGCCGCGGCGGCCGGCGCGGTGCCGTCTGGCCAGAAGCAGGACCGAGGCGTTCGGCGCGCAGCGGTGCTGCCGACCAGCCTCGTGCCCGTCGGGCGCGTGATCCAGGCCTCCACCATGGAGCACGCCCTTGCGCCTCGATGAGGTCATGCATCGGATTGACCCGCCGCCTTCCGCAAGTTGGAAGGATGCGGGCGCGCTCGACCTCGCCGGGGTAACGGCGGATAGCCGGCTTGTCGCCCCCGGCATTCTGTTCGTCGCGCTTCCGGGCCGGCACGCGGACGGACGCGCCTTCATCGCCGATGCGGTCGCACGCGGCGCCGCCGCCGTGCTCGCTCCCACCGATACGCCCTGGCCCGACGGCGTGCCGCCCCGTCCACTACTCGCCGACCCCGAGCCGCGCCGGCGACTGGCGCAGCTCGCCGCCCTTTTCGCCGGACCGCAACCCGAGCTGGTGGTCGCCGTGACGGGGACGAACGGCAAGACGAGCACGGTGGAGTTCCTGCGCCAGATCTGGACGGCGGCCGGACACAAGGCGGCAAGTCTCGGCACGCTCGGCCTGATCGCGCCGGGCGTTCAGCCGGGTGCCGGGCTGACCACGCCCGACCCGGTGACGCTTGCCGCCATCCTGTCCGCGATGGCGCGGGGCGGCGTGCGGCGCGCGGCGATGGAGGCGTCCTCGCATGGGCTGGACCAATACCGGCTCGACGGCGTGCGCTTGGCCGCCGGCGGGTTCAGCAATCTCACGCGCGACCATCTCGATTACCACGGGACCGAGGCAGCCTACCGCAGCGCCAAGCTGCGGCTTTTTGCCGAGCTGCTGCCGGCGGGCGCGCCGGCCGTCGCCAACGCCGAAACGGACGCCGCGACCCTGGAGGCGCTGCGCGAGATCGCCGCGGGCCGGCGGCTCGATTTCCGAACGGTCGGCGAGGCCGGCACGGCGCTGCGGCTCCATGCGGTCCGGCCGATCCCGGACGGCCAGGAGCTGGACATCGGGGCGAGCGGCCGGCGGCGGATGGTCGGGCTTGCCCTGCCAGGCCGCTTTCAGGCCGATAACGCGCTGCTGGCGGCGGGCCTGGCGATGGCACTCGGCCAGGATGACGCGCTCGACTATCTGCCGTCTCTCGTCGGCGTGCGTGGACGCATGGAACTCGCGGCGCGGCTGCCGAATGGCGCCTCGGCCTATGTCGATTACGCCCACACTCCGGACGCGCTGGAGCGGCTGCTGCGCGCGCTGCGGCCGCACGCCGCCGGCCGGCTGCACGTCGTCTTCGGCGCCGGCGGAGACCGCGATTCCGGCAAACGCCCGATGATGGGCGCCGCCGCCGCGCGTTATGCGGACATGGTGATCGTGACCGACGACAATCCACGCAGCGAGACTCCCTCCGCGATCCGCGCCGCGATCCTCGCGGCCTGCCCCGGCGGGCGTGAGATTGGCGACCGCGCTCAGGCGATCGCCGCCGCCCTGGAGGGGCTTCGCCCCGGCGACGTGCTGGCGGTGGCCGGCAAGGGCCATGAGCAAGGCCAGACCATCGGCGAGCGCATGGTCCCGTTCGACGACGCCGGCGTGATCCGCGCGATCGTGGGGAAGTCATGAAGCCCCTCTGGACCTCCGGCGCTTTGGCCGAGGCGACGTGCGGCACCATGTCCGCGCCGTTCCAGGTCGCCGGCGTTTCCATCGACACGCGCACGATCGCGCCGGGCGATCTGTTCGTCGCCCTGCGCGGCGAGCGTGGCGACGGACACGCGCATGTCGCGGCGGCGCTCGCGCGCGGCGCCGCGGGCGCGATGGTCCATACCGACACGCCAGCCGGCCCCGCCCTGCGGGTCGATGACACGCTGGCCGGACTGACTCGCCTCGGCGCGGCCGGGCGCGCGCGGTTCGCCGGAAAGCTGGCCGCGATCACCGGCAGCGTCGGCAAGACCACGACGAAGGAGATGCTGCGGGCGGCGCTGGCCGCGCAGGGCGCGACCCACGCGGCGGTCGCATCCTACAACAATCACTGGGGCGTGCCGCTGACCCTCGCGCGTCTGCCCGAGGATGCGCGGTTCTGCGTCGCCGAGATCGGCATGAACCAGGCGGGCGAGATCGCCCCGCTCGCCCGCCTCGCCCGCCCGCACGTCGCGGTCATCACCACGATCGAGAAGGCCCATGTCGGCAACCTCGGCGGCATCGAGGCCGTCGCGCGGGAAAAGGCTTCCATCCTGCGCGGCCTGGAGCCCGGCGGCATCGCCCTGCTGCCGGCCGACACGCCGCATCTCGCGCTGCTGCTGGCCGAGGCCGACGCCGCGCGGGTGCTCACATTCGGCGCTTCGGTGGATGCCGACGCCCGCCTGATCGAAGCGCGCGCCGACGCGGACGGCACCGAACTCGTCGTGAGCATCGGCGGACGCACGCTGCATCTGCGCCTCGCCGCGCCGGGACGGCACATGGCAATGAACGCGCTCGCCGCCCTGGCCGCGGCCGACGCGCTGGGCGCGGATGTCGCGCGGGCGGCGCGCGCGCTGGACGGGTTCGCGCCGGTTTCCGGGCGCGGCGCCCGGCGAGGCATCGCCGTGCCGGGCGGCGCGGCCGTGCTGATCGACGAGAGCTACAACGCCAATGGCGCCTCGGTCCGCGCCGCGCTCGCGGTGTTGGCCTTGCAGCCGGGCGTGCGGCGGATCGCGGTGCTGGGCGACATGCTGGAACTGGGCGATGACGCCCCGGCCGAACACGCCGCGCTGGCGCCAGACGCGCTGGCGGCGGCGGATCTGATCTTCACCTGCGGAACCCTGATGCGCGCCTTGCACGACGCTATCCCACCCGCCCGACGCGGGGCGCACGCCCTCGATGCCGGCGCGCTCGCGCGCATCGTTGCCCGCGCCGCGCGGCCAGGCGACGTCATTCTGATCAAGGGTAGCCTGGGCAGCCGCATGAGGCTGGTCGTCGCCACGCTCGACCCGATCGCGGAAGCCAACTGATGCTGTACGACCTCTCCCAGCCGTTCGCGGCCCACTTCGCGCTGTTCAACCTGTTTCGCTACATCACCTTCCGCTCGGGCGCGGCGTGCCTGACGGCGCTGGTTGTCAGCTTCATCATCGGCCCGGCGCTGATCCGTTGGCTGCGCCTGAAGCAGCGGCAGGGCCAGCCGATCCGCAGCGACGGGCCGGAGCGTCATCTGCTCGAAAAGCAGGGCACGCCGACGATGGGCGGGGTGATGATCCTCATCGCCTGGATGGTCTCCACCGTCCTGTGGGTCGATCTTCGCAACCAGTACGTCTGGGCGGCAATCGTCGTCACCGTGGGATACGGGCTGCTCGGCTTCGCCGACGACTACCTCAAGCTTTCCAAGCGCAACCACCGCGGCCTGCCTGGGCGGATCAAGCTGGCCGTGCAGGCGGTTCTCGGGCTGGCGGTCGCCTACTGGCTGATGCGGGCCACCGACAATACGCTGGGCGATGCCCTCGCGATGCCGGTGTTCAAGGACGTGCTGCCCCGGCTCGGCTGGTTGTTCCCGCTCTGGGGCATGTTCGTGATGGTGGGCTCGTCCAACGCGGTGAACCTCACCGACGGCCTGGACGGGCTCGCCATCGTGCCGACCATCATCACGGCCGGCGTGTTCGCGCTGATCGCCTACCTCGTCGGAAATCGCATCTTCGCCGACTACCTCCAGCTCCACGCTGTCCCCGGCTCGGGCGAACTGGCGGTGTTCTGCTCGGCGCTGATCGGCGCCGGCCTCGGCTTCCTGTGGTTCAACGCCCCGCCGGCGGCGGTGTTCATGGGCGACACCGGCAGCCTGGCCCTGGGCGGGGCGCTGGGCGCCGTGGCGGTCGCCACCAAGCACGAGATCGTCCTGATGATCGTGGGCGGGCTGTTCGTGGTCGAGACCGTCTCCGTCATCATCCAGGTGTTCTGGTTCAAGCGCACCGGCAACCGGGTCTTCCTGATGGCCCCGCTGCACCATCACTTCGAGAAGAAGGGTTGGGCGGAGCCGACCATCGTGATCCGGTTCTGGATCATCTCGTTCATCCTGGCGCTGGTCGGACTGGCGACCTTGAAGATCCGATGACCGGCTTTCCCCCCTCGCTGTTCGCCGGCGCGCACTTCGCCGTTGTCGGCCTCGGCCGCAACGGCCTGCCGGCGGCGCGTGCGCTGGCCGCGATGGGGGCAGACGTGCTGGCCTGGGACGATGGCGAGGCGGCGCGCGCGCGGGCCGGGCTCGCCGCCTCGCCCCACCTCACGCTCCGCCCGCCTCGCGCGTCGGATCGGCTGGACGCGCTCGTACTCTCGCCGGCATCCCGCACCGTCTGCCGCGCCCGCATCCGTTGGCGGCGCTCGCCGTCGCGCGGGGTTGGCCGATCCTGTCGGATGCCGAGCTGCTGTTCCGCGCCGTTCGCACGGCGGGCTCGCGAGCACGCTTCGCCGGGATTACCGGAACCAACGGGAAATCGACCACCACCGCGCTCCTCGCCCACATCCTGGCCGGGGCCGGCGTGCCGGTTGCAGCCGGCGGCAATCTAGGGACCGCAGCGCTCGCGCTACCGATGCTCGGCGACGACGGCGTCTACGTGCTGGAGATGTCGAGCTACATGTTGGAGCGAATCGCGACGATCCGTTTCGATGTCGCCGCGATGCTCAACCTCAGTGCCGACCACCTCGACCGCCATGGCGACATGGCCGGATACGCGGCAGCAAAGCGCGCGGTGTTCGCGCGCCAGGGGCCGGGCGATCTCGCCGTGGTCGGTCTCGATGACGCGGACAGCCGATTGACCGCCGCATGGCTGCGCACGCGGCCCGGCCGCGTGGCGACAGTCTCGGGCGCGGCTTTCGAGCTGCGCGACGCCCCCGCCCTGCCCGGCACGCACAACGCGCAGAACGCGGCGGCCGCCTCGGCGATGGCGGCGGCGCTCGGTGCGGACCGCGCGGCGACGGATCGGGGCCTCGCGAGCTTCCCGGGCTTGCCGCATCGCCAGCAGATGGTGGGCCGCGTCGATGGCGTGGCGTTCGTGAACGACAGCAAGGCCACCAACGCGGACGCCGCCGCGCGCGCGCTTGGCTGCTACGACCGGCTGGTGTGGATCGCCGGCGGACTCGCCAAGGAAGGCGGGATCGAACCGCTCGCGGCGTTTTTCCCCCGCGTCGCCCGCGCCCTGCTGATCGGCCGTGACGCGCCCGCGCTCGCCGCGACGCTCGCGCGGCACGGGGTGGCGCACGAGGTCGCCGGGACCCTGGAAGCCGCGCTGCTCCCCGCGCTCGCGGCCGCGCGCGCGACTGGTGCGCCTGTGGTGCTGCTGTCGCCCGCCTGCGCGAGCTTCGACCAGTTCAGCGGCTTCGAGGCGCGCGGCGCGCACTTCGAGACCCTCGTCAGCGCGCTTGGCGGCGAGAGGGCGGCCTGATGCCCACGCTATCGCGCACCGACACCTCGACCCTGGGACGCTGGTGGTGGAGCGTCGATCGCTGGACGCTGGGCGCGGTCGGAGTGCTGATCGGCTTCGGCTACGTCCTCATCCTGGCCGCAAGCCCGGCGGTGGCCGAGCGCATCGGCGACCCACGCGACGCGCTGATCGTCAAGCAGGTGCTATTCCTGGCGATGGCGGGCGGCCTGGTCTGCGGCGTCTCCCTGCTCTCGCCGCGCGGCGTGCGCCGCCTCGCGATCGTGGGCTGCATCGCCGCCTTGGCGCTGACGGCGGCGACCCTGGTGGCCGGGGTGGAGATCAAGGGCGCACGCCGCTGGATCGCGCTGCCCGGTCTGTCGTTGCAGCCGAGCGAGTTCCTCAAGCCCTGCTTCGCCGTCGTCGCGGCCTGGCTGATAAGCGAGGGGCGGCGCACGCGCCGATTCCCCGGCCAGCTGGCCGCCGCCGGAATCTTCTTGTTCATCGTGCTGCTGCTGAAGGAGCAGCCGGACATCGGCATGACGGCGGTGATCACCGCCGTCTATTTCGCCCAACTCTTCATCGACGGATTGAACCTGTTCCTCGTCGGCGTCGGGGTCGCCGGCGTCTGCGCCGGCGCGATCGGGGCCTACACGTTGTTCCCGCACGTGCAGGTGCGGATGCACGAGTTTCTGCACCCGCACGATTCGAACATCTATCAGGTGACCACCGCGCTGGAGGCGTTCGGCAACGGCGGGCTGCTGGGGCGCGGCCCCGGCGAGGGTCGGGTCAAGGACGTGCTGCCTGACGCGCACGCCGATTTCGTGTTCGCCGTCGCGGGCGAGGAGTTCGGGATGGTGATCTGTCTCGTTATCCTGGCCGTGTTCGCGTTCATCGTCGTGCGCGGACTGCTGCGGCTGCTTCAGCAGCAGGACCTGTTCACGGTGCTGGCCTGCGCCGGCCTGCTGGTCGGCTTCGGCCTGCAGGCCTTCGTCAACATGGCCTCCACGCTGCAACTGATCCCGACCAAGGGCATGACGCTGCCGTTCATCTCGTACGGCGGCTCCTCGGCGATGGCGGTGGCGCTGGGCATCGGAATGCTGCTGGCGCTGACACGCAGCCGCTCACGCGAGGATGGGTCGTGAGGGGGCCCGCGGTGCAGCCCGTCGTGATTGCCGCCGGCGGCACCGGCGGGCATGTCTTTCCCGCCGAGGCGCTGGCGTCCGCGCTGATCGCGCGTGGGCAGCGCGTGGTGTTGATGACCGACGCCCGCTCGGGCGCGCTGGACAGCCCGGTGTTCGCCGGTCGCGAGCGGTTCGTGCTGAGCGGCGCCGGCATCGCCGGGCGCGGCATGGGCAAGGCGGCGCGGGCGGCGGTGGCGCTCGGGTTGGGCGTGGCGCAGGCGCGGCGCGCGCTGGCGGGTCTCGACGCGCGGGCCGTGGTGGCGTTCGGCGGCTATCCCTCGGTTCCGCCGGTGCTCGCCGCGCGCACCCTGGCCCGCCGCCCCCGGGTGATCCTGCACGAGCAGAACGCCGTGCTCGGCCGCGCCAATCGCTTCCTGGCGCGCCACGCCGACGCGCTGGCGCTGAGCTTCGCCGATACCGCGCGCGTGCCCTCCGGCGTGCGCGTGTTCGTCAGCGGCAACCCGGTGCGCCCGGCGATCGCGGCCATTCCGCCCTACTTCCCGCCGGCCCGCGACGGCACGCTGCGCCTGCTGGTTCTCGGCGGTTCGCTCGGCGCGCGTGTGCTGAGCGACGTGGTGCCGGCATCCATCGCCGCGCTGCCGCCCGCGCTGCGGGCACGCATCTGCGTGGTGCAGCAATGCCGCGCCGATGATCTGGCCCGCGTACGCGACGCATATGCGCAAGCCGGCGTGCCGGCGGAGCTTGCAGCTTTCTTTCCCGATGTCGCCGCGCGGCTCGCCGAGGCTCACCTGGTCGTGGGACGGGCGGGCGCGTCCACCATCGCCGAGCTGACCGTGTCCGGTCGCCCAGCGATCCTCGTGCCGCTGCCGACCGCTATCGATGACCACCAGAGCGCCAACGCGCGCGCGCTGGTGGTCGCCGGCGGCGCGGCGATGATCGGGCAAAGCGACCTCACCGCTTCGACGCTGGCCGCGCATCTGGCCGCCCTGCTCGACGCGCCCGGCCGCCTCGCGGCCGCGGCCGTCGCCACGCGCGGACTGGCGCGCCACGACGCGGCGCAGCGCCTCGCGGAGATGATCGATACCTTCATTCTACAGGAGGCCCCCGCATGAGGGCCCTGCCGCTTTCGATCGGCACCATCCATTTCATCGGCATCGGCGGCATCGGCATGTCCGGCATCGCCGAGGTGCTGCACAACCTCGGCTACAGCGTGCAGGGCAGCGACATCGCGGATTCGGCCAATGTGCGCCGGCTACGCGAGGCGGGCATCCCGGTCGCTGTCGGCCACGACGTTGCGAACCTCGGCGGCGCGCGGGTCGTCGTCACCTCGACGGCGGTGAAGCGCGACAATCCGGAGGTGCAGGCCGCGCGCGCGCGCTTCATTCCCGTGGTGCGCCGCGCCGAGATGCTGGCCGAGTTGATGCGGCTGCGCTGGTCGGTGGCGATCGGCGGCACGCACGGCAAGACCACCACCACCAGCCTGATCGCGGCGGTGCTGGAGGCCGCGCATCTCGATCCGACCGTCATCAACGGCGGCATCATCAACGCCTATGGCACCAACACGCGGCTTGGCGCGGGCGAGTGGATGGTGGTGGAGGCCGACGAGAGCGACGGCAGCTTCCTGCGCCTGCCCGCGGTGATCGCCGTCGTCACCAACATGGACCCCGAGCATCTCGATCACTGGGGCACGGGAGAGGCGATGGTCGCCGGCTACGACCAGTTCGTGTCGAACGTCCCGTTCTACGGTTTCGCGGTGCTGTGCATCGACCATCCGGCGGTGCAGCAGATGATCCCCCGGCTGTCCGACCGGCGCATCATCACCTACGGCTTCTCGCCGCAGGCCGACGTGCGGGCCGACAAGATCCTGGCCGACCGGCTCGGCTCGACGTTCGAGGTGACGTTCACCGATCGGGCGCGCAACCGCACGCGCAAGCTGGGCCCGTTCCGGCTGCCCATGCTGGGCGCGCACAACGTGCAGAACGCGCTGGCGGCCGTGGCCATCGGCATCGAGATGGAGATCGAGGACACCACGCTGCGCAGCGCCTTCGCCGGGTTCCGGGGCGTCAAGCGGCGGTTCACCAAGACGGGCGAGACCGGCGGCATCGCCATTATCGACGACTACGCGCACCATCCGGTGGAGGTCGCGGCGGTGCTGAAGGCGGCCCGCCAGGCCGGCGCGCGGGACGTGATCGCAGTGGTCCAGCCGCACCGCTTCTCGCGCCTGCAATCGCTGTTCAACGAGTTCTGCACCTGCATGAACGACGCCGGGACGGTGATCGTCGCCGACGTCTATCCCGCCGGGGAGGCGCCGCTGGCGGGGGTGAACCGCGATGCGCTGGTCGACGGGCTGCGCGCGCGGGGTCATCGCTCCGTGGTTCCGCTGCCGAGCCCCGGCCGGCTCGCCGAGATGATCTTCGCCATTGCCAAGCCGGGCGACTTCGTCGTGTGCCTGGGAGCGGGAAACATCACGCAATGGGCGAACGCGCTGCCGGCGGAGTTGGCCGAGCTGCAAGCGGGCTGCGGGCGGCGCGTGGCGGGGAGCGCGGCGTGATGGATCGCACGGCCTTCTCCCCCTCCCCTTGCGGGAGGGGGTCGGGAGCAGGGGTCGAAGCGCAGAGTCTTGTCGCGGCTCCTCCCGGTCTTGTCGCGACCC
Source organism: uncultured Pseudomonadota bacterium (assembly GCA_963756545.1). Lineage (GTDB taxonomy): Bacteria > Pseudomonadota > Alphaproteobacteria > Acetobacterales > Acetobacteraceae > DATFDN01. Next base: position 1,062,373 of record CAVWNY010000003.1, on the reverse strand, counting down.
CTCCCCCCAACGCCCTCCCGCAAGGGGAAGGGGAGCTTCCATCTTTGCGCGGCCGCATCCAGCACAACGCCCCCCTCGCGCCCGCCACCTGGTTCCGCGTGGGCGGCGCGGCGGAGGCGCTGGTGCGGCCGGCCGATGTCGACGATCTCGGCGAATTCCTGCGCGCCCTGCCGCCCGAGATGCCGGTGCGCGTGCTGGGCGCGTGCTCGAACCTCATCGTCCGCGACGGCGGGCTGCCCGGCGCGACGCTGCGGCTCGCGCGCGGGTTCACCGCCATCACCCCGGACGCGCATGGCATCATCGCCGGCGCGGGTGCCCTGGATGTGACCGTCTCGGAGCACGCCGCCGCCGCCGGCCTCGCCGGACTGGAATTTCTGTGCGGCGTGCCCGGCAGCATCGGCGGCGCGGTCGCGATGAACGCCGGCGCCTATGGCGGCGATATCGCCGGGGTGCTCGACTGGGCGGAGATCGTCACGCGCTCGGGCGAGCAGGTCCGCCTGTCGGCCGCCGATCTCGCTTTCGCCTATCGCCACGCGCTTTTGCCGGTTGGCGCCGTCGTGGTGCGGGCGCGTCTGCGCGCATCGGCCGGCAGCCCGGCGGCGATCGCCGGGCGCATGGCCGAAATTCGCGCGAACCGCGAGGCGACCCAGCCGATCCGCGCGCGCACCGGCGGTTCGACCTTCCGGAACCCTCCCGACATGAAGGCGTGGGAGCTGATCGACGGCGCCGGCTGTCGGGGGCTCGCGCGCGGCGGCGCCAGGGTGTCCGAGAAGCACTGCAACTTCCTCATCAATGAGGACGGCGCGACCGCCGCCGACCTTGAGGGCCTCGGTGAGGAGGTGCGTCGGCGCGTGTTCGCCGCCAGCGGCGTGACCCTGGAATGGGAAATCCATCGCATCGGCGTCCCCGGCGCGCGCCCGGAGGCCGCGACGTGAGCGCGCGCGTGGCCGTCCTGTTCGGCGGCATCTCCGCCGAGCGCGAAGTCAGCCTGTCCACCGGACGTCAGGTGGTGCTGGCGCTGGGCTCCGCCGGCTTCGACGTGCAGCCGATCGAGGTGACGCAGGATCTCGGCGCGCTGATCGCCGCGTTGCGCGATCCCGCGCCGGATGTGGTGTTCAACGCGCTGCACGGGCGTTTCGGCGAGGACGGCGCGATCCAGGGCGTGCTGGACTGGCTCGGTCTGCCCTACACGCATTCCGGCGTGCGCGCCTCATCGCTCGCGATGGACAAGGTGGCCGCCAAGGCCGCATTCACAGCCGCCGGCCTGCCGGTGGCGCTCGGGCGCGTGGTCGAGGTCGCGGCCCTGGAAGCCGCGGATCCGCTGCCCCGACCCTATGTCGTCAAACCCGCGAACGAGGGCTCCTCGGTCGGCGTGGAAATCCTCAAAAAAGGCGACAACCGCCGTGCCGAGATCGCCCGCGAATGGCGGTTCGGACGCACGGCACTGGTCGAGGAGTTCATCCCGGGCCGCGAGCTGACCGTCGGCGTGATGGGCGACCGGGCGCTGGCGGTGACGGAGATCATCGCCGAGGCGGGCAGCTTTTACGACTACGACTCAAAATACGCGGATGGCGGCTCGCGCCACGTCATCCCCGCGCGCGTGCATCACGCCGCCTACGACCAGGCGCTGAGCGTGGCGGTCGCGGCGCATCGCGCGCTCGGCTGCCGCGGCGCGACGCGGGCGGATTTCCGCTACGATGACACCGAGGGCGAGCCGGGCCGGCTGGTGCTGCTGGAGGTGAACACCCAGCCCGGCCTGACCCCGACCTCGCTCCTGCCCGAGCAGGCGGCCCATCACGGCATCGGCTTTCCCGAACTCTGCGCCTGGATGGTGGAGCACGCCGGATGTCGCGCATGAACAAGCGGCCGCTGCGCAATTCCGTCACCGACCGGCCGGGGCGGCTCAAGCTGCTGCTGCGCCGGCAGGCGAAGTCCATGCGCCCTCCGGTGTGGGGCGCGCTCGCTGTCGGGGTCGGGTTGATCGGACTTGCCGCGGCGCATCGCGCCGACCCGGCCGGCGCGATGGAATCGCTGCGCGCGCGCTTCGGTCAGGCCTCGGCGACCTTCGGCCTGCGGGTCGCGGACGTGGTGATCGAAGGTCGAGCCAACACCCCGGAGCCGCTGCTGCGCACGGCGATCGGCGTTCGGCGCGGTGACCCGATCCTCGGCTTTTCGGTCGAGCAGGCGCGCGCGCGAATCGAGAAGCTGTCCTGGGTGGAGCACGCGACCGTCGAGCGCCGCCTGCCCAACCGGGTCGTCGTGCAGGTGCAGGAGCGGCGGCCCTTCGCGGTCTGGCAGAACCAGGGGCGGTTCCTGCTCATCGACCGCGCGGGCCAGATCGTCACCAACAGCAACGTTGCGGATTTCCGCCATCTACCGCTGGTGGTCGGCCCCGGCGCACCCGACGCCGCCGCGCCGCTGGTCGACGCGCTGACCGACCGCCCGGATCTGGAATCCCGCATCGTCGCCGCGGTGCGAATCGGCGAACGCCGCTGGAACCTGCTGCTGAAGTCCGGGCTGACGGTGATGCTGCCCGAGGGCCATGAGGTCGCCGCGCTCGACCGACTCGCCACGCTGGACCAGGAGCACAAATTGCTGGAGCGGCCGTTGCAGTTCGTGGACATGCGGCTGCCCGACCGGTTGGTCCTGCGCGCGAAGGCCGACGCGATACCGGCGCCGGCGCCGGCCAAGGACCCGCGCGCCCAGCCCGCGCGCAAGCCCGCCTAGGAGCGATTTCATGCGAAATCGAAATGCGCTCAACCACAACGTCATGGCCGGGCTTGGCGGGAATTGCCGGTCGGGTACTTTCCATGGGCCGGCGCAATGAACGACATGTCGCGCCGCATCCTGCCGCCGCAGGGCACTGGCCCCGAGGAGCCGCCGCGCCTGCGCCACCGCCAGGGGCCGTTCGGCGTGCTCGATATCGGATCCACCAAGATCGTCTGCCTGATCGGCCGGGTGGAGAGCGACGGCAACCTGCGCGTGCTCGGCTTCGGCTGGCATCGCGGCAAGGGCGTGCGCGGCGGCGGCATCGTCGATCTGGACGAGGCCGAGCGGGCGATTCGCGCCGCCGTGGGCCAAGCCGAGGACATGGCCGACATGCGGCTGCGCGCGGTCACGCTGAACCTCACCTGCGGCCAGCCGGAGAGCCGGCTGTTCAACGTGCAATGGCCAGTCGGCGGACGCGCGGTGGAGGAATCCGACGTCCGCCGCGTGGTGGCCGAGGGGCGGATGCGCGCGGAGGTGGACGGACGTGAGATCATCCACGCCCTGCCGCTCGCCTTCTCGGCCGACGAGACCGATCGCGTCGCCGATCCGCGCGGATTGTTCTGCACGACGTTGACGGCGCGGCTGCACGTCATCGACGCCGCCGCGACCGCGTTGCGCACATTCGGCGCCTGCGTCGCGCGCTGCGATCTCGACATTGCGGAGGTGGTCTCCGCGCCGATGGCCTCAGGCCTCGCCGCGCTGGTGGAGGACGAGCGCGAGCTTGGCTGCACGGTGATTGACATGGGCGGCGGCACCACGGGCATGGCGGTCTTCGCCGAGGGGCAGCTTCTGCACACGGCGCAGCTTCCGGTCGGCGGCGGGCACGTCACGAACGACCTCGCCCGCCTGCTCTCCACCCCCGTCGCGCACGCCGAGCGCCTGAAGACGCTGTACGGCAACGTGCAGTCCTGCCCCGACGACGAGCGCGAGCTGCTGCCCGTGCCGCTGGTAGGCGAGGAGGAGCACCAGATCGCGAAGGTGCCGCGCAGCATGGTCGTGAGTATCATTCGCCCGCGCGTCGAGGAGACGTTCGAGATGGTTCGGGCGCGGCTTGACAGCTCGGGCCTCTCGCGCGCGGCAGGCAATCGCGTCGTGCTGACGGGTGGCGCGTGCCAGCTCGCCGGCGTGCGCGAATTGGCTGCGCGGATGTTGGGTAAGCAGGTCCGGCTCGGCCGGCCTTCGGCGCTCCGCGGCCTACCCGACGCCGCCTCCGGCCCCGCCTTCGCGACCTCGGCGGGCCTGCTCGCCTGGGCGGCGGGCCAGGGCCGCACCATGCACGACATCGACCTCGATCCCGAGCGGCCGGCGGGGCTCATCCGGCGCATCGTCACTTTCTTGAAGGATCGGGTGTGATGCCGTTGGCCCGACTCGCGGGCTTCCGGTTCAACTCGAAAACGCCGTCTTCCACGAATCGAAACGTCTGAGGGACAAGAGTCTTATGACGCTCAATCTCACCATCCCGCAGCAGACGCATACGGACTTCACGCCCCGGATCACCGTGATCGGTGTAGGTGGCGGCGGCACGAACGCCGTCGACAACATGATCATGGCGAACCTCCAGGGCGTGGAGTTCGTAGTGGCGAATACGGACGCGCAGCAGTTGATGCACAGCCGCGCGAACCGGCGCATCCAGCTCGGCCCCCACATCACGCAGGGACTGGGTGCCGGCGCGAAGCCCGAGATCGGGCGCGCGGCGGCGGAGGAGGCGGCCGACGAACTCTATCGCCATCTGGATGGCTGCCACATGGTGTTCGTCACCGCCGGCATGGGCGGCGGCACCGGGACTGGCGCGGCGCCGGTGATCGCGCGCATGGCGCGCGAACGGAACATCCTGACCGTCGGCGTGGTGACCAAGCCGTTTTCGTTCGAGGGCACGCGCCGCGCACGCGCGGCCGACCAGGGTATCGAGGATCTGCAGCAATACGTTGATACCCTGATCGTAATCCCGAACCAGAACCTGTTCAGGATGGCGAACGAGCGCACCACCTGGCGCGACGCCTTCAAGATGGCCGACCAGGTTCTGTACATGGGCGTGCGCGGTGTCACGGACCTGATGATGGCGCCGGGTCTGGTGAACCTCGACTTCGCCGACATCCGCACCGTGATGGCGGAGATGGGCAAGGCGATGATGGGCACCGGCGAAGCGGAGGGGGAGAACCGCGCCGTTCGCGCCGCCGAGGCCGCAATCAGCAACCCGCTGCTGGAAGACACGTCGATGTCCGGCGCGCGCGGCCTGCTGATCAACATCACCGGCGGCGACGACATGACGTTGTTCGAGGTGGATCAGGCCGCCAACCGAATCCGCGAGGAGGTCGACGAGGACGCCAACATCATTTTCGGTTCCTCGATCGACGAGGGACTGTCAAACCGGGTGCGCGTCTCGGTCGTCGCGACGGGCATCGACACGCCGAAGGTCGAGCAGGTCCGCCCGCGGCTGGTCGCGGTGGGCGGTGGGGGCGCGAATCCGCAAGCGCCTCCGATCGTTCCCAGCGCCGGCGCGCATGGACAGCCCATGATGGGCGGCGCGCAGACGGCTGCCGGGGCGACGGCGCTGCGCCCATCCCTGTCCGGGGCAATGCCGGCGCAGGACGCCGGGATGGAGCACGTCGCCGGGATGCATGCCGAGACCATGTCCGCACCGCCTCCCATGCAGGCGCCGGTCCGGCTCGCCCCCGGTGCGCGGCCGGCGCCGGCCGCCCGCGGAGGCCTGTTCGCCGACCCGCCCCCCGGCGTCGCGGCGCCGGCGGGGACGGAATTGGCCCGCCCAAGCCTCTTTGGCACCGTCACCGGCGTGCTGTTGCGCCGCCGGGCCGGAGCGCCGACCGCCGCCGGACCGACTGTGACCCGCGTGGAGCCCGTGGTCGCCGAACCGCACCCGGAGCCTTCGCCCGTCACGGTGCGCGCGGTCGCGGGCGAGGAAATGGGAATCGAGATCCCGACGTTCCTTCGCCGGCAGTCCTCGTGAGGGCTTGAATGCCGCAAGAACAGACAGCTATGCGGTAATATTCAGAAATAAAGAGTGACTAGCGAAGCGACGGGCCGCTCCATAGGTTGGAGCGGCCCGCTTCGGTTGAGCGGTCGGGCGTCGAACGGGAACGAGTCGCATGGATGGTCTGCCGCAGATCTTCGCGCCCGCCATGACCGCCAGCGATCAGCGCACGCTGAAAGCGCCGATCTCCTGCGTTGGGATCGGATTGCATTCGGGTCGCCGGATCAGCCTGACGCTGCATCCCGCACCTGTCGGGTACGGCATCGTGTTCCGCCGTTCCGACCTTGGCGCGGATGTGCCGGCACGGTTCGATTGCGTGGTTGACGCGCGACTCGCCACGACCCTCGCGCCGACGGAGGCGTCCGCGTGTCGTGTCGGGACCGTGGAGCATCTGATGGCCGCCTTGACCGGCGCGGGGATCGACAACGCCCTGGTCGAGGTGGACGGCCCGGAACCTCCGATCCTGGACGGGTCCGCTTCTCCCTGGCTGTTCCTGATCGACTGCGCGGGCGTCGCCGTCCAATCCGGCGCGCCACGACAGGTGATCGAGGTGCTGCGCCCCGTGCGCGTGGAGGACGGCGAGTCCTGGGCGGAGATGGGTCCGGCCGGCAACCATGATGGGCTGGAGCTGAGCATCTCCATCGATTTCACGGCCGCCGCGATCGGCCAGCAATCGGCCTCGCTCCGGCTGACCGCCGAGACCTTCCGTCACCAGATCGCCCGCGCCCGCACATTTGCGCTGGCCGAGGAGGTGGGGGCGCTGCGCGCGGCCGGCCTGGGGCGAGGCGGCAGTCTGGAGAATGCCGTGGTGGTGGATGGCGGCCGCGTGATCAACCCCGGCGGGCTGCGGATGGAAGACGAGTTCGTCCGCCACAAGCTGCTGGACGCGGTTGGCGACCTCGCGCTTGCCGGCGCCATGCTGCGTGCTCGGTTCAGCGCCCATCGTCCCGGCCACGCCCTGCACAACCGCCTGCTGCGGGCACTGTTCGCCGACGCTGCCGCTTGGCGCGAGGTATCCCGCGAGCCGGCGCGCGCCGCCGCCTAGTTAAAAGGCGCGCGCGCGCCACGGACGCGGCACCGAAGCGTTGTGGGTTGGGGCGGCAACGCGAGGTGAGCGCATGAGTGATGACAAGCAAGAACTCAGCGGACCGGACCTCGCCAACGGGGTCGCGCTCTCGTCTCTGGCGGACGGGGCCATGCTGCTCGGCCACGCACACGGCGAGCCTGCGCTCCTCGCTCGGCGCGGGGATGACATGTTCGCGATCGGCGCCGTCTGCACCCACTACGGAGGCCCGCTCGAACAAGGCCTGGTGACGGGGGAGATGGTCCGTTGTCCGTGGCATCATGCCTGTTTCAGCCTGCGAACCGGGGAGGCCCTGCGCGCTCCGGCGCTCGACCCGGTTTCCTGCTGGCGGGTCGAGCGGCGGGACGGCGTGGCCTACGTCCGCGAAAAGCTCGACATCTCGTCGCCTCGATCGGCGCAAGGAACAGCCGCCGGACCGCGCTCGATCGTGATCGTGGGCGGCGGCGCCGCGGGCAACGCCGCCGCGGAAGTGCTCCGCCGGGAGGGCTACGCCGGTTCGATTACGATGCTGAGCGCGGATGAAACGCTGCCCTGCGACCGGCCGACCTTGTCGAAGGGCTATCTCGCGGGGACTGACCCAGAGGGCTCGATCCCCCTGCGATCACCGGAGTTCTATCGCGACCATCGCATCGACCTCCGGCTGGCAACGCGGGTCTCTGCGATCGACACCGCGACGCGGCGGGTACATCTCGCTGATGGAAGCTGGCATGGTTACGACGCGTTGCTGCTCGCCACCGGGGCCGAGCCCGTGCGGCTCGATATCCCCGGCGCGGATCTTCCGCACGTGCATTATCTGCGAACCGTCGCCGACAGCCGTGCGCTCGTCGCCAAGGCGTTGACGTCGCGGCGGGTGGTGGTGATCGGGGCGAGCTTCATCGGTCTCGAAGTGACCGCCTCGCTCCGCACGCGCGGGCTTGAGGCGCAGGTCGTCACCCCCGAGACCTGCCCCATGGAGCGCATCCTGGGACCGCAGGTCGGACGGTTCTTCCAAACCCTCCATGAGCGCCACGGCGTGACGTTTCACCTGGGCACCACCGCCACGGCGATCGACGCCACGGACGTGACCCTGAACAACGGGGCGCGCCTGCCGGCCGATCTCGTGGTCGTCGGGATCGGCGTGCGCCCGGCGACCGCGCTCGCAGAGCAGGCCGGGCTCGCCATGGATCGCGGCGTCGCGGTGAACGAGTACCTCGAAACGAGCGTGCCAGGCATCTTCGCCGCCGGCGACATCGCGCGCTGGCCGGACCGGCTGACCGGGGATCGCATCCGGATCGAGCATTGGGTCGTCGCCGAACGCCAGGGCCAAACGGCGGCGCGCAATATCCTTGGCCGGCGGGAACGCTTCGACGACGTCCCGTTCTTCTGGACCGTGCAGTATGATTTTGGCCTCGGCTATATCGGCCATGCCGAGCATTGGGACGAGACCGAGATCGACGGATCGCTTGAAACGCAAGACTGCACGATCAGCTACCGCCGCGACGGTCGGAAGCTGGCGATGGCCATTGTTCAGCGGGATCTCGCCGGGCTGGAAACGGAGGTCGAGTTCGAAAAGGCGATGGGTGCGGGGTGAGAGGCAGAATCGGCGCGGGCAATGTCAGGCTGAAGCGCGCCTACGATCCTCCGGCGCCGGAAGACGGCACCCGCGTCCTGATCGACAGGCTATGGCCGCGCGGGGTGTCGAAGGCGGATGCCGCGCTGGACCGCTGGATGAAGGAGATCGCGCCCAGCACCGAGCTGCGGAAATGGTTCGGCCACGACCCTGCCCGGTGGGAGGAGTTCCGCCGTCGCTACGCGGCGGAGGTGCGCCAGCATGCCGATTTGCTTGAAGAGCTGCGCGCGCTGGCACGGGAGGGGACGCTGACCCTGGTGTACTCGGCGCATGACGAGTTGCACAACGACGCGGTCGAGCTGCGGGACTTGGTTCTGGGGCGATAGGGTCCTACCCGCCCCGCGGGTCGCCGGGATCGATCCAGCCGATGTTGCCGTCCGGGCGCCGGTAGATCACGTTCAGCTCGCCCGAGGCGCTGTTGCGGAACATCAGCATCGGCTGGTCGGCGAGGTCCATCCGCATCACCGCCTCGCCCACCGACAGCCGGGAGATTTCGGCCGGCTGCTCGGCAATGACAGTAGCGTAAGCAGCGTTCTCCGTGGCGCCGCCGGGCTCCCCCGCGTTCTCGTCCTCCTGACGCAAGACGTACTGCCGGGCGGCTTCAGGCCGCGCGCGCTGGGCGATGTCGCGGGCGTGCTCGTTCACGCGGCGGCGATAGCGGCGCAGGCGTTTGGCGATGTGCTCGGCGGCATCATCGAACGCCGTGGGGGCGTCGGCCGCCTCGCCCTCGCCGCGTAGGCTGAGCCCGCGTCCGGCGTGCAGGTTGATGTCGCAGGTGAAGAAGCTGCGCGCCCGGCTGAACGTGACCTGCGCCTCCAGCGCGCGGTCGAAGTATTTCCGGGCGATCCCTTCCAGATGGGTGGCGACGCGGGTTCGCAGCGCGTCGGACAGATCGACCTGCTTGCCGGAAACGTTGATCTCCATGAAAACCTCCAGCCACGGCCAAACCCGCCGGCGGATGGGGCGCGTCAGGCCGGCACGGCCTTTTCCCGTTTGCGCTGCGTCGAGTTCGGGATTCGCAACGCCTCCCGGTATTTGGCCACGGTCCGCCGGGCGATGTCCACGCCCTCGGCCCGAAGCCCCTCAACGATCGCGTCATCGGAGAGCACCCGGTCGGGGTCCTCGGCGCGGGTCATTGCGCGGATGCGATGGCGCACCGCCTCCGCGCTGTGGGCGACGCCGCCGTCGGTGCGGGCGATCGCGGTGGTGAAGAAGTATTTGAGTTCAAACAGGCCGCGCGGGGTCGCGACGTACTTGTTCGCCGTCACCCGGCTCACGGTGCTCTCATGCAACTCCACCGCTTCGGCGATGTCGCGCAGGATCAGCGGCCGCAGGTGCTCGATTCCGTGGCGCAGGAAACCATCCTGCTGACGCATAATTTCCGCCGCTACCTTCAGGATGGTCTGGGTGCGTTGCTGCAGCGACTTCACCAGCCAGTTGGCGCTGGCGAGCTGCTCGGTGAGGAACCCCCGGTCTTCCTTCGCGGCGCGCGGTGCGATGCGGGCGTAGAAGCGCTGGTTGACCAGCACCCGCGGCAGGGTCTCCGGATTGAGCTCCAACAGCCAGCCGCCGTCGGCCGACGCGCGCATCAGGATATCGGGGATGACCGCTCGAACGGGCTCGCTATCCCAGCTCGCGGCCGGCTTGGGATCGAGAGCGCGGATTTCGGCGATCATCTCCGCCATGTCTTCGGCGTCGACACCGCAGACCAAGGTCAGCCGGCGCAACTCCCGCCGCGCCAGCAGGTCAAGGTTGTCGAGCAGCGCCTGCATTGCGGGGTCGAGCCGGTCGCGCTCGGCGAGCTGCGCCGCCAGGCACTCCTTCAGGTCGCGCGCGAACAGGCCGGGCGGGTCGAAGCGCATCATCCGCGCACGCACCGCCTCCACCCGCGCGAGGGCCACGCCCATCGCCTCGGCGATCGCCTCCAGCGCGGCGGTCAGTCGGCCGGCAGGGCACAGCAGCGCGATGAGGTGCGCGCCGATCATGCGCTCCACAGGATCGGCGAAGCCGAGGCGGAGCTGCTCGGCCAGGTGCTCACGCAACGGCCGCCTGGCTTCGGGAATGTCGTCGATGCCGCGGTCGTCGGAGGCGAAGTCATGCGCGCCGCCGCGCCGCTCGAAGGGCTGCCCGTCCGACGGGCCGCCCGGGTCGTAGGGCTCGGCGTGGTCGGCATCCAGCGGTTCGGCGCGGGCCTCGGGCAGCGTCTCGGCGCGCACCCTCTCCGCCACATCGGCCTCCCGCTCGGCGCGCTCGGGGCGTTGGTCGAGCGCCACGGGTTCGATCTCCGGGGCCCCGGAGCTATCATCGCGCTCCAGAAGCGGGTTGCGCTCAAGCTCCTGGTCGATGAAGGCGGTGACTTCCAGGTTCGAGGTACTGCAGCAGCTTGATCGCCTGCCGCAACTGCGGCGTCATCACCAGGGACTGGCTGTGCCGTAGCTCGAGGCGCGGGCCGACCGCCATGCGCTGGGCTCCCGGCCTCTATCGCTAGAGGCTGAACCGCTCGCCCAGGTAGACGCGACGGACGCCCTCGTGCGCCACCACCTCCTGCGGGCGGCCCTCCATCAGCACCTGGCCGTCGTGCATGATGTAGGCGCGATCGATGATCTCCAGCGTCTCGCGCACGTTGTGGTCTGTGATAAGTACGCCGATGCCACGATGCTTGAGGTGGGAGACCAGGTCGCGGATCTCGCCCACCGCGATGGGGTCGATGCCGGCCAGCGGCTCGTCGAGCAGGATGTAGGCGGGCTGGGTCGCCAGCGCGCGCGCGATCTCGACCCGTCGCCGCTCGCCGCCCGATAGCGCCAACGCCGGCGTGCGGCGCAGGTGGCCGATGCCGAACTCGGCCAGCAGTTCATCGAGCATCTGGTCGCGCCGGTCGCGGTCAGGCTCCACCACCTCCAGCGCGGCCATGATGTTCCGTTCGACGTTCAGGCCGCGAAACACGCTCGCCTCTTGCGGCAGGTAGCCGACGCCGAGCCGGGCCCGGCGATACATCGGCAGCTGGGTGATTTCCGCGCCGTCCAGGCTGATCGCCCCGGTGTCGGGGCGCACCAGGCCGACGATCATGTAGAAGGTCGTCGTCTTGCCGGCACCGTTGGGGCCGAGCAGGCCAACCGCCTCGCCCCGGCGCAGCCTGAGCGTGACGTTCCGGACCACCGGACGCTTGTTGTAAGTCTTGCCGAGGCCGCTCGCGATCAGGCCGCCCGCGCCCGCCACCACCCGAAACCCGCTTCCGCGCGCGCCGCTCATTTCTTCGCCCCGCCGGTCTTCGCCCCGCCGGTCTTCGCCCCGCCGGTCTTCGCCCCATTTGGCGTGGCGGCGCGGGCCTGGGAGCCTTCAGGGATGCTGCCTTGCGCCTCGTTCGGCACCAGCAGGCCCTCCACCCGGCCCCGCCTTGCGGCGAGCAGGCGCGAGACGCCGGACTTCAGGTTCACCTCGGCCTCCGATCCTTCGAGCTGGTTCTGCCCGCGTGTGATCCGCACCTTGCCCAGGAGCACGGCGATTCCGGTATCGGGCACATAGACGCCGCGATCGCCCGTCACGACGTCGGTCGGGGTGCTGACCACGACATGGCCGAACGCCTCGACCTTCTGGAGTTTGCCGGCCGCATCGAGCGGGTCGCTTGAGGCCGGAGATGACGAGGCTCGCACGGGTTGGGCCGGCGCGGCGTCCTGGCCGCTGGTGTAGGCAACGAGGACGTCGGCCGCAATGCGCCGCTGGTCCTTGGTGACGACCACGGCATTCCCGCGCGCCACCGCCATGTGCTTGGCCGACCAATACTCCAGGTCGTCGCGCGCGGTCAGGACGTCGTTCGGCGTGGTCAGGCGCAGGGTGCCGCCCGTCATGACCATGACGGCCTGATCGAGATCGTACACGGCCTTGTCGCCCTGCGCGCGATCGGTCGGGGTGACGATCACGACATGGCCCTCGGCTTCCAGTCGGTAGACCTCGTTGTCACCCTCGTCCGCGCCGGTCACATCGAGCGGGCCGCCGGCGGCGGTCTTGGCGGCCGGGGCCGACCCGGCGACCTGGGGCGCCGCGCCTTTGGTCGGCGCGCCCGGCTTCTTGCGGTAGAAGGCGATCAGCCGGTCGGCGGTGACGGTGACGTTCTGGCGGACCGCCCGCGCGTCGCCGGTCGCGATTATTTTATGCTGTTGCTGCAACCACTCAATGCCGTCGCGCGAGGTGATGGCGATCGGGCCGCCATGCGACAAATCGATCCCCTGCGCCGCGGCCGCATGGATACCGAGCCAGGACACCGCGACGACGAACCCGGAAATCTGCCTCGACCGACGTGCGAACCCGCTCATGGTCCGGTCGCGCCGTTCAGCAGCAGGTGCGCCGGGCCGGCGAACAGGGTCTGCTCGCCCTTGTCGGTCGCGGTGAAGCCACCCGCCGCGTCCAGCCGTCCGAACGGCCCTTCGGCATGGACCGGCTCGGAGCCGGCGGCGGCGCCGTTCTTCAGATCGAGCGCGGCGCTGGCCGTGGTCATCGTGGTGCCGTCGTCGCGATAGAGCGTGACGTCGCGCGACAGGTCGAGCGCATCGTCGCGTTGGCGATAGACGCCGGCGCGCGCCTGCACCATCAGCCAGGTGCCATTCTGCAGCGTGATGTCGCCCTTGGGATCGGTCAGGTTCACCCGGTTCTCGCCGACCTTGCGCGCGGTCGCCGCGGTCAGCGTGTAGGGGCGGCCCCGCTCGTCGATGCTGCGGTAGCGCGCGCCGATCACCATCGCCCCCTGCACCTTGCCCAACGCCTGGGCCACCCCCCGCGCATGGCCAAGCTCCCGCTGCAGTTCCGGCCAGAGCGCGAGGCTGGAGAGCAGCGCCAACGCGATCGCTGGCAGGACGAGCTTGACCGCACGGATCATCAGCCGCCGGCGCGCGAGAACGCGGGCGGTGGGAAGGCGCCGCACAGGCGCCCCGAGGCCGGCCAGCATCCGCTCGGCCCGGCGGGAATCGGGCGTGGGCGCGAAGCTCATGCCACACCCGCGCGCAGCACGTCATGAACATGCAGGATGCCAACCGGGCGGCCAGCTGAATTGACGACGAACAGCGCGGTGACGGGCCGGCCGCGCGCGTTCATCGCGTGCAGCGCTTCGGCGGCGAGCGCGTCGGGCGCGATGGTGCGCGGATCGGGCGTCATGATCTCCTCGACCCGTCGGGCGAGCAGGTCGGGGCCCATGTGGCGGCGAAGGTCGCCGTCGGTGACGATGCCGACCAGCCGCCCCGAAGCGTCGGTCACGCCGAGGCAGCCGAACCGCTTTTCGGTGATGCGCAGCAGCGCGCGGTCCATCGGCAGGCCGGGCGAGGCCAGCGGCACCTCGTCGCCGGCGTGCATCAGGTCGCGCACGCGCCGCAGCCGTGCGCCCAGCCTGCCACCGGGATGGAATTGACGGAAATCCGCCGCGGTGAAGCCGCGCCGGGTCAGCAGCGCCACCGCGAGCGCGTCGCCGAGCGCCATCTGCATCATCGTGCTGGTGGTCGGCGCCAAGCCCATGGGACACGCCTCGGCCGCGTGCGGCAGCAGCAGCACGACATCGGCCGCCGTCGCCAGCGCCGAGCCGGCCCGCGCGGTCACGGCGATGATCGGCAGGGCGAAGCGTCGCGCGTGGCCGACGATGTCGGCCAACTCCGGTGTCTCCCCGGAGTTCGACAGCGCGAGCACGACATCGCCCGCCACGACCATTCCCAAATCGCCATGCGAGGCCTCGGCCGGGTGCACGAACAGCGCTGGCGTGCCGGTTGAGGCGAGCGTGGCCGCGATTTTTCGCCCGACATGGCCCGACTTGCCCATCCCGGAGACGACCACCCGCCCCGATGCGCCGGCGAGGACGTCCACCGCGTGGTTGAATTCGTCGTCCAGCGCGGCGGCGAGTGCCCGCAATCCCGCCGCCTCGGTGCCGAGAACGGCGCGCGCGACATCAAGGTCGGTGCAGGAAGCGGCGAGCGCGGCGATCATCGATGGTTGTCCCCTCCAACGGTTGGCTTAGGCCGGCCCCGCGCGTCGGGTCAACCTGAACGGGCGCTTCCGACAAAAACCGTGCCAAAATTAAGAAATGGTCAGTGCGCGAAGATATCCGGATCCTCGTACCCTAGCAGGTCGAGCCGCGCGCGAGCGGGCAGGAAGGCGAAGCAGGCATGGGCCAGATCCCGGCGCCCTTCGCGCGCCAGCAGCGCATCCAACCGCGCCCAGAGCGCATGCAAGTGCAACACGTCGGAAGCGGCATAGGCGAGCTGCTCGGCCGACAGATCCGGCGCGCCCCAGTCGGAGGTCTGCTGCTGCTTGCTGATCTCCACCCCCAGCAACTCCTTGCAGAGATCGCGCAGCCCGTGCCGGTCGGTGAACGTGCGGACGAGCTTCGCCGCGATCTTGGTGCAGCGCACGGGCGAGACCGTGACGCCGAGGCTGTGCTGCAGGACCGCCACGTCGAAACGCGCGAAGTGCATCAGCTTGAGGATGCCGGTGTCGGCCAGCAGAGCCGCGAGATTAGGGCAGTCGAAGCCGCGGCCGCCGAGCGCGGGAGGCCGGATCTGCACCAGATGCGCCACCCCGTCGCCGGCCGAGAGCTGCACCAGGCACAGCCGGTCGCGGTGCGGGTTGAGGCCCATCGTCTCGGTGTCCACGGCAACGACAGGACCGAGGGCGAGCCCGTCCGGCAGGTCGTCGCGGTGGATGTGGATGGTGGCGCCGGGCATGAACTGGGTCGCGCTCATGTCCTCGCCATGGGTTGAAGTATTGGTGCCCAGGAGAAGACTTCGAACTTCCACGACCTTGCGGCCACAGGTACCTGAAACCTGCGCGTCTACCAATTCCGCCACCTGGGCAGGGGCTTGGAATGCCGGCACATCCAGCAAGCCGCGCGATGTAACGGCGGCGCGTGCGCGCGTCAACCGCCGCCTAGCAAAACACCACGCTCCGCGACAACGCGAAGTTCACCCCCATCCCGGCCACCGCTCCGGCCGCCACCGCCAGCACCGGTTGGGCAGCGCAGAGCGGAACCACGGTGACGAGCGCGGCATAGGTTCCCCGATTGAGGACGAAGCCGGCCACATTGGTGATCATGTAGCGCGCCCACTGCCGGGATGCCCGTCCCTTGCCGCGGCCGCGAAACGTCCACGTCCGGTTCAGCGCCCAGTTGACCGACGCGGCGACGAGATAGGCGGCGATGCCGGCGCCGTAGAGGCCGAGCGGGACCCGCAGCGCGTACACCGTCGCGGTGTCGAACAGGAAGCCGACCGCACCGACCATGCCGAAGCGCAGGAACTGCGCTGCCAAGTCCGAGCCCGCATTGCCGCCCGCAACCTGCATCCGTTCGCCCTTGCCTATCCCGCACCGAGCCTGTCATCTATCCGTGAACCAACCGTTGATGGAAGGGCGTGTCATGAAGCGCCGCACATTCCTCGCCAGCTCCGCCGCCGCGCTCGCCACCCCGCTTGCCGCGCCCTCGATCGCGCGGGCGCAGCCCAGCCGGGTGCTGAAGTTCATCCCGCAGTCGGACGTGACGATCCTCGATCCGATCTGGACCACCGCCTACGTCACGCGAAATCACGGCTACCTGATCTTCGACACTTTGTATGGCATGGACAGCGCCTTCCAGATGCAGCCGCAGATGGTGGCCGGGCATGTCGTGGAGAACGACGGCAAGCTGTGGAAACTTACGCTGCGCGACGGGCTCGCCTGGCACGACGGCGGGAAGGTGCTGGCGCGCGACTGCGTCGCCTCGATCCAGCGGTGGGGCAAGCGCGATTCCTTTGGCCAGACCTTGATGGCCTACACCGACGAAATTTCGGCGCCCGACGACAAGACCATCGTTTTTCGCTTGAAGAAAGCGTTCTCCATGCTGCCCGAGGCGCTGGGCAAGCCGGGCAGCAGCATGTGCGCGATGATGCCGGAACGGCTGGCCAAGACCGACGCCTACACGCAGGTCACCGAGATGATGGGCAGCGGGCCATTTAAGTGGAATGCCAAGGAGCGCGTCGTCGGCTCCCTCGCCGTCTATGAACGCAATGCCGCCTACAAGCCGCGCGATAACGGCGCGGTGCAGTGGACCTCGGGGCCGAAGATCGCGAACTTCGATCGCGTCGAGTGGCACGTCATCCCCGACCTCTCGACCAAGGCGGCGGCGATGCAAAACGGCGAGATGGACTGGTGGGAAGACCCCACCGGCGACATCCTGCCGCTGCTGCGCGCTCAAAGCGACCTCGTGGTGGAAGTCACCGATCCCACCGGGCTGATGGCGTGCCTGCGGCCGAACGAGCTGTTTCCGCCGTTCGACAACCCGGCGATCCGCCGGGCACTGCTGAAGGCGGTGAACCAGACCGACGTGATGCTCGCGGTGGCCGGCGACCCGAAACTGATTCACGTCCCGACCGGGATCTTCACGCCCGGCACGCCGATGGCGAGCGATGCCGGCCTCGACGTGTTCCGCGGCCCGCGCGACTACGCCGCCGTGAAGCGCGAGATCGAGGCGGCCGGCTACAAGGGCGAGAAGGTGGTGTTCATGGCGCCCACCGACTTCCCGATCCTGAAGGCCGAGGCCGATGTTTGCGTCGACATGCTGAAAAAGGCGGGCTTCAACGTCGATTACCAGGCGATGGATTGGGGCACCCTGGTGCAACGCCGCGCCATGCGGACCAGCCCCGACGCCGGCGGATGGAACGCCTTTGCCACGTTCTGGGCGGGCCTGGATCAGTCCAACCCGGTGGGTCACGCGTTCCTGCGCGGCAACGGCACGCAGGCGCTGTTCGGCTGGCCGACCGCGCCGAAACTGGAGGAACTGCGCCAGCAGTGGATCGACGCGCCCGACCTGGCGACCCGCAAGAAGCTGGCCGAGGAACTCCAGCTCCAGGCCTTGCAGGACGTGCCCTACGTCCCCCTCGGCCAGTATTTCGCGGCGACCACCCACAAGAAGGAGATCACGGGGATTCTCAACGGGTTCGTGATCTTCTGGAACGTTCGGCGGGTTTAGAGAACGGGCTAGCGCCTTCGACCAACAGCACCGTCACGGCCGGCGAAGGCCGGCCACCCACGTCTTCATCGGCGGCGGCCAAAGACGTGGGTGCCCGGGCCAAGCCCGGGCATGACGGCGGGGGATTAGGCCTCGACCATTCAGACCTCGCCCGCTGGGGTCACGCGGTGTTCTCGTCTGCGACGCGCGGCAGGCTTGGCTATCCGGGTCGCGGCGGCGAAGCAGTAGCCGCTTTTACAATCGAAGGCCCCGGAGAGCGTTCTCCGAGGCCTTCCATTGTCTGCCGTCCATGCTGCCAGACGGGGAACCTGGGTTACGCGACCCCTAGCGATGAAGTGACGATCCAGGCCACGGCGACTGGCGCCGGCTTCAAACAATGAGACACTGGATCACCTCCTTTCAGTTGCGTTGACGAGGCGCCGAATGTGGCCCGGCGGGGCGCCGGGCGCAAGGCCGATTCAGTGATCACGCCCTCGCCCGGTTCTCGCTCGCAGCGCGTCGATGCGCTTGGACGCCGCGGCCTTGCTCAACTTCGGATCGAACGCCTCGCCCGCCTCCTCGCAAAGCGTCTTCAAATAGGAGGCCTGGGCGCCGGTCATGGACTCGTCGCCCGTGGTCCACTCGTCCGGGTCCTTGACGGCGTTGCCGGGGTGTTCGGGATCGGGAGTTTTGGGGTTCGTGCTCATGCGCCGGAAACGCCGCAGTTGGTGTTCTGTTCCCGCCTGAACGCCTCAGACCGTCGCAACCGTCCGAATCCGCGCGCGCGGATGGATTTCGGTCTGCGCGAGGACGGGGGTATTCGGGCGGATGCGCTCCACGACCGCGCGGACATGGGCGCGAATGCCGGCGCTGGTCAGCAGCGCCGCCGGCTCCCCTGCCCCGCTCGCCGCCTCGAAGGCCGCGCGCAGGCGCTGCATGAAGTCCTGCAGCCGGCTGGGCGCCATGGCGAGCTGACGGTCCTCGGGCGGCCCGGTCAGGGCCTCGGCGAACGCGCTTTCCCACTCGGGCGAGAGCGGGATGATCGGGATATAGCCCGCCGCGCCGGTGTGGCTGTCGCTGATCTGGCGGGCGAGGCGGGCGCGCACGTGCGAGACGATCACCGGAACGGCCCGCGCCCCGCCGGCGCACGCCTCCTGCACGCCCTCCAGGACGGTGGCGAGGTCACGGATCGACACCCGCTCGGCCAGCAGCGCCTGGAGCACGCGCTGGATGCCGCCGACGCTGATCTGCGCCGGAATCAGGTCGGACACCAGCTTCTGCTGCTCGCGCGGCAGCTCGTCGAGCAGCTTCTGTGTCTCGGCGTAGGACAGCAGCTCGGCCATGCTCTCGCGCACCGCCTCGGTCAGATGGGTGGTCAGCACGCTCGCCGGATCGACCACGGTATAGCCGCGGAACAACGCCTGATCCTTATCGGCCGGCTCGATCCACAGCGCGGGCAGGCCGAAGGCGGGTTCCTGGGTCGGTTCGCCGGCCAGCTCGGGCAAGCCGCCCTTGGGGTTCATCGCCAGCAACCGCGTCGGGCGCAGCTCGCCGCGCCCGGCCGCGATCTCCTTGACGCGGATGGCGTACGCCTCGGCGGGAAGCTCCATGTTGTCCTGGATGCGCACCGGCGGCAGCACGAAGCCCATCTCGGCGGCGATGCTGCGACGCAGGCCCTTGATCTGCTCGGTCAGCCGCGCCTGGCCGCCGCCGGCCAGCGACAGCAGCCCGTAGCCGAGTTCCAACCGGATCAGGTCGATGCGGAGCTGCTCGCTGATCGGCGGCTCGGTCGGGCCGGCGGGGACAGCCGGCGCGGCGGCATCCGTGGGCAACGGGTGGTTGTGACGGAACCAGGCGCCGCCGCCGGCGAGTCCCGCCAGCGCGAGGAATGGCAGCGCCGGCAGTCCGGGCAGCATCGCCAGCACGGTCGCGGCCCCAGCGGCGAGCGCGAGCGGCTTCGGCCCGGCGCCGAGCTGGGCGACCAGGGCGGCATCGGCGCTGCCCTCCATGCCCCCCTTGGTGACCACGATGCCGGCGGCGATGGAGACCAGCAGCGCGGGAATCTGCGAAACCAGCCCGTCGCCCACGGTCAGCGTGGTGAACGTCGAGAGCGCGTCGGCGAGCGGCATGCCGCGCTGACCGACGCCGATCGCCAGCCCGCCGACGATGTTGATCGACGTGATGATCAGCCCGGCCACCGCGTCGCCGCGCACGAACTTCGCGGCGCCATCCATCGCGCCGTAGAAGCCGCTCTCCTGCTCCAGTTCGCCCCGGCGCTTGCGCGCCGACTTTTCGTCGATCAGCCCGGCGGATAGATCGGCGTCGATCGCCATCTGCTTGCCGGGCATGGCATCGAGGCTGAATCGCGCCGCGACCTCGGCGATGCGCCCCGAACCCTTGGTAATGACCATGAAGTTCACCACCAGCAGGATGGCGAACAGGATCACCCCGATCAGCACGTCCCCGCCCATCAGGAAGCCGCCGAACGCCGCGACGACATGCCCCGCCGCCGTCGGGCCCTCCGCGCCGTGCGCGAGGATGCGTCGGGTGGTGGCGACATTCAGCGACAGGCGCAGCAGCGTTGTCAGCAGCAGCAGCGTGGGGAAACTGGTGAAGTCGAGCGGACGGGTCAGGAACAGCGCCACCATCAGCACCAGGACGGCCCCGGTGATGGACAGCGCGAGGCCGAGGTCGAGCAGGACGGGCGGCAACGGCAGCACGAGCACCGAGAGCAGCGCGACGACGCCGAGCGCGAGGCCGACGTCGCTGCCGGGGGCGTAGCGGCGGAGAGTTGTGAGGGTGGGGAGGACGAGGGTGGCGGACACTATGCGGCCGTTATCACTCCGTCATGGCCGGGCTTGGCCCGGCCACCCACGTCTTTACGGTCGCCCGGTGAAGACGTGGGTGCCCGGCCTTCGCCGGGCATGACGTGGAGGGGAGGGTCGCTATCAACCTGTGTGCAATCCGAGTTGCTCGTAAAGATCGAGCCAATCCGGATTCGACCGCATGATCAGCCGTGTTTTCCAGGCGCGAGGCCAGTGCTTGATGTTCTTCTCGCGCTGTATGGCGTCCTCGATACGCTCGTGCCGTTCGAAATAGACAAGCCGCTTCAGCCCATGATGCTTCGTAAACCCCTCCCCCATCCCCTCCCGATGCTCCCACGCTCGCCGCGCCAGGTCGCTCGTCACCCCCACGTACAGCGTCCCGTTCGCCCGGTTGCTCATCACGTAAACCCACCCACCGCTCACGCCGCCACGCCCTGCCCCGGCGGCGGCACCGCCACGCCTTGCGCGGCGTAATCGCGCAGCTTGTTGCGCAGCGCGCGGATTGAGATGCCGAGGATGGTCGCGGCGTGCGTGCGATTGCCGAGTGTGTGGCCCACCGTCTGGAGGATGAGATCGCGCTCCACCGCCTCCATCGTGCGCCCGACCAGCCCGGCGATGCCGCCCGTGGAAACCGGCGCGGGGGCGCCCTCGCCGGGCGTTAGTTCGACCGCCTCTTGGCCGATCTCCGCGCCGTCGGCCAGCAGCACCGCGCGATGAATGATGTTCTCCAGTTCGCGCACGTTGCCACGCCAGCCATGCGCGGTCAGACGCGCGAGCGCCGTCGCCGACAGCGGGCGGAAGGCGATGCCGTTCACCTCGGCGTAGCGGCGGGCAAAGTGTTCGGCGAGCGCGGCGATATCGCCGGGGCGCTCGCGCAGCGGCGGCACGCGCAGGCTGACGACGTTCAGGCGGAACCAGAGATCCTCGCGGAACGTGCCGCGCGCCACCTCGCGCGACAGGTCGCGGTTGGTGGTGGCGAGAATGCGGACATTCACTTTCACCGGCCCCGACCCGCCCAACCGGTCGATCTCGCGCTCCTGAAGCGCGCGCAGCAGCTTGGCCTGGAGGCGAACATCCATCTCGCTCACCTCGTCGAGCAGGAGCGTGCCGCGCTCCGCGGCCTCGAATTTGCCGACACGACGAGCGAGCGCCCCCGAGAACGCGCCCTTCTCGTGGCCGAACAGCTCGGATTCCAGAAGGGCCTCGGGGATCGCGGCGCAGTTCAGCGCGACGAAAGGTCCGGCCGAGCGGCGGGAGCGGCGGTGGATGTAGCGCGCCAGCACCTCCTTGCCGGTGCCCGATTCGCCGCCGATCAACACCGAGGCCTCGGAGGCGGCGACCTGCTCGGCGCGACGCACCGCGGCTTGCATGACCGGATCGCGGGCGATCAGCGCGTGCGTTTCCCCGGCCGCGGCGGTGAGGATGGCGGCGATCAGGTCCGGGTCGGGGGGCAGGCTCAGGAACTCGCGCGCGCCGTCGCGGATGGCGCGGACCGCCGCCTCGGGGTCGTCGCCGGCCCCGCAGGCTACGACGGGAACGGCCATGCGCTCGGCTGCCAACGCCCGCACCACGGCGCCGACGTCGTGGGCCACGTCGCACAGCACGAGGTCGGTGCGGGCGTCCGCACGCAGCCGCGCCAGCGCGCCGGTCGCGTCGTCCGCCTGATCCAGCTTCGCCCCGCGCGCCATCGCGATGCGGGCCGCCTGGCCAAGCTCGCCGGACAGCGAGCCGATGATGAGCACCCGCATCCTCAAGCCCCGCGATCGGTCTTGACGATCTCCGTCATCGTCACCCCCAGCCGGCTGTCGTCCACCATGACCACCTCGCCGCGCGCGACCAGGCGATTGTTCACGTAGATGTCGATCGCCTCCCCCAGCTTGCGGTCCAACTCCACCACGGCCCCACGTCCGAGCTTGAGAAGCTGGCTGACCTGCATGGTCGCCTTGCCCAAGACGGCGCTGACGGTGACGGGGATGTCGTACACCGCCTCAAGGTCGCGGGCGGAGCGCGACGCGGATGCGTCCGGCCCGATCTCGGGCAGTTCCGAAAGCTGCATATCATTCGACATGGGCCATCTCCCGCGTGCGCGCACTCAGCAGCCCGGCGGGCGCCAGGGCGGCGGCGACCTCCTCCCACAGCGCCGTGCCATCGCGCGCGGCCGTCCCGCCCTGCCAGCGCAGGCGAACGTCGCTCGGCCCCATGGCGGGATCGGACACGACGCGCACCCGTCCTGCCTCGTCGGGCAGGACGCGCGCGACCTCGTCGGCCAGGGCCGGGGCGGTGACGGGGCTCGCCCGCACGACGATGTCGGGCTCCAGCGCGAGGCCTGGCAGCAACACCCGCACCACGGCCCGCGCCTCGGCGGCGCCGTGGCGGGCGCAGAGCGCGGGAAACAGCGCGGCCAGCGTGTCCAGCAGCAGCCGCGCGAGCGCCCCGGCCGCCGCGTCGGCCTCGGCGCGCAGCTCCTGACGAAGCTCGGTCATCTCGCGGGCGAGGCTCACCCCGGCCTCGGCCAGCATTTGCGCGCCCGCCGCCTCGGCCGCCGCGCGCCCGGCGGCGTGGCCCTCGGCCCACGCATCGGCGCGCGCCGCGGCGACGTCCGCATCGGTCGGCGCGTGCGGACTCAAGCCAGGGCCGATGACCTCCGGCTCGGCCGTGCCCGGTCGATCGAAGTCGTCGTCGAACAGCGCGCCCGCCCGGCCTGACGCCATCTGGCCGCGCCGGCCCATCCTGGCCCCCAGGGATCCATCCATCTGGTACACCAGCTCCTCGTCCTTGCTTTCGCTGATCTCGATCGAGCCTTGCGCGCCCAGTTCCTTCGCGACCGCGACGATCGCCGCCTGCGCCTCGTCCACCGCGCGCAGCTTCACCGGGCCGAGCGAGGCGATTTCCTCCTTCAGCATCTTCGCGGCCCGTTCCGAGAGATTGGAGAAGAACAAGTCCGCGATCTTCTCGGACGCGCCTTTCAGGGCCAGCGGCAGCTTGTCCTTCTCCACCTCGCGGAGCAGCACCTGCACGCTGGCTGGGGTCAGCCGCTGGAGATCGTCGAAGGTGAACATCAGCGCCTTGATGCGTTCGGCGGAGTCGCGGTTGCGGTCCTCGAGCGCGGCGAGGAAGCGGGTCTCGGCCTGGCGGTCGAGATTGTTGAAGATGTCGGCCATCATCTCGTGCGCGTCGCGGCGCGTGCTGCGCGCCAGGTTCGACATGAACTCGGCGCGCAGCGTCTTCTCGACGCCGTCCAGCACGTCTTTCTGGATGCTCTCCATCCGCAGCATGCGCATTACCACCTCCATCGCGAAGGCCTCCGGCAGCAGCGACAGCACGCGGGCCGCGTGCTCGGCGCGCACCTTCGACAGCACGACGGCGACGGTCTGCGGGTATTCGTTCTTGAGATAATTCGCGAGCACCGCTTCGTTCACGTTGCCCAGCTTGTCCCACATGGTGCGGCCGGCGGGGCCGCGGATCTCCTCCATGATTTGCAGGACGCGGTCGCGCGGCAGCGCCTTGTGCAGCATCCGCTCGGTGCTTTCGAAACTGCCGATCAAGTTGCCGGCGACGCCCATGCTCTCGGCGAAGTCCTGGAACAGCCGCTCCGCCAACTCGGCGCGCACGCTGCCGAGCTGCGCCATCGCGGCGGAGACCTCCTTGATTTCGTCCTCGTGCATCATCGCGAACAGTCGCCCGCACTGCTCCTCGCCCAGCGCCAGCATCAGGATCGCCGATTTCTGCGCCCCGGTCAGCGTGCGGTAGTCCTCGATGCGGGGCACCTCAGCCGCCCTCCAGCCCGATCCAGCCGCGCACGATCGTCAGCGTCTCC
The DNA here is from genome assembly GCA_963756545.1 of uncultured Pseudomonadota bacterium. GTDB lineage: Bacteria > Pseudomonadota > Alphaproteobacteria > Acetobacterales > Acetobacteraceae > DATFDN01. The sequence goes on along the minus strand of CAVWNY010000003.1, from coordinate 1,038,330 downwards.
TCCGGATGGCGCTCGACCAGGTCGCTCACCCGGCGGAGCGAGGACGCGCGCATCTGTCCCTCGACCTGGGCGAGGCTCACCATGCTCTCGTCCTCGATCAACGCCGGCGCGCCCCCCTGCCCCGCGCCCCCCTGCCCCGCGTACGCCTGCCCCGGGGAGGACAGCATGGCGCCGAGCGCGCCGCCGGCCGACGCCGCGCCCGCGCCCCGTCTCGCCGCCAGTGCGCCGCCCGCGCCGTCGCCCAGCGCCATCGGCCCGAGCGCGGTGAGGCGCACCACCATCGGGCGCAGCACCGTCAGCAGGGCGACGATCCCGACCACGCCGAAAAGCGCGAGTTCGGCCAGCCGCATGAGGTCGGATTTCTCGAAAAATAGCCCCAGCAGGGCCGGCTTAACGGGCGCGGCCACTTCGTCCGCCACGAAGGGCATCGCCTCGACCCGCACGACGTCGCCGCGTTTGGCGTCGAAGCCGATCGCCGTCTTCACCAGATCCCCGATCCGCGCCAGATCGGCGTCGGAATGCGCCTTCGCCGCGTCCACCATCACGGCGAGGCTGATGCGCCCGATCTGCGGCTGCTCGTGGATCAGCGTGCGGACGGTCTTGCTGATTTCGTAGTTGGTCGTCTGTTCCTGCCGCTTCTCCTCGCTGCCGCCGCCGCTCGACGACGGCTCGGCATTGGGCAGATTGTTCTGCACCGACACGGTCGGCGCGGCCTCGGTGTTCTTGCTGGTCGTGTCGACGCTCTGCTCGCTGCGCGGCACCTGGCCGTCAGGGTCGTATTTCTCCTGCGTCTCGCGCACCTGGTCGTAGTCCATGCGCACCGCCGCCTCTGCCCGGACGTGGCCGGGGCCGAGGCTGCGTTCCAGCATTTCCTCCACGGCGCGGGCCAGACGCAGCTCGGTGGCGCGGCGCAGCTCGTCGCCCGACATCGGCCCGCCGCCCACCGCATCGACCGGCGTGCCGGCGCGGGCCAGCAGCTCGCCACGCAAATCGACGATCGACACGTCGCGCGACTTCAGCCCTGGCACGGCGGCGGCCACGAGGTTCAGAATCGCCTGCACGCCCTCGCGGTCCATGCGGGTGGCGCCGGCCATCGTGAGCAGCACGCTCGCCCGCGCCTCCTGCTGCTCGCGCGCGAAGGGCTCGCGCTTCGGCAACACCAGATGCACGCGCACCGCGCGCACCCCGGCGATGGCGCGGATGGTGCGGGCGAGCTCGCCCTCCAGCGCGCGGGTCTCCGCGATCTGCTGCTCGAACTCCGTGCTCGTCAGCCCGCCCGCGCCGCGGTCGAACAGCTCGTAGCCGACGGAGCCGCCGGATGGCAGCCCGGCCTTGGCGAGCGCGACGCGCGCCTGCGGCACAAGATCGGCCGGCACCATGATGGCGGTGCCGCCGGAGGCGAGCTGGAATGGAATGTGCTGGTGGCCGAGCTGCTCGCTCGCCTGGGCGGCGTCGTTGAGGTCGAGCCCGCCATAGAGCAGGGCCATCGGCTGGCGCCCCGATGTCACGGCGAGCATGGCGAGCATGCCAAGCACGGCAGCCGCCACGATCCCCATCGCCGTCAAACGCACGGCGCCGAGCGCCCGCAAGCCCTGGATCAGAGCCTGCATGGCGCGCGATCTCCTTGCGCTGAGTGCCTGGACTGCATCGCGAGCCGGCTCCGTGGCATTCTGCCCGTCGCGCGATGCTAGGACGTGCGCCTTACCGGGCCGTTAACGGCCCGGCAAGACGTGCCGGGTGGGTCCGGAGACGGTGCTCAATAGGACAGTTGTTCGGTCATCACCGGAACCCAGCGCCCGTTCTTGACGACGGTCAGGAACGACGCCGTCTCGGCATGGTGCTGGTGCGGCCCCAGGCTCAGCTTGGTGCCGAAGATATCGGTGTAGTCGTGGATGCTCTCCATTCCGTTGATGAAGCTGTCGGTGGTCAGATCCTTGCCCGCCCGCTGCAACGCCAGGATGGTCACCTGCGCCGCCGTGTAGCCCACCTCGCCATGGAAATTCGGCTCGATGCCGAATCGCGCCTTGAACGCCTTGGCGAAGTCCTGCACCGCAGGGCGAGGATCGTCGGGGTAGGCGTAGATCGCCGGGGTCATGCAGAAGAAGCCCTCGGTCGCGCCGCCCGGCAACGACGCGACGGCAGTGTCGTAGGACGCGAACTGGCCGACCATGTCTGGATTCCAGCCGATCTTCTTGGCCGTCGAAATGATCAGGTTGGTGTCGCGGACGATCGTCCCCATCCCGATCCAGTCGCACCCCGCGTCATGCAGCTTCTCCACCGCCGCGTTGAAGTCGACGTCCGTCGGCTTGTTCGCGGCCGTCGCCACCACCGGCAGGTTCAGCGCCTTGGCCTCGGCCGTGACCCCCGCCAGGACGTCACGCCCGAAATCGGAGTCCTGGTACATCACACAGAGCTTCTTGCGGTGGCGCTGCTCGACGAAATATTTCACCGCCGCCCGCATCTCGTCATAATAGGACGCGAACTGCGCGAATTTCAGCCGGTTATACGGCTCGTACATCGATCGGGCGGCGGTCAGCGGGAACACGTTCGGCACGCCCTTGGCGAACTGCATCGGCATCTGGGCATCGTTCATCGGCGTGCCGCCGTCGTCCTGCGCGATGAAGATGTGGTCCTGGTTCAGCAGCTTGTTCATGCCCTGCACGGCACGGGGGACGGTGTATTGGGTGTCCTCCACGACGTAGCGGATCTTGCGGCCGTTGATCCCGCCCTTCGCGTTGGCCTCGTCGAAGGCCATGCGGATCGCATCGGAGTTGTTGACCCCCTGAATCGCGGTCACGCCGGAGAGGTCGGTCGTGGTGCCGATGACGATCTCGGTGGCGGAGACCCCTTGGGTCGGGCCGGCCGCCAGCGCCGGGCCGGCGAGCCCGGCGAGGCCGAGAGCGGCGAGCAGCCCAGGCAGGCAAGGCGGCGTGGTGAAGAACCGTCGCATGGACATCGAGAACCTCATCGAGAACCTCCCTGGCGGGCCGGCGCTGCGGCCGTCTCGTTCGTTGCTTTCCGGACCCTACGGTCCCTGCACGGCGGCCGGCAAGGCCCGCCGCGTGACGCTTAACCACATGTTGACGCCACGGTTCGATCCTGGGCACCTGATCGCTGTCGCAGAGACTCGTCCGACTCCATGAACCATGTCCCCCGCGCCGATCCGGCGGAGGTGCTTCGCCGCGTGTTTGGTTTTCCCGCGTTCCGCGGGTTGCAGGAAGACGTGGTGCGCCATGTCGTCGCGGGCGGCGACGCGCTTGTCCTGATGCCGACCGGCGGCGGGAAGAGTCTTTGCTATCAGGTGCCGGCGCTGTGCCGTCCGGGAACGGCGATCGTCGTCTCGCCGCTCATCGCGCTGATGGACGATCAGGTGGCGGCGCTGCGCCAGTTGGGCGTCGCCGCCGGCGCGCTGCACTCCGAGCTGGACCCGCCAGAGGCGCGCAGCGTCGCGCGCGATCTGGACGCGGGCGCGCTCGATCTGCTGTATGTCTCGCCCGAGCGACTGCTCGGCAACGGCACGCTCGACCGGCTCGCGCGCCTCCCGCTCGCGCTGTTCGCGATCGACGAGGCGCACTGCGTCTCGCAATGGGGCCACGAGTTCCGCCCCGAGTACCGCGGGCTGACCGGGCTGGCGGCGCGGTTTCCCGACGTGCCGCGAATTGCGCTTACCGCAACCGCCGACCGGCGCACCCGTCCCGACATCCTCGCGGGACTGCGGATGGAGGACGCGGCGACCTTCGTCGCGAGCTTCCATCGCCCGAACCTGCATGTCTCGGCGCAGGCGAAAGCGAGCGAGACGGCGCAGCTCCAGGCGTTTCTCGCGCGCCACAAGGGTGCGTGCGGGATCGTCTATTGCGGCACCCGCGCCAAGACCGAGCGCGTCGCCGCCCAGCTTGCCGCCAAGGGCGTCCCCGCGACCGCCTTCCACGCCGGGCTGGAGCCCGAACGCAAGCGCGCGGCGCTGGCGCGCTTCCGCTCCGGCGAGCCGGTCGTCATCGTCGCGACCATAGCCTTCGGCATGGGCATCGACCGCCCAGACGTGCGGTTCGTCGCACATCTCGACATGCCGGACAGCCCGGAGGCGTTCTATCAGCAGATCGGCCGCGCCGGGCGCGACGGCGAGCGCGCGGAAACGCTGCTGCTGTACGGCGGGCAGGAGATCGCGACGGCGCGGCACCGGCTCACGCGGTCGGCGGCGCCCGAGGCGCAGAAGCGCACGATGCGGACCAAGCTTGAAGACATGGTGGCGTTCTCGGAGACCGTGGGCTGCCGCACGCGCACCCTGCTCGGCTGCTTCGACGAGGAGCTTGGAACGCCCTGCGGGCACTGCGACACCTGCGATGCCCCGCCCGAGACGCTGGCGGCCACCGTGGAGGCGCAGAAGGCGCTGTCGGCGGTCCACCGCACCGGCCAGATGTTCGGCGGCGTGCACATCGTCGCGGTGCTGCGCGGGGAGCGGACGGAGGTGGTCCTGCGCCGCGGGCATGACCGGCTGGGAGTGTTCGGCGTGGGCGCGGACCGCCCGGCGGCGTTCTGGCGCGGCGTGCTGCGCCAGCTCGTCGCGCTCGGCGCGCTCGACGTGGACACCGAGGGGCATGGCGGGCTGTTTCTCGTGGCCGAGAAGGCACGCCCGCTGCTGCGTGCCGAGGTGGAATTCCGCGTCCGCGCCGAGGCGCCCCCTCCCCGCCGGATTCCCGCCGCTTCCTCCGCAGCTGCGCCGGATGGCCCGGTCGCGCCCGCCGAGCAGGCGCTGTTCGACGAGCTTCGAGCTTGGCGCGCGCGGGAGGCGAAGGCGCAGTCGGTGCCGCCCTACGTGATCTTCCATGACACGGTGCTGCGCGGCATCGCCGCCGCGCGCCCGGCGACCCCAGACGCGCTCGGCGACCTCAAGGGCGTCGGCGCATCGAAGCTGGCGCGCTATGGTGCGTCGGTGCTGGGGATCGTGCGAGCTGCTGCGTAGCGGTCACCGCATCCGGCGGAACTTGTGCAAACTCCGCAGATCATCCGGCCGCGCCTTATCCGGGTATGTCTGCGGCCAGTTGGTCCAGGACACTTCCCCCACATAGAGATCGCCGTGGGAATCGACGGCGAGCCCATGCGGGGCCATGAACTCGGTCGGCCCGAGGCCCGCGTGCAAGCCCCCGATCCGTCCGATGCGCTTGCCCGTGTTGTCCACGATCGTCACGCGCGGGCCGAGGTTCGGCACGTTGCGGTTCACCGGCATGCTCGGCCCCAGCTCGCCGATGTAGCAGATCGGACACTTCCCCCCCGGCATGAAGAGGCCGCACGGCCGGTGCAGGTTGTTCCACTGCGCCTGATACTTGCCGCCGGCGTCGAACACCTGCACGCGATGGTTCTCGCGGTCGGCGACATACACGAATCCATCGCCGTCGCACGTGATGTTGTGGACGATGTTGAACTCGCCCGGATCGGTGCCCGGCTCGCCCCACGACATCAGCAAGCGTCCCTTGGGATCGAACTTGTGGACCCGCGCATTGCCGTAGCCGTCGGAGACGAACACCGAGCCATCGGGCGCGAGCGCGGTGTGGGTGCAGCGGTGGAACGGCTCGCCGCTCATGTAGGGGGCGGGCTTGCCGGGGATGCCGAGCGTCAGCAGCACCTTGCCGTCAAGCGTGCATTGCCGGACCGTGTGGTCGCCGTCGTCGGTCAGCCAGATCGTGTCGTCGGGCGCCATGTGCAGCCCGTGCGCACGGGGAAACAGCCCCTCGCCCCAGGAGCGCAGAAAGTTGCCTGCGCGGTCGAACACGATCATCGGGTGCTCGCCGCGGTTGAACACGTACAGGTTGTCGGCGCGATCGACCCCGACGGCGCCGATCTCCTTGAAACTCCAGCCGGGCGGCAGTTTGGCCCAGTTCTCGACAGGCTCATAGACGTAGTCGCCGGATCCCATTGTGGGCATTGCTCCCTCCTGCGTGTTCCTGCGATGCTAGCCCGCGACCGGGGTGGAGGCCAGGATGGATGCCGAGGAACTCAAGCGCACGGTCACCGTGTGCATGTTCGACCAGTACGGGACCGTCGTGGACATGCAGGGCGGGCTGGTCGAGGTCGCCGCTCCCTTTCTGCGAGCGAAGGGCTGGACAGGGAGCCCGAACTCCTTCGTCACATGGTGGCGGCGGATGCACTACGAGAATTCGATGATCGACGCACTGCTGGGGCGCGAGCACACCCCCTATCGCGAGATCGGACAGCGTTCGCTCGATCATGTGCTGGAGCGCGCGGGAATCGCGCACACGATGGACGAAGTCCGCGCCCTGGTCGCCGCGATCGAGCGGCTGAAGCCGTTTCCGGAAGTGCCGGCCGCGCTCGCGCGCCTGCACGGGCGCTACAAGCTGGTCGTGCTGTCGAATGGCGACCCCGACATGCTGGAGACGGCGAAGGCGCATCACGGCATCGGCTTCGACGCAGTGATCTCGGTCGCCCTCGCGAATGCCTTCAAGCCGCATGTCGCGACCTACACAAAGGCGGCCGAGATCATCGGCGTGCCGATGGATCGGGTGCTGTTCGTCGCCAACCACGAATTCGACTGCGTGGGCGCGAAATCGGCGGGGATGCGCGCGGCCTTCATCGACCGCCGCCGCCGTCCGTTCGGCGCCGGCCCGCACCAGCCGGACCTGATCGTTCCCAGCATGACGGAGCTGGCCGCGCTGCTTGGCTGAAGGCTTGCCGCAGAGCCGGCCCCGACGTATCGAAGCGGCACACGGAGGAGAGAAACGGCCATGAAACTCATGAGCTTCCGCCGCCCCGACGGGATGCCGTCTTGGGGCATCGCCAAGGACGAAGCGGTGATCGACCTCGGCCACCTCGCACCCGGCCTCAAGCACGCGCTCTGGGCGAGGACGTCTCTGGCGGAAGAGGCCGCGCGGCATCCCGATTACCGGCTGTCCGACGTGCGCTTCCTGCCGCCGATCCCCGATCCCGACAAGATCTTCTGCGTCGGGCTGAACTACGTTTCCCACATCAAGGAGGGCGGGCGCGAGCCGCCGAAGAAGCCGATCATCTTCACCCGCACCCCCTCCAGCCAGGTCGGCCACAACGAGGCGGTGATCCGCCCTAAGGCCAGCGAGACGTTCGACTATGAGGGCGAACTGGCCGTGATCATCGGCCGCCGCTGCCGGCATGTGCCGAAGGCAAGCGCGAACGACGTGATCGCCGGCTTCGCCTGCTACAACGAAGGCTCGGTGCGCGAATTCCAGCGCCACACCGCGCAGTTCACGCCGGGCAAGAATTTCTGGCACTCGGGCGCCTTCGGGCCGTGGATCGTCACCCCGGAGGAAGCCGGCGACATCACCCGCCAGAGCCTGATGACGCGGCTGAACGGCGAGGAGGTGCAGCACGCCACGATCGAGGACCTCCTTTTCGATATCCCAACGCTGATCGAATACTGCTCGACGTTCACTGAACTGTTGCCTGGCGACGTGATCGTCACTGGCACGACGGGCGGTGTCGGCGCTTATCGCACCCCGCCGCTGTGGATGAAGCCGGGCGACACCGTGGAGGTGGAGGTCACGGGCATCGGCGTGCTGCGCAACACGGTAGCGGCCGAGGAGTGATGGGCAGCCCCTCCCCCCGGCCCCCTCCCGCAAGGGGAGGGGGAGTAGAAGGTCGGGACTCATCGCTCTCCCTCCTCTTGCGGGAGGGGGTTGGGGGAGGGGTTCCCTGGGGCACCGATCTTGCGGCCACTGTTTCCGAGTTCGGCGATAGCGAGGCCGTTCACGATGGCGCTCATGCCACGACGCTGGCGGCGCTCGCCGGCCGGGCCGCCCGCCTCGCGCTGCTGCTGCGCGCGCGCGGGAGCGCGCCGGGCACGCCGGTCGCGAGCTGCCTGCGCAATTCCATCCAAGCGGTCTGGGTCGGCAAGGCGCTGCGACTCGCCGGCGTCGCGGAAACCGGGCTCAGTCCCGGCTACACCGAGGTCGAGCGCCGCTACTGCCTCGATCTGGCGGGCGCGCGCCTCGTCATCACCACGCGCGACCAGGCGCCTTCGTTCCAGGCATTGGGGCGCGACGTGATTGCCGTCGAGGATGTCCCGGACGACCCCGCCGACCCGGCCGCCCTGCCGCCCGTGCCGGGCGAGGTGTGGTCGCGGATCGGCTTCACCTCGGGAACGACGGGCCGGCCGAAGGCGATCGTCACCACGCACGCCGCGCGCTGGCTCGCCAACGTCCTGCAACGCGCGCATCTCGACCCGATGCCCGGATTGGGCAGCCGTGTGCTGCTAATGACGCCGTTCATCCACGGCGCGGGCCTCATCACCCATGCCTTCCACGATCGCGGCGCGGGAATCGTGTTGCTGGACGGGGTCGATCTGCCGGTTGTGCGCCGCGTGCTGGAGGATCGCTCGGTCGATCACATCTTCGCCCCGCCCACCGTCATGGCGAAGCTCGTCGGCGCGTTCGAGGGGCAGCGCTTCGATCATATCCGCACGATTTTCTGCGGCACCGCGCCGCTGCTACCGACGCTGTACGTGAAAGCCCGCGCGATCTTCGGCCCCGTGGTCCGCGTCACCTACGGAAAGTCGGAGATCACCAATCCGATCACGGTTCTGTCGCCCCGCGCGACCGATGCCTACTACGCGGAGGCCGCGCCCGGCGGCGGCGTGTGCGTCGGCTGGCCCGGCACGGGGGTGGAAATCGAGATTCGCGACGACGACGAGGTGTTCCTGCGCGGGCGGCATATGTCCTGCGGGCACATCGACGCCGAGGGCTTCCATCCGCTGCCCAAAGACGGGTTCCACGCGACGGGCGACCTCGGGCGTATCGACGCGCTCGGCCGACTGCACCTGATCGGGCGGGTCGCCGATGTCATCAAGTCGGGCGGCTACAAGATCCACCCCGACGAGATCGAGCGCGTGCTGGCGGGCACGGCGGGAACCGGGGCGGTCACCGTGGTTACCTTGCCCTCGGAATACTGGGGCGAGGTGATCATCGCCGTGGCCGAGACCGAGGAGTCCTCATGGCCGGCGCGGGCGCGCGAGGCCCTGACGGAGATCGCCCGCTACAAGCATCCGCGTGTCCTGCTGACAATGCCCGAACTGCCGCGCAATCCGCAGGGCAAGATCATGCGCCGACTGGTTCGCGAAGCGGTGCTGGAACGCCACCGCCTGATCGACGGCCCGCATCCTTCGTTGGAGCCTCGCTGATGGGACCCTTTGAGACGATCCTTGCCGAGAGGGTCCGCCCGCATCTGCTGCTGGTGACGCTGAACCGGCCGGAGGTGGGCAATGCCAAGAACACGCGGATGGGCCTCGACCTGCTCGATCTGTGGACGCGGCTGATCGACCGGCCCGGCGAGGTGCGCTGCGTGATCCTGACGGGCGCGGGCGAAAAGATCTTCTGCGCCGGCGCGGATCTCAAGCAGCGCAAGGGGATGCCGCGCGAGGAGTGGCAGCACCAGCACGAGATCTTCGAGCGCGGCCGCGATGCGCTGCTGGAGCTGCCGATCCCGGTGATCGCGGCGGTGAATGGGCACGCCTACGCCGGCGGGCTGGAGAGCGTGCTCGCGTGCGACTTCGCCTACGCGGCGCGGGGCGCACGGTTCGCGCTCACCGAGGTCACGATCGGCATCATGCCGGGCGGCGGCGGAACCCAGACGCTGGCGCGCGTGGTGGGCGAGCGCCGGGCGAAGGAGATCATTCTGACCGGGCTGCCCTTCAGCGCCGAGGACGCGCTGGACTGGGGCGTGGTGAACCGCATCTGCGAGCCGGGCCGGCTGATGGAGGACGCGATGGCGACCGCGCAGCGCATCTGCGACAATGCGCCGCTCTCCATCCGCCAGGCGAAGAAGTCCATCCACAACGGATTGCAGATGGACCTCCGGCGCGGGCTGGCGTACGAGATCGAGGCGTACAATCGGCTGGTCGATACCGAGGACCGGCGCGAGGGCGTGCTGGCGTTCAATGAGAAGCGCAAGCCGGTGTTCACCGGGCGGTAGGGCGATTGATCGCGCGACAAATCGCCTACCGCTGGTCGTAGTCCACCACCACACGCCCGGTGGTCGGCCGCGCCTGGCAGGTGAGCACGAAGCCGGCCTCGGTCTCCCAGGGTTCCAGCGAGTAGTTCACCTCCATTTCCACCGCGCCCTCGAGCACCTTGGCGCGGCAGGTGCTGCACATGCCTGCCTTGCAGGAGAACGGCAGATTCCAGCCCAGCGCGGAGCGCGGCATCCAGCACCGCCTCGCCCGCCGCGACCGCGACCTCGGTGCGGGCGCCGTCCACGATGACGGCCGCCACGGCGTGCGGCTTGGCATCGGACTTGACCGGCCGCATCGGCGCGCGCGGGCGGCCACCCAGGGCCGAGGTGAACAATTCCACATGCACGCGCTCGGCCGGCACGCCAAGTTCCGTCAGCGCCGCCTCGACGCCGCCCGCCATGCCGATGGGGCCGCAGATATAGGCATGGTCGATCGCGACCCCGCCGACGACCCGCCCGAGCAGCAGGCGCAGCTTCTCCCGGTCCAGCCGTCCGTTCAGCACATCCACGTCCTGCTGCTCCTGCGAGAGCACGTGAAAGACCGATACGCGGCCCATGTAGCGGTCCTTCAAGTCCTCCAGCGCGCCGCGAAACAGGATGTCCGACGTGGCTCGGCTGCCGTAGAACAGAAAGAATTGGCTGTTCGGCTCGCGCGAGAGAACCGTCTTCATGATCGACAGGACCGGCGTGATCCCGGAACCGGCGACGAAGCCCACATGCACGCGCGCCTGCTCCGGCGTCAGCTTCACCCCGAAGCGGCCTGTGGGCATCAGGACGTCAATCGTCTCGCCGGGCCGCAGCGACTCCTGCGCCCACGCCGAGAACAGCCCGCCGGCCGTGCGCTTGATGGCGATCCGCAGCTCCCCGTCATCAACGCCGGAGCAGATCGAGTAGGAGCGCCGGACCTCCTCGTCGTCCAGCGTCGTGCGGAGCGTCAGATACTGGCCCGCCCGGAACGCATAGTGCGCGCGCAGATCGGGCGGGACGTCGAACGTGACGGAAATCGCGTCGGCCGTCTCGCGGCGCACCTCCGCGACTGTCAGCCGGTGAAAGCGCGGACCGGACGCCGGCGCGGCCTCGGCAGGCGCGAGAAGGGCCGCGTCCGATCCGGGCCTCAATGGCATTTGAAGTGGTCGAAGGGTTCGCGACAGGCGCGGCAGCGCCAGAGCGACTTGCAGGAGGTAGAGCCGAACGCGGCCAGTTGTTCCGTATCCGCCGAGCCGCAACGGGGGCAGGCGACCTCCTGACGGCCGAACAATGCTCCACGCCCGGCGCCAAGCGGAGGCGGCGGCGCGATCCCGTAGTCGCGCAGCTTGCGCCGCCCCTCCTCGCTCATCCAATCCGTCGTCCAGGCCGGCGAAAGCACCGTGCGTACCCGCGCATCGGGGATGCCCGCGCGGTCAAGCGCCGCCTGGACATCGAGAGTGATCATGTTCATGGCTGGGCAGCCGGAGTAGGTGGGCGTGATCGATACCTCCACCCTGCCCCGCCCATCGACGGCGACGCCACGAAGAACGCCGAGATCGGCGATCGTCAGAACCGGGATTTCCGGATCGACCACGGCGGCGGCTGCTTCGAAGGCGCGGCGTCGCAAGGTCTCCGGATCGAACACGACGCTCACCAGGTCGCCCCCGGATAGGTACGCTGCATATACTGCAATTCGGTCAGAAGATGGCCCAGGTGCTCGCTGTGCCGCCCAACCCGGCCGCCATGTTGCATCCAGGTGCCGCGCGGGCGGGTGAGCGTGGCCTCGCGCAGCGCCTCCCCGACCGTCGCGTCCCACGTCTCGCGCAGCGACCCGGGATCGACCGCGACACCGTCCGCGATCAGCGCGCGCTCCGGCTCGTCGGCCTCGAACATCTCGCCGGTATAGGGCCAGAGCGCGTCCACCGCGTCCTGGGCGCGACGATGACTCTCCTCCGTCCCGTCCCCCAGGCGGATCAGCCAGTCAGCGGCGTGGCGCAAATGATAGGCGCTCTCCTTCTCCGACTTGGCGGCGATGGCCGCCAAGGCCGGATCGGACGAGCGCATCATCGCCCGCCAGTACGGGTCGGAAAACGCCGCATAGAACACCTGCCTCGCGATGGTATGCGCGAAGTCACCGTTCGGCAGTTCGGCCAGCAGGAGGTTCCGATACTGCGGTGCGTCGCGGAGATAGGCGTATTGGTCCTCATCGTTCCCCGCTCCCTCGACCTCGGCGGCATAGGCGTAGAGCGCGCGCGCCTGGCCGATCAGGTCGAGGCCAATATTCGCTAGCGCGAGTTCCTCCTCCAGCATGGGCGCGCGCCCAGTCCACTCCGACAGGCGATGACCGAGCACCAGCGCGTCGTCGGCACGGCGCAGCGCATAGAGGACAAGCGGGGTCTCGACGACGGCGATGGAGGTGGTCGGCATGGTCTACATATGGCCCACTTCGTCGGGCACCTCGTAGAACGTGGGGTGGCGATAGATCTTCGACGCCGTCGGCTCGAACAGCATGTCGCGGTCCGCCGGATCCGACGCTGTGATGGCGCTCGACGGAACGACCCAGATGGACAGCCCCTCGCCGCGCCGCGTGTACACGTCGCGTGCGGCTTGCAGCGCCAATCGCGCATCGGGCGCGTGCAGCGAGCCGACATGCTTGTGCGACAGGCCGTTGCGGCTGCGGATGAAGACCTCCCAGATCGGGATGGTCGGGGTGGCATCTGGCATGATCGGGCTCCTCAGGCGGCTGCGCTCTGTTCCGGCCTGCGGCGCTTGGCCGCGTGGGCGAGCGCCGCGTCGCGCACCCACGCGCCGTCGGCGTGCGCCTTCCGCCGGGCGGCGAGGCGCTCGCGGTTGCATGGCCCGTTGCCGGACAGCACCTGACGGAACTCCTCCCAATCGATCTCGCCGTACTGCCAATGGCCGCTCGCCTCGTCGAAGCGCAGCGCCGGATCGGGCATTGTCAGGTCAAGGTGGTGCGCCTGGGCCACGGTGGCGTCCACGAACTTCTGGCGCAGCTCGTCGTTGGAGAATTGCTTGATCTTCCAGCGCGTGGACTGGTCGGAGTGCTGGCTCGCGCTGTCCGGCGGGCCGAACATCATCAGGCACGGCCACCACCAACGATCGAGCGCATCCTGCGCCATCGCCTTCTGCTCCAGCGTGCCGCGGCACAAGGTCAGCATGATCTCGAATCCCTGGCGCTGGTGGAAGCTCTCCTCCTTGCAGACCCGGATCATGGCACGCGCATAGGGACCATAGGAGCAGCGGCAAAGCGGGATCTGGTTCATGATCGCCGCGCCGTCCACCAGCCAGCCGATCGCGCCGATGTCGGCCCAGGTCAGCGTGGGATAGTTGAAGATCGAGCTGTACTTCGCCTTGCCCGCTAGAAGCTGGTCCACAAGCTCCTCGCGCGACACGCCGAGCGTCTCGGCGGCGGCATAGAGGTAGAGCCCGTGACCGCCCTCGTCCTGCACCTTGGCCAGCAGCGCGGCCTTGCGGCGGAGCGATGGGGCGCGAGTGATCCAGTTGCCCTCCGGAAGCATCCCGACGATCTCGGAATGCGCGTGCTGGCTAATCTGGCGGATGAGGGTGCGGCGATAGGCCTCCGGCATCCAGTCATTCGCCTCGATCCGCTCCTCCGCCTCCACACGGGCGTGGAATTGCGCGAGCTTGCCGGCCTCCTCTACGGGAGGAGGCGCGGTCTCGCCGGTATTTAGCGCCTGGGTGTACATGAACCTGCACTCCTCCGATCTCCTCGTAGAGATATGTTACGGCGACCCAAACTGCCACTGGATGCGGCTGAACAGAGGCCATTCTGAAGGAGAAGTCAGAGACGCGCAGGCGGCGGGCCGCGTTGGCTCCGGGGTTGTCGGATCGGGCTCGCGACCGAGCGCGTGCGTTTCGACTTCTCGATTGCGTATTCGACGATGTCACCTATGGGTGACATTATCTGTTCCCTGGTTGAAACTGCCGCCCCCGGCCGCTGCCGCCCGACACGCCGTCCAACCCGGCGCTGCCGCGCAGCACCGATGCCGGATCGCTCAGCGTCTTGTACGACGCCTGGAACGCACGCACCGGGTCGTCCCAGGTCGGGCCTCTGCCCGGCCGGGCCGGCGGCGGGTCAGGGCGGCGCTGGGTTCGCGTCGCCTCGGGCGTTCGTATCTCCGCCGGCCCATCGGGGGTGCGCGGATAAAACGTCGCCGGGATCGAGAACCAGCCGGGATGGGCCGCCCGCCATTCGGCTACCTCAGGCGAGCCGGCCATGCCGTGCGGCACGAAGATGAAGGGGAGGATCAGGTCGTCGGGGGCACTCACGGACCAACTCTCAATTTGTCTCTATGTCTAACTAACACCATGCCCGTGCCGGCGCAAGGGTTTCGTTCCGCGGCGATCGCTTTCCAACCGCCGCCCACCCGGTTCGTTGGTGCCGCGCGTGGCCCCGTCCGCTAAGGGAGAAGCGATCAGCATGAATCCGCGGACGACCGATGCGAACGCGGCCGCCGGGACGCGGGCCGGCGAGATCCGCCTCGACGGACGCCGGCTGGAGACGGGGTGGTGGGAGCCATCGCCCGACGCCGGCCCGACGCTCGTGCTGCTGCATGAGGGGTTGGGGTGCGTCGCCCTGTGGCGGGACTTCCCCGCCCGGTTGGCCCAGGCGACGGGATGGGGCGTGTTCGCCTACTCCCGCTTCGGCTACGGCGGGTCCGATCCGGCCCGGCTGCCGCGCAAGATGGACTACATGCAGCGGGAGGCCCGCGATGTCCTTCCGCGCGTGTTGGACGCGGCCGGCGTGCGGCGCTGCATTCTGGTCGGGCATTCCGACGGTGCCTCCATCGCGGCGGCCTATGCGGGCGCAGCGCGGGACGATCGGGTGCGCGGCCTGGTGCTGATCGCGCCGCACTACTTCGTGGAGGAGATGTGTCTGGCCAGCATCGCGCAAGCCAAACTGGCCTACGAGCAGGCGGACCTGCGATCGCGCCTGGCGCGATACCATGCCGACGTGGACAACGCCTTCCGGGGCTGGAACGACGCCTGGCTCGACCCCCGATTTTGCACGGCGTTCGACATCAGGCCGCTGCTGGCGCAAATTCAGGTGCCGATCCTGCAAGTGCAGGGAAGGGACGATCCCTACGGAACCGAGGCGCAGCCGCTCGCGGCCGAGCGCCGGGCACGGTGCCCGGTCGAGACCTTGATGCTTTCCGGAACCCGACATGCGCCGCACGCCGAGGCGTCCGATGCAGTGCTGGGCGCGATCGCGGCCTTCGCCCAACATGCGATATAACGCACGAGACCACGGAGGCGCCGCCATCATGCGCATCGACTTTGAGACCGATCCGGGCCGCTACCGGCATTGGCGGCTTGCGTTCGACGGACCGGTGGCGACGCTGAGCATGGACGTGGACGCCTCGGCGGGTCTGTTCGAGGGCTATGAACTGAAGCTCAATTCCTACGATCTCGGCGTCGACATCGAGCTGAGCGACGCCGTGCAGCGGCTGCGCTTCGAGCACCCGGAGGTCCACGCCGTGGTGCTTCGCTCGGCCAAGGAGAACGTCTTCTGCGCGGGAGCGAATATCCGGATGCTCGGCGCGTCCAGCCACGGCCACAAGGTGAACTTCTGCAAGTTCACCAACGAGACGCGGCTCGCGATCGAGGATGCGAGCGAGAACAGCCGGCAGACATACCTGTGCGCCGTGAACGGAAGCGCGGCCGGCGGCGGCTACGAACTGGCCCTGACCGCCGAGCACATCATGCTGGCCGACGATCGCCGCTCCAGCGTGTCGCTGCCCGAAACCGCGTTGCTCGCCGTGCTTCCCGGCACGGGCGGGCTGACGCGCGTGACCGACAAGCGCAAGGTCCGGCGCGACCGCGCCGACGTGTTCTGCTCGGTCGAGGAGGGCGTGCGGGGCAAGCGGGCCGTCGAATGGCGGCTGGTGGACGAGATTGTCCCGCCGTCCCAGTGGGAGGCGAAAGTGCACGAACGCGCGCTGGAGCTTGCCGCGAAGTCCGATCGGCCGGCGAACGCGGCGGGCGTCACGCTCGCCAAACTGGACCGCGCGTTCACCGATACCGGTGTCGCCTATTCCCGCGTGCGCGTCGAACTGGACCGCGCCGGGCGCAAGGCGTCGATCACGGTTCTCGGCCCCGACGCAGAACTGCCGCACGACGTGGCGGGCATCCACGCCGCCGGCGATCGGTTCTGGCCGCTGCTCCTGGCGCGGGAACTGGACGATGCGATCCTGCACCTGCGCCTGAACGAGCCGGAGCTGGGCCTGATCGTGTTCCGCAGCGCGGGCGACGCCGACGCGGTGCTCGCGGCCGACGCGCTGCTGGAGGCGCACGGCGACGACTGGCTGGTTCGCGAGATCCGCCACTATTGGAAGCGCGTCCTCAAGCGCGTCGATATGACCTCGCGCAGCCTGATCGCGCTGATCGAGCCCGGCAGTTGCTTCGCGGGCACGTTGGCGGAGCTGGCCTTCGCCGCCGATCGCTCGATCATCCTCGCGGGCAGCCGCGCCGGCGACAACCGCCCGGCTCCGACGCTGCGCCTGTCCCGCCTGAACTTCGGCGCCTACCCGATGGGCAACGGGCTGACCCGGCTCCGGACGCGCTTCCTCGGCGAGCCCGCCAGCGTGGACCGCGCGCACGCCCGGATCGGCGATGCTCTGGAGGCGGAGGCGGCGGAGGCATTGGGCCTCGTCACCTTCGCTTACGACGAGGTGGATTGGGACGACGAGGTGCGGCTGATGCTGGAGGAGCGCGCCTCCTTCTCGCCGGACGCGCTGACTGGGATGGAGGCCAATCTGCGCTTCCCCGGACCGGAGACGATGGAAACCCGCATCTTCGGGCGGTTGACCGCCTGGCAGAACTGGATCTTCCAGCGCCCGAACGCGATCGGCGAGGCCGGTGCGCTGAAACGCTACGGCAGCGGCGTGCGGCCCGAGTACGACCGCGGCCGTGTGTGAGCTAAGTGAAGGATGCGCCGGCCCGTTTTATCGACCACCGCCCAGGCCCCCTCCCCGCGGCCCCCTCCCGCAAGGGAAGGGGGAGAAGAAGACCTGGCGCTTCCTACTCCTCCCCTTCCCCTTGCGGGAGGGGTTGGGGGAGCGGGCGGTCGCGGTAAAGGCAGGAACAGGAGACGACCATGCCCGACGGATACACGCAGGTCGATTATGACGGCCTGATCCCGAACAATGTCGGCCTGAACCAGGACGCGCGCGTGAAGAAGGCGCTGGAGACCTGGCATCCCGGCTACATCGATTGGTGGAGGGACATGGGGCCGGAGGGATTCCAGGAAGCCTTGGTCTATCTGCGCACCGCCGTCGGCGTGGACTCGAAGGGGTGGGCGAAGTTCGACTACGTCCGGATGCCCGCATACAAATGGGGCATCCTGCTGGCGCCCGCCGTCGAGGGGCGCAAGATCGGCTTCGGCGCCCATAAGGGAGAGCCCGCGTGGCAGGATGTTCCCGGCGAATATCGCGCCATGCTGCGCCGCCTGCTGGTGATCCAGGGCGACACCGAGCCGGCTTCGGTCGAGCAGCAGCGCCATCTCGGCGCCACCGCGCCCTCGCTCTATGACCTTCGCAACCTGTTCCAGGTGAACGTGGAGGAAGGCCGCCACCTCTGGGCGATGGTCTATCTGCTTCAGAAATACTTCGGCCGGGAGGGCCGCGAGGAAGCGGAAGACCTGCTGCGCCGGCGCTCCGGGCACGCCGACACGCCGCGCATGCTGGGCGCGTTCAACGAGGCGACGCCGGATTGGCTGAGCTTCTTCATGTTCACCACCTTCACCGACCGCGACGGCAAGATGCAGCTCGCCGCGCTGGCGCAGTCGGGCTTCGACCCGCTTTCGCGCACCTGCCGCTTCATGCTCACCGAGGAGGCCCACCACATGTTCGTGGGCGAAACCGGCGTCGGACGCATCGTCGAACGCACCTGCCAGGCCATGAAGACGGCCGGCATCGACGACCCGAACGACATCGCCGCCGTCCGTGCGCTCGGCGTGATCGACCTGCCGACACTCCAGAAGAAGGCAAACCTGCACTTCTCGCTCACGCTCGACCTGTTCGGCAACGAGATCAGCACGAATGCCGCGAACGCCTTCAACGCCGGATTGAAGGGACGCTACCGCGAGGACAAGCTGAGCGACGACCACAACCTGCTGAACGACACGTACCCGGTGCTGCGGCTGAAGGACGGCGCGATCGCGAGAGAGGACGTGCCGGCGCTATCGGGGCTGAACATGCGGCTGCGCGACGACTTCGTCGCGGACGTGGCGGCCGGCGTCGGGCGCTGGAACAAGGTGATCGCGAAGGCGGGCGTGAGCTTCGCGATCACGCTGCCGCACGTCGCCTTCAATCGCCATATCGGCGAGTTCTCCGGCATCAGGGCGGACCGGGACGGCAATCGGCTGACCGAGGCGCAGTGGGCGGCGCGGGAAAGCGCGTTCCTGCCCTCGGCGGAGGACAACCTCTACATCGCCAGCCTCATGCGGCCGGTGCGCGAGCCGGGCGCGTTCGCGTCCTGGATCGCGCCGCCCAGGATCGGCATAGACAACAAGCCCGGCGAGTTCGAGTACGTGAAGATCGACAGCGCTGCGTGAGCTACCGCGCTTGCCGTGCCGCAAGCAGTGCGTTCTGGCAACGCGGAGAGAGCGACTGGCCGTTGTCGCGCAGGCAGGCGAGGGCGGCCCCGCCACCCGGCCGGACGCCGCGGCACAGCCTCCGGTAGTCCATCGCGCAAGACTGACGAAGCACGCCCGCTTCCTGCCGCATGGACATCGCGGGCGCGCCCCCGCCGCCCGGAGCGGCTTGGCCGGTCGTCGCCGAGGGCGGTGGCGCGGAGCCGCCGCCGATCGCGCCAACGGCCGCTTGGCAGGATGGCGACAGCGCCGCCGCGTTCTGCTGCAAGCACGCCAGCGCCGCCTGGCCGCCCGTCGGAACACTGGAGCAATGCGCCTGGTAGTCGGCGCGGCAGGATTGCCGGATCGCGTTGGCTTGCGCTTGGCTGGGCTGTTGAGCGAAAGCCGTTCCGATCAGTCCAGGCAATGCCAGCACGGCAAGCCCGAGAAGGCGTGTGGACGACAGGATTGACCGGCGCACGTTCATGGAAATCTCCAAGGTTGGTTGTCGATGTCGTCCTCAGCGCCTGAATCGGCCGCCACCGCCGAACCCGCGTCCGCCGCCGCCCTGCCGTCCATAGCCGAATTGCCGTTGCGCTCCTGCCGTCCGCGCCTGACGATCCTGCTCAAGCTGCTGGTAATTGGCGCTGTCCAGCCGCCCGCCGCCCGAATATCCGTTCTGCGCCGTCCGGGTGCCGGTCGGTGTCTGCTGCGGAGCCGTGCGCGCGGCACTTTGCGTCGCCTGGGTCTGCGTCCCCTGCCCGCGCGCGGATGAGTTCGTCGGCGGCTGCACCGGCTGCCATCCATTGTCCCATTTCGACCAGCCGCTCGACGTGTGCTGGTAGGCGTTGCCGTCACGGCCGGCGTAGACGTCGCCGTTGGCGGTCTTCACCGCTCCGCCGCGATTGCCGTTAACGCCGCGATAGCCCGCGCCCTCCGCCCCGGTGCTGGAGCGGAAGCCGCCGGCCGAGCCTTGGGCGTTGCTGGCGCTTTGGGTATGGACGGTCTGGTTCGGGCCGCTGATTGTGCTGGAGCCCCAGCGTTGATAGGGATTGCTGTTCTGGTTGGTGGATCCGGAGACGCCGGTACGGGCGTTGTAGAAGCTTGCATTCGCGGTCCCGCCGTTCGTGCCCCAGGAGGCGCTGCCGCGCGCGTAGCTTCCCGTGGAAGGGTTGTAGGCCGACCACGCGCCGGCGCCGCCGTTGGGACCATAGACCGCGCCGCCGCGCGCCCAGGCGCCGGTGCTCGGGTTGTAATAGCTCCCGCCCCTCGCCGCCCCGCCATACGGACCGTACACCGTCCCGCCGCGCGTCCACGCACCCGTAGTCGAATTGTAAGCGACGTTGCCGGCGTAGGTGTACGGGTAGGGCAGGAAGACCGGCACCGGCCCGGGGATGACCACGGGCGGATAATAGTAGCCGGTGCCGTACACCATCACGCCCGCCGTGGCGTACGCCATCAGATAGCCGGCCGTGTAGGCATACGTGATCGCCGCTGGCGTCGCCGCGCGCACCGTGACGTAGGTGACGTTGTACATCGGGCTGCTGGGCGGGATCGTATGGATCTGCGGCGGGACGCTGTCCGCCATCGCCCACGGGCCATTCGGAGCGGGCGCGACGAACCACGCACCCTGATAGCAGGCATAGTATTTCCCGCCGATCTCCAGCACCTCGGCCTGCGTGTTCACCGCGTATTTGATCTGCGTGCCGGGAATCGGCTCGAAGCGCGGCGTTCCGACATACACGATGCTCGGCCGCGCGCGGCCGCGCGCGAGCGTTGCCTGGTGCGGGATCTGCGCCTGCAACACGGCCACCTGCGCCTCCTCCGTGTTCGGGACCGAGGCGAGCACCGGGCCTTGCGGCCCATCCGGCTGGATCAGCGCGAAGTCGGGCGGAAGATCATTCGTCGCAAAAACCCATGGGCCGTCGAGGCTCGGGGCAGCGAACCAGCGGCCCGAGATCAGATAGTAGAAGCGGGCATTCGCGGAATCGAAGAACAGGGTGCTTGCGGTGTTCTTGACCGACTGCAACGCGGTTCCCGCGACCGGCGCCATTTGCGGCGGGCCGACGGTTACGATGATCTCGGCCGGCTTGGTGCTGACGAAGATCGTCGGCGATGGCGCGCCGGCCGCCGCACGGGCCGGGATGTGCTTGCGCACCTCGGCGAAGTTCTTGTCGCTGGGGATCGCGTTGAAGGCGGCCGGCAGCGCCGCGATCGGCTTGTAGGGGCCGGTCGCGGCGGGCGCGGCGAACCAGGCGCCGTTGTTGAGCAGGTACCACGCCTTGCCATCGGTGAACACGTCCCAGTTCGTGTTCACCGCGAACGACAGCCCGGTCTTCCCGACAGGCGCGAGCACGGGATCTCCGTCGAACACGACGAGACTTCGCCGGCCCGGCACTGTGGAAGATGACCGGTGGATCGTTGTTCACATCAACGGATTTTGCCTCCGGCGTCTCCTTGAGGCTGAGCAGCACCGCGTCGAGCGGCACGCTCTTGGTGCGGATATTGGGCAACGCGGCCGTGATCTTTTGCTCGAGCTGGGCTGCCCGCGCGGTGTCGAGCGCCGGGAAATGCGACGCATCCAGCTTCGGGTCGGACAGGATCACGGAATGGGTCGCCATGTCGGTGGTGGTGGCGAAGGAGACATCGAGGGTGCCGAGGATCGGCGTCTTCTGGCCGGGCGGGGTAATGGAAACCGCGGCGCGCGCCGTCAGCTTCTTGTGGTCGGGCCACGAGATCGCCTGCGGCTCATAGACCGTGACGCTCGCGCCATTCGCTGTCATTTGATTCGGCCAGGACGGCGCCGGCTGCGCCTGCGCATCGGCCCGGACGACGCCCGCAGCCGCGAAGCCGATCATGCAGGCCAGCAACATGCCTGACTTGGTTCCCACGTCGCGTCCTCCTCAGTGCCGCCGGGCTTCGAGCTGCAATGTAACGATACGTGCGAGCAGCGTGGCCGGAAAAAGCTGTCCGATGATCGATTCGAGATTGGCAAGACTGCGGGCGAACGGGTGAACCGGCAGGATGTCCCCGAAGCCCGTCGAGGTCAGGGTGGTGAAGCTGAAATATAGCATCGCGCCGACATGCGAGGCTTCGTTGTCGGCCGATACCAAGTTCCTGAATGCGCCGGGCACCAGTTCCGCGACCAGGCGATAGGCCGCCGTGAACATCAGGGCGACGTTCAGATAGAGGACGATGGCGCCCTGGATGCGATGATACGTGATCTGCCCCGGCGCGAAGACCGCGCGGGCCACCACCGAGGAGACCGCCCCAAACGCGATAATGGCGGCGCCGTGCCCCAGCACGTCGGTCGCGGCGGAAGGGTGCCTCTGGCGCACGAACGCGCCCGCGAACGCGACGGCGGCGGAGGCGATGACCAGCATGACGGTCGCCGCGCTCCGTGAGACCGTCACGACCGCCACGACGAATCCGATGGCGAGCAATGCGGTCGTGACCGACGTCAGGCGAACATTCAGGGAGGCCAAGGGAGCGGCGACGAAAATCAGCAGGGCCTGCAACGCGAGCAGGACGGTCAGGCTGGGTTCCCGCAGCCTGTCCAGGGCAGCGTGCAGCGTGCGCCATCCCTCTCGCGGATGTCCCCCCACCGCCGCCGCCTTTTTCATCGGATCGCGCTCGGCGCAATCCAGCCCTGCGCGACGGCGAACTGCCCGATCTGCTTGCCAAGTGCGTTCGCCAGCCGAGTTGCGTTTGCCTCGTCGCCCGTGTGCCGGATCTCCGATCCCCCGTGCATGGCCCCGCCCACCACCGCCGAGGTCGCTGCCCGGCCCGCGACCGCGCCCACACCCATCGTTCCGGCCATTCCGGGGGCGCGGCCGCTGTTGGAGTTGCCCTCGAACTGGCTGATCAACCGGGGCGTCTCTGGCCCGGTCACGAAGTAGAGCTGCGCGTCGGCGCTGACGCTGCTCTCGCCGGCGCCGAGGCCGATCAACACCCGGCGCGCGCGATTGCCCTCGTCGATGCCGACGATCTGCCCCCGTACCAGCAGGCTGGTGCCGACCGGCGGAGCGCCGCCGCCGACGGCCTGCTCGGCCGCGAGCCCGTAGGATTGCAGCTCCTTCGTCAACGCCTCCGCCAGCGCCGCCTGAGTTGCCTGCGCCGCCCGCAATTCGCCGGCCCCGGCCGGCGCGTCGCTCGCTGCCCGGCTGATCCGTTCCCCGATCCCCTGGCCTAGCCGGACCTGATCGGGCGAGATGGCGAAGTCATAGACGACGACGCGATCGGGTCGCGGCAGCGACGGTCCCGCGTAGCTCTCGACCGTCTGCACATGGGCCGGCGCGCACGCGGCCACGCCGGCTAGTGCGACCGCGGCCAGCATGCAGCGTGGGATGCTCATGGCGGACTCCTCCCTATTCGCCGGGCGCGTGAGCGGCGACTGGCGTTTTCGTTCTTTTCAGCCACTCCTCGAAGCGTTGCATCACCACGAAGAATGAGGGTGCGAACAGCACGGCGAGGCAGGTCGATGCGATCATCCCGCTGAACACGCTCAGTCCGAGCGAGGCACGCGCCGATGCGCCGGCGCCCGTCGCGGTCAGCAGCGGGACCACGCCGAGGATGAAGGCGAACGAGGTCATCAGGATCGGCCGGAGCCGCGTCCGCCCGGCGTCGATCGCCGCCTGCACGATCGGCTCGCCGTGCACGAGCCGCCGCTCGCGCGCCACCTCGATGATGAGGATCGCGTTCTTCGCCGCCAGCGCGATCAGGAGCACGAGGCCGATCTGCGTGTAGAGATTGTTGGCCACCCCCAGACTGGTCAGGGCAATGACCGGCCCCACGAGGGCGAGGGGCACGGCGAGGATCACCGACAGCGGTGCGATCCAGCTTTCGTATTGCCCGGCGAGGCAAAGATAGACCAGCAGAAGCCCGAGTGCGAACACATAGACAATCTGCCCGCCGACCGCCTTCTCCTGATAGGACATCGCAGTCCACTCGTATCCGGTGCCGGGGGGCAGGGTGCGGGCGGCGATCTGCTCCATTAGCGCGATCGCCTGACCGGAACTGAAGCCTTGGGCCGGGCCGCCGATCACGGTAGCCGAGGGATAGAGATTATAGAGGCTGATCAGCGCCGGCCCGATCGTGCTGCGCACCCGCACCAGTGCGCCGAGCGGCACCATGTTGCCGTCCTGGCTGCGCACGCTCAGCTTGCCGATGTCGCCCGGCTTCAGCCGAAACCGCGAATCCGCCTGCACATAGACCTGAAACGTCCGGCCGAACTTGTTGAACTGGTTCACGTAGCTCGACCCGATATTGGCGGAGAGCGCGGCAAACACGTCGCCTACGGAGACATGCAGCGACTCCGCCTTGACCCGGTCAACCAGCACGTCCACCTGCGGCGTATCGGCACGGAATGGCGTCATCACACGCTGAAGCCCGGTCTGGCTGTTGGCGGCCGTAACAATCGCGTTGCTGACTCGTTGCAACTTCTGGTAATCGAAGCTGCCATCGCGCAACTGCACCTGCATGGTGAAGCCGCTGGCGTTGCCGATGCCCTGGATCGGCGGCGGCACGATCACCAGCGCGAGCGCATCGGGAAGCCCGTCGAGCGCCTTCTGGAGATGTTCGTAGATCGAGCGCAGATCCTGCCCCTTCGCCTTGCCGCGCTCGCCCCAGTCCTTCAGCATCACATAGGCCGCGCCGGCGTTCGCCAGCGAGGCGTTGTTGTCGAGCGGGGAGACGCCGGCGATCTCGATGACCTGATCCGTACCGGGGATGCCGCGCGCGATCCGCGCCACCTCGTCCAGCGATTGCTGGGTGCGCCCGAGCGAGGCGCCGTCCGGCAGTTGCAGGCTGACCAGGACGTAGCCCTGATCCTCGATCGGGATGAAGGCGGTCGGCACCCGCCCGATGCCCCAGATGCCGGCCCCGACGATGACCAGCGCCAGCAGCACCATCACCCCGGCGTGCCGCGCCATGCCGCCGATCAAACCGGCATATCCGCGCTCCACCCGGGCATAGACGCGGTTGAAGCCGCGCGAGAACCCGTTGCGCTGGTCGGGCGGCACGGGCGGGCGGAGCCACAGCGCGCATTGCGTGGGCTTCAACGTCGCCGCGTTGACCGCGCTGATCAGCGCCGTGGCCGCGATCACCAGGGCGAACTGCGCGTATATCTGGCCCGTCAGGCCGGGCAGGAAGGCCGCTGGGATGAACACCGACATCAGCACCAGCGTGATGCCGATGATGGGACCGAACAGATCCCGCATCGCCGCGACGGCCGCGTCGCGCGGCGACAGTCCGCGCCCCATGTGCAGCGCGGCGCCTTCCACCACGATGATCGCGTCGTCGACGACGATGCCGATCGCCAGCACGATGGCGAACAACGTCGAGAGATTGATCGTGAAGCCGAGCGCGGCCATCGCCGCGAAGGCGCCGATGATCGTCACGGGAACAGTGGTGGCAGGGACCAGCATGGCCCGCCAGTCCTGCAGAAAGAGCAGGATGACGAGGAGCACCAGCACCGCCGCCTCGGCCAGCGTCTTGTACACCTCGTAGATGGAGGTCCGCACGAAGCCCGTCGTATCGAAGGGAACGGCGTAGGTCATCCCCTGCGGAAACGCGCGCGACAGCGTCGCCATCTTCTCGCGCACGCGGGTCGCGACGTCGAGGGCGTTTGCGCCGGGCGACTGATAGATTGCGATCCCCGCGGCCGGCTTGCCGTTGAGCTTGAACTCCTGCGAGTAGGTCTGCGCGCCCATCTCGACGCGGGCGACATCTTTGACGCGCGTGATGCGCCCGCCGTTGCCGCTATCGACCTTGACGACGATATCGCCGAACTGCGCCGGTTCGACCAGCCGCCCGGCCACATTGATCGTGTATTGGAAATCCTGGTTGCCGGGCGCCGGCGGGGTGCCGAGCTGGCCCGCGGCGACGACCTGGCTCTGCTGCTGGATGACGCCGATCACATCCTGCGCAGTAAGGCCGCGGGCATAGAGCTTCTGCGGGTCGAGCCAGATCCGCATCGAGTACTGGCCGACGCCGAAGACGTTCGCGTTGCCGACACCGGGAATGCGCGACAGCTCGTTGACCAGGTTGATCGTGGCGTAGTTGCTGAGGAACAGGCTGTCGTAGCGGTCGTTCGCCGAGGTGAGCGTGACGATTTGCAGGATGGCGGTGGATTTCCGCTGCACCGTCACGCCCTGCGCCTGGACGGGTTGCGGCAGGGACGCCATCGCGGTCGAGACCCGGTTCTGCACCAGCACTTGCGCAAAGTTCAGGTCGGTGCCGATGGCGAAGGTCACGATCAGCGAGTAGGAGCCGTCGTTGGCGCTGGTGGACTGCATGTAGAGCATGTGCTCCACGCCGTTCACCTGCTGCTCGATCGGCAGCGCGACAGTGTTCATCACCGTCTCGGCGCTGGCGCCGGGATAGCGCGTCGTGACCTGCACCGTCGGCGGCACGACGTTCGGGTACTGCGCGACCGGAAGGCTGATCATCGCAACCAGGCCCAGCAGCACCAGCAGGGCCGCCAGGACATTGGCCAGCACCGGCCGGTCGATGAAGAATTTCGAGATCATCGGTGGCGCCGGGTCACGATTGTCGGCCGATCTCGGTCGGCTCGGGCGAGACCGTCTCGCCCGCGATCGCGCGCTGGATGCCGGAGACCACCACCTGATCGTCCGGCTTCAATCCCGTCTCGATCACCCGCAGATCACCCACGAGCTGGCCCACGCCCACGTCGCGGTGTTCGACCACATGATTTTGGTTCACCACCAGCAGGTACCGCCCGGACTGGTCGGACCCCAGCGCCCTGTCCGGCACCAGCAACGCATCCCGGCGCCCTTGCGCCAGCGGCACCCGCACCCGCACGAAGAAGCCCGGCAGAAGGGCGTAAGTCGGGTTCGCCAGCACGCCGCGCACCATCAGCGTCCCGGTCGAGGCATCGACCTCCGGCGCGGCGTAGTCGAGCGTGCCGGCGTGCGGGTATCCCTCCTCCGTCATCAGCCCGACCTCGACCGGCACCTTGCCGAGATCGGCCACCGGCAGCGGGCGCTGGGGGAGGCCCGCGCGGATGCGGAGCACGTCCTGCTCGCTTATGTTGAAGGTCACGTTGATCGGGTCGAGCTGGACGATGCTGGCGAGCTTCGTCGGGCCGCTCACCCCGACCAGCTCGCCGACGGAGACGAGATGCGCCGTAACCAATCCGTCGAACGGCGCGGTGACGTGGGTGTAACCCAGATTGATCCCGGCGATCGCGACCCCGGCCTGCTGGTCCGACAGGTTGGCGCGGTCGGAGTCGCGCTTCGCCAGGGCCTGCTCGACAGCCGATTGCGAGGCGAAATCGCTGCGGCCTAGCGATGCCTGACGCTTGTACTCGGCCTCCGACTGCGTGGCCTGGGACTGGGCGGCCGCGAGCGAGGCCGTCGCCTGCTGGAGCTTGGCCTGATAAGGGGCGGGCTCGATCACGAAGAGCGTGTCGCCCCGCTTCACCGCCGCTCCGTCCTTATAGTCGATCTCCTGGAGGAAGCCCTGGACCCGCGCGAGGAGGTCCACCTGGTTGACGGCGACCATGGTGCCGCTGGTTTCCAGGTAGGGCGTGACCGTCTGTCGCAGCGGGTGCGACACGCCGACCCGGGGCGGCGGCGGGGGCGCGTAGGAATTATCCCTCGCGTACGCCGGAATCGCCAGCGCCACGGCCAGGACAAGCGGGATCGACCGAAGCGTGCCGGGAAATCTGGACACGAAGACCTCTCCCCTCCAAACGGCGCAACCACCGCCCGGAGCGACAATATTTCGTAGTCGGCCTAAATTCTAAACTCGGGACCTAATCATGTCTATCGGGTGACGTCCGTCAGCCGAACTAAACGGGTCGGTAGCGCTGAAGCCGCCCGCCGGCTAGCGCCGCAGCTCCATCTGGATCGGCCCGTCGCGGCGGCCATGGGTGAATTGATCGACGGCCGGGTTGCCGCTGTCCATCAGCGCCGTCGCCGGCCCGGTCCAGATGATGCGTCCGCCGTGCAGCATCGACGCGGCGTCGCCGATGCGGCGCGCGCTTGCCATATCATGGGTGATGGCGATGGCCGTGCCGCCCAGGCGGCGCACGACATCGACGACCAGCCCATCGATCACCGCTCCCATGATCGGGTCGAGGCCGGTGGTCGGCTCGTCGAAGAACATGAGATCCGGATTGGCCGCGATCGCGCGGGCAAGCGCTACTCGCTTCTGCATTCCGCCCGACAGCTCGGCCGGATAGAGCTCGCCCACCGTCGCCGCCAGCCCGACCTGCGCCAGAAACTCGGCCGCCCGCGCCCGCGCCGCGCGCCGGCTCAGCACGCGTTGAGCGAGCAGCCCGAAGGTGACGTTTTCCCAGACCGGCAGGCTATCGAAGAGCGCGCCGTTCTGGAACAGCATGCCCGTCCCGGCCCGCACCCGCTCGCGCTCGGTCGACGTCATGGCGAGGACGTCGCGCCCATCGATCTCGATCCGGCCGGCATCGGGGCGGAGCAGCCCGAGGATGCACTTCAGCAGCACGGACTTGCCGCTGCCCGAGCCGCCGATCACCACCATCGAACTGTGCGCCGCAACATCAAGGTCCACGCCGTCCAGCACGACCTTCGCGCCAAAGCTTTTGCACAAGCCCCGGATGCGGATTTTCGGAGAGGCTGGCGGACTCATCGCGCGAAGAACAGCTCGGTCAGCGCGTAGTCGAACGCCAGGATCAGGATGGAGGCGCCGACCACGGCCGCGGTAGTCGCCGCGCCCACGCCCTGCGCGCCGCCCCGGCTGTGATAGCCCTGATAGCAGCCCATGAGCGCGATCAGGAAACCGAACACGGCGGCCTTCACCAGCCCGGAGACGACGTCCATCGCCTGCATGAAGTTGAACGTGTTCGCCAGATACAGCTCCGGGCCGAAGCCGAGCTTCAGCACCGACACGACGAAGCCGCCCATCACGCCCAGGATGTCGGCAATCACCACCAGGACAGGCAGCGCGATCACGCCGGCCAACAGCCGGGGGGCGACCAGGTATTTCATCGGATTGGTCGAAAGCGTCTCCAGGGCGTCGATCTGGTCGGTCACGCGCATCGTGCCGATCTCGGCCGCCATCGCTGCGCCGATCCGCCCGGCCACCATCAGCCCCGCCAGAACCGGTCCCAGTTCGCGCGTAATCGACAGCACGACGACGTTGGCGGTCGCGCTCTGCGCAGAGAAACGCGCGAAGCCGAGATAGGATTGCAGCGCCAGCACCATCCCCGTGAACACCGCCGTCAGCGCCACGACGGGGAGACTGAAATAGCCGATTTCGAGTAGCGCGCGGGCGAACATGCGCCAGTAGAAGGGCGGTCGGACCAGGTGCGACAGGCCCGCGAGCGCGAAAAGCGTCAGGCTGCCGGCTCCGCGCACGGCCCCGATGACCCCGCGCCCGAGCGTTGCGACCATGTCGAGCATCACGCCGAGCCCCGGCGCGCCGACCATGCCTCGCGGGTTGCTCACGGGGTCTGGCGATAGACGCGGTGAAAGCGCCGCCCGAGCGCGGTCAGCACCTCATAGCCGTTGGTGTCGCCGGCTGCGGCCACGTCGTCGGGCGTGCGCGTCGATCCGATCAGCTCGATCCAGTCGCCCGGCTGGAGGGCCGGATGATCGGTGGCGTCGAAGGTGGTCAGGTCCATGGACACACGCCCTACCAGCGGCAGCGCCCGGCCGTCAAAGATCGCCGCGCCCCGATTGAAATGGCTGCGAAGCCAGCCATCGGCGTAGCCGACCGCCGCGGTGGCGACGCGCGTCGGCCGCGCCGCCCGCCACGTCGCGTTGTAGCCGACGCTCTCGCCGGGGCCGATCTCGCGCACCGCCAGAATCCGCGCGGTCAGCCGAACGGGCAGGCGCATCGGGTTGGGCCGGCCCGGCATGGGATTGACGCCGTAGAGCGCGGCGCCCGGTCGGGCAAGGTCGGAGCCGAACCCGTCGAGGAAAATGCCTGAGGAATTGGCGATGCTCCGCGGCGCCGCCGGCAGGATTGCGCAGGCCGCCTCGAAGCGCCGCCGCTGCGCCTCGTTCAGCGCGTTGTCCGGTTCCTCGGACGCGACGAGATGCGTCATCACGTACAGCACCCGAAGGCCGGCCAGCCGCGAAGGCCCGTCGGCCAGCCGGCCCAACTCCGGCGGCGACAGGCCGAGGCGCGACATCCCCGTATCGACGTGCAGGATTGCCGGCAGGGCCCGTCCGGCGTCCCGCGCCGCACCCGCCCAGGCGTCGATCTCAGCCAGCGAACCGAGCACAGGCACGAGATCGTGCGCGACATACTCGGCCTCGGTGCCAGGAAATGGCCCGTTCAGCACGCCCAGCATGGCGCCGCCGACGAGCCCGCGGATCGCCAGCGCCTCGTCCAACAGCGCGGTGAAAAAATGCCGGCAGCCCGCCGCGTGCAGCGCCGGCGCCACCGCCCATGCACCCAGCCCATAGGCGTCGGCCTTCACCACCCCCGCCACAGCCCCGGCAGTGTGCCGTTGGGTCAGAGTGCGCCAGTTCGCGGCGATCGCGTCGAGATCGATCTCCAAGACGGCGCCCGCATGGGCGGCAAACCTCTCCCCTCGGCCCCCTCCCGCAAGAGGAGGGGGAGAAGTAGGGCGAGGTGATTTCTGCTCCCCCTCCCCTTGCGGGAGGGGGTCGGGGGGAGGGGGCGCGTCGCGCTCGGCTTCAATCATACGCGCCGTGCGTCTGGTCCAGGTCGGTGAAGCGGGTGAACTCGGCCTCGAAAAACAGATCGACCTTGCCGGTCGGGCCGTGGCGCTGCTTGGCGATGATGAGTTCGGCCTTGTTGTGGACCTGCTCCATGTCGCGCTTCCACTTCTCAAGCTGACTCTGGAACTTGTCCTCGGAATCGAAGGCCATCTGCTTGGGCGCGCGCTGGGCGAGGTAGTAGTCGTCGCGATAGATGAACATCACGCAGTCGGCATCCTGCTCGATCGTTCCGGATTCGCGCAGGTCCGATAATTGCGGGCGTCTATCCTCCCGACTCTCGACGGCGCGCGAGAGCTGCGACAGCGCGAGCACCGGGACCGCCAGCTCCTTGGCGATCGCCTTCAAACCCTGGGTGATCTGGCTGATCTCCAGCACCCGGTTCTCCGGCCGGGTCCCAGCGGCAGGGCGCATGAGCTGAAGGTAGTCCACCACCACCAGCGCCAGCCCTCGCGTGCGTTTCAACCGCCGGCAGCGCGTGCGCAGCGCCGACATGGTAATGGCCGGCGTGTCGTCGATCTGGATTGGCACCCCGGAGATCTCGCGCGAGACCTGCACGAAGCGGTCGAAATCTCGCTGCCCAATGTCGCCGCGCCGGATGCGGTCGCCCGAGATCCGCGCCTCCTCCGACAGCAGGCGGGTGGCGAGCTGCTCGGCACTCATTTCGAGCGAGAACAGCGCGATGCAGGATTTGGGCAACGCGTTCGGATCGCTCACCCGCGCCTCGGCCAGCAGCGCCTTGGCCGCGCCGAAAGCGATCTTGGTGGCGAGCGCGGACTTGCCCATGCCGGGTCGGCCGGCCAGGATCAGCAGGTCAGACGGGTGCAGCCCGCCGGTCCGCGCGTCGACGTCGCGCAACCCGGTGGTCAGGCCGGAGACGCCGCCCTGGCGGTGGAAGGCGCGCTCGGCGCCCATGATGGCATCGGTGAGCGCCCGTTCGAAGGCGATCATCCCGCCGTTGCCGCCACCCTCGGTCGCGAGCTGGAACAGGCTCTGCTCGGCGGCTTCGATCTGGCGTGGCCCGTCCAGCTCGGGGTCGGCGCCGAAAGCGTTGTTCACCACCATCTCGCCGACGTCGATGAGCTGGCGGCGAAGCCAGGCATCATAGATCGTGCGGCCGTACTCGCCGGCGTTGATGATCCCGACCATCGCGGTCAGGAGCTGGACGAGATAGGCGGTCCCGCCCACCTCCTCCAGCACACCGGAGTGCTCGAACTCGGCCTTCAGCGTGACGGCGTCGGCAAGTTGTCCCGCCTCGATCCGGCGGGCCACGGACTGGAAGATGCGGCCGTGGATCGGGTCGGCGAAGTGCTCGGCGGCGAGGAACTCCGCGACCCGTTCATAGGCCTTGTTGTTGGCCAACAGCGCGCCGAGCAGCGCCTGCTCCGCTTGTAGGTTCGACGGCGGCAGCCGCTGCGAGAGTCCGAGGAGGGGAGAATCGATGCTGTTCACGCCGGGCGCACTCTAATCCCCGGCCTGCCCGACCGCACTTGCTCGTTTTGTGGATCAATGTGGATCAGGGGGATTAAATGGGCATGCGCCGGCTTGCGCTAACCCGACACCCCGCGCGTGCCCGGCCGCCACGGACCCTGCGGGGGATGACGCGACTGAGCCGTTTGGACCATCATCATTTCGCCGACGTTCTCCGGCGTGACGAGCCCGATCAGCCGGCCGTCAGGGTCAGCAACGCCTACCGCCGGTAAGCGGCCAGCCTGTAAAAGCCCAAACGCCTGGTCGAGGCTCTGGCGGTGCCCCACCACCGGCACATCCCGATCCATCACGTCGAGCACGGACACGTCCGGACCGTGCTCGCGCAAGGCGCGGATCATGGCGTCGCGGGTCAGCACGCCGCGCATCCGCCCGGCTCCGTCCACGATCGGGAACTCGTGTTGCGTGGTGCGGATCAGGCATTGCACCGCGTCCTCCACCCGGCTCAGCGGCGAGAGGCTCTCGAACTGCGTTACCATGGCATCCGAGACGATCATCCCGCGGGAGACCTGGCGGATCTGTGTGGCGTGCGCCTCGGCGGCGGCGCCCAGATAGACGAATAGCGCAATGAACAGGAGCATCGGGTTGCCGAACAGGCCGAGGATGCCGAGCAGGAAGGCAATCCCTTGGCCGATCGAGGCTGCGACCTGAGTGGCCCGGCCGTAACCCAGGCGATACGCGAGCAAGGCGCGCAGCACGCGCCCGCCGTCCATCGGGAAGGCCGGGATCAGGTTGAACAGCACCAGGAAGAAGTTCACCCAGGCGAGGCGCGAGAACAGGCTGATTGCGGGATTCTGCACTTCGTAGCTCTCCAACGGGATAAGCCCGCCGAGCGCGAGATAGATGCCGAGCCCGATCACCAGGTTTACCGCCGGCCCGGCAAGCGCGATGAGCAGTTCCTGCGTCGGCTCTTCGGGAATGCGTTCGAGCCGCGCGACGCCGCCGATCGGCAGCAGCGTCACGTCCGGCGTCTGCACGCCGTAGTGCCGGGCGGCGAAGACGTGGCCGAACTCGTGCAGCAGCACGCACAGGAACAGCAGGACGATGAAGGCGATCCCGTGGGTCGCGGCCGGCACCCCGCCCTGCGCATAGTGAGCGACCCCGATCCACAGGAGGAACAGGAGAAACGTGATGTGGACACGGATCATCGTGCCCCGCACGCTCCCGACCGGGATCGACCAGCCCATATTCCGACCCTCCTCGAGCCACCCCATTTAGGCTCACCACCGCCTCTAGCCCAATACCGCAGCGGAGACATGCTCAGGAGGATGGCCCGATGGACGAGCCGCAATCCCGGCGCTGGCGCGCTTCACTCGCCCAAGTTGCGTTCGAGCGCACGCTTTTCGGTAGCTGGCTCCTGGCCCCGTTCTATCTCGGCCTTGCGCTCAGCTTGGGCGTTCTGCTCTCGAGGAATTCATGAACGTCGAGCATGTAACCAGCCCGGAATTCGCCCGGCTTGTCGGAATCCACATGGCGTTCGTGACCTCGGGCCTCTTGCTTGCCTTGATGGATCGCGTATCGGGGCGGCCCGCGCACTGAACGGAACTCGCGGAGCAGGTGTCCGACATGCGCGACGAAGGCGACCGCAAGAACGAGCATGGCGACTTGTTCGCCCGTGAGGTGCGCGCCCTCGAGGAACTGGCCCAGATAGTCCGGCCCCTCAAGCATCTCTCCGCGCTGTTTCGGGCGATCGCCATCGCGGCGGTGATCGGGCTGGTGATCGCCACTCTCGGCGATGTGGTCATGATCGTCTTCGCCGCCGCGCTGGCAGCCGTCCTGCTTCGTGGCGCGGGACGCCGGTTGGGCAGGGTGGCGCATATCGGCACCGGCTGGGGATTGCTGGTCGTGATCCTGGCCGTGCTGGCGCTCATCGGGGGGCTGGTTTGGGGGCACGGGCAGAGCCTGGCGGAGCAACTTGGCCAGCTCCAGGAGGGTCTGGCCCAGCAATTCGGGCGGGTCCGGGAGCAATTGCAGCGGACGGACTGGGGACAGCGGGTTTTGGGGGATTTGCCATTCGGGCTCGGGGCCAACGGCGCGGGCCAGGCGGGCACGCCGAACGGAGCGGGGACGAGTCTGCCACACCTTGCCGGCGTGGTGGCGGGCGCGCTCTGGTCGGCGCTCGGGCTGCTCGGCACGTTCGGGGTGATCCTGGTGGCGGCGCTATACATCGCCGCCGCCCCGCAATCCTATGTGGATGGGCTGGTCGGCCTCCTCCCTCCCGCGCAACGGGCGCCGACCCGGCATGTTCTGGACGAGGTCGGCCGCACCCTATGGGGATGGCTGGTGGGCCAGTTCCTCGACATGCTGGCGGTGGGCGTACTGTGCGGCGTCGGCCTGATCCTGCTTGGGATGCCGCTCGTGTTCATCCTGGCGCTCATCGCCGGATTGCTGAACTTTGTTCCGTACATCGGCGCAATCGCCGGCGCGGTCCCGGCCGTGCTGATCGCGCTTTCGATCAGCGGGCAGGAGGCGCTGTCCGTGGCGCTCCTTTATTTGGGCGTCCAGACATTCGAGGGAAATGTCATGGCGCCGCTGATTCAGCGGCGCACCATCGACCTGCCGCCGGCCCTGACGATCCTTTCGCAAACCGCGCTCGGGGTCATCTTCGGGCTGTTTGGCGTCATTCTGGCCACGCCCTTCACCGCCGCGATTCTCGCCGCCATTCACGCCTTACGAGCGGACAGCAGGCGTGGCTAGAGCAGATCCAATCGCAGCCTTGTAGCGGCATGTCCGGCCTGGCCGAGGCGGAATCAGGGCGACCGCCTGAGTTCCGGAACGGGGCCCGCCCCCGGCGCGGCCCTGTTCGTGACGCGCCGCTCGATGTCGAACATGTAGTTGCGAGTCAGTGGCACCGCGCTCTGATCGTGAGCGAGCTGGATCTGGAAGACCATCATGTTCTCGCGCCGGAAAGACAGCTCCGCGCCGGCCAGATAGAACTCGAACATCCGGCAGAACCGCTCGTCATACAGCGTGGCGATCGCGTCGCGGTTGGCGGCGAAGCGCCGGCGCCAGTGGCGCAGCGTCTCGGCATAGTGCAGGCGCAGGATCTCCATGTCCGTCGTCAATAGGCGGGACCGCTCGATGGCGGGCAGGACCTCCGACAGCGCGGGACAGTAGCCGCCGGGGAAGATGTATTTATTGAGCCACGGGTTGGTGCTGCCAGGTCCCTCGTTGCGGCCGATCGCGTGGAGGACCGCCACGCCGTCCGGCTTGAGGCAGCGCGCGAGAGTTGCGAAGAACTCCCGATATTGGACGACGCCGACATGCTCGAACATGCCGACCGAGACGATGCGGTCGAAGCGCTCGGCCACCGAGCGGTAGTCGAGCAGCTCGAAGCGGACCCGGTCGGTCATCCCCTCGGCCTCCGCACGAGCGCGCGATTCGGCGAGTTGCTCCGTGGAGAGGGTCACGCCCAGCACGCGCGCGCCGTAATCGCGCGCAAGGGTGAGACCGAGCCCTCCCCAGCCCGAGCCGATGTCGAGCACCGTCAGGTCCGGGCGGTCCAGACACAGCTTGGCGGCGATGTGGTGCTTCTTCGCCGCCTGCGCCTCCTCCAGCGTCTCGTCCCCACGTGGGAAGTAGGCGCACGAGTACTGCCGGTCGCGATCCAGGAACAGGCTGTAGAGCCGGCCGTTCAGGTCGTAGTGATGCGCGACGTTGCGGCGCGCGCGCTTGGCCGTGTTGTGTTGATCGAGGCGGCGCCGGGCGGCGAGGATCGCGCCGCGCAGCCGGGCGACGGGGTGAGCGCGGCCGCCGCCAGCCATCATGTTCAGCATCAGCACATCCAGCGCCTGATAGATATCGCCGTTCTCGGGCGTCAGGCCGCCGTCCATGTAGCACTCACCCGCCGTTAGGGCCGGGTTCAGCAAAAGCCGGCGAATGGTACGGCTATCGCGCAGCGCCAGCCCGGCATTCGGACCGGAGCCGGGTGGACCGCCATAGGTGGTGGTGGTGCCGTCGGGCCAGCGGATGGTCAGTCGTCCCAGAGTGATGACCCGCTTGAATATGGCGTCCAGGGCAGCCCGCATCGCTCCGATCTCCACCTCATTCGCACCCGATGCCCTCAAAGCGCGCCGCGCTTCGATCGGTTGCGCGGCCGCCGTCGTCAAGTCGACGGAGCGCGGGAATCAGCGGTCAAAGCCGGGGGCGGCGACGCCGGTGTGTTCGTCGGCGAGCGCCGCCTCCGGCAGGGGTCAGCCGAGGTGCTTGGCGAAGAAGGCCAGCGTGCGCGCCTGCGCCTGCTCATAGGCCTGCTGGCTGAAGCTGCCGCGCTCGTCGCAGCCGAATCCGTGGCCGGCGCCGGGGTAGACGTAGATCTCCGCCTTCGGCTGCGCCGCGCGGATCGCGTCCACGTCCTTCATCGGGATCGACTGGTCGGTCTCGCCGAAATGCATCTCCACCGGGCAGTTCGGACGCTCGTCCTTGGTTCCGGCGATGCCGCCGCCATACCAGCAGGACGCGGCGGCGAAGCTGCGGCTGCGCGTGGCGCCCCACCAGGCGACGGTCCCGCCGAAGCAATACCCGACGATGCCGAGCTTCTTGCCCTTCAACTGCGCGGCCGCCGCCTCAACGTCGGCCATCACCTGCGCGTCGGTCAGCTTCATGCGGTAGTCGCGGCCCTTGTCGATGTCGGCCTGGGTGTAGCCGAGTTCCACGCCCTTCTCGGCCCGATCGAACAGGGCCGGGGCGCAGACCGCGTAGCCGGCGGCGGCGAAGCGGTCGGCCATCTCGCGCATGTGGTGGTTGACGCCGAAAATCTCCTGGATCACGACGATCCCCTTCGTCGCGTTGTCCGGCCCGGCGATATAGGCCGACAGGTTGTGGCCGTCGGACGCTTTCAGGTTGATGGTGCTGCCCATGTGCTGCTCCCCTTGGCTGGCGAGCCGGAGGATGGAGCGCGGGACAGGGGGGCCGTCAAGCCGGCCCAGGTGTCGGCAGTCGGCACGCCCCACCGGCCCATGCCTCCCGCGTGCCTGTCGCGCGCCGCTGGCCTTGATACGGGCCGGCTTGCTAGAATGGCTGGGCGATTCGGCCTGCCGGCGCGGCGCTTAGGGGTGATCCTGCTATGAAGTTCAAGGCCGACCGCACCTCTCTTCTGAAGGCGCTGGCGCACGTCCAGAGCGTGGTGGAAAAGCGCAACACGATCCCGATACTGGCGAACGTGATGATCGCGGTGCGCGATTCCACGCTCACTCTGACCGCGACCGACATGGAGATCGCCATCGTCGAGGACGTCCCGGCGGTCACGCTCAGCCCTGGCGCCTGCACCGCGCCGGCCGCGACCCTCTATGATATCGTGCGCAAGCTGCCCGACGCGGCGGAGGTGGAGCTGGAGCATCCGGGCGGAGAGGCGCAGCTCGCGCTGCGGGCCGGACGCTATCACACCAGCCTCGTAGTCCTCCCGACGGACGATTTTCCACAGATGACGGCGGGCAGCCTGTCGCACCGCTTCGCCCTGTCCGCCCAGCACTTGCGCGGCATCATCGACCGCACGCGCTTCGCGATCAGCACCGAGGAGACCCGCTATTACTTGAACGGCATATTCCTGCACGCCGCCGAGACCGAGGGGACGCGCGTGCTGCGCGCGGTGGCGACCGACGGGCACCGGCTGGCGCGCGTGGAGGAACCCCTGCCGGAGGGCGCGTCCTCGATGCCCGGCGTGATCGTGCCCCGCAAGACGGTGAACGAGTTGCGCAAGCTGCTCGACGAGGTCAGCGGCAGCGTCGATGTCGGCCTGTCCGACACGCGCATCCAGTTCCGCTTCGACAACGTGCTGCTGACCAGCAAGCTGATCGACGGCACGTTCCCGGAATACGATCGGGTGATCCCGCGCGGCAACGACAAGATCCTGCGGGTCAGCAAGACGGATTTCGCGCAGGCCGTCGGCCGGGTGGCGGCGATCTCGGCCGAGAAGCAGCGGCCGGTGAAGCTGACGCTCTCGAGCGGCCTGCTTGTGTTGTCCGCCTCCAGCCCGGAGGCGGGCGTGGCGAGCGAGGAACTCGATTCAGACCGCGTGCAGTATGAATCGACCCCGCTGGAGATCGGCTTCCAGGCACGCTACCTCAACGACATCACCGACCAGATCGCCGAGCAGGTCGAGTTCCGCTTCGCTGACGGCTCCGCCCCCACGGTGGTCGTGGACGGCGCCGACGAGCGCGCGCTCTATGTGCTGATGCCTATGCGGGTCTGAAACGGCCGGTCGGCCATTCCGGTGAGGAACCAATACCAGCCGCCCTTTGGACCGACCTCTCCCCTCACCCTTTCCACAACGGGAGGGGACGTTTTTTCGCGTCGCTGGCCTTTCCAGCTCCTCTTGCGGGAGGGAGCCGGCGGGAGGGGGGCTCAGAGGAAGATGTTGGGACGTCGGTGTGATGCTCCGCCTCCGGCGCGTGAGCCTGACCCAGTTCCGCAACTACGCCGCGCTCACCTGGCGGCCAGCGGCGCGGATCGCCGTGCTGTTCGGGCCAAACGGCAGCGGCAAGACCAACCTTTTGGAAGCGGTGTCGCTGCTCGCGCCGGGACGCGGGTTGCGGGGTGCGCGCATGGCCGATCTTCCCCGCCGCGGCGACGAGAGCGACGCGCGCTGGGCGGTTGCCGGGCGGTTCACGACCCCTGACGGCCCGCTCGATGTCGGCACCGGCACCCCGCCCGACGGCCCGCCCGACCGACGGGTGTTCCGCCTCGACGGGGGGCGCCCGCGCAGCCAGGCCGAGGTCGCCGCCCGGATTGCCGCCGTCTGGCTCACGCCGCCGATGGATCGGCTGTTCCAGGAGGGCGCCTCTGGGCGGCGGCGTTTCCTCGATCGGCTGGTGCTGGCGCTGGAGCCGACCCATGCGCGCCAGCTCGCCGCGCACGACGCGGCCCTGGCCGAACGGAGCCGGCTGCTCGCGCGTGGCGAGGCCGACCGGGCGTGGCTCGCCGGGCTGGAGGACCAGGTCGCCCGCCACGCCACGGCGGCCACGGCGGCGCGTATGGCGCTGGCCGGGCAGCTGGATGCAGCGCTCGCCGTCGGCGTTGTTCCGGGCTTCCCGCCCGCGCGGCTGGCGCTCGACTGCCCCATCGCCGCGCGCCTCGGGACCGAGCCGGCCGTCGCGGTGGAGGACTGGGTCCGC
Source organism: uncultured Pseudomonadota bacterium (assembly GCA_963756545.1). Lineage (GTDB taxonomy): Bacteria > Pseudomonadota > Alphaproteobacteria > Acetobacterales > Acetobacteraceae > DATFDN01. The sequence continues at coordinate 999,472 of CAVWNY010000003.1, read as the reverse complement.
GCTGGCCTGGCTGCCGTGCGGGCGCGCGACGCCGAGACGGGCGGCGCATCGCTCGGGGCGCAGCGCTGCGACATGGCCCTCAGCGACGCCACAACCGGCCTGCCGGCCGCGCTCGCCAGCACGGGCGAGCAGAAGGCGCTGCTGCTGGCGATCGTGCTGGCCCATGCCGGGCTGATCGCCGAGGCGCGCGGCTTCGCGCCCCTGCTGCTACTGGACGAGCCGGCGATACACCTCGACCCGGATCGCCGGGCGGGGCTGTTCGCGGCGATCGCCAAGCTGCCTGCCCAGGTGCTGCTGACCGGCACGGACGCCGAGATCTTCCTGCCGCTCGCCGATCGGGCCGAGGGGCTGCGCACCGGCGGCGGCACGCTGTCGCCCGACCCGCGCTTCTCCGCCGCCGAGCGGCTGTCCGCGGAACTCATCCCCGCGCCGATTTCCCCTGGGACGATGGTCCCCTAGCGGCTATATATCTAGAGTACACGCTAACATCTGAACGGGATTACCTACGGCATGTCCGGAACCGCCGGGGAGCAGCCTGACTCCGACGCTTATGACGCCTCCTCCATCTCGGTCCTCAAGGGGCTCGATGCGGTCCGCAAGCGCCCAGGCATGTATATCGGCGACACCGATGACGGCTCGGGCCTGCACCACATGGCCTTCGAGATCATGGACAACGCCGTGGACGAGGCGCAGGCCGGGTTCGCCACCCGGGTCGAGATGGTGCTGAACGGCGACGGCAGTGTGAGCGTGCGCGACGACGGGCGGGGTATCCCGACCGACATCCACGAGGAAGAAGGCGTCTCCGCCACCGAAGTCGTGCTGACCCGGCTGCACGCGGGCGGCAAGTTCAACCAGAACAGCTACAAGGTCTCGGGCGGCCTGCATGGCGTGGGCGCCGCCGTTGTGAATGCGCTGTCCGAATGGATGGAGGTACGGATCTGGCGTCACGGCCAGGAGCACTTCATCCGGTTCCGCCACGGCGACGCCGAGGCGCCGCTCGCGACCGTCGGCGCGCCCTCGGAGCACCACCGCGGCACCGAGGTGGTCTTCAAGCCGAGCACGGAGACCTTCACCAAGGTCGAGTTCGATTACGCGATCTTGGAGCGGCGGCTGCGCGAGCTCGCCTTCCTCAATTCGGGCGTCACCATCATCCTGCGCGACGAACGGCATGCCGAGCTGCGAGAAACCGTGATGCGCTACGACGGCGGGCTGGTCGCGTTCATCGAGTGGCTGGACCGCGGCAAGACCCTGCTGTTCGCGCCACCCGTCAGCCTGCGCGCGGACGACGAGGCGCAGGGAATTCGGGTCGAGTTCGCGCTTGCCTGGAACGACAGCTATCACGAGACGACGCTCTGCTTCACAAACAACATCCCCCAGCGCGACGGAGGCACCCATCTCGCCGGCTTCCGCGCCGCGCTGACCCGCGTGGTCGGCAAATATGCCGAGGGCATGGGCAAGAAGGACAAGCTCGAACTCGCGCCCGAGGACATCCGCGAGGGCATGACGGCCGTACTATCGGTGAAGGTACCCGACCCAAAGTTCTCGTCGCAGACCAAGGACAAGCTGGTCAGCTCCGAGGTGCAGCCGGTGGTGCAGGCGGCGGCGGCCGACGCCATCGCGCACTGGCTTGAGACGCACCCGAAGGAAGCGAAGATCGTCGTCGGCAAGGTGATGGAGGCGGCCTCGGCGCGCGAGGCGGCGCGCAAGGCGCGCGAACTGACGCGCAAGAAGCCCGGCGACATCTCCACCCTGCCCGGCAAGCTCGCCGATTGTTCGGAGCGCGATCCGGCCAAGTCCGAGATCTTCCTGGTCGAGGGTGATTCCGCCGGCGGATCGGCCAAGCAGGGGCGCGACCGGAAGTTCCAGGCGATCCTGCCGCTGAAGGGCAAGATCCTGAACGTGGAGCGGGTGCGCCGCGATCGGATGCTCGGCAACGCGGAGATCGGCACCTTGATCACGGCGCTCGGCACCGGGATCGGCCAGGACGACGTCGATCGCGGTGGCTTCGATGCCGCCAAGCTGCGCTACCATCGCATCGTCATCATGACCGACGCCGACGTGGATGGGTCCCATATTCGCACGCTGCTGCTGACGTTCTTCTATCGCCAGTTGCCGGAACTGATCGAGCGCGGGCATCTATACATCGCCCAGCCGCCGCTGTTTCGCGCCAAGCGCGGCAACGACGAGCGCTACCTGAAGGACGACCGCGCGCTGGAGGATTTCTTGCTTGACAAGGCGCTGGACGCGGCGCGGCTCAGTTATGCCGATGGCCGGGTGCTGGACGGCGCCGAACTCCGCCAGGAGGTACTCTGGCTGCGCGAGGCGCATACGCGGGTGCGCGGCCTCGCCGCCGCCGCGCCGGCGTGGCTGATCGAACAGGCGGCCATCGCCGGTGCGCTGGTCGCCGACCCCGCCCGGGCCGCCATCGCCGCCCAGACGCTCGCCGCCCGGCTCGACGCGGTTTCGGCGCCCACCGAACGGGGGTGGATCGTGGCGGCGGATGGCACGATCTTGACGATGGGCCGCGTGGTGCGCGGGGTGACGGAGAAATACACGCTGGACCTGCCGGCGCTGCGCAGCGCCGAGGGGCGCTGGCTCGCCGAGCGCGCGGGCGGCTTGTCCGAACGCTTTGCCGCCCCCGCCCGGCTGCTGCTCGACAAGCAGGAGGCGACCGCCACCGGTCCGGCGAGCGTCTATGACCGCATCCTGGCCTATGGCCGCCGGGGATTGACCATCCAGCGCTTCAAGGGCCTCGGCGAGATGAACCCCGACCAGCTCTGGCACACCACGCTCGACCCGGCGGCCCGGACTCTGCTGCAGGTAAAGGTGGGCGACGCCGAGGATGCGGGCCAGGTCTTCAGCACGCTGATGGGCGACGTGGTGGAGCCGCGGCGCGAGTTCATCGTGGGGAATGCGTTGAAGGTGGCGAATCTGGACGTGTGATTTCAATCCAGTGCCATTGACGGGCGTCCGGTCAGGCTCCGAGGTGCCTTGCCAACCGGCGGTGACCACCGGCCTCGAGGCTACGGTCCGCGCGCCGCCGGCGATGAACGGCGATCCATGCCAGCGCCGACAACGCGAATAGGAAGGCTCCCGCCAGAAGGAGGAGGACGGCGCCCGGCCCGATGCCGGCGTGCCGCAGCCAGCGGACGCCGGCGCGTCCGAGGGCTCGGACATCGTCGAACATCGTCGCCATCTCGAATGCCATCGCGAACGCGGCCGCGTAAAAGAGCCCAGGCCGACGCGCCTCGAGCGCGGACAGCGGCCCCATGATGCGCCGGCCGAGCGCGCCGTCGCGCGTCTCCATGACGGCGATCGTCGCCCAAGCCGCAGCGATTCCGAGCAGCGCGCCGGCGACGATGTCGGAAGGATAGTGGATCCCCAGATAAATCCTCGGCAGGCAGATCAAAATTGCGGAATACGCCATCAAAGCCGCGCCGATGGGGCGCGACAGACGCCAGATGCCGAAGGAGAGCGCGAAAAAGAGACTGGCGGTGTCGCTTGGAAACGAACTCCAGTTCTCCAGGTTCATGACGATCGGCAGCGACGGAGGTTGGAAGCCGATGCCGATCTCATGGATGGGGCGCAGCCGGAACGGAAGCATCGTCGCCATGCCGCGGGCCAGGATCAGAGCGGCAAAGGTGCCAAGCAGGGCGGCGACCACGACGCGCCGACGGCGTTCCCGGCGCTCCCCCTCGCCGGCGAACCAGAACCACCAATAGGGGATAAGCAGCAGTCCACCCCGGAAGAGATTGCTTGCCTCCTCGAAGCCGACGATCCGGTCGAGCGCCCAGTTCCCCGACCACCCGTTGACCAGGTGGAATACCGATAGATCGAGCGCATGCACCCGTTTCTCTCCACCATGTTGACGGCAAGTGCATCGATCACGCGGCAAGTCGCGGTCACCTGGAGGGGTCTCCCGAGACTCAAACAAACCCCGCGAAGAAATTCTTGTTACAAGTTCAACTCATGTCAATTGCGTTTTCCCCATTGATGCAAATAATCCCCGGTTTGTGACCGGACCAGCATGCAACATGCCACCCCGCAGCTCATTGGGGCACCGACGTGGACGAGGGACGGGACATGAAGGCGCTGACATGGCACGGTAAGGGCGACATGCGGTGCGAAACCGTCCCGGATCCGAAGATCGAGCATCCCCGAGACGCCGTGATCAAGGTCACCGCGTGCGCGATCTGCGGCTCCGATCTCCATATCTACGACGGCGTCATCCCCACGATGGAGCGCGGCGACGTGCTCGGCCATGAAACCATGGGCGAGGTCGTCGAGGTGGGCGCCGAGAACAAGAAGCTGAAGGTGGGCGATCGCGTCGTCGTGCCCTTCACGATCTCCTGCGGGGAGTGCTTTTTCTGCAAGCGCGGCTTCTTCTCCGGCTGCGAGCGCTCGAACCCCAATCACGCGACGGCCGAGAAGCTGTGGGGCCACTCGCCGGCCGGGCTGTTCGGCTACTCCCATATGCTGGGCGGGTACGCGGGCGGCCAGGCCGAGTATCTGCGCGTTCCCTTCGCCGATGTCGGCCCGCTCAAGGTGCCCGAGGGACTGAGCGACGAGCAGGTGCTGTTTCTGTCCGACATTTTCCCGACCGGGTACATGGCGGCCGAGTTCTGCGATATCCAGCGCGGCGACACGATTGCCATCTGGGGCTGCGGGCCGGTCGGTCAGTTCGCGATCCGAAGCGCGTTCCTGCTCGGCGCCGAGCGGGTGATCGCGATTGATACGGTTCCCGAACGCCTGGCGCTCGCCCGCGCGGCGGGGGCTGAGACGCTCGATTTCAAAAAAGAGAACATCTACGACCGTATTCAGGAGTTGACGCACGGCCGTGGCGCCGATGCCTGCATTGACGCGGTGGGCACCGAGGCGGACGCGACCGCCAGTTTCGATTCCGTCCTCGACCGGGCGAAGGTCGCCACCTTCATGGGCACGGATCGGCCCCATGTGCTGCGCCAGGCGATCCACTGCTGTCGGAACTTCGGCACCGTGTCGATCATCGGCGTCTATGGCGGCTTTCTCGACAAGGTTCCGATGGGCTCGGCCATCAACCGCGGCCTGACGTTCCGCATGGGGCAGACCCCGGTGCAACGCTACCTTCCCATGCTCCTCCAGCGCATCGAGAAGGGCGAGATCGATCCGTCTTTCGTCATCACGCACCGCGCCTCGCTCGCGGACGGTCCCGATCTTTACAAGACATTCCGTGACAAAAAAGATGGCTGCATCAAGGTCGTGCTGAGGCCCTAATCCCACCGGAGACTCGAACAATGGCCGCGAACACGCGTCCTCTCGCCGTCGTCACCGGGGCCTCGAGCGGCATCGGCTACGAACTCGCCAAATGCTGCGCCCAAAACGGCTTCGACCTGGTGGTCGCCGCCGACGAACCCGCGATCAACGACGCCGCCCAGGCGTTCCGCCAGCTTGGCGCCGCCGTGGACGCGGTCGAAGCCGACCTCGCCACCACCGAAGGCGTCGACAAGCTCTATGGGGCCACCCGGGGGCGGCCTGTCGATGCGCTGTTCGCCAATGCGGGAAGGGGGCTGGGCCGGGGCTTCCTCGACCAGGATTTCGACGAGGCGCGGCGGGTCGTCGAGACCAACATCACCGGGACGATCTACCTGCTCCAGAGGGTCGGGAAGGATATGCGCGCGCGCGGGCGTGGTCGTATCCTGATCACGGGTTCCATAGCTGGCTTCATGCCCGGCACCTATCAGGCGGTCTACAATGGCACGAAGGCGTTTCTGGATTCCTTCTCCTTCGCGCTCCGCCACGAACTGAAGGACACCGGCGTGAGCGTCACCTGCCTGATGCCCGGCGCGACCGAAACCGAGTTCTTCGAGCGCGCCGACATGATGGACACCAAGGTCGGGCAGGCCAAAAAGGACGATGCCGCCGAGGTCGCCAAGACCGGGTTCGACGCCATGATGCGCGGAGACGGCGACGTCGTGAGCGGCTGGATGAACAAGCTGCGGACGGCAATTGCCTCGGTCGCGCCCGCGGGGGTGATGGCCGAAATGCATCGCGGCATGGCGGCGCCCGGCACCGGGAAGAGCTAGGCGCGGCCCCAAATCCGGCGGCGCCCCTTCGCGCGCCCCGCCGGGCGCTTCGCACAATGGTTGCAGAGCCCAGGCGAGACCCATTACGCTCCCACCTCCGCGTGCGGCGGGCCGCCCGGGGAGGAGAACGGTCGCATTCGCGATTATCGGTCCCGATGGCCGCTGAATTTCAGCCGCGGGCGGCTGTGGGTCATCCTTGTGGCCACATGGGCGCTCGCGATGATCCTGCCCTCGATGTACGGGGTCATCGAGCCGCTGGCCTCGTTCGGGCTATCGGCGAATAACGACGGTGTGATCATCGGTGTCGTCGCCCCGTTCGGCGCCGCGACCCAGTCACCGGCCGCCCTCGCCGGGCTTGAGCCGGGGCAGCGGATCGATCTCCGCCGCATGCAATGCCGGAATCCGACCAGCGGCCCGTGCACGAGCCTGGTTGCCGTGCTCGGCGGTCTCGGCGGCATGCAATACGCGCTGCCGGATCGCGAAATCGATCTGGTGATCTTGCCGGAGCACGCCGGCCCATCGCGAACGGTGCATCTGCGCTCCGCACCCGCACCGCTCGATTGGCCGACCCGTCTCGTGCTGCTTGCCAACACCGTTGTCGGCGTCCTGTTCGTCCTCGCGGCGGCCTGGCTCGTCTGGACACGGCCGAGCCGGATGACCTGGGGGTTCTTCCTCTACGCCGCATGGTTCAACCCAGGACAGACCTACGCCTACTATGCAGTGTTGCACCCCTGGCCTATCGCCGTGCTCGTCCAGCAATTCGCCGAGGCACTCATGCAAGGCGCCGGCTATGCGGGCCTGCTCGCCTTTGCGCTGCGCTTTCCGGTGGCGACAATCGATCCGCACTGGCCGAATGCCGAAAAAATGCTGCCGTGGGTGGGCGCCGTCATCACTCTCCTGATGCTGCTGAGCGGCGCCAATCTGTTCGGTTTTCATACGGAAAAGGTCACGGAGGCGGCCCTTCTCAGCGGCTATGCCGTCAATGCCGCCGTCATCTGCGTGCTGCTGCTCCGACGCCGCCGCCTGGCCCCGCAGGACAGGGAGCGGATGCGCTGGGCCATCGCCGGCTGCGTGATCGGCCTGCCGGCCTTCATCTTCGCATCGCTCTGCCAGTCATCGAGCCTCCCGCAAGATCTCTTGGGCGGATCGCCGCCACAGGCTGCGGTCGGATTGCTCTATCTCCTCCACGGCGCGCTTGCCTACTTCGTCTGCGTCTCGGTTCGCCAGCGGCGCGTCGTCAGTGTCGCGATTCCCCTCCGGCACGGCACCCTCACGGTCGCGCTGACGCTCGCCCTTGGCGTGCCGATCGTCTATCTGCACGAACTGGTCGCGACGTATCAGGAAACCCTGCATCTACCCGAATGGATCTGGCCGCTGGTAGTGGCTCCTGTCGTGCTGGTCGTGTTCCAGCGCCTGCACGAAATCGCAGTCGATCTGGCGGATCATGTGTTCAATCGGCGCTTTCACCGGGCGCAACATCGGCTCGGGCACGCCGGCAAAGCGATGCTGGAGGCCGGCAGCTTCGCAGAGATCGACCGATTGCTGGTCGAGGCACCGGTCGATGGTCTGGGCCTGTCCTCGGCCGCCGTGTTCCGGTCGATCGACGGCATGTTCCGCCGCACCGAGCCCGCAATCGGGTGGAGCGCGGCCGGCCAGCGAGAGCTGCATCCCGACCGCGACGAGCTTGCGCTGCGAAGCCTCGCGCTTGGCGCGCCCGTGCGGCTGCCGCGCGCGCACGCGAACCTGCCGGATGACGATCTGGCGCCTTGTCTCGCGGTCCCTGTCTGCGGCGGGGCGAGCGAGGGCATCGCCGTCGCCCTTTTCGGCGCGCACGAAAGCGGCAGCGACATCGACGGCGACGAACGCGGGATGCTCCAAACCCTCGCGGTGCGTGCGGCCGCGGCATATGATCGGGTCGAGACGGAGCTTCTGCGGCGCGAGGTGCGAGAGATGCGGGCGCGGCTGGCTGCCTTTCAGGGCGCAGCCGGGCGTCTTTGACCTGAGCCGATCGCCACGGAACAGAGCGGGGTGCCGTCGGCGCGTTCATCCGCTCCTTGCTTGGCTGACGGGCCAAGGCACCGACCAGCGATCGGCGTGAACCACCTCGTTCAGCGGGCGCCGCGTCAACGGCCCGAATTTGCCGAGCGGAAAGCCGATCGGCATCAGGGCGAATGTCTGCACCTCGGCGGGCAGGCCCAGCGCGGATTTGACGTCCTCCTCGCAGCGGAGATGGTTCGTCGTGACGACGGTGCCCAAGCCGAGCGCGCGGCAGGCGAGGATGATGTTCTGCACGGCGGGGTAGATGCTGGCGCCGCGGATCCGGTCCAGATAGGCGATCTCGTCCGGGTAGCGGGCCTGGATTTCCGGTGGCAGCGCGCTGGCCGGCGGCATGTCACGCTGCCTCAGGCACGGCACCAACAGCACCGGTGCCTCCCCCATGTGGTCCCACAGATACGCGCCCGACGACATGAACCGCCGCCACTCATCGTCGGTGAGGTGCGCGGGCCGGCCCCGCGCCTGGTAGACGGCGGAGGCGATGTCGGAGGCCTTGCGGTAGATCACGCCGAGCCTGCGCCGCTGCTCTGGGTCGCGGACCACCACGAACGCCCAGTTCTGCGCGTTCCCGGCCGAAGGCGCGCGGATCGCCGCATCCAGGACTTTGGTGATCAGCTCCTCCGGCACCGGATCGGGCTTGAGCCGCCGCAAGGAGCGGGCCGAGTAGATCGCCTCGAACAAGCCGATGTCCGTCATCACGCGCGTCCCCGGGCCAGCATGGGACACGTTGCGGTGATTCTCCAGAAAGGCAAGTGACGGCCGGTCGTTCACGCCAACAATACTGTCCATGCGGCAAATCCGTTTCGGCCGGGCGATCTGCGGTGATCTCGGCCAGGCCCAGCGTCGGGAATGGTGGATCACCAATGGCCTGGGCGGTTATGCGGCGGGCACCATCGCGAGCGCCCTGACCCGGCGGTACCACGGGTTGCTGATCGCGCCGGTGGCTCCGCCACTCGACCGTCGCCTGTTGCTTGCCAAAGCCGACGCGACCCTGGTGGACGGCGATGACGCTTGGCCGTTGTTCACCAACCGCTGGGCCGGCGGAGCCCTTGCGCCGGCCGGCAATGCGCGGATTGAAAGTTTTGCGCTTGAGCACTCCGTTCCGGTCTGGACGTATGCGGTCGGCGGCCGCCGCATCGAGGCGAGCATCTGGATGGAGCCTGGCGCCAATACGACCTACGCCGCTTGGCGCCTGTCTCCCGTGGCCTGTCCACCACAACACGGAATGGCCTTGCGGGTGACCCTGCTGGTCAACAATCGCGACCATAACGGGCAAACGTCCATTGACGGCTTCAGGCCCGCGATCGAGGCCGACGGCGACACGCTTCGCGTGACAGATCCAGGGGTCTTTTCCCTGGCGGTGCGGGCGAAGGGCGGTCACGTCGGGGCCAGGCGGGATTGGTATCGCGACTTCGAACTTCCCGTCGAAACCGAGCGCGGCCTCGACCCGATCGACAGCCATCTATGCGCGGGCGAGGCGACGATCCCGCTTATCGCCGGCCAGTGGTGCGGCATCACCGCCAGCCTTCATGACGCGCCATCCGCCGACATCGCGGCCGCGCTGGAGCGCCGTTTGGGGTACGATCGCTCGGCCGTCGCGCGGGCTCTCGACAGCGGGGCGGAGATGCGCGACGCTCCGGGGTGGATCGGCAGCCTCGCGCTCGCGGCCGACGCGTTCGTGTTCGCCCGGCCGCTTCCCGACGTGCCGGACGGGCAGTCGGTCATCGCCGGCTATCCCTGGTTCGGCGACTGGGGCCGCGACACCATGATCAGTTTGCCGGGCCTGACCCTCGCGACCGGACGTGCCGAAACGGCCGGCCGTATCCTCAGGACATTCGCGCGGTTCGTAAGTCAAGGCATGCTGCCGAACGTGTTCCCCGGCATCGGTGACCGCCCCGACTACAACACCGCCGACGCCTCATTATGGTTTTTCGAAGCGTGGCGCGCCTACATCGAAGCCACCGACGACCTTTCCGCGTTGCGCGAAGCGTTTCCGGTGCTGTCGGAAATGATCGACTGGCACCAGAAGGGAACCCGCTACGGGATCGCGGTCGATCCGGCCGATGGGCTGCTGAAGGCCGGCATTCCGGGCATGCAGGTGACATGGATGGACGCCAAGGTGGGTGGATGGGTGGTCACGCCCCAAATCGGCAAGCCGGTCGAGATCAACGCGCTTTGGTACAACGCTCTCCGCGTCATGACGGACTTCGCCACCCGTCTCCGCCGGCCGGATCGCTACACCCCGCTCGCGGCCGCTGCGGAGTCCGGCTTCGGACGGTTCGTGCGTCCCGACGGGCTGGGTCTCTACGACGTCATAGACGGCCCGGACGGTGATGACGCCAGCATCCGTCCCAATCAGATTTTCGCCGTCAGCCTGTCGCATAGCCCGCTCTCATCCGCCCATCAGGCCAGCGTGGTGCGAGTGTGCCGCCGCATGCTGCTGACCTCCTACGGATTGCGCTCCCTGGCGCCCGGCAGCCCTGACTATCATCCGCATTACCTCGGCGGCGTGACGGAGCGCGACGGCGGATATCACCAGGGGCCTGTCTGGGCATGGCTGCTCGGGCCTTTCGCCCTCGCCGAATATCGCGTGACGGGCGATGCCGCAGCCGCGCTCGCCGTGCTCGCGCCGATGCGTGACACGCTGGAGGACCAGGGCCTCGGCACGATCGGCGAGATCTTCGACGGCGATCCACCGCACGATCCGCGCGGTGCCCCCGCGCAGGCGTGGTCGGTCGCATGCACGCTCGACGCTTGGCGTCGTCTCAAGCGCGCCGAACGGGAAAGTCGCGCGGGATGACGGCTTCCGCTCTGGGTGCCGAGCGGCTGCGCCTCGAAGAAGACCGCGCCGGCAAGAAGAATTGGCGGCGATGGGGGCCCTATGTCAGCGAGCGGCAATGGGGCACGGTGCGCGAGGACTACAGCGCCGGGGGTACGGCCTGGGATTATTTGAGCCACGATCAGGCGCGCAGCCGGGCCTATCGTTGGGGCGAGGACGGGATCGCCGGATTTTCGGACGATCGACAGTTGCTGTGTCTGTCCCTCGCGCTCTGGAACGGTCACGACCCGATCCTGAAGGAACGGCTGTTCGGGCTGACCAACGGCCAGGGCAATCATGGCGAGGACGTCAAGGAACTCTATTACTACCTCGACGCCATCCCGAGCTACGGCTACGCGCGCATGCTCTACAAGCTGCCGCAAGCCGCGTATCCTTACGAATGGCTGATCGAGGAGAACGCGCGACGACGCGGTTCGAACGCGCCGGAGTTCGAGCTGATCGACACCGGGCTGTTCGCCGAGGATCGCTATTTCGATATCGAGGTCGAGTACGCCAAGGCGGACGCGGACGACATCCTCATGCGGGTGACGGTCCACAACCGCGGCCCCGACTCCGCCTGCATACATGTCCTGCCGCAGGCCTGGTTCCGCAACACCTGGAGCTGGACAAACGCCGCCCCGATTCCATGCCTGAAGGACCAGGGTGGCGGCGTCGCGGTCGCGCGACATGACGATCTCGGTCCTTACACGCTCTGCTTCGATGATGCGGACCGGCTGCTGTTTTGCGACAATGAGACGAATGCCGCGAAGCTGTTCGGTGTCGCCGGAGCGCAAGGCTATTTCAAGGACGCATTCCACGAATTCGTCGTCCACGGCCGCGCCGAGGCCGTCAATCCGCGCGGGGAGGGCACGAAGGTCGCCGGGCTGCATCGCCGCGAGATCCCGGCCCGGGGCAGCATCACGATCCGCGCCCGGCTGCACGCCGGCGAGCCTGCCCCGGACGTCTTCGCCGATTTCGCCGCTGTTTTCGCCACGAGAGCCGCCGAGGCGGACGCGTTCTACGCCGGCTTGCAGGCCAGCATCGCCGATGACGACATGCGGCTCGTGCAACGCCAGGCGTTCGCCGGGATGCTGTGGAGCAAGCAGTTCTACGACTTCGCCGTGTCCCGATGGCTCGACGGCGATCCGGCCCAGCCGGCGCCGCCCGAAGCGCGTCAGCATGGCCGCAACAGCGGTTGGCGACACCTTGAGACGGCCGACATCATCGCCATGCCCGACAAATGGGAATACCCCTGGTTCGCGGCGTGGGACCTTGCTTTCCACTGCGTGACGCTCGCCCTCATCGATCCCGTGTTCGCCAAGGATCAGCTTCTCCTGCTTTCCCAGGTGTGGCTGATGCATCCCAACGGCCAATTGCCGGCCTATGAATGGGCGTTCGGCGACGTCAACCCGCCGGTGCATGCCTGGGCGGCGCTGCGGGTATTCGAGAACGACCGCCAACAGACGGGCGGTGCGGGCGATCTGGAGTTCCTGGAGAGGATCTTCCACAAGCTGCTGCTGAATTTCACCTGGTGGGTCAACCGCAAGGACCCGCAGGGCCTGAACGTTTTCGAGGGCGGGTTTCTCGGGCTCGACAACATCGGGCTGTTCGACCGCTCGGCGCCGCTCCCGACCGGGGGTCATCTCAACCAGTCCGACGGCACCGCGTGGATGGCGATGTACTGCCTGAACATGCTTCGGATCGCGCTCGAACTCGGCAAGCACGACCGGGCCTATGAGGACATGGCCATCAAGTTCTTCGAGCACTTCCTCTACATCGGCCGGGCCGTGGCCGACATCGGCACGAAGGGGATCGGCCTCTGGGACGAGGAGGACAATTTCTATTATGACGTGCTGTCCATGCCGTCCGGGGACGAGGTGCCGCTGCAAATCCGCTCGATGGTCGGGCTGATCCCGCTGTTCGCGGTCGAGGTGCTCGAACCGCAGATGATCGACAAGCTGCCGGGCTTCTGGGATCGCTTGCAGTGGACCCTGAGCAGCCGATCCGATCTGGCGAGCCTAGTCTCCCGCTGGAACGAGCCGGGGGAAGGCGGACGCCGGCTGCTGGCGCTTGCTCGCGCGTTTCGCATGACCAAGATCCTGCGGCGGCTGCTGGACGAGACGGAATTTCTCTCGCCCCACGGCGTCCGGGCCTTGTCGCGGTGCTATCTCGATGCGCCCTACGATTTCGAGTACAAGGGCGCGCATTACGTGGTCAAGTACATGCCGGCTGAGTCGGACGGCGCCCTGTTCGGCGGCAATTCGAACTGGCGCGGCCCGGTCTGGATGCCGGTCAACTACATGCTGGTCGAAAGCCTGCGACGCTTTCACGAGTTCTATGGTGACGCCCTGAAGATCGAGTGCCCGATCGGATCGGCCAGGATGCTGACGCTGGGCGAGGTCGCCGACGAGTTGTGCCGCCGGCTCACCGGGATATTTCTCCGTGGCGTCGACGGAAGGCGGCCCGTGTTCGGCGCGAACGAGAAAATCCAGACCGATCCCTATTTCAAGGACCATATCCTCTTCCATGAGTATTTCCACGGCGACAACGGAAGCGGCCTCGGCGCCGCGCATCAGACCGGCTGGACGGGGCTGGTCGCCAACCTGATCGACCAGTTGCACGGCCGCGCATCTTGACTTCCTGTTTGGAATCGCAACTATGGTGCAGGATAACGCGCCGATCGGCGGAGCCTGCATGACCGAAATCACTGTCCCGACATCCCTGCCCGGCCGCAGGCTCGCGCCCCGCTCGATCGTCCTCGCCTCCCATCCGCGGCCGCCCAGCGCCGCCGACCCGCAATGGGGCGCCGCCGACCCGCAACAGCGCAAGCCGGTGATCGCCAGTCTCCACGACCCTGCGCGCCGGAACGCGATCGGCGCCCATTCGGGCGCGTATTCGCTCTACCGCGCACTCGCCATCGCCGCCGGCCAGCTCAAGGAGGACCATCGGCCCGACTTCACGGGCACGCGGCCCGCCGAGCCGATCGGCCCGTTTCCGCAATGGAGCCAGCCTGGGAAGATCGTCTCGCTCGATCCGTGGGGGCACATGACCACGGAGGTGTTCGCCGACCGGATTGCCGGCGGGCAGGACATCCGCCCCTCCATCGCGGTCACGCGCGCGCATATCAACATGCCCGAGCTGCTCCAGGCGATGCGGGCGGGCCGGCTGCGCGCGGACGGCACCGTGATCTCCCCCCGCGGCGACGCGCGTGTCACCAAGATCGCCATCGAGCCGGTCTGGTGGCTTCCGGGCATCGCGGACCGCTTCCGCATCGAGGAGACCGAGCTGCGCCGCGTTCTGTTCGAGCAGACCGGCGGCATGTTCCCCGAGTTGGTCACCCGCCCGGATCTCAAGCTGTTCCTGCCGCCGATCGGTGGAACCACGGTCTATTTGTTCGGCGAGCCGTCGAAGCTGGGTCGGGCGGAGACGCATATCGCCTGTCGAGTCCATGATGAGTGCAACGGCTCGGACGTGTTCGGCTCCGACATCTGCACGTGCCGCCCCTACCTCGCGCACGGGATCGAGGTCTGCATCGCCGCCGCCCAGGAGGGTGGCGTGGGCGTCGTGGTCTATAACCGCAAGGAAGGACGTGCGCTGGGAGAGGTGACGAAGTTCCTCGTGTACAACGCGCGCAAGCGCCAGGAGGGCGGGGACCGGGCGGAGGCGTATTTCCGTCGCACCGAATGCATCGCGGGCGTGCAGGACATGCGCTTTCAGGAACTGATGCCGGATGTGCTGCACTGGCTCGGCATCGCGCGGATCGACCGACTGGTGTCGATGAGCAACATGAAATTCCAGCCGATCGTCGACAGCGGCATCGACGTCATCGAGCGTGTGTCGCTGCCCGACGAGCTTATTCCCGAAGACGCGCAGGTCGAGATAGATGCCAAGAAGGCGGCGGGGTACTGCGCCCAGACCGTGCCGGGCGCCGAGGTGTTGATGCAGCCGAAAGGGCGCGGCCTGCGGGAATGAGGGACGCCGACGCTGTCGCCTGGCTGCGCACCCCCGAGGCGGTGCGCGCGCGCTGCGAGGAGCTGTTCGAGATCGGGCTGCGCGGCGAACTGGCACACTTCACGATCGACACCACGCGCCTCGACGCCGCCGCGCGCTATGTCGAGGAGACGATCCGGCGCAATTATCCGGCGCTCGACATCCCCTATCACGCCCGCTGGCGGCACCTCGCCACGGGCGCTGTGGATCGCTGGGCCGCGATCGCCGCCGCATTGCACGACGAGCCACGAGACGAGGTCGCACGCATCCGATTCGACCTCGTCGCACTCAGCGTGCTGCTCGACGCGGGGGCGGGCGCCGCGTGGCGCTACGTCGAACCCGCGACCGGGCAAATTCTGGCGCGATCGGAAGGCTTGGCGGTCGCCAGTCTGCACGCTTTCCGCGCCGGCCTGTTCTCCAGCGATCCGGACCACAAACTTCGCGCCGATGCCGACGGGCTTGAGGCCGTGCGGGAAACCGATCTGGCCGAGGCATTTCAGTCCCGTCCAGGCAACACGCTGGCCGGGCTGCCCGACCGTGCGGCGCTGATGCGGGGCCTCGGCGCCGCGCTGCGCCTCAGACCGGACCTGTTCGGCACCTCTCGCCCTCGCGTGGGCCACCTGTTCGACTCTCTTCGTGAACAAGTCGGCCCGGACGGATTGCCCGCCCGCACGATCCTTCAATCCGTGCTGTCCGGGTTCGCGCCGATGTGGCCCGGCCGCATCATCCTCGCGGGCCAGAATCTCGGCGACGTATGGCGCCATCGCGCGGTCGCGCCGGATGGTCCGGCCGGGGGGTTGGTGCCGTTCCACAAGCTGTCGCAATGGCTGAGCTATTCGCTCATCGAGGTGCTGGAGGAGGCGGGGGTGGCTGTGTGCGGTCTCGACGCGCTCACCGGCCTGCCGGAGTACCGCAACGGCGGCCTGTTTCTCGATCTCGGCGTGTTGCGCCTGCGCGACCCGGCGATCGCGGCGCGCCCCCTGCCGGTGGAGCACGAGGCGGTGGTGGAATGGCGTGCGTTGACCGTGGCGTTGCTCGACCGCATCGCCCCCAAGGTGCGCCTCAGGCTCGGCCGAACCGAGGCGGAAATGCCGCTGGCCCGCGTGCTCGAAGGCGGGACCTGGGCAGCCGGACGACGGATCGCGGCCGAGCGGCGTGCGAGTGGCGAACCGCCCCTGCACCTGGCGAGCGACGGCACGGTGTTCTGAAGGAGGCCGCATGCAGAACCAGCCCACTGTCACGCTGCTGGATCATCCGCTCTTGCAGCACAAGCTCTCGCTGCTGCGGCAAAAGGGAACCGCCACCGCGCTGTTCCGCCAGCTCGCCCGCGAGATCAGCCTGCTGCTGGGCTACGAGGTCACGCGCAAGCTGCCGATCGAACGTGTCACCATCGAGACGCCGCTTGAGACGATGCAGGCGCCGATGTTGGCGGGCAAGAAGCTGTGCTTCGTCTCCATCCTGCGGGCGGGCAACGGCATTCTCGACGGATTGCTGGATCTCGTTCCCTCGGCGCGCGTCGGACACATCGGCCTCTATCGCGATCCCGACACGTTGATCCCGATCGAGTACTACCTGAAGCTGCCGGCCGACATCGCCGAGCGGCAGGTGATCGTCGTGGACCCGATGCTGGCGACTGGGCATTCAGCCGCCGCCGCCGTCACGCGGCTGAAGGAGGCGGGCTGCGCGCAAATCCAGTTTCTTTGCCTGCTGGCCGCTCCCGAGGGGCTGGAAGTATTCTGCGACACGCATCCCGACGTGCCGGTGTTCACCGCCGCGATCGACCGCGAGTTGGATGCTCACGGCTACATCCGTCCCGGCCTGGGCGACGCCGGCGACCGGCTGTATGGAACGAAGTAGCGCTGGCCGACTTTCGCCTTCCCACGTGATATGTGCTCCGGGATGCCGCCTTCGCTTCTGCTCCAGGACATGCGCCTCACTTTCGGAACCGCGCCTCTGCTGGCCGGGGCGGGCCTGGCCGTCTCCCCCGGCGACCGGGTTTGCCTCATCGGACGCAACGGGGCGGGCAAATCCACCCTGCTACGGATCGCCGCCGGCCTCGTGCAGCCCGATTCGGGCCGGCGCTTCGCCCAGCCGGGGGCCACAATCCGCTATCTGCCGCAGGAACCCGACCTGTCCGGGTTCGCCAGCGCGCTGGCCTATGCCGAGGCCGGGCTTAGCGCCGACGCGGCGGCCAGCGACCGCCACCGCGCGCGCACCTTGCTCGAACGGCTCGGCCTGACCGGCGACGAACATCCCTCGACCCTGTCCGGCGGCGAGGCCCGCCGGGCCGTGCTGGCGCGCATTCTGGCCCCCTCTCCCGATATCCTGCTGCTCGATGAGCCGACCAACCACCTGGATTTGCCGGGCATCGAATGGCTGGAGCGCGAACTGGCCGGCATGCGCTCGGGCATCGTGGTGATCAGCCATGACCGCCGGTTGCTGGAGCGCATCTCGCGAGTCACCGTCTGGCTGGATCGGGGCATTACCCGCACCCTGGACCGCGGGTTCGAGGCGTTCGAGGCGTGGCGTGACACGGTGCTGGAGGAGGAGGACGCCGAGCGCCACAAGCTCGGCCGCAAGATCGCGATGGAGGAGGACTGGCTTCGCTACGGCGTCACCGCCCGGCGCAAGCGCAATCAGAAGCGGCTCGCCGACCTGCACGCGCTCCGCAAGAAGCGGAAGGAGCAGCGGGGGGCGCAGGGCATGGTGCGGCTGGAAGCCGCCCAGGCCGACCTTTCCGGGCGGCTGGTCATGGTCGCCGAGGGGGTCTCGAAATCCTACGCAGGCCGCCCAATCGTGCGGGACTTCTCGACGCGCATCCTGCGCGGCGACAGGGTCGGCATCGTCGGCCCAAACGGCGCCGGCAAGACGACGTTGCTCAATCTGCTCACCGGCGCATTGGCGCCCGATTCCGGCGAGGTGCGGCTTGGCACCAACCTCGCCCAGGTGAGCTTGGATCAGCGGCGCGAAAGCCTCGACCCGGCTCAGAGCTTGAGCCATGCGCTGACCGGCGGCGTCGCCGACACGGTGATGGTCGGCGGCCAGACCCGGCACGTGATCGGCTACATGAAGGATTTTCTGTTCGGACCCGAACAGGCGAGCACGCCGGTCGGCATGCTCTCCGGGGGCGAGCGCGGCCGCCTCACCCTGGCCCGCGCCTTCGCCCGCCCGTCCAACCTGCTGGTGCTCGACGAGCCCACCAACGATCTGGATCTGGAGACGCTGGAGTTGTTGCAGGAGCGGTTGGCCGAATACCCGGGAACGGTCCTGCTGGTCAGCCACGATCGCGATTTCCTGGATCGCGTGGCGACGTCGACCATCGCCACCGAAGGCGGCGGGCGCTGGATCGAGTACGCCGGCGGCTATTCGGACATGCTCGCCCAGTGCGAGCCGGCGCGCGCGGCGGATCCGGCGGGGAAGAGGCCGAAGCCGGCGATGGAGCCGAGAGCCAGGCCCGTTGCCGGCCCGCGCCGGATGACGTTCAAGGATCGTCATGCCCTGGAGGCGCTGCCCGCGCGGATCGCGGCGTTTCAGGCGGAAATCGCCCGGCTGAGTGCGGTTCTGGCGGATGCGGATCTGTATGCGCGCGATCCCGTCCGATTCGAAAAGACGACGAATGCGCTCGCGGTGACGCAAGAGAGGCTGGCGGCGGCCGAGGAGCAGTGGCTCAGTCTGGAAATGCTGCGCGAGGAGCTTGAGGTCTGAGCGACCGGGGATGCCTGGAGCTTCATCAGGTGCTCGGTGGGGAAACCATCCTGATTGTCGCCGCGCAGCCTCCGTCACGCAGCGCCGCGACGTGCCTGGAGACGGCCTGGACGGTAACAGATGGACGCGTCCGCTCCATCCAGGATATGAAGTCGGAGATGGCCTTCCTAGCAGCTTTGGAGTGGATAGAATCCCAATCTTGTAGGGCGGAAGAGCGCAGCGTATTCCGCCGTTCTCACCGGACCGGGGGAGGGCGGAATGCGCTGCGCTCTTCCGCCCTACGAATTATCCGGGCACGTTTCGACTTGATCCGGCGGGACCTTGACCACGGCAGGGCTATCGTTCAGGTGCGACCCTGCCTGCGATGCTGAGCGACGCGGAGCTTTTCCAGCAGTTCGAGAGCTTGGGCGACAATTGCGAGTTCGGCCTGGTGCAGCGGTTCGTCGGCGCCGAGCCGCTCGGGTTCTTTCGGTTCAACTACGCGTCTCTGCCGGCGCTCTCGGAGATGCTGGACACCGAGTTGCGCGACATCGACCGGGCCGAGGACATCGAGGTGGTGCGCGCCAACGACGCCCCCGATTCCGAGCTGATCGTCCAGAACCGGCGTTTCGGCTATCGCTATCACACGTTCCGCCATGACGCGGACGCCGAGGCGGTGCGGGCCCAGCAGCTTCGTGTCATTGCATTCCTGAAGGACAAGCTGCTGGCCGACCTGCGCACCGCCGAGAAGATCTTCGTGCGCCGAGGAGCGCACGCGATCGCGGACGTGGCCGGGCTCTCGCGCCGTTTGCGGCGCTTCGGGGCGGCCAGCCTGCTCTGGGTGGTGCCGGAGGACGAGGCCAATCCCGCCGGCACGGTCAGGGTGCTGGAGCCGGGGCTGCTGCAGGGCTTCATGGACCGCCTCGCGCCGCCGCAGGACGCCTACGATCTCTCACCGGTATGGGTGACCGTCTGCCGCAACAGCTATGCGTTGCGGGCAGGCGGCTGTCCGCCCGGCACTGTCGTCGCCGCGCCGTGCGGGCGAATTCCGACCAATCTGCTGCGCGCCGTCCATCTCGGGCCGCGGATGGTCCACAGGTGGGTCTCCGCCCAGAGCACGATGGCGCCCGGGGGGTCGGACGCGCCGGGCCGCCCGCATCCGGCCAGCGCCGTCCTGGAGCATCGCCTGACGGCCGACACGGTGCAGGCGACGAGCGCGCTCTGCGGCGTCGCCTTGCAGCACGGCCTGTCCCCGGGCGCCAGCTATGTCGCCTCGATGGAGGTCTGGATCCCTGCCGGCGCTCCGGTCGAGCAGGTGGGGGCCGTGTTCAACGGCTTGCCGGCGAGCCAGGTCCGCATAGCCGACCTGACCCAGCGCGACCGCTGGCAGCGGGTCTGGGTCACCACGCGCGCTCCGCACCCCGAGGCGCACGTGAACCCGAGCCTGTTCGTCGTCGGGAAGGAAGGCGCGGCGCTCTTCTCGACCGCCTGGCAGCTCGAAATCGGCCACACCCCCGGTCCCTACACCTCGAGCGCGACCGGAATCCTGCCGAACCGAGGCCCGCGGCCGGACAGCTTCCGATCCCGGCCAGCGTCGCCGGTCGGGGGCCTCTGACTCACCCTCAAGCCGCGCCGGATCAGGCCTCCGGCACGTTCGCGTCCAGCTCGGCGATCCAGGCGCGGGCATTCCCGTCCGAGGGCGCGCGCCAGTCGCCGCGGGGCGACAGCGCGCCGCCGGCCGTGACCTTGGGGCCGTTCGGCAGGGCGGAACGCTTGAACTGGCTGGTGGCGAAGAAGCGGTGCAGGAAGGCGCGCAGCCAGTAGCGGATCTCGGTCAGCGCATAAGCCTGCCGCCGCTCCTCCGGGAAACCCGGCGGCCACTCGCCCCGCTCCGCCTCCTCCCACGCCCGAAGCGCCAGGAAGGCGATCTTGGACGGCCGGAAGCCATGACGCAGCGTGTAGAACAGGTTGAAGTCCTGCAGGGCGTAGGGACCCACCTTGGCCTCGGTGCTCTGCGGGGTCTCTCCGACGGCGGCCGGGATCAGTTCGGGCGAGATCTCGGTGTTCAAAATCGCATCCAGGGTCGCCAGCACCTCCGGCTCGAACTGCGCCGAGGAGATCACCCAGCGGATGAGGTGCTGGATCAGGGTCTTGGGCACCCCGGCGTTGACGTTGTAGTGCGACATCTGATCGCCGACGCCGTAGGTGCACCAGCCGAGCGCCAATTCGGACAGGTCGCCGGTGCCGATCACGATGCCCGCGTGCTGGTTGGCCAGGCGGAACAGGTAGTCCGTCCGCAGCCCGGCCTGCACGTTCTCGAACGTCACGTCATAGACCGGCTCGCCGCGGGCGAACGGGTGCTCGATGTCACGCAGCATCAACTCCGCCGCCGGGCGGATGTCGAGTTCGCGATGCGTCACGCCGAGGGCGGCCATCAGCGCCAGCGCATTGCGCTTGGTCTCGTCGCTGGTGGCGAAGCCGGGCATGGTGAAGGCCAGGATGTCGGTGCGCGGACGGCCCAGCCGGTCGAAGGCTTGCGCCGTCACCAGCAGCGCCTGCGTCGAATCGAGTCCGCCGGAGACCCCGATCACCGCGCGGCGGATGCCGGCCGCCCGCAAACGCTGGGCGAGGCCCGAGACCTGGATGTTGTATGCCTCGTAGCAGTCCTGCGCGAGCCGCGCCGGGTCGGCGGGCACGAAGGGGAACCGTTCGATCGGCCGCTCGAAGCCGATGTCGCCTTCGGGGGGATCGACGCGAAACGGCACGCTGCGCCACTCGCCCGGCAGCAAGGCACCTCGATTGTCCCCCGCAACGGCACGGGCATTGTCATCGAAGGTGCCCATCCGCATCCTTTCCTGCCGCAGCAGGTCGAGATCGATGTCGGCGAACGCGATCCGCTCGCCGGCGGGGAAACGATCCGTCTCGGCGAGCTTGACGCCGTTCTCGAAGATGGTGGCCTGCCCGTCCCAGGCGACGTCGGTGGTGGATTCGCCCTCGCCCGCCGCCGCGTAGAGGTAGGCGGCGAGGCAGCGCACGGACTGCGACTGGCACAACAACCGCCTCGTGTCGGCCTTGCCGATGGTGATCGGGCTGCCCGAGATGTTGACCAGCACCGTCGCGCCGAAGAGGGCGGCCAGCGCGCTGGGCGGCACGGGAACCCAGAAATCCTCGCAGATCTCGGCGTGGACGACGAGGCCGGGCACGTCCTCGGCGGCGAACAGCAGGTCCAGCCCGAACGGCGCCGATTCACCCGCCACGGTGCAAACCGCGTCCCGCCAGCCCGCGCCGGCGGCGAACTGGCGGGGCTCGTAGAACTCGCGGTAATTCGGCAGATAGGCCTTGGGAACGACCCCGAGGAGCCGGCCGCGCTGGATCGCTAGGGCGACGTTGTAGACCCGCCCGTGGTGGCGCAGCGGGGCGCCGACGACGAGCAGCGGGGAGAGCCCGCGCGATTCCTCGACTAGCCGCGCTGCCGCCTGCTCGACCGCATCGAGGAGCGCGTCCTGGAGGCGCAAGTCGTCGATCGAGTAGGCCGAGAGCGCGAGTTCCGGAAACACCGCCACCGCCGCGCCCCGATCGTGGCATTGGCGCGCGGCGTGCAGCACCGCCTCGGCATTGGCCGCCGGGTCGGCCAGCGAGGCGCTGATCGTGCAGGCGGCGACGCGGGCGAAGCCATGGCGGTAGATCGACCGGAAGCTCATCGCGCTGGCGTCTCCGCTGCACTCGCGGCGGCGGCGAGGATGGCGATCGCGTCGTTCTCCGCCGCCGCCGGGGTCTGGTAGCGCGGCAGCGTCGTCACGAACGGGGCGGAGGAATCGTGCGGGCTATAGATCTCGAGGAAATACTTGCCGGCTTTCTCGTCGAGAACCGGCTCGATCCTGATCAGTGACATGGCCTTTCCCTCCTGACGCGGTCTAGCCGCGCAAGCCGACCTGATGCTCCAACTCGACCTCGCGCCGCCCGTTGCTCGAGGCCAGCATGAACGCGCGCCCCAGTCCGGCGACGCCCAGGCGCAACGGTAGGTTCGCCACGCTACAGGTCCAGGACCAGCAGATCGGACTGCGCGCGCGAGACGCAGATCATCATCGCGGATCTCCGCTCGGTTTCCGTCAGCACCATATCGCGGTGGTCGACCTCTCCCGCCAGCACTCTCGTGCGGCACGTCCCGCAGGTGCCGCTCTCGCAGGAACTCGGCATCTTCCTGCCGTGCGCGCGGATCGTCTCCAGGATCGTGGCGCCCACCGGCACCTCCAGCACGGCGCCCGTCCGCCCCAGCCGGATCGAGAACGGCTTGTCATCGGCACGCGGCCGCACCAGGTCGGAACCGAAATCCTCGAAATGCACCGCCGTCTCGGGCCAGTGCCCGGTCATGTCGCGCACCGCGTCCATCAGCGGGCGCGGCCCGCAGCAGTAGATGTGCGCCTTGGTAGGTTCCTCGAACACCGGCCACAGGTCGAATGCCTTTTCCGGGTCGCCTTCGTCGTGATGGATGGTCACGCTTTCTTCTAGCCCGCCGGCCGACAGTTCGGGCAGGAAGGCGGTGCCCCCCGCACTGCGGGTCAGATAGTAGAGCTTGAACGGCTTGCCGCCGCTCGCTCGCAAGTAGCGGATCATCGAGAGGATGGGCGTGATGCCGATGCCGCCGGCGACGAAGATGTAGCTGGGCGCGTCCGTCGCCAGCTCGAACAGGTTGCGCGGCGGGGCCGCGTGGAGCGTGTCGCCCGGCTTCGCCCCGTCGATCAGGCTGACCGAGCCGCCGCGCCCTTGCTCCTCGCGCTTCACCGCGACGATATAGCGGTCGCGTTCTCGCGGATCGTTGCAGAGCGAGTAGTTCCGCATGGCCCCGCTCGGCACCTCGATCGCCAGGTGGGATCCGGGCGTGAAGGCCGGCAGCTCGGCACCGTCCGGGTCGCGAAGTTCGAAGAGCTGGATGCCGTCGGCCGCCGGCTCGGAGCGTTCCACGCGGAGGCTCAGCAGCTCCGGCGTCGGTTCGGCCGTAGTCATTGTCGCGTCTGCCATCACGTCGGGACAACTTAGGGAGCTAACAAAACATCGCAAGTGTGGATGCTATGTCTTTGCTTCGCCGGAGTTGCTGTCCTGGCCGTGGGCTTCCGGCAGGTCGACGTCCTCGTAGAGTTCGGCAACCGGGATCTCGATGTCGGGTGCGCGCAGCCGGAGCGTGTCATCGGCGGTGAGCGTCGTTGCCATCCAGGTGTTGTCTTCGCGTCGTTCGAGAACGGTAAGGCCGATGCCGTTCTGTTCGACGATGACGTAGGTGTGGATGGATGGGACGGCGAGGTATTCGCGGAGCTTGACGATGCGGTCGATCCAGCCGTTGCCGGGGCTGATGACCTCGAAGACCACGATGACGCCCTGCACGAGATAGGAGTGTCCCGGCGTCTTGGTGCAGGTGATGAGGGCGTCCGGATAGCGGACGGTGTCGCCGACGGTGGCGACGCCGGCGTCGGGGCCGAGCGGCCGGCAGCCACTGCCGCGCAGGCGTGTGCGCAGGGCGAATTGGATGTTCAGGCCGATCTGGCTGTGGTTGATCGACCCGCCTACCATCGCGACCGGCTGGAAGCCGTCGAACTCGTGGCGGGTGTCCTGGGCCTGGGCCCACTCGAAGAACTCGTCGCGGGTCATCCGCGGCTTGCGCAGGGCGATGTTCATGGCCGGGAGTAATAGCATGTGGGGGCCGCCTGTCGTCCTGGACATCCGGCTTGTCGGTGGTAAAGTGGATGTTTAGCTATATAAGCATCGGCGGCCGCCACCCGCTGGAGGCGAGAACCCGGAATTTTGGGAGAACGACATGCTGACCTCCGAGGAGAACGCGCTGCTCTGCCGTGTCGAGGGCGATGCCCCGATGGGCCAGATGATGCGTCGTCATTGGGTTCCGGCGGCCTTGTCCGAACAGCTCGTGGAGTCCGACGGAGCGCCGATCCGGTTGCGCCTGTTCGGCGAGGATCTGGTGGCCTTTCGCGACACCGACGGCCGCCTGGGCGTGCTGGGGGAGTTCTGCGCTCACCGCAAGGCGTCGCTGGCGTTCGGCCGCAACGAGGCGTGCGGGCTGCGCTGCCTGTATCACGGCTGGAAGTTCGACGTTGAGGGCAATGTCATCGAGATGCCGTCCGAGCCCAAGCAGAGCGCGCTGGCCGAGCGGGTGAAGCACAAGGCCTACGCGGCCCGGGAAGCCGGCGGCTTCGTCTGGGTCTACATGGGTCCGGCCGACAAGATGCCGGCGTTCGAGCCGCCGCCGTGGGCGCCGACGCCCAATGCCAAGGTCTCGATCGTGCGCATCGACCTGCCCTGCAACTGGGCGCAGGTCATGGAGGGCCAGATCGATTCCGCGCACAGCTCCAGCCTGCATTCCTCGGACATGCGCCCGGCCCGCGCGACGACGGCGCAGGCCGACGGGGCGCGTTGGACGCGGCCATCCACCGACAAGTCACCGCGCATCCAGGTGCAGGTGACCAATTACGGCATGCGCTACGCCGCGATCCGCCGGCCGATCATGAACGCGGCGACGCAGGACTACGTGCGGATCACCACCTATGTCGCGCCGTTCACCGCGCTGATCCCGCCCAACAGCAGCTACAACGTCGCCAGCGTGATCGTGCCCAAGGACGACACCAACTGCTACTTCCACTTCATCGCCTGGGGCTACGCCGACACCGTCATCGAGCAGGATGCGTGGCGCAAGTTCTGCGTAGTGCAGCCGGGGATCGACGTCGACGCGGATTTCCGCCCGATCCTCCGCCACGCCTCGAACAACTACCTCCAGGACCGCGCGGCGATGAAGGCGGGCGACTTCACCGGCCTGCCGGGGATCCCGAACCAGGACATCGCGATGTGGGAGTCGATGGGCCGCATCGCCGACCGCACGGCCGAGCGGCTGGGGGCCAGCGACATCGCCGTGATCCAGTTCCGCCGCTTGCTGCTCGACGCCGTCCAGCGTTTCATCGCCGGCGCCCGCCCGATCGGTTTGGTCGAGCCGCATCTGCCGCAGGCCAAGCTGCGCTCCTATCAGGGCATCGTCGCCAAGACGGAGAACTGGCGGGTGCTGGGCGCCGAGGCGGAGGAGATCGCCTATCTGGAGGGCATGGAGGAGGACGAGACGGATCGGGCGATGGCCGAGGCGGGCGCCTGAAACGTGATACTTCGAGGAGGCTCCATGCACAAACACATACGGCGCCGTTCCCGACTGGGCGGACTGGTCGGCGGCATCGCCCTGATCTGCGCGCTGTCGGAGCTTGCCTCCGTGCCGGCCCCGGCCGCCGAGCCATACGACATCAACGTCGTCGTGCCGCTGACCGGCGGCGCTGCCTTTCTCGGCACGGCCGAGCAGCGCGCTCTGCAGGGGGCCGAGAAGGTCTTCACCGCCGAGGGCGGCATCGCGGGCCGCCCGATCCGCTTCGTGTTCCATGACGACCAGTCCAGCCCGCAGGTCGCGGTCCAGCTCGCCAACCAGATCATCTCGGCCAAGCCGGCCGTCATGCTGGGGTCGGCCCTCGTCGCCATGTGCAACGCGATGATGCCGCGGATGCGCCACGGGCCGGTGATGTATTGCCTGTCGCCGGGGATCTATCCGCCGGCCGGCAGCTTCGCGTTCAGTTCCAGCAACGCCACGCACGACCTGATCGCGGTTCTGCTGCGCTACTTCCAGGCGCGCGGCCTGAAGCGCATTGCGGTCATCACCAGCACCGACGCCTCCGGTCAGGATGCCCGGCGCCAGATCAAGGACGTGCTTGCGGAGCCGGAGAACAAGGGCATCGATCTCGTTAGCGAGACCAGCTTCAATCCCACCGATGTCAGCACCTCCGCGCAGATCGAGCGCATGAAGGCAAGCCAGCCGCAGGCCGTCATCGCGTGGTCTACGGGGGCCGCGATCGGCACCGTGTTCAAGGCGATTCTGGATGCGGGTCTGACCGTGCCCGTCGCCACCACCAATGGCAACATGACCTACGCGGCGATGAAGCAGTTCGCCGCCATCCTGCCGAAAGAACTCTACATCCCCTCGTCTGAATGGCCGCGCGCCGACCGCCAGGAAGCCCCGGCGGTGGCGGCGGCGAAGAAGCAGTTCTTCGATGCGTTCGCGGGGCAGGCGGCGCAGCCCGACGCCGCCTATTCCTTCGCTTGGGACCCTGCCCTGCTGGTGGTCTCGGCGCTGCGCAAGCTGGGTCCGGATGCGACGGCCGAGCAGCTGCGCGGCTACCTCGCCAAGCTCACCGGCTTCGCGGGGGTCAACGGTATCTACGATTTCCCCGAGGTTCCCCAGCGCGGCCTGAACGATTCGAACGTGGTCGTCACCCGCTGGGATGCTGCCGCCAACACCTGGAAGATCGTCAGCCGCCCACGCGGCCTGCCGCTCCACTAGACGCAGCCAAGGACAATCCGGGTGGCCAAACTTCAGCTCTCCGTCGCGATCGGCGACTATGACCGCATACGACCCCTCATGGACGGCGCCGTGCGGATCGATGCGGTCGATCCGCAGTTCATGCTGCTGGAGCCGGAGGAGATCTTCTTCCGCGCCTTCCGGCACGCCGATTTCGACATCTGCGAGCTGTCGCTCAGCAGCTTCTCGGTCAAGACGGCGGCCGGCAGCTCCCCCTATGTCGGCGTGCCGATCTTCCCGTCGCGCGCGTTCCGCCACACTTCCATCTACGTACGCACCGATCGCGGCATCCGGACGCCCACCGACCTCAAGGGCAAGCGTATCGGCGTACCCGAGTACCAGCTCACCGCGAACGTGTGGGTCCGGCTGTTCCTGGAGGACGATTACGGCGTGCGCCCCGCCGACGTCACCTGGGTGCGCGGCGGCTACGAGCAGCCGGGCCGGGTGGAGAAGATCGCGCTCAGCCTACCCGCTGATGTGCGGCTGGAGAACGTGCCGGAGGGCCAGACCATCTCGGGGATGCTGGCCGAGGGCTCACTGGACGCGGTGATCGGACCTCGCGCGCCGTCCTGCTTCGTTCGCGGCCACCCCCATGTCGGCTATCTCTACGCAGACCCGCAGGCGGCGGCCGCGGACTGGTTCCGCCGTACCCGCATGTTCCCGATCATGCACCTGCTGGGCATCCGCCGCGCCCTGGTCGAACGCCACCCGTGGCTGCCCGCCACCGTCGTGAAGGCGTTCGAGGCATCCAAATCGATCGCGTTGGCCCGGCTGGGCGACACCTCGGCCGCCAAGGTCACCCTGCCCTTCGTCGAGGACCAGTTGCGCGCAGCGCGCGAGCTGATGGGCGAGGACTACTGGTCCTATGGCCTCGCGCCGAACCGGCACGTGCTGGAGCGCTTCCTGCGCCAGCACCATGCCGAGGGCCTGTCATCGCGCCTTCTGGCGCCCGAGGAGCTGTTCCACCCGGCGTCGCTGGAAGCGCACCGGATCTCAGCGCGGAGGATGAGGTGATGTGCGACAGCCCTCACGACGGCGCTGACGACACGTTGTCGGACACCCCGGATCGGGGCGAGGCCGGACCGGCCGCCGACCCCGCGCTGATCGCGGACTTGGTGACCGCGAACCGCATCCTGTTCGCGCAGGGCGTGGTGGACGCCTTCGGACACGTCAGCGCCCGGCACGACACGCGGCCGGACCGCTTCCTGTTGGCGCGGAACATGGCCCCGGGTCTGGTGACGGTGGAGGACATCGTCGAATTCGACCTCGACGGGACTCCGGTCACGGCAAAGGGCCGGCCCGTCTACCTGGAGCGGTTCATCCACGGAGAAATCTACCGCGCCCGGCCCGACGTGATGAGCGTCGTGCACAGCCACTCCCCCGCCGTCGTGCCGTTCGGCGTCGTCCCGAGCGTGCCCCTGCGCGCGGTCTGCCACATGGGCGGCTTCATCGGCATGGCGGCGCCGGTTTTCGAGATCCGCGAGGCCGCGGGCCCCGCGACCGATCTGCTGATTACCAACCGGGCGCTGGGGGCCGCGCTCGCCGCCTCGTTGACGGACGCCTCGGTGGTGCTGATGCGCGGCCACGGATCGACCGTCGTGGGCACCAGCGTGCGCCAGGCTGTCTATCGCGGGGTCTACACGGAGGTGAATGCGCATTTGCAGGCGGCCGCGCTCCGCCTGGGACCGGTCACCTATCTCACGGCAGAGGAGGCCCGGACGGCGGTGGCGTCGATCGACACGCAGATCAACCGTGCCTGGGACCTTTGGGCACGACAGGCGCGCGGCGGGGCGGGTTGATCTGCTCCACTGCCCCCGAGGCGACGGCGCGGGCACCGTCGCGCGTGGACAGAACCCGGCGGCCGGCGGCAGCAGCCGCCGCCTCGTCGCCCGCCAGGTTCTGGATCATGGCAAGCAGGGTCTCCCGCGTCGCGGCAACCGCGTCCGGCGGCACGCCGCGGATGGCGATGGCGTTGACCTCCTCGGCCAGCGGCACCAGCGTGTCCTTCAGCGCGCGCCCCTTCGGCGTGAGGAAGACATAGACGTTCTTGCGGTTGTCCGGCATCTGCCGGCGCGCGACGAACCCGAGCCGCTCCATCGCTTGCAGCGCCGTGAAGGTTGTCGGCTCCTGCAACCCCGCCAGCGCGCTCAGCGTGCGCTGGGTCAGCCCATCGCGGTTCCAGAGGATGCGCAGGAACGCCCAGTGGCCGAATGAGACCTGGTGCTCCGCGAGCCGCATCTGCAACGCCCGCGTGAGGCCCCGCGCCGTGTCGCGGATCAGGTGCGCGAGCCGGTCGTCCGGCACGTCATTCCGCCAGTGGCGCAGGACCACCTCGATCTCGCCGTCCTTCGCGCCCGCTTGCTTCTTACGCATGCGTGTCGACCGACCCCATGGCGCCAAGTGGCCGTCCGAACATGGACGCTGCCCGCCGTCGAGGCTAGCATCAGGCCGCGCAGTTCGCGCGTAGCGTGCCGGATTCCGTTCCCAAGGTCGCCTGCACGCCCCTGAGCGCGCGGCGATTGGGGCGGATACTGCGGGCCGGTGACAGAGAGGATGGCGGAATGGCGGACGAGGGGCAGCATATGCCGTTGTCGGGGTTGAAGGTGCTGGACCTGACGCTCGCGCGGGCGGGACCGACCTGCGTGCGCCACCTCGCCGACTGGGGTGCCGACGTCATCCGCATCGAGCCGCCGCCCACGGGGGGAGAGGACATCGCCGGAGCGCGCCACGGGTTCGACTTCCAGAACCTGCACCGCAACAAGCGCGCGATGCACCTGAACCTTAAGGATAAGCAGGGCCACGAGGCGTTCATGCGGCTGGCGAAGACCGCCGACGTGGTCGTCGAGAACATGCGGGCGCAGGTGAAGCATCGCCTCAAGGTCGGGTACGACGACGTCCGCGCGGTCAACCCGCGCATCGTGTATGGCAGCATCTCGGGCTTCGGCCAGGACGGCCCTTACGGGCACCGCGCCGGGGTGGATCAGATAGCCCAGGGGTTGGGCGGGCTGATGTCGATCACGGGCGAGCCTGGTCGCGGGCCGATGCGCGTCGGCATTCCGATCGACGACCTGACCGCCGGCAACCTGCTCGCGCTCGGCATCATGATGGCGTTGTTCGACCGCACGCGCACAGGGGTCGGGCGGTGGGTGACGACCAGCCTGCTGGAAGCCCAGGTGTTCATGCTGGATTTCCAGGCATCGCGATGGCTGATGGCCCACGAGGTCGCCGGACAGGCCGGCAACGACCACCCGACGGGCATACCCACCGGCGTTTTCGCGACCAGCGACGGCCACATCAACATCGCCGCCAGCTCCGCCCGGCTGTGGGAGCGGTTCTGCGAGGCGATTGAGCGGCCCGACTGGAAAACCAAGGCCGAATGGAAGACCCAGAAGGGCCGCAGCGCCGACCGCAAGGCCATCAACGCGGCGATCGGCGAAATCACCCTCACCAAGCCCGCCGCGCACTGGATCGAGCTGTTCGAGGGCGCGGGCATCCCCTGCGGACCGATCAACACCATCGACCAGGTGTTCGCCGATCCGCAGGTGAAGCATCTCGGCATGGCGCGGCGCATGGACAGCCCCGCGCTCGGCGCGACGGAGGTTGTCGCCTCGGCGCTCAATATCTCAGGCTTTTCGAAGGACATCCGCACGCCGACGCCGGAGGCGGGCGCCAACACCGAGGAGGTGCTGCGCTCGATCGGCTACGACAATGACGAGATCGCGGCGATGCGCGACAAGGGAGTGATCTAGATGGACATGTTCAGCGCGGCGCCGACGCGACAATACGCCGGGGGCAAGATGCTCGCGTCCAGCCAGGACGGCATCGGGGTCATCACCTTCAACCAGCCCGAGAAGCGCAACGCCATCTCGATCGAGATGTGGGAGGGCATGGGCCAGATCCTCGACGAGTTCCGCGACGACAGGGCCGTGCGCGTGGTGGTCCTGACCGGAGCCGGCGACAAGGCGTTCGTCTCCGGCGCCGACATCAGCCAGTTCGCGAAAAACCGCTCCAACGCCGAGGCCCAGCGCGAGTACGATCGCCTGACCAGCGGCGGGCGGGCGAAGCTCGGCGGGTTTCCCAAACCCACCATCGCCCGCATCCGCGGCTTCTGCCTGGGGGGCGGGCTGGCGATCGCCATGCAGGCCGATCTGCGGATCGCCGCCGAGGGCAGCCAGTTCGGCATCCCGGCCGCGCTGCTCGGCATCGCCTACGGCTTCGACGGGCTGACCAAGCTGGTCCATCTCGTCGGCCCCGCGCACGCGCGCATGATCCTCTACACAGCCAACCGGATCGACGCCCGCGAGGCCGAGCGGATCGGGCTCATCAACAAGGCCGTGCCGGACGCCGAGCTGGACGCGGCCGTGCTGGCGATCGCCCGCCGGATCGCCGAGAACGCGCCGCTGTCGGTCCATGCCTCCAAGATCACGATCTCCGAAGTCATGAAGGATCCGAGCGAGCGCGATCTGGAGCCGGTGGCCCGCGCGACCGCCGCCTGTTTCGACAGCGCTGATTATCGCGAGGGGCGCACCGCTTTCATGGAGAAGCGGCGGCCAAGCTTCCAGGGGCGCTGAACGGAGGTTGCTGTCAGGACGAGGCGACGCGCAGCCCCGCAGTCGCGCCGGCGAAGCTGATGGTGGTGCCGTCCGACAGCGCGACGGTGCCGCCGCCGGTCGCGAGGCCGGCGGCGACGAACTTGGCGGCGGCGCCGGACCCGGCCGCGCCATAGAGGGAATCGAAGCCGGTGAGGGCGAGGATGTCGCCCGGGCGGGCGTCGTAGATGACGTCCTGCCCCGGCGGAAGACTCCTCATGTCCCGGTTCTTAAGCGGTGTGGGTGAGCAGGAACGACCGATCTATGCCGAAGTACTGGCTCACCGCGCCGCCGAACGTTTGATCAACCGATCCAGCGCCGCCGGTGATCGCGTTGAGGCCATCATTGACAAGATTCAGCACAAACTGCGCGGGCAAGATCACTGGCGGGCCGCCCGGTGTGCTGATTCCAGTTGTCAGGCCTGGCTCTGCTGCGCCCCAATCGCTGAGGAACGCTTTCAGGTCAGAGAACAGTTGGTTGTTGAATGGCCCGGGATTTTCCCCCGCTGCAGCAGCAGCACCAAGACTGCTGAAATCAGCGCCGATGTGAGTCCCGTCGATGAAGGTCATTGACGCGGCACCCACCTGCTGGCCGAAGGAGTCGGCCAGATTTACCGTCGTCTGATCGCTCGCGCTGAGTGGGGTTGGGCTCAAACCATTGTTCGGGGGTAACGGGACCGCTGGGGGCGCGTTCGGAGCTGTAGGCGTTGTGGGCGGGGTACTACCGGCCGGTGTCGTCGGCGTGGTGGTAGTGGCCGGTGTCGTCGGCGTGGTGGTAGTGGCCGGTGTCGTTAGCGTGGTGGTAGTGGCCGGTGTCGTTGGCGTGGTGGTAGTGGTCGGTGTCGTCGGGGTCGTTGGTGTAGGCGTCAGAGTAGAGCTTCCCGACGAGGAGAAGGTAATGTTGGTTCCTGCCGGGACCGATGAAGAAGACAACACTCCGATAGTAGCATTCAGAATGGCGTCATACCCGGGGGGAGGTGGCGAAGGAAGTTCCTTGGCGGGTACTCCAGAAAGCAGAACACCCTTGGAGCTATATCCGACGACGTAAAACGTGCTCTGCGTGGAGAGAGGTTGCCCATTATATGAAAACGCGACCGTAATGGAATTAGCCGCGTCATTGATCCCCACTACCTGCAGCACTTCGCCCGCAAAGGTACCCGGGCCAGGTACACCGGTAGTATTTAGCGTCACGGTCGAATACGCTCCGGTCTCAGACTGAAAGGAGACTGAGGTGTAGTCGGCATCAGGAAACGATGCGTTCAGAAGGCTATCAAGATTTGCAGGCGAAACGGCCATTGTCATTTCCTCCACGCTTATTGTTTGTTTCTCCTCCACGCTTATTGTTTGTTTCGCAACGTTGCTGCTGTCCACAGCGCAAAAGGAGAGACCTGAACTCCACCGCGTCTTTAGTGAAGGCGAGTCCTTTGTCTTTATAGAAGGGAGGCAACGTACGCGAGGTCACATTAGCGAGACCAGTCTTTGTCGTTGTCTTCCTCGCTGTCCGCGTCCGCGCTTGGCGCTGCGCCGGCTCACGCGGAGGCTGTTCTCCAATCAAGGTAACGATCATTCGCCCGCCGAAAACGAGCAGCTGGCGGCCCATTGGAAACGGATCGACCGTGGCAAGGCTTGCCACCGAGACCGCGTCAACGGCCGACATGGCGCGGCGGCCAATGCGGGATGGGTCAGGCTGGAGGGCGGCTGATATAATTACCCTATCGACCCCGCGTTCCACTTCGCAAGCTGAACGAAGGCCCCGCGACTTCGATATGTGAAGACCCGGCGCTGTTGACTGCTTCCATAGGCCGCCCATACGCTCGCTCCCAAAAAGAACCGGTCTGCAGGGAGATGGTGTGCATGTGACGTGTGCCGATAGGGCTCGGCCTCGCCGATAAAGGCGTTCACCTTCCACTTACATCGCCATGAACAGCTTCGGGAATATCCATGAGCCTTCTTGATTACATCAAGTCGCAGACCCCGCCCTCCATTCGCCGCCTATCAAGAAGCGTCAAGCAAAGGGCGCGGGAGCTAGGAAACCGTCATCGAACGCCCCGGGAGGTTTTCACGGACGTGTACGCCACGAATCACTGGGGCGTCGGTGTTCCTTCCGTGGGAAGCACGGAGTTTTTCTCCGGGCCGGGGTCCGGGATCGAAGCCGCGCAACCTTATGCCGAGTTCGTTCGGAGCTTCATTGCCGAACACCAAATCGGCTCGGTCGTCGACCTTGGTTGCGGGGATTTCAGGGTGGGCCAGCTGATCGTTGGTCCGCACTTGAAATATACCGGCGTCGATATCGTGGAGCCGCTGGTCGACGCAAACAACCGCCGATTCCGGAGTGACTCTGTCAGCTTCAAGGCAATGGATATCATCGAGGATGATCTGCCGGATGGCGAATTGTGTTTGATACGAGAGGTATTGCAGCATCTTTCCAACGCTCAGATCAAGGCGATCCTTGCCAAAGTCCGTAAGTACAAATTCGTTCTGATCACAGATATCCAGCCAGGTCCCATCGGATCGTTCAAATGCAACAAGGAAAAGGCGCATGGATCGGGCTCCAGAATAACATTCCATTCC
Source organism: uncultured Pseudomonadota bacterium (assembly GCA_963756545.1). GTDB lineage: Bacteria > Pseudomonadota > Alphaproteobacteria > Acetobacterales > Acetobacteraceae > DATFDN01. The sequence continues at coordinate 965,312 of CAVWNY010000003.1, read as the reverse complement.
GCTCTTTGCCTCGACAGGCCGCCGTTCAGCATCCAGGGTGTCGAACTGGTCATGGAAACGATGGCGCCCTACGTTGAGGGATTCTCGCCCTACGGACGCTGCAGCCTGCGGACATTCCTGATCCGTCATCCGACCGGCCCTGGCGCGAACGGTCTCCTGTCTTGACCCGCCGCGCAGGCCGCCTATGGATTAGCGGCAGCGGGTGTGCGGGAAGGACGGTGTTCGTGGGACGTATTGCGTTGACAGGGCTCGGCTTGGCTGCCGGCTTCGCGGTCGGGGCCGCGAACGCCGCCGCCTTCAAGTGCCCGCACACGGGCGGCAACTTCGTCTTCGGCCAGGAAGCCAACATCAACAGCCTGGACCAGATGACGTCGGCGACGATCTCGACGCGCAACATCGCTATGAACATCTTCGAGACGCTGGTGACACGCGACGAGAACAACAATCCGATCCCGCAGCTTGCCGCCGCGATCCAGGAATCGCCGGATCATCTGACCTACACCTTCCCGCTGCGCCAGGGCGTGCATTTCCAGAACGGCAAGGAGATGACCTCGGCCGACGTCGCCGCCTCGTTCGATCGCTACAACAAGGTCGGGCTCGAACGCAGCATGCTGGCCGAGGTCGATCATTGGGACACGCCCGACAAATACACCTTCGTCATCCACATGAAGAAGGCGCAGCCAACCTTCATCACCCTGCTCAGCGCCTTCAGCGTCCCTATCGTCATCATCCCCGCCGAGGACCGTGACGTTCCCGCCCAGCAGCTCAAGCCCGTCGGCACCGGGCCGTACGCGCTGGCGCAGTCCGTCCCCGGCAGCTACGTGCGCCTGAAGCGGTTCGACGCCTACAGCCCGGACACCCAGTACCAGCAGCGCAGCGGGTTCGGGGGATACAAGCAGGCCTGCTTCGACACGGTCACGTTCCGGATTGTGACCGAACCGGGCGCGCGGGTCGCCGGATTGCAGACCGGAGAGCTGCAAGGGGTGGAGGACATTCCGACCAAGTCGGTCGCGGCACTGAAGACCAACAAGAAGATCAGCATTTTGCCGCTGCCGAACTGGTGGATCCAGATCGCCGAGCCGAATACCTCTCTGCCCCCGACCGACAATCTGGATTTCCGCAAGGCGGTCCAAGCAGCGCTTGACATGAACCAGATCATGCAGGCGGCGACCGACGGCAACTATAGGCTGAACGTCGGCTTCCAGTACCCGAACCAGCCCGATTACACCGACGCCGGCAAAGCGACCTACAACCTGCATGATCCGGCGCTGGCGAAAAAATATTTGGCGCAATCCGGCTACAAGGGTGAGCCGGTCATCCTGCTAACCGACCAGGACTATACGCCGATGTACAATTCGGCGCTGGTGATGCAACAGCAGCTCAAGGCAATCGGAATCAATGCACAGCTCAAAGTGACCGACTGGCCCACCTCGGTGCAGCTCTCGAACAAGGACACCGGCTGGAACTTTTTCTTCACCGGCTGGGGCACGCAGCCGGCCCTGGGGCCGCTCTCGGTCATGCAGTTCTTCGCCCAGCCGCTTCCGGTCTATCACCCGCCGCAGGGAAACCGCGACCCGGAGATCCAGAAGCTGTGGGGCGAGATGAACTCGCTGCCCAGTGCCGCCGATCGGCAGAAGGCATTCGCCGAGATGCAGAAATACGTGCTGGATCAGGTGTATGCGATTCCGTTCGGCTCATTTACGAAGATTCAGGGCGTGCGGGCGGACGTGAAGGGGTTCGTGCCGTTCCGCATCCCGCGCGTGTATAACGTCTGGTTCGAGAAGCCGTCCGGATCGTGATCCGGGCCACGTTCAGCCGCGTCGTCGGCGCTGTCCCGGTCCTCGTTCTCGTCAGCCTGATCACGTTCGGCCTGATCCACATGATCCCCGGCGATCCCGCCGCCGTGATCGCCGGATTGACCGCGACGCCGGACCAGATCGCGGAGATCCGCCACGATCTCGGCCTCGACCAGCCGGTGCTGTGGCAGATGTATCATTGGTACGACAATCTGCTGCACGGCAATCTCGGCACCTCGTTGCTGCTGGGCGATCCGGTGCTTCAGGTCGTCTGGATGCGGCTGCCGGTGACCATCGGGCTGTCGGCCTATGCGATGGTGATGACGCTGCTTCTCGGCCTTACCAGCGGCGTGCTTGCGGCGCTGCGCCACAATACCTGGGTCGATCAGGCCGCAATGGTGTTCTCGATGTTCGGCATCTCGGTGCCGAACTTCTATCTCGGCCTGCTGATGATCCTCTTCTTCGCCGTCGATCTCGGCTGGCTGCCGACCGGCGGCTATGTGGCGTTCATGGACGACCCGATGGGCTGGCTCACCAGCATGACCCTGCCCGCCGTCTCGCTGGCCCTGTTGCTGACCGGGCTGCTCGCGCGCATCACCCGCTCGACCATGCTGGAGGTGCTGCGCCAGGACTACATCCGCACGGCCCGCGCCAAGGGCCTGCCGCGCCGGAAGGTGGTGGTCAAGCACGCGCTCGCCAACGCGCTTATCCCGATCGTCACCGTCATCGGCATCATCGTCAGCCTGCTGATGTCGGGGGCGGTGGTGACCGAAACGCTGTTCTCGATCCCCGGCATCGGCCAGCTTCTGACCCAGGCGGTGCTGAACCGCGACTATCCGATGGTGCAGGGCGCGATTCTGATCGTCACCGCGCTGATGGTGGGCGTCAACATCGCCGTCGATATCCTCTACGCCTTCCTCGACCCAAGGGTGCGCTACGATGCCGCCTGACATCTCCATCGGCATCGAGACGCTGGCCGAACTGGACGACGAGCCGCTGCGTCGTCATCCGGCCGCTGCCGCGGCGCAGCGCCTGCTGCACCACCGGCTGTTCCTGACCGGCCTAGGATTGTTCGCGATCATCGTGGCGCTTGCCGTGCTCGCTCCGCTGATCGCGCCGGCCGATCCCGACAAGATCGACATGAGCGCGACATTCGCCGCCCCGGGCTGGGCGCATCCGTTCGGCACCGACAATTTCGGCCGCAGCCTGCTTTCCCGCGTGGTTTATGGGGCGCAGCTCTCGATGCTGATCGGCGCCTCGGTCGTCGCTATCAACGCGGTGTTCGGCACCCTGGTCGGCGCGGTAGCGGGCTACTTTCGCCGCATCGACAACGCGGTGATGCGCGTCAACGACGCGCTGATGGCGTTCCCGGCGATCCTGCTGGCGATCGCGGTGACCGCCGTGCTCGGCCCCTCGATCACCGACGTGATCATCGCGCTCGGCATCGTCTATACGCCGCGCACCGCGCGCATCGTGCGTTCCTCGGTGATCGTCCTGCGCGAGATGGAGTACGTGCAGGCCGCCGTGGCGGCCGGCGCCGGGCACTGGCGCATTCTGCGCCAGCACATCCTGCCGAACGCGATGGCACCGCTGATCGTGCAACTGAGCTTCCTGTTCGCCTATGCGGTGCTGACGGAGGCGACGCTCTCCTTCCTCGGCGTCGGCGCGGTGCCGCCAACGCCGACCTGGGGCAACATCATGGCCGAGGGCCGCCAGTACATGACCGCAGCGCCCTGGATCATCGCCATCCCCGGAGCCGCGCTGATGATCACCGTGCTCGGGCTCAACATGCTGGGCGACGGGCTGCGCGACGTGCTCGACCCAAGGCTGCGGTTGCAGGAGTGAGCCTCCTCGAGGTCCGCGATCTCACCACGGCCTTCGCGACCGCACGCGGCGAGGTCACGGCCGTCGAGGATGTGAGCTTCTCGCTCGACGCGGGCGAGGTGCTCGGGATCGTCGGCGAATCAGGCAGCGGCAAGAGCGTGACCGCCCTGACCATCATGGGGCTGCTGCCGAGCCCGCCGGCCCGCGTGGCGGCGGGCTTGGTGCGGTTCGAGGGTGCTGTCCTGACCAGGATGGCGGAATCCCGGCTCCGGCACATTCGCGGCCCCGGCATGGCGATGGTATTCCAGGAGCCGATGACCTCGCTGAATCCGATCTTCAGCATCGGCGATCAGATCACCGAGACGATCGCCGCCCACGAGCGTGGCTCGCCCCGCACCCGGCGTGCCCGCGCGGTGGAGCTTCTGGAGCGGGTCGGCATCCCGTCGGCGGCGGCGCGGCTCGGCGACTACCCGCATCAGTTGTCCGGCGGCCAACGCCAGCGGGTGATGATCGCGATCGCGCTGGCCTGCCGCCCGCGCCTGCTGATCGCCGACGAGCCGACCACCGCCTTGGACGTGACGATCCAGGCGCAGATCCTCGACCTGCTGCTCGATCTGCGCGACGAGTTCGGCATGGCCATCATCGTCATCACCCACAACATGGGCGTGATCGCCGAGACGGCGGACCGTGTTCTGGTGATGTACGCGGGCCGGGTGGTCGAGCAGGCGCCGGTCGCCCGGCTGTTCGATGCGCCGCTCCACCCCTACACGCGCGGCCTGCTGGCCTGCGTGCCGACGCTTGTTGACGATCGGGATCGGCTGACGGCGATTTCGGGCACGCTGCCCGACCCGCGCCACCGCCCCCTCGGCTGCCGCTTCGCCCCGCGCTGCCGGTATGCGATGCCCGCCTGCGCGGCCGGACTTCCGCCGCTCGCCACATACGATGTCGAGCACGAAGCCGCCTGCATCCGCGTTCCCGAACTCGCTCACGCATGACGCCGCTCGTCGAGGCCGAGGGTCTCTCCAAGCACTATGCGGTCGGCGCCGGTTCGCTGCTGGCCCGCCACCGGCTCGCGCTGCGCGCGGTGGACGGCGTCGCCCTCCGCATCCTGCAAGGCGAGACGCTCGGCCTCGTGGGCGAATCGGGCTGCGGCAAGTCCACGCTCGGGCGCCTGCTGATCCGGCTGATCGAGCCGACCGGAGGGGCGATCCGCTTCGCCGGCGAGGACATCACCCAGCTTCCAGCGCGTGCGCTGCGCGAGAAACGGCGGGCGATGCAGATCATCTTCCAGGACCCGTACGGCGCGCTCAACCCGCGCATGAAGGTCGAGGAGATCGTCATGGAGCCGCTGCTGATCCACGGCGCGCGCGTGGATGCGGCGACGCGCGCGGCGGTAGCGCGCATGCTCGACCGTGTCGGGTTGCCGGCGCGGGTGCGGGACCGCTTCCCGCACGAATTCTCCGGCGGACAGCGCCAGCGCATCGGCATCGCCCGCGCGCTCGCGCTTCGGCCCCGCTTCGTGGTCTGCGACGAGCCGGTCTCGGCGCTCGACGTCTCAGTACAGGCGCAGATCGTCAACCTTCTGCGCGACCTCCAGCGCGAGCTGGGTCTGACTTACCTGTTCATCGCCCACGACCTCGCGGTGGTGAAGCACATCTCGGAGCGCGTGGCGGTGATGTATCTCGGCAAGATCGTCGAGCTGGCGGACAAGCGCGCCCTCTACGCCGCACCGCTCCATCCCTACACGCAGGCCCTGATCGCCGCCGTGCCGGGCGCCCACCCGGCCGGCCGGGCCGCGCGCCGGACCGGACGGGCGGGGATCGCGGGCGACATCCCGAGCGCGCTGCACCCGCCTCCCGGCTGCCGCTTCCACACGCGCTGCCCGCACGTCATGCCGGTCTGCCGCGAGCAGGAGCCTCGGATGGTGGAGGCCGCCCCGGGGCACTACGTGGCTTGCCATCTGATGGGGTAAAGCGGCCCTCGCCAATCCCGCGCGGCGCGCCTATATTGCACTGCGACGTAAGCGCCTTCCGGCGTCGAAATTTCGGGACCCGAGATCAGCTTGAGCGACACGCCGAACCCCCTGCCCCCCGGCCCGCCGGAGGGGATGCAGCCCGTGATGCTCGAGGAGGAGATGCGTCGCTCCTATCTCGATTACGCCATGTCGGTGATCGTGGCTCGTGCGCTGCCCGACGCCCGCGACGGGTTGAAGCCGGTGCATCGGCGCATCCTCTACGGGATGCAGGAATCCGGCTTCACGTCTGACAAGCCGTACCGCAAGTCAGCCCGCGTGGTGGGTGACGTGATGGGCAAGTACCACCCGCACGGCGACCAGTCGATCTACGACGCCCTGGTGCGCATGGCGCAGGCGTTCTCCATGCGGGTGCCGCTGATCGACGGACAGGGCAATTTCGGCTCGGTCGATGGCGATCCGCCGGCGCAGATGCGGTACACCGAGGTGCGCCTGGCCCGCGCCGCCTCGATGCTGCTGGAAGACATCGATAAGGGCACCGTCGAGTTCCAGCCCAACTACGATGAAAGCGAGAACGAGCCGCGCATCTTGCCGGCGAGCTTCCCGAATCTGCTCATCAACGGCGCCAACGGCATCGCCGTCGGCATGGCGACCAACATCCCGACGCACAATCCCGGCGAGATCATCGACGCCACCTTGCTGCTGGTGACCGACCCCGAGACCCCGCTCGACGATCTGATGAAGATCGTTCCCGGCCCCGACTTTCCGACCGCCGGCATCATCCTCGGCCGCTCCGGCATCCGCTCCGCCTTCGAGACGGGGCGCGGCTCGATCGTGCTGCGCGCGCGCGCCGAGATCGAGGAGATCACCCGCGGGCGCCAGGCGATCATCGTCACCGAGTTGCCGTACCAGGTGAACAAGGCTGCATTGCTGGAGCGCATCGGCGAGCTGAACCGCGCCAAGCAGGTCGAGGGCATCGGCGAGATGCGTGACGAGAGCGACCGCTCCGGGATGCGGATTGTGATCGAGCTGAAGCGCGATGCTACGGCCGAGGTGGTGCTGAACCAGCTCTACCGCTTCACCAACATGCAAGTCGGCTTCGGCATCAACATGCTGGCGCTCGATGCCGGCCGGCCGCGTCTGATGGGCCTCAAGGACGCGCTGATGGTCTTCATCGCGTTCCGCGAGGACGTGATCCTGCGCCGCGCGCGCCACGATCTGGCCAAGGCGCGTGACCGGGCGCACCTGCTTCTGGGCTACAGGATCGCCGTCGCCAACATCGACGAGGTGATCCGCCTGATCCGCGCCTCCGCCGATCCACGCTCCGCGCGGACCGCGCTGATGGCGCGCGACTGGCCGGCGACCGATATCGGCGTGCTGCTCGCCTTGATCGACGAGCCGGGGAACGTGATCGCGCCCGACGACACGGTGCGCCTGACCGAGACGCAGGCCGAGGGAATCCTGGATCTCCGCTTGCAGCGCCTGACCGGGCTGGAACGCGAGAAGATCGAGACCGAGCTGACCGAGGTGGCGGCGCGCATCCGCGACCTGCTGGACATCCTCGGCTCGCACCCGCGCCGGATGGAGGTGATGCGCGAGGAGTTGGTCAAGGCCCGCGCCGCGCTGGCATCGCCCCGGCTGACCACGATCGAGGAGGCGGAGGCCGACCAGGATGACGAAAGCCTGATCGAGCCCGGCCAGATGGTGGTCACGATCACCCGCGACGGCTTCATCAAGCGCACGCCGCTCGACGTGTTCCGGTCCCAGAACCGCGGCGGGCGCGGGCGGTCGGGGGCCGGAATGCGCGGCGACGACGTGGTGACGCGCAGCTTCAACGCGCACACCCACCAATGGGTGCTGTTCTTCTCCTCCGGCGGCAAGGCGTTCCGCCAGAAGGTCTGGCGTCTGCCGGAGGTGCAGCCCACCGCTAAGGGGCGCGCGCTGGTCAATCTGCTGCCCGAGCTGGGCCAGGACAGCATCACCGCCGTCCTGCCGCTGCCGCTCGACGAGGGGCTGTGGGACAGCCTGCACCTCGTTTTCGCGACCGCGTCGGGCCACGTGCGGCGCAACCGGCTGTCCGACTTCCGCAATGTGCGCGCCGCCGGCCTGATCGCGATGAAGCTCGATGAGGCCGACCGGCTGATCGGCGTCGCCACCTGCCGCGAGGGTGACGACCTGTTGCTGGCCGCGCGCCTCGGCCGGTGCATCCGCTTCCAGATCACCGAGGACACGCTGCGCGTCTTCGCCGGGCGCGACAGCTCCGGCGTGCGCGGCATCCGGCTCGTGCCGGGCGACGAGGTGATGAGCTTGTCGGTGCTGCGCCACATGGACGCCAGCACCGAGGAGCGGGCGGCCTATCTGCGGATCGCCAACGCCCGCCGGCGCGCCGCCGGTATCGAGAGTGAGGACGATGCGGCGGAGCCGGTGCTGGCGGAGTCCGAAGGCCCTGTCGCCGAGGTGACCTTGCCGCCCGAACGGGTGGCCGAGCTGGAAGAGGCGGAGGAGTTCTTGCTGACCGTCACCCGCGCTGGCTTCGGCAAGCGCAGCTCGGCCTATGAGTACCGCGTCACCGGCCGGGGCGGTCAGGGGATCGCCAATATCGCGCTGAGCAAGCGCAACGGCGCCGCCGTGGTCGCGACGTTGCCGGTGCGCCAGGGCGATCATCTGATGCTGGGGACCGATGCCGGGCGCCTGATCCGTATCCCCGCCGACCAGGTCCGCCTCACCGGCCGGCAGGCGATGGGCGTGACGTTGTTCCGGGTTGACGCGGCCGAGCATGTGACGAGCGTGTTCCAGGTGATGGATGAGGCGGGCGACGAGAACGGCGGTACGCCGGGGGACGACACGGAGGACGGCGGCGATGTCTGAGCGGCCGCGCATCGGGATCTACCCGGGCACGTTCGACCCGGTCACGAACGGCCATCTGGACGTGATCGCCCGCGCCGCGCGGCTGCTCGACAAGCTGGTCGTGGGCGTGGCCGTCAACACCGGCAAGGGGCCGTTGTTCACGCTGGAGGAGCGGGTCGAATTGGTGGGCGCCGAGATCGCTCCCATCGCCGCTCGCCACGGCGCGATCGAGGTCGTACCCTTCCAGGGATTGCTGGTCCAGTTCGCCCGCGACGTGGGCGCCGGCATGATCGTGCGCGGCCTGCGCGCGGTGTCGGACTTCGACTACGAATTCCAGATGGCCGGCATGAACTACCGCATGGCGCCCGACGTGGAGACGGTTTTCCTGATGGCGAGCGAGCGCCACCAGTTCATCTCATCGCGCCTGGTGAAGGAGGTAGCGACGCTTGGCGGCGACATTTCCACCTTCGTGCCCGCCCTGACCTTGGAGCGCACGCTGCAACGCCTGCGCGGCTGATCCGTTCTTTCCGGAGTGATTTGATGCACCGACGCACCCTGATCGCGGGCTCCGCGATCGCCACCGTGACGATGGGACTTCGCATGACCGACACCGCCTCGGCCCAGCCGCCGACGACGCCGACCACCGACGCGAACACGCTCTACATGGACCTGAAGTCCGGCCGCGTGGTGATCGAGATGTTTCCCGACATCGCGCCGCTCGCGGTGGCGCGGATCAAGACGCTTTCGAGCGAGGGGTTCTATGACGGGACGCCCTTTCATCGCGTGATCGAGGGCTTCATGGCCCAGGGCGGCGATCCCACAGGGACCGGCACGGGCGGATCGAAGCTGCCGAACCTGAAGGCCGAGTTCACCACCAAACGCCACTTCCTGCGCGGCACCTGCGGCATGGCCCGCACCGGCGACCCGAACAGCGCCAACAGCCAGTTCTTCATCATGTTCGCCCCGGCCTCGCACCTCGACGGCCAGTACACGATCTGGGGCCAGGTGACGCAGGGGATGGAGTTTATCGACGGCCTCAAGCGCGGCGCCGGCGGCAGCGGCGCGGTGCAGAATCCCGATCGCATCGAGCGGATGCGCCTCGCCAGCGACGCCGGGAGCGCCTGACACAGGCGGCGATTGACCCCGCCCGCCGCATGTCGTTCAACGCGCGGGCGAGCCCGTAGCTCAGCCGGTAGAGCACGAGACTTTTAATCTTGGGGTCCTGGGTTCGAGTCCCAGCGGGCTCACCAGCAGTTTCAGTGTCCGGTCAGCATCCAGCCTGCCGCCTGACCAGTCGCGGCTCGGGCATGTGCTCACTCCAGCCGGAAGGTCACCACCAGGACGTCCCGGTACCCCGGCCGCGCCGGGTCGATCGGGGCGACGGGGGTGACGCCGTGCATGACGCGGTTGTCGTCCACCAATGCGGCGTCCAGCGGCTCGGTGAGGGTGAAGCTGCCCAGCATCCGGCCCGTCAGGTCGGTCACCGTCGTCTCGCCCTCGCGGATGTTGCGCCGGCCCACCAGCAGCACCAGCACGTGGTCCACCCCGTCCTGATGCGAGCCCTCGGGGGTCGGGCGGCCCGCCTGGTCGGCGCGCGCCTCGATGCGGAATTGGTGAACCTCGACATGCCAGCGCGGGGCCTGGCCGGGCGGCGCGCTGGTCAGCCGCTCGAATAGCGCGCGGCAGGTCGCCAGAACGGCGGTCATGCTCGGCCCGGCGCCGATCGCGGGCAGCACCGGCTCGAACCAACGCGCTATGCCGCCGTTCAAGCTGTTGTAGTCCCGGCTCTGGTAGTGCGCCTGGTGCGACTTGCGACGAATGCCGTCCGGCCCGGCGGCATAGACCGCGTGGCGGCGTTTCCGATAGCGCCCGCCGTCGGCCATGTAGGTGTCCAGCCCGAGATCATCCCAGCTCGCCGCGAAGGCGTCCCAGTCGGCCAGCGAGCCGGCCCGCGACAAGACCATGCGCATCTGCGCGCCGCCGACGAACGTGAAGCCGTCGCGCGCGACGGCCTCCGCCAGCGGGGCGAGCCCGTCCGCGCCGCTCATGAGCCGTCTCCATCCCAACCAGCGGCCTGCGCAAGCGCCAGCGGCGGGCGCGGCGGCTCGGGCGCCACGGGCGCCACGGGCGCGGCGGGAACGACCACGGTGCGCGCCGGATTGTAGATCTCCACATCCTCCTCCTCGAACCGCTTTTTAAGGCGCCGATTGAACTCCCGCTGCACGGGCAAGCGCCCGGCATCGGTGCAGACGATCTGGCCGGTGATCGTGGCGCTCGCGCCGTCCAGCTTGTCCACCCCCCAGAGCTGCAGATCGCTCAGCATCCGATCGGCGAGCTCGGGCTCGGCACGCATCGTGGCGGCGATTTCCTTCAGGATCTGGCCCACCCGGTCGGTGTCCTCGGTATAAGAAACGGTCACGCTCACCGCCGCGTTGCCGAGGCCGCGATTGGTATTGGTCACGCTGGTCACCGCGCTGAACGGGATGATGTGGACCGATCCGTCGCCGGCGCGCAGCCGGATGGTCCGCACCGACAGCGCCTCCACCGTCCCCGACAAGCCCGACACGGTGACCCAGTCGCCCACCTGCATCGCGTTCTCCAGCAACAGGAAGATGCCGTTGATCAGGTCCTGCACGAGTTTCTGCGAACCGAAGCCGATCGCCACGCCGATGATCCCGGCGCCGGCCAGCAGCGGGCCGATGTTGATGCCGATCTGCGACAGTACCGTGAGGCCGGCGACCACAACGATCGCGACCAGCAGCGCGCTCCGCAGCAGCGGCAGCAAGGTCCGCAGCCGGGCCGAGCGCGCCGCCTGCATCTCGCGCGTGAGCCGCGCGAGATGCGCCTGCAGCGCGGCGTTCACCGCCTCCCACACCGCGATCGCGAGCACCAGCGTCAGCATCAAGGTGCCCAGCCCCTCGGCAAGTCGGCGACCGAGCAGACTGCCGGAGAACCAGGAGAACATGGGAACGCCCCACATCTCCAGCATGAGTACGCCGGCGGCGGCATAGACGATGCCGCGCGCGGTGGCCTGCACCGTCGGATGATAGACGGCGAGGCGCGTTTCAAGGCCCGGATAACGCTCGGCGAGTTCCGGACTTACGCGACCCGCGCGCTCCAACAGGCCGAGCAGCACAATCAGGGCGAGGCGCACCAGCACCAGGACCACCACGATGGTCAGGAAGAACCGCAGCACCTTGCTGTAGCCGTTCGGGATCTCGATCGCCCAGGCAATCCAGAGGGCGGCCAGGAAGAACAGCGCGATCCAATGCCACACGGGCGCCAGCGCGTTGCGCAGGCGCGCGATGGGACCGGTGGCGCCGGCCGGGGCGCGCAGGCGGTTCTTCACGGCGCGGCGCTTCTGCAGCACCATCACGCCCAAAAAGCCATGATTGAGCAGCCCGGTGATCTTCAGCAGTCCGTCATGCGCCGGCTGCGACATGCCGAGCGCCAGCCCGATCTCCGCGATGGCGTAGCCGAACACGGTCACCACGGTGAGCCAGCGGATCCAGCGCGTAGCCCAGAGCGCGGTGACGTCCGACACTCGCAACAGCCGCAGCCGCCGCCCGTCGGGCGAGAGCATCATCCTGGCGAGCGACATGATCCCGGCCGAGATCGCGTAGGCGTCCACCATCGCCAGCACCACAAGCCGCGACTGCGCGCCGCCGCCAAGCGCACTCGCCGCGACGATATGGCCGGCGATCGCGAAGGCGAGCACGGGCAGCAGGTCGAGCAGGAGCCGCGCGAACACCAGCGGCAGCCGACGCAGCAGCGTGAGCGCCGCGATTCGTCGTGGGCGCGGCGGCTCGGTCTCGCCTCGTTCGGCAAGCGCCTCGCCCGAAACCACGTCGAACTCGACCGGGACGGCGTGCGGTGCACCGGCCGGGGCGCGCAGCGCGAGCACGGTGACCGGACGGCGCACCAGCCAGCGCAGCACGACTTGGCCCGCCAGACCGGCGACGAACGCGAGCGCCACGCGCCAGACGGCGTTGCGCAGGATCGAGTGGGCCAGCGGGTTGGTCGCCATTACCACCAGCCACCCCCACAGCAGCGGCAGGCTTTGCACCGTCCGCGCCGTCGCAGCGGTCCGTGTCCACAGCTTTTCGAGAAAGCCACTGGCGCTCAAAACGACGGCGGCGCCTAGGCTGTCGGGATTGAGCTGCACTGCGGGCTTCGCCACTGCGGCGGCGGGTTTCTGCGTCGTCGTGACAGGCGCCCCGCTCGCGGCCGGGGACGTCGGGTGTGCGGCCTCGACCCGGGCGATTGCCTCCAGCGTGGTGACGACCTCGGCTCGGCGCGCCGGATCGGTCAGGACATCGAGCGCCTGATGCGCCTCGGCGGCGCTGATCGGCGGCGCGGCCGAGGCCGGCCCTCCCGCAGCGCGGGCGATGGGGGGCGTCCCCGCGATGGCGAGCGCGAGGAGCACGGCGGCGACATAATATGATCGGCGGGGCGGCTCGGGCTGGACAGGCGGGGGCGTTGGTGGCGAAATCGCGGGTGACCCCATGTAGAATGGGTTCCTCAGCACGATGTGACCCACGTGAGCCACTTCCTTCCCTTCCTCGTCGGCCTGCTGATGTTCGGCACGCTCGGCGTGTTGTTCGCCGGATTGATCGGTGTCGCCCGCGGCGGCGCCGATCCCAGGCGATCGAACCAACTCATGCGCTGGCGCGTCATCCTGCAAGGCGCGGCGCTGCTGATGTTCATGTTGATGCTGAGCCTCTTGCGGGGTTGATCAAAGGTCCGCCGATCGACGCCGGCGGCGTTTGACAGCGGCTGCGGCGGGTGCATATGGTCCGCCGGTCTATTGCAGGTGCGAACAGGCTGCCAGGCGGTGGCCTGCGTCGGTTCACCGGTCCTGAAGGCGGCACGGTCTTATGAAAATACTCGTCGCGGTCAAGCGGGTAGTGGATTACAACGTCAAGGTGCGGGTAAAGTCGGACGGCACGGGCGTCGAGACGTCGGGCGTCAAGATGTCGATGAACCCGTTCGACGAGATCGCCATCGAAGAGGCGGTCCGCCTGAAGGAGAAGGGCGTCGCGACCGAGATCGTCGCCATCTCCATGGGCGTCGCGCAATGCGCCGAGACGATCCGCACCGCGCTCGCGATGGGCGCCGACCGTGGAATCCTGGTCGAAACCGACGCCGAGCTGCAACCGCTCGCGGTCGCCAAGCTGCTGAAGGCGGTCGCCGAGCGCGAGCAGCCCCGGCTCGTCATTCTCGGCAAGCAGGCAATCGACGACGATATGAACGCCACTGGCCAGATGCTGGCCGCCCTCCTCGGCTGGCCGCAAGGCACCTTCGCCAGCAAGCTGTCCGTCGAGGGCGAGAAGATCACCGTCACGCGCGAGGTGGACGGCGGGCTGGAGACGGTCGCGCTCAACCTGCCCGCGGTGATCACCACCGATCTGCGCCTGAACGAGCCGCGTTACGCCTCCCTGCCCAACATCATGAAGGCGCGCAAGAAGCCGATCGCGACGATGAAGCCGGCCGAGCTTGGCGTCGATCCCGCGCCGCGCCTGACCACGCTCAAGGTCGCCGAGCCGGCGAAGCGCAAGGCGGGGCAGAAGGTCGGCTCGGTCGCCGATCTGGTGGAGAAGCTTCGGACGGAAGCGAAGGTGATCGCATGACATCCCTGGTCCTGCTGGAATACGACTCGGCCGGCATCAAACAGCCCTCGCGCAGCGCCGTCGCCGCCGCCGCCCAGCTCGGCGAGGCGCACGGCCTCGTCGCCGGCAAGGATGTCGGGGCGGCGGCGGAGGCGGCGGCGAGGCTTCCAAGCCTGTCGAAGGTGCTGGTGACGGACGCGGCGGACTACGAGCACACCTTGGCCGAGCCGATCGCTGCGCTGCTGGTGTCGCTGGCGCCGGCCTACTCGCACCTGCTCGCCGCCGCGACGGCATCGGGCAAGAACATCATGCCGCGCGTCGCCGCCCTGCTCGACAGTCAGCCGATCAGTGATGTCGCCGGCATCGTCGATGCCGACACGTTCATCCGCCCGATCTACGCGGGCAACGGCATGGCGACCGTGAAATCCTCCGACGCGAAGAAGGTTATCACGGTGCGTGCGTCGAGCTTCGACCCGGTGGCTGCCGAAGGCGGCAGCGCGGCGATCGAGTCGGTGCAGCCCGCCGCCGCTCCGGGCCTGTCGGAATTCGTTTCGGCCGAGCTTTCCAAGAGCGAGCGCCCGGAGCTGACCGCCGCCAAGGTGGTCATCTCGGGCGGGCGCGGGATGCAGAGCGGCGACAATTTCAAGCTGCTCGAACCGATCGCCGACAAGCTGGGAGCCGCCATCGGCGCCTCGCGCGCGGCGGTGGATTCCGGATTCGTCCCCAACGACTATCAGGTGGGACAGACCGGAAAAGTCGTCGCTCCGGACCTCTACGTCGCGGTCGGCATCTCCGGCGCCATTCAGCATCTGGCCGGGATGAAGGACAGCAAGGTCATCGTGGCGATCAACAAAGACGAGGAAGCGCCCATCTTCCAGGTCGCCGATTACGGCCTGGTCGCGGACCTATTCACGGCCTTGCCCGAGTTGGCGGCCGAACTGGAGCGCTCCTGAACATGAATGTCGAAGTCAAACCGGCACAGGCCGCCGGCCCGTTGCTCACCGGCGTCCCGGATATCGGGCGCGTCGGCGTGATCGGGGCCGGCCAGATGGGCAACGGGATCGCCCATGTCTGCGCGCTGTCCGGCCTGCCCGTCACCCTGCTCGACGTGCGCGCCGATCAGCTCCAGAAGGCCATGGGCCTCATGGCCCACAACATGGACCGCCAGGTGAACCGATCCCTGATCAGCGCCGAGGCGCGCGACGCGGCCCTGGCCCGCATCGATACCTCAACCGACTACGCCGCGTTCGGCGACGCCGACCTGGTGATCGAGGCGGCGACGGAGAAGGAGGACGTGAAGCGGTCGATTTACAAGACGCTGACGCCCTATCTGAAGCCGTCGGGCCTGATCGCGTCCAACACCTCGTCCATCTCGATCACCCGCCTGGGCGCCGGGACCGACCGGCCCGAGAAATTCATCGGGATGCACTTCATGAACCCGGTGCCCGTCATGAAGCTGGTGGAAATCATCCGCGGCATCGCCACCGACGAGCCGACCTTCCTCGCGGTGGAGGGCCTCGCCAACCGGCTCGGCAAGGCGACCGCCGTGTCGGAGGATTTCCCGGCGTTCATCGTCAACCGCATCCTGGTGCCGATGATCAACGAGGCGGTCTATGCCCTCTATGAGGGCGTCGGCTCCATCGCGGCCATCGACACCTCCATGAAGCTCGGCGCCAACCACCCGATGGGTCCGCTGGAGCTGGCGGACTTCATCGGCCTGGATACCTGCCTGTCGATCATGCAGGTGCTCTACGAAGGGCTGTCGGACAGCAAATATCGGCCATGTCCGCTGCTGGTGAAATACGTCGAGGCGGGCTGGGTCGGGCGCAAGGCCGGACGCGGCTTCTACGACTACAGCCAGGACCCGCCTCGCCCCACGCGCTGAGAGGGGCTTTCGACTCGGGACCCTTCCGCCGCCCGTGCGTGGCGGAAGGGAACGGCCGGCGATTCTTCGTTTGACATGCGCAAGTACTACCGCCACGCTACCGCACAGACGGGTTGCGGTTGCCTCCACCTCGCCGTTCCACGCCGCGATGCCGCGCCGGCCTGCGACGTTCCTGTTCAGGACACCTTGCGATGGTTCGATCCGGCCGCCTGCATCCGCCCTTGGCCCTCATCGTCATCGGCCTCACGGCATTCGCGTCGCTGTGCGCGGCCAGCCCGCCGCTCGGGCGTATTCTGATCATCGCCTTGGCGACCTGGGCGCTGGTCTCGCTCCCGGTCGGCCTGCTGGTCGGGCACTATTGCGCGCTCGCCGACGAACCGGCGCTCTGAATTTCTAGCCGGCCGGCGCGTCCCGCGCCTCGATGGCCGCCCGCAGCAGCGCGGCCGTGCGGTAAACTCCATGCACCATCTTGCTGTAGGGCAGCAGCACGAACAGCGCCAGGATGAAGCCCAGATGCACCGCGAGCGCGATGCCCATGCCGGCCGTGGCACGCAGGCCGAGCAGGGCTAGCCCCGTCCCGGCCGCCAGGAACAGCAGCAGCAGCAAGGCAACGTCCGCGCCGAGCAAATCGCGTGCCGCCGGGCCGGGATCGTCGACCAGCTTCATCGCGAACAGCCCGCCCGTGCCTGCCATCAACGCGACCCCGCCCACGGTTCCCAGCAGGACCGGCAGGCTGATGAAAGGATAGGGCGCCGGCCAGCCAAGCGCCGCGTGGTAGACGAAACCCACGCAGGTCGCGGCGAAGCACAGCAGGAAGCCGTAGAACATCGCGTGATGCAGCCGGCGGCGGGTCATCGAGAAGCGCTCGCTGGCGTCGTTGCAGCCATGCCCGCCCCCGCCCAGGTTCCGCAGGCTCAGCACGTCCCACAGCGCCCGCCCGGCCGCATCGGCGCTCAGCGCGCGCCCGGTGCCGGCATCGCGCCAGAACCGGATGGCCCCCATCCCCAGCGCGAGCAGCGAGAACGCGAAGGTAGCGATCCCGACCGCCTGCATCACCCAGAGCGGGATCACCTGGTAGAAGCTCTCCGGCTGCACGCCCCGGCTTGCGTACAACCCCGTGTCGTCGTTCAGCCCGATCGTCAGGATCAAGGCGAGCCCCAGCGCCGCCGCCGTCAACAGCGAGACCACGACGCCGTTGCGGTAAAACGCCCGGGCCAGCGGCGCCGGCCAAGCGTATTCCTCGTAGCCCTGCGCCCGCACGGCGGCCAGGCTGCGCGGCACGTTGATGCCCCATTCGTGCGGCGGCGCGTACTGGCAGGCGTAATAGCAGCCCCGGCAGTTGTGGCAGAGATTGGCGAGATAGCTCAGATCGCCGGCGGAAAACTCCCGCCGCAGTTCCATCGCGGGGAACACCGCGCAGAACCCCTCGCAGTAGCGGCAGGCGTTGCACACCTCCATCTCGCGCCGCGCCTCGCGGACCGCATCAGTTTCGTGCATGGCGTGCCGCCTGCTCCCCCGCGATGCGGCCGAATACCGTGCCGATGGTCATGCCGAACCCGGCCAGGTAGCCCCGGCCGAGAATGTTGCCCGCCATGATCTCGCCCGAGGCGAACAGGTTGACGGCGGGCCGCCCGTCCTCCATCAGCACCTGCGCCTCCTCGTTCACGCGCACGCCGAGATAGGTGAACGTGATGCCCGGGCGCAGCGGGTAGCCGAAGAAGGGCGGTGTCTCGATCCGCTGGGCCCAGTTGGTCTTGGGCGGATCCAGGCCCTCCGTCGCGCAGCCGTCCAGCCGCGTGTTGTCGAACCGCCCCGGACGGACCGCGTGGTTGTAGCGCGCGACGGTGGCCCGCAGCTTCAGGGGGGCGAGGCCGAGCCGATCGGCCAACTCGCCGAGCGTATCCGCCCGGATCGCCGGATAGACCGACGGCATGAACAGCTTCACCGCCCTGGCGTCGCAGACGGAGTAAGCGATCTGCCCCGGTTGAGCGGCGATCAGCCGGCCCCAGATGGCGTAGCGCTTGGGCCAGACATCCTCGCCCTCGTCATAGAACCGCTCACCCTCGCGGTTGACGACGACACTGAACGGCACGCTGTCGAGGCGCGTCGTGATGCCGCCGTCGAACTTCGGCGCGCGTGCGTCCAGTGCCACCGCGTGGCACTGCGTCGGGTCGCCCACCGTCGCGACGCCCTGATCAAGCAGGTTCTTCAGCACCCGGCCGCGATTGTAGGGCGTGCCCCGGATGACGAAGTTGTCCACCGCGTCGCCCCAATACTGGCGCATCCAGTCGAGGTTGGCCTGGAACCCCCCGCTGGCGGCCACCACGGTGCGCGCCTGGATCGTCTGAGGGAAGCCCTTGTACGTGATCTCCGCCGCCCGCACCGCGCCATGCTCCATGAGCAGGGCGAGAACCTCGGTATCGTACAGGATTTCGATGCCCAACCGCTCGGCCGCGAGATAGTAGGCGTTCACCAGCGCCTTGCCACCGCCAAGAAAAAAGGCGTTGGTGCGCGACAGGTTCAGCGTGCCGGCCAGCGACGGCTGGAAATGCACGCCGCAGTCGCGCATGAAACCGAACACGCCGGCCGAGGCGCGGATGGTCATGCGCGCCAGCCCTTCGTCGGTGTTGCCGCCGGTGACACGCAGCAGGTCGTCCCAGGTACTCGTCCTCGCCGTAGGTGTTCGTCAGCGGCCCGAGGGCGCCCTCATGCATCGCGCGGAGGTTGCGCGTGTGCCGGCTGTTGCCGCCCCGGAAGGCGCGCGGCGCGTGCTCGGCCAACAACACGCTCGCGCCCGCCTGGCGTGCGGTAATCGCCGCGCAGAGCGCCGCATTGCCGCCGCCCGCCACGAGCACGTCCCAGGTTCGGGAGAAGTCGGGCATTTGCCATTCCTAGCGGGCGCACAGATGCGCGCGCAAGGGCGCACGGTGTGGCAGAACCATCGACCGATCCGTACCGAGCTGACCACTCCCCCCAACCCCTTCCGGAAGGGGAGGGGAGGAGTAAAAAGCGCCGCGTCTTCCGCTCCCCCTCTCCTTGCGGGAGGGGGCCGGGGGGAGGGGTCGAGCGTGATGATCGAGGCTTGGCCGCCCACCTACACCCCGCCAAGCACCCGCGCCGCCACCAGCAGCAGCATCAGCAGCAGATAGCCGCGCAGCAGCACCAGCGACAGCCGCACCGACCGGGTCATTCGCATCCGGCCCAGTGCGGCGTTGTAGAGTTTCACCTCGGGCGCGTCGTCCAGTGGATGGACCATGCGGAGGTCGAAAGTGCCGTCGGACATGGGCGTTTCTCCCGTGATCAGGTGGCGGGGAACAGGCCGGGCAGCAGGACCTGCGCGGCGAGGATGAGCGACAGGGCGAACAGCAGGCCGATGCAGCCCCAGTTCACCCAGTTGTTCCAGGGGCGGTTGACGAACCGCTCGCCCAGCATCTCGCGGTCGTTGAGCAGCAGTTGCAGGAAGATGATCGCCGAGGGCAGCATCACCCCGGCGATCACCTGCACGCCGAGGATGATCGCCTGCAACGGCGCCTCGGGAATCAGCACGACCCCGGCCGCCGCAGCCACGCACGCCGCATAGGCCGCATAAAAGCGCGGCGCCTCGCTGATCCGGGCCTGCAACGTGGCGGGACTGCCCATCGCCTCGCCCCAGGCCCAGGCCGAGGAGAGCGAGATGGCGGTCGCGCCAAGCACCGCGGCGTTGCACATCAGCAGCAGGATCGCCGTGCTGCCCGCGCGGCCGATAGCTCCCCCCAGCGCCCCCGCCATCTGCGCGGGATCGTGGTAGGCACCCCCGCTCCGGTGCAGCGCGTCGCCCACCAGCATCATGCAGCCGGCGAACGCCACCACCGCCAGCGCGCCAACGAACGTGTCGAAGCGCGCCGGTCCCAGGTCGGCGAAGCGCAGGCGCTTGTCGGCCACGCAGGATTGCTGGAAGAAAAGCTGCCAAGGCGCGATCGTCGTCCCGACGATGGCGATGATGAGGAACACAAGCGCACCGGTCAGCCCGCCGGCCGGCAGGCTCGGCACCACCGCGTCGTGCAGCACCGCGCCCCAGCGCGACCCGACCAGCCAGGCGAGCGCGAACCACGCGAAGCTGAGCGCGCAGAGCCCGAGCGTCATCCGCTCCCAACGTCGATAGCTGCCGGTCCCCACCAGCACGACCAGCCCGACGGCGGCCAGCGGCACCGCGATGACCGGCGCGATCCCCAGCCCGTGCGCGGCCAGCGCGATCGCGGCGAACTCCGTCACCAGGGTCAGGAAGTTCAAAACCAGCAGGTCGGCCAGCGAGAACCGCCCCCACCATGTGCCGAACCGCCGGTAGATCATGGCCGCATGGCCCTGGCCGGTGGCGATGCCGAGGCGGGCGACCATCTCCTGGACGAAATAGGTGATCGGCAGCAGCGCCAGCAGCACCCAGAGCAGGTGCGTGCCGTACTGCGCGCCGGCCTGCGTGTAGGTAGAGACGGCGCCGGCGTCGTTGTCGGCCACCATCACGATCAGGCCGGGGCCGGCGACCACCAGATAGCGCAGCACGCGCCGCCGCCAGCCGGGCGGCGCGATCGTCTCCTGCTGCGAGAGGCTTGCGAAGGACATGCCGACCTTCTCCGTTCGTCGCGAACCGGAGACGGGTGGCGCTGCCCCGTCCCGGTCCTAAGTCAGGCGCGCGCCGGGCCCGACGGCCCGGCCGCGACTAGGGCCGTCGTCCATGATGAATCTCCTGGGCTTGCGGGGACGGAGGACAAGCGAGCAGCGCGGGAGCGGAGCGGGCGGTCATTTCCAAGCCTCCTTCAACCGGTTCATCCGGCCCGGGAGGCTGGGCGACCGCTTCGGTCAGCCGGGAATTCGGCTGACCGGGGCGACCGTCGAACTCTCCTGGGCGATCAGAATCTGAAGAGCCGTCGTTGGGCGGCTCCGCAGCGTCGCGACTAGATCGAGGGTTCATGTCATCCAGCTTGCAGGTCATCCGCGCCCCTTGCCTGGGCGTGCGACCCGGGCAACGGACGGCCGGGCGGGCGCGAATGCCAGCCGGCCCCGACCACTTAGGCCGGGCGC
Source organism: uncultured Pseudomonadota bacterium (assembly GCA_963756545.1). Taxonomy (GTDB): domain Bacteria; phylum Pseudomonadota; class Alphaproteobacteria; order Acetobacterales; family Acetobacteraceae; genus DATFDN01. Next base: position 944,324 of record CAVWNY010000003.1, on the reverse strand, counting down.
GCGGCGCGATCAAGGCAAGGCTTCGATGTTGACGATCCGAAACACCGACTCGGAATCGGCAGGGCGGACCAGGGTGATGTACTCGCCCGGCCGCAGCATCCGCCCGTGCAGCTCCCATATCGGCTCGTCGTCGCTGCCCGAGCTGCGCACCCCCCAGCCGTCCTCCACAGCGACCAGCTCGCCCCGCCAATCCTCCCGGTCAGGCCAGAAGCGGCGCACCCGCCAGGGCTTGTCGCCGGCGCAGGCGGGCTGGATCTGGCCGCGCTGATCGAGGCACAACTCGATCTCGATTCCGCAGCTCGTATCACCGCCCGGCTGACCCGGGCCGCGCGTCAGCACGGCGGTCAAGCGGCTCAGGCGCGGCGCGCTCATCGCCCGTGCGGACGATCATGCGGGGGCGCATTCGACGCCCTGGATAATCTCCCAGCCTGGTCCATTCACGACCCGTCATGCGCTCACGGTTGTGTCAGATCGCGATGCGGACACCGAGCTCCACGACGCGATCCGATGGAATACGGAAGAACTCCGTGGCGGGCACCGCGTTCCGCGCCATCGCCAGGAACAGCCAGCGCCGCCAGAAGGCCAACTTGGGCACCAACGCGGCAACCATTACCTCACGGCTGAGGAAGTAGCTGGCCTGCATCGGGTCGAACGCAACGCCCCGTTCGCGCAGGCCCTCCAGCGCGCGCGGCAGGTTCGGGCTTTCCATGAAGCCATACCGCAGCACCACGCGGTGGATGCCCGGCGCCAGCTCGGCCAGTTCCATCCGGTTGCGCGCTTCGGGGACGTCCAGATTCTGTACAGTCACGAACAGCACGCGCTCGTGCAGCACCTTGTTGTGCTTCAGGTTGTGCAGCAACGCGGCGGGCACATAATCCGGGTTTCCCGTCAGGAAGATGGCGAGGCCGGGAACCCGAATCGTGCGCGACTGCGGCAGTCGGGCGAGGAATGAGGCAATCGGCAGGCTGTCCTGACGCCAACGCGCGAGCAGCAGGTCGCGACCGCGCTTCCACGACGTCATCAGCGCCATCAGCCCCAGCCCGAGCACCAGTGGCACCCAGCCGCCCTCGACGACCTTCAGCGTGTTCGCGGAGAAGAACGTGAGGTCGATCAGGAAAAGAAAACCGAACACGCCCAGCGCCGCGACTCGCGGCCACTGGAACTGGCGGCGATAGACGATAGCGGCGAGGACGGCGGTGCAGATGAAGGTGCCGGTTACGGCGATGCCGTAGGCGGAGGCCAGGCTGTCGCTGCTGCGAAACGCGAACACCAGCGCCAGCACACCGATCGCGAGAAAGAGGTTCACCTGCGGGACGTAGATCTGCCCCTCGATCGAGGAGGTGTGGCGCACCGTCATGCGCGGCAGGAAGCCGAGTTGCAGGCATTGCCGGGTCATCGAATAGGCGCCGGTGATGACTGCCTGGCTGGCGATCACCGTCGCCACGGTCGCCAACACCACCAACGGCAGCCGCACCCAGCCCGGTCCGGTGAGGTAGAACGGGTTGCTCGCCGCCGTCGAGTTGGTGAGGATCAGGGCGCCCTGGCCGAAATAGTTCAGCACCAGCGCGGGCAGGACGAAGAACGTCCAGCTTACGCGGATGGGATGGGCGCCGAAATGCCCCATATCGGCATACAAAGCCTCCGCCCCGGTCACGCACAGCACTACCGCGCCCAGCACCACGAAGGCCATCGCCTTGTAAACCACCCCGAGACGGATCGCGTAGGTCGGGGACAGCGCCAGCAGCACCGAGGGATGGTGGACGATCTGGCTCACACCGAGCAGGGCGATGGCGACGAACCATATCGCCATGATCGGACCGAACAGCCGCCCGATGCTGTGGGTGCCGCGGTACTGGGCGGCGAACAGCAGCACGATCACGATGGCGCTGATCGGCAGCACATAGGTCTTGAGGCTGGGCGAGCTGACCTCCAGCCCCTCCAACGCCGACATCACGGAGATCGCCGGCGTGATGAGCCCGTCGCCGAAGAACAGGCAGGCCCCGGCGATCCCCACCAGGGCCACGAAGGCGCGCATCCGAGGCGTGACGCAGACCCGCTGGGCCAGCGCCATCAGCGCGAGGATGCCGCCCTCGCCCCGGTTGTCGGCGCGCATCACCAGCGCGACGTATTTCACCGAGACGATCAGGATCAGCGACCAGAAGATCAGCGAAAGGATGCCGAGAACCTCCAGATCGGCGACCGTGCGGTTCTTGAACAGGTCCAGCGCCGCCTTGAACGCGTAGAGCGGGCTCGTCCCGATGTCGCCATAGACGACCCCCAGCACGGCCACCATCGCGCCGAACTCGGGTAGCCGCCGGCGGTTGTCCGCAGCGACCGTGGTAACGCCCATCAGAGGGTTTCCTCGCACAAGGGGGGAGGCATAGCGCCCGGCTGGGCGGGCAACAAGCATCCGATCCGTGGCCGCTCGGTTCAAGGCTGTTGCGGCTCACCTATCGCGGGCCGAGGCATGGCCGCTGTCGCGCGGCGCCACGCACTGGCGAGCCGAAGCGCCGCCACCTGCCCGGTAACGTTGGACGAGGCTGCGCAGCGCGTGATCGCGGCGTAGCCCTCGCGGTCATTAGGCGTAGCCCTCGCGGTCATAGACGTTGTCGCCGCGCGCCTGCCGCGACACCGTCTTGGTCCGCGCCGGCTCAGTGCCCGCGCAAAATCTGGGAGAGGAACAGCCGCAGCCGGTCAGTGCGCGGATTCTCGAACAGCTCGGCGGGCGGGCCGCTCTCGACGATCTCTCCCTCGTCCATGAACACGACCCGGTCGGCCACCCGGCGGGCGAACCCCATCTCGTGGGTGACGCAGACCATCGTCATCCCGGACTCCGCCAGCTCGATCATCACGTCCAGCACCTCCTTGATCATCTCGGGGTCGAGCGCGGAGGTCGGCTCGTCGAACAGCATGACCCGGGGTCGCATGCACAGCGCGCGGGCGATCGCAACCCGCTGCTGCTGCCCGCCCGAGAGCTGGCCCGGATATTTGCGCGCCTGCTCGGGGATCTTCACCCGGCGCAGATAGGCCATCGCCTGCTCCTCGGCCTCCGCCTTCGGCGTCTTGCGGACCCAGACCGGCGCCAGCGTCAGGTTCTCCAGGATCGTCAAGTGCGGAAAGAGATTGAACGACTGGAACACCATGCCGACCTCGCGGCGCACGGTGTCCAGCGCGCGGGTGTCGTCAGTCAGCTCCGTGCCGTCCACCACGATGCGGCCGGACTGGTGGACCTCCAGCCGGTTGATGCAGCGGATCATGGTCGATTTGCCCGACCCCGACGGCCCGCAGACCACCACCCGCTCCTTCTCGGCCACCACCAGCGAGACATCGCGCAGGACGTGCAGCGTGCCGAACCACTTGTTCACCTTGTCGAGCCGGATGATCGGCGCGGGCGCGTTGGCGGAGTACGCCGGGAACGCGGCGGCTTCGGTCTGGCTCATGCACCCGATCCCACAGCGGTCATCCGTTCCTCTTAGTGCCGGGTCGGTCCGGCGTAAATTCCCGCGCCTCACGATCGCTCAAGCCGGCAAAGGCCCCTTGCCGGACTCCGGGCAAAAGCCGCAAATCAGCTCCATGTTCGCCGCGTCCATCCCGGTCCTGCATTTGGTCAAGCTCGCTGTCGGGGTGCGCGACCTGCCGCAGCTTCGCGCCTTCCAGGCCGAGCGATCGGCGCGCGAGCCTCCACTGCGCCATCGGACCCGCAACACACCCCGCCGCGGGGCGGAGATCCTGGCCGGCGGGTCGATGTACTGGGTGATCGGCGGGGTCCTCGGCGTTCGTCAGCGAATCATCGACATCCGGGACGACCACTGGGACGACGGCGCACCCTGCGCCGGTCTGCTGCTGGACGCGGAGCTGATCCCGGTACGCGGGCGCTTGATGAAGCCCTTTCAGGGCTGGCGCTACCTGCCGGATGCGGATGCTCCCGCCGACCTCGCGGCCGCGGGGTCGGTCGTGGGCGAGGCCGAGCTGCCGGAGGCGCTGCGGCGCGAACTTGCGACGCTCTGCCTCCTGTGACCCGAATGCAACATCGACGTTTTTGCCACGCGGGCTCTTGCCCGAATCCGCAACGGATCGGCATAGTCGTGCAGATGATCAGGCCAACCCCTTGGCGCTGGTCTCAAGACCGCCCGGCCCGCCAATGTCTGACTGGAGCCTCCCTTCCATGACCATCCGCAAGTTCCTGCCGGCCGCGCTCGGCCTGATTCTTCCGATCGCGGCGCTGACCGCCTCCCCCGTTCTGGCGCAGTCGGGCGCGCCGAAGCCGCAGAAGTCGGCGCACCACGCCGTCCACAAGCACATCCACAAGGCCAAGGCGCACGTCGCGTCGACGCCCGCCAAGACGGCGAGCTGAGCGCGCAGCACCTCAGAACGAACGATCCGCGGCTCCGAACGGATCAAACTGCACGACTTGAAGGCCAGAGGCCCCGCCTCTGGCCCTTGTCTTCACAGTATCGCCAGCCCCTGCTTGCGCCGCGGCGGCGGAAACTCCGCGTCGATCGCGGCGAGGTCCTCCGCCGTGAGCGTGAGCGCGCCCGCCGCGGCGTTTTCGCGGACGTGCTCGGCGCTGGCGGCCTTCGGGATGGAGATGACGTCCGGATGCCGCAGGCCCCAGGCGATCGCGACCTGCGCCGGCGTCGTGCCGTGCCGCCGCCCGACCTCGGTCAGGGCGCGCGACCGCAGCATCCGCCCGGCCTGTCCGATCGGCGAGTAGGCCATGACCGGCATCGCGCGCTGGCGGCACCACGGCAACAGGTCGAACTCGATCCCCCGCTCGCCGGGATGGTACAGTACCTGATCCGTCGCGCACGCGACGCCGCCTGGCACGCCGGCCAGTTCATCCATGTCCGCGCGATCCAGGTTCGACACCCCCCAGAAGCGGATCTTGCCCGCCGACCGCAGCGCCTCGAACGCCGCGACCGTCTCGGCGAGGGGGAACCGACCGCGCCAGTGCAGCAAGTAGAGGTCGATCCGATCCGTGCGCAGCCGCTTCAGGCTACGGGCGCAGGCGGCGGGAACGCCCTCGGCGGAGGCGTTCTGGGGATAGACCTTGCTGACCAGGAACACCTCGTCGCGCCGGCCGGCGATGGCCTTCCCGACGACCTCCTCGGCCCCGCCCTCGCCATACATCTCGGCGGTGTCGATCAGCGTCATTCCGAGATCGAGGCCGAGCCGTAGCGCCGCCGCCTCGTCGCCCGCCGCGCCCCGGCGCTCGCCCATGTGCCAGGTGCCCTGGCCCAGCGCGGGGACTGCGGTGCCGTCCGGCAGGCGCACCGCGCGCGTCATGCCGCGAGCGCCTCGGCGCGGCGCAGCACGCGGAGGAAATTGCCGCCCCACAGCAGCGCCAGTTCGACCCGCCCATAGCCGCGCCGCAACAGCTCGGCCGTGAGGTTCGGGCTGTCGGCGGCATCGGCCCAGCCGCGGAAACCGCCGCCGCCGTCGAAGTCCGACGAGATGCCGACATGCTCGACGCCGATCCGGCGCACCGCATGGTCGATGTGATCGGCGAAATCGGCGACGCTCACCTGCTCGGGCTTGGCGCCCGCCTTCAGGAAGCCAGAAACCGCCGTGACCTGCACCACCCCGCCCACGTCGCGCAGCGCATCGAGCTGCGCGTCGTCGAGGTTGCGCGGATGATCGCACAGCGCGCGGATGCACGAATGGGTGGAGACGACGGGCGTACGCGAGCATGAGGCGGCCTGCATCATGGCGTCGCGGGAGACATGGGCGACATCGATCAGCATCCCCAGCCGGTTCAGCTCGGCGATCGCGCCGCGGCCCAGCGCGGACAATCCGCCGTGCTCGGCCTCCGCGTCGCCCAGGTCGGCGCGCGGCTGCGCCGAATTGGCCAGTGCGTTGTGGCCGTTGTGGGTCAGCGTGAGATAGCGCGCACCGAGCGCCCGGAATCGCGCCAGCCGCGACAGATCGGCGCCGACCGAGAAGCCGTTCTCCACCGCCGGAATCACGGCGAGGATCCCGTCGCGCCGTGCCGCCTCGACCTCGGCGGCGGTGGTGGCGAGCACCGCCGTGATGCCGCGCTCGGAGCGCGCCATCGCGCGGATCGCCGTCAGCATCGCCACCACGCGGGCGAACGCCGCATCGTCGTTCTCCACGGTGCGCGCCCCCTGCGGCACATAGGCCACGAAGCAGCCGGCCGAGACGCCGCCGCGCAGCATCTTCGGAAGGTCGACCTTCCGGCGCGTCTCGTCGAACGGGTCGGGACCGTTGGGCCAGGGGATGTCGATGTGGGTGTCGAGGGTCAGCAGGCCGCGATGGATGTCGGTGGCGTCGGTCATGCAGGCACCGTCCCCGGAGGGGCGCGCGTGGTCAAGGCCGAGTTCGAGGCAAGAATCGCGACAGGATAGGCATATCGCAGCGCCGCCCCGTCGTCCCGCACCTCGATCCCCATGCTGTCCTGCTCCGCCTGCCGCGCGAACAGCGCGGTGATCCGCTCCGTGTCGCCGGGGTTCGGGAAGGAGCGGGCGAGCAGATTCCGCACCTCATCGCGCAACTCGTAGAACGTCGCGTCCGGCGGCGGCAGGCCGGCCAAGGGAAACAGCGATTTTAGCTCGGTCAAACTCCTGGCGCGGACATGGGAGGGGTCGCGCAGCACCTCCAGCCGGTTCCAGGCGGCCGCCTTCGCAGGGTCCTCGGAGGCGATCATGTCCACAACGACGATCCGCCCGCCCGGCCGGCACACCCGCGCCATTTCGCGCAGCGCGCCCAGCGGGTCCTCGAAGTGGTGGAACGAGAAGCGGGTCACGACGATGCCGAAGCTGGCGTCAGGCCAAGGCAGGGAGCGCACGTCGCCTTCCCGCCACGCGACGTTGGTCAGGCCTTTTTCCGCGGCGAGCGCGCGGGCGCGCTCCAGCATCGCCGGGGTCAGGTCGATGCCGGTCGCCTCACGGACATGCGCGGCGAAGGCGCAGACGACCAGCCCGCCGCCGCAGGCGAGATCGAGCACCGTATCGTCCGGTCCAGGGCGGCCGGCCGCGACGATCATCCGCAGTGCCTGCTCGTCGGAGATGGTCGCGGCCGTGCTGAACGGGGTCGCCTGGCGGGTGAACTGGTCGCGGATCAGGCCGTCGTGCGTGCCCTCACTCATGCCTGCCTCCATATTGTCGGCACCGCGGATGGTGCCCGGCGCGTCCGGCGCTAGGATGTGCCCGGCTTCGAACTGGAACAAGACCCTGGACACTCTCGTCACGATCGTCGCCGTGGGCGCGGCTGCCGGCGGCTTCGTGCAGGGCCTCTCCGGGTTCGCCTTCGGCCTGACCGCGATGTCGATCTGGGCATGGTCCGTCGATCCGGTGCTGGCCGGCCCGCTAGTCGTGTTCGGCACGCTGGTCGGGCAGCTTCTTTCGCTCGGCTCCGTCCGGCGCGGGCTGGACGCTGGCCTCATCCTGCCCTTCCTGGCGGGGGGCGTCCTCGGCGTGCCGCTCGGCGTCGCTCTGCTCCGGTACGTCGATCCGCTTTCGTTCAAGATGGGCGTAGGCGTTCTTCTGCTGGCGTGGTGCCCCGCCATGCTGCTCGCGCGCGACTTGCCGAGCGTCACCCGAGGAGGACGCTTGGCAGACGCCAGCGTTGGATGGATCGGCGGGATCATGTGCGGCCTCGGCGGTTTGAACGGCCCCGCTCCCACGCTCTGGACCACGCTGCGGGGCTGGGATCGGGACCGCCAACGCGCCGTCTTTCAGGTGTTCAGCCTCGCCACGCAGGCACTGACGATGGCAACCTATCTCGCGACCGGCACCATCCCCTCGGGCGCCCCGCGGCTGTTCGCCGTAGTGGCACCCGCGATGCTGGTGCCCACGTTCGTGGGAACCCGCTTCAGCGACGCGGCATTCCGCCGCGTTGTCCTTGGGCTGTTGACCCTGTCGGGGGCGATCCTCGTGACCACCACCCTGCCGAAGCTGCTGTAAGGAGCCCGACTCAGGAACGGTAATCGTACGGCTCCTCCGGGCCGACCCGCTTTCCGGCCGAGCGGCGCAGGTCGCAGATCGCCGCATAGATTGCCTGCCAGCGATCGAGCCCGATGGCATCGCCCTGCACGCGCATCTCCTGCACGCGCTCCAGCGCGATCGCCTGTGCCCGCAACCCATGGCGCTTGATGAGCAACCGCGCGGTCTCCTGGGTATCTTGCTGCTGAACGTGCATCCGCCCGCTCCCTGGAACGTCTGTCCCCCAGATATGCGTGGCGGCGCGCGGGATGCGAATCGCACGGCCGTTACTCGCCTCACGTTCGGGTCAATAACGGTGTAGTAACGCCTTTTTACGGCGCCCGGGCGCGCTGGGCTTCGTAGCGCGCCCGGTTCTCGGCGTTGGCCGGATAAAGGCCCGGCAGGCTGGCGCCCTTGTCCACCTCCCGCATGATCCAGGCCTCCAGCCGCTCCTGCTCCGCCCCAAGCTCGGCCACCTCGGCGACCAGGGCTCGCGGAACGACTACCGCGCCGTCGGCGTCCGCCACGATCACGTCGTCGGGAAACACGGCGACGCCCCCGCAGCCGACCGGCTCCTGCCAGTTCACGAACATCAGCGCCGCGACCGAGGGCGGCGCGGAGGCGCCGCCGCACCAGACCGGCAGGTTCGTGCCGAGCACGCCGGCGAGATCGCGAACGGCGCCGTCGGTGATCAGCGCGGTCACGCCCCGCCGCCGCATCCTCCCGCACAGGATGTCGCCGAAGATCCCGGAATCGGTGACACCCATCGCGTCCACGACGGCGATGCAGCCTTCCGGCATCGCCTCGATGGCGACACGGGTGGAGCGTGGGGAGGACCAGGATTCGGGCGTCGCCAGGTCCTCGCGTCCGGGGATGAAGCGCATGGTGAAGGCCGGCCCGACCAGGCGCGGCTGATCGGCGCGCAGCGGGCGCGTGCCGCGCATCCAGACATTGCGGAGGCCCTTCTTCAGCAGGACCGTGGTGACTGTCGCGGTGGAGACGCCGCGCAGCATCTGGAGCGTGTCCTTGTCGAGCATCATGCGGTGCCTTCTTCGGGGAGAGCCAACGGCGCGCACGCGCCATCAAGCCAGCGGCGTGGCCCCGGATCAAGGTCCGGGCCGACCTCGGCGGCGACGCGAGCGTGGTAGGCGTCGATCCAGGCGCGCTCGGGCGGATCGAGCAGCGCGGGGTCGATGAGGTTGCGGTCGAACGGGGCAAGGGTGAGCGTCTCGAAACGCAGGAACGGCTTGGCGCCAGGGACGTCGGCGTCCGGGTCGGCGGGCTGCACCAGCAGCAGGTTCTCCAGCCTGATGCCGTAAGCGCCGGGCAGGTAGAAGCCCGGCTCGTTCGACAGGATCATGCCGGCCGCGATCGGCACCGGCCGAGCGAGGCGGGAGAGGCTCACCGGGCCTTCATGGACCGAGAGATAGCTGCCGACCCCATGGCCGGTGCCGTGATCGTAGTCGAGCCTCGCCTGCCACAGCGCGCGCCGGGCGAAGGCATCGAGATGCGCGCCGCCGACGCCCTCGGGAAAGACCAAGGTGGCGATCGCGATATGGCCCTTCAGCACGCGGGTCGCCCGGTCGCGCAACGTCGCCGGCGGCGCGTCGGGGCCGGTCCAGACGGTGCGGGTCACGTCGGTCGTACCGTCCGGGTACTGCGCGCCGGAGTTGATCAGATAGACCTCGTTCGCCCGGATCGGCCGATCGGTCTCCGGCGTGACCCGGTAATGGATGATCGCGCCGTGCTCGCCCGCGCCGGAGATCGCGGGAAAGCTCTCGCCGCGGAAGCCCTCGACCTCGCTGCGCAGCGTCAGCAGCCGCTCGGCGGCCGAGATTTCGGTCGCGGCCGCGCTCGGCCCGGTCTCGGCCAGAACATGCAGGAACCGGCACATCGCCACCGCGTCACGCGCGTGCGCCGCACGGGCGCCCTGCTGCTCCACCTTGTTCTTGCACGCCTTGGGCATCAGGCACGGGTCCGCGCCGGCGACCGGCTCGGCGCCGGCGGCGCGCAGCCGTTGCGCGAACCAGACCGGGGAGCCGCCCGGATCCACCCGAACGCGCCCTCTCAGCCGATCAAGCGCCGGTCCCAGCGCGTCGGGCTGGGCGAGCGCGACGGCGTTGCCGAGCCACGCGCGCGTCACTTCGTCCAGCTTGGCCGGGTCCATGAACAACTCCGCCCGCGCGTCGGCGTGCAGGATGGCGAATCCGAGCGCGAAGGGGGTGAACGCCACGTCCCCGCCACGCAGGTTGAGCAGCCACGCAATGGAGGCGGGGTCGGTGAGAACCGTCGCGTCCTGCCGGGCCTCGCGCAGCACGGCGGCGATCTCCTCGCGCTTCTCGGCCGCGTCGCGCCCGGCGTAGCGCAACGGGTGAGGCCGCGCCGGCGCGCGCGGTGGGGCGGGGCGATCGGTCCAGACCGCGTCCAGCGGGTTCGGCGCGACCGGCGCCATCGCCAGTCCCGCCTCGGTGTAGCGTCCCAGCGCCTCCTCGCTGATGAGCAGCGGGTCATAGCCGATGCGTGCTCCGGACGGCGCGGCGGCCGCGAGCCAGGCGGCGGGCGGATTCTCGGTGATGTGGCGCCGCTCCCACAGCGCCGGATCCGTCTGCTGGTCCAGTTGCAGCACGTAACGCCCGTCGGCGAACACGGCGGCGCGGTCGGCGAGCACGGCGGCCAGGCCGGCGCTGCCGGTGAAGCCGGTCAGCCAGGCCAGGCGTTCGGCGCATTCCGGCACGTACTCGCCCAGGTGCTCGTCGGCACGCGGCACGATGAAACCATGCAGGCCCAGCCGCTCCAGCTCCCTCCGGAGGGCCGCCAGCCGCTTTGCGTGCTCGCTCACGTCATAGCTCGGTGATGATACATGCTTAGACCGCATGGCTGTCGAGATGAATCCACGCTCATGCAATCCCGGATCGTTCCCATGTTGCTGGACCAAGCCCCGGGGACGCCCTGCCGCGACGGCAGGGCGCGAGACCCGGGTCCCACGAGACGACATATGAGATGGGGGACAACACCCATGAGCATGCAACCTTCCAAGCAGGCGCTGGCCTTCAAACTCCCCGACATGCTGTCTTATCACAGCACCTGGGACGATGCCGACTACGAGCCTGTCCTTCCCCACCGCCGGCCCGGCTGGGCCGAGCGTCTGGCCCTCCTCGTCCGCGCCCTGACCGCGTATTCACGACGGATGGCGGTGCGCCGCGAGCTTCATGCCATGACCGATCGCGAACTCGCCGACATTGGCATCAATCGCTACGACGTGGAGCGCGTCTTCGATCCCGCCTTCGCGCGCGAATACGCCTCGCGCGGAATGTGATGGTGCGAACCCCTCCCCCCGCGAAAGGGGGAGGGGACCGGCCTTACTCCTCCGAGGCCACCGTGCCCGCCGTGGTGCCGCCGTCGACCACGATCGTCTGCCCGGTGGTGAAGCTGCCGGCCGGGGCGGCGAGGAACACGGCGGCGCCGGCGATCTCGTCGGGCTCGCCGATGCGCTGCAAGGGCGTACCTTTGGTGCGCTTGCGGTACAGCTCCGGATCCTCCCACAGGGCGCGGGCGAAATCGGTCCGCACCAAGCCGGGCGCGATAGCGTTCGCGCGGATATTGCGCGGCCCCCACTCGACCGCGATGTTGCGCGCGAGCTGCATGTCGGCCGCCTTCGAGATGGCATAGAGGCCGAGTTGGGCGGAGCCGCGCAGGCCGCCGATGGACGAGATGATGATGACCGAACCGCCGCCCCGCTCGGCCATGTCCGGCAGCACCATGTTGCTCAGCCAGAAGTTGCTGCGGACGTTGGCGCCCATGACGCGCTCGTACACCTCGTCCGAGGCCCCCGCCGCCGGCCCCAGATAGGGGTTCACGGCGGCGTTGCACACCAGCACGTCGATGCCGCCCCACAGCGCCTTGGTCTGATCGACCAACTTTCGCAGCTCCTCCTTGCGGGCGATGTGGCAGGGGATGACCGCCGCCTCCCCGCCCTTGTCGCGAATGCCGCGCGCCACCCGTTCGCAGGCATCTTCCTTGCGGCTGGAGACGACGACCTTCGCGCCGTGCTCGGCCATGCGCTCCGCGATGGCCCGGCCGATCCCCTTGGACGATCCGGTGACGACGGCGACCTTTCCGGTCAGATCGAACAGCGACGACATGCGGTCCTCCTGCTTCGCCGTACGCCGCGCGTGCGGCGTGATCGGGCAGTTCATTTCAGCGTCGCACTCGGCATCAGCGAGAATTGCTGATCCGGCCGCATATAGGCGCCGGTCAGACGCTTCGAATACGCCGCCAGATTATGCTCCACCGCAAGCGCGATCCACGGCACATCCTTCCACGCCTGCGCCTGCGCCTTTCCATAGGCGGCGGCGCGGATTTTCGGATCGACCGTGCTCAGCCCCGCCTCGATCGCGGCGTCGGTCACCGGATCGCTATACCAGGCCAGGTTCGCCAGCACCGGGGGAAACGATTTGGTGTAGAGGATAGGCCGCATCGCCCAATCGGCATCCCCGGTCGAAGACGACCACGCCCCATACAGCATCACGATCGTGGCGTCCTCGGGCGGATTGCGAGAGGTTGTCGTTCAGGTTGGCCGGGTCGAGACCGGTCAGATTGTCGGGCACGCCGACCACCAGGTCGCCGCCGATCGGAGTGCCGGCGGCTCGCACGGTTGCCGGCGCCAAGCCCAGCGCGGCGACCAGCAGCCGCCGAGAGAGCAGAGGAGGCATGTTGTTGTTCCCCCTAATGCAAACCTCCGACCGGGTAGCGGGCGACATCATGGTCATCGCCCACCGGAGGGCCACGATGGGCGGGTTGTCTGGCGGGCGCAATGGCTCGGCACCTCGCCGTCATCGAGCCTCACGGAATGGCCGCGTCGGCGCGTTCGGCTGGCTCGACACCGATCGTGGCTCGCACTACACGTCTTTCCCCCGAAGTCGGGTGGCAAGGTGGACAATAAGCAGCCGACGCCGGGCGGCGGGGGGAATGACGAGTGAGCGCGGCTTCGGCAAAAGACACGCTGGGATCCACTAGCAATGGAACCTTCGCGGCCTCGCGGTGGCGGCGTTCGCGCATGGAGCGAGCGACTTCTACTCCGGCATGGTGCCGTTCCTCATCTTCACCATCGTGACCGCGGACCGGCTCTCGCCTGTCTATCAAGGCGCCATCGGGTTTCTTTGGTATCTAATCAGCTCCATCGTGCAGCCGCTGTTCGGGGCATTCACCGACACAAGGGGGCGCTGGTGGTTCCTGCCGTTTGCGGTGTCGCTGACCGTCGTGGGGGTGTCTTGCGCCGGCGCGGCCGGCGGCCTGGAGCTGCTCGCGCCGCTCGTCATGCTCGGCGGCCTGGGCTCGGGCCTGATGCATCCCGAAGCCGGAAAATATGCAGCGATGCTGAGCGGGGGCCGCCGCTCGGGCGGCATCTCGATCTTCCAGATCGGCGGGCAGATCGGCTTTGCGTTCGGCCCGCTCGTGGTCGCGGTGCTGGTACAGACGCAGGGCACGCGCGGCTCGCTGTGGTTGCTGATCCCCGGCGCGTGCGCGGTCGCGTTTCTGCTGATGGCGATGCCCGGCGGTTCAGCGGATGCTGCCGCGCAACCTTGGCATGGCGCTCGGGCTGATAAACGGTGTCGCATACGGTTTGGGCTCGGCGCTGGTGACCCTGGTCGGTTACGCCGTGGCACGAACCGGCGCGGACGGCGCGCTGATGCTGGTGAGCGCCTTACCGATCCTCTGCGCGCTCGCGTTCGCACTGGTTGGTCGCCGGTTAGCCCTTGCTCCCAGGGCGGCGGCCGGCTGAGCCACCCGGCATTGCGATCCGCCGGCCGGCCTCCTCGGGTAGCGGCAGCGCCGCCTGCGCGCGCAACGCGGCCCGCAGCGCCGCCTGACGATCTGCCGGCCACGGCGCGACCCGGCGCGTGCGCATGTCCACGTGCAGGCACATCTGCTCGTGCGTCGCCGACACCTCCCCGCTCGCGGCGTGGATCATCTCCTGGAACAGGTGCAGCCGCTTGGCGTCGGTCGCGAGAACGCGCGTCGTCACCCGCACCGTCTCGCCCTCGCAGACCTCCCGCCGATAGAGCGTGTGCGTCTCGGCGGCAAACGAGGAGTTGCCGGTGCGCCGGCGGTAGTCGGTCCCGATGTCGAGCACCTCGAACGCCATGTCCAGCGCGTGGTCGAAGACCACGATGTAATAGGCGAGATTCATGTGGCCGTTGGAGTCGATCCAGTCGGGACGGATGATCTCTTCGTGCTGCGGGATATTCATGGGGGCGGAACTAGGGGGACCGCCGGCGGCCAGTCAAGCCGCCCCCGGCTGAGGCGAGGCGGGGGCGGCTCGGGCGTGTCAGGTGCGGATCGTGACCGGCAGCCTGGGCCGGGGCTCGGCGGAGGGCTTGATCGCGTGATCAGGGGCAACCTCCGGGCGGCTCTCCATCAACGGGGGGCAGCCGTCCCCGACCGGAGGATTGGGTGCAGGAGCGGCAGTGAGCAGGTTCAGGAGCGTCACTGCGACCCGGCGGCCCTCCGGCGTGCTCATCCAGGCGGTTAGTTTTTTTTGTTAAAGAAACTATCCTTCGAACGATGTTCCTGTTGCGCGACACGATACACACCTCACCGATATAGGCGTGAGCTAGACGTCTCCTGGCTCCAGGGAGCTTTCGCTATGGGGGCGGCTGCGTTCGGGCCGCTCCCTTATGTGGGAAACGGGCCGCCCGCTCAAGGCGGCCTTTCCCTCGCGCGTGAACCCGCTCGAAGCCGAGATCACGCAATGGGTTGCAAGAGCCCGGGGCGCGGGCTGGCGGCGTGTTCCTTCAGCACCGCGTCGTTGGCCGGGTCGACCTCGCGCATCAGCACGTCGTAGCCCCAGAGGTCGGCGAGATGCTGGAGCGACAGGCGCGCGTCCCGCTCGTCGAGCAGCACCCGGTTCAGCGCGCGGTGGTGCAGGATCAGTCGGCGGTCGCCGGCGAGGTCCACGTCCACCACCTGGATGTCGGGCGCCGACCACGCGACGTCGTACTGCCGCGCGAGCGCGCGCTGGATCTTGCGGTAGCCACGTTCGTCATGGATCGCCTGCACCCGCAGGTGCGGCTCGTTGGCGTCGTCCACCACATGAAAGAGGCCGAGCTGGCGGATAAGGCGCGGGCTCAGGAATTGCAGGATGAAGCTCTCGTCGCGGTAGTTCGCCCAGCAATCGCGCAGCACGGCCATGGCGTCGCCGCTGCCCGCGATGGCGGGGAACCAGTGCTGGTCCTCGGCGGTCGGCGCGAGGCAGATGCGCTCGATGTCCGACATCATCGCGAAGCCGAGCGCGTAGGGGTTGATGCCGGAATACCGGGGGTCGTCGAATTCCGGCTGGAACACGACATTCGTGTGCGAGCGCAGGAACTCCACCATCGCGCCGTCGGTCAGCAGCCCCTTCTCGTGCAGCCGGGTCATGATTTTGTAGTGAACGAAGGTCGCGCAGCCCTCGTTCATCATCTTCGTCTGGCTTTGCGGGTAGAAATACTGGGCGACGTGCCGCACGATGCGGAGAATCTCACGCTGCCACGGCGCCAGCCGGGGCGCGGTCTTCTCCAGGAAAAACAACACGTTTTCCTGCGGCAGTTCCAGCAGCGCGCGCCGCCGCTCCTCCACTGTCGGGTCACGCTTGGCGGCACTCTTGCCCGGAACGGTGCGCCAGAGATCGTTGAACACCCGTTCGTCATGCTCGCGCCGCTCGCGCGCGCGCCGCTCCTCGGATCGAAGGTCCATGGCCCGGCGCCGCGGATAGCGATGCACGCCCTGGCTCATCAGCGCGTGGGCCGAATCGAGCAAGCGTTCCACCGCCGCCTCGCCGTACTTCTCCTCGCAGTTGGAGATGAAGCTCTTGGCGAATTCGAGGTAGTCCAGGAT
The DNA here is from genome assembly GCA_963756545.1 of uncultured Pseudomonadota bacterium. Classification (GTDB taxonomy): domain Bacteria; phylum Pseudomonadota; class Alphaproteobacteria; order Acetobacterales; family Acetobacteraceae; genus DATFDN01. The sequence goes on along the minus strand of CAVWNY010000003.1, from coordinate 928,509 downwards.
GCCGTCGGCATCCGTCCACTGCCGGAACAGATAGTTGTTCTTGAAGAAGTGGTTGTGGCCGAACGCGGCGTGCGCGATCACCAGCGTCTGCATCGTCGCCGTGTTCTCCTCCATGATGTAGGAGATGCACGGGTTCGAGTTGATGACGATCTCATACGCCAGGCCCTGCATTCCGGCGCGGTACATGCCCTCGTGGCGGGCAAAGTGTTTGCCGAAGGACCAGTGCTTGTAGAACAGCGGCATCCCGACCGAGGAGTAGGCGTCGAGCATCTGCTCGGCGCTGATCACCTCCACCTGGTTAGGATAGACATCGAGCCCCAGCTCGCCCAGCGCGATCGCCTGGACCGCGTCGAACACGCGCTGGATCGTCGAGAACTCCCAGTCGGCGCCCTCGAACAGCGGACGCACGGCGGTCGGGTTGATGTAGTTCATGTGGCCTCGGCTCCGGCTGGGGCCTGCTTGCGGGCGAACAATTCGCGGAACACCGGGTAGATGTCGCGCCGATGGCTCACCTTGCGCATCGCCATCGGCGCGCCCGCGCGGCAGATCTCGGTGTAGGTCTGCCACAGATCGCTGTCCCGGCGGATGAATCCGGGCGGGAAGTGCTCGGAATCACGGCCGACCTCGAGATAGGCGTAGTACTGGCACACCGGCAGGATGTGGTGCCGCAGCAGCTCCGCCGTCCGCTCGTTGTCGGAGGCGGTGTTGTCGCCGTCCGATGCCTGCGCGGCGTAGATGTTCCACGAATCCGGGCTGTACCGCTCGCCTACCACCCGGCGCATCTCCTCGAGCGCGGTGGAGACCACCGTGCCGCCGGTTTCCGGGGAATGGAAGAAGGTCTCCTCGTCCACCTCCTGCGCCTGGTGGGTATGGCGGATGAAGACCACCTCGACGCGCTTGTACTTCCGGCGCAGGAAGATATACAGCATCACGTAGAATTGCTTCGCCAGGTCCTTCATGTGCTCGGTCATTGAGCCGGAGACGTCCATCAGGCAGAACATCACCGCCTGGGCCACCGGCTTCGGATGCGACTCGAAGCGCTTGTAGCGGACGTCCAGGGGGTCGATGTACGGGATCTGGACCGTGCGGCGCAGCTTGCGGTCCAGATCCTCCTCCAGTGCCACGCGGTGCGGATCGCCCTCCTCCAGCGCGTTGATCTCCTCGCGCAGGAGCCGCAAGTCATCCGGCTTCGGTCGACGCAGCGCGATCCGGCGCGAGAGGCTGTTGCGCACCGTCCGCATCAACGCGAGGTTGGCGGGCGAGCCGGACACGGAGTAGCCGGCGCGGCTCCAGCTCAGCGCCTCGGTATCGACGACGCGGCGCTTGGCGAGGTCGGGAAGCTCGAGATCCTCCAGGAACAGATCGACGAACTCGTCGCGGGAGAGCGCGAAGCGGAAATCGTCCTGGCCCTCGCCGTCCGGGCTGCCTTCCGACCCCGAACCGCCGCCACCGGACGGCGGGCGCGGGATGGTGTCGCCCTCAATGTATTCCTTGTTGCCGGGCAGCAGGTGATCGCGCAGCCCGCCCGTCCCGCCACGGCGGAAGGAAGGCTCATGCACCCCTTGCGCCGGCAGCGAGATCTCGCCCGCCTCGTCGGCGTCCTTGATGCTCCGGTTGGCCGTGCTCTCATGCACGGCCTTGCGGATCAGCGACTTGGCCCGTCGGATGAAGCGCTGCCGGTTGGCGAGGCTCTTTCCGCCAGGATTGAGGCGACGGTCGATGATTTGCATTGAACCTGCCCGTCCTCGTTCCTCGTAAAGCGCCGGCCTCAGCCGGCCTGCTTGACCCGCATGTACCACTCCACCAGCCGCCGGACCTGCCGCTCCGTGTAGCCACGCTCGGCCATCCGTTCCACAAAATCCTCGTGCTTCTTCTCGGTGTCGCTGTCCTTCTTCGAGCCGAAGCTGATGACGGGCAGCAACTCCTCGACCTGGGAGAACATCCGCCGCTCAATGACCTCGCGGATCTTCTCATAACTCGTCCAGGACGGGTTCCGGCCGGCATTGTGGGCGCGCGCCCGGAGGGAGAACTTGACGACTTCGTTTCGGAAATCCTTGGGATTGGCGATCCCGGCCGGCTTCTCGATCTTCGTCAGCTCCTGATTGAGCAGCTCACGGTTCAGCAATTGCCCGGTATCAGGGTCCTTGTAGTCCTGGTCCTCGATCCAGGCGTCGGCGTACGCCACGTAGCGGTCGAACAGGTTCTGTCCGTAGTCGTTGTACAATTCGAGATACGCCTTCTGGATCTCGTTTCCGATGAACTCCGCGTAACGCGGGCCCAGCTCGCCCTTGATGAACTCCAGGAAGCGCTTTTCGGTCTCGGCCGGCATCTGCTCGCGCCGGATCGACTGTTCCAGAACGTACATCAGATGCACGGGATCGGCGGCGATCTCGGTCGTGTCGTGGTTAAAGGTGGCGGCCAGCACCTTAAAGGCGAAGCGGGTGGAGGCGCCGTCCATCCCCTCGTCGACGCCCGCCGCGTCGCGGTATTCCTGCAGGCTGCGCGCACGCGGGTCGGTCTCCTTCAGGCTCTCGCCGTCATAGACCCGCATCTTCGCGTACACGGTGGAATTCTCGTGGCGCTTCAGCCGCGACAGCACCGAGAAGCGGGCCAGCATCTCCAGCGTGGCGGGCGCGCACGGCGCGGCCGACAGCTCGCTGCTCGCCAGCAGCTTGTCATAGATGCGGATCTCCTCGGTCACGCGCAGGCAATACGGCACCTTGATGACGTAGATGCGGTCGATGAACGCTTCGTTGTTCCGGTTGTTCTTGAAGGTCTGCCACTCCGCCTCGTTCGAGTGGGCGAGGATGATGCCGGAAAACGGGATGGCGCCGATGTTCTCGGTGCCGATGTAGTTGCTCTCCTGCGTCGCCGTCAGCAGCGGGTGGAGCATCTTGATCGGCGCCTTGAACATCTCGACGAATTCGAGGATGCCCTGGTTGGCGCGGTTGAGGCCGCCCGAGTAGCTGTAGGCGTCCGGGTCGTTTTGCGCGTGCAGCTCCAGCTTGCGGATGTCAACCTTGCCGACGAGCGACGAGATGTCCTGGTTGTTCTCGTCGCCCGGTTCGGTCTTCGCGACCGCGATCTGCCGCAGCCGCGAGGGCATCAGCCGCTGCACACGGAAGCGCGAGATGTCGCCGCCGAACTCGTCCAGCCGCTTCAGGCACCACGGGCTCATGAGCCCGGTCAGCCGCCGGCGCGGGATGCCGTAGCGATCCTCCAGGATGGCGCCCATCTTGTCGGGGTGGAACAACCCAAGCGGGCTTTCGAACACCGGGCTGACCTGGTCGCCCGCCTTCAGCACGTAGATCGGGTGGACCTCCATGAGCGCCTTGATGCGCTCGGCCAGCGACGACTTGCCGCCGCCGACCGGGCCTAGCAGGTACATCATCTGCTTGCGCTCTTCGAGGCCCTGTGCGGCGTGGCGCAGGAAGCCGACGATTTGTTCGATCGTCTCCTCCATGCCGAAGAACTCGTCGAACGCGGGGTAGACCCGGATCGTGCGATTCATGAAAATGCGGCCGAGGCGGGCGTCCTTCGACGTGTCCACCATTTGGGGCTCGCCGATGGCGGCGAGCAGGCGCTCGGTCGCGCCGGCGTACATCATCGGGTCGGTCCGGCACCCGTCGAGGTAGTCGGGAAGCGTCAGCTCCGCTTCCCTATGTGTCTCGTAGGTCCGGGCAAAAGTGCTGAAAACGTCATCGACCGTCTGCATCCGTCGCTCCATTAGGGGAGGGCACCGCGTGCCAAAACATGAGATCGGCGAGAGCGTAGCGGACGCGGTCCGCGTCGCGGGAACTTTTTATTGTCCGGGGCGATTCGGGCAGTGAAAACAAGACTTCTGCCGCATACGCCATCGAGGCCTCCTTCCGAGATAAAGATGGGCCGACCGGCTTGACTGCAAGACCAAGGCACCGGGGATGGAAATTCCGTGGCGAAATGTTGCCAAACGGGGGCACCCCGCGGCGCACGCGGGACTGTGTTCAAAGCGGCATCGGTGTTCAAAGCGCCATCGCAGCGCACCCGCGGATCGCGTCTCGGCCAAGTGGCGGAGTCTCGCGCCGCGCGACTCGGCGAGACAAATCACGAAAGTGGGATACGTCTGGGCTCGCGGCATGGCGGGCGCCTCGGTCTCGGGCGGGATCCCGGATCGGGCGCCGCACCAGAACAAACTACATACGAATGGTTAAGAAGCGGTTAACGTTCCCGCGGATCGGGTCGGCCGGCCGCGCACGACACAACGGGTGGCAACGGGAAGAGCAATCACCCGTTCCTGCTATTCGGCGCGGCGTTCGCGCCTGCCAGGATGGGGAGCACACCATGTTCAGACACTCGGCGCTCCGAGCCATTGTCTTCGCCGCGGGATTGGCCGCCGCACCGGCCTTCGCCCAGAACGCGCCGGCGGCCAACCCTGCGTCCGCTACCCCCCCGGCGGCGAATTCCTCGGCGACGAGCGCGCCTTCGGGCACAGCCACCGGAACGCCGCCTCCGGTCACCGGGCTGCCCGGCGGCGGGACGGCAACCGCGCAGGGCAGCGCGACGACCCCCTCGGTGCGCAATCCCCTGCTCGCCGACAATGGCGATGCCCGATTGAGCAAGGTGATCGGCACCAGCGTGTACAACGATCAGAATAAGAAGATCGGGAGCGTGGACGACGTGCTCGCCGGAAAGGACGGCGCCCTGCAAGCCGTCTTGAGCGTGAACGGCAAGCTGCGCGAGGTCCCGTTCAGCAAGCTGCAGTTCGGCAACGCCCAGGAGAACGCGAACAACAAGATCATTCTGCCCGGACAGACCCAGCAGGCGCTGGGCAGCACGCCGGAATTCCATTACACGAACAAGAACGGCTGATCGCGCGCGTCGCACATCACAGAGCGATTGCAGCTTGACCTGAATCCGCAACCGGACGGAAGAAGCTCAGAGCACCTGGCCGAGGAACTCGCGGGTACGGGCGTCCTTCGCGTTGGCGAAGAACTCCTTGGGCGGCCCGTGTTCGACGATTACGCCGCGATCGGTGAAGTAGATATGGTCGGCCACGTCGCGGGCGAAGCGCATCTCGTGCGTCACCAGGATGCATGTCATGCCCTCGTCGGCGAGCTGCTTGATGGTGAGCAGGACCTCCTTCACCGTTTCCGGGTCGAGCGCCGACGTCACCTCGTCGAACAGCATGACCGCCGGGTTCATCGCCAGCGAGCGCGCGATCGCGACGCGCTGCTGCTGGCCGCCCGACATCTCTCCCGGGTAGGCGTGCTCGCGCCCTTGCAGGCGCACCTTCGCCAGCAGCTCGTAGGCCCGCTCCTCCACTTCCCGGCGTGGCTGCCTCAGCACCTGGATCGGCGCCATCATGACGTTCTGCAGAGCGGTACGATGCGGAAACAGATTATACTGCTGGAACACCATCCCGACGCGGCGGCGCAGTTCCAGCTTGTCGAGCATGGGGTCCTTTACCTCGATGCCCATGACCCGGATCGAGCCGCGCTCGAACGGCGTCAGCGCGTTGATGCAGCGGATCAGCGTGGACTTGCCCGACCCGGAGGGACCGATGACGCAGATGACCTCGCCCTTGCGGACGTCGAGCGAGACGCCCTTCAGCACCTCCACCGCGCCGAAGGATTTGTGCACGTCGGAAATTGCGACGATCGGCCGGTCCGCCGTCCAGCTCATATCCGCACCGCGTAACGCCGCTCGAGGCGCTGGGTCAGCCGCGCGATCGGGTAGGCGTAGAGGAAGAACCAGAGCAAGATCCACGCGTACAAGGGCGTCAGAAGGTCGGTGCGCCCGCCCTCGGCGGCTTCCACCTGCCCCGCGAGGGTCATGACCTCGCTCACGCCGACGATGGAGGCGAGCACCGTCGCCATCGTCAGGATGGCATAAAGGTTCATCCACGGCGGCAGCATCCGCTTGATGCACTGCGGCAGGACGATCGAGAACACCTGCTGGCGGCGCGTGAACGCGAGCGATTCCGCGGCCTCCCATTGACCCGCCGGGATCGAGGCGACGGCGCCGCGCACGATCTCGCCCACGTTCGCCATCACCGGCAACGCGAGGCCGATCACCGCCTTCACCCAATCCGGAAACGGGATCACGATCGGGCCGATGCTGATCCGGAACGGCAGCATGAACATCGCGAAGAACAGCAAAACCAGCCAGGGCGCGTTGCGGAAGAACTGCATCACCGCCCATGCGGCGCGGCGCACCGGCGCGACCAGCGAGATCTGGCACAGCCCGAGCGCCAGCCCGAACACCGTTCCGAGGGCCATCGCGGCAAAGCTGATCAGGATGTTGAACCCGAAGCCGCGCAGCAGAAGCGGCGTCCATTTGATGAGCGCCGCTAACACGCTCGAAAGCGGCGCCCCGGCCCCTTGGGCGTCGGCGATGCCGGCGCTGAGCAGCACGACCGAGGCGAGCGCCGCGCCGTGCCAGGCGCGCGGGCGAATCGGGGGGGCCTTTGAAGGCGCCGTCACGGGCAGCAAGACGGGAAGATCGGAGGCGCGCGCCCCCTTCCCCCGACCCCCCTCCCGCGAGGGGAGGGGGAGTAGTGAGGCAGTGCGGCGGATCTTCTACTCCCCCTCCCCTTGCGGGAGGGGGTCGGGGGGAGGGGTAGGGGGCAGTCTGGATAGCCATGTCAGCCCGCCCGATGATAGCCGGGCAGGCGCAGCGCGCGCTCCAGGCGCTGCATGAATAAAACGAGCAGCCCGACCAGGCCGACATAGATGATCAGCAGCACCACCATCATCTCCGGCACGTTGGTGTCGTCGGACCAGATCTGCGCGGAGACGTAGAGAAGCTCCGGGACGGCGACGGCGTAGGCGAGCGTCGTCGTCTTCACCAGGTTGACCAGGTTATTGTTCAGCGCCGGCAGGCAGACCCGGATGGCGAGCGGCAGGACGATTCGCCTGTAGGCTTGCAGCCTCGTGTATCCGAGCGACTCGGCCGCCTCGATCGTCGCGCGCGGTACCGCCTCGATCCCGGAGCGGAAGATCTCGACGTTGAACGCGCCGGCGAAGAAGCTGAGCGAGATGCAGACCCAGGCGAAGCCGCCGATCAGCGGCGTCGTGGTGCCGAACCGGGTCTTCAGCACAGGGAGCAGCGAGCTGAGCCCAAAATAGAAGAAGTAGAGCTGCACCAGCGGCGGCGTGTTGCGGAACAGCTGGATGTAGCCCGCCACGATCCGGCGGGTCCAGACGAGGCGCGAGCCTTGCAGCCAGGCGCCGATTACGCCGATCACGACCGAGGCCAGGATGGTGATCACCGACAGCTCGATCGTCACCTCCAATCCGTTTAGGAAGCGCGCGCGGTCGAACGGGTCGTACACGATCGGCAGGTTGATCCCGGTCGTGACGTAAAGCTGCTTGAACCAGGCGGCGATGGTTTCCATCGGTCCGGGCGGCCGGCGAGGCGGTCAGGTCACTTGCTGTATTTCGCGTGCAGCTCCTCGGCGTATTTGGAGTGGCTGATGTGGTACTTGTCCTCCAGCTTCTGGACCGTGCCGTCCTTCGCCCATTGCGTGACCACCTTCGACATGTAGGCCGCCCATTCCGGCTCGCCCTTGCGGACCGCGACCCCCCAGGGAATGGCGTCCTGGCTCTCCAGCGGCATCGCATAGGCGCTCCACTCGGGTTTGAGCAGGTCGCCCTGGATCGCGGTGTCGTCATAGAGGAACCCGATGCAGCGGCCCTGCTTCAGCGCGGTCAGCGCCTCGGCGGTGCCGGTGAAGGCGATGATCTGAGCGCCGTATTTCTGGGCGACCTGCTTGTTGTAGTAGGCGCCCTGAATCGCGCAGAGCGGCTTGCCCTTGAGGTCGGACCACGAGGCGATGTTCATCGACTTCGGCAGCATGAGGTTGTAGCCGGAGGCGTAGTAGTCGGGCTGGATGATATCCACGACGCGCCGGCGCTCGGGCGTGTCGCTCATTGTCGCGATCATCAGGTCGATCTTGCCCTGTTCAAGGAACTGCATCCGGTTGGCGGCGGTGACGGGCACGAGGTCGAGCTTCACGCCAAGGCTCTTGGCGACATCGGCGGCCAGGGACGGCTCGATCCCCTCGATCTGTCCCGAGGGCGCGCGGAACCCGAACGGCGGATAGTCCGCCTTCACGCCGACGATCAGCGTGCCGCGGCTTTTGATGGTGCTGAGTTGGTCCGCACGGGCCGGCGTGGTACTGGACGCGACCAGGCCGAGCGCCCCCAGCGCGCCGGCCAGGATGCCCCAAAGAGAGCGGCGTGCGATCATGCGTTCCTCCCGTGACAGGGCGATATCCGTCCTGTTTGCGCGCGTGTCAGGACGCCACTAGCGTCAACGTCGGTTTTCGGCAAGACAATGTCGGCGTTTGGACAAGGACGCCCCGCCATCCGCGCCAGCTTTCCGATCCCGGCAGCACGGTTCCCCTCACTTGAAATACTCGATCATTTCCCTCGTCGCGCAAGCCCTGAACGGGCAGACGGGCTGGGCGCCGGTCTGGCGCGATCCCCAGCCGAAGCCGTCCTACGACGTGATCATCGTCGGCGGGGGCGGGCACGGGCTGGCCACCGCCTATTACCTCGCCCGCGAGCACGGCCTGAGCAACGTCGCTGTCGTCGAGAGGGGCCTGATCGGCTCGGGCAATGTCGGGCGCAACACCACGATCATCCGCTCCAACTACCTGCTGCCGGCCAATACGGCCTTCTACGAATGGTCGCTAAAGCTGTGGGAGGGGCTGGAGCAGGACATCAACTACAACGCCATGATCAGTCAGCGCGGCGTGCTGAACCTGTTTCACTCGGACTCCGGGCGCGACGCCGCCGCGCGGCGCGGCAACGCGATGCGGCTCGCCGGGGTGGACGCCGAGCTGCTGGATGGCGCGCAGGTGCGCACGTTCGTCCCCTCGCTCGCCTTCGAGCGCGCCCGGTTTCCGATCAGGGGCGGCCTGCTGCAACGCCGCGGCGGCACCGTGCGTCACGACGCCGTCGCCTGGGGCTATGCGCGCGCCGCCGATCGGCGCGGGGTCGATATCCTGCAAAACCGCGAGGTGACGGGCATCCGCATCGAAGCCGGGCGCGCCGTCGGGGTGGAGACCGGAAGCGGCTTCATCGGCGCACGGAAGATCGGGCTCGCCTGCGCCGGCAACTCCTCCCGCGTCGCGGCGATGGCCGGGCTGCGCCTGCCGATCGAGAGCCACGTGCTGCAAGCCTTCGTGTCCGAGGGCGTCAAGCCGATGCTGGACACCGTGGTGACGTTCGGCGCCGAGCATCTCTATGTCAGCCAGTCCGACAAGGGCGGCCTGGTGTTCGGCGGCGATATCGACGGCTACAATTCATACGCGCAGCGGGGCAACCTGCCGATCGTGGAGGACGTGGCGGAGGCGCTGATGGCGATGCTGCCCCGCGTCGGGCGGCTGCGCGTCGTCCGCTCCTGGGGCGGGCTGATGGACATGTCGATGGACGGGTCGCCGATCATCGACCGCACGTCCATCAGGGGCCTCTATCTCAACGCCGGCTGGTGTTATGGCGGCTTCAAGGCCACACCCGCCTCCGGCTGGTGCTTCGCCCACACCATCGCGCGCGACGAGCCGCATGCGCTGAACGCCGCTTTCCGTCTCGACCGGTTTGCAAGCGGACATGTGCTCGACGAGAGCGGTGCGGGCGCGCGTCCGAACCTGCACTAATGCGTATCCCCTGCCCCCATTGCGGCGAACGCGGCCACGAGGAGTTCGCCTATCTCGGCGATGCCGCGCCCTACCTGGCCGGCCGCCCCGATCCCGCGTCCCCGGACGCCGCGGGAACGTTTCACGCCTATGTGCATCTACGCGAGAACCCGGCCGGACCGCTCGATGAGCTGTGGCACCATGTCGGCGGCTGCCGGGCCTGGCTCGTGGTGCGACGCGACGTGCGCACCCATGCCATCCTCTCGGTCCGGGCGCCGCGATGAGCCGTTTGAGCACCGGCGGCCTGATCGACCGCACCCGGACCTGGCGCTTCAGCTTCGACGGGCGCCCCTACAGGGGCCATCCCGGCGACACGCTGGCATCCGCCCTGCTCGCCAACGACGTCCGCCTCGTCGGCCGGTCCTTCAAGCTGCACCGTCCACGCGGCATCCTTTCGGCCGGCCCGGAGGAGCCGAACGCGCTGGTCGAGCTGCGGGACGGCGCGCGGCGCGAGCCGAACACGCGGGCGACCGTCGCCGAGCTGTATGACGGGCTGCGTGCGAAAAGCCAGAACCGCTTCCCCTCGCTCAGCTTCGATCTGATGGCGGCGAACGGGCTGGCCGCCCCGCTGCTTCATGCGGGTTTCTATTACAAGACCTTCATGTGGCCGGCCGCGTTCTGGGAGAAGCTGTACGAGCCGCTGATCCGCCGCGCCGCCGGCCTGGGCCGGGCGGCGGAGGTGGCGGATCCGGACCATTACGGACACGTTCACGCTTTTTGCGATGTGCTCGTGATCGGCGCCGGGCCGGCCGGCCTGATGGCCGCGCTCACCGCCGGGAGGGCCGGGGCGCGGGTCATTCTGTGCGACGAGGATTTCCGCCCGGGCGGGCGGCTGCTCGCCGAGCGCGGCGCCGTCGGGGACGAGGCCGGGCCGGCGTGGGCGACTTCCGTCGCGGCCGAACTCGCGGCACTTCCCGAAATGCGGGTTCTTTCGCGCACGACGGTCTTCGGCCTCTACGACGGCGGCACCTTCGGCGCGGTGGAGAGGGTCGCCGACCATCTCGGCGAGCCGCCCCCGAACACGCCGCGCCAGCGCGTCTGGCGAATCGTGGCCAAGCGCTCGGTCCTCGCGGCGGGGTCGATCGAGCGGCCTCTGGTGTTCGGCGACAACGACCGTCCGGGCGTGATGCTCGCCGGCGCCGTCCGCACCTACCTCAATCGCTACGCTGTCGCTCCGGGGCGGAGCGCCGTGGTCTTCGCCACCCACGACGACGGGCACCGCACCGTGCGCGACCTGCTGGCGGCGGGCGTCGTGGTCAGGGCGCTGGTCGATCCACGGCCCGAAGCGACGGCGCCCGATGGGGTGCGGCTGGTCCGAGGCGTGGTGCGCCGGGCGCTCGGCAACCAGACGGTGCGCGGCGCCGAAATCGTCAGCGCCGAGGGCACGCGCCCGCTCGATTGCGACCTGATCGCGATGGCGGGCGGCTGGAGCCCGACGGTCCACCTGACCTCGCACCTCGGCGGCCGGCCACGCTGGGACGAGGCGCTGGCAGCCTTCGTGCCCGCCGAGGTGCCCGCAGGCATGGCAATAGCGGGCGCCGCGTCGGGCGTCTTCACCACCGCGCAGGCGCTGGCGGCGGGGGCGCGGGAGGGCGCGGCGGCGGCCGAGGATGCCGGCCACCCCGCCCATCTGCCGAACATCCCCGACGCGGAGCCGGAAGCCATCGGGCAACGCCCCCTCTGGCGCGTGCGCGGTGCGCGCAAGGCGTTCGTGGATTTCCAGAACGACGTCGCCAGCGCCGATGTGGAGCTGGCCGGGCGCGAGGGGTTCCGCGCGGTCGAGCATCTGAAACGTTACACCACGCTCGGCATGGCGACCGATCAGGGCAAGACGGCCAACGTGAACGGCCTCGCGCTGATGGCGGAGCTGACCGACAAGACCATCGCCGAGACGGGCACGACGCGCTTCCGGCCGCCTTACACGCCGGTCGCGATTGGCGCGCTGGCCGGACATTATCGCGGGCGCGACTTCCGCCCGGAGCGCCTCGCGCCGACCCATGAATGGTCCCTCGAACAAGGCGCGGTGTTCGTGGAGGCCGGCGCGTGGACGCGCGCGCAATACTATCCGCAACCGGGCGAGACCGACTGGCTCGCCACCGTCACCCGCGAGGTCACGACGGTCCGCTCCGCCGTCGGCGTGTGCGACGTCTCAACCCTGGGCAAGGTCGATCTTCAGGGGCCGGACGCGGTTGCGTTCCTCGATCGGCTCTACGTCAACCGCTGGGACACGCTGCGGATCGGCCGCGCGCGCTACGGCCTGATGCTGCGCGAGGACGGCTTCGCATTCGACGACGGCACCGTCTCGCGCCTCGCCGAGGACCGTTTCCTCGTCACCACCACCACGGCGAACGCGGCACCGGTGCTGGCCCACATGGAGTTCTGCCATCAGGTGCTGTGGCCCGACCTGGACGTGCAGTTCATCTCGGTGACTGACCAATGGGGCCAGTTGGCCATCGCCGGGCCGCGCGCCCGCGACGTGCTGGCCCGGATCGTCGCCGCCGACCTCGCCCTCCCCTATATGGGGGCAGCCGAGCTGAAACTGCTGGACGGCACGCCCGCACGCCTGTTCCGCATCTCCTTCTCGGGCGAGCTGGCGTACGAACTCGCCGTCCCCGCCCGCGTCGCCGGCGACCTCGCACGGCGCGTGATGGCGGCGGGCGAGGCGTTCGGGATCACGCCGTACGGGACGGAGGCGATGGGCGTCATGCGCGTCGAGAAGGGTCATGTCGCCGGCAACGAGATCAACGGACAGACCACCGCGACCGATTTGGGCCTCCGGCGCATGATGACGCCAGGCAAGGACTGCATCGGCCGCGTGATGGCCGCCCGCCCGGGCCTGGCCGATCCGGCGCGGCCGCGCCTCGTCGGGCTGCGCCCCGTCGATCGGGTGGAGCGCCTTCGGGCCGGCGCCCACTTCATTCCGGTCGACGCCGCCGCGAGCGCCGCCAACGATCAGGGGTTCGTATCGTCCGTCGCGTTCTCGCCGACCGTCGGGGGCTGGATCGGGCTGGGGTTCTTGGCCCACGGGGTGGACCGTCATGGCGAGCAGGTGCGCGCCGTCGATCCGGTCCGTAACGGGGACGTGCTGGTGGAGGTGTGCCCGCCCGTGTTCGTCGATCCCGAGGGAGCGCGTCTGCGTGGTTGAGGGCATCGCGATTACGGAGCTAAGCGGCGTCGCGCTCGCCAGCCTCATCGCCCGCCGGGGCCGTCAGGCCGAGCTGCGCGACGCGGTGCGGGACCGGTTTGTCGCCGAACTGCCGATGACCCCGCGTATTTCCGAGGGTGGCCGCCCGACCTTCATCTGGGCGGGGCCGGAGCGTTGGTTGGTGGCGTCCCCTGTCTTCGCGCCGGACGATCTGGTGGCGTCGCTCCGCGCCTGCGCTGACGCAAGCGCCGCCATATGCGATCAGAGCGATGGCCGCATCCTGGTGCGCGTGTCCGGCCCCTCCGCCCGCGGCGCCTTGGCGAGGGGCTTTCCGATCGACCTGCACCCCTCCGTCTTCAAGCCGGGCGACACGGCGATCACGACCGTCGCCCACATCACCTGTCAAATCTGGCAGATCGACGACACGCCCACCTACGAGATCGCCGTTCCCGCCAGCTTCGCCGCGAGCTTCCGACGCTGGCTCGCCGGTGCAGCGGCCGGGTTCCTGGAGTAGTCCTGATATGGCCGATATGGGGGCGGGACCGGCCGGCGGGAAGTTCGCGGCGATGTTGGGCGTGCATGTGCCGGCCGGGGTGATCGAGAACACGCCCCGCCGGCCGGCCGGTAATCGAACGGCTCGCCTATCTCGCCAACGTCACCATTGCCAGCCTGTCCAGCATCGGCTTCGACCTGTGGCCCGCCAGCGGACACGCGATCCGCGATCTGGTCATGGATGGCACCGACGGCTCAAACCATAGGAGAAAGGCACGTCGATGATCGAAGAGACATTGGACATTGAGACCAAGGACGGCGCGATGGAGACCTTCGTCTGTCATCCGGAGCGCGGTGGCCCCTATTCCGCTGTCCTATTCCTGATGGATGCGCCGGGGATCCGCGAGGAACTCAGGGATATGGCGCGGCGGCTGGGAACGGTCGGCTACTACGTGCTGCTCCCGAACCTTTATTACAGGGCTGGCCGCGACACGCTCTACGGGCCCGGAGTGCTGGAAGAGGGCAGCGCAGAGCAGCAGCGAATGCGGGCTGTGCGGACCCGGATGACGATCCCGCCAGTGATGGACGATATCGGCACGATGCTCGCCTTCCTCGATCGCCAGTGCGCCGTGAAAAAGGGACCGATCGGCTGCCACGGTTACTGCATGAGCGGGCCCTATGCGCTTGCCGCCGCCGCGCGTCATCCGGATCGCATAGCCGCCGCGGCGTCCTTCTACGGCACGTGGCTGGTCAGCGATGCGACGGAAAGCCCGCATCTGTCGTTAGGCAAGGTGAGGGGCGAACTTTACATTGCCTGTGCGGAGCATGATAGGCTCGCCCCTCTGCCAATGGTCGCGGAGCTCCGAAAACTGTTCGAGCAGGCAGGCGTCGCGGGCGAACTCGAGATGTATCCCGGCGTCCACCACGGCTTCGCGTTCCCGCAACGCTGGTGCTACGATAAGCCCGCGGCGGAACGGCACTGGGAGCGGCTGATCGCACTCTATCGGCGGCGTCTGGGTTAGGAGGGCGTGGGCAATGAGCGGTGTCGGGGTCGAGAAGCGGGCCTATCACCACCCGGCGGTACGGGCCGACTGGCTCGACAAGGTGCGCGAGGACATCATCGAGCCCGAGCTGCCGATCGTCGATCCGCATCATCATCTGTGGCACGATCGTCCGTCGGGACGGTATCTGCTGGAGGAGCTGGTCGCCGATCTGACGAGCGGCCACAACGTCGTCGCGACCGTGTTCCTGCAGTGCGGCTGGATGCAGCGCAAGGACGGGCCGGTGGATTTCCGCCCGGTCGGCGAGACCGAGGTGGTGAATGCCGTCTCGGTGCTGTCGGCGAGCGGCGCGTACGGCAAGCCCCGGGCGTGCGCGGGAATCGTGGGTTTCGCCGACCTGCGCGGCGCGGAGCTCGACGCGGTGCTGGACGCGCATGTCGCGGCAGGCGGCGGGCATTTTCGTGGCATCCGGCACACGGCGGCGTGGGACGATTCGATCGTGCCGAACACCTCCGTGGTGCCGCCGCCCGGGCTGTTGCGCGATCCGGCCTTCGTGCGCGGCGTGCAGCGGCTGGGCCGGCGCGGCCTGACCTATGATTGCTGGCTGTATCATCCGCAACTGAAGGATCTGCTGACGGTGGCGCGCGCCGCGCCGGAGACGGCGATGGTGATCGACCATGTCGGAGGGCCGCTCGGCTGCGGCCCGTACCGCTCGAAGCGCGCCGAGGCGTTCTCCGCGTGGCGTGCGGACATGAAGAGCCTCGCGGGGTGTCCGAACGTGCATGTGAAGCTCGGCGGCCTGGCGATGCCGGTGAACGGGTTCGACTATCACGAGAACGCGCGGCCGCCGACGTCCGTTCGGATCGCCGAGGACTGGAAGCCGTGGATCGGCGCCTGCATCGAGCTGTTCGGCGCGGAACGCTGCATGTTCGAGAGCAACTTCCCGGTTGATAAGGGGATGTGCAGCTATCCGGTGCTGTGGAATGCGTTCAAGCGGATTGCGGCGGGGGCATCAGCGGCGGAGAAGGCGGCGCTTTTCCACGACACGGCGGCTCGGTTCTATAAGCTGGGCGTTTGATACGGCGCCCCACGCATGCGGGGCACGACGAAGTCTCGGCCGACGGCACGGACATGATCGAGGCGGCGGCAGGTTTCTTAGGCTGTGCTGCCGGCATCCACCGGTATTACCGTGCCGGTGATATTACGCGCCTCGTGGCTGAACAGGAAGTCGACCGCATGAGCAATGTCGGCGACCTCCGGCATACGCTGGAGGGCACTGCGGCGGACGATTTGCGCGCGCTGGGCCACTGTCAGCTCATGGGTCATTTCCGTGTCGACGAAACCAGGGGCCACGGCGTTAACGGTGATCCCCAGCGGTCCCACCTCGCGCGCCAGCGAGCGCGTAAAGCCGACCAGCGAGGCCTTGGTGGCACTGTAGACGGACAGCCCGCTATAGCCGGTGGCGCTCACCACTGATGAAATATTCACGATCCGCCCTTCTCGTCGGACCATCATCGAGCGCACCAGATATTTCGTAAGTGTCATCGGCGATGTCACGTTCAGCCGTACCAAGCGACCGATGACGCTATCGGGGACGTTTGCCAAGATGCCGCCAGTGCCGAAGGCGGCATTGTTTACCAAGCCGTGAAATGCGCCGAATTCATGGCTCATTGACTTCACCAGGCTGGCTATCCCGTCGATATCCAATAGATCGAAGGCGCGAAAGTGCAGCGCGCCGCGTCCCTCCTGTTCGACTTGCGCACGGACGGCTGGCAACCGGTCGCCTTCCTGTCGGGCGATGGCAACCACCTGGAAACCGGAGGATGCCAGCACGCGGGAAATGCCGAGACCTAAGCCGCGGCTGCCCCCAGTGACCAGTACGTTACGCATGCCGACGCACCAGCTTGCCCGACGCGGCGATGTCGAGCGAGGCGACCGTCCGCAGCATCGCTGGTACCTTGTGCGGCGGCAGCGCAGTTCGGCACGCGGTCAGGATTTCGGCGTTGATTGATTTGTTCGATTTATGGCACGTGCAGGGCACTAGGACGATGTCAGCCACCAGGAGTTCCCCGGTGATCGGACTGGGACGTCCCCGCACCCGCGCCATTTGCACGTGGGAATGCTGGGCGATTATCGCCTCGACCTCCTCTGGATACACCTTCTGGCCGCCGACGTTGATCACGCCTTGGCGCCGCCCGACGAAGTAGTAGCGGTCACCACGCAACACTGCCACATCGCCGGTCTCCACGAACCCATTCGCATCGGCTAACATCCCCTGATCTCCGAGATACCGTCGTGCGGTGCGCGCCGATCGGATGCGCAGCAGGCCGTCCTCGACTTGCACCTCGGCGTTGGCATTGCGTTGACGGATCAGCGCAGCGGGGAAGCCGGCCAGACCATCGTTGACTTCGAAGGCCACCCCCGCCTCGGTCGAGGCGAAAGCGTGAGCAATCCTGGCCGCAGGAAACGCCGCAGCAAGATGGTTCAGGACCGTTTGGTCTGCCGTCTCGCCCGACAGGCGGACATAGCGCGGCGCGATGCACGCCAGTGCGGAACTCATCAGCGCGCGACGCCAATGCGACGGCGTCCCGGATATATGGGTCACACAAGCCGCGCCGGCGCGGGCGAGAAATGCCGCTACCGTTTCGTCGCCCTGCGACAGCACCATCGAACTGCCGCCGAGAAAAGCCCGCAGCAGGATTTGCAGGCCGCCATAGCGCCGGACGTCGTAGAACGTGCTCCATATTGCATCTTCTGCTGTGCCGTGCCCGTCCGCCAGCGGCCCGGTCAAGCTGGCCAGGGTATGGACCACCAGCTTTGGCCGCCCGGTGGTGCCGGAGGTGAACAGCACCCACTCGGTCGTTGTGCCGCGGTCGTCGCCACGCGGCGGTGGGGCCTGCGGACCGGGGGACGGCGTGGAAGCGCAGACCACGACAGGCCCTGGGGACGGCACTTGCGCAGCCGGGCCGGTCCCATCGCAGACGATCGTGTCCACCTGCGCTTCGGCGATCACCCCCGGCAGGTGCGCCGGCGCCAAATCAGCAGGGCAGAGCACGATGCGCGCGGCGATTCCGTCTAGTTGCAGCAGCGCCAGCGCGACAATCAGCTGGCGGTCGGATGAGACAAGGTACGGAGCGGCCGCTCAATCTCTCCAGCGGCCCCTCGATTGTCCCGCCGCGGGTAAGTTCAATCAGGCGGATACGATCGCGGGCATCGGCCAGGAATCGCTGCGGCAAAAGGCCAGCGGCCGCCGTCAGATCCCAAAGCGACCGCCGCTCAAGCCGCGGCATGTTCGTAAAGCGAGACAAATTCGCCAAGCGTGACCGGCAATGGAGAATTTTCGTTCGTGAACGGATCGATGCCGAGGCGATCATCGAGCGAGGCCACCAATATAGCGACGCAAAGCGAATCAAGTCCCGATTCCAGCAACGGCAGAGTATCGGATAGAGTTGCCAGCCGCTTCTTCTGCTGTTCAGCAATCGTCGTGATCTCGGCCATGATCATGGATCGGATCGACATGCTTACCTCCCCGGTAGGACAGATGAGACCGCGTGGTCCGCGGCTTACTTCGCGGGGCCTGGTGGCAATAGACCTGGGGCAAACTCGACCAGTAGGTCTCTAAAACCGACCCACAGCGGGAGAATGCGGTCGTCGGGTTGCAGATGCCGGATCATGGCGCCATGACCCAGCGTTGGGTCGCTATCGAACTTGATGTGCTCCGATAGGAAATGGCGGAATGCGCGCAGTAGCGGGTTTTGATAATTTACGGACGTCAGAATTGCTCGGAAAACTCTCTCGAGACCACCATCCTCGTAGCTGGCGATGCTTGAGGCGCGGATCGTGGCGTCCACTTCCCGGACCTTGTGAAGATACTGCTGACCGCTCGCTTCGAATCGCAAGCGCCTAATCTCCGATATCGGCGTCAAGGCCAACACTCGCTTCATGAATTCATCATGGTCCATTCGCTCTCCGCGTCGGGCAACGCCAGGCCACGGCGAGAGGTTGTCGGTATCGCACTCCTCTCGCTCGAGATCTTTCAGCTTCTCGTCTTCGGGGGACAAAACGCGGGCAATCTGCAGATTTTCCCGAAACTGGACCGAAAAGAAATAGTAGGCCCAAGCGGCGCCAACCATCGCCTCCTCGTCGAGATCGGACCAGTCCAGAGCGCATATTTCTGCAATCGATTGCTCGTACGCGAACTCAACAACAGTTTGCATTTCCGACAGACCCTGACAGCGCTGGAGGACGAGATACCCTTGCATAGATAACCGAACGTAACGGGCGATGCAACATCAATCGGTAATTCCGTAAGGTTGCATTCGCATTCGTGGCGAGTATTAAAGTATGCGTCTTGCCGACATCTGTATGCGATTAAATAACGTTTGCGTTTTGACCGCATTGTGCGATCTATTCTCGCCAACGCCGCCGGCCTTGTTTCGGCGTATGCGGATTGTCGGGGGAAATTCAGGATGCGAACCGAGACGATCGCGCTCCATGCGGGCTATGTGCCCGATACGCCGGTCAGGTCCGCCGCGGTGCCAATTTACCAGACGGTCGCCTACGAGTTCGACAGCGCGGACCACGCGGCCGCCTTATTCAACCTTGAAGCCGAAGGGTTCCGCTACAGCCGCATCAGCAACCCCACCACCGCGGTGCTGGAGCGCCGTATCGCGGCGCTTGAGGGCGGCGTGGGCGCGCTATGCCTGGGGTCTGGCCAGGCTGCCTTGCACACGGCCATTTTCAGTATCGCGGATCCGGGTCGCAACATAGTTTCTGTGCCGCAACTCTACGGCACGACCCATACGCTGTTTTCGCATGTGCTGCCGCGCATGAACATTCATGTGCGATTTGCCGAGTCCGACAGTCCGGCCGACCTCGGCCCACTGATCGATTCTGATACGATAGCGGTCTATTGCGAGAGCGTCGGCAATCCCGCGGGCAATATCTGCGACATTCAGGCGCTGGCTGAGTTGGCTCACGCGCACGGCGTCCCATTGCTGGTGGACAACACGGTGGCTTCGCCGGTCCTGCTGCGGCCAATTGAATTCGGCGCAGACATCGTTGTCGACTCCCTTACCAAATTCCTTGGCGGCCACGGTACGACACTCGGCGGCGCCATCGTTGACGCCGGGCGGTTCCCCTGGGACCAAACCGCCGAGCGATTTCCCATGCTCAATGAAGCTGATCCCTCCTACCACGGGTTAGTGTATGCAAGGCATTTCGGCCGGACCGCTTATATCGAGCGGTGTCGGAATTTCTCCCTGCGTACGACGGGGGCTGCATTAGCGCCGCTCAGTGCCTTTCTCCTGCTTCAAGGTATCGAGACAGTCGCCCTGCGTGTGGAGCGGCACGTCCAGAACGCGCGACTTGTGGCCGAGGCCTTGCGCAAGGACCACAGGGTTGCCTGGGTTAATTACGCCGGCTTTCCGGAAAGCCCCTGGTTTCCGCTGGCGCAGAAGTATCTCGCCGGTCGAGCTTGCTCGCTTCTGACGTTCGGCGTCCGAGGCGGAATACAGTCAGGAATGCAATTTTACGATGCTCTTCGCCTGATCAAGAGGCTGGTTAATCTTGGCGACGCAAAGTCGCTGGCCTGCCATCCCGCGTCGACCACGCACCGGCAGATGACGGCGCAGGAGCGGCTCAAGGCTGGTGTTACCCCTGAAACGATCAGGCTCAGCGTCGGAATCGAGCACGTCGATGACATACTTGCCGATATTGATCAGGCGTTGGCCGCATCGCAAGCCGGCCGGGTAGATCTGGCACCGGATTTTGCCGACCAAAAGTGACGCCCGACGTTCGGGAGTGCATACGAATGCCGATCGATCTCAGGAGTGGCAGCCCACCTGCTGAACTGGTGATAGGGCTGGTCAACAACATGCCATCGGCGGCGCGCCGTGCGACGGAGCAGCAGTTTGTCGGCCTGCTGACGACAGCGTCGCAGACCGTGGGCATCCCAATCAGGCTGTTTGTCGTAGGCTCACTTCTGAGCAGCAGCAAAGACACCCTACACGTGGTGCGGCAGGCTCGACCCGACGGCCTCATCGTCACCGGTGCCGAACCACGGAGTGCAGCGATCGCCGACGAGCCGCTTCTGCCCGCGCTGGCAGAATTGGTCGACTGGGCGGCCGCCCACACACTCTCCACGATCTGGTCCTGTCTGGCAGCACATGCGGCCGTGTTCCGAATGGACGGAATCAGCCGGATGCGGCTCCCGCGAAAACTATCGGGCGTGTTCACCTGCACGCGTGCGGCAGACCATCCACTGCTGACGGGCGCGCCATTCGGTTGGCCGGTGCCCCATTCGCGGTGCAATACCCTGGACGAAGCGGCACTGCTCGGCAAAGGTTACACGATCCTCTCGCGCGCGCCGCGGGTGGGAGCCGACAGTTTCATCAAGCAAACTCGCGCCAGTCTGTTCCTGTTGCTGCAAGGTCATCTGGAATATGGCCCGGACGTGCTGTTCAGCGAGTTCCACCGTGACGTCAAGCGGTTTCTCGCTGGCAGGCTCGATCGATACCCGGACACCCCCGAGGATTATTTCGACCCGGACGTGGTGCACGCGCTGGGCCGGCTGCGAGAGCAAGCCTGCCGGACGCCGAGCCCCGACGTGCTAGCAACGCTCGAAGCGGCTATCACCGTCGCGCCTCGGCAAGTCTGGCACGCGCCCGCGATGCGGCTATATGCGCGTTGGCTGTCCTACCTGATGGAGCAGAAAGCCGCGCAAACCAATGCAGCGACGCGTCCGGTAGGTCAGTGGCGTATCGCTTCATGAGCGAGTCTCCATTCTGGCCGAGCGCGGATGGGTGTGCTTGCCTGTTTGCGGTCGTACATCCAGGCTAGCAGTCCAGGATCAACGAGATCCTTCGCCGGCAGATGGACTCCGAACAAGCAGGGTGAGTGCCGGCCACTGTGGAGGACATCATGGACGATCCAGTCATCGTCGAAGGCCGCCAAGGCTGGCACAAGCTGACCCTCAATCGCCCCGACAAGCTGAACGCCCTCAATCCCGCTGTGCTCGCCGCCCTCATCGCCGCGTTCGATGCCGCCGAGGCGGACAAATCCTGCCGCGCGCTGCTGCTCACCGGCGCCGGGCGCGGCTTCTGCGCCGGCCAGGAACTGAGCGACGCCATCATCCCCGGACCAGACAACCCGAGCCCCGACCTCGGCGGCATCGCCGATGCCTACCATCGCGGCCTGGTTCGCCGGCTGCGCGCCCTGCCGATCCCCGTGGTCTGTGCGGTGAACGGCGTGGCCGCCGGGGCCGGGGCCAACGTCGCGCTCGCCTGCGACGTCGTGCTCGCCGCTCGCGGCGCGAGCTTCGTGCAGGCCTTCGTCCGCATCGGCCTGGTGCCCGACTGCGGCGGCAGCTTTTTCCTGCCGCGCCTGGTGGGCGACGCGCGCGCGCGCGCGCTGGCGATGCTCGGCGAGCCGGTTCCCGCCGCCCAGGCCGCCGAGTGGGGCATGATCTGGCAGGCGGTCGATGACGACGCCCTGATGTTCGAGGCCGAGGCATTGACCGCGCGCCTCGCCGCCCTGCCGACCGAGGCACTGGCGCTGATGAAGCGCCTGCTCAACGCCTCGGGGGCCAACACCCTCGGCGCGCAGCTCGATCTGGAGGCCGAGACGCAGGCCGTTGCCGGGCGGACCGCGGACTACGCCGAGGGCGTGCGCGCCTTCCTGGAGAAGCGCCGGCCCGCGTTCACGGGCCGCGCCTGATGCCGCTGGATCCGGCCGCGCTGGCCCGCACGGTTGGCGACGCGATGTGGGCCGAGGACCGGGCGAGCAGCTTTCTCGGCATGCGGATCGAGGAGGTCGGGCCGGGCCGGGCCGTGCTGAGCATGACGGTGTCCGACCGCATGGTGAACGGGCACGGCATCTGCCACGGCGGCCTGATCTTCTCGCTCGCCGACAGCGCGATGGCCTTCGCCTCGAACAGCCACGATCAGCGCGCCGTCGCGCAGCACTGCGCCGTGACCTTCCTCCGCCCCGGCCGTCTTGGCGAGAAGCTGCGCGCCGAGGCCGTCGAGCGCGCGCGCGGCGGGCGGTCGGGAATGTATGACGTACGCGTGACCGGCGCCGAGGACGACGTGGTGGCCGAGTTTCGCGGCCATACGCGCACCATCGGCGGAAGCTTCTTGGCGACGGAGGGTTAGATGCCGCACGCCAGCCTCGATGCCATCGAAACCGCCTCGCGCGACGAGATCGCCGCCTTGCAGCGCGAACGCATTGGCTGGACCTTGCGCCATGTCTACGCGAACGTGGCGCACTACCGAAGCGCGTTCGACGCGGCCGGCGTGCATCCCGACGATTTCCGCCAGCTCGAGGATCTCGCCCGCTTCCCGTTCACCACGAAGCAGGATCTGCGCGCCAACTACCCGTTCGGAATGTTCGCCGTCCCGCGCGAGCAGGTCACGCGCATCCATGCCTCGTCGGGCACCACGGGCCAGCCGATCGTGGTCGGCTACACGCGCCGCGACCTCGAGACCTGGGCGCAGGTCGTCGCGCGCTCGATCCACGCCGCCGGCGGCCGGCCAGGGATGCTGCTGCACAATGCTTACGGCTACGGTCTGTTCACCGGCGGCCTCGGCCTACACGGCGGGGCCGAGCGCCTGGGCTGCACGGTCATTCCCGTCTCCGGCGGCATGACGGAGCGGCAGGTGCGGCTCATCACCGACTTCCGCCCCGACATCATCACAGTCACGCCGAGCTACATGCTGGCGATCCTCGACGAGTTCCGCCGCCAGGGGATCGACCCGCGCGCCTGCTCGCTGTCGATCGGCATCTTCGGCGCCGAACCCTGGACCACGGGGATGCGCCGCGAGATAGAGGCGGGGTTCGCCATTGCGGCGCTCGACATCTACGGCCTGTCCGAGGTGATGGGGCCGGGCGTGGCCAGCGAGTGCGTGGAGACGAAAGACGGGCCGACGATCTGGGAAGACCATTTCTATCCCGAAGTGATCGACCCGGACACCGGCGCCGTTCTGCCCGAGGGCGCACCGGGGGAACTGGTGTTCACCTCGCTCACCAAGGAGGCGACGCCCGTCGTGCGATATCGTACGCGCGACCTGACACGCCTGCTGCCCGGCACCGCGCGCACGATGCGGCGCATGGACCGCATCGGCGGGCGGTCCGATGATATGCTGATCGTGCGCGGCGTGAATCTTTTCCCGACGCAGATCGAGGAGCAGCTTCTCCGCAGCGCGGCGCTGACCGGGCATTACCAGATCGAGCTGACCCGCGCCGGGCGCATGGACGAGGTCACGGTCCATGTCGAGGGCCGGCCGGATGCCGACGCGGCGCTGCTGGAGGGCGAGGCGAGCGCGGTGGTGCTGCGGATCAAGGACGTGATCGGGCTGAGCACCGTCGTGCGCGTCGTCGCCCCCGGCACGATCGAGCGGTCGGCCGGCAAGGCACGGCGCGTGCTCGATCGGCGGTGAGCTGCACCTTCCTGAGTAGTCTCAATAAGGCCGCCGGCGATGTAGGGGCGGCACCCACGGCCGATCCCCGCGCAACGTGCGGTCCGGCACGATGCGGACGCCCGTCGGCTCCAGCCAGATCGCCACCGCGCCCTGCATCCGGGCCGTGACGCGGTCCACCAGCGCGGGGCCGGGGCAGCGCCCGCGCGCCGCGTCCAGCGAGACCAGCACCGCCGCCCGCGCGCAATCCGGCGGCGCTCGGCCGCGCAGCAGGAGAGCGGCGGCGGCCTCGGGGCGCGGCCGGATCAGACAGGAATCCCGCGTGCAGATGATCGCGCCCTGCCCCGCCGGCCCTTGCGACGGCAGGCGCGCGGGTTCGCCGCTCGTCGCCCAGAACTGGCCCCACGAATTGCGGGTGAATCGCGAGGCGCCCGTCGTTCGCTCGATCAGCATTTCGTTGCCGGCGTGCACCCCGATCAGCTTCCCGTCGGCCGCCATCAGGATGTCGGGCGGGCGCACAAGGGCCGGCGAACCCAGGCCCAGTGCCAGCGGAAGCAGCCCGAGCAGGCGCAGCCGCGCGGTTCGCCACAGGCCGAGCCAAGCCAGCCCGCACCCCACGGCGGCAAGGCCCCAGCCGGGCATGTGCCGCACCGGGAGGACCGCCAGCGGCCAGGCGGTCACGTCGCGCGCGATCAGCACGATCGCGCGAATGCCCCAGCCCATCGCGTCCAGAATCGGCCCCTCCAGCCCCGCCGGCATCAGCGCCAGCGACAGCAACCCGAGCGGCATCACCCAGAGCGCCGTGATCGGCACGGCGATCATGTTCGCGACGACGAAATAAAGCTGCAGCCGGCCGAAGTGATAGGCGCCGAACGGGGCGGAGGCGCCGCCCGCCAGGAGGCTGGTCAGCGCCAGCGCCACGAGATGGCCGGCCGCGCGGCGCCAGAACACGCCGTCGCCGCGGAGCTTGCGCAGCCAGGGCCGCAGCACCTCGTAGCCCGCGATCAGCGCGAGCACGGCCGAGAAGCTCATCTGAAACGATGCGCCGGGCACCTGCTGCGGCTCCAGCACCATCAAGGCCACCGCGGCCAGCGCGAGGCCCCGCAACGAGACCGCGCGCCGGCCCAGCAACGCCGCCAAGGTCACCAGCGAGGCCATCGCGAAGCTGCGCACGATCGGGACGTGCATCCCGGTCAGCACCATGTAGAAGCCGCCGGCGGCCAGCGCCGCGGCGGCGGCGACCTGCTTGGTCGGCCAGAACAACGCCGTCCGCTCGCTCAGCGCGAGCAGCGCGCGAGTCAAAGCGAAGGCGAGCCCCATCACCGCGCCGATGTGCAGCCCCGCCACCGCCAGAAGATGCGCCAGGCCGGAGGCGCGGAACGCCTCGCGATCGGCCTCGGGGATGGCGGAGGGCACGCCGGTCATCAGGGTCGCGGCCACCGCGCCCTCCGTGCCGGGCAGGCGCGCCTGCATCCGCCGCGCGATCGCCTCGCGCGTTCCCTGCATCCAAGCGGAGAAGCCGACGGGCGGCTCGCGAACGAGGCGCTCGGCCGGGCCGATCGCGAAGCCATACCCCGCAAACCCGGCGAAGAAGGCGTCGCGCTGCAAGTCCCACCCGCCGGGATAGGCCGGCGGCGACGGCGGGCGGAGCAGCGCGCGCACCCGCAGCGTATCGCCGGTCCGGAGATCGGCCGTGTCGGTCGCGCGCAGCCGCACGCGGATACGCCGGCGCAAGGTCGTCGTGTCATCCAGTCGCGCATCGGCCACGGTGACGCGCCGTCCTTGCGGCAGGATCTCCACGCCCGCCACGCGCCCCGTGACGATCACGGCCCGGTAGGGCAGCGCCTCGGGCGGCAGGGCGCGCAGCGTGCCAATCTGGCCGGCGGCAAACCCGGCGGCGAGCGCGGCGATCGGCAGCAGCGCCGCCCGGGTCCAGCCGCGCGCGAGCCACGCGGCCAGCGCCGCCGGCAGCACTATCCCGAGCCCCGCCCACGCCGGCGGCTCAATCCGCAGATTGAAATAGAGAAGCACGCCGGTGCCCATGAACACCGGCAGCCAGAGCACGAGGCGCCCCTGCTCGGACATAGCGAGGGCCTCCAGGCGTGCGGCCAGCGCGCGTGGCGCGGAGGCGAGCCGAGGCAGGGCGAGCACGTAGGACAGCGGACACCTCCCGCCGCAGAGTGCCCCGCCCAACCTCTACAGAGTGTCAACGACCGTGCTCGGCTGAATCGTGCCGGTCCGTATCATTTTCGGGAATTAGTCATAGTTTTTTAGTTTTGTATCAGTTTTGGTTTGACCGGTCCCCTTCAGTGGGTTACTTCTCGCGGTCGAAACGAGAACCGGGAGTTGCTCCAATGGATGTGGATCGCGGTACGATCGTGGGCGGCCAGACGTACTCCGGCGTGCTCGCGCCGAAGGAGATCGATGACTACGACGCCACGCTGGCGGCCGGCACCAAGTACGCCTTCGTACTGGAGAGCAGCAGCGAGCCGATGCTCTTTACCCTGTACGGACCGCAGGGGTTGGTGACGTGGCAGACCATGATCGCGGGTGAAGAAACTACCTACACACCCGCGGTCAGCGGGGCCTACGCGATGACCTTCCGTTCGTCGGATGGCAACAAGGCCAGCTATTCGTTCGTGGGCGGTTCCATCCCGTCGCAGCCATCAGGACCATCCGCCACGACGCCCGTCACATCCGGCACGACACCCGCAACATCCACCAGCAGCACGGTGGCGCCCCCCGCCCCACCGCCCCCGCCGACGTTCACCGGCCAGGACATGACCTCCGGGAATCCGTTGACGGGCTACGGCAACAGCTTCACCGACATCACCCCCGACAGCCTCGCCGTCAGCACCTCGGTGGCCAACGCCTTCATCACCACCGGCACCGGCAATGACATCATCAGCGCCCAGGGTACCGGCACCAACGTGCTGGACGATACCGGCGGCATGGTCAATTTCGAGATCGGCAGCACGGCGGGGGCGAACGCGTTCTTCCTGGACGCGTCCAAGAGCCCGGTGACGTGGAACACCATTGCCAACATGCACTCGGGGGACTTCGCGATCATCTACGGCATCGGTCCGCAAAATCTTGCCGCAACCGCCCAGGACGGCCTGGGCGTCCCCGGCTACACCGGACTGACCCTGGAGACGTATCAAAACGGCGGGGCCGCCTTCATCACCCTGGCCGGCCACAGCTCATCGGAACTGGGCACCAAGATGGCGACCGCGTTCGGCACCACGCCCACCGGCCAGTCATACCTGCTCGTCGCGGCGGCTTAGAAGAAAGGGACAGGTGGGCTGCTGACCAGCGGAGCCATCGTCACGTGGGCGGCGACATGGTCAGCCGGGGGCGGGCCTTCTAAACAGGCCCGATGACCGTCCGAACCCGCTTCGCCCCCAGCCCCACCGGCCCGCTGCACATCGGCGGCGCCCGCACGGCGCTGTTCAACTATCTGTTCAGCCGGCATCACCACGGTGAGTTTCTGCTGCGTGTCGAGGACACCGACCGCGCCCGCAACACCGAGGAGAACACGCGCCTGATCCTCGACAGCCTCGCGTGGCTGGAGCTTTCCCCCGATCGGGCGCCGGTGTTCCAGTCCAGCCGCGCGGCCCGCCATGCGGAGGTGGCGCGCCAGATGCTCGATGCGGGCCACGCCTATCGCTGCTACTGCACGGCCGAGGAGCTGAAGGCGATGCGGGAGCAGGCGATGGCCGAGGGTCGTCCGCCCCGCTACGACGGGCGCTGGCGCGACCGCGACCCGGCCGAGGCGCCGCCCGGCGTGGCGCCATCGATTCGCCTGAAGGCGCCGCGCGGGGGCGAGACGGTGGTGGACGATCTGGTCCAGGGTCCGGTCTGCGTCGCCAACGCCGAGCTTGACGACATGATCATCCTGCGCAGCGACGGCTCGCCCACGTATCTGCACGCCGTCGTCGTGGACGACCACGACATGGAGATCACCGATGTCATCCGCGGCGACGACCACCTGACCAACACCTTTCGCCAGGTGCGGATCTATGAGGCGATGGGATGGCGGACGCCGCGCTTCGGGCATGTCCCGCTGATCCACGGCGCCGACGGGGCCAAGCTGTCGAAACGGCACGGCGCGGTGTCGGTCCTGGAGTTCCGCGAGCATGGCTATTTGCCCGAGGCGCTGTGCAACTACCTGCTCCGCCTCGGCTGGGGCCACGGCGATGCCGAGGTGATCGGTCGCGAGGAGGCGATCCGCCTGTTCGACATCGACGGCGTCGGCCGCGCGGCCAGCCGGATGGACTACGCCAAGCTGACGCATCTGAACGGCGTCTATCTGCGCCAGGCCGACGATGCGCGGCTGACCGAGGAGGTGCTCGCCCGTCTCGCCGGTCGCGATGGCCTGGCGCTGACCGCGACCGCCGCCGCCCGAATCCGCGCGCTGATGCCGGGCTTGAAGGAGCGCGCCAAGACGCTCGTCGAGCTCGCCGATTCCGCGGCCTTCCTGGCCCGCACGCCGCCGCTGACGCTGGAGGCCAAGGCCGCGGCGCTGCTGACCCCGGACGCGCGGGCGATGCTGCACGCGCTGGCGCCGACGCTCGCGGCCACCGACTTCTCGGTGTCCGCGCTCGACGCGGCGTTGCGGGGCTTCGCCGAGGCGAACGGGCGCAAGCTCGGCCAGGTGGCCCAGCCGCTGCGCGCGGCGCTGACCGGCAGCACCGTGAGCCCGGGTATCGACGCCACCCTGGCAGCCCTCGGCCGCGACGAGACGTTGGCCCGCCTGCGCGCCGTGGCGGGTTAGTGGGCCAAGCCCGGCCATGGCGGGGAAAAGTCTCGATGGAACGCCGCTGAGCGGGATATGGGCCGCCGTTCCGGTGAAGGAGTTCGCCGACGCCAAGCAGCGGCTCGCCCCGCTGTTGACGCCCGAACAGCGGCGAGCGCTGGTCGGCGCCATGCTGGAAGACGTGCTGGAGGCGCTCGCCGCCGCGCCGCTCGCCGGAGTGATGGTCAACACGCTCGATCCGGCGGGGCAGGCGCTCGCCCGACGCTACGGGGCGCGCATCGTAACCGAGGGCGCGCGGACCGGCCACACCGGCGCGGTCGCCGCGATGGCGCGCATCCTGGCGAGCGAAGGCGCAGCGGGGATGTTGACCTGCCCGGGCGACATCCCCCGGATCACGCCGGCCGAGGTCGCGTCGGTGCTGGACGCGCACGGCGCGGCGCCGGCGTTCACCATCGTTGCGGCCCATGACGGGCGGGGGTCGAACGCGGTGCTGATCTCGCCGCCCGACGTGATGGCGCTGCGCTTCGGCGACGACAGTTTTTCGCCGCACCTGCATGCGGCGCGTCGGGCGGGGCTGACTCCGACGGTCCTGCGCCTGGCGGGGATCGGGCTCGATCTCGACAATCCCGACGATGCGCGGCGTCTTCTGGACGCAGTGCCGGAGCGGAAGACACGGGCGTCCGCGGTGCTGCGCGAGGCGTTGAGCAGCGCCGAGGCGTGACCGGGCGCGGCGCGCGAGGGTCGCCGACGTGGCCACGGCGACGTCCGGCTGGCGCGATGTGCGGGCGCTCTCGGCAACGACGCTCAGGGCGGCCAGGGGGCGGCCCGCATGGGCCGTTCCGCCGGCTGCGGACACGGCGTATCCTGGGGCAACGCGCGAGGGGGGACAGGCAATGACGAGCAATGTGGGACGGCGGGCGCTCGCCGGCGGGGCGGTGCTGCTGCCGGCGGCGGCGATCACCGGCGCGGCCCGGGCGCAGACGCCGAACGAGAGCACGCTGGATCGCATCCGCCGCACGAAGACGCTGCGGATCGCCGCGCTTCCCGGGGAGTTGCCGTATTTCCGGAAGGACATCGCCACCGGCGCGTGGGGCGGCGCGGCGATCGAGATGGCCGCCAGCATGGCCAAGCTGCTGGACGCGAAGCTCGGCTACGTCGAGGCGACGTACGGGACCTCGGTGCTCGACCTGCAGAGCGATAAGGTCGATCTCGCCTTCGCCCTGAACCCGACGCCCGAGCGTGCGCTCGCGATACGCTTCACGCATCCGATGCTGATCCATCCGTTCGGCTGTCTCGCCCGGCCGGGCCTGGAGCCGAAGACCTGGGCCGACATCGACAAACCGAACATCCGCGTCGCCTTCGACATCGGCTCGCTGCACGAGACGGTGGCGAATTGGTTCACGCCCAAGGCCCAGCACATGGGGTTCCCGAACCGCGACCAGGCCATCCTGGCGCTGCAAGCGGGCCGCGCGGACGTCGACATCCTGGCGGCGCTGCTCGGACTGTCGGCGGTGGGGAAGAACCCGGCGCTGGGGCGCTGGTATCTGCTGAGCCAGCCGACCGTCGCGCTGCCCACCGCGCTCGCCGTGCAATATGAGCCGGACACCAAGTTCCTGGACGTCCTGAACGCCTGGCTCGACTTCAACCGTGGCATCGGGCAACTGCGCGAGTGGCTCATCAACGGGCTGGAGCTTGAAGGCGTGAAGCGCGACCAGATCCCACCGGAGCTGACGTTTTAGTCTACGCTCCCGACGGGGATGGATGACCGACTTCATCTTAACGCCACGAAGGAGGAAGCAATGTCCCGTCTCAGCCGGCGCGCGCTGCTTGGAAGTGCCGCCGTCACCGGCCTCTCGATGCCCTTCATCCGCCCTGCGCATTCGGCGGCAGCCGTTCAGATCATTAGCCACCGCTTTCCCGCGCTGGAATATCTCGCCGACAAGATGCGCACGGCAGTGCCAGGGGTCGAGGTGAGCGCCCAGCTCATGCCCTTCGACAAGGCCCTGGAACTGGCGACCATCGCCTTCTCTTCGAAGTCCAGCACCCCGGACATCGTCTATGCCAACGACAGCACGTTCCTGACCTTCGCGAAGAACGGCTGGATCCGCCCGCTCAATGATTTGTGGGCAAAGTACAAGGACGAATTCCAGCTGGACGATTTCACCAAGACGGTGATCGAGGAGCGCAGCTTCCGGGGGCAGATCTGGAGTGTGCCGTCCACCAGTAACACGCTACTGTTTTTTTACCGCAAGGACTTGTTCGACAAGGCCGGCAAGCAGCCGCCGAAGACCTTCGTCGAATACCGGGACCTGGCGAAATCGTTCAACTCGCCGATGCGGGCCGGAACGATCAGTTGCCTCCGTCCGGTGGACGCCGCGTTGAACGAGAGCTCCTGGTATATCAATGCGCTCGGAGACGGCTGGTTTGACGCCAGGTGGCATCCGATCTTCAACCAGCCGAAGGGCGTGGCGGCGATCGAGATGCTGAAAGAGATCACCCGGTACGCCGAACAGGGCTTCACCAATGCCGCCAACGACGAGTGCATGATCGCATTGCAGCAGGATACCGCGGTCATGGGCCCGCAATGGGCAACGCGCGCCTTGGCGATGGACGATCCGAACAAGTCGCAGGTCGTGGACAAGATCGACTGGGTGGTTCCCCCGCAAGGCCATCAGAGCATCGGTGGTGACGGCTATTGCATCTCCGCCTTCACCAAACAGGATCCGGACCTGCTGTTCCGCATACTGGCGACCGCCACAAACAAGGCCAATCTGCGCGGCGCCGCCGGGATGATGGTGCCGACTCGGACCTCGATCCTGAAGGACCCCGAGCTGATCAAGAAGTATCGATTCTTCCCCGCGGCTCTCGCCGCCATGGCGGTGGGCACGCCGGCTCCCAAACTCCCCGAGTTCTTCTCGGTGGGCCAGTTCATCACCCAGCGCATCGACCAGGCAATGACGGGCGAGATGAGCGTCAAGGCCGCGTTGGATGCGGCAGCCGGGCAGACCGAGACGTTCCTGAAGGGCCATGGCTATTATCAGTAGGGAGCTGACCGCGCCGGCGGAGGTCGCGTCCGCGTATCCCGCCCGACGCTCTCGGTCTCGGGGATCGGCTGCAAGCTCCTGGCTGTTTCTGCTGCCAAGTGCCGCGATGCTTGCGGCCGTGCTGCTCATCCCATTGGCCTATGCGATCTGGATGAGTTTTTTTGACTATGATCTTGGTTCCGGAGTTGACCAGTTCATCGGGCTGGGAAACTATGGTGAATTGCTCGTCGATGCGCAGTTCTGGGATTTGCTCAAGCGCACCGTGATCATCGTGTCCTCGGCCGTCGCGCTGGAGTTCTGTCTCGGCCTGTTGGTCGCCTACGGGCTCTATCGCCTCACATTCGGCATGCGGACGTTGAACTTTCTGATGTTCATGCCGAACGTCATCACGCCCGTGGTGGCGGCCCTGTTCCTGCGATGGATCTTCATCGGCCGCTGGGGTCTCCTGCCCGGCATCCTGATCAGTTTCGGAATCTTTCCCCCCGACTTCCTGGGAGATCCCATGTGGGCGCGCGCCACGGTCGTGCTGGCGGACTCCTGGCAGTTCACGCCGTTCATGATCCTGGTCCTGTACGCCGGGCTCAATACGGTGGACCAGAGCCAGATCGAGGCGGCGCAGATCGACGGTGCTGGTCCCTGGATGCTGCTGTTTCGCATCATGGTACCGGCGATCCGGCCGCTGATCCTCTTTGTGCTGGCGATCAGGCTGATGGACGCGTTCCGCTTCTTCGACCAGATCTATGTTCTCACCGCCGGTGGTCCCGGCACCGCCACGCAGACCATCACGATCTACACCTACGCGCTTGCATTCCGGCTGCTTCAGGTAGGCAAGGCCTCGGCGCTCGGCGTCCTGACGCTGCTGATCGTGGCCGGCGCGATCGCGCTTATGATCGCGACGATGTATCGCAAAGAACGCGGAGCGTTCTGAATGCGGCCGAGCCTGCGTACCCAGATGCCGCTGTTCCTGCTGCTCTGCGGCTTTACGGCCATCAACCTGACGCCGATAGTCTGGGCGATCCTGACCTCCTTCAAGCGCCCGGTCGATGCTTTCGCCGTGCCGCCCAAGCTGTTCTTCAGCCCGACATTCGAGTTCCACTATCAGGTCTGGGTGGAGAAGGCGTTCTGGCATTACCTGATCAACAGCGTCGTGATCTCCGTCAGCACGGTGCTTATTTCAGTCTCGATCGGCACGATGGCGGCCTATGGGTTGGCGCGGCTGCGCAGCGTCGCCTCCCGAGGCGTGCTCTTCGGCATCTTGTCGATGCGCATGTTCCCCCACATCCTGCTCGCTATCCCGTTCTTCGTACTGGGCAAATCGCTCGGGCTGATCAATACCTATCCGGCGATGATCCTGGCGCTGGTCGCGATCAACCAGCCATTCACCATCTGGCTGATGCGAAGCTTTTTCACCGATGTGCCAGGCGAGCTTTACGAAGCGGCGGAGATCGACGGCTGCAACGCCTGGCAGGTGTTCGCGCGCGTGGCGTTGCCGGTCGTTAGGCCCGGTCTGTGGGTAACGGCGTTGTTCAGCCTGCTGCTGGCCTACAACGAGTTCCTGCTCGGCCTCGTGCTGACCGGACCCGCTACCAAGACGCTGCCCGTGGCACTGGCGGAGTATGGGGCGGAGGACATCAACTACTGGACGCTATCGGCCGCCGCTGCGGTCGGCATCATGCTGCCGATCGTCGCCTTCATGATGCTTTTGCAGCGCCATCTCGTGCGGGGGCTCGCGTTTGGAGCGGTGAAAGGCTGAAGCCGGCGTCCTGCATGTCGCCTCGCGATGTCCGCACAGGACGAAACCGCGGGACTATCAGCGCCACCTTGCCAGCCGCCTCGCCGCCTCGGCCATGTCGGCTTCCGGGCCGCAATAGCTGAAGCGCACGAAGCGGCCGCCGCGCGCGCGGTCGAAATCGACGCCCGGCGCGGCTGCGATGCCCGCCTCGGCCAGCATCCGGGCGCACAGCGCGGCGCTGTCGTTCGATCGCTCGGTGACGTCGGCGAACAGGTAGAACGCACCCTCGGCGGGGCTGACCAGCCGAAAGCCGGCGGCCGGCAGCGTCGCCTGGAGGTGATCGCGCGAGCGACGGTAGCGGGCGACATTGGCTTGCAGTTCCGCATGGCAGTCGAACGCCGCCTGGGCGGCGATCTGGGCGATATGGGGCGCGCTGATGAACAGGTTCTGCGCCAGCCGCTCCACCGGCCGGATAAGGTCCTCGGGCAGCACCAGCCAGCCGATGCGCCAGCCCGTCATGCTGAAATACTTGGAGAAGCTGTTCACGACAATCGCGTGCGGGCTGCCGGCAGCGGTGGCGGCCCGGCTGTCGTAGGTGAGACCGTGATAGATCTCGTCGCTGACAAGGCGCACGCCGGCGCGCTCGCACCAGCCGGCAACGGCGGCCAACTCGTCGAGGTGGAGCATGGTGCCGGCCGGGTTGCAGGGGCTGGCGACGATCAGGCCCGCAGGCGGCGGGTCGAGCTGCTCCAGCATCGCCACGGTGGGCTGGAACCGCGTCTCCGGCCCGGTGTCCAGGATCACCGGCTGGAAGCCGAGCGCGGTCAGGATGTTGACGTAGGGCGGATAGAACGGTGCGGCCATCGCCACGCGGTCGCCCGGATCGAAGGCGGCGAGGAAAGCGAGCGGGAAAGCGCCCGACGCGCCAACCGTAACCGCCACCCGGTCCGGCGCGACGGTCAGGCCGTACCACTCCCGGTAGTGCGCGGCGATCCGCTCGCGGAGCGCGCGGCGGCCGAACGCCTCGGTGTAGCCTAGCGGATCGCCCGAGCGCAGGGCCGCGATGGCGGCCTCGCGGGCGCCGGCCGGCGCGCCGGTGCCGGGCTGGCCCACCTCCATGCGGATCACGCCGGGCGCGCCCGGCGGCACGGCGGCAGCGCGGGCGTTGGCTTGCGCGATGACGTCCATCACGATGAACGGGGGCGCCGCGGCACCGCGCCCGACCTTCAGCGCCATCTCAGCCTCCGCCGCCGACCGCCAGCCCGGCACCCCGCGGGTCCGTCGCCCAGGCGCAGCTCTTCTCCGCGCCGGGCAAGCCGCGCGCGCACACGATGGCATTCGCCCGGCCCGGATCGGGAACGAGCGCGGGCATCGGTGCCCCGCTGCGCAACGCGTTCGCCATCGCTTCGGCGGCGGCGAGCGCGGAGGCGTTCTGCCCCGAACCGCCGACCGAAGCGTGGAACGTCTGTCGGGCGCGGTCATGCGCGATGGCGGCCGCGAGCAGCGGGTGCGGCACGCCACGCGGCGAAGCGGCGAGCAGGAAGCCGACGCCGGGCGCGATCCGGCCGGTGCCGAACAGATTGTCCATCGTGAGCGCGCAGGCCACCGCGCCGCCCTGGTTGTCGAGCGTCAGGAACGTCGTCGTTGCCGGCAGGGGCGGCAGTTCGGCACCCGGCGCCTCGGCGGCAATCACCGCGCGCGGATCGCCGCCAGACTGCCGCCAGGCGACCGCGACTTCCTGGGCGCGTGCTCCGGCCTCGGCCACCGCCGTCGGATTGGTCCGGAGCACCTCGTACGCGGCAGCCGCGGCGAGCCCGCCATCGGCGGGCGGCGGCAAAAAGGCGAGCTGGTCGCGTCCATCCTCGAGCACGACCGGTGCCACCCAGGCCGGCAGCGCGGCATAGAGATTGGCGAGCGAGAGCGGCCCGCCGGCGAGTTGCGAGGCCTCCACGATACGGCGAGCCAGCGCGCCCTGGTAGAAATCCCCCACGCCGGACGCCCGGATCTGCGCCAGCGTGGTGGCGAGCGCCGGCTGCACGAACCGATCCCCCACCGCCAGCGGGGTCCCGTTTCGGCTGAATACGGCGCGCGCCTGCGGGTCGGCCAGCAGCGGCGCGGCCACGGTGCGAAGGTCGTCCACGAAGGCGCGGGAGGCGACCGCGCCGGAGCGCGCCAAGTTCTCCGCCGGCTCCAGCATCTGCTCGAAGGGCAGATGCCCATAGCGCGCGTGCAACAGGTAAAGGCCGCGCGGCAGCATCGGAATAGCCGCCGGCCGATCGGCTTCGCCCCCCGGCGGCTGCCGAGGCGCCAGCGGCACGAAAATCGCCGCCTCGGCAACGCCCTTGTTCACGGAATTCCGGCCCGGCCGATAGACAAGGCACGCGCCGCCGCCGCCGAGGCCCGCGCGGGAGGGCAAGGTCACCGTGAGCGTGCCGGCCACCGCCACCGCCGCGTCCGCCGCGTCGCCGCCGGCCGATAGCGCCTGCCGCCCGACCAACGCGGCCTGCGGCTCATCGGCGACGACCGCCCCCAGAAATCCCGTGACGTGGCCCGGCGTTCCCTCGGCAATGCCGCCGCCGCCCGTGAGGGGGCCGGTCACCACGTTCACGCCGGCACAGCTCGCGACGGCGATCCCCAGTCCGAGCAAGGGGCCGAGCCGGGCAACGCCGCGCGCGATCCGGCCGGCGAACCCCGATCTGCTGCGTCGCACGCCTTCACTCCCTTGCAGCGCCCCGCCGGGTCGGGTCGGCCGAATTGGGCCGGGAGGGCGAATTCCCAGCGTGCGGCTGCCATAGCCGCGTTCCCTGCGCGCGGCAACCGAACGGGACGTTCGCGCCGGGGTTATCGTGATCGGCTCAAGGCGGTGGTGGGTCAGCCGGAACGGGATGTCATCGTTATGGGAACAGGCTCTTCAGGGAGGCGCTCCATCTCCGGCCGCGACGTAAGCCTTACCGAGCATTTAAGCGCCTTCGTGACCGAGCAGGTCCGCCGAAAGCGCCACCGGAACGCCAGCGAGGTCGTCCACGAGGCCATGCGCCGCTACGAGGATGCGCTCGCGGTGGAGCATGAATGCTTGGAGACCATCCGTCCCGCCGTCGGCGAGCGGCGAGAGGCCATCGCCGACACCAGCCGCCCGGCAACTGAAGCCGGGCGTCTCGCTGCGCTGGGGCGTTACGCCATCCTCGACACGCCACCCGAGGACGGCTTCGATGGGCTCGCCAGCCTCGCCGCGCAGATTTGCGGCGCGCCCGTCGGGCTCGTCACCTTCGTTGATGGCGCGCGACAGTTTTTCAAGGCGCGGATCGGCTTCGACGGCGCCGCGACGGCGCCACTCGACGTAGGATTCTGCCCGCTCGTGGTCCGCAACGCCGGCGCGCTCGTCATCCCCGACGCGCGCGCCGACCCCGCTTACGGGGGCAACGCCGCCGTGACGCACGGGGGAGTGCGCTTCTACGCGGGCGTGCCGCTCGTCACCCCGGACGGCCATGTGCTCGGCACGCTCTGCGTCATCGACCATGCGGCGCGTCCGGAGGGCCTCAGCGGTCCCCAACTGCGCGCGATCGAGATGCTCGCCGCGCAGACGACAGCACAACTGGAACTCAGGCGAGCCGAGGCGCTGGCCCGGCGCGAGGGCGAGCACGCCGCCAGACAGGGCCGACGCTTGGCGCTCCTCGCCGGAGCGTCCGCGCGCCTCCTCACGGCGGAAAATCCGGCGGCGATTGTCCGCGACACTTACGCGCTCCTCGCCGGCCTCTTCCGGCTCGACGTCTGCTTGCACTACCGCTGCGAAGCCGGCGGGCTCGGGCTCGTCGCCGCGGCGGGCCTGAATGCGGAGCAGGAGGCGAAGGCGGCTCGGATCGAGTTCGGGCAGATGGTGAGTGGGGTGGTGGCCGCCACAAGGCAAGCGGTGCAACTGGCCGGCATCCTAGCCTCGAACGACCCGCGAACGGCGTTCCTGAAGGCGCTTGGGATTGACATCTATGCCGCCACGCCGCTCATGGCTGGCGACGAGTTCCTCGGCACCTTCTCCTTCGGCCGGCGATCGGGACCCTTCTCCGTGGGCGAGCTCGACGTGTTGCTCACGCTCGTGTCCTACATCGCCCTGGCGTTGATACGGCTGCGCGCCGAGAGCGAGCGCCGGGCGACCGAGGAGGCCCTGCGCGACAGCCAGGCGCGGCTGCAGGCGATCTTCGACGCGGTCCCGGTCGGAATCATCATCGCTGAGGCGCCCTCGGGCCGGATCGTGGCGGCCAACCGCCAGGTGGAGGCGATTTTCCGGCATCGCGTCATCCACTCGCCGGACGTGGAGAGATACCGCGACTGGGTCTCCCACCACCCCGACGGGCGACAGGTGGAAGGCCGCGAGTACCCGCTCGCGCGCGCCCTGGCAGGCGAGGAGCGGCCCGAGATGGAGGCGCTCTACCAACGCGGGGACGGCACGCAGGCGTGGATGCGCTTCATCGCCGCACCGACACGGAGCGGTCCGGACGGCCGGATCACCGGCGCCGTCGTCGCCAGCCTCGACATCGACAAGGAGGCGCGCGCCCTCCGGGCGCTGGCTCGGGCCCGCGAGGAGCTGGAGGCCCGCGTGCGCCACGAGGTGGGAGCGCGCGAGACGGCGCAGGCCCAGCTCGCCCAGGCCGAGAAGATGACCGCGCTCGGCCAGCTAGCGGGCGGCATCGCGCACGACTTCAACAACACCCTCCAGGCCGTCTCGGGCGGTGCCAGCCTGATCAAGCGCAGCGCTGGCAACCCCGCGACCGTCGAACGGCTCGCCCGCATCGTGGAGGAGGCCGCCCGACGCGGCGCCTCGGTGACCCGTCGCTTGCTTGCCTTCGCGCGCCGCGGCGAGCTGCGGGCCGAGCCGGTGGATGTGCCGACGCTCCTCGACGGCCTCTGCGAGGTTCTGGCGCACACGCTCGGGGCGGATGTCGCGGTTCGCATGGACGTGGCGCCCGGACTGCCGCCGATGCTGGCCGACCGAGGCCAACTGGAGACGGCGCTGGTCAATCTCGCGACCAACGCGCGCGATGCGATGCCCGGGGGCGGGACGCTCACCCTCTCCGCCAGTGCGGAGGCGGTCGAGGGCGAGGAGAATCCGGACGGCCTCGTCCCGGGCACCTACATTCGCCTGACCGCCGCGGACGAGGGAACGGGCATGGACGCCGCGACGTTGGCCCGCGTCACCGAGCCTTTCTTCACCACCAAGCCGAGCGGCAAGGGCACCGGCCTCGGCCTCGCCATGGCGCGCGGCTTCGCCGAGCAGTCCGGCGGCGCCCTGACGATCGCCAGTGAGCCGGGCCGCGGGACCACGGTGGCGCTCTGGCTTCCGGCGGCGAGCGCCGGAGCCGCCGCGGGCGTAGCAGCGCGGCCGGAGGAGTTCGGCGCGGTCGCGGCGAGTGCCGGAGCCCCCCGCGTCCTGCTCGTGGATGACGAGCAGCTGGTCCGCGAGGTGCTCGCCGCGCAGCTCGCCGACCATGGCTATGACGTGGTCCAGGCCGACGGGGGCGGCTCCGCCCTGGAGCTGCTGGACATGGGCGAGGTGGTGAGCCTTCTGGTGTCCGACCTGTCGATGCCCGGCATGGACGGCGTCGCCCTGATCCGCGCGGCACAGAGCCGCAGGCCGCATCTGCCCGCCATCCTGCTCACGGGCTACGCGGGCGAGGCGGCCTCGCTCGCTGTCGGCAAGGCGGTCAGCGGCTCGTTCAGCCTGTTGCGCAAGCCGGTCGGCGGCGCCCAGCTCGCCGACCGCGTGGCGACGCTGCTGGAGGCAACGCTTGCGCCGCCGCGCGCGAGTGCGCGATGAAGCGGAATGCCGCATCCGCTCCGCGTCGCCCTCATGCTCGCGCTCCTGCCCGCCGCGCTGCCGCGTTTGGCCGTCGCGGAGTCCTTCACCCCCGCCCAGCGCGCGGACATCGTCCAGGTTCTGCGCGACGCGCTGAAACAGGACCCCTCCATCCTGCGTGACGCCATGGAGGCCCTGCGGGCCGACGAGGGACGACGCCGGGCCGATGCCGTGCGTGCTTCAGCCGCGCGACTGGTCGATCCCGCCGACCCGGTGGCCGGGAACCCGATGGGCGACGTCACGATCGTCGAGTTTTTCGACACGCGCTGTCCATACTGCCGCGGACTCGAGCCAACCATGGCGGCCCTGCTGGCGGCCGACAAAGGCGTGCGGGTGGTCTTCAAGGACATGCCGATTCTCGGCCCGGCGAGCCTTCTGGGCGCCCGCGCCCTGCTCGCCGCGCAGCGCCAGGACGGCTATGCGCGGCTGCGCGCCGTCGCGATGAAACCCGGCTTCGAGCCGACCGAGGCGAGCCTGGAGGCGGCGGCGCTCGGGCAGGGCCTGGACTGGCTCCGGCTGAAGCGGGACATGAACGATCCGGCCATCGCCCGCCGCCTCGAGGCCAACCTGTTGCAAGCGCGCGCTCTGGGAATCGAGGGTACTCCGGC
Source organism: uncultured Pseudomonadota bacterium (assembly GCA_963756545.1). GTDB lineage: Bacteria > Pseudomonadota > Alphaproteobacteria > Acetobacterales > Acetobacteraceae > DATFDN01. The sequence goes on along the minus strand of CAVWNY010000003.1, from coordinate 888,791 downwards.
GCTGATCATCGGCGGGCAGCTCCTGCCGGGCGCCGTGGACCTGGCGACCCTGCGCGGCGCCGTGACCGAGGCGCGGGCCGACGCGAGGGTGATCGGAAAGTAGGCGGGGCCGGCTCGGTTCAGGCCATCGTCAGGCCCCCGGAGACGCTGATGGTCTGTCCGGTCATGAAGGCCGCATCGTCGCTCAGCAGGAAGGCGATCATGCCCGGATAATCGTCGGGCTGTCCCAGCCGGCGCAGCGGGATGGCGCGGGTCAGCGCGTCCTTCAGCTTCTGCCCGCCCGCGAGGTCGTCGGCGAAGCCCTGGAACAACGGGGTTTCCGTCGGGCCCGGGCACAGGCAGTTCAGCGTGACGCCCCGGTGGGCCATTTCACGGGCCATCGTCTTGGTAAAAGCGATGAGGCCGCCCTTGCACGCCGAATAGACCGCCTCCCCCGACGAGCCGACCCGCCCGGCGTCGGAGGCGACGTTCACCACGCGCCCACGGCCGCGTTCGGCCATGCGGCGCAACACCGCCTTGTGCATGTTCAACGGACCGTAGAGGTTGATCGCGATGATGCGGTCCCACAGAGCGCGATCGGTGTCGAGGAAGTGCGCGCCCTTGTCCCAGCCGGCGACATTGGCCAAGCCGTCGATGGATCCAACGTCGCGCTCGAACACGGAAACCGCCGCCTCGACCCCCGCCCCGTCGGTGATGTCGACGCCGTAGGCGCATGCCGTGCCGGCGCATGCCGCCGCGATCCGCGTGGCGCCGGCCTCATCGCGATCGAAGATGCCGACGATGCAGCCTTCCTCGGCCAGGCGGAGGCAGGTCGCCTGCCCGATGCCGCTCGCACCCCCGGTGACGATCAAGCGCTTTCCGGTCAGTCCTCGCATCGAGCCGCTCCGTCGGTGGAAAGCGACGCCATCACTTCGTCGGTGTGTTCGCCCAGGGCGGCGACCCAACCGCGCGCGCCCACCTCCAGGCCCGCCATGCGGAACGGCGGATTGGGCACCAGGAAGGCGCCGCCGCCGTCGCGCACCTCGGCCAGCGTGCCGCGCGACGCCAGATGCGGGTCGGCCAGTGCCTCGTTTAGGCGACGGTAGCGTGAGCAGGGCACGCCGGCCTGCAGCAACGTCGCCTCGCACTCGTTCGCGCCGCGCGTGCGCGTCCACTCGCCGAACAGGGCCATCAACTCTTGCCAATGCCGCTCGCGCGCCGGCGTATTGGCGAAGCGGGGATCGACCAGCCACTCGGAATGCCCGATGGCGCGGGCCAGCGCCTCGAAGTTCTTCTGCGAGGTGGGCGTGGCGATCACATAGCCGTCCGCCGCCGCCACCGCGCGATGCACCCGCGGCGGCTGGTCGGGAAACTGCGCCGCCTGGCACTCGAACACGAGCAGACCCAGCATCCCGTCCAGCAGCGCCACGTCGATGAACTGTCCCGCGCCGGTGCGCTCGCGACGGAACAGCGCCGTCATCACGGCGCCGAACGCCGCATAGCCGCCGATCACGTCGGCCATGTAGGTTCCGGTGGCAGGCGCGCGCGCCTCGGTCTGTTGATGGGCGATCTGGGCCAGATCATAGCCGCTGGTCGCGTGGATGATCGGCGCATAGGCCGGGCGCTGCGCGAGCGGCCCGCCCTGTCCGTAGCCCGAGATGGAGCAATAGACGATGTCGGGCTTCTCGGCGGCGAGCGCCGCGAAGCCGACGCCCAGCCGCTCGGCGACACCCGGCCGCCAGTTCTCCAGCGCCACGTCGGCCCGCCGCGCGAGCGCGCGGGCCGACGCGACGCCGCTCGGCGATTTCAGGTCGAGCACGACGCTCTTCTTGCCGCAGTTGAGGTGGCCGTAGAGGCTGCTCCAGCCGTCGCGCAGCGGTCGCCGGGCGCGATTGTGGTCGCCGTCGGCGGGCTCGACCTTGATCACCTCGGCGCCGAGATCGGCCAGCATCCGGCTGGCGAACGGCCCCGCCAGCATCGAGGTGAAGTCGAGGACGCGAAGCCCGGCGAGCGCGGTGGTCATGACCGCGAGCTTACACGTCTTCCCGCGCGACGCGAGCCGGCGCCTACTTGACGTCGCGCCTGGCGACGGTGATGCACGTCGCTTGGAGGAGCCAGAGGAGGCGAAGCGATGGAAATCGAAGGCTGCGAGGTCCTGGGCATTGGCCTCTATTTCGAGGACCTGCCGGCCGGGCGACGGTTCCGCACCGTCGGGCGCACGCTGACCGAGGCCGATCTGGTCAACTTCATCGGCGTGACGGGAATGACCGAGGTGCTGTTCTCCAACGTCGAGTTCCTGAAGCACGAGAGCGACATCAAGCAGCGCGTCGTGCCCGCCGCGATGGTCTATTCCTTCGCCGAGGGACTGCTTGTTCACGCCACCATGCAACACACCGGCTTCGCCTTCCTGAACATGGAGCTGAACGTCGAAGGCCCGACCTTCGCCGGCGACACGATCCATGTCGAATGCGAAGTGGTGGAAAGCCGCCGCAGCGCCAGCCGTCCCCATCGCGGGCTGGTGCGGACGCGCAACCGCGTGGTGAAGCAGGACGGCAGGCTGGCGCTGACCTACACGCCGCTTCGCATGGTCAAGGCGCGGGGCGAGGGATGAGCGGCCCGCTTGCCGGCGTTCGCGTCATCGATCTCACGATCAACGTGCTGGGGCCGATGGCGACGCAGGTGCTGGGGGACGCCGGCGCCGACGTTATCAAGATCGAGGCGCCGGGCGGCGATCCCATGCGCAAGATCGGTCCCAGCCGCACCGCCGACATGGGCGCGTACTACCTCAACGCGAACCGCAACAAGCGCAGCGTCGTGCTGGACCTCAAGCGCGAAGCTGGACGCGAGGCGCTGCGACGGCTCGTTGCCACCGCCGACGTTTTTGTCCACAACATGCGGATCGCCGCGATGGAGCGGCTTGGCTTCGGCTATGACGCGGTGGCCCGCGTCAACCCGCGCATCATCTACGCCTCCGCGACGGGCTTCCGCCGGAGCAGCTCCCATCGCGATCGCGGCGCGTTCGACGATGTGATTCAAGGCATGAGCGGCCTCGCCGGGCTGAACCGCGGCACGGACGGGGCGCCGCGCTTCATCCCGATGGTGATCGCCGACAAGCTCACCGGCCAGGCCCTCGCCTCGGCCGTCGGCATGGCGCTCTACGCCCGCACGGTGACGGGCAAGGGCCAGCAGGTGCACGTGCCGATGGTCGAGACGATGGTGGCCTTCACCATGATCGAGCACCTCTGGGGCGCCACCCTGCGCGAGCCGGCGCTTGGCATCGGCTATCCAAGGATGCTGTCGCCGCACCGGCGCCCCTACGCCACCAAGGACGGCCATATCTGCCTACTGGCGGTGACCGACGACCAATGGCGCCGTCTGTTCGCCGCGGTCGGCCGCCCCGAACTGATCGAGGACGAGCGGTTCGCGACGCTCAGCGCGCGCACGCGCCACGTCGATGCGGTGCTGACGGTGCTGGGCGAGGCGCTGCCCCGGCGCACAACCGCCGAATGGAGCCGCATCCTCGATGCGGCGGACATCCCCAATGGCGCGGCGAACACGCTGGAGGGGCTGTTGAGCGACCCCTACCTGGAGGAAACCGGGTTCTTCCAGCCGGTCGAGCATCCCACCGAAGGGAAGATGACGATGATGGCGATCCCGGTGGAGTTCGACGGCACGCCCGCGACTATCCGCTCGCTGCCGCCGAAGTTGGGCGAGCACACGGAAGCGCTACTGTCCGAGGTGGGGCTCAGTGCGGCGGAAGCCGCGGCCGCTCGGGGGCAAACCCGATAGGCTAGAATATCGATGTCTGACAAATTCTATTCGGCGCATTCTTGGAGAAGCAAGATGAACGGGGGGAACGAAGGCAAGATTTCTGCGCGATCTTTTAGAACGATCGAATTGCAGGATCTGGAACGCCTGTCTCAGATCGCGCGCGCGGATTTGCAGTCATACGTTGAGGGTGATCCCGCCGCGCGCACCGCCTTCGTAAGAAGGCTCCTATGCGTGGCATTGTGTCAGGGAGCGGCGCGGCACTATCTCGATAAGACAACCGGGGTGAAGGACTTTGACGTTTTTATCTTCTTCGCCGCTGATGGAGCGCAAAGCTTTCCACCTCGCCGTCGGACCAGTTATGATTTTGGTCCCTCCAAATTCGGCCGCCATTCCGATGATATCGGATATAATGGACGACGCGTTGATGTAATGGGACGATCCATAGCCCATGATCCTGGCACACGGCCGATCAACTCCCTACGCCACTATCTCCGAACAGCACCCACTGGCACGGCTTGGCATCTCGCACAAAAGGTGGTGGTCGTTATCAACCCGGTTGAATGCCGCGGGCAGGTAGTACTTCCGTAACTGGACACCTTCGCGGCGCTTGAAAGTGATACCACTGGATTCCCGCTTTCGCGGGAATGACGGCATGGCTACGAGCGTGACGGCATAGCTTACGGCGTGCGTCGCTCACACGGGCGTATCCGGCGGGAAGACCGGCTTGCGCTTGCCCAGATGCGCGGCAAGCCCCTCCGTCACCTCGGGGCCGGTGAAGCCGAGGAATTCGAGCGCGAGCGAGGCATCGAAGGTCGGCCCCATCGCGCGCAGCCAGTTGTTGAGCGCGTATTTGGTCCAGCGGATCGCGCTCTGCGCGCCCCCCGGCCAGACGCGCGGCGATCTCGACGGCCTTGGCGTCCAGTTCGCCGTCTTCCACCGCGAGGCTGATCAGACCGATGCGCTCGGCTTCGGCGCCGAGCACCTGTTCGCAGAGCAGCAGATAGTACTTTGCCTTCGCCATCCCGCACAGCAACGGCCAGATGATCGCCGCATGATCGCCCGCCGCCACCCCGAGTCGCGTATGCCCGTCGATGATGCGGCAATCCTTGGTGGCGATGGAGACGTCGGCGAGGATGCCGCAGACCAGCCCCGCACCCACCGCCACGCCGCGCATCGCGCTGACCACCGGCTTGTTGCAGTTGATAATGTTATAGACCATGTCGCGCGCCTCCTTCCAGACGCGCGCGCGGGACTCGGGGTCGGCGATGTTCCGCTCGATCATCGCGAAATCGCCGCCCGCCGAGAACATCTTGCCGGCGCCGGTGATGACGATGGCATTCACCGAGGGATCGCGGTCCACGTCGCGCCAGATGTCGGCAAGCTCGGCGTGCATCTCGGCATCGGCGGTGTTCATCCGCCCGTTGTCCATCGTGATGCGCAGCACCCTCTCGGCCGGGCGGTCGAACTTCAGCCTTGTGTAGCGGGCATAGATGTCGGTCATCGGTGCGTTCCGTCTGCGGTTGAGCGCGAATGGGGCGATCAGAACACCGCGATGCAGCCCGGCGCGCAAGAGCATCCGTCCCGATCCGCCCGCGTTGTCCGCCAGCACCGGATGAGGCGGTCATGGCTCGGGAAGACAGGAGCGGCGCGTGATCGGCATTCGCTGGACTTTCGGCGATGTCAGCCGTCGCGGCTGCGACGCGCTGCGCCTTTCAGTCTGGGGAGCACGGCGCGTGTTCGGGACGGCGGCGGATTACGTCGTTTGCGTGAACTCGCTGGGAGTGGACGAGGCCCGGGCACGGGTCGGCGTGCTGCCGGCCGGGGTGGCGTGGGTGCGCTCGGATGGGCGCATTCCCGATTTCTTGCACCGGCATCTGGAAGCGGGCCTGGCGGAGGGAGTTGCTTGGAAATTCGCGCCGCTGCGCCTGTTCCCCGATCGGCACGAGCTGGCACTGGACAATGACTGCATCCTTTGGGCGATGCCGGAGGGGATGCGGGCCTGGCTCGACGATCCGCGCGGCTGCCTGCTCGCCGAGGACGTGAGGCCGGCTTTGGGGCAATTCGGGCCGATCGTCGGGGAACTGGCGCGGAACACGGGAATACGCGGCCTGCCGCCCGGGTTCGATCTGGAGGCGGCGCTGGGGGCGGTGTTGCGACGGCACCCCTTGCGGCTGGTCTCGGAACTGGATGAGCAAGGGCTCCAAGTGGCGGCGCTGATGCAGGACGGTGGGCACGTGGTCAGTCTGGACGACGTGGCGATCTGCTCGCCGTTTCCGCCGCATGCGCCGAGGATGGGCCGGTGCGGGGCGCATTTCGTCGGTTTGAACGTTAAACGCGAGCGGCCGTATTGCGATCGGGCGGCGATGACGCGCATCGCCGCGTTCTGGGACGCCCGCGTCTCCGCGATCGAGCAGGCGGTGGCCTGTTTGTAGCACCGGCGCCCGAGCTATTCCCGGGGAGCATCGGCCGACGCGGCCGTGAGCGGCCCGAGACAAAGGTGACACATTCCGAACTTACGCCGCCATTGATCGACGTTGTGCCAACCCAGATTTCCACCGTGGCTGCCTGATCCAAGGCCGCCCCCAGCCCGCAATGGTTCGGGTCAACGCCGGCCTGGCGGTGCTGACCGCATCGAATGGGCGGCCGGTGGCACACAACGTCAGTCTCGCCGTGGATGACCTGAGCCGGCTGTCCGACGCCGAGTTGGACGCCGAGCTTTGCGGCGCTGCGGGACATGACCGATCGGGCCGGCTGAACCCGGTGTCGTCCCGGACCATCCCCTGCCATCCGCGCATGAAGTGTAGACTGCGTTGCAGGCCCAGAAATCGCGCGGCACAAATACCACCGAATTTCAAGGTCGAGGCCGTGGTCCGCATCGAGCACTGTGTCTGGTGCGCCCGCTCCGAAGGCGACTACATCGAGGCGAACAAGGTCACGTGCGGCCCGTGCGGGGATCCGAAGGACGTGCTCAACTGGGTCGCCTCGAAGGGGCATTGTGATCTGGACTGTGTACAGTGGGTCGATCGCGATCCCGGCGATCGCTCCGGCCCCTACTGGAATCCTCCGCCCGACCGCTGCGGTGGAGAATCGAATGCTGCTCCTCCGGCCTACAATCCGCCCTTCGACCGCAACGGACGAACTGTCAAGATCCCCTCCTATACGTCAATCGGCTCCAGCTGGTCGGGCAACGTCCCGTACGTCAGATCGGCGACGGCAACAGAACAGGGCGGGCACATCATGCTCGCGGTCGGCTTCGATGACGGCCTCGGCTGCTGGATCGTGAAAAACTCCTGGGGTCCGACCTTCGGAAATGCCGGATTTTACCTGATCGCATACGGGCAGTGCCGCATCGATTCGAGCGACAAGCTCGGTTTGCAGTTTACCAACCCCGATCCGTGGACCAAGCGACGCTCCCACGCCGGCGGCATGCTGGAAAGCGGCGACGGCGCGCTGCACCGCAACTTCGAGCTGATCGCACCGAGCGCTGGCAACTCTTGGACACACTGGTGGCGCGACAACTCCAGCAGCGGCCTGCCCTGGGCGAAGGCGGAAACGATCGGCAACGACGTCGCCGATCCGCCGACCTTCACCGCCACGACCTACAACCGGAACTTCGAGATGGTGTACCGCACCACAGGAGGCCGGCTGCACCATCGCTACTTCGACCAGGCTGCACAGAAGTGGGATGACGGCCCGATCTTCGGTCCGACGAACGCGAACGGCGCGGTCGGCTTCATCGAGAGCAGTTGGGGGCCGGGCAACTTCGAGGTCGTCGTGGGCATCGGCGGCGCGCAGCTGCAGCACTGGTGGCGGAGCGGCAGCGAGTGGCAGCCCAGCGTGACCTTCGGGAGCAACATCGCCACCGCCGGCCCGAGCCTGATCCAGAGCACCTGGGGCGCGCTGGACTGGTCGCGGTACTGAATGACGGAACGATGCAGCACTGGTGGCGCGACGGCTCGACCTGGAAGTCTGATCAGGTGTTCGGATCGCACATCAAGTCCCCGCCGGTGATGATCCAGGGCCAGTACGGGATGGCGGATGAGGCCGGAAATGGCAATTTCGAGCTGGTCGTCGCCAATGCCCAGGGTCAGGTGGAACACTGGTGGCGCGACAACTCCAAGACCAACTTCGTCTGGTCCAAGTCCGCGACCTTCAGCTCCGGCGTCTCCCGGGTCTTGGCGCTGGTCGAAGGCAGTTTCGGCTTCAATCTGGAGGTTCTCGTTCTATGTTATGATGGGACTATCCAGCATTTCTGGCGCGACAACGGTGGCTGGCACGCCGGGGTCACCATTGGCAGTACCCGCTGAACTCACGCTGCACGTCGGCGAGCGGAAAACCATTCCGCTCACCAGCGCCGGGTCGGTCGGCTACGTCTGGCGGCTGGCCGTCACCGGCGACGCTCGTTCGATTGAGGCCGGCACCGGCCCGGAGCACGAGCGTCCGTCCGACGCGCCGCCTGGCGGAAGCCTGCAGCAAGCGTTGTTCGTCTCCGCCCTCGCGCCCGGGCGCAGCACGATTCGTCTGGAGCTGCTCCGCTTCGGTCGGCCGCCGCCGCCGCGCGAGTCACACGAGATCACCGTGACCGTCGTTCCATAGCGAGGCCTCATGCAGCTCAAGGCGCTGACCTTCGACATCGTCGGCACCGTCTTCAACGCCTATGACGGTCTGGCGCGAGGCGTGGGACCGCTCAACACAAAGTATGGCGTCAGCGTCGATGGCGCCGCCTTCGCGAGCGGTTCGCTCAGCGGCTATTCGGAGGGGGTCGGGCAGGTGCTGTCGAGCGGAAACTGGGTCCCGCCCGACGCGATCCTCCAGAACGCGACGCGCGCGAACCTGCCGATCCAACAACTGGCCGCGAGGGTGGACGCGGCGGTGCAGGACTTTTTCGGCTTGTGGCGCGCACTGCCGCCCTGGCCGGATGTGGGGGCCGGGATGGCCGCGCTGCATCGGCACTACACGCTCGCGGTGCTGTCCAACATGAGTGTTGCGACCCAGTCGGCACTGCGGGCCCATGCGAACCTGCCGTTTGACAGGCTGCTCTCCGCCGAGACGGTGCAGCGCTACAAGCCGGACCCCGCCGTCTATCACATGGCCGTCTCCAGCCTCGGCGCTGCGGCATCCGAAATCCTGATGGTGGCCGCGCACAATTACGACCTGAATGCCGCGAAGGGACAGGGCTTCCGCACGGCCTTCGTCGGGCGGCCGGCAGAGCTGGGGCCGGGCGGCTCGCCCGGAAACCACCCCGATCCGGGCTTCGACTTCAACGCGACGAGCCTGATCGACCTCGCCGAGCAGCTCGGCGCCGCTCCCGTGGGGGTGCCGGGCGATTGCCTGCCGCTGGATCCGCGTGCCGTGCGGGTGCAGCAGGTGGCTAGCCACTGGAAGATCGCCGATGGCAATCAGGAGCTGCTGGATTTCGGTGGGTCGCAGGCAAATGCCGAGCGCGCGAAGGCCGTTATCGCGCATTATGGTTTCGACCGCATATGCTTTGTCGGCCGCCCCGATCCGCCGATGATGTATTTCACGGTCAGCGGGCGGGCGCCGTCTGGCGCCATGCCGGGCGAGGACGCTGTTGCCTTTGACCTGGCGGGCGTGGTGGCGCAGCAGGTGGCAGGGAACTGGATCGTCACTGATGGCGCGTCGCGCATGCTCGACTTCGGCACCGGCAAGGTCAACGCCGTGCATGCCGTGACCATTATCAAGCGTTATGGCTTCACGCACCAGTGCTTCGTCGGACGCCCGAACGCACCGATGATGTATTTTAGGAAATGAGAGTTTCGCACGTTAAACGGGATTCCGGATCGGCGCGCAAGAGGGGCTCTGGCGCAGTTTTCGTGGAGTTGGGACGCTGTCTGGTTTCGGAAGCCGGCCACAGAATGGGATCGGTGCCATGCAGCATGCCTTCCGCGCCTCCGCTCTAGTACCGCGCGGCTTCGTCGTGGACGAGGCGAGCAGCGACGGCGCCGGAGTGCATCAATGACCTCATGCCTTGGCACATGCGTTGGCACTGGGCCGCTTGATCGTCACCCCGCAAGCACCAGGGCCGCGAAACCCCGCTGACGGTGGGCGGCTACGAGCGCCGCCTCGACGTGAGCGAGGTCATGATCGACCTCAGCATGGGCGCGCTCCTACTCCGCCACCTCGCTCACCCCGGCCCGCAGCGATGCGCGACCAAGACCGCGCGCACCGCCCGTTACCTGTGCAGAGACAGCGCGGATGGCCGGTGGGAGGGTGCAACCCTCGACGCCCGGGTGGAGGCGCCATCGCCAAACCCGGGTGCGTGGACAAGGAGCAGTCGGGTGGGTTTCCGTCGGTCCGCTTCTGGACGGCACTAGCCAAAATCAGACATTGAACTCACCGGTGCTGCATCTCTTGCGCCACGCCTTTGTTGCGGTCCGACACAGTGCCATAGACTAACGGTTGCTGCTGCCGGCCGCATCCTGGATTTGCCGGAGCACCGCGTCCAGGTTGAACGCGGCCGGCTTCTGACGTGGCGGGAATCGCTCGAAAGCCTCGATCTGCTGGGCAACGAGCGCCTGCATCCCATATAGGAGATAGGCGTGGGAGATCACCCAGTCCCAGTAGGTGTTTGAATTCTCGTCCGCCCGCTCGAAGGGGTCCCTGCGCAGGTTGAACATCTTCGGCGCCCTCAGCTTAACGAACGGCTCGAACCAGCACATCAGTTGCTTGGCTCGCTGCTCCATGAGCACCATTTTCCAGTCGTGCATCCGGATCGCCAGGATGTCGCCGTCATCGCTGATATAGAAGAAGAACTTTCGCGGGCTCTCCTTCGCCTCTCCGGTGAGGTATGGTAGCAGGTTGTAGCCGTCGATATGCACCTTGAAGGTCTTCTCGCCGACCTTATAGCCCCCGAGGAGCTTTTCCGTGATGTCCGACTCTCCCGCGGCAGCAAGGAATGTTGGCAGCCAATCCTGGTGAGAGGCGACGTCGTTCAGGACCAGGCCGGCCTTGATCTTGCCCGGCCAGCGCACGAACACGGGCACGCGCCAGCCACCCTCCCAATTGGTGTTCTTCTCACTGCGAAACGGGGTGATCCCGCCATCCGGCCAACTATTGTAGTGGGGGCCGTTGTCCGTCGAGTACATCACGATCGTATCGTCGGCGATGCCCAACTCGTCGAGCTTGGCCAGCATCCTGCCGATGTTCTCGTCATGGGCGACCATGACGTCGTTATAATCGCCCTGGCCGCCGCTCTTCCCCTTGTGTTTCTCGGCGCAGTGAGTCCGGAAGTGCATGGCGGTGGTGTTATACCACACGAAAAATGGCTTCCCCTCCTTGTGGGTTCTGTCGATGAAATTCAGGGCCTGTTCGCTGACCTCTTCATCAATGGTTTCCATGCGTTTTGTGGTCAGCGGACCCGTATCCTCGATTTTCTGGCCTCCGCTACCATCCGCCCAGCAGTGCAGCACTCCCCTGGGGCCAAACCGCCTCTTGAACGCGGGGTCTTTCGGATAGTCCGGCTGCTCCGGCTCTTCCTCGGCATTGAGGTGGTAGAGGTTTCCGAAGAACTCATCGAAGCCGTGCACCGTAGGGAGGAACTCGTCCTTGTCCCCCAAATGGTTCTTGCCGAACTGGCCGGTTGCGTAACCTAGAGGCTTCAGCAATTCCGCGATGCTCGGGTCTGCCGCCCGGATACCGACATTGGCTCCAGGCATCCCAACCTTGGTCAGGCCGGTACGGATCGGGTTCTGGCCGGTGATGAAGGCGGCTCGACCAGCGGTGCAGCTTTGCTGGCCGTAGTAGTCGGTGAAGGCCGCGCCTTCGTGGCCGATGCGGTCGATGTTGGGCGTCCGGTATCCCATCTGGCCGCGGTTGTTGTAGCTGATGTTCCACCAACCGATGTCGTCACCCCAAAGGACGAGGATGTTCGGTTTGCCTGATCTAGCCATCTCAATCTCCCCAAGTTGGTTCGGCGGTTTCGGAAACTCTCGTAACTCGCAGTCCTTCGATCCCCCCGGCTACATGAGACGCAGCACCACGGCGAAGAAGGCGAACAGGCCGATGCCGATGAGAAGGGCGGCGATCGCGAGAACGGGCGATTGCATCCCCTCCTGCTTCAGTCCGGCGATCGAGGCGAACGAGCCGCCCCGCAGGTAACGAACCGTCCACGAGGTACTGCCAGATCGAAATGAGCAGAGCCAGAATGCCGGACGAGATCAGCGCAAGCCCGAGATACTGCGGCGCGTTCGGGGCATAGGCGGGGCGCGCGCCGGGCGTTTGCTGCAAGCGTTCGAAGAACTGGACGATCGCGAAACCGAAGCCGATCAGCGAGACCGCGGTCCGCACCCAGGACATCATGGTGCGTTCGAGGCTGAGCCGGGTGCGGATCCAGGCCATATGGCTGTCGGCCGTGACCCTCACCTCGAACCTGTCTGCGGTCGGGCCGGTCCGTGTATCTGCCATCCCCGCTGCCTTTTCCCTGACGCGTCACGCCCGGCGCCGTCACCGGATGCGGCTCGCGGATGCAGGGCGGCGCCACGCACGCACGACCAGCCCCCGAATGGCGACGTACGGCACAAAGGCCAGCAGCAAAGCGATAATAACGGCCTCGTTTGGATAAAACATCTTGAGCACGAGGACCTGGTAGACCATGTCCATCACGAGGCCGAGCAGGATGATCCTGGCGGTCGCGTTCAACCCCTCTCGCAACCGTCCGATGCGTTCCTGCGGATTGCTCAGCACCGTCCAAAAGTACGGGGAGCGGCCGACCCGCGCGTCCTTGCTACCATCGCGGATCGCGGCGACTGTGGCCATCAGCGGCTGCAGGATGAATCGGAACTTCATCGGCCCGGTGGGCCTCTCGACCAAATCGTGCCAGAGGCGTTCGAAGGCATCGACGGTCACGCCGTGCCACAGCGCGCCGCCGACGATCAGCACGACGCCGAGCGCGATGACAATCTTGGCAAGCAGGCCCAGTTCCCGGGAATCTGCGTAGGTCATTCGCTTACTCCACCCGGCATGACATGGTTCGGAGGACGCATCGAAACCCGACGTGACTCATGCCCGAGTTCGACCGGCTGCGCATGGCGCGCGGGAGGGCGATAGCGACGGCAATAGTTTGGCGCGCAGAGGTGCGAGCCGCCCTTGACGACCTTCCGGGGAATTCTGACCCCCGAATCGCAGTTGTCGTAACTGCCGGACTCGCACGCACCTCGGGGATTGTCGGGAATGCAGCAAGCCTTCTGCGCATCCACCGGATGCCGGGCCGAGAACCAGTCCGAGGTCCACTCCCATACGTTGCCGATCATGTCGAAAAGCCCGTAGCCGTTGGGGGGAAACGCTTCGACCGGCGAGGTCCGAGTATAGCCGTCGGTGGCGAGGTTCTCGTGTGGGAACGAGCCTTGCCAGGTATTCGCCATGTGCCGGCCGCCCGGGGTCAGCTCGTCGCCCCAGGCGAACTCGGCTCCGTCGAGGCCGCCGCGCGCGGCGTATTCCCACTCGGCTTCCGTCGGCAGTTCCTTGCCAGCCCACGCGGCATAGGCTGCTGCGTCCTTGTAGGCGACATGAACCACCGGATGGTCATCGAGGCCCTGGTTCGAGCGGCCCCGACCGTTAGGGCGACGCCAGTTCGCACCGAACTCGAACCGCCACCATTGCGACCACTCCCGAAGATCGACCGGATGCCGGGGCGGGGTGAAGACCAGCGATCCTGCCTTCAACATGTGCGGCAGCGCGCCCGGGTAGTCCTTCGGGTCCGGCGCGATCTCGGCGACGGTGACATAGCCGGTCGCTTGGATGAATTGTCGGAACTGGCGGTTTGTGACCGGCGTGCGATCAATCCAGAACGGGTCGACCGCCACCCGATGGACAGGCGCCTCCTCCGGATAGTGGCGATCCGAGCCCATGCGAAATGCGCCTCCCGGGAGGCAAACCATATCGGGATGCGAGGACCCGGCCCGGGTTGGAGCGCGTGGTTGCTCGGCCTGGTTCTGGAAACCCATGAAACTTGCCGTCTCTGCCGAGCCCGCGTTCATGTGTCACTCCGCAAAATCACTGCCTATGAGCCTCACCTTGAGGCGCCGTTGCCCGACTGGCTATGGCAAGATCGGAATCGGGGCATGAACTCCTGAGCTGGCAGCGATCTTGCGGCGACCACATCACGCCTGGCCCGACGCCCCGGCCCCGCATGAGGGCCGGACGCGGGCGAACGGCAGGTCTCGGATGTTCCTGAAGGGTACGCGACCCTTACCTGATGATGATCTCCACGCGCCGGTTCTGGGCCTCGCGCACGCCCGGTCCGGTGGGAACCAGCAGGCGCGTCTCGCCGAAGCCCTGGACGGTGATCGCGCTCTGCGGCACGCCGTCGCGGACCAGTTCAGCGGCCACCGCTTGTGCGCGGCGGACCGACAGGGCCTGATTATACCGCGCGGTGCCCGATGTATCGGTGTAGCCGTTCACCTCGATCCGCGTGTACTGCACACGGGTCGAGTTCTCCGCCGCCTCCCGAATGATTTGGCGGGCGCGATCAGTGAGCGTCGCCTTGTCCCAGTCGAAGAACACGAGGTACGACCGCGCAGGAGCGGGCGCCGGAGCGGCGATCGGGGTCGGAGCCGGCGGGGGCGCCGGCGGCGTGACGCCGAAGTTGTATCTTACGCCGAACAGGAAGCTATTGTTGTATTCGTGCCCAATCTGGAGTGTGCCGAACCGCGTTGCCCGCAAGCCGCCGGGAGTCGATACGGTGAGGCCAGCGTTGTAGGTGCGCGTACCGGTCAGGGTAAGAATGCGGTACTCCGCGGTCAACGACAAGCCAGGGACCACGGGGACCGGAACAGCCGCGCCGATGATTCCCTGCGCGGCGAACGAGGCCCGTGTGTCGGCGGACGAGAGCGTGGGGTTCAGGGCGGCGGCGGTGCCGGACCCGAATACGGAGAAGTTCTCGAGATGTGCCCGCTGGTACCCGACACCCACGCCGACATACGGCACGACCCAGGGGACCAAACCTACGAAGTCGTAGGCAACGTTGACCATCGGACCATAGAGCCTCTCGGATCCGGTCGCGGCGGTGGTGGCGCCGAATCCCGCACGGGTGAGGCCGCTGACAGAGTTCAGGCTGTTGCCCCGGTAATCGAACTCGACCTCGGCACGGAGACCGTTGCCGAACCCAAATCCGATAGATCCCAGGCCGACGCCGCCAATCGACGAGTTCACTGTCAGGTTTGGAGTACTAAGGCCCGTGCTGAGCGGACGGAGGTTGGAACTGAGATTCTTGATCGACTGGCTTCCCTTGAGATTGAAGCCGCCTGCGGCGCCGATGTATAGGCCGCTGACAGGGTATCCGAGTGGCGGGGGCTCCGTCATCTGGGCGTGCGCGGCGATTGGTAGCGCCAGGAGGGTGCCCGCAAGCAGCCGTGTCGTAACGCTCATTTCACATCTCTCCCCGTCTGCTGACCGAGTTGTTGACTTCTCGGTCGCGGCCCGCCGGAAGCCCTGAGCCGGACCATTGATTACAGGAATGGCTTGCTTGGTCGCAAGCCATAGCGCCTCCTAAGTGCCCTCCCGCCCGCCGACGCCGGTCACGATTTCCTCAGAACCAGCTCTTTGAGGCCGGTGTTATCGAGACGGCGAGCGCTTGGCTGACCACGGCGGTGATGGTGTCACCGACCTTCAGATTTCCCAGTAGCTCCTGCCGGGCAGGGTCGGTGACATCGATCGTATAGACACCACCACCCGAAGGATCGACGATGTCGACGCTGTGGGCGGCCTGATCCAAGCCCACGACGAGGCCGCTGATCTTGGTCTGCCGCACACCGACGCCGCCGGGAGCCTGTGCAGACTGTGCAACGACTTGAGCTATTTTGTCCTCGGGCACCGTCGTGCCGGGTACGGAGAGCACAAACGCAACAGATCGATAATATCGCGCGTTTACCGTGTCTCCCACATGCAACAGTTCCAGTCGTACTTCGGGACCGGTCTGCAGCGTGACAGTGGTCCCGGACCGACCAGCGAGTGTGACCTCCCGTCTTTGTACGTTGATCGCCCGGATCTTCGCGTGGATGGTCACGGCCGCCGATGGGGGTACCACGTTCGACACGACCGGATTGCTGCCCTGCGCCGAGGCAGTACCAGGGAACGCCAGGGGCACGGCCGCTACAGCAGTGCCGATCAAGGCGGCGGCCAATAATGGTGTAAATTCACGTTTCGACTTCATGGTGAACCTCCGCGCATATGGTTTCAGCGAACGGCACGCTAGCCGCTGCCAGATGTCATTCGCCATGTATCGCGTGGCCGCGTGCCCGCGCCTATGCAGAATCGGAATCGAGCGTGACAAGCCAACCGCGCGCTCGATTTCACCGCTCCATGGTAATGACAACTGCATCGCCTCCAAGGCTCAGCATCAACCCTTCTCGCTTTGCCACGAGGTGCATGATCACGCCCTGGCTGTTTTGCAGCCAGAGATCCCCGCCGCTCGATCTGCCGAACGCGAACCCGTAACGACCTTGCGCGTAAGCGCCCGGGAATGCGGCAAGGTCGGGCAGATGGTACACGTCGCCGTGAGCCTCGATCTTTGAAGCTCCGATCCCGCCGATGCCAAGTCCGCCCACCCTAAAGGGGTAGCTGTGGCCCTGGTAAAACAAGACGCCGCTGCCGCCGCCGCCACTCCCGATAAAGGCGGCTTGCACCTGATGCATTTCCACCGTTGCGTCCGGGGTCTGCGCGGCCAGGTTAGCGTGCCCGTTGTCTTGCCGGGCGCAACCCGAGGCTGCGATCATGGCGGCTGCCGACAACACCGCCAGGGCGATCGGCAATCCAGTCCATCGCGTCGGATTGGTTTTGGTCTGCACCGAGGCAGCCGCTGAATCAGCCATGGGTTCGTGCCTCCCAACTCATTATCGTGCTGGCGGGCAGAGCGTTTCAGATCCCGCACCCCGAAGCTATGCACTTTTGGCAGTCCGAAATTCCGGCGGTCGTCATGCGCAGTCGCCGCATTGTTCCGTCGCGCCGCATCGCTCTGCTTGCCGAATGTGCATAGCGCCGGCCGCTCGGCGTCCTACTATCGACCATCCGGTGAGATTTCCTCCCGAACTTGTCGATGAGGCGCATTGCGAAAGACATGCCCATCGCCAGCCTCTCGTGCATTCTGGCGATGATCCGCTCGGAGCGCAGTCAAGTGGTGTGTCGGCGAGGAGGGCGTCATGATGAAGGCGCAAACGCTAAGCTCCCACGGGGCCGGTAGGAGGAGCACTTCGTGACCGAGATATCCGAGCCACCTCGGCTGCCGGTCGCCTCTTTGCGGCGTTCGGGCCGCATATCGGTGATCTGGATCATCCCCCTGGTCGCGGCCGTCATCGGCGCGTGGCTTGCCTGGGACACACTTTCGAGTGAAGGGCCGACGATCACCATCTCGTTCCTGGGTGCGGAGGGCCTCAAAGCGGGTCAGTCGCAGCTGAAATACAAGGATTTGACCCTGGGGACCGTCAAATCGCTGGCGCTCTCCAAGGATCGCAGCCGGGTCATGGTGACGTTGGCGACCACCAGTCAGGCAACGCCGCTGCTCACCGAGGGCACCACATTCTGGGTGGTCAAGCCGCGTCTCTTCGCCGGCAATCTGACAGGATTTGAAACGATCCTGTCAGGCTCGTATATCGGCATGCTGCCTGGGCAACCCGGCAGGTCTGAGCGCACGTTCACCGGCCAGGAAAACCCGCCGGTCCTCACCTCCGAAGTCGCCGGCCGCTCATTCCTGCTCAAGGCCTCCCGGCTCGGTTCCGTCACGCTGGGAGCGCCGGTCTTTTATCGCGACCTGGAGGTCGGGCAGGTTCTGGGCTGGGACATCGGCGATCTGGCGAAGACCGCCACGATCCATGCTTTCGTGCGCGCGCCCTTCGACAAATACGTGCACCAGAATACCCGCTTTTGGAACGCATCGGGGCTCGACGTGAAGCTCAGCGGTTCCGGCGTCGACCTCCAGGTTGAATCACTGCGTGCGCTGCTGCTCGGCGGCATCGCGTTCGACACGCCGGAGACCGGAGCCCCGGGCCCGCAGAGTGCCGAGAACCACACCTTTCCGCTGTTTCCGAATAGCCAGGCTGCGGCGGCCGCGTCATACACGCGGAAGATTCCGTTCGTGGCCTACTTCCCCGGTTCAGTCCGCGGGCTCGCCAAGGGTGCGGACGTGACCGTGCGGGGTATAAAGGTCGGTGAAGTCACCGATGTCGAGCTCAGTTACGATCCAGCCAAAAACGCCATCGTCGCGCCGGTCCGGTTCCTTGTCGAGCCGGAGCGGATTGTCGGAGTTGGGAGGCAAGTCACGACGGACCCTATGGCGGCAGTGGACGGACTCGTGCGAGACGGCCTCCGTGCGACGCTCGCCAGTGCCAATCTTTTGACGGGTCAGATACTGGTGGCGCTCACCTTGGTGCCCGACGCGGCTCCGGCCACCGTGACGAGGGAAGGGCAGGCCTTCGTGATGCCGACCACGGATGCAGGCAGCTTCAGCGGTCTGGAAGCTTCCCTTTCCGAACTGCTGCGTAAAGTCAATGCCGTTCCGCTCGACAAGATCGGGGCCAATCTGGATCAGATGACCCGAGGCGCGGACGAACTGGTCAACGGGCCGCAGCTGAAGCAGGCCTTGACGTCGCTTACGGACCTGCTCGCAACGACGCAGAGCACCGTCCGGCAGCTCGACGCCGGGGTGGCGCCCGCGGCGCGGCAGCTGCCGGAGCTGACAACCAGCCTCCGAAAGATGGTCGCGCAGACAAGCGGGTTGGTGCAATCGCTCGACACGGCATACGGCTCCAAGACACGCTTCAGCACCGAGCTCGATCGTTCGCTTGTGCAGTTGAACGAGTCACTCCGCTCGATCCAGGCGCTTGCGGACCTGCTCGCGCGCCATCCCGAGGCGCTCGTGAGGGGTCGCGCCGGGGGCGGAGTCGAGTGATGGCGGCTGCACGCGCTCCCCAAGCCGTCACGATTCTGCTGTTGCTCGTGCTCGGCACCTGTTCGTCACCAAATCCAAATCTATACACGATCGCCCCGGTCCCGGGGCCCATAGAGAACGGCGCACCGAAGACGGTGCTGGTCCGGGAGATCGTGCTGGCGCGGTATCTGGAGCGCACACCGATAGTCCGCTCTTCGGAGGGTTACCGCCTCGCCGTGATGTCGAACGACTGGTGGGGCGAACCGCCTGCCGCGATGCTGAGCCGGGTGTTGGTCCAGGAACTCAGCCAGCGGCTGCCGCAAAGCGTGGTTTACGGCAGCAGCAGCCCCATCTCGCTGACCCCTGATGCCACGATCGATCTCAGCGTGGTCCGGCTCGACGAGGATGCATCCGGTCACGTGGTGCTGCAGGGCCAGGCCGGCATAGCGTTCGCGAAGCGCCGCGCGCCGGTAGCGAGGTCGTTCCGGTTCGTAGTCGCTCTGACGTCGCCGGGCACGCCGGGCGACGTCGCGGCGATCAGCACCGCGGTCGGCCGGCTCGCGAATGAACTTGCGGCGATGCTCGTCGCCGGTCCGAGCCGATGATGATCCCGCGAGCGGTCGCGGTCGCGGATCCCGATTTGCGGGAATGCCCCGGTTGCGGCCTGTTGCAGACCGTGCCGGCCCTCGCACCCGGGATCATCGCCCGTTGCGGCCGCTGTGGCACGACCCTACGGCGCAGCCGTGCCCACGCGCTCGAGTGGAGCATGGCGCTCACGCTTACCGCCCTGGTGCTGCTTTTCATCATGTGTTCCGCCACGCTGATGGGCGTGGCGACCGCCGGGATTAGCCATCAGATCGGTTTCTTCGGAGGACCGGAGGAATTGGTTCGGCGAAACATGGCGCCGCTCGCCCTGGTGATCGTGTTCGTCACGGTCCTGGCGCCGTTCGGAAAACTGGCCGGCACGCTGTATGTGCTGGCACGACTCCACGAGGCCGAACCGCCCCGACATCTTCGCCGGGTGTTCCTGATGGTGGAGCGGCTAACCCCCTGGTCGATGCTCGAAGTTTTCGTGTTCGGCGTCTTCGTGGCGTACGTGAAGCTCGGGGACAGCGTCCGGATCGGGCTGGGAGCGGGCCTATTCGCCCTGCTCGCCCTCACGTTCATTCTCGTGTGGGCCGATAGCGCGCTGGATCGGGAGGCCGTCTGGGCAGCGCTTGACCCGCCTCGAGCCGCAGATGACCGTTCCCCGTTCCGTAACCCAGAGAGCAGGAATAGAGCCATCGGTTGCGAGAGCTGCGGTCTTGTCTGCGTGCAGACGGCAGCTCCTTCGCGCTGCCCACGCTGCGCTTCCGTCCTCCATCGGCGGAAACCTGATAGCATCGCCCGTACCTGGGCGTTCACGATCGCAGCCGCCGTCCTATACGTACCCGCCAACACTTACCCGGTGCTCACGGTCGTGCAGCTCGGCGCCGGCGCGCCAAGCACGATCCTCGGCGGCGTGCGAGAGCTGATTGCATCCCGCATGTATCCTCTCGCCGCGCTCGTGTTCTTCGCCAGCATCGCCGTGCCCATGCTGAAGCTCGTCGGACTGTCGATCATGCTGGTGGCGACGCAGACAGGTCGTTCCGGCTGGCTGCGCGACCGTACCCGACTTTATCATATCGTGCGCTGGGTCGGCCGTTGGTCGATGATCGACATCTTCATGGAATCGCTCCTGGGCGCACTGATCCGGTTCGGGGCCATTCTCACGATCCAGCCCGGGATCGGCGCCATCGCCTTCTGCAGTGTAGTGATCCTGACGATTTTTGCGGCCGAAAGCTTCGATCCGCGCCTGATGTGGGATGCGGCACAACCGGTGGCCGGGGGGACACGGACCGGGGCACCCGCCGTGCGTGCCCGAGCGAGCTAACCGTGCGAACCGATGGTCTCACCGGACGCCGCGAAACAAGCGCCACCCGGGGTCTCGGAATTACTCGCCGAATCTGCCTAGACGCATGTGTCCGGGACGGTATAGTTCCGGGGCGCGTGCAGGATCTACCTGCGGGCGATGCAGGAGGGAGAGATGCGCCTGAAAGCGTCAATCAGTACCATCGCGGGTGGGATTCTCTGCGATCAGCATGTACGGCCAGCCGGCGACCGCAGCCCCCGCTCAGGGCTTCTCCGGCCATGCCGAATCGTCAGTTCCGGGCTGCCCTTACCTAGCTTGGCGTCTCGTGAGGCACGCAGACGGAAGTGTCACGGGGATAGCCTATTATTCGGACCTCAGCGGTGTCAGCGAGGTGAAGGGCTCCGGTAACGGTCAGCAGTTCCACCTTGTCCTGACACCCTCGATGGGGAACGGGCCTAGCGGTACCGTTGACGGAACGCGCTCCGCCAGGGGGGGCATCGTGGCCAACATGACGGGGCAGGGATGCGCGAATATGCATTTGACGATGGAGCCCGTGACCGACATCAACCGTTGGACCAACGCGGGCGGTGGTGGTGGTTCTGGCTAGGCCGAGTCGCGCCCGTCGGAAGCGCGGTGCGCCCAGTCCGTGAGGACATCTGATATACAGCAAAAAGGCGCGGCGTCGACAGCCTGCTAGGCTCCGTCGGCGCCGTGCTCCTTGCGCCAGACGCCTTCGGAGATGGCATCGCCAGCATTTGAGGAACAATCCCGGCCAGTAGGTCGCGCGTTCGCCGGCGCGGGACCACTGTCGCACCGGGAACCACGCCGCCACCGCCCACCGGCGGCGTTTGCCGCCACCCGCCGCTCGTGAACTGACGCGGATTGACCTACATCAGCTCTGGATGCAGAGCAGACGGGCATCGCTGCCGCATGTCACAGTCTTGCGTCGGGGAAATCCCTGTATGGGGTTTGTCCACGGAGCCTGGGCAATTTCCGCTTTTGCCATAGGCGTATGCATGCTGCATCCGGCAATTTAGGCTGCTTCTGAAGCCGGTCTGATAATGCGTCACTCCTGGAGTGACCCCCAGGGACAGCGAGGCGGCCGCGGATGCCGGAAGGCGGCACTAGTATTTTCACCGACGCGGACGATTATCAGGCGAGCCTGATGGGATTGCTCGATCTGCTGGTCGTGCAGCCTTCTGAGTTTCGCTCGCGCCTTACCTGGGTGACACTGTCCAAGATTCGTCTGGTTCGTGCCCGGGAGGGGGCGGCGCGAGTCGCGTACGTCTCGCTACCGCCGGCACTGGTGTTTGTCACTTTTGCAACGCGGCGGGGTTCGCTGCTGATCTGCGACGGCGATGAATTGCCGTTCGGCTCCCTCCTGTTCCACGGTCTCGGTGAGCGCTTTTACCAACGCACGACTGCGGCCAGCGCCTGGGGCTCCATCTCGCTGCGGCCTGCATCGCTGAAGTTCTATAGCAGGGCAATATCCGGACGAGTTCTCTCGCCGCCGGATGCCGGCCGGATCCTGCGCCCTCCTCACGCGGATTGGACGCAACTGCTCCACCTGCATGCGCAGGTCGGTCGGATCGCCGAAACGCAGCTGGCGCATATCGGGCATCCGGAGGTCGCCCGCGCCCTGGAGCAAGACCTGATCTGGGCACTGGTGAACTGTCTGACGACCATTCCGCGGAACCGTACCGTCCTCGAGCATCGCCAGGCCAGGGTGATGGCGCGGTTCCAGGAAACCCTGGCTGCGCATCCCGGCCGACTGCTGAGCATTCCGGAAATCTGCCGTGGCATCGGGGTATCGGAACCAGCCCTGAGAGCCTGCTGCGCAAAGGTGCTGGGAATGAGTCCCGGTCGCTACCAACGTCTACGGCGACTCAAGCTCGTGCGTATGGAGTTGCTGAGCGCCGATCCTGCGATGGCGAGCGTCGCCGAGATAGTCGGACGCTTCGGGTACACGAATTTCCATTGCTTTGTCGCCGAGTACCGGCAGGTCTACGGCAACACGGATTTCGGGGTTTCACAAGATCCGGAGGCCAAGTGAACCGCATATGGAATGCCGGTTTTGCCATAGGAAGCAAGTGCACCAGCTGCTGAAACTCTCGCCTGGGCAGCGCAACACCACGGCAGGGAGGCCAACCATGATCGCAACAAAAATCCCCGAAACTTCCAGTGCTGTCGTCGCGGCCGCGGCGGGCGCAATTCTTGTTGCGCTGTCTGGCTTTGCCGGCGCGGCGCAGGCACAGCAGAACGCGCCGCAGCCTCAGCAGAAGCGGCCGAACATCGTGATGCTGATGACCGACGATACCGGCTGGAATGATTTCGGGTGCTATTCGGGCGGTGGTGCGGGGCTTGGCCACCCGACACCGAACGTGGATAGGATTTGCAAGGAAGGCGCCGTCTTCACCAACTGGTACGGCCAGGCCAGCTGCACCGCGGGCCGCGCCTCGTTCATCACCGGGCGAATTCCGATCCGCTCCGCCCTGTCAGTCGTGGTGGCCCCCGGCGACGAGAACCGGCTGCGGAAGGAGACGCCGACCATCGCCGAGTTCTTCCAGAAGAACGACTACACAACGTATTTCTCCGGCAAATGGCATCTGGGGGATAAGCCCGACTCTTACCCGACCGCGCATGGCTTTGACGAGATGAGACACTTCGCAGCCTACTATGCCGGCGTTTACGCCTATAACAACACCGACAAATGGTTCCATCCCTGGTTCCCCTCGTACAATCCAGAATACAACAAGATGTACGACGACATCGTGAACCTGGGCGAATGGGAGGGCACGGCCGGCCAGCCCGCCACGAGGGTCGGGACAATCACCTATGACTCGCTGGCGACGTTCGACATCCAGCAGACCGACTCGGCGGTCGACTACATCAAGGCGCACGCGAAGGGCGACAAGCCGTTCTTCATGGACGTCAACTTCATCAAGATGCACAACCCGACCAATGCGGCGCCGGCGTTCCGGGGCCGGTCGCACCTTGGCGACTACTCCGATTCGCTCATGGAACTGGACGCCGATATCGGGCGCATCATGGATGAGATCCGCGCCGATGCGCCGGACACGATCGTCATTGTGACGGCCGACAACGGCGCCTGGCTGGACGCCTATCCCGACGCCGGGACGATCCCGTTCCGCGGAGAGAAGGGCTCGGCCTTCGAGGGCGGCTGGCGCGTCCCCGGCATCATGTGGTGGCCGAACCATATTCCGGCGGGTACGACCTACTACGAAATGATGTCCCATATCGACGCCTGGGCGACGCTTGCCGCCATGGCGGGTCTGAAGCCTCCGCCCCACGATTGGGTCGGCAATGACGGCAAGCCGATCTACTTCGACAGCATCGACAACAGCGCGTACATCCTGGGCAAGGCACCGCATTCGGCGCGTGATTCATGGGTGTATATCGACGGTGAGACCTTCAATGGAGCGCGAGCCGATATCGGGGGCGACCCAAAGGAACCCTGGGTCCACGTTGCGTGGAAATACCTCTTTACGGCGAAGGATTCCTGGCTCGGGGTAACCGCGAATCTCGGCTCCATCGGCGCTCTCTATAACCTGACGATGGATCCTTACGAGAAGTACGACATGATATTCAACGGCGCCGCGCCAGCGCGGGTTCTTACTTCGTCGCCCGGCAAGTATGCGGGCGAGGATAACGGTTGGGTGCTGTCGTTGATCTACCCGGTGATCATCGCCTTCGACAAATCCGTCATGCAATACCCCAGCATCACGCGTGCTGTCGGCGGCGCTTCGAACGACCTGGTGCCAAATCTGCAGCGCCCGAACGACCCGGTTCCGCTGCTGAAGAATCAGATCGACCGGGTGCATATCGGCGGGGGCGGCGGCTAGCCCCGGGAAGTAGAGCTTGGGGAAAACGCGGCTCGCATGAACAGGGAGGGAGGTTTCGGCCTCCCTGCCCAACTACACCGGCAAGCCAGGGGTTCCGCGCCATGCGGCAGGCGAAGGTAACGTCACTCATCCGCTCCTGTGGGCTCATGATGATTGCAGCCATGCTGATCACGACCATCGCAGCGGCGGCTCCGGCCTTGGCTCCTGGACCGCAAACGACGGACGACGCCGTCGCAGGATTTGCGCTGCAATGGTTCAAGCAGGTGCAGGCGGGAACCATCGATCGTTCGCAGTACGCCGCCGCCTATAGCGCCCAGTTGACGGACGACGCGGTGAAGGAGATGTCACGCCATCTGAACCAGTACGGCGCCTCCCCGACTGGTGCGCGGATCGTGAAGGAACGCGCTTTCGCGGACCAGACGCTGTATGCGGTGGAGATCCTTTTCCCGCGCGGCGACACGGCGAGTCTCCTGGTTGGCTTTAACACGAAACGAAAGATCACCGGGATTGCGATCATGAGCCTCGCCGGAAATTAGAGAATGCACGGCACGGCACCAGCCTCGGGAGGCAGTACATGATCCGGTCAATTACAACCTGCGTCTCCCTGGCTGCCCTGGTCTGCTTCGCGTCCGTCCCGATGGCCCTGGCGCAGCCCGCACCATCGTCCACGGCACCGCAGGTCCGCGTGGACATACCGGCATCATCTGCGCCCGGCAACGGCACCGCGGCGCTCGCCGAGAAGCTGCAGAACCCGATCGCCGACCTGATCAGCGTGCCCTTCCAGAATAACACCAACTTCAACGTCGGCCCGCACGCGGGCACGCAGGATATCCTGAATATCCAGCCGGTGATCCCGCTCCATCTCAACAAGGATTGGAACGTGATTACCCGGACCATCCTGCCGCTGGTCTGGAGCCCGTCTTTCCAGCCTGCGGCAAGCGTGCCGCCGTTCGGTCTCGGCCCGATCACCTTCTCGGCCTTCCTGTCGCCGACGAAGACGGTCGACGGCTGGACGTGGGGAGCCGGCCCTATTGCTCAGTTGCCCACCATCACGAACAAGAATCTCGGCTCCAACGTCTGGGGCGTCGGCCCGGCGATCGTGGCGGTGCGGACTGCGCACCCTTGGGTCTATGGATTGCTGGTGAACAACGTGTTCTCGCTCGGAGGCACATCCGGTCGTGGCGGCACCCGCTACAACGTCATGACGATCAATCCATTTGTGAACTACAACTTCGGAGGCGGCTGGTTCGTCGGCACGGTGCCGATCCTGACGGCGAGCTGGGACACCGGCGGCGACAAATGGACCTTGCCCATCGGCGCCCAGGTTGGCCGGCTGATCAAGATCGGCGGCAAGCTGCCGGTTAATCTGCTGGTCGGCGCCTATTACAACGCATTGCGGCCGCCGGGGACCGGCACCTGGGAGTTACGCACCCAGGTCGCCTTCATTTTCTGACCCGGGTGCACGCACAACAGCACAGACCGGGAGGGATCAATGCGTATTGGATGGATGATTGCGATGGCGTTGGTGGCGTCGGCGCTGACCGGGGACCGCATTGCGGAAGCTCAGACCGGCCCCGCTGCTCCCGCCGCCCCGCCACAGCCGGCGAACACCGCCGCGCCTGTCGTGGCCGAGCAGGCGGACCAGCTACTCAGGCAGATGGGTGCCTATCTTGGCTCTGCCGACCAGTTCACCTTCCATGCCGACATCACCTTCGATCACGTGTTGCCGACCGGCCAGAAGCTGCAGTTCTCCGCGGCCGAAGATGTCGCCTTGCAGCGCCCCGGCAAGCTCTATGTCGAGTGGAGCGGCGATCTCGGCGACCGGCAGTTCTGGTACGACGGCTCGTCCGTTACTCTCTATGATCCGGCCACGCCGTTCTACGCAACCGAGGCGGCGCCGCCCGACGTCGACGGGATGCTGGATAAAGTGGTGGCGCAGCTTAACTTTTCGCCGCCGCTCGCGGATTTTCTTTTTCGCGATCCATATCACAGCGTGCGCGGCAACATACAGTACCGGCTTCGATCTCGGGCCGAATGATGTGAATGGCAGGAGCTGCCGCACGCTCGCTTTTGTCGAGAAGGACGTCGACTGGCAGATCTGGATCGACTCCGGACCACAGCTGACGCCGTGCAAGGTGGTGATCACCTACAAGTCGCTGCCGGAGCAGCCGCAATTCAGCGCGGTATTCACCGACTGGGATTTCACCCCGCGCATCGCCGCACCGATCTTTACGCCCACTCTCCCCGCCGGGGCGCGGAAGATCCCGTTCAACACAGTGTCGAGCCCCAAGTAGGGACCGGGAGTATCTCGATGTTCGAGCGGCTGTCTCGCAAGATGAACGTCACCGGCGTGCTGGTGGCAAGCGCGGCTCTGGCCACCTGTCTCACGATCGGCATTGATCGCGCGGCAGGCTTTCGCGGCGGATTCGGTGGCTTTCACGGTGGGGGTGGCTTCGGCGGCTCCCGTGGTGGCGGCGGCTTCCACGGCGGGAGCTTTGGAGGCGGAGGTGACCGTTTCGGCGATCGCGGGCTCTACGACCGCAGCGGGGATGCCGGTTTTGGCCACGGTGGATTCGGCAGTGTCCATAATGCCAGCACCTTCTCCGGTCGTGCCGATAGCTTCCAGCAAAGCCACCCCGAGCATCAATACAATGCCGCGAGCCAGGAAAACCGGATCAATGAGACCAACGCCTTGCAGCAAAACCGCTCCAATGAGGCCAATTCCCTTCAGCAAAACCGCTACAACTCGGCGAGCAATCTGCAAGTCAACCGGCAAAATAGCTGGAACAGCTACAAAGGCTCTTGGGGCGGCTACTATTCGGGGCTCGGGTTCGGCGCCGGCTTAGCGATGGGGGCTACGATCGCCGCGCTCCCCGCCGCCGCGGTCGCGCTGTCGGTTGCCGGGACGCCCTACTGGTACTCAAACGGGGTCTACTACGCCTCCCAAGCCGGGCAGTACGCGGTCGTGCCGCCGCCACAGGGGGCCGTCGTTCCGGCCCCTCCGCCATCCTGCTCAACGGTCGATGCGGGAGGCGGAAGGACCTACGATTGCGGCGGCGCGTTCTACAGCTCGGTGCCCAACGGCTATAAAGTGATTCCGCCGCCGATCGGAGTCACGGTGGCCTCTCTGCCGAACGGCGCGGTGGATCGTACGTTCAATGGCATCACCTATTTCAACTACGGAGGCGCTTGGTATAAGCCGATGTACAGCGGCGGCGGCGTCACTTACGAGGTAGTCGGAAAGCCCGCCTGAGCTTTCAATGGCAAACGTCTCAGTTCTGCCCAGCGACGGTATTGGGATGGCCCGCTGACCCGACAAGGAATCCGTGGCGCGATCACGATCACTTGAACATCTGAGCGAATGTTGCGAAAGGCACTGGAACTCGGCCCACCTGGAACAGAACGTGCGGCGATTCAGGCCGGACTCTACCTGCGCGCCGATCTCGCGGCGGCGACCGCCAGGTGCGGAACGTGCCGCTTCACAGGACTGTCATCAGCTTATTCCACCGGCCGACGATTCCGGTTTCGCCATAGGCAACAAACCGTCGACGGCTGAAGCTCGGGCCCGGGTGTACGAACTCCGACCGTGATCCAGCCGATCTCATCCAAAGCAGCGGCCTGGAGGTGCACGATATCCAACGATCGGTTGGTGACGATTGACATTTGCTCCCGGAGTGGCCCTGTTCGAATGTGATGATGCAACGCTTTCAGAGCGTACCGAGTGGAAGACGCGTTAGTGTCGGTCGAACAATCGTCTACGGCTCACGAGGTGATTGCGGGCGATCCCAGGGGCAGGGAGGGGAGATCGAGCGATGCCGGACAGCGCAATTTTCGCGTTTACCGATCCACGCGAATACCAGAGGACAGTCCGTGCGGCGGACATGCAGGTTTTTCTCCCGGTTCGAGGCGATTATCAGGCCGGACTGACGCGGATCGACCTGCATCGGCTCTGGCTGCAGCGTGGGCGCCAGTCCCTGCCCCATGTCGCCCGTTGCTCGGTGCATAAGGAGCGGGCTGTAATCTTCTTCCTTGCCGATGCTCAGCAACCCGGGATGCTTCACGGCGGGACCGAGGTGACGCCCGCCGAAATCGTATGCAACGCCTTGGGCGGCGAGCATTACCATTCGGCCTCAGCAGCATCCCACTGGGCGGCGATGTCCCTCGGTCCAGAGGATCTCGCCGGAGTTGGGCGCGCACTTATCGGGCGCGATTTGTCTGCCCCGACCGTATCGCACCTGATCCGGCCGGCTCCTGATCTAATGCAACGGCTACACCATCTGCACCGGGCCGCCGGTGACCTTGCCACGACCGCGCCCGACATTCTTGTCCATCCCGAAGTCGCCAAGGCAATCGAGGACGCGCTGGTTCGCGCGATGATCGCTTGCCTGGTCAGCGGCCCGACGGCCGAAGACCGGCCGTCGAGCCGGCAGCGTGTGCCAGTCATGAGGCGATTCGAGGAAATGCTGGAGGCGTATCCGGACCGGCCTCTGTATCTGGTCGAGATGTGCACGAAGATCGGTGTCTCCGGGCGAACGCTTCGCCTGCATTGCCAGGAGCACTTGGGGATGAGCCCCCATCGCTACCTCTGGCTGCGACGCATGCATCTCGCGCGGTGGGCACTCGCCTCGGCGGATCGAGCGACGACCGTCACGGAGATCGCGATCGACCACGGCTTCGGGGAACTAGGGCGCTTCGCCGTCGCGTATCGACGACTGTTTGGGGAAAAGCCCTCAGCGACGCTGCGGCGCCCGCGTGATGATCGCCTCCCCGCACGAGCGCTGCACTGAGGTCGGTCTCCGAACCGGCTACCATCCCGCTGTCCGGCTGTGGTGAAATCCCGCAGGGAAATTCGTCGCCGCAGCAGACGTCCGCAAAGCTTCGGTACCAAATTGCCGCTTTGGCCATAGGAATCCCGATAACCACAGTCCAAAAATAGGACGACGCGGACCGGTTAGGCGGAGCGTCCCCGCAATGCTTAACGCGCTCGAGCTGGTGCACCGCACCCGTCAGCCGAAAGGGGGAGCCAATTGATGCGTGTTCGAGCCGTTATCGCAAGAACAATCACCTTATTGCTGGTAGCCGGCGCAGGTGCACGGGCTCAACAGCCGGCAAGCCGGGGGCAGGCCGCCGGCCAAACCGGCTGGACCGTTAACATCGCACCTTATCTCTGGTTGCCGGAATTCCACGCAACGCTGAACTACCGCCTGCCACCGGCCCTCGGCGGCAGGTTGCCGACTGATGTTTCCAGCGGACCCGGAGATTATCTGACCCATCTCGACATCGCCGCAGCGTTCGCGGCGGACGCCCGGAATGGCCCGTTCTCGCTGTTGACCGACTTCATGTACACGCGCTTCAGCACCACAAACAGCCACATCAAATCGCTCGATTTTTTCGGACTGCCCTCGATGCCGATCTCGCGTTCGCTGGAGACCAGCACCGGTACCACCTCCAAAACCGTGATCTGGACCCTCGCGGGCGGCTACACCCTGCTCCAGCGTGACTGGGGCAACCTGGATGTGATCGCCGGATTTCGTCTCCTCAGGGTGAACGCCACCACAGACTATAGCCTGGCCTTCGCAGTGACCGGCCCTCGGGGTAACGGCGCGACATTCGGTGGGCTCGGAGGTATTTCCGGCGCCCAGAACATCTGGAACGGCATCGGCGGCGTCCGCGGCCGGATTCGGCTTGGGGATACTCGGCTGTTCATCCCCTATTACTTTGACATCGGCACGGGCGGCTCGCAGCTCACATGGCAGATCTCGTCCGGTCTAGGCTACCAGGCCAACTGGGGGGCAGTGTCGGCAACCTATCGCTACTTGTCGTTCGAGCAGGCCGGCGATGCCGTCGTAAAGCACCTGTCGCTGGGCGGGCCTATGCTGATGGTGAATTTCACCTTCTAGTCACCCGGAGCGAGACGCGGCTCATCGACTGCAGCCGGATGGAGGTCCCGTATTACCGCGACTTCGCCGCTG
This sequence comes from uncultured Pseudomonadota bacterium, assembly GCA_963756545.1. Taxonomy (GTDB): domain Bacteria; phylum Pseudomonadota; class Alphaproteobacteria; order Acetobacterales; family Acetobacteraceae; genus DATFDN01. The sequence continues at coordinate 858,437 of CAVWNY010000003.1, read as the reverse complement.
ATGTTGCGGAGCGCACCGAGCGAGCGATGCCGCAGGCGCAGGTGTTCGCCGTGTGTCGGCTGGCGCTTGTGGCGCAGAAGCAGGCCATCCGGTTCGCACCGATCCCGGCCGGCGGGTGAGTTCGCCCTCCAACCGAATGACGGCATGATCATCGCCGACGGCGGGAGAGCCACCCACTGCCCAGCGACCATCAACAACAAGCGCCGATGTGCGACCTAAGGAACACGACAGCTCCCGTCAGGTGCTCCGGCTTTCCGAGTCTCCCGGAGAAATTCGAGATGATCGAGCCGCACCTCCCTCTCGGCGTAGCCGCCGACCTCATGGGAGCCGCCAGTTTGAGCTGATCCGGCCCGCCGGTCGTCCGTGCGCAATCCTGCTTCAGAGTTCCTGACGAACCTGGGCGTGTGCCAGGAGGGCGGAAAGGCCGGTCCCGCCAATCACGTTCCCGGCCAGCGCGGGGAGTATGATCCCACCCAGGGCGTGGCCCAATCCGACTTGGCCTGCGAACAGCAGCAGGAAGGTCTCCGCGGCGCCGGCGACGACATGCGTGAAGCCGCCGAGCGCGATGGCATACGTGAGCGCCAGCACGATCGAGAACTCACCGTTGGTGACGCCGGCGCGAATCCAGGAGACCGACGCAATCAGGAACCCGGCCGGCACGCCTTGGAGCAGCAAGTTCAGCGGCGTCTCGCGCAGCAGTCGGCTCGAGACTTCGAGCATTGATGCCATTAGGTCCCGGCCTATCAAGTGAAGACGGACATCAATCAGGGCGGCCGCACAGGCTCCGAGCATGTTGGCGACGAAGACGATTGCCCACAGCCGCGCCGTGCCACCGAACCTCCGCCAGCTCGGTTCGACCATAACGGGCAGCACCGTGACGATCGTCTGCTCGGTGAAGAGCTGCATGCGCCCGAGAATCACCATCAGGAAACCGAGGCTGTAGCCGATGTCGGTCACCGGCTCGCGCCACGGGATGCTGGCCGGCTGCTTGTGGCGCAAGGCCCTCTCGGCGATGACGGAGGCCATGATCGTCACGCCCGCCGCGGCCCGGACCAGAACAGCGATCCGGGGGGACGACGCAACTCTTCTTCGCCTTCCCGGCGGACCACCTCGTAAATCACTGGAGACCGCGGGGACGCCAGTACCCTCACGCTCTCCCGTTCCGTGTCGCTCAATCCGCACTGGTGATCGTGGCTATCGGCGGTGTCACCACCTTGCTGCGGGCCGAGGGCTGGCGGGTGAACCACAAGCGCGTGGAGCGGATCTGGCGGCGCGAAGGGTTGAAGGTGCCCGCGCGCCAGCCGAAGCGCGGGCGGTTGTGGCTGAACGACGGCTCCTGCGTGCGGCTGCGGCCGGAGAAGCCTAATCATGTCTGGGCGGAGTAGCCGAAGGTTCCACGGACGCAGTCCGTGGAAGGGCTACGGAGGGATACGATTTCGTCGAGGACCGCACCCGGGACGGGCGCAAGATCCGCATGCTGAACGTGGTGGACGAGTTCACCCGCGAGTGCTTGGCGATCCGGGTGGCACGCAGGCTGGGCTCGGCTGACGTGACCGACGTGTTAGCGGACCTGTTCATCGCCCGTGGCACGCCGGCCTACATCCGCTCCGACAACGGACCCGAGTTCGTGGCCACAGCCGTGAAGGGCTGGATCGACGGCGTCGGTGCCAAGACAGCCTACATCGAACCGGGTAGCCCCTGGGAGAACGGCTATGTGGAAAGCTTCAATGGGAAGCTGCGCGACGAGCCGCTCAACGCGGAGGTGTTCAACACCCTGGCTGAGGCCAAGGTGCTGCTCGAGCAATGGCGCGTGCATTCCAACACCGTCCGGCCCCACTCCGCCTTGGGGTATCGGCCGCCAGCGCCGGAAATGGTCATCCCGACCATGCCGATGCCACCAGCCTCCCAGGGCCGACCGGATCACATCAGCCGCCCGCTGCCATGCTCCACTAAAATTCTGCCCGGACCACTCAATGGGGGCTGGACACGGCAACGGCATCCAGAGCGTGAATCATACCGTCGCTCTCAGTGCAACCTTGCCGCCCGGCAATTTGCCCCGGTTACGAGGCTCATCCCTCAATGCATTGACCTGGCAGCCTGACCCGATAACCTTGTCCGTCGGAGATCTCACCGAGCCGAGTTTCCACATCATTCGCGACAGCACCGCGGCTCACGTCCGCCGATGATCTCCAACATCCCCTGCGACGTCAAGCTCGACTCCACAGCGCGCACTGTTTTCGGCCTGATCACTGCTGCTAGGGCCTGTCGTCAATTGAGCCAAATTGCGCTGGCGGCGAGGTAGACGGCAGCGAGGAAGTTGCGCGCGGTCTTATCATAGCGTGTGGCGATGGCGCGGAACTGCTTGAGTTTCGCGAAGAAGTTCTCGATCAGGTGGCGTTCCTTGTAGACATGGCGATCGAATTTGCGGGGCACCCGGCGATTAGCCTTTGGCGGGATTACGACGGTCTTGCCCGCTTCCGCCAGCGGCTCAATGACCCGCTCGTCGGCGTCGAATGCCTTGTCGGCGATCAACACGTCGGCCTGCATATCCGGCAACAGGCGGTCGGCACCCACCAGGTCGTGCGCCTCGCCACCGGTCAGATGGAAACCGACCGGATTGCCGAGCGCATCGACCATGGCATGAATCTTGGTGCTCAATCCGCCCCGCGAGCGCCCGATGGCTTGGTCCTCATCGTCTTTTTTTAGCGCCTGCACTGTGCTGATGGGCTCGCACAATGGTGCTGTCGAGCATCGCGTATTCGTTGTCGGCATCGGCGGCGAGATGCTGAAACAGCCGTTTCCAGACCCCGGATTTCGCCCAGCGGCTGAAACGCCGATGGGTGTTCTTCCAGTCGCCGAAGCGATCCGGCAGATCGCGCCAGGGAATACCGGCTCGGTAGCGGTAGAGTACCGCTTCAACGAACAGGCGGTTGTCCGCCGCGGTCACGCCGACCCACCCCTCGCTTCCCGGCAACAGGTCCTTGATCCGGTCCCACTGGTCGTCGCGAAGTCCGTAGCGGCGCATCGGTCAGCTCCCCAAAGCTGACCGCCTACGAATCGAAAAACCCGCCGCGCCGGAACCGGCTATTTCGTCATGTGGTGCTGATTACCGCCGGATGTTGCAATCCGGACTCACCGAGCCGGCGCCGAATTGGGAAGCCACTGGTCGAGATTGACGACAGGCCCTAGCTTTGACTCCAGATTTGTTTCTGATCCTCCCAGTTACTCCCATCGAAAGACGACCAGTAAATCCCTACATCGTCTCCAAGCCCTTTCCAGGCGGCATAGAGCCTATTGGAGTTGTCAAAGTAAGCCAAGGACGGCCCCGTGCTAGTTCCGACCCCATTGATCTGCCTCTGATTCGCCCAGCTACTCCCGTCAAAGGATGACCAGTAAATCCTCACGTCGTTTCCCTGCCCTTTCCAGGCGGCATAAAGCTTATTGTTAAAGACAGCCACCGACGGCCCCGTGCTAGTTCCGGCTTCATTGATCTCGCTCTGATTCGCCCAGCCACTCCCGTCAAAAGACGACCAGTAAATCCTAACGTCGTTTCCCGGCCCTTTCCAGGCGGCATAAAGCTTATTATTAAAGGCGGCCACCGACGGCCCCGTGCTAGTTCCAACCCCATTGATCTGCCTCTGATTCGCCCAGCCACTCCCGTCAAAGGACGACCAGTAAATCCTCACGTCGTCTCCCTGCCCTTTCCAGGCGGCATAAAGCTTATTGTTAAAGACAGCCACCGACGGCCCCGCACTAGTTCCGACTCCATTGATCCGGCTCTGATCCGCCCAGTTACCCCCATCGAAAGACGACCAGTAAATCCCTACGTCACTTCCTAGTCCCTTCCAGACCGCATAGAGATTACCGTTAAAGGCAGCCAAAGCCGGTCCATCACTAGTTCCGACCCCCATGACCTGCTTCGGGGCCGCCCATCTATTCTCGATAAATGAGGACCAGTAGATTCTCACGTCGTTGCCTTGTGCTTTCCAGGCAGCATAGAGCGAGTGTAATTCCCCTTGGGGAAAGAGGGCCAAGGCTGGTCTCGCGCTAGTTCCGACCCCAACGGTGATGTCTACCGTAAAGGGCTGAGACGAAAATTTTTTGAGCGGATTACCAGGTTCGTCGAAATCAGGACGTGTAAGGGACGCAATAGCGGTGAGTTTCTGGCTTCCAAGCGTCGCAAGGTGAATGGATGCGCTGAATTCCCACGTGTTCAGCCCGTCATCGTAGTTGCTCAGAATTCCCGATACCGAGGGGGCAGAGCCAACTTGAACGGTGACGTCTTCGGCCGGCCAATTTTTCTCGGGGATGCGGCCGCCGCCGGCCCGATCACCGGTTGCGATCCCGGTTACCTGTAGTTGACCCGACTGCAGAATTTGGTCCTTGGTGGGTGCGGTGATCCTAATCCCTGGCATTCTTCGTTCTCCGGCGTCACCAAACACGAAAGGCGGCGCCTGAGATAACTCGGCAACCCCGTCTTGGTTGCGCCCTTTCGTTCGCCTGCCCCATACGAACGGCAAGCTGATGCTGGCATTCTGGCAGGCGTTGCGACCTGGAAACGCGAGATCATGCTTGAGCGGCAGCGTGAGGGCATTGCCAAGGCGAAAGCGGAAGGCAAATACCGAGGCCGTAAACCCACCGTAGCCGTTCAAGAATTTCAGATCAACATCCCTGCATCCGGTCAATCTCCGGGCTATCGGTCTCGAGCACGGCCGGGCCGAACACCGAGGCCTGACCGCGCGATAGTAGAGGTTCGACAGCACCACGAAGTAGCCGACGGTGGCGAGCCGCCGCGCCATGTCGCGCAGCTCCTCGCGGATGCCAGGCGCCTCCATCAACAGCAGCGCCGGCGAGAACGTGCCGGGGTACTCGGCGTCCTCACCTCCTCCAGCCACACGGTTCAACGGAACGGGCGGCTTCAAATCGCCACGATGATATCGCTGCGATCTGAGTTGTCCGGCAAGATTGTAGCTCTGTGCCAGCTCGGCCAGCTTGCGCCACGTGCCTTCCTCGGCCGGAGCACCGTCGCTTGCGCAAACGCTTGCCGCACTTCCTGCTCGCTCTGGCCGCGCGCTCGGATATAGGCCGACGGCGTTGCCGGATCGGCACCGATCCCGGAGATATGGACGAGACAGCCGACCTTCTGCAGTTCGCACGCCCTGGCGATGTTGAGCGCGCCCTGCACGTGAACCGTTTGGTAAGTCACGTCGCCCTATCTCACTATAAGCGGAGACCGCGTTGACCACGCTATCCACACCGACGACCGCAGCAGCCACGCTCCTCTCGTCGCGGACGTCGGCTGCGAGCGGAACTGCGCCGCCAAGTCTGGCGAGAGGTTTGCCAGCGTAGGCCCGCTCCGGGTGGCGCACTGCAATGCGCACAGTATCACCCGAGCTGGTCAGGCGCTCGACAATGCGGTGCCCGAGAAATCCGGTCCCTCCGAAGACGGTCATCAGTGGCATCCGAACCCGTGACCCGAGGTGGGTCGGCACAGCGCTTTCAATACCGCCCCGGCTCGGGAGGCGATTTCATCGAGTGGCCCGCAAGCCTAAACAGGAGGATCCAGTCCTGGCGCGGCGCCCGGGTCCCGCCTGGGCCGGTCGGTTCTGGTCAACGATGAGTTGGAGGCAGCCATGTACGGAGCCATTCGTCAAGCCAAGGCAAAGCCTGGCATGGCAGAAGATCTGGCACGCGCAATCAAGGAGGGAGCGATCCCAATCATCAGCGACGTCCCGGGCTTCCGGGCCTACTATGTGATTTATGCGTCGGACGACACAGTAACGGCGATCAGCATCTTCGATGACTATGGGGGCGCTGAGGAGTCCAACAGACGCGGGGTAGCATGGGCCGAGCAGAACCTGAGGCCTTTGCTGACGGAACCGGTCAAAGCGGTAGCGGGACCCGTGATCGTGCATACTTTGGCTTGAGATGCAGCGATAGCGGGGATGGGCGGCCCGAGTAGAAGACGTGTCATCCGTCCCAGGGCCGCCAACTTGACAACGCCCGCGCCGGCGCTTCAGCCGATCCGGTCGAACCGCATGTTCTCGACATGCCGCAGGGTCACGTCCAGCGCGTGCCCTTTCCCGTCCGCCGCGCGCACGAATTGCAGGCGCAGGCCATCCGACCCGCCGAACAGGTCGTTCATGTGGCTCGCCAGAGCCTTCTGGTTCAGCTTCAGCCCGGTCATCGGCAGCGTGCCGGCCGCGGCGCGAATGCAGCACCGTATCCACCTTGGCGCTTACCGACGCGCTGGAGGCTCGCACCGCACCTGGGGTGTCCGGTCGTCGGACTCGAGGGCTTCTTCTCGACCATATTCCAAAAATCTGGACTTTCGGCAATTTCCCTTGAGCCTACCCGGCCAATGGGTTACTCTTCCCGAAAGATATGACCGAAACTATCCCTCAGAATCGACGCCTCGGCTATGCCCGCGTTAGCACCTACGGTCAGACGCTCGACGCTCAGCTTGACCAGCTCCGCGCCGAGGACTGCGCCACGATCTACCGCGAGAAGGCGAGCGGGGCGCAGGCCGACCGGCGCGAGTTGCAGCGGATGCTGAAAGCGATCCAGCCCGGCGACGCGGTGACGGTGACGCGCATCGACCGGCTGGCGCGCTCGACCTTCGACCTGTTCGCCACCGTCAAGCGCATCGTGGATGCGGGCGGGCAGTTCCGGTCATTGGCAGAGCCGTGGGCCGACACATCGACCAGCACCGGGCGGCTGATGATCGCCGTCCTCGCCGGGCTGGCGGACGTGGAGCGCGACCTGATCCGCACCCGCACCGCCGAGGGCCGGAGCCGGGCGAGGGCGCGCGGGCAGCACATGGGCCGACCGCCTGCCCTCACCCAGCAGCAGCAGGCGGAGGCCCGGCAGCGCCGCGCAGACGGCGCGACTCTCAAGGATCTGGCGCAGAGCTACAACGTGGGGATTGCGACGATTGCAAGGCTCAAAGCCTGATGTCTCCCTATTGCAAGGATCAAAGCTTGGCGTCCCTCTATGCCAAGTTCATGCGGGCATGGTTTCCCGAAAAGGTATGCAAGGCAAGGACACCGGCGCGCGGAGGAAGCCTCTCGGGAGCAGCTAAGGGTCGCGTCCCCGGACAAGCGGGAGGAGATCAAAGACCGCCTGACATGGGAACTCTGGGAATGGATCGACTGGGTAAGAGAGATTGAGGACGCCGAGGTTGTGGCCAAAGCCGCTAAAATGGACATCCACCTAGACGACATGCCGCCCCCATATTCCGAGGATCACGAACAGCATAGTCATTACGAGATCGGCAATTTCGGCAACCGCCTGCTGAACAATGAAACACGCTTGGCGTTGCGGGCCAAAACACAGGAACGCGGGCCAGCCTATCGAAAAGAGAGGCGCGAAATTCTTGATAGGGTGGACGGCCCTCGCTCCCGGCATCGGAGTGCCTAAGGTGGCTGTTGCTGAACGCCACGAGCGCGGCCAGACGGTTGCGCGGCGCAAGCTGCGGCGTAGCGAAGTGCTGGCCTACTTTCGGTCGCTCGAACCGTGCCTGGTCGGCATGGAGGCCTGCGCGACGGCGCACCACTGGGCGCGCGAGCTCGCCGCGCTGGGCCACGAGGTGAAGCTGATGCCGCCCGGCTATGTGAAGGCCTACGTCAAGCGCAACAAGAATGACGCGGCCGATGCCGAGGCGATCTGTGAGGCAGTGACGCGGCCGTCGATGCGCTTCGTGCCGGTCAAAACCGCCGATCAGCAATCAGTGCTGATGCTGCACCGCGCCCGTAACCTTCTGGTCCGCCAGCGCACGATGCTGGTCAATGCACTGCGCGCCCACATGGCCGAATTCGGCATCGTCGCCGCGCAGGGTCTGCGGCATGTGGAGGATCTGACCCGCGAGCTTGCTCATGAGCAAGAGCGGCCCGAACTTGCGCGGTCGATCCTGCAGATCATCGTCGACCAGCTGAACGACACGATGGTGCGGGTGCGGGAGATCGAAGTGCGGCTCGCGAAGTGGCACCGCAACAGCCCAGTCAGCCGGCTGCTGGCGAGCGTTCCTGGTATCGGCATTATGGGAGCCACCGCCATCGCGGCCACCGTCACCGATCCCGCACTGTTTCGGTCGGGCCGGGAGTTCGCCGCATGGTTGGGGATGACACCGCGGCAGAATTCCAGCGGTGGCAAGGAGCGGCTGGGACGCACCAGCAAGCGCGGCGACAAATACATCCGCTGTCTGCTGGTCGCCGGCGCGGTCGCCGTGCTGCGCCACACCCGCAACCGAACGACAAAAGACGCCGCGTGGGTCCGGGGCCTGCTGGCACGGCGGCCCACCAAGGTCGCTGCGGTGGCACTTGCCATCAAGACCGCCCGCATCGCCTGGGCGGTCATGATGCGCGGGGAAGCCTACCGCGCGAGAGACGTGATCGGGCAAGCGGCGTAGCGGCCGCAGGCCCGTATGCGAGGGTGAAGAGGATGTGATGGCGAACGGTCGAGCCGTGGCTCGGGAAGACCCGGATAATTCAAGGCGCAGCGCAGCGCGTAGTCTTGATAGGGACCCGATCCGCGAACTCCATCAGGGCCCGCGGTCATATGCACCGCACGAGAGGCCGGACATATGACTGCACCTGACCATCGCGCCGGAAACTCGCTCAAATCCCTTGCAGGCGTGGGCCGTCCACATATGAACAAATCGTGCGGTGACCGACAAGGAGGCTTCCGATGCCGGATAAACCCATGGGCGGGTTCGATCGCCGAGACTTCTTGGTCTCTTCGCTTGCCGCAGTCGGCGCTTCGGCCGCCCTCGTGGCAACCGCCACGGTTGCCGACGCCCAGGATGCAGCGACGACGGCTGCCAGCACTGCTACGCCTCGTGCCTCTCAGGGAACGGTCTATACCGGCGACGTGATCCAGGGGAAAAAGGTTATCAGTGCACTCGACGTCAGTGACCTCGAGCCCGGGCGGCATCTTCTCTACTTTCAGGGCGTCCAGATGCCGGCGGGTCAGCACTGGTATGTCTCCGTCATCGTCGTCAAGGGAGCCCGGCCGGGCAAGCGCATACTCCTCACCAGCGGCGTGCATGGTGACGAAATGAGCTCGGTCCAGACGGTGCAGACCGTGATGGACCAGCTCCATTCGGAGGACATGGCGGGAACGGTCACAGCGGTCACGGACGTGTCGCGCCCGGCGCTCGAAGGAATGTCGCGCCGGTGGCCAAACTCGGGCCGTGGCGCCGACCTCATCGACATGAACCGGGAATGGCCCGGGAATGAGAACGGCGCCAGCGCGACGAGCCGCCAGGCCGGGATTCTCTTCGACCGACTCTTCAAGCCGAACGCCGATATCGCGATCGACTTCCATACCGGGACGACCGGACTGGACATTACTGCAATGAACATCGGCGAGATGAACCGGCCCGAGGTCAAGGCGATGATGGAGCTCTACCCCATCGACCATGTCTGGGATGATCCAACCTATCCCGGCGTGCTGGCCAGAGAATTGCTGGCCGCAGGCATCCCGGCGTTCACCCCGGAGGTTGGCAGGGCGCGCATCTTCGACCGTGAGATGATCGCGCTCTTCGTCGAGGGCACGATGAACGTCCTCAAGCTGCACGGCGTGACCCAGGGCGCCATGGGGCGCACGGGCAAGGATTCGGGGCTTTTCATCGGCAACAGCGCCTTCCCGGTTCTGGCGACCCAGGGTGGGTTCGTGGAGGCTCTGGTCAAGTTGAACGACATGGTCGAGCCCGGCCATAAGCTGGCCATTCAGCGCAATGCCTTTGGCGAGGTCGTTGCGGAGTACACGAGCGGGATCGCCGGCGAGGTGGCGGTCCTGCGCAGCGACGCAACATCCGAGCCCGGCAACATCCTTGCGATCGTCCTGTTCCACCAAGCGGTTCCGCAGACCGAGGAGAGCCAACCCGAGGAGGAGAGGTATCCCGAGTAAAAGGTCGCCGCCCAAGGGCCGGTTGAACGCCGAGCCAGCGCGCCGCCGATTGACCACGCTTAGCGTACGAGCGACGCGCGAGAGCTCTCGTTCGTCTCGATACCGGGCAGACTCGGCCTGTTCAACCTGCCGCGGAGCACGCCGTAGGCCCCATGGGCCGCGTCCAGCCGGCTGCGTCGTCATCGGTCGCCTTGTGCAGTCGGCTGGCTTGCTGTCGGGCGTATAAACACGGTGCGTCAGGGAAAGAGGACCGAATCAAATGGCTTAAACCAATGCAGACGAGATGGCACGAGGCGGTGAGGGCGGCGGCTCAAAGTCCGATCGGAACCCGCACGGAACAGCGACCTATGCGACGGGAACGCCCAGCGTCCATCCGCTCTGGTGGAAAAGAAATCTAGCGTTCTAAGTCAATTACCAGTCAATGCTGGCGGAGAGGGTGGGATTCGAACCCACGGTACCCCAAGAGGGTACAACGGTTTTCGAGACCGCCCCGATCGACCGCTCCGGCACCTCTCCGCGGTCGCCGGGTTATAAGGAGGACCCCGCCCCATCGCAACGTCCCTGCCGCTCGTGTGCTCACGAACGCGCGCGATCGGGAACCGCTCGGGGCAAGAGCGCCTTTCCCTACCGCAACGGATGCGGAGGAATGAGGGATGGGAGCGTTCGAGCTCGCGCTCTGCGCGTGCGTGGCCATGGGGACAGCCGGAATCGCGCCCGGGATCGCCCTGGCCGGCGATGACAGCTCCGGGCGTAGCGAGCAGGGCAAGGCGTCGATCTACGCCGAAGGCTTCCAGGGCCGGAAGATGGCGGACGGCCATACCTTCAGCACCCATGGCGATGATGCCGCCAGCAAGACCCTGCCGCTCGGCACCACGGCGAAGGTGGTCAACCTCGACACCGGCAAGTCGGCGAACGTGAGCGTGCAGGATCGCGGCCCCTATGTGAAAGGACGCGTGATGGACGTGAGCCCAGCCACCGCGGGCAAGCTCGATATGAAGCACGCCGGGGTCGCACGGGTCGAGGTGAAGCCGATCGCCGTGCCGCAGCCCGACGGCAGTGTGAAGCTCGGCACGGGCGCCGCCGGCACCCCATCGCGAGAGGTCGATCAGGCGGTGAGAACCACTCGGGAGCTGGCCGCCCCCCGCTGAGCGCCGACCCGCTTCAGAACGCGTCCTTCTGCGCGCGCAGGCGGGCGAAGCTCGCGGCGTCCCGGGCACGCAGAAGCGGATTTGCCTCCATCTCCTCGCCCAGCCGGGATGGCACCGTCGGCTGACCGCCGGCGCGCAGACGGCGCACCTCCTCGGCGCGGGCGCGCAGCGCCGCGTTCTCCGGATCCACGCTCAGCGCGAACCGGGCGTTGCTCGCGGTGTATTCATGCCCGCAGCAAACCTGGGTCTTCGGCGGCAAGGCGGCGAGCTTGCGCAGCGAGGCGAACATCTCCTCCGCCGTGCCCTCGATCAGCCGCCCGCAGCCGAGGCTGAACAGCGTGTCGCCCGACAGTAGGACGCCGCCGTCGGCGAAGTAGAAGTTGATCTGCCCGCGCGTGTGGCCGGGCGTGTCGATCACTTCGGCCTCGGCCCCGCCCAACCGAACCTTGTCGCCCTCGCGCACCGCCTGGTCCAGCCGGGGCAGCCGGTGGGCATCGGCGGCCGCGCCCACCACCGGGCACGCAAACCGCGCGCGCACCGCGTCGGTTCCCGCCACGTGGTCGGCGTGGTGGTGCGTGAGCAGGATCATGTCGAGCCGCCCGCCCGCCGCCTCGATCGCGGTGATGATCGGGCCGGGATCGGCCGGATCGACGATGGCGACGGCGCCGGCGGCCGCATCGCGCAGCAGCCAGGCGTAGTTGTCGCTCAGGATCGGGACGGGCTCGGCGGTGATGGGCATGGCCGAACCCTAACACCGCCGCCGCCGCCCCGCCAGCCGCCGGGCGTGCTATACACGGTGCATGGCGGCGGACGCGCATCTTGCGGCCGATTTCTATGCCACCGCGCGGGGGGCCGTGGCGGCGCGCCTGCTGCGCGCGCGACTCGCCGGTCTGTGGCCCGACCTGCACGGCCAGTCGGTGCTGGGGCTCGGCTACGCCCCGCCCTACCTCCGGCTCTGGCGCGAGCAGGCGGCGCGCTGCATCGCGCTCACGCCGGCGCAGATGGGCGCCGCGAGATGGCCCGCCGGCGTGCCGGGGCTGAGCTGCACGGCGGAGGAGGACGCGCTGCCGTTCCCCGATCTGGCCTTTGACCGCGTGCTGCTGGTGCACGGGATCGAGGCGGCGGAGAACGCAAGGCGGCTGCTGCGCGAGGTCTGGCGCGTCCTGAAGGACGACGGACGCCTGCTGATCGTCGCGCCCAATCGGACGGGCCTGTGGGCCTACGGCGAATCGACCCCGTTCGGTCACGGCGAGCCCTATTCCTTCGGCCAGATCGGCCGCCTGCTGGCCGGCGCCCTGTTTCGCGTGGAGCGACGCGACGCGGCGCTCTACATGCCGCCGACCACCCGCCGGATCGTGCTGCGCGCCGCCCCGCTGCTGGAACGCGCCGGCCGGCGCATCGCCCCGGGCGTCGCCGGGATCATCGTCGCCGAGGCGGTGAAGGACGTCTACGCCGGCCTGCCGCTCCGTGCGGTTCCCCGGCGGCGGCTGGTGCTCGCCGAGGCGGTCGGCGTGGGATAGGCGCATTCACCGCGGCGCCCCCGTCAGGAGGAGCGAGCCAAAGCCCCTGCTACGTCGAGGCCGTTCCCGCGAGCTCGAGTGCCACCTAGACCGAAGAAAATCGCCTGCTATCTCCATCGCGGGACTAGCCCCGTTGACCGCAACATACACCTCCCTATACCCAACGATATGTTCGCCGATAAAAACGGTCTATCGTGACAGCAATGTACAGGTACGTTCCGAGGCAGCAACACGTCATGACGACCCTTGCTGTGCGTCGTGCAATGCGCAGACGCTCCCGACAGAATTGTCGCTGGCCGGCTTGCTCCACCGCGCGAAGGCGCTCCAACTTCGCATTCGATCTGTCGCCGCGGAGCGTCTGACGTGATGGGTTTTGCCGGCATCCTGCTGGGCCTTGCGCTGCTGGTCTGGTTTGCGTTTCGCGGCTGGAGCGTTCTTCTGCTGGCGCCCGCCGCCGCGCTCATAGCCGCGGGCTTCGCGGGCGAGCCGCTGCTCGCGCATTGGACCCAGACGTTCATGGGTGGCGCGGCGCGGTTCCTCGCGCAGTTCTTCCCGCTGTTCCTGCTTGGCGCCCTGTTCGGCAAGTTGATGGACGACAGCGGTTCCGTTTTGGTCATTTCCGACTTCACCACCAAGCGGTTGGGAGAGCGCCGGGCGATCCTCGCGGTCGTGGTAGCGGGCGCGATCGTCACCTATGGCGGCGTCAGCCTCTTCGTCGCCTTCTTCGTCCTTGCCCCCATGGCCCAGGCATTGTTCCGTGCTGCCGCCATTCCGCGTCGCCTGATGCCCGCGACGATCGCGCTCGGCACGTCGACGTTCACCATGTCGGCGCTGCCTGGAACGCCGTCGATCCAGAACGCGATCCCGATGCCGTTCTTCGGAACGACACCGCTCGCGGCGCCCGGCCTCGGCGTCATCGCCTCGGCCATCATGCTCGGCTTCGGCCTGTGGTGGCTCGGCCGGGCCGAAGCCTCTGCCCGCCGCGCCGGCGAGGGCTTTGGCAGCGATGCGAGCATCGCCGCCAATGACGCGGCGGACGATCTCCTGGTGCGCGAGCGGGCCACCACGGCGCACGCATTCGATCCCGCCGAGATCCAGCATGGCCAGCGCAGCCGCACCGCGCCATCCGTCGCGGCGGCCATCCTGCCGCTCATGATCGTCGTGGGCGTCAACTTTTTGATGTCCCTGGTGGTCTTGCCACGGCTCGACGTCTCGTTCCTGGCCGAACCGAGTTGGGGCAGCACGTCACTCGGCGCCGTGGGTGGCGTGTGGTCGGTCATGGTTGCTCTGGCGGCTGCCATCCTGGCGCTGGTCCTGCTCAATCGCGGGCGTCTGCCCGGGCTACGCGACAGCATGGATGCGGGCGCCAACGCGTCCGTGCTGCCGGCCCTCAGTGTAGCCAGCCTCGTGGGCTTCGGCGCGGTGGTCGCGGCGCTGCCCGCGTTCGCGATGGTGCGCGACTGGGTGCTGTCCATTGAAGGCGGACCGCTCGTCTCGCTGGCCGCGGCGACCAACGTGCTCGCTGCCCTGACCGGGTCGGCTTCGGGTGGACTGACGATCGCGCTCGAGGCTCTCGGCGAGACCTATATGCGGCTTGCAGCCGAGACTGGCATCAATCCCGCGCTGCTGCACCGTGTCGCCGTGATCGGCTCTGGCACACTCGACAGCCTGCCGCACAACGGCGCCGTGGTGACGCTGCTCGCGGTGTGCGGATCAACCCACCGCGAAAGCTATATCGATATCGTCATGGTAGCGATTGTCGGCGCCCTGCTTGCGCTTGCCGCCGTGATTATTCTGGGTAACGCCTTTGGCTCGTTTTAGCGCGGATCGGCGGCGGCCCGGACGCTGAATTGTCAGGGCCGGCCCGTCATGTCATGGCGGCGAAGGTCCTAGCCGCATCTTGGTCAATGCCGTAGCCCTGTCCCTCCCGCGCCATTTTCACCGCGGCGCCATCCGCAACGCCCCGTCCAGCCGGATCGTCTCGCCGTTCAGGAACCGGTTGGCCGCGATGTGCAGGACTAGCGCGGCAAACTCCGCCGGCCGCCCCAGCCGGGCCGGGAACGGCACCGAATCGGCGAGGCCCCGGCGCAGCTCGGCGGGCAGGCCGTCGAACATCGGCGTCTCGATCAGGCCGGGCGCGATTGTCACGACGCGCACGCCGGCGCGGGCGAATTCGCGCGCGGCCGGCAGGGTCAGGCCGACCACGCCCGCCTTCGACGCCGCATAGGCCGCCTGGCCCACCTGGCCCTCGTACGCCGCGATCGAGGCGGTGTTGACGATCACCCCACGCTCGCCGTCCTCCAGCGCATCGAGCCCGAGCATCGCCCCCGCCGCCAGGCGGAGCAGGTTGAACGTGCCGATCAGGTTGACCCGGATCACCTGCTCGAAGGCGGCCAAGGGGAGCGGCCCCTCGCGGCCGACGATACGCCCGGCCGTGCCCACGCCCGCGCAATTCACCAGCAGCCGTGCCGGCCCGTGCGCCGCGCCCGCGCGCGCCACCGCCGCCTCGGCGGAGGCGGCGTTCGCCACGTCGCACGCTACGGCGAGGCCGCCAATGCGCGCGGCGACCGCCTGGGCGGCGGCCTCGTTGCGATCGAGCACCGCGATCTTCGCGCCCGCAGCGGCGAGGGCCTCGCATGTCGCCGCTCCCAACCCCGATCCGCCACCCGTCACAAGTGTTGCCTGCCCGCGCAGCTCCATCGCGTGTTCCCCTCTTTCCCAGCCCCGCCCCGTAGCGAAGAATGCCGGCCGGAACAACCGCGGGACCCCTGAGATGACCAACTGGCGAGCACGCACCGCCGTCCGCTTCACGCCCGAGAAGCCGCCCGCGCAGGGCGCCAGCGGCATGGCGGTGACGAACCACCCGCTCGCCTCGGCCGCCGCCGCCGAGATGCTGGCGGCCGGCGGCAACGCGGTCGATGCGGCGATCGCCGGGCTGTTCGCGCTGAGCGTCGTGGAGCCGATGATGGTCGGCATCCTCGGCGGCGGGATGTTTCATATCCGCCTGCCCGACGGCCGGCATGTCGTGATCGACAACCAGAGCCGCGCGCCGCTCTCCACCGGCCCCACGACCTACACGCCCGACCCGGACGCGGCGCCCGGCACGATGGACGCGCTGGGCCGGGCGAACGCGCTCGGCCCCACCGCGGTCGCCTCGCCCGGCAACCTGAAGGGCTGGTGCGAGGCGCTGGCGCGGTTCGGCACCTTCCCGCTCGCCGATGTGATGGAGCCGGCGATCCGCCATGCCGCGCGCGGCTTCCGCGCGACGCCGTTCCTCTCCGAGTGCGCCGCCGACTGCGCTGCGGATCTGGCCCGCGACGCGGCGATCGCGCGGGTGTTCCTGCCCGGCGGGCAGCCCGTCCAGGCCGGCGTGCGCGTGGTGATGGGCGACTACGCCGAGACCTTGCGCCTGATCGCGCGCGAAGGGCCGGCGACGCTCTACGGCGGCGCGCTCGGCGTCCGCTACGCCGCGTTCTTGGCATCCGCCGGCGGACATCTGGCGATGGACGACCTGACGGGGTACCGCACGGTCGAGCGCGAGCCGGTGCGCGGGGTCTATCGCGGCCACGAGATCGTTGGCCCGCCGCCCCCCTCGTCCGGGCCGATGCACATCATCCAGATGCTGAACATCCTGGAGGCGTTCGACCTGCGCAATCTCGGGTTCGGCACGCCCGAGACGGCGCACCTGATCGCCGAGGCGCTCAAGATCGCCTTCGCCGATCGCGCGGCGGCAACGGCGGACCCGGACTTTGTCGAGGTTCCGGTGGCGCGACTGCTTTCCAAGGACTACGCCGCCGAGCGCCGGGCGGAAATCGACCCGGCGCGCGCGCGCGGCTTCGCCGCCGGCGTTGCGCCGGGGAACGCGACGGCGGAATCGGCGCACACCACTCATCTGACGATCGCCGACGGGTCAGGGATGATCGCGGCAGCGACGCAGACCATCAACAGCCTGTTCGGCGCCCGGTTCGTGGTGCCGGGAACGGGCATGATCCCCAACAACTACATGTACCTGTTCACGCCCCATCCGGGCCGCGCCAACTCGATCGCGCCCGGCAAGCGCGTCACCTCGTCGATGTCGCCGGTGATCGTGTTGCGCGACGGCCGGCCTGCCTATGCGCTGGGCCTGCCGGGCGGACTGCGGATCTTCGCGTCCGTGATGCAGGCGCTCGTCAACCTGATCGACCACGGAATGACGCTGTCCGAGGCGGTAGAGGCACCGCGGCTCTGGACCCAGGGGCATGGGGTGGAGATGGAGAGGGGCTTCGGGGACTCGGCGGTGCGCGGAATGGAGGAGCTGGGACATCGCGTGTCGCTCGTTCCGAATGTCGCGGGCGGCATGTGCGCGATCGGGTTCGCCCCTGATGGTGGCCTGACCGGCGCGGCGTGCTGGCGTGCGGACGGCACCGCAATCGGCCTCGGCGGCGGATTGGCGCGCGCCGGCGTCCGCTTCCGGCCGGAGGCGGCCCCGCCCGGCTGAACCGCCCTCAGCCTTCGCCCGTCGCCTCGGCCCGCGCCCGCAGCCACGCCGCGGCCTTCGCGCCCGCGTCGCGCGCCCTCGCCACCTGTGCGGTCGCCCGGATGAACCCGTGGACGACGCCGCTGAACGTCTCGGCCTCGACGCGCACGCCTGCGCCGCGCAGCCGGGCGATCAGCGCCTCGCCCTCGGAGCGCAGCACGTCCAGCTCGGCGAGGTGCACCAGCACGGGCGGCAGCCCTGTCAGGTTCGCTCGCAACGGGGCCGCCAGCGGGTGCAGCCGATCGGCGGCGTGCGGCACGTACACGCTCCAGTAGAACGCCATGCGCTCCCGCGAGAGGCCCCAGCCCGTGCCGAATTCGCGGTAGGTCGGCGTTTCGAGATCGCTGTCGCAGACGGGATAGGTGGCGAGCACGCCGCACGGCCGCGGACCGCCCGTGTCGCGCAGCAACAGCGCGGCGGCGAGCGCGAGATTGCCGCCGGCGGAATCGCCGCCGAGCAGAATGCGCGACGGATCAAGCCCCCAGTCCGCGCCGTGCCGCGCGAGGTGGCGCACCACGGCGGCACACTCCTCCAGCGCCTGCGGAAACTTCGCTTCGGGCGAGAGCGCGTAGTCGACGCTGAGCACGGCGACGCCGGCCCCGGCGGCGTACTCGCGGGCCAGCCGGTCATGCGTATCGACCGACGCCCAGACCCAGCCCCCGCCGTGAAAATAGACCAGGACGGGCAACGCGCGGTCGGCGCGCGGACGGTAAAGGCGGCAGAAGATGCGACGGCCGCGCGCGGCGATCCAGCGATCCGCGCGTTCGGCCACGGTCGGCCCGCCTTCGGCGATCCGGAGGCCGAGCGCGTCGTTCACGGCCCGGTGCGGATCGAGCGGAATCTCCAGGCGGATCGGAGGGTATTTGGCCGCCTCCAAGTCCTGCTCGGCGAGGAAGGCGCGCATATCGGGATCGAGGCGCGACGAATGGCTCACGGCCGTCTCTCCGGTCCTGCCGGAGCCGGGCAAAGCGCCCGGCCACCGGCGGGGTCAAACATCACTGCTGCTGGGAAGCGCCGGGCGTGAAGCCACGGCCCTGCTGCGCGGCTTGCAGGCTCTGCTCATTCAGCCGCGCCACGGCCGCATCGCCCGCTGCCGTGTCGCCCTCAGGGGCTCGCCGCGCCACCCGACGCATCGGCCGTGCTGCGGTGTGGTGCGCCGTGCCGGTCCCCGTGGCGTGTGCCGTGCCGCGGGTCGTGCCCGCGCTACCCATGTTTCCGGTCGCCATGTTTCCGGTGTTGCCGGGTTGGTTCGTGCCACCCGCGCTACCCATGTTGGTTCCCGCCGACCCCGGGTTGGCCATGCCGCCTGGCGTCCCCGTTGTCGTGCCGTTCCCCGTGGGTCCCGTGTTGCCCTCGCCTGGGTTGGTCGTCGTGTTCGTCTGGCTCGGGACGTTGCCGCCGCCGCCCCCGGCACCACCTCCCCCGGCGCCACCTCCCCCGGCGCCGCCGGCTCCCTGGGCCAAAACCGGTGTCGCCGCGAAGGCGGCGAGACCCAGCGCGAGCGCGCCGAACGTCGTGATGATGCGTGCCGTCATGGAAGTTCTCCTCGTCACCGGATGCGGCAAGGAATGCCGCAAGGACAATTCGTTACAGTGAGCATACCGAGACCGCCACGCAGTTCACAACCCAGTGAAGCAGCGATCTTCCCGCTCTTGCCGTGGCCCCGCTGCACGCCGATACCGGCAGTTCCAACCCAGGACGACGCAAGTGGACCCCGATGCCGCCATCCGTACCCTGATCGCCTCTGCACCGTTCCGCGCCGCCGCCGCGGCGCTC
Organism: uncultured Pseudomonadota bacterium; assembly: GCA_963756545.1. GTDB lineage: Bacteria > Pseudomonadota > Alphaproteobacteria > Acetobacterales > Acetobacteraceae > DATFDN01. The sequence goes on along the minus strand of CAVWNY010000003.1, from coordinate 839,568 downwards.
GCCGCCGAGCACGCGCGCACCATCGACGAGATTATCGCGCTGACCGAGATCCCGGCGCCTCCCTTCGAGGAGGCCGAACGCGGGCGCGCCTGGCTGGCGATGGCCGCCGCGCAGGGCTTGACGGAGGTGCGCATGGACGAGGTCGGCAACGTCACCGCGCTTCGTCGCGGCGCGGGCGGCAGCGAGCACGGAACCGATCTGCTCTGCGTCGCCGCGCACCTGGACACCGTGTTTCCCGCCGGCACCGAGGTGCGCGTGCGACAGGACGGAACGCGGCTGCTGGCGCCCGGCGTCGGCGACGACACGCGCAGCCTCGCGGTGCTGCTGGCCTTCGCCCGGGCGATGGACGCGGCCGACATCCGCACCCGCCGCGACGTCCTTTTCGTGGCCGACGTGGGCGAGGAGGGCGCGGGCGATTTGCGCGGGATGCGCCACCTGTTCGGCGGTGGCGACTACGCCGGGCGCATCGGCGCGTTCATCACAGTGGACAGCCCCGACATGGAGGGAATCGCGACGCGCGGCATCGGGTCGCGGCGCTATCGCGTGACCTTCACCGGCCCCGGCGGGCATAGCTGGGCGGCGTTTGGGCTGGTGAACCCGATGCACGCGATGGCCGGGACGATTGCCCGGCTGGCCGCACTGGAGGTGCCGAGCGCGCCGCGCACGACCTTCTGCGCGAGCCGCGTGGGCGGCGGCACCTCGATCAACGCCATCCCGAACAGCGCCTGGGCCGAGTTCGACCTGCGCTCGGAATCGACCGAAGCGCTGGACCGCCTGGACCGCCAATTCCTGACCTTCGTGGAGGCGGCCGTCGCCGCGGAGAACGCGGCCCGCGCCACCACGGACAGGGCGGTCGCGACCGAGATCACCAAGATCGGCGACCGGCCGGCCGGGCGCACCGACGAGGCGCACTGGCTGCCCCAACTCGCCCGCGCGTCCATCGCCCAGCATGGCTTCGCCCCGCGGTTCGAGGCATCCTCCACCGACGCCAACATCCCCATGAGCCTTGACATCCCGGCCATCAAGATCGGTTCGGGCGGCGCCGGCGGACGGGCGCACTCGCCGGAGGAGTGGATCGACATCGAGCCCGGGGCCTCGGTGCGCGGCATGGCCGCCGGGCTCGCCGTGGTGCTGGCGGCGGCCGGGCTCGCGTGACCGTCGCGTTACCCGGGCGCCGCAGCCGTCACCGGAACAGCTTCGTCGCGTCCTCGATCGTCTCGGCGACGCCCCACAGGAGGGGCATTGCCACCACCCATGAACGTTCTCCTCAGGCGCGGGCCGTCTGGGTGTCGAGCACGTGGCGCTCATGGAAGGCGTACGCCTGCCCGATGCGCAGATGCACGCACAGCGCGGCGGGCGTCACCAGCCAGGGGCTGAAGCCGGGGTCGGCAACGATGCGCTCGCGATCGAGCAGGCCCGGTTTGACGGGCTCGTCGTTCATGGACGGAGTTCCCTTTCTTCATTGTTGATTGTATCGGACTCCCGTAACAGCCTGATCGCATCACGCGCGATGGGATCGAGCTTCGCGCCGGCCTCGGTTTCGAGCTGGGCGAGGATGGCGGCACGCATCCTCGGCTCCCAGAACTTGCGGATATGCGTGGCCGTCTGCGTCACGGCGCGCGAATGCGGCCCATGGGCGAAGGCGCGGCCGATCTGGTTGGCCATGTAGATCAGCTTGTCAGGCGACATGACACGCACGTTTCAGGTCTATCATCCTGGCCTCGATCCGCTCGGGATGCGTGAACAGCTCGAAGCCGTCCGTGCGCGCCACGCCGATCAGCGCGATCCCGGCCGCTTCGGCGGTGCGCACGGCGAGCGCGGTGGGCGCGGAGACGCCGATCAGCGCCGGTGCGCCGATCGCCGCCGCCTTCTGCACCAACTCCACCGATAACCGGCTGGACATCAGGATCATGCCGTCCGCCGCGGCGACCCCGCTCCGCGCCAGTGCGCCGGCAAGCTTGTCGAGCGCGTTGTGCCGGCCGACATCCTCGCGCAGAGCGACCAATCCGTGCGCGGGATGCCAGAAGCCGGCCGCATGGACCGCGTGCGTGCGTTGGTTCAGGGTCTGGGCCGCCGGCAAGGCGGCGAGCGCGGCGGCTACCGAACTTGCCCCGAAGCGCGCGTTCGAGGCGACGGGGCGCGGCGGGCGGGCGGCGTCCGCCAGACCCTCGATCCCGCACAGCCCGCAGCCCGATGGCCCCGCCAGGCGCCGCCGCCTGCCGTCCGCGATGCCCGCGCGCGCGGGCGAGAGCCACATGCGCAGCTCCAGGCCGTCATGGGCGGGCACGACGACGACCTCCTCGATGTCGCTCGCGCGCTCGATGATCCCTTCGGTCAGGCTGAAGCCGATCGCGAAGTCTTCCAGATCGGCAGGCGTCGCCAGCATCACCGCGAGCACGGCGCGGTTGTAGGTGATCGCGATCGGCGCCTCCTCCGCGATCTCGCGGGCCCCGATCTCAGGCATATCGCCACGAAAGGCGGTGCGTTGGACGATGCGGGAGGGCGGAATCACCGCGAACCCTCACCCGCCGCGAAGACGGCCGTCACTCCGCCGGCACCGGCGCGATGCGCCGGCTCCGCTTCACGAACGCCCCATATTCCTCCTGCCACGCACTCGGTCCGTTCGAGGGCGAGACCTGCACCGCCGTCACCTTGTATTCGGGGCAGTTGGTCGCCCAGTCGCTGTAGTCGGTCGTCACGACGTTGGCCTGGGTCAACGGATGATGAAACGTCGTGTAGACGACGCCCGGGGCCACGCGATCGGTGATACGGGCGCGCAACGTCGTCTCTCCGGCGCGCGACGCCAGCCGCACCCAGTCGCCGTCGCCAACGCCGCGATCCTCGGCGTCGTGCGGATGGATCTCCAGCCGGTCCTCCTCGTGCCACAAGACGTTGTCGGTCCGGCGCGTCTGCGCCCCGACATTGTATTGGCTCAGGATGCGACCGGTCGTCAGCAACAGCGGAAAGCGCGGCCCGGTGCGCTCGTCGGTCGGGATGTACTCGGTGACGACGAAGCGGCCCATGCCCCGCACGAAGCGCTCGGCGTGCATCGTCGGCGTGCCGCCGGGCTTGGCGTCGTTGCACGGCCATTGCACGGAGCCGAGCGCATCGAGCTTGGCATACGACACGCCGGCGAAGCTCGGCGTCGTCGCCGCGATCTCGTCCATGATCTCCGACGGATGCGCGATGGTCCAGTTCAGTCCCATCGCGCGAGCGATCAACTGGGTGATCTCCCAGTCTTCGTATCCGTTGCGCGGCGCCATGACGCGGCGCACCCGGTTGACGCGCCGTTCGGCGTTCGTGAACGTGCCGTCCTTCTCGAGGAACGTGGAGCCGGGCAGGAAGACATGCGCGTAATTCGCCGTCTCGCAGAGAAACAGGTCCTGCACCACCACGCACTCCATCGCCTGCAAACCGGCGGTGATGTGATGCGTGTCCGGATCGGACTGGACGATATCCTCGCCCTGGATGTACAGCGCGCGGAATGTGCCGTCGACGGCGGCATCCAGCATGTTCGGAATCCGCAGGCCGGGCTCGCGGTCGAGCGTCACGCCCCATAGCCGCTCAAAGGTGCCGCGCACGTCATCATTGGCGACGTGTCGGTAATCGGAGAACTCGTGCGGGAAGCTGCCCATGTCGCACGAGCCCTGCACATTGTTCTGCCCGCGCAGCGGGTTCACCCCGGTGCCCGGCCGTCCGACATTGCCGGTGGCCATCGCGAGATTGGCGAGCGCCATCACCGCCGTACTGCCCTGACTGTGCTCGGTCACGCCAAGCCCGTAGTAGATCGCCGCGTTGCCGGCGGTCGCATAGAGACGTGCCGCCTTGCGGATCAGGTCCGCGGGCACGCCGCTCAATGGCTCGATGGCTTCGGGGCTGTTGCGCGGCTCGGCGACGAACGCGGCCCAATCCTGGAAGGCGTCCCACTCGCAGCGTTCGCGCACATACGCCTCGGCGACGAGCCCCTCGGTGACGATCACGTGCGCCAATGCATCCAGCACGGCGACGTTGCTGCCAGGGCGCAGGGGCAAGTGAAACGTCGCCTCGACATGCGGCGTCCGCACCAGGTCGATGCGGCGCGGATCAAGCACGATCAGCTTCGCGCCTTCGCGGAACCGGCGCTTCATCTGCGAGGCGAAAACCGGGTGCGCGTCAGTCGGGTTGGCGCCGACCAGCAGCACGACATCGGCTTGCGTGATCGAGTCAAAATCGTTGGTGCCGGCCGAGGTGCCGAACGCGGTCCCCAGCCCGTAGCCGGTGGGCGAGTGGCAGACCCGCGCGCAGGTGTCGATGTTGTTGTTGCCGAAGCCGGCGCGCACCAGCTTCTGCATGAGGTAGGTCTCTTCATTGGTGCAGCGCGACGACGTGATGGCACCGATCGAACCGACGCCGTGCTGCTCCTGGATGCGCCGGAACTCGCTGGCCACGCGCCCGATCGCCGCCTCCCAGGTGGTCTCCTCCCAAGGATCGGTGATGGATGCACGCATCATCGGTTTCAGGATGCGCTCGCGATGCATCGCATAGCCCCAGGCAAAGCGGCCCTTCACGCAGGAATGGCCGTGATTCGCCTTGCCGTCCTTTGACGGCACCATGCGGATCACGGTCTCGCCCCGCATCTCGGCGCGGAAGCTGCACCCGACGCCGCAATAACCGCAGGTCGTGGCGATCGCGTGCTCGGGTTGGCCGAGAGCGACGACGCTCTTCTCGATCAGCGATCCCGTCGGACACGCCTGCACGCAGGCGCCGCAGGAGACGCATTCCGACGTCAGGAACGGCTCGTCCATGCTGGCGACGATCTTGGAGTCGAAGCCGCGCCCCTGCACCGTCAACGCAAACGTGCCCTGCACCTCGGCGCAGGCGCGCACGCAGCGCGAGCAGACGATGCACTTGGTGGGATCGAACTGGAAATACGGGTTCGACCCGTCGATCGGCGAGGCGAGATGATTGGCGCCGTCATGGCCGTAACGCACCTCCGCCAACCCGACTTCGGCCGCCATGTCCCGCATCTCGCCGTCGGGATCGAGCGGATGATCCGAGAGATACAGCTCCATCACCCCGCGCCGCAGCCGCCCCAGGCGCTCGGTCTGCGTGCGCACGGCCATCCCCGGCGCGACCGGCGTGGTGCAGGACGCCGGCGTTCCCGCGCGCCCGTCGATCTCGACCAGGCACAGCCGGCATGACCCGAACGCATCGAGCGTGTCGGTGGCACAGAGGCGCGGCACGCTGATCCCGGCCTCGGCCGCGGCGCGCATGATGGAGGTGCCCTCGGGCACGGTCACGGTCCGGCCGTCGATGTCGAGCGTGACCGAGGCTGCGCCGGTGCCGCGCTTGGTGCCGAAATCTGGATCGTGGAGCATGGACGTAGCTACCTCTTCAAAGCCCCGGCGCGGCGCGTCGGCCGCCGCCTTCCGCGGCGACCGCGGACAGCTCGGCGAGCGAGGCCGACCCGGACGAGAGCCGGCGGAAATCTTCCGGGAAATGGGTGATCGCGCTGATCACCGGAAACGGGATGAACCCGCCCAGCGCGCACAGCGAGCCAAACTTCAGCGTCTCGCAGAGGTCGGTGATCAGCTTGAGATTCGCCGCCACATCGACGCCGGCGAGGATGCGGTCGAAGACCTCCGTCCCCCGCACCGAGCCGATGCGGCACGGCGTGCATTTGCCGCATGACTCCGCCGCGCAGAATTCCATCGCGAAGCGGGCCTGGTGGGCCATGTCCACCGTATCGTCGAACACCACCAGTCCACCGTGGCCGATCAGCCCGTCGCGGGCGGTGAATGCCTCGTAATCGTAAACCGTGTCGTACAGCGCCGGCGGGAAATAGGCGCCGAGCGGGCCGCCAGCCTGCACCGCGCGCACCGGCCGGCCGGTGGCGGTGCCGCCGCCGATCTCCTCGACCAGTTCGCCCAGGGTAAGGCCGAACGGCGCCTCGAACAGTCCGGGACGGCGGACGTTGCCGGCGAGCTGGATCGGCATGGTGCCGCGCGAGCGGCCGTATCCGAGCGCCTGATAGGCCTCCCCTCCATCCGAGAGGATCGGCGGGACGCTGGCCAGCGTGATGACGTTGTTGACGACCGTGGGCTCGCCGAACAGGCCCTTGTGGACGGGCAGCGGCGGCTTCGCGCGCACTTCGCCCCGGCGTCCCTCCAGGCTTTCCAGCAACGCGGTCTCCTCGCCGCAGATGTAGGCGCCGGCGCCGACGCGCTGCTCGATGTCGAAGGCAACGCCTGTCCCGAGCGCATCCGGCCCGAGCAGTCCGCCCGCCCGCGCGACCGCCAGCGCGCGGTCGAAGGCGGCGATCGCATGGGGGTATTCGGAGCGCGTATAGACCCAGCCCTGGGCCGCACCGACCGCGAAGGCGGCGATCAGCATTCCCTCGATGAGCGCGAAGGGGTCGCCCTCCATCAGCATCCGGTCGGCGAAGGTTCCGGAATCGCCCTCGTCGGCATTGACCACGATGTGGCGGCGCGGACCCGGGGCTTCCGCCGCGCCGCGCCATTTCAGCGCGGTCGGGAACCCTGCCCCGCCTCGGCCTCGCAGGCCCGAGCGCGCGACCTCCTCGATCACCGCCGCCGGGCCGATCTCCATCGCGCGCGTCAGCCCGCGCAGCCCGCCCTGCGCGCGGTAGTCGTCGAGCGAGGCGGGATCGACAAGGCCCGTGCGCGCGAACACCAGCCGGGTCTGGCGCGCGAAATAGGGGATGTCCTCAGGCCGGCCAAGCCGCAAATCGTGCGCCCCGCCATCATGTATCCCCGATGCCAGCAGGCCCGGCACGTCGGCCGGCCGCACGGGGCCGTAGGCGATCCGCCCGGCTGACGTGGCGACCTCGATCATCGGTTCCAGCCAATAGAGGCCGCGCGAGCCGGTGCGCACGAGCTCCGCCCCGCCAGCCGCGAGCGCCGCCGCCACCGCTTCGGCGCCGAGCGCCAGCGCGCCCGCGTCGCGGGGAACGAACACCCGCGTCACGGCGGCGCGTCCAGCGCGGCGGCGACCGAGGCGACGTCGATTCGCCCGAGCGGCTGTCCATCGAGCAACGCGGCCGGAGCGACCGCGCACAGCCCCAGACAGAAGGCGGGTTCCAGGCTCACGCTCGCATCGGCGCTGCTGCCGCCCCAATCCACCGCGAGGCGGGCTCGCAGATCGGCGGCGATCCGATCCGCCCCCATGGACTGACACGCCTCCGCCCGACAGAGGCGCAGCACATGCCGGCCCGGAGGCTCGCGGCGGAAATCGTGATAGAAGGAAACGACGCCGTGGACGTCGGCGCGCGAGAGGTTCAGCGCCGCCGCAAGCAGCGGCACCGCCGCCTCCGGCACATGCCCGAACGCCTCCTGGATCGCGTGCAAGGCTGGCAGCAGCCCGCCCGGTCGGCCGGCGTGTCGGGCGACAATCTCCGCCGCGTGCTCATCCGTCCAGGGCGCGCAGCCGCCCATCCAGCCCTCCGCGCAGGACCGTCCCGCGTCGGGTATATGGTACGCCTCGCCGGAAAGACTGCAAGCAACCCTTCCTGATTGGACGAGAGGTTCACCACGAAAACACGGGGCCGCCGTGCTTCGTGGTGAACCGTTGCCCGTCTAGTGCGGCAGGGAGGCCGTCGCCTCGGCCTGCTTGGGCGGGGCGACCGGCTCGTCCGGCTCGTCCCATTCGATCGGCTCGGGGCGGCGGGCCAGTGCCTGTGCGATAACCTCGTCCACCTCCGCCACCGGGATGAGCTTCAGGTTCTTCTTCACGTTATCGGGGATTTCGGCGAGGTCCTTCTCGTTCTCCTTCGGGATGAACACCGTCGTGATCCCCGCGCGCAGCGCGGCCAGCAGCTTCTCCTTCAGCCCGCCGATCGGCAGCACGCGGCCCCGCAGCGTGATTTCGCCCGTCATCGCCACATCGCGGCGGATCGGAATGCCGGTCAGCACCGACACGATGGACGTGGCCATCGCCACGCCCGCCGACGGCCCGTCCTTCGGCGTCGCCCCCTCCGGCACGTGGACGTGGATGTCGCGCCTCTCGAACAGCGTCGGCTTGATCCCGAACCGGATCGAGCGCGAGCGGACGTAGCTCATCGCGGCCGAGACGCTCTCCTGCATCACGTCTCCGAGCTTGCCCGTGCTCTTGACGTTGCCCTTGCCCGGCAACATGACGCTCTCGATGGTCAGGATTTCCCCGCCCACCTCGGTCCAGGCGAGGCCCGTGACCACGCCTACCATGTCCTCGTCCTCGGTCTCGCCGAAGCGGAATTTCCGCACGCCAGCGTATTTCTCGACGTTCTTGCGGGTGATCGCCACCTTCTTAGCCTTGTTGGTGACCAGTTCGCGCACCGCCTTGCGCGCGACGTTGGCGATCTCGCGCTCAAGATTCCGCACGCCCGCCTCGCGCGTGAAGTAGCGGATGAGGTCGCGCAGCGCGTCATCGGACACGCTCCAGTCCTCTTTCTTGAGGCCGTGCGCCAGCCCCTGCTTGGCGATCAGGTGGCGCTTGGCGATTTCCACCTTCTCGTCCTCGGTGTAGCCGGGAATGCGGATCATCTCCATCCGGTCGAGCAGCGGCTGCGGCATCCGCAGGCTGTTGGCCGTGGTCACGAACATCACGTCGGACAGGTCGTAATCGACCTCCAGATAGTGGTCGGCGAAGGTGCTGTTCTGCTCGGGATCGAGCACCTCCAGCAGCGCCGAGGACGGGTCGCCCCGCCAGTCGGCGCCGAGCTTGTCGACTTCGTCCAGCAGGAACAGCGGGTTCGAGGTCTTCGCCTTCTTCATGCCCTGGACGACCTTGCCCGGCATGGAGCCGATATAGGTCCGCCGGTGGCCGCGGATCTCCGCCTCGTCGCGCACGCCGCCGAGCGACATCCGGACGAACTGCCGGCCCGTGGCCCGCGCGATCGACTTGCCGAGCGAGGTCTTGCCGACGCCGGGCGGCCCGACCAAACAAAGGATCGGTCCGCGCACCTTGGGGCTGCGTGCCTGCACGGCGAGATATTCAAGGATGCGCTCCTTGACCTTCTCCAGCCCGTAGTGGTCGTTGTTCAGCACCTTCTCCGCCTCGAGCACATCGTTGCGGACCTTGCTGCGCTTCTTCCAGGGGATGGACAGCATCCAGTCGAGATAGTTGCGCACCACCGTCGCCTCGGCGCTCATCGGGCTCATGGTGCGCAGCTTCTTCAGCTCCGCCATCGCCTTCTCGCGCGCTTCCTTCGACAGCTTGGTCTTCTTGATCTTGGCCTCGAGCTCGGCGGACTTGTCCTTGCCGTCCTCGCCCTCACCCAATTCCTTCTGGATCGCCTTGAGCTGCTCGTTCAGGTAGTACTCGCGCTGCGTCTTCTCCATCTGCCGCTTGACGCGGTTGCGGATGCGCTTCTCCACCTGCAGGACGCCGATCTCGGATTCCATGTGGCCGAAGACGCGCTCCAGCCGCTCGCCGATCTTGGCGGTCTCCAGAACCTCCTGCTTCTCGGCGATCTTCAGATTGAGGTGCGCCGCGACGGTGTCGGCGAGCTTGCTCGGGTCCTCGATCTGATTAAGCGAAACAAGCACCTCGGGCGCGATCTTCTTGTTGAGCTTGATGTACTGCTCGAACTGCGAGACGACGGTGCGGCCGAGCGCCTCCAACTCCTTGGGATCGCCCACCTGGTCCGGCAGCGCCTCCACATACGATTCGAAGTAGGACTGCGTCTCCTTGAAGCCCACGATCCTGGCGCGCTTGCCGCCCTCGACAAGCACCTTCACCGTCCCATCCGGCAGCTTGAGCAGCTGCAGGATCGTGGAGACGGTGCCGACGCGGTAGATGTCGTCGGCGGCGGGATCGTCTTGGGACGCGTTGCGCTGGGCGACGAGCAGGATCTGCTTGTCGTCCTTCATCACCGCCTCCAGCGCGCGGACCGACTTCTCGCGGCCGACGAACAGCGGGACGATCATGTGCGGGAAAACGACGATATCGCGCAGCGGCAGCACGGGGAGCAGATCGGCCCCCTTCAGCGCCGCCGGCCGACCGCCTTCGCCTGACCCGGTTTCCTTGGCCTGGCGCCCCGACTGAGCCGGGCCTGGCCGATCGGATTCCGTCATAGATAGACCTCCTTCAGGACAGTCATCGCGCGGCCCGCCCGAGAGCGGCACGGACCCCACCTCACGCGGACGTTAACGCCCGCGTCGCAAGGCGGGATATCGGCACCGCGGCAGGCACACGCAAGACCTTGAAACAGCGGCCGGCGCCGCCGACGAGGATAGGACGCGCCTAGTGACCGGACTCTCCAACCCGCTCCTTGCCGTAGAGATAAAGCGGGTTTGCGCGCGATTCGGCGACCTCTCGATTGATGACCACCTCCTCCACGCCATCCAGCCCCGGCAGATCGAACATGGTTCCGAGCAGGATCGCCTCCATGATGGAGCGCAGCCCGCGCGCGCCGGTTTTGCGGCCGATGGCGCGCGTGGCGACCGAGCGTAGCGCGTCATCGGTAAACGAGAGCTTGATGCCCTCCATCTCGAACAGCCGGCCGTACTGCTTGATGAGGGCGTTCTTCGGCCTAGTCAGGATCTCGACCAGCGCATTGACGTCGAGATCCTCCAGCGTAGCGACAACCGGCAGACGGCCGATGAACTCCGGGATCAGCCCGAATTTCAGCAGATCCTCGGGCTCCACCTCACGCAGGATCGCGCCCGTGCGCCGCTCGTCCGGCGAGCGCACCTCCGACCCGTAGCCGATGCCCGAGCCCTTGCCCCGCGCGCCGATGATCCGCTCCAGCCCGGAGAAGGCGCCGCCGCAGATGAACAGGATGTTGGTCGTATCGACCTGGAGGAATTCCTGCTGCGGATGCTTTCGCCCGCCCTGAGGAGGCACCGACGCGATGGTGCCCTCCATGATCTTGAGGAGCGCCTGCTGCACGCCTTCCCCGGAGACGTCGCGGGTGATCGAGGGGTTGTCGGACTTGCGGCTGATCTTGTCGACCTCGTCAATATAGACGATGCCCCGCTGCGCCCGCTCCACATTATAGTCGGCCGATTGCAATAGCTTGAGGATGATGTTTTCGACATCCTCGCCGACATAGCCCGCCTCGGTCAGCGTGGTCGCGTCCGCCATCGTGAAGGGCACGTCCAGGATGCGCGCCAGCGTCTGGGCCAGCAGGGTCTTGCCGGAGCCGGTCGGGCCAAGCAGCAGGATGTTGGACTTGGCTATCTCGACGTCGTTGTTCTTCTGCCCGTGCGCCAGCCGCTTGTAATGATTATGGACGGCGACCGAGAGCACCCGTTTGGCGTGGTCCTGGCCAATGACGTAGTCGTCCAGCACCTTGCAGATCTCGCGCGGAGTTGGCACGCCATCGCGGGACTTGACCAGGTGGGTCTTGTGCTCCTCGCGGATGATGTCCATGCAAAGCTCGACGCACTCGTCGCAGATGAACACCGTCGGCCCCGCGATGAGCTTGCGGACCTCATGCTGCGATTTGCCGCAGAACGAGCAATAGAGGGTGTTCTTGGAATCGCCGGACTTGCTCATGGGCACTCCCGTCCCGACAGGCAGGGACACTAAGCGGACTGTAGCCCCCGCGGACCGCGTGGGACAAGGACGAGCTTGGGAAAAGGTCGAGAGGCGGCGCGCCGGGCGGGGCAAACCGCCTGCATGGCCGAAAGCAAGATGCGTGCCGGCGCGCACCGGACACCCGCGCTGAGCCCACCGGCCATCGGACCGAAAGGGCGGGGCCGGTCAGACTCGGCCCGGTTCCTCGGTCGGCACAGGGCGGTTCGCCACGACCTGATCGACGATGCCGAAGTCGCGGGCCTCCTCGGCGGACATGTAGCTGTCCCGCTCCAGCTTGCGCTCAATCGCCTCAATCGGCTGGCCGGTGTGGCGCACGTAAATCTCGTTCAGGCGTTTGCGTAGCGCCAGGATCTCGCGCGCCTGGATCTCGATGTCGGTCGCCTGGCCCTGCGCGCCACCCGAGGGCTGATGGACCATAATTCGGGAGTTCGGCAGCGCGAATTGCTTGTCCTTGGCGCCGGCACACAAAAGCAGGCTGCCCATCGAGGCCGCCTGGCCGATGCAGACGGTGCTGACCGGGCTGCGGATATACTCCATGGTGTCGTAGATCGCGAGCCCCGAGGAGACGACGCCGCCTGGGCTGTTGATGTAGAAAGAGATGTCCTTGGCCGGATTGACCGATTCCAGGAACAGGAACTGCGCGCAGATCAGCGCGCTCACCTGGTCGAAGACGGCCCCTGTCAGGAAGACGATCCGCTCCGAGAGCAGGCGGGAATAGATGTCGAAAGCCCGCTCGCCCCGGGCGGTCTGCTCGACCACCATCGGAACCAGCGTCTGGTTGTAGACCTCGACGGGATCGCGGTCCGTCATTCTGTCACCTTCACGCGAGAAGAAGCCTTAATCTAGGCAACCCGGACGAGGGTTCCAGGGGCGGGTTCTCACGGCCTCACTCACCCGGAGTCAAAGCGCCGCTTCTCCGGCGGGCTTCTCGATCGGGGCGGCCGGTGTCTCCTCCGGGTCCCTGGCGAGCTCCTCGGGGGTCGCCGACTGGTCGGTGATGGTCGCGCGGCCGATCACCAGATCCACCGCCTTCTCCTCGAAGATCGGCCCACGCAGGCTGTCCACCGCGCGCGGGTTGCCGCGAAAGAACTCCATCAGCTGCTTTTCCTGACCGGGGTAGTTCGCCGCCTCGGCCCGCATGGCGCGTGTCAGTTCCTCGGGCGTGACCCCGATATTGTTCAGCCGGCCCACCTCGGCCAGCAGCAGGCCGAGCCGGACCCGCCGCTCGGCGATGGCGCGGTAGTCGGCGCGCAGCGTGTCCTCGTCCTTCGCCTTGTCCTCCTCGTCGAGTTTCCCGGCCTTGCGATCCGCCTCCAGGCGTGCCCAGATCTGCGCGAACTCGTTGTCCACGAGGCTCGGCGGCAGGGCGAAGGTGACAAGCCCGTTCAGCCGGTCCAGCAGGTCGCGTTTCAGACGCATCCGCGAGAGCTGATCGTACTCGCGCTGGATCTGGCCGCGCACGAAATCCTTCAGCTCCTCCGCTTTCTCGAAACTGAGCTTTTGCGCGAAGGCATCGTCGATCGCCGGGACATGGGCACGCTTGATCGCCTTCGCGGCGATCTCGAAGCTGGCCTGCTTGCCGGCAAGATTCGCCGCCGCGTACCCCTCGGGGAACGTCACCTCGATCGAGCGGGTTTCGCCGGGCCGAATTCCCTCGATCTGCTCGGAAAACCCCGGGATGAAACCGCCCCCGGCGACCTCCACCGTCGCGTCCGTGGCCTTGCCGCCGGGAAATTCCTCATTGTCCACGCGCCCGGTATAATCCACCACGACGAACTCGCCCTTCTCGGCGCCGCGCTCGCCGAGTTCCTCGGCCGGGATGTCGTCGAAGGTGCGGTTCCGGGCGGCGATGGTCTGCAGGGCCTTGTCGAGGACCTCCTCGGTCACCTCGGCCTTCAGGCGGGTAAGCTCGATCGCGGCGAAGTCCGGCAGCGCGATCTCGGGCAGGACCTCGACCTCGATCTTGAACTCCAGATCGGTGGGTGGCCCCGCCGCGGCGACGGCCTCCTGGTTCAGCAGATTGACATTGGGCTGCAGCGCCGGGCGCAGACCGCGATCGGCCAGCACCTGTTGGACCGTCTCGTTAATGGACTGTTCGACGACCTCTGCCATCACCGCCGTCCCGTAACGCTGGCGCACCACACCGACGGGCACCTTGCCGGGCCGGAAGCCGGGCAGGTTGAGGGTCTTGCCGAGATCGGCCAGCCGCTCGGCGCGCCGGCTCTCGATGGCGGCGTTCGGAACGACGACGGTGAAGGCGTGCTTCAGCCCGTCTGAGAGCGTCTCGGTGACCTGCATATGCCCGACAATCCTCATGTCCCCTGGTGCGGGCGGAGGGACTTGAACCCCCACGGCTTGCGCCACCAGAACCTAAATCTGGCGTGTCTGCCAGTTCCACCACGCCCGCGCGCCGGACAACGAAGCTGGCCCGCCGAAGCGAGGCGCGCGCTTTAACGCAGCCGCCCCCGCCGGGCAAGGCGCGGCCCACAAAACCGCGTGTCAGCCGCAGAAAAGCCCGGCTAGTGTTCGCGTTGCGTTTGACCGACCGGGTACGGAATGCCACTTTGTACGTCTTAGGCGACGGCACCTCAACCTCATTCGATCATGGTCGTGACCCGTAATCCGCCCTTCTCCCCCACTGCCCGGGCGCGCCATGCGCGCGCTTAGCAAGAGTACGGCCAAGCCTGCGCCCCGATCCGTGCGCGCCCGTCCGGCGGCCAAGCCCTCGGCCAAGCCGTCCGCGGCCGGGTCGGCGTCCAAGAAGGCCGTAGACCCGACGCCGGACTACAGCATCGCCGCCGTCTGCCGCGCCCTCGATCTGCTGGAGGCGCTCGCCCGCACCGGTCCGGCCAGTCTCGCCGTCGTGGCGGAGGCGGCCGGCTGCACCCGCACGGCCGGTTTCCGCCTGTTGCGGACGCTGCAGGCGCGCGGCTTCGCGCTTCAGGACGAGGCGCGCGGCGTCTGGCGGCTTGGCGCGCGCTGGACCGCGCTTGGCCGCGCCGCGGAGGACCAGGGGGCGCTCGCCGCCGCCGCGCAGCCCTACCTCGCCGAACTTGGCCAGGCGGTCGGGGAGAACACCTATCTGTTAACCCGCGTGGGGATGCAGGCCGAAACCACCGGCGTGTTCCAGGTCGATCCGGTGTTGCGGGTGTACGCCAAAGTCGGCAATCGCCGACTGCTGCACGCGGGCGCAGCCCGGCTGCTGCTGGCGTATGCGCCGGAAGCGGTGCAGACGCAGTTGCTCGCGCAGCGCCTGCCGCGCTTCACGCCGGCGACGCGCACCGACCCGGCCTGGATCGCCGCCGATCTCCAGCGTATCCGCGGGCGGGGCTACCTGATCACCGCTGACGAGGTGCATCCGGGCGCCGTCTCCGTCTCCGCCCCGGTACGCGACGCCGCGGGCCAGGTCGTGGCCGTGCTGTCGGTCACCGCGCCGTCGATGCGGATGCGCCCGCCCCGGCCGCGCTCCCTGCTTCCCCAGGTGCTGGAAACGGCCGCCAAGCTCTCGCGTGCGCTTGGCGGGATCGTGGCCGAAGCACCGGGCGGGGCCGGCAAGGCGCCTGCGACAATCGCGGGGGCGCGGCAGGGGCAGGGGCTGCTGCTGGCGTAGCGGGGTCTACTCCGGCGCCGGCTCGCAGACCGGGGTGATCGGCTCGCCTGAGAGCACCTTCCGCACGAACGGAAGCGAATCCTTCAGCGACGCATTGACCGTCGCGCTGTGGGTCAGCCCCGCGTAGAGATGCGCCTCCACGACCGAACCGGCGGCGCAGGCGTCCTTGACCAGCGCGAGCTGGCTCGCTGGCGGCACGTCGCGATCGGCCTGGCCGGTGCCGATGAACACCGGTTGCGGCAGCTTCAGCGTGGTGTACATCAGCGCCGGAAGGATGCGCGCCAGCGCCGCGCGCAAACCAGCCTCATAGGCGTTGGCGCGCGAGAGGCCGGCGCTGAGGACGTCTGATTCGAGTGGCCCGATGCAACTCGTGCGCGCCAGATCGAACACCGGCAGAGCGCGTTTGCTGAACATCTCGGCCGGCATCAGGGCTGGATCGGTCTGCTGCGCAAACAATCCAAGATAAAGGACATAAGCGATCGTCGGGTCAGGCCGGGTTCGATCCCCGGCCGGCGGCGGGTTCAGCCATGCCGATGTCGGATAGGGCACGCCGGTGGCCACAGTGCCACGAATGCCGAGTTCCGGGGCATAGGTGAGCGCGATGCCGGCGGTCGCGAAGGCCGCGCCGCCGCCCTGCGACTGGCCGACGATGACGATGCGGTTCGCGAGATCCGGGAAAGTTTTCAGGACGGCGCGGACGCTGTCGAGAACGCTGTAGGCTTCTGGACGCACGGCCAAGTACGGGTGCGGCCCTGGCGTGCCGAGGCCCTGATAGTCGGTGGCGACGACCGCGTAGCCCTGTTCGAGCCAGGTGTTGAGGTAACTGACATCGCGATAGGACCGCGCCGCCCACGACGGCGCGCAGATGTCCGCCACACCCGTGGTCCCGTGCGCCCAGGCGATGAGCGGCCATCCGCCTGCTGGCGGCGTGCCTTTGGGTACGAAGAACGCACCCGACACGGCAATCGGCGTCTTGCCGTCCATCCCGTCGGTCGAGCTGTAGAGGATGCGGAACTGCGCGCCGGCAACTGCGAGCCCGAGCGTCGGCTCCAGCGCCTCGCGTCGCAGCAGCCGCCCGGGCGCGTCGGGGATCGCGCCGGCCCAGGCGTAAAATGCGGAGACGCGCCCGTCGCCTTGCAGCGGGTCCGGTGCGGGCGCTTCGGCCGCCTGCGCGATCGGAACCGCGAGCAAACCGGCGAGCATGAGCGCCATGGCCAGGGACGCCCGGATGCTCGGGCGTATCACGCCTTCGTTTGACTGGACCATGCTGCCCCTTCAGCGCGAAGCCTCGGCCTTTGAGCCGACCAGCGCCTGCGCGCAGGCATCAAGCACCGCCTCGGCGTCGATCCCATACTCCCGGTACAGGTCCGGTATGTCCCCGCTCTGTCCGAAATGGTCGGGGCCGAGCGGGACAACGCGCTGCCCTCGCACCGCGCCCAGCCAGGCGTGGGTCGCCGGATGGCCGTCGAGGATTGTCACCAACGCCGCCTCAGGGGCGAGCGAAGCCAGCAGGCGCTCGACATGCGCGGCCGCCGTTCGCTCGCCGGCGCGGCGTGCGCGCATCGCGGCCAGCCAGCCGGCGTGCAGGCGATCGGGGCTGGTGACCGCGAGCAGGCCGGCACCCGGCTCCTCGGCGCGCAGCTCGGCGAACGCCGCCTCGGCCTCGGGCGCGACCGGCCCCTGATAGGCGATCGCGATCCGCGCCCCCGGCGCGGGCGGGACCACCCAATGCCCGCCGGCGATCACCGCCGCCGGATCGAGCGACCGCACCTTCTGGTCGAGCTGGCGCGTGGACAGCCGCAGCCACACCGCCGAGCCGTCCGGGGCCTGCATATGCGCCAAGGCGTGGCGCAGCAGGATCGCCAGCTCGTCCACATGCGCCGGCTCGAAGCTCGCCAGGCGGTCCGCCGCCATGCCGATCAGCGGCGTGTTCACCGACTGATGCTGCCCGCCCTCGGGCGCGAGCGTCAGGCCCGACGGGGTGGAGACCAGCAGGAAGCGCGCATCCTGGTAACAGGCATAGATCAGCGCATCGAGGCCGCGATTGACGAACGGATCGTACACCGTGCCGATCGGCAGCAGCCGCGCACCCGTCAGCGCGTGCGTCAGCCCCGCCGCGCCGAGCAGCAGGAACAGGTTCTGCTCGGCGATTCCAAGCTCGATGTGCTGGCCCGTCGGGCTCATGCCCCAGCGCTGGGCCGATGCGAGCTTGGCGTCGCGGAACACGTCGTTGCGGGTGTGGCGGTCGAAGACGCCGCGCCGGTTCACCCACGGACCGAGATTGGTCGAGACCGTGACGTCCGGGCTGGCGGTGACGAGGTGCGCGGCCAGCTCGGCGAATGCGCCCTGCCCGCGCCCGATCTCGGCCAGGATCTCGCCGAAGCCGGCCTGGGTGGACATCCGCCGCCCGGCGAGCTTGGGCGTCGGCAGGGTCGGCGGCACCGGAACCGCCGGTGCGGACAGCAGGCGCCCTTTTGGCGTCAGCGGGGCAGCGAAGGGGCAGCTGTCAAGGAACGCGCGCAGCTCCGCCGCGGGCACGTCCAGCCCCTCGAAGGGGTCCCACTCATGGCCGGGGCGGATGCGCATGTCCTGGCGGAACAGCTCCATCTGCTCCTTGGTCATCAGGCCGGCGTGGTTGTCCTTGTGGCCCGCGAAGGGCAGGCCCATGCCCTTGATGGTGTAGGCGATGAAGCAGGTCGGCTGATCGCCTTCGGCCGCGGCGGCGCGCAAGGTCTCGATGATCGCCTCGGTGTCGTGGCCGCCGAGATTGGTCATCAGCGCGGCCATCTCGTCGTCCGACAGCGGATCGACGATGGCGCGCACGCCCTGCGAGCGCCCCAGATCGGCGAGCACCGCCTGCCGCCATGCCGCCCCGCCCTGGAAGGTCAGCGCCGAGTAAAGGCTGTTCGGGCAATCGTCGATCCAGCGGCGCAGCGCTTCGCCGCCGTCGCGGGCGAAGGCTGCCTGCAAGCGGCGGCCGTATTTCAGGGTGACGACGTTCCAGCCCATGTCGCGGAACAGGCCCTCGATCCGGCCGAACAGCCGGTCGGGCACCACCGAATCGAGGCTCTGGCGGTTGTAGTCGATGATCCACCAGACATCGCGGACGTCGTGCTTCCAGCCCTCCAGCAGGGCCTCGTAGATATTGCCTTCGTCCAGCTCGGCGTCGCCCGCGATCGCGATGTGGCGCCCCGCCGGCAGGTCGGCGCGGGCCAACCCGTGCAGGCGCACGTAATCCTGGATCAGCGCCGAGAACGACGTCATGGCGACGCCGAGGCCGACGGAGCCGGTGGAGAAATCGACTTCCGGCCCGTCCTTAACGCGCGACGGATAGGACTGCGCGCCGCCGAGCGAGCGCAGGCGCTCCATGGGCGCGATGTCCTGGCGGCCGAACAGGTAGTTGATGGCGTGAAACACCGGACCGGCGTGCGGTTTCACGGCGATACGGTCCTGCGGGCGCGCGATCTCGAAATAGAGCGCCGCCATGATCGAGATGACGGAGGCGCAGGAGGCCTGGTGGCCGCCCACCTTCAGCCCGTCGCGGTTGGGGCGGATGTGGTTGGCGTTGTGGATCATCCATGCCGACAGCCACAGCAGCTTGCGCTCGAGTTGATGCAGCATCCGCGCGCGGCCGATGCCGGGGGCGGGCGGCGCGAGCGCGGGAGCGAGCGGGAGATTCATGGCCGACGCCTCGAGGCGTTGCGTTGGCCGTTCACCACCGACCACTGGCCGCCGGTGACGAGCCGGCGCACCGCGGTCGAGGCGTTGCGCCGCCCCGCCCCGGCATAGTCCTCGTGCCACTCCTCGATCTTCCCGAGGTCGTAGAGGTAGTTCACCATGATCGTCGCGCTTTCCTTCACGCCTTTCTCGGATACGTCGCCCAGCATGTTGATCCGTTCCAGGCGCGCGCCGTTCGACAGGTGGAAATGCGCTACCGGGTCGCGCGCGCGCCGCCCATTCGATTCCGTCAGCAGGTAGCGCGCGCAGAATCGCACCAGCGCCGGCTCCACGGCGCGCACCAGCGTCGGGTCGCGTTGCCATCCCCGACGGGCAAGGATGGCGATGAGCGCCGCCACGGGTTCCTCGCCCGACACCGCTGCGCGCAGCCCGGCTGCCTCATCTTCGGTAAAGACCACCTCGCCGGCGGTCAGTTTCGGGTCGAGCCAGCGGCGGAATCCGGGGACAGGGGAAAGCGTGGCGAAGGTCCGCAGGTTGCGGAATTCCGCCGCCAGCTCCTCGGCCACGCGCTTGATGAGGAAGTTGCCGAAGCTGATGCCGGACAGGCCGGCCTGGCAATTGCTGATGGAGTAGAAGATCGCGGTGTCGGCCGCGCGCGGATTGAGCAGCGGCGCCTTCTCGTCCAGCAGGCGCTGCACGCTGCCGGCGAGGCCCTGCACCAACGCCACCTCGACGAAGATCAGCGGCTCCGTCGGCATCCGGGGATGGAAGAACGCATAGCAGCGACGGTCGGAATCGAGCCGATTCTTGAGGTCGCGCCACGACCGGATCTCATGCACCGCCTCGTAGCCCACGAGCTTTTCCAGCAGCGCGGCAGGGCTCGACCAGTCGATGCATTGCAACTCCAGGAAGCCGATGTCGAACCACGCCGCGAGCAGGCCGCGCAGATCGGCCTCCAGCGCGGCCAGATGCGGGTCGTCCTTGCGGTAGCCGCGCAGGAAGGCGCGCAAATCGACCAGGAACTTGCGCCCGTCGGGAATGGTGGTGAACTGGGTCAGCAGCTTCAGCCGGGGCGGCTCCAGCGCGCGGCGCAGATTGGCCTGCGCGCCTGCCCGCTCGGCCGGATCCTTCGCGTCTTGAACCAGCGCATAGGCGGCGGCCACGACCGCGGGATCGGAATCGAATCCGGCCAGCGTCCGCAGGAATTCGAGCCGCCCCGCCGGCTCGGCGGCGAGATAGGATTGCGCGAGCTTGGCGGCCCGGTTGCGCGCGCTGACCTCGCCGCCGCGCGAGGCGAGGCAGGCGCGCATCTGACCTGCGATGCTGTCGTCCTCCTCGGTGCCGACGCCGGCGGCCATGTCCCGCCAGGCGGAGGTCAGTCGTCGAAGCGCGCGGTCGAACAAGCCGGGCGTGGCGATGTCGCTCATCGGAGAGTCCCTCGATCAGGCGCACTCTAGCGCATGAGGGATCGCGCGTGACCCCACGATGCGTGCAGTGGGGGATCGCCTCCGGTTCAATTCACGCGCCGACCTCCGCCACCGCCCCGCGCAGTTCCGTCAGCAAATCCTCGGCGACCAGCCCCGACCCCGCCCGCATCGCCGCCCGACCATGCAGGAACACGCCCGCGCAGGCGGCGTCCCAGGGGCGCATTCCCTGCGCGAGCAGACCGCCGATCACGCCCGCCAGCACGTCGCCCGCCCCGGCGGTGGCGAGCCAGGGCGGCGCGTTGGCGTTGATCGCGGCGCGGCCGTCCTGGGCGGCGACGATCGTATCGGCGCCTTTCAGCACCACCGCGGCGCCCGTACGCGCGGCGGCGGCCCGAACCGCCGCGAGCCGATCCGACCCGGGCGCCCCGAACACGCGCGCGAACTCGCCGGCGTGCGGGGTCAGCACGGCGGCGCCGGCGAGCGCGTCGGGCCGGTCCGCGAAGGCGGTGAACGTGTCGGCGTCCGCCACCACCGCCCGCCGCGCCGCGAGCAGGACGGGCAGCGCGTGCAGCGCCGCCTCCGTACCCAGGCCCGGCCCACAAACCCAGACATGCCGGCGCGCATCCGCCAACAACTCGGGCAAGCTGGCGGCCGTGACGATCGTGCCCGGTGCGCCGGCGCGATACACCTCGGCCCCGCCCCAGGGCGCCGCGATCGTCACCATTCCGGCGCCGATGTGGCGCGCGGCCTCGGCGGCCAGCCGGGCCGCCCCGGTCATCTGCGACCCGCCCAGCACGGTCACGTGGCCGCGACTGTATTTGTGCCCCTCCGGCATGGGCCGGGGCAGGCGCCAGATGTCGGGCAGATTTGCCATCGTTTGCGGGCGGACGGCGTCCAGGACAGCGTCGGGCATCCCGATGTCGGCGAGCGCGATCTCGCCGCAGAGCGCGCGCCCCGGCAGCAGCAGGTGTCCCGGCTTGAGGCGGAAGAAGGTCACGGTCAGCGCCGCGTTCGGTGCGAAGCCGCGCACCGCGCCGGTCGCCCCATCGAGCCCGCTCGGCACATCGATGGCGACGATCCTTCGCGCCGCGCGCAACGCCTCGGCCGCCGACCCGTCCACGTCGCGCGCCAGACCAGCGCCGAACACCGCGTCGATCACCAGATCGGCGCGCGCGACCGCCTCGGACGCGAACGGAGCGACGGGGCCGCGCCAGGCACTTGCGGCACCAGCCGCATCGCTTCTATCACGCGGCGCGGCGAGCGCGGCGACCGCGACCGGCCATCCCTCCTGCGCCAGCAGCCGCGCGGCCACGTAGCCGTCTCCGCCGTTGTTGCCCGGCCCGCAGAGGGCCAGCGTGCGGCACGGCCGGAACCGGGCGCGCACGGACCGCGCGACCGCGCGACCGGCCGCCGCCATCAGCGCCGCGCCGGTCACGCCTTGGCTCGGCGCGAGCGCGTCGGCGCGCGCCATCTCGGACGGCGTCAGAAGCTCCGCCCGTCCGCGCAGCCGATCGACCAGGGACATGTCCATGCTCAGTGGAGGAACAGGCCTGCCGCCGGTCCCGGCAAGGCACGACGGCGCGAGGGGTAGCGGCGCGGCGCCGATTCTGTTTGGTTGCGGCCGGCGGCGCAACGGAGCACGGCGGCATGGCGACGGTCATCCGGTCGCACAACGTGGCGGCGGTGGTCATTGAGATCGAGGAGCTCGCGGCATGAATGCAGCGCATGTGAACGCGTGGCAGTGGGCACTCGCGGCGCACATCCTCTGCGCGGTCATCTGGGTGGGCGGGATGTTTTTCGCCCTGATGGTCCTGCGCCCCAGCCTGTCGGGGCTGGAGCCGGCGCAGCGCGTCGCGGTCCACAACCAGGTGTTCCGCAAGTTTTTCCGGGTGATCTGGCACGTCATGCCGATCGCGATCATCAGCGGCTATGCGATGATCATGACACTGTATGGCGGGTTCGACCGCCTGCCGTGGAACGTCAACGCCATGCAGGCCCTCGGCTGGGTCATGGCGGTGGTGTTCCTGTGGGTCTTCTTCGGCCCCTATCGCCGCTTCCGCGCCGCCGCAAGCACCGCGCGCGCCGCCCAGGCGGGCGAGACGATCCGCAAGCTCATCCTGGCCAATCTGATCCTCGGCCTCATCGTGGTGGTGATCGCGGCGCTCTGAGGCAATGCCGCCGCTATGCGCCCGACCGGCCGAACTCTTCTCCTTCCTTGGACAATCATCGGTGGTTTCATGTGAGCGGTAGGACAAGTCCAGGGAGGACCGCATGCCGCCAGCAACTGATGCGCGCATCTCCGCCTCGGTCGGCCGCGAGGGCGTGAACCGGGGCGACGACATTTCCACCGTTCAACAACTCATCAACGAGCATCTGCCGACGCCGCTGCGCCCGCTGGATGTCGACGGCACTTGCGGTGCTCTGACGATATGTAGCAACTACACCTAGCGGACTATGGCCCTAAGTCCCTGGTGTGTATAGGTTCTTTGCCCCTCCACCACGGGGCACCCCGAATGACCGATTACGTCCTAACCGGCCTGGTCAAGCGCCGGGCCGAGCTGGCGGGCGAGATTGAAGCGACGCACGCCCGGCTCTGCAAGCTGGTGGCGGACATCGAACACCTCGACGCGGCGATCCTGCAATTCGACGCCAGCTACGAGCTGGAGAGCATCCGCCCGCGCGCCTTCCGTCCGCCGAAGGATTGGGCCAAGCGGGGCGACATGACGCGGATCGTGCTGGATATACTGCGGCAGGCAGCCGAGCCGTTGACCACGCGGGACATCGCGTTTGAGCTGCTGACGCAGCGCGCGTTGGACCGGGATGACCGGCGGCTGCTGCGGGCGATGACGAAGCGGGTGGGAGTGGCGCTGCGGTTGCAACGGGACAAGGGGATTGTGTGCTCGGAGGAGGGGCCGGGGCAGTTTGGGCTGTGGGAAATCGCTCGCTAAGAAGGCGCTTTGGTATCAGCGAACGAATGGAATGCAGCGGGAGGCGGCGCTTGCAGGGTCGGCCGAGCGGGAAGATTGAAGGGCAGTTCTGCACTTCTATTGGATAGAAGGCTCATCATATAGTGGCAAAAAAACCTCCCTCTGTGCCTCGAAAATCAACACCCCGCCTCAAGAAGTCGGGCGAAAGAAAATGGGTTATTGCCAAAGACCATCGGACAATTCGTCCGGTTAGAAACTCCGCCCCATCGCCTAAAAAACCGAAACCAAAGGGCTAAACATGGTTCTAGTCCCAGAGGAGATAGAGCAAGAAGCATACGGGCTTAGCTTCGATGTAGCTAAGTCAATGCGATATCACGCATATCGACGTAGCTTTTTTGACATGTGCGACAAGATTGCCAAAATTCTCATAATAGGCACGGGCGGCGCTACTTTCGTGACTCTTGTGAGCGAGAACACCTATTCCGCTAAAATCATGGCGTTAATCGTTGCGTTACTAAGTGCCTTAGATGTTGTCATTGGATTTCACGATCATGCCAGAATACATGATAAGCTATATCGTGACTTTTCATTGCTTGCTCAGGAGATAGTCGCGGTTGCCGCTCCCTCTGAACACCAAATTACCGGATGGCGTCAAAGGCGGCTCAATATAGAAATGGAAGACCCGGGAACTATGGACTGGCTTGAACGTCGCTGTTCCGGAGAGGAGGCCAGGGCTAGGGGGGGCGAGGTTGATCCTGCGTGGGTGCTGCCGTGGTGGAAGATTTTACTGTCACAGCTTGTATCGTTGCCTATATGATATCAGGCAGTCCGCTGCCAATATCCTGCCCACACCCGCGACACCGGATGCCCTAACGCCGCGCCTGTAGCGGCCTCATGCAAACCCCCATTCGCTATGCGCCGCCGGTCCTCCCGCCAAGCCATCTCGCCCGCGTAGAAGCCGAGATACCGCCCGCTGATGTGGTGGTGCTGGCCCAGCTCGGCCCGGCGGAGACGTGAGAAGTAAGATTCGGCCTGATTGACGCAAGCGCCGTCCAGGCTGTAGGCAACCGAGTGGTTGATCCGGCGCATCTCATAGAAGGCATGGAGCCGATCCCACCCGGCCGCTTCATCGGCATGGACGATGGAGCCGGGCTGGATGTGAGCGCGGATCGCCGGAACCGCGTCGCTTTCCTTGGGCACGATGAATGGGAAGGTCCGGCCGCCCTTCTCACGCGCCACAACCACCACCTGCCGTTTGCCGGTCTGCTCTTCGACCAGCCGACGGTCCTTTCGCTCGGCCTTCTCATTTTCTTGCCGGACGTGCCCACCGAAGTAGGCCCCGTCCACCTCGACCTCGCCGGCCAGTTCGCCCTTGATTTGCTCGCTGCCGATCGCCTCCCGGAGCTTGTGGGCGAGGACAAATGCCGTTTTGTATTGGCAATCGAGGTCGCGCCCGAGCTGGAGCGCGGAGATGCCTTTCACGGCGTTCACGAAGATGGCGATGGCGGCCAAATAATCCCGGATCGGCAGCTTGCGAGATGCGAAGATCGTGCCCGACGTAACGCTGAACTGGTGCCCACACGCCTTGCATTTCCAAATCCGACGGACGGCGTAGGCATAGACCGCCGTGCAATCACAGCGTGGGCAAAAGGCCGCCCCGCCGTTGTCGGCGAACCGGATCGCCACGAACCGCTCATGCGCCTCATCGTCCGTCATTCGCATGATGGCCTTGAGCCTCAGCGTGCGAGCCTTCGTGGAGAGAAGGAAGTGCTGGGCCATCAGGGGATGCCTTAACGATATCCGTTAAGGTTGTTGTATTACGTGCAAGCGGCACGGTCAACGGAAATCGTCAATCTTGACGGGCATTCCGTCCTCAGCCTATGGTTGCGGCATGTTGACCCCCGAGCAGTGCCGGGCCGCGCGCGGCTGGCTGGATTGGAGCCAAGAGGATTTGGCGAAGCGTGCCAGTGTGTCCCTCAGCACGGTCCGGAACTTCGAAAGGGGACGGAATGCCCCGATCGCGAACAATCTGGACGCCCTGCGGCGAGCTATCGAGGCCGCAGGGGTCCGGTTGGTGTTCAGCGACGATCGGAAGCCGACTGGCATCTCAGCGGACAACGCCCGTGCGGAGTAGGCTCCTAGAACCCGAAATCGTCTTGATACCCTGGCAGCGGAACCGAGTACGCCGAGGGAAAAGTATGTCCGCGCACAATGCGGCTTACAGTGCCCGGATTGAGTCCGATCCGGATACCGGCCTGTGTCATGGTCCAGCCCATCTCAAGGACGGCCCACTTCACGTAACACGCCTGATCGAATCGGGTGCGAATCCGACGGCGTGGGCAGAACGGACAAGGACAGAGATGATCGGAATGCAGGAGGTGACGAGAAGCCTTCCTGGAAGATGGATACAGCAACGCCTTACGCGCCATTTTGGCGGTTCCTTCGAAAAGACACGGAACAGCCTTGAATTCCAGCGCCGGACGTGCGATTCTATGTCCGGGTTAGCGCCCTGGGTTCAAAGCTGTAGCTAGCTGAATCGCTTCTGCCGGGTAGACGAGGGTCCAGCTCGTCTACCCGGCGTTACTTTCGGCGCGGCCCGTAGCGCGCGCCGAGGATGCGATTGATAGCGATCATCTCCTACATAGCTCCTTCTATGTCGTGGGTTCCACGGTCATCGCCAGCGCTCTCAGCGGCGCTGTCGAGGGAGGGAAGAGGCTCGCCCTTCCCCTTTCGGTAAGCCTCAAAGCGATTGAGAAGATCAATACCATCATGGGTAATCTCGTACGCGCCGCTCGCGTGCCTAACAATGAAACCGTCAACCAGATCGCCTGATATCTGAGCTTTCAAGCTGGCCACATCTTCACCCGTAATCTGAGCCAGTGCTTCCGGACCTAGGATGGCTCCGGACCGCAATGCATGAAATCGTCGATATCGTTTGTCGCCGATCCGGGCTTTGGGCCTGCTGCGTTCCAGAAGGGGTCGCTGTTCTGCTACGATGGCATCTGTCGTGTCGTGATCCTCACGAGGCGGCATCACCTCTTCATCTTCGATCGCGTCCTCATCACGGTCGTGAACAAAGCTGCGGCGATATAGTTGATCGGCCTTCAAGACGGCCTCACGCTCCGCAGCAATCTCCTGGCGTTCAGATTCACATCTGAGGTGAAAGTCGTGTTCGCGCTTGTCCACGGCAGCCGCCTTGCGCGCGAGGCTATCTAGGACGTGCTCCGTAAGCCTCTGATGGCCCTCAAGCAGCGACTTAAGTTCGAGGTCGTGTGGCACGCGAACGTCCGTTCTGAACGCCGCCCATGTCGTAAGCGTCCGGTGACGGCACCTCCTGGGCGGCGCGGTCTCGTTTGTTTGGCATCAGGCAGTGGGTCTGGTGCATGGTGACGATGCGGCTGGTGAAGTCTTCGAGCATTCGGGCGATCGGCTACGACGAGGATGCGGAGGAGCTGTGGATCGAGTTTCACAGCTCACCCGGTGCCTATGGATACCAGGGCGTTCCCCACGGCGTCTTTGTCGAGCTTGAGGAGACCGAGTCCAAGGGCGGCTATGTCAACCGCGCGATCAAAGGCCGGTTTCCGTATGAGCATCGGCCGCGGCCATCCGGCAAGCGAGCGCAGCCTGGGCGCCGGCGCTAGCAACATTGGTCGGTTCCACGATAAGCGTCCGGGCAGCCGCGTGGAGATAGCTGTTGAGGCGGTTCAGGCAGCGAGGCGCTGATCCAGTCGTGGGCGGACGTCGGCGAGATTCCACGGCAACAGCTCGGCGATACGGTTCACGGGGTGGTCCGCGATGTACTGGATGACGCAGCGCAGGTAGGCCTCCGGGTCCAGGCCGTTCAGCTTCGCCGTCTCGATCAGGCTGTAGATCGCCGCCGCACGCTCGCCGCCGGCGTCCGATCCGGCGAAGGTCCAGTTGCGGCGGCCGACTGCGATCGGGCGCATCGCGCGTTCCGCGGCGGAGTTGTCGATGCAGGCGCGCCCATCGCGCAAGATCAGCGTCAGCGCCGCCCAGCGCGACGAGGCGTAGCGGATCGCCCCGGCCAGGTTGCTGCGTCCCGAGATGCGCGAACGGGTCGCGTCGAGCCAGTCGCGCAGCTCGGCCATCAGCGGCGCGGCGTGTTCCTTGCGGGCACGTAGGCGCTGATCCGGCGGTCGGCCGCGGATCGTGTCCTCGATCCGGTAGAGAGTGGCGATCCGGTCCAGCGCTTCGCGGGCGAGCGGCGACTTGGTCGCCTCGTGCACGTCCCAGAACTTGCGCCGTGCGTGCGCCAAGCAGGCCGCCTCGATCACGCGGCCGTCGCCGTAGAGCCCGGCGAACCCGGCATACCCATCGGCCTGCAGGATGCCGCGGAACGTCCGCAGATGCTCGCGCGGATGCTCGCCCTTGCGGTCCGGCGAGTAGCGGTAGAGCGCCGCCGGCGGGTCCGTGCCGCCGAACGGCCGGTCGTCACGCACATAGGTCCAGAGCCGCGCCGTCCGCGTGCGGCCCAGTCCCGGCTCCAGCACAGGCACCACGGTGTCGTCGGCATGCACGCGCGCACCGGCCATGACGTGCCGTGCCAAGGCGTCGATCAGCGGCCGCATCAGTCGCGCGGTCTGCCCCACCATGTCGGCCAAGGTCGAGCGGCTGAGGTCGATGTCCTCGCGGGCGTAGATCTCGGCTTGGCGGTGCAGCGGCAGATGATCGCAGTATTTGGCGACCAGCACGTGCGCAAGCAGCCCCGGTCCGGCGCGGCCGCGACGGATCGGCAGGGAGGCCGCCGGCGCCTGCGTGATCGTCTCGCAGGAGCGGCACGACAACTTCGGCCGCACATGACGGACCACGCGGAACGACCCCGGCACGTAGTCCAGCAGCTCGGTCACGTCCTCGCCCAGGCGTCGCAGCGCCCCGCCGCAGGTGAGGCAGGCCCCGGTCTCCTCGTGGCAGGGCGCCGCATGCTCGACCACATCGCGCGGCAGCCTCTCGGGCAAGGGACGTCGGACCGGCTTGCGCGTCTCGGACTGCGTCACGGCGTCCACACCGGCATCGGGATCGTCCGGCGGCGCGGTCTCGGCCAGCAGCTCGTCGATGTCGGCCAGCGTCAGCTCGAGCTGCTCGACCTCGTCGCGGAGCTTCTCCGACGATCGGCCGAATGCCGCGCGCACTGCCCCGGCGAGCTTTGCCTTGAGCGCCTCGATCTCGAACCGCTGTTCGATGAGGCCGGCGCGCGCCGCCGCCAGCTCCACCTCCTGCGTCTGCCGGACGGCCTCGATCTCGGCCAGGCGCGCCGTCTGAGCGGCGAGCTCGGAGGCCTGTGCCGCGACCATCGCCCGCAGGGTGGAGACGTCGCTCGGCAGATCGGCGGGCGTGATCGGCATGGGCAAAAGACTCGACCACGCATCCGCGTTGCACCAAGCAAAACCTGCAACGAAGCGCGGTTCAGCCGGCCATCTCCGGCTGCCAGGTGCGCGCCGGCGCGCGCCAGTCAATCCCCTCAGTCAGCATCGAGAGCTGCGCCGGCGTCAGTGACACCGCGCCCTCGGCCGTCGCCGGCCACACAAAGTGCCCACGTTCCAGCCGCTTGGCGTAGAGCACCAAGCCTTGGCCGTCCCAGAACAGCAGCTTGATCAGATGACCGCGCCGGCCCCGGAACGCGAAGACCTGGCCGCTGAATGGGTCGCGGTTGAGCTGCCGCGCCACCAGGGCAGCCAGACCGTCGAAGCCGCGGCGCATGTCGGTCGCCCCGGCCACCAGCCAAATTTTGACCCCCGCCGGCGGCGCGATCATCCGCGCAGCGCCGCGACCACCCGACGCAGCGCCGCCAAGCTGACGTCGCTATCGACCCGAACCCGCACGCCGCCATCAAGCTCGATCTCGATCATGCTACCGCGGCGGGCTTCGGTTGCTGGCCGAGGCGGTGCGGCACGCTTCTCGGGTGGTCGTGATTCGGTCACATGCACCGGCACGAGCCGTACCGCAGACGCCGACCCGACCTGCGGCGCAGCAACGCGCCGCCAGCGATAGATCAGGCTTGTGCAGATGCCGTGCCGGCGTGCCACCTCCTGCACCCGTATCCCCGGCGCCATGGACTCCGACACCACGCGCGCGCGGAATGCTGCATCGTGCGCACGTCGACGCTCACCAACAATCTCGATCCGCTGCGTCGAAGCTTCTGTGGCAGCCACAGTGGCTGCCACACTCGCAGCCTCATGCTCGATCTCGTGCATGCCTCCAGCACATCGCCCGAGGCTTATGCAGGCAAGGTGCCTCTCGGCGGACGCTTACCCCATGTCGCACTTTGCCTTGCCGAGCGCAAGAGATCAGAGCACACCTAAGAGAAGAATTTTTTCCCTTGCATTCTGAGAGAGAAGCAGCCGTAAAACTAGAACCGATTCGGAACGATGGAGTTATTATCTGTGGATGAATATGTGCACAAGTCATGGGATAAGTTCTCTTGGAGCTGTGGATAACCTGCATGCCCTCTCTAGGTGCGCTTGCTACATAAGACCGGACGCGTCGCCGAAACCCCACCCCGGCACCGGCACCTTTCCCCCGGACGTGATCACCGCCGCGCAGGCGTCGACCCGTTCGTGGAATATTCCGGGATCTGTGACACTCGCCCAGTGGGCGCTGGAAAGCAGCTGGGGCCGGGTTATGCCGGCCGGAAGCAGATCGAGTACCGGAATGCACGTTCGTGTAGGTCGCCCAGACTGGCTGCCCCGCCGAAATCCGCCGCGCGCGCATGAGCCGCGCCACCGACCACCATGCAGACGGCGACCCAGGCCAGAATAACCGGCGTGATCAGGCGACAAATCATCGGATATACTGTAAGCGTCCGCCGAGAGGCACCTTGCCTGCATAAGCCTCGGGCGATGTGCTGGAGGCATGCACGAGATCGAGCATGAGGCTGCGAGTGTGGCAGCCACTGTGGCTGCCACAGAAGCTTCGACGCAGCGGATCGAGATTGTTGGTGAGCGTCGACGTGCGCACGATGCAGCATTCCGCGCGCGCGTGGTGTCGGAGTCCATGGCGCCGGGGATACGGGTGCAGGAGGTGGCACGCCGGCACGGCATCTGCACAAGCCTGATCTATCGCTGGCGGCGCGTTGCTGCGCCGCAGGTCGGGTCGGCGTCTGCGGTACGGCTCGTGCCGGTGCATGTGACCGAATCACGACCACCCGAGAAGCGTGCCGCACCGCCTCGGCCAGCAACCGAAGCCCGCCGCGGTAGCATGATCGAGATCGAGCTTGATGGCGGCGTGCGGGTTCGGGTCGATAGCGACGTCAGCTTGGCGGCGCTGCGTCGGGTGGTCGCGGCGCTGCGCGGATGATCGCGCCGCCGGCGGGGGTCAAAATTTGGCTGGTGGCCGGGGCGACCGACATGCGCCGCGGCTTCGACGGTCTGGCTGCCCTGGTGGCGCGGCAGCTCAACCGCGACCCATTCAGCGGCCAGGTCTTCGCGTTCCGGGGCCGGCGCGGTCATCTGATCAAGCTGCTGTTCTGGGACGGCCAAGGCTTGGTGCTCTACGCCAAGCGGCTGGAACGTGGGCACTTTGTGTGGCCGGCGACGGCCGAGGGCGCGGTGTCACTGACGCCGGCGCAGCTCTCGATGCTGACTGAGGGGATTGACTGGCGCGCGCCGGCGCGCACCTGGCAGCCGGAGATGGCCGGCTGAACCGCGCTTCGTTGCAGGTTTTGCTTGGTGCAACGCGGATGCGTGGTCGAGTCTTTTGCCCATGCCGATCACGCCCGCCGATCTGCCGAGCGACGTCTCCACCCTGCGGGCGATGGTCGCGGCACAGGCCTCCGAGCTCGCCGCTCAGACGGCGCGCCTGGCCGAGATCGAGGCCGTCCGGCAGACGCAGGAGGTGGAGCTGGCGGCGGCGCGCGCCGGCCTCATCGAACAGCGGTTCGAGATCGAGGCGCTCAAGGCAAAGCTCGCCGGGGCAGTGCGCGCGGCATTCGGCCGATCGTCGGAGAAGCTCCGCGACGAGGTCGAGCAGCTCGAGCTGACGCTGGCCGACATCGACGAGCTGCTGGCCGAGACCGCGCCGCCGGACGATCCCGATGCCGGTGTGGACGCCGTGACGCAGTCCGAGACGCGCAAGCCGGTCCGACGTCCCTTGCCCGAGAGGCTGCCGCGCGATGTGGTCGAGCATGCGGCGCCCTGCCACGAGGAGACCGGGGCCTGCCTCACCTGCGGCGGGGCGCTGCGACGCCTGGGCGAGGACGTGACCGAGCTGCTGGACTACGTGCCGGGGTCGTTCCGCGTGGTCCGTCATGTGCGGCCGAAGTTGTCGTGCCGCTCCTGCGAGACGATCACGCAGGCGCCGGCGGCCTCCCTGCCGATCCGTCGCGGCCGCGCCGGACCGGGGCTGCTTGCGCACGTGCTGGTCGCCAAATACTGCGATCATCTGCCGCTGCACCGCCAAGCCGAGATCTACGCCCGCGAGGACATCGACCTCAGCCGCTCGACCTTGGCCGACATGGTGGGCAGACCGCGCGACTGATGCGGCCGCTGATCGACGCCTTGGCACGGCACGTCATGGCCGGTGCGCGCGTGCATGCCGACGACACCGTGGTGCCTGTGCTGGAGCCGGGACTGGGCCGCACGCGGACGGCGCGGCTCTGGACCTATGTGCGTGACGACCGGCCGTTCGGCGGCACGGACCCGCCGGCGGCGCTCTACCGCTACTCGCCGGACCGCAAGGGCGAGCATCCGCGCGAGCATCTGCGGACGTTCCGCGGCATCCTGCAGGCCGATGGGTATGCCGGGTTCGCCGGGCTCTACGGCGACGGCCGCGTGGTCGAGGCGGCCTGCTTGGCGCACGCACGGCGCAAGTTCTGGGACGTGCACGAGGCGACCAAGTCGCCGCTCGCCCGCGAAGCGCTGGACCGGATCGCCACTCTCTACCGGATCGAGGACACGATCCGCGGCCGACCGCCGGATCAGCGCCTACGTGCCCGCAAGGAACACGCCGCGCCGCTGATGGCCGAGCTGCGCGACTGGCTCGACGCGACCCGTTCGCGCATCTCGGGACGCAGCAACCTGGCCGGGGCGATCCGCTACGCCTCGTCGCGCTGGGCGGCGCTGACGCTGATCTTGCGCGATGGGCGCGCCTGCATCGACAACTCCGCCGCGGAACGCGCGATGCGCCCGATCGCAGTCGGCCGCCGCAACTGGACCTTCGCCGGATCGGACGCCGGCGGCGAGCGTGCGGCGGCGATCTACAGCCTGATCGAGACGGCGAAGCTGAACGGCCTGGACCCGGAGGCCTACCTGCGCTGCGTCATCCAGTACATCGCGGACCACCCCGTGAACCGTATCGCCGAGCTGTTGCCGTGGAATCTCGCCGACGTCCGCCCACGACTGGATCAGCGCCTCGCTGCCTGAACCGCCTCAACAGCTATCTCCACGCGGCTGCCCGGACGCTTATCGTGGAACCGACCAATGTTGCTAGCGCCGGCGCCCAGGCTGCGCTCGCTTGCCGGACGGCCGCGGCCGATGCTCATACGGAAACCGGCCTTTGATCGCGCGGTTGACATAGCCGCCCTTGGACTCGGTCTCCTCAAGCTCGACAAAGACGCCGTGGGGAACGCCCTGGTATCCATAGGCACCGGGTGAGCTGTGAAACTCGATCCACAGCTCCTCCGCATCCTCGTCGTAGCCGATCGCCCGAATGCTCGAAGACTTCACCAGCCGCATCGTCACCATGCACCAGACCCACTGCCTGATGCCAAACAAACGAGACCGCGCCGCCCAGGAGGTGCCGTCACCGGACGCTTACGATATACTCGCACAGCCTAGCTTTGGTCGCGGCCCGCGGACGAGTTGGACACCGCGGGCGACGCTTCGCGGATCGGATCAGGATTCCCCTTCGCCGAACAGCCGCCGGATCAGCCAGGGCATCGTCAGCCCCTGGATGACGATGGTGAACACCACCACCCCGTAGCACACGGTTAGCAGCGCGTCCTGCACGAGCAGGGCGGCAGGCTGAGCGCGAGCGCGACGGAGATGCCCCCGCACAGCCCGCCCCAGGCGAGGATCGTCAGGTTCCGCCAATGGTGCAGCCGCATGATATTGACCGGCACCGCGGGAAGCGCGGTGCTTACGAAACGCACCACGACTGCGCTCAAGCCGACGGCAACCCCGCGGTGCTGATCGCAGCAGGCTTCCCCGACGGCATCGCCCAGCGCCGGGGCGAGCCGGGCGCGTTCCGGCTGGCCGGCGGCAGCGCGCGGCTGACGCGAACCGACCCGCTCGCACCTTCCCCCCTGCTGGCGGTCACCGCGCTGGAGCGGGAATGCGGGCGACCCCGAAAAAGACTAGCGCGATGATTCTTGTTGCACCCGCGTTGCCATGCCATCTCATGACGAGGCGTTCAGCCTGCCCGTCGTGGAGGACCTGCCTGTCATGACCGCCACCCGCCCCGCTTGGCTTTATCCAAGGGGCCTGGTCTTCGGGCTCGCCCTGCTCGCGTCCGCCTGCTCCACCGTGCCTCCGCGGAGTGCCCGCGCCGTGCCGGAGAGCTTCGCGCCGCTGGTGAAGAAAGTGCTGCCCTCGGTGGTCAACATCGGCGTCACGGAAACCGTCTCGGCCGGGAATCTCCTGCGCGACTTGCCGCCCGAACTGCGCGACACCCCGCTCGGACGGGAGTTCCGCCGCCGCTTCGGCAACCGCCACGAGGACGTCCTCGGGGCCGGCTCAGGCTTCATCATCGACCCAGCCGGGGTAATCGTCACCAACAATCACGTCGTCGGGCAGGCCAGCCGGATCATGGTGTCGCTGTCGGACGGCACGAAGCTGCCCGCCCGCGTGATCGGGGCCGACGAACTGACCGACGTGGCGGTGATCCGGGTGGCGGCGCCGCACCCGCTGCCCGCCGTCGCGTGGGGCGACTCGCGCCGGATCGAGGTCGGCGACTGGATTCTCATCGCCGGCAACCCGTTCGGGCTCGGCGGGTCGGTGACGGCGGGGATCATCTCGGCCGAGGGGCGCGACCTCGGCGCCGGACCATTCGACAACTTCCTGCAAATCGACGCTCCCATCAACCCGGGCAACTCCGGGGGTCCGGCGTTCAACATGGATGGCCAGGTCGTGGGCATGACCACGGCCATCGTCTCGCCCTCCGGCGGGTCGGTCGGCATTGGCTTCGCCATCCCGGCCGACCTCGTGCGCCGCACCGTGGCCGAGCTGGAGGCGTACGGCCGGATTGACCGGGGCTGGCTCGGCGTTTCGGTGCAGACGATGGAAGGCGCGGGCGGCCCGCGTCCCGGCGTCGCGATCGCGGGCGTCGAGAGCGGCGGCCCCGGCGCGCGGGCCGGGCTGCGGGCCGGCGATGTAGTCACGGCGGTCAACGGCGAGCATATCGACAGCTCTCTCGGCCTGGTGCGCACGATCGCCGAGCAGCCGCCGGGCAAGACCGTGACGCTGGAGGTCCGCCGCGAGGGGCGCGCGGTATCGGTGCCGGTCACGGTCGGGCGGCGCCCGGCCGAAGAGACCCAATAGGAGAGTGCGGCGGCGAAAGGAGAAGGAATGCGTATTCTGGTGGTCGAGGACGACAAGGAGGTCGCCGGCTTCGTCGTGCGCGGGCTGCGCGAAGCCGGGCACGTCGTGGAGCACGCCGACAACGGGCGCGACGGCCTGTTCATGGCCGCGAGCGAGCCGTTCGACGCGATGATCCTCGACCGT
Source organism: uncultured Pseudomonadota bacterium (assembly GCA_963756545.1). GTDB lineage: Bacteria > Pseudomonadota > Alphaproteobacteria > Acetobacterales > Acetobacteraceae > DATFDN01. The sequence goes on along the minus strand of CAVWNY010000003.1, from coordinate 804,731 downwards.
ATGCTGCCAGGCGGCATCGACGGTCTGCGCGTGCTGGAGACCCTGCGCTCGCAGAAGAACATCGTCCCGGTGCTCATCCTCTCGGCGCTCGCCGAGGTCGATGAGCGGGTGAAGGGGCTGAAGGCGGGCGGCGACGACTACATGACCAAGCCCTTCGCCTTCTCGGAGCTGCTGGCCCGGGTGGAGGCGCTAGTGCGCCGCGGAAAGCCCGAAGGGCCGGTCACCAAACTGGCGGTTGCCGACCTCGAACTCGACCTGCTGTCGCGGCAGGTCAAGCGGGCCGGGCAGAAGATCGACCTTCAGCCGCGGGAGTTCCGGCTGCTCGAGTACCTGATGCGCCATGCCGGGCAGGTCGTCACGCGCACGATGCTGCTGGAGGGCGTGTGGGACTACCATTTCGACCCGCAGACCAACGTCATCGACGTGCATGTCTCGCGCCTGCGCCAGAAGGTGGACAAGCCGTTTGCCTCGCCGCTGATCCACACGGTCCGCAACGCGGGTTACATGCTGCGCGCCGAAACCGGCTGAGAGGCGGCCTTGTCGCCTCCCCGCCGCCGGAGCGCGCTCCGATCGGCCGCACTCCGCTTCGCCGTCGTCTATGCGTTGCTGCTGGCGATCAGCGCCACCGCCCTCGCCGTGTTCCTGTGGTGGGCCACGGCTGGTCTGCTCGACCGGCAGACCGAGGCGGTGATCCTTGCCGACGCCCAGGCGCTGCTGGATCGTTATCAACAGGGCGGGACGGCCGCGCTGATCCTGACCATCGGGGACCGGCTCGCGCAGGACGTCGATGACAACGCCATCTATCTCCTAACCGGCCCCGACATGCGCTTCATCGCGGGAAATCTCCTGACTTGGCCTGACGAGGTCAGCCAGACGGATGCCTGGGTCGAGCTGCCGGTGGAGCGGGCGGGCGTGCGCTCGCTCGCGCATGTACGCCGCTACGACCTGCCGAACGGCGATCACCTGCTGGTCGGGCGCGACGTGCAGAACCGCGCGCAGCTCCGTCGCCTGCTTACCGACGCGCTCTTGTGGGCGATGGTGGTGGTGCTCGCCATGGCGACGCTGGGCGCCTTCGTCGTGCGCAGCCTGTTCCGCCGCGCGCTGGCCAACGTATCGGCAACCGCCACCGCCATCGCCGCGGGAGACCTCGCCCGGCGGGTGCGGCTCTCGGGACGCGGGGACGAGTTCGACCAGCTCGCGGACACGATCAACGACATGCTGGACCGCATCGCGCGGCTGATGGACGGGGTGCGGCAGGTCTCCAACGCCATCGCCCACGACCTCCGCACGCCGATCACCCGCGCGCGCGGCCGGCTGGAGGAGGCGGCGGCGCTCGCGCGCACGCCCGAGGAGATGCACGCCGCGATCGAGCGCGCGATCGTCGACCTCGACGGCATCGTCGCCATTTTTCAGGGGCTGCTACGGATCGCGGAGATCGAGGCGGGCTCGCGTCGTTCGGCCTTCGCGGCGATCGACGCCGCCGGGTTGCTTGCCGACGTTGCCGAGCTTTACGACGTGGTGGCCGAGGAAAAGGGCGTCCGCCTCGCGCTCGATGTTCCCGGCCGGCTGCCCGCCTACGGCGATCGCGAGCTGATCCAGCAGGCCGTGGCGAACCTGGTGGACAACGCCGTCAAATTCTCGCCATCCGGCAGCACGGTCCGCCTGCTCGGCGCGACCGGGGAGGATGGGGTGTGGATCACGGTTGCCGACCAGGGGCCCGGCATCCCCGCCAATGCCCGGGCGCGCGCCACCGAGCGGTTCTTCCGGGCCGAGGCGGCCCGCAGCACCCCCGGCTCCGGGCTCGGGCTCGCCCTCGTGCAGGCGGTCGCGCAGCTGCATGGCGGCAGCTTGTTGCTGGAAGACGCCGGGCCGGGCCTGATTGCGCGCCTGCACATCGCGGCTGCGCGATCCGAGCCGATCTCAGGCTGACTCCGCCATCGGGCTAACGGCGATGTCACCCATTCACAACGCGACGCGAAAACGCGACCCGCTATCAGAGCGTCATGTCGCCGCTTGTCCGCGCCACGGGTCTGGCTAGCCTGACCACCGGCCTGGGGTTCGTGCTGATAGCGGGCGTGCCGGGCGGCCAGTCGCCGCCGGCCGTCATCACCACCGACACGCCCGCCTATTGCCGGGAACTGTCCGCCAAGCTGGCGGAACTCGTCCGCATCGCGCCTCGCCCGCCCGATGATGAGGTGCTCAGCATGGGGGCCGAGGGGCGGCACCTCTGCGACGAGGGGCAGGTCCGCGGCGGCATTCTGCGGCTGCGCCGCGGGTTGCTGCTGATGATGCGCGACCTCGATCAGCGGGGCGAACCCTGAGCCGCTCGCGCCCGCCCGCCGAGCGCGCCGCGTAAGGAGTTCCTTAATCTAGTTCGCGTTCACTCGCGGCATGGACGCAAAAAAGCGCCCGTGCGCTTCGCCGCCGGCACGCCACGCAGCGGGGAAGATCCCCAGTCCGGCCGGCGTCGCGCTCGTCACGCTGCTTGCCGCTCTCCCTGCCGCGCCGGCGCGGGCGCAGCTTCTGCCAGACGCCTTCCCGCCCGCCCTGCCCGGCTACGGCACCGATCCGGGAGTCACCGTGCAGACGCGCGCCCGCCCCGCCTTCGACAGTCTCGGGACCCGGATCGGCGGCGCGCTGATCCATACGGAGCTGGAAGAATCCATCGGCTTCGACAGCGACGTGCTCGGCACGGGGGCGGGGCGCGGAAGCTGGCTGGTCCGCACCGCGCCCTCGATCCTCGTCGCCTCCACCGCCCAGCGCGACCCGTATGGGCTCTATCTCAGTCTGGACGACACCCGCTACCCGGATTTGCCGGCACAGGGCCGGACCGACTGGACCGCCGTCGGCGGCACGACGCTCGCCCTGGGCGACGGCAGCCTGACCCTGGGCGCGGCGCATCTCGCACTGCATCAGGCGCCCGGCGAGCTCGACGCGCTGCCGACGGACCAGCCGATCGCCTACCAGGTCAACGATCTGCGCGCGACCTACGCCGCCTCGCTCGGACAGGTGACGCTGGAGCCGAGCCTGGACTTCGCGGCCTGGCGCTTCGGGACCGCGACCATCCTCGGGGCCCCGACCTCCCAGACTTATCGCGACCGCGACGTGGTGCATGGCGGGCTCACCCTTCGCTACGAGGTGGCGCCGCGCCGCAGCCTCGTGCTGGCGGTGCGCGGCGTCGGCCAAGTCTATGTCGCGACGCCGGCCGGTGTCGCCCCGTTGAACTCGAACTCGCTCGCCGTCCTCGTGGGGATCGACGACGCCACGGACGGGCTTTGGCACTATCGCGTGCTGGGCGGCTACGAGCGCCGAGACTTCGCCGACCCGACCTTTCCCACGCACGGCGCCGCCGTCGCCGAGGCGGACGCGATCTTCACCCCCGGCGGAATGACCACCGTTACCGCCACGCTGACCCGCCGCATCGAGGACGCGGCGCAGGAAGGCGTCGCCGGGTTCACCTACACCGGCGCGACGGTCACGGCGGATTACGAATGGCGCCGGAACGTGGTGCTGCAAGCCTCCACCGGCGTGCAGCGGGCGGACCTGCTGGGCGGCGGCGGCCGCCAGACCGCCGTGCGCGGCGGGATCGGCGCCACGTGGCTGCTCAACCGGCGCGTCCGGCTGATCGGCTCGTACGACGTGGCCGATGTGCGTGGGACGGGCACAAGCGCCTCCGGGCTGGCCGGCGATTTCGTGCGCTCGCTCGCCTTGCTTACCTTGAGGCTTGGCCTGTGAGGGCGCCCCATGACATCCGGCTGCTCGGCCTCGATTTCGCCGACCTGACGCTGGAGGGCGCGGCGCGCTGGATCGAGGCCCGCCCGGACGGCGCCCCGTTCGGCTACATCGTTACCCCGAACGCAGACCACTTCGTCCGCCTAAAGCGCGATCAATCGTTCGCCCCGATCTATCGCGACGCCCTGCTGCGGCTGCTCGATTCCCGTGTCATCGCCAAGGCCGCGCGCTGGCTTCGACTGCCCGCGCCGCCCGTTGTCGCCGGAAGCGACCTCACCGCCCGCCTGCTGACCGGTCTGCCACCGCGCGAGCGTGTCACCATCATCGGCGTTCGGCCCGACCGCCTGCCCGCGCTTCGCGCCCGCTGCGGCTTGGCGCAACTGGCCCACCACGACCCGCCGCCAGGCTTCGAGCGCGACCCGAGCGCGATGCGCGCGGCCATCCGCTTCGTCCTCGACCATCCCTCCCGCCTGGTGTTCCTCGCGCTCGGCTCGCCGCGCCAGGAACTGCTGGCCGCCGCCATCCAGGCCGAAGGCGCCGCGACCGGCACCGGCCTTTGCATCGGCGCCGGCCTCGACTTCCTCGCCGGTGCCGCGCGTCGCGCCCCGGAGTGGATGCGCCGCGCGGGGCTCGAATGGCTGCATCGGCTGGCGGCCGATCCACGCCGGCTCGCGCGTCGCTACCTGCGCGACGACCCGCCGATCTTCGGCATGCTGCTGAGGGAGAGGATGCGCGCCGCGGCACAAGCCGTCATTCCCGCGAAAGCGGGAACCCATGCGGATGGCGCGGAACTCGGTGCGTGTGGGCCTGGATTCCCGCTTTCGCGGGAATGACTTAGCACGGGTCAGAGCTGAGGGCCGTTGCTATAAGGGCCGCCCCGACCACTCCAGGACGTCTTGATGGCCTCAGCCTCCCGCTTGCCCAGCGCCGACGGGGCCTCGCCAGCGATGGCGCAGTGGTTCGCGGTCAAGGCCGAGCACCCCGAGGCGCTCGTGTTCTTTCGCATGGGGGACTTCTACGAGCTGTTTTTCGCGGACGCCGAAGCGGCGGCCGCGGCGCTCGATATTGCGCTCACCCATCGGGGCGAGCACGCCGGGGCGCCAATCCAGATGTGCGGGGTTCCGGTGCATGCCGGTGACGCCTATCTCGCCCGGCTGATCCGGCGGGGCTTCCGCGTCGCCATCGCCGAGCAGATGGAGAATCCCAAGACGCGGGCGGGCAAGGGACCGATCCGGCGCGAGGTCGTTCGGCTGGTCACGCCCGGCACGCTGACCGAGGACACCCTGCTGGAGGCCCGCCGTCCCAACCTGCTGGTCGCGCTGGCGCCCGACCGCGCCGGCATCGGCGCCGCCTGGCTCGACGTCTCCACCGGCCTGTTCGAAACCGAGAGCGTGCCCGCCGTCGAGTTGGCCGCGCTGCTCGGCCGTCTGGACCCGGCCGAGATTCTCGCTCCCGAGACGGTTCCCCTCGGCGACCTCGCCGAGCGCCGCGCGCCCGATTGCATCCCCTCCGCCCCCCTCGCCGCGCGGCGGCGTGTCGCAGAGGCGTTCGGCGCGGCCAGCCTGGATGCGTTCGGCGCCTTTACCGACGGCGAGGCAGTCGCCGCCGCGCTCACCCTCGATTACGTGCGGGCGACCGCCTCGGGCGCGCTTCCCCGGCTCTCCCGCCCGGTCCCGCGGGGCGGGGCCGGAACGCTCGCGATGGACGCGGCGACGCGCGCCAGCCTGGAGATTCTGCGGGCGCGCGACGGCGGCGCGCACACCCTGCTCGCCGCCGTGGATCGCACGCTGACCGCGGCCGGGGCGCGCCTGCTTGCCGAGTGGCTCTCGGCCCCACTCACCGACCCCGATGCCATCGCCGCGCGGCAGGACGCCTGGGGCTGGCTGGTTTCGCAGCCGGACGCGGCGGGGCGGCTGCGCGGCGTGCTGCGGGCAGCCCCCGACATGGCGCGCGCGCTGGGCCGGCTGTCGCTCGGTCGCGGGACGCCGCGCGACCTCATTGCCCTGCGCGACGGCCTTGTCGCCGCCCGCTCCGCGGCCGCGCTGCTGGAAACCGGCGCCCCGATGCTGCTCGCCGACGCGCGCACGACGCTCGCGCTTGATCCCGGGCTGGAACGCCTGCTCGCCGATGCGCTCGCCGACCCCGCGCCGGCCCGCATGGATGACGGCGGGGGAATCCGGCCCGGCTTCGATGCCGAGCTGGATGCGGAGCGCTCGCTGCGCGATGACAGCCGCCGGGTGCTCGGAAAGCTCCAGCTCGACTACGCCCAGCATTACGGTGTCGCGAGCCTGAAAATCCGTCATCACGCCCAGCTCGGCTACGTCATGGAGGCGCCGGCCCAGGCCGCGGAGCGGCTGCGGACCTTCCCCGAACTCACGCTGCGCCAAAGCATGGCCAGCGGTGCGCGGTTCACCACGCCCGAGCTGGCCGACCTCGACCGGCGCATCGCCGAAGCCGCCGAGCGCGCGGCGTCGCGGGAACGGGCGGTTTTCGGGCATTTGGTCCAGAAGGCGATGGGGTGCGACGAGGCCCTCGCCGGCGCGGCGAACGCGCTCGCCCTGCTCGATGTCGCGCAGTCCGCGGCGCGTCTCGCCGGGCCGGGCGATTGGTGCCGCCCCAGGATCACGCAAGACACGGCGTTCGAGGTGGCGGCCGGCCGCCATCCGGTGGTGGAACGCGCGCTGGCGGGCCAGGCGGCGTTCGTGCCGAACGATTGCGACCTCTCGCCCGATCGGCGCCTGCTGCTGCTCACCGGGCCGAACATGGCCGGCAAATCGACGTTTCTGCGGCAGAACGCGCTGCTGGTCGTGCTGGCCCAGGCGGGGCTGCCGGTCGCCGCCGCTACGGCGCGCATCGGCGTCGTGGACCGCCTGTTCTCCCGGGTCGGCGCCGCCGACGACCTCGCGCGCGGCCGCTCCACATTCATGGTGGAAATGACCGAGACGGCGGCGATCCTCAATCAGGCGGGCCCGCGCTCGCTCGTCGTGGTGGACGAGATCGGCCGCGGCACAGCGACGCTGGACGGGCTTGCCATCGCCTGGGCGGTGCTGGAGGCGCTGCACGCCGCGATCCGCTGCCGCACGATCTTTGCTACGCACTTCCACGAACTGGCCGAGCTGGCCGACCGAATGCCGCGGCTGCGCCCCCACACGATGCGAGTGAAGGAGTGGAAAAAGTCGGTGGTGTTCCTGCACGAGGTGGCCGCGGGCGCGGCCGGGCGGTCTTGGGGCGTGCATGTCGCGGAGCTTGCCGGGGTGCCGGCGCCGGTGGTCCGCCGCGCCGGCGCGCTGCTCGCCGCGTTGGAGCGCGAGGGCGGCCCGCTCGGGGCGGCGAAGCTTTCCGCATTGCCGCTATTCGCCAGCGTCGGCCGGCCCGACCCTGGCGCGCCGACGTCGTCGGGGCCATTTGACCGTGACGCGCTGGCCCAGGCTCTCGTCGCGCTCGACCCCGATCGCATGTCCCCGCGCGAGGCGCTCGACGCACTTTACCAACTCAAGGCCCTGCTGCCCGTTTCCCAGCCTGAGGGGACATAGTACGATCGCGAGATGCTGATTTAAACGCCCCTGCCGACCAAGCCTGATGCCGCCGCCGCGATCCTGTCGGAGGCGCTGGCGGAGCTGGCCGGCAGCGGCAGCCCGGTGCCGCGGGACGCCGCCCTGGGCGCCTTCCGTCGGCATCTCGCGCGCATCCAGGGACACGCCCAGCACGCCTTCGAGCAGGACCAGATCACCGGGTTGCAAGCCGCGCGCCTGCTTGCTTCGCTCATGGACGGGCTCATCCGCGCGCTGCACGCGCATGCGCTCGACGTCCTTGGCGAGCCGGAGGCGCTCAGCTTCGCCGCGACCGGCGGTTACGGGCGCGGCGTGCTGGCCCCGTTCAGCGACATCGATCTCTTGTTCCTGACCCCGCGCGAACCGTCGGCGCACACGCATCAGGTCGTGGAGTACATGCTCTACTTCCTGTGGGACCTCGGCCTGAAGGTCGGTCATGCGACGCGCTCGGTCGCCGAGTGCCTGGCCGAGGGGGCGAGGGACGCGACGATCCGCACCTCGCTGCTGGACGCGCGCCGCCTGGCCGGCGACCCGGGCCTCTACCTCGAATTTCGTGCGGAGTTCGCCGCCGCCTGCAAGGAAGCCGGCGCGGCCGACTATATCCTCGCCAAGCAGGCCGAGCGTGACATCCGGCACCACCGCTTCGGCGACAGCCCCTTCGTAGTCGAGCCGAACATCAAGGAGGGCCGTGGCGGGCTGCGCGACCTGCAGACGCTCTACTGGGTGTCCCGCTTCGTGTACGGCACGCAGACCATGGCCGAACTGGCGGACGTGGCCGGCGTCCTGACCGAGACCGAGGCTCGGCACGCGCGGCGAGCGTGGGAGTTCCTGTGGACCGTGCGCTTCCACCTCCACTACGTCGCGGGGCGCGCGGAGGAGCGACTGACCTTCGATCTCCAGCCGGTCGTGGGCGCCCGCATGGGCTACACCCGCCACGGGCGCCAGGACGGGGTGGAGCGCTTCATGCGCCACTATTTCCTGACAGCCCGCGAGGTCGCGCGAGTCACGCGCATCCTGGAACCGGCGATCCTGCGCGCCGCGCTCGGCTCGCCCGCCATCGCGCCGGAGACCGACAAGGGCCTGCTCGACGCCGGATTCGTGCTCGCCGAGGGGAAATTGCTGCCGATGTCGGGGCGCGACTTCGCGGCCGAGCCCATCCAGATGCTTCGCATTCTGAAGATCGCGCGCGACCGCGGCTTGTCGCTGCATCCGCTCGCGCTGCGCGCACTGATCCGCGGCGAGCGCGGCGCGGCGCGGCTGCGCGGCGACGCCGAGGCGGCGCGGCTGTTCATGGACCTGCTGTGCGGCCGTGCGACCGATGCCCACGGCCCCGACCGCGTGCGCTGGCTCGGCATCCTGAACGAGACTGGCTTCCTTGGCCGGTATTTGCCGGACTGGGCGCGCATCGTCGGACAGATGCAGTTCGACACCTATCACGTCTTCACGGTGGACGAGCACACGATCGAGGCCGTCCGAGTGCTGGAAGCGCTGGAGCGCGGCGAGTTGGCCGAGATCGCGCCGATCGCCTCGGGGATCATCGATCACATGCAATCGCGCCGCGCGCTCTACGTCGCGATGCTGCTGCACGACATCGCCAAGGGCCGTGGCGGCGATCACTCGCAACTCGGCGCCGAGATCGCCAGCAAGGTCGGCCCGCAACTCGGGCTCTCGGCCGAGGAGACCGAGACCGCCTCCTGGCTGGTGCTCCATCACCTGCTGCTCAGCGAAACCGCCTTCAAGCGCGACATCGACGATCCGAAGACGATCCTCGATCTCGCCGACATCATTCAGTCTCCGGAACGTCTTAAGCTGCTGCTCGTGCTCACGGTCGCCGACATGCGGGCGGTCTCGCCCAAGGTGTGGAACAACTGGAAGGCGACGCTGCTGAGGGAACTGTATTCCCGGGTCTCCGAGGTGCTGGCCGGCGGGCTTGCCACCACCGAGCGCGACGTGCGGGTGAGCCGCGCCAAGCAGGCCGCTGCCGCGCTGCTGGTGGACTTCAGGGCCGACGAGATCGACGCCTTCAGCTCGCTCGGCTACCCGAGCTACTGGCTCTCGTTCGACCCCGAGACGCACGCCCGCCACGCCCGGCTGGTGCGCGAGGCCGAGGCGCGCCACACGCCGCTCACCATCAAGACCGAGCCCTTGCCCGCGCGCGCTGTCACGGAAGTCACCGTCTATTGCGCCGACCATGCGGGGTTGTTCAGCCGGATCGCCGGCGCGCTGGCCGTCGCCGGAGCCTCGATCGTGGACGCGCGCATCCACACGCTGACCAACGGCATGGCGTTGGATACGTTTTGGATTCAAGATGCGGCGGGCGGTGCTTTCGACGCGCCGCACCGGCTGGCACGCCTCTCGGTCGTGACCGAGCAGGCACTGTCGAGGCAACTCAACCTGAACGCGGAGATCCGAAAGATTTCGGCCGCCCTGCTCGGCCGCCGGATGCGCGCGATCCAGGTGCCGCCGCGGGTGGTGGTGGACAATCACGCCTCCAACACTTTCACCGTGGTCGAGGTGAACGGGCGGGACCGGCCCGGCTTGCTGCACGACGTGACGGCGGCGATCAGCGCGCAGGGTCTGCAAATCGGATCGGCGCATGTCACCACATACGGCGTACGCGCGGTGGATGTCTTCTACGTCAAGGACGTGTTCGGCCTGAAGGTGGAGAACGAGCGCCGCCTTCGCCAAGTCCGGGCCGCACTACTCCAGGCGCTGGAAAACCCCGACGAGGTCCCGGTCCCGGTTCCCGCCCCGACCCCCGCCCGACGAAGGCGCATCGCCGCCGTCTGACGGGCCGAAGCTCCACGCAGTGCGCGTCAGATCAGCGAGTCGTCGTTCGATCCGCCATCGCCGCCGCCCCAATCGCCGCCACCGCCGCCCTGGTCCCAGCCGCCGCTGGTGTCATCCGGCGCCGGCGCTGGGTCGGTCCAGCCGGACTGATCCGCGCCTCCCTGGTCCCCACCTTGGCTCCCCTGGTCCCAGGTGCCTTGATCGACATAGCCCTGGTCGGGCGCGACGCCGGTGTTCGGATCGGACCACGTGCCCTGATCCACGTAGCCGGTGCCGGCCGGTGACCCGCCCCAAGGTCCGGCGCCGCCCAATCCTTCGCCGCCAAACATGGAATGATGCGGCGAGAACATGTCACGGAGCGCGTCCGCCGCGAGCATCCCGCCGGCCACCCCGGCCGCGGTGGTCAGGGCCGAGCCAAGAAAGCCCGAGCCGCCGGCACGCTGGAACACACCCTGCTGATAACCCGGCGGATACTGCGGCGGCGGCGGGGCCGAGGATTGATACTGCCCTGGCGCGCCCTGACCACGGCCCCACGGCCCCGCCCCCGGTTGGGGCGCGGGGCCGGCGCCTGCCCGGGCGCCGCCGCCGAATAGGGTGCTAAAAAATCCGCCCTGCCGCGGCCCGCCGGCCTGCGGCTGTGCCTGCTGCGCCGCCTGTTGGGCCTGCTGCAACTCCCATTCCAGCCGCCGGAGCCGATTTTGCGCTTCGACCAGAGCATGCTCCTGCACGAACGCGAGCTGGGTAATGCGGTATCGCGCCTCCGGGTAGCTCTGGAACTGCTGGGCAATGAGGTGGTCGGCATCAGGATCGACGGGCGGCAGGTCGGGCCGCTGCGGCTGGGTCGCGGGCACTGAGGCGCCCCCGCCCCAGCCGCCCTGCGGCGGCGGCGCACCACCCACGCGCGCGATGAAGGCGGCGATGATGTCGCGTTCCTCGTTGGTCATTCGCATCTCCTTTCCGCCGGCCCCGAGGGGCGGCGTTCCAGCCGGCGCCATTCCATCACGGGGCAGCGGTCCATCACTACGGTTAGACCCGCCGCCCGCCCCCGCGCGGCCGCATCCTGGTTCACGACGCCAAGCTGCATCCATACCACGCCCGCACCCAGCCGGATCGCCTCATCCACCACGTCCCCGGCGTGGGCGGTGTTGCGGAACACGTCCACCATCTCCAGCGGCGCGGCCTCGGCCAGGCTACCGGCGACCCGATGTCTCCGGATGGCCTGGCCGGCAAGACGTGGGTTGACCGGCGTGACGTCGTAACCGCGGGCGATTAGAAAGCCGAGCACCTCGTTGGAGGGGCGCCAAGGCTTGGCCGATGCCCCGACCACCGCGATGCGTCGCGTTTCGGTCAGCACCCGCGCGATCACCGCATCATCCAGCCCGTCGGCGCTCATGGGATCGTTCCTTGTCCCGCACACTTGGCGATGCGCCAACCGCGCTTCAACTCGAATGGCGCGGTCGGGATTGCTTGCCGCGCACCGTCCCGAATGCTTACGTTGCGCCGCACCATGCCCAGGCCGCCATGACGCCGACCCCACCCCGGAGTTTCCAGGATCTGATCCTCGCCCTGCATGGGTTTTGGGCGTGCCAGGGCTGCGTCATCCTCCAGCCCTACGATTTGGAAATGGGCGCTGGCACCTTCCATCCCGCCACGACCCTGCGCGCACTGGGCCCTCGGCCCTGGCGCGCCGCCTACGTCCAGCCGAGCCGCCGGCCGACCGACGGGCGCTACGGCGAGAACCCGAACCGGCTCGGCCACTACTATCAGTACCAGGTCATCATCAAGCCCGGCCCGGCGGACGCGCAGGAGCTTCTTTTCGCCAGCTACCGCGAGATCGGGCTCGACCCGCTGCGCCACGATTTCCGCTTCGTCGAGGATGACTGGGAAAGCCCGACGCTCGGCGCCTGGGGACTTGGCTGGGAGGTTTGGTGCGACGGCATGGAGGTCGGCCAGTTCACCTACTTCCAGCAGCTAGGCGGAACCGCCGTGGAGCTGCCCAGCTTCGAGATGACCTACGGGCTGGAGCGGCTGGCGATGTACGTGCAGGACGTGGAGAACGTGTTCGACCTCGACTTCAACGGCGCCGGCGTCACCTACGGCGACATTTTCCTGCGCGCCGAACGCGAGTACTCCGCCTACAGCTTCGAGCAGGCGGACACCGAAATGCTGGCCCGCCACTTCGCCGACGCCGAGCGCGAATGCGACGCCCTTCTGGCTCATCGCCTCGCCCTGCCAGCCTACGACCAGTGCATAAAGGCGAGCCATCTGTTTAACCTGCTGGATGCCCGGGGCGTGATCAGCGTGACCGAGCGGGCAAGCTACATCGGCCGCGTGCGGGCGTTGGCAAAGGGGTGCTGCGAGGCATGGACGGCAGGGGAGGCATGACAGGCGTGACCGCCCGATCTATTTCGGACTCGACGGGCTACGAAAAAACAGCATTCGCAACGGGATGCTTCCCCTTTCAGCGTCATGGCCGGCGACGGCCGCGTTCATTATCGAGATCGAACCGGGGCTGACGGCCTGAGCGATGCCGGAACTCTTTATCGAACTTTTCAGCGAAGAAATCCCCGCCCGTATGCAGGCGCGCGCGGCGGCCGATCTGGCGCGTTTGGTGGGCGCCGCATTGGCCGCCTTGCACCCCGACCGCATCGAGACCTTCCACGGCCCGCGCCGCATCGCCCTCCGCGCCGAACTCAACGCCGAGGTCGCCGCGGCTTCCGCCACGGAGCGCGGGCCGCGCCTCTCCGCACCTGAACAAGCGGTCGCCGGATTCCTCCGCAAGCATGACGCCCACCGCGATCAGCTTCACCCGGAGGGCGATTACTGGGTGTTGGAGAAGCGGGCCGAAGCTATCTCCGCCCAACGCCTGATCGCCGCCGCGCTGCCGCCCCTGCTGCGCCGCTTTCCCTGGCCCAAATCCATGCGCTGGGGCGCCAGCGCCTTCACCTGGGTCCGCCCGCTGCGCCGCATCATCTGCCTGCTGGATGGCGCGGTGGTGCCGTTCGATCTCCGTGAGGGCGGCGATGACGCCCACGGGTTGGCCTCCGCCAACCTGACCGAAGGCCACCGCTTCCACGCTCCCGGTCCCATCGCCGTCGCCTCCTGCGCCGAGTGGCAGAGGGCGCTTGCCGAGCGATACGTGCTCGTGGACGCGACCGAGCGAAGCCGCCGGATCGCCCGCGGCCTCGACGCCGAAGCAACGGCCAAGGGCCTGAGCGTGGTCGATGACCCCGGCCTGCTCGACGAGCTCGCCGGGCTGATCGAGTGGCCCGTTCCACTGCTCGGGCGCATCGATCCGGCCTATATGGACCTGCCGCCGGAGGTCATGCAGGTCTCGATGCGCGTGAACCAGCGCTACTTCGCGCTTCGCACCGAGAACGGCGGTCCCGCGCCCTGGTTCGGCTTCGTCGCCAACATCGAGGCCGAGAACGACGGCGCGACCATCATCGCCGGCAACGAGCGTGTGCTGCGCGCCCGCTTCGCCGATGCCCGCCACTTCTGGGATCTCGACCGCCGCACCCGCCTGGCGGATCGGGTTTCCCGCCTCGGTGGCATCACCTTCCACGCGAAGCTCGGCAGCCAGGGCGAGCGCGTCCGCCGCCTGCGCCGCCTCGCGCGCCTCATCGCCCCCCTCGTCGGCGCCGACCCGGCGCTTGCGGAACGCGCGGCGGAGCTTGCAAAGGCCGACCTCGTCACCGGAATGGTGGACGAGTTTCCCGAATTGCAGGGCGTGATGGGCCGCTACTACGCCCGGGACGACAACGAGCCTGCGGAAGTTGCCGACGCGATCCAGGGCCATTACGCGCCCAAGGGATCGCACGACGAGGTGCCCACCGCGCCCGTGTCGATCGCGGTGGCGCTGGCGGACAAGCTCGACCAGCTCGCCGGGTTCTTCGCAATCGGCGAGAAGCCGACCGGCTCCGGCGATCCCTACGCGCTTCGTCGCGCGGGCCTGGGCATCATCCGCATCATCCGCGAGAACGGGCTGCGCCTCGGCTTGAGATGCCTCATCGACGACGCTGGCCAAGGCTACCAAGAACGCGGGATCGATTCCGCTTCCTCGTCAGAAATTCTGGAGTTCCTCGTCGAGCGCTTGCGCGTGCAATTACGCTCGGAGGGACGGCGGCATGATGTGATAGCCGCCGCGTTCGGCGCCACTCAGGACGATGATTTCACGAGATTGGAGGCCCGCGCCAACACCGTCGCCGCACTTCTCGGAACCGATATCGGAAGCGATCTGCTGACCGCCTATCGCCGTGCGGCCAACATCCTGCGGATCGAAGAGCGGAAGGACGGTCCTCACGACGGAGATGTAGAGGGGGCGCTTCTGCGAGAGCGCGAGGAAAGCGATCTCATGCAGGCGCTCCAGCACGGCCGTTCCGAACTTGACAGTCTTCTCGACCGCGAAGCCTACCATGAGGCCATCCGTCCAATGGCCGCCCTTCGCCCCCGAATCGATGCTTTCTTCGATCGCGTGACCGTCAACGCGCCAGATCCTGATTTGCGCCGCAATCGTTTGCGTCTTCTCAACCGGGTTCGGGCGACGATGGACCGTGTCGCCGACTTTTCCAAAATCGAAGGCTGAACGGAGTTTCCGATGCCGCAGTGGGTGTACAGCTTCGGCGCCGGCCGCAACGAGGGGCGGGCGGAGATGCGCGACCTGCTGGGCGGCAAGGGCGCCAATCTCGCCGAGATGGCCTCGATCGACCTGCCCGTCCCGCCGGGCTTTACCATCACCACCGAGGTCTGCACGGCGTTCTACAAGAACGACCGCCGCTACCCGGCCGAACTGGAAGCCCAGGTGAACGAGGCCCTGGCGCGCGTCGAAACCGCCGTCGGCCGGCGCTTCGGCGACCCCGCGCAGCCGCTGCTCGTCTCGGTCCGCTCGGGCGCGCGCGTCTCCATGCCCGGCATGATGGACACCGTGCTTAACCTCGGCCTGAACGACGCGACCGTTGAAGGCCTGGCGCGCGACGCCGGGGATGCCCGCTTCGCGTGGGACAGCTATCGCCGGTTCATCCAGATGTACGGCTCGGTGGTGCTCGGCGTCGACCACCATCGTTTTGAGGAGATTATTGAAAGCGCCAAGCTCGACACCGGTGCGACCGAGGACACCGCGCTGAGCGAGGACGACTGGCGCCGAGTTCGTGGACGGCTACAAGGATATGGTGGCTGATGAAACCGGCAGGCCGTTTCCGCAAAGGCCGGAGGAGCAGCTTTGGGGCGCTATCGGCGCGGTGTTCGGAAGCTGGATGAACCCCCGCGCGATCACCTATCGCCGTCTGCACGACATCTCCGCCGACTGGGGCACCGCCGTCAACGTGCAGGCAATGGTGTTCGGCAACATGGGCGAGGATTGCGCCACCGGCGTCTGCTTCACCCGCGATCCTTCGACCGGCGAGAACATCTTTTACGGCGAATACCTGGTCAACGCGCAGGGCGAGGACGTGGTGGCCGGCATCCGCACGCCGCAGCCGCTGTCAGCGGCACGCGCCAAACCCGGCGAGACGCCGATGGAAGCGGCCATGCCGCAAGCTTTTGCCCAGCTGATGGCGGTCCGGGCCAAGCTTGAGCGGCACTACCGCGACATGCAGGACATCGAGTTCACGGTTCAGAAGAACCGGCTTTACATGCTCCAGACGCGCAACGGCAAACGCACCACGGCGGCCAGCCTGCGGATCGCGGTGGACATGGCGCGCGACGGCATGATCGACCAGACCGAGGCCGTGCGCCGGGTCAACCCGTCGGCGCTCGATCAGCTTCTCCACCCCATGCTCGACCCCGAGGCGCCGCGCACGCTGCTTGCCAAGGGACTCCCGGCCAGCCCTGGCGCCGCCTGCGGCGTGATCGTGTTCAGCGCCGACGAGGCGGAATCCCGCGCGGCCAAGGGGGAATCCGTGATCCTCGTGCGGATCGAGACAAGCCCCGAGGACATTCACGGCATGCACGCCGCCAAGGGAATCCTCACCACCCGCGGCGGCATGACCAGCCACGCCGCCGTGGTCGCGCGCGGCATGGGCCGGCCCTGCGTGGCCGGCGCGGGCGGCATCAGCGTGGACTACAACGCGCAGACGCTCACGGCGGGGGGCCGTGTCGTGCATGCGGGCGGGACGATCACGCTCGACGGCGGCAGAGGAGAGGTGTTCGCGGGCGCCGTGGCGATGATCGAGCCCGCGATGTCGGGCGACTTCGCCACGCTGATGGAATGGGCGGACGCGGTGCGCACGATGAAGGTTCGCGCCAACGCCGAGACGCCGCTCGATGCCGAGACCGCGCGCAAGTTCGGCGCCGAGGGTATCGGGCTCTGCCGCACCGAGCACATGTTTTTCGACCCGGAGCGCATCGGCGCCGTTCGGCAGATGATCCTGGCGCGCGACGAGGACGGCCGCCGGGTTGCGCTCGCGCGGCTGCTGCCGTTCCAGCGGGAAGACTTCCGCAAGCTGTTCGCCATCATGGCGGGCCTACCGGTCACCATCCGCCTGCTTGACCCGCCGCTGCACGAATTTCTGCCGCACGGCGAGGCCGAGTTGGCCGAGGTCGCTCAGGCACTGGGCGCCGATGTCGAATCCATGCGCCGCCGGGCCGCCGAGTTGGCCGAGGCCAACCCAATGCTCGGCCATCGCGGCTGCCGGCTCGGCATCTCCTATCCCGAGATCTATGAGATGCAGGCACGCGCGATCTTCGAGGGCGCCCTGGCGGTCGGCGCCGAAACCGGCGCCGCCCCGGTGCCCGAGATCATGATCCCGCTGGTCGGCACCCGGAAGGAGCTGGAGATCACCCGCGCGCAGATTGAGAAGATCGCTGCCGAGGTGTTCAAGGAAGCGGGAAGCGAGATCGAATACAGCGTCGGCACGATGATCGAGTTGCCGCGCGCGGCGATCGTGGCCGACAGGATCGCCGAGGTCGCCGACTTCTTCAGCTTCGGCACCAACGACCTGACCCAAACGACCTTCGGCCTCTCGCGCGACGACGCCGGCAAGTTCCTGCCGCTCTATGTGGAGAAGGGCATCCTGCCGAAAGACCCGTTCGTCTCGCTCGACATCGAGGGCGTGGGCGCGATGGTCCGCCTGGCCGCCGAGAGGGGCCGCGCCACCAAGCCCGACCTCAAGCTCGGCATCTGCGGCGAGCACGGGGGCGATCCGTCCTCCATCGCCTTCTGCCAGGAGGTCGGCCTCGACTACGTCTCGTGCAGCCCCTATCGCGTTCCCGTGGCCCGCCTCGCGGCCGCGCAGGCGGCGCTGGGAACTGCCGGCGACCGCACGGTCTGAGCTCAATTCGTCAGCGACTGCAACGACCCGAAGCCGACCCCGAGCGCGCCAAGCTGCAACTGCATCCCGTTGCTGGCCGTGCTCTGCGTCCCTGTCACCGTGCCGCCCACGGTGAACGGCAGCGCCGCCGCCGAACCGCCACTATTGGCCGCTCCATCGACCGCGATGTTGTAGGCGCCATCGGGCAGCTTCGCGCCGGAATTGCTGGTGCCGTCCCAGTTCCAGGTGTTCGCGCCGGCCTGCGCGTTCACCGTGGCGGTGCGCACCAGATTGCCGCTGCTGTCGGCGATCGCGATGGCGACCGGCTCAGCCGTCGGCGTCGTGAACTGCACAGATCCGCTGCCATTTTGCAGCGGGATCTGGTTCGACTGCACTTGCACCTGCTTGCCCGTGAGCGACGCGCCCTGCATCACCTGACCCGCCTGCGTAAGCTGGATCAGGCTGGTCAGGCTGCTGTTCGTGTTGATCTGCTGCTCGACGCCGGAGAACGAGACCAGCTCTTGCGTGAACTGGTTGCTGTCCATCGGGCTGGACGGGTCCTGGTTCTGTAGCTGCGTCATCAGCATGTTCAGGAAGTCGCCAAAGTTGCTGGACAGCGCCGTCAGCGCGGTCTGGCCCGTTTGTGCCGCGGTGGTGCCCCCGCTTGCGCCTGACGCAGCGGTGCCACTCTGACTGGACGAGGCTTTCTGCGACGCGGCCTGCGTGGCCGCCTGGGCGGCGGCGGCCAGCGCGCTCTGCTGTGCGGCGACGGTTGCGATGCTCATGGAATTGCGTCTCCTTTGGTCAGGCGGTGATGTCGAGCGCCGTGCGCAGGTATCGCGGCGCCGGCACGGGTTGCATATCGAGGACGTTCGCGGACTCGGAACCGAAGCTTGGCGGGACGAACCGGCGGGCGCTCTCCCCGCCCTGTCCGCCGCCTTGCCGCGCCAGCTCTTGTCCGCCCGGTTGGCCCAGTTGCATCGTCAGCGTGCGCCCGTCCTGAGGCACGCCGGCATCATTGAGCGCCCGGTGCAGCGCCGGCTCGTCCAGCCGCAGCAGCGCGAGCGTCGCCGGGCGCTCGGCCGTTACCTCCACGCGCGCGCCCGTGTCGGGCTCGCGCACCAGCCGGATCTCGACCCGTCCCAGCTCGGGCGGGTCCAGCCGCAGCACCAGCCGGTGCGTGCCCGCCGCGCCGCCGACGAGCGAGACCATCACGGGCGCGACTTGCCCAGCCGGCGAACCGTCCGACGCGTGCAGCGACGGTGCGGCTGCCGAGGCGGCCGGAGATGCCGCCGGCTCCGTGTGCGAGGACGGCCGCACTTCCGGGCCGGCATTGCTCGCCGCCAGCCCCAAAGCCGCCGGAATGTGAACCGCCGGCTGGCTCTGCGGCGTGGGTGATTGCGGCGCATCGGTCGGTCCCGGCGCGATGGATGGCTCCGTCCCCTTCGAGCCGATTGCTGCGGCCTCGGACAGCGGTCGTGCGGGCCTGCGCGCGTCACCCTTCACGCTCTCGATTCCGCCAGGCCCCGGATCGCGGCCGGGATCGTCTGCCGGTGGCCCTCCATCATCCGAGGACGACGGTGCCACCGGCGCGACCACCGGGACCGCCGGGGTGACGCCGTTCGGCGCGGGGGGAAAGGACCCCGGGTCCGTTTGCGGCGGGCCGGCAGCCTGCTCCGTAGGCGCAGGCTGGGTCTTTTCCTTGGACCGCGCGACATCTCCGCCAGGCTTCGCAGCAGAAGCGTTGTCTTTTCCGGGCACACCTCCGTCCGCCACCGGCCCGGGCGGCAAGTCGTCGAGAGGCGCGGCCGCGAGGGCATTCGGCCCCGCATTTTGGCTGACCTTTGCCTGAGAGTTGCCGCGTTCGACCCCTCCCCCAACCCCCTCCCGCAAGGCCTGCCCTTGGGCCGTCTTTTGGTCGGACCCCTGGGCAGGACAGCTCTTCGCGCGCGACTCCCCCTCCCCTTGCGGCTTTGGGCCGTGAAGCGGACCAAAGCCGGGTAGTGGGGAGGAACGCACCGAAGAGGCGATCGGGGCCGTTCGTATGACCTGAGGTGCCGCGGCGGGCGCCGAGACCGGCGCCGCGAGCACACCCGCGAGCGTGCTCTGGAAGCCGCCCCCCTCTGGCGTTGCCGCCGCGGCAACAGCAGTGGCGGGCGCCAGAGCGCGCGCATCGGCCGGTGCGGTGGGTGCGGTGGGTGCGGTGATCTCCGTCATCCGTTCGGTGCTCTTGCGACGGATGCGACGAATGCAACCGGCGGACCAGCCGCAACGGCGGATCGCGAGCCTGCATTGAGCGTCCATAGTCGCGCGACTGCGGGATGCGTCGGCACATTCTGCCGGGTTGTTCCTGCCGGCTCCGACGAAAGCGGCCTCCGTGAGGGCGCGTTTCGTTGCCCTCACGCAGTCGGACGGAGATGGCACGCTTCGTGCGAAACCGATGGCGCGGCAGCACTAGCCGCGACGGAGCACGCCATGTCCCTGTTCAGCGCCCTCGACACAGCCGTCAGCGGACTGACCGCACAGTCCTCCGCGTTCGGCAATATCAGCGACAACGTCGCCAACAGCCAGACCGTCGGCTACAAGGCAGTCGATACCAGTTTCATCGACTACCTCACCACCAGCACGAGCCAGCAGAACGAGCCAGGGTCGGTGGCTACTCGGCCCGACTACACCAACACCGTGCAGGGCACGGTTTCGCAGAGCGACGATGCGCTCGCGCTCGCCATCTCCGGACAGGGCCTCTTTGCCGTCTCCAAGCCAAACGGCGTCGTCAGCGGCAGCACCGCGCCGACATTCAGCCCGCAGACCTCCTACACCCGCGCCGGCGATTTCCAGCTCGACAAGAACGGTTATCTCACAAACAGCGAGGGAGACTACCTGCAGGGGTGGACGGTCAGCCCGACCACCGGCGTCGCGAACCAGTCGAGCCTGTCGCCGATCAAGGTCGCCCAGACGCAGTTCAACCCGATCGCGACCTCTGCCATCGGCCTGTCCGCCAATCTACCGAGCGGAAGTAGCACGCCGGCGTCCTCCCAGGTGGACATCTACGATTCTCTCGGCAACCAGCATGCCGTCACGGTCACCTGGACGCCCAGTGGCGCGAACGCGTGGACGGCCTCCCTCAGCTCGCCTGACGTCGCCGGCAACACGATCGGCAGCGCGACGGTGCAGTTCGGGACCAACGGGGTCCCGTCGGGCACGATCGGCTCGTTCGCCGCGCCAAGCGGCGTGACCGCCTCGGCCTTCAGCGCCGGCGGCCCGGCGAACCTGACATTCACCGCCGACTTCGGCGGTGGCCCGCAGACTGTCAACCTGGGTCTCGGCAGCTTTGGCTCGGCGGCCGGCGTGACGCAATTCGCGGGCAGCGCCTACAGCCTGAGCAACATCACCCAGAACGGCGTGCCGGCCGGCAGTTTCACGGGAATCGACGTGACGAGCACCGGCAACGTGGTCGCCAACTACAACAACGGCCAGTCCCAGGTCGTCGCGCAGGTGCCGGTCATCACCTTCGCCAACCCCGACGCGCTGCAACGCCAGAACGGCCAAGCCTTTACCGCGACGACCGAGTTCAGGCGATCCCATCGCGCAGTCGCAGAACACCAACGCGGCGGGAAGCCTTGTCACCGGCTCGGTGGAAAGCTCCAATGTCGACATCGCTACCGAATTCAGCAAGCTGATCGTCGCGCAGGAGGCATACAGCGCCAACGCCAAAATGATCACGACGGGCGACACGCTCCTGCAGGTCACCATCAACATGAAGACCTGAGCCGATGAGCCTGGACGCCGCCCTTTCGATTGCCGGCAGCGGCCTCGCCGCGATCAATGCGCAACTCGGCCTGGTCTCGCACAACGTCGCCAACGCGAGCACGCCAGGGTATGCCACGGAGGTCGCCAGCGAACAGAGCGTCACGGCGGGCGGGATTGGGATGGGCGTCCTCTCCGCCCCGGCGCAGCGCGATGTGGATCAGGCGCTGCAGACGGAGCTTCTCCGGCAGAACGCGACGACCGCCGGCCTCACGACCAGGTCGGCCGCGATGACCGCGCTCGATGCGGCGCAGGGAACGCCGGGCCAGGGCCAGGATTTGGCGAGCCTCCTCGGCAAAGTCCAGGATGCGTTCTCGACTTTGCTTGATGATCCCGGCAACGCCACGCAGCAGGCAAGCGTCGTCTCCTCCGCCAGCACATTGGCGACCGGCATCAACACGCTCAGCGCCGCCTACACGACGCAGCGCCAGGACGCGCAGAACGCGATCGTCGGCGAGGTCGGCACCATCAACGCCACCCTTGGCACGATCGGCGCGCTGTCGGACAAGATCATCGCCGGCAAGGCGCTCGGCCAAAGCACCGCCGATCTCGAGAACCAGCGCGACACCGCCATCTCCAATCTCTCTCAGGTGGTGGGCGTGAACGTGCTCCAGCAGGCAAACGGAGATGTGCTGCTCACCACCACGAGTGGCGTCACCCTGCCGACCCACGGCCCGGCCAACCCGCTCACCACCACTGGCGCCACGATCGAGCCCGGCGCCTCCTACCCTGGCGACATTCCGCCGATCACCCTGGGCGGGGTGGACGTGACCGCCGGCCTCCAGGGCGGGCAGATCGGGGCCAACGTCGCGCTGCGCGACGCGACCTTGCCGACCTATCAGGCCGAGCTCGACGAGTTCTCCCAGAATCTCGCCGCAGGCTTCTCTGCGCAGGGATTGCCGCTATTCACTAATGCAACGGGCACCGTGCCGCCCGGCGGGGGCGTCCCCGTGCAATCGAGCTATATCGGTTTCGCCGCTCAGATCCAGGTGAACCCGGCCATCGCCACGAACCCGGCCGCCGTGCGCGACGGCATACCGTCGGTGAACCCGATCGGAACCGCCGGCTTTCCGAACGTCATCAACGACGTTCTGAACAACGTCCTCGGCGACGCTCCGGCCGCCGGCACGCACACCACCGGGCTGGGGCCCACGGGAACCTTGAACGCGCCGTTCGCCCCGCCAGCCACCCTGGCCGACTTCGCGGCAACCCTGGTCGGCGCCCAGGCGTCCGACAGCGCTGCGACATCGGCCGATCTCGCGAACGAGCAATCGGTGCAGACAAGTCTCCAAGCCAAGCTCAGCGCCGAGACCGGGGTGAACATGGACACCGAGATGTCGGACCTCATCGCACTGCAAAACGCCTACGGCGCCAACGCCAAGGTCATCGGCGCAGTGCAGAACATGTACACCGCCCTCCTCGGCATGGTGAACCCATGAGCGGGATCTCCGGCATTCCGGCGCCGGGCGATTACGGGTTGCTGACAACGCTGGTGGCCGACAGCTCCAATGTACGCCAGCGCCTCAATCAGCTCACCGAGCAGGCCAGCACGGGCCTCGAGGCCGACACCTACGCCGGCCTCGGCGCCGGCGCCTCGGTGTCGCTCGACCTCAACCCGGAGATAGCGAACCTCCAGGCCTGGCAGAACAACATCTCCGCCGCCGCCGGACCGATGGGGGTCACGCAGGCGACGATGACGCAGATCCAGCAGATCGCGTCCAACTTTTACGCGCAGCTCAACAACCTGAACGGGATCAATCCATCCGAGGTGGACAGCATCGCGACCTCAGCGCAGGACGCGCTGAAGCAGGTCGCCGGCCTGCTCGACGCTCAGGATGGCGGGACCTTCGTCTTCGCCGGCGCCGACACGGCGAATGCGCCGGTGCCCGACCCCAGCGCCATCCTGTCGTCGGGCTTCTACACCCAGATTGCGGCGGCGGTCGGCAATCTCGGCACGGCCGGCGCGACCGCCACCGCAGCGGCGACCCTCGGCATCGCCAGCTCGAACACGGCCGGAACCTCGCCCTTCTCCGCTTATCTGTCGCAACCCGCGAGCACGCTCCAGGCGCGGATCCCTTCCGTGCAGACAGGCGATGACCAGAGTACTCCGATCGGCCTGCTCGCCAGCGCCAACGCCGCAATCACCTCGACCGGCACCTCGACGACCGGCTCGTATACGCGTGACCTGATGCGTTCCCTCGCGACGCTCGGTTCTCTGTCAAGCGCGCAGGTGAACCTGCCGGGGTTCGCCGGGCTGGTGCAGGACACGCGCAGCAGCCTGCAAGGCGCCATCACCGCGATGGCCGGCGACACCGGCGTGCTGGGGAACCGGCAGGCCGCGCTGGCCACGACGCAAACCAACCTCGCCGCCACCCAGACCGCGCTCACGACCCAGGTCGGCACGGCGCAGGACGCCGACATGGCGAAGACGCTCTCCGACCTCTCGCTGGCGCAGACGCAGCTCCAGGCATCCTACCAGGTGATCGCGGGCCTCAGCGGCCTGTCGCTCGCGAAACTTCTGCCGGTCGGAGCGTGAGTGCTTCACGGCCCGTTAACCCAACAGCCTCAGAATGGGGCTCTGCCCGCAAAAAGCGGGACTAAGCGCAACCTTGTGGGCAAAAGGTAAGAAACCATGACCTTCTCAGTCAACACCAACGTCGGAGCACAGATCGCGCTCCAGTCCCTCAACCTCACCAGTTCGCAGCTCTCCGCGACGGAAAAGCAGATATCGACCGGCTACCGGGTCGCCGACGCCACCGACGACGGCGCGGCCTACGCGGTCGCCCAGCGGGTCCGCTCGGATGTCGGCGCATTGACCAGCGCCAACCAGCAGCTCGGCAACGTCAACGGGTTGCTGACCACGACCGTGGCCGGCCTGAACGATGCCTCGACGAACATCAATGCGCTGAACGCCGTGGTGATCAAGCTGGCCGACGGCAACACGCAGGGCAGCCAGCGCACCCAGTATCAGACGCAGTTCACAAACCTGGTTTCGGAAATCAAGAACGACATTAACGGCGCGAACTATAACGGGAAAACTCTGATCGGCAACGTGGGCGGTACCCCGACGGGCGTGACCTTCGGCCGGACCGCGGTGGTGCAGGATCAGCTTGGCACGACTTTCGGTATCGCCACATTCAGCGGCAACACGCTCTACACCTCGCTGAATGTCGCGAGCTTCACGTCGACCCACGCGCAGACGTTCCTGACCGGCACCTTCGCCAATGCCCTGAACACGATCGCCAACCAGCTCAACAGCTACGGCGCCGCCGCGAACTATGTCACCAGCCAGCAAAGCTACAACAGCGACAAGATCGATGCCCTGAACCAGGGCCTTGGCGCGCTGATCGATGCCGATCTCGCCAAGGAGTTGGCGCAGCTCCAGGCATTGCAGATCCGCCAGCAGCTCGGCACGCAGGCCCTCAGCCTGGCCAACCAGGCGCCGCAGACCCTGCTGAGCCTGTTCAAGTAGGATACGGCGGGCGGGCAGGACGCCCGCCCACGCCCGGCGGCACGAGGCGACTCAGGAAAAGCCCATGTCCACTCTGGTTCTCGAACTGCGTCAGGGCGAGGTCATGATCGTCAACGGCGCGCCCATTCGGTTCCGCACAAAGTCGCGGATCGAACTCACCGCCAAGGCGCGCTTCCTGTTCGGCAAGCAGATCATGCCGCCCGATCAGGCGGACAGCCCGGCGCGGCGCATCTACTTCGCCTTGCAGTCCGCCTACATCGGCAACGAAGACGAGCGTGCCCGCGGGCTCGAGTTCCGCGTGTACGCTTATCACCGAGTTCAATGCCGCGACCACCTCGGGATTGGCGCGCGACATGCTCGGCAGGGCACTCGCCGCCGCCGAAACGGACGACTGCTACCAGGCCCTCAAACTTGCCCGGCGCGTGATCCAGCACGAGGACGCGGTGCTGGGCCGGACGCCCGCCGCGAGCTTTCCCACCAGGAGCGAGTCGACAGCCATGCAGACCATGAACCGGGCGGCGAACGCCTATCAGCAGGCGGCAGCCCGCCGCAGCCTGCGCGAGCAGGAAGCCGACGTGTTCCGCCACGCCACGGGCGCGCTGCGCACCGCGCGCGGCGAAGGCAACGTGCAGCGCGCGCGCGCGATCGCCGACAACCGCCGGCTCTGGCTCGCCGTGAAAGACATAATGGGCGATTCCGAGAACGCGCTGCCCCTCGATCTGCGCGCCTCGATCGCATCCCTGGCCATCACGGTGGGACGCGAGATGGAGCGCGACAGCCCCGATTTCGATTTCCTCATCTCGATCAACGAACACCTGGCCGCCGGCCTCGGCGCCCACGAGTGAGGCGATGAGCCTTTCCCTCGGCGCCATTTCCGTCCTCTTCCCCGACAGCGGATCGCAGTCGGACGCCACGGGCCTTCTTCAGACCCTGTATGGCGGCGGCCAATCGATCTCGACGGGCGGCGGTCAACCGTTGCAGGCGTTGTCGCAGGCCGAGGCGAACCAGACGCAAGACATCCAGACCACGGCCGCGCAGCCGGACGTGCAGCGCGCAATCAGCCAGTTCACTACGGCGGTCGGCAAGGCGACCAGCGTGCAGCAGCTCCTGAGCAATCCCGCCGTCCTCCAGGTGCTGCTCACGGCAAACGGGCTCGGCGACCAGACCCAGTACACGGCGCTCGCCCAGAAGGCGCTGACCTCGAACGTGAACGACGCGAATTCGCTGGTAAACCAGCTTTCCGACACGCGCTGGAAGACGGTGGCGCAGACGTACGATTTCGCCAGCAAGGGCTTGTCGGTCATCCAGAGTCCGCAGGTCATTTCCACGATTGCCAACGCCTATGCCGAGGTGACCTGGCGGAACTCGCTCGACGCCACGACGCCGGGGCTATCGAACGCCCTGACATTCCGCCAGGAGGCATCCGGCATCACGTCGGTCGATCAGATCCTCGGGGACTCCGTCCTGCGCACGGTCGTCACGACGGCACTCGGCATACCGGAGCAGATCGCCTTCCAACCGCTGGAGGCGCAGGAGAAGGCCATCAGCAGCCAGCTCAACATCTCGCAGTTCCAGGATCCGCAGTTCGTCGAGACGTTCGCGCAGCGGTACCTGCTGGGTGCCGGTCAGGCCAGCAGCGCCAGCACGACGACAGATCTCACGTCACTCGCGGTGCAGTCGCAAGGCCTTCTGGTCTGATCCGGCGACGCCGCGGCTCAAAAGGAGCCCTTCATGGACGGCATGGCCGCCAATCCCGATCTCGACCGCCTCATGGCACGCACGGCGGAGTTCATCGATGCCGGCCGCTTCGGCGCCGCGCGGCCTTTGCTGGCCGCGGTCAGCCGCCTCTCCCCACCCACGGCGCGGTTGGCCGAATTGGCGGGCGTCCTCGCCCTGAAACAGGGCCGCCCGGCCGAGGCGCGGGAAAGCCTTGATCTTGCCATAGCGAGCTGGCCGGCCGACGCCGGTCTTCGCAAATGCCGTGCGGACGTGCGCCGCCAAACCGGCGATGCCGCGGGCGCAGCCGAGGATGCGGCCGAGGCGGTGTGGCTCGATCGGAGCGATCCCGAGGCGAAAGCCATCCTCGGCGTCGCGCTGCTTGAACTTGGTCACGCGGAGGACGCGCGCACCTGCTTGGTCGAATCGGTGGCGGCGCGGCCCGCCAACTCGTTATTCCGGATGGCGCTGTCCGACGCACAGGCGGCTTGCGGCGACACTGATGCCGCCGTCTTCACCCTAGCCGAAGGGATTGCGCTCGCGCCCGCCGAAATCGGATTGCGGAACGCGGCGGTGCTGCTCGCCGTGCGCCTAAAGCGTCTGCACGAAGCTGTCGATCTGGCCGAGGCAGCGCGCCGCGACGGCGTGGTGGATGCGTGCCTGTTCGGACTGAAGGGGCACGCGTTGTCCAGCCTGAGCCGCCACGAAGAGGCCGCCGAGGCCTATGCCGAGGCGCTGAAGCTTGGGCCGGACGATCCCTACGTGCGCCATCTCGTGGCGGCCTGCGGTGGCCTGCCCGGGTCCGATCGCGCCCCCATCGACTACGTTCGCACCGTCTTCGATGGCTATGCCGCGCGCTTCGAAACGCATCTGATCTCGCTCGGCTACCGCGTGCCCGGGCTGCTGCGGGCGGCCCTGCTGCGCCACGCCACCCTCGATGGGGCCGACCGCTTAGGCCCTGTCCTCGATCTCGGATGCGGCACGGGACTGATGGCGGTCGCGCTGCTCGATCTGCCGGTCGGCCCGTTCAGCGGCATCGACCTGTCGCCCCGAATGCTCGCCGCCGCCGCCGCCAAGCGGCTGTACGCCGACTTGCGCGAGAACGAGGTCCTGCGGGCTTTGAAGGACGACAGCGCGAGCTTTCGGATCGTGCTCGCGGCCGACCTGTTCTGCTACTTCGGCGCGCTTGAGGACGTTATGGCCGCCGTGCGTCGCCGCCTCGCGCCAGACGGGTTGTTCCTGTTCAGCGTTGAGACTTCGAAGGAAGCCGATGCCGCCGCGCGCGGCTGGCGCCTGGAGCGACTCGGGCGCTACACGCACGCCGCCACATACGTCCGCAGCTGCGCCGAGGCAGCCGGCCTGACGATCCGCGAGCTGGCGCACGAGCCGCTGCGCCGGGAGGCCGGCGCGGACGTGCCGGGGCTGATCGCCGTGCTGGCCGCCCCGTGAGCGCGTCGTCCGCCGGCCAGGACCCCGCCGCCGACCTGCTCGCGCGCGGCACCGCCCTGCTCGCGCGCGGTGAGCCGCGCGACGCGGTGGCGCTGTTGCTGCGTGGCTGCGGGCTCGCCCCCGAAAGCGCCGAGGCATGGCACGCGCTGGGCATCGCGCTGGGGAGGGATGGTGCGCCGCTGCGGGCGCTGGGCGCGCTCGGGCGCGCGCACCGCCTTGCCCCCCGCTCGCTGGATTATGCGCTGCACCGCGCGGAGATCGCCCACATGGCAGGCGCCGGCGACGCGGAGCTTTCCCGTCTGGCCGATGACGCCGCCGGCGACCCGTTGAACCCCGCCCCGCTCGCCGCCTGCGGTCTGCTCATGCACCGGCTCGGGCGTCATGCCGAGGGCGCCGACGCGCTGGAAGCAGCCTGCGCCCTTGCACCGGAGGTTGCTGCGCTCTGGGCACTTCTGGGAGGCGTGCTGGCGCGCGGCCACCAGCTCGCGCGGGCCGAGGCGGTGATGCGTCGTGCCCTCGCCCTCGACCCGGCGAACCACGGGCTGCGCCACGACCACGGCGTGGTACTGATGCGGATGCACCGATTCGGCGCTGCGCGAACCGAACTCGTCGCGGTGCGCAACGCACGCGGAAGCGACCCGACGCTGCTCTGCAACCTCGCCAACGCCACACTCTGCCTCGGCCAGCAGGCGGCAGCACTGGAGATCGCGCGGCAGGCAACCGACCTCGCTCCGGACAGCCCGCTCGCGCATCGCGCGGTGGTCAATACGCTTCCCTATACTCCGGATATCAACGCGGCAGGCCTGCTCGCCTCGTTGCGCAACTGCGCCATAACGCTGCCGCGCGAGCCCAGCCCGTATGCTTTCACCAACGCGGCGGAACCGGATCGCCGCCTGCGCGTCGGTCTGCTGTCGGGGATGCTCAAGACCCATCCAGTCGGCTGGCTGACCATCGCCGGGTTCGAGGCCCTGGACCCGGCGCGATTCGCCCTAATTGGCCTCGCCGAGACGATGCCGAACGATCCCTTGTCGCGCCGCTTCCGCGCCGTCGCCGGCGAATGGTGCCCCATTGGCGCGCTGGACGATACGGCGCTGGCCGGGGCCGCGCGCGCACTTGGGATCGACATCGCCATCGACCTCGGCGGCTACGGCGATCTGGGCCGCCTGTCGGCCTGCGCGCTCCGTCTGGCGCCGGTGCAGGTGAAGTGGGTGGGGATGCAGAACCACTCGACCGGATTGCCGGAGATGGATTGGTTTATCACCGACCGGTGGGAAACCCCTTCGGCCCTCGCGCACACCTACAGCGAACGGCTGTTGCGACTGCCCGACGGGTATGTCTGCTACAGTCCGCCGGCCTACGCTCCGGATGTCGCGCCGCTGCCCGCTCGTCGCATGGGCCACGTCACCTTCGGCTGCTTCACCAACCTTGCGAAGGTGACGCCGCGCGTCGTCGCGGCCTGGTCGGCGATCCTCGGGCAGGTTCCCGCCGCGAGGCTGGTCGTGAAAAGTCAAGCCCTCGCCGACCTGGACGCGGCCGCCCGCGTGCGCGCCGCCTTCGCCGCGCACGGCATCGCCGCGGAGCGCATCGAGCTACGCGGCCCCTCGTTGCACCGAACGCTCCTCGCCGAGTACGGCGGCATCGACATCGCGCTCGATCCGTTCCCCTACACCGGCGGGCTGACGACGTGCGAGGCCCTCTGGATGGGGGTGCCGACGATCACGCTGCCGGGCGAGACCTTCGCCGCGCGTCATTCGCTCAGCCATCTCAGCAATGCGGGCCTTGCAGACTGGGCTGCCAACGATCTCGCGGGATATGTCGCACTCGCCGTTGCGAAGGCGAGTGACCTTGATGTCCTGGCCGACTTGCGCGCGCGCCTGCGGACCCAAATGAAGGCGAGCCCGCTCTGCGACGCCCCGCGCTTCGGCATCGGCCTGGATGCGGCGCTGCGTCATGCTTGGCGCGCCTGGTGCGCCGGACGTTAACCGCCCGTCAAGCAATGGTCGGCATGATCGCGGGCGTGGCCGAACGCGGAACCGTCATGCAGGCGCAGCCGACCGTCGATGTGAACCTGTTCGCATACAATAGCGTGGAGACGGTGGGCGCGGCGATCGACAGCGTGCTGCGCCAAACCTGGCCGTCCGTGTCGTTGACCCTGATCGATGACGGCTCCACGGACGGCACCACGGAGATCTTGGCCGATCACACCCGCCGCCACCCGAACGTGCGGCTCAAACGCATTCGCAGCAATGGCGGCGCCATCGCGGCGTTTCAACGCGCCTTCTGGCATGGCGACGCCGACTTCATCATGCCGAAGTCCGGCGATGACGTGATCGCCCCCGACCTGATCGAGCGCGCGATGTGGGTGCTGCTGAGCGAGCCGGCGTGCGTCATGTGCCATGCCGCGGGTCTCGTGTTTACGGGGGCGGGCGATGTGCGTGGCGCCTATCCGCCCGAGCATCGTCTGCTGGCGGTTGGCGCGGATCCCGTGACGCGGGCGCGCCACGTCATGCGACGCTACACCTCGTCGCCGAGCTTCTGGGGGGTTTATCGCCGCGCCGCGGTGGACCAGATCTCGCCCATCCGCTACCGCGCCGGCTGGGACCACCTCGTTCTCGCCGAACTCGCGCTTGCCGGCGAGATCCGGCACCTGCCGGAGGCCCTGTACTGGCGTCGTGACGGCGCCAGACCGGTCCTCGATCTCGCCCGCGCCGCGACGATCCAGGCCCGCGCGGGACTGCCGGCCGAGGACCTGTTGGGCGATCAGCGCTGGCGCACGCCGCTCATCACCACCGCGTTCGCGCATGTCGAGACATTCGCGGCGGCCCGGCTTCCGCTTGAGGATCGTCGCGCCTTGATCAACGATGTCGCGCCGATCTTTCGCGATCGCTGGCTGGCAGCAATGCTGCGCGAGGCAATGGCCCTGGGACTGGCGATGCCGGAACTGATCGCTCGCGTGCAGGACGTCGATCCCGTCGAGGCGCGGCTGATCGCCGCCTCGCTAGCATGCGCAATGCACGCCAGCGAGGCGCTCGTGCCGGAGGTGGACTTGACCGAACCGCTGATCGAGCTCGCCGCCGTTGCGAGTCGCGGCGCGTTGGCGGCGTAAAGGGCGACACATGGACGATGCCGCGCATTCCCTCATTCGCCTGCACATCGGCTGCGGAGAGTGCGTCCTGCCCGGCTGGGTAAACGCCGACCGCGTCGCTCGGGCGCGCGGCGTCGCAACCGATATCGAGCTGACCGCCCTGCCCTACCGGAGTGCGTCGGTCGAGGAGATCCTGGCCGAGCACGTGCTGGAACACCTGTCCTTCGCCGAGGAGGCGCGGGCCTGGCCGGAGATGGCCCGGGTGCTGCGGCCGGGCGGGCGGCTCACGTTGGAGGTGCCGGATTTCGAATGGGTCTGCGCCGCGTTTCTCGCCGCCAACGACGAGTGGCGGGACTTCTACGCCGTCGGCCATCCGGACCATTACGCGGGATGCGGCCGGGCGCTGGATCAGCGATGGGGCATTCTCCAGACCATGTTCTTCGGCAACCAGAACGGGGCCGGACAATTCCACCGTTCGGCCTACACCGCCGCCAAGCTGCGCGCGCTCGCCGGCCGCGCCGGATTCGCCGAGATAACGATCGAGCACCGGTTTGCGAAGGGCGGACAGGCGCTACGCGCTGTTCTGGTGCGGTAGGGGGGCTTGATGCGCGTCTTCGTCACCGGGATCGCGGGCTTTCTCGGCAGCCACCTCGCCGAGCGCCTGCTGGAGCTGGACCACGAGGTGGTGGGCTGCGACTCGCTGATCGGCGGGGAGTTGATCAACGTGCCCGCGGAAGCCGAATTCTATCAATACGACTGCCGCGACTTCAACGCGATGACGCGCGTGATGCGCGCCTGCGAACTGGTCTATCACTGCGCCGCCACGGCCTACGAAGGCTTCTCCGTCTTCTCGCCCGCCATGGTCATGGACAACATCGTCACCGGCTCGGTTTCGGTTTTCTCGGCGGCGATAGCGGGCGGCGCGCGGCGGATCGTCTTCCTAAGCTCCATGGCACGCTACGGGGCGAACGCCGTGCCGTTCCATGAAGAATTCGATCCGCGCCCGCAGGACCCCTACGGGATCGCCAAGGTCGCCGCGGAGCAGGCGCTGGGAAATCTCGCCAGAGTTCACGGCGTCGAGCACGCCATCGCCGTGCCGCACAACATCATCGGCGCACGCCAGAAATTCGACGATCCCTATCGCAATGTCGCCAGCATCATGGCGAACATGATGCTTCAGGGGCGTTCGCCGTTCATCTATGGGGACGGCGAACAGACGCGCTGCTTCAGCCATGTCGAGGATTGTCTCTCGTGTCTGCTCGCTCTGGGGTTGACCAACCGCGGCCTGCGGGAGGTCATCAACATCGGCCCGGACGAGGAGTTCGTGTCGATCAACAGCCTCTTTCGTCGATTAAAGGACCTGACCGGCTACGAGGGGCAGGCGATCCATCTTCGCGACCGCCCGCAGGAAGTGCGCGATGCCTGGTGCAGCAGCGACAAGGCTCGCGCAGTGCTGAACTATCGCACCACGCGGCTGCTCGACGACGGCTTGCGCGACGTGATCGGCCATATACGCACCGTCGGCACCCGACGGTTCCGTTACCACCTCGACCTCGAGATCCGCAACGAGCGAACGCCGCGCACCTGGACCGAGCGGCTGATGTAGGCGCCGATGGACCCGCACCAACTCCCCCGCGCGATCGCCCTGCAATATGCGGGCGGCGAGGTTGTCTTTCCGACCGGCGGCACGCCGGTCCGTCTGGACTACAGCTACGACGGAATGGGGCTCCGCACCTTCGGCAAATCCACCGATTTTCTTCGCGAGGACCGCTTCCTCCGCGCGCATGCGCGCGGCTGGGCGTGCGTTGGGCGGAAGGGTCGGCACATCGACGACATCCGCTGGATCATGCACGTCGCGCTGTGGGCGGCATCGCAGGCCGCCCGCCTGCCCGGGGACTTTGTCGAGTGCGGGGTGGACAACGGGATGCAGTCCGTCGGTATCTGCGAATATCTGGACTTTAGCCGCTACGACAAGGATTTCTGGCTCTTTGACACCTTCGATGGCATCCCGGAAGCGCAGATGACCGAGCGGGAGCGCACCGGTATGGCGGCCTGGCACAATCGGGAGAGCTATGAGGAGTGCTTTGCGGCGGCGACGGCGAATTTCGCACCCTGGCCCCGCTGTCGGCTGGTCCGGGGCGAGGTGCCACAGTCGTTTGCCGCATTTCCGGCCGACCGGCGGGTGGCGTTCCTGTCGATCGACATGAACATCCTGCTGCCCGAGATCGCGGCACTCGACTTCTTTTGGGACCGGTTGGTCCCGGGGGCGGTCGTGCTGCTCGACGACTACGGCTGGAGTTCCCATGCCGACCAGCGGGCCGCCTTTGACGCGTTCGCGCGTGCTCACGTGGCCCTCATCCTCAGTTTGCCCACCGGCCAGGAACTCATGATCCGCTGAGGGGAGCAGAGGGGGGACAGGGTAATCGCATTTGACCAAACACCGTCATGGCCGGCGAAGGCCGGCCACCCACGTCTTCACTGGTGGCGGAAAGACGTGGGTGCCCGGCCTTCGCCGGGCATGACGACATTGGGTGGCTCGGATAACTCAGGGTGCGACCAGCTCGAACTATAAACAGCCGGCGCGGGGGAAGACATATGCGATAGCCGTGGCAGAGGGGGATTGATCGCTGCGGGCGAAGCCGTCACGCTGAGATCATGCCGGAGTTCATCCACCGAATTCCCGAGGGCGACGACCGTGAGCGGCTGATCTGCCCCGATTGCGGTCACGTAGCCTATGAGAATCCGAAGATCGTTGTGGGCGCGGTCGTCGTCGCCGGCGACCAGGTCCTCCTGTGCCGCCGGGCGATCGAGCCGCGATACGGGTTCTGGACGCTGCCGGCCGGGTATCTTGAACTTGGTGAGACAATCGAGGAAGGCGCGATGCGCGAAGTCTGGGAGGAGGCGCAGGCCCGCATTCGTTTGGACGGCATCCTAGGCGTGTACAGCATCAGCCGCATCGGCCAGGTGCAGATCCTGTTTCGCGCGCGCTTCGACGGCGCCGAAGAGGACCGTCCTCAGTTCGCCGCGGGCTCCGAGAGCCTGGAGGTTGGGCTGTTCCGTTGGGAGCACATCCCCTGGGACCGGATTGCCTTTCCCACTGTGCGCTGGGCTTTGGAGGCTTGGCGCAAAGTCGGCACGTCATCGAAGTTGGGCCAGCCCGGCGGCAACCCGGCGGAGGATCCGCGCGGCGTGCGTCATCTGGAGTTGCGCGCCCCAATCTAGCCCGTCATACCACCGCGATGAAAGTTCGTCGCTGGCCCGTGCTCGCCCTCCTGCTTCTCGCGGCAGCCGATCGCGGATCGGTTCTGCCCCTGCCGCCGACGCCACCTTCGTCCGGTCCCCCTGGCCGCATCGCTCCAGTACCAGATTTGTCCGCGCGGGAACCCGTGGCGCCTCCCGAGCCGACGGGTCAGCCGGCAGTCGGCCCCGCCTGGTTCGCCAGCCACACGGTGAGTGCCAGCCAGGGTTTCATTCCCGGGTCGCAGGTCGAGGCGCGACCCGATCGGCGCACCGAACTCGCCCCTGGCCTCAGCCTACGCCTCCTATTGAAATGACTGCGGGACCAGCAGCCGCTGGCGCACGGACGCGCGAGGGGGTAAGGCCCGGCCTCTGAATTCAAGGCGGTGCCCAGGATGGGACTTCCCGCGCGACTTCTGCTGCTGACCGCCATCTGTCTGGCTCCCAGTGTGGCTGCGCAGCTGCTGATCGCACGCGGCCTCCTGGCCGCCGCCGTCGCCGTGCCTGGATCCATCGCCGCGATGCTGTTGCTGACGAGCCTGACGGGCCACGTTTTGCTGGTGCGTCCACTGCGCGCCCATCTGCGGCGGTTCGAGCGGACACTGCCCCTGCGCGGCCGTCATAGCCGCGTCTTCTCCGAGTTCAAGGCGCTCTCCGATTGCACGAGGGCAATGGCGGACGAATTTGCCCGCCGGGATGCCCAGTTCCGACAACACATTGAACGGATCGAGTCCCTGCTTGCCGAGCGCACACAGGCGTTGTCGGATAGCGATGATCGCCTGCAAATGGCGCTGGCCGATTACGCGCGGTCAAACACTGCGCGCGAATTGGGGGAGCGGCAGCGTTTGGCGGGGCAGCTCGCAGCCGGGATCGCGCATGACTTTAACAATCTGCTTGCGACTGTTCTCGGCTGTCTCGAGCTGATGGAACGCCGGCTTCAGGACCCCGAGCGCTTGAGCCCGCTGATAATGCGGGCCACCGATGCCGTCGAGCGAGCGGCCAAGCTCACCTCAGGGCTTGCCCATTTCGCGCGCCGCCAGCCCGAGCCGCGACGGCCAACGGAGGTAAACACCTTGGTCAACGAGCTCTCCCCGCTGATCGCAAGCGCGCTCGGCCGGCGCGTTCACCTGCTGACGGAACTCGCGCCTTCGCTCGGCCTGGCACACGCCGATCCTGCCGGGCTGGAAACGGCGTTGCTCGGGATCTGCCTCGCCGCTCGCGCCGCCATCCCCGAGAGCGGTCGGATCATCCTTATCACACGCGGCGAGATGATACCGGCCCCGGGAGCGATGCCGGAAGCGGGGCTTGCTCCCTGCATCAAGCTCACAGTCACGGCCGAGAGCGGGGTCGTGGCGGAGCCCGACCTCGCGCCCCTGCGGCGAATGGCGGAGGCCGCCGGAGCTGTCATCCACGTCGGGCGCAATGGTCCAAGCGTCGAATTCGCGCTGATTCTGCCTGCACACTGCCGGGAATGACCCGCTTGGAATTGCCGTTTCGTGAGGCTTACCAGACAAACCGTGGAATCGTGGCCACCGGCGCCAGCCCTGCGGCCGACGCCTGCTGGTCCGCCGCTCGATAATCGAAGCGGCCGTCCGCTCCGATTAGGGCCGTAGCGTGCAGGCCGCCAAGCACCCAGCAGGAGTTCAGTCCGACTCCAGTGGCTCCGGCGATGTCTGTCCGTAGCGCGTCACCCACCGCAAGGACGCGATGCGATGGCAACCCGAGCCAGCGCAGCGCAGGTTGATAGATCGCCGGATCGGGTTTTCCCAGGGAGCGAACATTGCCGCCCAGGTCGCGGTACCGCGCCGCGAGCGCCCCGGCGCACAGCACGCGGACGCCGCCCCGGATCACTTCCAGATCGGGGTTGGCGCAAATCATCGGCAGCCGGTGTTCCACGCAGCTTCGCAAGATCGTCTCGAATTCCCCGAGATCCGTCGGGTTGCGACGGTCATCCGGACCGGTGTTCAGCACGAAAGCCGCCTCGGCCGGGGTTTCGACCCGGTCCAGCGGCAATCCATCCAGCACCGGCCGATCGCGCTCCGGCCCGAGGTGGAACACTCGGCGGCCGAGTTCGGCCCACCACAGATCCGGCGGATCGAGCAGCGCTTGGCGGACAGCCTCGCCGCTGGTGAGCAGCGCGGTGTAAAGGTCGTCGTCGATGCCCATGCGACGCATTAACGCCTGTACCGCCGCATTTGGGCGCGGCACATTGGACAGGAGAAGCGCCGGTTTTCCGGCTGCACGAAGCCGCTTCAAGCAATCCACCGCACACGGGAAGGCGCTCACCCCGTCATGGATGACCCCCCAAAGGTCGAGGATGAAGCCGCCATAACGGTCGGCGAGCGGGGCGAAGCCGGGCAGGTGTTCCATTACCGGCTCTGAGCCAGACGAGCAGCGCCGGTGCCAACCGCGTCCCGCACCCGCGCGAAACCCTCAAGCCGCAACGCCATGGCCAGCTCGCGCTTCAGTCTCGCGACGATCTGGGGTCCCTCGAATATGAGGGCCGTGTAGATTTGCACGAGCGAGGCACCCGCCTTGATCTTGGCGAGCGCGTCCGCACCAGTCGAGACGCCGCCCGTCCCCACCAGGGTCAAGCGATCACGCGCGAGGAGGTAGGCTCGCGCGAGCATCGCGGTCGAGGGCGCGAATAGCGGGCGCCCGGAAAGCCCGCCGGACTCGCGGGCATGGACGGAACGTAACCCGGGGGGGCGCGCGATAGTCGTGTTCGACACGACGAGCCCGCGTACGCCATAGGCGACGCAGACCTCCACGACACTGGCCAGTGCATCTTCGGACAGATCGGGTGCAACCTTGACCAATAGCGGCGGATGGCGCGGGACCCGCTCGACGGTCGCGCGCAGGACCGCACGGAGGCGTTCCTCGCTTTGCAGGTCGCGGAGCCCCAGCGTGTTCGGCGATGACACATTGATGACGACGTAGTCAGCGTGTGACGCTACGGCCGCCAGAAGTGCGGGATAGTCTCGCTCTGGCTCGGACCCGTCCTTGTTGATGCCGAGATTGGCGCCGACCGGCACATCGGACGCCGGGCGGGTGCGTAGGCGAGCGACGTAGTCGTGGATTCCGGCGTTATTGAAGCCCATGCGGTTCACGATCGCTCGGTCCTCGGTAAGCCGAAACAGACGCGGCCGCGGATTCCCGACCTGTGGCCTGGGCGTGACAGTTCCGGTTTCGACGAAACCAAAGCCAAGGCCGGACAGCGGAGCGACGGCTTCGGCATCTTTGTCGAACCCCGCAGCAAGGCCGATCGGGTTGCGGAACCGCAGTCCAATAGTCTCCGTCGCGAGCAGCGGATCGTCCGACGACCTGTCACGCCCTATCAGGCCTAGGCGAAGCGCGCGCAGCGCCAATCTGTGCGCCCGCTCCGGGCTTACGCATCTCAGCACAGGCAACACCGCGGAGGCAACGAACGGAGTCATATCATCCTTATGCTCCACCGATTGCACCGATAAAAGCCGGGTGCTTGCGCCACGGCCGCCCGCCCGGGATAGTGCGGGGGAATGTGGAACCAGCCATACCTCGAAACGTGCTGCCGCGCCGCCCTCCACCGGCTCACGTTATGCGGGCCGGCTGGTCGGCCCGCCGACCTCAAGGATGGGCCGTGCCTGTCGCGCCTGGCCAGAATGGGAATTGCCTACCGCCGTGAAGATGGCCGGTTCGAGATCACGGCAGCGGGTCGCGAGCGGCATGCCGCTGAAATCGCGCGGCGGTAACAGCTTACCGAATCGACACCAGCTCCGGTGTGTTGCGGGCGCCCAAGGCAACGGAGAGGACGCTTGCTCCGTCAGCGGCGGAGACCATCATGATGTCGCCGGCTGCCAGCATGTCAGCGGCGTAACTGAAAAACCCCCTCCCCGCGACTGCGTCCAGGTGGTCCTGACCTGCCTTGTAGTGCCATAGTGTGAAGCCGTTTGCGTAAGCGAGGACGGAGAGGCTGCGGATCGCGAAGGCCATGGATTGGTTCTTTCCCAAACAGAAAAAGCCGCCGCACCCCGATGGGTGCGACGGCTGAGGAGATTTGGCTTCAAGGAGGAGAACCCATCGGGCACACATCGCCCGGGGATGGCGCGTTCTAGAGCGCGTGGGCAAGAGTTGTCAAGGCTTTTTTTCCTATGATCAACCGACGATACCTTTCACCCGCAGCAACCACTCGAGAGCGCTCAATGCCTCCCGCCACAGCCGCCAGTCGGATCGTTCGGAGACATGGACAGGGCTAGGGGCCATCTGACGCTCCCCCCAGATCCGCAGGATTCGAGCATGCGCCAGGTCCACCCGCCGGCGACGATAAAGAACATCAAGGCACTTCACGACGTCATCTGGCTCACAAGGCCGGCTGATCTTGCCCAAGCCGGCTCTGCAACGAGCGCCTTCCCGCCGGGCAACGAGGGCCGCCATCGTCCAGAACCACGCCTCCTCCGCGTTTCGAAACGGCTCGGTGCGTGGCAGGGTTCGCGGAGCCGGGGCGGGGAACTGGGCGAGGTGACTGCCGGCGAAAGTGGTCATGGCGGTTCTCCCATCCTGGGGCGGTCGGATGCCGTGGTTGAACAATACGGGAACATAAAACCAGAGGTTGCATGCGATTGCAAGCAGCTCGTGTGTCTATTTTCCTATACGCCCTTCCCTTTCGCTTCGACGTAGGATACTTGTTTCGCGGTCCCATCCGCCGAGGCCACCAACCGGCACACACGCATGAAGCACGAGGATATCTGGCGCGCACTCGATACCCTGGCGGCCGAGAACGGCCTATCGGCGTCGGGTCTTGCCAAGCGAGCGGGGCTGGACCCCACCACGTTCAATCCCTCGAAGCGCAAGATGCCGGATGGGCGCTCTCGTTGGCCCAGCACCGAGAGCGTGGCGAAGGTGCTTGGCGCCACCGGCGCGACCCTGGAGAATTTCACCTCTCTTGTGACAGGCGCTCGCGCGCTCGCGACGGGCGGGGCGGCGCGCAGCACGACCCGACGCGTTCCCCTGATCGGCCTTGCCCAGGCCGGCGGAGACGGTTACTTCGATGATGGCGGTTATCCTGTCGGTGGCGGGTGGGATGAAGTGAGCCTGCCGGAGATTGCCGATCCGAACGCCTACGCGCTGGAAATCAGCGGCGACTCCATGGAGCCCGTATTCCGCGACGGGGACCTCGTGATCGTGTCTCCCGCGGCCCCGATCCGCCGGGGGGATCGCGTCGTGGTTCGCACGAACCGCGGCGAGGTGATGGCCAAGCAACTCGCACGACGCTCCGCCCGCAGGGTCGAGTTGCGGAGCTTGAACCCCATTCACCAAGACTACGTTTTTGACCTGACGGAAATCGCTTGGCTGCACCGGATTGTCTGGGCCAGTCAGTAGCCCCATGCTTGACGCAACGCCTCTGCCCGGCCTCATCATCCGACAGCTATCGGAGGGTGGCGCCATCGGGCTCGTCGCCAGGATGTCTCTCCCCGCTGTTTCAAGGAGCGCCCGATGGGACTGCTGATCGACGGCGTTTGGCACGAGCGCGAGCCCGAGGGAGCCGGCGACGGCCGCTTCATCCGCCCCGAAACCGCGTTTCGTAACTGGGTGACGGTGGACGGACGTCCCGGTCCGACGGGACATGACGGCTTTACCGCAGCTAAAGGACGTTACCATCTGTACGTCTCGCTCGCGTGCCCTTGGGCGCATCGGACCTTGATTATGCGCTCGCTAAAGGGCCTCGACGACATCATCTCGGTTTCCGTGACCCACTGGCTGATGGGCGAGCAGGGCTGGACCTTCACCCCGGGCGAGGGCGTCATCCCCGATCCGCTGTTCAATAGCCGCTTTCTCCACGAGATTTATGCGCGGGCCGACAGCGAGTATAATGGACGTGCAACAGTTCCGGTGCTATGGGACCGGCATACTCAAACCATCGTGAATAATGAATCGGCCGAGATCGTGCGGATGTTCAATGCCGCATTTGACGCCGTCGGCGCCCAGCCCGGTGATTTTTACGCGAAGACCCTCCGAGGCGAAGTTGATTCCCTGAATTCGCGAATTTACGAAACGCTCAACAACGGCGTGTACAAGTCTGGTTTTGCAACCACACAGCAAGCCTACGAGGAGGCAGTTGCGCCATTGTTCGAGACGTTGGACTGGCTCAACGAGCGGCTGTCCCACGCGCGGTTTCTGTGCGGCGATCAGTTGACGGAAGCCGACATTCGCCTTTTCACGACCCTGGTTCGCTTCGATGCCGTCTATTATGGGCACTTCAAGTGCAATCTAAGGCGGATCATCGATTACCGCCACCTGTGGGCCTACACGCGTGACATTTTCCAGTGGCCCGGCGTCGCTCAGACCGTGGACTTCCTGCACATCAAGAGGCACTATTATATGAGCCATCGGCGCATTAACCCGACAGGCATTGTGCCGGTGGGCCCGCTGATCGATTTCGAGGCTCCTGCGGAACGCGGCAAGGATATCGCACGATTGCTGACATTCTGAGCCTTCCGGCTCGGAGAGGGGGAACAGGGTGGAGCATCGCAACCTGGGCCGGTCAGGCCTGCGCGTATCGACGATCGGCCTGGGGTGCAACAACTTCGGCGGCCGGATCGACATCGAGGCGACGCGGCGGGT
The DNA here is from genome assembly GCA_963756545.1 of uncultured Pseudomonadota bacterium. Lineage (GTDB taxonomy): Bacteria > Pseudomonadota > Alphaproteobacteria > Acetobacterales > Acetobacteraceae > DATFDN01. Next base: position 764,045 of record CAVWNY010000003.1, on the reverse strand, counting down.
CGTCCACAAGGCCCTCGAGGTCGGTATTACCCTGTTTGATACCGCCGACGTCTATGGCGAGCGCGGCGGTTCGGAAACCTGCCTCGGCGAGATCCTGGGCGCCGAGCGCAAGCGGATCGTGCTGGCCAGCAAGTTCGGCATGGCGATGGACGACGCCGGCACCAAGTCCGGTGCATCCCGCCGCTACATCATGATGGCGGTTGAGGATAGTCTACGACGGTTGCGCACGGATTGGATCGATCTCTATCAGGTCCACCGCGACGACCCGCTAACCCCAATCGAGGAGACGCTCCGCGCGTTGGATGATCTGGTCCGGCAGGGCAAGGTGCGCTATATCGGCTGCTCGAACTTCCCGGCCTGGCAGGTAGTGGAGGCGCAATGGACGGCCCGCACCGGTAATTTCGATTCCTTTGTCTCGTGCCAGGAGGAATATTCCCTTCTTGCCCGCGAGATCGAGGACGAGCTGATTCCCGCAGCTCGGAAATACGGCATGGGCCTGCTACCGTATTTTCCCTTGGCGAGCGGATTGCTGACCGGGAAGTATCGCCGGAATTCGCCGCTACCACCCGGTTCGCGCCTGACGAACACGCCGCGGCTCGCCGACCGCTACCTAACCGGCCGAAACTGGACCGTCTCCGAGCGGCTGGCCGATTTCGCCGCCAGCCGAGGCCGTTCGATGGTAGAGCTCGCGTTCAGTTGGTTGCTGGCGCGAGAGCCGATCGCGAGCGTGATCGCGGGGGCAACCCGGCCGGAGCAGCTCGAACAGAACGTTCAGGCGGGCGCCTGGAAGATGAGCTCGGAAGATCTGGCGGAAATCGACCGCCTCACTGCGGCCGCCGCGGACTGACCGACCGGAGACTTGGCCCACGTGAGCGACATAGCACAGCCTCAGCCGGGGCGGGAGACTCCCGACCATGCGCTGGCGCGAGCCCAGGTGGCAACGCAAGCCAAGCGGTTCGGAGAGGCTGGGGGCATCTGCAACGATGTCCTGGCTGTCGCGCCCGAGCACCCGAGCGCGATGGCACTGCTGGGAATTGTTCACGCGCATCAGGGTGAGGTCGAACGCGCGATCGCTCTGCTGGAGCAGGCAATAAAGCGACAGCCCGGTGTGGCGGCCTGGCACGCCAACCTGTGCAGCCTTTACCGCATCGTCAATCGGATCGAGGACGCGTTCGCGGCCGGCCGAGAGGCGGTACGCCTGGCACCGGACAGTCCGGACAATCTGGTCAACTTGTCGCTTGTGCTCACAGACCTTGACGACCGCGAACGTTCTATCGCCTGCCTTCTGCGCGCGATCGGGCTGAATGACCAACACGCGGATGCGCATCTCGCGCTGGCGCAGAACCTGCTCGCGCAAGGCGAGCTCGACCCAGGCTGGATCGAATACGAATGGCGAAACCAGACTGAGGCCGGCCGTGGACAACTGCCGCGAATCACCTCCGCTCCCTGGACGGGAATGCGCATTCCCGGCGGCAAAATCCTTCTTATCGGTGACCAGGGGTATGGCGACACGATCCAGTTCGCGCGCTACATCCCGATGGTGGCCGAGCGCTGCGAGGCGGTCCTGTTGGGATGCAGCGCGGAGATGACGCCACTGCTAGGCCGGATTCCGGGCGTGTCTCACAGCTTCCACCGATGGAACGAGATCCCGGGTCATGCCGCCTATTGCCGACTGTCAAGCCTTGCACTCGTCTTTCGCACTACGCTCAACAATATTCCCGACAAGGTTCCTTACCTCACTCCTGACCCCGCGCGAGTGGCCCACTGGGCAAGCTGGCTGCAATCCGGACATCCGCCAGGGATGCGTCGAATTGGGCTTGCCTGGAACGGACGGCCAACTCACCCTAACGACAAGCGGCGGTCCATCCGGCTCGATCGGCTGGCATCGCTCGCCGACGTCGGGCCAGTAAGGTTCATTTCGCTTCAAAAGCCGATGCCGCCGCCGGACGGCGCAGCGGTTCGGCAACTACCGGGCCTGATGGACATCTCCGGAGAGCTGCACGACTTTGATGATACCGCCGCGCTGATCGCCAACCTGGATATGGTGATCACAGTCGATACGTCAGTCGGCCACCTTGCCGGCGCGCTCGGCAAGCCTGCCTGGATAATGCTGCCAAAGGCCAGCGATTGGCGTTGGCTTCTCGATCGCCCCGATAGTCCGTGGTACCCGAGCGTGCGATTGTTTCGCCAGCGGGCCCCCGGCGCATGGGACGCGCTAATTGCCGAGGTGGCCGTCGCCTTAGCAGAGGAAACTCGTCGCGGAGACGCCGCGGCGGCGAATTGAAATGTCAGCACGCCAATCAACGCAGGAGATTCAGGCTCTGGTCGAATTTGGTCTGTTTGACGCGGAGCACTATGTCGAAGCTTACCCGGACGTAGCCGCGGCACGGTTAGACCCATTCGGCCATTACTGTGACTTCGGATGGCGGGAGGGGCGACGGCCTAATCCGTATTTTGACGGGGCTTGGTATTGGGAGCAGCACCCTGAGGTTGTCTCGGCCGGCATGCCGTTGCTGCACTATATCCGATATGGAGACCACGAAGGATGGCAACCCGTTCCAGCATTCGAGCCGGCGTGGTACCGAGATACCTATGCGGTAGCTCCGGACGATCTGGCGCTGAGTCATTTCCTGCGACATCGGTGCGGCGGGGACGTGCTTCCATCGCCTGTATTGTACGCCGCGCGCCACACCCCACCGTTCGCCACGATCGCCGCCGCAGGCCAGGATCCGTTCGCAGAGTTCGCATCTCTCAGCGGCCGCGCCCTAGCAATCGCCCTCGAACGTGAATTGATCGCGCGCTCAGACCTGGTAGACCAGAGTTATTATCTGATCAACGCCGAAGATGTGCTCGAGGCCGAGGTTGACCCGGTCACCCATTTTTGCGGCTGGGGCTGGCACGAGAGACGCAATCCAAACATCTATTTTGACGTCGGCTGGTATCTGGCCACCAACCCCGAAATCGCCCGACGGAGCATCAATCCGCTGGCCCATTACATTCTGGAGGGAGAGGCTGCTGGACGGCGTCCGGTCGTGTACTTCGACCCAATTTGGTACCGCGACAAATACGGCGTACCACATGCCGAGGGCGCGTTGGCACACTACCTCCGGCGCCGCCGTGATCAGCCTTGCAGCCCCACTCCCTTTTTCGACGCCGACTGGTACATGGAGCGCCACCGGGAGGAGATTGGCCCCGGCCGTGATGCTTTCGCGCATTACCTGCATGCTGGAATGCACCGGGACATCCAGCCGTCGCCGGCATTCGACGCGATTTCATATCGGCGGGTTCACTTAGGACGTCCGAGCCGAACTTTCCCGCACACCGTGCAAACAAACTGGCACAATCCGCTGGTTCACTTTCTTCTGAACGATTATCTTCAGAGTTCTTCCGGCAACGCCGGGAAAGGGGCGCCCCAGGCCGCCTCCTATGGGTGACTGTGGATCGGATCGACCCAATAAACCTCTTCGGGCTTTTCCACCGGTTCGACGTCGAGGTTCACCACGACCGCCTCATTGTCACTTCGCACTAGCACGCACTCCAGCGTTTCGGCCACGCTGGCGTTGATTTCCTGGTGAGGCACGTAGGGCGGCACGAAAATGAAATCGCCCGCCTCTGCCTCGGCGACGAACTCAAGACGCTCCCCCCAGCGCATCCGGGCCTTGCCACGCAGAACGTAGATAACGCTTTCCAACTCGCCGTGATGATGCACGCCGGTTTTTGCGTTGGGATGGATGCTGACAGTGCCGGCCCAGATCTTCTGCGCGCCGACGCGCACGGCATCGATCGCGGCTGCTCGATCCATCCCAGGGGTCTGCGCTGTGTTCGGGTCAAGTTGGCTGGCCTTGATGACGCGCACGCCGTTGTGGCGCCAATCGACGGACCTGGTTCCGTCCTGATGGTTGTGCGACATGCTGGTACAACTCCCCCTTGCGGTGGCTCATGTGGCCCGAGCCCGGCAGGAAGGGAAGCCCCGGCGGCAGCGGGCGGCGAACAAGGCACCCCACCCGCTTGCCTTGACAGGTTGGACGTTAATTCGCCGATCCAGAAGCCGGCTGCCCAGCGACGCCCGGGGCGGCCCTCGGTACGGCAGTCTGATAAGCGGTCAATACCGCACTCACGTCTCCGGCCGCCTGTCGGCCGCTGCGTTCAAGGCACGGTTCTCCGGCCAGATCACGCCCGCGACACCGCCGACCAGAACGGGCACAGCCTGGCGCCAATCCAGCGCCCCACTCGCCATAGCGCCGATTGCGGCCAAAACGGTGGCGAAGCCCGTTCCCGTCGTAACCTGCCCAAGCCAATTCCTGATGTTCATGCTCGCGCTCCGTGGTTCATGGGATTGTTTGCCCGGGCGGCTCTCATTGCGCGGTCCAGGGAACCCCGGGCTTCCGTTTCCTGGGCCGGCAGGCAACTGGACTTCAGCCGAGGCGGCTCGAGGTCCGAGTTCCGTTCTCGAATTCGGCGATCGATCGCGCCAAAGGACAGGCCCGTTGCGAGCGCATTCCGCGATCTATTGCCTTGACCTAGAACGCTACGACCTGGATGGCGCCGTAGACGCGTTCGGTCCCGTCAGCGTCGGCCTGGTCGCTGGTCGGCGGGTTGGGATCGGACGCAACCGCGGGGCTCGGGGGCGACAATGGCGAGCGGCAACACGATAACGCGCACACGGCGCTCGAAGGTTAACGATGGCCCCGAAGCGCTGGCCGGAAGTGGCGCCTGATCAAACCTTTGGACGCCGCCATCTCGTTTGAAGAAGCGTTGCAGCGAGGTGGGGCCGGCAAGCGCGACCGCGAGAGCGCCCGCGCTCAGCCAGACCCGCGCCAGCGGGCCGTTGAGCCTCGGCTTCATTCGTGGAAGCTGATCAGGGCGCTCCACCCATACGCGAGCAGCGCGAGCAGCGCCGCCGTCAAAAGGCTTTTCCAGAACGACCAGTCTTCGCGACTGACAAACCGTTCAGTGACATCGTGCAGACTCACACGAAATGACTCAGCCTGGGCCGTCAATGCCTCATTGAACTTCTCGGCCACGGTCCTGAGGCTTGCGTCAAGCTCGGCGTCGCGGCCGGCGAGTTTTTCCACGGCGTTCACGACGTGGCGCATCTGTTCCTCAAGGCGGGCCAGGCGCTCCACCACTTCGTCGGCCATCGCGAGGAGCGGCGTGTCCTTACCCGCGGCTGGGTGTCGCATTTCACCATCCGAATGCCTGTTACAGAGGAGTGTCGCTGAGCGTGATTGGAGCCGCCGTGGCGGCAAGTGGAAAGTCGAGGCTCCATGCGCTCCCAAGGTCGGCGCCGATGTCCCAGTCGGATGCCTTCGGCATATCCGAAAAATTGTCCGTTACTGCATTGCCGCGCCCAATCTGAGCGGACCCGTATGGATAGTACAGCGAGCACTCCGGGCTGGGGTTGGAGAGCGGTTGTGCGAGCGTGAGCAGCAGATGCGTCGGGTCAACTCGTGCACATGCGGTGGCCGCGACGATCGGCCCCGGGTCGGCCGCGGATCCGCCATCCATCACCGCGAACCCCGCACCTGCCATCGCGAGTAATGGCGTCTTCAGGTCAGTCCCAGCATCATGCTCGATCGACAGGATTAAACTCGTGCTTGATGCTTTATAGACATGGTTGATCCGAGGTCCTCCGCTCGTGGGTTGCTGTTCGGGTATGGAGCTCAGCGTGTCTCCCCCTGCCGCGGCCAGGATCGAACGCGCAGCAATCGGAGCCGCCAGCATGGCAAAGCGGCGGTTATCGGTCGCATCCCTGTGAGCAGAGTCGCCCCCGGTCGCCTGCCCCGTGGTTGGGTTCCAGGTTGAGCCACGGGGATTGCTATCGCTGGTCTGGGGGTTTCCAAGCGCGACGTTTTGCGTGGGATCGGCCGCGAGGGCGGCCACGACTTCGCGGTGCATTTGCACGCCGCCGGCCGTCCCGTACGGAATAGCGTTCCACCAGATCAGCGGCAGCGCCGCCGCGGAACGAGCGAGCATTCCGCGCTCGAGCGCCAGGAAGCGCGTGGCCGCCGCCGCAAAAGTGGCCTTCTCAGTGTAATCGCGCAGGCTGTCGGTTTCGCTCCAGGGCCAGACGAGCGCCGCAATATCGTTCTTGTCCCAGATTGACAGGGAATTTAGGGCGGTTTGTACTGCTAACCCATCGGCGCCCAGTCCCCAGGTCGACGGGTCCGACCCGTCGTTCGGATCAGTTAGGAAGGAGCCAGGATACGCACCGCCTACGGCCGGATAGATTCCGTGTCCGCTCTGCATGGTGTAGCTGACTGCGCTTCCGGTCGTGGCGAGAACATTGTAGGCGATCGCGCCGAGGTGCCAGGCGATTCCTTGGGCGAGAAGGAGGGCCGCGCCGTCGTTAATCGCATAGTTGATAGCGTTCGACTGGCCATCAAAGACCAGAAAAACGCCCCGGCGGCCCCCTCGGACCCAACGGGTTCCACAATCGACGAGCGTCGCAGCTTCCGCGTCCGTGAGGGAGCGCTGCCACGTCGCGGTTTCATGCAGCCAGCACTGGGCACCGCCCAGCAAAGTGGTGTCGTGAAGAAGCACCATTGGAGCCGCTGTGCCGGCGGCGATGGGGTTAGCTACGCCGGTTACGACAGCGCTCGAGTCCAACCAAGCGTCCACGCCATGCCCGGGCGTGTAGCGCAGAATGACCGAATGAGTGTGCCGACGCTCCAGGGTGCTCGCGAGGACCGCCTGACCCGGCCCCGGAAAGAGGATCAGCCGACCCGGCGCCGCCGTGCTATCAGCTTGCAATACGGGCTGTGAGCCATAGCCGAGAAGTGTGATGGGGAAGGCGTCGCGGCCCGAGTTCTGACGCCAATTCGGGCGGGACCACACCAGAAAGCACGTCCATGCAGCGTCGCCCGCGAGGCTTAGACCGGCTGTCTGAAATCCGAGGTCGGGATCGAGTGCCGGCGCCAGCGTACCGGAGCCTCCGCTGACGCTACCCACACCACCCAACACGGCATTCAGGCGCGGTGTCGCCGTCGGCGGTCCGGCGGGCGCCGCGAAGCTGTATGGCGTCATCGCGCGGCCGTTTCCGGACTTGTCCACGATGCTGCCGACGGCACTATTCCAGCCGTTGATCAACAGCCCGGTCGGTCCCGACATTCCCGAAGGAAGGCCGGCATCCCACCAACCAAATAGCCCGGCAATTGCGTTCGGGAACGGACCGGCAAAGACACTTGCCGAGGTCGATGCGGAAGAGCCGTGCGACAATCCGACCCTGCCTCCGCCGAGGCGCATGGCGATGCCTGGCGCGACCAAGGCGATGGTCATTCAGCTCACCGTGAAGCTTGTTGGGAATACGGTTGGTGCGCTGCCGTCCGTACCCTCGCACCACGCGTAATAGGTGCCCGCCACCACCGGGGTCGCGATGTAGGCGCCCCAGAGATCGCTGTTGACGTGGCTGGCCGCGACCCAGGTTGTCGGCAGGGTGCTTTGTGAGCCAGACACTCCGAACTGCACGGCAGAGCTCGAAGGGGTCACATGAACGTTCACGCCGATGGAGCCCGTGCCGACGCTATAGTTGCCGGTAGGCGTCACATTCCAGGTTATCGATGTGACCGAGGCGCCTGCCGAGGCAGTGCTCGCCGTGAGAGGCGCCGAGGGTGCGCCAGAACCGGCGGCATTGGTCGCCACAACCTGGAACGTGTAGGTCGTCCCCGCCGACAGACCGGTCACGGACGCGCTCGTCCCCGCCACGCCGGATGCGAAGGTCGACCAGGCGGTCCCCGCTGCGCCCAGAGCATACTGCACGGTGTAGCTTGTCGGGGTACCTCCGGTGGCGGGCGCTGACCAGCTCAAGCTGACCCCGCTCGTCGTGGCGGCAGTTGCGGAGAGGCCCACGACCTGCCCCGGAGGCGCCACGCCGGCCGTGGTGGTCACTGAAAGAATGGTCGAACTCGGTCCGGATCCGGCGGCGTTGATCGCGACGACGGTGAAATCATACGACGTGGCGGGGGACAACCCGCTGACTGTCGCACCCGTCACGCCGCCCGTGACTGGTACGCTGGTCCACGCCGTGGTTCCGGAAGGTCGATCCTGCACGATATAGCTAGCCGGCGCCCCACCGCTGCTTGGCGCGGACCATGCAAGAGCGACGCTGCTTGTCGTTGTCGACGTGCTCGAGAGGCTGCTTATCTGCCCGGGCACGGAGCCCGTCGCGATCACGGCGGCCGGGGCGGAAACGATCGCGGCGAACACGATGCTGCCACCGGAATAGCTTGCCCCGCGCATTAACGCCATCTGCGAAGGCGGCAAAGTGGTCTGGCCGCTCGACGTCGTTATGCCCGGAGCAAACGTGACGTTCCCTGAGCTGAGATTCAGAATTTCGCAGTAGAATCCACTGCCCATGTTGGTGAAGGCTGGACTCAGCGTCACGGGTTGGCTGCAAACGAGTATGCGGCCGTTGTGGACGGTTCCGTCCAGGGTTGTGCTGGTTGAGAGTTCAATGACCGGCAGCTTGTATGTCGAGAGCTTCGGGGTCATCCAGTTCCAGATCGCCGCGAAAGTCTGTCGGAGCATGGTGCTGCTGCCTTGAGAAACCCAGAATGCGTCCGTATCGGAACCAGGCTGGGCTGGCGCTGCCTGGTCGATGGTCTGGCCGTCGATCAGATTCGCGTAGGCGATCGCGGCGCTCGTTCCTGCCTGGCTGATCGCCACGAGATCCGTCGGCCCTATCGATAAGGCGAGCGGCAGCGCCGCGATGCTCGTCGTGTTCGGCGCGGCGGTGCCGAGCCAGCCCTGCAGAGTCGCGAGAGGAAGCAGTTTGGGCGCGCCACCGCTTGTAACCACGAGCTGATCGGCAGCCGACGGGCTTGTCTCGACCGGGAAGCCGGCGTGATCGGCGCCCGTGGCAACGAGGCTCCCGCTAGCAATCTCGAGGCCGGTTCCGATGCTTACGGGCTCCGGTCCGCCCGGGCCGAGGCTCAATCGTCCGAGCAGCGCTCCGGTCGGCGCCAGGATCGCTGGCTGCATTCCGGCGAGCAGCATGCCAACATTGACGGCGTGAGTGGCGCCCCCCTGGCTCAGGGGCACCTCATCGGCCGGATCCACGGAGATCGCAGGCGGAAGTTGCTGGATGGTTGGCATTTAGGGCTGCCTTGACGTCGAAGGTTGGAGCTGATCGTCAGGCCTGGACAGGCGTGCCGCTCAAGACCGAGAACCACTGCTTGGCACTGGTCCCCCAGACGAGGACGCCCGAGCCAGATCCCGCGCCCTCACCCGGCTTGCGGCCGTTCGCGGCATAGGTGAGCGCGCCAGCCGATGCGGGCGGGAGCGTCGCGACCAGATATGACGGCAGTACGACAGTGCCACCGGCGATTGTCGCCCCACCTTGCACGGCGAGCGTACCGGCGACGGCGAGTGAGCCGCCTGTGCTGATGCTGCCCGTTACGGTCATCGTCGATCCCGTGAACCCGCCGGCGGCGCTGACTGCCCCGGTAGCGGACAGCGCACCTTTGATTGTTGTTGCGCCTAACTGTGCCGCTCCGCCGACTCCGACTGTTCCGGATACGGATAAATTCCCGGACAGTGTCGCGTTAGTGGTGGACAGACCGCCGGAGGCGGTCAGCGTTCCGTTGCACTGGACGGAGCCGCTTGTGGTGACGGGGCCGGAGAAGCTCGCGGCGGCGCCGTTGAGAGCGCCGGTCAGGCCGAGCGCCCCGGTCACCTGCATTGCCGCGGTCGATCGGATCGCTCCCAGACTGGCATCGTAGAGCAGGTTGGCTGCCCCGGCGGTGTCCAGCGCAAGCTGCTGACCGGAGCCTAGCCAGACGGCCCGGCTCGCACCCGTCACCACATTCCCGGCCGTTGCGTCCGCGACGCTAACGGGACTGGAGAAGGTCAGCTTCCCGGAGGTTTTCCCTGCTCCGTCGAGCGACACACCCACCAAGCTGTAGGTATTTGAGCCCACCTTGATCTGGGCAGCGTTGGTCGCTGAGACCGACTGGCCCATGATGCCCGCCGAGGCGAACGGCAGGATGGGATCGACGGCGATCGTCGGGTTCGGCGTCGCAAGGTTTGACACGACCTTGGCGCTGGCGCCGTTGGCGGATCGGGTATCCAGCACCGCGATCGAATAGTTTCCAGCCGCGGCGAAGTGCCACTTGAACCAGCTATCCGCGCTCGTGCCGACCGAGACGGCCGAGGACCACTCGGCGGGTACGCCACCAGAGGCGAGCGGGACGGCGTCGTTGAGCGTAATCTGGTGGCCCAGCCGCCGGTTCGTTGGATCAAGATTGTTCGCTGTCAGGCTCACCTGCGCGCCTACCGTGGCATTGCTCACGGTGCTCGGCTGGTTGGTGGCATCCGAGACGGAAAGCATCATGCCGAAGATTTGGGGACCGGTCCGCCCCACCGGGTAGCCGCTGGCCGGTGCGTTCTTGATGGCACTCGTCGCGATCGCGGAATGCTGCGGCCCTCCGCCAAGTGATCCTGATCCAGCGACAGCGTTGACGACCAGTGCGGAGCTGATCGCTCGCACAGGATTGGAAGTGCCGTCGATCAGATTGCCGCTCGCGTCGAGGGCGTCGTTCACGACGGTCGGAAAAGCGGCGTTGGTGTACGCCCCATTTCCTCCGTCGGGATGCGTGACAGTAAGAGCGCTGGTAAGGATTGGGGCATCAGCTGACCCGGACCCAACCCGTTGCAACGCGATCGTTGGCGCCAGCGTGCCGCCAGACGTGCCGATCTGGGAGACCGCGGCGCCCGCGCTGGTCAATCTGCCGGCGATGGTCGCCGGGCCGGCGATAGAAAGAGACTGCGCCGAGAGCGGACCCGCGAGCGAGCCGCCCGCAAGGGGGAGCGCGGTCTGGATCTGCGCGTCAACGTACTGCTTGGTGGCCGCTTGTAGCGGAGCGGTCGGGTTCGTCGGAAGGATGATGGCCCCAGTGACCGGCCCGCCGCTTCTGGGCAGCGCGGCTGCGGTCTGTGCATCCACATACTGCTTCGTGGCCGCCTGCAACAGAACGGTGGGGTCACCCGCGAGGGTCAGCGGCCCAGTCATCACGCCGCCCGCCTTTGCCAGGCTCGCAGCGGCGAATGCAGCGAGGCTTTGGCTGCCGACGCCTGATGTTGTGACCGTCATCGCCGACGCGTCGATGCCGCTGACCTTGCCCAATCCGCTCGCGAACTGTGCGTAGCTGACCGCCACGTTGGTGCCGCTCTGCGCAAGCGGGACGAAATCGCCGGCAGCGGGGACTGTGCCGGCCGGGAGCTGGGCCATCCGGAACGGCGAGGCGGTCGCCGCTAGAGTGCCGCCGTTCAGCACGAGGTTTGCGCCGACGCTCAGTTGCTCGGGATCGCCCAATCCGGTGCTGGATCGGCCAAGGAGCGTGCCGCTGGCGACAGCGAGCTGGGGCTGAAGCCCCGCTACGACCTGCGCGCGGGTCACCTTCCGCGCGATTCCGTTCTGGCTCGCGAGCAGCTCATCCGTATCCGACGCCGCCGTGGCGGGCGCCAATTGGTCGATGGTCGGCATGTCAGCAACTCCGGGATGCGGTTTGCCCGTGAAACTGGCAAGCGGCGCGGTGTCGTCGAGAACGCGAGCGAGTGCAGCGATGCGCCATCATGCCGTCACGACCGGATTGCCGTTCTGGTCGGTAATGACGAGACCCGAGTTTGTTTGGATCGCGGTGGGGGGAACCGGCGGCTGGGACAGCATCAGGACCGGCAGTAGAACGCTGCGCTGGACCGTTCGGCCGTTGGTGGTGCCGAGCGCGACGGTGACGGTATAGATGGTCCCGGCCTGGCCGCCGGAGAGCCAGAGTACGGCGATGGCACCATCAGCGGCTGAGCTGAGAAGAGCGAGATCGCCCGGATTATCGGGCGAAATGCTGACGCCAATTGTTGCGATCCCATCCCAACGATTGCCGACGAGCGCCGGAGAGATGTCGAACTCGTAGTCCAGGACATCAGCGGGGTCCTTGGTCGGCCAATTCAAAGGCGGTGGCGCGGCAGGCGCCGATCCACGAGGGACAGGAACGAACGCATCCAGCACGACGCGGCGCGCGCTGCTGGGTTTCCACACATGCGATGCCGGAGCGGTGCTCATCTCGATTCCGATCTCTGCAGAGAGGTCAGGCAGGCTTGGCAAGTGCCGCAATCTGCTGCGCAAGGCTCGCCAGCTGCGCCTGCAGCTGCGCAAGTGACGCAGCGGGCGGCGGCGCGATGGGCGCGGGCGGCCTGAACTGGCCGCCGGCGTAACTCCAGCCGACCGCGACTTCCGGTGAGGCCGTCACGTCCACCCAAACGAGCACGGGGCTGAACAGATCTCCAATGCTCCGGGTCGTGGTGAACAGCTCGGCCACCCGATCTCCGTGAATGCGTGCGTAAGTCCGCATGTTTTCCTCACCACCTGACCACGACGAAACCGCCCGCGCCCGGGCCACCGTTATAGGGCGTGGTGTTGTTCGCGCCGGTTCCGGCGCCAGAAGCGCCGCCGCCGGGGAACACGCCGGAGCTGCCTGTCGTGCCGCTTGTCTGCATGCCGCCCATCGGCGCACCGCCACCAAGTCCGCCCACGCTGAGATAGCCGATCTGGCCCGACGAGCCGGTCAGGTTCACGTCGCCGCCGACGCCGGTGCCGCCGGGGATGGCGCCATTCTGAGGACTGCCTACGCTCGCAGAACCGTTGAGAGATCCGCCCGTCGCGCTGACAAACGTTCCGAAACTCGATGTTCCGCCCGCGCCGCTGGCGGCGCCGGCGGTCGTACCGGCCGCCCCGCCGACCCCGACGGTGATGGGAACGACCAGGCCCGGAGCCAGACCAGTGATGCGCTTGCGGGCGTAGCCCCCGCCAGAGCCGCCGCCGCTCGCAACGGCGCTGGTTGACGCAAACGAACCGGATCCACCGCCCCACACCTCGACCTCGACGCGGGTCACGCCGGCAGGAATGGTGAAATTGCCGGAGCCGTTGAAGGTCTGTACCCCGGCGCCGAAGCCGGGTGAGAGGAGCGGAAGTTTCCAGTTCAGGAATGGGGCTGTCGGAACGACCACCATGCCACTCTGCGGGATCGCGGTTTGACCGAAGTTGACCGTGATCACGTACAAGCCAACCCAGCCGCTATCGACCGGTGGCGTGGTCTGCGCGCCCGTGTTTGCCGGAGTTCCGGCCTTGAGTTGAAGTTGCACGCGCTGCACGCGCTGGGTGTTCTGCGCCATCCCGGAGTTGTTGGCGCCACTGAATGGCTGCGCCGGGTTGGCGGCGTTGTAGTATGGAAGGACGACGGGGTTGACATCGCTTTCGAGAAACGACGCCTCGATCAGGTAGTTAGTCGATTGCCCCGAAATGGTCGGTGCGACCAGCGTGAACGAGACCGGCTCCAGGTTGATTCCCATTTTTACGAGCGGATCTGTCGAGTTCGCGGGCAACGATCCGAACGCAGCCGGATCAACGACGGCGAGCTGCGTGATGCTGCCCGCCCCGACATTGACGGTGAGCGACGCCGGCGCTGTGGGCATGCAGGCGAGACCGTCGACGACCATGCCTGTGCCGAGAACGGCCTGGGCGAGAAAGCCCAGCCCGATCATGGTATTCCGGTTGATTGCGAGCAGGTCCGTGTCGAGCGGAATGCTGCCCGGATAGACTAGGTTCCTGTCCATCGGCTCCTCGGGTGCGGGAGGTCAGTTGCTGATACGGGTCCAGGCTATTGCGGCGACCGGCATCACGGAGGCGATCGCGGCGTAGATGTCGGCGTCCGCTACCTGCACCCCTGCCATCGCGAGTTCGCCGTATTCGATGACGCCCTTGCCATAGCCGCCGGCCGCGGCTCCCCAGCCGAAGACTTTCGCGATGCCTGAGCCCGCGGGGCGGTAGGCGGTGACGAAGGACTGATACGGCAAAGCAAGGCTGCCCCAGCCGCCGGCGCTGCCATAGGCAAGGCCCGCCGGCCCGCCTCCCTTGAGGCCCCACGCGCCGGTATCAGCAGGGCGGGCCGGCTCGAAGATGAGCGGTTGGCGCCCGGTGAGATCCGTCAGGACCGATGCGACGGCGGCGCGAGTCCCACGTTCGCGCCAAATCTCGCGACGGATACGGGCACTGAAAATGGCGTCGGCCTGTCCGTTGCGAGTAACACGACTGCCGAAGAAATCGCTCGCAACCACGTCGAGCCAGACGTCGGTCGTCGTGCTGATGCGAGCCTGGTCTTTCACGTATTGCAGGGCGCCGTATGACCAGGACCAGGCGGATGCCAGTCCCTGAAGCAGCGCATCCAAAACCGGGGTGCTGTCGGGGAACCAGCCAGCCGGGAGCGCGGCCTTGAGCCGCGTCACCATATCCTGCTGATCGCCCACCATCTCAGCTCACCGTCACCGAGGACGTCTTGATGACGCCGGCCGGCCCCGCCGGGAGGTCGGCCGCAGCCCCGTTCAGGAGGATGTTCGTCACGTTCTGGACGCCGGGATCCGCCCCATAGGCAATCTGCGCCAGCCGGGTAAGCGGGAGGGACGCGCCGATCGGCAACGTATTCACGAAGGCCCCGAGTGCGGTGGCGACGTTGGCCGCGATAGCGGGCTTCGCGGTTCCCGCGGCCACAGTCACGGAGAGCCCGATTACGGCGGGTATGACAGCCGGCGGCTGTACCGCGAACACCGAGCCGATAGGGCGAACCGCTTCGATCGCCGAGCCCGCGGCGAAGAGCAGCGCGCTGGACGGGGCGCCGGAGCCGTCATCGACGGTGACGACGAAGCTGCCGATAGCCGAGATCCCCGCCGTGTTGACGTTCTCCTGGATCGTGTAATCCAGCCCTTGCTGCACACTCTCGACCGCAGAGCCAACCGCCAGCGGGGTGGCGCGGGAGCGGCTCTGGATAAAGGTCTGGAAGCGTGCGCGGAATGCGTCGTCAGTCTCGGCGTCGAGCCCGTTCGTGAACGCTGCCTGGTTTCCCACCGCGTCGATGCCGGGGATCGCGGTTGCCAGCAGCGTCACGGCTGAGGGCTGGACGTTCCCGGCGATGCCTGCCGCCTGCGCGGAGACGGGGACGATCACCGATGGCACACCGGCCGCGACAACGTAACCTCCGGAACTCGCGCTCCAGGCCGGATTGGCCGTCTCGATAACGACCGCGAAGGTCTGCGCGCCGTCGCTGGTTCGCACAAGTGCGCCCGGCGGGATCAAGGCGGGACCTGTTGCGGTGTAGCGCGTGAATGTCACAGAACCGCCGGCTGCGACTGCTGGCAACCGGATCAGCGTGAAGTCGGCCATCCAGGAGTCGAGGTCGGCCCCATTGCTGGTGGACGCGCGCGTGCTCTGCAAGACCTGTAAAATCAGCCACTGCATCCACAGGGCGAGTGAGGCGTTGGCCTCCAGGATGGCACGGGTGGTGGAGCCGATCGTGAGGTCCAGGACCTGCGAGGCGGCGGACTGAACGGCAGCCGCCATGTTCTGGACCAACGTGGGAAAGGTCTGAAGCGAGAGCTGCATCGCTAAGCCCCCATGGAGAATGAGAGTGCCTGGGTCTGTCCGGTGGGCGCGTCCACGTAACGGATGTGGACGTAAACAGTCCCGGCCGCGCCATCCGGTGAGACCTGCACGTCAATTACCGGCTCCGGCGTGCGGGCCACGGCAGCCTCCTTGAATATCTGACTGCGTATCAAAGCCCGAATGCGAACGGCGCTGCCGGGCTGCCCGATGAACTGAGCGAGGCCGGCGCCGTACGTCAGTTGCCAGATGTAATCGTTCACGTTTGTCAGGAGACGGCGCAGCACGCGTTGCTGGCCAAGTTCCACGCCCGACGCGGTCGCAAGATCGCCCGTAGGGCCGATCAGGAGATCCGCCCCCCACTGATGCGAAAGATCGGGCATGATCAATCCTGCGGAGACGGAATGTTCGTGACGTCACCGTGGCTATCAGTGTGGGTGTGGCCGTTATAGTGGCCACGCAGTGCGGAGACGGCTCCGTGATGATCCACGACGTCGCCGCCTGCTCGGACGTCACCGCTCACCACCAGTGTTCCGGTGATCGAGACAGGGCCGTTCATGTAGATCGTTCCGTCGTTGCTAAGCTTCAGAAAGGAACCCGAGGCATGAACGAGCCAGAATTCTCCCGCGGGTGCGGGAGGGGGTGGCTGTGAGAGCGAGAAGGCGCGGCCTGCTATGATGCCGTGCTCGGCGTCACCCTCCTGCGCGAGAACCAGGACCTGGTCTCCAGGCGAGGGCGGAGAGCACATCCCCCAGCCGGCGCCGGTCCACGGCGACAGCACGGGAAGCCATCCGGTCAACACGCCTTCCGGCTGAAGCTGCACGCGGGCATTGGCGCTATCGGGATCGACCGAGGTCACGACCCCAAAGCGCGGCTGGGCCTGCGTCAGGTCGAGCGCAGCAGCGTGCGTCTTCAAGGCGTTCATAAAGCGGTCCATCAGGACTCCGTAACAGCGCCGACGATATCGGCGGGAATGCTGGTCTCGATGCGCGGGGAGGTGTTTTTCGCGCGAATGCGCTGAATGAATCCGCCCCGCGGACTGAGTGAGCGCTCGATCACGTCCACGAAGTAGGCTTGATCGAACTCAGTCCCGGTACCGGCGAGCATGATCTGGCTGCGCGGCGTGAGCGTGAGTTCTCCGGGCATGGTCGCCTCGATGACCCGTTCGTGCTGGGTGAGCTCGGCTAGCTTGCGCTGGGCGAGCTGGAGGGCTTGATCGGGTGTCAGGTTCGGCCGGACCAGGACATACCGCTGTGGCGGCTGCGGGCCGAGCCCGGCCCCGCCGGAAGACCGCCTGCCGGACGCCTTCGCGGTCTGAGCGAAGGCGTTCTTCTGGCGTGAATTCCAACTCTTCACCGTCACTTCGATGTCGCGCGCAAGCGTGAGCGAACGTTGCAGACGAAGATTGGAAAGGTCCGTGGGTTGGATGACGCGCACCTCAGACGCCTGCTGCATCGGCTCGAAGAACAGCGTCGTCTGCTGGACAAAGACGTCGAAGCCCTCCTGACGGGCCAAAAAGACAAGCAGATCCCATTCCGTCGTCGCGCGACTGAACTGGTTGAGCGTGATGCGGTCGTGCTCGTTTTGATAGTACCGGCCGACGGGAGTCGTGGTCGGGGTGACCGCCGGGATCAATCCATGCCGCTGCGCAAGAAGCGTCGCGATCTCGCTTGATGTGCGGTTAGTGAACGCCTCTTGCGTGCGCGCCTCGATGAGGGAGGCGGTGAGGTCCCTACCCTCGATTCTTACCAACGAGGCAACGGGATCGAGGACGACGCTATCCGCGAGACCCTGGATCAAACTCTGGAACCGGATACCGTCCAGGCTGAATTGCACATCGACCAGAATTCCCTGCGCAGACGCCCAGAATGGCGCGGTGGCGAGGACATCGATACCGAGGGCGATGCGCGCGGAAAATCGATCGGATGCGAAGTGATTGTTGGCCGTGACCTCCGCCTCGATCACCGCCGCGATCGGCTGTCCGTTCGCGAGCAGCCGCACCGTCGGGGTTCGCCAGGCTTCACTGAGCGGCAATTCCGCCTCCCGCGTTCGGGTCGCGGTCGGGGATCAGCAACATGGTGATGCCGACGAGCATTGGATCGGACAGAGCGTTAAGCTGGGCGATGCGTATCCACTGGGTTGCGTCGCCGAGTTGCTCGGCCGCGATACGGAAGAGATTCCCGCCAGCGACGGTGATCGTGCGCATGGCTCAGGTGCTCGCGTTGGCAAGATTGATCGCCGCCCGACCGACATAGCCTCCCGCAGCCGCGAGAGCGGCGAGCTGGCCGGCCGAGAGAACGGCAGCGCCCAGCCCCGGGACGGCGACCGCGGCGGAAGATGCGGTGGCGAGCCCCGCGCTGTTCAGCGCCGCCTCGGCTGAGCCTGTTGCCTGCGAGACCGCGCCTTGCGCCGCGCCCAGGCTGGCAAGAGCGCCGACGTAGTCCGACGCGCCGCGCACTGTCGCGCTTGGGGCGGTAAGGGCTGACTGCGCCGCGCCGAGGTCGACGTCAGTTCCAACCGCCCATGAGACCGCGGCGGCCACGTCGGAGCCGACGCTGTCCGCGAGCGAAAATGCCGCATCGACCAGTGCCGCCGCCTCGTCCCGCAGGACGGTGCAGGCGATGCGGAAGGGAATCCACCAGCCGCTGCGATAATCGGCTTCGAACCGCTTCAGGATGACGGTGTAGTAGAACACGTCCCATGTCAGCGGCAACGGCGCACCGGCGGCGCGAAGCTCGTCGAGGGTGCGCGCGCGAAGCGTCGCGTCCCGACCCGAGAACACCCCTCCGAAGCGCAGCTCCGCATCGTCGCGGCCGAGCGAGTCGATAACGCGTGCGCCGCCGACCAGGCGATGTACCGCAAGGCGCTGGTCGCCCCCGAGATTGATGCGGGCAGGAACCTCGAAGTCTTGGAAAACGACGGGGCCGAGCAGCAGGGCAATGTCAGCCATCGCTGTCCTTTCCGTGGCGCTGTGAAGGCGGGCGGCGTGGATCGAACTGGGCCAGTTCAATTACCCTGCATCGTGGGCCAGCCGGGGGCGGCGCGGGGGTCGATGCCGGTCGGTCCGGATGGGGGTCGCTCGGTCATCCTGGCGAGGGCGTCGGCCATCCAGCGGCCGAGGCGAAGGCCATCAAGACTGATCTCGCCGGACAGGCCGCCCGCCGCCGCCTCGGTATTGCTATTGCTATTGCTATCGTTATCGCTCGGCCGGGGCGGACGTTGAGACGCCTGCGCGTCATCGTGGCCGTCCTGGGCCCAGCGATTAGAGCGGTTTTCGGGGGCCCTGACGGAGCGCCGTTTGGAAGTGGGGGCGGTCGATCCCGACGCGGGAATGACCGGCAACGGTTGGATAGGCGGTTCCGGTGCATCCGGCCGCGCGGGCAGCGGGGCCGTCTGGACGGAAATCCGGCTTGGCCGAGCCACCGGGTCCGCCGCCTGCTCGAAGATCAGCCGGCTTGGCGGAGCCATCGGTACGAGGGGCACGGGTGGCGGACCTGCCGGATTAAGAACCGCACGCGGAGGGGGCGGAGGAGGCGCGCTCGCTGGGACGTCTGCAATCTCGGGGACGAACGCCCCGTTCCGTAACTGCTGATCCGGGCCTCGGACCGGAGGGGCGTCTGTAACCGTCGGCCCCACCCGGGGCAAATCGGGAATGATGCGCGGCGCCGGAGCAGGCTGACGGGGCGCGAACTCGGAAACGGCCCTGGACCGGGATTCGCCTGTTTTGCCCTTCGGTGGCTCAGCGGAGAGGATGTGCACGCTTGGAGGTGGGACAGGGCTTTGTTTCTCGATTGCCGGCACGGAGGTCGGTCGAGGCGCGTCCGGCATCGCAGCGGGCGCGGCGGGAGCCTTCCGATCCGGCCTCGCGGGAGTACCTCGGTCGCTCAAAACGGAGTCGGGCGTGCCGGCCTCGGACGCCGGCGCCGCTAACGGCGCCGGCGTTAGGGCCACAGGCGCTGACCGGGCCGGCGGCGGGGCGTTGCTCGGGCTTGGGCGTATATCGCCGAGGCCGACCTGACTGACCTGCTGGCCGAGGCGGCGAAGCGCGAGAAGCCCTGCTGCGGTGCCCGCTATCGTGCGATCAAGCACGGCGAGATCGGCGCGGATCGTGGCGAGGCCGGCGGAGACACCGTCCTCGAGAGCGAGCGTGATGCCGATGGTGTAGGCGTCGATCACGGTCAGCCCTCGACTGCGCCGCGCATCAGTTCAGCGACATCATGCGCGACGCCTTCCGCCTCGGCGGCAGCGGTGGGCGCGAGGAACGGGCGCGGCGGGAGGGTGCGGGTGCCGAGTTCCTGATCGACCGCGACCGGGTCCGCGGAGCCGACCACGGCCGCCTGCTCGGCGATCTGATGCGTCACCGAGGTGCGCAGCTCTCCCGTGCGGAGCCAGGGGGCCGCATGGTCGTCGCCGGGCAGGTGGGACAGAGTCTGTTTGACGGCTGTCTCAATCCGCACGGCGGCTCGCTCCAGCGCCTCGCCCCCCGCCTGGCCGATGTCGATCCGACCCAGGCGCCGCAGCGCTTCGGCGAGTCCCCTTACCAAGCTCATGTGGGATCCTTCCAACGCAGCGAAGTCCAATCGAACTCGCGGCCGTCGAGCGTGCCGAGCGTGACGACGAAGGCGCGGCGCTCGTCTTCGGGGAGGCTGAAGGCTACATCGAACGGCACCCCGTTCCTGACCAAATAGAGGCAGTCGATCAGGTCGGGGTGCCGACTCAGTTTCCCGCTGCGGCCGCCTGATCGGGCGAGGATGCCGGATCGGGGCTGAGCGCCCCGGCGATGGCGGCAATGCCCGCATCTCCGAGGCGCGCAACCATGGCCTCGATCTGGTGCTCGTTCGCGGGCGTGGGCACGGGGACATCGTCGATGGCAATGACCGAGCAGGCGAGCACTGCCATTCCGAGCCAGGGCTGGTTGTCCGAGAGTGCGGTGCCGGCCGCCTTGAACAGTCGGAGCTTGTCAAGCGCGGTAAGGCGGCGCAGCGCGATGCGCCTTCCCGCAGCATCCGTCACGGTGGGGGCGACCGTTGCTAACGCAACGACGGTGGCGGAGGGCGACATCAGATCCGCCTGCGCCGCGCCGCGAAGAACTCCAATTTTTGCTTCACGCTGGTATCGCCGCGCCACTGGCCCGCGCTCATCAACTTGAAGGTGACCGTATCGTACTGGTAGGTCGACGTGGAGCCGTCGGCCTCAGAAATGTACTGGTACATCGTTCCAGGCACGGCCGTGGCGCCGTTGAAGTATTGTTGCTCGATCAGCGCAATCAGGTCATCGACGGCGGCGTTTCCGCGCTCAATCTCGAAGTTGCCCTCCCAGCCCTTCGGCAACTCGGTGCCCATTGGAATGCCGTCGAGTCGGTCCACCCGGACCGATTGGGTGATCTGGCGCGCCTCGAAGCTGCTGACGTGCGTGAGATCGACGCGGCCGGTGGGACCGATCACGACAAGCTGGGTATCGCGACCGACCGAGAATGCTGTGGTGGCCATGCGCGGCTCTCCTTACGAGGACTGGGCGGCGAGTGCGGGTTGGCCGCCAGGCAGCGTCTGAACCGCGACCTGCACGGTCTGGCCGCCCTCCAGGTTGACGATGAACTTTTCGTTGATGCCCTGATATTGGACCTGCACGTCGGCCTGGACGTAACCGAGTCCGGTGCGCGCCGCGGGATTGTTCGACGTGTCGCAGACCACACTGTAGGGCAGGCTGCCGTCACTGCTGCCGAGCAGTCCCTGGCCGAGCATGGACTGCAGGAAGCTCAGCAAAGTGGCGCGGATGCGACGGAACAGATCGGTGTTAATGACCTGGCCGACGTATGTGCCCATGCCGGCGGCGAGAGTCGCGGCGATGTAGTTGGTCAGGCGCGTGTAATTGTCGCCGTCCACGGCGGGATCGGATGAGGAGTTGTGGCCGCCGCGCACGCCCCAGTAGCTGCCGCCGGGCTGCGGGTTGCAGATCACGTCGATCCCCGCCCCAAGCAGCACGGCAAGATCGGCCGCGGAATAAGAGCTCGCCTGGCCGGACCCGGGGGCCCCGGCCTTCTGGCTGCCGACGACGCCATAGAGCTGCTTGTTAAGGCTCGACTGCTCCGGCGAGAGATTGGCGAGCCGGCCGGCCGTGAAGCCCTGCGACGAAACAAGGCGGACGGTGTTGTTGACCTGGTCGGACCACCACAGCCAATCGCCGAACATGAGTTTGGCGGCGTAGCTGTCGAGGCCGGCCTGGTTTTTCGTGGCCACCGCCGTCTGGATGGCGTCGCCCGCCGGGCCGGTCAGGATCATGTAGATCCCCTCTTGCAGGCCGAAGGCGGCCTGCGCGGTCCACTGCGTGGGATCGTCGACATCCGCCAGCAACGCGATCCCGCAACCCTGGCCCCGGAGCCCGTACATACCGGTGCGCGGCGGCACATCGATGCCTACGAGCTGGGCGGCAGCGACCCCGGCTCCGCCATCCGTTCCGGGAGTGCCGGAGCCGAGGCTGAGCGCGAAAGGCGATGCCGGTACGGCAGCACCGCCGGCATTGGCGACGACGAGCTGCGACGGGCCGCGCTGCGGCCCCTGCCCCTGGTTCACCGCACCGGCAAGTGCGCTCCAGAACGCGGCACCGGCGCCGGCGAGGTTGTCGTAAACCTCGGGCTGAAGACCGGCCAGCGTCACTGTCAGGCGCCAGCTGTTCGGCTTGGCGCTCGGATTAAGGACAAGGGTGATTTGGCTACCCAGCGAGCCGGTGTAGAGCGCGGTGAAGACGACGGTCGTAGCGGGCACGGTGACCTGCGCGGCGGTGTCGGTGCCGTCGGTGACGCGGACGCAGCGGAAGTTCTGCGCTCCCTGCTGCACGGCGGTCGCGACATGCGTGCCCATGTCATACTTGCGGGCCACGATCGGCCCGAAGCTCTGCGCGTAGTCGGCCATCGTCGCGACGATGACGGGCTGCCCGACGGGACCCCACGAGGCGGTACCCACGACGCCGAGCACATTGGTCGGAACCCCATTGAGGACGAGGTTCTGCGGCGGCACAATCTGGACGTAGAGGTCGGGAACCACCAGCGCCGTGGTGTTCACGCTTCCCTGCTGTACGATCGGCATGGTTTCAGCCCTTCCCCGTCGCGACCACGCGCACCACGTTGCGGGCATGCTCGCTCTTTAGAATCTCGGCGATTCGCGACGCGTCGGTGACGGCGTCGCCGCGTGCGAAGCCAGCGAACGGCCTCACCACGACCAGGTGCATCTCCATCTGCTCTCCCGTCTGGGCTTGATTCATGCGTACGGCCCGCGCTCAGGCGAAGACCGTCGCCGCGTTGATGTCGATTTCGCCGAACAACATCGCCGGCTGAGTTGTCGCGAGGGTGGTCGCGTACTCGATGCTGTAGAGAAGATCGCGCCTATAGAGCAGCGCGTCCTGCGACTGATCGAATACGGTGGTGCCAGCGTAGACAACCCGGCCCTGCGTGGCGTCGGCAAGGTCGATAAACGCAATAGCAGCGAGGCTTTGGTCGATCGCGATCGCCGCCGCATCGCGGGTGGCCGGAGTGGGGCACCAGCAGGTGATGCGGAAGATCTGTGTCTGCCGACGGACCTCCTTCCACGCCGGCGCGTCGGCCACCACCCGGGCGAGCAAGCGGCCCGCGGCGGGAATGGTCAGAGTCGCGGCGGCGAGCTGGACGACCTGGTTCATGCGCGCCAGCGCAGCGAGATTCGCGGCCACCGCGGCTGGCGTATCCCCCGGCTGGGTTCGATAGGCATAGGGGCAGCCGTCGACGAGAAGCCCGGCGATCTGGCCCAAATCGGCGGTTCCGGCGAAGCTCACGGCGCTACCGGAAACGGCGGCGGTCAATGTCGGGGTGGCGAGACTTGCAGCCCATTCCTGCTGGTAGCGTGTGGTTACGCGGCCTTCGCCCTGGCCTGGGAAAACCGTCACGTTCACGATCCCGGCGCGCAGGTCGGTGTCCAACGCCGCCGCGTTCGGCCAGCCGCGATAGATGCGGCAGTCCACGCCCGGCACGCTGGCCGTCGCCGTCCCACCCGGATAGAGCGCCGCGGACGCGAGCGTGACGAGCGCGCCTTCCACGTCGGACTGATCGGCCATCAGGTGATCGCCTGCTTAACGGTCAGGCGCCAGCCGAGCGTGCTCAGTTCGGCGGCGGAGACGATGGCTGCGCGCCCGAGATCGTCGCCCATGAGGTCGCCCGGCAACAGCACGACCCCGGCAAAGGCAGGCAGAAGCACTGTCCAGTAAGGCACGCTGCTGTCGCTGGGCAGGTCGGCCGCGGGCTGGCCGCTGCCGGAGGAGCCGATTACGGTGGCGGGCCATTCCGTCAACAGCGGCGCTACGCTGGAGGCGGTCACGCCGCCGTAGCCATTCACCCCGGTCCACACCGGCGCGGCCGCCCGGGTGAAGGACACGACACGGTTGGTCCGTACACATAGTGCGGGCAGTAACGGAAGCTGCGCGGCGATGAACCAGGTCGCGTCCCCTTGCACCAGATAGTCGCCGGGCCGGGTGTACGCGTAATCGAAGATGCCCTGCGCCAGCGTGTCGCCGTAGCCCTGCGGGCGGGTAAATTTCCCCTGCACGCCGGTAAACAGCACGGGCAAACGCAGAAAACGATTGGCGGTTTCTAGAGGGCCCGATGCACCGGACGCGCGGTAAGCGTCCGCCCAATCCCCGGCGGCGCGCGCGCAGACGTTGGAGGCCCAGCTGATTCGATCCTGAAGTCGCGCCTGGCGCATCACACCACCAGCGTAATGCCGTTGTCGCGCAAGGCCGGTCCCGGCGGGACGCCGAAAAACCCGCATAGACGCCGCCGCCACGCGTCGAACAGGCGCTCGCGATCCTGGACTTCGGTCCGGTTGCGGGTCCAGACGGCCGCCTGATCGGTATCGAGGCTGTCCCCGGCGCGCACAACCCCGATCTCGAGAGACGTGAGCTGGCCGAGGTAGCGTCGGGCAATCGTCTCCTCCTCCGGCGCGAGATTGTTCATGCGGAACTCAAGCTCGCCATAGGCCTGGTAGAATCGCCAGTTCTCGAATCCGGCCGCACCGGAGCCGTAAGCCGGGTAGCCGCAGAAGCGGCGGATGTCGGTCTTTTCCGTGTTCGTGAACACCGCGATGGACCTGCTGTTGGAAGAGGTTGCGCGGGAATAGGCCGAGGCGGCGGATGCCTGACACGTCCGCCGCCGCGTTCTCAGCCGATATGCTCGATCATCACGGCGCGCTTGAACGCCGCATTGGTCGCGGTCGGGATCGTGGTGGGATTGGTCGTAGTGTCGGAGGGCGCGCAGAAGCCGCCAATCCAGTACCAGGACTGCGCGATGATCTGCTGCAGACGGTCGATCGGTTCGCGTGTCACCATCGCGACATCATCGACGATGCTGACGATCGAGTCCTTCGGCGCGACATCGTCGGCGCCCATGCCGGCGAAATCGCCCTCGATCAGGGCACCCTGTCCGCAAATGATCGGGCGGCGAACAACCAACCCAGCGAGGGTCGGGTGCGGCTGCACATAAGCCTCGGTAGTCGGGATGAAACGCAGCCCCAGGAACTGGTTCACCATGCCCTGGCGGAATACCTGGTTGGCCGAGGTCGCACCCTGGAAGAGCTGCTTGAAGTCCGGATCGGCGAAGAGCTGCCGGGCGGAGACCGGGTCGAGATAGCAGTTGTACACTCCATCGATCTCCGGGACCGCGTTGAGCCGGAGCTTGGCGACGCCATCGAGCAAGCAGCCCATCGTCAGACTGTCGGTAGGAGCAAGCAGGCCCGTGTTGCCGCGCTGAGACGGGCGGATGATGACGGAAGCGTTGGGGGCTGCCACGGTATTGCCGGCCGTGCCGTCCGAGGCGGAGACGTTGCCGGAGAAGGTCAACGTACCGGATACGCCGTTCGGGGCGGTCGATGTGCTGGCCGCATCCGCGGCCGCGCCGATCAGCGTGTATGTGTTTGCGCCGATGGTCAGGGTGAGCGGGTTGGACGCGCCGACCGGGAGCTGCACGCCATTGACGAAAGCAGTGGCGAACCCCCGGATGTCGTCGACCGCAACGATCGGCCCCGCGCTGGAGAGGCTGGCGCTAATGCGCGTGTTGCCGCCAAAGTATGCCGCGAACAGAGCGTTGCGGGCCAACTCGTCCAGGCTGCGCGCCGCCTGCTCGCCGTTCACATAGGCGTTCTGCAGGAACAGGCTGGATATGCCGACGCGGCTCGTGACCATGTTGAGGTCTGTGGTCGCCGCGTAGTGGTTCATGCTGAGGGTGTACTGCTCCACCCCCCACGTCGAAGGCGTCAGACCATTATCAAAGTTTGTGTTCAGTGCCGGCGGCAGGGGGCTGACCACGGCTGGTTTCAGACCGGCGCGCGTCTTGGTGAGCGTCTCACCGATGCCGACGGCGATTTCCTCGCGGTCGGCGCAGGCCCGATAACCCAGCCGCGAATGCAGCGCCTGCTGGAACTCGCGCTCAAGGAAGCCCTGCTGGATGATGATCTGCAGGGCGGCTGGAAAGTTCGAGATGCCCATCCGGGAGTATCCTCTGCGAGACAAGGGAATTGCGCGAAGGGCGCGTATCGACCTTCGGCTGGGTTGGAGACGAGCAGGCCGTCCCGCGCGGGCGGGTCCGGCAGGTTCGGAGTGACGGCCCGGCCAGGATTGGCCGGACAGGCGGGGCTACTGCACCTCGGCCCCGGTCGGGGCGAAGGCGACGTGCAGGAGATTTCCGGACGGCGAGACGGTGTTGTTCGCGGTCAGGGTGACGCCCCCGTTGACGGTGTCGGCACGAAGGGTGAGCGTGAGGTTGGCAAGCGCGCTGTCGCCGCCCTTCAGGACTATGTTCTGCCACGTGACGGCCGTCGTCGCCGCAGCACCGGGCCGCTTGGCGCCGAACTCGACGAAGTAGCTGTACATCGCCCCCGTCACCGTGTCGCGGACCGTGGCGTAGCCCTGATAGGTTCCAGCCATGCCGGGCGTGAGGTTCAGCACGTTGGAACTGCCGGCCGCGGCGCCATCGGCGGTGAGCTGGCCCGATCCCCCGCTGGGGAGGGAGGCCCGCAAAACGCTCGCGGCGAACTGGGCGTCACCGAACGTTCCGCCGGGGAAATCTCCGGCAGCATAGGCGAGTGTGCCGTATCGGCCGCGGTCGGTGGCGTAGTTGCCGCCGAGCACGACGCCGAACGTACCAGCTTCAACGTTGAACGTGCCGCCGACGAGCACACCGCCGAACCCTGAAATCTGGTTCGCCTGCCCGCCGCCGCCGAAACCGAAATAGCCGGTATCGGAGTTGCTCTGCCCCCCGACTTGGATGCTTCCCGTGCTCTGCGCGGAGTTGTTGATCCCACCGAGAATGACGGCATAGGGGCCTGTGGCAGCCTGGTATGATGCGGTCCGCGAGGTCTGGAGATCGACAGCCTGCGAACCTCGTGGGCTGCCGCCGACCGCGGTGCCATCGGGCGGCGGGCCAGCCATGATCGCCCGGGCAATGCCGGCGCCGGGATTGCCGAGGAGCGGGTAGGCAGGCGTCCGGACGTTCTGCACGGAAGTGGGGTCGATCTTGTAGCTCCACCCCGTCTCCGCACCGTCGCCGTTCACCTCTATGTTCGGGCCGACCAGCGTGGAGGCGCCGACAGTGATGGCGGTGCCCGATGGCGCGTGGACGTCGGAGAGCAGGAGCCTGACCTGCCTTCCCGCATCGATATGCACGCCATCGCCGTTGCTGCTGGGAATCGTCCCCTCGACAAGGATGTTGTACGGTTGCGAGGCCGCCGAGGCGGCGGTGAGGCGAAGCGCGGTGGAACCCACAGCGGCGTCGTTGCTCTCGAAACCGTAGATCTGGATGTTGTTCACGCCGCCGGTGAGTGTCGGGTCACCAATCACCACCAGGTCGCCGGCGTTGGCGGCGCCCCCTTCCGCGCGCAGTCCGAAAAAGCGAATGAGCCGGACGGGAGTGCTGGCATTGGCGTTGCGGATCACGAGCCCCTGCCCGGTTGGGCCGATCACGTCGATGCCGTAGAAGGAGAGTTCATTCGTTGCGTCCTCCCCGGCCGCGCCGACGCTGGTGATCTCCACCGCCGGGGCACTCGCGGTTCCGCACTGCCAGAACAGGAGGTCGGTGAATTTGCTTTCCCGCACGTAAGCGTGGCCGGGCATGTTCTTGGCAACGCCCATGTAGAGACCGCGGCCGTTCAGGAAGTAGACGTGGACGTCGCGCATCGCGATGAAGTCGTCGCGGTCGTAAAAGACGAACGCATTCTGCTGGTTGGTCGAGCCGCGTGCGCCGAGGATCGACAGCCCCTGGATCATCGGGCCGGCCTGGTCGGAGCCGGGGCTGAGGCTGGTGCCGTTGTAGGCGTTCAACGCCCATGCCTCGGACCAGGAAAACAGATCGCCGGAATAGGATGAGCCAAGCTTGATGTAGGTCTTGTGCGGGCCGTCGCCGATCAACGATCCACCACGGGTGAATGTCGGCAGCGGCGTGGTCGCGTTGATGAGATAGACGCCCGCGGGGATGTAGAGCGTCGTGGGAGTTCCGGCCGCGAGCTGGACGTTCACCTGCGTGATCGCCGCCACGAAGGCGGCGGTGTCGTCCGTCACACCGTCACCGGCGGCGCCAAAGCCGCGCACGTTCAAAACCGACGCGGTGGAAATCGAGCTTACCGACAGATTCGGCGGGATCTGGCCGGGGCTGTAGAGCCCCTGATAGGATGCGGCCGAGGCGCTCGATGCCGCGATCACGGCCGCGATCACGGCCGGCACTCCTCTGTTCATCCGCCCACCCCTCAATATGCGGTGCCCGAGCCGCGCGAGACGAATACGGTGCCGCTGCCGCTGTTGAGCAGCACCGAGATCGCGCTCACCGTCTCCGGCGCATGGAGAAGCAGGCGTGCGCCGGCGGGCACGGGAATATCGTTCGGCGCCGCGACCACGCCGGCGGTGCCGAGCCGAACGAAGGCGTAATCGCCCGCCGCATTGGTCACCAGAACGGAAGTGCCGGCAGGCGGCAGCGCGTGGCCGACGGCCGCAGCGCCGGCGGCCAGCGACACAGTGTAGGAGGGCTGGAATGGCTGGACGGCTCCGACACTCATTCGATGGTCCTTTCCCACGCACGTTTCGCCCAAATCCGGGTCGAGCGCGGTGCCTGGCGGGTGGATGGAGGGGACGTCGAGTTAGGAGCGGCGCTTCAGCAGGGCGGCGCGCGCCGCCCGCCATTCATCCTCGGTCATGTCTGTCGCCAGCTTCTGACGAGGAGGCGTCGCGGGCGGGGCGATGGCGGAGCTGGAGGAAGAAAGGTTGCCGAACAGCCACGGTTTGGCACGCTTGAGTTCGGCTATCAGCCCGGGGGCGCCTTCGACCTCGCCATCCCTGTTCAGCTTGATGTTGGATGTGTCGAGCAGCTTCAGGCCATCGGGGTCCACTATTCCGGCGCGGACGGCCTCGGCCTTCAGCTCGGCGCGCACGATGCGCGCCTCGGTCTGGCGCTGCACTTCCGCCAACTGACGCTCAAGAACCTCCGCGCGCGAACGCAGCTCAATCAGGAGGTCGGCGGCGCGGTCGGCGGCAACGGGATCTTCTTTGTCGGACATCACTCACTCCTGAAACCAACGGGGTCCGCCGCGATGCGGGCCAACTCCGCGGGGATGTCATCAATGTCGTAGGTATCCGCGATCGCCTTG
Organism: uncultured Pseudomonadota bacterium; assembly: GCA_963756545.1. GTDB lineage: Bacteria > Pseudomonadota > Alphaproteobacteria > Acetobacterales > Acetobacteraceae > DATFDN01. The sequence continues at coordinate 734,975 of CAVWNY010000003.1, read as the reverse complement.
ACCGCGGTCTCTCGACTGAGCTGCCCCGATTGAATGAGGGTGGCCAGCGTCTGGGCGTCCTTCTGGCGATCGTCGGCCGTCAGCGGATACCAGCGCGGCCATTTCAGCGACAGCCGCACGTTCGGGTCCACCTTCGGCGCGGGTTGGCCAAGCACCCGCAGCGGATAGCGGGACGTTGCCCGCAGCACCATGCCGCATAGCGCCAGCAGAGCGCCTTCGCCGTAGCTGACCCGCAGATTGTCGGCGAGCCAGATCAGACCTTGGTTCATCAGTTCCAGCGCGCGGCCGGACTGGGCGGCGGTTAGTCGATCGGCGCTAGCGCGATTGCCGTGAACGCTCTCGAGCGCCAGTTCGCGAAGCGTGCGGACATAATCCAAGACGGCCGCCGAGGCGGTGCCGCCAATCTCAAGCAGCTTGGCGTCGCCCTTCTCGCTGACGACCAGAGCGTTGCCGGCGCCCTTGACGATCTCGGTGTCGGAGGTTGCGGGCTCCTTGATGAGGAGCGTCGGGTCGCTGCTGTATTTCAGTCCCCGTCCGGCCTGACTGAGCTGATAGTCAATTTCGATCTGCGTCTCGACCGCGGCGCGGAAGGTGCAGGCCCCGTCGTTGGCGTCGCCCGAGGCGGAAAGACCAGGTAGATTGCGGATCCAGACAATGGGGACGAAGCCAAGCCCGTGGCGGACGGTACGGGTCTCATCAACGATCCCAATGCCACCCCGGTTGATCGGCACCGGGAGAAGCCACGTCTCGGTGTCTGCATCCCAGCTCCGCTCGAACCAATAATCGATCGCCGGATCGTCGATGGCATAGCCATTCGCCGCCAGCACCGCACCCGGCACCTTGTACCGCTCGATCACGCGCGCGAGCGTGTCCGGCGCCTGCTGGTCCCAGATCGGGGTAAGAAAAGTCGTTTCGAGCACGTCGAAGAAAATTCGGCCGCTGAGCACCCGCATCAGGATCGCGATCGAACCGACCGAACCTTTCACGGCGGCGTCGATCATGACCTGGTTGAGCCGTGTCTCCTTCACCACGTCGGCGAGCAGGCCGCGCACTACATGATCCGCCGCATCGACAGTCGGGAAATGGCCCTCGCTGAACAGCAACGAGACGCTATCCTCCACCACGATGCGCGACAGAGCATAGCGCACGGACGGGCGACGGCTCCGCAGGGGAATGTACTCGCCGCCGGCGCCGCGTTCCTCATGAAACTGGTAGGGCAGGACATCGTAGAGCGTGCCGTTCAGGATGCGCCTGAGAATGTCAAGCGCCCGCGCCCGCGCCGGGTAGTCCGGATCGCGGGGGATGAGATCACAGATGGTGTCGAACATGATGTCCCGTTTGATGAGCGGGCCAGAAAGCGACTAGCGGGCCAGGAGCGGCACCGCGACCCGACGAGATGCCGATGGCCTTAGGGCCAGCAGGTGGAAGGCGCGCGCGAGCGCGTCCACCTGGTCGTCCTTGCGGCCATAGGGAAAGTCTCGCAGTTCCTCAATCAAGGCATGGTTCCAGTTAGCACGAAGCAGAACGAGATTTCCGGCCTCGACCTGTGCGTCGAGTGGGGTCGCGCGCACGATCTTCGATCCGGTCTCGCGCGAGGCGGTCACGTTGAAGCCGGCTAGTGCCCGGGCGAGATAGGATACCTGGGTCTTGCCGGCCTGACCCGGATCTTCTGGCAACGAGATGGTAACCGCGCGGCCGTCAAGCTCGGCGGCCCGCACGATCGCCTTTTCCACCTCGCCGGGGCTGCCCCGCAGCCGCACGACATCCAGCACGATCCATCGTCCGGTCGGATCGCGCAGCACCTTCACACCGACGGTCCAATCGGGATCGTTGCCGCCGCGCTCAGCGGTGGCCGCAAGATCCCACGCTCGCACGCTCGGTCCCGTCACGTCGCGCGGAAGAGCGTCGACGACGTCGAGACAGGCAACCTTGAACAAGGCGCCCTGGAGAGGGCGCGGGGACTGCTGGTAGAGAGCCGCCCAGACCCGTTCACCCACCGCCGCGCGCTTGCGCTCCAGCGCGTCGCGGCCTTCCCACTCCGGCCAGAGCGGGTCGCCGGCAACGCGGCCCATCGGATCATTGGGTTCCGCGAGGGCTGGCAGCCGAAGCGTGCACCAGTCGGAGGCCCCCTGGGCGAGCAGACGGCCGGCCAGATCTTCCTCGTGCCAGCGTGTCATGATCAGGACGACCCGGGCGCGGGGCTTGAGGCGTGTGGTCAGGTCTGAGCGATACCAGTCCCAAAGCCGCTCGCGCTGCACAGCGCTTTCGGCGTCTACAAACGACTTCACCGGATCATCGATGATGGCGAGGTCAGCGCGCCGGCCGGTGAGCGGGCCGCGGACACCGGTTGCGAAATACTCGCCCCGCACGGACGTCTGCCAGCGGGAGGCGGCGCGGTTATCGGCATTCAGCCGATAGCCGAGCAGCACGCTGTGCTCGGCGACGAGGGCACGGACCTGCCGGCCGAAGTGGGCGGCGAGGTCGGCGGTGTGCGAGGCCGCGATCACCGAGCTGCGCGGATGCTGCACGAACCACCAAGCGGGGAACAGGACTGAGGCGTAGGTCGATTTTGCCGAGCCCGGCGGCATCAACACCATCAGGCGGTCGATCTCGCCGCGGCTGAGGGCGTCAAGCTGGCCCAGGAGGACGAGGTGGTGCGGCGCGGGCACCTGGCCCGAGAGGGCCAGCACATGACGGGCCCAGTCCGCGAGGCTGCTCGGAACGAGTGAGGCCGGGTCGATGGGCGCGTGGGCGTCCGCCGACGACCGGGCGCTCGTCCGCTGAGAACCAGGTCGAACGGGCAATGTGTGTCTGGAAGGTGAGGAGGGCGCCGCCGCTCGATTACGAAGCGTCAGCATACCGGAACATATACCCCAAACTGGGGCGTTTGGTCAAGGTTTTTTTTCCTGCCACACCGCTTTTTTCCGGTCCGTTCGACGGGGTGATGGGCGTGCCGGTCCCACTATCTGCAATTCACGGTCCTTGATGTTGAATTGACGGTTCCTGACGGAGTACTGACGCGACTCGGGCTTTCGCAGGGCCGCCAGTATTCTGCACACTGCTGGCCGCCACCGCGAGGGTCAACTCGCAAAGAGCGGGGAGAAGATGAGCCAAATTGACAGCAGGATGCTGGCGCAGCATGCGGATCGTTCCGGTGTCAGCACGCGAGCGCCAATCCGCGAGGCCACCGTGGTAGTGGTGGAGGACGAACCGCTTTGGTCCCTGGCGATCCTCGAACTCTGTGCGTTCCTCGACGTGCGCCTGACGTGCATCTCCAGCGAGGAGGACCTCGCCCCGGTGCTGCGGGACCGCCGGCCAATGGCGGTGCTGGCAAACATCGACGGGGCGGGCCAAGACGGATGCCACGTCATCAAGCTCGTCGCCGCGCACGACCCGGACTTGCCGGTCATGATGCTGACCGGCGGCGACGCCGCTCTCGCCGGGGCACTGGACGCGGTCGAGGAGCTGTGGGGGCTATCGGGGGTGGATAAGCGCGACATCCCGCCCAGTCCCGGCGAGCTGGTGGAGTTCCTGTTCCGCGCCGGGCAGCGTGGGCGTTGCCTTGGGCTGATGCCGGTTTGATCCGGGTCAGGCGATAAGCCAGACCGCGTCCTTCAGGCAAGCGATGAAGGACGCGTGGGCGGCGAGTTCCGAATCGGTCGGCAGGATCGGCCGCGGGGAGCGTGCGCCCGCTGACGTGTAGTTCAGGACGCGGGTGGCCCGCCGCTCGGCTTGCAGCGACAGGCCACGCTGACGCCCGCCGGTCAGCTCGATATAAACTTCGGCGAGGAGTTTGCAGTCGAGCAGGGCGTTGTGCGTCGTGCGGGTTGCGAGATCGATCCCGAAACGGCGGCACAGGGCGTCCAGACTGTTGGGCAGACCCGGAAACCGCGTCTGGGCGAGCACGAGCGTACAGACCATGCGCGCCGGGTCCAGGCAGGCGAGGCCAGAACGGGTGAACTCGGCGTTAAGGAAGGCGAAATCGAACGGCGCGTTGTGGGCGATCAGGTTGCCGTCGCCCAGGAAGGCGGCCAGGTCGGATGCCACAGAGCCGAAATCCGGCTTGTCGCGAAGGTGCGCGGCGGTGAAGCCATGCACGCGCGTCGCCTCCTCCGGGATGTCGCGGCGTGGATTTACAAGGGCATGGAAATGCCGGCCGGTCGGCAGATCGTTGATCAGCTCGAGCGCGGCGATCTCGATGACTCGGTGACCAAGATGCGGCTCCAGCCCGGTGGTCTCGGTGTCGAACAGCACGGCGCGGGTCATCGGCGCAGTCTCTGAATGAGGCCGCGCAGGGTGCGCAGCGCGTGATGGCGGGAAAGGCCGGTGCGGATCACGACATCGGCGCGGCGACGTTTCTCGGCATCCGGCATCTGGCGGGCGATGACGGCGGCGATGGCCGCCGGGCTCATCTCGCGGCGCAATCGAACCCGATACTCCTGGACCACTCGAGGAGCGGACACGACGACGACCAGGTCGACACGACGATCTCCGCCGGTCTCGAACAGCAGCGGGATATCGAGCACGGCGAGGCGCTGGCCGGCACGGCGCGCGCGCGCGAGGAAGGCTCGCTCCTCGGCTCGGACCATCGGGTGGATAATCCCCTCCAACCGGGAGAGCGCGGCGGGATCGCCGAGCACGGCGTTGCGAAGCAGGGCACGGTTCAGCACGCCGTCGTGCACAGTGCCGGGAAACGTCCGGGCAATCGGGCGCAGCGCGCGCCCTCCGGGAGCCTGCAAGCGGTGGACGGCCGCATCGGCGTCGAACACGGGGATGCGCGCGCGGCGAAATGCGGCCGCGGCTGTAGACTTTCCCATGCCGATCCCGCCGGTCAGGCCGATGATCTTCATCCGGAGTCAAGATCGGCGAGGACGAAGCGGCGCAGTTCCATGTCCACCGTTGGTTCGACGCCGAACCAGGCGGCGAAGCCAGGGCGCGCCTGGTGGAGCAGCATCCCAAGCCCGTCCACTGTGCGAAGCCCGCGGGCGCTGGCGGCTGCGAGCAGCGGGGTTTCAAGGGGGGTGTAGACGCCATCGGCGACGACCAGGGACGGTGACGCGCGGCTGAGGTCGAGGTCGAGCGACGACCGCCCGCCCATGCCGAGGCTGGTCGCGTTGACCACCAGGGCGCGACCGGCCAGCGCCTCGTTCCGCGCCTCCCATTCGAGGAGAGTGAGTTCGGGTAGATCGGCGGCCAGGGCTTCGGCACGCGCGCGGGTGCGGTTCGCGAGCGCGACCGGGACTTGGCAGCTCAGCAAGGCGGCTGCGACCGCGCGGGCGGCTCCTCCGGCTCCAAGGATCAGCGCCGGCCCGGCGGCGGGGTCTACGGCGTGCTCGCGCAGGCTGGCCAGGAAGCCGAAGCCGTCGGTGTTGGCGCCCTCGATGTGGTCCTCGTGGAAGACAATGGTGTTGACCGCGCGCGCTCTACGCGCGGCCTCGTCCACCGCATCGCATAGCGCGAAGGCGGCGAGCTTATGCGGAATGGTGACGTTCATGCCCGCGAAACCGGCCGCACGCAGGCCGCGTAGCGCGGGGACGAAGTCATCGGGGCGAACGGCGAGCGGCACATAGGCGCCGTCGAGCCCGTGGCGACCGAGCCAGAAGTTGTGGATGCGCGGGGAACGGGAGTGCGCCACCGGCCAGCCGACGATGCCGGCCAGCCGCGCCTTCCCCGAAAGAATCGGCATCCCTCGAACATTCCGCGTCGCGCGCTGGAAAGCAACAGTGGCGATTGGAAGTGCGATGGGATCGCCGAGGCCTGCCGCCAACCCTGCCGAAATCAAAAACGCTATCTGGCTTGAATCAGGTCCGCGCTATCCGCGCCGGCAACTGGGTGTCGCGCCAATGCAGGCGCTCATGAACATCCAATTCGCATGGTGCTTTACCGCTGCGATGCTCGATTTCGCCTGGTTCAGACCCCAGCCGTCTGGCCCAGCGTCTCGGAGAATAGCTCCCGCAGGGCCGCCCAAGACCGTGCATCCGCTTCGGCGTTGTATCGGATGGCGTCCGGCATATTGCGTTTCGCCGCTTCCTGGTTGGTGAAGCTATGCACCGTGTTGCCGTAAAGGTGCATCTGCCAGTCCGCTCCCGCGTCACGCATCTCGGCTTCGAAGCCCGCCCGCTGCTCGGGCGGGATCATCGGGTCGTCGGCGCCGATGCAAACCAGGATGCGGGCCTTGATGGCCTTGGCGTCGGGCTTCGGCGCGTTGGTCGCGAGGCCGCTATGGAACCCGACCACCGCCTTCAGGTCCGCTCCCGACCGGGCAAGCTCGAGCGACATGGTACCGCCGAAGCAGAACCCGATCGAGGCAAGGCGACCGGGGTCCACCTCGGGCCGGGCAGCGAGCACCTTCAAACCCCCAGCCGCGCGAGCGCGCGTTCGCAAGGGATTGGCGAGCAACGGCTCGAGCAGGCCGATCGCCTCCTGAAGGTCATCGACAATGCGACCTTCGCCGTGCAGATCGCAGGCCAACGCCACGTAGCCCAGCGCGGCGAGCCGCTCGGCGCGGGAGATCGCGTGCTCGCCGAGGCCGAACGCCTCCGGAAAGACCAGCACCCCCGCGCGTCGATCGGATGCCGGCTCGAAAAAGAGCTGGCTCCGCATCGCGAGACCGTCGGCCTCGTAGGTCAGCGTTTCGTGGCGCATTTCAAAACCTCCGACCCTATCCGGCCGGTTGGATCATGCGGTGCGCCGGATCGCAAGTGACGCGGCCGAGATCGGTACGGGATCGACGGGTTGGCACCGGCCCGTCGATCCCGCATCTGATCCGTCATGCATGATCCAACGCGCGAGGCTGCGTTCCAACTGATCACGGCCGTCCTGGATCGGCGTCGGCCGTTGGAGGAGGCGCTGGATCGGCTAGCGGGAGTGGAGGCGCGGGACAGGGCGGCGGCGCACCGACTTGCGGCCTCGGTTCTGCGCCGGTTGGGGAGCCTGGACGCCGTGCTTGGGCCGCTGCTCCGAAATCTGCCCCCGGAGCCGGTGCGCCATATTCTTCGCCTGGGTGCCGCGGGGTTGCTGTTATTGGAGACGCCGGCCCACGCCGCGGTCGCGACGGCCGTGGCTCTTGCCCGCTCACAGGGACTCGCGCCCTTCGCGGGACTGGTCAACGCGGTCCTGCGGCGGATTGCGAAGACCGGGCCGGCCGCCTTGGCGGATCTGGACGGGGCGCGCTTGGACACCCCGGATTGGCTTTGGGAGTCCTGGGGTGCGGCGGGCCGCGACATCGCGTCGGCCCATCAGCGCGCGCCGCCAATCGACCTCACGATGCGGCCCGGCGCCGAGGCGCCTGCGGGAGGCGCGGCCTTGCCGACGGGTTCGGTGCGTTTCCCGGCCGGGACGCGCGTGCCCGAGCTGCCCGGCTACCAGGAGGGGGCATTCTGGGTGCAGGACGCGGCGGCGGCGCTGCCAGCGCGGCTACTCGGAACCGGGCCGGAAGAGCTCGTTGGCGATCTCTGCGCGGCGCCGGGAGGCAAGACCGCGCAGCTCGCCGCGACGGGCGCCCGGGTGGTCGCGGTGGAGCGGGACGTGGTTCGGATCGGCCGGTTGCGGGAGAACCTTGCCCGGCTTCGATTGGCGGCGGAGGTGGTGCAGGTGGATGCCGTGGACTGGAAACCCCCTGCCCCGCTCGATGCGGCGCTGCTGGATGCGCCTTGCAGCGCGACGGGCACGATCCGCCGCCACCCCGACGTGGCGCGGCTCAAGACCCCTCGCGATGTCAGCACGATGGCGGCCACCCAGGATCGCTTGCTGGCGGCGACAGGCCGGATGCTCCGTACGGGAGGTCGGCTGGTCTATGCCGTCTGCTCGCTCCAACCCGAGGAAGGCGCGCCCCGCGTCGAACGCCTGCTCGCGCAAGGCGGCTGGAAGCTCGATCCGTTCGCGCCGGAGGAGTTGTGCGACTTGCCGGAGGCGCGTACGGCGGAAGGATATCTGCGGACGCATCCCGGTCTATGGGCCGGACGCGGCGGGATGGACGGGTTTTTCGCGGCACGGCTCGTGCGGCTCGGAGGCGCAAGCTAGTGGACGGATGGGTGACGGCGGTCAGTCGCAGCGGACAGCATACATTCAGCAAGCCGACCCAGGCGAGCATTCGCCTGCTGGCCGGGCTGGGCGTCGAGGGCGATGCCCATTTGGGGATAACGGTCAAGCATCGTTCCCGGGTGGCGCGCGACCCGAGCCAACCCAACCTGCGCCAAGTGCATCTGATGCACGAGGAGCTGCTCGAACAACTGCGGGCGGCCGGCTTCAGGGTCGAGGCCGGGTCGATGGGCGAGAACGTGACGACGCGCGGCGTCGACCTGCTCGGTTTGCCGCGGGCACGCGACTGCGACTCGGGGCGGAGGCGGTCATCGAAATCACCGGCCTACGGAACCCGTGCGGCCAGTTGAACGGGCTCCAGGCGGGCCTCATGGCGGCGGTGCTGGCGCGTGACGAGCAGGGCGGCCTGATCCGCCAATCGGGCATCATGGGGATCGTGCTCACGGATGGCGAGGTGCGGGCAGGCGACCGCATTCGGGTCGAGTTTCCGGCCGAGCCTCGCCACCGGCTCGAGCCGGTGTGATCCGTTGCCGGCCTATGCCGTTACCCTTTCCACATAGCGGTCGAGCACGCGCTTGGCGCCGGCCTTGTCGAAGGCAATGTCGAGGCGGTCATCCGTAGTGGCCGTGACGGTGCCGTAGCCGAACTTCTGATGGAAAACGCGGGTGCCGATCGGAATCACGTCGGTTCGCGCGGGCCGCCCCGGCTGCTCCCATGCCTCGATGACCTTGCGGCGCGGGGCGGCGAGCGGGAACTGGCCGGTGAACACGGTGGGCGCGTTGAAACGGGCATCGCGCGCCAGCGCCGCCGAGCCGGTTTGCTCAATCTGGTCCTCGGGCAGCTCCTCGATAAAACGGCTGGGGATGCTGCTCTGCCAGTTGGCGTACACGCGCCGGTTCGCGGCGTAGCTCACGATCGCACGGCGCCGCGCTCGGGTAAGCCCGACATAGGCGAGGCGGCGCTCCTCCTCCAATCCCTTGGCGCCGGTCTCGTCGAGGGCGCGCTGGTTCGGAAATACGCCCTCCTCCCAGCCGGGCAGGAACACGGTGTCGAACTCCAGCCCCTTGGCGCCGTGCAGGGTCATCAGACTGACCCGGTCGGTTTCGGCGTTCTCCTCATTCTCCATTACCAGCGCGACGTGGTCGAGAAAGCCGGCGAGGGTTTCAAAGTCCGATAGTGCGCGGACCAACTCCTTGAGATTCTCGAGGCGGCCTGGCGCCTCGGGCGACTTGTCCTTCTGCCACATGCCCGTGTAGCCACTCTCGTCGAGCATGGCGGCGGTGGTGACGATATGCCCGTCGGCGCCGAGCATCGATCGCCAGCGTGTGAAACCGCGCAGCAGGTCGGCGATGGAGTCCCGAACCCGGCCCTTCAGCGCCCCCTCCTCCACGAGGCGGGCGGCGGCCTCGGCGAGCGGAACGGACTCGGCGCGCGCCCTCTCGTGCAGGGCGCGCAGCGCCGCCTCACCGATTCCGCGCCGGGGGACGTTGACGATGCGCTCGAAAGCGAGGTCGTCGGCAGGCTGGGCGAGCACCCGCATGTAGGCCATCGCGTCGCGGATTTCCTGACGCTCGTAGAAGCGCAGACCGCCGACGACGCGATAGGGAATGCCGAGCGTGATCAGCCGTTCCTCGAAAGCGCGGGTCTGAAAGCCGGCACGCACGAGAACCGCCATCTCGGCGAGCGGATGGCCGTCGCGGCGCAGCGCCTCGATCCGATCGCCGGCCATGCGCGCCTCCTCATCGGAGTCCCAGAGGCCGACCACCTGCACCTTTTCGCCGATCGCGTCGGTGCGGCCGGGCCGCAGCGTCTTGCCCAATCGGCCTTCGTTATGAGCGATCAGGCCCGAGGCGGCGGCGAGGATGGGGGCGGTGGAGCGGTAATTGGCCTCGAGCCGGACCACGCGAGCGCCGGGGAAGTCGTGCTCGAAGCGCAGGATGTTCTCCACCTCGGCGCCGCGCCAGGAATAGATCGACTGGTCGTCATCGCCGACGCAGCAGATGTTGCGGTGCGCTTGGGCGAGCAGGCGCAGCCAGAGATACTGGACGACGTTCGTGTCCTGGTACTCGTCGACCAGGATGTAGCGGTAGGCGCGGTGGTACTGGGCGAGTACCTCGGGCTGGGTCCGCAGAATCTCCGTCATGTGCAGCAGCAAGTCGCCGAAATCGACCGCGTTCAGGGCGCGCAGGCGCTCCTGGTAGCCGCTGTAGAGCGCGCGGGCGCGGCCGGCGGCGAAATCCGTATCTTCGGCTTCGGTGACGCGAGCGGGCGTGAGGCCCCGATCCTTCCAGCGCTGGACGATGCCCATGAGAGCCTGGGGTGGCCAGCGGCGGACGTCGGTGCCGGACGCCTCCATCACCTGCTTGAGCAAGCGGAGCTGATCATCGGTGTCGAGGATGGTGAAGCTCGACCCCAGGCCGACAAGCTCGGCATTGCGACGTAGCATCCGCGCGCAGAGGGCGTGGAAGGTGCCGAGCCAAAGCCCCTCGGCGGGCCGGCCGAGGATGGCGCCGACTCGCTCGCGCATCTCGCGCGCCGCCTTGTTGGTAAAGGTGACGGCGAGCACCTGGCTGGACGCGGCGCGGCCGGAGACAAGGATATGGGCGAAGCGGGTGGTAAGGACGCGCGTCTTGCCGGTGCCGGCGCCGGCCAGCACGAGGAGCGGGCCGTCCAGGGTCTCCACGGCGGCCCGCTGCTCGGCGTTCAGCCGGGTCAGGTAGTCGGTCACGCCCGCCTCATGCTCCGGGAGCGGCCGGCTCCGCGGATGGCGCCCCAGCCGGCCGCGCCCGCACGCCGAGAATGTGGGCGATCGCGTGAGTCAGCTCGGGTCGGTTGAGCGTGTAGAAGTGGAACTCGTCGACGCCGTTGGCTTGCAGGAGGCGCACCTGCTCGGCCGCAACAATGGCGGCGATCATGCGACGGAGTTCGGGGTCGTCGTCCGCGCCTTCAAACACCTCGGCGAGCCATGGCGGGATACTGGTGCCGCACATGGCACTGATCCGAGCGGCCTGGGCAAAATTTGATACGGGCAGGATGCCCGGCACGATCGGGGCGGCGATGCCGGCTGCGAGGCACTTGTCAAGGAACCGCAGGAACACGGTCCCGTCGAAGAAGAACTGGGTGATTGCGCGCGCGGCGCCCGCGTCCAGCTTGCGCTTGAGGTTGTCGAGGTCGGCGTCGGGGCTGTGGGCCTGGGGATGGGTCTCGGGATAGGCCGCCACCGAGATCTCGAAATCTCCGACTCGGCGGAGCCCGGCGACGAGATCGGCGGCATAAGGATACCCATCCGGATGCGCCTCGTGGGGGCCGCCGTTGGGCGGGTCGCCGCGAAGGGCGACCACGTGGCGGACACCGGAATCCCAATATTGGCGCGCCACCTCGTCCACCTCGGCCCGGCTCGCGCCGACGCAGGTAAGGTGCGCGGCCGGCAAGAGCGACGTCTCGCGCGCGAGGCGAATCACGGTTGCATGAGTCCGCGCGCGCGTGCTGCCGCCGGCGCCGTAGGTGACCGAGACAAAGCGAGGGGTCAGCGGCTCCAGCCGGCGGATGCAGGTCCAGAGCTGGTGCTCCAGCGCTTCGGTCCGTGGCGGGAAAAACTCGAACGAAAGCTTAGGCGGCGGGTTGTCGGCGCCGCGTGCGGGCAGGCCGTCCACACGAGGGCGGGCGAGCCAACGCTCGAGCGTGTGCGGGGCGCGTTCGGGGAGAGCGGGTGTGGCGGTGTTCATCCGCTACTTTTGCCGGGTCGCGCGAGGGGTACGCAAGCCGCGAAGCTTGATCGCGGCGTACGTTGCGATTTGTTCCCGTCGTGCTACATGCCGATCACGCAAGCTTAACCGCTTCTCTGTTCCAATCCGCCCCGGTTACCGTCATGAGCGTGCGGAGCCCAGGCTGACACGCGACCGTGCCCACCCAGGTCCGAGGCAGACACATATGCGCGTTCCGAAGAGCACCCGCCTTTGGCTTGCCGCCGCGGGCCTAAGCTGCGCGCTGGCCGGCTGCGCCACGCGCCCGCCGGCAAGCGAGCCCGCCGCCCTGGCCGAATACCGGGCGGCGAACGATCCGCTGGAGCCGTTCAACCGGGCGATGTACGCGGCCAACACCACACTGGACAGATACACGCTCCGGCCGGCGGCCGTGGCCTACACCCACGTGCTGCCCGAACGCGTGCGGCATGGCATCCACAACGTGCTGGGAAACCTTAGCTCGCCGGTGAAGCTCGGCAACGATATGCTCGAGGGCAAGCCGCGCCGCGCCGGCGACACGCTGATGCGGTTCCTCATCAATACCACGCTGGGCGGCCTGGGCGTCTTCGACCTGGCGGCGAATTGGGGCTATCCCGACCATGATGCAGATTTCGGCGTCACCCTCGCGATCTGGGGCGTCGGGTCCGGACCCTATCTGTTCCTGCCGGTGCTGGGGCCGGGAAGCCCGCGGGACTCCTCGGGCAGGCTGGTCGATATCGCGGGCGATCCGCTGACCTATTTCGGCCAGGGGGCAGGCGTGACAGCCGCGAACTGGAGCCACTTTTCGTTGAACCTGGTCGATGCGCGCGCGCAGTATCTCGGAACATTTTCGCGCATCCGGCGCAGCGCGCTCGACCCCTACGCGACGTTCCGCAGCCTTTACCGCCAGCATCGGGACGCCCAGATAGCCGGAATCCGCGCCGACAACGAACGGACGATACCCGCCTGGTTTCCCCCCGCGGCGTCGACCCCGCCGGTTACCTCCGGCTCCGCCACGACCCCCACCGCGATCCGCCCCGCCACCGTGCCCTCCGCCACAGTCCCCTGAGCTTCACGAGGCCGCCCTTATGCCCCTTCGCCGCACCGTCCTGACCCTGACCGCCGCCTGCCTGATCGCGGCTGTCGCCCCGGCCGCGAGGGCGCAGACACAGGAACAGGCTTCCGCCTTCATCCAAAACGTGGGCAACCAGCTCGTTTCGATCGTGAACAGTTCGGATTCTCCCGCGCAGAAAAGCGCGGCGCTGACCAAGATCATCGAAAATGACGTGGACGTGGACGGGGTTGCGCGATTTGTCCTCGGACGCTTCTGGCGGCTTGCAACCCCGCAGCAGCAGCGCGAGTACGAAAGCCTATTCCACAAGGTTCTGGTCGATGGAATTACAGCCAAGATCGGAGATTACGCAGGCGTGCGGTTCACAGTTGGCCGGACCGCCGCCCGAAGCGACGGGCAAATGGTTTCCAGCACGATCGCGAGCCCGAACAAGCCGCCCACCAATGTGGACTGGCTCGTGCAGTCGGTGAACGGCAGCCCAAAGATCGCCGACGTGGTGGCCGAGGGAACCTCGCTGCGGCTGACGCAGCGCGATGATTATGCGTCGTTCATGGTCCAGCATCACGACAATATTCAGGCATTGCTGGACGCGCTGCGTCGGCAGGCGAGCGCCAACGGCTGAATCAGGGCCGGGTGCTCTCGTACAGGATCATCGGGTGCCCGCCCTGAACGAAGGTTTCCGTGGCGATCATGCCGATGCCACCGAGAACGGTGCGCGAGGCGATGTTGGTGTCGCGGGCGATGGCGACGATGCGGGCGAGCCCCGCGCGGTCGTGGCCGAAGCGAAGCGCTGCGCCCGCCGCCTCGCGCGCGAGGCCCTGGCCGCGGGCCTCGGGCCAGAGGGCGAAACGCAACGCCATTCCTCGCCCGTCGGGACGACGCATGAAGCCGGCGATGCCGAGAAAGCTGCCGGCCGCTCGAACCGACCAGATGCCGCAGCCATGGGCGGCCCAGAACGCAATATCCTGGGCCAATTCCTCCGCCGTCTCAGCGGCGGTTCGAACGCCCCCCAGCATGAGGGCGAAAACAAGCGGGTCCGCTTTCAGCGCCCGGAGGTCGGGGAGGTCGGCCCAACTCACGGGCACCATGTCGAGGCGGGCCGTCCTGAGTACCCAGGCCGGATTGGGGACCGGATTTGGCGCCAATCGCGGACCGGCTACCGCGCGAGTGGGCGGTATTTGATGCGGTGCGGCTCGGTCGCGTCCGCGCCGAGGCGGCGGCGCTTATCCTCCTCGTAGGCCTGGAAGTTGCCCTCGAACCACTCGACGTGGCTGTCGCCCTCGAAGGCCAGGATGTGCGTCGCGAGCCGGTCGAGGAACCAGCGATCGTGGGTGATGATGACGGCACAACCGGCGAACTCGGCCAGCGCCTCCTCAAGCGCGCGCAGCGTGTCCACGTCGAGGTCGTTGGTCGGCTCGTCGAGCAGGATCACGTTGTGCTCGGCCTTCAGCATCTTCGCCAGATGCACCCGGTTGCGTTCGCCGCCAGAGAGGATGCCGACCTTTTTCTGCTGGTCGGACCCCTTGAAATTGAAGGCGCCCACATAGGCGCGCGACTGAACCGCACGCTTGCCCAGATAGATCATATCCTCGCCGCCGCTGATTTCCTGCCACACGCTCTTGTTGGGATCGAGCGAATTGCGGGACTGGTCCACGTATCCGAGCTTCACGGTGTCGCCTACTCGCAGGCTGCCGTCGTCGGGGCTCTCCTGGCCGACGATCATGCGAAACAGCGTCGTCTTGCCGGCCCCGTTGGGGCCGATCACGCCGACGATGCCGCCGGGTGGCAGCTTGAAGTTCAGATTGTCGATGAGGACCTGGTCGCCGAAGCCCTTGGAGAGATGGTCGGCCTCGATCACCACGCCGCCGAGGCGCGGCCCGGGCGGGATGACGATCTCGGCCACGCCACCCGCCTGTTCCTGCGACGCGGCCAGCATATCCTCGTACCGCTGAATGCGGGCGCGGCTCTTGGCCTGGCGGGCGCGCGGGGAGGCGGCGATCCACTCCTGCTCCGCGGCGAGGGCGCGCTGACGTGCGCTCTCTTCCTTCTCCTCCTGGGCGAGGCGCTTGCGCTTCTGTGCAAGCCAGGCGGAATAGTTGCCCTCGTAGGGGTATCCGCGCCCGCGCTCGATCTCGAGAATCCAACTGGTGACGTTGTCGAGGAAGTAGCGGTCGTGAGTGACGAGCATGACGGTGCCGCGATACTCCTGCAGGGTCCGTTCCAGCCAGGCGACGCTCTCGGCGTCCAGGTGGTTCGTCGGCTCGTCGAGCAGCAGGATGTCGGGGCGCTCCAGCAGCAGCCGGCAGAGCGCGACGCGCCGTCGCTCCCCGCCCGAGAGCGTGGTGACATCGGCATTCGCCGGCGGGCAGCGCAGCGCATCGAGCGCGATATCGACGCGGCGGTCGAGATCCCAGCCGTCCCCGGCATCGATCTTGGCCTGGAGATCCGCCTGCTCCGCGAGCAGGTCGTTCATCTCCTCGTCGCTCATCGGCTCGGTGAAGCGCATCGAGATCGTGTTGAAGCGATCGAGCGCCGCTTTCAGTTCGGCGAACGCCTCCTCGACATTGCCGCCGACGGTCTTGGCCGGATCGAGTTGCGGCTCCTGCGAGAGATAGCCGACGCGCACGCCATCGGCGGCCCAGGCCTCACCGCCGAAATCGGTCTCGATGCCGGCCATGATTTTCAGCAGGGTGGACTTGCCGGCGCCGTTCACGCCGAGCACGCCGATCTTCACGCCCGGCAGGAAGGAGAGGGTGATGCCCTTGAAGACCTCCCGTCCGCCGGGGAAGGACTTGGTCAGGTCTTTCATCACATAGACGTACTGGTAGCTGGGCATCCGGCGGCGGCTCCTGCGGGTTTCGGGAAGCTTCTATGTGGCGATGCACGCGCCGGCAACCAGCGCCCGACTGCGATGCGCCCGGCAGGACTTGAACCCGCAACCAAGCCGTTATGAGCGGCCCGCTCTGACCAGTTGAGCTACGGGCGCGTGCGTTGTGTTTGTGACCCGAGCCGGGCACCCGGCGCAAGTGCGCGCACGTCCGTTTCGCGAGACGGCGCGATTTGCCTGTCGTTCACTCATCTGGCATACGGCCTCACCCTTCCCAGCGCCGCAGCTCGAATCGGGCCGGCGCGTCCGAGAGGAAACGCTTCGAATGCCCTTCGCCTTCGTTCTTATCATCGCTTGCGGCGTGCTGGCGCTGATCTACGGCTTCGTCACCAGTCGACAGGTTCTTGCCGCCGACCCTGGGACGGCGCGGATGCAGGAGATCGCCGCCGCCGTGCAGGAGGGCGCGCGTGCCTACCTGAACCGCCAATATCTCACGATAGCCGGGGTCGGCGCGCTGGTGACCATCTTTCTCGGGTTCACGCTCGGCTACCTGGTCGCCATCGGGTTCGTCATCGGCGCGGTACTGTCGGCCTGCGCCGGCTATGTGGGCATGAACGTGTCGGTGCGCGCCAACGTGCGAACCGCGCAGGCGTCGCGGCGCGGACTTGCCGCCGGCCTCGATATAGCCTTCAAGTCCGGTGCGATCACCGGGCTGCTGGTGGTGGGCCTGGGGCTGCTGGGGGTGACCTGCTACTACCTCATCCTGCGCGGCGTGCTGCCGGCCAACGATCTCCGTCCGGTGATGGAGGCGATGGTCGGGTTGTCGTTCGGCGCCAGCCTGATCTCGATTTTCGCCCGTCTGGGCGGCGGCATCTTCACCAAGGGCGCGGACGTGGGCGCCGATCTCGTGGGCAAGGTCGAGGCCGGCATTCCCGAGGACGACCCCCGCAACCCGGCGGTGATCGCCGACAACGTGGGCGACAATGTGGGCGACTGCGCCGGCATGGCGGCTGACCTGTTCGAGACCTATGTGGTGACCATCGTCGCCACCATGCTGCTGAGCGCAATCTTCTTCGCTCCGGCAGTGCGCGATGCGCTGATGATCGTGCCGCTCGGCATCGGCGCCATCTGCATCCTGACCTCCATCGTCGGCGCCTACTTCGTCCGGCTCGGACCCGACAACGGGATCATGAAGGCGCTCTACAAGGGCCTACTGGTGACCGGCGCGCTCTCCATCTTGGGCATCGCCGGCATCCTCGCCTGGTTCACGGGCTTCACGACGACGCTGCCGCTGGTCAACGCCGGGACTTTGACTGGGCTTGACCTTTTCATCTGCGCGGTGGTGGGCCTGGGCGTGACGGGGGCGATCGTGGTCATCACCGAGTACTACACCTCGACCGAGTACCGGCCGGTGCGTAGCATCGCGCAAAGCTCCACCACCGGGCACGGCACGAACGTCATCCAGGGGCTGGCTGTGTCGATGGAGGCGACGGCCGCACCGGTGGTCGCGATCTGCATAGGCATCATCATCTCCTATCTGGCGGCGGGGCTCTATGGTATCGCCATCGCGGCGACCACGATGCTGGCGCTGGCCGGGATGATCGTGGCGCTCGACGCCTACGGTCCGGTGACCGACAACGCCGGCGGCATCGCCGAGATGGCGGATCTTCCGCGCGAGGTGCGGATCACCACCGACGCTCTGGACGCCGTCGGCAACACCACGAAGGCCGTGACAAAGGGCTACGCGATCGGATCGGCCGGCTTCGCCTCGCTGGTTCTGTTCGCCGCCTACACCCAGGATCTGCGCTACTACTTCCCGAACATCACGGTGCCTTTCCAACTCGAGGACCCGTTCGTGGTCATCGGGTTGTTCCTCGGCGCGATGCTGCCCTACCTGTTCGCCTCGATGGGCATGACCGCCGTGGGCCGCGCGGCCGGCTCAGTCGTCATCGAGGTGCGCCGCCAGTTCCGGGAGTTGCCGGGGATCATGGAAGGCCGCGACAAGCCCGAATACGGCCGCGCCGTAGACATGCTGACCCGGGCCGCAATCCGCGAGATGATCGTGCCTTCGCTGCTGCCCGTGCTGGCCCCGATCATCCTGTGGGTGATCATCTGGGGCATCGGAGGCCGGGTCGCGGCGTTCACCGCACTGGGCGCGATGCTGCTCGGCACGATCGTGAGCGGGCTGTTCGTCGCGATCTCGATGACCGCCGGCGGCGGCGCCTGGGACAACGCCAAAAAATACATCGAGGAGGGCCATCACGGCGGCAAGGGGTCGGAGGCCCATAAGGCCGCGGTGACCGGCGACACGGTGGGCGATCCCTACAAGGACACCGCCGGCCCCGCGGTTAATCCGCTGATCAAGATCACCAATATCGTGGCGCTTCTGCTGCTGGCCATTTTGGCCGGGTGGATGCACCCCTAAGCTGAAGCTGCCCCGCCGGTCGTCGCCTTGTGCGGCGGCCAGCGGTTGGTCTCCAAGCGTGGGCACGGGTATGAGACGTCCGCGTACCAGCAGGACCGCCCAGATGGACATCTCCAAAATCCCTACCGGCCGCCAGCCGCCACACGACATCAACGTCGTGGTCGAAATCCCGCAGGGATCGGCTGTGAAGTACGAGATCGACAAGGACTCCGGAGGGGTGTTCGTCGACCGCTTCCTGTTCACGCCGACCGCCTATCCGGCCGCCTATGGCTTCATACCGGGCACGCTGGCCGATGACGGCGACCCGGTGGATGCACTGGTGCTGACGCCGAGCCCGGTGATTCCCGGCGCGGTGATCCGGTCACGCCCGATCGGGATGCTGCGGATGGAGGACGAGGCCGGGTCGGACGAGAAGATCATCTGCGTTCCCCACGACCGGGTGCATCCGCAATACACCGGCGTGGAGTCGATGGAGGGCCTGCCGCAGATCACCCGGGCGGCGATTGAGCACTTCTTTGAGCGCTACAAGGATCTCGAACCGGACAAGTGGGTCAAGATCCTGGGCTGGGCGGGCAAGGAGGAGGCCGAGGCGACGATCCTGCATGCCGTGCGCGCGGCGGATGGAGGATAGCGCAGGGTTCTACGATTCCAGCATCCGGCGCAGCAACTCCACGTCCTCGGCAAAACCGGCGTCGCGCTCCTTGAGCTCGTTCACGCGGGAGACGGCGTGCATGACGGTGGTGTGATCGCGGTTGCCGAACTTGCGGCCGATCTCGGGCAGGCTGCGGCTGGTAAGCTGCTTGGCGAGATACATCGCTACCTGCCGCGGGCGCGCGACCGCGCGGGCGCGGCGGGCGGAAGACATGTCCGTCAGGCGGATGTTGTAATGCTCGGCCACCTTGCGTTGGATCTCGTCGATCGTTACCCGCCGGTCGTGCGCCTTCAGGATGTCGTGCAGCACCTCCTGCGTGCTTTCCAGCGTGATCGGCCGGCCGAACAGGTTGGCATGGGCGATGAGCCGGTTAAGGGCGCCTTCCAGTTCGCGGACGTTGGAGGTGATCTTGTGGGCCAGGAACTCCATCACCTTGTGGGGCACGGCGGCGCCGGCGGCCTTGGCCTGCAGAATCGAGATCCGAAGCTCGAAGGTGGTGGCGTGCAGGTCGGCGACCATGCCGCAGCCGAGCCGGGTGCGAAGCCGATCCTCCAGGCCCGACAAGTCGGAGGGCGACTTGTCGGCCGACACGACGATCTGCTTGCCGGCATCGACCAGGGCATTGAACGTGTGGAAGAACTCCTCCTGCGTGTTGTCCTTGCCGATCAGGAATTGCAGGTCGTCGATCATCAGCACGTCCACACTGCGGAGCTGCTCCTTGAACTCCATCGTGGACTGGCTTCGGATGGCGGCGATGAAGCGGTACATGAACTTCTCGGCCGACATGTAGGCGACACTGATCGGGCGGGTCCGCTGGCCGGGAACGGTCAGCTCCCACGCGATGGCGTGCATGAGATGGGTTTTGCCAAGCCCGACCCCGCCATAGAGGAACAGCGGGTTGAACCCCTGGCTCGCGGGCTTTTCCGCGACCCGGCGAGCGCAGGCATAGGCGAATTCGTTCGGCTTGCCGACGACGAAATTCTCGAACGTGAAGCGCGGGTCGAGGGGGGCCGCGACCTCCGTCCGGGGTTCGGCACGCTCCTCTACAAGCGGACGCTCCTCCATTCGGGCGCCGGGTTTGGTGCGCAGCAAGGCGGGCGAGACGAGCGGGCCGTCCGCGACGTCGAGAGCGGCGCCGATGGCGGCGCTGCCGACCCGGATGTCGACGCGGCGCACGCCCGGGTTCTCGGCCTGCCACAGGGAGCTGAGCCGGGCGCCGTAGTGTTCGCGCACCCAGTCACGATGGAAGCGATTGGGCAGATGAACCGTAACCTCGTCGCCATCCAGCCCGGCCAGCGTCATGTGGCGCAGCCATGAGCGGTACTCGACCTCTCCCACATCGGATTGCAGCCTGCTTCGGATACGGTCCCACTGCGCGCAGAGTTCGGCTGGTTGATCGCCTTCGGGGTCTGTGCGCACCGACCGATCCATGAAGCCGCTTTCTAACGCCACCGGGAATCGCCTCGTTCTGACGGCTTTTCCGACCGTTTAAAGACACCCCGGCCGTCCCTGCCGAATGTCGCCGACAAGACAAGGCGAGGAGGTGAATTTGATTACCGCGCTAACGGAGCAGTAATGAGTATGACAGGGCTGCCGATTGGATCAATAGATTTCTCGACTCACAACATGAGAGTTGAGCTTGACCGTGGCTGCCGGATCTTTTACTATCACTCGCCTTCCATAACTGCCGCGCGTAGGCAATAGGCGCCTCGCTCGATGAGGACGGCTACGGAAGGTGCGACAGTATTGCCGGCGCGACGTGCCGCCGTCAACGGGTTGTCACGAAAAATTATCAGCTCGTTTGCATTGCCTTAATGCGCGCCGACAGCCGCGAGAGCCGGCGGGCGACCGTGTTCGCATGGATGACGCCCTTGCCCGCGGCGCGCTGCATCTCGGGCTGTGCGGCCCGCAGGGCCGTGGCGGCGGTGGTCTTGTCGCCCCCCGTAATCGCCGCCTCCACTTTCTTCACAAAGGTGCGCATCCGGGACTTGCGGGCTTGGTTGCGCTGCGTGCGACGCAGGGTTTGGCGAATGCGTTTGCGCGCGGAAGCGGTGTTGGCCATGCGGTCGGTCGTCCTAAAAGGCAACGGCGGAAGGGCGCGGTTCTAGCACTGCCCACGCCCCCGTCAAGCGGAGCCGTTACGTCAGAAGCATTTCCGGTCAAGCCTGTCGATCAGTACAACCCGCATCGGTTCGCGCCCATTGCAAGACCGACAACCTCGGGTAGTGGAGCCGATCATAATACAAGAAGCCTGTGGCGTGGACTTGGCGGCACCGCGCGTCAAGAACGCCGGCCCTTGCTGATCGCACGGCTTAGCGAACGCTACGGCTTTGAGACGAGGTGTGCGTCACCTTGCAATGACAGCGCTATCGCGCATCGACATCTTCCGCGACAAATCGGAGGGACAACCTCCGGTGTGTGCTGCCACTGCGATACGAAGGCAGTTCCCCGACCCGCCTCTGGCGCGATCGTGCCGACAAATCTCCGGCAGGTTCAGCCCCGACTGAACGCCGGCTTGCGCTTCTCCACGAATGCGGCCATCCCCTCGCGCTGATCCGGCGTTCCGAAGAGCGACAGGAACAGCGCCCGCTCGTGGCGGACGCCTTCAATCAGCGTCGTCTCGAAGGCGCGATTGACCGCCTGCTTGGCAAGCGCGACGGCGACGGGCGACAGCGCGGCGATCTTCCCCGCCACCTTCACCGCCTCGTCCACCAGATGATCGGCCGGCACGATGCGGGACACGAGGTTCGCGCGCTCGGCCTCGACGGCGTCCATGAAACGAGCGGTCAGGATCATCTCCATCGCCTTCGCCTTGCCGACGGCGCGCGTCAGCCGCTGCGTCCCGCCCGCGCCGGGGATCACGCCGAGATTGATCTCGGGCTGGCCGAACCTCGCGGTGTCGGCGGCGAGGATCATGTCGCACATCATCGCCAACTCGCAGCCGCCGCCGAGCGCGAAGCCGGCGACGGCGGCGATGACCGGCTTCTTGACCCGAAGAACCGTTTCCCAGCCCCGGCCGATGAAGTCCTCGAGCAGCGCGGCGGGGTGGGTGCGCTCGCGCATCTCCTTGATGTCGGCGCCGGCGGCGAACGCCTTCTCGCCGCCGGTGAGCACGATCGCCCCGATCGCCGGGTCGGCGTCGAAGGCGAGAAGTTGGCTGCCCAATTCCCTCATGAGCTGATCGCAGAGCGCGTTCAGCGCCTGTGGCCGGTGCAGCCGGATCAGACCAACCGGCCCGTGCGTCTCGACCAGGATCATCTCGAAGCTGTCGGCCATCCGGCTATTCCTTTCGCGATGAAGCCCGGCTTCTAGCTACCGCTGGGTGCGCGGGCAATAGAACGAGCCACGGCCGGACTGAACGATTCGGCGGATGCCGGCGCAGGCGGGCGGGCCGGGGCAGCGTTCGCACGCGATGCCTTCCCGCCCGTATACACGCCAGGCGTGCTGGAAGTAGCCGAGATTTCCGTCCGGCTGAACGTAGTCGCGCAGGCTGGAGCCGCCGGCCGCGATCGCCTCGGTCAGGGTCTCCCTGATCGCCGGCACGAGGCGCGCCGCCCGCTCGCCGACGACGGTGTGGGCGGAGCGGCGGGGACTGATCCGCGCACCGAACAGCGCCTCGCTGACGTAGATGTTGCCGAGTCCGGCGACGACGCCCTGGGCCAGCAGCGCCGCCTTGATCGAGGTGCGCCGGCCGGCCAGGGCGGCGGACAGAAGCGCGGGGGTGAACGCCCCCTCCAGCGGCTCGGGACCGAGATTGGCGAGCAGGCGGTGGGCGTCCTCGGTCGCGGTCGGCACGAGATCGACCATGCCGAAGCGGCGCGGATCGACGAAGCCGACCCGCCAGCCCTGGTCCGTCTCCAGGGCCAGATGTTCGTGGATCACGGCCGGTCCAGGCGGCAGCGAAGGGGGGGTCAGGACGATGTGCCCGGACATGCCGAAATGCAGCAGCACGGTGTCGCCACCGTCGAGGCGCATGAGGATGTATTTGCCCCGTCGGCGGAACCCGGTAACGCGCGCCCCGGATAGCCGCGCCGCCAGTCCGGACGGCAGGGGCCAGCGAAGGTCGGCGCGCCGCGCTTCGGCACGGACGATGACGCGCCCTTCCAGCCTGGCGCGCAGGCCCCGCATCACGGTCTCGACTTCAGGGAGTTCCGGCATGGGCGCGGAGCACGCTATAGATCCTCTGCCATGACCGACAACCCGGCGTCCCATCCGACCACCGACTTCGGCTTCCGCCGTGTGCCCGCGGCGGCGAAGAAGGGGCTGGTCCGCGAGGTCTTCGACAGCGTGGCGCCGCGCTACGACCTGATGAACGATCTGATGTCGCTCGGTGTTCATCGCGCCTGGAAGCGCATCCTGGTCGGCGCGCTCGATCCTAGACCGAACCGGGTCCTGCTGGATTTGGCGGGAGGCACGGGTGACGTGAGCTTCGGGTGGCTACGCAGGGGCGGCGGGCCGGTTCTGCTGTCGGACATCAACGCCCAGATGCTGGCGGTGGCCCGCGACCGCGGCCTGACGCGCGGCGTGGTCGGCGGGTTGACGCTGCTCGTCGCGGATGCCGAGCGGATACCGCTGCCCGATCGCGCGGTGGACCGGGTCTCCATCGCCTTCGGGTTGCGCAACTGCACGGACAAGCCGGCGGTGCTGACCGAGGCGCGACGCGTGCTGAAGCCGGGTGGGCGGTTCTTCTGCCTGGAGTTCAGCCGCCTGCAGGTGGCCGTGCTGGCGCCCGCCTACGAGGCGTGGTCGTTCAGGGTGCTGCCCCGCCTGGGGGCCGCTGTCGCGGGCGATGCGGACAGCTATCGCTATCTCGCCGAAAGTATCCGCACCTTCCCCGACCAGGAACGGCTGGGCGCGATGATGGGCGAGGCCGGCTTCGCGCGCGTCGACTGGCGCAACCTCTCGGGCGGCATCGCGGCGATCCATTCGGGGTGGCGGCTGTGAACGGCCTTGAGGGGTCCCGCGTGCTGCTGATCGTTTCGGGCGGGATCGCGGCCTACAAGGCGCTGGAACTGATCCGGCTGCTGCGCGGGCGGGGCTGCGCCGTAGCCTGCGTGCTGACCGAGGCTGCCGGGCAGTTCGTCACGCCGTTATCGTTGCAGGCGCTGAGCGAGAGCCGGGTCTTCACCGATCTCTTCTCGCTCACCGACGAGAGCGAGATGGGGCACATTCAGCTCTCCCGCAGCGCCGATCTGGTCGTCGTCGCGCCGGCGTCGGCCAACATCTTGGCCAAGATGGCCGGCGGCCTCGCCGACGATCTGGCGAGCACGCTGCTGCTGGCGACCGACAAGCCGGTGCTGGTCGCGCCGGCGATGAACGTGCGGATGTGGCTGCACCCGGCGACGCAGGCCAACATGGCGCTGCTGGCCGCGCGCGGGGTCCACGCGGTCGGCCCCGACGAGGGCGCGATGGCCTGCCACGAGTTCGGCCCCGGACGCTTTGCGGAGCCGCAAGCGATCCTGGCGGCGATCGAGCGTCTCATCGGACCCGACCGGCCGCTGCAAGGCCGGCACGCGCTCGTAACAAGCGGACCGACGCATGAGCCGATCGACCCCGTGCGCTATCTCGCCAACCGCAGCAGCGGGCGGCAGGGCCACGCGATCGCGGCGGCCCTGGCCCGGCTGGGCGCGCGGGTCACGCTGGTGAGCGGGCCGGTGAGTGTGCCGGCGCCCCCGGCCACCGAGCTGCGCTGGGTCGAAACCGCCGAGCAGATGCTGGCCTCCTGCCTGGAGGCTTTGCCGGCCGACATCGCGGTGTGCGCGGCAGCGGTGGCCGATTGGCGGGTGGCGCGGCAGTCGGGGGCGAAGCTCAAGAAGGCGCCCGGCGCGGCGCCGCCCACGCTGGAGCTGATACCCAACCCGGATATCCTCGCGACGCTGTCGGCCGCGGGGCCGCGTCGGCCTCGTCTGGTGATCGGGTTCGCCGCCGAGACCGAGGCGCTGATGGCCAACGCCGCCGCCAAGCGCGCCCGCAAGGGCTGCGACTGGATCGTGGCGAACGACGTCTCGCCCGAGACCGGCATCATGGGCGGGGAGGAGAACACGGTGCATCTGATCACCGCCGAGGGAATTGAGGACTGGCCCCGCATGGCCAAAAGCGACGTGGCGGAGCGCCTCGCCCGGCGCATCGCCGAGACCCTGCGATGAGCATCCCGGTCGCGGTGCGCCGACTGCCACATGGCGAGGGCCTTCCGCTGCCGGCCTATGCAACGGCGGGCGCGGCGGGAATGGACCTCCTCGCCGCCGTCGAGGCGCCGCGCGCCGTCCCGCCGGGCGGGCGGGCGCTGATCCCGACCGGGCTCGCGATCGCGCTTCCGACCGGGTTCGAGCTGCAAATTCGCCCGCGCTCGGGTCTCGCGCTGCGGCATGGCATTGTTCTGCCGAACAGTCCCGGTACTATCGATGAGGACTATCGGGGCGAGATCCAGGTGATCGTGCTGAACGCGGGCGATGCCGCGTTCACCATCGAGCGGGGGATGCGGATCGCGCAGGCGGTGCTGGCGCCAGTCATGCGGGCCGCCTGGCTTGAAGTGGCCGAGTTGGAGACGACGGAGCGGGCGGCGGGCGGGTTCGGCAGTACGGGGGTCGGCGCTTCAGGTCTTGGATGAGCGCGATACCCCGGCCGAACCCCGTTGCTGAGTCCGCTGGCCCTTCCCCCATTCGCTTGACGATCGCGACATGCGCGGCAGCTACAGGACGGGCAGCTCGCTCCTTGCGGACCGGGTCGGTTCATTGCGCCACGTCATCCGCGCCTCCCGGTGCCCCCGTTCAACCGCCCCGGCCCGCTGACGAACAAACTTCCGCGCTGAAAGAACCGCAGCACGCGCCCGGCATCCTTGGTGATGCCGATCCGCACGCTGGCGCCGATCTCGCCCAGCGCCGCGTTATCCGAGGCAAGCCAGAGCCGCTCGTCCGCGCACAGATCGATCCCATCCAGCGTCCGATCCACCGCCAGCGCCCGCGCCAGTCGGCCCGGCCCGCGCGCGAGGTCGCGCAGGCTGGCGCCGGGGCGGTTGCGCTGCATCAGCGCGATCCCGTTGAGCGGCGCGAGCGCGCGCAGCAGCACGCCCGCCCCGATCCCGTCGCGTTCGCTCGACACGTTCAGCATCCACGAGGTGCCGTAGGCGCGGTACACGTAGGCGTGCCCGTGCCGCAGGAACAAGGAGGCGTTTCGCGCGGTCCGCCCGGATGCGGCATGGCACGCGGCATCTCCGGGCAGATATGCCTCGGTCTCGACGATGCGCCCGCTCGCCAGCCCGCCCTCCATTCGGCGGACGACGAGGCGCCCGATCAGGAAACGCGCAAGCGCGACGGTGTCGGCGGGCAGCTCGGGCAACATCAAGCGACGATTCACTGACCGCTTCTCCCGCGAACGCGCGTGCAACCGGGCTTGCGCGGTCGGCCAGCGCGTGGCTGAACTCGTGCGCCCACCGCAGGAGCCTCGCATGATCGGCATTGATTGGGGCACCACCAGCTTTCGTGCCTTCCGCCTCGCCGAGGATGGGACCATCCGCGAGCGCCGCGCGGCCCCCCGCGGGATCCTGAAGGTGCAGGACGGCCGCTTCGCCGACACGCTGCGCGAGGAGATCGGCCCCTGGCTCGCCGCCGGAGAACGTCATGTGCTGCTGTCCGGCATGATCGGCAGCCGGCAGGGCTGGGTCGAAGCGCCCTACCTCCCCTGCCCGGCCGGCTCCGCCGAGATCGCCGCGGCGCTGGTCGCAATTCCGTTCGACTGGGCGGAAGTGCGGCTCGTTCCGGGCCTCTCCTGCACCGATCCAGCCGGCATCCCCGAGGTGATGCGCGGGGAGGAGGCGCAGATCGCCGGGGTGCTCGACCGGATCGGCGGCGCGGGCCTCGCCTGTCTCCCGGGCGGTCATTCCAAATGGGCGCGCATCGAGGCGGGGCAGGTCGCCGGGTTCACGACGCACCTGACCGGCGAGGCGTTTGCGGCGCTGCGCGGCCACACCATCCTGGTCCGCACCATGCGCGACGGCCCGGCCACCGACGGGGCCGCATTCCATGCCGGCGTCGCGCGGTCGGGCCAGGGCGGCGGGCTGCTGCACCATCTGTTCGGCGTGCGCGCGCTCGCGCTGACCGGGCGGCTATCGGACGCGGCCGGCGCCTCGTTCCTGTCAGGCGTGCTGATCGGCCATGAGGTGCGTGCCGCGCTCGCGGAGGTGCCGCGCGAGACGGTTGTGCAGTTGGTCGGCGCGCCCGAGCTGACCGCGCTCTATGCCCGCGCTATCGAGGCGACGGGCGGCATGGCCGAACGCCTGAACGGCGAGGCCGCCGCGTGCGGCCTCGCGTTGATCGCACGAAGCGCGCGATGGAGCTGAGCGAACGGCTGGCCGTCTGCCCGACCTATCGCCCGCCGCCGCATTCGTCACCGCCCCGCCGGTCGCGGTCCGCCCGCCGTCCCCTGGCCCGGCTGGCTGCGTAACTTTTTTTGAGCCTATGTGCGTCGGCCCCTGCCGGCAACACTCACGAAACTGTTGCGCATCTTTTTCCCGCTGGCATTCCCGAAGTGCCTGCCTCAATCTTTCCGTGCCCGCAGAGGCAGTCGCGCGACCATACCGATCGCGGCGAGAGTTGTGGGAGGGGCAAATGCCGCCGATCATGGGGTTGCCGCGCCCGTTTTGTGGCACAGCCATGCTGCTGGGCGCCGGGCTTCTTTCCCTAATCCCCGCCACCGCCCACGCCACGGGTTTCCAGCTCCGCACCGGAAGTCCGGACTGGTCGGCCAACGCATTCGCCGGGATGGCGGCCAAGGGATATGACGCCGGCACCGCCTGGACCAACCCCGCTGGCATGACCCTGCTCGACCGCAACGAGATCGACCTCGGCTTGAACGCCATATTCCCAAGCGCGCGGTTCAGCGGCCAAAATCTGCTCGGCCCGGTGCCGGTTGCCGGATCGCAGGGCGGCAACGTCGCCGGTTTCGGTCTCACGCCCAGCGTGGAAGGTGTCTGGAGCTACACCCCGTCGCTGAAATTCGGCCTGGCGGTCGAGGCGCCGTTCGGGCTGCGCAGCCTCTACCCCGCCGATTTCGTCGGACGTTACCAGGCGAGCGTTTCGTCGGTGTCGGACATCGAGCTCGGATTGGCGGCCGCGTATCGCGTGAACCGGCATCTCTCGCTGGGCGCCGGCCCGATCTTCGATGCGCTCCAGGCCCGGTTGACCAACGCGATCAATATCGGCCCGGTCGCCACGCTCACAGGCGACCCGGCGATCGACATCCACGGCAGCGACTGGGCGCTCGGCTATCATCTCGGCGTGCTCGTCGAAGTCAACCGGCATGTCCGGTTCGGCGTCGACTATCGGTCGCGCATCAACGAGCAGGTGAGCGGCGCGCAGTCGATCTTCATCCCGCCGCTGCTTGCACGCCTCAGTCCGGCGACCGCCGCCATGCTCGCCGCCGGCAACACCAGTGCCACCGCCAAAACTACGCTGCCGGACGTGCTGACGCTCAGCACCTACGCCGATCTTACCGCTGAATGGTCGCTGATGGCGACCGCGCAGTGGACCCACTGGTCCTTGTTGCAGCAGTTGAACGTGATCGGCGCGAACGGCCAGACCGAGGGCCTCGCGGTCCGCTTCCGGAGCACCTGGTTCGGATCGCTGGGCGCCAACTACCGCCCGCGCTGGGCACCGCGGCTGATGTTGCAGACGGGCATCGGCTACGACCAGAGCCCGGTCAATGACACGACCCGCTCCCCCCGCATTCCCACCCGCGCCGATGTTCCGCTGGGAATCGGCCTGACCTACGCCGTGCTGCCCAATGCGAGCCTTCAGCTTGCCTATCTGCACGAGTGGGGTGTCGGCGACAGCGGGGTCAACTTCTCCAACGCCCCGACGGCCGGACGGCTCGTCGGGGCGTACGCGACCCACGCTGACGTGGTCAGCATCGGCGCCAAGGTAACGTTCTGATTTCCGTCAGTCCCCGCCGCTCAGATGGTCGCGATAGCGAGCGCGCAAGACGAGCTTCTGGACCTTTCCCGTTGCCGTATGCGGCAATTCGTCCTGCACCACGATCGCGTCGGGCAGCCACCATTTCGGAACCTTGCCCTCGTACAGCGCCAGCACCGCGTCCGGGTCGATCACCGCACCGGGACGCGGCACCACGACCAGAACCGGGCGCTCGTCCCATTTCGGATGCAGCGCGGCGACCACCGCCGCCTCGGCGACGTCGGGGTGCGAGACGGCGATGTTCTCCAGCGCGATCGAGCTGATCCACTCCCCGCCCGACTTGATGACGTCCTTCGACCGGTCGGTGATCTCCATGACCCCCTCCGGATCGATCGTGGCCACGTCGCCGGTCGCGAACCACCCCTCGGCATCCAGCGCGTCGCCCGGCGCGCCGCCGTAATAGGCGCTGCACACCCACGGCCCGCGCACCTTCAAATCGCCGAACGCCGCGCCGTCCCAGGGCAGTTCCTCGCCCGCGTCGTTCTCGATCTTGAGGTCGATGCCGAAGAACGCGCGGCCTTGTTTGAGGCCGAGGCGCAGCCGCCCCGCCTCGTCCAGCCCCGCATGGGCGGGCTTCGGCTTGTTGTAGGTGCCGACGGGGCTCAGCTCCGTCATCCCCCAACCGTGCTCCACCGCTATCCCGTATTCCCGGCCGAACGCCTCGATCAGCAGGGGCGGACAGGCCGAGCCGCCGGTCATGATGCGCCGCACCGTCGCCAGCCGCTCGCCCGAGGCGCGCAGATGGTGCAGCAGCCCGAGCCAGACCGTCGGAACGCCGGCCGACATGCTGACCCGCTCCTCGTTCATCAGCGTCGCCAGGCTCGCGCCGTCGAGGTGCCGCCCCGGCATCACCAGCGCCGCCCCCGCCATCGCGGCGGCGTAGGGAATCCCCCAGGCGTTGACATGAAACATCGGCACGACCGGCAGCACGCGATCGACCGCGCGCAGCGCCAGCACGTCGGCCATGTTGATGGCGTAACCGTGCAGCAAGGTGGAGCGGTGACTGTAGAGCACGCCCTTGGGCCGCCCCGTGGTGCCGGAGGTGTAGCAGAGCGCGGACGCGGTGTTCTCGTCGAAACCGGGCCAGGGGTAGTCCTCCGCCGCCTCCGCCAGCAGCGCGTCGTGACACAGCAGCCGTATCCCTGGCGGCAGCGAGATCGCCGGCATCTGGTCAGGCGGGGCCATCACCACCACCGCCTCCACCGTCCCCGCGATGCGCGCGGCGATCCGCTCTACCAGCGGCACGATGGTCGGATCAGCGAAAACCAGGCGGTCCTGCGCATCGTTGATGATGTAAGCGATGTCGTCGTCGGACAGACGCGGGTTGACGGTGTGGCAAACCGCGCCCATTCCCGGCACGGCGTAATAGATCTGCAAGTGCCGGTGATCGTTCCACCCCAGCGTCGCCACACGCTCGCCCGCCTCCACCCCCAGCGTTTGCAACGCGCGCACGAGCCGGCGCGCCTGCCGCTCGATCCCCGCCCAGGTGGTGCGATGGATGGCCCCGTCGCTGGTCCGCGCGACGATCTCGGTCGCGCCGTGGTGGCGCGCGGCGTGGGTCAACACCGAGGAGATGAGCAGCGGGTGCGACTGCATCAGGCCCTGCATGGACGACCTCCAATTCATTGGGACGCACTGTCGCGTGGCTTCTGGCTGGCGTCCAGGCGTGCTTTCATGGTCGCTTCCTTGAAGGAGCGTGCTCGATGGATCACCGCCTCGCCCTGATCGTCGGCGCCGGCAGCGGGCTGTCGGCCTCGCTCGCGCGGCTGCTGTCGCGCAACAACCTCCAGGTGGCGCTCGCCGCCCGCGAGCCCGACAGGCTCACCTCGCTCTGCGCCGAGACGGGCGCGGTCTCGTTCGCCTGCGAGGCGGCCGAGCCGGAGGAGGTGGCCGGCCTGTTCGATGCCGTCGTCGCCTCGCTCGGCGCGCCCGACGTGGTGATCTACAACGCGAGCGCGCGTGCCCGCGGGCCGCTGGTCGATCTCATCCCCGCGGAGGTGGCGCGGGCGCTTGCCGTCTCGGCGTTCGGCGGCTTTCTGGTGGCCCAGCAGGCGGCGCGGCTGATGGTGCCGGCCGGGCGCGGCGCGATCCTGCTTACCGGCGCCTCAGCCTCGGTGAAGGGCTATCCGCAATCCGCGGCGTTCGCGATGGGCAAGTTCGCGCTGCGCGGACTGGCGCAGAGCATGGCGCGCGAGTTGCAGCCCAAGGGCGTCCACGTCGCCCACTTCGTCATCGACGGCGTGATTCGCAATCCGGGCCGCACGGAGCCGGCGGAGGCGCCCGATTCCATGCTCGATCCGGACGCCATCGCCGAGACCTACTGGAATGTGCTGAACCAGAGGCGCAGCGCGTGGAGCTGGGAGGTCGAGTTGCGGCCCTGGGTCGAACGGTTCTAGCCTGAGGCGCGAAAAAGGGAGAATTGCGATGATCCACGAATTGCGAATTTATGAGTGCGTGCCCGGAAAGCTGCCGGATTTGCTGAAGCGGTTCGACACGATCACGCTGAAGCTGTGGGAGAAGCACGGCATCAAACAGGCCGGCTTCTGGACCACGCTGGTCGGCGCGTCGAACCAGCGGCTGACTTATATGCTAGCGTGGGAGTCGCTCGCGGAGCGCGAGAAGAAGTGGAACGCGTTCGGCGCCGACCCCGAATGGCTGTCGGCGCGCGCGCAGACCGAGGCGAATGGTGCGATCGTGGCGCAGGTGACGAACGAGATCCTGCAGCCGACGCCGTTTTCTTCGGTGCGGTAGAAGAACCCTCACCCGCCGCGCTGACGCGCGGGCGACCTCTCCCGCCAGAGCGGGAGAGGTGTCCTCATCTTCCCCTCTTCCCGCCTCCGGGAAAGGGTGCCGAGCGCAGCGAAGGCGGGTGAGGGCCTCCTCAGTTCCGGCTCTTGTCCACCAGCGCGTTCTTGGAGATCCACGGCATCATCGCCCGCAACTTCTCGCCGATCTTCTCGATCGGATGCTCGTTCATGCGCCGGCGCGTCGCCTTGAAGCTCGATTGATTGACCTTGTTCTCCAGCATCCAGTCGCGCGCGAAGCGTCCCGACTGGATGTCGGCGAGCACGCGCTTCATCTCGGCCTTCGTCTCCGCGTTGATGATACGCGGGCCGGAGACGTACTCACCGTATTCGGCGGTGTTGCTGATCGAGTAATTCATGTTGGCGATGCCGCCCTCGTAGATCAGGTCCACGATCAGCTTCACCTCATGCAGGCACTCGAAATACGCCATCTCGGGCGCGTACCCGGCCTCCACCAGCGTCTCGTAGCCGCCCTTGATAAGCTCGACCAGCCCGCCGCAGAGCACCACCTGTTCGCCGAACAAATCGGTCTCGCACTCCTCCTTGAAAGTCGTCTCGATGATGCCGGCCCGCCCGCCGCCGATCGCCGAGGCGTAGGATAGCGCGATCTCCAGCGCGTTGCCGGACGGGTTCTGCGCCACCGCGACCAGACAGGGCACGCCGCCGCCGCGCTGGTACTCGCTGCGGACGGTGTGGCCGGGGCCCTTGGGCGCGATCATGAACACGTCGATATCGGGACGCGGGTCGAGCAAGTTGAAATGCACGTTCAGCCCATGCGCGAACGCCAGCGCCGCGCCCGGCTTCATGTTCGCGTGCAGCTTCTCGCGATACAGATCGCCCTGCCCCTCGTCGGGCGTCAGCACCATCACGACGTCGGCCCACTTGGCGCACTCGGCCGGGTCCATCACCTTGAGGCCGGCGGTCTCGGCCTTGGCGACGCCAGCCGAGCCGGGCCGCAGGCCGACGGCCAGTTCCTTCACGCCGCTGTCCTTGAGGTTGTTGGCGTGGGCGTGGCCCTGGCTGCCATAGCCGATGATCGCGACGCGCATGCCCTTGATCAGGTTCACGTCGGCGTCACGATCGTAATAGACGCGCATCACAAGTTCCTTCCGTTCGTCAGATGGTCCGCGCCCCCCGCGCTATAGCAGCAACGCCGGTGCGCGACACCTCCGCCAGCCCGAGGGGGCGCATGAGGTCCACGAAGGCGTCGAGCTTTTCGGTCGCCCCGGTCATCTCGAAAACGAAGCTCTCGGTAGTCGCATCCACGACCCGGGCGCGGAAGGCTTCGGACAGCCGCAGCGCCTCCGCCCGCTGCTCGCCGGAGCACACCACCTTTATCAGCGCCATCTCGCGCGCGATGTAGGGGCCTTCGCGGGTCAGGTCGGCGACGCGATGCACCGGAACCAGCCGGTCAAGCTGCGCCTTGATCTGCTCAATCACCATCTCGGTACCCGAGGTGACGACGTTGATGCGCGAGCGTCCGCGCGCGTCATCGACGGGCGCGACGGTCAGGCTGTCGATGTTGTAGCCGCGTCCGGAGAACAGGCCGATGACGCGGGCGAGCACGCCGGATTCGTTCTCGACGAGAATGGAGATCGTGGCGGTTCGCAGCAGGTTGTTGCCAGGGGCCATCAGGTTCGGCCACGAAGCGACATGCGCGAACCCCTCCCCCCGCCCCCCTCCCGAAAGGGGTGGGGGAACGCATTTGACCAAAAAACACCGTCATGGCCGGGCTTGGCCCGGCCACCCACGTCGTTCGTGGCCGCGAGCAAAGACGTGGGTGCCCGGCCTTCGCCGGGCATGACGAAAGTGGATTGGCTCGGACAACTCAGGCTTCGGCAAGCTCGAAAAGCCATCTGCGATTGCCCTGTTCGGACGGGGAAGGGGAGCAGAAAGGGCGGTGCTCTCTTTTTTCACTCCTCTTGGGGAGGGGTTCGCGCCTCAGACAAGCACCAAACCCTCGTCGGTGATCCCCGCCGCCTCGCCCTCGTGCTCCGGGCCGAGGATCATCTCGTTATGCGCCGCCCCCGAGGGGATCATCGGAAAGCAGTTCTCCTTCGGATCGACCGCGATGTCGGCGATCACCGCCCGCGGGCAGGCGAGCATCTCGCGGATCACCTCATCGAGCTGATCGACCGTCTTTGCCCGCATCCCGACGGCGTGGAACGCGTCGGCAAGCTTCACGAAATCGGGCAGCGCCGCCGAATATGTCTCGGAATAGCGGCCGCCATGCAGCATCTCCTGCCACTGCCGCACCATGCCCATGTACTGGTTGTTCAGGATGAACACCTTCACCGGCAGCCGGTACTGCGCCAAGGTGCCCATCTCCTGGATGTTCATCAGCACGCTCGCCTCGCCGGCGATGTCGATCACCAGCGCGTCCGGATGCGCGACCTGCACGCCCATCGCGGCGGGCAGCCCGTATCCCATCGTGCCGAGCCCGCCCGAGGTCATCCAGCGGTTCGGCTTCTCGAAGCCGAAATGCTGGGCGGCCCACATCTGATGCTGGCCGACCTCGGTGGTGATGAACACCTCGCGCCCGCTCGCGCGCGTCAGCTCATAGAGGCGCCGGATCGCGTATTGCGGCTTGATGATCGCGCCCGGCGAGGGGTCCTGCGTGAAGCGGAGCGACTGCTTGCCCCGCCAAGCGTCGATCTGACACCACCACTCGGCCAGCGCGTGGCGGTCGGGCGGCGCCGTCTCGGCCTCCCACCCGGCGAGCAGCGCCGACAGTGTCCGGCCGGCGTCGCCCACAATAGCGACATCGACCGCGACGTTCTTGTTGATCGAGGACGGGTCGATATCGGCGTGGATGATCTTCGCGCCGGGACAGAACGCGTTCAGCCGCCCGGTCACCCGATCGTCGAAGCGCGCGCCCACCGCCAGCAGCACGTCGCAGCCATGCATGGCGAGGTTCGCCTCGTACGTGCCGTGCATCCCCAGCATCCCGAGGAACTGCGGGTCGGATGCGGGGAACGCACCGAGGCCCATCAGCGTGTTGGTGCAGGGAAAGCCGGTGGCGCGCACGAGACGGGTCAGCGCCTCCGACGCCTCGGGGCCGGCGTTGATCACGCCGCCGCCCGTGTAGATCACCGGGCGTCTGGCCTGTCGCAGCAGCGCCGCCGCACGGGCGATCACCCCCGGGTCGGGATCGAGCCGCGGGCGGTAGCTGCGATGCGCCGTCGCGGGTTCCGCGTAGGGCGCCTTGTTGATGACGATGTCCTTGGGCAAATCGATCACCACCGGCCCGGGCCGGCCGGAACGCGCGACGTAGAACGCCTCATGCACCACGCGCGCGAGATCTTCGGGCCGCTTGACAAGATAATTGTGCTTCGTCGCCGGCCGGGTGATCCCGGTCGTGTCCGCCTCCTGGAAGGCGTCGTTGCCGATCAGGTGGGTCGGGACCTGCCCGGTCAGGCAGACGACGGGGATGGAATCCATCAACGCGTCGACCAGCCCGGTCACGGCATTCGTCGCGCCGGGGCCGGACGTTACGAGCACGACTTCGACCTTGCCGGTGGAGCGCGCGTAGCCCTCGGCCGCGTGGACCGCGCCCTGCTCATGGCGGACCAGGATGTGACGGATGGCGTTCTGGTTGAACAGCGCGTCGTAGATCGGCAGCACGGCGCCGCCGGGGTAGCCGAAGATGACATCGACCCCCTGATCCTTCAGCGCCCGCAACAGGATCTCCGCGCCGGACTGGTTCGCGCTCCCCTGGCTTGCCACAGCCATGATCGGCTCCCTCGTTCGGTCCAGATATGGGCCGCCAACGTAACTTCCGCAGGCTAGGCCCAATGCTGCATTGCGTCAACCCGGGCGGCGAAGAAACTCGCCTATTTCAGCGGTAAGACTTTCGGAAACTTGCGCCGCATCGTCGAATCGCGCATGGATCGTATGCACCGGTCGCGCCGGAGTGAGCGGGCGTCCGCGGAGCCACGTCGCCTGGCGCTTGGTGTACTGCCCGGTGGCGAGCACCGCTCGCCGCGCCGCCTCGTCCAGGGTCAGCTCGCCACGCAGATACGACATGATCTCGGGAACGCCATGCGCGCGCATCCCCGGCAGCGCCGGATCGAGCGACAGCGCCAACAGCGAGCGAACCTCCTCGACAGCGCCCGCCGCGATCATCTGCTGGAATCGCCGGGCGATGGCTGCGCGCAACTCGGTCCGCGGCGGGTCGAGCACGATGGCGGCGAACTCCCATCCCGCCACGGGGGCGGGCGCGCCCGCCTGCCACGCGGCCAACCCCCGCCCGGTACCGCGCCACACCTCCCACGCTCGCGCGATCCGCTGGCCATCGGACGGGTGCAGCCGGTCGGCAGTCACGGGATCGGCCTCGGCCAGCCGGGCATGAAGTCGCGACGGCCCGATCGCGGCGAGCAGCGCCCGCGCCTCCTCCCGGGCCGCCGGCCCCGGATCGGGGATGTCGGCCAGCCCCCGCGTCAGCGCGGCGATGTAGAGCCCGGTCCCCCCGCACAGGATCGGCACGCGCCCAGCCGCGCGCAACTCGGCCATCGCGGCCAGCGCCGCGTCGCGCCACCAGGCGGCGCTGGACGGCTCGGCGGCCGGCCGCACGCCGTAGAGAAGGTGCGGCGCCAGCGACTCTTCTTCCACCGATGGGCGGGCGGTCAGGATGCGAAGCTCCCGGTACACCTGCATGGAATCCGCGTTGACGATCGACCCGCCGACCCGTCGCGCGAGCGCCACCGCCAACGCCGATTTTCCGCTGGCCGTGGGGCCGGCAACGATCAGGGCGGGGGTTGGCCGAGTGGCACTGGCTCCTTGAGACACGGCTTGTCGCCCTCCTCCCCTCCTGGCAGGGTCGCCACCGATGTCGCACGCCCTCACGCTTGTCGCCGCCGTCCTGCCGCTCGATCCCGCGCTGGTCGAGCACCTGCGTCGGAGCCTGGGCGGTGGAGCCCCGGATATCCTTGCACCCGACGAGGCGGTGGATATCCCGATGCCGAGCCTGCCCGATATGGGCGCGGTCCGCGCCGCCCTCGCCGGCGCACGCGTGGACGCCATTCCCGTCGCCGCCGAGGGCCGGCGCAAGCGCCTGCTGCTCGCGGACATGGACAGCACGATCGTCACCGGCGAGACCCTCGACGAACTGGCCGACTTCGCCGGGCTGAAGGAGCAGATCGGCGCCATCACGAGGCGCAGCATGAATGGCGAGATCGACTTCGCCCGGGCGCTGCGCGAGCGGGTGGCGATGCTGAAGGGCCTGCCGCACGATGCCTTGGAAAAGACCTGGCAGCGCGTGCGCCTGACGCCGGGCGCCACGGAGTTGGTGGCGACCATGCGCGCGCATGGGGCCGTCACGGCGCTCGTCTCCGGCGGCTTCACCTTCTTCACCGCGCGAGTCGCCGCCCTGGTCGGCTTCGACGCGCACTTCGCCAACACCCTGCTGGACGACGGACGGGTCCTGACCGGCGCGGTCGCCGAGCCGATCCTGGATCGCGACGCCAAGCTGACCACGCTGCGCGCCCTCGCCCGCGAGCACGGCCTCGGCCTCGACCAGACCATGACGGTGGGCGACGGTGCCAACGACCTCGCCATGCTCCGCGCGGCAGGCCTCGGGGTCGCGTTCCACGCCAAACCCATCCTGGCAGCCGAGGCCCGCGCGCGAGTCGATCATGGCGGCCTGCGCGCGCTGCTGTTCGCGCAGGGCTACCACGCGCACGAGATCACCGGCTGAAGCTACGACCACGACCGCCCGGAAGGCGGATGCGCGCGTACCGCGTCCTCGTTGACCTCCGCGCCCCACCCCGGGCCGGTCGGGATCAGCAGCTCGCCCGCCTCGATGACCGGCGGATGCGTCACCAGCGCGTCCTTCCATGGAACCTCATCCACGTCGATCTCCATGACCTGAAAGTTCGGGACGGCGGCGCAGAAATGCGCCCCCATCAGCGTGCCGAGATGGCCGTTGAAGTTGTGCGGCGCGACGTTGACCTCGTAAGCTTCCGCCATTGCCGCGATCTTCACGGCTTCCAGGATGCCGTTCCACGGCACGTCGATGATCGCGACATCGACCGACTGGTGCTCGAGGAACGGCCGGTACTGCCGCCGGCCGAACAGCGACTCGCAGGAGGCGACGCGGGTGCGCGCGGCGCGGCGGATGGTGGCGAGCGCGGCCGGGTCGTAGCTGTCGATCTCCAGCCAGGCGAGGTCGAACGGCTCCATCGCCTGCGCGATGCGAATATAGCCCTCGGTTCGGAAGTTGAAATTCAGGTCGAGGTGCAGCCCGACATCCGCCCCCGCGCCCTGACGAAATGCCGCCATCTGGGCGACCAGATCCTCCGTGATGCGCCGGTCCGGCACGCGCTCGGGGGCGAATGGCGCGTTGAACCCCGGCATGTGCAGGCTCGGCCGCTCGCCCAGGCGCATGATGTTGGTCTTCAGGCCCCTGAAGCCCCGTCGCGCGACCTCGGCGCCTTGCGCGGCGACGTCGTCGAGCGAGCGGATCGGCGCGCTGCCGGTCCACTCGCGGAACTGCTCGCCGTACATCGCGCGATAGGAGCCGCAATGGGACCAGTAGAGGCGCAAGCGATCGCGGATCGGCCCGCCCAGGAGTTCATAGACCGGCACGCCCAAGGCCTTCGCCTTCAGATCGACGAGCGCGTTCTCGATGGCTGCGATCGCCTGCTGGTTCATCCCGCCTGGCGCGGCGCGGGTGACGCCGTGGAAGAACGCGGTGTGCCGCTCCACCGGACGCGGGTCCCGACCGATCAACCGCGCCCCGAGCCGACGGATCACCTCGCCCAAACCGTGCGAGCCGTAGGACTCCATGAACTCCGACCAACCGACCAGACCGGCGTCGGTGCTGATCTTCAAAAACGAGAAGTCGCGCCAGCCGGCGTTGCAGCTTAGCGTCTCGATTTTCGTGATGCGCATCGTTTCCCCTCCCGGCTCGCGGTCTTCGTCGCTATACACGCCTCCTCACGATGGGGGCAGAAGGCAT
This sequence comes from uncultured Pseudomonadota bacterium, assembly GCA_963756545.1. Classification (GTDB taxonomy): domain Bacteria; phylum Pseudomonadota; class Alphaproteobacteria; order Acetobacterales; family Acetobacteraceae; genus DATFDN01. The sequence goes on along the minus strand of CAVWNY010000003.1, from coordinate 696,510 downwards.
GGAAAGCAGATGCGCGTTCCTGATAGCTGTTCTGGCGTCCGCCACCGCACTCGGCGCCATCACGCCGGCCCCCGCCCGCACCGTGCTCGCCGCCACGCCGATCGCCCGGCTGGACCTGCCCTGGTGGAAGCACCGCTTCGAGGAAAAGCAGCACCGCCTGCACGACGGCCCGGTCAATCTGGTCTTCTACGGCGACTCCATTACCCAGGATTGGGAGCGCAAGGGGCCGCCCACATGGGCGGACTTCGCGCCGGTGTGGCAGCGCTTCTATGGCGATCGCGCGGCGGTCAATCTCGGCTTCAATGGTGACACGACCGCCAGCCTGCTCTGGCGGATCGGTCACGGCGAGGCCACGGGCATCGCGCCCAAGGCCGCGGTGATCCTGATCGGCGCCAACGACATGGGCCGCCCCCACTGGTCCGCCGACGACACGGTGGCCGGCATCGCGGCGATCATCGACGAGCTGCATTCCCGCCTGCCGGCCACCAAGCTTCTGCTGTTGAGCGTGCTGCCCTCAGATCGCTCGGCATGGGTCACGGAGACCACCCACACCGTAAACCGCGACCTGGCCGCCCGCTATGGTGCGGGGCGGGTGCCGGGGGTGACGTTCCTCGACGTGACCGGGGTGTTCGTGCGGGACGGCAGGCCTGATCGGGCCGCCTTCCTCGACCCGCTGCTGACCCCGCCCGAGCCCCCATTGCACCCCACGGCGCAGGCCCAGGCCCGGCTCGCGGCGGCAATGGAGCCGGTATTGTCGGCGCTGCTGGGAGATCGGGAGCACGAGCGTCGGTGAGAATTGGCCGCCAGCGGTGTCCGTCGCTTCGCGGTCTACGTCTCCTCGCCCAGCGCCTTGCGCCGCAACTCCTTGAGCTGCTGCGCCCCGCCCGGGGTCTTGGGGTCGAAGGCAAGCAGCTTGTCCCATGCCTCATAGGCCGCCTTCCAGTTGCGGCGGGACGCGGCGATTTGCGCGAGCGTGCGGAACGCGAGGAACTCGCGCGGTTCCCGCCGTACCGCCTCGCCGAGATCGGCGATCGCGCCGCCCGCGTCGCCGGCGGCGAAGCGCGCCTCCGCGCGCTCCCGCCAAGCCTCCGCCAGTCCGGGCTGCAAGGTCAGCGCGGCTCCGAAATCCTCCACCGCGTCCTGATTGGCGCCGGCCTGCAGTTCGCGCGAGGCACGGGATAGCAGCAGCCGGACGGCGGGAGTTGCGCTCCCGAGCCAGAGCTCCACCACGTGCGTCTCGACCAGTGCGGCCGATTGCTCAGTGGGCGCCGACTTGAGCGCGTCCAGCAGCCGGTCGGCCGCCGCGTGGCGGTCCACCGCCGGCCTTTGCGCGAAAGCCGGCCCCGTCGCGGCCAACGAGGCCACCAGGAGCGCGAAGCCACGCATCGCTCAGCCGGGCACCAGGATGGAGGCGGGTTGCGGCCCGCCGGCCATCCAGTCCAGGAGCTCGATCGTGTGCACCGTCGGGATGCCGCCGCCGGCCAGCTGGGTCAGACAACCGATGTTGCCGGCCGCGATCACGTCGGGCCGGGTCGCGCGCAGATTCTCCAACTTGCGCTCCCGCAGCCGCCCGGCGATCTCGGGCTGGAGCATGTTGTACGTTCCCGCCGAGCCACAGCAGATATGCGGCTCGACCGGCTCGACCACGGTGAAGCCCGCCGCGCGCAGCAACGCCTTCGGCTGGATAGTGACCTGCTGCCCGTGCTGGAGACTGCATGCGCTGTGATAGGCGACGGTCAGTCCCGGCGCCGCCCGGGTCGGCGCGTAGCCGTGGCGCGACAGGAACTCCGTCACGTCCAGGGTCAGTCCGGCGACGCGTTCGGCCTGCCGGCGCAACGCCGGTTCGGTCCGGAACATGAAGCCGTACTCCTTCACGGTGGTCCCGCAGCCGGAGGCGTTGATTATGATGGCGTCGAGCCCGCCCTCCTCGATCTCGCGCGTCCAGGCGACGATGTTGGCGCGCGCGCTGGCCGTCGCCGCCTCGCGCTTGCCCATATGATGCGTCAGCGCCCCGCAGCATCCGGCATCGGGCGGAACCACCACCTCGACGCCGAGCCGCGTCAGCAGCCGGATGGTGGCGTCGTTGATCCCCGGGTCCAGGACCTGCTGCGCGCAGCCGGCCAGCAGCGCGACGCGGGCACGCGGCGTGCCCTGTGCCGGGTGGAGCCGCGCCGGCGGGCGCGACGCCGGCAGCCTGGGGGGCGCCAGATCAAGCATCGCGCGCAGCCGCTGCCCGAGCGAATGCCCGGTCGGGATCAGCGGCGCGAGCGGCCTGGCCAGCGCGGCGGCGCGCAACGCGGAGCGGAACAGCGCCGGACGCGGCAGCACGGCTGCCAGCACCGCGCGCACGAGCCGGTCGTGCCAGGGGCGCCGATACGTGTCCTCGATGTAGTGGCGCGCATGATCGACCAGATGCATGTAGTTCACGCCGGACGGGCAGGTCGTCATGCACGACAGACACGAGAGGCAGCGGTCGATGTGGCGCACGACCTCCTCGGTCGCAGGACGCCCCTGCTCCAGCGTGTCCTTGAACAGGTAAATGCGCCCGCGCGGACTGTCGAGTTCATCGCCCAGGAGCAGGAAGGTAGGGCAAGTCGCGGTGCACAGGCCGCAATGGACGCAGGTGCGCAGCACGCCGTTGGTGGACGCGGTGTCGGGGTCGCGGAGTTGCGTCTCGGTGAAGCTCGTCTGCATCGCTCAGGTCGCCTTCGGCCGGAAGCAGCGGGCCTGGCGCAGCTCGATCGCCAACGTGGCCAGCGCGGCCAACATATAGGGCGCCGACCAGCCCGGCGGCATCAACCCGGAGGCCGTCAACACGAGATAGCTCACCAGCAGCGCCAGCGGCGTCGCCATCAGCAGGAACGGCAGACTGACGACGACCCGCTCCGGGTTCAGCTTGTAGTAGCAGAGCGCCGACAGGACGAAGGCGGCGAGCAGCGTGAACAGCACGAGGCCGGTGGGGACGAACATGGGGTCATCTTAGCGCGGGCTCAGACCCCCGCATACATCCGTCCGGGATTGAGGATGCCGTGCGGATCGAAGGCGTCCTTCACCCGGCGCGCGATCCGTGCGAGCGGGGCGGGTTCGGGCGGGATGACCGCGACTCCGGCGCGCAGGCTCGCGCCGCGCAGCAGCATCCAGACGCCGCCCGCCGCGCGCGCCGCCGCCTCCACCGCCGCGTGCGCCGCCGGCTCGGCGGGGCCGGCCACCCAGACCAGCCCGCCGCCCCAGTCCAGAAACAGCCGCGCATCGAACGCCTGGCGCAGCGCGCGCGCCACCTCCGGCCCGGCGCTCGGCCGCACGGAAACGCGCCACACGGCATCGTCGCCGGCCGCCAGGGGCACGGCATCGCGGATGGCACGCCAGAGCGGGCGCGAGGCGGCGTCGTCCAGAATGGCGCCGGCTCCGAACGCGGCGAGATCGCCCCGCAGCCGCTCCGTGCGATAGGCGACCGAGGGCGCGAAATCCTCGATGCGGGCGAGCGTCGCCGATCCCGAAAGGCCGACGCATGCCGCCGCCTCGGCCGGCAGGAAGGCCGCGCCCGAGACGCCATAGGGCGAGCCCAGCGCGGCGGACAGGGCGGCGACGGCCTCCGGCGCGTCCAACCCGGCCAGCAGCACCGTTCCGACCGCCTCCGGGGCCGGCAGCACCTTGAGCGTGATCTCGGTCAGCACGGCGAGCGTGCCGTGGCTGCCGGTCAGCAGCTTGCAGAGGTCAAGCCCCGTGACGTTCTTCAGCACCCGCCCGCCGGAGCGGATCACCTCCCCCGCCCCGTTCACCGCGCGCACGCCCATGACATGATCGCGCGTCGCGCCCCAGGCGACGCGCCGCGGCCCGGAAAGGTTCGCGCCGACGACGCCGCCCAAGGTCTGCGGCGCGGTCGTGTCGAACAGGGCCGAGAGGTCGGGCGGCTCGGCAATCAGGTGCTGGCCCTGCTCGGCTACCGCCGCCTCGATCTCGGCGAGCGGCGTGCCGGCACGGGCGCGGATCACCAGCTCCTTCGGCGCGTAGAGCGTGATCCCGGCAAGCGCGCTCGTGGACAGCGCGCGGGCCGCCTGCACGGGGCGCAGCATGGCCGACTTGGTGGCATTGCCCTGCACCGAAAGCGGCTCGCGCGCTGCCCCCGCCTGGCTGATGACCGCGACGATTCCCGCCTCGTCCTCCGGCGCAAACGTCCCCGTCATGCCGCGAGCGGAAAAACCTTGTGCGGGTTCAGCAGCCACTCGGGATCGAAGGCCGATTTGATGCGGCGCTGCTGGTCGAGATCGGTGTCGGTGAACTGCACGCCCATCAGGTCGCGCTTCTCCACCCCGACGCCGTGCTCGCCGGTCAGGCACCCGCCCACTTCCACGCACAGCCGCAGGATATCGGCGCCGAACGTCTCGGCTTTCTGGAAACTCTCGGCGTCGTTGGCGTCGAACATGATGAGCGGATGCAGGTTGCCGTCCCCGGCGTGGAAGATGTTGGCGACCTTCAGGCCGCAGGAATCAGACATCTCCTGGATGCGGCGCAGCACGTCGGGCAGACGCGAGGTGGGGATGACGCCGTCCATGCAGAGATAGTCCGGGCTGATCCGCCCGACCGCGCCGAACGCGCCCTTGCGGCCCTTCCAGATCGCCGTCGACTCCTCGGCCGAGGCGCTGACCCGTAGGCTGATCGGATCGTGGGGCTCGCAGATCGCGCGGATGCGGGCCAGCAAGTCGTCCTGCTCGGTCACGCTTCCCTCGACCTCGATGATGAGCATCGCCTCGGCCTCGAGCGGGTAGCCGGCGTGGGCGAAGGCCTCGCAGGCGTGGATTGCCGGGCGGTCCATGAACTCCAGTGCCACCGGGATGATGCCGGATCCGATGATGGCATCGACGCAGGCGCCGGCCACCTCGTTGGAGCGGAACGCGGCGAGCATAGCCCGCGCGCCCTCCGGCCCGCGCAGGATGCGGACCGTGACCTCGGTGACGATCCCCAACTGGCCCTCGCTGCCGGTCAGCAGGCCGAGCCAGTCGTACCCGGCCGCGTCCAGATGGGCGCCCCCGATGTCGATAATGTCGCCCTCGATGGTGACGACACGGAGCCCGAGAAGGTTGTTGGTGGTGACGCCGTATTTCAGGCAGTGCGCGCCGCCGGAGTTCATGGCGACGTTGCCGCCGATCATGCAGGCGAGCTGGCTCGAGGGATCGGGCGCGTAGAAGAACCCCTGCCCGGCAACCGCCTGGGTGATGCCGATGTTGGTAACCCCCGCCTGCACCACGGCGCAGCGGTCGGCGTAGTCGATGTCGAGAATGCGATTGAGCCGCATGAGCCCGACCACCACCGCGTCGGCCAGCGGCAGCGCGCCCCCCGAAAGCGATGTCCCCGCCCCGCGCGGCACGACGCGAACCCCGTTCCGATGGCAGAACTTCAACACCGCCGCGACCTGCTCGGTCGTCTCCGGCAACGCGACCGCGAGCGGCGGCTGGCGATAGGCGGGGAGCCCGTCGGTCTCGTATGGCTTCACCCGGATCGGCTCGGCGATCAGGCCGGTGGCGGGCAGCAACGCGCGCAAACCGGCGACGATGCGATCGCGGTCGGCGAGAATCTCGGGCTTGGGATCGAGCAGGCGGATCATGTGTTCCTCCCGGACGGGCGGAACATGGCCGTGCGCCCGCCCGGAGGCAAGCGCCCGAGCGGGCCTAGCCCTGGCGCGCCTTCATGCGCGGGTTCTTCTTGTTGATGACATACACCCGCCCGCGCCGACGCACGACGCGACAGTTCTTGTCGCGGGTCTTGGCGGAGCGGAGGCTGTTGCGGATGCGCATGACTGGCTCTGGCTGGCAGCGAGGAGGGCGCGAGATAGGGCGGCTCGGCAACGATGTCAAGCTGGGGGCGTCGTGAAGAACCAGGGATGGCCGTCGAGGTCGCGCGCCGTGTAGGTGCGGCCATAGGATTCATCGCGTGGCGGATGGACGATCTCCGCCCCGGCGGCGCGTGCCCGTTCATAATGCGCATCGACATCAGCGAGGTAGACGAAGATGCCCTGCGTCGCCGCCTCGGTGTCCCGCGCACTCCGCATCCGGGAGTCCTGGTGGCCCGACCCCATCATGATGCGCTGTCCGTCGAGCGTCATCTGGGCGTGCATCCCGCTCGGCGTCGCGTGCCGCATCTCCTCGGTGAAGCCGAAGGCGCGGGCGAGCCAGTCGAGCGCCGCTGGAACGTCGCGGTAAAAGATGTAGGGAAAGATCTCCGTGTGGCCCGCTGGGTTCGACGTCGCCATCGCTTCTCTCTCCTTGAGACATGCCGCGCGTAGCTGCGCGAAGGCCCGCGCTCGGTGATTGTGTGCTTGCTTCTCGTCCGCCGCCATCTGCCCGAACGTCCGGGCGGTGCCCGCCGGGACGAAGATCGGGTCGTAGCCGAAGCCCTTGTCCCCCCGGGGCGGCCAAGTCACCGAGCCGTCCACCCGCCCCATGAATGTCGCCGTCGCGCCGTCCGGCCAGGCGAGGCAGAGCGTGGCGACGAACCAGGCGCGGCGGTCCCCGGCCTCACCCATCTCGCGATGCACCCGCGCCATCGCCGGGGCGAAGTCCCGATCAGAACCGGCCCAGCGCGCCGAGAACACGCCGGGCGCGCCGCCCAGCGCGGCGACGCAGAAGCCGGAATCGTCGGCGAGCGCCGGCAGAGCGCTCGCTTGCGCCGCCGCCAGGGCCTTGATGCGGGCGTTGCCCGAGAAGTCGGGGGCGGATTCGTCGGGCTCCGGCAAAGCCAGCTCACCCGCCGAGAGCAGATCGAACCCGAGCGGCGCCACGAGCGCCGTCATTTCGCGCAGCTTGCCGGGATTATGCGTCGCCAGCACCACCCGGCTGCCCGGCATGAGGCGGCGCGCCATCAGGCGCCCAAAGCCTCGCGCTGCGCGGTGAACAGCGCCGCCGTGCCCTGCCGCGCGAGACAAAGCAGCGCGGTCAATTGCGCCTCGTCGAACGGCGCCTGCTCGGCTGTCGCCTGCACCTCGACGATCCCGCCCGCATCGGTGAGCACGAAATTCGCGTCGGCGGCGGCGTTCGAGTCCTCCTCATAGTCCAGATCGAGAACCGGCTCGCCGCCCACGATCCCGCAGGAGACCGCCGCGACCTGCCCGCGCAACGGGTCGCGCGCCAGCACGCGAGTGGCGCGCAGCGTGCGAAACGCCAGCGCGAGCGCCACGAACGCGCCTGTGATCGCCGCGCAGCGCGTGCCGCCGTCGGCGTTCAGCACGTCGCAATCGAGCGTGACCGTCATCTCCCCCATCGCCGCGCGATCCACGATGGCGCGCAAGGATCGCCCGACGAGACGCTGGATTTCCTGCGTCCGCCCCGATTGCTTCCCCCGCGCGGCCTCGCGGTCCCCGCGCGTATGCGTGGCGCGCGGCAGCATCCCGTACTCCGCCGTCACCCACCCCTGCCCGCTGCCGCGCAGGAACCCCGGAACGCGCCCCTCCACGCTCGCCGCGCAGAGGACTTCGGTGTTGCCCATGCGGATCAGGCACGAGCCCTCGGCATGACGAGCGAAACCGGGGGTGAGCGAGACGGGACGAAGCGCGGCGTGGCCGCGGCCGGATGGGCGCATGTTGGCTCCTGTTGTGGGGGGAGAAGCCAGAGTTGGCGGCGCCTGTCACGGGCCGGCGGCGGCGGACCTGGTTTGGTGGAGGGGGTTGGATTCGAACCAACGTAGGCGTGCGCCAGCGGATTTACAGTCCGCCCCCTTTAGCCACTCGGGCACCCCTCCCCGTCGGGGCTGGCGTCTATGATGGCGTCCGAGACTTGTCAATCAATCGGCAACCGGCGTTGGCAGCGGAGGGAAAAGCGGCGATACTGGGTGGCATGCCGAGAACGGACTGGGAAATTCCGGCCAACCTGCAGCCGGATGCGAGCGATTACTCCTTCGACCTCGACCGCGCGCTGAGCGCCGTGGTCGGGATCAGGTCGTATATCCCGCCGGATGCCTACACCGCCGACACGCTAGGGACCGAACGGGCCGGCAGCGGCGTGCTGATCCGCGACAGCGGGCTGATCGCCACCATCGGCTATCTGGTGACCGAGGCCGAGACGATCTGGATCACCACTGCCACCGGAAGCGCGGTGCCCGGCCACGCGCTCGCCTACGACCAGGAAAGCGGCTTCGGTCTGGTCCAGGCCCTGGGGCGGATGGAGTTGCCGGCGTTGGAGCTGGGCGATTCCGACGCGCTCCAGGTGGGTGACCAGGCGGTGTTCGCCGCCTCCGGCGGGAAGCACCACGCGGTGGAGACGCGGGTGGTCGGCCGGCAGGAGTTCGCGGGTTATTGGGAGTACGTGCTGGACGAGGCGATCTTCACCGCTCCCGCCCACCCGTTCTGGGGCGGCTGCGGCCTGATCGGCACCGACGGCCGGCTGCTCGGCACCGGCTCGCTGATCTTGCAGCAGGGCGATGGCAAGGGACGGCGGCACGACATGAACATGGTCGTGCCCATCGGCTGCCTCGCGCCCATCCTCGACGACCTGCTCGCGTACGGACGGGTGAACCGGCCGGCGCGGCCTTGGATGGGCATGTACGCGACCGAATCCGACGACGACCTGATGGTCGGCGGTCTGTCCGACAACGGGCCAGCCGAAAAAGCCGGCGTGCGGACCGGCGATCGCATCATCGCGGTGAACGACGAGGAAGTCTCCGACCTCGCCTCGCTGTGGCGCCGGGTCTGGGCCGCCGGCAGCGCCGGCGCGGAGGTGCGGATCAAGCTGATGCGCGACAACCGGACGGTGAACCTCACCGTGCGCTCGGCGGATCGGACGAAGTTCCTGAAGTCGCCCAAGCTGCACTGATGGCGGGGCTCAAGGCCGCCATCGTTCCCGTCACGCCGTTCGAGCAGAACTGCGCGATCCTCTGGGACGAGGACAGCAGGCAGGGATTGGTCGTCGATCCGGGCGGAGAGGCCGAGCGCATCCTCGACGCGATCGGCCGGCTCGGCGTTGCGATCGAGCGCATCCTGCTCACGCATGGGCATCTCGATCACGCCGGCGGCGCGGCCGACCTTCAATCGTTGCTGCGGGAACGTGCCGGCGATTCGACGACGCCGCCCGTCGAAGGGCCGGACGCGCGCGATGCCTTCCTGCTCGACGGGATCGAGGCCCAGGCGCGTGCCTTGGGGCTGGAAGGCCTGCGCGGCGTGAAGCCGGACCGCTGGCTTGTCGAGGGCGATCGGATCCATCTCGGCGCGCACGTCTTCGACGTGCTGCACTGTCCGGGGCACACGCCCGGGCACATCGCCTTCGTCAACCATGCGGCCCGCCTGGCGGTGCTGGGCGACGTGCTGTTCCAAGGCTCGGTCGGGCGCACCGATTTTCCGTACGGCGACCACGCGGCGCTGATCGGGTCGATCCGCGCCAAGGTACTGCCGCTCGGCGATGACGTCGCCTTCCTGTGCGGCCACGGTCCGGGTTCGACGATCGGAGCCGAGCGGCTGGACAATCCTTTCCTGTAGGACGCCCGCTTGCCGCCATCGCGGTCATGGAGCAGCATGACGGCACTGGAACCGGAGGACCGGCGATGAAGTCGATGTGGTTTCACCTGATGCCGTACACCGAGCTGCCGGACGACTTCAAGCAGAAGCATCCGTCGGTGTGGGTCGATATCCACTCCTCGTTGTTCGACCCGCGGCGCGCGCATCACATGTACAACGACTTCATGGACGAGCTGGAATACGCGGCCGAGTGCGGATTCGACGCGATATGCGTGAACGAGCATCACTCCAACGGCTACGGGCTCATGCCCTCGCCCAATCTCATCGCCGCCACGCTCGCCCGGCGCACGATGGACACCACGATCTGCGTCATGGGCAACTCCATCGCGCTCTACAACCCGCCCACACGCGTCGCCGAGGAGTTCGCGATGCTCGACGTGATCTCGGGCGGGCGGCTGATCGCGGGCTTCCCCGTCGGCACGCCGATGGACGGCTGCTACGCCTATGGACAAAACCCCAGCCAGTTGCGGGACCGCTACCACGAGGCGCACGATCTCATCATCCGCGCCTGGACGGAGAGGGACACGTTCGCCTTCAACGGACGATACAACCAGCAGCGCTACGTGAACGTCTGGCCCCGCCCGATCCAGCGCCCGCATCCGCCGATCTGGATTCCCGGCGGCGGCTCGGTGGAGACGTGGCAGTGGTGCGCCGAGAAGGACTATGTCTATTCGTATCTTTCCTACTACGGCCACAAGGTCGGCAAGGCGACGATGGACGGTTTCTGGGCGGAGATGGATCGGCTGGGAAAGGATCGGAACCCGTACCGTGCCGGCTTCGCGCAGACGGTCGCGGTGGCGGAATCCCGCCAGCAGGCGATCGATCTCTACACGGAGTTGGCTGAATATTTCTTCGGTCGCTGTTTGCACATCGATCAGCGCTTCGTCGCCCCGCCCGGCTACACGACCGAGGCGACGCAGCGCGTCGGCATGGAAAGCCAGGTCGCCAAGGCCGCGACCTATGCCGAGAAGTTCAAGGCCCGTCCGACGACGATGGAGGAGCTGGTGGATGCCGGCTACCTCGTCATCGGCACGCCGGACGAGGTGGTGGAGCAATTGCGCGCGCTGAGCGCCGACCTCAACGTCGGCCACCTGATGCTGCTGCTTCAGTTCGGCAACATGAACAAGGCTCTGACGAAATACAACACCCGCATGTACGCCCAGCACGTCATGCCCAAGGTGAGCGGGATTTTCGCCGAGTGGGAGGACCGCTGGTGGCCGCGGCCGATGGCTCGTGGGGAACGAGCCGAACTGCCGGCGTTCACCCCGAGCCTGGCAGCGGAATAGGGCCCGGCGAGGCCAGATTGCGCGTCAGGCCGCGGCGGGCGCGAATGCCGCGTGAATTCGCGCGAGTTCAATCGGCTTGCCGATGAGTTCGTCGAAGCCGCACTCCATGGCGCGGCGGCGATCGTCCGCCCGGGAGTAGCCCGAAATCGCCACCAGACGCAGCCCACGCAGCGCCGGGTCGGCGCGACAGGCGCGCGCGAACCCGTGTCCGTCCAGCCTGCCGGGCAGGGTCAGGTCGCAGAGCACGAGCTCGGGCGACTCCGCGCGCGCGCGCTCCAGCCCAGTATCACCGTCATACGCCACGACCACACGGAAGCCCTCTAGTTCCAGCAGCTCCGCGAGGGTCTCGGCAACATGGAGATCATCTTCAATCAGCAGAATGCAGCGCCCCTCGCCCCCGGCGGTCGCGCTTGCCTGACGGCGTCCGATGCTCATCGTATCCCCATCGCTCCCAGCCAGCATTGCCCCGCGCGACCGGCGCCCATTCAACTACCAGCGCCCCCTCCGCCGGCGGCCCATTTTCGGGCCAACTCGCGGCGTATATGCGCTGCGGAAGGGCTTGGCTGCGCCGCCACATTCACGCTGCCGTGATCTTCTCTGACGTCCGCGATCCGCAATGAACCTAGCACAAGGCTACAACCGAACCCCGTAAATTGTGCGGCGGCTCGAAAATCCGAGCGGATAAGCGAGGCGCCCGAGGGTTCGTGATCCGGCAACCCTCGGTCTCGGTTCAAGCTCGTGTCATTTGTCCTTGCGAGCGTCCTCTTTGCAACACAGGTCCCAGCCAGCCGCTATTTCGCTGTAAGGAGAGTTGGTCGTGCCGCAGGAATTCAACGATTTATTGATCTCCTTTCTTCCCAAGATGCGCGTGTGGGCCCTCGCGCTGACCCGCAACCGCGCAGCCGCCGACGATTTGACGCAGGACGTCGCGACCAAGGCTCTGCTCGCTCAGGACTGCTTCATGCCGGGGACCAACTTCTCCGCCTGGGTGCACCGCATCATGATCAACCACTTCATCAGCAGCGTGCGCAACAAGCGTGAATTCACCGACATGGACAACATACCGGAGCTGCCGGTCGCGGCCTCGCACGAGGATCGCACGGCGCTCCGGGAGCTGTCATGGGCGCTGACCCGCCTGCCGTCCGATCAGCGCGAGGCGCTTTATATGATTGCGTTACAGGAAATCCCCTATGAAACCGCGGCCGAGCGCACGGGCTGCGCGATCGGCACCCTGAAAAGCCGCGTGCATCGCGCGCGGCTGCAGTTGCGGGCGTACATGGTCGGGGAAGGCAATCACCTCGCCCACACCAACGCACAGCACGCGAAGGCCGCGGCCTAGTCTGAAGTCGCGTCGAGCGGGGCGGTTCTCGGGCCGCGCCGCTCGCACGTCCATCCATCCTTTCAATCTGGACGCCCATAGAAAAGCGTCACCGTATGGGTCGCCTGCGCGAAGAACAGCCAGCGTTCGACATACACGCCCAGCAGCACGGAGAGGACGGACAGCGGCAGCAGCACGCGTCCCGCGATCCCCACCAGCACCGCGCCGAGGATTAGCAAAACCAGCGGAAGCGCGAAGCCGAGCGCCAGCGCGACCCGCCGCAGCTTGTCGGCGTGCTTGCGACCGATGCGAAAGCCCATCTCGCGCAGCAGGTAATTCTCCTCGCTGTTCGGCGCCTCCAGCATCCGCACAGGGCCGAGCCAGCCCAACCCGGTCGCGCTCTCGATCGTGCTAGTCCCGTGCGTGCGATCGATAAACCGCCAGTAGGCGAGCTTGCCCGCCGCCGCCGCCGCGCCCGCGACAACCGCGAGGGCACTCGCCAGACGCGCCGGGCCGGGCTGCCAGAAGATCGCCAGCGCCGCCAGGCACGCCGCGCCGCTGAACGCGGCCAGCAACAGGTAATTCGGCAGAACGAAGCCGTTATGCCATTGCCGGACGGGCTTCAATGATCGGTAGATCATGGCGGTGCAGACCACCGTCGCGAAGGCGGCGAGCGCCGCGAGCAGCCCGAAAGCCCAGGTAAGCGGCGCGTCCGCCCCCAGGACAGCCCACGACACGGCAAGCGCCACGGCCGGCGCGTAGGCCACCAGCGCGGCGATCCCCTCCCGCGACAGCCAGGAGCTGCGCCACTGCGAGATGGCGCGCCATGCCCGCTCCGGCCGTCCTAGATGGGCGGTGGAGGCGACCAGCCCGGCGCTGGCCAGCGCCATCGCAACGATAACCCCGATGACCCCAAACCAGCGCGCGCCCGGCATTCGTCCGAACGCGTCCAGGATCCCCAGCCAAAACAGCATCCCGTACCCGGCGCCGGAAACCGTGGTGAAGAAGATGACGGAGAGGCCTGGTTTCATCGGCTCAGTACGCGGTCGATCCAGCGCATGACGCCGCCCACCGCGCCGGTAGGCGCCGAGTCCTCGACCGGCCCGGCGGCAGAGGGCGCCGGGCGCCGGCGCGGCGGCAGGTATTTGTTGACCGGCTTGTAGCCCATCTCCGGCATCAGGTCATAACCGCCGCGCTCGGCGACAAGGCGCGACACCGCGCTGTCGGGATCGCCGAGATCGCCGAAATGGCGCGCGCTCGCCGGGCAGGTCGAAACGCAGGCCGGCACGCGCGCCTGCTCGGGGAGCGTCTCGTTGTAGATGCGGTCGATGCAGAGCGTGCATTTCGTCATCACGCCCCGATCCTCGTCGAACTCGCGCGCGCCATAGGGGCACGCCCAGGCGCAGAGCTGGCAGCCGATGCAGATCTCGGCGTTGACCAGCACGATGCCGTCCTCGGCTCGCTTGTAGCTGGCCCCGGTCGGGCAGACGCTCACGCATTCCGGCTGCTCGCAGTGCAGGCAGGATCGCGGAAAATGGACGGTGCGGCTGTCGTCGCCGAGCCCCGCCTCATAGGTGTGGACGCGGTTCAGCCACACGCCCTGCGGCTTCTCCTGATAGGGGTCGAAATCCGTCAGCGGGCCGGGATGGCCGGAGGTATTCCACTCCTTGCAGTTCACCGCGCAGGCGTGGCAGCCGACGCAGGTGTCAAGATCGATCACCAGGCCGAGCTTCTTCTGGCCGGGCTGCTGGGCCGGGATGCTAGTCATCTCACCTCGCTCCGACACGCGCTGCGGCATAGCGCAGGATACGCGGGGCGGCGTCCAGCCCCGTCAGGCGATGCAGCGCGGCGGGGTGCGGCAGCGTCTCCCCGACCCCTTCGGCCTTCTCCACGCGCACGCGCAGATCGTACCACGCCGCCTGCCCGGTGACCGGGTCCGCGTTGGCGTGGCGCGCACCGTCCTGTTCGGGCAGGAACTCCGCGATCACGTGATTGAGTAGGAAGCCCTCCCGCGACTCGGGCGCATCGGGGGCGAGATTCCAGGCGCCGGCACGCTTGCCGATGGCGTTCCAGGTCCACACCGTATCGGGGTTCACGCCCTCCATCAGCTTGATCTGCGCCTTCACCCGTCCGGTCCGGCTGATGACCCAGGCCCAGTCGTCATCGGCCAGGCCCAGCGCCTCGGCGGTGCGTCGGTTCATGAACAGCCGGTTGCGGCTGTAGATCTGGCGCAGCCAGGCGTTCTGCGAGTGCCACGAATGATACATCGCCGGCGGCCGTTGGGTGATCGCATGCAGCGGATAGGCCGCCTGCTCGATCAGCGCCTGCTCCATCGGCGGATACCAGATCGGCAGCGGGTCGAAATACCGTTGTATGCGCGCGCGCAACCGATCGGGCGGCTGCACCTTGCCGTGGCCATCGGCGGCGAGCCGGAACTTCTGCAACGGCTCGCTGTAGAGTTGCAGCACGATCTGCGCCGTGGAGCCGGTGAGCCCCATGCGCTTCGCCTGTTCGAGATAAGCGGCGTTGGCGTGCTTGTAGTAGTGCTGCTCGGGCGGCAGGTGATAGGACCAGAAGCAACCGTTTTCGACGTAGCGGGCGAGCTGATCGGGATTGGGCGCGCCCACCCCTGCCTCGGTTCCCCCCGCTCCCCGGAAGCCGGCGAGCGGGCCGACGCCCGGCTGGCGCTGGTGGTTGACGATGTAATCGGCATAGTCGCGGTAGGTCGCGCCGCCGTCCTCGTTGACGAAGCCCGGCAATTTCAGCCGCGCGCCGAGGTCGATCAGCACGTCCTGGAACGGCCGCACGTCGCGGTCGGGCGCCAGAACCGGCTGGCGGATCGCATCGGCCGGTCCCTCGGCGCTGCCGATCGGGCGATCCAGCAGCGAGATGGCGTCCCAGCGCTCCAGATAGGTCGTGTCGGGCAGCACGAGATCGGAGTGGGCGACCATCTCGGAGGCGAACGCATCGGAATAGATCACGTGCGGAATGCGGTATTCGCCGGTCGCCTTGTCCTTGGCCGTCAGCATCCGCGCGGCTTCTCCGGGATTCATCGCGGAGTTCCACGCCATGTTGGCCATGTACATGAACAGCACGTCGATCGGGTACGGATCGGCGGCGTGCGCGTTGGGGATCAACGTGTGCATCATCCCGTGCGCGGCGAGCGGGGCGTCCCAGGTGAATGCCTTATCGATGCGGACCGGCGTGCCGTCGTCCTCGAGCAGCAGGTCCTCCGGCCCGCGCGGGTAGCCGAGCGCCATGCCCGCCATGATGGCGTTCGGCGAGGCCCCCTTGCCGACGGGCGGCGGGCCGGCCGGGATCGGGCGCGGATAGGGCGATTTGTAGCGCCACGAGCCGGGCGTATCGACCGCGCCCAGCAGCATCTGCAAAAGGTGAATGGCGCGGCAGGTGTGGAATCCGTTGGAGTGCGCCGAGATGCCGCGCATCGCGTGCATCGCGACGGGGCGGCCCAGCATCGTCTCATGGCGGCGTCCGGCGGTGTCGATCCAGGGCTGGTCGAGCGTGATCGCCTGGTCGAAGGCGACATCGGCGAGTTCGCGCGCGATGCGCCGGATGGTCGCGGCCTCGATCCCGCAGCGTTCGGCGACCGCGTCGGGCGCGTATCGCGGGTCCATGTAGCGTTCGGCGAGGAGGTGAAAAACCGGCAGCGCCCGCCGGCCATCCGGGAGATGCGCCTCGCCGACGATCCGCGGCTGCATCCCCGCGGTTCCGGCGTCGATCGCCGTCGCTCGCGCGCGATCCCAGGCGAGCGGGTTTCCCTGGCCGTCGCGGGCGAACAGGCCATCATCCGGCCCGCCGGGATTCTGGATCACCAGCCAGGCCGCGTTGGTGTAGCGCGCCAGAAAATCGAGATCGACGCGATCGGCGCGCAGCAGCTCGTGGATCAGCGCCATCACGAACAGCCCGTCGCTGCCCGGCCGGATGCCGACCCATTCGTCCGCGACCGCCGAATACCCGGTCTTGACCGGGTTGACCGAGACGAACTTGGCGCCGCGCGCCTTCAGCTTCGCCAAGCCGAGCTTGATCGGGTTGGAATCGTGGTCCTCGGCGACGCCGAACATCAGCAGGTATTTCGTGCGCTCCCAGTCGGGGTCGCCGAACTCCCAGAAGCTGCCGCCCAGCGTATAGAGCCCGGCGGCGGCCATGTTGACCGAGCAGAAGCCGCCATGCGCGGCGAAGTTGGGGGTGCCGAACTGCTTGGCCCACCAGCCAGTGAAGCTCTGGCTCTGATCGCGCCCGGTGAAGAAGGCGAGGCGTTTGGGGTCGGTCGCGCGGACCCGGCCGAGCCAATTGGCCGCGAGCTCCAGTGCCTCCTGCCACTCGATCTCGCGGAACTCGCCCGCGCCGCGCTCGCCCATGCGCAGCAGCGGCTTGGATAGCCGCGCCGGCGAGTAGTGGTTCATGATCCCGGCCGAGCCCTTGCCGCACAGGACGCCGTGGTTCACCGGATGGTCGGGGTTGCCCTCGATGTAGCGGATGCGGCCGTCTTTGAGGTGAACGTTGATGCCGCAACGGCAGGCGCACATGTAGCAGGTGGTGGTCTTCACTTCATCCCCGACCGGCGGAGAGGTGTCGATCCTCTCCACGGGCGAGGTGAAACCTGTCGTCCGCCCCGGCGCACTCGTCATTCGATCTCTTCCCGGCGTTTTGGGAGGACGTTTTTGCGCCCCCCGACCGCTGTCGGCAAGACTTGGTCCGCGTTCGGAGGGCCTGACGGAGAAGCCGGCCTAACGCTTCAGGTCGCGCTCTTGCAGAGAGGTCTGGACCGTCCGGCCGCTCTCCCAGGAATTGGCGCCCGGAACGAGGTTGGGCATGGGGATGTCCGCCCGGTCCTGCCGCCTGCGCTGCCAGGAGACGCCCAATCGGCGATCGCGGGCGTCGAGCATTGATTGGTTGACCTGGCCGTCTTGCGTGAAGCCCATCATCAACTGCGGAATGCCGTACGGGAAATCGTCCCTGTCAATCTGCCAGGTGTGGAATGTCTTGCCATACGTGGACACCAGGTCCCCGAAGTAGGTGTGTTCCGCCATCTCCGGGATGCCCGGCGCGATGAGCTGGCCTGACTTCACCTCGTAACGATGGCTGTGCCACAGCCGTTTTTCATCTTCCGGCAAGCCCCGGAACCGTTCCTCGCTGATGATGTACTCGATGCCGATCAGACGGGCGCCGGGTCGGTTGGAATCGTAGATCACGCACTGATGCATGTCGTGCGCGAGATGCGTGCAGAAATGATGCGCCTCGACCTGCCGCCCGATGTCGTCGGCATAAAAGTGGAAGCCGTTCAGGAACGTGCTCATGGCGTCCAGCGGATATTTGCGCTGCATGACCGACGCCGCCAGATCGAGCGCGCGATGCTTCAGGCTGTGGCCGTGGCCGACGTTGACCTGAGCGACCGCCTTGCGCCCGACCACGGCGCCAGCCGCCGCCGCGATCCCCGTTATCACGCCCCATCCGAACGACCCGACCAGATTTCGGCCCGAGCACCCAGTGCAGAATCCGTTACGCGATTGCGCCATAGGTTTCCCCCTTTGCCGCCCTCGCGTCGCGCGCATAGGGCAGCGTCTCCGGCATGAGGAACAGGAAAATCAGCAGCGCCAGCAATGCGATTCCGGCAAGCGCCAGGAACGCCATCGCATAACCGCCGCTCACGATGATAAAGCCGGCGAGCGTGGTGCTGAACGCCGCCCCGATCCCCTGCACCGTCGTCGCCGCGCCGAGCGTCACGTTGTAGCGCCCGGTGCCGCGCGTGAGATCGGCGATGACGAGCGGAAACAGCGCGCCGAAGATGCCCGCGCCGATGCCGTCGAGGATCTGGACCGCGACCACGAGATACGGGTTCGTCACCACGCTGAACAGCACGCCTCGGATCGGCAGCGCGGCGAAGCCGGCGAGAAAGATCGTCTTGCGCCCCCATTTGTCGGCCCGATGACCGACAAGGATCGACATCGGCACCATCACCGCCTGTGCGGTGACGATCAGGGCCGACATGAACACCGTGCCCTCGCCGGTGTTGTTGAGCGCGAGCCGCTGGCCGACGATCGGCAGCATCGCCGCGTTGGCGAGCTGCCACAGTGCGACGGCGCAGACGAAGATCAGCAGCGGCCGGCAGGTGAGCAGCGTCCTGAAGCCGGAGGGCTGGTCGCCCTTTTCGGCATGTTCGCCAGGATCGAGGCCGCGCGCGACCCCATGATCAATCGCCCGCGGGTCGATCAGGAAGGCCGCGCCGACGGCCAGCAAGGCGAAGGCGCTGACCACCCAGAAGACGGCGGCCGTCGTGACGAGATAGCCGAGGGCGCCGGCGATCACGGCGGCACAGACATTGCCGGCGTGATTGAAGCCCTGCATCCGCCCCATCCGGTGCGTGAAGAGCTTGTGGCCGACCACCCCGAGCGCGATGGCGGCGGTTGCCGGCGGAAAGATGGCGGCGGAGGCGCCCAGCAGGACCTGGGCGCCGGCGACGATGCCGAAGCTCGGGGCCGCCGTGACGACGAACGCCGCGACCGCGATCACCAGGGCGGCGAGCATGATCGCCAGTCGCTTCAAGCGCGTTGCGTCGATGAGGGCGCCGGCCGGGGTCTGCGCCACCAGCGTGGCGACCCCGGAAATCGTCATCACGATGCCGATGTCGGCGGCGTTCCAGTGCCGCGAGGTGATCAGGAAGATGGCGAGGAACGGCCCGAGACCGGACTGCACGTCGGCCAGCAAGAAGTTCAGCCAATCGAGGGCGCGCAGCGAACCGGCCGGCGCCGGGCGCGCAGTCAAAACCAGTTCGCCTTGTCCACGACATTGCGAAGCTGCCCGCCCCCGGCGAAGGCGCGGCAATTGTCGCGCACGATCGCGTACCGCCGTTCGTCGAGTTCCGGGCCGTAGCCCGCCGTGTGGGGGGTGATCAGCACGTTCGGCATGGCCCACAGCCGATGCCCGGCCGGCAATGGCTCGATCTCGAACACGTCGAGGCCGGCGCCGGCGATCTCGCCCGCCTCCAGTGCATCGGCGAGGTCGTCCAGCCGCGTCGTCTTGCCGCGGCCGATGTTGATGAAGAACGCGGACGGCTTCATGCGCCGGAAGCGGGCGCGATTCATGAAGCCCTCGGTCGCCGGCGTGTGCGGGACGGTCAGGATCACGAAGTCGGCGCGCGGCAGCAGGTCGTCCAGCGCCTCGGGCTTGTGCAGCTCGGCCACCCCCGGCGGCGGTTCGGTGCGGCGCGCGTCGGTGGCGATCACGCGCATCCCGAACGCGGCGGCCAGCCGCGCCGCCTCCGCCCCGATCCCGCCGACCCCCACGATCAGCGCCGTCGCCCCCGGCAGATGCACGACGCCCGTGTCGAGCGGCTTCGGCTTCCACTCCCGGCGAAGCTGCTGGGGGATATAGGTCTGGAGGTCGCGCGCGAAGGCCAGAACGAAGGCCATGATGTGCGCGCCGATATGGTCGTTGTAGATCTCGCGCATGTTCGTCACGACCAGCGGATGCGCGACCAGCTCAGGATAGTAGTAGCCGGCCGGCGGCGCCGCCTGGGGCGATTGCAGCCAGCGCAGCCGCCCGGCGCGCGCCAGCAGGTCGGCGGGAAGCACGCCATAGGCCGCCTCGGCCGCCCCGATCGCCGCCACCGCGTCGTCGCCGGTTTCGGCCACGATCACCCGCGCCTCGGCCACCTCTGCCGCGAGGCGCCGCCCCCAGTCGCGGGTCGTGTCGGTCTGCGGCGGCAGCATGAGGAACGTGAACGACATCGCCGCCTACATCCTTTGTTATCCTCCGCAGGATTAGGGTCGCCGCCAGGCGTGTCAACGGAAGCGGCGAAAATGCGGCGACGTCATCTCCTCGGGGGATTGCTCACCACCGGCCTCGCGATGTCGGCGGGAGCCGCGCGGGCCGAGCGTTCCGTCAGCATCGTGGTCCCCTCCCTTCCGAACGGCGAGGCCGGGGCGACGGTGCGTATTCTGCAACCCTATCTGGAGCAGGCGCTGGCCTGCCCGGTCGTGCTCGATTTCCGCCCCGGCGCGGGTGGGATCGTCGGACTGACCGCCGGCGCGCAAGCCGCTCCCGACGGGGCAACGCTGACCTTGCTGACCCCGGCGGTGACTCTGGCCCCGTGGATCAGCCGCCGCATGGACTGCTCGCCGGTCGATTTTGCCCCGGTCGGCCAGGTGAGCTTCACCCCCGCCGTGCTCGTGGTGCGGTCCGACGCGCCCTATGCCGCATTCTCCGACCTGCTCGCGCGCCGCGCCGGCGCCGACGCCTTGGCGGTTCCCGCGGTGTCCGACTGGGACCCGCCGGAGGTGGCGCAAGGGCTTCTCCTGGCGCGTGCCGGGCTGATCGTCCGTCAGGTGGCCGGGTTGACGAGCGAGGCCGAGCGCCTCGGGGCGGTGCTCGCGGGCGACGTCGATCTTGCCTTCACATCCCTCGATCGGGCGCTCGATCCCGGAATTGCGTCGCGCGTTCGCATCCTGGCGGTCTCCGCGCCGGCGCGCGTGGCCCGGATCCCCAACGTGCCGAGCCTGCGCGAATTGGGGTTCGAGATCGCGGTCGGCGCATGGCGAACGCTTGCTCTCCCAGCGCAAGCGCCGAGCGCGGCCGTCGCGCACCTGGGCGCGGTGCTCAAGACGGTCATGGAAAGCCGGCCGCTCCGCACCGAGTTGACGAACGCGGGCCTCGCGCCCGGCTGGCTCGGCCCGGCGGACGCCCGACACGCCCTGCTGACCGAGTACCGCGACGCCGGCGCGCTGTTCGAGGCACTCGGCGTCGCCGTCCGGAAAGAGACGCTGGGATTGCGGACGGGGTGACCCCAGGAGGAGCACGAGCGGCTGCAGGGGAGTTCAGCAGGCCCAGCGATGCTCCCGCGCGTTGCACCGAGTTCCGCCAGGTTCGCGCAGCACCGCGGACATACGCGGCGAACTCCAACCTTCCGATCGCGCGCAATCTCCTCGCGTTGCTCGGCCATCACCCGCTTCAGCTCGGCTATCGCTCCAAGCACCGTCCCCACGAAAGCTTCGAGCTCGGAGCGGGACAAGCCGGACAGATCCGCAATCGGAGGCATCTGCCGAGCGAATCGTCCTCCGCCGCGTCGGGAAGACCTAACTCAGCGCCGCCGGAGTTTTGCGCCGGCTACGCAGCATTCTGATCTCAATGGAATTGTCTGTATTTCCGAGGCGATCTGCAGGATTACACCCTGGACCTCCGGCTGAGCCTGGGCTATATTGTAGCTCAAGGGAGAAATGCTATGACTGACAACTCTGTGGTTCGCGCCCGTATCGACGAGCGAACCAAGAAGGAAGCGGCGGCAGTGCTGAAGACGATCGGGCTCACTGTATCCGACGCGTTCCGCTTGCTGCTGGTGCGCGTCGCCGCGGAGAAAGCGCTGCCGTTCGAGCCGCTGGTGCCGAATGCTGATACCGTCGAGGCGATGAAGGCCGCGCGCCGCGGCGAGCTCGCCAAAGTTGGCAAGCCGGACAAACTGCTCGGGAATCTGAATGCGGGAGGTTAAATATACCGCCCGCTTCAAGCGAGATTATCGGCGTGTAAAGTCAGGACGACACGAGAAGAAGCTTGATGGGCTTCTGATGGAAGTCGTGAACCTTCTGGCGGCCGACACGCCGCTACGCGCCGCTACGTCGATCATCCGCTTTCCGGCGAATGGAGCGATCACCGCGACTGCCATATTCGGCCCGACCTCATTCTCATCTACCGCAAGCCGGACGAGGAAAACCTTGAGCTCGTCCGGCTCGGCTCGCATAGCGATCTTGGTTTCTGAGGCGCGGCCAATTCCCGCGCATCGACTGCATTTGAGCAAGGACTCCAGAGATGGCGTGGGACAGTAATCTTGATCCTCAATCACCAACCTATCGCATGGCGGCTGACGGTTCCCGCTACATCCGTGTCCTGGCTGGACCCGGAACGGGCAAATCATTCGCGCTCAAGCGACGAGTAGCCCGGCTGCTTGAAGGCGGTATCGCGCCTGCTCGTATTCTGCCTGTGACCTTCACCAAGGTGGCGGCTGAGGACCTGCATCGCGAACTGATCAACATGAACGTGCCTGGCTGCGAGAATATACACGGCTCAACTCTCCACTCGCTTGGCATGCGGATGCTGAGCCTGCAGAACGTCCTCGCTGTCACCGGGCGGGTGGCGCGGCCGCTGAACCGCTTTGAAATGGATCCGCTGCTCTACGACCTTCCGGCTAGCTTCGGAAGCAAACGGGAGCGGGAAAAGCGCATCCGAGCATACGAAGCCGCCTGGGCACGACTGCAACACGAGCAGCCGGGTTTCGCACAGACACCGGCCGATGCCGCCTTTCAGAATCTGCTGATTGCGTGGCTGCGGTTCCACGAGGGAATGCTGATCGGCGAAATCATCCCCGAGCTTTATCGCTACCTGCGTAACAATCCGGTCGCGCCTGAGCGATCGCTTTATGACCATGTGCTGGTCGACGAATATCAGGATCTCAATAAAGCCGAGCAGGCCGTCGTTGATCTGCTGAGCACGGGCGCTGCGCTCTGCGTCGTGGGCGACGACGACCAGTCGCTTTACAGCTTCAAGCACGCCCATCCCGAAGGCATCAGGACCTTCGCCCAGACGCATACCGGCTGCACCGATCACGCACTCATGGACTGCTACCGCTGCCCGACAACTGTCGTCGCTATTGCCAACTCTCTCATCGGGCACAATCTGGATCGGGAACCGCTTCAGTTGACGCCTATAGTCGCGAACGGTCCCGGCGAGATGTGGATTGCGCAGTTTTCGGATGTCGCTCACGAAGCCAGCGCCATCGCCACTTTCGTTGACAGCCAGATCAACAAACAGGGCCGGCAACCCGGCGAAATTCTCATCCTGCGCAGCGACGCACTATCGGCAATACGATCCATGACGCGCTCAAAGCCCGCGGTCTCCCGTCGAAGTCCTACTACCAGGAGAGTGAGCTCGACAGCGAAGTCGCGCAGGAGCGGCTTGCGATATTGAAGTTGTACGTGAACCGGGGCGACAGGATCGCGCTGCGCTGGCTTCTCGGGATGGGAAGTGCCGACTTCCGGGCGAAGTCCTACGCGAGGCTACGCGCGCACTGCGAGCAGACCGGTCAGACGCCCTGGGACGCGTTGGTTAGCCTCGCCGCCGGCCAGATCCAGATCCCGCACAGTGGTCACCTGCTTCAGCGTTTTCAGGCCGTGCAGAATGAGTTCCACTTTCTCGACGAGCAGACCGGCGTCGCCGATTTCGTTAATCGCTGGCTTCGTGCCGAATTTACCGGAGCCGGTGAGTTGCGAATCCTCGTTGCCGGTCTGATGGCTGCGACCGGGACGCCGGCGGAGCTACTCTCGCAGATCATTGAGGCCGTCTCACAACCGGAGATCCCGCCCGACGTGACGGAAGTCCGGATCATGAGCCTGCATAAAAGCAAGGGTCTGAGTTCGCCGATAGTGGTGATCGCCGGTTGCGTTGACGGGCTGTTGCCGGCTGAACCGGGACAAGGAACCTCGATGGCGCAGCGGCAGGCGCATCTCGAGGAGCAGCGTCGTGTGCTTTATGTTGGCCTCACGCGTGTGAAGTCGGCGCCGAGCTCGAACCGGCCAGGCAGCCTGCTGCTGACCGGAAGCCGGACCATGACACTGGCGGACGCGATGCAGTCCTCCATACGGCCTGCCGCCAAAAGCTACGGCGTTGTGTCCCTGCACCTGAGCCGCTTCATCCCCGAGCTCGGACCACGCGCGCCGGCGCCGGTTGCACGTTAGGCGGTCGGATCGGCGTCGTCGGGGCAAACCGATCGCCCCGGGGATGCGCTCGCCGGCCGACGCCGGGAGGGCGTTCGCCTTTCTGGTCCTTGGCGGTAACGCCTTCGGTTTACTCGCGCCGATCGTCACCGGCTACATCGTCCAGGCAACCGGGAGCTTCGCCTCCGCCTTCATTGTGGCCGGCTCATTGGCTCTCGTCGGGGCCGTCGTGTCGCTCGTGCTAACCCGGCACACGCTCGGCGAGGTGCGGCAGCGTGCTGCTGGGATGGCTCCTTCCGCGGGTTGACGGGACGTGAAGGGCGCCACCGTCACGGAATGTCGCTCCTCCGGGATGCGGCCGCGCAACGTCTCAGACCGGCTTGTCGCCCGCGACGGTGACCCGGAGACCGGAGCGCGTGTGCGGCCAGTAGTCCCACATCGCGCGGTGCTGCGCGCAACGATTGTCCCAGAACGCGATGGAGTTCTCGCGCCAGCGGAAGCGGCACTGGAACAGCGGATTCGCCGCGTGCTCGAACAGGTAGCGCAGGATGCCCTGGCTCTCGTCACGAGGCACTCCGAGGATGCGCTTTGTGAAGCCGGCATTGACATACAACGCCTTCTTGCCGGTCACCGGATGGATGCGGATCACCGGATGCTCGGCACGCGGGTAACTGGGCTTGTCCTGGACGCCGTAGTTCGCATACGTGCCGCGATAGGCGTCCTCGCCGTCATGGATCGCGGTCAGCCCCTCCAGGTACTGCTTCATCCGATCCGACAGCGCCTCGTAGGCGGCATACATACTGGCGAACAGCGTGTCGCCGCCGCGCGGCGGACAGGTCTTGATGTAGAGGATGCTTCCCATCGGCGGCTCGGCATCGCAGGAAACGTCGCTGTGCCAGCCCTCGCCATTGGCGCGCGGGCTGTCCTTGTCGGCGTGGATGATCATCAGCTCCCGATGACCCGGCGCGTGCGGCGCGGCCGGATGCACGTGCAGCTCGCCGAACCGCCGGCCGAAGCCGAGGTGCTGTTCCGGTGTCAGATGCTGATCGCGAAAGAAGATCACCAGATTCTCGGCCAGTGCGCGGTGAACCTCGTCAAACGCGCGGTTGCCGAGCGGCTGCGACAGATCGACGCCGCCGATCTCGGCGCCGATGATCGGCGTCAGCTTGTCCACGGTGATGCTCTCGAACGGGGCGGAGTCGTCGGTGAGGTGGCGGTAGCGCGGCCCCTGATTTCCACGCAGGACGTTCATGACGGTCCTCCTGATCGGCTTCCAGGGGAAAGCCTACGCCGGATTGTCCGATTGTCGAACCTTGCCGGTGCCGGTCTCCAACCCCGCCGAGCGGCGGCCTCGTTGGCGGCCGGCTTGCCAGCCACCGCCGAGCATGCTTTGGCCGGGGGGGTTCCGAGGGAGGCGCGTCATGACCGAGTACCCGGCCGATACCGTCACCGACCTGCTGAAGCGAGGCGCCGAGGCCGCTCGCGCGATTGGAGCGCCCGGCCGGAAATGGCTGACGCATGGCGCTCTCCGCGCGCTGGTCGCACGCACCGTCGCCGACCTCAACCGCGCGGGGATCGGGCGCGGCGATCGCGTGGCGATCGTCCTGCCGAACGGGCCGGAGATGGCCGCGTGCTTCGTCGCGGTCGCCGCAGGGGCCACCACCGCGCCGCTGAACCCGGCCTACAAGACCGACGAGTTCGAGTTCTACCTGAGCGACCTCAACGCCAAGGCGCTGGTCATCCGCCAAGGCATGGAAAGTCCTTCCCGCGCCGTCGCCGCGCGGCGCGGCATTCCCATCGTGGAACTGGTCCCGGACGCCTCCGGGCCGGCCGGCGCGTTCACCCTGAGCGCGCCCGCATCCCTCACGGGCACGCCTGCGCAGAGCGGGGCGGCGGGCGCGGATGATGTCGCGCTGGTGCTGCACACCTCGGGCACCACCTCGCGGCCCAAGATCGTGCCGCTGCGCCACGTCAACATCACCGCCTCGGCCTACCACATCGGCGCGACGCTGCACCTCACGGCAGACGATCTCTGCCTCAACATCATGCCGCTGTTTCACATCCACGGCCTGATCGCGGCGACCCTGTCGAGCCTGGCCGCCGGGGCCTCGGTGTTCTGCACACCGGGCTTCAACGCCTTCCGCTTCTTCGCCTGGTTCGAGGAGGCGCACCCGACCTGGTACACCTCGGTGCCGACCATGCATCAGGCGATCCTCGCCCTCGCCGGCCGCCACGAGGCCGCGATCAAGGCGAGCCGCCTGCGCTTCATCCGCTCGTCGTCGTCGTCGCTGCCGCCGCAGGTCATGGAGATGCTGGAGCAGACCTTCGGCGTCCCGGTGATCGAGGCATACGGCATGACGGAGGCGGCGCATCAGATGGCGTCCAACCCGTTGCCGCCGGCCAAGCGCTATCCCGGCTCGGTGGGCCGCGCGGCGGGGCCGGAAATCGCGATCATGGACGAGGCGGACACCTTGCAGCCGCCGGGGGAACTGGGCGAGGTGGTGATCCGCGGCCGCGACGTGACCGCCGGCTATGAGAACAATCCCGAGGCCAACGCCAAGGCCTTCACCAA
Organism: uncultured Pseudomonadota bacterium; assembly: GCA_963756545.1. Taxonomy (GTDB): domain Bacteria; phylum Pseudomonadota; class Alphaproteobacteria; order Acetobacterales; family Acetobacteraceae; genus DATFDN01. The sequence goes on along the minus strand of CAVWNY010000003.1, from coordinate 670,115 downwards.
CGGCTGGTTCCGCACCGGCGACCAGGGCTTTCTCGACGAGGAGGGCTATCTGCGGCTGACGGGCCGGCTGAAGGAGCTGATCAACCGGGGCGGCGAGAAGATCAGCCCGATCGAGGTCGATGTGGTGCTGATGGACCATCCCGCGGTGGCGCAATGCCTGACCTTCGCCATGCCGCACGCCATGCTCGGCGAGGAGGTCGCCGCCGCGATCGTGCTCGCCGAGGGCGCCAGCGCGAAGGACCACGAGTTGCGTGCCTTCGTCTCCGAGCGGCTGGCGCCCTTCAAGGTACCGCGCAAGTTCGTCTTCCTCGACGAGATCCCCAAGGGCGCGACCGGCAAGCTCCAGCGCATCGGCCTGGCGGAGAAGCTCGGGATCAAGGCATGAAGATCGGCGTCTTCGGGGCGGGCGCTATCGGCGGATTCCTGGGCGCGAAACTTGCCGCCGCCGGCTTGGACGTGACCTTCATTGCGCGCGGCCCGCATCTCGCCGCGATGCAGGCGAACGGCGTGCGCCTGATCAGCGGCGGCGAGACGGTCACGGTGCGCCCGCGCTGCCTCGCCGACCCCGCCGAAGCGGGCGTGCAAGACTACGTCATCGTCACGCTGAAGGCGCACTCGCTGCCCGGCGCGGCGCCGCATATCGCCCGGATGATGGGCCCAGGGAGCGCGCTGGTAACCGGCATCAACGGCGTGCCCTATTGGTATTTCTACGGCCTCGACAGCCCGCATCGGGATCGCCGCGTTGAGGCCGTCGATCCGGGCGGGACGCTGTGGAGCATCCTGCCGCCGGCGCAGGCGATCGGCTGCGTGGTCTATCCCGCCGCCGAGGTGGTCGAGCCGGGAGTGATCGCGCACACCTACGGCGATCGCTTCTCGCTCGGCGAACCCGACGGCAGCCGTTCGCCGCGCATCGAGGCGTTGTCGAAGCTGCTCATCGGCGCCGGGTTGAAGGCGCCGGTGCGCCCTCGCATCCGTGACGAGATCTGGGTGAAGCTCTGGGGAAACCTGGCGTTCAACCCGCTCTCGGCGCTGACCCTGACCACACTCGATCGGCTGACCGGGCAGGCGGACCTACGCGCGCTGTGCCGGACGATGATGCTGGAAGCCAAAGCGGTTGCCGAGGCGCTGGGCATTCGCTTCGCCGTCGACGTGGAGCGCCGCATCGACGGCGCGGCCGAGGTGGGCGAGCACAAGACATCCATGCTGCAGGATCTGGAGCGCGGCCGGCCGATGGAGATCGACGCGCTGCTCGGCGCGGTGGTCGAACTGGGCGGCATCGTGGGGCACGAGATGCCGATTTGCCGTGCGATCCTCGCGCTGGCGCGCGAGCGGGCGCGGCGCGCCGGTTCCTACTGATCCGGCCGCTTCCTCCGGCCAACCTGGCGTTGAGTTGATTCGCTTCGCCCCGTCGCGCACCGATCTTCTTTCCGGCTGGGACCAGATAGGAGGCACGCCATCATGGCACTCGGCGGCCGGCGGGCGGGATCGGCCCTGGTCGTGGCGCTGACCCTGATCGGCTGCGCGGGCTCGGAGATTGCCGGCCTGGGGATCGTGGCAGTGGGGGCCGTTCGGTCTGTATGATACGTGGAGCCATTGACGTTGCTGGAGCGGCACGGCTGGATTGGGATTCGTAAAACCAAAGGAACAGGAAGATGCGGCGAGGATTCGGCCTGATCGCCTCTGTATGCGGGCTTGGCGGGTCCGCAATGCTTGCCGGCTGTGCCGTGCGACCGCCCACCGGGCCGACGGTGATGGCGTTGCCCGCGGCGGGCAAGAGCCTGGAGAACTTCCAGCGCGACGATTATGACTGTCGAAACTATGCCGGGCAGCAGACGGCCTATGAGTTGGCCGGCCAGACCGGCCGCAGTCCGGTGGGAACCGGGGCGGCGCTCGGCACGCTGGCCGGCGCGGGGCTGGGCGCGGCGTTGGGCGCGGTCGCCGGGAACGCCGGCGCCGGTGCGGCGATCGGTGGCGCCACCGGCTTGCTGGGAGGCGCCTCGGTCGGCAGCACCAACGCCGCGGGGAGCGAGTTCTCCATGCAGCAGCGCTACAACATCGCCTACACCCAATGCATGTACGCGCGCGGCAATTCCGTCCGCTCGCCGCCGCCCGGCTACGCCTCTGGCGCGGGCTTTGGCTACTCGCCGTTCGTCGGCTACCCCTATCCCTATGCTGCGGGCTTCGGTCCCGGCTTTTGGGGCCCGGGCTTCTGGGGCCCCAGCGTCGTCGTAGCGGGCGGAGGCTGGGGCTGGGGCGGAGGCGGAGGCTGGGGCGGCGGCTGGCACGGCGGCGGCTGGCACGGCGGCGGCTGGCACGGAGGCGGGGGCTGGCACCGCTAGGACGCCTGACTCGGTTCCGCCATCTCCTCCAGCACGGCGATCGCGAGCGGGCGTGTGATGGCGCCGCCCGCCGCCAGGGCCGCGCGATCGAGCCGCGCCACCGCCTCGCGGACCGCCGCTGGGGTGCGCGCCAGCCGCGACAACAGCAAGGCCTGCACGGCAGGCGCCACGGGGAGCTGCCGCTCGGCCAGCAGGCGCGTCAGCATCGCCGCCAAAAGCCGGTCGTCCGCCGGACCGATCTCCGCCGCGGCTGTCGCGCGCAGCCGGCTCGCGAGGTCGGGCAGCGCAACAGGCCAGCGCGCCGGGGGCGTGCGTGCGACCAGCAGCACGGGCTGCTTCGCCTCGGCGGCGGCGTTCAGCAGATGCAGCAGCCGCCGCTCGTCGCTCATTCCTAGCTCGATATCATCGAGCGCAAGCGGGCCGCCGGGCGGCCCTGCATCGAGCGCCAAGCCGCCGGCAACCCTGCCGCCGACGCGTGCCGCCCAGAGATGCAGGAGGTGCGTCTTGCCGCACCCCGCCTCTCCCCAGAGAGCGAAGCGCCCGCCCGGCCAGTCCTCGGTCCGCCCAAGCCACGCGAGCGCGGCGGCGTTCGACGGGGCTTCCAGGAAGGTGGCCGCGACGAATTCGGGCCGGTGGGCGAACGGCAGTGGAATTTGGCGCGGCTCGGTCACACGTCAGGCGATTGCCTGGGAATCGCGCGCGGGCCGCCGGGAGGCGATCAGCCGGTCGAGGCTTATGGGACCGCCGCCGGCCGTCGCGAGATAGAGGAAGATGAAGCAAAAGAGCACGGCCGCCTCACCACCGCTGAGTATCGGGAAGAATGATTTTGGGAAATGCATAGTGAAGTAGCCGATGGCCATCTCGCCCGACATAATAAACGCAGCCGGTCGCGTAAGCAGGCCGAGGACCACCAGCACGCCGCCGACCGTCTCGATGGTTCCGGCGGCCAGTTCCAAGGGCGGTAGATGGGCGGGGTAAGAAGCAACATGCGGAATGCCGGCGAGCTTCGCCAGCCCATGCTGGAGGAAACAAAGGCCGGCGACGAAGCGCAGCAGGCTGAGCGCATAGGGTTGCCAAGGATTCTCAAGGCGCACGGTCGATCTCTTATTCAAGAGGTGGGTGGCGGGTCGAGATAAAGCGGGCTCCGAAGGTAGCGACGGAGCCAGAACCGGCACAACACGCCGATCGTCGCCGCCACCGGCACCGCGAGCATCACGCCGAGGAAGCCGAACGCTGCCCCGCCCGCGAACAGGGCGAAAATCACCCAGACGGCCGGCAGTTCCACCCGGTCGCCCAGGAATCGCGGATAGATGACGTAACCCTCCAGAATCTGGCCGACGACCAGCACGCAACCGATCACGATGACGCCGCGCCAGCTCGGGAACTGCGCGAGCGCCAGCGCGATCGCGGTGACCCCGCCGGTGATGGAGCCGACATAGGGGATGAAGGACAGCAGCCCGGCCGACATGCCGACGATCAGGCCGAGATCGAGCCCGGCGACGGTCAACGCGAAGGCGTAATAGAGCGCCAGCAGCACGCAGCACAGCGCCTGCCCGCGCACCCAGGCCGAAAGAATGCGGTCCACCTCCCGCGCCTGCGCGCGGATGATCGCGGCGTAGCGGCGCGGCAGCCAGGAATTCACCATACCCACCGCGCGCGGCCAGTCGCGCAGGAGATAGAACGCCACGACAGGCGTGACGATGGCGAGCGTGAGCACGTTGAACAGCGCGAACCCGCCGCCGATCAGCCCGGTGATCGCCGAGACCACGAAGGTCAGCATGTTGCCGGCCTGACCGCTGACGAGGTCGCGCAGCTTGTTGTTCACCACGTCGGAGCCGAAATTCTCCTGCAAGTGGGTCACCACCTGCGCCGCCCAGGACTGCAACAGGTGCACGTATTGCGGGAAGCGGCCGAGGAACAGGCCGACCTGGGAGAGCAGCAGCGGATACAGCAGCAGCGCGAACAGCAGGAACGCGGCCACCAGGGCCAGCACGAGAACCAATGCCGCCAACCCACGCGGCAGGCCGAGCCGGGTCAGCCGGGTCGCCGCCGGGTCGAGCGCATAGGCGATCACCGCGGCCGCGACGAAGGGCGCGAGCACGCCGCCGAACAGTTCCAGCGCCAGCAAGGCCACGACGACAAGGCCGACCGCGAGCGCGATGCGCTGGCCGCGCGTCGCGTGCAACGGATCGTCGATGCCGGGCGCGGGCGTGGCGGCCAGCGCGACCACCGGTCGCGGCGGCGACGCCCCGCCGTCCGGCAGAGCCGGGCGCGCAGGGATGGCGACATCGGCCCCGAGCGACGTCTCGAGCACACCGCCGGACGGCTTGCCCGACGGGGGCCGGATCAGCCGCATGAACGCCATGGCCCTACCGCCCGTGCGCGACGCGCCAGACATAGGCGACCCCCGAGGCAAGCGTGCTGGCCGCGACCGCCCATTCGAGCGCGAGCATGACCGTGCCCGCCGGAGCGGCGGTGATGCCGAACCCGGCCAGGAACAACGTGAGTGCGATGAGGATGATCTGCAGCAAAGTGTTGACCTTGGAAACGAACAGCGGGCGGATCGCGACCGGCTGGCCGAGCTGCCCGAGGACGACGACGCCACCCACGATGACCAGGTCGCGGAACACCACGAGGGTCGCCAGCCAGATCGGCAGGGCGCCCACCGCCGCCAGCGTCACATACATGGTGACGAGCAGCGCCTTATCCGCGACCGGATCCAGCATGGCGCCCAAGCGGGTGGTGCCGGCGCGACGGGCGAGCCAGCCGTCCACCGCGTCGGAGACGCCGGCCGCCACGAACAGGCCGAAGGCGGCGCCCATCGCCCGATCGATCACCAGCCAGAAGGCCAGCGGAACCGCGCACAGGCGGGCCAGCGTGATGAGGTTTGGCGGGCTGAACAGCCCGGCGGGGCCTCGGGCCACGCTTGGAGCGCCGTCCGGCATCAGGTGCCTCGTTGCCGTTGTGCCCCGGCGGGGCCTATGGTTGTTTCAGCCAAAGCTTTACAGCCTTGCACGCCCGCCATCGCCGCGGACTTTGCCGTCAAGGCCTAGCGTATCGGGGGCCATGATGACCAGTGGGGATCGTGCGCGGCTGCCCAGTGGCCTGAGCTACCGCGGGGCGGGGGTGGACATCGCCGCCGGCGAGGCGCTCGTCGAGGCGATCAAGCCGCTCGCCCGCGCCACCGCGCGCGCCGGCGCCATCGGCGGGCTGGGCGGCTTCGGCGCGCTGTTCGACCTAAGGGCGGCGGGCTTCGCCGACCCGGTGCTCGTCGCGACCACCGACGGCGTCGGCACGAAGCTGAAGGTCGCGATCGAGACGGGACTGCATGACACCGTGGGCATCGACCTCGTCGCCATGTGCGTCAACGACCTCGTCGTGCAGGGCGCCGAGCCGCTGTTCTTTCTGGACTACTTCGCCACCGGACGGCTGGACTTGGCGCAGGCCAGCGCGGTCATTGGCGGCATCGCCGAGGGCTGCCGCCAAGCCGGTTGCACGCTCGTCGGGGGCGAGACGGCGGAGATGCCCGGCCTGTACGGCGCGGGCGACTACGACCTCGCCGGCTTCGCGGTGGGCGCGGCGGAGCGCGGGGCGCTCCTGCCGAACGGCGTGAGACCGGGCGACACGGTCCTGGGGCTTGCCAGCGCGGGCGTGCATTCGAACGGCTTCGCGCTCGTGCGCCGGATCGTGGCCGCGTCGGGGCTCGCCTGGGATGCGCCCGCCCCGTTCGCCCCCGATGAGACCCTCGGCCGCGCGCTGCTGGCGCCGACCCGCCTCTATGTTCACCCTCTGCTCGCGCTGCATCGGGCGGGACTGCTGAAGGCGGCGGCGCACATCACCGGGGGCGGGTTGCCCGGCAATCTACCTCGCGTGCTGCCCGACGGCACCGCCGCCGTGCTCTCGGCCTCCTGGCCGGTGCCGCCGGTGTTCCGCTGGCTCGCCGCATCCGGTGGGATCGGCGCGAAGGAGGTGCTGCGGGTGTTCAACTGCGGGGTCGGCATGGCGCTCGTCGTCGCCGATGCCCAAGCGGCGTCGGTCCTGCTGAGCGATGCCGGCGAGAGCGTGTTTCCGCTCGGCCAAATCGTGGAGGCCGAGGGCGCGGCGTCGACGCGCATCGACCGACCGCCGGACTGGCTCCAGGACTGGCCCGAATGAGGCGACGCACGGCGATCCTGATCAGCGGGCGCGGCTCCAACATGGCCGCTTTGATCCGTGCGGCTGCGGCGCCTGATTATCCGGCCGAGATCGCGCTCGTGCTATCGAATTGCCCGGAGGCCGACGGCCTGAGCCATGCCGCTGCGGCCGCCATTCCGACCCTGGTGGTCGATCACCGCCCGTTCCACGGTGACCGGGCCGCGCATGAGCGGGCGCTGCACGCGGCGCTGCACGCGGCCGACATCGATCTGGTGTGCCTGGCGGGCTATATGCGCCTGCTAACTCCCTTTCTTGTCGAGCGCTGGGAGGGCCGGATGCTGAACATCCACCCCAGCCTCCTGCCCGCCTTCCCGGGCCTGCGCACGCACGCAAGGGCGCTCGCCGCCGGTGTAAAGCTGCACGGCTGCACGGTGCATCTCGTGAGCGAGGCCACGGACGAGGGACCGATCCTCGCGCAGGTGGCGGTGCCGGTTCTGCCCGACGACGACGAGGACCGGCTGGCCGCGCGCGTGCTGGCCCAGGAGCATCTCATCTATCCGCTCGCATTGGGCGGGCTCGCCTCCGGCGAATCGGCGCCCGCGGCACCGCCCGACGCCGCGCTGAGCAACCCTTGCCGAGCACGAGCGTTTCGTGAATAGAAGGTAACTTAACGCCTTACCAGACCCACTGGACACGAGGATGCAATGGCGCAACGCCCAACACCGTTCCGCGGACCGGAAACGGAAGAAGCCTTCCTGGCCGACCGGCAGCGGTTCTGGTTCAGCTTCACCAAATTCGTCATGTGGAACGTCGTCGCCATCGTTCTGGTTCTTATCCTGATGACCGTGTTCCTGGTCTGAGAACCCTCGCGCGGGCCATGGGAGACGCCACGAGCGCATCGCTCACCCCGGAGGCTGAGCTTCGCCGGCTGCTCGATATCATGGCCGTCTTGCGGGATCCGGCGGGCGGTTGCCCGTGGGACCGCGAGCAGACCTTTGCCACCATCGCGCCCTACACGATCGAGGAGGCGTACGAGGTCGCGGATGCCATCGCGCGCGACGATTTCGCCGCCCTGCCGGATGAATTGGGCGATCTGCTGTTTCAGGTCGTCTATCACGCGCGCATGGCCGAGGAAGCAGGCCGATTCGCTTTCGCCGAGGTCGCCCGCGCCGTCGCTGACAAGATGGTGCGCCGCCACCCGCACGTGTTCGCCGACGCTGCGGCCCGCGACGCCGCCGCGCAGGCAACTTCGTGGGAGGCGCAGAAAAGCGCCGAGCGTCGCGCCCGCTCCGAGACGGGCGCACTGGCCGGCGTGCCCGCCGCCCTCCCCGCCCTCGCCCGCGCCGCCAAGCTGACCGCGCGCGCGGCCCGGGTCGGCTTCGACTGGCCCGATGCCGCCGCCGTGCTGGAGAAGCTGGACGAGGAGGCGGCTGAACTGCGCACCGAACTGCCGGAAGCCGACCCCGCGCGGCTCGCCGACGAGGTGGGCGACCTGCTGTTCGTGCTGGCGAATCTCGCCCGCAAGCTGGACCTTGACCCTGAGACGTGCCTGCGCCACGCGAACGCCAAGTTCGCCCGCCGTTTCGCGGCGATGGAGGCGGCGGCGGAGGCGACCGGCCGGACGCTGGCGGAGATGGAGTTGGCCGAGATGGAGGCGGGCTGGCAGGCCGTGAAGAGGGCGGAGCGAAGCGATGCCGGATGAACCGGACTGGCGGCGGCTGAACCGGGCCAATTGGGACGAGAGTGTTCCCGTCCATCTCGGCCCCGGCTCGAACTATGACTTCCGCGCTCCGCGCCGGGAACAAGCGGCTTTCGAGCCGCGCGACTATGCCGACCCGAGCGCGCAACTGGAGAATGCCACGACGCATCAATTCCTTCACCCGTTGGGCGAGGTCGTCACCGCGCTGATCGAGGCCGGGCTGCGGCTGGATTGGCTGCACGAGCACGACGGCCTCGTCTGGCGCATGTTCGCTTGTCAGGTGGAGGACGAAGCCGGGCTGTTCCGCTGGCCCGACAAGCCCTGGCTGCCGCTCTCCTACTCGCTCCGCGCGACGCGCCCGGCTGGAACGATGGGCAATAACGCCCCATAATCCGACAATGGCGAATCAGGCGGGCTACGAGCAGGACTATTTCCTCTGGAGCCAGGAGCAGGCGAACGCCCTCCGCGCGGCGGCAAGGGAAGGTGCGAACCTGCCGGTGGATTGGGAGAACGTCGCCGAGGAGATCGAAAGCTTGGGCCGATCCGACCGACGCGAGATCGCCAGCCGGATCGGCACGATCATCGAGCATCTGTTGAAGCTGCAATCGTCCGCCGCGCCCGATCCGAAGCCAGGATGGGAATCGACCATCGCGCGCGAGCGAGAAGCGATCTTCGACCTGCTGGATGAAAGCCCCAGCTTGCGTCGCGAGGTGGGCTCGATGGTCCAGCAGCGGATGGCGAAGGAGCGCCGGCTGGTATCTCGGGAACTTGCCGCAAGGGGCGAGCGCCTCGCCGATGTTCCCGATTACACCGAGGAGCAGGTGCTAGGCGATTGGCTGCCCTGACTCGCCCAACAATATCCCCTGCAAGCCTTCCCAGCTCCCCCGATCCGGCGCGCAGATCAGGCCGCCGCTGACCTGGCGCGGCAAATAGGCGCTTCCGTCGAAATGCGCCGAATACCCGCCCGCCTCGCGATGCAGCAGCCAGCCGGGGGCGTGGTCCCAAGGCAGCAGGCGGTGATACAGCAGGAAGTCGCACCCGCCGGCAGCCGCGAGACGATATTCGTGCGCCGCGCATCGGTAGCTCCACGTCGCGGCCAAACGCGGCAAGCGGCCGAGGACGCGCGATTTCAGCGGCTCCGGCAAGAACTGCCAGGACGCGATGCCCCCCATTGATCCGGGCGCCACGGGCTTTGACACGCGAAGATCGACGCGCTCGCCGCCGGGACGTTCGATCCAGGCCCCCTCCCCGCGCACCGCGAGCGCGGTGTCGTCGCCGAGCGGATCGTGGATCGCGGCCAGCGCCACCTCGCCGCGCACCAGCACGGCCGTCATGACGCCGAACAGCGGCACGCCATGAGCGAAGTTGAACGTGCCGTCCAGCGGGTCGAGAACGATCGCGCGCTCGGCCACGGCGAGCCGGTCGAGCAGCGACGGGTCGGACGATGCCGCCTCCTCGCCCACCACCAACGCACCGGGGAAGCGCGTGGCCAGCGCCGCCGTGATGCGCCGTTCGGCGGCCTCGTCGGCGTCGGTCACGAGGTCGAGCGGGCCGGACTTGGCGCGCACGCCGCCGGCGCCGAGGTGACGGAAGCGCGGCATGATCTCGATTTGGGCCGCCTCGCGCAGGATCGCCGCGAGATCGGCCGCGTCGCTTGCACCGAATGTCACCCCGGCCGCTCGAACCGCGCGCGATCGGCCGCCAGCAGGCGCACGGTGACGTGGATGCCGCTCGCTTCGTCGCGGCGGTCCAGCACCTCGCCATGCTGATAGAGCCAGGCGAGGCGCGCGCCGTCCTGGGGCGGGATGTCGTAGGCGGCGGTTTCCATCCCCTCGGCGATCCGCAGGTCGATCGCGGCCAACAACGCGGGCAATCCCTCCCCGGTAATGGCGGAGATGACGATCTCGCCGACCCGCGCCTCGACATGGGCGACGCCGCCCAGCAGGTCGGCCTTGTTCAGAACGATGATCGTCCGCTCGGGCCAGGCCCGGTCCAGCGTGCCGTCATGCGTCATGCTGTCCAGCACCTCCACGACGTCGGCCTGTTGCGCCACCGTGTCGGGGTGCGCGGCATCGCGCACGTGCAAGATCACGTCGGCCTCGGCAACCTCCTCCAACGTGGCGCGGAACGCCTCGACCAGCTCGTGCGGCAGTTCGCTGACGAAGCCGACCGTGTCGGAAAGGATCGCGCGCCGGCCGGAGGGCAGGCGCAGCCCGCGCATGGTCGGATCGAGCGTCGCGAAGAGCTGGTCGCGCGCCGCCACCTCCGCGCCGGTCAGGACGTTGAACAGCGTCGATTTGCCGGCGTTCGTGTAGCCCACCAGCGCCACCAGCGGGAACGGCACGCGGCGGCGCGCCGAGCGGTGCAGGCCGCGCGTGCGGCGCACCTGCTCCAACTCCTTGCGGAGCTTCACGATGCGCTCTCCGATCAGACGCCGATCGGCCTCGATCTGCGTCTCGCCCGGGCCACCCAGGAAGCCGAAGCCGCCGCGCTGGCGCTCGAGATGGGTCCAGGACCGCACGAGCCGCGATCGTTGGTACTCGAGATGCGCCAGCTCGACCTGGAGCGCGCCCTCGCGTGTCACGGCCCGCTCGCCGAAGATATCGAGGATCAGGCCCGTGCGATCGATGACCTTGCGGCCCCAGGCACGCTCCAGGTTGCGCTGCTGGACGGGCGACAGCGCGGCATCGACGATCACGACGGTGACGTCCTCGGCCGCGAGCGCGGCTTTCTGCGCCTCGACCTGACCTTCGCCCAGCAGCATGGACGGCCGGCGGGCGCGCAGCGGCAAAGTCGCGGTGTGGACGACGATGAGACCGATGGACGCGGCGAGCCCCACGGCCTCGGCCAAGCGTGCCTCGGCCGCCCGAACCTGGTCACGGTTCTCCCGATAGGCCTCTCCGTGCGGCCGTTCCCAGGGCAGGATGACGGCGGCGCGGGTCGGAGCGGCGCCGGTCCGGCCGGGGTCCGGGCGCGATCCTTCAGGCGTCTGCCGCAGCGGTCACCTCCCGCTGAGCGGCGTGCGGCGCTGCGTCCTCGACCTTGGCGGCTTCGAAAAGCTGGATCGGCGCGCCCGGCATGACCGTGCTGATCGCGTGCTTGTACACGAGCTGCGTATGCCCGTCCCGGCGCAGCAGCACGGAGAAGTTGTCGAACCAAGTGATGATTCCCTGCAGCTTGACGCCGTTCACCAGGAAGACCGTCACCGGAGTCTTGTTTTTTCGCACGTGGTTCAGAAAGACGTCCTGAACGTTTTGCGCTTTCTCGTTGGCCACGGCGTGATCCTTCTGGCTGGGACTGGTGGCATCTCCGCGTCGGACGTGGCGTGCCGGCGGGAATAGCTATTCTATCGATCGCTTCATCTCAGGCAAGCTCACGAAGGCGTGCCACGACATCAGCGCTGCTCGGTCGCCGCATCCCACCACGGGCACACGCCCGAGAGCCGCCGGTAATTGCCCTCCATCACCTGCACCGGGGCGCGATGGCCGCCGGCGGCGGCGTCGAGGCGCATCTGGCGCGCCGCGTCGCGGTCCTTCGCCGGCAGCCAGGCGCGATCATGGCCCCACAGGCTCGGACCCACGGTCACCTCGGCCGGCTGCCAGGTCGCGTCATCGACCTCGCGCCCGCCCCATCCATACTCGACCATGAAGCCCGACGGGGAGCGGAGATAGAACGATGTGACGAGATCGTTCGGATGCCGCCCGAGCGTGGTGGCGATGCGCTCCGGCTCGCCGAGCGCGATGTCGTAGCCCTGCCCGACGTCGTCGAAGGAATAGAGCTCGACCATCAGATGGTGCAGCCCGTGCCGGCCGGTTTCGATCAGCGCCAGGCTGTGGTGGCGCGGGTTGACGTGAAAGAAGAAGGCCCGGAACGGCTTCAGGATGTAGTCGCTGACCCGGAAACCCAGCAGGTCGCGGTAGAAGCCCAGCATCTCCTCGATGCGCGGCACCGTCAGGACGGCGTGGCCCATCCCAAGCGGTCCGGTGCGGAAGCCGGAGATCGATCGGCCCGGCCGGAACGGTGCCTCGTCGAGCGCGGCGCCCCAGAACGCCTCCAACCGGTTGCCGGCGGGATCGGCGAAGGCGATCAGGGCGCGCACGCCACGCTGATCGGCCAGGGCGGCCGGCTCATGGCGCACCGTCACCTCGGCGGCATCGAGCCGGGCGGCGAGCGCGTCGAGCGCGGCCGCGTCGGCGACCTCCCAGCCAAACGTCCGGCTGCCCTCGGGCTGCGCGCGGTCGATCACCAGCCTTTGGGCATGATCGTCCATCCGGAATGCGCGGCACGCCGCGCCGCGCTCGACCGGCTGCATCCCGAGCATCCGCGTGGCGAAATCGGACCACGCGCCGAGGTCCGAAGCGCCGATCGCGACATAACCAAGCGACTGGATCATGGCGAAGCCCTCCCTTCGTAGCATAGACTCGCCCACGCATGGATCGCGAATTGGTCACCACAAAAAGGCTAGCCTCGTGCCCATGTGATGCCACGATCGGTGGATTGAATGAACGGGTTTGAATGGAGGACCACGATGCGAGCCTTGCCTGCGACCTGCTTGGCCCTGGGTCTGGCGGCTGTCTTCCTCACCGTCGCGGCCGGGTCGGCGCGGGCGGATAGGGACGATTGGCATCACGGCGGGTACGACCACTGGCATGGCGGCTGGCACGACCATTGGCGCCAGCGGCCGGTGTATGTCGCGCCGCCCTACTATGGGCCGCGCTATTTCGCCCCCCCACCGGTTTATTATGCACCGCCGCCGTCCTATTACGTTCCGCCGCCGGTCTATTACGGCGCGCCGAGCGCGACCTTCAGCTTCGGCATTCGCTAGGCTATTCGACGCGCCCGGATCACACACAGGAGGACATTGGATGATTTCGAGGACGCGAATTCTCGCGCCGGCGGCAGCGGCCGTGGCCGTGCTGTCCCTCGCGGCCTGCACCAACCCCTATGACCCCGGCCAGCGAGCGGTCGGGGGCGGCCTGCTCGGGGCGGGGACCGGCGCCGCCATCGGCGGGATCGCCGGCGGCGGCAAGGGGGCCGGACTCGGCGCGCTGATCGGCGGCGGGGCGGGCGCACTCGGCGGCGCCGTGACAACGCCGCGAGCGCCCCCGCCTCCCGCGTATTACAACGCCCCGCCGGCCTATGCGCCGTCGGGCGGCTACTATGGCGGTCCGCCGCCGGGCTCCTACCCGCCGCCGCCTCCGCCCCCGGGCTACTAAGCGCCGAAGCTGCCGTGCCTCAGCACGGCGGCTTCGCCGGCCCTGATCGAACACACGCCTTTGATTCGCTGCGCCGGCCGGATGTTGCGGGGGCGCGGCTTAAAAGCCGTCTAAGTCGCGACAATCCTCCTACCCGAGGAGGGCATCGGGTATGGACAAGGACCGGATCAAGGGCGCGATCCGCCAGGCGGCGGGCTCGATCAAGGAGACCCTGGGACGCACGGCGGGGGATTCGCGGACCGAGGCCGATGGCAAAAGCCAGAAGGCGGCCGGCAAGGCGCAGTCAGGCTGGGGCAACGTGAAGGACCGGCTGCGCGGGGCCTTGAAGCGGTAGGCCGGGCATGCCGGGTTGGTAACGGGCCCGTTGCTGCGAATGCGCCGTGCATTGGCGCCCGGCACGCTCTTCAGCGGCATCTCTGCGCCGCATGGTCGAATCATTCGCTGCCATCAGGTGACCGGCGTCGCCAAATAGCTGTCTGCGTATCTCGCGGCTCTAGGCGCCGAGTAGTTTCGCTGTGGTCCGCGCCAAGGGCGGCGGCAAACAGGCGATAGCGCACTTGAGCAACGCTTTCAGAGACAGCCGGCCATGATAATCTCGGCGGTAGCGGCGGATGGCGGCGTATTCCCCCAATGTGAACGCGCCGCCGATCGCGGCCGGCAGGCGTTTCTGTAGCAACGCGTCGATGATCGCCCGTTCGTTCCGGTCCAGACCGTGATGCTCTAGCGCGAAGTGGAACGACGCGATGGCGTCCATCGCCATGCGGCTGCCGTCGAAGCTGGTATTCGCGCTATGCCGGACCATGGTCACGAGCGGGCGCCAAATGAGACCTACCCGGGCCACTCGCAAAACACGTATCTCGAACTCGAAGTTCTCCACGCCACTGCCGCGCATGCGCTCATCGAATCCCCCCAGCGATTCGTAAAGACCTCGTCGGATGGCGAACATCGAGGTTTGGGACGGGTGGAAATTGACATAGCTTTCGTAATCGTAGCGGTCGAGGATGGTCCAGCGGCTAGATGGGTTGGCACCGACCCGAGCCCAGTAGCCCTGCGGCGCGAACTGCGTGAAGCGATTACTATCCTTCCAAGCCCCTCCATCAGCCGTTTCCTGCCAAGTCCGGCTATTGCAGAGCGTGACGTCCACCGGGTGGGAGCGCACCAGGGCGTTGACCTCCGCCAGGTACTCGGGATCCCACATGTCATCGTGATCGAGCAGCGCGATCCAGTTGCCGGTCGAAAGACTGACGCCGTAATTGCGGGCGCGCTGCTGACCGCCATTTTTGGTCCGAATGTAGCGGATGCGGCCGGCGAACATGCTGGCGACCTCGGGCGTACGATCCGTTGAGCCGTCGTCGATCACGACGACCTCGGCCGGGGCGAAGGTCTGGTCCAGCACCGATTGGATGGTCCCCTTCAGGCGATCAAAGCCATTGTAGGTCGGGATGATGACGGAAACGCGAAATCCTTCGGGGATCGCGCTCATAATTGTTTCACCTTTATTGCAAGCTCTAGCTTTATAGGATACGAAATTTCGAAAGTCGCGCAGATCTGCCTATGAGCAAACCTCGCTGTGCTTTCGGCCGTTGGAACTCCGGTTGCCGTAGTGGGAGGCGATCATGGCGGTGAGGTCGAACATGGCGGAATAGGCCAGAGCATGCCTCGCAAACCCAGTGGCAGGAGGTCGGCTGGATGGCCGGGAACCCCGCCAAATGTTTCGAAAAAGAAGCGGCAGACTGCTTCAACTCTGTGAATGAACACGCGCAGATCCGCCGTGGTGCGGACATAGGGCGTGTTGCCGGGCACCAGCGAGGGGCTGTGATAGTGCATCACGAAGTTGCGGTGCCCGCGCCGCGTCATGAAGCGGATAAGGTCGATTTGCTCCTTTGCCGTCACGCCTTCCGGCGTCAACGTGACCGTGTTGGCCAAACACAGCCGCGACAATATGCCCGGCAACCGCAGGCCCGCCGCGATCCGCGAGTTGAGCACTCCCCGGAGAGACGACGCCAGGACGCCGATTTGTGCGCGGGTCATTGGAACCGACAATATGTCGAATGATCCTGCCCGGTAATTACCGCTGTCGGCTTGTCGGAAATCCGGCCCTCCCCCCCGGGAACCGAGGTTGGCGGATGGCAGGATGCTAAAGTCCACTGCGAACCCGAGTCTCGCCAAAATATCGAAAGTATTCGGACCTAGGCCGTATCGGCCAGCCTTAAAGAACAGCGGCCGTATCTTGAAGGCGGACTCGATCGCGACGACCAACGTGCGCAGCTTCCGCTCCTCCAGCTCCGCGGTCAGATTGCCACCATAGCTGTTGGCCTCGCTTAGCGTCTCCTCAAAAGGTGGATTTATCCAAGGGTGCAGATGAGCGCCGATGGCGCAGCCGCGCCGCGCGAGGATCCGGCGCAGCGGCTCATATCCCTCCGGCTGAGACGCAACCGCGTAGTCGACTACGTATATCGGACGAAGACCGTGCCCATCGAACAGCTCCTGCAGCCGCTCTTGTGCGGCCATCGCGTGAACGGCCGTCAACGACCGACTGAAGGGCCGGGTCCAGTCGAACTCCGCCTCCGTGTCGACCACAACGGTCAGGCTGGGTGGATCCTCCAAGCGCGTCGCGACTGGCGTGCAGCTCACCCCATAAACTTGAAAGTTGCGCCGGCGGACGCTGGGCCGAGCACAAAGGCCGCTGGCTCTGGCCCGGGCGCGGACGAGCAGGGCCTTGCCCGGCAGCAAGCCCGACAGCGCCGAGGCCGCGATACGGTACGGCGCTGGCCTGTCCGGCCACGCGCCCGCAAAGCTCAACGCTGCCTTTAGCGCACCGGGAACGCAACCTGAATGCAGAGCAGCATCCACTGAATCCCACCACACACGGATAGCATGTTGACGGCATCGCGCACGTTGTTCGGGATTAAGAGGATGCCGATTCAGAAACGCGCGCAGAAGCGCGTCGAGCGTCTCACCTAGGAGCCGTAGAACCAGGCCGTTCGAGATGGGTGTGCGGGCGAGCAGGTGAGCTGCGACCAGCTCTCCTTCCGCTTCTGCCGTCCGTCCCAACAGCTCCGAGTAGGCGGCTACGAGCACGGCAGCAGCGCGGGCAATCATGTCAGCCCGTCTGTTCCTGGTGACATTTCCACCGTGCTGCCGATATAACATGAGCGTTTCTGGCAAAACCGCGATTTCGCCGTGTCGCAGAACTCGATGCGAAAAGTCGAAATCCTCGGCATACTGGAACTCCGGCCGCAAATACGACCCAAGACTTTCAACCACATCGGTGCGGAACATCATACTCGGATGACCTACCGGATTGCCCAGGTGCAGCAACCATCGCAGCACTGCCGGGTCTGGGTCCCACGCTCGCCTGGACGGGCTCACGCGTCCCAGCTCCAGATTGGCCATGCCGGAAGCGACCAGCAGCACGCGCGGATGTTGGTCGAGGAACCGGACTTGACGTGCGAAGCGAGTCGGGCGGCAAAGGTCGTCCGCATCGGTGCGCGCGATATACCGCCCGCGCGCCTCCGCCATGGCACGATTGAGCGATCCCACGATCCCGACGTTCGAGGCATTCCGCAGTACCCGTACCCGCGGATCGCGAAATCCCTCCAGGATGCCCGCGGTACCGTCGGTCGACGCGTCGTCGATGACCAACAACTCGAAATCTTCGAATGTCTGGTTGAGGACGCTGTTGACGCTTTGTCTTACGTAAAGCTCCGCGTTGAACGCCGGCATCAATACGCTGACCTCGACCAAGCGACTAATCCCCATTCAGGCTGCTACGGTTGGTTATTCTGAGGCCATCGCGTTAACGATCTATTTGCGGATTGGAAATCGGCGTGGACCGGCTGCCCCGCCGATACGGATTTAAGGATCGCTGTCGAAAGGCGTTGCAGGTGGCTGACCCGCCATCGCAGCGCTCAATTTATCGGGCAAGGGACGTCGATTGTTTCACCCCGCCCGGCGTTCGGGCTGCTAGGAAGCCCTCCATGCGTTTCCATCTCCTCGCCGCCCTCGCCGCGGCCATGCTCGCCCCCGTTCTCGCGGTGGCCGCGCCCCGCAGCTTCCGCCTCGAGCCGCCCTCGGCGACCATGGTCATCCGCGCCTACGGCATGGGGGTCGTGCCGACCGACGCGAACGTTGGCCGCTTCGACGGCGTGCTGACCTACGATCCGGCGCGGCCGGGACAGTGCTCGGCGACGCTGACCGCGCAGGTGGGCAGCGTCCAGACCAGCGCGTCGATGCGCGAGACGATTCTCGGCCCGGATTTCCTGGACGTGGCGCGGTTTCCGACCCTTGCCTTTACCGGAACCTGCACCGGACCCGAGACGATGGCGGGCAATCTGACGATGCGCGGGGTGACGCGGCCGCTGTCGATGCGGCTGGAGTGGGAGCCGCACAATCTGGTCGCCACCGGGAGCCTGCAACGCGCGCAATGGGGCATGGTCGCGAAGCCGGTGGTCGTCGGACGGGAGATTCGCATCCGGGTGGCGACGACTTTGCCATGACCCCCTGGCCATGACCCTCTGGCGATGACCCTCTGGCCATGACGCGCCTGCCACCCGCGCTGGTCCCGCTGCGCCACACCGCCTATCGGCGGCTCTGGCTCGCCAACGTCGTCACCTCGCTCGGCCTGTGGCTGCAAAACACCGGCGCGGGCTGGCTGATGACGACGCTCGACCCGGCGCCGCTGATTGTTGCGCTGGTTCAGGTGGCGACCATCCTGCCGACCTTCCTGCTGGCGCTGCCGGGAGGCGCGCTGGCCGACATCGTCGATCGCCGCCGGTTCCTGATCGGCACGCAGTTTTGGACGATGGCCATGGCGGCGGTGCTCGCCGCGCTGACGCTCGCGCACCTCACCACGGCCTGGAGCCTGCTCGCGCTGACCTTCGCGATCGGGATCGGCTGGGCGCTGACCGCGCCGGCCTGGAGCGCGATCATCCCCGATTTGGTGCCGCGCGGCGATCTCGTGCAGGCGATCGCGCTGGGCGGGATCGGCTTCAACCTGGCGCGCGCGCTGGGGCCGGCGGTCGCGGGCGCGCTCGTGGTGCTGGGCGGCTCGGGGCTCGCCTTCTCGCTCTATGCTGGCTCTTTCGTCGCCGTGATCGGCGCGCTGTGGGTCTGGCGCGGGCGGCGGCGCGACCAGATCACGGCGCTGCCGCGCGAACATCTGCTCTCGGCCATGCGGGCGGGCGCGCGGTTCGTGCGCAACACACCGGCGATCCGCGCGGCGATGGTGCGCTGCTTCGCCTTCGCCCTCCCCGCCGCCGCGCCGTGGGCGCTGCTGCCGCTCGTGGTGCGCGAGCAGCTGGGCCTCGGGCCCGGCATGTTCGGGGTGATCCTGGGCCTCATGGGCGCGGGCGGGGTGACGTCGGGGTTGGCGATGCCGCTGCTCGCAGGGCGGATGTCGCGCGGCACGATGGTCTTCATCGCCACCCTCGCCTCCTGCGCGGGGATCGCGCTGGTGGGCATCGCCCGCCACTGGGCGGTCGCGGCCGCCGGGATGGCGCTGTTCGGCACCGGCTGGGTCGCCGCCTTCGCCATGACACAGGCCGCGGCACAGCTCGTCTGCCCGCCCTGGGTGCGCGCGCGGGCGCTGGCGATCTATCAGCTCTCGTTCAACGGCGCGCTGGCCGTGGGCTCGATCGGCTGGGGCTGGCTGGGCGGGCGCATCGGCCTGTCGTCGGCGCTGCTCGCCGCCGCCGCGCTCGGCGTCGCGCTGGCTTTGCCGGTGCGCGTCTTCGCGCTGGACACGCCCGCGTCGCAGTCGGGGCGCCGTGAGGACGAACCCGCGTGCGTGTCCGAGGCGCCGGCGGCCGAACTCGCGCCCGTGCTCGCGCGGGGGCGACAACGCGTGCTGGAAACCATGAACTACCTTGTCGCTTCGACGCAACGCGAAGCGTTCCTGGCCGCGATGACCGAGGTGCGCCGGGTGCGCCGCCGGGCCGGCGCCATCTCCTGGCAGCTCTATGAGGATGTCGCCCACCCGGAAGGCTTCCTGGAGGCGTGGCTGATGGAGAACTGGACCGACCATCTGCGCGAACAGGTGCGCCTGTCACCGGAGGACCGCGCCGCCCTTGCCCGGGCCGTCGCCTTCCAGGCCGGACGCCAGCCGGCCGCCCGGTTCATCGTGATCAACCCGGCCCGCGCGCCAGTTGGTGCCGGCGCTCAACAGCCGGTGATCCGGTGGCCGCCAGCCGGCGAGGCCGCATACACGGCGCGGACCGAGCAGGGGATTTCGTGATGTTTTCCGTTCGCCCGATCGGCGTCCTGCGAACGCCCTTTCGAACCCTCGCCGATTGCCCCCGCAACGGGCGCCAGCCCGCCCCGCCGCCGCCCTGCGCGGCGATCCTGTTCCCGGACTATGCGCCGGGGCTGGCGGATTTGGAGGGGTTCAGCCATCTGATCGTGCTCTACTGGCTTGATCAGGCCGGCGAGGCGTCGTTGACCTTGACCCCGCGCTTCGATCGCTCGTCGCGCGGCGTGTTCGCCACCCGCGCGCCGTGCCGGCCGAACCCGATCGGGCTCTCGGTCGTGGCGTTCGAAGGTTTCGAGGACCCGCTCGCGCTGCGGCTGCGCTACCTCGATTGCGTGGACGGCACGAAGCTGCTCGACATCAAGCCTTATCTGCCCAGCACCGACAGCGTGGCCAACGCGCGCATCGGCTGGCTCGCGCCGCACGCCAGGGGAATCGCATGAACCCGCTTACCCGGTCTGCCGGATGATGGACATTACGACCTCCGGCGCGGCGTGCGCTGCGGGCGCTTGCGGGACGCTACGCTGAGCGACAGGCCGGCGCAGACGACCCCGATGCAGGCCGGCAGCAGCCAAGCCGGACGGACGAGCAGCGGCAAGGCCGCGTCGTCCCACATCCAAGCCGCGAGATGGGCCTGCACGTCGTACACGACCCGCCGGTCGAGCATATAGAGTGCCGCGCCGAGAGGGACGTTCGGCGGGCCGATCATCGCGACGGCGACGGCGCCCACCAGGAACGCCGCCGCAAGGACCGCCATGATGCGCTGGAAGATGATCACATGAACAGTTTCTCGCCTTTCACGCCGGCATACAAGGAGGATACGTACTCGCCGTAGCCGTTGTAGATTTTCGTCGGCACCCGCTCGTCGCTGCCCAGCACGCGCTCGCTCGCCTGGCTCCAGCGGGGATGCGCCACCGCGGGGTTGACGTTCGCCCAGAAGCCGGTACTCGCTCGGCGCGATCTGCGCCCACATCGTGTCCGGCCGCTTCTCGACGAAGCTGATCCTCACGAACGCCTTGCCGGACTTGAAGCCGTATTTCCAGGGCAGCGTCATGCGGATCGGGGCGCCGCTCACCTTCGGCAGCGAGTGGCCGTACATGCCGACCGAGATGAAGGCGAGGTCATTGGCCGCCTCCTCGATCGTCACGGCTTCGACATAGGGCCAGGGGTAGATCGGGTTGCTCAGCCCCGGCATCGCCTTGGGCTGCTCGACCGTGGTGAAGGCGACGTATTTGGCAGACCCGAGCGGCTGGGCGAGGTCCAGCAGCTTCTTCATCGGAAAGCCGTCCCACGGCACCACCATCGACCACGCTTCCACGCAGCGATGCCGATAGACCCGCTCCTCCAGCGGAGCCTGCTTCACCAGATCCTCGAAGGCGATGGTGCGGGGCTTCTTCACCAGCCCGTCGATCCGGATCGACCACGGGTCGGTGATGACCATCTTCTGGGCCAGCGGCCAGCAATCCTTGTCCTCGCTGAACTCGTAGTAATTGTTGTACGTCGTCGCGTCCTTCTCGGGCGTGATGGCGCGGCCGGGGTCGAATTTCGTGTCGCGTGGGGCCGACAGGGCGGCCGCCCGCGCGGCGCCCGTGGCGCCGAACGTGGCCAGCGCCGCCGCGCCGCCGAGCAGCCCCCGCCGGTTCAGCACGAACGCCTCCGGCGTTACGGACCGCTCCGCCAGTTCCCAGCCGCGCCGCTTGATGATGTGCATCCTGATCTTCTCCCTGGATATTCTTCCCGCGCGCGTCCTTGCATGTGGGGCGCGCACGGCGCCTGTCAGGCGACGCCCGATTGCCGCTCGCCGCGCGCGCTCCCACTATGGCCCGCCCATCAGGACCATTTCTATGCTCCGCAGCGAGACCCGCATCCTTACCACCCATACCGGAAGCCTGCCCCGCACCGCGCGGCTGACCGAACTCTACGCGCGGCGCGCCCTCGTGGATGCGACGGATGGGGCGGATGCGGTGGACGAGGCCGAAATCGCCGCCGAGGGCCGCGCGGCGCTGCGCCATGTCGTCGCCCGTCAGATCGCGGCCGGCATCGACGTCGGCAACAACGGCGAGCAGCAGCGCGAGGCGTTCTTCCTCTACGTCCGGCGTCGGATGAGCGGCTTCGGCGGCGGCTGGAGCCGCCGGCCCTTCGCCGATGTCGCGCGCTATCCGGGCTTCCGCGCCTGGAAGGCCGCGCATGACGGAATCGGCGTCTCGATCAGCAACACCGATAGCGTCCCTGAGGCCGTCGCGGCGGTGCGCTACCTCGACCCCGCGGCGATCGAGGCCGAATGCGCCGATTTCCGCGCCGAACTGGACGCCAATCCGGGGGGGTTCGCCGAATCGTTCATGACGGCGCCCTCCCCTGGCATCGTCGCCGCCGCCCTCCGCAACCGCTTCTATGATACCGAGGACGCCTACCTGCGCGCGCTCGGCGAGGGCTGCGTATCGAATACGAGACAATTGTGCGATCCGGCTTCGTGCTCCAGATCGACGCCCCCGACCTCGCGATGGAGCGCCACCTCACGTTCCAGGACCGGCCGCTCTCGGACTTCGTCGGCTTTGTGGAGCGCGTGGTGGCCGCGATCAACGCCGCGCTGGTCGACATTCCGCCCGATCGGGTGCGCCTGCACGCCTGCTGGGGCAACTACGAAGGTCCACACGACTGCGACGTGGCGCTGGCCGAGGTGCTCCCCGCGATCCGTCAGGCCCGCGTGGGAGGTTTCGTGCTGCCCTTCGCCAACCCGCGCCACGCTCACGAGCACCGCTGCCTCGCCGCCGCACCGCTGAATGGCGATCAGGTGATCGTGGCCGGGGTGATCGATACGCTCACCAACTTCGTCGAGCACCCCGAGGTGGTGGCCGACCGGATCGAGGCGGTGGCTCGCGCCGTCGGCGATCCGCGCCGCGTCCTCGCCGGCACCGATTGCGGCTTCGACACCTCCGCCGGACGCGGGCGCGTCGCCGAGGACGTGGTCTGGGCCAAGCTCGCCGCCTTGGCCGAAGGTGCGCACATCGCTTCGCGCCGGCTGTTTGGCTAGGCATCACGAAAGCGAAATGGTCTTTAGCTTTATGGGAATTACAAGGGGGGATCCAAGACCACGTGAGCTGTTCGCGCAATCCCGGTCTGGCTCACCCAAGGCAACCGGGAACGGGGTCGCGCGTTCGTTCGCTTCATATCAGGAAGGATATCTTCATGAAGTCTCTGATCACGGCGGTCGTCGCCTGCGCGGGCTTGGCATTCGCCGTTCAGCCGGCAGCGGCGGCCGGCTGCCTCTCGGGCGCGGCGGTGGGTGCCGGGGCAGGCCACATTGCCGGGCATCACGCCGTCCTCGGCGGGGTCGCCGGCTGCGCCGTCGGCCATCACCACGCCAAGACGGTCGCCCGCAAGCAGCAGGAGCAGGAGCAGGGGGCCCATGACCAGGGCCGCAGCGCCGGACAGCAGCCGGTGGAAACCGGTCCGCATAACTGACGCGGGCTCACCGCCAGAACGGATCGGCGTCGCGCAACGCGTGCCAGGCCTTCGGCACCCGTTCACGCGCCGCCCCGCCACGGGCGCTGGTCCACGCGGCCAGCGCTTTCAGTGCAGGCGCGAGGTCGGCCCCCTCGGTTGACCCGATGCGCCCGGCCAGGTCAGGGCTCGCGGCGGCATCGTTCACCTCGCCCAGAAGCTCCTGCAAGACCTTGCAGGGCCGCAGCATGGCCGTGACCGACTTGCGCCGGTAGAGCGTCTCCACGAACTCCATGCCGTAGCGCAATGTCTTCAGCCGTTTGCGCAGGCCGTGCAGTTCCGGCGCGCCGGCATGGCGGATGCCCTTGGCCTGCTTGGCCGCGCGGCGCAGCAGCCGACGCAGCAGCGCGGGCGCGGTCTCCTCGATCGGCCGGATCAGCGCCGGCGTGCCCAGGCCGGCCGGGTCGCGCGCGCCCTCCTCGGCCCAGGCGGACAGGCCCAGCAACAGCAGGGCGAACCGCGGCGCGGCCAGCTCGTCCGCCACCTCGGCGTGCGCGGCCCGGCTGGCCGGCGCGGCCGCATCGGCCAGCCCTCGAAGGCTGCTCGCCGCGTCCGCGGCGGCGATGGCGGCGGGCACCGTCTGGGTCACGAATACGTCCCAGTCCCGCGCCGCGCCGAACACCCGGCCGGCGCCGCGCAGCGCCGCATTGAAGCGCCCGGCGGGCTCCGGGGACAGCAGCGGCTTGAACAGCGCGATCGCGGCCCGGAGCCGCCGGGCGGCGACGCGAAGCTGATGCACCCCCTCGACATCCCCGCGCGCGGCGGGGCTGAGGTTCATCCGCATATGGCCGACGGCCGCGCCCATGACGCGGCGAAACGCCTCCGCCGTCGGCATGTCCGGCCGCAGGACGATCGCCTCGGGCTTCACGGCCGACGGCGCCGGTCGGCCGGCCAGCAGCCTTCCGCGCTCCGCCTTGCTCGCCGGCTCGATCGCGAGCGACGCCGCCTCGGCCAGTTCCAGCGCGAGCCGGTAGAGCGCACCCGGCGGCCCGGACTTGAGCTCCAGCTCCAGCTCGCTGACCGCCATCTCGCGACTGCCGGCCAGGATGCGCCCCTCGTCGATCACCGCCTCGATGACGGTTCCGCCGTCGATCGCGATGCGCCGGGCCGTGCGGCTGATCTCGGTCGTGCAGATCGGGACAAGCGCGCCGTCAAGAGCACCGATGGCCTTCGCCTGAGCGACCCCCGCCAGCAAGGCGAGGTCGGGCGTCTCGGCGCCGACCGGCCATTCCCACTCCCCTCGCCGGGCCGCGCCGCCCTCGGCCACCGGGGCGAGCTTCAAGGTCTGCGTCAGTTGTCCCCCCTCGCCCCGCCGCACGCGCAGGCTCGCGCCCGCCCGGCCGAGCCGCCCGGAGCTGGTGTCGAAATAGGTCGTGGTCTCGGCGCGCATTTCGGGCGCGGCGGCGCGCGGAGGGCACAGCGCGGGATGACGCTCGAGCGCGGCGCGCGAGTCCACGGGTAACCGCATCTTGATCTCGATCTCCCAGGGGACCTCCCCGGGTCCCTTCGGGGGCATCGGCTTCTGAGGGCCACGCGGCGCCATGCCGGCAACTTCGCGGCCCCGGCAAGGCGCGTCAACCTGCAACGAATTCTTATTCGGACAACTGGTGGGTTCGTGACCGGACGTCACACGATCGGGACTGCCAGCAGCAAAGGCGGTCGCGTATAAGTCGTGCGATAGAAGCTTGCGCCGCATGTTCGAGGCCGTTGGTGTCCCGCTGCGCGCATGAGGGGAAAGGCACGCGATAGGATCATGCCACGCAAGCTCCGCATCCTCGTCGTCGAGGACCAGGCGTTGATCGCCGGCGTGATCGCCGAAGCGCTCAGTGACACCTACGAAGCGATCACCGCGCCGACCGTGCCCGAGGCGGTGGAGCACTTGCTGACCAACTCGATCGACCTCGTGCTGCTGGACTGCGTTCTGCCCGGCGGCACGATGTGGCAGGTCATGCTGGATGCCGACCGGCTTGGCGTGCCGGTCGTGCTGATGACCGGCGACCCGGGTCAGATGCGCGAGATCAAGGGCGGCCCGCGCCCCTATATCCTCAAGCCGTTCTCCATCGCTGAACTGCTCGACCTCATCGACGGGCAGACCGGTGTCGCCGTGCCGGTGCCCGCGGCATCCGGCTCGGACTGAGAGGCGCCTCGCCGCTGGACGGCGCTCGCCGCGCCTTGCAGGATTGCGCACCCGGAAAGGAGCGCGGATGAATTTGCGGATCGGAATCGCGGGCGCGAGCGGCCGGATGGGGCGCCTGCTGGCCGAGGAAGTCGGCAGCGTCGGCGCCACCCTCGCGGGCGGGATCGGGCGACCGGGCTCGGAGGCGCCCTTTCCCGTCAGCGTGGCGCGACTGGGCGACATCGAAGCGTTGGCGCGAGCCTCTGACCTGGTGATCGATTTCACCCATGCCGCCACTGCACGAGCGCATGCGGCGGCCCTCGCCGAGGCGGGCACCGCCTGGGTGCTCGGCACCTCGGGCCTGTCCGCCGCGGACGAGGCGGCGGTGGCCGCGGCCGCGCGACGCATCCCCGTGGTGTACGCGGCCAACTTCTCCGCCGGGGCGACGCTGGTGCTGGTGCTGGCCGAGCGCATGGCCGCCGCCCTGCCGGCCGCAACCTACGACGCCGAGATCGTCGAGATGCACCACCGTCAAAAAGTGGACGCGCCGTCCGGCACCGCCATCGGAATCGGCCGCGCCGTGGCCAAGGGACGCGGGGTGGTGCTGGAGAGCGTCACCGAGAGCGGCCGGCACGGCCACATCGGCCCGCGCCAGCCCGGCGCAATCGGATTCGCGGCGCTGCGCGGCGGCCAGGTGGTGGGCGAGCACACACTGCTGTTCGCCGCCGCCGACGAGCAGATCGCACTGACCCACCGTGCGTTCGACCGCCGCACTTTCGCCGCCGGGGCCGTGCGCGCCGCGCTATGGGCGGCGGGCCGACCGCCGGGCCTGTTTACAATGGCCGACGTATTGGGGCTCGCGTAGGAAAACCCGAGTCTCCTTGACCCTTCGTTTTCTTTCCGTCACACACCCCCCGGCTTGGCACCCGGTCGGGCATCGGCCGGCCTCCCCGCGTCCCTGCCGCTGCAAGAGGAGAGACCATGCGCGCGACTGGCGAGTTTCTGTTCACCTCGGAATCGGTGTCGGAAGGGCATCCGGACAAGGTCGCCGACCGACTGAGCGACACGGTTCTGGACGCCTATCTCGCCGCCGACCCGTATTCGCGCGTTGCCTGCGAGGCGCTCGTCACCACCAACCACGTTGTCCTGGCCGGCGAGACAAGGGGGCCGGACTCGGTCACGCATGGGCACCTGGAACACCTCGTGCGTCAGGCGATCAAGGAAATCGGCTACGACCAGCCGGGCTTTTCCTGGCGGAACGCCAAGGTGGACGTGCTGCTGCACCGCCAGTCCGCCGACATCGCGCAAGGTGTCGATGCGCTCGGCAACAAGGACGAGGGCGCGGGCGACCAGGGCATCATGTTCGGCTACGCCTGTCGCGAGACCGAGGCGCTGATGCCGGCGCCGATCTACTACGCGCACCTGATCCTGCGCCGCATCAGCGAGTTGCGCCGCACGGGCGACCGTGCCGCCGCCGGCCTGCTGCCCGACGCGAAGAGCCAGGTGACGCTGCGCTACATTGACGGCAAGCCAGTCGGCGCGACCAGCATCGTGGTCTCCACCCAGCACGAGGAGGACCTGGATCAGGAACAGGTGAAGGCCCTGCTCCGGCCGATCGTGGAAGCGGCGCTGCCGCGCGGCTGGATGCCGGGAGAGCACGAGTTTTACGTGAACCCCACGGGCAAGTTCGTGATCGGTGGTCCCGATGGCGATTGCGGGCTGACCGGGCGCAAGATCATCGTGGACACCTACGGCGGCGCCGCCCCGCACGGCGGCGGCGCGTTCAGCGGCAAGGACCCGACCAAGGTTGATCGCTCGGC
Organism: uncultured Pseudomonadota bacterium; assembly: GCA_963756545.1. Lineage (GTDB taxonomy): Bacteria > Pseudomonadota > Alphaproteobacteria > Acetobacterales > Acetobacteraceae > DATFDN01. The sequence goes on along the minus strand of CAVWNY010000003.1, from coordinate 643,043 downwards.
CGCGTATGCCTGCCGCTACCTCGCCAAGAACGTCGTGGCTGCAGGCCTGGCGGAGCGCTGCACGATCCAGATCAGCTACGCGATCGGCGTCTCGCACCCGCTTTCGGTCTATGTCGACCTGCAGGACACCGGGTGCGACGTCGAGGAGGCGCGGCTGGAGCGCACCTTGCGCGAGCTGATGGACCTGTCGCCGCGCGGCATCCGCGAGCATCTGGACCTGAACCGGCCGATTTACGCGCCCGCCTCGGCGTACGGCCATTTCGGCCGCGACCCGGACGCCGAGAAGGGCACGTTCACGTGGGAGAAGACCGATCTGGTGCCGGGCTTGAGGGCTGCATTCGGCCGATAGAGGTCAAGGCCCCGCCCGACCGGCTGTACGGCCGAGCGCGCGGCCACGCCCTTCGGCCCCGCCAGCAACGCCTGCTCGATGTGGCGTTGCCACGCCTGGCCTTCCGTGCCGAGCAGGCGGCCGCCCCGCTCGCCGCCTTCGGGCCGGGCGCGCGCGCGCTATGGCTGGAGGTGGGCTTCGGCGGCGGCGAGCACGCCCTGGCTCAGGCGGCGGCGCATTCCGAGGTCGGGCTGATCGCGTGCGAGGTGTACGAGAACGGCATCTGCTCCTTGCTCTCGCGCCTCGTTCCCGAGGGCGGTGAGGCGGACGCGACGCTGCCGCCCAACCTCCGCGTGTGGGCCGATGACGGGCGGGCGTTGCTGCGGCGGTTGCCCGATGCCTGCCTCGAGCGACTGTTCCTGCTGTTCCCCGACCCATGGCCGAAGGTCCGCCACGCCAAGCGCCGCTTCGTCCACCCGGCCGTGCTACCGGGCCTGGCGCGCGTTCTCAAGCCCGGCGCCGAGTGGCGCGTAGCGACCGACGATCCGACCTATCAGGCGTGGGTAACGGAGGTGATGGGCGCGCAGAGCCTGTTCGCCCCGGCCCCGCCCGCCACCGTTCGCCCCGCCGGCTGGCCGCCGACGCGCTATGAGGCGAAGGCGCTGCGCGCCGGGCGGGAGGCGCGCTATTGGAGTTTCATCCGGAGGTAATCACGAACCACCCGATCCTGTCCCGGTGCTCACCCGCCGGTGACGCGCCGCCGGGTATCGGCCCCGGTGCCGGGCTGTTATTGACTAGGATGAGCCTTAGAGAGACATGCGCGTGAGCAATCCAGGTGTCAGCGACCTCCGGATGCGCCAGCGGGATCTTTTGGCGGACCTCGGAACGGAGGCGCTGAGAGGCACCGACCTCGAACATTTGCTGAACGAGGCGTGCCGCCTGGTGGCCGAGGGCATGGGTGTTCGGTTCTGCAAGGTGCTTGAACTGACTCCGGGCCGACCGCGCCTGCTCGTCCGAGCGGGCGTGGGTTGGCACCCGGGCGTCGTTGGGCACGCGGAGTTGGACGCCGACGACGGATCGCCCGCCGGCCACGCCCTGCGGACGGATGCGCCCGTCATCACGAACAACCTGGCGGAGGAGACCCGCTTCCGCACGCCGCAGCTGCTGATCGATCATGGCATCCATCGCGCGATGAACGTCGTCATTCGCGGCGATGGGGAGCCGTTTGGCGTGCTGGAGACTGACAGCCTCCTGCCGGGAGAATTCTCGGAAACCGACATATCCTTCCTGCTTGCCGCAGCAAACCTGCTCGGGGTGGCGATCGAGCGGGACCGGCGGGAGGCGGAGTTGCGCGAGGAGGTGCAGCGACGCGAACTTCTCGTGCGGGAGGCCGACCATCGGATCAGGAATTCCCTGCAGCTGGTCGCCAGTCTCCTGACCCTGCAACGCTCCCGGCTGAAATACCCACAGGCCGCGGCAGCGCTTGACGAGGCGATCGCGCGCGTGTCGGCCGTCGCGGAGAGCCATCGCGCGCTGCACCAAAGCCCCGATCTCCGCACCGTCACGCTAGGCCGGATGCTGTCGGACCTCTGCGAGCATGTCGGACGGCTGAGCACGACTGTTGCGATCGGGTGCAGCTCCGAGCCGGACATCCAGTTGGATGCCGAACGCGCAATTCCGCTCGGCCTGATCGTGAACGAACTGCTGACGAACGCGTTCCGCCACGCTTATCCGGGCGGCAAGGGCGGCATGGTGCGACTGCGCGCGGCCTCTGCCGGCGAGTTTTTCGAGATAACGGTTTCCGACGACGGCGTCGGCATGACCGAAGGCCAGACCGGCGACCGCGGCGGTCTTGGCAAGACGATCATCAACGCGCTGGTTCGCCAGATAGACGCCGAATTCAATGTCAGCACGGTACCCGGCAAAGGCACGCAGGTTACGCTGCGCCTGCGGAAGGTCGCGGGCCCTGGCAACTGAGAGCCCGCCGCGGCTCCGTTAGACCGAGGCCAGGATCGGCGCCGCCACGAACCTTCGCCCCGCGCTCATGGCGGGCTGCTCGACTCGCCTGTGCAGGATCCACGCAAGCGCAAGCGGCAACAGCGTGGCGCTTGGCAGCCACAGGACGGTGAACAGGAGACCGTCCCCGCCCACAACGCGCGCGATCAACAGGCCCAGCAGTTTCTGGACCGGCTCGTTTACCAGGTAGATGGAGTAGGACAGGGCGCCGAAACGCAGCAAAGACCGGGCGCGGAGCGCGGCGGCGAGCCAGCCCAGCCCCCAACCTCGCCGGCTTGGATCGAGACCGCGCTGCGCCAGCAGGCAGACGGTCCAGACCAGCGGCGCGCCGATCTTGTCCACCCCTCCCTCAATTGCGCAGAGCACGAGCGCGGCGCAGAGCACCAGCGCAAACCGCACCCCGGCCCGGGGCCGCGTATCCGCCGCCCAGTCGGCGCTGGCCACGCCGAGGGCGAAATATTGCGCTTTGTTCGGCAGGAAGGCGCGGCTGAACTGCCACGCTTCGGGGGCGACCCAGGTCCAAACCAGCGCCGCCAGGGCCATCGCCAGGAACAGCCGCGACAGCCCGCGCAGTCCACGGCGACCGCGCAGCGCCGGGGCGAGCAGCGCCACGAAGAGGTAGAACTGCACCTCCGTGCTCAGGCTCCAGGCGGCCCCCAGAAAGCTGATCCAAACACCTGGGAGCGCGCGGTCGGGGAGAAGGCCGTGGATCATTGTCAGGTGCGCCCCGATTTCCGCCGCCCAACTCGTCGGCCAGCCGGTGGACCAGACCGCGCGCCCGGGATCGTCTTGCGCCACCCACGGCATCCACGGCAGCGCGGTCGGCAGAGGCTGGACCGCCACGGCCAAGGCGAACACGACCAGGAACGCCGGCATGATGCGGGCAGCGCGAGCCACCAGAAAGCGGCTTCGGTCATATCCGAAGCTCTCGAACGAGCGGAGGATCACCATGCCGCTCAGAACGAAGAACAGGTCGACCGCCGCCCCGCCATGGGCGAACGGGCTGGTCACCCAGCCCGGCAGGACTGTGAACGCCGCCATGTGCGAGACAAGCACATAGAGCGCCAACAGGCCGCGCAAGCCGTCGAGACACTCCAGCCGTCGCGCCACCTTCACCTCCGGCCCCAGAATGGCGCGGATGCGTTAACGCCCGACGAACGCCCGCCGCCGGGACGCGTGCGGCCGGTCAACTTTCGGTATGCCGGGGTATGTGAACCTGGAATCGGGCCGTGTCGGCTATGCGGCCCTCTCTTTTTCCGGCTAGGAGTTTTGCCGGGGGATGTGGGGGATCACCGAATGACGCCGTCGAACGGGGCGCATGCGGAATTGGGGTTGCGCGTCCTGCTGGTCGAGGACGAGCAACTCATCGCCGAACTGTTCGCCGAGACATTGTTGGACGACGGACACGAAGTCGCCATCGCCGGCGACGGGCAGGAGGCGCTTGGCCTGTTCGCCGAGGCGGAAGCCAGCGGTCACCCGTACGACATCGTCGTGACGGACGTTCGGATGCCGCGCATGGATGGCGTGACGCTGACGAACCGATTGCGCGTGGACCACCCCGAGCTGCCCGTCGTGGTGGTCAGCGGCTATGCCCCGCCCGAGCAGCTCTCCGCTTTGACCGAGCGCGAGCAGGCCCCGGTCTTAGTCCTTGCCAAGCCGGTGAACCTGTCGCGCCTGCGAACGGCCGTGCGACGGGCGACGCGGCATTGAGGCGCGGGTCTTAGTCGCCCTCGGATCGCTGGGACTTCAGAAATCCAGGTCGGCGTAATGCTCGGGTGGGGTGATGCCGGGGATGCGGTCGGCCAGCACGCCTCGGAAACTCGGCCGCGACTTGATGCGCGCGTACCACTCCTTCGCCGCCGCCGAGACCGTCCAATCGACGTCCCCTATATAATCGAGCGCCGAGAGATGGGCGGCGGCGGCGAAGTCGGCGAGCGACATGCTCGCGCCCGCGAGCCAGCGGCGCGTCTCGGCGAGCCAGCCGATATACTCCAGGTGGTGCTTGATCGCGGTATAGCCGGTTCGCAGCGCGCCGGCGTCGGGGTTGCCGCGCCCGAACAGCCGCTTGAGGTGCTTCTCCCCCAGAAGGTTGCGCGTGACCTCGCCGGCAAACTTGCCGTCGAACCAGGCGACCAGCCGGCGCACCTCCACCCGCTCAGCAAGCGTCGCGCCGAGCAGCGGTGTGTCGGGGTAGGCCTCTTCCAAATACTCGCAGATGACCGCGGAGTCGGGGATCACCATGCCGTTGTCCTCGATCAGGGTCGGCACGGTGCCGGCCGCGTTCAGATCAAGGTACTCCGCCCGACGCTCCCACACCTTCTCGGCCCGCAACTCGAACGGCAGCCGCTTCTCGGCCAGCACGAGGCGGACCTTACGCGAGAATGGCGAGAGCGGCAGGTGATAGAGGAGGCGCATCGGAGTCGTTTATCGCACCCCGCCCGCAACGCGCCAACCCGCAACCGCGATCACGCCCGCCGGGCCTCCTCCGCCGCCTCGTGCAGCGGCACCGGTAGATAGCGCACGTACTCCTTCGGCACGACCTGCCAGACATGCGGCAGGGTGCGATCCCACTCGTGCAGGAGCCGCGCGGCGTAGCGGGAGCTGGTCTCCGCGACGTGCCGCGCCACGAGGTCGCGCAACTCCTGTGCCCAGTGCGGGTGGGCGACGCGCTGCCAGCTCAGGGTGTCGGGGTTCACCCGCTTCTCGAACAGATCGTCGGGGTCGTAGACGAACGCCATGCCGCCCGTGAAACCGGCGCCGAAATTGTCTCCGAACGCCCCCAGGATCACGACCGTGCCGCCGGTCATGTATTCGCAGGCATTGGACCCGCATCCTTCCACCACGGCGGATGCGCCGGAGTTGCGGACCGCGAACCGCTCGCCGGCCTGACCGGCGGCGAACAGGGCGCCGGCGGTGGCGCCATACAGCACGGTGTTGCCGATGATGGTGTTCTCGTGGCTGCGGAGATTCGACGATGGTCCGGGCCGCACGACGATGGTGGCACCCGAGAGGCCCTTGCCGACGTAGTCGTTGGCGTCGCCGAACACCTCCAGCTTGAGCCCCTGCACCGCGAAGGCCCCGAGCGACTGGCCGGCCGAGCCGCGCAGCCGCACCGTCAGATGTCCCGGCTGCAACCCCGTCATGCCGAACCGGCGGGTGATCTTCGACGAGATCCTCGTCCCGATCGCCCGGTGCGTGTTCCGGATCGAGTACTGAAGCTGCATCTTCTCGCCGCGCTCGAACAGCGGAGCGCCGTCGGCGATCATCTGGGCGTCCAGCGTTTCCGGCACCTCGTTGCGGCCCTGCAAGGTGCAGTAGCGCGCGTAGGGGCCCGGATCGGCCTGCGCCAGCAGCGGGTTGAGGTCGAGGTCGTCGAGGATGTCGGCGCCACGGCTGACCTGCTGCAACAGGTCGGTGCGCCCGATCACCCCGGCCACGGTCCGAACCCCGAGCTGGGCCAGGATCTGGCGCACGTCCTCGGCGATGAACGAGAAGAGGCTGATCACCTTCTCGGGCGAGCCTCCGAACTTCGCCCGCAGCGTCTCATCCTGCGTGCAGACCCCCACCGGGCAGGTATTCGAGTGGCACTGGCGCACCATGATGCAGCCCATCGCGATCAGGCTCGCCGTGCCGATGCCGAACTCCTCCGCGCCCAGCATCGCCGCGATCACCACGTCGCGGCCGGTCTTGATCCCGCCGTCGGTGCGCAGCCGCACGCGGTGGCGCAGCCGGTTCAGCATCAACACCTGATGCGTCTCTGACAGCCCCATCTCCCACGGCAGGCCCGCGTATTTGATCGAGCTTTGCGGGCTGGCTCCGGTGCCGCCCGAATGGCCCGAGATCAGGATCGCGTCGGCCTTCGCCTTGGCCACGCCGGCCGCGATCGTGCCGATCCCCGAGCGCGCCACCAGCTTCACGCAGACCATCGCATCGGGGTTGATCTGCTTCAGGTCGTAGATGAGCTGCGCCAGATCCTCGATCGAGTAGATGTCGTGATGCGGCGGCGGGCTGATGAGCATGACGCCCGGGGTCGAGTGCCGCAGCCGACCGATCAGCGCCGTGACCTTCAATCCGGGCAATTGACCGCCCTCGCCGGGCTTGGCCCCCTGGGCGATCTTGATCTCGATCTCACGGCAGTTGTTGAGGTACTCCGCCGTCACGCCGAAGCGGCCCGAAGCGATCTGCTTGATTGCGGAGCTGGCGTTGTCGCCGTTCGCGCGCGGCTTGTAGCGCGCGGAATCCTCGCCGCCCTCGCCGCTGTCGGAGCGCGCGCCGATCCGGTTCATCGCGATCGACAGGGTTTCGTGCGCCTCCGGGCTCAGTGCGCCGAGCGAAATGCCGGGCGAGACCAGGCGCTTGCGAATCTCGGTGATGCTCTCGACCTCGTCGACCGAGATCGGCGTGCAGGCATCGGTGCGGAAATCCAGCAGGTCGCGCAGCGCGAGCGGGGGCAGCCGGCGCACCGCCTCCGCGTAACGGCGGTACGTCGCATAGCTGTCGGTGGTGACCGCGCTCTGGAGCATATGAATGAGACCGGGATCGAAGGCGTGCGTCTCGCCGCCATGCCGGCGAAGCTTATAGACGCCGCCCACGGGAAGCGTGACCACGTCGGCGTTCCACGCTGCGGCGTGCTGGTCGAGCACCTTGCGCGCTATCCCCGGCAGCCCGATGCCCGAGATGCGCGACGTCATCCCGGGGAAGAACTCGGCCACCAGGGCGCGCGACAGGCCGATCGCCTCGAAGTTGTAGCCGCCGCGATAGGACGAGATGACGCTGATGCCCATCTTGGACATCACTTTCAGCAGGCCCTTGTCGGCGGCCTTCTTGTAGCGGTTGATCGCCTCCTTCAGCGTCATCGCGCCGAACAGGCCGCGCCGGTGGCGATCCGCGATGCTCTCCTGCGCCAGATAGGCGTTCACCGTGGTCGCGCCGACGCCGATCAGCACGGCAAAGGTGTGGACATCCACGCACTCGGCGCAGCGCACGTTCAGGCTGGTGAAGGTGCGCAAGGATTGGCGCACCAGATGCGTGTGCACGCCGCCGGTGGCGAGGATCATCGGGATCGGCGCGCGATCCGGCCCCTGCGCCTCGTCGGTCAGGATGACGTGGGTGCAGCCGGCGCGGACGCCCTCTTCGGCCTCGCGGCGGATTCGCTCCAGCGCGGCACGCAGCCCGGCCTCGCCGTCGGCTGCAGGGAAGGTGCAGTCCACCGCGCAGACCGAGGCGCCCATGAAGTCGCGCATCGCCTGAAACTCGGCGGTGGACAGGATCGGACTCTCAAGCTGGAGCAGGTCGCACTGTGTCTGATCCTCGTCCAGCACGTTGCCGAGATTGCCGAGCCGCGTCTTCAGGGTCATCACCCGCGTCTCGCGCAGGCTGTCGATCGGCGGGTTGGTGACCTGGCTGAAGGTCTGGCGGAAGAAATGGTGCAGGCCGCGATAGCGGTCGGACAGCACCGCGATGGGCGTGTCGTCGCCCATGCTGCCGACCACCTCCTGCGCCTCCTCGACCATCGGGTGCAGGATGGTTTCCAGCTCCTCCAAGGTGAACCCGACCGTCACCTGACGACGGCGCAGCTCCTCGCCCTGGAACAGCACCGGCTCGGGGGCGTCGGTCTTGACGATGTGGTCGATCTCAAGGATGCGCTTCGCCCATTCGCCGAAGGGCTGCCGGGCGGAGAGCATGTCCTTCATCTCGTCATCGCGGTAGAAGCGCGCGGAGTCCAGATCGACGCCGATGGTGTGGCCGGGGCCGACCCGGCCCTTCTCGACCACCTGCTCGGCGTCGAGCTTCACCATGCCCGTCTCCGACCCGACGATCAGCAGCGCGTCGGAGGTGATGGTGTAGCGCAGCGGGCGCAGGCCGTTGCGATCCAGCCCGGCGATCACCCAACGTCCGTCGGTCGCGGCAATGGCGGCCGGCCCGTCCCACGGCTCCATGACCGCGTTGCAGTAGAGGAACAGGTCCTTGTGGGCCTGCGGCATCGTGGCGTCCTGGCCGATGGAGGCCGGGATCATCAGCGCCTTCGCCATCGGCGCGTCGCGCCCGGCGCGCACCATCAGCTCGAAGACGTTGTCGAGCGTGGCGGTATCAGACCCGCCCGCCTGCACGACCGGCTTCACGTCCTCCAGATACGGCCCCAGCTCCTCGGCGGCCAACCGCGTCTCGTGGCTCTTCATCCAGTTGATGTTGCCGGCGACGGTGTTGATCTCGCCGTTATGCGCGAGAGTGCGGAACGGCTGCGCCAGCCGCCAGGTGGGGAAGGTGTTGGTCGAGTACCGCTGGTGATAGATCGCGAAGCGCGAGACGAAGCGCGGATCGAGCAAATCCGGGTAGAACTCGCTCAGGTGCTCGGCGAGGAACATCCCCTTGTAGATGATCGTGCGCGACGACAGCGAGCAGAAATAGAGTTCCGGGATCTGCGCGGCGATCGCCTGCTTCTCGATCCGCCGGCGGATCACGTAGAGGTCGCGCTCGAACTCCGCCCGGGAGGTTCCATTCGGGTTCCAGAGCATGATCTGCTCGATCTCGGGGCGCGTCGCGTTGGCCTTCTCGCCGATGCACTCGACGTTGATGGGCACCTGGCGCCAGCCATAGATCAGATAACCGAAATTCAGGATCTCGGTCTCGACGATCTGGCGGCACCGCTCCTGCGCGCCGAGGTCGGTCTTGGGCAAGAACACCTGGCCGACCGCAATGGGGCCGGGCATCAGCTTGGCGCCGCCGCGCTGCACGGCGTGGGCGAAGAAGTCCTGTGGGATCTCCAGATGGATCCCCGCCCCGTCGCCGGTCTTGCCGTCGGCATCGACCGCGCCGCGATGCCAGACCGCCTTCAGCGCGTCGATGCCGGCCTGCACCACGTCGCGCCGAGCGCGGCCATCGAGCGCGGCGATCAAGCCTACTCCGCAGGAATCGTGCTCCTGCGCGGGATCGTAGGTGTGGGTGAGCGTGGCGCGGTTCGCATCCCAGGCGGCGAGGAAGTCGGCGGCGGTTTCGATCATGGGATCCATATCAAACTCCCGACATTTTCATTCGGCGCCCTGGCCGTCGCGTTCTGCTCCACCATCAGGCGCAGCGCATCGGCACAGAGATCGACGTCATCACCGTCCGCGTGAGGGGTGACGCCGGCAACGATCGCGATGACGGGCATCATGTCATTCCGCCGCCGCCGGCAGCGCCTCACGGTGCTCCACATACCCATGCATCTGCTCCGCCGCATCCCGCCCGTCACGGATCGCCCACACCACCAGGCTGGCACCGCGCACGATGTCGCCGGCGGCGAACACGCCGGGCAGGCTGGTCATGAACGTCCGGTGGCTAATCTTCAGCGTCCCCCAGTTCGTCACGCCGAGCGAAGGCTCGCCGAACATCCCCGGCAGATCCTCGGGGTCGAAGCCGAGCGCCTTGATGACCAGGTCGGCCTTTACCGTGAAATGGCTGCCCTCGATCGGCTCCACCGCCTGCCGGCCGGTGGCGTCGGGCAGTCCGAGATGCATCCGCACCGCGCGCAAGCCGCTCACACTCTCCGCGCCGAGGAACGCCTCAGGCGCGGAGAGCCAGATGAACTCGATGCCCTCCTCCTCGGCGTTCTTCACCTCGCGCATCGAGCCCGGCATGTTGGCGCGGTCACGGCGATAGAGACACTTCACGCTGTTGGCGCCCTGGCGGACGGCGGTGCGCACGCAGTCCATCGCCGTGTCGCCGCCTCCGATCACCACGACGTCCTTGCCGCGCGCGTCGAGTAGGCCGGAGGCGAAGTCGGGCACATGATCGCCCAGGTTCTCCCGGTTCGAGGCGATCAGGTAGTCGAGCGCCGGGACGATGCCCGGCAGGCCGACCCCTGGGCCGCCCAGCTCGCGCGACCGATAGACGCCGGTTGCGATCAGCACCGCGTCGTGGCGCGCGCGCAACTCGCGCAGCGTCACATCCTGACCCACCGCGCAACCGATCTCGAAGCGGATGCCGCCCTCCTCCAGCAACGCGCGCCGGTGCAGCACGACGGGCTTTTCCAGCTTGAAGTTCGGGATGCCATAGATGAGCAGCCCGCCCACCCGGTCGTGGCGGTCATAGACGGTGACCCGGTAGCCGCGACGCCGAAGCTGCTCGGCGGCGGACAGGCCCGCCGGCCCGGCGCCGATGACGCCGACCGAACGATCCAGCTCCCGTCTGGGCCGGATCGGCCGCACCCAGCCGCGCTCGAACGCCGTGTCCGTGATGTAGCGTTCGACAGCGCCGATGGTGACGGCCTCGTAACCCTTCTCGATGACGCAGTTGCCCTCGCACAGCCGGTCTTGGGGGCAGATGCGGCCGCAGATCTCGGGAAAGTTGTTGGTCGCCGCAGCGACCTCGTAGGCCTCCTCCAGCCGGCCCTCGGCGGTGAGCTTGAGCCAGTCGGGGATGTTGTTGTGCAGCGGGCAGTGGACCGAGCAGAACGGAACGCCGCACTGGCTGCAACGGCTGGATTGCCGGGCCGCCTCGGCCTCGGCGAACTCCCGGTAGATCTCGCCGAAATCCGCGCGCCGCTCGGAGACGGCGCGCTTCGACGGCATCTGCTGCGGCACGTTCACGAACCGCAGCATCCGCTCCGTCATCTGTCCCGCTCCCCGTTATCAGGCCGGCACCGGCCAGCGCGGGGAATGTATGCCGCCGGACGCGGCTTGGCGAGAGGGGAATCGCCAACAAGGCCTGATTTACTGTCCTAAATGCGTGCCTCCACCTGGTGTTTGGCTACGCCGAGCGACTGAAGGGGAAAGATAGGTCCGATTTGTCGTCTTTCGCCTTATAAGGCCGGATCACCCTGCGTCCGCCGCCGGGTCGGTAACGCAGCAGATACGAGGGCACGACCATCTCCACCGGAGCCGGCGTCACGCCCAGCTCCCGTAAACCCGGCATCCCGGCGGCCACGACATTGTCACGCCGCAACATCCGAAGCTGGTCGCGGGTCAATGGCTGGCCGGGCAGCCACTCCATGGCTGCCGCCATCAACCGGGCCAGCAGTTGCGGAACCGGCACAAGCGGGCGCCGACGGCCGGTCTGTTCCAACACGTAGGCCAGCACCTCGCGGAACAGCCACACGCGCGGGCCGCCCACCTCGTAGATCGCGCCGGCCGCCTCGGCCCGCGCCAGCGCGGCGAGGGCCGCGTCGGCCACGTCCCCGACATAGACCGGCTGGAAGCGCGCCCCGCCCGAAAACACCGGCATGATCGGCGATAGCATGGCCATGCGCGCGAAGCGGTTGAAGAACTGATCCTCCGGCCCGAAGACCACCGAGGGGCGCAAAACGGTCGCGCCGGGGAAGTGCTGGCGCACCGCCACTTCCCCGGCCGCCTTGGACGTGCCGTAGCGACCGGGGCTCGCCGGGTCGGCGCCGATCGCCGAGAGATGGACCAGCCGGAACACCCCGGCGGCGGCGGCCAGGCGGGCCACGCGTCCCGCGCCGTCGGCGTGGATGGCCTGAAAATCCCCGGACCGGCGCTCGGCCAGGATCCCCACCAGATTGACCACCAGATCGGCGCCGACCACGGCGCGCTGCACGGTCGCCTCGTTGGTGACGGAGGCGTAGAGCGGAACGATCTGGCCCACCGCGCCCATCACCTTGAGGAAGCCGGCGCGCTCCGGGTCGCGCACCGCGACGCGCACGACGTAGCCCCGCTGCGCTAGCCGCTGGACCACGTAGCGGCCGATGAACCCCGACCCGCCGAAGACCGTCGCCACGCTGCGCGTCGCCATGCTCGCCTCCTTGACTGCGCGCACTGATTAGGGGCAGGCGCGCGGGGCCTCAAGCGGCGGCGCAGCCGCTCAGGTGCCTATGAACCGGGCGTGCCGGTCTCCCCAAGGTCCCACCAAAGTCCGGCGATCGCCACGATACCCTCGCGGGCCGGCGCGATCAGCAAGTGCTCGTCCGGCCCGTGCTGGCCGCAGCCGCTGTAGCTGTGGGGGACCCAGATCAGCGGCACCCCCAGATGATCGGCGAAGACGTCGCCCGGCAGCCCGCCGGACGAGTTGGGGATCACCTGCACCGGCCGGCTCAGGCTGCGCGCCATGCTCTCGGCCGCCCAGCGCACCCAGGGGTGCGTCGGATCGGTGCGGCTGGCCGGCATCCGAACGCCGGCCCGTTCGATCCGCACCTCCGGGAAGCCCGCCTCGTCGAGGTGCCGGCGCAACGCGGGGCCGAAGCCGGTCTGGTCGGAATCGGCGGTATAGCGGATCTGGCAGTGCGCGCGGGCGTCCGGCGCGACGGCGTTCACCGGATTATCGGGCCGGCCCGAGATCATCGCGAGCACGATGAAGCTGTTCCAGCCATAGATCTTCTCGGCCGCGCTCAGCTCCGGCTCGCCCCAGCCGGGGTCGACAGTCGGGGCATCGTCCCCGCCCTCCACCGGGCAGCCGGCGAGAATCGCGCGCACCGGCCCCGGCATGCCGCCGGCGGCCAGCCAGTCGCGCACCAGAATGCGGCCGTGCCGGTCGACGATGGAGGCGATGGCGTGCGACAGCACCACCGCCGGATCGGCGATGAGCCCGCCCCAATGGCCCGAATGTACCCCACCGGGGCGCAGCGCCACCACGAGATCGAAGTGGAACGTGCCGCGCGTGCCGGTCGCGATCGTCGGTGTTTCGGGGGCGACGCGGGGGCCGTCGCTGCCGATCAGGACGTCCGCGGCCAGCCGGTAGCGATTCGCCTCGACGAACGCCCGCAGCCCGGTCGAGCCGCGCTCCTCGCTCGTTTCCAGCACGAGCTTGAGGTTGAACCCGAGCCGCCCGCCCCGCTCGGCCAGCACCGCCTCCAGGGCGGCGAGGTTGAGGGCGTGCTGGCCCTTGTTGTCGGCCGTGCCCCGGCCATACCAGCGGTCCCCGCGCTCGGTCAGGCGCCAGGGCGCGATCCCCTCGCTCCACTGCGTCTCCAACCCGCGCACCGTGTCGCCGTGGCCGTAGGTGATGACGGTCGGACGCGATTTGTCTTCCATGCGCTCCGCGACGAGGATCGGCCCGGCGCTCGCGTCCGGGTTCGGGTGGACCGCGACCGAGAAGCCGAGCGGTTCGAGCCACGGGCGGATCGCCGCGTCCAGGTAGCGGGCGACGTCGGGGGCGTGCTCGGGCTCCTGCGAGGTGCTGGGGATCGCCACCAAGTCGGCCAACCGGGCACGGAAGCCGCTCTCCCGCTCATCATCGAAATGCGCCAATGCCCGCGCGATCGCGTCCTGCCGTGTGCCCATGCCGTCCTCCATCGCCGCCGATCGGCGCACTTTGATCGCAAGCTCTCGCTGGCGGAAAGCTCTTCGTTCAGCCGTCATGACGCATCCTTTCGCGCGCCTCAGCGCAAAGGCTGAGCCACGCGGAAAACGGGATGTCCCATTTTCCATCAGTTGGGCCCAGGCAGGCAATTCGCCCGACAAGCAACCGGTCGGCGAGTTGTTCGGTCGAAAGGTGGGGATGCGGGGCATCGGGCGGGATCACCGCCAGCATCCTGGTTGGCCCGTGACGCAGCATCGCGCGATGGATACGGCCGAGGTCGTTCGCCGACGGACCGTATTTCGATTTGAAGACGAAAATCTTATCGCCGCTTCTCAGATCATCCAGCAATTTTCGCACGAGATATCTGAGTCTCCGGCTTTCAGACCACAGAACCGCTTCCGTATCAGCGCCGTCCGCCAGGATGTACGTGTGGCGGTTCATCCCGTAGCGAGTGTCTCGCAGGATTATTTCGCCCCAGTCAGCGACTATTATGTTCATCTTGTCGATGTCGCCGTAGCCGTCGAAGTCCGTTTCCAGCAGCTTGATCAGCGCGCCGGGATGCACGAACGCCCAACGCAGCAGCCCCAGCGTCTCCGCGCCAAAACGGCGCTGCACCAATCCGAACTCGCAATTCTCCCCCAGGCTCTCGAACCCCATGAAAAGGTCCCGGGCAAATGGATCATCCACGACGTCGAGCCTCAGAGGGGTCCCCCCGCCGAGCATCTCGTTCTCGATAGCTGTCATTTGTGGCTTTTCCGGCACCCAGGCACTCATCGGGCCGACGCCGGATCAGCTCCGCGACCGGAACCCGCTCGGCGCTGGGCCTCGCATTCGATCGCTGCGATCCGGCTTTCGGTCAACTGGATCATCTGGCTCATCCGTTCCCCTCTCCGCTCCGCCCGCCATCACGAATTGACGACCCCCGGACAATGACCTGATATACGGATAAGGAAGCGCGCGCCCGTTAAGGCGGCGTGAAACAGGGATGTCCGGGAGAACGCTCCATGAACCCCACCGCCGCGCGGTCGCTGTGCGTCACCGCCATGCTCGCACTCGCCCCGCTGACGGCGCGCGCCGCCGACACCGGGCCAATCAAGATCGGCGTGGTCAGCGAGTTCTCCGCCGTGGTCGGCGAGCCGATCGCGCGCGGCGCGCAGCTCGCGGCCGACGAGGTGAACGCCAAGGGCGGCATCAACGGGCGCAAGGTCGAGATCGTCGCCTATGACGACCATTCCTCGGCCGCCGACGCCGTGCGCGCCTTCCAGCGGCTGGTCCAGCAGGACCACGTGTCGGCCGTCGTCACCACGTTCATCAGCGAGGTCGCGCTGGCGGTCGAACCCTGGGCGGCGCGTCTGCACATGCCGACGCTGACCCCGGCGGCGGCGAGCGACCTCATCAGCAAGCAGGTCCACGACAAGTACGATCAGTACAAGTACATGTTCGAGGGAGCGCTCCCCTCACCCATCCTGGCGTCCTCCGTCTGCGATTCCTCGCGAGACCTGCTCGCGCATGACCTGCACATGAACACCGCGTCGATCGTTCGCGAGGACGCCGACTGGTCCAAGCCGTACAATGCGACCTTGGAGCAATGCCTTCCCAAGGCTGGCCTGCGGATCGTGGACCACGTCGTCTTCAATCCCGACACAACCGATTTCACTCCGATCTTCAACCAGGTCGAGGCAAAGCATCCCGACGTGATGATCATGGGGATCGCGCATGTCGGCGTGCAGCCGACCGTGCAGTGGCACTCCCAGCAGGTGCCGATCCCGATGGCGGGGCTCAACGTCCAGGCCAGCAACGACACGTTCTGGAAGGCCACGAACGGTGCCACCGAGGGCGTGATCACGCAGACCCAGTCGGCACCGGGGGTAGCGCTCAGCCCGGTGACGCTCGCCGTGCAGAAGGCGTACGTGGACAAATACCATAACTTCCCGGCCTGGACCGGCTTCAGCTCCTATGACGACACGATGGCCTTCATCGAAGCCATCAAGCGTGCCGGCTCCACCGACCCCGACAAGATCGTCGCCGAAATGGAGAAGACGAGCATGGACGGGGCGAGCGGGCGCATCGGCTTCTACGGCCGCAGCGACCAGTTCACGCACGCATGGCGGTACGGCCCCGATTGGGTGACCGGCCTCTTCGTGCAGTGGCAGAACGGCAAGCAGGTCTGCATCTGGCCGGAGAACAAATGTCCCAACAAGATGGTGTTTCCGTCATTCGTGAAGCTGCCGCGGCAGGCGGCGGCGAAGTAGCGGGCCATCACGAGCACGGATTTGACGGCTTCGGCGCAATGACCTGATATACCGCTAGGGAAGCGCACGCCCTAGAGGCGGCGCGAAACAGGGACGTCCGGGAGATCATCATGACGCACGCCGCCGCGCGCCGGGTTGCGCTGCATGCCACGGCAGCCGCCTCGATCGCGCTCGCCCCCCTTGCCACGCACGCCGCCGACACCGGGCCGATCAAGATCGGCGTGGTCAGCGAGTTCTCCGCCGTGGTCGGGGAGCCGATCGCGCGCGGCGCGCAGCTCGCGGCCGACGAGGTGAACGCCAAGGGCGGCATCAACGGGCGCAAGGTCGAGATCGTCGCCTATGACGACCATTCCTCGGCCGCCGACGCCGTGCGCGCCTTCCAGCGGCTGGTCCAGCAGGACCACGTGTCGGCCGTCGTCACCACGTTCATCAGCGAGGTCGCGCTGGCAGTCGAACCCTGGGCGGCGCGTCTGCACATGCCGACGCTGACCCCGGGGGCGGCGAGCGACCTCATCAGCAAGCAGGTCCACGACAAGTACGATCAGTATAAGTACATGTTCGAGGGCTGGTTTCCGTCGCCGATCCTGGCCGACTCCGTCTGCGATTCCTCGCGCGAGCTGCTCGTTGACGGCCTTCACATGAAGACCTCGGCGATCGTCCGTGAAGATGCCGACTGGACCAAGCCGCTCGACGCCACCCTAAAGACCTGCTTGCCCAAGGCGGGCCTCAATGTCGTGGACCAGGTCAGCTTCAACCCCGATACGACGGACTTCACTCCGATCTTCAACGAGGTCGAGGCGAAACACCCCGACGTGATGATCATGGGGATCGCGCATGTCGGCGTGCAGCCGACCGTGCAGTGGCACTCCCAGCAGGTGCCAATCCCGATGGCCGGGATCAGCGCGCAGGCAAGCAACGACACGTTCTGGAAAAGCACCAACGGCGCTACCGAGGGCGTGATCACGCAGACCGGCTCGGCGCCAGGGGTGGCGCTCAGCCCGGTGACGCTCGCCGTGCAGAAGGCCTACGTGGACAAGTACCACAATTTCCCGGCCTTCACCGGGTTCAGCTCCTATGACGGCACCATGGCCTTCCTCCAGGCGATCCAGCGCGCCGGGTCCACCGATCCCGACAAGATCGTGGCCGAGATGGAAAAGACGAGCATGGACGGGTCCACCGGCCATATCGGCTACTACGGGCGCACCGATGAGTTCACGCACGCCCTGAAATACGGGCCGGACTGGGTCACCGGCATCTTCGTGCAGTGGCAAAACGGCAAGCAGGTTTGCATCTGGCCGACCAAGGAGTGCCCGAACAAGCTGAGCTTCCCCTCGTTCGTGAAGCTGCCGCAGCAGGCGGCGGCGAAGTAGGGGCATCTGAGACGCTCCTCCTCCGCTCTGCGCCCCCTCCCCCGACCTCTCCCGCGAGGGAAGGCGAGCGGTAGGCGCCGCGCCTTCTGCTTCCCCTCCCCTTTACGGGAGGGGTCGGGGGGAGGGGTGCTCTGGAGAGCATGCTAGAATGCTCGGCCTGCAAATCCTCGTCGACGGCTTCGCCATCAGCTCGCTCTATGGGCTCGGCGCCGTGGGATTCACGCTGATTTTCGGCGTGAGCGGCGTGCTCAATCTCGCGCACGGCGGGATCATGCTGGTGGCCGCCATCCTGGGCTGGTGGCTGTCGGCCAGCCACGGCGTGGGCGCGTACGGTGGTGCGGCGTTCGGGCTGCTGTGCGGGGTGATCGCCTCCTACATCACGTACTTCCTGGTGGTACGGCCGATCCAGCGCTCGCGCGCGATCCCGGCCGAGGAGGAGGAAATCTTCATCCTCACCGCGACGCTGCTCTGGGGCATCATGATCCAGACCGGCATGAACTATGCTTTCACCGACAACCCGGTAACCTTGCCGCCGATGTTGCCCGGGGTGATGAGCATCGGCGGGGTCCGCACGCCGAGGAACGAGATTCTGGTCGCGGTGGTCTGCTGGGTGACGATCGGGCTGGTGTGGCTGCTGGTCAACCACACGCGTCTGGGAAAGCAACTCCTGGCTGCCTCGATCAACCCGCGCGGGCTGACGCTGCTCGGCTTCGAGCTATCGCGGATCCATCTCTGGGTCTGGACGATCTATGGCGTGCTGGCGGGCCTCGCGGGCGTGCTGCTCGCCTCGTTCTTCGGGATCAGTTCGGCCAACGCGGGCAATCTCACCGCGAGCGCGTTCACCATCGTCATCCTGGGCGGGCTCGGCAGCGTGCCCGGCTCCCTGGTCGCGGCCTACGTGGTCGGCTACGCCGAGACGCTGACGGCCTATCTGATCGCGCCGACGCTGCGGCCGATCCCGGCGCTCCTCATCCTTGTCATCGTCCTGTATGTGCGCCCGCAAGGGCTGCTGGGGCGGCGATGAGGTCGTTGCTCATGGCGCGTCCGGGACGCGGCGCGGTGGTGGCGGCGCTGCTGGTCATCGCCGGCGCCACCGCGCCGGCGTGGCTGGGCGGCTACTATCTCGGCGTGTTCACCACCGGGTTCTACTTCGCGGTCTTCGCGATGGCGTGGGACCTGCTGTTCGGCTTCGCCGGCATGGTCAATTTCGGCCCGACGTTCCTGATCGGCCTCGGCGCCTATGGCGCCGGTATCCTCAACAACAAGGGGCTCGGGATACCCCTGTCGCTGATCTGCGGCACGGCGATCGCGGTCGCGGGCGGACTGGTTCTGGCGCTGCCCGCGATGCGGTTGCGCGGGCCCTATTTCGGTCTGATCACGCTGGTCGCCGTGCTGCTGCTGCTCAATGCGATCGTCATCTTCGCCGGCACCACGGGGGGCGAGATCGGCATGATGGTGCCCGACGTGCTCTCGATCAGCGCGGAGGTGAATTACTGGTACGCGTTCGGCTTCATGGTCGTCTCGGCGGCCATCCTGTATGGCATCTCGCGCTCCTCGCTGGGCTTGATCCTGCAAGCGACCGGGCAGGACGCCGTGGAGGCCGCTGCGCTCGGCTTCAACGTCACCAAGCACCGGGTCGCGGCGTTCTGCATCAGCGCCCTGTTCTCCGGCCTGGCCGGCGGGATGCTGACCTTCTATCAGGGCACCGCCTCGGTCGATACCGTCGTCGATCTCGCCATCGCCGTGCAGATCATCGTCGCCGTGGTGTTCGGCGGACGGCGCACGATCCTCGGCGGCATCCTCGGCGCGATCTTCCTGATCCTGTTCGACGAGCTGTTGCGTCCGCTGGGCCAGCTCAACACCTTCGTCGTATCGGCGATCACGCTGTGCGTAATCCTGTTCTTCCCCGACGGCGTGCTGGGCTGGGTGTTCCGGCCGCGAGCCCGGCCGTGATGCGCGACACGCCGCGCAATGCCGAGCCGATCCTCACGGTCGCGGGGCTGACCAAACGCTTCGGCGGCCTGGTCGCCGTCAAGGACATCGGCTTCGGCATCCGCCCCGGCGAGATCCTGGGCCTGATCGGCCCCAACGGTTCGGGCAAGTCCACCGTGATGAAGCTCGTCATGGGGATCGAGCGGCCGAACGCCGGCCGCGTGACACTCGACGGCGTGGATGTGGCCGGCTGGCCGACGCATCGCATCGCGCGCCAGGGCATCGGCATCGTCTTCCAGCACTCGCGCCCGCTGCATCGCCAAACGGTGCTGGAGAATATCAAGCTGGCGCTGCTGCCGGATTCCGTGTTCCGCCTTTTTGCCGAGCCGCACGTCGAGGCACGGGCGCGCGAGATCGCCGCGCGCGTGGGTCTGGGGGCGGTGCTCGACCGCCGGCCCGCCACGCTGCCGTTCGCTGATCTGCGCCGGATGGAGATGGCGAAGGCGCTGGCGCGCGATCCGAAGGTGGTGCTGGTTGATGAGCCGTTCGCCGGGCTAACGGCGCCCGAGGTAGCCGACTTCTCCGCCCTGATCGACGACTTTCGCCGCGACGGGCGCGCGGTTCTGCTCGTCGATCACAACGTCAAGGGCGTCTCCGCGCTGGTGGATCGGGTGCTCGCCATGTACCTGGGCGAGCGCATCGCCGAGGGCACGGCCGAGCAGGTGATGCGCGATGAGACGGTACGCCGGGTCTATCTCGGCGGACGGATCGAGACCCACGCACGCCCGATCGCCGAAGCGAGAAGCGGCGAGCCGCTGCTCGACGTGCGGGAGATCGACGTTCTGTACGGCAAGGCGCAGGCGCTTCAGCGGGTCTCGATCCACGTCCATGAGGGCGAGTTCGTCTCGGTGGTCGGCCTGAACGGCGCCGGCAAGACGACGCTGTTCAACGCGATCTCTGGCCTGGTGCCCTGGGGCGGCGCGATCCACTGGGCGGGCGCGCCGCTGAAGGGCCGGACCCCCGCTGCCATCGCGCGCGGCGGCATCGTGCAGTGCCCCGAGACGCGGGAGCTGTTCGGCGATCTCAGCGTGCGGGAGAACCTCGACCTCGGCGGCCAGCACCTCGCGGAGCAGGATCGGCGGACGCAGCTCGATTGGTTGCTCGACCTGTTTCCCATCCTGCGCCAGCGCCAGCGCCAGGCTGCCCGCACGCTCTCGGGCGGCGAGCAACAGATGCTCGCGATCGCGCGGGCGCTGATGATGCGGCCGAAGCTGCTGATCCTGGACGAGCCGACGATGGGGCTCGCGCCGGTGATCCTGGAGCAGCTCTCGAAGGCGCTGAGCCGCCTGCGCGATACAACGCCGATCACCGTGCTGCTCGGGGAGCAGAACGTGACGTTCGCGCTGCCGCACGCCGATCGCGTGTACGTGCTGGAACACGCGCGGATCGTTTGGGAGGGCGATCCGGGGCGGTTCGCGCAGGAGATGGGGACGGGGTACTTGTAGAGGCGTTTCGTCGAGACCGAAGCCGCTGCACCCTCCCGTCATGGCCGGGCTTGGCCCGGCCACCCACGACTTGCCTTTCGTGCTCGCGCGCAAAGACGTGGGTGCCCGGACCAAGCCCGGGCATGACGGATTTAGTTACTCCGCCGGCTTCACCGCCCGGATGCGCTCCAGCCGCCGATCGTGGCCGAGCGCAAGCACGACAAGCCCCGCCACCAGCGCGCCGCAAGAGATGGCGAACAGGCCCAGCTTGAAATTGCCGGTGGCGTCGCGGACCAGCCCCATCGCGTACGGCCCGACGAAACCGCCCAGGTTGCCGACCGAGTTGATCAGCGCGATTCCGCCCGCCGCCGCCGTGCCGGACAGCATCGCCGTCGGCAGCGCCCAGAAGGTGGGCGCGATCGAGCTTTGCCCCATTTGCGAAAACACGATCGCCACCATCAGCGCGTACGGGTTGTCGATCCCAAGACACACGGCGAGCCCGATGAAGGTCAGGAAGCACGCCGCCGCGCAGTGCTTGTTGCGCTCGCCGGTACGATCGGAGTGCAGACCCCACAGCACCATCGCGACGGCGGCGCAGGCGAACGGGATGGCGTTGATGAGCCCGGTCTGCACGTCGCTCACGCCGAACCGCTTGATGATCTGCGGCAGGAAGATCACCAGTCCGTAGCCCGAGACGTTCTGGCCAAAATAGACCAGCGTCAGCCCCCATACCCTGGGATTCCGCAGGGTCTCGCCCAGAGCATAGCGACGCACCGTCTCGCGCTGGGCGCGCTCCGAAGCCAGCCGCTCGTTGAGCCAGGTGCGCTGCGCGGGCGCCAGCCAGTGCGCCTGGTCGGGGATGTCGGTCAGGAAAAACAGCACGACAAATCCCAGGATGACGGCCGGCCCACCCTCAAGCACGAAGAGCCACTGCCAGCCCGCCAACCCCCAGGCCTGGTCGAAGGTGAGTATCCAGCCCGAGACGATGGAGCCTAGCACGACCGAGATCGGGATCGCCGTCATGAACATCCCGATCATCCGCGCCCGGTAGTAGGATGGGAACCACCAGGTCAGATAGAGGATGATGCCCGGAAAGAACCCGGCCTCCGCGAGGCCCAGCAGGAAGCGGATCCCGTAAAACGACGGCTCATTCCAGATGCCTGCCTCCAGGGCTGCGATGATCCCCCAGGTTATCAGGATGCGCGCGATCCACTTTCGGGCGCCGACGCGCGCCAGCAGCAGATTCGACGGAATCTCGAACAGGAAATAGCCCAGGAAGAACACGCCGCCGCCGAAGCCGTACACGGCGGAGGAGAAATGCAGATCCCGGTTCATGGTGAGCGAGGCGAAACTCACGTTCACCCGGTCGAGATAGCCGACAAAATAGCAGATCATCAGCAGAGGGACGAGGCGCCGCGTGACCCGGCGCATGGTCTCGCGCTCGATCGGCTCCGCGTTCGGATCGGTCAACACACCGAGCAACGCCATCGCCGTACCCCCCCGCTGTTATCAACGAAACGCTCGCGAAGCCCGCGAGGCTCAATCTTCGACGAAGCTGACCAGGATTTGACCTTCCTCGACGGAGTCGCCTGCCCGGCACGCCACCTCGGACACCACGCCGTCGGCCGGCGCGGGCAGGCGGAAGACCGTTTTCATGGCCTCCAGCACCACCAGAATCTCGCCCCGCTCGACCGCCTGGCCGGGAGAGACCGAAACCGACGTAACCTGTCCTGGGATGGGGGCAAGAAGCCGGCCGCCGGAGACGTCCTCGGCCTCGATCGCCGCCTCCGGGTCCGGCAGGCCGAGCCGCCAGGTCTCGCCCTGCCAGCGCAGCAGGACCGCGTTCCCCGTCCGGATGACGCTCGCGCGAGCACGCACGCCGTCCAGCGTGAGCGTCAGTTCGCCGGCGGGATCAAGCCACGCCACTCCGCGCATCACGGCCCCGCCGGCATCCAGTTGCCACCCGTCCAGGACCGGCCGCACGGTCACGGGGCAGGCCGCCTCGCCCGCGGTGAAGGCAAAAGTGCGCCCGCGCGTCGCATTCAGCCACCAGCCGGCGCGGCCATGCCATGGCGAATGAGGGTCGGCGCCGGCCGCCCCGCCGGCCGCGGAGGCGGCGGCCTCGGTCGCCAGCACGCCAAGCGCCGCCACAGCCAGCGCCTCGGCAGGCGGCGCGTGCTGGGGCGCGAGCAGGCTGGCCGCCTCGCGCGCGATGAACCCGGTGTCTATGCCGCCGCCCGCAAAGGCAGGATGCGCGGCGATGCGCGCCAGCAGGTCGAGGTTGCTCGCCACGCCGGTGACCTCGGATTGAGCCAGCGCGCGGCGCAGCCGGGCTAGCGCCTCCTCGCGCGTCGCGCCGTGGCAGATCAGCTTGGCGATCATGGCGTCATAGTGGACGCTGACGGCATCGCCCGCGCGCACGCCGGCATCGACCCGCACGCCATCACCTTCGGGCAGGCGGAGCCGCACGATCCGCCCGACCGAGGGCGCGAAGTCGCGGGCCGCGTCCTCGGCATAGAGCCGCGCCTCGATCGCGTGGCCGTCGATGCGGATGTCATCCTGCGTGGCCGGCAGGCGCTCGCCCGCGGCGACGCGGAGCTGCCATTCCACCAGGTCGAAGCCGGTGACCATCTCCGTCACCGGGTGCTCGACCTGAAGGCGCGTGTTCATCTCGAGAAACCAAAACCCGTCGGCGTCTGCCACGAACTCCACCGTCCCGGCGCCAACGTAGCCGACCGCGCGGGCGCAGGCGACGGCGGCCTCGCCCATCGCCGCGCGCCGGGCAGGATCGAGACCGGGGGCGGGCGCCTCCTCCAGCACCTTCTGGTGGCGACGCTGGGCGGAGCAGTCCCGCTCGAACAGGTGCAGGGCATGGCCGTGCGTGTCGGCGAAGACCTGGACCTCGATGTGGCGCGGGCGATCGAGGTAGCGTTCGATCAGCACGCGATCGTCGCCGAAGGCGGAGGCGGATTCCTGTCGGGCGGAGGCAAGGGCGGATGCGAAGTCGGCGGCGCTGGCGACCACGCGCATCCCCCGCCCGCCACCGCCGGAAACCGCCTTGATGACGACGGGAAAGCCCACGCGTTTGGCCTGCTCGGCGAGCAAGACGGGGTCCTGCGCCTCGCCCTCGTAGCCGGGCAGAACAGGCACGCCCGCCTGGCGCATCAGGATTTTGGCTGCGGATTTCGAGCCCATCGCGCGCATTGCCGAGGGTGGCGGCCCGACGAAAATGAGGCCCGCCGCCGCGCACGCCTCGGCGAATGCGGGATTCTCCGACAGGAACCCGTAGCCCGGATGCACCGCCTCGGCGCCGGTTCGTCGCGCGGCCTCGATGATATGCTCAATGTTCAGATAGCTCTCGCGCGCGGGCGCCGGACCGATGCGCACCGCGCGATCGGCCGTCGCGACGTGCAGCGCGTCCGCATCGGCGTCGGAGAACACGGCGACGGTTTCGATGCCCATGCGCCGCGCCGTGCGCGTGATGCGAACGGCGATCTCGCCGCGATTGGCGATCAGCAGGGTGCGGAACACGGCGGTTACATCCGGAACACGCCGAAGCGCGTTGGCTCGATCGGAGCGTTCAGCGCCGCCGACAACGATAGCGCGAGCACGAGGCGCGTCTCCGCCGGGTCGATGATGCCGTCGTCCCACAATCGCGCCGTGGCGTAATAGGGCCGGCCCTTGGATTTGTACTCGGCGCGGATCGGCGCCTTGAACGCCTCCTCCGCCTCGGCGTTCTCGAAACCGCCGCGCACAGTGGAAAGCACGCTCGCCGCCTGCTCGCCTCCCATCACCGAGATGCGCGCGTTGGGCCACATCCACACGAAGCGCGGGTCGTAGGCGCGGCCGCACATGCCGTAGTTGCCGGCGCCGTAGCTGCCGCCGATGATGACCGTGATCTTCGGAACGGCGGTCGTCGCGACAGCGGTGACGAGCTTGGCGCCGTCCTTGGCGATGCCCCCCGCCTCGTATTTCCGCCCCACCATGAAGCCGGTGATGTTCTGAAGAAACACGAGCGGGATCCGGCGCTGGCTGCACAGCTCGATGAAGTGCGCGCCCTTCAACGCTGATTCCGAGAACAGGATACCGTTGCTGGCGACGATGCCGACCGGATAGCCCCAGACATGGGCGAAGCCGCAAACAAGCGTGGTGCCGTAGAGCCGCTTGAACTCGTCGAGATCGCTGTCATCGACGATCCGCGCGATCACCTCGCGCACGTCGTAGGGCGCGCGGACGTCGGCGGGCGCGACGCCGTGCAACTCCTCGGGCGCATAGCGCGGCGGGACGGGCGCGCGCACCGCGACGTCGGGGCGCTTGAGGGTGTTCAGCCCGGCCACGATCCGCCGGCAGATGCTCAGCGCGTGGCGATCGTCCTGCGCGTAGTGATCGACCACACCGGAGGTCCGCGCGTGAACATCGGCGCCGCCCAGATCCTCAGCCGAGACCTCCTCGCCGGTCGCGGCCTTCACCAGCGGCGGTCCGGCGAGGAAGATCGTGCCCTGGCGGCGGACGATCACGCTCTCGTCGCTCATCGCCGGCACATAGGCGCCCCCGGCGGTGCAGGAGCCGAGCACGGCGGCGATCTGCGGGATGCCTTGCGCGGAGAGGTTCGCCTGGTTGAAGAAGATGCGGCCAAAATGCTCCTTGTCGGGAAATATCTCATCCTGCATCGGCAAGAACGCTCCGCCGGAATCGACCAGATAGATGCACGGCAGCCGGTTCGCCCGCGCGACCTCCTGCGCCCGCAGATGCTTCTTCACCGTCATCGGGAAGTAGGTGCCGCCCTTCACGGTGGCGTCGTTGGCGACGATCACGCACTCCCGCCCGGCGACGCGGCCGATGCCGGTGATGATGCCGGCGCTTGGCACCTCGTTGCCGTACATCTCGTGCGCGGCAAGCTGGGACAATTCGAGGAATGGCGATCCGGGGTCGGTCAGCACCGCGACGCGGTCGCGCGGCAGCAGCTTGCCGCGCGCGAGATGGCGCTTGCGCGCCGTCTCTCCACCGCCTCCCTCGGCCTCGGCGACGCGCGCGCGCAAATCGTCCACCAGGGCGCGCATCGCGGCGGCGTTGGCGGCAAACCCCTCGCCGCGCGAGGTGATGTCGGAGCGCAGGGCACTCAACCGCGCCGCTCCTGGCGCTGGGCGCGGGCATAGCGGGCGAAGAACGTGTCCCCCTCAGGCGCGGGCAGATCCCGCCCTTCGGTCCAGCCGCCCGCCATCGGCAGGCGTCCGAACCGCCCCCGACGCCGGCCGAACAGGCCGAGCCCGGCGGCGGCGGCACGGGTCAGCGCGCGGTAGAGCGCGGGTCGGCGGGCCACCCAGGCCCAGGCGGCGAGGTTGCGCCGTTGCGCGGCCGGCGTCAGGTGGCGCTCGAACTCCCGCTCCCGCCAATGGCGCATCATGCCGGGCAGCGGGATCTTCACCGGACAGACGCTCTCGCACTTGCCGCAGAAGGTGGAGGCGTTGGGCAGCAGCCCCGCCTGATCGACGCCGATCAGCGCGGGCGTCAGCACGCTGCCCATCGGGCCGGGATAGACCCAGCCATAGGCGTGCCCACCCACCGCGCCGTACACCGGGCAATGGTTCATGCAGGCTGCGCATCGGATGCAGCGCAGCATGTCCTGGAACTCGGTGCCGATCATGGCACTGCGGCCGTTGTCCACCAGGACGACGTGGTATTCCTGCGGTCCGTCGAGGTCGTCCGGCCGGCGCGGGCCGGTGGAGAACGTGGTGTACACCGAGAACTCCTGCCCGGTGGCCGAGCGCGCGAGCAGACGCAGCAGGCTCACGCAGTCCTCGATCGTGGGCACGATTTTCTCGATGCTGGCGAGCACGATATGCACGCGCGGCAGGGTCTGCGTCAGGTCGCCGTTGCCCTCGTTGGTCACGATCACGCTGCTGCCGGTCTCGGCGATCAGGAAGTTCGCCCCGGTGATGCCGACATCGGCGGCGAGGAACCGCGCCCGCAGGCGGCTTCGGGCTTCCGTCAGGATGTCCCGCCGCTCGTTGAACACGCGCGCGGCGGGCAGGTCGGTGTGGGAGGCACGGAAGCTCGCCTCCCAGTCCTCCCGGTTGAGGTGGAAGGCGGGGGCGATGATGTGGCTCGGGATCTCGTGGCGGAGCTGGAGGATGTATTCGCCGAGGTCGGTCTCGAACGGCTGGATGCCGTGGCGTTCCAAATGGTCGTTGATGCCCAGCTCCTCGCTGATCATCGACTTGCCCTTGGTGACGGTGCGCGCGCCGGCCGCGCGACAGATGTCCAGGACCGCCGCGCGCGCCTCGTCGGCGTCGGCGCACCAATGCACGGTGCCGCCGGTAGCGCGAACCTTGGCCTCGTATTCTTCGAGGTAGAAGTCGAGATGGGCGAGGGCGTGGTTCTTGATGTCGCGCCCGATGTCGCGCAGCGTTTCGAATTCCGGCAGGGCGGCGACGGCGGCGCTGCGCCGGGCCACGAACTGCGGGCCGCTGCGCGCCAACGCCTTTTGCAGCGCCGGATCCGCGATGGCGCGGCGGGCGTTCGCCTTGAAGGCGGGGCTGGTGGCGACGTGCATGGCGGCTCCTCGGGGCGGCGCCACTCTAACCGCCAGTTTTCGTTTGACCAGCGCCGGGATTAGGCTGGCGGGGAAACAGGAGGAACGCCGGCATGACGACCCCGATCACCCGACGGGCGGCGCTGGGCGGCACCGCCGTCGCCGTCTCCGCGTTCGGCGCGCGGCGTGCCCGGGCCGAGACGAAGACGGTGAGGATCGGCATCCTGACCGATCTGAACGGCCCGAACGCGGCCAGCAACGGCAAGGGTTCGGTGGTCGGCAGCCAGTTGGCGGCCGAGGATTTCATGGCCGACCATCCCGACATCAAGGTGGACATCCTCGCGGCCGACTATCAGAGCAAGCCCGACATAGCCACGAGCATCGCGCGGGACTGGATCGACACCAAGGGCGTCACCGTCATCTCCAGCGTCAACAACTCCGCCGCCGCGCTCGCCATCGCCAACTTGGTGAAGGAGAAGAACAAGGCCGCGCTGATCACCGGCGCGGCCAGCTCCGAGCTGACCGGCAAGGCCTGCACGCCGAACCACATCCACTGGACCTACGACACCTGGGCGCTAGGCAAATCCACCGGCGGCGCGCTGGTGCAGGCGGGCGGTAATTCCTGGTTCTTCATCGCCGCCGACTACGCCTTCGGCCGCGCGCTGGCGCACGACACCGCGGGTTTCGTGGCCGGGGCCGGCGGCAAGGTACTCGGCACCGTCTATACGCCGTTCCCGGAGACCAGCGATTTCTCCTCCTACCTGCTCCAGGCGCAGGCTAGCGGGGCGAAGGTGCTCGGCTTGGCCAACTCGGGCACCAACACGACCGATTGCATCAAGCAAGGCGCGGAGTTCGGCTTGCGCGAGCGTGGCCTGCGGATGGCGGCGCTGCTGATGATGATCCCGGATTTGCACGGGGTCGGGCTCAAGACGGCGCAAGGTTTGGTGCTGACCGAGTCCTTTTACTGGGATATGAACGACGACACCCGTGACTACGGCAAGCGCTTCGCCGCCCGCATGAACGGCTGGATGCCGAGCATGATCCAGGCCGCCGACTACTCCGCGATCCACGACTATCTCAAGACGCTCCAGGCGATGGGCCTCGAGCACGCGGCGGACGGCCGGGCGGTGATCGCGCAGATGAAAGCCGTGCCGAGCGAGGATACGCTGTTCGGGCGATGCGTCATTCGCCAGGACGGGCGCCGGCTCAACCCGATGTATCTGTTTCAGGTGAAATCCCCGGAGGAGAGCAAGTACCCGTGGGACTACTACACGCTGCTGCGCACGACCCCGGCCGATCAGGCATTCCGGCCGATGGACCAGGGTGGGTGCCCGCTGGTCCACGGCTAGCACGGTGTGACCGCCGCAGCGCGCGCTTTCTGCGCCTCCGAGGCGTGCGCGCGATGTGCGGGCTCGATCCCTTCCATTGTGTGCTCGATCGTGCTGCTCGTGTGCCCTCCGCATCCAGCCGCGTCCCGTCTTGCACACCATGCGCGGCGGTTCCACCCTGGTTTCACGCGTACGGGAGGGCGGCATGGTGAAAGTGGCGGTTCTGGACGACTGGCAGGGCGTCGCACGGGGCTCGGCCGACTGGTCCCGGCTCGAGGCGCGGGCCGAGGTCACGTTCTTCGCCGACGCCTTCGCGACCGAGGATGCGGCGACGCAGGCGCTCGCGGATTTCGAGATTTTGCTCGCCATGCGCGAGCGTACGCATTTCACCGGCTCCCTGCTGCGCCGCCTGCCCAAGCTGAGGATGCTGGGCACCACCAGCGCGCGCACGCTGTCGCTCGACATGAAGACGGCGACCGAGCGCGGTATCGTGGTCTGCAACACCGGCGGCGGCCCCGGATTGCCGGCGACGGCCGAGCTCGCGCTCGGGCTGCTGATCGCCGGCTTCCGCCACATCCCGGCAGGTGACGCGGCGATCCGCGCCGGCGGGTTCCAGCGCGGCGTGCCGGAGGGCCGTGTGCTGGCGGGCAAGACGCTGGGCTTGATCGGTCTCGGCCGCCTCGGCTCGCGAATGGCGCACTACGGCAAGGCGCTGGGGATGGACGTGCTGGCATGGAGCCAGAACCTGACGGCCGAGAAGGCGCGGGCCGAAGGCGCGGCGCTGGTCGGCAAGGACGACCTGCTGGCGCGCGCGGATGCGGTCAGCATCCATCTTGTCCTGTCGGATCGCACGCGCGGCCTGATCGGACGCGGCGAGATCGCGCGCATGAAGCCGGGTGCGCTGCTGGTGAACACCTCGCGCGGGCCGATCGTGGACGAGGCGGCGCTGATCGAGGCGGTTTCCTCCGGCCACATCGTCGCGGCGCTGGACGTGTACGACCGGGAGCCGTTGCCGGCCGGGCATCCGTTGCGGACCGCGCCGAACACAATCCTGACGCCGCATCTCGGCTATGGCGTGCGCGAGGTATGGGCACAGTTCTACCCCGAAAGCATCGAGAACGCGCTCGCGTTCCTGGACGGCAAGCCAGTCCGGGTGGTGAATCCGGAGGTGTTGGGACAGCAGCGATGAAATTCCAAACACCGTCATGCCCGGCGAAGGCCGGGCACCCACGTCTTTGCGCGCGACCAAAAAGACGTGGGTGGCCGGGCCAAGCCCGGCCATGACATTCTTGCGGAGGGTGCCATGGCCATAGTGCCCATCAAGGGATTATGGGAAACGCACCTGACCGTCAGCGGTCTTGACCGCTCCATCGGCTTCTACCGCGATGTGCTCGGATTGACGCTCGCACATGCCGTTCCGGAAAGGCACGTCGCCTTCTTCTGGGACAGCCGCGACAGGCGATGCTTGGCCTGTGGAGCACCCAAACCCCGCCGTAGCGGAATACCGGAGCATTTGCAGTGAACGTCCTAGAACACATAGTGGATTTCGGGGCCGCCGCCGTCCGCCATTTCCGGCAGTTCAGAGTAATTAGGAACGAGACTAGAATACCAGAAGGTTGCCTTGGCCTGCATATCGCTTCGAGGTTTATCAAGGACTGCGGAGCTGATGCGCGAATTGAAATTTCGTATCAACAGCTCTTGAACGATGGTACCCGTATCAGGAGAAAGCTAGTGGTAGGTCCTGAAAGCGAGAGTGTTATTCCACTGCGCCGCCACGTTGGAGTGTTGGTTTGCGATGTCCCGAACCGTCCTGCGACGGTCACAACGGCTCATTTGCAGAAAATGCTTTCGTCTGAGGTAAGGGCGCAGTAACTGGACAACATCGTGCAAGTCGTCCGAGTGGGGGTGGCTGTTTGCCGGCGCCGAAACCCGGTCGGCCTCTCCATGATGGCCATGCGCTTCCAGCCAGCGTGGCGATTCCGGCATCGCCCATAGCGCGAGCGGCACCAGCACCACCAAGGGGACCAGGGTGAACAGATAGATGAACCACTGGTAGTGGTCCGGGACCCAAAGGATTCCCGGAACGTTGCCCAGCAGTCCGAACACCAGCACGGCGAGGACCTGTGAGGCGAGCATCACCCGTCCGCGCTCGCGTGGCGGCACGATCTCGCCCATGTAGACGACGTTGGTGGACAGAACGCCGCCCATCCCGATTGCGGATAGGCCAAAGAACACCAACAGCAGGCCGAATTGGTCCGTGAGCGCGGTTGGCCACAGCGGCAGCGAAACCACGAGCGACGACAGTAGAAGCGCCTTCCGGCGACCCCAGCGGTCGGATGCGATGCCGATCAGATATTCGCCGACCAGAATGCCGACGCCGAACTGCACCGCGAGCAGCACGGAGAAGGCGCCTACGCCGAAACTGTGCCTCGGTCCCCAGATGAACGGGTAGAGCTTGGCGGGGATGCCGTCGGCGGCGATGATCACCCCCCAGAAGACCTGCGTGATCAACGCCAGGCGCCACTGCACCCAGGTCAGCGGCAAACGGTCGAGCCGGGCAGCTATACGGCCGGTCCCACTCACCGCCGCGTCCGGAGAAATTGCCGCCGACTGGCTACGGAAACCAGCAAATTTTGGACGATGCATGATCTTACGTCTTCCTGACTACGCCTGCGAAGTTCCGCAGGCCCCCCCTTCGCAAGAACCGCTATCCGCCTCTCGGCGCCATACGGTATCTTGCGCCAGATCTGACGTGCTTCTCAAGATCCCCCGCGTGTTACTGGTGGACAGGTCCGAAGCGACCACTGCCCCGTTGATGGACCGAAGTCATGTGCGCACTGCTTGACGTGACCAGCCACCGATGGCCTGTTGCCATTTCCAAACCTGACCGAAGGAACCACAAATGCGCGCCTGGGCCGTCGTCGAGAACGGGAAACCCTTGCAGGAGATCGAGCTGCCCACCCCCGAGCCGAAGGGCACCGAGGTGTTGGTGGAAACCACGCATTGCGGCGTCTGCCACTCCGACCTGCATATCTGGGAGGGGTACTACGACGTCGGCGGCGGGCAGAAGATGTCGCTGAAGGATCGCGGCCTGGTGCTGCCGCTGGCGATGGGACACGAGATCGTCGGGCGCGTGGTCAAGCTCGGCCCGGAGGCGACCGGCGTAAAAGTGGGTGATCTGCGCATCGTCTATCCCTGGGTCGGCTGCGGGCATTGCGCCGCGTGCCTCGCCGACGAGGACAATATGTGTCTCACGCCGCGCAGCCTCGGCGTCTATCAGAACGGCGGCTACGGCACGCATGTCGTGGCCCCGCATCCGCGTCATCTGGTCGATCCCGGCACGCTCGACCCGGCGGTGGCGGCGACCTATGCCTGCTCGGGCATCACCGTCTTCTCGGCGATCCGCAAGGTGATGCCGATCGCGCCCGACGAGCCGATCGTGCTGGTCGGCGCCGGCGGGCTGGGGCTGAACGCCATCGCCATCCTGAAGGCGATGGGCCACCGCAACATCATCGTCGTTGACGTGAGCGAGGAGAAGCGCGCGGCGGCGGTGAAGGCGGGCGCGAGCAAGGTCGTGGACGGCAACGGCGAGGGCGTGGCCAAGCAGATCATGCAAGCCGCCGGCGGCCCGGTGCTCGCCGTGATCGACCTCGTGAACGGCACCGCCACCGCACGCTTCGCCTTCGGCGCACTGCGAAAGGGCGGCAAGCTGGTGCAGGTCGGCCTGTTCGGCGGCGAGCTGATGCTGCCGCTGCCGCTCATGGCGATGCGCGCGCTGACCATCCAGGGCA
Source organism: uncultured Pseudomonadota bacterium (assembly GCA_963756545.1). Taxonomy (GTDB): domain Bacteria; phylum Pseudomonadota; class Alphaproteobacteria; order Acetobacterales; family Acetobacteraceae; genus DATFDN01. The sequence continues at coordinate 610,778 of CAVWNY010000003.1, read as the reverse complement.
GCTATGTCGGGACCGTGAAGGATTTGCGTGAACTGGTGACGTTGGCCCAGGACGGCGACGTGCAGGCGCTGCCGGTCGCGACGGTGCCGCAGTCGCAGGCGAGCGAGGCGCTGATGCGTTTGCGCGACGGCAAGGTGACGGGCCGGCTCGTGCTCCGCGCCGAGGCGGCGTGACATGACCCCGGAAAGCACCGCCCCGGGCGTCCGCCGCTCGATCTTGCTGAAACGTCGTCCGAACGGCGCCCCGCGCCGCGCGGATTTCGAGATGCGCGAGGACGCGATCCCCGCGCCGGGCGCGGGCGAGGTGGTCACGCGCACGATCTGGCTTTCCATCGATCCCTACATGCGCGGACGGCTGTCGGACCGGAAATCCTATGCCCCGCCGGTGCAGATCGGCGAGGTGATGACCGGCGAGACGGTGGGCGAGATCATCGCGTCCACCGTTCCGGGTTTCGCCCTGGGCGACATCGTGGTTGGCGCGCGCGGGTGGCAGACGCACGCCGTCGCGCGACCCGAACAGCTCGCCAAGCTCGACCGGCACGGCCCGCCGCTCTCGGCCTATCTCGGCGTGCTTGGGATGCCGGGCGCCACCGCCTATTCCGGCATGACCGAGATCGGTCGGCCAAAGTCGGGCGAGACGGTGGTGATCTCGGCGGCCTCGGGCGCGGTCGGCTCGGTCGCCGGGCAGCTCGCCAAACGGGCCGGGGCACGGGTCGTCGGCATCGCCGGCGGGGCGGAGAAGTGCATCTTCGTGCAGGAGGAGCTAAACTTCGACGATTGCGTCGATCACCGCTCCATGGACCTGAAGGCCGAGCTGGAGTCCGCCTGCCCGAACGGCATCGACGTCTATTTCGAGAATGTCGGCGGCCGGGTGCAGGCGGCGGCCTTCGACCTGCTGAACCCGTTCGCGCGCGTGGTGATGTGCGGCATGGTGTCGCAGTACAACGACCCGGAGTTGTCGCCCGGCCCCAACCTGATGTTCGTGGTGGGCAAGCGCGTGCTGATCCAAGGCTTGATCGTCTCCGACAAGCCGGAGCGGTTCGCCGAGTGGCGTAGTCTGGCAAAGCCCTGGGTCGCGGAGGGCAGCCTGCGCTATCGCGAGGACGTGGTGGATGGGCTGGAGAACGCGCCGGACGCCCTGGCCGGCATACTGGGCGGGAAGAATTTCGGCAAGCTGCTGGTCCGGGTGGGGCACGAGCCGGGCTAATCTCTTCTCGGTCAACAACACGGACGAACGTCATGGACATCGACCTCGCCGACACATTGACCGCCTGGCGCCGCCACTTGCACGCCAACCCGGAGCTATCCAACCAGGAGAGCGAAACCAGCGCGTTCGTTCGCGCGCGGTTGGCCGAACTTGACGTGGACTTCACCTCTGGGGTGGGCGGGCACGGCGTGGTGGCGACGATCAGCCGGGGCAATTCCAACCGCAGCGTCGGATTGCGCGGCGACATGGACGCGCTGCCGATCACCGAGACGACGGGGCTGCCGCACGCCTCTCGCAACCCAGGCGTGATGCACGCCTGCGGCCATGACGGGCACACGACTTCCTTGCTCGGCGCCGCCGCGCTGCTCGCGAAAGACCGGGATTGGACCGGCACGGTGCATCTCGTGTTCCAGCCGGCGGAGGAAGGCGGCGGCGGCGCGAGGGCGATGATCGCCGACGGGCTGTTCGCGCGCTTTCCGATGGAACGCATCTTCGGTTACCACAACTGGCCGGGGCTGGAGGCCGGGGTTGTGCAAGTCCACCACGGCCCCGTGATGGCGGCCGGCGGGCGGCTGGAGTTCCGCGTGCGCGGCCGCTCGGGACACGCCGCTATCCCGCACCAGGCGCGCGATCCGATGATCGCAGCGGCGCATCTGCTGATCGCGCTGCAATCGGTTGTCTCGCGCGAAACCAGCCCGCTCGACGCCGCCGTGATCTCGATCTGCACGATGGAGGCGGGCACCGCCGCCAACCAGATCCCGGATGAGGCGGTGATGCGCGGGACCATGCGGAGCCTCCGCCCCGAGGTGCGCGAGGCGACCGATGCGGCGATGCGCCGGATCGCCGCCGGCGTCGCGCAGACCTTCGGGGTGGAGATCGACGCCGCGATCCGCCACGGCAACCTCGTCACCGCCAACACGCGACAAGAGGGCGATCTGGCCGCCGAAGCCTGTGCCGGCGCCGGCCTGACCGTGCGCCGCGACATGGCGCCGGCCATGACCGGGGAGGATTTCAGTTGGTATCTTGCCGAAAAGCCGGGCGCCTTCGTCTGGATCGGCAACGGCTCAAGCCCGGAGCTGCACAACGCCGGGTATGACTACAACGACGCGATCCTGCCGGTCGCGGCGACCTATCTCGCGAGCGTTGCGAGGCGGGCGCTGGCGGGCTGAGGGGCGGCCATACCGGGTAGCCCGGCCAATGCACGCTCTGCCGCTGGTCGTGCTGTTCGTGATCCGGCCGACGCCCGGCTTCGCGTTCCAAGCGGCCGCCGTCGCCATGCCGGGCCTGATCGCGAACCTTGGCCTGGATCATGCCCAGGCAGGCCTCGTGCTGGGCGCCTTCATTGCCGGGCATCGTTATGAGCGTGCCCGCCGGTCTTCTGGCACGTCGGATCAGCAATGGCGCCGGGTCCGCTGACGGCTCAAGTGGGTCAGGCAACACCGGCAGCGGCGCGCGCGGTGGTGTTCCGCTGGTACAGCGCCGGTTCCTATGCGGCCATGACCATCTCGCCGTGGCTCGCCGGCGAGCTGCGCGATAGTACGGGCGACGCGCGCGCGCCCCTCTTCTTCGCCGCCGCGCTCAGCCTCGTGGTCTTGATCCCGTACACGGCTGTCCTGCGTAACCTGGCCCGGAGCCCTGTTGCGCCTGCCGCCACGTGATGCCACCCGGCCTATGTGATGACCGCCCCCCCGTCAGGTCCGGCCCACGGGTCGGGCCGGAGGCCCGCCCGAGGACAGGCTCCGGCCGACCATCCACGACTGGCGCGCGCCCCGAAGTCGTGGATGCTCGCATACGCAAGCATGACGGGGGAGCGGCCAGAGCATAGGCGTTGGGAGGACTATGCAGTGCGCCACTGCACCAGCGTGAAATCCTTGTGGTGTTCGAACACCGCCTCGACCGAGGCACCGATGCGCACCTCCTGCTTCGGATCGCCGAGCAGGTTGCCGACCATGCGGACATTGCCGTAGTCGGGCAGTTCCACCAGCACCACGACATACGGCCCGTGCCCCGCCAGCGCCGGATGCACCGCATGGTGCGGGCGCTGATAGGAGTAGATGCGTCCGCGCCCGCTGATCTCCTCCCAGGCAAGGTCGAAGCCGTGGCAGCGGTGGCAGACCCATTCCGGGCCCCATTGCCAGGCACCGCACCCGCAGCATTTCTGGATGCGCAGCTTGCCCTCGCGCGTGCCGTTCCAATAGGGTTGCGACAGTCCATCGGGCGCGGCGGACGGGGCCGGCAGCCCTTCCGGCAGATAGAAGCCGCTCACAGCGTCGCCTCCGAACCGAGGATAAGGGAACTGACCGGCGTGACCATCGGGCCGCCGATCACGATGGCCGCATCGTTGCGCTCGATCTGATTGATCGCCTCGCCGCGAATCTGATGCACCGCCTCGATCACGAGTTCCAGGCCGTGCATGTAGCACTCGGCGAGATTGCCGCCGCTCGTGTTGAGCGGCATCCGCCCGTTCGGCACGATGAGGTTGTCCTTCACCAGCACCTCGTTCGCCTCCTCCGGCTTCACCAGTTGATGCTCCACCAGGCTCATCAGCACGCCGCCGGTGAAGTTCTCGTAGCACTGCACCACGCCGATGTCGGATGGTCCGAGCTTCGCCATCTCATACAAATGCGGCGCGAGGCTGCGGAAATGCGAGCTGGGGTAGCCCGGCATGTTGTGGACCGGCGCGGCGCTGCGATGATCGCAGCCTTGCACCGCGCCGAGCAGGTAGGCCGGCGTGCGCGGGACATCCTTGGCTCGATCAGCCGGAACAACGATCACCGCCGCCGCGCCGTCGTTCTCCAGGCAGCAATCGTAGAGGTGAAAGAACGGCTCGATGATCCAGCGCGAGGCATCGTATTTCGCCTCGTCCAGCGGCTTGCCATGCATCACGGCGCGCGGATTGCTCTGCGCGTGGTGATAGCAGGCGAGCGAGATCGCGCGCAGCGCCTCCTGGCGGATGCCGTGGTCGTGCATGAAGCGCGTGATCTTCATGGCGAAGCGCTGCGCTGGCGACATCACGCCATAGGGGAACAGAAATGCGTCGTCCCCGCCCACGCTGGTCACCGGCGCGCCGCGCCCGTAGCGCGCGTATTGGCCCTGTGCCAGCGAACGGAACGCCACCACGCAATCGGCCATTCCCGTCGCGACCGCGGCGGCGGCATTGGCGACCGCGCCGCACACCCCGCCCCCGCCGCCGCCCCAGAACATGTTGGAAAAGCGGAACTCCTTGCAGCCGAGTGCCGCCGCCAGCCTTCCGGCATCGCTGCGATCGTTGCCGTAGGAGGCGAAGCCGTCCACCTCATGCGGGTTGATGCCGGCGTCCTTGCACGCCGCCACCACCGCCATCAGCGCCAGCTTGAACTCGGAATCGGGCGACTGGCCGTGCTTGTAGTACGGCGTCTCGCCGATGCCGACGATCGCGGCCTTGCCGCGCAGGGTACGTTCCGTCATTACTCCTCCCGCCACAAGCCGGCGCCGCTGGCCTTCAGTGATCCAGCTTTCGTAGTTCCCGGCGCATGATCTTGCCAGTGCTGGTCGTCGGCACGTCGTCCACGAACTGCACCGCACGCGGCACTTTGTAAGTGCCGAGATGCTGGCGGCAATGCGCGAGAATGGCGGATTCGTCGGCCTCCGCTCCGGCGCGCAGTACCACATAGGCCTTGGCGACCTCGCCCTTCAGCGGGTCCGGTTGGCTGCCGACAGCCACCAGCGCCACCGACGGATGCGCTGCCACCACCCGCTCGATCTCAGCCGGATAGACCTTGAATCCTGCGGTGTTGATCATGTCCTTCTTGCGATCGACGACGAAGATGTAGCCGTCGGCATCACGCCGCGCTATGTCGCCCGTGTGCAGCCACCCGTCCGGCTCGATGACCTCGTGGGTGGCCCGTTCGTTGCCGAAATAACCCGGCATCACGATCGGTCCCCGCACCATCAATTCGCCGGCTTCGCCGTCAGGCAGGGACTTCGATGCATCCTCCGCATCCGCGATCCGGCATTCAACATACGGCAACGGAATGCCGATCGAACCGAGGCGATTCTGCCCGTAGAAGGGATGTGTTGTCCCGGCGCCGGCGATCTCCGTCATGCCCCACAACTCCAGTAGCGGGCACCCGAAGCGCGCTTCGACCTCCTCCATCTTGCTCACCGGCATCGTCTGCCCGCCCACCGAGCAGCGCGTCAGCGACATCAGGTCCGCCTTCGCGAGCCTGGCTGAGTTGAGGATGTACATGTACATCGTAGGCACGCCTTCGAAGATGGTCGCCCGGTGCTCGCCGATCAGGTCCATGGCAACGTCCGGGTCGAAGCGCGGCATCAGCACGAGGGTCATCCCAGTCAGGAACGCGCCGTTCATGATGATGTTGCCGTAAACATGCGCGCACGGAACGCCGGTGACGACGGTGTCGACCGCCGTCCGCACATGCATGTTCGCGTACATCGCGGCATTGAGCAGAACGCCGCGATGCGTCTGCATCGCACCCTTGGGATGTCCCGTCGTTCCCGAGGTATAGCCGATGGTCGACAGATCTGCTGGCTCCGCAGAGGTCGACGTGCAAGACTCGCTTGCGGCGGCGACGAGATCGGCGAACCCGCGGCCGCCCGCATAGGCATGCGGACCGAACAGGATGACCTGTTCCAGCGGCGTATCCCTTTTCATGTCGAGCAGGGCCTCGCCCTTCTCGGCGGGCGCCACGATCACGCGCGCCTCGCAATCGTTGGCAACGAACTTTACCTCCTCCGGTGTCAACATAACGTTCAGCGGATTGATCACTGCGCCCGCCTTCAGCGCGCCGTAGTAGGTGACGATCCATTCCCACGAGTTCGTCGCATACAGGCTCACGCGATCGCCATGCCGCACCCCCAGACCGCGCAGCGCGTTGGCGAGCCGGCTGGAAGACCTGTTCAGGTCGCGGTAGGAGAAAGTTCGGCCTTCAAAGACCAGCGCGGCCTTGTCGCCGAAGCGTGCCGCTGCTCGGGACATCACCGCGCCCAGATCGTTCAACATGAGCGTCCCTCCCTCAGGGGAGGACAAGCTTGAGCCAAGTGCGTGGACGCGCTGCTCACAATTTCGTTAGGGACCGTATTTCCCTTCGCTAGCGCCGCGCGCCCGGCTGCGCGTTGAATGGCTGATCCTTGTCCACCCGCACGTCCCCCGGCAGCCCGAGCACCCGCTCGGCGATGATGTTGCGCAGGATCTCATCGGTGCCGCCCGCGATCCGCATGCCCGGCGAGGACAGCAGCGCGTCCTGAAACAGCGCGTGCATCGGGGCCAGATCCGGATCCGTCACCCCGCCGGCCGTCCCGAGCAGATCCATGCCGAACGAGGCGATGCCCTGCTGCATCGAGGCATTCACCACCTTGGCGATGGAGTTCTCCGGCCCCGGTGTTTCGCCACGCGACAGCGCGGTCATGATCCGCAGCCGCGTGTTCTTGAGCCCGGCATTCTGCGCGTGCCACTCGGCGATGCGTTCGCGCACCGCGCCATCCTGCGTGGCCGGGCGGCCATCGTCCAGCGTCACGCCGCGCGCCAACTCCAGCAGGTCGAGCGCGTCCGGCCGGCGCGTCTCGCCCACCGCGAGGCGTTCGTTCATCAGGGTGGTGATCGCGACTTTCCAGCCCTGCCCCACCGCGCCGACGCGCTGCGCGTCGGGCACGCGGAGGTCGGTGAAGAACACTTCGTTGAAGTTCGACCCGCCCGACATCTGGTGGATCGGCCTGATCTCGATCCCCGGCGCCTTCATGTCGATGAAGAACGCCGTCAGCCCGGCGTGCTTCGGCACGTTAGGATCGGTGCGCGTCAGCAGCAGCCCGTAGTCGGAATACTGCGCGCCGGATGTCCAGATTTTCTGGCCGTTGATGACCCATTCGTCGCCCTGCTTCTCGGCGCGCGTCCGCAGGCCGGCGACATCCGATCCGGCCGACGGTTCGGAAAACAGCTGGCACCACACCTCCTCCCCGCGCACCGCCGGCGGCACGAAGCGGGCAAGCTGGTCGGGCTTGGCGTAGGCGATCATGGTGGGCACGCACATCCCCAGGCCGATCAGGAAGATGTTCTGCGGAACCTCGTAGTTCGCCTCCTCCTGGTTCCACACGATCTGCTGCATCTGCGTGCCGCCCCGCCCGCCCCACTGCGCCGGCCAGGTGATGCAGGCGAAGCCCGCGTCGGCCTTCTTCGCCTGCCACGCCTTGGCGGCGGCGATGTCGGCGGGGTCGGTGTCGCCGTAGCGGCTGACCCGCGTGCGGCCTTCCTTGCGGCTTGCGTTGGCGGCCAGGAACGCGCGTGCCTCGGCGCGGAACGCGGCTTCGTCGGGCGTGTCTTCGAAGTCCATCGTGGTCTCCCGTTACGCGGCGTTGCGCATCTCCAACTCGCTGACCACGCGGTCCTTCCAGTGCCGCGCACTCCCGAGCGACAGGCCGAGCAGCTTGGCGCGGCGGTAGAACAGGTGGCAGTCCATGTCCCAGGTGAACCCGATGCCGCCATGCACCTGGATGCTCTCCTTGGCTGCGAGAAAGAACGCCTCGGTTGCCGAGACGCGCGCGGTCGCCGCCGCCAGCGGCAACTCAGCGGCGTCGGCCGACAGTGCCCACGCGCCGTAATAGGCGTTCGAGCGGGCAAGCTCGGTCGCGACATACACGTCCGCGAGCTTGTGCTTGATCGCCTGGAACGAGCCGATCGGGCGGCCGAAGGCGTGGCGCTCCTTGGCGAACGCGGTCGCCGTCTCCAGGCAGGCCGAGGCGCCGCCCACCTGCTCGAAAGCCACCAGCACTGCAGCGCGGTCCAGCACGCCGCGCACGATTTCCCAGCCCTGTCCCGGATCGCCGAGTGGAGTGGCCGGGGCGTGGTCCAGGGTAAGGCGGGCGTGATCGAGCGTGGGATCGAGCGTCTCGATCGGGGCGCGGGTCACGCCCGGCCCGGTCAGGTCGAGCAGGAACAGCGAGACGCCCGTGCCCTCGCGCGCGGCGACGACCGCTAGCCCGGCGATGCTCCCGTCCGGCACCGGCCATGCCGTGCCGCTAAGCCCGTCGCGTGCGACGACCTGGACGCGGGCTTGCGTCGGCTCTCCAGGGCCTGCGCCGAGCGCGATCGTCGCGATCAGCTCGCCGCGGGCGATGCGGGGCAGAAAGTCCCGTTTCTGCGCCTCGGACCCGGCGGCCAGGATCGCCTCGGCGGCGAGGCAGACGGTGGTGGTGAACGGCACCGGCGCGAGGGCGCGGCCGAGTTCCTCGGCCAGCACGCACAGCGCCTCGTGGCCGAGGCCGGCCCCTTCGTACTCCTCGGGGATCGCGGCGCCGAGCCAGCCCATCCCGGCCATCTCCCGCCAGAGATCGGACAGGTACGGCGTTTTCCCTTCCAGAACCTGACGGATACCCTTGCTCGTGCAGCGCTCGCCCAGGAACCGCCGCGCCTGGTCGCGCAACAGTCGGCTGTCCTCGCTGAACTCGAAGTTCATTGTCGTTCCCCCGCTTGGCGCGATCCTACGAGCGACCGATACTGGCCGGCAAATCGGAGAACCGGTATGTACATCGGCGATCAGGCCCGCGCGCGCCCGGACCACCCGGCGGTGATCCACGCCGGCACGGGCGAGACGCTGACCTATCGCGCGCTCGACGAACGCTCGAACCGGCTCGCCCGGCTATTGCGCGCGGAGGGACTGCGGCGCGGCGACAGCATCGCGCTGCTCATGGAGAACAACATCCGCTTCCTGGAGGTCGCGTGGGCGGCGCTGCGCTCGGGCCTTTATCTCACGGCGGTCAACCGCTACCTCGTTGCCGACGAAGCCGCCTACATCATCGACGACTGCGACGCCCGCGTGCTCATCTCGTCGGCCGCCAAGGCCGAGGTCGCCGGCGCGCTGCTCCTGCGGTTGCCGCGCTGCCGGCGATTCCTGATGACCGACGGGACGGTCGCGGACTGGGAGGCATACGAGCACGCGGTCGCCGGATTTCCCGCAGAAGCGCTGGAGGACGAGCGGGCTGGCGAGCTGATGCTCTACAGCTCGGGCACCACGGGGCGGCCGAAGGGCGTGCAACGCCGTCTGCGCGACGTGCATCCGAGCGATGACGCCATCTACGGCGAGATGATCGCGGATTACGGCTTCGGACGGGACACCATCTATTTGTCGCCGGCGCCGATGTATCACGCCGCGCCGCTGGCCTTCTCGCTCGTGGTGCAGCGATGCGGCGGGACGGTGCTGATGATGCCGCGCTTTGACGCGGCCGAGGCACTGTCGCTGATCGAGCGATACCGCGTCACGCACGGCCAGTTCGTGCCGACGATGTTCGTGCGCATGCTGAAACTCGATCCGGCGGAACGGGCGCGCTTCGACCTGTCGAGTCTGCGCTGCGCCATCCACGCCGCCGCGCCCTGCCCGGTCGAGGTGAAGCGCGCGATGATCGACTGGTGGGGACCGATCATCCACGAATACTACGGCGGCACGGAATTGAACGGCCGCACCGTGATCTCCTGCGCCGAATGGCTGAAACGCCCCGGTTCGGTCGGGCGGGCGCGCGTCGGGATCATCCGAATCTGTGACGAGGGCGGGGAGGAATTGCCCACGGGCGAATCCGGGCTGGTGTATTTCGAGCGCGACGCCATGCCCTTCGCCTATCATAAGGATCCCGAACGCACCCGCGCCGCGCAGCATCCCGCGCACCCGGGTTGGAGCACCCTCGGCGACGTCGGTTACGTCGATGCGGACGGTTATCTGTTCCTCACGGACCGCAAGGCGTTCATGATCATCTCAGGCGGAGTGAACATCTACCCGCGCGAGATCGAGGACGTGCTGATCGCCCATCCGAGGGTGGGCGACGTCGCGGTGTTCGGTCTGCCGGATACCGAAATGGGGGAGCGCGTCCATGCCGTGGTGGAACCCGCCGCGAACGCCGAGCCCGGCCCGGCGCTGGCGGCCGAGCTGCTGGACTACGCGGCGCGGCACCTGGCACGCTACAAACTCCCCAAGGAGATCGACTTCGCCGATAGGCTGCCACGCCTTCCCACGGGCAAGCTTTACAAGAAGGCGCTGCGCGACGCGTATCTGGCACGCTCGGGCACCGGCTGATCCCTCCCCTCCCCCGCCGCGACGAGAGAGGGGAGAAAGCAAACGTCAGGCACTCGGCATCGCGTCGGTGAAGCCCGTCACGCTACGCAAGCGGCCATCCTCGGACAGCATTGCGAAATCGGTGCCGCCGAAGAATAGCGGCGCCTGCTCGGTGCCACCGGCGGACCAACTGAACCGCACGCGCTCGTGGTGCGCCTCGATCCCGCTCGAAAGGCGGAACCGATAGCCGGGGAAGTGCTCTTGCACGGCGGCGATCATCGCGTCGATCTCGGCGTGTCCGTTGCCGCCGCGATGGGCGTCGAGATAGCCGCCCTCGTCGCTCCACGTCCGCGCGATGATGTCGCGGCGGCGGCCTGGGTCGGTCTCGTTCCAGGCTGCAATGTAACCGGCGACGATCTCGTTGACTGTCCTCATGTCGATGCTCCTTTCCGCTGTGGGGCCTGCCGCGGCCCGGCGCAATGAAGCATCAGCCGAGGTGCCGGTGCGATTACCTCCAAGGTCATCTCCGCCTCGCGTCCCCCGCCGCATCTCTGGTAGATATAGGTAATACGGCAGGGAGAAGCTGGCGTGACGCCACGCACCAAGCTTGTCGCGCCCAGCCTCGATCGGCTTGACGAGTATGTCGCCGCATTGCGGGCGGGCTGGTCGCCCAACACGTCGCGCGACGTGAGGGCGGAGGAACTCGCCGCGATCGCGGAGGATCCTGCCGCCCATCTGGCTTGCCTGAGGGGTGAGACAGACGGCGTGATCCGGCTCCCGGACGGCCGCGAGGCGCCGCGCCTCCCCGGCGTCGTGCTGTGGATATGGGATGACGGATTCTGCGGCGTGATCAACCTGCGTTACCAGCCAGGCACCGAGGAACTGCCCCCGCATGTCTCCGGCCACATCGGATATGCGGTCGTGCCGTGGAAGCGCGGTCTCGGTCACGCGACGCGGGCGCTCGGCCTGCTCCTGCCCCTCGCGCGCGACCGGGGGTTTTCGCAACTGCTGATCACCTGCGATGAGGACAATGTGGCATCGCGCCGGGTGATAGAGCGCAATGGAGGCGTGCTGGCGGACGCCGAACCGCACCCGGATCTGCCCGGGGTCCGCAAGCTGCTGTTTCGTATCGGGACGGAGGGTGAGCCGACGGCGATCGAGACAGCCGAGCCATCAGGCGGGATTCGGCAATTCGTTCAAGACGGCTATGATGTTCGCGATCCGAGCCCTCGCCCAGGAGGCATCATGAACGCACATTCCCGCAACGAGCGCGAAACCGCGCTGGTCGAGACCGCCCGCCGCGTCCTGCCCGCCGGTAGCTTCGGCAACGTGCCCTTCGACATGGTGATCGCCGAGGGGCGCGGCTCGCGCGTGTGGGACGCGAGCGGCAACGAATACGTCGATTTGCTGCTCGGCTCCGGCCCGATGTTCGTGGGCCACGCCCATCCCGAGGTGGTGGACGCGGTGCGCGAGCAGGTCGGGCGCGGCAGCACCTTCTTTGCCAACAGCGAACCCGGCATCCGCCTCGCCGCCGCGATCGTGGACGCGGTGGCGTGCGCGGACATGGTGCGCTTCGTCAGCTCCGGCACCGAGGCCGATGCCTATGCCATGCGCCTGGCGCGCGCGTTCCGCGGACGCGACAAGATCCTGAAGTTCGAGGGCGGCTATCACGGCATGAGCGATTACAGCCTGATGTCGCTCGCCCCGAGGCGCCCCGGCAACTTCCCGCGCGCGATCCCCGACAGCCCTGGAATTCCGCGCGGCGTGGCCGAGGACATGCTGATCGCGCCGTTCAACGACGCCGAGGCGGCGGTTGCGCTGATCGAGGCGCACAAGGACGAGCTGGGGGGCGTGATCCTCGAGCCGTTCCAGCGTCTGATCGCGCCGAAACCCGACTTCCTCCAGGCGCTGCGCCGGGCGACGGAGGCGCACGGCATCCCGCTGATCTTCGACGAGGTCGTGACGGGCTTTCGCTTCGCCTATGGCGGCGCGCAGGCGTTCTACGGCGTGACGCCCGACATCTGCACCTTGGGCAAGGTGATCGGCGGCGGCTTCCCGCTCGCCGCCATTGCGGGGCGCGCGGACATCATGCGCCTGTTCGACAAGGGCGCGGTCGGCGAGGACCGGTTCCTGACCCAGGTGGGCACGCTCTCGGGCAACCCGGTCGCCGCGGCCGCCGGGCTGAAATGCCTGGAGATCCTGCGCCGCCCCGGCGTCTACGAGCAGGTCTTCGCGACCGGAACCGCCATGATGGACGGGCTTTCGGCGCTGCTGCGGGAGTACGGCGTCACGGGGCAGGTGATCGGCATTCCGGTGATGTTCGACGTGATCTTCGCAGCCGGTGAGGTCGCCGATTACCGCGCCACCTTGCGCGGCGACGCGGCCAAGATGCGCCGGTTCAACGAGGCGGTGCGGGCGAATGGCGTGCTGAAAAGCGATAGCAAGTGCTATGTCGGGCTGTGTCACACCGAGGCGGATGTGCGCGACGTGCTCGCCGCGTTCCGCGCGGGCGTCGCGGCGGTCGCGTCATAGGAACGGCGAATCCGGCTCGATCCTCATCATGATGCGGCCGACCGCCTCGAAATTCGCCATTCGCGCCTGGAGCTGCTGGGAGACGGTGTGGATGTCGCGGAACCGCCGCTCGAAGGCGCTGCCGGCGAAGATCGCGTCGGTGCCGGCCGCGCGATAGGTCCAGTCGGCCGCCTCGATCGCGCACTGGATGGCGTGCGTCGCAGCCAGGCGGACGCGCGCGCGGGCCGGAATGTCGACCGGCGCGCGCTGGTCGGGCGCATTCCAGATGTCGTCCAGGGTCGCGAGCAGGTAGGCGCGCGACGCCCCGACCCTCGCCTCCACCTGCGCGAACTCGGTCTGGACCGCCGCATTGCGGGCGAGCGGACCGGCAAGCGCGCGCGGCGTCTTGTGAGTGGCGAGCGCCAGGAAGGCATCAAGCATTCCCCGCGCGAGACCGAGCGCCGTGCCCGCCGCACCCACCGTGTACAATGTCTGTTGCGGGAAGGCGTACAGCCGCCCGCGTTCCCTCGAGAGCGCCGGGTCCTCGCGGGTCGAGCTGTGCGCCTCGGGCACGAACGAATCCTCGACGGTGTAAGACACGCTGGAGGTCCCGCGCAGGCCGATCACATTCCAATCGGCGATCAGCGTGGCGCGTTCGGCGGGAAACAGCAGCGTGCGGATGGTGGGCCGCCCCGCCGGGTTCGGCCGCAGCGAACCGTCCGGCTCCTCCACCATGCAGTGCGCGCCCATCCAGGTCGCGTGACGGCAGCCGCTCGCGAAACGCCAGCGTCCGCTGACGCGATAGCCGCCGGGCACCGCGCGGGCGCGATCGGCGCCCGGCGGTCCCCAGGCGATGGAGCCGCGCGGATCGGCGTAGATCGCACGCGCCGTCGAGGGTTCCATGTAGGCGGCGAGCAGCGCGGAACTGTTGGCGACGAACATGCACCACGCAACCGACCCGTCGTGGCGCCCGATCTCCTCCACGGCGCGAAAATAGGCGCCGGGCGCCACCTCCTCGCCCTCGGCCGAGCGCGGCAGCAACAGGCGGAACAGCCGTGCCTCGTGCAGCGCGGCGAGCAGGACTGGCGGGATCGCCTGGTCGTGCTCGATCGCCTCGCCCGCATCCGCCACCAGCGGGCCGAGGTCGCGCGCGCGGGCCAGGGGGTCGGGGCGAACGAGTTGGTCCATGTGAGCACCCGCCGACAATATGGCCGATATTACCGGCCTCGGGTCGGGCCTCTGTCAATTCGGCCCGGTCAGTTCCTCGGTCCGGACCCGCGCCACGAGGGCGCCGGCCACCGTCCCGATCACCGAGGCCCAGTCGCCCGGCTGGGGCTGTCGGAACAAGCGCATCGAGCGGTACCAGGGCGTGTCGTCACGGCCCAGCATCCAGCGCCAGTCGGGCGCGTGCGGCAGGAGCACCCACACCTCCTTGCCGAGCGCGCCGGCGACGTGGGCGACCGAGGTATCGACGCACACCACCAGATCCAGCAGGGACACCGCGGCTCCGGTGGTGGCGAAGTCGGTCAGGTGCGGCGAGAGGTCGCGAAAGCCGAACAGTTCCGCCTCCCCGGATCGCGGCCCGACCTGCAGGCTCGCCATCCTGCCGCCCAGCGCCGCCAGGCGCGCGACGAGCGGCGCCGGCAGCGAGCGCCGCCGGTCGTTGGAATGCGCCGGATTGCCGGCCCAGACGATGCCGATGCGCGCGCCGGCCGGCAGCACCGTCCGCATCCGAGCCACAGCGGCGGGGTCGGGCGTGAGCCAGCCTTCGGGCGAGGGAATGGTCTTCGGCGTGGTGGCGAAGATGCGCGGCAGGCTCATCTGGTCGATCCAGAGATCGTAGGTGGGCAGAGGCAGGGCGCGGTCCACCGCCGCGTGCAGGCCGGGGGTGCGGCGCAACAGCGGGATCAGCCGGCCGTCGCACGCCAGGGTCACGCGCGCGCCTCGGGCGGCGATCAGCGTGACATAGCGGCTGAGTTGGATCGTATCGCCCAAACCCTGCTCGGCTTGAACCAGTACGTCGAGGCCCTCGACCGGCTCCCCCTCCCAGGCCCGGCCAGGCAGATCGATGAAGTCCTGGCGGAAGCGGTCGTGACGCTTGCGCCATTCGTATTCGCGGAACCCCGTCGCGTAGTCGCCCGCCAGCAACGCCGCCGTCGCGAGATTCCAATGCGCCTGCGCGAAGTCGGGAGCGCGCGCGATGGCGGCCTCGCAAGCCTCGCGCGCCTCCGCCAGCCGGCCGAGGGACGCTAGCACGAAGCCGAGGCTCGCCTGGGCTTCGTGCATGAGCGGAGCCAATCGCAGCGCGGTTCGGATATGACGCTCCGCCTCCTCCAGCCGATCGAGATCGACGCAGGAATTGCCGAGATTGAGCCACGCGGCGGCGTGAGCGGGATCGAGCGCCACGGCGCGCGCCAGCGCCGCCATCGCTTCGTCGCTCCGTCCCGCGGCGCTCAACGCCGTGCCGCGGGTGAAATGCAGTTCGGCCGCCTCGGGGAAGGCATCGAGCCCCGCCTCGGCCGCCGTGAGCGCCTGACCGGTTCGCCCCGCCCCAAGCAACGCGCGCGCCAGATTGATCCGCGCGCTCTGGTGGCCCGGATCGCGTTCCACGACCGCGGCGAACATCTCCGCCGCCTCGTCCAGCCGATTCTCGTCCATGCGGATCAGGCCGGCGAGAAACGACGCCCGCGGATGGCCGGGCGCACGCGCCAGCACGGCCCGGCAGATCGCCTCCGCCTCCGCCCGGCGCCCCGCCCGGTGATGCCGTACAGCCTCCAGCAGCACGCCCGCGTCGTGTTCCATGGCTGAAGCATGGAGCGGGCGAATGAACGAGAGGTAAACGTCAAGCCGATCCGCGCCGACACCGGAAATCCGGGGGACGCGGATGCTCGGCGTCTTCTCTCCGCATGAAAAGACCTCATGAACCCACGCTTCGGCCACGTCGTGAACCACGATTTTGCCGCTACCACATCCCCGCCAACGCCAACGGGCGCGACATCGACGCGGTTTGGCTCGGCGCCGCCGCCGCGATCGCGAACGCCACGCGAATCCGCGTGCGCGATTTGCCGCTCACGGCGGATAAGTTCCTGATGTCGCCGGGGTGGAGCGACGCGGGGATGTCGTGACGGCTCCATCCCTCCTCGTCATGGCCGGGTTTGGCCCGGCCACCCACGTCTTCGTGGTGGCGCAGAAGGCGTGGGTGTCCGGCCTTCGCCGGGCATGACGCATTAATCTCAAATATAACTATATACTAAATCGCCTCTAGCCGCCGCCCGGTCTCGGCATCAAACACATGCAGGTGCGCCGGATCGGGACGCACCGACAGGCGCTCGGTGGCGGGCGGCGGGCCGGGAAGTTTCACGACCAAGGCCGCGCCCGCCGCGCGGCCATGCACAAGGGTCTCCGAGCCCAGCGGCTCGACCAGGTCGATCGCGAGGTCGATCCCTGGTCCGGGCAGCAGGTGCTCGGGCCTGATCCCCACCACCAGCTTGCGCCCCTCCATCCCCGGGCGGCTGCCGTCGGCGAAGCCGAGGCGGACCCGGGCTTCGATCTCCGCCGCGCCACCGCCGGCCAGCAGCGTCGCGGGCAGCAGGTTCATCGCGGGCGCCCCGATGAAGCCGGCGACGAACAGGTCGGCCGGGCGCTCGAACACCTCCATCGGGGTCGCGAGTTGCGCGGGCCGTCCCTGGTTCATCACCAGCAGCCGGTCGCCCAAGGTCATCGCCTCGGTCTGGTCGTGCGTGACATAGAGGCTCGTCACCCCCAGCCGGCGCTGCAGGCGCCGGATCTCGGCTCGCATCTGCACGCGCAGCTTGGCATCGAGGTTCGACAGCGGCTCGTCGAACAGAAAGAGCGCAGGCTCGCGCACGGTGGCGCGCCCCATCGCGACGCGCTGGCGCTGCCCGCCCGAAAGCTGGCGCGGCTTGCGGGCCAGCAGCGCCTCGAGCCCCAGGAGCGCGGCCGTCTGCTCCACCCGGCGGCGGATCTCGGCGCGCGGCAGGCCGCGGATGCGCAGGCCATAGGCCATGTTGTCGAACACGCTCATGTGCGGATAGAGCGCGTAGTTCTGGAACACCATCGCGATGTCGCGCTGCGCCGGATCGAGCGTGGTGATGTCGCGCCCGTTCAGGACCACGCGCCCCGCGCTCGGCCGTTCCAACCCCGCGACGAGGCGCAGCAAGGTCGATTTCCCGCAGCCCGAGGCGCCGACGATCACCAGCATCTCGCCGCTCGGCATGGCGAGGTCGATGCCATGCAGCACGGGGGTCGCGCCGAAGCTCTTGCGCAGCCCATGCAATTCCAGCGTCGCCATCCTACTTCTCGCCCTCGGTGAGGCCGGCGACGAACCAGCGCTGCATCAGCACCACGATCAGCACGGGCGGCAGCAGCGCGAGCACCGCCGTCGCCATCACGCCGGCCCAGTCCGTCTCGGCCTCCACGCCGATCATCTGGACGATCCCGATGACGATGGGATCGAGCCTTGGATCGGTCGCCACCAGCAGCGGCCAGAGATACTGGTTCCAGCCATAGACGAACAGGATGACGAACAGCGCGGCGAGATTGGCGGCCGAGACGGGCAGCAGGATGTCGCGCAGGAAGCGCAGCGGCCCCGCCCCGTCCATGCGCGCCGCCTCCACCAACTCGTCGGGGATGGCGGAGAACACCTGGCGGAATAGCAAGGTTGCGGTCGCCGAGGCGATCAGCGGCAAGGTGAGGCCGGTGAAAGTGTTGATCAGCCCGAAGCGGGCCATCACCGCGTAGGTGGGGATGATCCGCACCTCCACGGGCAGCATCAGCGTCACGAAGATCGCCCAGAACGCGATCCGGCGGAACGGGAAGCGGAAGAACACGACGGCATAGGCCGACAGCACGGAGACCACGATCTTGCCCGCCGCGATCCCCAGCGCCATGCCGGCCGAGATCAGCAGCATGTGCCAGACCGCCGCCGCGCCCATGCTGCCGTGCAGCAGCACGCGGCCATACGTCGCGAGGCCGTCCGCGCCGGGCAGCAGCGACAGGTCGCCACGCCGGATCGCCCCGGAATCCTGCGTCGAGCCGGCGAGCGCAAGCCAGAGCGGGAGGGCGAACAGCACGACGCCGAGGCCGAGCACGCCGTGCGCCAGCCAATCCGGGCGCTCGCGCGCGACTTCCGCCTCGGGCGCGGCGATGATGGACGTTGCCGTGCTCATGCTCCGCTCCGCCGGCCGAGAAAGCGGAACTGCATTGCGGTGAGGAGGATCACCCCGGCCATCAGCAGCACCGACTGCGCCGCCGAGGAGCCGAGATCGAGGTTCACCACGCCATCGCGATAGACCTTCACCACCAGTGTCTGCGTCGCCTGTCCCGGGCCGCCCTGGGTGATCGCCCAGATCGTGCCGAAGGTGTCGAACGCGGCATAGGTCAGGTTCACCACGAGCAGGAATGCCATCGTCGGCATGAGCAGCGGCAGCGTGATGGTGCGAAACCGCCGCCAGCCGCGCGCGCCATCCATGCGCGCCGCCTCGATCACGGTGCGCGGAATGGATTGCAAGCCGGCGAGGAAAAAGATGAAGTTGTAGCTGACCTGCTTCCACGCGCTCGCCAGGATCACCAGCAGCATGGCCTGTCCGCCGTTGACTGCATAGTTCCAGTCGATCCCGTGGGTCGCGAGGAATCGCCCGATCAGCCCGATCTGCGGATTGAGCAGGAACACCCACAGGATGGCGGAGACGGCCGGTGCGACCGCGTAGGGCCAGATCAGCAAGGTGCGATACAGGGCGCGCCCGCGTATCTCGCGGTCGGCGAACACCGCGAGCGTCAGCGCGACGGCGATCGAGATGGCCGCCACCGCCGCGCAGAACAGCAGAGTGCGAAGGATGGTGTCGAGATAGCGCTGATCGGAAAGAAGGTCGGCGAAGTTGCCGAGCCCGACGAAGACCGATCCCTGTCCGAACGGGTCCTCGGTGGTGAGGCTCGACCACATCGCCTGGGCGGCCGGCCAGTAGAAGAAGATGAGCGAAATGATGATTTGCGGCAGGATGAGAAGCGCCGGGAGCAGGCGGCCGTCGAAGAGGGTGCGGCGGTCCATGCACGCCTAGTGAAATGTGATGCGACGCGCCGACACATCAATTCCGTCATGGCCGGGCTTGGCCCGGGCTCCCACGTCTTCCGTGCCGCCCCGAAGACGTGGGTGGCCGGGCCAAGCCCGGCCATGACGATCAAATGTCACCCCTATGCCTTCACCGCCCGCTGGAACTGCCGCAGCACCTGGTCGCCGCGCTGCACCGCGTTGTCCATCGCCTGTTTGCCGTTCTGCTGACCTTGCAGCGCCTTCTCGAACTCCTCGTAGATGATGTTGCGGATCTCGGGCAGCCGGCCGAGCCGGATGCCGCGCGAGTTCTGCGTCACCTGCCCGCGCTCCAGTTGGCGGATGGGCAGGTCGGTGCCGGGGTTCTTCTCGAAGTAGCCCTGGGTCTGCATAAGCTTTTGGCCGGGCACGGTCACCGGCACATACCCCGTTGCCTCGGCCCAGGCGGCGACGTTCTCCGGCCGGGCGAGGAAAGCGAGGAATTGCCCCACGGCCTTGTACTCCGCCTCGGCCCGGTTGGGCGCGGTCATCGTCCAAAGGCTGGCGCCGCCGATGATGGAGTTGATCGGCGTCTTTATCACTGCCGGGTCGTAAGGAAGGTATGCGGGCGCCCAGTCGAATTTCGCGCTCTTCGCCAGATCGCCGCGCGCGCCGGAGGAGTTGAACGTGATCGCGGCCTTGCCGCCAAAGAACACCGGATCGGGCGCGTTGTCGCGGCCCGTGTATTTGAACGTGCCCTCCTTGGCCATGTCGAGCAGGCGCTGGATGTGCGCGACCTGCGGGCGGGCGTTGAACTCCAGAACGGCGTCGAGCCCGTCGAACCCGTCTCCCTTGCTCGCGAACGGCAGGTTGTGGATGGCGCTGAATTGCTCGAGCTGGATCCATGAGAACCAGGAACTGGTGACGGGGATCTCCGCCGCGTTCTTTTCCTTGATCGCGTGGGCCGCCTGCGTCACCTCGGCCCAGGTCGCCGGCGGCTTCTCCGGGTCGAGCCCGGCCTTGCGGAACGCGTCGCGGCTGTACCACATGATCGCCGTCGAGGAGTTGAACGGCATCGACGCCATCCGCCCGTCGGGCAGGCCGTAGTACGCGCGCACGGCTGGAATGAACGTCTCGGGGTCGATCGGCGCGCCATTCTTCTCGATCAGCTCGGCCACCGTGCGGACGGCCTTGCCGGCAGCGATCATGGTTTCCGTCCCGACCTCGAATATTTGCACGAGGTTCGGCGCCTGGCCGGCGCGGAAGGCAGCGATGGTCGCCGTCATCAGGTCGGCGTAGCCGCCCTTGTAGATGGCGGTCAGCTCCACGGCCTGCTGGCCGGAATTGAAGGCCGCGACCAGACGGCCCACCTCGTCGCCCAGCGCCCCCGTCATCGCGTGCCAGAACACGACCTTCGTTTTCGTGGCTTGGGCCAGGGCGGGCCGGATCAGCGGCGCCGCGGCCAGGGCGGCCGTGCCGGCGAGAAGGGTGCGGCGCTTCATCGTCTGGGTTCCTCGTTTCCTCGTTGCCGTCCTATGACACGGCGGCGGCGCTCCGGTGAAGGAGCGATCGCCGCGCGGACAGGAACTCTTCCACCGCGCCGGCCAGCCGATCGCACTCGGCGTCCCCGATCGGCAAGCTGAGCGCCATCATGCCGCGCCGGGCGAGCCAGATGCCCTGGGCCAGCATATCGAAGAAGAACAGTTCCTTCAGCTTCGCATTCCCGCGCGCGGCGTCGACCGGGGAGCGGACTGGGCCGCGCAGCGTGTGGACGGCGAGCATGGAACCGATCCCGGTGAACTGCATCGGCGCGTCCGCAGCCGCGCAGAGCGCGTTCAGCCGCTCCCGCAGCGCCTCGCCGCGCGCGTTCAGGGCGAGGCACGCCGGCGCGGTGTAGAGTTCGGTGATGCCGGCAAGGCCGGCGGACATGGTCAGCACGTTGTTGTTGAACGTGCCGGCGTGCGGCAGGGCGTTGGGCCGGCGCGGGTCGAACAGGTCCATCACGTCCGCCCGCCCGCCGAACGCGCCGAAGGACATGCCGCCGCCCACATATTTGCCGAGCGTCGTGAGATCGGCTCGCACGTCGCGCGCCGGCCCGAGCCCGCCGGGGGCGAGGCGCGAGGTCATCACCTCGTCGAACACCAAAAGCGCACCGACCCGCGTGGCGGCCGCACGCAGCGCATGGAGGAAGTCGGTGTCAGCCGCGATGCAGCCGCCGCTGCCCATCATCGGCTCGAGGATGACCGCGGCGAGTTCGGTTCCGTGCCGCTCGATCAGCGCGAGCGTGGCGGCTTCGTCGTTGTACGGGGCGAGCACGAAGTCGAACGGCGCGTTGATCGGGCTGCCGCCGCCGGCAAAGGTGAAGACCGCGCCGTGATAGGCGCCGGAGAAGGCAAGGATGCGCCCCCTGCCGGTGAAGGCGCGCGCGAGGGACAGCGCCATCAGATTGGCCTCGGTGCCGGAGTTTGTGAAGCGCACCCGCGCCAGCCCGAAGCGGTCGGAGACGGCGCGGGCGAAGCGCGCCTCGATCAGGTTATGGGCGCCATAGTTGATGCCCCCTTCCATCGCCCCCGCGACGGCGGCGCGGATCGCCGGATGGGAATGTCCGTAGATGCCGGCCGTATATTCGCCCAGGAAGTCGATGTATTCCGCGCCGTCCATGTCGCGCAGCCGGCACCCCTCGGCATGGGACATCGCGACCGGGAACGGGTCGTAGTGCAGCACGGTGCGCGTGTTGCCGCCGGGCATGACGGCCGTCGCCTCGATATGGCGCGCGAGGCTCTTCGGGTTGCGCGCGATATAGTCCTCCTTGGCCTCGGCCAGTGCCGCGTCGATGTCGGTGTTGCGCAAGTGATCAGCCATCGCGACCTCCCGTCCGTTCTATTCGATGGTCTCAATCGCTCCTTGATATCCCGAGCGGCGGGCGGCCGGAGCTGAGGTCAGCAAGTTTCTCGTGCCCAGGCCAACGTGGTGAGCAATTAACGGAAATTTGTAGTCGAGCGTGATCGGACCCATATTTTCACCTCTCGACGCTCCTATCCTACATCGGCGCCGCGACATCATAAACCCACGACATCCGCGCTCCAGACTGGGGGATACCTAGGCGGCGTCACGTTCACCGATTACACACGGAGCGTGCAGTTTATGACGCCGAGCAATTTCTCCGCGCTCCGCGGCTTCTTTACCGCAAGCGGAATTAACCCGATCGGCTGCATCAAGAACAGCTTTTTATCATTCCCGGTCAAGCTCAAGGAGATAATCACGGCACTAACTCCATAGTGCTCCGGCAAGGTTACGGGCGTAATCTGCAGGCTGGCGGCCATTCTGCGATCGCTACGAAGTCAACCAACGAAGCGCTGACCTGACCGACAAATTCTTGGTCAGGCATCAGGGGAGATCGTCAAAATGTCCGACAGCGGTGCTGTCTCCAAATATCCTGGGACAATCGTGAACATTACCGGCAACCCCCTTGCGTTAATTGCTCAACTATCTCGGTAAGTTAACATACGCGGAGTCAACCAGCCATTTCAGCGCTTCGAGATCCCGCCGGCGATGCGCAACTATCGCAACTTTTGACGGAACCGTTCAACTCGCAGTTCGATCAAATTTGGAGCGGCACCATACGGTCCAGGCATTCCAGTTGAACGGCAACGTCCTCACCGGCAACACGAGCGTGCTAACCGCGTCTGCGCCGGTGTTCGGAGAGGGATTGCCGACATGATGGCTTGTCGACTGAAGGAATGCCCACCTTACACGGCGTCAGCGCAAACGGTGCCAACCTAAAGCACGAGGCGGGCGTCGCTCGTTTCGAGGCCAGTGTTGCCCGTCCGCCATTCCGGCCCTAAAGCGGGGCAACCCCGCGACAGGACGCCCGCATGGACCTCAAGGACCACATCCGGGGCATCCCGGACTTTCCCAAGCCCGGCATCTACTTCTACGACATCTCCACCTTGCTGCGGGACGCCGATGCCTGGCAGGTGGCGATGGGGCGCATGGCGAAGGCAGTGCGCGCCTATCAGCCCGATCTGCTCGCCGGCGTCGAGAGCCGGGGCTTCCTCATCGCCGCCCCGCTCGCGCTCAAGCTCGGATGCGGGTTCGTGATGCTGCGCAAACGGGGCAAGCTGCCGGGCGAGACGGTCGGGCTGGACTACGCGCTGGAATACGGGTCCGACCGGATCGAGGTTCAGGCCGACGCGATCGAGGCCGGGCAGCGGGTCGTGGTGGTGGACGACCTGCTGGCGACCGGGGGCACGATGGCGGCCGGCATCGCCCTGCTGCGCAAAATCGACGCGGTGGTGCCGGCGGCGGCGGCCCTGATCGAGCTGAGTTTCCTGCGCGGGCGCTCGCGGCTCGACGTCCCGTGCGAGGCTCTCGTCTCTTACGACCGCTGAGGCGCGCGCCGCACATGTCCGAGATGCTGCAAAGTCGGCCGTCGGGGCGCCACATCTCGTCCATGCGGCTTGCTCTGCTTTGTCTCCTCGTGCTGTCGCCGATCGCCGCATTCGCGGCTGGCCCGACCCCCGCCCCGATTGCCGTGCCTGAGCAGCAGGCCGACGCGGCAGTGATCGCGCGCGTGCAAGCCTATTTGAACAATCTTCACACCCTGAAGGCCCGATTTCTCCAGGTCGCGCCCGATGGAGCCGGGACGCGCGGGACGGCCTGGCTGGAGCGGCCGGGGCGGATGCGCTTCCAGTACGACCCGCCCACGCCCCTGCTGCTGGTCGCCGGCCATGGGTTCGTGCTGTTCAGTGACACCAAGCTCGGTCAGACGACCAACATCCCGATCGGGCAGACGCCGCTCGGCATCCTGCTCGCCGATCACATCGATCTGACGGGAGGCGCGCTGCGCGTCACCGGCATCCGGCGGCTGCCGGCAGAACTCGAGATCAGCCTCGTCCGCGCCGCCAATCCCGGCGAGGGCAGCCTGACGCTGACCTTCGCCACCGACCCGATGACCTTGCGCCAATGGACGGTGATCGACGCCCAGCAGCAGCGCACGACGGTGACACTCTATGATGTGCAGACGGGCGGCCGATTCGACCAGAGCCTGTTCGAGCCGAACGCCCCGATGGTGAACTTCCAGCGCGGCGGCGGCGGCGGGTAGGAAACGCATTCGCAATGCTTGTGACTTGTTTCCGCCACATCTATCGTTGAGCATACTGGACGCAGGAGAATTCGACGCGGCCGTGAAGCCACTTATCGGCATCAGTTGCTGCACCAAGCAGTTCGGGGTGTTCGGGATGCCGAACCACGCGGCATCCGACACCTATATCCGCGCCACCGATCAGGTGGTGCAGGGCGTCCCCGTCCTGATCCCCGCGAGCGGCACCGCCGCCTGTTCCGCGACGCTGCTCGATCGGCTGGACGGCATCATCCTGACCGGCAGCCGCTCCAACGTGCAGCCGAGCCTGTACGGCGGCCCGCCCCACCCCGAGGGCGTGCACGAAGACCCGGCGCGCGATTCCGCCACCCTGCCGCTGATCCGCGCGGCGGTGGCGGCCGGCGTGCCCGTGCTCGCGATCTGTCGGGGTTTCCAGGAGCTGAACGTGGCCCTGGGCGGAAGCCTTTATCAGCGAATTCAGGACCTTCCGGGGAAGCTCGACCATTCCACCCCAATGCAGGCGTTCGGCAAGGTCCGCACCGGCAAGGCGCACGCCATCCGGGTGGTGCCGGGAAGCTGGCTGCACCGGCTGGCCGGCGCCACCGAGATCGCGGTGAACTCGCTGCACAACCAGGGCATCGACCGGCTCGCGCCCGGCCTGGTGGCGGAGGGCACCGCACCCGACGGCTTGATCGAGGCGGTCAGGGTCGCGAACGCGCCCGGCTTCGCGGTCGGCGTGCAGTGGCATCCCGAATACGACTTCCAGACCGACGCGCTCTCGCGCCGCATCTTCGCGGTGTTCGGCGAGGCGGTGCGCCTGCGCCGCGGCCTGCCCGCCGTCGCCGCCTGACGCTCCCGCCCCGCATGACCGCGCCGGCGCTCCGGGTCGCGACCTGGAACATTAACTCGCTGCGTCTGCGGCTGCCGCTGGTGCGCGAGCTGATCGCCGCGTTGGACCCGGACGTGATCTGCCTGCAGGAGACGAAGGTTCCGGACGCCCTGTTCCCGGCCGACGCACCCGCCGAGCTTGGGTATCCGCACGCGGCCTTTCGCGGCATGAAGGGCTACAACGGCGTGGCCATCCTCTCCCGCCGGCCGATCGAGGTGCTGCACGATGCGCCGGATTGGTGCGCCAAGGGCGATTGCCGGCACCTCGCGGTGCGGGTGGATGCGGCGGGCGAGCCGATCGAGCTGCACAATTTCTATGTCCCGGCCGGCGGCGACGTGCCCGACCGCGTGCTGAACCTGAAATTCGCCCACAAGCTCGACTTCGTCGCCGAGGCGCGGGCCTGGTTCGCCGGCCGTGCGGGGCTGGCGCGGTCGGTGCTGGTGGGCGATCTCAACATCGCGCCACTGGAACAGGATGTCTGGAGCCATCGGCAACTGCTCGATGTCGTGAGCCACACCCCGGCGGAGACGACGGCCCTGCTCGCCTGGCAGGCGACCGGCTTCGTCGATGCGGTGCGCCACTTCGTCCCCGCCGAGGACAAGCTGTTCACCTGGTGGTCCTATCGTAACCGCGACTGGCGCCTGTCAAACCGGGGCCGACGGCTGGACCATATATGGGTCACGCCCGATCTGGTCGGCGGACTGCGCGGGCATACGGTTTTGAGGGACGCCCGCGATTGGGCGCGGGGGTCGGACCATGTGCCGGTGGCTGTGGATCTGGCGGTATAGGACCGAGAGTTCGTTAAGGCGCGGACCCTTCTTCACCTTGCGGAAATCTACTCCCTCACGATCGCCACCGCCCGCGTCCATCCGGCGGAGCCGCGATGGACCTTGACCGGGAAGCACACCACCTCGAACCCGTCCGGCGGCAATTGTTCCAGGTTGTGCAGCTTCTCCAGATGCGAGTAGCCGATCTCCCGTCCCGCGCGGTGGCCCTCCCAGATCAGCCCGGCATCGCCGGTTTCCGCGACCTTGCGGCGCGTGTGGGAGAAGGGAGCGTCCCAGCTCCAGGCATCGGTGCCGACCAGCCGGATGCCGCGCTCCAGCAGCCATAGGGTCGCCGCCTTGCCCATGCCGGAGCCGCGATCGACGTAATCCGCCTCGCCGTAGCGTGCCCCGGCAGCGGTGTTCACCACCACGATCTCCAGCGGACGGAGCGTGTGTCCGATGCGCCTCAGCTCCGCCTCCACGTCCCCCGGCGTCGCCACGTAGCCGTCGTCGAGATGGCGAAAATCGAGCTTCACGGCGGCCTGGAAGCACCATTCGAGCGGCACCTCGTCGATCCGCCATGACGGCTCGCCGCCCGATTTGAGCGCGTGGTTCATGCTGGAGAAGTAGTGATACGGCGCATCGAGATGGGTGCCGTTATGCGTGCTGATTCGCACCCGTTCGATGGCCGCGTACTCGCCCTGGGGAAGCTGATCGACGAGGACCCCCATGTACTCCGCCATCGCCGGTGCGGTCTGGTGATGGTCGAGATACTCGATCTCGGGCAGCATGTGGGGCGGATCGCTGGCGATCCCCGCCTTCAGCGGCACGGATATATCGATCAGCCGGCGCGTCATGGCGTCTTTCCTTCAAGTGTCGGGCCCTGCAGTGTCGGGCCTGGCCGGAGCCTTCCTGACCCCACCCGACGACGCAAGCCGCCCAGCCCCCGCCACAGAATCGCAAGCGCCGCGATGGCGGCTCCCGAAACCAGCACCCATTGCGCGGGGCGAATGCCGAAGCGGAGCGTCCCTTCGGCGGAGACCACCCGCAACGGGTTGATGCCGGTCGCAAAATGGTACCAGGCGAACTCCAGCCCGGCCGCCAGAAGCGCCGCCGCCAGCGCGAGCGCCGGCAACACCCACAGCCGCCCCTTCCAGCGCGCCGGAAGCAGACGCCACGTCACCAGCCACAGGAACAGCCCGGCGAAAACGATCGGCTCGCCGACATTCGCCTTCGACTGGATGAAATAGTGCAGCAGCACGAGCACGCCGACCACGTAGACCGCCCGGTGCAGCCGCTTCCACCACTTCCCCATGCGTCGCGTCGCCGCGTCCGTGGAGGTGACGGCGAGCGCGATCAGCAGAAGCAGGGCGACGAAGCCGATCGTCAGGTAGAAGCGATGGATGATCTCGGAGGCGACCGTCAGCAGCCGGTAATTCTCATCGACGATGTAGAGCGAGAAATGCGTCAGCGCGTAGCAGCAGGCGGTCACGCCGACCATCCGGCGCACCAGGGGGGCGCGCGGCCAGTCGAACACCAGACGCGCCGGCGTCAGGGCGAACGAGATCAGGAAGAACCGGACGGTCCACAGCCCCGTCTCGTGGATCGCCTCCAGCACCGGACGCGCGCCGAGCTGGTGAGTGGCCGCCCACCAGGCCAGCACCGCACCCGGCGCGAGGCACCCGGCCAGGGTCAGCGACTTGAGCCAGGAAAGCCGCCCCTGCCGATCCCGCCACGGGGCCACCTTCCGTCGCCGCACCACCGGCCTCGCCACCGTCATGCGATCTCCCTCGAACCCATTGCGCACCACAATATGGTGCCTCGCCCAAAACCGCCACGCTTGCGCCGGCTCGCCATCCGGTGACACACCCCCGCGCCATGCGCACCGGTCACGCTCTCCTGGGCCTCGCCCTCCTCCTCGCCCCGGCGGCTCGGGCAAACCCACCGGTCTCTCGCGTCGCGCTGACCTTCGAGGCATACGCGGTCGGCCTGCACATCCTGAACGTGCAGGCGTTCCTCGGCCTCGGCCCGTGGAACTACCAGGTGGAGCTGTCCGCCCGCACCGTCGGAATCGCCCGGCTGCTGCACCCCGGCCAGCAGGTTTTCACGGCGCGCGGCGACTGGCGGGATGGCGACCCGGTACCCGACCGATATCTCAGTCAGGGTACATGGGGCGGCGCACCGAAGCACACGCTCATCGAGTTCGACCACGGCCAGCCGGAGGTGCGCGTGCTGGAGCCGGCGAACCCGCCGGAGCGGGCCCCGGTCCCGCCGGACCTCACCGGCGGCAGCGTCGATCTGCTGAGCGCGCTCGCGGCCTTGACGAAGGAGGTCGAGCGCAGCGGCTCCTGCGCGCTGAACCTGCGCCTGTTCGACGGCCGCACCTTGCGCGAGATCACCGCGCACTCCGCGGGCGAGGTGAATTTGCCTCCCTCCGGGCGGTCGAGCTTTGCCGGCCCCGCGCTCCGCTGCGACTTCGCGGGTCGCACCCTGGCCGGGTTCCTGCGCGGCGATGCCGAAACGAACGACCCGGAGATGCACGGCTCGGTCTGGTTCGGCGCCCCGCAGCCGGGCGGGCCAAAGGTGCCGGTGCGCATCGGCTTCGCCACGCATTTGTTCGGCACCGCGACCGCCTATCTCACCGGCGCGGAAGAGGGCGCGATCCAACAAGCGGCCCACTCGCCCTCGTAAGCCGGGACGCCGGGTGTTAGCCTCGGCTGAACAGAACCGAGGGGATCGCCGTGATTGATTTCTATGCGATGGGCAGCCCGAACGTGGTGAAGATCTACATCGCGCTCGAGGAGGCGGGGCTGGCGTATCAGGTGCATCCGGTGGACGTGTTCGAAGGCGCGCAGTTCAAGGCGGAGTTCCTGGCGCTCAATCCCAGCGCGAAGGTGCCGGTGATCGTCGATTCCGAGGGGCCGGGCAACCGGCCGTACACGGTCTTCGAATCGGGCGCGATCCTGCTCTACCTGGCCGAGAAGACGGGGCGGCTGCTGCCGTCCGACACGGCGGCGAAATACGACGCGATCCAGTGGCTGATGGTCCAGCTCACCGGGGTCGGGCCGATGTTCGGCCAGTATGTCCACTTCATGCGCTTCGCCCCGGCGGGCAACGAGTATGCGCTCAGCCGTTACCGCACGCAGGCGCGCACGCTGTGCGAAGTGCTGGAGGCGCGGCTGGGCAAGGCGCCCTATCTGGGCGGGGCCGAATACAGCGTCGCCGACATCGCCACGTTCCCCTGGGCGCGCAACATCGGCGCGCTGCTCGGGGGCACGAAGGCCGACTACCCGAACCTGTTCGCCTGGGTTGAGAAGATCGACGCGCGTCCCGCCGTCAAGCGGGCGCTGGCGGCGGCCGATGAGGTGCGCGCACGAACCACGGCGTTCGACAAGGCCGCGCCCGAGACCCTCGACCGCCTGTTCGGCCGAGGCCAATTCGCCAAGGGCTGAGCGGGCCGGGAGAAACGATCATGCGGGTCTCGATGGGGCTGCCGAGCGAGGATTGGCGCGCGTGCGGCGCGGCCGCGCGCCGGGCGGAGGAGGACGGGGCGGACTCGCTCACGAGCAACGAGCTGCGCCACGACCCGTTCGCGCCGCTCGCCTTCGCCGCATTGGCGACCGAGCGGGTGCAGCTCGCCACCTCGGTCGCCATCGCGTTCCCGCGCAGCCCGATGATCGTAGCCAACCAGACCTGGGATCTGCACAAGCACTCCGCCGGGCGATTCGTGATCGGGCTGGGCAGCCAGGTGCGGGCGCACAACGAGCGGCGCTTCAGCGTGCCCTGGGTCGCTCCGGCCGCGCGCATGGGCGAGTATATCGAGGCGCTGCGCGCGATCTTCCGCTGCTGGGAGCACGGCGAGAAGCTCGACTACCGGGGCAAATACTATACCTTTACCCTGATGACGCCGGAGTTCACCCCTGCGCCCGTCGGCCTGCCCCTGCCGCCAGTGGCGCTGGCCGCGGTCGGCCCGCTGATGACGCGCACCGCCGCGCGGCTGGCCGACAGCGTGAGGCTGCACGGCTTCGCCACGCGCGCCTATCTGGAACAGATCGTGATGCCGCAGATCGAGACCGAGCTGGGAGCCGCGGGCAAGCCGCGCGAGGGTTTCGAGATCACCGGCGGCGGCTTCATCGCCACCGGCCCGGACGAGGCGGCAGTGCGGCGCGCGGCCGAGAAGATCCGCTACCGCATCGGCTTCTACGGCTCCACCCCGGCCTATCGCCGCGTGTTCGACATCCACGGCCTGGGCGATCTCGGCGTGCGGCTCAACAAGATGTCGCGCGAGGGCAAATGGAGCGAGATGGCCGCCGAGATATCGGACGAGGTGCTCGACCTGTTCACCGCGCGCGCGCCCTATGAGGGAATCGCGGAGGCGATCGAACGACGGTTCGGTGGTCTGGCGGATACGGTCTCGCTCGATTTTCTGCCCGATGATCCGCCGACGACACGGCGGCGGGTGATCGAGGCGGTGCGGCGAATTCCGTGCCGGTTCGGCGGGTTCCGCACGGAGGAAGCTGGGTCCTAGTTAAATAATCAGACGTTCGGTACCGCTGCGATGCCACGCGGGATCGGCGCGAGAATTGGCGGGTTAATACGTCGCCGTAGATGCTCCAAAGAGGCAGTGCAGAGATGAAGCCGTTCCGGTTCGGTGTGAGTGTCCGGCACGCGCAATCTCGGGCCGAATGGATGGAGAAGGCCCGGAAGGTTGAGGCGCTCGGCTACGCCACTCTGACTGTCCCCGATCACCTCACCGACCTCTTCGCGCAGATGCCAGCACTGATCAGCGCCGCGAAGGCGACAAAAACTCTTCGGATCGGCACGAACGTACTCAACATCAGCAGGCTACGCTCGGTTGGCCGCGCGGCAACGGCATTGGTCGATCTGATGCAGCTCGACCATGTTGCCGTTGGGATCGCGCAGGAACAACTGCTCAGCCTGCGGCCCGACAACCCCCGCCAAACTCCAGGTACTGGACGCCTCGCCGGTCCAGCTCAGCCTTGGCTTCCGCAATACTTTCCACTGCCAGAGCCACATGCGGGCCGGCCGGGTCCTGCTCGGCTCCTTTGGCCAGTGGTGACGGTTGCTGCCCGCCTATTAGGTGGATTTGTCCAACCTCGCCGACATTGATCCAAAACCCAGGAATGCCGGGCAGAGTGGGCCGACGACTGTCGGGGGCAAGCCCGAGGAGACCTTGATAAAAATCAAGATTGTCCGCCAAATTCTTCTCATCGCCGCCGATGCGAACGGCGTGGTGATGGATTTCTAAAACACGAATCATGGCTCCTCCAGTTATCTATGAACTATTTTCCAAACTATCCTTCACGTGCATCAAAAGCTCAAACGTAAGACCAATCACGGTCGCGTGTCAGAGTTTTCCCCCGCAGGCAAGCTTATTGCCTTACGGGGCGGCGACCCGCGCGCATTTCCGCATGACCGACGGCAGTCCCTGTCCGTCCAGCTCCCCGGCCCGGCACAGGAATCCCTCCGCTTCGATCCGCTCGACCCGCCCCACATAGACCAGGAGCCGAAGCTCGAAATGCGTCAGGCCATGGCGCACCTCCCCAACAACGCGCCACGCGGCCGGGATCGGCGCGTGTTGCAGCGCCTCGGCCTCTTCCCATCGCTCGGCCCGCCACGGCGTTCCCGGCAGTTCCGTCATCCCGCCGAGCAGCCCCGAGGGAGGGCGGCGGCGGAGCAGGACGCGGTCCTCGGCGTCGGTGAGCCAGAAATGCACGCCATGCCGAACCGGCCGCTCCGGGCGCGGAGCCTTGTGCGGCAGGTCGGCCTGGATGCCGCGCCGCCGCGCCGCACAGGGCTCTATCCAG
Organism: uncultured Pseudomonadota bacterium; assembly: GCA_963756545.1. Classification (GTDB taxonomy): domain Bacteria; phylum Pseudomonadota; class Alphaproteobacteria; order Acetobacterales; family Acetobacteraceae; genus DATFDN01. Next base: position 579,395 of record CAVWNY010000003.1, on the reverse strand, counting down.
GGGCAAAGACCACAGGCCGGCGCGGCCGGGGTGCACACCGTGGCCCCCAGATCGAACAGCGCCTGCGCGAAGTCGCTCGGACGAGAGGCTGCCTCCGGATCCGCGCCCAACGCAGCGGCGGCGGCGCGGATGGCGGGTTTCGCGGCGGGCAGCGGCTGGTCGATCGCGAACAGCCGCGCGACCACCCGCTCCACGTTGCCGTCCACCGGGACGCCCGGAATGCCGAAGGCGATGGCCGCGATCGCCGTCGCCGTGTACGGCCCGATGCCGGGCAACGCCCGCAGTCCCGCCGGATCGCGCGGAAACCCGCCCGCCGACGCAACGGTTTTGGCCGCCGCGTGCAGGTTGCGCGCGCGGGCATAATAGCCAAGTCCGGCCCAGGCGATGAGCACGTCGTCCAAATTCGCCTCGGCCAGTGCAAGAACGTCGGGGAAGCGCCTGACGAAGCGCTCGAAATAGGGTATGGCGGCGGGCACCGTGGTCTGCTGGAGCATCACCTCGCTCAGCCAGACCCGGTACGGGTCCGCGATTTCGCCCGGCGCCGCGCGCCACGGCAGACTTCGGCGATGACGGTCGTACCACGCGAGCAAGAGGGCGACGGGAGCGATGGCAAAGGACGAGGCGGAGGAGACCGGCACGACGTCCCGTGTGGCATCCGCGCCGCGCAACGTCTATGGCCCACGCGCGGTCGGCGCGCTGCTGCCGGCGCTCACCCGTCCGGCGTTCCGCCGCCAAGGCCCGGCCGCCGCGCAGGTTCTGGCCGATTGGGCGGCGATCGTCGGGCCGTCGCTGGCCGCCGTCACCCAGCCCCGGCGCCTGTGGGCCGGCACATTGACCATCGCGTGCTCCGGCCCGATCGCGATGGAGCTGCAGCATCTGGCGCCCGAGTTGATGGCGCGGATCAACGCGCCATTGGGCGCCGAGCCGGTGCAGCGCCTGCGCTTCGTCCAGGGTGCCTCGCGCGCCGCTCCGGCACGGCCGCCGGTCCTCTCCCCCAGCCCCGCCGCCGTGCGCGCGGCCGAGGCGGCGGTCGGCGAGCTTCCCGCCGGCCCGCTCCGCGATGCACTGGCCGCGCTCGGCCGCGCCGTGCTGACCGGCACGCCACAGACGGGCACGCCAAGCTCGACGCGGCGCGAATCCGACCGCTAGACTCCCAGCAACCGTCGAGGTCGCCATGTCGATTGATCGCCGTTCCCTCCTGAGCCTTGCCGGCGCCGGCCTTGTCGCGCCGGCCCTGGCGCGCGCCCAGGGTCAGCCCAATCAGGGCCAGCCCGCCCAGCCGACGGTGCCGGCCACGGCCGTGCAGATCGCCGCATGGGAAAGCCCGCGCACCCTCGGCAGCGCGGACGCCAAGAACGAGACGCAGGAGTTCTTCTCCCTTACCTGCACGCATTGCGCGGCGTTTGCGCAAACCACCTTCCCCAGCATCGAGAAAGACCTGATCGCGACCGGCAAGCTGCGCTGGGTGTTTCGCGACTTCCCGCTCGACCGTGTGGCGCTGCAAGCCGCGATGGTGGCCCGCGCCATGCCGCCCGAGCGTTACGCGCCATTCGTGCTCGCGCTATTGGCCAGCCAGGACCGCTGGGCGTTCGCGCAGGGCGTCGATCCGCGCGACGAGATCTGGAAGATGGCGGCGCTGGCCGGCATGAACCGCGCCACCTTTGATGCTGCCTGGGACGACACGGCGCTGCGCGACTGGATCCTCGCCCAGCAGGCGAAGGCCCAAAAGGACTACGGCATCGACGCCACGCCGAGCTTCCTCGTCAACGGCCACAAGCAGTCGGGCGAGATGAGCTACGCGGAGTTCGTCAAGCTTTTGCCGAGCGCGTGAAAGGTGCGGGCGTCATCCCTCCCGCCTCCACGTCCTTCGTGGTCGCGAACAAAGACGTGGGTGCCGGGCCAAGCCCGGGCATGACGTTGCTTCTTGCGTGGTCGATCAGTCACAGCACCTGAGGCGTCCGCTTGCCCGTCCGCTTCTCCCGCCTCCGCATCGCCGGGTTCAAGAGCTTCGCCGAACCGGCGATGGTGGAGATCATGCCCGGTCTCACCGGCATTGTCGGACCGAACGGCTGCGGGAAGTCCAACGTCGTCGAGGCGCTGCGCTGGGCGATGGGCGAATCGAGCGCGCGCAGCCTGCGCGGCGGCGAGATGGAGGACGTGATCTTCGCCGGCACCGCCGGCCGCGCCTCGCGCAACATCGCCGAGGTGGGGCTGCTGCTGCACGACGCGCAAGGGCTCGCCCCGCCGCCCTTCGCCGAGTTGGGCGAGATCGAGATCACGCGCCGCATCGAGCGCGGCGCCGGCAGCCAGTATCGCGTGAACGGCAAGGAGGTGCGCGCGCGCGACGTGCAGACGCTGTTCGCCGACCTCGCCTCCGGCGCGCGGGCCTCGGCGATGGTCAGCCAGGGCCGGGTCGGGGCGCTGGTCGGCGCCCGCCCGGAGGAGCGCCGCGCCGTGCTGGAGGAGGCGGCCGGCATCACCGGGCTGCACGCGCGCCGCCACGAGGCGGAGCTGAAGCTGCGCCAGGCGGAGGCGAACCTCGCGCGGGCCGAGGACCTCAAGGGCCAGTTGGACACGCAGCTTGGCGGCCTCAAGCGCCAGGCCCGGCAGGCGAGCCGATATCGCAACATCTCCGGCGCGATCCGCGCGGGCGAATCCGAACTGCTCTCGATCCAGCGCGCCAGGGTGGAGCGGGCGCGCGCGGCGGCGCGCGATGCTGTGATGGCGGCACGGGATGCCGTGGTCGCGGCCGAGACGGCGGCAAAAGCCGCGCGAACGGGCGCCGAGGAGAACGCGGCGGCCTTGCCAAGCCTGCGCGAGACCGAGTCCGAGGCGCGGACCGCGCTCGAACGCCGCCGCATCGCCGGTGAGCAGATCGCCGCCGAGGAGGCGCGCGCGCGTGCTGCTCTGGCGGAGGCCGAGCGGCGGGCGGCGCAGATCGGGAAAGACATGGGGCACGCCGAGCAGGCAAGCCGTGATGCCGCCGCCGCCGAGGCGCGGCTTGGCGTCGAGGACGCCCGGCTCGCGGAGGCGGATGCCGTCCATCCCGCTCGCCTGGAGGCCGCCGATACCGCGGCGGCCGAGGCCGCCGAGGCGGCGCGCGCGTCGGAGGCGGATGCCAACCGCGCCACCGAGGCCGCCGCCGAGGCGTCTGCCCGCGCGCAGGCTGCCGGTCAGCTTCTGCGCGAGGCCGAGGCGCGGGCGCGTCGGGCCGCCGAGCAACTCGACCGCGCGACCCGGGAGCTGGACCGCATCCGCGCCCAGGCCGTCGATCCCGCCCGCCTCGCGGCCGCCTTCGACGAGCAGGAAGCCGCCGAGGCCGGGCAGGTGGCCGCCCGCGCGGCGCAGGAAGGCGCCGAACAGACCCGCATTGCCGCGCAATCCGCGTTGGCTGACGCGCGTGCCCTGGTGTCCGCGGCCGAGGCGGTGCGGTCCAGACTAGCCGCCGAGGCGCGTGCGCTCGCGGAAATTCTCGCCGTGAAGGACGGCGAGCGTTGGCCGCCGATGGTCGATGCCGTGTCGGTCCCGGCGGGACTGGAGGCAGCGCTCGGCGCGGTGCTTGGCGAAGAGCTGACCTCCGCCGCCGATCCCGCCGCCGCCCGCCACTGGCGCGCACTGCCGCGGCTTGATCCGCCAGCGCTGCCGGACGGCGCGCAAGCGTTCTCGGGCATCGCACAGGGTCCGGCAGCGCTGGCGCGCGCGCTGTCGCAGATCGGCCTCGTGGCGGACGACGCGGCGGGGGATGCGTCGCAGGCGCGGCTCGCGCCCGGCCAGACCCTGGTGTCCGCCGCCGGCGCCGTCTGGCGCTGGGACGGCTACACGATCCGGGCCGGCGCCCCCACCGCCGCCGCCGTCCGGCTGCGCCAGCGCAACCGCCTGATTACGCTGCGGGCCGACCTTGCCATGGCCGAGGCACGCGCGAAAGAGGCTGCCGCCGCCCGTGGCGCCGCCGAGGCGGGCGAGCGCGAGGCGACCGCCGCCGAGCAGCGGACCCGGCAAGTCCGCCGGGAGGCCGAGCAGCGTGTCGAAGGCGCGCGGGCCGCTGCCGCGCATCTCCGCACCCTGGCCGAGGGCGCCGCCGCCCGGCTGGCCGCGGCCGAGCAGCAGGTGGCGGCGCTGACACCTGAGCACGAGGAGGCCGCAAGCGCGCTTGCGGAGGCGCAACAGGCGCACGCCGCGCTGCCCGACATCACCGGCCTGCGCGCCGCCGTGGACCAGGCCCGCGCCACGCTTGCCCATGCCCGCGCAGCGGAGGGTTCGGCCCGTGGCGCGCGGGACAGCCTGACGCGGGAGGCAGCGGCCCGCGCGGCGCGGCGGCCGGCGATCGCACGGGAGCGGCAGGACTGGCGCGACCGCGCGACCGACGCGGCGGGGCGGCTGGCGGATCTCGTGGCGAGAAGCCGCGAGGCTGAAACGGAACGCGCCACGCTCGCCGCCGCGCCAGGCCAGTTCGCCGAGGCGAAGGCCGAGGCGCAGGCGGCGCTCCAGGCAGCCGAAGCGGCGCATTGGCGCGCGGCGGAGACGCTGGCCGGGGCGAGCCGGCAGGCCGCCGAGGCCGAACGCGCCGCGCGCGCCGCGGAGGCCGCCGCCGGCACGGCGCGCGAGGGCGCGGTGCGCGCCGAAGCCGAGGCCACGCAGGCCGATCACGAGTGGGGCAGCGTCGCCGAGCGCATCCTGGAGCGGCTTGGCGTCAACCCCGCGCTGCCGGACCCGCCGGAAACTTGCGACGCCGAGGCCGAGGAGAAGGCTCGCCGCAAACTGGATCGTCTGGTCAAGGAGCGCGACGAGATGGGGCCGGTCAACCTCCGCGCCGAGGTGGAGGTCGAGGAGATCGAGCGCCAGATCGCCACCATCGAGGCCGATCGCGCCGAGATCGGCACCGCCATCGCCAAGCTGCGCGGCTCGATCGGCCATCTGAACCGGGAGGGGCGCGAGCGGCTGGCCCAGGTCTTCGAGCAGGTCGATCGCAATTTCCAGGCGCTGTTCTCCCGCATGTTCAACGGCGGGCGCGCGCATCTCGCGCTGGTCGGCTCGGATGATCCGCTGGAGGCGGGGCTGGAGATCTATGCCCAGCCGCCCGGCAAGAAGCTCGCGACCTTGTCGCTGCTGTCGGGCGGCGAGCAGGCGCTCACCGCGCTGTCGCTGATCTTCGCCGTATTCGGCTGCAATCCCGCGCCGATCTGCGTGCTGGACGAGGTGGACGCGCCCCTCGACGACGCCAACGTGGACCGCTTCTGCGCGCTGCTCGACGACATGGTGCGCGAGACCGGGACGCGCTTCCTGGTGGTCACGCACCATCCCCTGACGATGGCGCGCATGGACCGGCTCTACGGGGTGACGATGCAAGAGCGCGGCATCTCCCGCCTGCTGTCGGTCGATCTTCAGTCGGCCGAGCGGCTGGTGGAACCGCAGCGGATGGCCGCCGAGTAGCCCGCCTTCCCGTCGGGGCGCACTCCGCTATGCTATCGGGCAGGAGGCCCGCCCATGCCGATCGTCGCCCTCGAAGACCTCACAGCCTTGGTGCCGGATGGCGCGGTGCTCGCGCTGCCGCCGGACAACTCTCTGACGCCTTCCGCGCTCGCCCGTGCGCTGGTGCGAGCCGGGCGGCGGAAGCTGCGGGTGCTTGGGGTGCCGGTGTCGGGATATGCGACCGACCTGCTGATCGGCGCCGGTTGCGTGGCGTCGGTGCAAAGCTCCGGCGTCTCGCTCGGCGAAGCTGGTTTCGCGCCGCGCTTCGGGGCGGCGCTGAAGGCCGGGCGGATCAGCATGACCGACGCGACCTGCCCGGCAATCCACACCATGTTGCAGGCCGCCGAGAAGGGCGTGCCGTTCATGCCGTTGCGGGGCATCCTCGGCAGCGACATCCTGGCGCACAGGCCGGACTGGCGGGTGATCGACAATCCGTTCGCCGACGGGGGCGACCCGATCGTGCTGCTGCCCGCGCTGTCGCCGGACATCGCGGCCTTCCACGCCATCATGGCCGATCGGGACGGCAACGTTTACGTGGGCCGCCGCCACGAGCTGGCGACGATGGCGCACGCCGCGCGACGGACGCTGGTGACGGTGGAGCGGCTCACCGAAACGAACCTGCTCGACCACGAATGCCTCGCGGCGGGCACGATCTCGGCGACCTACATCGAGGCGGTAGCGGTGGCCGAACGCGGCGCTTGGCCCGCCGCGCTGCTTGACGAATACCCGGCCGACGCCGCGCATTTCGCCGAATACGCAAGGCTGGCGAGGACCGACGAGGGATTCCGGGCGTATTTGGAGCGCTACGTCCTCGCGTGTCCCGCGCAAGCGGCCGCCGAATGATCGCGCCCGACCCCTCCCGCCAGGGGTGGAGAGGGAGGTAGGAGAGAGCCGCCGCTACTCCGCCCCTCCCCTTGCAGGAGGGGTTGGGGGACGGGTCGAAACGCACGTCCGCTGGTCTGAGAGGAATCCGCCATGAAACTGCCGATCGACAACCGGTTCATCGCCTATGACCTGCTCGGGCCTGATTCCGGGCCGGTCGTGTGCTTCACCCACTCGCTCGCCGCCGACGGCGGCATGTGGGCCGAGCAGGTTCCGGCGCTGCTTGCGCAGGGCTACCGCGTCCTGCGGCTAGACATGCGCGGGCATGGCGGTAGCGACCCGGTGGCGGGCGACTACACGATGACGGCGCTCGCCGCCGACGTGGCGACGGCGCTCGACGCGCTCGGCATCGCGCGGGTCCACTATATCGGGCTGTCGATCGGCGGGATGCTCGGCCAGGCCTTCGCGATCGCGCACGGCGGCAAGCTGCTGTCGGCGCTATGGTGCGACACTCTGCCCGCCAGCCCGGGTGGGGCTCGCGATCCCTGGGATCAGCGAATGGCGACGGTCCGAGGCGCGAACTCGCTCGCGCCGCTCGCCGATGCCACGACCGAACGATGGCTGACGGACGCTTTCAAGGCGCGCAACCCGGCGCGCTGGCGCCAGATCCGCGACACCGTGCAGGCCACCACGCCCGCCGGCTATCTCGGCTGCTGCGCGGCGATCCTGAATTTCGACTTCACCGCCGAGCTTCCGTCGGTGCGCGTGCCCGCGCTCGTGGTCTGCGGGGCCGAGGACGTCGGCACGCCGCCGGCGCAGAACCGCGGCCTCGCCGCGCTGGTGCCGGGCGCCCGCTACGAGGAGATCGCCGACGCAAGGCACTTTCCCAACGTCGAGCATCCGGAGATGTTCAACCGGATCATGCTCGGCTGGCTCGACCAGCAGCGCGGCCGGACCTAGGCACCCCGGGGCGGGCGCGTGCACTACACGTGGGATTTCGGCTCGCTCGTCCAGTACTGGCCTCTGCTGTGGCGCGGCACGCTGGTCACGCTCGGCTTCACGGCCGGAACCATCTTCTGCGGGCTGGTGCTGGGGCTGCTGATCGGGGTCGGGCGGCTGTCGCGCTCGGCGCTGGTGAACGCACCCCTGATCGCGCTGATCGAGGTGTTTCGCTGCACGCCGCTGCTGGTGCAGCTCGTGTGGATCTATTACGCGCTGCCGGTGCTGCTGCATGTGCAGATCCCGGCGCTCGCCGCCGCCGGCGCCACGCTTTCCCTCTACACGGGCGTCTTCTACGCCGAGATCTTCCGGGCCGGCATCATCTCCATCGAACGCGGTCAATGGGACGCGGCGCGCGCGCTCGGTCTGTCGCGCTGGCAGATGATGCGGTTCGTGATCCTGCCGCAGGCGGTGCGCCGGATGATTCCGCCCTTCGTGAGCCAGTCCATCACCCAGCTCAAGAACACCTCGCTCATCTCCACGATCGCGGTTCCCGACCTGCTGTACCAAGGCACGATCATCACCGAGACCACCTATCGCCCGCTGGAGGTGTACACGGTCGTCGCGCTGATCTATTTCGTGCTGCTGTTCCCCAGCACGATGCTCGCGCAGTGGTACGAGCGGCGTCTGGCGACGGCCGCGCGGTAGCCCGCTACGCCTGGCGTTGATTCAGCCGACACGGGTGCCTAGCTTGCGGCATGTCCGACCCGGTGAATGACCTGTTCGCCCCGTCCGGGGGCTGGCGCGTGCGCATCCGCGATCTCTCGGGCGGCGCGGAGGACAACGTCGTGGAGGAGATCGGCGGCTTCGCCACCCTGATGCAGGCGAACGCCTTCGCGCGCCGCTACGTGCGCGATTCCGTCGAGCGGTGCTGGGCGCCCGGATCAACGACGAAGCAAGTGCTGGAGGCGTGGTTCGCCTATGGCGAGGACGCCGAGGTGATCGACGGCGGCGACGCGGCCTGGCGCAGCGCCAACGAGCTGGGAGACTTCGCCGACCAGCGCGCCGGGGCCGAGGAGCGCGACTGGCGCGCGCTCGACCCGCGCCGGATCGGCGAGGACGAAGAGGAGGAGGACGCAGAGTGAGTTGCTTCGCATGAACGAGCCCATGATTGAGATCGTCACCCGTTTCGCGCCGAGCCCGACCGGATATCTGCACGCGGGCAACGCCCGTCTGGCGCTGATGAACTTCCTGTTCGCCCGCCGCCATGGCGGGCGCTTTCTGCTCCGCATCGACGACACCGACGCCGAACGCTCCCGCGCCGACTATGAGGAGGCGATCCGCCACGACCTGCGCTGGCTGGGCATCGACTGGGACGACAGCTTCCGCCAGTCAGACCGGCTCGATCTCTATGCGGCGGCGGCCGAGCGGCTGAAGGCGTCGGGCCGGCTCTATCCGTGCTTCGAGACGAAGCAGGAGCTTGACGCCAAGCGCGAGCGTCGCGCCCGCCAGAAAAAGCCGCCGGTCTACGACCGCGTGATGCTGAAGCTCACCGACGCGCAGCGGCAGGCGGCCGAGGCCGGCGGGAAGCGTCCCTATTGGCGCTTTCGACTGAGCGACGGCATCGCCGCCTGGGACGACCTCGTGATGGGCGCCCAGCAGGTGAAGCTAGCGACTGTGTCGGACCCCGTGCTGGTCCGCGCGGACGGCACGCCGCTTTATACGCTCACCTCGGTGGTGGACGACATCGCGGCGGGGGTGACGCACGTGATCCGGGGCGCCGACCATGTGACCAACACGGCGGTGCAGCGCGACCTGTTCGCGGCCCTGGGCGCCGATCCCGGCCGCATCGGTTTCGCGCACCTGCCGCTGCTGCTGGACGCCACGGGCGACAAGCTCTCGAAGCGCCTGGATTCGGTGTCGCTCCGCTCGCTGCGCGCCGACGGCAACGAGCCGCGCGCGCTTGCCGCCTATCTAGCGCGGATCGGCACCTCGGACGATCCCGAGCCGGCGACGATGGCCGAGCTGATCGCGGGCTTCGACCTTGCCCGCGTCTCGCGCGCGGCGGCCCGCTTCGACCCGTCGCAGCTCCTGACGCTGAATCGCCGCATCCTTCGCGAGCTGAGCTTCGCCGAAATCGCCGACCGGCTGCCGCAGGGGGCGACCGAGGCGTTCTGGCTGGCGGTGCGCGGCAATCTCGACCTGCTGGCCGAGGCCCGGGGCTGGTGGGACGCGGTCGCCGGCGAGATCGTCCCCCCGGTGGTCGAGGCCGAGGAGGACCGGGCCATGCTGCGGGCCGCCCTCGACGCGCTGCCGCCCGAGCCGTGGGACACGGAGATTTGGCCGAGCTGGACCGATACGGTCAAGCAGGAGACCGGCCGCAAGGGCCGCGCCCTGTTCCTGCCGCTGCGCCTCGCGCTCACCGGCGACGATCACGGGCCGGAGATGCGGGCACTGCTGCCGCTCATGGGGCGTGCGCGGGCGGCCCGTCGCCTGCAACTCGCCGCCGCCTGATTGACGCTGCCCGTGGGCCGGCGCGATGATCTTGGCTGGAAATCCCGCTGAGGACAGCAGAAATGAATATTGTCACCTCGCCGGCCGCGCTGGCTGGCGTTTCCGAGCAGGAATGGAAAATCCGCTGCGACCTTGCCGCGCTCTATCGGCTTGTCGCGCATTATCGGATGACCGACTTCATCTACACCCATATCAGCGCGCGGCTGCCGGGGCCGGACCATCATTTCCTGATTAACGAGTACGGCGTGAATTTCCACCGGATGCGCGCCTCCGACCTGGTGAAGATCGACCTCGACGGCAACGTCGTAGAGGCGGGCGCCGACGGCCGGAGCCGGCGGGTTAACGCGGCCGGTTTCACCATCCATTCGGCCGTCCACATGGCACGCGAGGACCTGATGTGCGTCGTCCATACGCACACCGCCGCCGGCATCGCCGTCTCGGCGCAGAAAGGCGGCCTGCTGCCGCTCTCGCAGCACGCGCTCAAGTTCTACGGCCGCCTCGCCTATCACGGCTACAAGGGCATCGCGCTCGACATCGACTTGCGCGAACGGCTCGTGAAGGATCTGGGCGAGCACAAGGCGATGGTGTTGCAGAACCACGGGCTGCTGGTGGGCGGCACCTCGATCGCCGAGGCGTTCCACATGATCTACATGCTGGAGCGCGCCTGTCAGGCGCAGGTCGCCGCGATGGCGGGCGGGGCCGAGCTGCTGGTTCCGCCCGACGGCGTCTGCCGCCACACCGCCGAGCAGTTCCGCGCCCAGGAGAACGACGAGCACTACGAGATGGTCTGGACGGCCGCGCTGGAGCTGATCGAGAACGATCGGCCTGATTACCGGACGTGAGGCGAACTCCCGCAACCCCTCCCACCAGCCCCCTCCCGCAAAGGGAGGGGGAGAAGATGGCGTGGTGCTTCTTACGTCTCCCCTCCCCTTGGGGGAGGGGTCGCGCGTGAAAGGCGACGTGACCCCCCTCCTCTCCATCGAGGGCCTGCGCACCGTGTTCCAGACCCACCAGGGCACGGTCGCCGCCGTCGATGGCGTCGATCTCGCTGTCCCGCGCGGGCGCACGCTCGGGATTGTGGGCGAATCCGGCTGCGGCAAGTCGATGCTGTCGCTGTCGATCATGCGCCTCGTGCCCTCACCCGGCCGGGTCGCGGCGGGGCGCATCCTGTTCGACGGGCAGGATCTGCTGAGCCTGCCGCCGGCGGCGATCCGGGCGATCCGGGGCCGGCGCATCGCCATGATCTTCCAGGAGCCGATGACCAGCCTTAACCCGGTCTTCACCGTGGGCGACCAGATCACCGAGGCGATGCGCGCACACGACCGCGCCGCCTCCGCCGCCGCGCTGCGCGCCCGCGCGATCGAGGCGCTGGGCCGGGTGCGCATCCCCTCGCCCGCGCGCCGGTTCGACGAGTATCCGCACCAGATGTCGGGCGGGATGCGCCAGCGGGTGATGATCGCGATGGCGCTCGCCTGCGCGCCCGACCTGCTGATCGCCGACGAGCCGACGACCGCGCTCGACGTCACCGTGCAGGCGCAAATCCTCGATCTGCTGCGCGAGCTTCAGCAGCAGAGCGGCATGGCGATCATCCTGATCACGCACGACCTCGGCATCGTCGCCGAGATGGCCGACGATGTCGCCGTGATGTACGCAGGGCGCGTGGTGGAGCGGGCGGCCGGCGCGGCGGTGTTCGACGACCCGCAGCACCCCTACACCTTGGGGCTGCTGGGCAGCATTCCCCGCGTGGAGGAGACGCGCTCGCGCCTGATCGCGATCGACGGCGCCGTCCCGCCCCCCTTCGACCTGCCCGAGGGCTGCCGGTTCCATCCGCGCTGCGTCTTCGCCGCCCCCGCCTGCGTGCGGGCCGAGCCGCCGTTGCGCCTGCTGTCGTCCGGCCACCGCGCGGCCTGCATCCGCGCCCCGGTGGAGGCGCTCGTTTAATGACTGCGCTCCTGGAGGCCTCCCGCATCGCCAAGCACTACCCGGTACGGCGCGGCCTCGTGCTGTCGAGCACCGTCGGCGTGGTGCGCGCCGTGGACGGGGTTTCCTTCGCGCTCGATCGGGGCGAGACGCTGGCGCTGGTGGGCGAATCGGGCTGCGGGAAATCCACCACGGCGCGGCTTGTTCTGCGGCTGATCGAGCCCACCGCCGGCGCGGTGCGCTTTGACGGACAAGACATCACGCGGCTGGCCGGGGCGGACCTGCGCCGGCTGCGGCGGCGGATGCAGATCGTGTTCCAGGATCCGTTCGCCTCGCTCAACCCGCGCATGACGGTGGGCGAGATCCTGGCCGAGCCGCTGGTCGTGCATCGCATCGGCACGCGCCGCGCGCGCGAGCGCCGCGTCACGGAGCTGCTCGGCCTGGTCGGCCTCGCACCCTATCATGCCCAGCGCTATCCGCATGAGTTCTCGGGCGGCCAGCGCCAGCGCATCGGCATCGCGCGCGCGCTCGCGGTTGAGCCGGAGGTGATCGTCTGCGACGAGCCGGTCTCGGCGCTGGACGTCTCGATCCAGGCGCAGGTCATCAACCTGCTGAAGGATTTGCAGGCGCGGTTGGGCCTCGCCTACCTGTTCATCGCGCACGATCTGGCCGTCGTGAAGCACATGGCCGACCGGGTCGCGGTGATGTATCTCGGGCAGATCGTGGAGATCGCGCCCAAGGACGAATTGTTCGCCGACCCGCGCCATCCCTACACGCGCACCCTGCTGGCCGCCATCCCGCGCCCCGACCCGCACCGCGAACGCCCGCAGGAAGTGGCGCACGGCGACGTGCCCAGCCCGATGAGCCCGCCCGCAGGCTGCCGCTTCCACACGCGCTGCCCGTTCGTGATCGAGCGGTGCCGCGTGGAACCCCCGCCGCTGGCGCCGTGGCGCGAGGGGCATTTGACGGCCTGCCACCGCGCCGCCGAATTAGCTCCCTACACCGAGCAGGCGGCGGGCGGCATCGCGCCGCTGGCAGCGCGCCGGCTGGCGCTGTACCAGGAGCGCCGTGCCGCCCTGGCTGCGGTGCCTGGGTGAGCGCGATCAGGCGGAGGATGATGAGAGAGCCGACGGCAGGCGGCACGGGCGAGGTCAAGGCGCTCGCCCTGATCTGCACCGCGCATCTGGTAAGCCACTTCCACTATCTCGTGCTGGTGCCGCTGTTCCCGCTGCTGCGGGCAAAGCTGGGCGTGGGATTCGTCGAACTCGGCCTGGCGCTCACGCTGTTCAACGTCGTCTCGGCGCTGACGCAGGCGCCGATGGGCTGGGTCGTCGATCGCTGTGGCGCGCGGCGGGTGCTGGCGAGCGGATTGCTGCTGTCGGGCGTGGCCTTCGGCGCGATCGCGCTCTTTCCGAGCTATCCCGTCCTGCTCGCCGGCGCCGCGCTGGCCGGGGTGGCGAACGCGGTCTATCACCCGTCCGACTACGCGATCCTATCGGCCGTGATTCAACCGGTGCACGTCGGACGCGCGTTCTCGTTCCACACCTTCTCGGGCTACATCGGCGGCGGGATCGCGCCGCCGATCATGCTCGCCGTCAGCAGCGCCGCCGGGCTGCAGGCGGCGCTGGCGGTGGCGGCGCTGATCGGCCCGCTGGCCGCGCTGCCGCTGCTCGCCGCGACCGGGCTTGACCGCGCAGGGGTCCCCCAAGCCGCCGCGGCACAGCCAACGAACGCCCAGGCCGTGCCGGCCTCGGCGCTGTTCACGCCGACCATCCTGGGGCTGACGATCTTCTTCACCCTGCTCAGTCTGTCGAGCGGCGGCATCCAGAACTTCTCTGTGGTGGCGCTGGGCGCGCTCTATGGCGTCAGTCTGCCGCTCGCCAATGGCGCGCTGAGCGCCTTCCTGTTCGCGACCGCGGCCGGCGTGCTGGCAGGCGGCGTCGTCGCGGACATGACCCGCCGGCATGCCGAGGTGGCGGCGGCGGGCTACGCGGGCGCGGCGGCGCTGACCCTGCTGATCGGCACCGTCTTTCCCGGCGCGGCGCTGCTGATCCTCGCGATGGCCGGGGCGGGGTTCCTGTCGGGCCTGATCATGCCGTCGCGCGACATGATGGTGCGGGCGGCGGCCCCGCCCGGCGCGGCGGGGCGGGTGTTCGGCATCGTCACCACGGGGTTCAACATCGGCGGCGCGGTCGGGCCGATGCTGGCCGGATGGATCATGGACCGGGGCGCGCCGCGCTGGGTGTTCTATTCCTCGGTGGTGTTCATGGCACTGACGGTTCTGCTCGCGCTGGCCGGAGACTGGCGGAGCCGCAGGCGGGCGCGGCCCGCGGCGCACGTGTCCGCGGCATAGCCGAGCTTTCAATCACCCCGCTGCTCGAAACGATACGGGCTCGCGCTCTTCACCAGCGGATCGAGCGCCAGCCGGTGCTCGATCGGCGGGAACGCGCGGCTCCGGCAGTCCGGGCGGTCGCAGAGGCGGCACGACAGGCCGATCCCCACCTTCGCCCCCTCCAATTCCAGCCCGTCCGCATAGACCACGTCGCCCGCATGGGTCAGCGCGCAGCCCATCGCCACCACATGCGTCGGACGCGGCTCGCCCCAGTGCGCGGCGGGGCGATCGACCGTGCGGGCGAAACACAGGAACGCCGCGCCGTCCGGCAACTCGGCCACCTGGACCTGAACCACGCCCGGACGCGCGAACGCCGTATGCACCACCCAGCGCGGGCACGACCCGCCGTAGCGGGCGAACGGGAATCCGGCGGCGGAGAAGCGCTTGGAGACGTTGCCGGCCGGATCGACGCGTAGGAAGAAGAACGGAAGGCCGCGCGCGCCGTCGCGTTGCAGGGTGGTCAACCGGTGGCATACCTGCTCGAACGAGACGCCGAAGCGCGCGGCCAGGGCGTCGATGTCGTGGCGCAACTCATGCGCGGTCCCCGACACGGCTGTGTAGGGCATCAGGATCGCGCCGGCGACGTAGTTCAGCAGCCCGACGCGGACCAGCATCGCTCCATCCGCCGAGGTCAGATTGCCGGCCCGTATCACCGCCTCGACCGCCTCGCGCGCCTCCAGCAATGCGAGCTGGAACGCCATCTCGAAACCGCGGCTCTCGCGGGGCAGGGTCTCGGCAAGGGCCAAACTGCGGCTGGCGGGATCGTAGCGGCGCTCCGCCCCGCCGAGCGGCTGGACGGAGACTGTCAGCCCGTGATCGCGGCGCAGGCGCTCGGCGATCGCGTGGTTCATCTCGTGCGGGGACGCGCCGATCTCCCCGGCGATCGCTTCGGCGGCATCCTCCAGCTCGGGGAAGTGGTTGGCGCGATCATTGAAGAAGTCCCGCGCCTCCTCGGTCGGCAACAGGATGCGCCGGCCGGACGGCAGCGCGATGCCCCCAGCATCCTCCCGCGCCACCCGCCACGCGCGATAGAGCGCGAGCACGGCGCGCACCGCGTTGGGCGCGGCCCCGGCGAACGCCGCGACCTCCACCTCCGGCACCGCGCCGGCGCCGAGCAGCGGATCGGCGAACGCTTCCCGCAGCCCGACCTCCAACTGGCGCTCCTCGGACCCCGAGAGCGTGGCGAGATCGACGCGCAGCGTCTCGGCGAGCTTGATCAGCAGGCTCGCCGTGACGGCGCGCTGATCGTGCTCGATCAGGTTGAGATAGCTCGCCGAGATGCCGAGCCGCCCGGCAAGCGCCTGCTGCGACAGGCTCCTGTCCGCACGCAGCCGGCGCACCGTCCGGCCGATCAGGGCGCGGCTCATTTTTTACATCCTTTACAAATCCGCGGCTCGCGGCGTTAACCCGAACACATCTTTCACCAGCAGAGTGCCATTAAGGGGATGAACTTCGCACTCGCAATGTGAATTATTAACCTATCGAGTCCCGCACAGGAGAGCACGCGATGCGCCCCACCCCCGCCCCGACCTTCGCCCCCGACGGCGCTGGCGGCTCCATCGGCCTCCCAGGCGTCGATCCGCAGCGGTTCGCCGGAATAAGGCGCGA
The DNA here is from genome assembly GCA_963756545.1 of uncultured Pseudomonadota bacterium. Classification (GTDB taxonomy): domain Bacteria; phylum Pseudomonadota; class Alphaproteobacteria; order Acetobacterales; family Acetobacteraceae; genus DATFDN01. Next base: position 563,731 of record CAVWNY010000003.1, on the reverse strand, counting down.
CTACTCCCCGGCTGATGTGGAGCTCCTGGCCGGCTCGTTCCGCATCCGCCACACGCTGGCCGAGATGGGGGCGGCCCGGCTGTGGCACCTCCTCAAGACCGAGCCCTTTGTCCACACGCTCGGCGCGATGACGGGCAATCAGGCGTTGCAGCAGGTGAAGGCCGGCCTGAAGGCGATCTATCTCTCCGGCTGGCAGGTCGCGGCGGACGCCAACACGGCCGGGCAGATGTATCCGGACCAGTCGCTCTATCCGGTGGAACTCGGTCCCGAACGTGGCGAAGCGGATCAACGCCGCGCTCCGCCGCGCCGACCAGATCGCGGTCAGCGAGGGCGGCGACGACACCTATTGGATGGCACCGATCGTCGCCGACGCCGAGGCCGGGTTCGGCGGCCCGCTGAACGCCTACGAGCTGATGCGCGCCATGATCGAGGCGGGCGTAGCGGGGGTCCATTTCGAGGACCAGTTGGCCAGTGAGAAGAAATGCGGGCATCTGGGCGGCAAGGTGCTGGTGCCGATCAGCCAGCACATCCGCACCCTGAACGCCGCCCGCCTCGCCGCCGACGTCGAGGGGGTGCAGACCGTGCTGCTGTGCCGCACCGACGCGCACTCGGCGCAGCTCCTGACCACCGACGTGGACGAGCGCGACCGGCCCTTCATCTCGGGCGAGCGCACGCCCGAGGGCTTCTTCCGCATCCGCCCCGGCATGGGCGTGGATTACGCGATCGCCCGCGGCCTGGCCTTTGCGCCGTATGCCGATCTGCTGTGGTGGGAGACGAGCGAGCCGGATCTGGAGGAGGCGGAGCGGTTCGCCGATGCGATCCACCGGCGTTTCCCTGGCAAGATGCTCGCCTACAACTGCTCGCCGAGCTTCAACTGGGCGAAAAAGCTGTCCGCCGAGAAGATCGCAGGCTTCCAGCGCGAGATCGCGCGCATGGGATACAAGTTCCAGTTCGTCACCCTGGCCGGGTTCCACAGCCTGAACCTGTCGATGTTCACGCTGGCGCACGAGTACAGGTCGCGCGGGATGGAGGCCTACTCCGAGTTGCAGCAGGCGGAGTTCGCGGCCGAGCCCGCCGGCTACACGGCGACGCGGCATCAGCGCGAGGTGGGCGTCGGCTATTTCGACGCGGTCGCGATGGCGATCTCGGGCGGCAAATCGTCCACGACGGCGCTGTCGGGCAGCACCGAGGCCGCGCAGTTTCATGACGAAGACGAAGAGACGATATCGATGGCGGCGCAAGACGAGTACGATGACGGCCTGGTGCATGCTCACGCCTGGGCAGCCAGCGGGGATTGAAGTCCGCGGCCGGATGTCTTGACTCTGGGCTCCCCTCCCCGCCCCTTCCCGCAAGGGGAGGGGGGGAGAAGCAAGCGGCGCGAAAGAACCTCCCCTCTTGCGGGAGGGTTGGGGAACCGAAGAGCGGTCGGTATGAGGGAAAATTGTTCGCCACGGAGGCGCCGAGGGCGCGTGGCGCGCTTTATGACCCCTCTGCCTCCGTGGTGTATCTTCCTCGAAGCGCCCTCCAGGGAGACGCCGCATGGCCTTCAAGGTCCAGGTCGGTCCGCCGCAGATCACGATCCACCACGGCCACGCGGTGCTGGTCACCGAGCCGAACGGCCAGATCACGTACCCCACCGATCACGGCCTCTATTTCTATGACACGCGCATACTCAGCGTGTGGGACATCCAGGCGAACGGCGAGGAATGGGACCTGCTCAACGGCGGCCCGTTGACCCATGACTGCGCGCGGATGTTCCTGACCAATCGGCGCTTCATCACCGAGGACGGGCCGATCGCGGAGCACAGCCTGTCCCTGGTCAACAGCCGCATGATGACGGACGGCATGCACGAGGACATCGACATCACGAATTTTGGGCTCCGGCCAGTTCGATTCAACCTTGAAATCAGCATCCGGGCCGACTTCGCCGACATCTTCGAGGTCAAGCAGGGCACCATCGTCCGCCGCGGCCGCATCACGACCGAATGGTCGAGCGCGCGCTGGCGGCTCGCCACGACCTATCGCAACCGCGATTTCATGCGCGCGATCAGCATCACCGCCAAGCGCAGCGGCTCGGAGCCCGTGTATGCCAACGGCCGGCTGAGCTTCGGGGTGCAGATCGAGCCCGGGCGCACCTGGCACACCTGCCTGCTCTACGATTTCGACGACGGCGCGAAGCAGTTCCGCGCCCCGCATGCGTGCCCTGACACCTCCGAGACCTCTCATCAGTCGGAGGAGCGGCGGGAGTGGCGGCGGCGCGTGCTGAAGGTCAAAACGTCCACTGAAGATTTCCATGACTTCTACCACCAGGCGGTGGACGACATGGCGGCGCTCCGCCTGCCGCTGGCCGGGACGGACCACATGGTGTTCGTCCCGGCCGCCGGGCTGCCGTGGTTCCTCGCCCTGTTCGGCCGCGACAGCCTGATCGTGTCCCTTCAGACGATCCTCGTGTACCCGGAGTTCGCGCGCGGCGCGCTGGACGTGCTGGGACAGTGGCAGGCCAAGGGGCGCGACGACTACCGCGATGCCGAACCGGGCAAGATCCTGCACGAGTTGCGTTATGGGGAACTCGCACATTTCAAGCTCATCCCGCACACGCCCTATTACGGCACCGCCGACGCGACGCCGCTCTATCTCATCACCTTGCACGCTGCCTGGCGGGCGACCGGCGACCGCGGGCTGCTGGAACGGCATCTGGGCCACGCGGAGGGCTGCCTCGACTGGATCGACAACTGGGGCGACCGCGACGGCGACGGATTCCAAGAGTACCAGACGCGCTCCCCGGCGGGATACGAGAACCTCGCCTGGAAGGACGCCGGGGACGCCGTACGCTATCCCGACGGCACGCCGGTCAAGGGTCCGAAGGCGCTCTGCGAGTTGCAGGGTTACGTCTATGACGCCTGGCTGCGGATGGCGGAGATCTTTGACTGCCTGGGCAAACCCGACCGCGCGACGCGGCTGCGCACCAAGGCGCACCGTCTGTTCGATCGCTTCAACGAGGCGTTCTGGGACGAGGAGACCGGCTTCTACGCCTATCTCCTGGACGGCGAGAAGCGGAAGGTGCTGAGCGTCGCATCAAACCCGGGCCACTGCCTGTTCTCGGGCATCGTGCCGCCCGACCGGGCCGCGCGCGTGGTGCGGCGGCTGATGGCGCCCGACATGAACAGCGGCTGGGGCATCCGCACGCTGTCGGCCGAGCATCCCGCGTTCAATCCCTATTCGTACCAGAACGGCTCGGTCTGGCCGCACGACAACGGCATCATCGCGGAGGGCTTCAAGCGGTACGGCTTTCACGCCGAGGCGGCCGAGATCGCGCACGACATCACCTCCGCCGCCAGCCACTTTCAAATAAGCCAAATCCCCGAACTTTATGCCGGCGTGCAGCGCCAGGACGGCGGCTTCCCCGTGCAGTACCTGGGGGCCAACGTCCCGCAGGCCTGGGCGGCAGGTTCGGCCTTCATGCTGGTGCAGGCGCTGCTCGGCATTCAGCCGGACGCCCCGAACGAGCGCCTGTATGTCGATCCGTGGCTGCCCGAGTGGCTGCCGGAGATCGAGTTGCTCGATCTGCGCGTGGGCTGCCACGTTCTCGACGTGCGCTTCGTCCGCGAGGACGGCGCCACCCGGGTCGAGGTGACCCGGGGCGATCGGGCCGTGGTCGAGACCCGCAGCCTGGTGCGCTCGGCGGAGCTGATGCGCGCCGGGCCGGCTTGATCCGACCCGGCCGGTCGCGCAAGGCTCCGATCAAACGCAGCCCCGCCTGGCCGCGCGTTGATTATGATTGACGAATCGGACCGCCATCCGCTTGCTGGCGAGGATGGAGCCGCACGCCGAGATGATCCCGCTGCCCGGCGGGCCCGCGCAGATCGAGTGGCGGCGGAGCCCACGCGCGCGGCGCGTCAGCCTGCGCATCGACCCGTGCGGCGGCGCCGTCGTGGTCACGTTGCCGATGCGCGCGGCGCGCGGCGCGGGCGTGGCGCTGCTAATGAGCAATGCCGAGTGGGTGAGAGACCGGCTGGCGCAACTACCGAGCGCGGTGCCGTTCACTGACGGGGCGACCGTTCCGATCGATGGCCGGCCGCACCGCATCCGCCACATCCCCGCCGCGCGCCGTGGCGCCTGGGTCGAGGCGGACGAGCTGCGCGTGAGCGGCGCGCCCGAGTTTTTGCGACGTCGCGTGCTCGATTTCCTCCGCACGGAAGCGCGGCGGCGGCTGACCGTGCTGGTCTCGGCGAAGGCGGCGGGCATCGGCGCGGTGCCGCGCCGGTTGTCGGTGAAGGATACGCGCACCCGCTGGGGAAGCTGCGCGTCGGACGGTTCGCTGGCGTTCTCGTGGCGCTTGGTGATGGCGCCCGCCTTCGTGCAGGACTACGTCGCCGCGCACGAGGTCGCGCATCTGCGCCACATGAACCACGGCAAGCGGTTCTGGGCGCTGGTGGACCGCCTCACGCCGCACGCCGCTGAAGCCATCTTGTGGCTTCGCAGCGACGGCTCACGCCTGCTGCGCACCGGCTGAGCGGATCGCGCGCCACACGGCCTCGGGGGTTGCCGGCATGTCGAGATGCGCGACGCCGAGCGGGGCCAGCGCGTCGAGGATCGCGTTCAGCACCGTCTGCGGCGCGGCCATGGCGCCGGCCTGGCCCGAGCCTTTGACGCCGAGCGGGTTCGCCTCGGTCGGCGTGCCGGGCAGGGAAACATCAAGCGACGGCAGATCGTCGGCGCGCGGGATCGCGTAGTCCATGAAGCTGCCGCTGAGCAGTTGCCCGCTCGCGGTGTCGTACACGGTCCGCTCCAGCAACGCCTGGCCGATCCCCTGCGCCACGCCGCCCTGCACCTGTCCGGCGGTGAGCATGGGGTTGATGAGCCGCCCGAAATCATCGACGGCGAGATAGCGCTCCAACGTCACGGCGCCGGTCGCAGGATCGACCTCGACCTCGGCGACGTGGCAGCCGTTGGGAAACGTGAACGCGGCGTCGGCGACGTCCGCGCGCGTGTCGAGACTTGCGTCGAAGTCGGGCGCGGCGCGCGCGACATCGAGCAGGCCGGCGGCGCGCCCATCGCGCGTGGTGAACCGGCCGGCCTCGAACGTCACGGCCGCGGGCGCGGCTTGCAGCAGGCGCGCCGCGACCGCACGGCCCTTCTCGATCGCCGCCTCGATCGCGCGGACGAGCGCCGCTCCGCCCATGTGCATCGAGCGCGCCCCGCCATGCCCGCCGCCGGTCGCGACCGCCCGCGTGTCGGCCTGCACGTAGCGGAATGCCTCCAACGGCAGGCCCAGCAGGTCGGCGGCGATCTGCGGATACGCCGTCTCGTGACCCTGACCATTCGATTGCGTGCCGACGATCAGCGCCACCGTGCCGCCCGGGTCGAACCGGATCTCGGCCGCCTCGTGCGGCTGGCCGCGTGCGGTTTCCAGGAAGCAGCCGACGCCCAGGCCGCGCCGCATTCCGCGCCGCGCCGACGCGGTGCGTCGGGCGGCAAAGCCGGCTGGATCGGCGGCGATCTCGGCGGCGTCGAGGTTGGCAACAAAGCGGCCGCCGTCGATAGTGATGCCGAGCGCGCTCCGGTGCGGGAAGCGCGCGATCATGTTCCGCCGGCGCAGCACGAACGGGTCGAGCGACAGGGCGCGCGCGGCGGCATCGACCAGCCGCTCGATCAGGTAGTTCGCCTCCGGCTTGCCGGCACCGCGATAGGCGTCGATCGGCACGGTGTTGGTCAGCACCCCGCGCACGTCCATGACCACGGAAGGGATGTCATACGCGCCGCCCATCGCGGTGGACGGCGCGTTGGTCGAGGTGCCCGGCCCGAAACCCGCGACATAGGCGCCGAGATTGGCGATGGTCGCGACATCGAGCGCCAGAAACCGACCGTCCGCATCGAGCGCAAGCCGGGCGCACGTGTGGTTGTCGCGTCCCTGGGCGGCGGAGGCGAAATCCTCCGCACGATCGGCGATCCATTTCACCGGGCGGTTCAGCCGGCGGGCCGCCCACAGCAGCAGCACATGTTCGGGATAGACCGCGTTCTTGATGCCGAACCCGCCGCCCACGTCGGGCGCGCTGACGCGCACGCGCGCGCGCGGCAGGCGGAAGATGGCATCGGCGAGCACATCGCGGATGCCATGCACGCTCGCGCCGCTGAGGATGAGGTGCAGGCGGTCGCTGGCGGCGTCGAAAAGCCCGATCGCGCCGCGCGTCTCGACGGGCGCGATGATCAGCCGATTGTTGACGAGTTCAAGGGTGACGACATGCGCGGCACGCGCGAAAGCCGCATCCATCGCCGCGCGGTCACCCTTATGAAATCGGAACGAAATATTGCCTGGCGCTTCGTCCCACAGCAGCGGCGCATCCGGGGCCACCGCCGCCGGCGCGTCGGTCACCCCCGGCAGCGGACGATAGTGCACCACGACCGCCTCGGCCGCGTCGCGCGCCTGCGCCTCGGTCTCGGCGACGACGAAGGCCACGGGGTCGCCCACATGCCGGACGCGCGCGCGCGCGAGCGCCGGGCGGGGCGGGACGATCATCGGCGTGACGGTCGCCACCTGCGCGGTGCAGGGGATGGTGCCGATCCCGTCGGCGTCGAGGTCCGAGGCGGTGAACACGCCGCGCACGCCGGGCAGGGCGCGCGCTTCGTCGGCCTCGATCGCCTCGATCAGCGCGTGGGCGTGCGGCGATCGGACCATGGCGCCGCGCAACAGGCGTTCGGGTGCGATGTCGTCGATGAAGCGGCCCGAGCCGGTCAGAAGGCGATGATCCTCCTGCCGTCGCAAACTACGCCCGATCACGATGCCTCCTGCGCTCCTGGATGACGCCCCGCCCTCTGCGGGAGGAGCAGGATACAGGCGATGATGAAGACCGCGAGAGCCGCCGAAGCGGAGTAGCGGCTCAACGCCAATCCGCCGTCGGCAACCGGCTTGTCGAGCAGATCGCCCATCGTGGCCCCGAGCGGGCGCGTGAGGATGAACGCGGCCCAGAACAGCATGGTGCGCGACACGTTCGTGCGGAACCAAGCCCAGGCGACAATCGCCAGGCCGGCGGCGAAGACGAGCGCGCCGCCCTCGTATCCAAGCCCCGTGCTATCAGCCATCCAGTCACCAAGGGCAGTGCCCAGGGTCTGGGAAAACATGATCGTCGCCCAGTAGAACATCTCAACCTTGGGCGTCGTGACCGTATCGACCGCGACGGAACCGAGCGACCAGTACCAGAGGCCGAGCACCGACATGAGGAGAACAAACAGGATCAATGATCCTCCGGCATAGCCGATACCCAGGGAACGGTCGCAAAAATCGGCCAAGGTCGTGCCGGCCGTCGTGGTCGCGACGATCACCGCCCAGTACAGGAACGGGTGGAACCGCTTCGCGGCGATCTGGCAGCTCACGGCGACGAGGAAGATCGCGGCGAAGATGGCGGTGCCGATGAGGTATCCGAGATTCATGCTCATCGTCACCGCGTCGCCTCCGGTCTCGCCAAGGGTGGTCGCGGCGATCTTGATGATCCAGAAGACGAGGGTGACTTCGGGGACTTTGCTCAGGCGGGTGTCGACAATCGTTCTCACGATTTTTTCCTTGAAGGGTTGTTCAGGACGCAGCCGGCCAATCCCACCACCGTCATGCCCGGGCTTGGCCCGGGCACCCACGTCTCCTGGCGTGGCCGGCAAAGACGTGGGTGCCCGGCCTTCGCCGGGCATGACGGTGGTTCCGGGCAATGACGGTGGTGGTTTTGGTCGGATGCGATCGCCCGGACCCTGCTCGGGGGCGGCTTGAGAAGCGGTTGCCGCGGCTATACGGATCGCCAAGCCGCGCGGCTCAGAACCCGAGCCGGTCCGCGACACCGTATCCGATCGCCAACTTGCGCAACACCTCCCAGGTCGCGTCCTCGACCGCGATGCCGTTGCGGCGTCGCTCCTGCTCGCGCTGGAACTCGATCTCGCCGGGGTAGTACACGCGGTCAAACCCCGCGGCGGGCGGCGTGTCCTTCAGGTAGGCGGCGAACTCGGCAACCTCCTTCTTGAAGCTTCCGAGGTCGCGGAAGGCGGCCACGTTGAACACGGCGATGAAGCAGCCGTCGTTGTGGCGGCCCTGCGGGTCGATGCCGAAGCCCAGCCCAGTCAGCAGGCCGGAGAAGATCTCGACCATCGCGGCGAGCCCGTAGCCCTTGTAGCCCTCGCCGCCGCCCAGCGGCAACAGCGCGCCGCCCTGGCGGAATTGGCGTGGATCGGTGGTCGGCTTGCCCTCGGCGTCGATGACCCAGCCCTCGGGCACCTTCTGGCCGCGCGCCACCGCCAGCGCGACCTTTCCGGCCGCCGCCGCCGAGGTCGCCATGTCGAAGAACAGCGGGCCTTCGAGATCGGACGGCACGGCGAAGCAGATCGGGTTCGTGCCGAGCCGCGCCTTGGCCCCGCCGAAGGGTGCGACATGCTTCGGGCTGCGGCCGGAATCGGCCGTGATCATCGCGATCATGCCCTCGGCCGCCGCCATCAGCGGGTAGCTGGCGAGGCGGCCGATGTGGCCCTGGCGGAAGACCGTCGTGGCGGCGACGTTCTGCGTGCGCGCCTTGTCGATGGTCAGGCGCATCGCCCGCTCGGTGACGACGTAGCCGAAGCCCCAGTTTCCATCGACGACCGTGGTGGTGGGCGTCTCCTGCGTGATCGTCCACGGCGCGCCGGGGACGATATGGCCGATCTTCACGCGCTCGATGTAGCTCGGGATCATGATGATGCCGTGGCTGTCGTGGCCGGCGAGGTTGGCGCCGATCGACAGCCGTGCGACCGTCGCGGCTTCAGCTTCCGGCGTGCCGGCGGCGGTCAGCAACGTCTTGGCGATCTCCGTCAGGTGATCGGGCTGGATGACGGGCATGTGCGATCCTCCCCTCCTTCGCGGGGAGTGTCGGACGCCGGAAGGCCGATGGGAAGCCGCATCCCCAGGAAGGGAGGAAACGATGAGCAAGGGGTATCTCTTCGCCGAGGTCGAGGTCACCGACCCGGCGGGCTACGACGAATACCGCAAGCTCGTGGGCGCGACAGTCGATGCGTTCGGCGGGCGTTTCCTGGTGCGCGGCGGCGATCCGGTGCGGCTGGAGGGGGATCGTCCCTCGCATCGCATGGTCGTGCTGGAGTTCGACAGTCCCGAGCGCGCGCGGGATTGGTATCACTCGAAACAATATCAGGACGTGCTGCCGCTCCGGCAGCGCGCGGCACGGACGCACGCCTTCCTGCTGAATGGAGTCGAGCCATGACAACGATCCATGCGGGCCTGCGCCCCTCGAAGAACGGCGGGGGCGGCGTGTTCCGGCGCGAAGGGGAAGGCGCGTGGGAGCGCACGCTCGATCAGGAGGCGCAGGCAATCACGCTCGATCCGCGCGATTCCGGTGTCGTCTTGGCCGGCACGTCGGACGGGTTGTATCGGAGCACCGATCGCGGGCGCACCTGGCGGCGCACGGGCTTTCCCGATCGCGGCGTGCAGGTCTGGTCTATCGCCTTCGACCCGACCGACCCGCGCACCGTCTACGCCGGCGCCTCGCCGGTCGGGGTCTATCGGAGCGATGACGGCGGGGAGAATTTCCGCCGCCTGCCCGACCCGGCGCTGCCGCAGCGCGTGAAGATGAGCTTCGCCTGCCGCGTCATGCGGATCGCGCCGCATCCGGCCCGGCGGGGCGAGCTGTATGCCGCGCTGGAAGTCGGCGGGGCGATGCGATCGCGCGACGGCGGCGAGAGCTGGGAAGACTGCGCCGAGGATCTCGCCCGGCTGGCGACCTTGCCGCATCTGAAGAGCCGCATCGTCAGCGACAGCGAGGCGGAGGGAATGCTGGACGGGCACGCCATCGCCACCACCCCGGCCGAGCCGGAGCGCGTCACCCTCGCCGTGCGGATGGGCCTGTTCAGCAGCGACGATTCCGGGCGTACGTGGCAGAACCTGGAGGTCGGCAAGTTCTCGCCGCACGCCTACGGGCGCGACATCCGCGTTTCTCCCACCAATTCCCGGGTCATGTACGCGTGCCTGAGCCCGGCCTTCACCTCGGGCACCGGCTCGCTCTGGCGCAGCGCGGACGCCGGGCGGAGCTGGGCGCGGTTCGACAAGACCACGCCGCACGACACGCTGATGAGCGTCGCGCTGCATCCGGCGGACGCGCGTCAGGTCTATTTCGCGGCCAAGACCGGCGAGGTGTTCGGCACCACCGATGCCGGCGAGAGTTGGGCGGAGCTGAAGGTGCCGTCCGGGAGCGGGGACGTGTTCGCGCTCGCTTGCGGCTGACAGCCCGTTTTGAAAGTCATGGAGCCGGGAGACGCTTCCGGGATGGGGGAACGAGGCGGTGGAGCATGAGGCGGATCATGGCGACGGTGACCATCGCCTCGGAGATTTCGGGTAGCTCCTCGTAGTCCCTGGACAGGCGCCGCCAGCGGCCGAGCCAGCCGAGTGATCTCTCCACCACCCACCTGCGCGGGATGACGACGAAGCCGGTCGAACCTGCGGGGCGACGGACGATGAGCAATGTCACCCCGAACAAGAAGCAGGTGAGGATGGCGGAAACCCGATTGTAGGTGCTGTCGGCGAACACCGTCCGGAGCCAGCAACAGAGCGGCTTCACCCGCTTTAGCAGATCGCAGAGAAGCGCCGTCACTCCTCGGCCACGTCAATCCATTCCCAGGGAAACTTTCAGAACGGGCTGTTAACGGATGCGGCAACACTTAATTTGCACATCATGCAGTCAGAAGTCATCATTCACAGACAAATGACAGGAAAGAGGATCACCCAATGGCAGGCGCGATTCGTCTAACGTTCTGGCGCAAAGCGCCATCAGCGCTGCTAGGTTGCATGCCGATCATCATTCCATTGCTTGCGTTTGGACAAAGCAACGGATCCGGTGGCGTTTCAGGTGGCCCTATTCCATCTACAGAGCGACCCCCACCACCTTCGCCAGCACCGCTTCAAACGAGTAGGCCACAGCTCCGCATGCAAAAGCCGGATAGTTTCTGGACACAAGAGCGTCTGGACGCCGCTTCACCGATGACGGTTCACCCACAAAGCCTAGATTCTAATGGTGTTCCCGCTGGTGGAACGCTTCGCTCAGGATCTCGTTCAACCGTCAATCCACCTGCTAATCCAAGCGCCTCTCCGCTCCGGATAGAGAGCTCAAAGCCGACAATCTCGGTAAAGCCAGATCTAACCCGAAAGCGAGCCGTAGTTCCAACTCCCGCTCAACAGCACCAAGGACTTGCTACGCCACAAAGCTCGCAGGTCTCGCCCGGAGCCAGCGGTTCCACCGGGGCCAACTTTATTACCTCACGCGTCTTTCCTGACGAAGCTGCAGTGGACTTCCCCTACCGGGCTGCGGGAAAACTATGGTTCACAGATCGTGGCGTAAATCCTCCGAAAACTTATAACTGCTCTGCATCCGTTGTGAATTGGCGGATCGTTATAACAGCAGGGCACTGTGTCGCGCACGGGGATACCAATTCTGCAAACCGTTATCCCTACAGCGATTTCCTATTTATTCCCGCCTACAACAACGGCGCACGACCATACGGAGCGTGGACCGCTAGTTCCCAGTGGGTTACAAACGCGTGGTACTATAGCGGTTCTGTTCCTAACGAGCAAGACGTGGGCATGCTGGTCATGAACGATCAGCAAATAAATGGCGGGATACGCAGAATTGGGGAAGTAACGGGTCATCTAGGCCTATGGATCCTCTCTTTGTCCGGCAACGAAGTCACAATGATCGGGTACCCGGCCAATCTGGACGCAGGTCAGCGCATGCAGTATTCGACTGCACAGGCGTTCGCTGACGGTGGAAGCAACACCGTTATTTACGGAACAGCCATGAGTCACGGGGAGTCTGGCGGACCTTGGATTGAAGACTTTGGAGTGGCTCCAGTTTGGACGCCCGGCGTCAACGATCCTTCGATACCTCTAGGGACAAATCTCATTGTCGGAGTAGCTTCTTACGTGCCTTGCGCCGAAAATGTCGCATGCCCTCCAAAATGGTTTGGAGCATCAATTCTCGACGCCCGTGCAGTCGACCTGTATAACACAGCTTGTGGAACAGACTCGAAGAACTGTAAGTAAATGGCGAATAGCTTGAGTGTCCGTCTCGGAACTATGTGGAATGGCCGAGCCTGCGGGTGAGCAGCATGACTGAAGCGGCGTAGAGGAAGGCCGTAGCTGAGGACCGGGCCAGGACAGCAGGCGCTCGGCCCGGAACACCGCGACGACGGCCAAGGTGCGGCCGGCGTCGCGGATCGGCGCGGGCGCCAGCGGCTCGATGCCCGCGAACAGCGGACCTAGGCGCGCGGCGGCGCGCGCCGTGTGCTCGGGCGCCAGCAGCAGCAGGTCGCGGCCCACGAATGACGCGGCCGGCGCGACGAAGCCGAATTGGCGGGCGTCCTTGTTCAGGACCGTCACGGTGAGGGCGGGGCCGAGCGCGTAGGCAATCTTGCCGGCGTCGCGCCAGTCGGGCACGCCCACGACGGTGCCCGGCGCAAGCAGGCCCCGCGCGGCGAGGTCCTGGCGCACCGAGGTCCAGTCGATGGCCTCGATATCCGGGTCGCGCGCGCCGATCCTGGCCAGGGCCGGGCGCATCCAGTCGAGCCGAACCTGCGTGCAGACAACCGCCAAAGCGATCAGCACGAACGCGGAGGTGGCGACGGCGCCTCGCCAGGCGAGCCGCGGGCGATCTGCGAGCCATGCGCCGAGCAGCGGGAACAGCATGAGGTAACCGGGAGCGGCCCAGTGATAGAGCACGCGCCCGCCCGACCAGAGGGCGATGAGGGAGAAGGCGACGATGGGTGGGGCGGCGAGGGCGCAGAGCAGGCGCGGTCGCCATTCCTGACCGCCATGGCCGGCCCCCGGGCATGACGGGTTCTTATTGGGAATGCCTGGCACGTGCGCGGACGCGGCGAGCGCCATGGCCAGCCAGATCCACGGCAATACGAACAGCGATTCGCCCCCGAGTACGACGAAAGGCTGCAAGGGCCGAAACCGCAGCCCCGCCGCGCGATCGCCCTGGAAGGCGAACGAGGCCCAGTGGTGCGCGGCGTTCCAGGCGATGACGGGCGAGAAGACGGCCAGCGCGAGCAGTCCGGCGACCCACGGCTGGGGGCGGAGCAGCCAGCGCCGGTGCATCGGGGTCGCCAGCAGATAGAGGATGGCGCCGCCGATCGTCAGCACCGCGGTGTACTTCGAAAACAGCGCGAGCCCGGCGCAGACCCCGGCGCCCGCCCACCACGCGCTTGCCCGGCCGTCGCGCGCAGGGAGGGCATGGACGAGGCAGAGTGCCGCCCCCAGCAGCGCGCAATCCAGCGGGCCATCGGGCAGCACCCACGTTCCGGTGGTCACGCCAAAGACCGGCGAGAGCGTGAGCGCGAGAGCCGCCCACAGCCCGGCGCGCTGTCCGGCGACTGCCGCGCCGAGGCGGAACATCAGCCAGGTCGAAAGGGCGAACGCCAGGATGAAGGGTGCCCGCACCGCGAGCGGCGCCTCCGTCCCGAACAGGTGCGCCGCTGCCCACTGCATCCACCACGCGGCCGGCGGATGATCGAAATAGCCGAGGCCGAGGGTGCGCCCGGCGGCGACCATGTAGCTCTCATCCACGCCGAGGCCGAGCGACCACGCGAAGCCGACGCGCACGAGGGTGGCGAGCACGATGAGCGCGAGGATGGGGGCAAGGGCGCCATCCTTCCCCCCGACCCCCTCCCGCAAGGAGAGGGGGAGAAGCAGGTTCGGCCCGGCGCTTACTACTCCCCCTGCCCCTGCGGGAGGGGGTCGGGGGGAGGGGTCGCCCGACGGGATCAGGCCTCGGCCTGGTGCGGGACGTCGCGCTCCTTCAGGAGCGTCTCAAGCTCGCCCGACTGGTACATCTCGGTGATGATGTCGCAACCCCCGACGAACTCGCCCTTGACGTAGAGCTGGGGAATGGTCGGCCAGTTCGAGAACTGCTTGATGCCGTCGCGCAGCTCGGGATCTTCGAGCACGTTGGCGGTCTTGAACCCGACGCCGAGATGCGAAAGGATCTGCACCACGCGGGCCGAGAAGCCGCATTGCGGGAACATGGCGGTGCCCTTCATGTACACCATGACCGGATGCTCGGTGATCTCGGACTGGATACGCTCGAAAACGGGGTTGTCGGACATCTGTGTGCTCCTAATCGGGGGCCGAGGTCTGCAGTGCGAGCGCATGAAGCTCGCCCCCCATGCGGCCGCGCAGCGCGGCGTAGACAAGCTGGTGCTGGCGCACGCGCGGCAGGCCGCGGAACTGCTCCGAAACGACCGTCGCCGCGTAGTGGTCGCCGTCGCCGGCCAGATCCTCCACGCTCACCCGCGCGTCGGGCAGGGCAACGCGGATCATGGCCTCGATCTCGCTGGCGGGCATCGGCATCCGTGAGACTCCTGAAGGCGCGCGCGAACCGATATGTGGTTCTCGAGGGGCCGCGTGTCAAACGTGCCCTGGAGCCTGTCGGCCGGCCCTGTAGCGGCGGGCGCGGCGCGGGCGCCGTCGAGCGTCTGGCGCGCGAGCAGCCCCGCGTAAAGTCGGAGGACGATGAGCCCTACGGCAATCCCGTTTCACCCCTCTCCCATCCATGTCGGAAAAAATCGCTGGTGCGCGACGCGCAAGGCCGCCACCGAAATCGTCCCGCCGTCCGGAAGAGTGAGGTCCCGCCCGCCCGAGGTGCCGATCCGCATCGCCGGCACCCCCGCGGCCTCGGCCGTTCGGATGAACGCGGCGAAGTCGCTCACCGCCAGCACGTAGCGGCTCTGATCCTCGCCGAACCAGAAGGCGTGGCCGGGGATGTCGCGCGGACCCGTCGAGAGGCGCGCGCCGGTCATCCCGGCCATCGCCATCTCCGCCACCGCCACCAGCAAGCCGCCATCGGAGATGTCATGGCAGGCGCGAATATTGCCGGCCAGGATCTGCGCGCGGACGAAATCGCCGTTGGTGCGCTCGCCCGCGAGATCGACCGGCGGCGGCGCGCCTTCCTCCCGCCCGGCGACCTCGCGCAGCCACAGCGATTGGCCGAGCCAGCCCCGCGTCTCGCCGATTAGCACGAGATCGAGCCAGGGGCGGAGCGCGATGCCCACCGCCTTCGCCGCATCCTCGATCACGCCGAGCCCGCCGATGACCGGCGTCGGCAGGATCGCGCGGCGATGGCCGTTCGCGTCGCGGGTCTCGTTGTAGAGGCTCACGTTGCCGCTCACGACCGGGAACCGCAGCGCCTCGCAGGCCGCCGCCATGCCGCGGATCGCGGCGGCGAACTGGCCCATGACCTCGGGCTGCTCCGGGTTGCCGAAGTTCATGTTGTCGGTGATGGCGAGCGGTCGTGCCCCAACCGCCGTCAGGTTGCGCCAGGCTTCCGCGACCGCTTGCCGACCGCCGGCCTCGGCATCGGCCGCGCAGTAGCGCGGCGTGCAGTCGGTGGTGAGCGCGAGCGCCATCGGCGTGCCCTCCACCTTCACCACCGCCGCGTCCGCCTGGCCCGGCCGCTTCACCGTCTGGCCACCTACCAGCGAGTTGTACTGGTCCCAGATCCAGGAGCGCGAGCAGAGGTCCGGACAGGCGATCAGCCGTTCCAGCCCGCGCGCCAAGCCAAACCGGTCCTCGACGCGCGCGGCCGCGAGCGGCGCCTGCTTCGGCGTCTCCGCCGTGGGGCGGTGGTAGAGCGGCGCTTGGTCCGACAGCGGCCCGAGGGGGATGTCGGCCTCCACCTCGCCGCGATGACGCACGACGATGCGCCCCGTCGAGGTCACCCGGCCGATGACGGCGAAATCCAGCTCCCATTTGGCGAAGATCGCGCGCGCCCGCTCCTCGCGGTCGGGGCGCAGCACCATGAGCATCCGCTCCTGGCTTTCGGACAGCATCATCTCGTAGGCGGTCATGCCCGTCTCGCGCTGCGGCACGGCGTCGAGGTCGAGCTCGATGCCGACATCGCCCTTGCCGGCCATCTCGACCGAGGACGAAGTGAGGCCGGCAGCACCCATGTCCTGGATGGCGACGATGGCCTCGGTGGCCATCAGCTCCAGGCACGCCTCGATCAGCAGCTTCTCGGTGAACGGATCACCGACCTGCACCGTCGGGCGCTTCTCCTCGGCGTCGGCACCGAACTCGGCAGAGGCCATCGTTGCGCCGTGGATGCCGTCGCGTCCGGTCTTGGAGCCGACATAGACGACCGGGTTGCCGATGCCGGCGGCGGCCGAGAGAAAGATGCGGTCCTTTCGCGCGATGCCCACGGTCATGGCGTTGACCAGCGGGTTGCCGTCATAGGCGGGATGAAAGTTCACCTCGCCACCCACGGTCGGCACGCCGACGCAGTTGCCGTAGCCGCCGATCCCGCGCACCACGCCATCGACCACGCGGCGCGTGACCGGGTTGGCGGGGCTGCCGAAGCGCAGCGCGTTCAGGTTGGCGATCGGGCGCGCGCCCATCGTGAATACGTCGCGCAGGATGCCCCCGACCCCGGTGGCCGCGCCCTGATAGGGTTCGATGAAGCTGGGGTGGTTGTGGCTTTCAATCTTGAAGATGGCGGCAAGCCCGTGGCCGATATCCACCACGCCGGCATTTTCTCCGGGTCCGTGGATGACCCACGCCGCCTTGGTCGGGAGCTGGCGCAGCCAGACGCGGGAGGATTTGTAGGAGCAATGTTCGCTCCACATCACGCTGAACACGCCGAGTTCGGTGAGCGAGGGCGTGCGGCCCAGGATTTCGAGCACCTTGCGGTACTCGTCGCCGCTCAGGCCGAACTCGCGGGCGAGCGACTGGTTGACTTCACGCGACATGGTCAGTGCTCTCGGGCATCGGTTTTTCTAGCGTTCGCTGCGCCCACCTCACCGTCATGGCCGGGCTTGGCCCGGCCACCCACGTTTTTCGTAATCGCGAGCAAAGACGTGGGTGCCCGGCCTTCGCCGGGCATGACGTGGTCACGCCGCCAGCGCCGCGAGGCCGTCGAACAGCTTCTTGCCGTCGGTGCCGCCCATCAGCGGATCGACCAGATCCTCCGGATGCGGCATCAGGCCGAGGATGCGCAGGTTCGGGCTGTAGATGCCGGCGATCGCGCGGGCGCTGCCGTTGCGGTTCGCCTCCGGCGTGACCGACCCGTCGGGCGTCGCGTAGCGGAACGCGACCAATCCCTCGCCCTCCAGGCGGTCGAGCGTCGCATCGTCGGCGGTGTAATTTCCGTCGCCATGCGCCATCGGGGCACGGAACACCTCGCCGCGCTGGTAGCGCGCGGTGAAGATCGTATCAGCGCGCTCCACCCGCAGGTGGCAGTCGGCCGAGATGAAGCGCAATCCGGCGTTGCGCAGCAGCGCGCCCGGCAGCAGCCCCGCCTCGGTCAGAATCTGCAAGCCGTTGCAGACCCCGAGCACATAGCCGCCCTTCGCGGCGTAGTCGCGCACCGCGCGCATCACCGGCGACTGCGCCGCCATCGCACCGCACCGGAGATAGTCGCCGTAGCTGAAGCCGCCGGGAATCACGACGAGATCGAGGCCCGTGAGGTCGGTCTCGGTGTGCCAGACCATGCGCGGGGCGCGGCCGGATGCGCCCTCCAGCGCGATCGCCATGTCGCGCTCGCGGTTGATGCCGGGAAAGGTGAGAAGGCCGGCCTTCATGCGCCCTCCACCGCGACCTGCCAGCTCTCGATCACCGGGTTCGCGAGCAGCCGCCTCGCCATCTCCTCGGCCGCGGACCGCGCCCTTGCGGGATCGGTCTCGGCCAGGTCCAGCTCTATCACCTTGCCGGCGCGCACGTCGGCCACGCCGGCGAATCCGAGGCCGGCCAGCGCGTGCCCGATCGCCTTGCCCTGCGGGTCGAGCACGCCGGCCTTCAGCATCACCGTGACAATGGCCTTCACTGCATCATCTCCGGCCCCTTCATGTCGCGGCTGCCCGCCTCGGGCAGGATGCCGAGGCGTTTGGCGACCTCCTGGTAGGCTTCCTCGACCTTGCCGAGATCGCGGCGGAAGCGATCCTTGTCCATCTTCTCGCTGGTCTTGCTGTCCCACAGCCGGCAGTTGTCGGGGCTGATCTCGTCGGCGAGCACGATCCGCATCTCCTCGTTCTCCCACAGCCGGCCGAACTCCAGCTTGAAATCGACCAGCATGATGCCAACGCCGAGGAACAACCCGGTCAGGAAGTCATTGATTCGCAACGATAATGCGACGATGTCGTCGAGGTCCTGGGTGGAGGCCCAGCCGAAGCAGGTGGCGTGCTCCTCCGACACCAGCGGATCGCCCAGCGCGTCGTTCTTGTAGTTGTATTCGAGGATCGAGCGGGGCAGCCGGGTGCCCTCGGGTATGCCGAGCCGCGTGCTCAGGCTGCCGGCGGCGACGTTGCGGACCACGACCTCTAGCGGAATGATCTCCACCTCGCGGATGAGTTGCTCGCGCATGTTGAGTCGGCGGACGAAATGCGTCGGAATGCCGATCTCGGTCAGGCGCATCATCAAATACTCGCTGATGCGATTGTTCAGCACGCCCTTGCCGGTGATGATGCCCTTTTTTTGAGCATTAAATGCGGTGGCGTCATCCTTGAAGTACTGGACTAAAGTCCCTGGCTCCGGCCCCTCGAACAGGATCTTGGCTTTACCTTCGTAGAGTTGGCGGCGGCGGGCCATGAGCATCCCCTCAGACGGTCCGACGGCCCAGGACGGGCGCGGGGACGCGCAACCCCGCCCGGCGCGGACGGCGACGGGCGGGGTATAGCAGCCGCCGGCCCGCCCCGCCAAACGCCGGTCCTTCCCCAGATCCAGCACGGCCCGCTGCCATGCCGAGGGGGCTTGCAAGGAGTCCGCCGGCGGCGTCAAACAGCCGGCCTCTGCCAGGAAAGGAGGCCCGTGTGCGCGGAAATCTCGGCGCGCGCTTCGCGCAGGTCATCCCCACGCTCCTGCTGGTGAGCGTGCTGGTCTTCTGCCTCCAGCAGCTCATGCCGGGCGATCCCGCCCTCGTGTTAGCCGGCGAAAGCGCCGATCCGCAGACGGTGGCAACGATCCGCGCCGAGCTGTGGCTCGATCGCCCGCTGCCGGTGCAGTACGTCCACTGGCTGGGCAACGTGCTGCACGGCAACCTCGGCTATTCCTGGCGCAACCGTGAAAACGTCTCCACCCTGATCGAGGAAAAGCTGCCGGTCACGGCGCAGCTCGGGGTCATGGCCTTCATCATCGCGGTGGCGATCGGCATTCCGACGGGGGTAATCGCGGCGGTGCGGCGGAACTCGGTCTGGGACTACCTCGCCAACAGCGTGGGGCTGGCCGGACTGTCGATCCCGACCTTCTGGCTCGGGATCATGATGATCCTGCTGTTCTCGGTCCGGCTCGGCTGGCTGCCGCCGTCGGGCTATGTGCCGCTGACGCAGGACTGGGTGCGCTCGTTCGCCACCACCATCATGCCTGCCATCGTCCTGGGCAGCGCCATCGCGGCTGTGCTGATGCGCCATACGCGCAGCGCCATGCTGGGCGCGATGGGGCAGGATTTCATCCGGACCGCGCGCGCCAAGGGATTGCGCGAGCGCGTGGTGGTGGTCCGCCACGCGCTTCGCAACGCGCTGATCCCGGTGGTCACGCTGGGGGCGCTGGAGTTGGGCACGCTGCTCTCCGGCGCCGTGCTGACCGAGCAGGTGTTCAGCATCCCCGGCTTCGGCAAGATGATCGTGGACGCGGTGTTCAACCGCGACTACCCGGTTGTGCAGGGCGTGGTGCTGGTCACCGCGACGCTGATCGTGGTGCTGAACCTGCTGGCCGACGTGCTCTATGTGCTCATCAACCCGCGGCTGCGCGCGACATGAGCGCCGCCGCCTCCGCCGGGCGCGTCGTCCGCGCGCCCCCCGCCGCCGTTCAGAGCCCGGCGCGGCTCGCGGTGCGCCGTTTCCTCGGCCGTCCGGCCGCGGTGGCGGGTCTGGTGGTGGTCGTGCTCTTCGTGCTGACGGCCGTGCTGGCCCCGCTCGTCGCGCCCTACGACCCGATCGCGACAAGCTGGACCGCGATCCGCAAGGCGCCGTCCTGGGCGCACTGGATGGGCACGGACCAGAACGGGCGCGACGTTCTCTCGCGCGTCATCTTCGGCGCGCGGTCGAGCCTGCTGGCCGGCGTGATCTCGGTGCTGATCGCCGCCGGGATCGGTGTGCCCGCCGGCCTCGCCGCCGGCTTCGCGGGCGGCTGGGTCGATGCGGTGCTGAGCCGCGTGGTGGACGCCATGCTCGCCTGCCCGTTCCTGATCCTGGCGATCGCCCTGGCCGCGTTCCTCGGACCCAGCCTTGGCAACGCGATGATCGCGATCGGCGTGACCTACTGCCCGCAGTTCATGCGGGTGTCGCGCGCGGCGACCTTGGATGCGGCGAGCAACGACTACGTCGAGGCGGCGCGCGCGCTCGGCAATCCGGCGTGGCGCGTGGCGCTGCGTCACATCGCGCCCAACATCCTGCCGCCCGTGCTGGTGCAGGGCACCCTGGCGAGCGCGGTGGCGATCCTGGCAGAGGCGGCGCTGTCGTTCCTCGGCCAGGGCCAGCAGCCGCCCGCGCCCTCCTGGGGCTCGATGCTGAACGAGGCGCAGCAATTCCTCACCCAGGCGCCGTGGCTCGCGATCTTCCCCGGGGTTGCGATCTTCCTCTGCGTGCTGTCGTTCAATCTGGTGGGCGACGGGCTGCGCGACGCGCTGGACCCGCGAGGGCGGTAGCAAGGAGATCGCGCCGCGCGGTCAGAAGTGGATCGCCCGCCCGTACGCATCCAGCACCGCCTCGTGCATCGTCTCGGAAACCGTGGGGTGCGGAAAGATGGTCTCGATCAGCTCCGCCTCGGTGCCCTCCAGCGTGCGCGCGATCACGTAGCCCTGGATCATCTCCGTCACCTCGGCGCCGATCATGTGCGCGCCCAGCAATTCGCCCGTCTTGGCATCAAACACGGTTTTCACCATGCCTTCGGGCTCGCCCATGGCGATCGCCTTGCCGTTGCCGATGAAGGGGAAATGCCCGACGCGCACCTCCCGCCCGTCGGCGCGCGCGCGCGCCTCGGTCAGGCCGACCGAGGCCACTTGCGGACGGCAGTAGGTACAGCCGGGGATGTTGGTCACGTCCATCGGACGCACATGATTCAGGCCGGCGATCGCCTCGACGCAGATCACGCCCTCATGGCTCGCCTTGTGGGCGAGCCAGGGCGGCCCGACCAGATCGCCGATCGCATAGACCCCGGCCTCGCCGGTGCGCCCGAACCCGTCGGCCAGAACATGGGTGCGCTCGACCTTCACGCCGGTTCCCTCGATCCCGATGTCCTCCACGTTGCCGACGATGCCGACGGCCGAGATCACGCGATCGACGGTGATCTCCTGGGTCTTGCCCCCGGATTCGATGGTCGCGGTGACGCTGTCGGCGGCCTTGCGCGCGCCCTGCACGGCCGCGCCGGTCAGGATATGCATGCCCTGGCGCTCGAAGGCCTTGCGCGCGAAGGCGCTGATCTCCTCGTCCTCGACGGGCAGGATGCGCTCCAGCACTTCCACGACCGTCACCTCGGCACCCATGTTGCGGTAGAAGCTTGCGAACTCGATGCCGATCGCGCCCGACCCGACGACCAGAAGAGATTTCGGCAGCGCCGGCGGGACCATCGCTTCGCGGTAGGACCAGATCAGCTTGCCGTCCGCCTCCAGGCCGGGAAGCTGGCGCGCGCGTGCACCGGTTGCGAGCACGATATGTTTGGCGCGCAACGTCGTGCTCTTGTCGTCCTTCTCGACGATCAGCGAGCCAGGCCCGTCGAGCCGTCCGGCGCCGTCGAACACCGCGACCTTGTTCTTGCGCAGCAGGTGCCCGACGCCGGAGGAGAGCTGCTTAGCCACCGCGCGCGAACGCTTCACCACCGCGGCGATGTCGAAGCGGGGATTGTCGGCGGCGAAGCCGTACTCGCTCAGATGGTGCAGCAGGTGGTTGATCTCCGAGGTGCGCAGCAGCGCCTTGGTCGGAATGCAGCCCCAGTTCAGGCAGATGCCGCCCAGGTGCTCGCGCTCCACCACCGCGACCTTCATGCCGAGCTGGGCGGCGCGGATCGCCGCGACGTAGCCGCCGGGTCCGCCGCCAAGAACGATCACGTCAAAGCTCTGATCGGCCACTCTCTGATCCTCATGCGTCCGCGAGCGCGGCGATGGCCTGCGCGTCCAACCGCTGCGCGGTCCAGTCGGTCACTGGGCGCGCCCCGATGCGCTGGTAGAACTCGATCGCCGGCTGATTCCAGTTGAGCACGTTCCAGTCCATCGACCAGCAATTCTCGTCGCGCGCGATGCGGGCAAGCCGGCGGAAGAACGCCAGCCCAATTCCCTTCCCGCGATGGAGCGGTTCCACGAAGACGTCTTCCAGGAACAGGATGGGTTGCGCCGTGAACGTGCTGAGCATGTAGTACCAGATCGCGACCCCGACAGGCCGTTGCGCGATTTCGGCCAGCATGACGTGCGCAAACGGCCGCGAGCCGAACAGCACGCGGGCGAAATCGGCCTCAGTCGCGGTGAAGCGGTCGAGCATCCGCTCGTATTCCGCCAACCCGCGCACCAGCCGAAGCACGTCCGGCACGTCGGCCGGCTCGGCCTCCCGCAACGCAAAGCCGGTCACAGCATCAAACCGAGCGGGTCCTCGACCACGGACTTGAAGGCGGAAAGCCATGCGGCGGCCAGCGCGCCGTCCACGGCGCGGTGATCCACCGAGAGCGTGCAGGTCATCATGGTGGCGATGTCGATCTGGCCGTCCTTCACCACCGGGCGCTGCTGGCCCGCCGCGACGGCGAGGATCGCAGCCTGGGGCGGGTTGATGACGGCTGCGAATTCCGAGACGCCGTACATGCCCATGTTGGAGATGGAAAAGCCGCCGCCCTGGAACTCCTCGGGCTTCAGCTTGCCCGCCTTGGCGCGCTCGGCAAGGGCCTTCATCTCGTTGCTGATCGCGGCCAGCCCCTTCTGGTCGGCCTTGCGGATGATTGGCGTAATGAGACCGTCGGGAATCGAGACGGCGACGCTGATGTCCACGTCGTCGTAGAGCACGATCGCGTCGTCGGTGTAGGTGGCGTTCACCGTCGGAAGGCGGCGCAACGTCACCGCCGCCGCCTTGATCAGCAGGTCGTTGACCGAGAGGCGGAAGGCGCCCGGTCCGTCCTTGGGCGAGCGCCCGTTCAGTTCGCCCCGCAGCTTCAGCAGCGCGTCGATGTCGATGTCGATGGAGGCGTAGAAGTGCGGGATCGTCTGCTTCGCCTCGGACAGCCGCCGCGCGATGACCTTGCGCACCGTGCTGTTCGGCACCAGCCGGTGCGGCGCGGTGATCGCGGGCGCCGGCGCGCGCGGTGCGGGCTGGGGCTGCGTGGCGGGCGTCGAGGGGGCCGCGGGTTGGGCAGCGGCGGCACCTGGCGCGGCGCCGTGCAGCGCCGCCTCGACGTCGACCTTCACGATGCGCCCGTTCGGCCCGCTGCCGGTCAGACCGCGCAGGTCGATGCCGCCCTGCAACGCCATACGCCGCGCAAGCGGGGAGACGAAGATCCGCGTCCCCGCGTCCTGGCCGTTGCCCCGAGGGCCACCCTGCGCGCGGGCCGGCGCCGGCGGCTCCGGTGCCTTCGCTTGCGCCGGCGCGGACGGTTCTGCTTGGGCGCTCGGCGGGGCCGGTGCGTCGGAGGCGGTCTCGCCGGGCTGCACGAGCACGCCGATCGGCGCGTTCACCTTCACGCCCTGCGTGCCGTCGGTGACGAGGATCTTGCCGAGGACGCCCTCGTCCACCGCCTCGACCTCCATCGTCGCCTTGTCGGTCTCAATCTCGGCGATCACGTCGCCCGAGCGGACCGCTTCGCCCTCTTTCTTGAGCCAGCGCGCCAAGGTGCCCTCGGTCATCGTCGGGCTCAA
Source organism: uncultured Pseudomonadota bacterium (assembly GCA_963756545.1). Taxonomy (GTDB): domain Bacteria; phylum Pseudomonadota; class Alphaproteobacteria; order Acetobacterales; family Acetobacteraceae; genus DATFDN01. The sequence continues at coordinate 539,906 of CAVWNY010000003.1, read as the reverse complement.
CGCCGGCATCAGGATATTCGTCGCCATCGCGGGCGCCCTTCCGTCAGAGAATCTTCTTCACCGCATCCACCACCCACTCGGGCTGCGGCAGCGCCAGTTTCTCGAGGTTCGCGGCATAGGGCAGCGGCACGTCGAGGCCGTGCACGCGCACCGGCGGCGCATCCAGCCAATCGAAGGCGTGCTCGATCACCTGCATCGCGATCTCGGCGCCGATGCCGGCAAACGGCCAGCCTTCCTCGACCGAAACCAGACGATTGGTCTTCTTCACGCTCTCGATGATGGCGGCGGTGTCCAGCGGACGCAGGCTGCGCAGGTTGATGATCTCGGCCTCGATCCCCTCGGCGGCCAGCGCCTCGGCGGCCTTCATCGCCACGCCGACCATGATGCTGAAGGCGACGATGCTCACGCGGTCGCCAGCGCGCTCGACCTTCGCGCGACCGATCGGCAGGATGAACTCCTCATCGGTCGGGCAATCGAAGCTATGGCCGTAGAGGATTTCGTTCTCCAGCACCACCACCGGGTTCGGGTCGCGGATCGCCGCGCGCAGCAGGCCCTTGGCATCGGCCGAGGACCACGGCGCGACGACCTTCAGGCCGGGGACATGGGCATACCAGCTCGCATAGCATTGGGAGTGCTGCGCGGCGACGCGCGAGGCGGCGCCGTTCGGCCCGCGGAAGACGATCGGGCAGCCCATCTGCCCGCCCGACATGTAGAGCGTCTTGGCCGCCGAGTTTATGATTTGGTCTATCGCCTGCATGGCGAAGTTGAACGTCATGAACTCGACGATGGGACGCAGCCCGTTCAGCGCGGCGCCCACCGCCATTCCGGTGAAGCCGTGCTCGGTGATCGGCGTGTCGATCACGCGGCGCGGGCCGAACTCATCGAGCATGCCCTGGCTGACCTTGTAGGCGCCCTGGTATTGCGCGACCTCCTCGCCGATCAGCAGCACGTTGGCGTCGCGGCGCATCTCGGCGACCATCGCCTCGCGCAGCGCCTCGCGCACCGGCATCGCGCGCGTGGGTCCCCAATCCCGCTCCGGGCCGGGCGCGGGAAGCGCGGCGGCGGCCGGGGTCCGGGTGCCTTGCGCCCCGCGCATCGCGATCGCGCGCTCGTCCTCGCCTTCGGCCGCCACCTTGGGCAGCGCGGCGGCTTCCTTCGTGGGCGGCGAGGCGGCGGGGGTGGCGGCTGCGTCCTCGCCGTTGCGCGCCAGTACGGCGATTGGCGTGTTGACGGCGACCCCCTCGGTCCCCTCGTCGATCAGGATGCGTGCGAGCCGGCCCTCGTCCACCGCCTCCACCTCCATCGTCGCCTTGTCGGTCTCGATCTCGGCGATGACGTCTCCCGCCTTGACCTCCTCGCCCAGCTTCTTGACCCACTTGGCAAGCTTGCCCTCCGTCATTGTCGGGCTGAGCGCCGGCATCAGCACCTCGGTCGTCATCGCTCAGGCCTCCAGCAGGATGTCGGTCCACAGTTCGGACGGATCAGGCTCGGGGCTTTGCTGGGCGAAGGTCGCGGCCTCTTGGATCGTCGCGCGCACGGCGTCGTCGATGGCCTTCAACTCCGCCTCGTCGGCGCCCATCTCGAGCAGCTTGTGGCGCGCACCCTCGATGCAGTCGTGCTGCTCGCGCATCGCGTTGATCTCCTCGCGCGTGCGGTATTTCGCCGGGTCCGACATCGAATGCCCGCGGTAGCGATAGGTCTGCATCTCCAGGAGGTACGGCCCGTCGCCGGCGCGGCAATGCGCCACAGCCGCCTCCCCCGCCGCCTTCACCGCCAAGACGTCCATCCCGTCCGCCTTGGCGCCCGGAATGCCCCACGCCGCGCCGTTCCGCGACAGGTCGTGCGAGGCGGAGGCACGCTCAATGCTGGTGCCCATGCCGTAGCGGTTGTTCTCGATCACGAACACGACGGGCAGCTTCAACAGGGCGGCAAGATTGAAGCTCTCGAACACCTGGCCCTGGCTGGACGCGCCCTCGCCGAAATAGGTGAGGCAGACGCGATCGTTGCCGCGGTACCAGTTGCTGAAGGCGAGGCCGGTGCCGAGGCTCACCTGCGCCCCGACGATGCCGTGGCCGCCGAAGAAGTTTTTCTCCTTGCTGAACATGTGCATCGACCCGCCCTTGCCGTGCGAGTATCCGCCCGACCGGCCGGTGAGTTCAGCCATCACCCCCTTGGGGTCCATGCCGCAGGCCAGCATGTGGCCGTGATCGCGGTACGAGGTGATGACCTCGTCGCCCGGCTCGATCGCGAGCTGCATCCCGACGACCACCGCCTCCTGGCCGATATAGAGATGGCAGAACCCGCCGATCAGGCCCATGCCGTAGAGCTGGCCCGCCCGCTCCTCGAAGCGGCGGATCAGCAGCATGTCGTGAAACGCCTTGAGCAGCAGCTCATTGTCGGGCGACGCGCCGCGCGCCTTGCCGCGCTTCGCCTTCTCGGCCGTTTGGGCCATTGCCTGCCCCTTCCCCCGCCAGGATCATTCCCTGCCGGAGAGGTAGCCCCGGGGTACCGCCCCCGGCAAGCCTCCGGCCGTGAATTCCTTGATTGTGCAGTGCGATGCCAACGCTCTCTCGTTCCGCGCCGCTTCGGCGGCGCGGGTTGACGCGGGATCCGCCGGTTACAACGCGCCGCCCGCCGCCCGCAAAATTCCGTTCAGTCGTCCCGCCTGACGTTCCCACGTGAAGGCGAACGCGACGTGCGCGCGGGCGACGCAACCGAGCGTCGCCGCGCCGACCGGGTCGCGCAGGAGTGCGATTACCGTCGCCGCCTGCGCCTCGGCACCGTCACGCACCAGGGCCGCATGGCCCTCCGGCATCGTCAACCCGTTCGCCGCGACGCGGCTCATCACCACAGGCCGGGCGCAGGCCCAGGCTTCCAGCACTTTGTTCTTGATCCCCGACCCGGCCCGCATGGGCGCCAGGGCGACGGAGGTGAGGGCCAGCACCTCGCGCATGTCGGCCACATCCGCCGCGATTTCGACACCCGCCAGCCCATTGAGAGCACGCAGTTCCGGCACCGGCCGGCGCCCCGCGATCAGCAGCCGCGCCTTGGGCAGCGCGGCGCGCACCAGGGGGAACACCGCGCGCGCGGCGAACAGCGCGGCGTCGATGTTGGGATGGTAGTCGAGCGAGCCGGTGAAGCTCAGCACCGGCGCGTCGTCCGCCCGCACCGCGCCGGCCGGCTGCGGCACTTCGGCCGGCAGCGTCACGCCGTTCGGCACGACATGGACACGCGCGCGCCCCATGCGGCGCAGCCACGCGGCATCCGTTTCGCCCACGCATACCGTGGCGGTGAAGGCCCGGAGGCCGCGCCGCGCATATGCCACCGAGACCGCCATCTCGCGCAATTGGGACAGTCGCGCGCGTGCGCCATGCGTGGTCCGCGCCGCGCGCCAGAACTCCAGGGCGTTGCAGTCGATCAGGTCCACCACGGAAGGCGGCACGCCGGGGCGGGCGAACCACAAGGCCTCGGCACCCGCGAACACCAGGGCGCGATCGAAGCGCCGGCGGGCGAGCAGGGCGTCGAGCGCGGCACCAAGCGGGGAGGCATCATAATGCCACGGAAACGTGGAGGCGCGGGGCAGCGCGACGCCCACCGACTCGATGCCCCCGATCGGCACCGGCCCGGACGGTGCCAGGAGTGCCACGTTCCAATCCGCCGCCAGCGCCTCGGTCAGATGGGCGACCCGCAGCGTGTGGCCGTCGCGGATCGGCCAAGGTGCGAGTGGAGTGACGATCAGCAGGGAGGGGCGCGCCGCCCCCACGGTCAAAACAATTTGTCCTTCGGCGGATACATGACCACGACGTCGTTCGGGTCCGACAGGTTCAGCATCGCGCGCGCCTGCTCGTCGAGCGTGTCGGCCTCGATGTGATCGGCCTGAAGCCCCCGCGCGCGCCGCGCCCAGGCCGCGCGGGTCGCCTCGGCCTCGGTCAGGTCCGTCCGCGCCTGGGCCAGCAGCTTCGTGCGTTCCGCGAACGACACCAGCCCGTGGTCGCCCCGCGTGGCGTTCCAGCCGAAATAGCCGACCAGCGCCAGGAAGAAGAGCGGCGCCGCCGAAGCCCTGATCCGCCGCTTGATAGCGCGCGCGACCGCCATGCCATCCTCCGATTCGCGTCTCTCGGGAGGCATACTAGCGCAAAATTGTTCTGCCTGCGTAGCGCCCCGCCGGTCCCAGCGCGGCCTCGATGCGGATCAATTGGTTGTATTTCGCGGTGCGGTCGCTGCGCGACAGGCTGCCGGTCTTGATCTGTCCGCAGTTGGTCGCGACCGCGAGATCGGCGATCGTCGCGTCCTCCGTCTCGCCGGAGCGGTGGCTCATGACCGTGCGGTATCCCGCCCGATGGGCGATCTCGATTGCCTCCAGCGTTTCGGACAAGGTGCCGATCTGGTTCAGCTTCACGAGAACCGCGTTGGCGACGCCCGCCGCGATGCCGCGCCGCAGGCGCTCCGGGTTGGTCACGAACACGTCGTCGCCGACGAGCTGCACGCGTTTGCCCAGGGCATCGGTCAGCGCGCGCCAACCCTCCCAGTCGTCCTCGGCGCAGCCGTCCTCGATGGAGACGATCGGGTAGCGCCCGACCAGCTCCTCGAGGTAGCGGACCATGCCAATGGCATCGAAGTTCTTGCCCTCGCCGTCCAGCACATAGCGGCCGCTTTTGAAGAACTCGGAGGCCGCGCAGTCGAGCGCGAAGGTGATGTCCTCGCCCGGGCGATAGCCGGCCTGCTCGCAGGCGCGGGCGATAAAGGCCAGCGCCTCGTCGGCGGATTTCAGGCCGGGCGCGAAGCCGCCCTCGTCGCCCACATTCGTGTTGTGGCCGGCGTCGCGCAGGCCCTTCCTCAGGGTGGCGAACACCTCCGCGCCCATCCGCACCGCGTCGACCACGGTCCCGGCGCCCACCGGCTGGACCATGAATTCCTGGATGTCGATGGGATTGTCGGCGTGCCGGCCGCCATTGACGATGTTCATCATCGGCACCGGCAAGGTGCGCGCATACACCCCGCCGACATAGCGCCAGAGCGGAACGCCGAGGTCGGCAGCGGCCGCCTTGGCCACTCCGAGCGAGACGGCGAGGATCGCGTTGGCGCCGAGCCGCGCCTTGTTTGGCGTGCCGTCGAGGTCAATCAGGATGTCGTCGATTCGCACCTGCTCGGTGGGGTCCATGCCGCCGAGGGCGTCGAAGATCTCGCCCTCGACGGCCGCGACCGCCTGGCGCACGCCCTTGCCGGCGAAGCGGGCCGGGTCCTTGTCGCGCAACTCGACAGCCTCGTGCGCCCCGGTGGAGGCCCCGGACGGCACGGCCGCGCGGCCCGCGGCGCCGCTGTCGAGCACGACATCCACCTCGACGGTAGGATTGCCGCGACTGTCGAGAATCTCTCGCGCGATAATGTCGGCAATGGCGCTCATGTGCTCCCGTCCGTTCTTGAGCAGCGAGGATGGTTGCCTAACACTTCGGAAGCGCGCTCGCCACCCGGCGGGGCGGGCAGGCGGAAAGGTGGTGCGATGCAAGTTTCAGGCGTCCTAGGGGTCGGGATGTGCGCGCTGGCGGCGGCCAGTTTCCCCCCGTCGAGCGCCACAGCGGCCACGACCACCTATTATCACGCGGGCGACTGGGCGGCGTTCAGCGGCACGACCGAGCAAAACCGGCTCGTCTGCGGCATGTCGACCGGCAATCCCGCCGACGGGCGATCCCTGGAGGTCAGCGCGATCATCGGCGAGCCGCGGCTTGAGTTCACCGCCTCGAAGCCGACCTGGGACATCCCTCAGGGGACCGCCATCCCCGTGGTCATGCAGGTGAGCGGCGCGGTGCCGTGGACGGTGGAAGCGACCGGCCGGGCGCACGCCATGAGCTGGTCGCTGAGCGAAACCGAGGCGAGCGCGTTCGGGGGCGCCTTCCGCGCCGCGAGCGAGATGACGATCAGCTTCCCGTCCGGCAGTGAGCCGCCCTGGCGCGTGCTGCTCACTGGATCGAGCGCGGTGGATGGCACATTCCGCCGATGCATCACCGACTACACGGCCCGCGCCGCCGCCGCGGCGCAGCCGCAGGGGCCCACGCAGCCCTTCGGCAGCCCCGCGACCCAGCCCTTCACGCCGCCGATCGCCGCCACGCCATTGCAGCCGCCGACTGCACCGCAGGCCCAAGCACCGCAGGCTCCAGCACCGCAGGCCCCAGCACCGCAGGCCCCAGCACCGCAGGCCCCAGGACCGCAGGCCTCAGGACCGCAGGCCGAAATAGCGCCGCCGACGCCGGCGGTGCCGCCGTTGCCGCCGATCCCGGCACCCGCCCAGCCGGAACACACCCAGCCAGGCCCCGCGCGGTAGACCGGGTCAATAGGTCGGATAAATTCGCGGATACGTCACCTGGCTCGGCGGCCCGGGCGGCGAAGGTGGCCCCTTCTTGCCGCAGGCGGCCAGCAGCAGCGAGGCGGCCAGAAGCAGGAGCGCGGCCCTGGCGCTCCTCACAGCGCGGCCAACCAGCGGGCGGCCTGGGCCGCGACGTTCGCCGGCGCGGTCCCGCCATAGCTCGTGCGCGAGGCAACCGAGGCGTCCACGCTCAGGACCGAGAACACCTCCAAGGTGATCCCTGGTTCGACACCCTGCATCTCCTCCAATGACAAACCGGCCAGATCGACGCCCCTCGCCTCCGCCAGAGCCACCAGCCGGCCCGTCACGTGATGCGCCGCGCGGAACGGCAGCTTGAGCGCCCGCACCAGCCAGTCGGCCAGGTCCGTCGCCGTCGCGTGGCCGGCGCCCGCCAGCGCGCGCATCCGCGCCGGGTCGGGCGCCATGTCGCGCACCATCCCGGCCATGGCCGCCAGCGACAGCGCCCATGCCTCCGCGGCGTCGAAGACCGGCTCCTTGTCCTCCTGCATGTCCTTGGCGTAGGCGAGCGGCAGGCCCTTCATCACCGTCAGCAGCCCGACCAGCGCGCCGGTCACACGGCCGGTCTTGGCGCGCACGAGCTCGGCGGCGTCGGGATTGCGCTTCTGCGGCATGATCGAGCTGCCGGTGGTGAAGGCGTCCGACAGCCGCACGAACGCCCAGGGCGCACTGCACCAGATAACGATCTCCTCGGCCAGCCGCGACAGGTGCATCGCCGAGATGGCGGCCGCCGCCAGGAACTCCAGCGCGAAGTCACGGTCCGAAACGGCGTCGAGCGAGTTTGCGGCCGGCCGGTCGAAGCCGAGCGCGTGCGCGGTCGTCGCGCGGTCGATCGGAAACGAGGTGCCGGCCAGCGCCGCCGCGCCGAGGGGACATTCGTTCAGCCGCCGCCGGCAGTCGGCGAGCCGCCCGCGATCGCGCTCCAGCATCTCCACGTAAGCCAGAAGGTGGTGCCCGAACGTCACCGGCTGCGCGGTCTGCAGATGCGTGAACCCCGGCATCGGGTCGGCGGCGTGCGTCTGCGCGCGTTCCGCCAGCGCGCGCATCAGATCGGTGACCTGCGCCGTCAGCCCGTCGATCGCGTCGCGCACCCACAGCCGGAAGTCGGTCGCCACCTGGTCATTGCGGCTGCGCGCGGTGTGCAGGCGCTGGCCCGCCTCGCCGATCCGCTCGGAGAGGCGGGCCTCGATGTTCATGTGGATGTCTTCCAGCGCCTCGGAAAACGGGAACCGGCCTGTCTCGATCTCCTGCGCGATCGCCCCCAGTCCCTCGCGGATCGCCGCCTCGTCCTCGGCGCCGATCACGCCCATCTTGGCCAGCATCGCGGCGTGCGCCAATGATCCCCGAATGTCCTGGCGCCACAGCTTGCGGTCGAAGCCGATGGAGGCGTTGATCTCCTGCATGATGCCCGACGGCCCGGCGGCGAACCGCCCGCCCCACTGCGCGTTGGTCGCCGCGTCCCGGCGCTGCTGTGTGTCGCTCAAGGAGGAGGTATCCGTGATGAGGCTGACCCGTCGGGGCCTGCTGGCGGCCGGGACCGTAGCGACGCTCTTGGGCGCGCGCAAACCGCATCCGGCGCGCGCGGCGGAGCTTGGCAAGCTGGCACCCGTCGTCCCGCCCCGGCCGGCACCCGATGCCGTGTTCCAGACCGCGGACGGCGCCGCGCGGCGGCTCGCCGATTACGCCGGAAAGCCGCTGCTGGTGAACCTCTGGGCGACCTGGTGCGCGCCCTGCGTGGCGGAACTACCTTCGCTCGCGGCGCTGGCGCGGACCTTGGCGGACAAGGGCATCCTCGTCCTTCCTATCTCCGCCGACCGAGGCGGGGCCAAGGCGGTGCAGACGTTCTACGCCGCGCACCAGATCGCCGGATTGCCGGTGCTCGTCGACAAGGATGCCGCGCTCATGCACGCCTTCGAGGCGCCGGGCTTGCCGACCACCTATGTGATCGACGGCGCCGGACAGATCGTCGGCATGGAGGAGGGCGGAATGGATTGGGCGACGCCGGGCGTGGCGGACGCGCTCGGCAAGTTATTGCCGGCGGCCGGGGTCGCGCACGCGTAAGCCACTCGGTATCTCCGTCGGCACGCAATCCGGCAAAGGCTCCATCTGCATTCACCCGTCTGGCGGGATGCATTAGTTTGGATTGGTACTGATGCGGCCCTTCGAACGGCTGGGCAGCCGAAGCCATTTGTAGTTAATGAACCCCGCCGCCGCCGGGTTGGTGAGCAGCAGGGCGAGCAGGTCGAAGCGGGACATGGCGGGGAGCCGGGTCCGGGGGCACGGTTCCGCAGCGTCAGAACGTGCTTCGGCCAATCGCCCGACAGGGAGAAGATCATGGCTGGGGTGGAGGTCGGGACGGATCGTGTAGCGCTGCCGGCGAGGCACGAGACGCGCAAGGCGGTGTTCGCCGCGGCGATCGGCAACGTGCTCGAATGGTACGATTTCGGCGTCTATGTGTTCTTCGCCGGGGTGATCGCGCGGAATTTCTTCCCCGCGAGCAACCCGACCGCGGCGTTGCTGGCCTCCTTCGGCGTGTTCGGCGTGGGCTTCCTGATGCGCCCGCTGGGCGGGATCATCATCGGGCGGTTCGGCGACACGCACGGGCGCAAGGCGGCGCTGATGCTGACCATCATGGCGATGGCGGCGGGCACGGTGATGGTGGGCGTGCTGCCGGGCTACGCCAGCATCGGCGTGCTGGCCCCCGTTCTGCTGGTGATTGCGCGGCTGATCCAGGGCTTTTCCGCCGGCGGCGAGTGGGGCGGCTCGACCGCCTTCATGGTTGAATGGGCGCCGGCCGATCGGCGTGGCTGGTACGGCAGCTTCCAGCAGGCCTCGATCGCCGCCAGCCTGGTGCTCGCCTCCGGCACCGGGGCGCTGTTCACCTCCATCATGAGCACCGACACGCTGGACGCATGGGGGTGGCGCATCCCGTTCCTACTGGGGATCGTGCTGGCGCTCGTGGGTTTGTACTTGCGAAGCAACGTGGATGAGACGCCGGCCTACCGCGCCGCCGAAGGACGGCCCATGCCGCCGGCGGAGAGCGGGTTCCGGCTTGCGCTCCGGGCGTTCGGCTTCACCATCCATTGGACCGTCGCGTTCTACATCCTGCTGAGCTACATGCCGACGTTCACGCGGCTGCACGGCGGGGTGACGCCGGGGCAGGCGCTGTGGTCGAACACCATCGGCGTAGTGCTCCTGATGGTGCTGATTCCGCTGTTCGGCGGGCTCTCGGACCGGGTGGGGCGGCGGCCGCTGTTGCTGACCTCCTGCGCTGCCTTCGTGGTGCTGCCGTTGCCTCTGTTCTCGGTGATCCTGGGCAAGCCGGGGTTCGGCACGCTGATTGTGATCCAGATGGTGTTCGCCGCCGCCATCTCACCGTTCTCCGGCGCCGGGCCGGCGGCGATCGCCGAGATGTTCCGCACCATCGGGCGATCGACTTGGATGACCCCGGCTTACGCGCTGGCGGTGGCGATCTTCGGAGGCTTCGCCCCGTTCATCGCCACCTACCTGATCGCCGCAACCGGCACGCCGCTGGCGCCGGCGGCTTACGTCATGGCGGCGGCGGCGGTGAGCTTCGTGGTGATCTGGCGGATGCCGGAGACGGCGCATCGGGAGCTGGGATGATGGCGGAGGCACCGCGACAGAAGGTCGCAATCGTGACGGGCGGCGCGCGCGGCATCGGCCGAGGGTGTGCTCATGCGTTGGCGCGGGCGGGATACGCGATCGCACTGGTCGATCTGCTGGCGCCCGAGATGGAGCGCACCGCCGCCGAGATCGCGGGGATCGGTCAGGCGGCGATGTGCCTGCAAGCCGATGTCGCGGAGTTCAGCCGCGCGCGCGACGTCGTTGCCGAGGTGCGGACCCGATTCGGCCGCATCGACTTCCTGCTGAACAACGCCGGCCGCCCGATGCCGAAGGGGCTGCTCGAGATCACCGAGGAGGAGTTCGATCGCACCATCGCGGTCAACCTCAAGAGCTGCTTCAACTACATCCGCGCGGTCACGCCAATCATGCTGGCGCAGGGCGGCGGTCGGATCGCCTCGATGTCGTCGCTGAACGCGCATTCCGGCGGCGTCACGGCCGCGCTCAGTCGCTTTTCCTATGCCGCGGCGAAGGCAGGCATTCTCGGCATGACCCGGGCGTTGGCCAAGGAGTTGGGTCCCAGCATCCTAATCAACGCGATCTGCCCTGGTCTGATCCAGACCGAGCTTGCGAAGAACCCCGTCATCGTCGAGCGTGGGACGGAGATCGCGCGGGACGGCATCGCGCTGCATCGCATGGGCAGCCCGGACGATGTGGCGCAGTTGGTCGTGTTCCTCGCGACTTCCGAGCCCTGCTTCATCACCGGCCAGGATTTCAAGGTGGACGGGTTCCAGTACAACATGTGAGGCAGGCACGAATGGAGATCCGGTTCGATGCCAAGACCGTGGTTGTGAGCGGCGCCGGGCACGGATTCGGACGGGCGATCGCCGAGACGTTCGCGGGCCTCGGCGCCCGCGTGTTCGGCTGCGATCTTTCGGCGCGGGAGCTTGCCGAGACGGCGAAGGCCGGGGTGGCCACGCAGATCCTGGACCTGACCGACCGCGCGGCGGCGGCCGCCTGGATTGCGCGGGTCGAGGATGTGGCCGGCGGGGCGATCGACGTGCTCGTCAACAATGCCGGCGGCGTCGCCGGGCAGGAGCCGCGTCCGGTCGAGGACGTGCCGGATGCCGACTGGGACCGGATCTTCGCGATCAATGTCGGCGCCGCCTTCGTGCTGAGCCGCGCGGCAGCACCGGCCATGAAGAAGGCGGGGCGGGGCCGGATCGTCAACATCAGCTCCGGCGCCGGCCTGCAAGCCTCGTTGACCGGCATCCAGGCCTATTGCGCGGCCAAGCACTCCGTAATCGGGCTGACCCGGCAACTCGCGCACGAGCTGGGGCCGTTCGGCATCACCGTGAACAGCGTGGCGCCCGGCTTCGTGCGGACCAACCCGGCGACGGAGAAGCAATGGGCGAGCTATGGCCCCGGCGGACAGGACGCGCTGGTGCGGGGCATCGCCATGAAGCGGCTGGGCACGGCGCAGGATATCGCCAACGCCGTGGTGTTCTTCGCGTCGGATCTGGCGGGTTTCGTGAACGGCCAGATCCTCCAGGTCGATGGGGGCAAATAAGGAGGCGGGCATGAGCGAGAGCAGGCATCCGAACGGCGAACCGTGGACGTGGGACGAGCCCACCTGGCGCGGCATCGTGGATCGCGCGCGGGCCGGGCGCAGCCTCAGGCCGGCGCAATGGCCGGGCGACGCACGCTGCGCCGTAGCGTTGTCGTTCGATGCCGATCACGAGACCATCCCGCTGCGCGACGCGGACGAAAGCCCGATGCGGATCAGCCAGGGCCAGTACGGCAACCGCCAGGGCGTGCCTCGTCTGCGCCGTCTGCTGGAGAGGGAATCCGTGCCGGCAACTTTCTTCTATCCCGCCGTCGCCGCTCTGCTGCATCCCGACGAGGTGCGCGCGGTGTCCCAGGACGGGCACGAGATCGGCATCCATTCCTGGATCCACGAGAAGAACACCGACCTGCCCCATGAGGTCGAGCGCGATCTGAGCTTCCGCGCGGCCGAGGTGCTGACGCGGCTGTCGGGCCGGGCGCCCGTGGGGATGCGCACCGCCAGCTGGGACTTCTCGGTCAACACGCTGCGAATCATCCGGGAGATGGGGCTGCTGTACGACAGCAGCCTGATGGCCGATGACGATGCGTATGAGCTGATGGCCGACGGCGAGGCGACCGGCATCGTCGAACTGCCGCCGGAGTGGATCCGCGACGATGCGGTGTATTTCAACATGGTCCGGTTCTCCGGACTGCGCCCTTACACCCCGCCGTCGGCGGTGGAGGAGATCTTCCGCGCCGAGTTCGACGGCGCGTGGGACGAAGGCGGGTTGTTCCTGCTGACAATGCACCCGCACATCTCCGGCCACCGCAGCAGGGTGGCGCTGCTGGGTCGGCTGATCGCGCACATGAAGGCGCGCGGGGGCTGCTGGTTCGCGACCCACGCTCAGGTGGCGCAGTGGTGCCGGGATCACTGCTGACAGCATGGGTCGCGTTGCCGGCGGCTGAGGCTTGACCCGGCCTCAGTCGTAGTAGCGCCAGCGATGATGGTGACGATCCCAATCCCGGTGATGCCAGTGATGATGATGCCAGTAATAATCGACCAGATGCACTCCGGATTCCACCTCGGCGTGCTTGGGTAGCAGAACCGGCGATGCCGTAAAAGCTAGGGCTGCTGCCGAAAGAGCGCCAAGAAGGCCGGTAAGAGCCACCGTCGAAAGAACCAACTTAAGCATTTGCTTGTCCTTCATCCGAATTCGGAAGCAGCATCGCAGCGGGATTTCGCTCGGATATAGGCGAATTGAGCTTTTGTAGAGGTCTTTTTTGCGGCGCCCCGATTTACCTGGTGCACCACGCTCGGCCGGGCACCCCGCTTTGGGGGGCCCTGGACTGCGAACCACACGGCTGCTGATCACTGCGCGGTTCGTCCGCAGCATCGGCCAGGGCGCGCTTGTTGTGGACTTCGCGCTGTATCTACGTGCCCTCGGCTGGCCGGCGGTGCAGATCAGCGGCGTATTGAGCGCCGGATTGCTGGTCGGAGCCGCGCTCACCCTGCTGGTCGGGCCTTTCAGCGATCGCGCCGGTCGGCGACTTTTCCTGCTCGCCTACGAGGCCAGTCAGCTTGTGGCGATCTCGGCGGCGCTGCTTTCCGCGCGACCGTGGCTCCTCGCCGCGGCTGCCGTGGGTGGCGGTTTCGGGCGTGGCGCTAACGGCGCCGCCGGGCCGTTTTCCCCGGTGGAGCAGGCATGGCTGGCGCAGAGTCTGCCGCCGGAGCGGCGCGGGCCGATCTACAGCCTCAACGCCGCGAGCGGGTTTCTTGGCATGGCATTCGGCGCGATCCTCGCGGCGTTGCCGTCTAAACTCCAAGCGACACTGCCCGGCGCCCTCGCCTATCGCCCGCTGTTTCTGGTCGCGCTGCTCGGCTCACTGCTTTGCTTTGCGCTGATCCTGTGGGCGCATGACACCGAAGCGGACGAACGACACCCTGTGGCGCGCCACGAGCCGACCAGCCGTGGCGTGCAGCGGCGGGAGAACGGGCTGCTGCTGCGCCTCATGTTCGCGAATGCGATGAACGGCATCGGTGTCGGGCTGACCGGCCCGCTGGTCGCCTATTGGTTCGCGGTACGCTTCGGCGAGGGACCCGAAAAGATCGGGCCGCTGATGGCCGGCGGCTTCGCCATGGCCGCGCTCGCGTCACTGGCGACCGGACGGCTGTCGCGGGCGGTGGGGGTTGTGCGCGCGGTCGTGGCGATGCGACTGGTCGGATTGGTGCTGCTGGTGGCGCTGCCGTTCGCGCCCAGCTTCGCCCTCGCGGGTGCGCTCTATGTTGGGCGGGCGGTGTTCAATCGCGGCACCAGCGGGGCTCGCAACGCGCTCAGCGTGAGCATCGTCCGACAGCGCCGGCGCGGCTTCGCCGCCAGCATGGCAAATGTGTCGATGCAGGTGCCGCGCGCCATAAGTCCGGTGTTTACCGGCCTGCTGTTCGAGGCTGGGCACCTCGCCCTGCCCTTCCTGATCGGCGCCGCGTTCCAGGCTGCCTACATCATCATTTATGACCGGAGCTTCCGTAACAGCGACCCAGGCCGGAAAGCCGCATAGATGGGCAGCCGCTCGACGAACCGGACCCCTTGCGACGTGCCTCGCCGCGCAACAACCCAGACCGGATCATCGCGGGCCACTCATCAAGACCTTCCATCGGCCGGCTCCACTCCGCCGGGAACCCAGAGCACGTCGCCCGCCGCCCCGTTCAGCGCGCGGGCGAGCACGAAGAGGTGGTCCGAGAGCCGGTTCAGGTAGCGCACCAGCGCCGGGTTGACCGCCTGGGCGGCCGCCAGCCGCACGAGGTCGCGCTCGGCCCTACGCACCAGGGTTCGCGCCATGTGCGCCTGCGACGCCGCCGCCGTGCCGCCGGGTAGCACGAAGCTCCGCAGCGGCGGCAGCTCGGCGTTCAACCCGGCGATCTCCGCCTCCAGCCGCAATGCCGGCCCGTCGGTCAGGCGCAACCGGTTCCCGCCCTCGCCGGGTACGCATAGATCGGCGCCGAGGTCGAACAGGTCGTTCTGCACGCGCGCCAGCATCGCATCGGCATCCTCCGCCAGCCCCGCCGCGCGCAGCACGCCGATCGCGGCGTTGGCCTCGTCGACCGCGCCCATGACCGCAACCCGCTCGTCGTCCTTGCGAACGCGCGCGCCGTCGCCGAGCGAGGTTTCCCCCGTGTCGCCGCCGCGCGTCACCACCCGGTTGATGCGGACCATTCGCGTCCCCTCAGTTGAGCTGAAACACCACGCGCAGCTTCATGTCGGCGGCGAGCGGCCGGCCGTCCCTTACCGCCGGCAGAAAGTGCCAGGTCGCCACCGCGTCGCGTGCCGCGCGGTCCAGCAGGATAAAGCCCGAACTGTCGGCGACGTCGATGCCGGCAACTGCGCCGTCCGGGCCGACATGGATCGACAGCATCACCGTGCCGCGCTCGCCGCGCCGGGCCGCGGAGGGCGGATAGACCGGCTCGCGGTTGCGAAATCGCGCATCGATCCGCGCCGGCACGACGGCCGGGCCGCTGGCGAGCGCATTCGTCAGGTCATCGCCGCCGCCCAGGTTAAGCTCCGGCGGCCCGGCCGGCGCCGCCGGCCTCGGCTGGGGCGGGGCAGCCTGGGCCGGGCGCTCGGGCGGGGTCGGGGGCCGCATGGGAAGCGGCTCCGGCAGCGGCGCGGCGGCCTCCGCTGGCGGCGGCGGCGGAGGCGCCGTTTCGGCCGACCGCGGGCTCGTCGGCCTCGGCAGGGACGGGGCAGCCTGGGCCGGGCGCTCGGGCGGGGCCGGGGGCGGCATGGGAAGCGGCTCGGGCGGCGGCTCGGCGGCCGCCGCTGGCGACGGCGGCGTTTCGGCCGGCCGCGGGCTCGCCTGCTCCGGCGGTTGGGGCGGCCGCGCCTCGTTCGCCGGCCCGGCGCCCTGCGTCTCGACCAGCCGCAGCTCGATCGACGGCTCCGCCGGCGGTTCCGCCGGCATCTCGACATCCAGCCGCAGCAGAATGGCGGCGAGGATCAGGGCATGGGCCAGCGCCGACGCGCCGACCGCCCACCCCAGGGGGTTAAAGGACCGGGGACTAAAGGACCGGAACTCCATGCTGCTTTGCCTTGGCCTCTGGCTCCACATGAATGGTGATGACGAGGTAATCCATCTCCGCCTTGAGCGCCGCCTCCACACGGTCGCAGATCGAATGCGACTCGGCCACCGTCATCGAGCCGGGAACCACAAGATGGAATTCCAGGAACGCAAGCCGCCCGGCGTGCCGGCTGCGCAGATCGTGCGCTTCGATCGCGCCGGTCGCGGCATTGGACACCACCTCGCGGATGCGCGCGACCACCGCCGGCTCGGGGGCCGCATCCATCAGTCCGCCGACCGAGGCGGACACCGTGCGCACACCCGACCACAGCACGTACACCCCCGCCAGCGCCGCGACTACGGGGTCGATCAGCGGATGGCCGGTGAGCAGCACCAGCGCGACGCCGGCCACGATGCCGAGCGAGGTGACGACGTCGCTCATCAGATGGCGCGAATCGGCGGCCAGGGCGGCCGAGCGCAGACGACGGCCCGCGCGCGCGAGGTGCATGGACCAGAGCGCGTTCAGCCCGGTCGCGGCGACGCTCAGCGCGAATGCCGCCGCGCTTAGCGTCAGCGCGCGCGGCGCCACGATCTCCTGCCAGGCCTCCTTGAAGATCGAGATGGCGGCGATGACGATCAGCACGCCCTCGATCACCGCCGCGAAGAATTCCGCCTTGTCGTGGCCGTACGGGTGGTCGGCATCGGGGGGCTTGGCGGCGAGCCCCACCGCGTACAGCGTGATGGCGCCGGCGGCGACGTTCACCGTCGTTTCCAGCGCGTCGGAGTAGAACGCGGCGCTGCCGCTGATCCACCACGCCGCGCCCTTCAGAACCAGCACCACGCAGCCAAGGCCGATGCTGCCGATCGCGATGCGCTCTGCCCGGGTCACGGTCGGCATCTAGCAGTCCGGCGGGTTCGCGTGAACGGCGGCAGCTTGCAATCCGCCGGGCTGGCACCCAGTTACCATCCAGGCGGATGGCTGATGGATGGTTCATATGGCCGGCACACAGGAGCTTCGGCCAAAATCGGCCGACAGCGAGAAGATCACCATCAATCTCGGGTTCGTGGATCTCGGCCATATCGACCTGATGGTGCAGGACGGCTTCTACTCCAATCGAACCGACTTCATTCGAACGGCGATTCGCAACCACCTTGATCGGCACGCCGACGTGGTCCGCCAGTCGGTCGCGCGTAAGACCCTCGATCTGGGGCTGCGGCACTACAGTCGCGAGGATCTCGACGCGGCGCGGAAGGCCGGAACGATGCTCCAAATCAACGTGCTGGGCCTGGCCAGCATCGCGCGAGACGTCACGCCCGAGTTGGCCCGCGCCACGATCGCCTCGGTCAAGGTGCTGGGCGCGCTGCACGCCAGCCCGGAGGTCAGGGCCGCTCTGGCCGATCGGATGGCCTGACGGTGCTGCCTTAGCGGATTTCCTGCCCTCTTCACCCGAATCGGAAGCCACATCCATGAGCACGCTTCTCGACAATCTGCGCGCGGCGACGCGCCTGACCGGCGCGGGCCGGCTCGCGAAGGCTACCGCGCTTCTGCAACGCACGCTCCAGGGCAGCAATGAGCCCGCGCCGACGAAGCGGCCAGCCGGCCGGGGCGGCGTGTCCGGGCTGCACGAACGTCGGCCAAGCACACCCGACGGTGCCCACTTCCTCGCCTTGACGTTCACCAACCAGGCCGGAACCCGCCCCTATAAGCTCTACGTTCCGAGCGGCTATCGCGGTCAGCCGGTCCCCCTGATTGTGATGCTGCACGGCTGCACCCAGTCGCCCGACGACTTCGCCACCGGCACCGGCATGAACGCGGCCGCGGAGGGGCGGACCTGTCTCGTCGCCTATCCGGGGCAGACCACGGCGGCCAACACGTCGAAATGCTGGAACTGGTTCAGCGCCGGCGATCAGCAGCGCGACCGCGGCGAGCCCTCGCTGATCGCGGGCATCACCCGCGACGTGATGGTCCGCTACGCGGTCGACCCGCGCCGTGTCTACGTCGCCGGGCTCTCGGCCGGCGGGGCGGCGGCCGCGATCATGGGCGCGCGCTACCCCGACCTCTACGCGGCGATCGGCGTGCATTCCGGCCTCGCCTGCGGCGCGGCCCACGACCTGCCCTCGGCTTTCGTCGCGATGCGGCAGGGGCATGAAGGGCGCGCGTCCGTGACGCCGAAAGGCGGGCGAATCGTTCCGGCGATCGTGTTCCACGGCGACCGGGACACCACCGTCAATCCGAGGAACTCAGACGAGATTATCGCGCAATCGGCGCCGGGTGTGAAACTGGACACGCGGCGAGAGGAGGGCCGCGTGCCCGGCGGCCATGCCTACACGCGTACCCTGCTCGTCGGCATCGATGGCAAAACCGCGCTCGAACAATGGACCATTCACGGCGCCGGCCACGCCTGGGCGGGCGGCCGCCCTGCGGGCTCCTACACCGACCCGCACGGGCCGGATGCCACACGGGAGATGCTGAGGTTTTTTCTCGAGCATCCCCGGCACGATATCACGCAACGCTAGTACCCAAAATCACCGCTCCCGCCCCGTCATGCTCGCCCATGCGAGCACCCACGACTTCAGGGCGCGCGCCAGTCGTGGATGGTCGGCCTGCGCCGACCATGACGGTTGGGGCGATCTGCATAGGGCCCGTTAGTGGTGATGGTCTCGCGCTGTGTCCTTTCCCGTTGCTATCAGGCGAACCAAATCACACGGAGAAGTATTTCGCCCGCGGGTTCAGCACCACGATCGCACTGGTGGATTGCTCCGGGTGCAACTGAAACTCGTCCGACAGCGAGACGCCGATCCGCTCCGCCCCCAGCAGCGCGAGAATCTGCGCCTGATCTTCCAGCCGGGGGCAGGCCGGGTAGCCGAACGAGTAGCGCGAGCCGCGATAGCTCTGGGAGAGCATCTTCTCCATGTCGCGATCGTCCTCGGCGGCGAAGCCCAGTTCGGCGCGAATCCGCTTGTGGACGTACTCCGCCATCGCCTCGGCCATCTCCACGGACAGGCCGTGCAGATAGAGGTAGTCCTGATAGCGGTTGTCCTCGAACCATTCGCGCGCGATTTCGGACGCCTTCTGTCCCATCGTCACCACCTGCACGGCCATCACATCGCGCTGCTCGTCGTCCACATCGCGGAAGAAGTCGGCGATGCACTCGCCGTCCTCCTTCGGCTGGCGCGGCAGGGTGAAGCGCGCCAGTTCGGTCGCGCCGTCCGGCTCGAACAGGATCAGCTCGTTGCCCTGCCCCGCCGCCTTCCAGTAGCCGTAGGCGGCACGCGGACGAAGAATTTCCCGCGCCTCGCATAGCCCGAGCATCCGTTTCATCACCGGGCGCAGTTCCTGCTTCGCCCAGCCGAGGAAATCATCGAGCGAGCGGCCTTGCTTGCGGAAGCCCCACTGGAATTGATAAAGGCTCCGCTCGTTGACGAACGGCACGATCGCCTTGGGCGCCGCCTCGATCACGCGGGCCCCCCAGAACGGCGGCGTGGGAGTCTCGACATCACGGGTGATCCGTCGGCGACGCTCGCGCACCACGCTCACATCCACCGGGCGGAAGGCCCGCGCATCCGCCTGGCCGAGCGTGCGCGCGGTGTTGCGCGGCTTGCTCAGCCGCTTGGCGTGCACGGCGGAGAGATAGTCGTCGAAGCCGTTGCCCATCACCTTGTCCATCAGGTGCAGGCCGTCGAAGGCGTCACGCGCGTAGGCGACGCGCCCGCAGGCATAGGCGCGGACGCAATCATCCTCCACGTAGCCCCGCGTCAGCGCCGCGCCGCCCAGCATCACCGGGATTTCCATTCCCTGGCGCGACATCTCCTCCAGGTTCTCGCGCATCACCACGGTCGATTTCACCAGCAGGCCGGACATGCCGATGGCGTGTGCCCGGCTCTCGCGCGCGGCCGTCAGCAGGTCAACGAGGGGCACCTTGATGCCGAGGTTCACCACCCGATAACCGTTGTTGGTCAGGATGATGTCCACGAGGTTCTTGCCGATGTCGTGGACGTCTCCCTTGACCGTGGCGAGCACGATCGTGCCCTTCTCCTGACCCTCGACCTTCTCCATGAACGGCTGCAAATAAGCCACGGCGGCCTTCATCGTCTCGGCGCTTTGCAGCACAAACGGAAGCTGCATCTTGCCCGAGCCGAACAATTCGCCCACTACCTTCATGCCGTCCAATAGAACGTCGTTGATGATCGCGAGCGGCGGCATTCCGCGCATCGCCTCGTCGAGATCGTCGGTGAGACCCTTCCGGTCGCCATCGACGATGCGATCCTTCAGCCGCTCCTCGGCGGTTTCGGCGACGCGGCGCTTGGTGGCGTCAGCCGCCTTGCGGTCGGCAAACATTTCCAGCAGCCGCTGGAGCGGGTCGTAGCCCTCCCGTCGCCGGTCGAAGATCAGGTCCTCGGCGACCGTCACCTCCTCCGGG
This sequence comes from uncultured Pseudomonadota bacterium, assembly GCA_963756545.1. Taxonomy (GTDB): domain Bacteria; phylum Pseudomonadota; class Alphaproteobacteria; order Acetobacterales; family Acetobacteraceae; genus DATFDN01. The sequence continues at coordinate 519,926 of CAVWNY010000003.1, read as the reverse complement.
GCGATCAGATGCAGCGGGCGGATTTTCGAGGCGTGGACGATCGCCCCGCTCATGCCGGCGCGCACGGCATGATCGAGAAAGACCGAGTTCAGCACGGCGCGGGCGGCCGGGTTGAGCCCGAAGCTGATGTTGGAGAGGCCGAGGATGATCTGGATGTCGGGAAAGGTGTCGCGGATCGCGCGGATGCCCTCCAAGGTCCACTGGCCGAGCTTGCGATCGTCCTCGTTGCCGGTCGCGATGGTGAAGGTCAGCGGGTCGATCAGCAAATCCGATTGCGGCAACCCGAACCGATTGCAGGCGAAATCGACCAGCCTGCGCGCCAGCGCCAGCTTGCGGTCGGCGGTCTTGGCCATGCCCTCCTCGTCGATGGTGAGCGCGATCACCGCCGCGCCGAAGTGCCGCGCCAGGCGCAGCCGGTCGGTCGCGTGCCTCTCTCCGTCCTCGAAGTTGATCGAGTTGATGATGGGCTTGCCGCCGTGCAGCTTCAGCGCCGCCTCGATCACCGGCGTCTCGGTGCTGTCGATCACCAGCGGCGCGTTCACCGAGCCGGTGAACCGGCGGATCACCTCGTTCATCTCGTAGGTCTCGTCGCGGCCGACGAACGCCGTGCAGACATCGAGCGCGTTCGAGCCTTCGGCCGCCTGTTCGCGGCCCATCGAGACACAGCCGTCCCAGTCGCCGCGCTCCTGCAACTCGCGCCACCTCTTCGAACCGTTGGCGTTGCACCGCTCCCCGATGGCGAAGAACGCATTCTCCTGGCGCAGCGGCACGGCCTGATAGAGCGAGGCGACGCCCGGCACCCAGACCGGGCGGCGCGGCACCGGCGTGGGCCGCACCTCTCCCCGCCGGCGCAGCATCGCATCAAGCGCCGCGATATGGGGCGTATCGGTGCCGCAGCAGCCACCGATCAGATTCACGCCGTCCTCGGCCACGAACCGCTCCAGCCAGGACGCCAGCTCGGCGGCGCCGAGCGGGTAATGGGTGTGCCCATCCACCAGTTCCGGAAGACCCGCGTTGGGCTGCACGGACAGAAGGCCCGGCCAGGTCTGCGACAGGAAACGCAGGTGCTCGGCCATCTCCTGCGGTCCGGTGGCGCAATTGAGGCCGATCAGCGACACATCCAGCGCCTGGATGATGGTCGCGGCGGCGGCGATATCGGGACCGACCAGCAACGTGCCGGTGGTCTCCACCGTGACCTGAACAAAGATCGGCGTGTCCGCGCCGGCCTCGGCGCGGGCGATCTTCGCGCCGTTGACCGCCGCCTTGATCTGCAACGTGTCCTGGCACGTCTCGAGCAGGATCGCGTCCACGCCGCCGGCGATCAGGCCCCGGCACTGCTCGGCCAGCGCCGCCTCCAACGCGTCGTAGGCGATGGCCCCCAGCGTCGGCAGCTTGGTCCCCGGCCCGAGGCTGCCCAGCACCCAGCGGGGTCGCCCGTCTGAGAACTGCTCGGCCGCCTCGCGCGCCAACTCGGCCGAGCGGCGGTTGATCTCGAAGGCGCGGTCGGCGAGATCGAACTCCCCCAACGTGACCGGCGAGCCGCCGAAGCTGTTGGTCTCCACCATGTCGGCGCCGGCCTCGAAATATCCCCGGTGGATCTCGCGAACGAGGTCGGGGCGCGACAGGGTCAGGACGTCGGTGCAGTTCTCCCGGCCCCAATAGTCGCGCTCGATGTCGAGCGTCAGCGCCTGTACGCGACTGCCCATGCCGCCGTCGCACAGCAGCACCCGATCGCGCAGGGCATCCAGGAGATGGGGACGGGACATGCGCGGCTCCTTAGAAGGCGGCGAATTCGGGGACACGGGCGGCCGGCACGACGCTCGTGCGTGTGGCCGGCCACAGGCGAATCGGCAGGTGTCCGGCCTGCACTGCGAGCGGGTCGCCGCAGGTCAGCGCCGCGCCGGCCATCAGCCCCGACATCACGGCGTCGGTGAAGCCGGGCCAGCGATGCGCCAGACGTTCGAGCACGTCGCGGCGCTCATGATGGGCGAGGTCGATCACGATCAGCGTCCCGCCCGGCCGCAGCACGCGCGCGGCCTCGGCGAGCACGGCGCCGGGTTGCTCGGCATAATGCAGAACCATCTGGAGCACGGCGACATCGAATGCCGCGTCGGCCGCCGGCAGGCGGTACATGTCGGCGAGCCGGACCGAACAATGCGCGAGCCCGGCGCGGGCCAGCCGCGCGCGGGCCAGCGCGAGCATCGCCTTGCTGGCATCGACGCCGACGCCCTCGGCCACACGCGGGCCGAGCAGTTCCAGCACGCGCCCGGTGCCCGTGCCGATGTCGAGCAGCCGCCCGGCCGAATCAGGCACGAGCGCGGCCAGCGCCGCCTCGACCGCGCTGGCGGGCAAATCCAGCGCGCGCATCTCGTCCCAGTCCGCGCCCTGGCGGCGGAAGCTCTCGGACGCGACGCGGGCGCGCTCGGCCAGCACGCGCGCGGCCTGCCGGCGGTCGGATTCCAGGACCGGATCGGCATCCGGCAGGCGGCCGATCAGCTCGCGCGCCAGCGCCCCGGCATCGCCGTGCGGCACGGCGAACCAGACATTCGCCCCCTCCCGCACCCGCTCCAGCAGCGCGGCGTCGCACAGCAGCTTCAGGTGGCGCGACAGTCGGGGCTGGGACTGGGCCAGGATTTCCGTGAATTCGGTCACGCAGAAGGCGCCCCGCCCGGCGAGCGCGAGCAGGCGAAGCCGGGTCGGCTCGGCGGCGGCGCGCAAGGCGGTGAGCAGGCGATCCATCGGTTGTGCATGACATAAGCATATCCTTATGTCTAGGAGATGACAGCCTTGAACCCCCCGATTCCCGTTCGCTTCGGCGTGATGGGCGACGTCGCGCCAGGGATGGCACTGCTGATCGAGGGCGACACGCCCGCGCCGCCCGGAGTGCCGTGCGCCCGTTTCCGGCCGCGGCCTTTCGCTCATCCCGCCGGCTGCGCGTGCTGCGCCACTCGGGCGCCAGCCGCCGAGGCACTCGCGCGGCTTTACTTGGCGGGAGTGCGCGGGAAGGCGTCATTCAGGACGGTGGTCGCGGTCACGGCGACCTCGGCGGGGCGCCGCGAGGTAGAGGCGACACTGACCACCGACCCGCTCAGTGCTGCGCGGTTCGTCGTTACTCCATGACCGCGTGCTCGGTCCCGCCGCCAGTCTGCGGCCGGCGCAGGAACGGCAGCAGCAGCAGCACGGGCAAGGCGATCAGCATCATCAGCCAGAAATCGTCGTTGTAGGCGATGATCTGCGATTGCTGCTGAATAAGCTGGTTCAGCGCCGCCGCCCCGTGCGGCGTCGCCGCCGACATCGCGTGCGCAGCGCCCGAGGCGCTAAACGCGCGGTTGAAGGGGCTGGCGAACTGCGCCAGCACGGAGTGCTCGACCTGCGTGTTGGTGGCGATCAGCGCCTCGAAGATCGAAATGCCGATCGCGCTGCCCACGTTGCGGATCAGGCTCCAGAGCGCGGTGCCCTGCGTTCGCAGCTCCTGCGGCAAGGTCGCGAAGGCGACCACGTTCAGCGGGATGAACACGAACCCCAGCCCGAAGCCCTGGATGACCGCGTTCCAGATGATTTCCCACTCAGAAACCGCCGGCGTCCAGCCCGTCATGCGATAGAAGGTCCAGATCAGCATCACCGTGCCAATTGCCATCAGGATGCGCGGGTCGAACCGGTTGGTGAGCCGGCCGGCGATCAGCATCGCCGCCATGGTGCCGAAGCCGCGCGGCGCCAACAACAGGCCCGCCGTCGCCACCGGGTAGTTGCCCAGGTCCTGCAACCAGGGCGCCAGCAGCGCCGATGTCGCCAGCAGCACCATGCCGACCAGGAACATCACCACCAGCGCCACCGTAAAGTTGCGGTCGGCGAAGAGGCGCGGCGAGACGAACGGCCGCGCCGCCGTGCCGAGATGCACCACGAACACGTAGAGCCCGAAGGCCGCCATAACCCCCTCGGCGATGATCTCGTTTGACGAGAACCAGTCCTGGGTCTCGCCGCGGTCGAGCATGAGCTGCAATCCGGCAAGGCCCACCGCCAGCGCGGTGAACCCGAACCAGTCGAACCTCAGGCTCGGATTCTTGTCCTCCGCCGGCATCACGAACAGGATGCCCAGCGTCGCAAGAACGCCGACCGGCAGATTGACGAAGAACACGTACCGCCAGTTGTAAAGCTCGGTCAGATAGCCGCCGAGCGTCGGGCCGAGGATCGGCCCCACCATGACGCCCACGCCCCAGATCGCCATGGCCGATCCGCGCTTTTCAAGGGGGTAGATGTTCAGCATCACCGACTGCGACAGCGGCACCAGCGCCGCGCCGAACATGCCCTGGGCGAAGCGGAACAGCACCATCTCGTCGAGCGAGGTGGCCAGGCCGCACAGCATGGAGGCGGCGGTGAAGCCGATCATCGAGACGAGGAAGACGTTCTTTTCGCTGAACCGCGCCGACAGCCAGCCCACCGGCGCGGTCATGATCGCGGCGGCGATGATGTAGGAGGTGAGGACCCAGGTTATCTGGTCATAGCTCGCCGATAGGCTGCCCTGCATGTAGGGCAGCGCGACGTTGGCGATCGTCGAGTCGAGCGACTGCATCAGCGTCGCCAGCATCGCGCAGACCGTCAGGAATCCGCGATGCTGGACGTTCTCCGGGGTCAGCCTCCGCGCGGCCACGGCACGAGTCCTAGAACAAATCGCTCAGGTGACGCTGATGGTGGGTGTCGATCGTCACCTCCGCGCTCATACCCGCCGACAGCGGCGGCGCGCCCTGGACCGGCTTCAGCGTGACGCGCACCGGCACGCGCTGCACCACCTTCACCCAGTTTCCCGACGAGTTCTGCGCCGGCAGCAAGGAGAATTCCTGATCGGTCGCCGGCGCGATGCTCTGCACCTCGCCGTGCCAGGTGGTGCCCGGATAGGCATCGATCGTCACGGTCGCCGGTATCGCCCGATCGAGCGTAGGTGAGCGCCGTCTCCTTCGGCTCGGCCGCCACCCAGAAATCGTTCGCGCCCACGAGCCCGAAGGCGGCGGTGCCGGCCGGCAGGAACTGGCCCAACTGCAACTTGGGCACCTGCGTCACGACGCCGTCATACGGCGCGCGAACGACGGCGTGGGCCATCTCGCGCTCGGCCTCGCCCAGCTTGGCCTTGGCCGTCTTGTAGGCCGGCATCGCGCGTCGGCGGCAGCGCGGGATCGCCGCCGAGACGAGCCAAGGCGGACTTCACCTGCGCCTCGGCCGAACCAAGTTGCGCCTCGTCGCCCTGCAGCTTGAAACGGGCCGTGTCGTATTGCTGCTGGGTTACGGCATTCGTCTTCACCAGCGCGGCATCCCGGGCGAAGGTCGCCTGGTCGCTTTGCACCTGCGCCGCCTGCGCCGCCTGCGCCGTCAAGTCGCGCGTGTAGTCGGCCTTCAGGCTCTCCAGATCGAGCCGCGTCTGCTCCAGCCCCGCCTGCGCCTGGTCCACCGCAAGCTGGAACTTGAGCGGATCGAGGCGGAACAGCACCTGCCCCGCCTTGACCTGCTCGCCGTCATGGACCGGGATATCGGAGACGACGCCGGACACGTCGGTCGCGACGTCCAGGACGTTCGCCTGCACATAGGAGTCGGTCGTGGTGACGTAACGCCCGCCGGAAAGCCAGTACCAGCCGCCCACCACGAGAATAACCAAAGCGGCCCCGCCCATCAGCGCGTAGCGCAGCAGCTGGCGCGTGGCCACCGTCGTCCTGTGGCGCTTGGGCGCCGCGCGGCTCGAAGCGGGCGAGGTCTGGTCGGGCAGGGTCTGGCCGGGCGCTTGACGCTCCAGGCGTGCGCGCTCGGTCGTGGTCATTCCGTCGGGCATGGGACAGGGGAATCCTGGGAAAACCGTATGCCGACGATATAGTGAGGAGGCTTATGATAGTCCATGCTTCTACTCCGCGGCGGGTATGCGGCCAAAGCGCAGCCGGGTTCCAGGCCCCTCAGCCTTCGTCCTTGTCGCCGATCGCCCGGACTGCCAGTTGGCCGGCGATCCCGATCAGCCCGCCCAGCAGGGTCGCCAAGGCGCGATGTCCGGCCATCACCGGCTCCGGCAAGCCGGCCACGGCGAAGCCGAGCACGACGAAGGCGGTGATGCAGACGCTGAAGACGGCATAGTTCACCCACTGCAGCGCGAAACAGCCCCAGGCGGCGACCGCGCCCAGCGCGATCAATGTGTTCGGCGATGGCTGGGCCAGCGCAGCGAACAGGGTGATCGCTCCAGCCCCCGCCAGGGTTCCCGCGCAGCGGGCCAGGGCGCGGCCGAGCGTCACCCGCAGGCCGCCCCAGCGTAGCACCAGCAGCACCGTCATGGGCACCCAGTAGCCATTCGGGATGCCGAGCCGGAACACGACGACGCCCACGGCGGTGGACAGGCCAAGCGCCGCGCAATAGCGCAACCGCTCGGATCGGAGGGCGGCCGCACGCTCCAGCGTGCGCCATGCCTCGCCCAATGTGCGCGGCGGCAGTTGCTCGTTGGGCGGCGCCATGCCGGCGAAGGGGCGCGGCGCGAGCAGCCACAATGCACTGACCACCAGGATCTCCGCCGCGCCGCCGACGAGGACCAGTGCCGCACGCTCTCCGGCATAGAAGAGGTCGGCCGGGAAGCTCACGGCAACGACCAGCGTCACGGCGCATTGCAGCAGCACCCACCAGCTCGCTGTCCCGAGTGCGGCGAACAGGCCGAGCGCGAAGCCCCATAGCCCGGCGGTCACCGCCTCGAGTCCCGGAATGCCGCTGACGAGCGTGCCGATCCCCGCCGAGACGCTCATGCCCACGGCCGCCAGCACCATCGGCGCGGCGCGCAAGCCCGTGAGATGCTGAAACGCCCCGAACCCCACCGTCAGGGCGCCGCTGGCCGCGATCAAGCCCTCCACGGTATGGCCGCTGAGCTGGCCCGCGATCAGCAGCCCGACAATTGCCGGAAGGCAATACAGCGCGGAGACGGGCATGAAGCGGGTCCAGTCGCAAGTCACCGCGTCGTGCCACGCCACGCCCAGCACGCCGGGCGAGGAGCGCCGATCGAAGGCCATGACGCCCTGACGCACCGCCGCCTTGGCGGTTCCAGCGCCAGCTAAAGCGTGAGACGAACCCCGGCGATCAGGCTCGGCCCGGGCGTCTGGTAGCCGTTCACGGGCTCGAAGCGCGAGGCGAAGATGTTGGTGCCGTTGGCGTAAAGCCGGACCTTCGGCGTGAGCTGGTAGCTCGCGGTCAGGTTGACGAGCAAACCCTGGCGCGAGGTGCCCGTCGTGGTGCTGAACCCATTGTTGTCGGTCAGGAAATCGGTGAAGGCGCCGGTGAACACCACCTCCGGCACGATCGTCAGGCGCGGCAGCGGCGTCAGGCGTGCATCGGCCGACGCCGTGTTCTGCGGCCGGCGCAGCAGCCGCGCGCCGGTGTCGGCATTCTTGGGGTAGATGTAGGTATAGTTCGCGTCCAGCACGAGCCAGCGCGCCGGGCGCAAGGTGAGCGTGGTCTCCACGCCGTCGATATGCGCCGAACCGATATTGATGGACGTCGTGACCGGGCTGAACACCTCCTCGATCAGATCGGTGATCTGTTCGCTGAAGTAGCTCGCGCCAAAGCTCACCGCGTCGTCGCGGCCGAACGCGGGCAAGGTGGTCGTGAAGCCGGCATCCCAACCTTGCGCCGTTTCGGGCTTCAGGTTCGGATTGCCGACATAGCCCGTCGAATCCACGCCGAAGCGATCGAACAGCGACGGCGCGAGGAAGGCCGTGCCATAGGAAGCCTTGAACCGCGTCCGTGCCTCCGGCGCGGCGATCACCGCGCCGAGACGCCAGGTGGTCGGAGAATTATTCAGCACCCAGTCCTGCCGCACCTGCCCGGTCAGCGTCAGCCGCGACAGCGTGGCCTGCACGCCAGCGTGCAGCGCATCGTCGGTCTGCGCGCCGCTCGTGGACTGCGCGTAGGCGAACCCGCCCGATGTCGAGTTGATCCGCGCCTTCGCCGTGTCGGCGGTACGCTCGTAGCCGAACGTGAGATCCAGCAGCGACAGCGCCGGCGCGGCGATCAGGTCGCCCAGATGCACCGTATTGTTCCATTGGAGGTCGGTGCGGTAGGAGTGGTACCGCAAATCGTTGGTGGCCTGGTTCGGGTCGGCCGGGTGCAGCGCCTCGGTATACTGCCGATCATTCTGCAGCCGGCCGAGATAGAGCTGCGTCTCCAGAACCCCGCCCGCCAGAAGCGAACTCGCGCCGACGCGGCCGAGCAGCGATGTGTCATGTCCCGTCGAGTTCGCGTCGTCGAAGGTCGGCGATCCCAGCGCGTTGAAGCCGAACACGGCGCGCCGCGCGCGCAGCAGCAGCGACAGCCGAGTCCCCGGAATCGGCGTGTAGCCCAGATTGAGCGTGCCGATCTGGTCGGCGAACCCGTCGGGCGTGCCCGTGTAGATGCTCTCCCGTTGCGGCGTGGTGTCGTAGCCGCGTAGCTTGTCGAGTTGCACGACGGCCGCGTAGTCGAGCTTGCCGGAGATGCCGGAGAGAACCTCGCTGTTGCGCACCTGCGCCGGGTATCCCGACGCGACGTCGGCATCGACATGCGGCCCCGGCTGGGTGCCGCGCCGCGTGATGATGTTGATGACCCCGCCGATCGCGCCGGACCCATAGAGCGAGGCCATCGGGCCGCGGATCACCTCGATCCGCTCCACGTCGGCGAGGGTATCGACACCGAAGTTGAACGCGCCGCCCGCGTCGGCGGCGTCGTTGATCGGCATCCCGTCGCGCAGCACCAGCACCTGATTGGAGTTGGTGCCGCGGATGAACACGGAGGCGTTGCCGCCCGGACCGCCCGACTGCGCGACGCGCAGGCCGGGGATGTCGTCCAGCGCCTGGGTCAGCGTGAGATAGGCCCGGTCCTCGATCCGCTGGCGCGTGATCACGCTGACGCCGGCGGCGATGTCCGCGATCGGGGTCGGAACCCGGGTCGCCGTGACCACGACGTCTGGCTGCGGCACGCCGGCGTTCGGCAGTTCCTGGGCGGCTGCGGGGGCAGCGAACGCAAGGGCGGGAAGCAGAAGCCCCGCGGGAAGCGAAAGAGGGAGGCGCATGGAAATCCTTCGCGTGGGCGAGGAACCGTGCGGCGCACGGCTCCGGTCTTGGAGACGACAGCCGCCTGCGGGTCTCTCTCCCGTCGCCCCGGTTCACCCCGCCCGTGGCACGCGCGCAGTCTCGACGCCGGCCGGTCTCCTGGCTCGCGGGTCTGGGCCTGCGCTCCGCCTTCTCGCCCCGCGAACCGGGCAATGGCAGATGGAGCAAGGCTCGCCGCGACAGTTGCGGGGGCAGCCGCGCCCGGTTTCCCGTCGCGTTCCCGTTTCAGCCCTTGCGGGCCACCGGCGTCTGCGCGAACACTACAGGCCAAGGACAGGAATGCAATGATCCCCCGCGTCGAATTCGACCCCACCGCACCCGCGCCGCTGGACGGCGTCCGCGTCCTCGACCTCTCGCGACTGGTCGCCGGCAACATGCTGAGCCTGCAACTCGCCGACCAGGGCGCGGAGGTCATCAAGATCGAGGATCCGACGCGCGGCGATCCGCTGCGGGCCTGGCGGGTGAAGGGCCTCAGCCTGTACTGGAAGGTCTATGCGCGTAACAAGAAAAGTCTGGCGCTGAGCCTGCGCGCCGCCGAAGGCCGCGCGCTGCTGCGCGAGCTTGCCGCGCGGAGCCATGTGCTGATCGAGAACTTCCGCCCCGGCACCCTGGAGGCGATGGGGCTCGGCCCGGATGTCCTGCAGGACGCCAACCCGAAGCTGGTCATCGTGCGCGTCTCCGGGTTCGGCCAGGACGGGCCGTATCGGGAGCGCCCCGGCTTCGGCACGCTGGTCGAGGCGATGTCGGGCTTCGCCGCCAAGACCGGTTTCGAGGACCGCGCGCCGGTGCTGCCGCCGCTGGCGCTTGCCGATATGGTGGCGGGGCTGTACGGCGCCTACGCCACGATGGTGGCGCTCCGGGTGGCCGAGGCCGGTGGATCGGGACAAGTGATCGATCTGCCGCTGCTCGACCCGATCGCCTCCATTCTCGGCCCCGACGCCGCTATCTTCCGGGTCAGCGGAGAGAAGCCGCGGCGCACCGGAAGCCGGTCCAGCACCACCTCGCCGCGGAACGTTTGGCGCACCAAGGACGGCCGCTATGTCGCGATCTCCGCCTCGATGCAGACGATGGCCGAGCGGTTGTTCCGCGCCGTCGGCCGGCCCGACATGATCGACGACCCGCGCTTTCGGACCAACACCGATCGCGTCCACAACGCCGATGCGTGCGAGGCGCCCGTGGCCGCGTTCATCGCCGCGCGCTCGCTGGAGGAGAACCTGCGCATCTTCGAGGCGGCGGAGGTCACGGCGGCGCCGGTGTACGAGATCGACCAGTTCATCGAGGATCCGCACGTGCAGGCGCGCGGCATCGTGGTGGAGGCCCCGGACGCCGAGGCGGGCGCGGTGCTGATGCACAACATCATTCCCCGCCTGTCGGAAACGCCCGGCCGCCTGCGCCTTCCCGCGCCCGAAATCGGGGAGCACACGCGCGAGGTGCTGACCGCGCTCGGTTGCGACGAGGCACGGATCGCGGCGCTGGGCGCGCGGGGCGTGATCCGGGAGACCTGACGTGGAGGCGTCCGACCTCAAAGTGTTCGCGGCGGTCGCCCGCACCAGCGGAATGGGGCGAGCGGCAGGTGAACTCAACACCGTGCAATCGAACGTGACGGCCCGCGTGCGCGCCTTGGAGGATGAGCTGGGGACGGCGTTGTTCGTCCGTCACAGCCGGGGCGTGAGCCTGACACCGGCCGGGCGCCGGCTGCTGCCGTACGCAAGCAGGGTCGCGAACCTGCTCGCCGAAGCCCGGCGCTCGGTCGCCGATGACGGCGCGGCGCGCGGACCGTTGGTGCTCGGCAGCCTGGAGACCGCGTCGGCCTTGCGCCTGCCTCGCATCCTCGCCGCTTTCGCAACCGCCCATCCGACGGTGGACCTGACGCTCGTCACCGGGACCAGCGCCGAGCTGATCGACCAGGTACTCGGCGCGAAGCTCGACGGCGCGTTCGTCGCCGGCCCGGTGCGCCATCCGGAGCTGGCCGAGGAGCTCATGTTCCGCGAAGAACTCGTGCTGCTTACCGCACCCCGCGTGCGGGGTTGGAAGGATTTGCCGGGCCAGCGCGATCTCAAGCTGATCGTGTTCCGTGCCGGCTGCTCGTATCGCCAGCGGCTTGAAGGGATACTCGCCGAACTCGGCATCGTCGGTGTCCGCCGACTGGAGTTCGGCACGCTGGACGGCATCCTAGGGTGCGTCGCCGCCGGCATCGGCGTGACCATGCTGCCGCGCGCGGTGATCGCGCCGGGCTGGCTCGAACTCCTCGCGATACACGAGCTGCCGCGCGGCGAGGGACGGGCGGATACGGTGTTCATCCGCCGTTCGGATGCGTTCGCGCCCTCGGCGCTCGCGGCCTTTCTTGGATTTGCGCGGCCGATTGGGATCGAACGGGCGGCGGCCGAGTGATGGCAACGGCTTTTCGCTTCGACCCCTCCCCCCGGCCCCCTCCCGCAAGGGGAGGGGGAGCGGGAGAACCCGCCGGATAATCCTCCCCTCCCCTTGCGGGAGGGGTTGGGGGAGGGGTCGAAGCAAAGGACCGTCGATGGGACGGCGGCCGCCATCATCGCCGGTGATGACTTCGATCTGAACAAACCGTTTCCATGCAAAGCCCTCCGCCCCCAGTGTCGGACTGCGGCATGGAGGGAGGTCCGAATGCGGTGGCACGCGGCGCTCGCGGGGCTGGCGGCGAGCCTGGTGGGGATCGGGCTGGCGCGGTTTGCCTACACGCCGCTGATTCCGGCGTTGATCGGCGCGCATTGGTTCGCCCCGTCCGCCGTCGTCTATTTCGGCGCGGCGAACCTCGCGGGCTATCTCGCCGGCGCGTTGCTGGCGCGCCGGCTGGCGGCGGTGATGCCCGTTTTCGTGGTGCTGCGGGCGATGATGGTGCTGGCGAGCCTCAGCTTCTTCGCCTCGTCCGTCCCGGTCTCGGTCGCGTGGTATTTCCTTTGGCGCCTCGCGTCGGGGATTTGCGGCGGCGTCATCATGGTGCTGGCGGCCCCGACCGTGCTGCCGACCGTTGATCCCGCCCGGCGCGGATTCGTGAGCGGACTGATCTTTACCGGGGTCGGGCTGGGGATCGGGGCGTCCGGCACCCTCGTCCCGCTTCTGCTGCGCGCCGGATTGGCGGCGACCTGGTGCGGGCTGGGCGTGCTGTCGTTGGCGCTGACGGCGCTCGCCTGGGGCGGCTGGCCGCGCCAGGCGGTTCAGGCCGGCGCACCACGCCACGCGCCGCGTGGCGGACTGCTCGGCCTCGCGAGCGGCGCGCTGCTCGTCGCATACGGGCTGAACGCCTTCGGGCTGGTCCCGCATATGGTGTTCCTGGTCGATTTCATCGCGCGCGGGCTAGGGCGGGGGCTCGCGATCGGCTCTGCCTATTGGGTGGTGTTCGGTCTCGGCGCGATGGCGGGGCCGTTGCTGGCCGGAGGGCTCGCCGACCGCATCGGCTTCACCGCCGCGCTGCGGATCGTCTTTGCGGCCCAGATTGCCGCCGTCGCGTTGCCCGCATTCACCGCCAGCCCCTCATGGCTGGCGCTGTCGGCCGCGATCGCCGGTGCGGCGACGCCGGGAATCGTGCCTCTCGTGCTCGGGCGGGTGCATGATCTGCTGCCCGACGATGCCGCCGCTCAGCGCGTCGTTTGGAGCTGGACCACCATCGCCTTCGCGCTGTTCCAGGCGGGGGGCGCCTATTTCGATGCGTTCCTGTTCGCCCGCGGCGGCGGCTACCGCGCTCTGTTCGCGCTCGGCGCGGGCGCACTGGCGCTGGCGCTCGTGCTTGACCTCGCGGTGGGCGGGCGTCCCCGTTTGATCGACGGCGCCCGAGCGGCCAGAGTGCGCGCCTGATCCGCGCGAGGTTCCGCATGACCCGCCCCCTCCCCGTCTGGCGTTCCATGCTCTACGTGCCGGTGAACGTGCCGCGCTTCGTCGCCGGCGCGGCCGATCGCGGCGCGGACGCGGTTATCCTCGATCTGGAGGACGCCGTCGCGCCGGCCGAGAAGGCGCGCGCGCGGACCCTGCTGGGCGAGGCCGTGCCGCAGGTGTCGCGACGCGGCGCCGACGTGGTGGTGCGCGTCAACCGGCCGTGGCGGCTGCTGGTGCGCGATCTGGAGGCTGCGGTCATTCCCGGCGTGACGGCGCTCGCCGTGCCCAAGACCGATAGCGCCGAGCACGTCCAGGCGGTCGCCGAGGTCGTCGCGGAGCTGGAAACCGAGCGCGACATCGCGGCGGGAACGGTCGGATTTATCGCGATGATCGAGACGCCCGGCGCGTTCTTTCGGATGGAAGCGATCGCGCGGGCGCATCCGCGGCTTCTGGCGCTGACCATCGGGGCGGAAGATCTCGCTCTCTCGGTCGGGATGTTGCCGGAGGCCGAGGGCCTGTTCATGCCCAAGCAGGTGTCGATCATCGCCGCCCGCGCCGCCGGAATCTTGCCGCTCGGTTTCGTCGGCACCGTCGCGGACTACAAGGATCAGGCGGCGTTCCGCGCCATCGTCCGCCGCGCCCGCCGCCTCGGGTTCCTCGGCGCTGCCTGCGCTCACCCGCTCCAGGTCCCGATCCTGAACGAGGAGTTCGCCCCCGCCGCCGAGGAGGTCGCGCAGGCCGGACGCATGATCGCCGCGTACGACGCCGCCCTTGCCGCCGGCACGGGCGCGGTGGAGTTCGAGGGCAAGATGATCGACATCCCGGTGGTGGAGCGCGCCAAAGTGCTCCTCGCCCGCGCCGCTGCGATCGAGGCCCGCATGCGGCGGGTCAGAGCAGAGTGAGGCCGATGCCCGACGCCGCCGACAGTGCCACCACAAGTAGCGGCGGCGCGCGCCAGGCGATCAGCAGGACGAATCCGGCCAGCGCGATCGCGAAATCCGCTCGGCTGTGCACGGCGCTGATCCAGACCGGATCGTACAGCGCCGCGCCCAACAGCCCGACGACCGCGGCGTTGACGCCGCGCATGGCGGCCTGCGCGGACGGGTGGGCGCGCAGTGCGCCCCAGAACGGCAGCGTGCCCATCAGCAGCAAGATGGCCGGGAGATAGATCGCGAAAAGGGCCAGCGCGGCGCCGGCCACGTCGCCCGGCGGCACGTTGGCCACCGCGCCGAGATAGGCGGCGAAGCTGGAAAGCGGTCCGGGGACCGCCTGCGCGACGCCGTAGCCGGCCAGGAAGGCCTCGTTCGAGACCCAGCCCGGCAACACCACGGCATCTCGCAACAGCGGCAGGATCACATGGCCCCCGCCGAACACCAGCGCGCCGGAGCGATAGAAGGCATCGAACAGCCCCAAGGCGCCACTCCGGCGCGCGACGAGCGCAACACCGAGCAGGACGACGAAGGCCGCCAGGAACACCGCTCCGGCCCGGCGCGACACCGGCAAGGCGATCGGCTCCGGCACCGTCTGCGGCCCGCCGCGACAGAGCGCCAGGCCGGCGATGGCGCCCGCCACGATTGCCGCGAACTGCCCCACCGAGGCCGACACCAGCAGAACCAGAACGGCGGACGCAGCCGCGATGGTTGCCCGCGTCCGATCCGGGCACAGGCTTCGCGCCATGCCCCAGACCGCCTGGGCGACGATCGCGACGGCCATCAGCCTGAGCCCGTGCAGCAACCCGGCGCCGGTCGGGGAGGCCGCGATGCTCCCGGCTCCATACGCGAACAAAACCATCAGAATGGCCGAGGGCAGCGTGAAGCCGGTCCAGGCAGCGAGTCCGCCCAGATAGCCGGCGCGCATCACTCCGAGAGCGAAGCCCGCCTGGCTGGAGGCCGGGCCGGGCAGGAACTGGCACAACCCCACCACGTCCGCGAAGGCGCGCTCGTCGAGCCATTGTCGCCGCTGCACGAACTCCGCGCGGAAATAGCCGAGATGGGCGATCGGTCCGCCGAAGCAGCTCACGCCGAGCTTTGCGAACGCCAGCAATACCTCCGGCGCCGCACTCCGGCGAGCCTCCGCCATGGGTGCCGACGGCGTTGACAAGCCGGCGCCCGCTAGTCGGGGAGGCGAACGGGCCGGCCCCGGTCGGCTCTCATCCTGTCGGACTCCGGCGAACGGTCCGACGGGAGGCCAATGCACCCGGCAGCGTCAGTTCTGCGTGCCGAATGCAGCGGACGCGCCGGCCTTCCTCGCCCAGCAGCACTTGCGGCTGCTCGCAGACCCGCAGGGCGTGCGCGCAGCGCGGCGCGAACCGGCAGCCCGGCGGCGGCGTCTCGGCGGGGGACGGCACGCGACCGGGGATCGAGGGCAGACGCCTCTTGGGTGGCGTCAGGCGCGGCAGCGAGCGCAGGAGGCCGGACGTGTACGGGTGCGCGGGGCGCGGCAGCACCTCCTCGACCGGCGCGTCCTCGACCAGCTGGCCGGCGTACATCGTGATAAGGCGCTGCGCGACCCGTGCGACCACGCCCAGATCGTGAGTGATGAACAGCAGCGCCGCGCCGGTGCGCGAGGACAGCTCCAGCAGCAGATCGACGATCTGCGCCTGGATGGTGACGTCCAGCGCCGTCGTCGGCTCGTCCGCGATCAGCAGTTTCGGCTCGCAGGCGAGCGCGATGGCGATCATCGCGCGTTGGCGCATCCCGCCAGAGAGCTGGTGGGCGTACTCCCCGGCGCGGCGGGCGGGCTCGGGGATGCCGACCGCCTCCAGCGCGGCGACCGCACGCTCGCGCGCCTCGGCACGCCCGATCGGGAAATGCGCCCGCACCGTCTCGGCGATTTGATGGCCGATCGTGAACACCGGATCGAGCGCGCTCATCGGCTCCTGGAAAACCATCGCGACCTGGCGGCCGCGCACGCGCTGCATGGCGCGCGGCCTGAGCCGAAGCAGGTCGCGGCCTTCCAGCAGCACGCTGCCGCCGATGCGCGCCGTGCGGCGCGGCAGCAGGCCCATGAGGGCGAGCCCCGTCACCGTCTTGCCGCTGCCGCTCTCGCCCACGATGCCGACCCGCTCGCCGGGAGCAAGCGAGAAGCTCACGTCCGAGACGGCGGCCACATCGCCCGCGCCGCCCGCGAAGCGCACGCCGAGACCGCGCACATCGAGCAGCGAGGCCATCAGCGCCGCCGCATCGTCGGGTCGAGCGCCACGCGCAGCGATTCGCCGAGCGCGTTGAACGCCAGCGCGGTGAGCAGGATGGCGAGGCCGGGCGGGTACATCTGCTCGGGTGCGATCTCCATGTAGTTGTAGGCGCGCGCCAGCATCGCCCCCCAGCTCGGCCGCGGCGGCTGCACGCCGAGGCCGAGAAAGCTCAGGCTCGCCTCGGCCAGCAGCCCGATCGCCAGCAGCAGCGTGAGCTGCACGATCACCGGCTGCACGGCGTTCGGCACGATATGGCGCAGCACGATCCGCGCCGACCCAGCGCCGAAGCAGCGCGCCGCATCGACGAACAGCTCGTCCTTGATGATCATGGTCTGCGCCCGCGCGAGCCGGGCGAGCGACGGCGAGAACACGATGCCGACGGCGATCATGCCGTTGACGAGCCCGACGCCCAGCGCGCCTGTCACGCCGACCGCGAGCACGATGCCGGGGAATGACAACAGCGTGTCGATCACCCGGCTCACCGCCTGATCCAGCCAGCCGCCGACGAAGCCGGCCAGGAAGCCGATGGGAATGCCGATCGCCGCCCCCACCGCGACGGACAGCACGCTCGCGAACAGGCTCGCGCCCGAGGCGTGCAGCAATCGGCTGAACACGTCGCGACCGAGATCGTCGGTGCCCATCCAGTGCGCCGCGCTCGGCTCGGCAAGCATGTCGGACACGTTCTGCGCGGTGGGCGAATACGGCGCGATCACCGGCGCCAACACTGCGACCAGGGCGAGCGCGAGGAGAAACGAGACGCTCGCCATCGCACGCCAGTCCGCCCGTAGCGAGCGCCAGACCGCGCTCATCGCGCGAGCCTCGGGTCGAGCAGCGAATAGAGGACGTCGATCAGCAGGTTGGTCGCGATCACCACCAGCACCATGGCGAAGACGACGCCCTGAACGACCGGGAAATCCTTCGCGAGCGCGGCGGAGACGATCAGGCTGCCCATGCCGGGAATGGCGAACACCGCCTCGACCACCACAGTCGCGCCGAGCAGGCCGTTGAACAGCAGGCCGATCACCGTCAGCAGCGTGACCGCGACGTTCTTCAGGACATGCTTCCACAAGATGGCGGCGGGCGACAGCCCCTTGGCGTACAGCGTGCGGACGAACTGCGACGACAGCACCTCCAACAGCGCGCTGCGGAGCTGGCGCGTCACCGTGGCGATTCCGCCGGCCGACAGCGCGAGTGCCGGGAGCGCCGCGTGGCGCAGCGCCGCGACGGGGTCTTGCGACAGCGGCGTGGCGCCTGTGGCGGGCAGGAGATGCCATTGCAACGCGAAGAACCCGACCAGGATCATCGCGAGCCAGAAGCTCGGCAGCGCGACCCCGAGCGAGGAGAAAGCGGTCACGGCGGCGTCGATCCACCCGCCCTGGCGCATGGCGGCGAGGATGCCGAGCGGCACGCCGACCGCGACCGACATCAGCAAGGCGAGCCCGACGATCAGCAGCGTCGGCGGGAAGTGCTGCAGGATCGAGTGCAGCACGTTCTCGTTCGTGGTGAGCGAGCGCGACAGGTCGCCGGTCGCGGCGTGGCCGAGCCAGCTCGCGTATTGCACCAGAATGGGCCGGTCGAGGCCGTAGAGGTGCCGGATCTCGGCGATGTGCGCCGCCGTCGGGTTTTCCCCGGCCAACGTCACCGCCGGATCGCCGGGAACGAGTTGGAGCAACAGGAACACGACCAGGGTCGCCAGCACGATGACGGGCACCACTTGCACCACGCGCTGCCCCGCGACGCGCCAGCGCCGGGCGAGCATCAGCCGAGCCAGACCTCCTCGAATTTCGGCTTGCCGAGCAGGTTGGGCCGATAGCCCTTCACCTTCGGGCTGTGCGCGTCGATCTCCGGATCGAAGACCAAAGGCAGGAACAGCGCGTTGTCGCTCACGATTTGCTGCACGGTGCGGAACGCCGCGCGCCGCTTGTCGAGATCGGGGCTCGCCTGCGCGGCGGCGAGCGCCGCCGGCAACTCCGCCGGGGGCGCCGCGTGGCCGGCGTTGTAATAGGCGTTCTTGGAGAACATCAGCGTGTAGGTCAGGCTCGGGTCCGGCCGTCCGGTCCAGGCTGAAAGCTGGGCGTCGAACTTTTTCGTCGGCCCGAAGAACTGCGTGCTCATGTCGGCGACCGCGCCGCGCGTCCATTTCAGCCGGAAGCCGACCTTACCCAGCATGTCGATCAGCACCTCCTGGCGCTGCTGCGCGGTCTGATCGGGATAGCCGGCGATGGAGATATCCACGCCGTTCGACAGTCCCGCCTCTTGCAGCAGCCGACGCGCCTTGGCCGGGTCGTAGGGATAGCTCACATCAAGCTCGGGATCGTGCGCCCAGTGCGCTTTCGGCAACGCGGAATGCGCGATCTCGCCAAGCCCGAGCATCGTCGCCTTGTTGAACGCGTCGCGATCGACCGCGTAGTTCATCGCCTGGCGCACGCGGACATCCGACAGCGGCGGGCTGGCCGAGTTGAAATAGATCATGTTGACGTAGAGCGTCGGTCCCATCACTGGCACCAGGCGTTTGACGCGATCGATCACCGGCTTTTGCGGCGGGGCAACGCGGAAGATGAGGTCGTTTTCGCCGGCGATCACCGAGCGCAATCCGGTGTTCAGCTCCGGGATGATCGCCATGTTCAGACCGTCGAGATGCGGCAACCCCGGCTTCCAGTAGTGGTCGTTGCGCGAATAGACGACGTGCGCGCCATCCTCCCAGCTCACGAATTTCCACGCGCCGGCGCCGACCGGGGCGCGGTCCATCCCGTTCGGAGCGGCCTTCGCCGCCTGGGGCGAGACCATCATGCCGGCGCGATCCGACAGGATCAGCGGCAGCGCCGTGTTGGGCTGCGCCAGATGCAGCACCACCACGTCAGGCCCCTTCGCCTCGACCGTCCGCACGGAGGCGAGGTCGGCCTTCACGGTGGAACGCGTCAGGGTCTTGCCGCGCTCGATGTTGAACTTCACCGCCTCGGCGTCGCAGGGCGTTCCATCGTGGAAGGCGATCCCCTTGCGGAGTTTCAGCACCAGCGTCGTCGGGTCCGTGAACTCCCAGGAGTCCGCGATGCCCGGCCGCGCCTGGAGCGTGGGGAAGTCCCATTCGACCAGCGTGGAATAGATCGGATAGAGCGCCACGTGGTCGGCGCCGGAGTTGCCGGTGTGCGGATCGAGGCTGGAGGGATTGGCCGGATTGGACAGCCGCAGCACGCCACCCTTGGATTGCGCGCCGGCCGGACGCGCAGCGAGCCTCGCCGCCAGAACCCCGCCCGCCGCGCCCAGCAGCGCACGCCGGCCGATGCCGTGTCTGTCCGTCATTCGAGGGTCCCCTCCAGTTTCTTCAGGTCGAGGCTAGCTCATCTCCGACGGGCGCAGAAGCCGAGGCGAAGTGGCAGGCGGCGAAGCGTCCCGGCGCCAACTCGGTCCACGCAGGTTCGAGCACTGCGCAGACCGCCTCCGCGCGCGGACATCGGGTGCGGAACCGGCAGCCCGAGGGCGGTGCGATCGGGCTCGGGATCTCGCCTTGCAGGATGATGCGCTCCCGGCTCTGCATCGACGGCGGCAGCGGCTCGGGTTCGGCCGATAGCAGCGCCTTCGTGTAAGGATGGGCCGGCGCACGCCGGATCGCCTCGGCCGGCCCCTGCTCCATGAAGCGGCCGAGATACATGACCGCGATTTCGTCGGCGATGTGCGTCACCACCGATAGATCGTGGGTGATGAAGACGTAGGTCAGCCCGAAGTCGCGCTGGAGATCGGCGAACAGGTTCAGGATCTCGGCCTGGATCGACACGTCGAGCGCGGCGACCACCTCGTCGCAGACGATCAGGCGCGGGCGCAGGGTCAGCGCGCGGGCGATGTTCACCCGCTGCTTCTGCCCGCCCGAGAGCTCGTGCGGGTAGCGGTCGAGCATCGCCGCGCCTATGCCGACGCGGTCCAGCATCTCGCGCGCCAGCCGGGTGCGCGATTCCGCATCGGCCTCGCCCGCGACGTCGAGCGGCTCGCGCACGCTCGCGAGGAGGCTCATGCGGGGATCCAGCGCCGCGTTCGGATCCTGGAAGATGATCTGAAAGCCGCGCCGATGCCGGCGCAGCGCCCGCGCACGAAGCGCGAAGGGGTCCTGGCCCGCGTGCAGCACGCGCCCCGAGGTGGGGCGCTGGAGGCAGACCAGCCCGCGCCCGAGCGTCGATTTGCCGGACCCGGACTCGCCGATAACGCCGAACGTGGCGCCGGGCGCGACGGCGAAGCCGACCCCGTCCACCGCTTTCAACGTCTCCCGCGTGCCCCGCACGGGAAAGTGAACGTGCAGGTCCTCGACCGAGAGGAGCGCAGGGTCGGACGCGGGGACGGTGGAGGCGGCAGGCGGCATCTGGCTCGGCGAGGAGGTCTACGGGGTTCGGCGTGGGATGTTCTACCCCGGCTGCCTGGGCGACGGAACCAGGGACGGAACGCCGCGCCGGCGGTCGCGCTTAGGGGCCTGATGGGCGCATCCCTCGTCACCCGCCTCGGCGACGCTTGGGGGAGGATACGCAACAGCTATCTCCCTATCCCCTCGGCCATGCTCGCGCTGTCGATCGGGTTCGCGCTGGGGATGGTCTATCTGGACGCGGTGCTGCACGAGGACGAACTCCGCATCGCGTGGCTGACCACGCTGAAGGCCGGCGCCGCCCGCACCATCCTCGCCACGCTTGCCGGCAGCATGGCGACCATCGCCGGGGTCGTGTTCTCGATCACCATCGTGGCGCTGCAACTGGCCGCATCCCAGTTCGGGCCGCACGTCATGCGGGGCTTTCTCGCCGATCGCGGCTCGCAGGTCTCGCTCGGCACGTTCATCGGCACCTTCGTCTATTCGCTGATGGTGCTCGTCACCGGACGCGCCGACGAGGGCTTCGTCCCCTATGCCGCCACCTACATGGGCATCCTGCTCGGCATCGTTGCCATGGGCGTGCTGGTCTATTTCATCAATCACGTCGCCAACCTGATCCGTCTGGAAAGCGTCATCAAGGAGTTGGCGCGGAGCCTCGGGCAATCCACCGAGGCGGTGTTTCCCGACCGGCTCGGACACGCGGAGCCGGTGCGGCGCGAGAGGCCGCCCGCATCGCCGGCGTGCCTGCACGAGCGCGGGAGCGCCGTCGAGGCGCGGGCCAGCGGATATATCCGCCGGATCAACACGCGCGCGCTGATGCGGCTCGCCGTCAGACACGATCTGCTCATCCGGCTGGAGGCGGTGCCGGGCGATTTCGCGGTGCCGGGCATGGTGCTGATGACCGTCGCGTCCGCCTCGGCGGTCCCGCTGGCCGAGCGAATCATCGCCCGGCTGCGCGGCGTCGTCGTGCTGGGCGAACGCCGCACGCCGGACCAGGATATTCCCTACGCGCTTCAGCAACTCGTCGAGGTGGCCGTCCGCGCGCTGTCGCCCGGCATCAACGCGCCGTTCACCGCCTTGCCGGCGATCGACAGCATCGGCGCCGGGCTGGTCAGTCTGGCCGAACGGCGCATGCCCGCGCTGCGGCGAACGGATGCAACCGGACGGGAGCGCGTTCTCGTGGCGCGCGGCCAAACGCTCGCGGGGCTCGCGTGCGACGCCCTGGGGCCGATCGCCAGCGCCGCCGCGCGACAGGCCTTCGTGATCGCCCGCGTGGTGGAGATCGCGTTCCTGATCGCGGCCCGTGCGCGGACGGACGAGGACCGCGACGATTTGCTTGCGTTCGCCGATGCCGTCGCACACGAAGGCGACGCGGCGCTGGAGTCGCAACGGGAGCGGGCCATCATCCGCAAGCGCCACGACGCGGCCAGGGAGCGCGCGGCAGTCCAGGATCGACGCCGAACCTACCCGTGAAGCCGGGCCAGCACGTCGGCGTGGGCCGGGATCACCATGGCCCGCCTGATCTTCTGTGACGGCGTCAGCAGCCCGTTCTCTACCGTGAAGGGGGCCACCACCGCATGCTTGCGGATCCGCTCGGTCACCGCCAGGCGCTGGTTCGCGCGCGCCAGGGCAAGCACGACGCCGCCATCGTCGTGACCTTCGGCCGGCACGACCAGGGCGGTCAGCCCCGCACGCCCGTCGCCCACCACCACCGCCTGCGCGATCTCCGGCTCGGCCATCAGCATCCCTTCGACCTTGGCGGGCGAGACGTTCTCGCCTCCCGACAGCACGATCATGTCCTTCTTGCGATCCGTGATGCGGAGGTATCCGGCCGCATCCAGCTCCCCGACATCGCCGGTGCGCAGCCAGCCATCCTGGATGGCGGCGCGCGTGTCCTCGGGGCGGTTCCAGTACCCGTCCATCACCAGGCCCCCGCGCACCAGGATCTCGCCGTCATCGGCGAGGCGCAGATCGACACCCTTCAACGGCAGGCCGATCGTATCAACCCGGATCGCGTCGGGCGGGTTGGCGCTGATGACCGGCCCGGCCTCGGTCTGGCCGTAGCCCTGCATGACGCGCAGGCCGAGCGCCAGGAAGAATCGTCCCACCTCGGGATCGAGCCGCGCAGCGCCCGACATCACGCCCTTCACCCGCCCGCCGAAGCGCGCGCGCACCTTGGCGCGCACCACCCGGTCAAGGATCGGGTCCGCCAGCCGCTCAATGGTGTTCAACTTGGTGCCATCCAGCCGCTTGAGGCCGAGGCCGACCGCCCAATGGAACAGCCGCCGTCGCCAGGGCGCTTCCCGTGCGACCTGCGCCAGCACGCGCGCGCGGATCACTTCCAGCACGCGGGGAACGGCCGCCAGCAAGGTCGGGCGCACGCTCAGCATGTCGGCGGCGAGATGCTCCACGCCGCGCGCGTATACAATCTCGCTGCCGAGGCTCGCGAGGAAGAACAGGCCCACTGTGTGCTCGTAGGAGTGCGCGGCGGGCAGGTAGGACAGATACACCTCGTCGCGCAGTCCCATGCTCCGCAGCAGCTCGAACCCGCCGGCGCAATTCGCCAGGATGGAGCGATGCGGCAGCATCACCCCCTTGGGCGCGCCGCCGGTGCCCGATGTGTACAGCAGGCAGGCGAGGGTCGCGCCTGGAATGCCGGCCGCCTCGCGCGCGACATCATCGAACGATGCGGTCGCCTCGGCCACGAGCTGCGACCACGCAAGCAGGCGCGGCGGCGCGGCTTCCGCCTCGTCCAGCCTCGCGTCCATGACCACCAGCAGGTCGAGCCCGCCGGCCTGCGCGCCCGCCTCGCGCAACCGGCCGGCCAGCGCCGGGGTGGAGACGATCGCCGCGCGCGCACCGGAATCGCGCAACAGATGCGCGTGGTCGGCGATCGTGTTGGTCACGTAGGCGGGCACCGGAACGGCGCGGATCGCCATCAGCGCCGTCTCGGCGGTCGGGTATTCGGGCCGGTTCTCCGCCGCGATCAGCACGCGGTCGCCCGGCGCGATCCCCGCCGCCCGCAGACCTCTCGCGACGGCGGCGGCCTCTCGGCCGAACTCGGCCCAACTCTTGGTGCGCCACGCGCCGTCGCGGAAAGCCCGCAGCATGGGCTTGTCGGGCCAGGCACGGGCGCGGGCAAACATCATGGCCGGCAGGTTCGGCCAGGTCGGGTAGCTCCGCACGTCAACTCCGCCCATAACTTCACCGCAACCCTTTGATGCGTCGCAGGGTCCGCTTACATGAACCCCCGACATAGTAGGAGAGGCTCACGCCCGCGACATGGGACAGATCGGCACCGCATCAGCCCCCGACAGGCACGCCGACCCGGACGGGCTGCCCGCCTGGGACCTCTCCGACCTCTATCAAAGCCCCGACAGCCCCGCCATTGCGCGCGACCTCGACGCCGCCGAGGCCGACGCCCGTGCGTTCGCCGCCGCCCATGCCGGGCGCCTCGCCTCGGCCTCGGGCCGCGAGCTCGCCGCCGCCATCGGCGCGTTCGAGCGCATCGAGGAGCGGCTGGGCCGGCTGGCCTCCTACGCCCAGCTTCTGTTCGCCGGAGATTCGACCGACGCCGCCATCGGGCAGTTCTACCAGACGGTGAACGAGCGGGTGACGGCGATCGGCAGCCACCTGATCTTCTTCACCCTGGAGCTGAACCGAGTGGACGACGCGGCGCTGGAGGCGAAGCTCAGTCCGCGGGGTGCGTCCGGGGATTCGGCGGCAGCGCGCTGGCGCCCCTGGCTGCGTGACCTGCGCGTGTTCCGCCCGCATCAGCTCTCCGACGATCTGGAACGGCTGCTGCACGAGAAGGAGGTCACCGGCCGCGCCGCCTGGAGCCGGCTGTTCGACGAGACGGTGGCCGGGATGCGCATTCCCGTGGGCGGGGAAGAGCTGACCGTCAACGCCGTGCTGAACCGGCTATCCGACAAGGACCGCGCGGTCCGCGAAGCCGCCGGACACGCGGTGGGCGAGGCGTTCGGGAAGAATGTGAAGCTGTTCGCGCTGATCACCAACACGCTCGCCAAGGACAAGGAGATCATCGACACCTGGCGGCACTATCCGCGACCGGGCAGCGCCCGCAATCGCGCCAACATGGTCGAGGACGAGGTGGTGGACGCGCTGGTTTCCGCCGTGACGGCCGACTTCGCGCGGCTGTCGCACCGTTATTACGCGATGAAGGCGAAGTGGCTCGGCCTCGCTCGCTTGCAGCACTGGGACCGCAACGCGCCTCTTCCCGACGACGACGACCGCCGGATCGGCTGGGACGAGGCGCGCGACCGCGTGCTCGGCGCCTATGGCGCGTTCAGCGCCGAACTGGCCGATGTCGGCGGACGCTTCTTCGATCGCCCCTGGATTGACGCGACGCTCCGGCCCGGCAAGGCGGGCGGCGCCTTCGCGCACCCGACCGTGCCGTCGGCGCATCCCTATCTGCTGCTGAACTATCACGGCCGCACGCGCGACGTGATGACGCTCGCGCACGAGTTGGGCCACGGCGTGCATCAGGTGCTGGCCGCCGATCAGGGCTACCTGATGTCCGGCACGCCGCTCACGCTCGCCGAGACGGCGAGCGTGTTCGGCGAGATGCTCACGTTTCAGGCGATCCTGGATGCCGAGCGTGACCCGCGCCGCCGCCGCGTGATGCTGGCGGCGAAGGTGGAAGACATGCTGAACACCGTTGTTCGCCAGACGGCGTTCTATCGCTTCGAGACCTTGCTGCACGAGGAGCGCCGCCAGGGCGAGCTGCTTCCGGATCGGATCGGTGCGCTGTGGCGACAGGTGCAGACCGAGAGTCTGGGGCCGGCGTTCGACTTCGCGCCCGAATACGACGTGTTCTGGGCCTATATCCCGCACTTCATCCACTCGCCGTTCTACGTGTACGCTTACGCTTTCGGGGATTGTCTGGTGAACGCGCTCTACGCCGTGTTCCAGTCCGGGCACCCGGGTTTTCAGGCGAAATACCTGGACATGCTGCGCGCCGGCGGCATCAAGCGCCACAAGGAGCTGCTCGCACCGTTTGGCCTGGATGCGTCGGACCCGGCGTTCTGGAAGAAGGGGCTCGACATCATCGCCGGCTTCGTCGACGAGCTGGAGGCGACCGGCTGATGGCCCCCCGCGACGAGCCATCGAGCTTCCTCGGGGAGTTGCGGCGCATGGCGCGCACCTCCGGCGCGGTCGGCGGGATCGCCGCGCGCGTAGCCGGGGAGCGCGTGTTCGGCATGAAGACCGACCGTGCGGCGCATGCCGAGGATCTGCGCGCGATCCTGGGCGGGCTGAAGGGGCCGCTGATGAAGGTGGCGCAGTTCCTGTCCACCGTCCCCGACGCGCTGCCGGCGGAATACGCCGAGGAACTTGCGCAGTTGCAGGCCAACGCGCCGCCGATGGGCTGGAACTTCGTGCGCCGGCGCATGGCGAGCGAGCTTGGCCCGGACTGGGAGCGGAAGTTCGCGGCGTTCTCGCGCGAGGCCGCCGCGGCGGCGAGCCTCGGCCAGGTCCATCGCGCCCGCCTGCCCGACGGCACCGATGTGGCGTGCAAGCTGCAATATCCCGACATGTCGAGCACGGTGGAAGCGGATCTGCGCCAGCTTCGCCTGGCGATGGCGATCTATCACCGCATGGACAGCGCGATCCAGCACGACGAGATCTACAAGGAGCTGGTCCAGCGGCTGCGCGAGGAGCTGGATTACGAGCGCGAGGCCGCGCAGATGCGCCTCTACGATATCATGCTGAAGCACGTGCCGGAGGTGCATGTCCCGATCCCGATTTCCGGCTATTCCACCAAGCGGCTGCTGACCATGACCTGGCTCGATGGCCGGTCGCTCATGCAGCGACTGGCGGAGGAGCCGCCGCAGGAGGAGCGCAACCGCATCGCCGAGGCGTTGTTCCGCGCCTGGTATGTGCCCTTCTATCGCTACGGCGTGATCCACGGCGACCCGCATCTTGGCAACTACCAAGTGCGTGCGGATGCCTCGGTGAACCTGCTCGACTTCGGCGCCATCCGGGTGTTCCAGCCCCGGTTCGTGCGCGGCGTGATCGACCTCTACGAGGCGGTGCGCGACGGCGACGAGGACAAGGCGCACCACGCCTACGAGATTTGGGGATTCAGCGATCTCTCGCGCGAGAAGATGCAGATCCTCAACATGTGGGCGCGCTTCCTCTACGAGCCGCTGATCGAGGATCGTGTGCGCCGCATCCAGGAGACCAATGACCCGCAGTACGGCCGCGAGGTGGCCGAGCGCGTCCATGCCGGCCTGAAGCGCACCGGCGGCGTGCGCCCGCCGCGCGAGTTCGTCCTGATGGACCGCTCGGCGATCGGCCTCGGCGGCGTGTTCCTGCGCCTGGGGGCGGAGCTGAACTGGAGCCGGCTGTTTCAGGGTCTGGTCGCGGATTTCGACGCGGACGAACTGGCCCGGCGCCAGGCGGCCGCGATTAAAGCGGCGGGGGTGCCGGCGGCAGGGTGAAGCACCCGGCACCCATTCCTCACGCCAGCCGGCGAACCGCCACCAACGCCGCCCCGCCGAGTGCGGCCGTGACGGCGGCGCCAAGCGCCGCGCGCGCCGGCGTGACGATGCGGCGTTCGGCGACGAAACGGCGGTCCATCGCCTCCGGTCGATCGGGATCGAGCAGATGCGATTCCGCCAGCGCGCGTTCCGCCTCGGACAGCGCCGGCGGCTCGAACGCTGCCAGGCTGCGCCCCGTCGGCTTCATCAGCCGGTCCAGAACCGCGATGATCGAGCCGCCGGCGTCATGCAGCGTCGTGGCGAGCGTCTCGTCGCTCACCCCCAGGTGCTCGGCGAGCAGGCTGTCGCGCACCCGCACGATCATTTGCCGCATCCCCGTCTCGGCCGGCCGTGCCTCCACGGCCAGGTCGCACTCTGTATCCACCCCCATCGAGCGGTTGTTAATGTTGGACGAGCCGACCCGCAGCAGCCGATCGTCCACCACCAGAACCTTGGCGTGGACATAGATATCCCCCCGCGCCTCCGTGACCGGCGTGCAGAACCGCAGCCGGCCATGCTGGTCCGCCCGCCGCAATCGCTCGAGCAGGACGGCCCGTGCGGAGCCCATGACCTCTTCCTCCAGCCAGCCCTGGGCGCGCTTGGGGTTGACGATCACGACCTCCGGCCCGTCCGGCTCGCGTAGCCGTGCGGCGATCGCATTGGCAACGCGATGGCCGCTGAAATACTGGCTCTCCAGATAGATCGTGCGCCGGGCCGCCGCGATCGCGGCGAGGTAGAGGGCCTCGATTTCGCGAACCTCCCGCCGCCCCTCATAGGCCGGCTCGGTGCGGGCAATCGCCACGTCCACATCGTGGAACACCGGGTCCAGGCCAACGGGCCAGATCTCTCCGACCATCGGCGGGATCGGCAGGTGCTTGCCGGTCGCCAGCGCCCAGCGTTCGCGGGCAAGCTCGCCGAGCGCCTGCGCCGCCTCGCCGTCCACGGCGGTGGTCGCATCGTGCCAGGGCCCGTAGGGTTCGCCGCTCGGCAGCCGGCGGCACGGGTCTTCGTCGCGATGCGCGCGCGTGTCCCAGCGGTCCATCGTCATGTCGATGCCGCCGCAGAACGCCAC
Organism: uncultured Pseudomonadota bacterium; assembly: GCA_963756545.1. GTDB lineage: Bacteria > Pseudomonadota > Alphaproteobacteria > Acetobacterales > Acetobacteraceae > DATFDN01. The sequence continues at coordinate 491,878 of CAVWNY010000003.1, read as the reverse complement.
GGCGTCGTCGATCACGACGATCTTCTGATGATGGCAGCTCTCGGTCGGGTGATGGGAATTGAGCTTGAACCGGATGCGGCTCGAGTTGAGCCAGTCCGCCACGAACAGCGGCGTCATGCCGCGAAACGGCATTTTCAGGAACGCGAGGTCCCATCGCAGCATGTGGATGCGAAGCTTGCGGTTGCGCCGGACGACGTAGGAGAGCAACTGGCCGAGATGGTCCGGCTCCTGGTCGCCCGTCTGTCTGGGCGTGAGGGAGATGCGCGTGTCGAAATCCCAGCCGACCATCAGAACGGTGTGGCGCGCCGACAGAATGGCCTGCTTGAGGTGAGCGAAATATGCCTCCGCGTCGATGATGACGGCCATCCGACGCGCGCGGGCGACCCGCCAGCAGGTCGCGCCCGGCTGGATGACGGCATCTTCCATGCCGTCATCCATGCAAATCGGAGCCAAGGCGGCAAGTCACACCTCGCCGCCTGCCCGTCACGGCCGCCAGAACGGCTTGTTCGCCTCCTGCTCGGCCTCGGCATAGGTGATCCCTATATCACGGAGCAGATGCGGATCGAGCTGGGCCAGGCGCGCGCGGGAACGGTGGCGTCGCCATGCGGCGGCCAGGGCGGCGCCCAAGGACCGCAGAACCGGCATGCGCGGACGGCGAAACGGCTCGGGCCGCGTGACGCCGGGCGGCCACACGTCGCGCCGCTCGGCCGGGGCGGGAAGGAACGGAAGGGTCAGGACACGATCGGACATCGAAACTTCCTAAGCAGGTCCCTCTCAGACAGAACGAACTTGGGAAGCTGGATGCGATCAGTAAAACGAATTGAAATTATGCCCGAAATCACTTATGCTCATGTCCATGAGCGTGCCCCAAGCACTTGATCCCGATGCCCTGCGGTCGTTCGTGCTGATCGCGGAAGGCCGCAGCTTTACCCAGGCGGCCGCCCTGGTCGGCCGGACGCAGTCGGCGGTGTCCATGCAGGTCAAGCGGCTGGAGGAGGCGCTCGGACATCCGGTGCTCGCGCGCAGCAAGGGCGGCGCGGTGGAACTCACCGCCCACGGACAATATCTGCTCACCCGCGCGCGCGGCATTCTCGCGCTCGGCGACGAGGTGATGGCGACGTTTCACGGCCCGCTTCTCGCGGGCACGCTGCGGCTCGGCACGCCGGACGACTATGCGCTGAGCCATGTGCCGCCAATCCTGACGCGCTTCGCCGAAACTCATCCGGCGGTGCAGGTCGACGTCATGTGCATGCCATCCGAGGAGCTGATCCGGCGGCTCAAGGCGGGAGAACTGGACCTCGCGCTCGTCTCGGAAGGCCACGAGACGGCGGGCTGGCCGACGGTGCCGCTGTGGCGCGGCCCGCTCGTCTGGGTCACATCCACCCGGCATTCGCCGCATCGGCAGGACCCGCTGCCCCTGGCACTGGCCGACCGGGACCGTTACCGCGCGGCGACCGGCAAGGATTGCGAGTGGGCCGGCGCCGCGTTGGCGGCCTTGGAAAAGGCCGGCCGGCGCTATCGCATCGCCTACACCTCGGCCTCGCAGATCGGCACGCAAGTTCCAGTGCTGGCGGGACTTGCGGTCACGGTCTCCACGCTGTCGTGGCTGCCGGACGGGCTTCGCGCGGTGCGCCCGGAAGAAGGCCTGCCCAAGCTGCCGCAGTTCGGCATCCTTCTGGTGATGGGACGCGGGCCGCGCCAGAAGGCGGCGGATGCCCTCGCCGCGCATATCGAGGAGAGCTTCCGCCGGGACGGTATGCGACCGGAGCGCGCGGCCTAGCGCTCCGGGAACTTGTTCAGTGGACCAGCGCGGGCATCATCTCGTGCTGCAGGACCGCCGCGATCGCCACGTCGCGATCGCCCGCGACCGCCATCGGCGTTCCGTCGGCTGCGTGGATCGAATAGCCCGTCTCGCCGTTCACCAGGATCGGACGGATATAGGCGATCTGCTGCAAGCCGAGCTGGGCGAGTTGCGCCTCGGATAGATGGCGGACGTCGAAGCTGGCCCGCATGGCGCCGGCCGGTTCGTCTGAGCGGTTCGTGTTCGTGTTCATTTCAGTTCTCCTCGCCCCAGCCCGCCTCGCGGCACTGGTGCTTCGTTGGAAACGCCCTTAGCACGCTTCATCCCTGCTCGGTCTCGCCGTCCACCATCTGAGCCGGGCGCGCGCTGGCATTCGTCGTCGTGCGCCTGATCTCGATGGTCTTTATCCGCGGCTCGGGCTGCGGGCGGGCGAGGTCGATATTGAGCAGTCCGTTGTCAAGCCACGCGCCCCTCACCTCGATTCCCTCGGCGAGCACGAAAGCCCGCTGGAACTGCCGGGCTGCGATGCCGCGATGCAGGAACACGCGCCCCTGCGCGTCATCCGCCTGCCGGCCCCGGATCACGAGCTGATTATCCTCCTGCGTGATCTGCAGGTCGTCCATCGTGAAGCCGGCCACCGCGAGCGTGATGCGAAGTCCCGTGGGACTGATCTGCTCGATGTTGTACGGCGGATACCCGTCGGCCGAAGTCTTCGAGGCACGCTCAAGCATTTGCTCAAGATGGTCGAAGCCCAGGAACATCGGCGAAGTGAACAAACGTGTCGTCATTGGCCCCCTCTGTGTCAGAGCGAAGCATCCCGCCGGAACCCACGGAGGCATCCCGGCAGCGGTGAAGTGGGTCGCGGGAGATACGTTCGCAAGGGGTTGACGCCCGTGTCGGCGGCGAACCACCGGGCGGGTGCCACGTTGAGGGGATTAGCTTGCACAAGGAACGCCGCGATGGCCGAGAAAACCACCCCAGCGCGCATGAATCCCGGCGATGAGGCGGCCCCGGGCACCCCCGGCACCGGCGAGGACGTGTGCCCGGAGTGCCACGGTTCTGGCCGCATCCGCGACAGGGAGTGCCCCAACTGCGGCGGAACCGGCAAGGTCGTGCGTGCGATCGGCGGCGCCTGAACGGCCTTTAGCTCACGGGTCGCAGATTGGTCGCGGCCCGGATGGTCGCGACCCGATGAGCAAGCGCCCGGCGGGCGCGCGTCGCGCTGGCCGCCAGACGCAACAGCGCCGGGATCTGACCCGGCGCTCGCGCCACGGAGGCGAGCAGGCGAACCGGGCCGATCCGGCCGCGTGAGGTGAGCGCGACCAGGGCGGCGGCCGGCAGGGCCATGTCCGCCGGGTCGCACACCGCGCGCAGCACGGCGAACCTCAGGCTCAGGGCGAGCGCCACCTCCGCTACCGACCCGCTTTCCAGGTCGATGGCGGCGCAGTGCGCCTCGTTCCACAGGCGGCGCTTGTCGGCGGCGGTCACCGCCGGCGCGTCGGCGCCCAGCAGGGAGTGTGGCGTCGGGCCGCCCAGGGTACGCGACAAGTCCGGATCCGTCGGCCGCGACGCGCCGGCCACGCGCACCGCCTCCGGCACGAGCAGCGCGCCAGGGCGCAGCGTCGGATCGAGTCCGCCCGCCAGGCCGAAGCTCACCAACGCCGTCGCGCCCTGATCGGCCAAACGCCGGGCCGCCGCGCGCGCGCCCTCCGCCGTGCCGCCGCCCACCGCCACCGGCCAGCCGAGGCGCCGAGCGATCCGCGCCTCCCCCTCCAACCCGGTTACGATCCCGACCGATTCAGAAGCCGACGGCCACCCTGGGATCATTGCCCTGCCGAATATTGCGGTACCGCGCGATCGCGAGCAGCGGGAAAAACAGCCGGTAACCGTGGTAGCGCAGGTAGAACACGCGGGGAAAGCCGACGGCGGTGTAGGGAAGCTCCGTCCACTCCCCGTCCGCGCGCTGCGTGCGCGTCAAGTACGCCACGCCCCGCGCCACCGCCGGATGCGCGACTTCGCCCGCCGCCATGAGCCCCAGCAGCGCCCAGGCCGTCTGGCTTGGCGTGCTCTCCTTGTAGCGGCCGGGCGGCGCGGCCCCATAGGTTTCGGCGTCCTCGCCCCAGCCGCCGTCGTCGCGCTGCACCGAGAGCAGAAAGGAGATCGCGTGGCGGATCGCCGGATCATCGGAGCGCAGGCCGGCGGCGTTCAGCGCGCTCAGCACAGACCATGTGCCGTAGATGTGATTGGTCCCCCAGCGGCCGAACCAGCTTCCGTCGGCTTCCTGTTCGCGCCGCAGAAAGGCGATCGCGCGTTGTAGCACCGGATTGTCGGCACTCGTGCCGGTCTGCGCCAGGAACGAGACGCACCGCGCGGTCACGTCCGCGGTCGGCGGGTCGAGCAGCGCACCGTGATCGGCAAACGGGATATGGTTCAGGTAAAAATGCGTGTTCTCCGGGTCGAACGCGCCCCAGGCTCCGTCCCATCGGCCGTCGCCCTGCGACTGCATCCCGACCACCCAGACGCGGGCGCGCCGGATCGCCTCGGCGTGCGCAGGATGACCCTGCCGATGCAGCAGCATTCCGACCACGGCGGTATCGTCCACGTCGGGATAATGGTCGTTCCAATACTGGAATGCCCAGCCGCCCGGTGGCAGATCGCGGCGGCGCACCGCCCAGTCACCCGCCACGTCGTTGATCTGCCGCCCCCGCAACCACAGGCAGCCCGCGTCCACCTCGGCGCTCTGACCGCGCCGCGCCTCGGCCATCGCATGGCCGGCCAGGCTCGTGTCCCAGACAGGCGAGAGGCACGGCTGGCAATAGGCGCGCGACTCTTCGATCACCAGCAGCTTGCGCACCGCCGCCCACGCCGTCGCCGCTCGCGGCTCGTTCGAAGAGAGCCCCAGCGCGTCGAACATCATCACGCTGTTGGCGATGGCGGGGTAGATGGCGCCGAGCCCGTCATCGCCGTTCAGCCGCTCGGTGACGAAGGCGGCCGCGCGTTCGATCGCGCGTCGCCGGGGGCCGGCGGGCATCAGCGGCTCGGCCCCGCGGAGGAAACTGTCGAGACCCTTGAAGAACCGTCCCCAGCCCGAGCGATAGGGACCGCGGATCCAGTCGCGCACGCACTCCGGCGGCTGACGGAACAGCTCCCGCACGCTCACGCCGCGCGGGTTGCGCGCGCGCGGACGCAGCGCCATCAGCACCAACAGCGGCACCATCACCGTGCGCGACCAGTAGGCCACCTTGCTGAGGTGGAAGGGAAACCACAGCGGCAGGTGCATGATCTCGACCGGCATGACCGGGACAGCCCGCCACGGCACCTCTCCGTACAGCGCGAGCTGGATCCGGGTGAACACATTCGATCGCTCCGCCCCGCCGGCTGCGAGGATGGCGGCGCGCGCGCGCGCCATGTGTGGCGCGTCGGGCGGATCGCCGATGCCGCGCAGCGCGAAATAAGCCTTGACGCTGCACGACAGGTCGAAGCCGCCGTCGTGGAACAGCGGCCAGCCGCCATGCGTGCCCTGCTTGGCGCGCAGATAGACGCCGATCTTCTGCTCGAGTGTCTCGTCGATGCGGTCGAGGAAGTGCTCCAGCAGCACGTACTCGGCCGGGATCGTGGCGTCGGCTTCCAGCTCGAACAGCCAGTGCCCGTCGGGACGCTGCCTTCCCGCCAGGGCGGCGGCGGCGCGTGACACGGCGGCGCACAGGCGGTCGTCGATCAGCGTATCGGTCGTCATCACGGGCTGGGTCAGGGGGAGAGAAGGATTTGTGCAGCGCGGCGGCCGGACCTGATGGCACCTTCGATCGTTGCCGGCAACCCGGTGGCGGTCCAGTCCCCCGCGAGCGCGAGATTGGTGATCCCGACGCGCGGTCCCGGCCTCCGCCGCTCTTGGGCGGCGGTGGCGGCGAAGGTCGCCCGCTTCTCCTTCACCACGCGCCAGGGCGGCGCGGCCTGTGCCGCCGGAAGCGCCAGGGCGGCGCGCACATCCGGCCAGACGGCGGCGCTGAGGTCCTCGGCAGACCGATCCACCATTCGGTTCGCGGCGCTGATGGTCACCGAGACGTGGCCCTCCTTGACGAACACCCATTCCGCAAACCCGCCGACCAGACCCACGAAGCCGGCCGGGCCCGGCTCGGCGGAGAGGCGGAAATGCACGTTCAGGATGGCCTCGAACGCGTCGGGCACGGACAAGCCGGGCAGGAGATCGGCGGCCACCCACGGGGGCACCGCCAGCACCACCGCCTCGCCCGCGTCGAGCGTCACGTCCTCCTCCGGCAGGTGCAGCACGGCAACCCGGCCGCCGGTAATCGCAAGCGCGGCGACGCGCCGCCCGAGGCGCACCGCCGCTCCGAGCCTACCGAGCCGGGTCAGCGCCGGACCGATCAGCGCGGCAGACAGGCCCGCGCTCGGAAAGCGCGGCAGACATGCCGCACCGCCCTGCCCCAGCGTCTCGCGCAAGACCGCGCCCAGCAGGCGTGCAAGCCCCATCCCGGGGGGCGTGTTGAGCACCGCCACCGCGAGCGGCACGATGAGGCGGTCGTACAAGATCCCGCGCGGTACCGCCTCGGCCACGCTCCGATCGTCGGCGACGGCGCGGAGGTCGAGCAGGCGCAGGTACTCCGCGGCTCGGGTGCCGGGCACGCGCCGGCCACGCGACAACACCCACCAGGGCAGCCGACCCTGGTTGGGCCGCACCACCCAGCGCGCACCGGTGGCGACATCGAGGAATGGGAACATCGGTTCCGCCGGGCCGCCCAATGCGCCCGCCCCGCCGATCGCTGCAATGTAAGTGAAGGCGTCGCGGTTGCCGCTCAGCAGCAGGTGGTTGCCGTTGTCGATCGTCAGCCCAAGCTCGCGGTCGAAATAGGACCGGCAACGCCCGCCCGCAGCCGGTCCCGCCTCATAGACCGTGACCGCTCGGCCGGCTTCGGCGAGGCTCAGGGCGGCGGCAAGTCCGGCCAACCCCGCCCCGATCACGTGAACGCGGGAGGTCACATCGAGGACTGCGGGTCGCGGCGGCGCATCGCCTGGCCTTGCCCGCGTTTGCCGGCATCGTCAACCGCGCCCATGAGGGCGCGATCCACGCAGAGGAGAAGTGAGGTCGGCAACTACTGGACATGCTGCTCGCCCTCGGCACCTTCGCGCGCGTGAGCGAGGCCGGCTAATTCGCGGCCGTCGCGCAGGAGCCGGGGAGCACGCAGTCGGCCTTGTCTCGCCAGAGTGAGCAAATAAATGGCTTCCCGAACGGTTCCGCTCGAACCCGGCCGCCTAACCGATGCGTTGAACCCAGCTTGCACGGCGGAGGCGCGAGATGGCGGAGGACGATCGGGTGCCGCAGGTACTCGGCGAGTTCGAGCAGCGGCAGGCCGACGACGCCGCGCCGCTGCGCCCGCAGGTCATCCACGAGGTCGTGCGCGAGGAAGGCGAGGTGGAACTGCGTCGCGCGGCCGTCGCGCTCGCATGGTCCGGTCTCGCGGCCGGCCTTTCCATGGGGTTCTCCTTCCTGGCGTTGTCGCTGCTGCGGGCGGGTTTGCCGGTGGCGCCGTGGCGGCGGCTGGTCGACAGCTTTGGCTACAGCCTCGGCTTCGTCATCGTGATCCTGGGGCGTCAGCAGCTTTTTACAGAAAGCACGCTGACCGCCGTTCTGCCGGTGCTCACCAGCCGCACCTTGCGGTCGGCGCTCTCGACCTTGCGGCTGTGGGGCATCGTGCTCGGGACGAACCTGCTCGGCACCTTCATCTTCGCCGCGCTGATCACGCCGGAGAGCGTGTTCCCCCATGAGGTGCGCCTGGCGCTGCTGGACGTGGCACGGGAGTCCGTCAGCGGCGCCTTCGGGCCGAAGTTGCTGAAAGCCGTCTTCGCGGGATGGCTGATCGCATTGATGGTCTGGCTGCTGCCGAACGCCCAGGCGGCCCGGCTGTGGGTGATCATCCTGCTCACCTACGTCGTCGGCATGGGGCAGTTCTCGCACATCATCGCGGGATCGACCGACGCGATCTTCGCGGTGTTCACCGGACAGGCCACGCCCTACGACTACGTGGTGCATTTCCTGATCCCGACCCTGGTGGGCAACACGATCGGCGGCGTGTCGCTGGTCGCGCTGCTCAATCACGCGCCGCTCGCGCAGGAACTGCATGAGGCGGCCGAGCAGTGAGCTAGCCGCGCCGCTTCGCTTTCGGAGCAAACACCACCACCGGCCGGCGGGATGGGTTCGGGTTGTCGGGCGCGGACCGCGGCGCGGGCAGTTTCTGGCGTGCAACATCGGGAAGCTCCCGCCGCGCCGCCTCGAAGCCCGCCCACGGGTCCCTGCGCAGCCGCGCGAGCCGTTGCGGCAGCGTTCGCAGCGTGAACCCGGCCGGGTCGAGCTTTGGCGTCACCTCGGTCCAGGCGAGCGGCGTCGCAACAGTCCCGCCCGGCCGCGCGCGTGGACAGAACGAGGCCACCGCGGTCGCGCCCAGGCCGTTGCGCAGCCAGTCGATCAGGATGCGCCCGCGCCGGTCGACTTTCTTGAGCGTCGGCAAGAAGCGGTCCGGCTGATCATGGCTCATCGTTTCGGCGAGCGCGTGGCAGAACGCTTTCACCTCGTCCCAGTCGGCGCGGGGGGCGAGCGGGGCGATGACGTGCAGGCCCTTGCCGCCCGTGGTGCGGCAAAAGCTCGCCAGGCCCAGACCCTCCAGGCGTTTGCGCATATCAAGCGCGGCGTGCGTCACCGCCTCGAAGGTCACGCCATCGCCGGGATCGAGGTCCATGACGATCTGATCGGGGCGCAGCGGATCGGCTTCGGCCGCTCCCCAGGCATGCAACTCGATCGCCGCCATCTGGGTGAGGGCATAGAGCCCGTCCAAGTCGTCGATCGCGAGATAGGGTGATTTCGCCGCCTCTGCTGCCCTGATCTGCGCTGGCATGTGCCCATGTCCGCGCTTCTGGAAGAAGTGCTCGCCCGCGATCCCCTCCGGGCAGCGCACGATCGCAAGCGGCCGATGGGCGAGACCCGGCAGGGCGTGATCGGACACGGCACGCCAGTACTCCGCGAGGTCGCGCTTGGTGATGCCGGGCCACAACTCGCGATCCGGATGGGTCAGGGTGACGGCGCCCACGGTTTCGGTTCCGGACTTCGGCTTGCGCGCGGTCACGATCCGTGCGCCCTCAGCGGCCGCGCTCTCGCGCGGCCTTGGCGCGCCGGGTGAGGGCGTGCGCGCCTTGCGTTCGGCCTCCGGGTCGGGCGGATCACGGACCACCTCGCGCGCCTCCTTGTCCTCGCGTAGTCCCAGATAGACGGCGTGGCGCACCCGTCCGGCACCGGACCAGGAAATGAACTGCACCTCGGCGACGAGATCGGGGCGGACCCAGCTTATGCTTCGTTCGATCGGGTCGCCCGCGACCAGCAAATCCGTCGGCGGGGCAGCGGGGCGCGCGTCCAACTTGGCGCGCAGCCGCTCCAGTTCGTCGTCGGAGAAGCCCGTCCCGACGCCGCCCGCGTAGTGCAACCCGCCGCTCGGGTCGTAGTAGCCGAGGTGCAGCGCGCCCAACCCCGTCCGGCTGCCGCGCGGCGGGGTCCAGCCCAAGACCACGAATTCCTCCCGGTCCTGGCACTTCACCTTCAGCCATCCGTGCCCTCGCCCCGCCCGGTATGGCGCATCGGCGCGCTTGCAGATGATGCCCTCGAGCCCGATACGGCACGCCTCGCGCCGCATCGGGCCGGCGTCGCCCGCGTGATGATCGCTATAGCGCAGCATGCCCTCCCACCCATCCAGACCCGCCAGGACCTGCTTGCGATCGAGGAGGCGGCAGCCGCGCAGGTCCCAGCCGTCAAGGTGCAACAGGTCGAACACATAAAAATGCAGCCGCTCGTCGCGCCCGGCCGAGAGCGCCGCCTGAAGATCGGGAAAGCTGGAAAGGCCGTCGGGGCGCAGCGCGACCAACTCGCCGTCCAACAGCGCCGACGTGACCCGCAGGGCAGCGGCGGCGCGCGCCACGGCGGGCAGCCGGTCGGTCCAGTCGTGGCCGTTGCGGGTCAGGACGCGGGCCTTGCCATCCTCTACGAACACCAGCAGCCGGTAGCCGTCGAACTTTATCTCGCTGACCCACTCGGCGCCCTCGGGCGGCTCCTCGGCGACGGCGGCGAGCTGGGGCTCCTGGGTGCGCGGTAAACGGCCGCGCTTCGCGCCGGGCGCGGGCGGCTCGTCGGCTCGCGGGACGGCCACGGGCTTGGGTGCCGGGGTCGCCGCCTCGATTGCGAGGGCATCGGCGTCGGCACGCTCGAACTCGTCATGCCCCTTGAACAGCAACCAGGCATCCTGACGCGACCGTGAGCCCGGTTTGGGCTTCATCCGGACCAGGTGGAACCGACCGGACAGGCGCGCGCCATGCAGGACAAAGGTGATCTCGCCCTTCCGCATGCCCGCCTCGGGGTCGGCCAACGGCTCCCAGGTGCCGCGATCCCAGGTCTCCACCGTGCCCGCGCCATACTGCCCGTCGGGGATCGTGCCCTGGAAGTTGGCGTAATCCAGCGGATGGTCTTCGACATGCGCGGCCACACGCTTCTGAGCGGGGTCGAGTGAGGGACCTTTCCGCACCGCCCAACTCCACAGCACGCCGCCATGCTCGAGGCGGAAATCCCAATGCAGCCCGGCGCGGTGGGCGGCGTGCTTCTGCACCACGAAGATCGGCGCGCGCTCGGCCGCCGCCGCGACGCCCTCGGCGGGCGCCGGCTCGGCGGTGGCGGTGAAGTCGCGCCGGGCGCGGTATTTTCGGATCGAGGTGTCGCGGGCGTCAGGTCCGCTCATCGGTCCTGCTGATATCCCGTGTTGGTCGTGTTCTGCTTGATCGCGCCGCTCTGCCCGGTTTTCTCGTCGAGCGGCTTCTTGCCGGCTGTTTCGCCCTTGGTCTTGGCGGCGCTCCCGCGGTCGGGTCCCCGGTCGCTGCGCTGATCGGGCGGGACGGGCGGGGGATGGGCGGCCATCGGCGTCTCCTGCGTGGTTGAACCATGAGGCTAACGGCGGCGGCTTGGGGCGGGTTCCGGCGCGCTTCGTTCCGCCGCTAACCGGGTTGTTACCCTCGCGTGCCGCATGAGAAGGAACATTCTTCCCGATCGCGTGTTGGCACCGCAGAACGGATTACCGCCGCCGGGAAAGGAACTGTCCCGTGCCCGAACGCATCCTGATCACCGGTGGTGCCGGCTTCATCGGCTGCCATCTCTGTGAGACCCTGCTCGCACGCGGCGCCGAGCTGCGCGTGCTGGACGACATGATCGAGCAGGTCCACGCCGGCCAGCCGCCCAATCCCGTGCTGCGCCACGTGGAACTGGCGGCGGCGAACGTCGGCAACCCCGAGGCGGTTGCGCGTGCGCTGCGCGGGGTCGATGCGGTCGTCCACCTTGCCGCCGAGGTCGGCGTCGGCCAGAGCATGTACGAGATCGACCGCTATGTCGGCGCCAACGACCTGGGAACGGCCGTCCTGTTGCAGGCGCTTATCCAGCAGCCGGTCCGCCGGATCGTGGTCGCTTCATCCATGAGCATCTACGGCGAGGGCCTCTATCGCGACGCCGACGGGACGCTGGTCGAGGACGCGGCGCGCGGCACCGGCGCGGGCTGGGACCCGGCCGACGCCTCGGGGCGTCCTCTCGTGCCGCTGCCGACACCGGAGTGGAAACGGCCCTCGCTGGCGTCGGTCTATGCAATCACGAAGTATGTACAGGAGCGGCTGGTGCTGACCGTCGCACCCGCCTACGGCATGGAGGCCGTGGGCTTGCGCCTCTTCAACGTGTACGGGCCGGGGCAGGCGCTGTCCAATCCTTACACCGGCGTGCTCGCCATCTTCGCCGCGCGGCTGCTGAACGAGCGCGCACCGCAGGTCTTCGAGGACGGCGCGCAGCGGCGGGATTTCGTGCATGTAAAGGATGTCGCCGACGCCTTCGTGCTCGCGCTGGACCGGCCGGAGGCGGCGGGGGGCGTGTTCAATATCGCCAGCGGCCAGCCGGTCAGCATCACCGAGGTGGGCGAGCAGATCGCGCGAGCGATGGGGCGCACGCATCTCGCGCCCCAAGTGCTGGGCAAGGCGCGCACGGGCGACATCCGCCACTGCTTCGCCGATATCGGGCTGGCGCGCGCCCGCCTCGGCTTCGCGCCGTGCCGAACGATGCGGGAGACCTTGCCGGAACTCGCCGAGTGGGTCGGGCGCCAGCAGGCGGTCGATCGCGTCGCGGAGGCGCGACGGGAGCTGGAGCGGCGGGGGCTGGTGGCATGACCGCGCCCGTCCTCATCACCGGCGGCGCCGGCTTCATCGGCAGCGCGCTCGCCGATCGGCTGGCCCGCGAGGGCGAGCATGTGGTGGTGCTCGATTCGCTTGCTCGTCCCGGAACCGAGGCCAATCTGGCGTGGCTGCGCGCGCGCCACCCCGCCCGCGTCGCCACCGTGATCGCGGACGTGCGCGACGCCGAGGCGGTGACCGACGCCGTGCGGGAGGCGTGCGCGGTGTTCCACATGGCGGCGCAGGTCGCCGTCACGACCAGCCTGGCGGACCCGATCGCCGATTTGCAGGTGAACCTGCTCGGCACCATCGCGGTATTGGAGGCGCTGCGCCGGAATCCGCGCCCGCTGGTCTTTGCCAGCACCAACAAGGTCTATGGCGGGCTGCACGACGTCGGGCTGATTCGCGGCACGGACGCCTACACGCCCGCGGACCAGCGGCTCGCCCGGTACGGGTTGGATGAGAGCCGGAAGCTGCGTTTCTGCACGCCGTACGGCTGCTCGAAGGGCGCGGCCGATCAGTACGTGCTGGACTATGCGGAGAGTTTCGGCCTGCCCACCGCCGTCCTTCGCATGAGCTGCATCTACGGCCCGCGCCAGCTTGGCACCGAGGACCAGGGCTGGGTCGCGCATTTCGCGCGGCAAGCCGTTTCCGGCGAGACCCTGACGATCTACGGCGACGGGCGGCAGGTGCGCGACATCCTGTTCATCGACGATGCGGTATCGGCCTACATCGGCGCGTGGCGGCGGATCGGCCAGGTGTCCGGCCAGGCATTCAATCTGGGCGGCGGGCCGGGCAACGCGGTCAGTCTGCTGAGCCTGCTGCGCCAGATCGAGGCGGAGCTGGGCCGGCCCGTGGCGCGCCGCTTCGCCCCGTGGCGTCCGAACGACCAACGCTGGTTCGTCGCCGACGCGCGCCGCGCCCGTGCCGCCCTCGGCCTCGCCGCGCCGCTCGACTGGCGCGAGGGCGTGGCGCGGCTGGTGCGCGGTCTCGCCGAACGACGGCAGGCGGTGCCGGCATGAAGGTCGCGCTGCTGAACCCGCAATGGCGGTTCGAGCACAGCATCTATTTCGGCTGTCGCGAGCCGCATTTGCCCTTGGAACTAGCCTGCGCCAAGGCGCATCTGGAGGCGCGCGGCCACCAGGCAACGATGCTTGACGGGCATCTGCTCGATCTGGACGCGGATGCGCTGGCTCGGCAGGCACTCGACTTCGGCCCCGACATGATCGTGGTCACGACCGCGCCGAGCTATCTGTTCTGGCGCTGCGCTCAGCCCGAGCTGAGCGTGCCGCGCGCGCTGATCGACCGGGTGCGCGGCCGCGCGATCACCGTCGCCGTCGGCCCACACGGCTCGACCACGCCGGGCGCGGCGCTGCGCAAGCTGGATGTCGATGTCGTTTTGCGCGGGGAGTGCGATGAGGCCGTCGCCGACCTCGCCGACGCGGCCGGCATACCCGCGCGCGTCGCCGGCGCCGCTTGGCGTGAGGGCGATACCGCTCGCGCGAACGGCGGTCCGCGCACGGCGCGCTTCGTCGATCTTCCGGCGCTGACCTGGCCCGACGCCTGGATCGCGCACCATCATCATCATCACCACCGCTTCGACGCCGCGCCCGCGGGACCGGGGGCCGAGGTGGAGGCGTCGCGCGGGTGCCCCTATGCCTGCACGTTCTGCGCCAAGCTTGATTTCCGCGACACGTATCGGCGTCGCGCGCTGCCGGCGCTGCTCGCCGAGATCGACGGGCTGATCGCGCAAGGAGTCGCGTACATCTACTTCATCGACGAGATCTTCCTGCCGCAACGTCCGTTGCTGGAGGCGCTTCAGGCGCGACCGATTCGCTTCGGCGTGCAGACTCGCATCGACCTCTGGAAACCCGCGATGCTCGACCTGCTGGGCGCGGCGGGCTGCGTCTCGATCGAGGCGGGCGTCGAGAGCCTCACCCCTGAGGGCCGCGCGGCGCTCGACAAGAAGTGCCGGCTGGAAACCCACGAACTGACCACGCTGCTGGTGCGCGCGCGTCGCACGGTGCCGTTCGTCCAGGCGAACCTCATCAAGTCGACGGGCGACGACGCGGGGCGGATCGCCGATTGGCGGCGGTCGTTGCAGCGCGAGGGCGTTTGGGCGAACGATCCCGTGCCGCTGTTTCCGTACCCGGCGTCGCCCGATTACCGGCGCCTGTGGGGCGAGCCGGACGAGGCTGCGTGGGAGCGGGCGCACGCGCATTACCTCGGCCAGTTCGACGCCTTCAGCGAGATCCAGGAAAGCCGCCCGCTGCCGCTGCCGCTGCTGGAGGCAGCGTGCGGATGCTGAGCGGCCGCGCGCGCATTATGCTCACCACCGATGCCGTCGGTGGCGTCTGGCGCTACTGCATGGAACTTGCAGCCGAACTGCGCGCGCGGGAGACCGATATTCTTCTGGTGTCGATGGGGCCGGCGCCATCCGCCGCGCAGCGCGCGGAAGCCGCCGCCATCTGCACCCTACTCATAACCGACCTCCCGCTCGACTGGCTCGCCGAAACGTCCGCCGAAATCGCCGACGCGGCGCGCGCGCTCGCGGCCATCGCGGCCGAGTGGAACACCGACAGCATCCATCTCCACACGCCCGCGCTTGTCCCCGACGCCGACTGGCCCGCGCCCGTCGTGGCGTTCGCGCATTCCTGCGTGGGAACGTGGTGGCGCGCGGTTCGCGGCGAACAACAATTGCCACCGGATCTCGCGTGGCGTGCCGCGCTAGTCGGCGCCGGATTGCGCGCCGCCGACCGCGCGCTGGCACCCACCCGCGCCTTCGCCCGCGAACTGAGCACGCACTATGGCCATCCAGTCCGCGCCGTCCCGAACGGCCGCCGCCCGCTCCCCTTTCGGGCCGTGTCCCGCGGCGGCGCCCTGACCGCCGGGCGGCTGTGGGACGAAGGCAAGAACATCCGCGCGCTCGATGCTGCCGCCGCGCGCCTCGACACCGTGGTTCGCGCCGCCGGTCCCAGCATCGGCCCCAACGGCGCCGCGATCGAGTGCCGCGCGCTGCGCCTGCTCGGCAACCTCGACGAGGTCGCGCTCGCCCGCGAATACGCCGGCGCCGCCGCCTTCATCTCGGTCGCGCGCTACGAGCCGTTCGGCCTCGCGGTGCTGGAGGCGGCGCAATCTGGTTGCGCGCTGGTGCTGTCCGACATCCCGACCTTCCGCGAGTTGTGGGACGGCGCGGCCGAATTCGTCGACCCCGGCGATACCGATGCCATCGCCTGCACAATCGCCGCCGCCGTGCGCGAGCCCACCGCGTTGTCCGACGCCGCCCGGCGGCGCGCCCAGGCTTATGATGCCGAGACGATGGCTGCGGCGACGCTCGACATCCACCGCGCGCTGCACCGCGCGCATCAGGGCGCCGGCGCGACATGACGCGTTTCGTCTATTTCACGCACTCGCTCGCCGCCTGCTGGAATCACGGCAATGCGCATTTCCTGCGCGGCGTGCTGCGCGAGCTTCTCGCACGCGGCCACGAGGTCCGCACCTATGAACCCGAGGAGGGCTGGAGCCGCCTCAACCTGCTGCGCGATCACGGCCCCGGCGCGCTCGACCGCTTCGCGGCCGACTTCCCCGACCTCGCGCCTGGGATGCGGTTCATCTGCCCCGACCTCGACGCGATGCTGGATGGCGCAGACGCGGTGATCGTACACGAATGGAACGACCCCGCCCTGGTCGCCGCCATCGGTCGCGCGCGCGCCCAGGGCGGGCGGTTCCGGCTGCTGTTCCATGACACGCACCACCGCGCCGTCAGCGACCCCGAGGCGATCAACGCCTTCGATTTGTCGGGTTATGACGGGGTTCTCGTCTTCGGCGATGCGCTGGCACAGGTCTATCGGCGCAATGGCTGGGGCACGCACGCCTTCGTCTGGCACGAGGCGGCGGATATGCGCCTGTTCCGCCCGCCGGCCGAGGAACAGCCGCGCGCGGGCGTGGTCTGGATCGGCAACTGGGGCGACGAGGAGCGCAGCAAGGAACTCCGGGAGTATCTGCTCGAACCCGCGCGCGACGTCGGTCTGCCGCTGGACATGTTCGGCGTGCGCTATCCCGTGCACGCGTGTGCGGCATTGGACGCCGCCGGCGCGCGCTATCGCGGCTGGCTGGCGAACGCCGAAGCACCCGGCGTGTTCGCGCGCCACCTGATGACGGTGCACGTCCCGCGCCGCTTCTACGCGACGCATTTGCCCGGCATTCCGACGATCCGCGTGTTCGAGGCGCTGGCCTGCGGCGTCCCGCTGATCTCGGCGCCCTGGCAAGACACGGAGTCGCTATTCGAGCCGGGGCGCGATTTCCTGGTGGCTGAAACCCCCGCACGGATGCGCGCCCACATGCGCGCGCTCGCCGCCGACGGTGGCCTGCGCCGGGATCTCGCCGCCAGCGGGCTTGCCGCCATCGAGACGCGCCATACCTGCGCGCACCGTGTTGACGAGTTGCTGGCGATCCTCGCGCGCCTCGGCACCCGTGAGATGGAGATGGCCTGATGCGCCTCGCCTTCTACGGATCGAGTCTGCTGTCCGCCTATTGGAACGGCGCGGCGACCTATTATCGTGGACTGCTGGAACCGCTCGCTGGCCTCGGCTGGGACGTGACCTTCTACGAGCCCGATGCCTTCGACCGGCAGGCGCATCGCGACATCGCCCCGCCCGACTGGGCGCGCTCGGTCGTCTATCCGGCGACCGAGGAGGGCGTGCGCCACGTGCTCACCGAAGCCGCGCGCGCCGACGTCATGGTCAAGGCGAGCGGGGTCGGCGTGTTCGACGACGTGCTGCTCGCCGCTTTGCTGAGCGCGCCGCGCGGCGACGCGGTGCGCGCGTTCTGGGATGTCGACGCGCCGGCGACCTTGGCCGACCTGCGCGCCGATGCCGCGCATCCGCTGCACCGCATCTTGCCGCGCCTCGACATGGTGCTGACCTATGGCGGCGGCGCGCCCGTGACCGACGCCTACCGCGGCTTCGGCGCCGCCGCGTGCTGGCCGATCTACAACGCGCTCGATCCCGCCACGCATTTTCCCGTCGCCCCGGACTCGGAACTGACGGCCGACCTCGCGTTCCTCGCCAACCGGATGCCCGATCGCGAGGCGCGCACCGGGACGTTCTTTCTCGATCCCGCCGCGCGCCTGCCGACGCGATCCTTTCTGCTGGGCGGATCGGGCTGGGACGGCAAGCCGATGCCGTCCAACGTGCGCGCGATCGGCCATCTCGGAACGGAGCGGCACAACGCTTTCAACTGCTCCGCGCTCGCCGTGCTGAACGTCGCGCGCGACAGCATGGCCGCGATGGGCTTCTGCCCCGCGACGCGCGTCTTCGAGGCGGCCGGCGCGGGCGCCTGCCTGATCACCGATGCTTGGGAGGGGATCGAGCTGTTCCTCGAACCCGGCGGGGAGGTGTTGGTCGCGCGCGACGGGCGCGATGTCGCTGAGCATCTCGCCGCGCTGACGCCGGCCCGCGCGCGGGAGATCGGCGCGCGGGCACGGGCGCGCATCCTGGCCGGGCACACCTACGCCGAGCGCGCCCGCATCGTTGACCGGCTGCTCCGTCAGGCGGTCGCGCGCCGGCGTGCGGCCGCGGCGGCCTGAGGGAACGCCGTGCGCCTGGTTTTCCTCGGCCTCAGCCTCAGCTCCTCATGGGGCAACGGACACGCGACCACCTATCGCGCGCTGCTGCGCGCGCTGGATGCGCGCGGCCACGAGGTTCTTTTCCTGGAGCGCGAGCAGCCCTGGTACGCGGTGCACCGCGATCTGCCGGTGCCCGACTTCTGCACGCTGCGCTTCTACGAGAGCGTCGGCGACCTGGACCGCACCGCGCACGACCTTGCGCAAGCGGACGCGGTCATCGTCGGATCGTACGTGCCGGAGGGTGCGGCCGTCATAGCCCGGCTCGCCTCGCGCGTGCGGGGCCTGCTGTGCTTTTACGACATCGATACGCCCGTGACGATGCAGGCGCTGGCCGGGGGCGGCGCGGCGTATCTGCTGGCCGAGCAGACCAGGTTGTTCGATCTCTATCTCTCATTCACCGGCGGGCCGACGCTCAGCGTGCTGGAACGGACGTATGGCGCGCGAATGGCCCGCCCGCTTTTTTGCGCCGTCGATCCCGAGCGGCATCGGCCCACCGGGGCGGCACGACGCTGGGATCTCGGATACCTTGGCACCTATAGCCCCGACCGTCAGCAAGCGGTCGAGCGGCTGCTGATCGAGCCCGCGCGGCGGCGCCCGCAGGGCCGCTTCGTCGTCGCCGGGCCGCAATACCCGGACGGGATCGACTGGCCGGCGAACGTCGAGCGGATCGAGCATCTGCCGCCCGCCGATCACGCCGCGTTCTATGCGGGCCAGGCGTGGACGCTGAACGTGACGCGCGCCGACATGCGCCGGCGCGGCCACAGCCCGAGCGTGCGGCTGTTCGAGGCCGGGGCGTGCGGCACCCCGATCATCTCCGACGATTGGCCAGGGCTCGATGAGCTGTTCCGGCCCGGGCGCGATATCCTGCTCGCGCGCACGGCCGACGACGTGCTCGCCGCGCTCGACATGCCGGAGGCTTGGCGCGCGGCGATCGCGCAAGCGGGCCGGGCACGCACGCTGGAGCGGCACACGGCCGACACGCGGGCGCGCGAACTCGAAGGCTTTCTGGCGGAAGCCCGCGTGCGAAGTGCAGCGACGATGAGCATCATCGAAGGAGCGCAGGCATGAAAGCGCGACGCGACAGGACGGTGCTGATCGCCGGCGGCGCCGGGTTCATCGGGTCGCATCTGTGCGAGGCGGTGCTGGCGGACGGCGCGCGGGTGATCTGCCTCGATAGCCTGCTCACCGGCCGGATGGAGAACCTGGACCCGATGCGCCGCGACCCGCGCTTCGAGTTCGTGCGCGCCGACGTCATTGACACGCTGCCGCGCGGTCTGCGCGCCGATTGCGTGCTGAACCTCGCCTGCCCCGCCTCGCCGCCGCGCTACCAGGCGGACCCGGTCCACACGATGATGACGAGCGTGGTCGGAACTCGCAATCTGCTGGCGCTCGCGGAGGCGTGCGACGCGCGATTTCTGCTTGCCTCCACCAGCGAGGTGTACGGCGACCCGACGGTGCATCCGCAGCCCGAGAGCTATCTCGGCAACGTCAATTCGACCGGGCCGCGCGCCTGCTACGACGAGGGCAAGCGCGCCGCCGAGACGTTGTGTTTCGACCAGCTTCGCCGGGGATTGGTGGAAGTGCGGATCGCGCGCATTTTCAACACCTACGGCCCGCGCATGTCGCCCGACGACGGCCGCGTGGTCTCCAACCTGGTGACCCAGGCGCTGGATGGGCAACCGATCACCGTCTATGGCGAGGGACGGCAGACGCGCTCGTTCTGCTACGTCGATGACCTTGTTGCCGGGTTGTTGCGCCTGCTGTGGCACCCGGGGCCGGTTGACGGGCCGGTGAACCTCGGCAACCCCGCCGAGATCACCGTCCTCGATCTGGTCGCGGAGGTGTTGCGCCAGACCGGCTCGGCCTCCCCGGTGGTTCGTCGGCCGCTGCCGGTGGACGACCCGCGCCGGCGCTGCCCCGACATCGCGGTGGCGCGCAGGCTGCTGGGCTGGGCGCCATCCGTGCCGCTGGCCGAGGGGCTGCGCCGGACAATCGCGTCCTTCGCCGCCGGGCGGCGGATCGCGGCCAAAGACGCTCGGCCGGTATCCCCCGCGCCACGGCCGGCAGTCGCGCGCGCGGCGGCTCCCCTGGCAGCGGAGAGCTGACCCGCCCGCCTTGCATCCCTCTATTCCTCTCGGTCATAACCGGCGGGAAGCGCCGCCGGCTACCGAGCGGCGTCGGTTGCAGGGAGGATGCACATGACCGGGGCCAAGGGACTGACCCGTCGGCAGACGCTGAGCAGCGTGGGATTGCTGGCTGGCGCGGCGAGCCTGCCGATGCCGTTCATCCGTCCCGCCGCGGCGGCGGAGACCATCCGGATCGGGCTGTTGCTGGCCAAGACCGGCGACATCGCGCCGCAGACCGAATACCTCGCGCAGGGCACCTATCTCGCGCTGGCCGAGCGCGGCAACAAGATCATGGGCCGCCCCGCCGAACTCGTATGGTACGACGAGCCGAGCCCGCAAGGCGCGCAGCAGAACATGCAGAAGCTGGTGCAGGAGGAGAAGGTCGTGGCGATCCTCGGCGGGGCGCTCAGTTCAAACGCGCTGGCCGAGGAGGCGACGGCGCCGGGCCTGAAGATCCCGCTGCTCATCAACAACGCCGCGGCGACCGCCATCACGGGCAAGAACTGCAACCGCTACACGTTCCGGCTGAACACCCCCGTGGCGGTGCAGGCGAAGATGTTCACGCCGTACATCATCGGAAGCGGCAAGAAATGGTACTTCCTGACCGCATCCTATGCGTTCGGGCAGGACATCGCCGCCTCGTTCAAGCAACTGCTGAAGGAGGCAGGCGGCACCATCGCGGGCGACGACAGCGTGCCGCTGAACACGCCCGACTACAGCAGCTTCATCCTGAAGATCCGCCAGGCGAAGCCGGACCTCGTGCTGGGCGGCGTGCCGGCCGGCGATCTGTCCACGTTCCTCAAGCAATGGAACGACATGGGCATGAAGGGCAAGATCCCGGTGGCCGAGATCGCCATCGGCGACACCGACATCTGGGCGGTCGGGCCGGACGCGGCGACCGGGATCTACACCTCGCTCTGGTGGTACAAGAACCCGGCCAACCCGCCCGACGAGCAGGCGTTCGCCGCCGCCTACCAGAAGGCGCACGCCCGACCGGCCGCCGACAAGGCGTGGATGGGCTGGATCACGGCGAAGTCGCTGTTCGAGTCGATGGATGCCGCGAAATCGACCGAGCCCATGGCGATCATCGAGGGATTGGAGACCTGGAAGGGCGGCACACCTGAAAATCCCTATAGTTGGCGCAAGTCCGACCATCAGATGCTGCTCCGCAATCTGGTGGTCGAGGTGAAGCCGACGATCCCCGATAAGTGGGACTACTTCGACGTGAAGGGGGCGGTGCCCGCCTCGGCGGCGGACCTCGAGAAGGTGTACGGCGTCTCCGACTGCCACATGCCGGCAACCTGACATGCGGGGCGCCCGCGATGTTCGACCCCACCCTTCTGCTGACCCAGGCAGCCAACGGCCTGGTGCTCGGCAGTCTCTACGTGCTGATCGCGATCGGGCTCTCCATCATCTTCGGCCTGCTCGGCATCGTCAATTTCGCGCATGGCGCGTTCTTCGCGCTCGGGGCCTATTTCGGCTTGACTCTCTACCAGCAATTCGGCTGGCCGGCGGTGATCCTGGCGCCGTTCGCGGTCGGGCTGCTCGGCATGATCGTGGAGCGCCTGCTGATCCGCCGACTCTATGACAAGGATCCGCTGGTCAGCCTGATCGTGACCTTCGCGCTGGCACTGCTGATCGAGGCGCTGACGCGATTGATTTGGGGTGGACTGGGAATTCCGTTCAACCAGCCCGCCGCGCTGTCGGGAGTGTTCATCTGGGGGCCGGTGTTCATCACCCGTTTCCGGGCTTCGGTGTTCTTCGCCACCGTGGTTCTGCTGGCGGGTCTTTGGGCGTTCATGCGCTTCACCCCCTATGGGCGCATCCTGCGCGCCGGCTCGCGCGATCCCGAGATGGTGGGCCTGCTCGGCATCCGCCTGCCGATCGTGCTGACGGCGGTATTCGGCCTCGGCTGCGCCATCGCCGGCATCGCCGGCGTGCTGGCCGCGCCGCTCTGGACCGTGACGCCGGCGATGCAGGAGAACGCCATCATGCCCGCCTTCGTGGTGGTCACCATCGGCGGCCTCGGCTCCTTCCCCGGTGCCGTCATCGCCGGGCTGCTGGTCGGCGTGGTGACCACGCTGACCGTCCAGTTCGAGCCCGCGGCCGCCGGCGGGGTGATGTACGCGTTCATGGCACTCGTGCTGCTGGTACGCCCGCGCGGGCTGCTCGGCGAGCGGTGGGAGCGGTTCGAGTGAGCGGCGCTCGCCGCCTCCCCCAAGGAGAGGGGAGGAGCAAACGCTGGGTCGGGTCTTCGTCTCCTTCTCCCCTTGCGGGAGGGGGTCGGGGGGAGGGGTCGCGCGTTGCCATCGTGACCCACCCCGTCCTGTGGGTCGCCCTCGTGCTCGCCGCGCTGAGCGCGTTCTGGCGCGTGACCGGCGCGCCGGAGGGCCTGATCACCGAGATCGCGATCTACACGCTGTACGGCGCGGGCGTGAATCTGCTGGTCGGCTACACCGGGCTGGTGCCGTTCGGCGCCTCGGTGTTCTTCGGCTGCGCGACCTACGCCACCGCCATCTCGATGCTGCGCTTTCTCGACAACGAGTTGGCCGCCTTCGCCTTCGCGATCACGTTCTCGCTCGTGCTCGCGCTGGCGATCGGGTTCATCATCCTGCGCCGGCGTGGCCTCTATTTTTCGCTGCTGACCTTGGCGTTCTCGCAGATTGCCTTCGAGGTCGCGTTCAAGTGGACGGCGCTGACCGGCGGCGAGAACGGGTTGCAGGGCGTGCCCCGCCCGATGCTCGCCGGCAGCGGCGTGTTCCATGCCTTCACCGTCATGACGGTGGTGCTCGGCATGTGGCTCCTGTGGCGCATCGCGCACACGCCGTTCGGGCGCACCCTGCAGGCGCTGCGCGACAACGAGCAGCGCGTGCGCGCGCTCGGCTACAGCACGTTCCGTCTCAAGCTGACCGCGTTTGTGGTGATGGCAGGAGTGCTCGGCTATGCCGGCGCGCTGCTCGCGTTCATGCTGCGGGGCGCCTATGCCGACAACCTGAGCTGGCAGCACGCGGGCGACGCACTGCTGATGACGGTGCTGGGCGGCGTGCATCAGTTCCTCGGCCCGCTCTGGGGCGCGATCGCCTTCGTGCTGTTGCAGGACAAGCTTTCGCAACTCAGCGAGAACTGGTGGCTGTTCTTCGCGCCGATCATCCTGGCCTTCGCGCTCGGCTCCCCTGAGGGCATCCAGGGCCTGGCGCAGCGCCTGCTCCGACGCCCGCCGCGCTGGACCCTGACGCGGCGCGGCATCCCGGCGCGCCCGGCGTCCATCGCGCCGTGGCGCTCGGTGGCCGCGGGGCAGGCGGCCGACGGGACGAACGGGCCAGTGTTGCGGGTGCGGAATCTCTCGAAGCGGTTCGGCTCGCTGGTCACGGCGCAAGACATCAGCTTCGACGTCGATGCGTGTCGGCTGCACAGCCTGATCGGCCCGAACGGCGCGGGCAAGACGACGATGTTCAACATGCTGACGGGCCGGCTGCGGCCGAACGCGGGCACAATCAGCTTCGCCGGGCGCGACATCACGCGGGTTCCCGAGCACAAGCGGGTGCGGCTGGGGCTGGGGCGGTCGTTTCAGATCATCAGCGTGTTCGCCACGCTGACAGCCTTCGAGAACGTCCGCATCGCCGTGCAGGCGCGCAGCCCGCACGGCCTCAGCCTGTGGCGGGACGCCTATGCCCTGGAGGGGATCAACGCCCAGACCTGGTCGCTGCTCGATGCGGTCGGCCTGGCCGATCGCGCCGGCGAGGCCTGCGCGAATCTCGCGCACGGCGAGCGGCGGCTGCTGGAGATCGCGATCACGCTCGCCACCGACGCGCGGCTACTGCTGCTGGACGAGCCGCTGGCGGGGCTCGCGGCGTCCGACCGCGAGGTGGTGGGGCGGCTGATCCGCGGCTTGTCGCGCACCCATGCGGTGCTGCTGATCGAGCACGACATCGACCGCGTGCTGGTGCTGTCGGACCGCCTGACCGTGCTGCACCAGGGACGGCTGATCGCCGACGGCGCCCCGGCCGAAGTCGCGGCCAACCCTGAGGTCGTCGCCGCCTACATGGGCACCGCGCGCGACGTGAAGCACGCCGCGGCGGCTCCGCAACACGTCGCCGCGCCGTCCGTGCCCCTGCTGCGCCTGTCGGGCCTGCGCGCCGGTTATTCGGGCAGCCAGGTGCTGGACGGGCTCGACATGGTCGTGAACGAGGGCGAGGCGGTGGCGCTGCTCGGCCGCAACGGAGTGGGCAAGACGACGACCTTGCGCGCCATCATGGGCGCGGCGCAGAAGACCGGCGGCGCCATCGTCTTCGGCGATGCCGACATCACGGATTCCCGGTCGTTCGAGATCAATCGCGCCGGCATCGCGTTGGTGCCCGAGGGGCGGCGGCTGTTTCCCAATCTGACGGTGACGGAGAACCTGCGCCTCGCGGCGCGCGCGGGCGGGGCCTCGCTCGACGAGGCGTTCGCGCTGTTCCCCAAGCTGCGCGTTCTTCAGCGCGCCCAGGCCGAAAGCCTGTCCGGCGGCGAGCGTCAGATGGTCGCCATCGCCCGCGCCCTGATGGCGCCGAGCCGGCTGATGCTGCTCGACGAGCCCTTCGAGGGTCTCGCCCCGGCGGTGGTGCAGGAGGTGCTGGCGGCGCTGGCGAAGCTGCGCGGGCGGGTCGCGATGGTGATCGTGGAGCACCATGCCGAGACCGTGCTGTCGCTCGTCGATCGGGCCTATGTGCTGGTGAACGGCCGCGTGGCCTTCGAGGGCAGCGCGCGCGCGCTGGAAGCCGACGAGGCGTTGCAGGCGCGGCTGTTGGGGGTGGTGCAGGCGGAGCCGGCGGGAGCCTGACCGGGTCAGGGCGCGGCGTCGATCGTGCCGGTCATTATGGGATGGAAACGGCAATAGAACGGCGTTTTGCCGCGTGGCGCACCACCGCCTGTCCGGTCTTGCCAGCCGGGATCACGGGGCGTTGCAGGCGCGGCTGTGCGGGTGGTGCAGGCAGAGGCGGCGGCGGTTGAGCGGATCGAGCCGGGATGGTTCGGAAAGCACCCCGTTTTGGGGCACGAGCCGAAAGTGTCGGAGTGTCAGGCGGCGGTGCCGTTCCGGCCGCGCCGACGCATCCCGACCATGCCGAGACCGAGCAGGCCGATGCCGAGCAGCGCCACCGACGCCGGCTCCGGAACGTTTGCCGGGTCGTTCACGTTCGTGAAGTTGGCCATTACGGTGAGGCCGTCATGAGAACCTGCATCCAAACCAAATAGTCCGACATTGAAATCGCCGCCGGTCAACGTGACCTGCAGATCGCCGTTCCCGCCGCCGGGGTAGGCGATATCGAAAACCCCGTTATTGTCCCAGGTCAGCACGCCTTCCTTATAAAAACCCAAAAAGCCAAGATTTTGTTCGACCGTCGTGCCGGTCGCATCCCCCCCGAAGGACGGCGTCGGCGCCGTGAAAGTAAAATCAGCAGTGATCGTATGCGCAGTCGCGTCATCCGGAGTGACTGAGCTTTCCAGCGTATAGATATCGAATAGCGCCTTTTGGCCGGTTGACTGACCGGCATTCAGCGAAAAGGACAGATTGCCCTTCGACCCGAGAGAGCTGTTTTCGTCCTGGGTGCTGATGGCAAGTCCGTTCGATCCGGTGTTCCCGGAGACCGCGTAGGTACCCGTGAAGTTGACCGGGTCGGCGAAAGCGGCGCCGCTGACCAGCGTCAGTGCGACTGCGGCGGCGAGGGCGGAGGGGAAGCGGCGAGGCATGGCGGGCTCCTGAAACGCGGATGCGACCGATCACATCCCGCGTCTCAAGAATGATCACATGGCGAGAATATATGCAAATTGTTATTTTAATGCTTCGCATACGTTTGTCCGACGACCCGTCTAAAAATTAATTCGAATCAAATTGTTAATGACCCGTTCGCAACCCCAGCCGCTTTGTTCACGAATTCGTGATATCGGCGACGGCGAACGAGGAGGGGCTAGAGCCGGCCGAGAACGCCCGGGACCAGCACGTTCGCCGCGTAGCCCAGCCCCACCAGGATCAGAAACACCGTCACCCCCACGCCGGCGATGTTCCATCCCCGCCCGTTGCGGTGCGGCCCCATCACCTCGGTGTCGTTGGCGATCAGCAGCAGGAACAGCAGTGCCGGGGGCATCGCCAGCACGGCGATAACGTTGACGATGATGACCACCTGTTCCAACGGCATTTCCGGCGTCAGCACCACCCCGGCCGCCAGCGCCGAGGAGCCGGCGAGCACGGCGTAGAACACCCAGCCTTCAGACCACGGCGCGTTCAGGCTGTGCGGCGCGCGCAGCACCTCGGCGAAGGCGTAGGCAGAGGAGGTGGAGATCGCGATGGCCGCGACCAAACCGGCCTCGAAGATGCCGAGCGCGAACAGCGCGGCGCCGACGTGACCGACATAGGGCTCGATCGCCTGGGCGAACTGCGCGGCCTGCCAGTCCTGCGCGCTGATGCCGTGCGCGAACAGCGGTGCGGTGGCGATGATCGCCGCCAGGCCGAATAGTGCGGCGAGGACCGATCCGATGGCGGTGTCCCATCGCGCCGCGCCGATGTCGCGCGCCTCCAGCCCCTTGTCCGCCACCGCGCCCTGCTGGAAAAACAACATCCAGGGCGTGACGGTCGCGCCGATGTTGGCCACCATGAGCGTCACCGTGTCCGGCTTCAGCCCACCGGGCAGCGGACTCCAGGTGGCCAGCGCGCGGCCCACGGCGCCCCAGTCGGGATGGCTGAGCAACGCCACCGGCACGAACACGGCATTGCCCAGCGCGAGCGCGAGCGTGATCCGTTCCCAGGTCGCGTAGCGTGCGGTGGCGGCGGCGAGCATCACCAGCGCCACCGACGCCCCGACGGCGACCGCCGCCGGAATGCCGAAGAAGCCGAGCCCGGCGCGAATCCCGATGAACTCGGTGATGAGCGTCAGGAAGTTGCCGACCAGCAGGTCCCCCATGGCGAAGCGGCCCCAGAACGGGCCGAAACGGTCGAAGATCAGCTCGGCGTGGCCGTGGCTCGTGACCGCGCCGATCCGCGCCGCCATCTCCTGCACGACGAAGCCGAGGGCGAACGTGGCCGCGACGAACGGCAGGAAGAAGCCGATGCCGAAACCCGCGCCGGTCGCGGCGTAGGACAGCATGGACGGCGCGTCGTTCTCGCCCAGGAACACGAGGACACCGGGGCCGGCGATCAGTGCGAACAAGCGCAGGCGCGCCCACGCGCCGCCCGGCGCAGCCCGCAGGCGTGCCGTTGCCCTGTGCGCCTGTGCCCGCCTGACATCCTCGCGTCGCAACCGGCCGGCGTCGTTCATCCGGTGGATCAGACCAGGCGAGCGAGTTGCACCGCGACGACGGCCAGCATTCCAAGCACATAGACGCGCAGGAACCACATGAGGGCGGCGGCGCGGCCGGACAGGGGCCGCCGCGGCCAGCTTGCTCGCCGCTTCGCGGCCAACAGCCGCGCCGCTTCCAACGCTTCGACGTCATGTCTTGCCGCCAAACCGTCGAACCCGTCCGCCATCGTGCACCCCGTCAACGCCCTTATAAGTTAGCTCAGGCTACAGATCAATCAAGCACCTCCGGATCGAAGCCGGCTGAACGAGGTGGATTCGAGGCTGAACAATCATCTGCGGCTATGAATCCGGCCCCCGCGCGGGGTATGCCTGCGAGGCCCCGGGGACGCGGGAACCGCGGGTGCCAGGAGGAGCCACCGTGGAGCCGTCCCCAGACAGCGCTGGCACCGGCCAGATGCCGGCGGAGCCGACCCAGGCGGAGCGGTTTGGCAAGGCCCGCTTCGCCCAGTCCTCCGCGCTGACCGAGGACTATGTGGAGCTGATCGCCGATCTGCTCGCCGCCGGTGGCGAGGCGCGGCTGGTCGACATCGCGCGCCGGCTCGGCGTCTCGCATCCGACGGCGGTCAAGAGCATCCGCCGCCTGAAACGGGAGGGCCTGGCGACCGCCCGGCCCTACCGCGGCGTGTTCCTGACCGAGGCGGGCCAAGAGATGGCCGAGCGCGTGCGCACGCGCCATCGGATCGTCGTCGAGCTGCTGCTCGCCGTCGGCGTGCCGCCAGATGCTGCGGAGGCCGATGCCGAGGGGTTGGAGCACCACGTCTCGCAGGCGACGCTGAATGCGTTCAGCCGGTTCCTGACCAGCCGCGGCTAGGTCGGCTCACCGTCCGAACCGGCGGTCGCGCGCCTGGTAGGTGCGGATCGCGCGCAGGAAGTCGATGCGCCGGAACGCCGGCCAGTTCACGTCCGTGAAGTGATACTCGCTGTACACGCTCTGCCACAGCAGGAAGCCCGACAGCCGCACCTCCCCACTGGTGCGGATGATGAGGTCGGGGTCGGGCAGGCTGGGGGAGTAGAGGTGCCGCCCGATCGCCTCCGGCGTCACCACCTCGGCTGCCTGGTCCAAGGTCAACTGGTGCTCGGCGCAGTGGCGCAGCAAGGAGCGCAGCGCGTCCGCGATCTCCTCCCGGCCGCCATAGTTGGCGGCAATGGTAAGCGTCATCTGGCGGTTCGTCTCGGTCGCGGCGCGCGCCCGCTCGATCGCATCGACGAGGCTACCCGGCAGCAGGTCGAGCCGGCCGATCGCTTGGACGCGCACGCCCAGACGGTGGATGCGCGGATCGGCGGCGATGTCGCGCATCTTGCCCTCGATCGCCGCCAGCATGCCGGAAAGCTCCTCGGCCGGGCGGCCCAGATTGTCGGTGGAGCAGACCCAGAGCGTGACGGCGCCGACGCCGAGGGCGGCGCACCAGTCCAGCACCTCGTCCAGCTTGCCCGCGCCCACCTCGTAGATGCGGCGGAAGTCGCGCAACCCCTGGCCACGGGCGTGACGGCGGTTGCCGTCCAGGATGATGCCGACATGACGCGGCACCGAGCGGGCGCGCACCGCCGCCAGCAGCCGATGCTCATAGGGCGCCTCGGCGAGCCGGCGGACCAGCCAGCGCAGCCGGCGCACGAGCGCGCCCCGCCCGGATCGGCGCACATCACGCTCGGGCGCGACCCGGACGGCGATCGACGGAGTCTCCATGGAACCCTTGCTGGCTGAGGGCCTGCTTACACGCACGCCGATGCGGTTCGCCATCACGGATTGACGCGCGGCGCCCCCGATGGCCAGCTAGCGCGGCCTTGGAGCCGAAGGAGAGAAACGATGCCCGCCCTGGCCCTGAACCATTACACGATCCGCGCGCGCGACCTGGAGGCGACGAGAACCTTCTACGAGGATATCGTCGGGCTGCGGGCCGGCGATCGCCGCCGCTGGCGTTTCCTGGCTATTGGCTCTACTGCGGGGGCGCGCCGGTCGTGCATCTGATCGGCGATCGCGCGGATGACCCGGTGATCGAGGGGACGCCCGATGCCGGGCGGCTCGACCACATCGCCTTCTCGGCGGAAAACCTCAAGCTGATGAAAGAGCGCCTGGAGGCGAACCGCATCCGCTTCGACGAGCGGGTGCTGCCGCGCCTGAACATGACGCAGTTGTTTTTCAAGGACCCCGACGGGATCGACATCGAGTTCAATTTCCCGGCTCAGGAGACGGTCTGAGGTCAACCCGCCCCTTTGACGGCGTGTGGAGCCTCCGCGCAGGCCGATGGAGCACGCGTTGGTTCATGCCGGGTCGGCGCCGAACACCCGCCGCCCCGCTTTCCATGTCCCGAGAATTCGGCCCTCCAGCGCGCGGCCGTCGAAGGGCGTATTCTGCGCCTTGCCGGGCAGGCTCCCGGCCTCCACGCGCCATGCCCGCTCCAAGTCGAACAGGCAGAGATCGGCCGGGGCGCCACGGGCGAGGCATCCCGTTTCGATGCCCAGCAGACGGGCGGGCCGGGCAGTCAGAAGATCCAGCGCCTGCATCAGGCCCAGCGCGCCCCCATGCACCTGCGCCAGCGTCACCGCGAGGAGCGTGGCCAGTCCTGCCCCACCCGCGGAGGCCTGCGCGAATGGCAGGCGCTTGTCGTCGGCGTCGCGCGGCTGGTGGTCCGAGGCGATCGCGTCGATCGTGCCGTCGGCGAGCGCTGCCAGCACCGCTTGGCGGTCGGATTCCGCCCGCAACGGCGGCGACAGCTTCGCATACGTGCGGAAGTCGCCGATCGCTGTCTCGTTCAGATCGAAATAGGGCGGCGCGGTGTCGCAGGTGACGCCGATGCCTGAATCCTTCGCACGCCGGATCAGCATCAACGCCTCGGCGGTGGAGACATGCGCGAAATGGACCGCCCCGCCCGTGAGCTGGGCCAAGCGGATGTCGCGCGCGACCAGGATCGCCTCGGCCGCCGCCGGAATGCCGGGCAGCCCGAGGCGGGTCGCCAGCTCGCCCTCCGTCGCCGCCCCGCCGGCGGCGAGCGACGGCTCCTCCGGGTGCTGCACGATCCGCGCGCCGAACATGGCGGCATAGGAGAGTGCGAGGCGCATCAGTCGTGCCGAGCCCACCGCGTGCGCGCCATCGGTGAAGGCGACCGCGCCGGCCTCGCGCAGCAATCCCAGCTCGGCCATCTCCTCGCCCCGGCAGGCGCGTGTGACGGCGGCGTAGGGAAGGATGGTCAGGCTTCCCAACTCCTCGCCGCGCGCGCGCAGCAGGCGCACCAGCGCTGGATCGTCGATCGCCGGCTGCGTGTCGGGCAGCGCCGCGAGGGTGGTGATGCCGCCCGCCGCCGCCGCCAGCGCCGCCGAGGCGATCGTTTCGCGGTACTCGAAACCCGGCTCGCCGAGAGCGGCGCGCACATCGACCAGGCCGGGACACAGGACCGCGCCCTCCGCCTGCACGATTTCGGTGCCGTCCGGGCGACCGAGCGCGCCGAGATCGGCGACGCGGCCGTCGCGCGTCAGCAGGTCGCCCATCTGGTCGAGCCCCGAGGCCGGGTCGATCAGACGAACGTCGGTAAAGAGAATGTCGGGCGCGCTAAGGCTCATTGCCCGGTCCGCGCGCCAACGTATCCAGCACGGCCATGCGCACCGCGACGCCCATCTCGACCTGCTCGCGGATCACGCTGCGGACCGGATCGTCGGCCACCGCGCTGTCGATCTCCACACCGCGGTTCATCGGGCCGGGGTGCATGACCAGCGCGTCGGGCTTCGCGTGGGCGAGCTTCGCGCCATCCAGCCCGAAGAAGCGGAAATACTCGCGGGCGCTGGGCACCAGTCCGTGCTGCATCCGCTCGCGTTGGAGCCGCAGCATCATCACCACGTCGGCCCCGGCAAGCCCGGCCTCCATGTCGTGAAACACCTCCACGCCCATGCGCGCGACCTCGGCGGGGATCAAGGTCGGGGGCCCGATCACGCGCACCCGGCTGTTCATCGTGGTGAGCAGGTGGATGTTGGAACGGGCCACGCGGGAGTGGCCGATGTCGCCGCAGATCGCCACCACCAGCCCCTCCAGCCGGCCGCGCCGGCGGCGGATGGTGAGCGCGTCGAGCAGCGCCTGCGTCGGGTGTTCGTGCGTGCCGTCCCCGGCGTTGATGACCGCCGCGTCGACCTTCTGCGCGAGCAGGCTGGGCGCACCGGACTGGTCGTGGCGCACCACCAGCAGATCGCAATGCATGGCGTTCAGGGTCGCCGCGGTGTCGAGCAGCGTCTCGCCCTTGTTCACCGAGGAGCTCGAGACCGACATGTTGATGACATCGGCGCCAAGGCGCTTGCCGGCCAGCTCGAAGCTGGTGCGCGTGCGGGTGGAATCCTCGAAGAACAGGTTGATGAGCGTGCGCCCGCGAAGCAGATCGCGCTGGGTCTTCCCCGAACGGGCGAGCAGCACATAGCTCTCGGCGAGGTCGAGCAGGTGCCCGATCTCGGGCGGGGTCAGCCCCTCGATCCCAAGGAGATGCTTCTGCCGGTAGGACACGGTGCGTCGTGGCAGGAAGGGGCGGTGGGCGTCAACGGTTCTCGCCGTCGGGCTGTGACCCGGTGGTTGATCATCGTGTGCTCCGTGAGATTGGGCCGACACGAAGTCCGGCGTCCCCTCCGCGCAGGGTCTCGATGGAGGTCGGAAACGAGTTTCGACACGACGGTCGGACAGTTGGGGTCTAAAGCCCCAGATACCGGTGCGCCACGTCAACGTTCGCGCGCAACTCCGCCGAGGTGCCGGACCACACCACCTGGCCCTTTTCCAGAACATAATGGCGGTCGGCGATGCGAGTCAGCGCGTCGAGGTTCTTGTCGATCACCAGGATCGCCTGGTTGCCCGCCTTCAGGCGGACCAGCGCGTCCCAGATCGTCTGGCGCACCAGCGGCGCCAGCCCCTCGGTCGCCTCGTCCAGAATGAGCAGGCGCGGATTGGTCATCAGCGCCCGCCCGATCGCCAGCATCTGCTGCTCCCCGCCCGACAGCAGGCCGCCGGGTTGCGACAGACGGCCGGCAAGCGTCGGGAACAGGTCCAGGACGGACCGCAAGGTCCAGGGCGCGTCGGCGCCCGCGCGGTTGGCGGCGGTCGCGGTCAGGTTCTCGCGCACTGTCAGATTGGGGAAAATCTGCCGGCCCTCCGGCACCAGGCCCAGCCCGGCGCGGGCGATCTGGTACGAGGCACGCCCGTCCAGGCGCGCGCCGTCGAGCCGGATTTCCCCGCCGCGCGGGGCGACGATGCCCATCAGCGCCAGCACGGTCGTCGTCTTGCCCATGCCGTTGCGGCCGAGCAACGTCACCATCTCGCCCGCGTTCACCGCGAAGCCGACGTCGAACAGCACCCGGCTGTCGCCGTAGCCAGCCTTCAGCCCCGTCACCGACAGCATCAGGCCGCGTCCCCCTCGCCCAGACAGTGACCTGAAACGAGATGATCAGGCCGCGGGGCTCGCCGGTGCGGCGGCGAGGCGAAGCCGATCAGCGCGGCCGGCGGCGCCTGGAATTCGCGACAAGTCGTTATCACATGTGGCACTCAAATGGACCCGCCGATATCGTACCGGATCATCTTCCCGATGCAACTTGCCTCCAAGACCTATGAGATCGCGGACGTCTGGGCCGTCCAGGAGTTCTACCACAGCAACGGCTGGACCGACGGCCTGCCGATCGTCCCACCCACGCCGGCAGGCGTGCAGGCGTGCCTCGAATGGGCGATGACGGCGCCGGAGCAACTGCTCGGCATCGAACCGGTGCGCGGCGTGCCGATCACGGCGGAAAAGCTCGCCGTCAATGCCGTCATGGCGGGCTGCCTGCCCATGCACTTCCCCGTGGTCCTCACCGCCTTCACGGCGATGATGCAGCCAGAATTCCTGCTGCACGGGGCAACCTCCTCGACCGGCGGCTGCGCCGTCTTCACGGTGCTGAACGGCCCCATCCGCCGGGAACTCGGCGCGACCGGCAGGTTCAACGCGCTCGGCAACAGCGATCGCGCTACGACGGTGATCGGCCGGGCATTGCGCCTCGCCTTGATCAACATCCTGGACGTACGCCCGGGCGGCATCGACCGTTCCACCCTCGGCCACCCCGGCAAGCTCAGCTACTGCGTCTCCGAGGATGAGGAGGACTCGACCTGGCTGCCGCTTTCCGTCCAGCGCGGGCTGCCGCAGGAGGTTTCCGCCGTCACGGTCATGGCGGCCGGCGCGCCGCGTCAGATCATGAACGAATGGACGACGAACCCGGAGGAAATCCTGGAGACCTTCGCCGCGGAAATGCGCGCCAATCTGCGGCACTATTCCATCTTCGCTGGCAATTATGCCCTGATCATTCCCAAGCAGTTGCGCGATCATCTGCAAGCCGCCGGCTGGAGCAAGGCGGACATCGCCGCCTTCCTCAACGAACGGGCGCGCGTGCATCGCCGCGATTGGGCCGACGTCGGCAAGGGCGCGGTCGTGCGCGACCGTGGCGACAGCGTCTATCCGGCGCTGGAGTTGCCCGATCAGCTTCTGGTCGTTGCGGCCGGCGGTCCCGCTGGTGGCTTCGGCGCGGTGATCCCGCCCTGGCTTGGCCACAAGAGCCGGGCCGTCACCCTGCCGATCGGCGCGTGCGTTGACTGCGAACCACCCAAGCGGTGAAGTTGCCCCTCATCCTCAGCGGAGGCACGTCATGGCTCTCCAGGTTCTCGATCCGACCAACGAAGCGGCCCCACCCGTCGGTCTCCCGGCCCCGCGCCCGGCCGCGCTCGCCGGCAAGACCGTCGGCATCATCTCGAACGGCAAGGAAGGCACCAAAGTCTTTTTCGCGCACCTCGACCGCATGCTGCGCGAGCAATTCGGCGTCGCCAATGTGATCACGCGAGTGAAGTCCAATTACAGCGCCCCGGTCGGCGCGCCCATCGTGGAAGAAATCACGCGCTGGGACGCCGTCATCACCGGGATCGGCGACTGAGGCAGCTGCTCGTCGTGCAGTTTGCATGACGCAGTTGCAGCCGAACGTCTCGGCGTTGCCGCGATGGCCGTGATGACCGATCGCTTCACCAGCGCGGCCGAACTGATGGCCCGCGTACTCGGCTTTCCCGGCTATTCCTTCGCGGTCATCCCGCACCCGATCAGCAGTGCGACCGACGGCGGCTTGTTCGGAATGGCCGAAGCCACGATCACCCAGGCTCGCGGCCTGCTGCTTCGACCATAACGTGTCGCTTCGCGACCAGGCTCATCCGCTCGAAGGTCATGAACACGGTGCCGTCTTGCTTCACTCCTTCGGTGCGCGTCGTCACGATGCCCTGATGCGGACGCGAACGACTCTCCCGCACGTCCAGCACCTCGGAGCGTGCGTAGATCGTGTCGCCGGGAAAGACGGGCGCCGTCAGCTTGATGTCCTTCCAGCCGAGATTGGCGACGGCGTTCAAGCTGATGTCATCGACCGTCATGCCCAGCACGATTGCGAGGGTGAGGCCGCTATTGACCAGCGGCCTGCCGAACTCCGACCGCGCGGCAAAGGCGGCGTCACAGTGCATCGGGTGGCGGTTCATCGTCATCAGGCTGAAATTGATGTTGTCCGCCTCGGTGATCGTCCGCCCCGGCCAGTGCCGGTATACGTCGCCCACCGTGAAATCCTCCAGGAACCGCCCGTGCTGGTTGGCCGCTGCCGCGAGGGGGTCCATCCGCGCTCTCCTCCGTCTAAATCGCCTTGTCGGCCCTCAGCGCGCGGATATCGGTCTCGGAAAACCCGGCCTCCCGCAGCACGGCGTCGGTCTCGGCACCGAGGGACGGTGCGGCGCGACGCGGAAGCAAGTCGTCTCCCGTTCCGATCGGGGTCGCGACCATGCGCACCGGCGCAGCCGACCCGTGCTGATAACTCTGGACGCACTGCCGTTCAGCGACGAACGGGTTGTCCAACGCCGCCCGTACGTCGTTGACCGGCGCCGCGGGTACCTGCCCGGCGAAATGCACCAGCCACTCAGCGGTCGTGCGACCCGACAGGGCCTCATCCAGCAGGGTCGTCACTAGCGCGCGGTTCGCAAGCCGGTCGGCGAAGGTTCGGAACCGCGAATCCTCGGCCCACTCCGGACGCCCCAGCCGCTCGCAGAGGATCGGCCAGAACTTCTCCTTGTTGCACATGATGAGGATGAAGCCGTCGCGTGTGCGATAGAGCTGGCTGGGCACCAGGGACGGATGGCCGGAGCGCGGCTCGCGCCCCTGAACGTGCTCCGCGTTCAAATACCAGGTCGCGAGATAGTTCAGGTTCTGGAGCGCGGTATCGAACAGGCTCACGTCCAGATCGCGTCCGATCCCGCCGGCGCGCGCCGCTAGCACGCCGGAGACCAGGGCGAACGCAGCGAACAGCCCGGTCATCAGATCGACCATCGACAGCCCGAAGCGCGAAGGCGGCCCGTCCGGCTCGCCCGTCAGCGACAGATACCCAGCCTCGGCCTGCATCAAATAATCGTAGCCGGGCCACCCCGCCCGCGACCCGGTGCGCCCATACGCCGACAGGTGCGCGCAGACGATCCTCGGATTGGCCGAGGCAAGGGCGGCGTAGGTCAGGCCGAGCTTCTCCGGCAGATCACCCCGCAAATTGTCGAGCAGCCCGTCCGCGCGCGCCGCGAGCGCGTGCAGGACGCCGCGCGCTTTCGGGTGCTTCAGATCGAGCGTCATGCCGCGCTTGTTGCGGTTGAAACTCTGATAGAACAGGCTATCGTCCTCGCCGATGAAGAACGGCCCGACGCGACGCGCCATGTCGCCGCCATCGTTCGGGTTCTCGATCTTGATGACCTCCGCCCCGAGATCGGCGAGCTGCATGGAGCCGTAGGGGCCGGCGCCGTATTGCTCGACGGCGATGATCCGCAGTCCGTGCAGCGGGCCCATCCGCGTCAGACCGGGTTTCGCTGGATGAGCTGCTTGGCGATGATGATCCGCTGCATCTCGTTCGTTCCTTCGCCGATCACCAGGAGCGGCGCGTCGCGATAGAGCCGCTCGACCGTGAATTCCGTCGAGTAGCCGTAGCCGCCGTGGATACGCATCGACTCCAGGCTGACGTTCACCGCCGCCTCGGTCGCGAACAACTTCGCCATGCCGGCCTCCATGTCGCAGCGTTCACCGCGATCGTATGCCCGCGCGGCGTTCTCCACCAGCAGGCGCGCGGCCTGAACCTGGGTCGCCATGTCGCCCAGCTTGGTCTGGATCGCCTGATGCTGGCAGATCGGCTTGCCGAACGTCTTGCGGAGCTGGCTGTAGGACACGGCCTCATCCAACGCCGCCTGGGCGACGCCGACGCCCCGCGCGGCGACGTTGATGCGGCCAAGCTCCAGCCCGCCCAGCGCGTGCTGGAGCCCCCTTCCCTCCTCGCCGCCGATCAGGTTGGCCGCCGGAACGCGGTAGTCCTGAAACACCAGTTCGGCGCTGTCGATCCCCTTGTAGCCGAGCTTCTCGAGCTTGCGGCTGACCGTAAATCCCGGCGCCTTCTCGGCGAGGAACAGGCTCATCCCGCGATGCGGGGGCGCCGCTACGGGATCGGTCTTGACCAGCAAGGCGAAGCACTGGCCGTGGATGCCGTTGGAGATCCAGGTTTTCGTGCCGTTCACCACGTAGTCGTCGCCGTCGCGTCGCGCGCCGGTGCGGATCGCCTGGAGGTCGGTGCCGCAATCGGGCTCGGTCAGCGCCAGGCCGCCGCGCAACTCCCCGCTCGCGAAGCGGGGCAGGAAGCGCCGCTTCTGCTCCGCCGTCCCGAAGCGCTGCACCGCGGCGGCCATGATCAGGTGGGAGTTGAAGATGCCGCTGATCGACATCCAGACGACGGACACGGCCTCGACGATCTTGGCGTAGGTCGCGCAGGTCAGTCCGAGGCCGCCGTACTCCGCCGGGATCGTCGCGCCGAACAACCCAAGCTCCTTCATCCGCTCGACGATCTCGGCCGGGTAGATGTCGTCGTGTTCGAGCTGTTTGACATACGGCTTCACGTCGCGCTGGAGGAAGCGCGCAATGCTGTCGAGGATCGGCGCGTCCTGGGTCCCCATGTCCGGGCGGTCGTTCATCGCTCGTCCTCGCGTCATTGCGGCGTCCGCCCCTCCCCCCGCCCCCTCCCGCAAGGGGAGGGGAGAAGAAAGCGGATCGTTCCACTCCCCCTCCTCTTGCGGGAGGGGGTTGGGGGGAGGGGTCGAGGCAGACGGCGGGATTTCGGGCCGCTCGCGTCATCGCCCCAGATACGTGTCCACCACCCGCCGGTCCGTCGCAAGCTCGGCCGCCGGGCCGGACAGCACGATCCGCCCGTGGTCGATGACATAGGCGCGATCGGCGGCCGACAGCCCGAGCGTCATGCTCTGCTCGGCCAGCAGCACGCTGACGCCTTGGCGGCGCAGCATCGGCAGGGTCGCGAATACCGACATCACGATCTTCGGGGCCAGCCCGGTCGA
Organism: uncultured Pseudomonadota bacterium; assembly: GCA_963756545.1. Lineage (GTDB taxonomy): Bacteria > Pseudomonadota > Alphaproteobacteria > Acetobacterales > Acetobacteraceae > DATFDN01. The sequence goes on along the minus strand of CAVWNY010000003.1, from coordinate 454,368 downwards.
GGGCTCGTCCAGCAGCAGCACGCGCGGATCCGTCATCAGCGCGCGCGCGATGGCCACCATCTGCTGCTCGCCGCCGGAGAGCGTTCCGGCGCGCTGGTGCAGACGCTCGTGCAGTACCGGGAATATCTCGAACATCTGCGCCCGCAGCGCGGCACGCCGCTCGGGCGCGCATCGCCGGCCCCCGAGTTCGAGGTGATCGAGGACGGACAGCAGCGGGAACAGCTCCCGCCCGCTCGGCACATGGCCGATGCCGGCGCGGGTGACGAGATGCGCCGGCTGCCCGGCGATCGGCTGGCCGAACAGGCTTATGTCCCCGCCGCGCGGCGCGAGCAGTCCGGCGATGGCGCGAAAGAGCGTGGTCTTCCCGGCCCCATTGGCGCCGAGCACCACGACCACCTCGTTCGCGGCGACCTCCAGCGAGACGCCATGCAGGATGGTCAGCGGACCGATCCCGGCGACCACGTCCCGCAACGACAGGGCCGGGCCCGACCCGCTCATTGCGGCTCGCCCAAATAGGCACGCACCACGACCGGGTCCTGCAACACGCGGGACGGCACGTCGTCGGCGATCTTGCGCCCGAAATCGAGCACCACCATCCGGTCCGACAGGTCGGCGATCGCGGCGATCACGTGCTCGACGCAGGCGACGGCGGCGACGCCATACTCCTTCAGCCGGCGGATCACGGCGCGCACGTCCTCCTGCTCGTCGCGCGTCATCCCCGCCATGACCTCGTCCAGCAGCACAAGCTCGGGGTTGAGCGCAAGAACCCGCGCGAACTCCAGCAGCCGCTGATGCCCGGGCGACAGCCGCGCGACCGGATCGAGCCACATCGGCGCGAACCCGACCGTGCGGAGGACCCAGGCGGCGTGGTCCACCGCGCGGTGCCGCTGCCGACCGTGCCGCGCGGCGAGCACCACGTTCTCCCACACGGTCATCGCGGCCATCACACGCGGGATCTGGAAGCTGCGCGCCATGCCGAGTTGCGCGCGCCGGAATGCCGGCAGCCTTGCGACCGAGTTGCCCATGAAGAGGATGTCGCCCGATGAGGGCGCGATGAAGCCCGTGATGGTGTTGAACAGCGTGGTCTTGCCCGCCCCGTTGGCGCCGATGATGCTGACCGTCTCGCCGGAGCCGATGACGAAGGAGACATCGTTCAGCGCCACCAATCCGCCGAAGCGCACGGTCAGGTCGCGCACCTCCAGTACAGGCGCGCCTTCGACCACCTCCTCGCGCGCCTGCGGCGGCGCCCCGTCGGGCAGGGCGGCGGGCGCTAGCACGACGGGCCGGCGCAGCACGCCCAACCGGTTGGCCAGCGAGACCAGCCCGCCGGGAAAGGTGAGAACGGTGAGGATCACCACCAGCCCGAACAGCGCCAGCTCCAGGTTCGGAAAATACACGAGGAACTCTTCGCCCACGATCATCAGCACCAGCGTGCCGAGGAACGGGCCCCAGACGGTGCCGATGCCGCCGAACAGCACGAAGACCACGGTTTGCAGGTCGATCGTCGGGTCGAACATGCTTGGCGGGTCGATGTAGCTGCGATTCCACGCGACCAGTCCGCCGGCCAGCGCGGGCAAGGTGGCACTGACGATGAACGCCGCTACCTTCACCCGTGTTGCCGGCACGCCGAGCGCGGTCGCCGCCTCCTCGTCCTCGCGCACGCTCATGGCGTCGAGCCCGAAGCCCGCGCGCGCGACCCAGGCGTTGAGGCCAGCGCCGGCCAGCGCCACGACGCCCGCGAAGACATAGACGCCGAGCGGCGTCAGCGTGGCCGGCAGCGTCATCCCGCTGCCGCCGCCCGCATAGCCCCAGTCGGAGAACAGGACGCCGAGGATGCGCGCGAGGCCGAACATCCCGAGCGCAAACAGGATGCCGCGCAGCCGCAGCATGATCGGCCCGAGCACGCCCGCCGCCAGGGCCGCCACGACGCCGCCGAGGCAAATGGCGAAGTACCAGGGGATCGTCGTGTGCTGCACCAGCAGGCCGGTCGCGTAGGCGCCGATCCCGTAGAACGAGACCTGCCCGAAGGACAGGTAGCCGGTGAAGCCGCTGATCAGGTTCCAGCCGTACGCCAGCGCGGTGAAGACGAGCACGTCGGTGCCGAGCTGCACCGTGTAGCGCGACCCTGCCAGCGGCACCGCCGCGAAGGCCGCCGCCAGCAGGACCGCCGCCGCCCCTGCCCGCGCCATGCGGCCGGAGCTGGACGGCCGATCAGCCACGCACCGCACCACGCTGGAAACGTCGCGGCCACAGCGCCATGAACCCGATGAGCAGCACGTAGGGCAGCACGTTCTCGGCGTCGCCGCCGAGGAAGAAGCCCACGATCGACTGCGCCACGCCGAGCAGCACGGCCGCGACCGCCACGCCGACATAATTGCCGAGGCCGCCCAGCGCGATGATGACGAAGGCGAGGATGGTGATGTTGTCGGCGGACTCGGCGGCCATCGGAATGACCAGCACCAGCAGCACGCCGGCGGCCGATGCCAGCCCGACGCCGAGCGCGAACGCCATCAGGCGCATCCGTCTGACATCGATCCCGCAGCTCGCCGCGCCGATGCTGCTCTGGGAAGCGGCGAGCAGCGCCTTGCCCAACGGCGTCCGGTTGAGCCCGAGATGCAGAAGCGCCGCCAAAACGGCCCCGAACGCGCCGGAGACGAACAGCGCCTTGCCGACGGTGATGGCGCCGATCGTCCAGGTGGACTGAAGATAGGGCAGCGAGACGTAGTCCGAGCCGAACACCTGCAACGCCAGTTCCACCAGCACGTAGTCGAGGCCGAACGTCACCATCAGGCCCAACAACTCGGCACGCCGGCCGTACTTCACCAAGGGTTCCAAAAGCAGCGGCTGGAGCACGGCGCCGACCCCGAACATGACCAGGAACACGACGGGCAGCACGACCAGCGGGCTCGCCGCGCTGTGGGTGCTGAACCAGACGGTGAACAGCCCGGCCAGCACGATGAAGCTGCCATGGGCGAGGTTGACCACGCCCATTACGCCGAAAATCAGGTTCAGGCTTTGCGCGATCAGCACGTAGGTGCCCCCGAGCAGGACGCCATCGACCAGCAGTTGCACCGCCAGCATGGATTACGCCGCGCGATCGAAGACGGCGCGGCGGGTCAGGGCAGCGGCCCTGACACTGGCGGCCCAAATCGTTGACCCATCACGCGGGCCCCCTCCCCCCCGGCCCCCTCCCGCAAGGGAAGGGGGAGAAGCACGCAGCCCCGAAAACCTCCCCTCCCCTTGCGGGAGGGGTTGGGGGAGGGGTCGGGCGCGGCATGGATTGGTCAGTGGTTTGGGCCCCCGGCATCACTGGCCGGGATACGGCACAAGCAGCTTGGCCTGCGCGAGATCGGGGGGCGTGATCAGCTTGATCACCCCGTCCTGGACCTGCACAAGGTTTTGGGAGAACCCTTCCGCGCGGCCATTGGCGTCCACCTTGAAGGTCCCCTGGATCGTCGGCACCTGATTGTGCAGCAGCCATTCGCGGACCTTCTCCTGATCCAGCGACTTGGTCGCGGCGACCGCCGCGCCGAGCACCTCGACGGCGGTGAACCCGGCCGCCGCGTGATAGTCCGGGTTGGCATGATATTTCGCCTTGTAGGCAGCGACGAACTCCGGGTTCCCCGGCGTTTTGAAATTGTCCCACCAGCCGGTATTGGAGATGATGCCATTCGCGAGCTTGCCGACCGCCCTGGTGAACGCGGCCTCGACCGGGCCGATCGTTTCGGCCAAAAAGCGCGGCGCGAACCCCTGGTCGTGCAGCGCCTGCGTCAGCCCGACGGCGTCGGGGTAGTAGCTGCACGCCAGCACGACATCCGGATGGGCGTTCTTGACCGCCAGCCCGATCGCGGCGAAGTCCGGCTGCGGCAGCGAGTAGGTGGTCTGGTACACCACCTTCATTCCGAGCTTCTGGGCCTGCTCGATGCGAGCCTTGTAGCAGGCGAGCGAATAGGCCGATTTCAGCGCCAACACGGCGACCGTGCTGGCGCCATCGGGTTTGGCGATCGGCAGCAGCTCGTCAAGATACTGGAGGGAGGAGGCAATGCCCTGGAAGTTCCACTTGTTGCCGCTCACAAAGATGTCGGGGAGCGAGGCGCCGGGCTCGATCGTGGCGTATCCGTACTTGTTGATCAGCGGCGCAACCGCCTGCGTGATGCCGCTGGAATAGGGGCCAAGCAGCAGATCGGCGCGGTCATTGGTGATAAGGCGCGTGTAAAGCCGGACGGCGGTGCCGGGATCGCTCTTGTCGTCGTAGAACCTCAGCGTGAGCTTGCGTCCGAGCCAGCCGCCATGCGCGTTTGCCTCGTCGATTCCCAGTTCGATCCCGCGGGTCTGATAGTCGGCATCCTCCGTCAGCGGCCCGGTTTGCGACGTGGTGGCGCCGATGACGATCGCATCGGCGGCGCGAGCCGCGCCGCTGGCAAGCAAGCCGAAAGTGGACAAAAGGATCGCGGCGCATAACGTGGCACGGAGTCCGGACATCGCTCTCTCCCGTCGGTGTGGCTCGGCTGGCGTTCTGTTTCCCCTCGAACCGAATCCAGACTGCCTTTCTTAACTATGTCAAGCGCCCCACCGCGCCAGGCATCTGGGTCCCGCCAATGGCTCACGCTCAGCGAGCCACCCTCGGCGAACCTGGGTACGAAGTGGTTGGGCGGCAGCCGATCGTGCAACGAACTTCGTGGTTTCCATCCCGTGCAGGGTCGGACGAGGCTATGCGGTGCAGGCCCCGACGCGGCAGTTCGGGAACAGCCTGATGCCGGGCGCCGATCTTGTTGCGGCGCGACCAAGGAGTGAGCCGGCCGTCAGCGCGCGAGTGGCGCCGGGATCGAAATATGGTCATATAGGCCCCTCGACGCCCCGCCCGCCCGGCGGCGCAGGAGCACGACCGATGAACCCGATTTCCACCTGGACCCCCGATTCCTGGCGCGACCACCCGGCTGGGCAGATGCCGGCCTACCCCGACCCGGCGCATCTGCGCGCCATCGAGCGCAAGGTCGGCAAATATCCGCCGCTCGTGTTCGCGGGCGAGGCGCGGCGGCTCAAGGCTTCGCTCGCCATCGCCGCGGAGGGGCGCGCGTTCGTGCTGCTCGGGGGCGACTGCGCGGAAGGCTTTGCGGACTTCACCGCCAACGTTCTGCGCGACACCTTCCGCGTGCTGTTGCAGATGGCGGTCGTGCTCACGTTCGGCGCCAGCGTGCCGGTGGTGAAGATGGGGCGCATGGCGGGGCAATTCGCCAAGCCGCGCAGCTCCGATACCGAGACGCAGGGCGGCGTCACGCTGCCAAGCTATCGGGGCGACATCATCAACGGCCCCGACTTCGACGCATGCTCGCGCGTCCCCGATCCGGCGCGCATGGAGCTGGCCTACTTCCAGGCGGCAAGCAAGCTCAACCTGCTGCGCGCCTTCGCCTCCGGCGGCTATGCCGATCTGCACGAGGTGCATCGCTGGAACCTCGGCTTCGTCGAGCGCAGCCCGCTCGCCGAGCGGTATCGCGACCTGTCGCAGCGCATCGACGAGACGCTCGGGTTCATGGCGGCCTGCGGCATGAGCAGCGAGACAACGCGCGACATGCGCGAGACCGATTTCTACGTCGCGCACGAATTACTGCTGCTGCCCTACGAGCAGGCGCTGACCCGGATCGATTCCACCACGGGCGACTGGTACGGATGCTCGGCGCATTTCCTTTGGATCGGCGACCGCACGCGCCAGCCGGACGGCGCGCATGTGGAGTTCCTGCGGGGAGTAAAGAACCCGATCGGCATGAAGGCCGGCCCGAGCCTGGCGGCCGATGACCTGTTGCGCATCCTCGATACGCTGAACCCCGCCAACGAGCCGGGCCGGATCACGATTATCAGCCGCATGGGTGCCGACAAGGTCGAGGCGAAGCTGCCGCCGCTGGTCCGCGCGGTGGAGCGGAGCGGCCAGAAGGTGGTCTGGATCTGCGACCCGATGCACGGAAACACCACCGACACCGCCGGCGGTCGCAAAACCCGCAGCTTCGAGGCGATCCTGTCGGAGGTGCGCGGCTTCTTCGACATCCACGCCGCCGAGGGCACCTGGGGCGGCGGCGTGCATGTGGAGATGACCGGCCAGGACGTGACGGAGTGCGTGGGCGGCGCGCACCGACTGACCGAGGCCGATCTGGGCGAGCGGTACGAGACGTTCTGCGACCCGCGACTGAACGCCGAGCAGTCGCTGGAACTGGCGTTCCTCGTCGCGGAGGAGCTGAAGGCACGCCGCCGGCCCGGCGCGGTGTCGCCGCTTGCGGCGCAGTAGGGTGGAAGGCCCTCACCCGCTTCGCTGGCGCGAGGCGACCTCTCCCGCCACGGGGGGGAGAGGTGAAGGTTGCGCCGCGGCAGGACTTCACCTCTCCCGCTTGCGGGAAAGGTCGGCGCGCGGAACGCGCGGCGGGTGAGGGACTTTCGCATGGACGCCGACATCGCCGCGCGCACCGATACCTATTTCAACCGCACGAAGCAGATTGCCGCCCGGTTCGGCGATAAGCGCGTGACCTATGCGGTCTTCCTGCGCCGGCCCGTGATCTCCGCCCCGCGCCTGATGACAGACTGGCTGCGCCGGGTCGGCGCGGCGCGCGGCACGGAGTTCGCGATCGACCTGCTCCATCCCGAGGGCGCCTGGGTCGGCGCCGGCGAGCCGATCGCCTATGTGAGCGGCAGCTTCGTGCAGCTCTCGGATCTTGAAACGATTTTCCTTCAGAAGATCGGGCCGGCGTGCGTGGCCGCGCACAACGCCTATCAGATGTGCCTCGCCCTGCCCGAATCCGCGTTCCTGGCGATGGAAGCGCGCCACTGCGCCGGGGCCGAGATGCAGGAAATGATGGCCTACGCCGCCGCCGTCGGCAGCGCGGCGGCGCAGCGCGAGGGCGCCAAGGGCTTCGTCGGCAACGCCAATGACGGAACGGCGCACTGGTTCGGCGCGCCGCGCGGCTTCGGCACGATGCCGCACTCGCTGATCGGCTATGCCGGCTCCACCTTGCGGGCCGCCGAAATGTTCCGCGAGACCTTTCCGGACCAGCCGCTGACGGTGCTGGTGGACTATTTCGGACGGGAGATCTCCGACGGATTGGCCGTCTGCGCGCGCTTTCCCGAACTGGCGGCCGACGGGCTGCTGTCGCTGCGCCTCGATACCCATGGCGGACGCTTCGTGGAGGGGCTTGATCCGGCCGAGAGCTACGCGGCGCTGGAGCGCCACGCGCCCGGTGCGATCCGGCGCTACCGCAGCGACACCGAGTTGCGCTATCTGGTCGGAACCGGCGTCTCCGCCGCCGCGATCTGGCGCCTGCGCGAGGCGCTGGACGCGGCGGGGTACCCGAACGTGCGGATCGTCGTCTCCTCGGGGTTCGTCGTGGACAAATGCCGCGTGATGGCGGACGCGAAGGCGCCGATCGACGTGGTCGGCACCGGCAGCTTCATCCCCGAGCGATGGAGCGAGACCTATGCGACCGCCGATATCGTGGAATACGCCGGGGTCCCGATGGTCAAGGTCGGCCGCGAATTCCTGCTGCGCCGCAACGACGCCCGCAAGCGCCCAACGGACAAGCCAACGGATAACTTGGGCTGAGAATCCATGAATTCCGCGAACGCGGGGCTGCTGGCCGGCTTCATCATCGCCGTCCTGCAGGCGAGCGGCTACCTGGGCGTGCTGGGTCTGATGGCGATCGAGTCCGCCTGCCTGCCGCTGCCCTCGGAAATCATCCTGCCGTTTGCGGGCTATCTCGTCTCGACCGGGCGGCTGAACCTGTTTTTGGTCGCGACGGTGGGCGCCCTGGGATGCAATCTCGGCTCGGCGATCGCCTACGCGGTGGGTGCGTATGGCGGCCGGCCGGCGGTCCGGCGGTGGGGGAAATACGTCCTGCTGACCGACGACGATCTGAACAAGGCCGAGTGGTTCTTCAATCGCTTCGGCGGGCCGGCCGTCTTCATCGGGCGGCTGCTGCCGGTGATTCGCACCTTCATCGCGCTGCCCGCCGGGATCGCGCACATGCCCCCGCTCCGGTTCCACCTCTACACCTTCGCCGGCTCCTGGCCGTGGTGCTTCCTCCTGACCTGGATCGGCATGAAGCTGGGCGACGCCTGGGGCAGCAACGGCCGCCTGCACGCGGTGTTCCACTATTTCGACTACGGCGTGGCCATCGCCGCCCTGCTGATCGTCGGGCGTTTCGTGTGGTCGCGCTGGCGCCAACCGGCGTGATCGCGCCGAACCGCGCGCGGCCGGGCGGCGTTCTGTCGTTTGGCGGAGCAGGAGGGGGCGATGCGGCGCCATGCAACTCGGCTTGCGATAACGGCGGTGGCTCTCGTCCTTGGCGCTCCGGCGTCCCGGGCGACCGAAGCAGCAACCGGCCAGGCAATCTTCCAGGGAGCCTGCGCGACCTGTCATGAATCGGGGTCCCCGCGGGTGCTGTCTGGCCAGCCTCTCCTGTTCCGTACGCAGGCGATCACCGGCAGCGATCCCACCGGGGCGATCCGGCTCATTCTCCACGGCCACCATCCGGGCGCGGAACAGCGTGGGCCTTGGATGCCCGGCTTCGAGCCAGTCCTGAGCGATGCGGAGATTGCCGACGTTCTGACGTGGCTGCGCCAAGCGGCCGGTGAGCCGCCCTGGCCCGATCTGGCGCGGCGGGTGCAGGCTGTCCGCGTCGCCTCGGCCGCAACGGAGACGCAGCAATGACCCGCCTGACCGTGAACGGCCGCCCGGCGGATGTGGATACCGACCCCGCCACGCCGCTTCTCTATGTGTTGCGCGAGGATCTTGGGCTGGACGGGGCGAAGTTCGGCTGCGGTCTGGGGCAGTGCGGGGCCTGCACCGTGCTGCTCGACGATCGGCCCGTGTTCTCTTGCGTCACGCCCCTTCTCGTCACGGAGGGCCGGAAAGTGCGCACGATCGAAGGCCTGGGCACGGTCGAGGAGCCCGGGCCCGTGCCGCGCGCCTTCATCGCCGAGCAAGCGGCCCAGTGCGGCTACTGCATCCCGGGCATGATGATGCGCGCGCAGGCTCTTCTGGAGCGGCGGCCATCACCGAGCGAGGCGGAGATACGCGCTTTCATGCAGCCGAATTTGTGCCGGTGCGGCACGCATCTGCGCATCCTGCGCGCGGTGCGACGCGCGGCGGCGCAGATGGCATCGGCGGCTCAACGATGACGGCGCTGGACCTGCCGCGCCGGGTCGTGTTGGGCGGCGGTTCGCTGCTAATCGGGTTCACGCTGGCCCGCGCGGCCCGGGGCGCCGCGCCGGTACCCGTGGGTGATCTTCGGGTCATGCCCGAATTGGATGCGTGGATTCGCCTCGATCCGGACGGCCGCGTCACGGTGCTCACGGGAAAGGTCGAACTCGGGCAGGGGATCAAGACAGCGCTGATCCAGGTCGCGGCCGAGGAGTTGGACCTGGCGCCCACGCGGATCACGCTGATCACCGCCGATACGGGTCGCACACCCGACGAGGGCTACACCGCCGGCAGCCACTCCATGCAGGACAGCGGCACGGCGATCCGGGATGCCGCCGCGGAGGTGCGCGCGCTGCTGGTGGACGCCGCCGCCGCGCGCTGGCAGGTGCCCCGCGAGCAGGTGGGCACGAGCGACGGGCGCATAACCGGACCGGACGGGCGCAGCATCGGCTACGGCGATTTGGCCGGCAGCGTGGATCTGCACCGGCCTGCCCAGGCGCCGTTTCCCCTCAAATCGCCGGCAGCGTACGCGACCGTCGGGCAATCGCTGCCGCGGGTGGACATTCCCGGCAAGCTGACCGGACAGCCGAGCTTCGTGCAGGATCTGCGGCTTCCGGGCATGGTCCATGCGCGCGTGGTGCGGCCCCGGGCCTATGGCGGCCGGCTGCTGGATATCGATGCCGACGCCGCGACGCGGATGCCGGGCGTGCTGAAAGTCGTGCGGGAGGGCAGCTTTCTCGGCGTGATCGCCGGGCGCGAGTTTCAGGCGATCCAGGCCATGCGAGCGCTCGCCGCGACCGCGCGCTGGGCGCCGGGACATACCCTGCCGCAGCCGGACGCGCTCGGCGCGTTCTTGCAGGCCGCACCGGCGCGGGACTACGTCGTGCTCGATCGGCCCGCGCCGGCGCCGCAGTCGGGACGGATTTTGCAGGCGCGCTATTCCAGGCCGTTCCTCGCGCACGGCGCGATCGGCCCATCCTGCGCGGTGGCGCTGTTCGATCCCGCCGGCAGCGTCACCGTGTGGACCCACACGCAAGGCGTCTACCCGTTGCGCGGCGCTCTGGCCGAGATGCTGCGCCTGCCGCTCGCGGCGGTGCGCTGCATCCATCTGGAGGGCGCCGGCTGCTACGGGCAGAACGGCGCCGACGACGCCGCGGCCGACGCCGCCTTGCTGGCGCGCGCGATGCCCGGCAGGCCGGTGCGGCTGCAATGGATGCGCGAGCAAGAGCAGGTACCTGGGAGCCGTATGGCCCGGCCATGGTGGCTGAGGTGCGCGGGACCCTTGATGGCGCGGGCCGCGTCGCCGACTGGGACTTCCAGGTCTGGAGCAACGTGCATACGCAGCGCCCCGGCCCGGCCGGCGTGCTGCTGGCGGCGCAGGCGCTGGACCCGCCGTTCCCGCTGCCGCCGCCACGGCCGATTCCCATGCCGGAGGGCGGGGGCGACCGGAACAGCATCCCGATCTATGACTTTCCGACCGCACGCGTGACGTATCACTTCGTGCCGGAGATGCCGGTGCGCGTCTCCGCCCTGCGCTCGCTGGGCGCGCACCTCAACGTGTTCGCGATCGAGAGCTTCATGGACGAGCTGGCCGCAGCGGCCGGCACAGATCCCGTCGCGTTCCGGCTGGCTCACCTGACCGATCCGCGCGCGCAAGAGGTGGTGCGAACGGCGGCGGAGCGGTTCGGGTGGTCGCAAGTTCCGAAGGGCACGGGGCGAGGCTTTGCGTTCGCGCGGTACAAGAACCTCGCTGCGTACTGCGCGGTGGCGTTGCAGGTGGCCGTTGATCCGGCCGGCAAGCGTATCCGGGTCGGCCGCGTAATCGCTGCCGTGGACAGCGGACAGGCGGTGAACCCGGACGGCATCAGGAACCAGGTCGAGGGCGCGATCGTGCAGGCGGCGAGCTGGACGTTGTTCGAGCAGGTCGCCTTCACGCCCGAGCATATCGTCAGCCGCGACTGGAGCACCTATCCGATCGCGCGCTTCAACGCGGTGCCGCAGAGCGTGGAGGTGCACGTGATCAACCGTCCCGGCGCGCCTTTTCTCGGGACCGGGGAGTGCGGGCAGGGCCCCGCATCGGCGGCGATCGCCAATGCCGTCGCCGATGCCGTCGGGGCGCGGCTGCGGGATATGCCCCTGCGCTTGCCGGGATGAGCCGGAGGTTCGCCAGGGCCGGGCGCTTGCATTCCCCTGCGGCCGCGACAGGCTTCAATTTGGAGGGGACAGGCTCTACGTTGACGGAATGAGCGCATCCCTGAACCCGCCGCTGCCGACAACCATGACGGTGGAGGAATTCCTGGTCTGGGACGCTCCCGGCCCATATCGCTGGCAGCTTGTGGATGGCGAGCCCCAGGCGATGGCGCCGGCCAGCCGAACGCATGGAGTGATCCAGAGCGAGCTTGGCGCCCTGCTTCGCAACCACCTTCTGGCGCGGTCCAGCCCATGCAGTGTCGTCACTGCGCCGGGCGTCGTCCCCCGCGTGCAATCACGCGCCAATTTCCGCATACCCGACCTCGCCGTGACCTGCACCGACTATGCGATGGAGGAACACGCGCTGACCGATCCTGTGCTGATGGTGGAGATCCTCTCTCCCAGCAATCGGGGGGAAACCTGGGCCAATGTGTGGACCTACACGACCATCCCAAGCGTGCGGGAGATCCTGATCGTGCGGAGCGATGCAATTGGTGCCGATCTGCTCCGTCGGCAGCCGGACGGCACTTGGCCGGACACGCCCGAGACGATTGAGGGCGGCGAGCTGACTCTGGAGAGCATTGATTTCCGCGTCGAGATTTCCGCTCTCTATCGGACCACGCGGCTGCACCCGTAACCTCTACTCCACGTAGATCATCCTTCGCGTCATCCCGCCGTCGATCACGAACTCCGCGCCGGTGACGAAGCCGCTTTCCGGGCCGACGAGGTAGGCGGCCAGCGCCGCCACGTCGGCCACCGTGCCGACCCGCCCCGCCGGGTGCTGGGCGTGGTCGGCCGGCGTCGGGGCTGGACCCTTGGTGAGAATCCAGCCCGGGCTGATGCAGTTGACGCGGATCGCGGGGCCGAGACTGATTGCGAGCGCGTGAGTCAGGGCCAGCAGCCCGCCCTTCGCGGCGGCATAGGCCTCGGTGTTTGCCTCCGACATATGCCCGCGCGTCGAGGCGATCGTCACGATCGCGCCGCGCGCCGCCCGCAGCAGCGCCTCGGCGGCGCGCACCAGCAGGAACGTGCTGGTCAGATTCGTGGCGAGCACGCGCGACCACTCGGTCAGACTCAGCGCCGCCACGGGCCTGCGGATCATGATGCCGGCGTTGCAGACCAGCGCGTCCAACCGCCCCTCGGCGGCCGTGATGCCGGCGATCAGACGCGCCACACCGGCCTCGTCCGCCACGTCGCAGACCACGGCACGGCCGCCCGGCGGCACGGGCGCGGCATCCAGATCGGCGACAATGACGCGAAAGCCGTCCGTCGCGAGGCGCGCGGCGATCCCGGCGCCAATTCCGCGCGCGCCGCCCGTTACCAGCGCCACGCGCGCCATGCCGCTCATCGGGTCAGCGGCCGAGCGCCTGGACGATCTCCTCGGTCATCTTCTTCGCGTCCCCGAACAGCATCATGGTGTTCGGGCGGAAGAACAGCTCGTTCTCAACTCCCGCGTAGCCCGACGCCATCGACCGCTTGACGAACAGGACGGTCCCCGCGCGCTCCACCTCCAGGATCGGCATGCCATAGATCGGCGAGGCGCGGTCGGTCTTGGCGGCCGGGTTGGTGACGTCGTTGGCACCGATGACATAGGCGACGTCGGCGGTGGCGAACTCGTTGTTGATGGTCTCCAGCTCGAAGACCTCGTCGTAGGGGACGTTGGCCTCGGCGAGCAGCACGTTCATGTGGCCGGGCATCCGGCCGGCGACGGGGTGAATGGCGTATTTCACGTCCACCCCTTCCTTCTTCAGCGTGTCGCCCATCTCGCGCAGCGCGTGCTGGGCCTGCGCGACCGCCATCCCGTAGCCCGGCACGATGATGACCTTGGAGGCGTTCTTCAGGATGAACGCCGCGTCGTCGGCGTTGCCGCTTTTCACCGTGCGGTCCCGCGCCGGGCCGCCGGCGACCGCCGCCGCGCCCTCCGACCCGAAGCCGCCGAGCAGCACGTTGATGATGCTGCGGTTCATGCCCTTGCACATGACGTAGGACAGGATCGCGCCCGAGGCGCCGACCAGCGATCCGGTGATGATCAGACCGACGTTCTGGATGGTGAAGCCGATGCCGCAGGCGGCCCACCCCGAATAGCTGTTCAGCATCGAGATGACCACCGGCATGTCGGCGCCGCCGATGGGGATAATGAGGAGAACACCCAGCGCCAGCGAGAGGAAGGCGAGCAGCCAGAACGCGGCGAAGCTGCCGGTGTACACGAACGCAACGATCAGCACGATCGCGAGCACGCCAAGCGCGGCGTTGAGCTTGTGCTGCATCGGGAACGCGATCGGCGCCCCGCTCATGATCCCTTGCAGCTTGGCGAACGCTATCACCGCGCCGGTGAAGGTAATCGCGCCGATGGCAAGCCCGATCGACATCTCGATCAGGCTCTCGGTGCGGATGTCGCCGGGAACGCCGATACCGAAGGCAGCGGGCGAGTAGAGCGCGGCGGCGGCGACGAACACCGCGGCGAGGCCGACCAGGGAGTGGAAGGCGGCCACCAGTTGCGGCAGCGCCGTCATCTGGATGCGGCGGGTGACCATCACCCCGATGGTACCGCCGACGATGATGGCGAGCACGATCAGCCCGTAGCCGCTCGCGCCCATGTGGCTGGCCGCGAAGGTATCGAGCACGGCGACCAGCATCCCGGCCATGCCGAACTGGTTGCCTCGGCGCGCGGTGGCCGGGCTGGACAGACCGCGCAGCGACAGGATGAACAGGACGGCGGCGACCAGGTAGAAGAAGACGACCAGATCCGGGGACATGGCGGCGGCCTATGGCTGCTTGCGGCGGAACATCGACAGCATGCGATGCGTGATCAGGAAACCGCCGAAGATGTTGACCGAGGCGAGCAGGACGGCCACGAACCCGAAGCCGCGCGACACGCCGCTGATCGCGAGCCCGGTGGCCAGCATCGCGCCCACGATGATGACGGAACTGATCGCGTTGGTCACCGCGAGCAGCGGCGAGTGCAGCGCCGGGGTGACGTTCCACACCACGTAATAGCCCACGAAACAGGCCATCACGAAGATCGCGAACAGATAGATGAACGGCACGCCGGCGGCGGCCTGCGTCGTCGCGGCGACGCCGGTTCCGATGAGAGCCCCCGCGTGCAGCGCGAGCACATTGGCCTGGACGGCGAGACGGGCGGCCTCGACGGCGATCTGGTTGGGGTCCATCGGCCTCTCCGGTCGGTCAGGCGGCTTCGGCGGGCTGCGGCGCGAATTGCGGGTGGACCACCGCGCCGGCGCGCGTCAGCAGCACGCCGCGCACGATGTCGTCGTCGGCGGGCAGGTTCGGCGCGCGCGCCTCCTTGTCCCAGAAGGTGGTCAGGAACGTCATCAGGTTGCGGGCATAGAGCGCGCTGGACGCGACGGCGATGCGGCCCGGCCAGTTGCGCCAGCCGAGCACGACGACGCCGTTGTCGGTGACGATCCGCTCGCCGGGGCGCGTCGCGGCGCAGTTGCCGCCCGCGTCGGCGGCGAGGTCCACGATCACGCTGCCTGCCCGCATCGCGGCCACCATCGGCTCGGTCACGATGACCGGGGCGGCCCGGCCCATGACCAGGGCGGTGCAGATGACGATGTCGTTCTTGGCGACGGTCGTGGCCATCAGCTCGGCCTGTTTGCGGCGGAATGCATCGGTCATCTCCCGCGCGTAGGCGCCGGTCTGAGCGGCCGTCTCCTCGTCCTCGACACCCACGAAGGCAGCGCCGAGGGAGCGGATCTCCTCCTTGGCGGCCGGGCGGACGTCGGTGGCCGAGACGATCGCGCCCATCCGCCGCGCGGTGGCGATGGCTTGCAGGCCGGCGACACCCGCGCCGATCACGAAGACGCGTGCCGGCGGCACCGTGCCGGCGGCCGTCATCATCATCGGGAAGCCGCGCTCGAACGCCGCCGCAGCCTCGATCACGCCACGATAGCCGGCGAGATTGGCCTGGCTGGAGAGCACGTCCATCGACTGGGCGCGCGTAATGCGCGGCAGCATCTCCATCGCCGCGATGTCAATGCCGCGCTCCGCCAGGATCTGGAGTGCGCCATCCTCCCCCCGGGGGTTGGCGATGCAGACCAGCAGGGCGCCCGGCGGGATCAGCGCGAGCTGCTCAGGCTCGGGCATCTGGACGGCGAACACGACGCCCGCATCGCGGAGGGCGGTGGCGGGATCGGGTGCGATCTCAGCCCCGGCGGCGGCGAGATCGGCGTCGGCGACTCCCGCATGGGAACCCGCCCCCGCCTCCACGGCGACGGTCAGCCCGAGTCCGACCAGACGCTTCACGGTCTCCGGCGTCGCCGCCACGCGCGTCTCGAACGCGCGACGCTCTTTCAGCACCGCAAGGCGCATCCACTCCGTCCTTCAAGCATGGGCGATGAAAAATGCGCGATGGGTTCGCGCCGCGCAAGGGGAGATGCGCTCAGCTGGCGCCGGTGCTGGCCGAGCGGAGCGGCTTCAACAGCGCCGGCGGGAGCGACCTGCGCGCGCGCGCCGATTCTGGCTCGATTCCGAAGTGGATCATGTAGCCCCGGAACCGGTCACGCTCGGTGCCCGCGTCCAGTCCGTGATCCTCGAAGCGGTAGCTGTGCTGGCCATAGCCGCCGTTCGGCCGCTCGGCGACCAGCCGCGCCATCCGCGATGCCGCCTCCGGTCCCAAGGTCAGACCGAAATGGCCGTACACGCCTTCCACGGTGCTGACCGGTTCGGCGATGAGATCGAGGTAGTGGACATGGCAAATCGGCTCGGCGAACAGTCCCTCGGCCTCCGCCTGGATCATCCTGAGGGTGCCGTCGTACCAGCGCGCGCTCTCCTCGCGTCCGATCCGGTGAGGGTCGATCTGGCGCGTGAACGGGCGGCGCAGCACCTCGGTAAGCTGGGTGAGGGAGAGCAGCACCTTCACTGGGTCGCGGTGGACGAACACCACCCGCGCATCCGGGTACGCGGCGCGCAGCTCGCGCAGGGCGAACAGATGGTCGGGGCACTTCAGGACCCACTGCCCCGCACCGTCCTGGTGCTGGAGGTGCTGAAGAAAGCGGCGATGGAAGCGATAGGCCGGCAGTTGGCCCACCTCGTCCAACCAGCGGCGGTAGGACGGGATCTCAAAGGTCGTGTCGAAGCGCAGGCTACGGAACACGTGCGCGGTGATCTCGCAGCACTCTTGCGGCGAGCCCGCGTCCAGCGGGTGCAGCGAGCGGAAGTCGGGGGCCATCCGCTCGAAGGCGCGGAGCTGGCGGTTGACCCGGCGCTCTCGCCGGTCGGGCACCGTCGCGTCGGGATAGGGGTAGATGGTCTGGAACACGCGGGGCGCGCGCGTCGCCGGGTCCTCGATCATGAGCCGGTGCAGGAAGGTGGTGCCGCTGCGCGGCAGGCCGGTGATGAAGATCGGCTTGTCGATCGGCTGGGCCAGGATGGAGGGGCACGCCGTCTCGGCGGCGCGCAGCCGCAGCAGGTTGGACAGGAGCCGCACCGCGTCCCAGCGCAGCGCGAACCGTCCGGCCACGCTCAGCCGCCCCTCGCGCGCGCAGGCGTTGAGCAGACGCTCCAAGGGTTCGGCGATGTCGGATTCGCTGAGGTCAGAGTGGCCGCTTCCCCGGCGTGCGGCCGCGAGCAGCGGCGCCGGCGTGAGCGGCTCGTTCAGGAGGCCAAGGGCATCCGCCAGCGCGTCGGCCGCGCCCAGAACTGTGGTGGCGATGGACAAGCCGGGACCTCCGGTAAAGCAACCGTGTCTGGTCCGGCACATAGGAATGCGCCCGGACACTCGTCAGCGCGGGTCCGTGACGATGCGGTATCACGTTACCCGGAGTTGCTACACATGCAAGCCCTCGACCGTGCGACGGCCCTGCCTATATCATATTACCTAGACGCAAGTTGGGGATGCCTGGATGACCGCGATCGTCTTCGCCCGGCGCGCGCTGCTGCGCGGCATGGCGCTTGCTTTGATTGCAGGAGCCGTAGGCGCTTATCCGCTGGGCGCCTCGGCCGCCGACGTTGCCCCCCGAATCATCCGCCTCGCCGCCACGGCGGCAGCCGGGCCGATCGCCCCGATCCAGCAACTCGGCCAGACGCTGCTGACCGTGATGAAGCAAGGTCGGACGACCACGTTCGCGCAGCGGGTGAACGAGCTGACCCCGGCGATCGAGGCCGCGCTGGACCTGCCCGACATCCTGCGCGTGGCGGTGGGGCCGGGCTGGTCCGGGCTAACGCCCAACGAGCAGAGGCGCCTGCTCGACGTCTTCCGGCAGTATACGGTCGCGAGTTACGTTGATAACTTCAACAGCTATGACGGCCAGACGCTCACGGTCGCTCCGCATACCCGCGCCTTGAGGGACGGCGCGCAGGTGGTGCGGACCGAGATCATTCCGCGCGATGGCACCAACCCGCACGCGATTGACTACGTCATGCACAAGACAGCGGACGGCGCCTGGAAGGCGATCGACGTGCTGGCCGACGGCACGATCAGCCGCGTCGCCGTGCTGCGGTCGGACTTCAGCGCAATGCTGGCTCGCGGCGGCGCGTCGGCGCTGGAAGCGAGTTTGCAGCAGAAGACGACGGCGTTGGCAAGCGGCTGAGCCTAGCCGGTCTCCATCGGCAGCGCCGGATCCGTCGCCCACTCCGATAGCGAGGCGTCGTAGATCGCGACATCGGTGTGCCCCAGCATGACCAGCGCAAGCGCGTCGGCGCTGGCGGCGATCCCCCCGCCGCAATACGTGATGACGCGCTTGTCGAGGGCGCCCACGTCGGCGAAGCGGGCGCGCAGCACGTCGGCCGGCAAAAAGGTGTTGTCCGCCGGGTCGAGCAGGTGGGCGGCGGGCAGGTTCACGCTGCCGGCGATGTGACCGGGGCGGCCATAGCTGTTGCCGCCAGAGCCGGCATGTTGCTGGGACGTGAGGGCGTTGATGGTGCAGATGCCCACGTCGCCGATCGCGGCAGTCACCTCGTCGCGGCCGACCATCAGCGGACGAACGCCGCGCACGGCGAAATCGCCCGCCGGACGCGGTCGCGCGGGGCCGGATTCCACCGGACGGCCCTCGCGGATCCATTTCTGGAACCCGCCGTTCAGGACCGCCGCGTTGTCGAAGCCGAACATGCGCAGCAGCCACCACACGCGCGTCGCCCACCAGACATTGGCGGCGCTGTAGAGCACCACGCGGCTGTCCGCGCCGACGCCGAAGCGGCGCATGACGGCACCGAAGGCCTCCGCGCCCGGCGCCATGAAGCGCAGGCGCTGGGAGTTTTCCGAGACATCCGCCTGCACGTCGATGAACTGCGCGCCGGGAATGTGGGCCTTCTCAAAGTCCGCCCGGCCGGGGACGACCTGGTACGTGCTCTTGGGATCGGGGATCAGATGCGTGGTGCAGTCGAACACCACCACGTTCGGGTCGTCGAGGTGGGCGGTGAGCCAGTCGGTCTCAACCAGGAACTCGGGATGGGTAAAGCCGTCGGGCATGGGAGCCTCCGGTGCTGCGGCGAAGCTTGGGACACCATAGCCGGTATCGGCCCTCAAAGGGAGCCGCCCCGGGCGAAGGCGCGCGCCGCCGCAAGGATCGAGACATGGCGGCGATCGGGAAATCGCACGTGACGGATGCCGTATTCGGCCAGGAACATGGCGCCCACGAGAGGGAGGGCGAGCACGTTCACGAACAGCGACCAGACGGCGGGCGCCATCAGCGCCAGGCACATCGATGCCAGGAGCTGGGCCGCGAAGAACCCCGTCCACGCCCATGCGACGCCTCGCGTATAGGCGGCTGTGCCAGGCGAGAGCGGACCTTCCAGCCGGTCGGCGAGCCGGGTCACGATGTCGCCGTCCGCGTCGCGCAGCGAGGCGCCGAACAGAACGCAAAGCCCCCCGTACAGGGCGGCATGGGACAGGGCCGAGGTGACGACCAGGCTGCGCCCGGCCGAGCCCCAGGCCGTCAGGAGGAATAGCGGAGGCACCAGCGCGAGCAGACGCCGTCGCCCCGGTCCGAAGAACAGGGCGACGAAGACCCCAAGCTGCACCGTTGTAAGAATGATCGCCACGAGGGTGCCTCGTCCGCCCGAGAGCGCGGCATGCGTGGCGAGCGGACAGGCGATCGCGCCGGCGACCGCCACGGCGCGAAGCACCGGGCCGGCAAGTTTCCGACCGGCGGGCCCGCTCACTATTTCACTTTCGATGCAATTTCGATTCGCATATGCGGGTAGTTGTTGCCCGCCGCGACCGGGCGCGTCTAGAACATTGCACGGAGGGATTGCCTGTGGAGATCGTTCCTGAAATGGCCGTCGACTCGCCTGCGTGCGTGCTGGAGCCCGAAATTGCCCGATTGATCGTGGAGACGCTGAATCTCGAGGTGACGCCGGAAGACATCGCGCCGCACGCGCCGCTGTTCGGCGAAGGCCTCGGCCTCGATTCGATCGACGCGCTCGAACTCGCGCTGGCGATCTCGCGCGCGTACGGCTTCGAGCTGAGGTCCGACGATTCGGGGAACCAGCAGATATTCGCCTCGCTACACGGGCTGTCGCGGCACATCGAGACCCATCGGACGCGGTAGCCTTCGTGGGATCGCCGGGCGTGCCGCTGCTGGATCGCACCGAAGACGCGGTGCTGTTCCGCACGCCAGCGGGCGACCTGACCGCCGCGGCGTTCCTGTCCGCCGCCGATCGTCTGGCGGCGGAGCTGCCGGATGCGCCGTTTCTGGTCAACCTCTGCCGCGAAAGGCACCGCTTCGCCCTCGCGTTCGCTGCCGCGCTGCTGCGCGGACAGGTCACGCTGCTCAGCGGCGAACGCACCGACAGCGGCCTGCGGGCGCTCGGCGAGCGTTTCCCGGGGGCTCGTTCCATCGCCGATGACCGCACCATCGGCGGCCCTTTGCCACACCATCATCTCGACGAGCCCAGCCTTGTTCGGCCGGCGCGCGCGCTGGCGATTCCCGTCATCGAGGCGAACCAACCGGCGGCGATCGTCTTTACCTCCGGCAGCACCGGGGAGCCGGCGGGCCATCGCAAGAGCTGGGGCGCGCTGGCCGATCGCAGCGGCGCCGCCGGACTGCGCTTCGACATGGACGTGCGAACTCCGGTCTCGATCGTGGGCACCGTGCCGCCGCAGCACATGTATGGCTTCGAAACCACCGTGCTCCTGCCCCTGCACGCCGCCGCTTCGAGCTGGTGCGGCAGGGTGTTCTATCCCGACGATGTCCGCGCCGCGCTGGAGGCGCTGCCGGCTCCGCGGCTGCTGGTAACGACGCCGTTGCAGCTTCGCGCGCTGCTGCAAGCGGCGATCCCACTCCCCCCGCTCGCCGCCATCGTGTCCGCGACGGCCCCCCTCGACGCCGCGCTCGCCAGCGAGGCCGAGGGGCGGCTGGGCGCGCAGGTGCTCGAAATCTTTGGCGCCACCGAAGTCGGATCCATCGCCAGCCGCCGCACCCTCGATGGCGAGACCTGGACGGCCTATCACGGCGTGCATCTCGTGGCGGGGCCGGACGGCGTGCTGATCGCCGCCCCGCACGCCGAGATCTGGCCGCTCAACGACGCAATCGAGCGTCTGGACGACACGCGATTCCGCCTGGCCGGTCGCCGCACCGACATCGTCAAGCTCGCCGGACGGCGCGCCTCGCTGGAGGGGTTGAATCGCGTGCTCGCCGGGGTCGAGGGGGTCGTGGACGGCGTGTTCGTCGCGCCCGACGACCTCGGCCAACGGTCGAGCACCCGCCTGCTCGCCTTCGCCGTCGCTCCCGGGCGCTCCGCCGAGGAGATCCTCGCCGCCTTGCGCGCGGTCATAGACCCGATCTTCCTGCCGCGTCGGATCGTGCTGCTCGATACGCTGCCGCGCAACGAACTCGGCAAGCTGCCGCGCGAGGCGCTTGTCTCGCTCTGCGGCCAGACTTGAGCCGCATGTTGACGGATATGGCGGTTCCGGCCGGACGGTTCCTGATCCCTGCGGGCCACCCTGCTCTGCCCGGCCACTTTCCCGGACGCCCCGTCGTGCCTGGCGTCGTGCTACTGGAGGAGGCGCTCGCCCTCGTGCTCGCGCGATTGCCGGGACGCGATCTGGCCGCCCTGCCGGCGGTGAAATTCGCGGTCCCGGTGCTGCCGGGACAGGAGGTGGCGGTGACCTACAGTGCGAGCGGGAGCCGCCTCGCGTTCTCCTGCACGGTCGGCGAGGTCACGGTGCTGCGCGGGACGGCCCGGCTGCAACCATGAGCGGGCACTGGAGCGGCGCCCGGGAGCGCGGGACCGTCCCTCTGCTGCGGATCATGCGCTGGATCGCGCTGACGCTGGGCTGGCGCGCGGGATGGATACTGCTTTACCCGATCACCGGGTGGTTCCTGGCCGTCTCGCCCGGCGCGCGCCGGGAGTCGCGCGACTTCCTCGGCCGCGTGCTTGGCCGGCCGGTGGGCGCGTGGGACGTGGCCCGGCACTTCTTCAGCTTCGCGAGCGTGATCCTGGACCGCGTGTTCCTGCTCACCGGCCGCACCGGGCGCTTCGCGATCGAGACGCGCGGGCTGGAGCATATCGTGCGTTTGGCCGAGGCGCGGCGAGGGTGCATCTTGATGGGTGCGCATCTGGGCAGCTTCGAGGCGCTGCGCTCGCTCGCGCGACAATCGCCCGTGTCGGTCCGGCCGATGATGTACCGGCGCAACGCGGGCGCGCTGACCCGGCTTCTGGAGCAATTGGACCCGGAGATGCGCGAGCGGGTGATCGAGATCGGCGGGCCGGACGGCGTGCTGCGCGCGCGCGACAGCCTCGCACGCGGCGAGATCGTCGCCATGCTGGCCGACCGCGCGCCGGCCGGCCAAGCGATGGTGCGGACGGCCTTTCTGGGCGGAACGGCGGCTTTCCCGGCCGGTCCGTTCGCGCTCGCCGCCGGGCTTGCGGCTCCGGTCCTGCTGTTCTACGGCCTGCGAACCGGGCCGCGACGCTACCTCATCCGCTTCGAGCCGTTCGCGGAAAAGCTGGTCCTGCCGCGTGACGGGCGCGCGGACGCGTTACGCCACTGCGCAGGCCGCTTCGCGGCAAGCCTGGAGGCGCAATGCCGGGCGCATCCGCTGAACTGGTTCAATTTCTACCCGTTCTGGGAGGTTCCGAGCGATGTTGGCGCGCGCGCTTCTGGCGCTGCTGCTGGGGGGCGCCGCATCCGCTTTCGCGCAGCCGCCCGCGACCCGGCAGGAGCAGGCGACGCTTGAGCGGCTGATGCAAGGTCTGGCCGACGTGCCCGCGCGCCGCGCGACGTTTCGGGAGGAGAAAACGGTGTCGATGCTCCGGGCGCCGCTGATCAGCACCGGGCGGCTGGTGTGGCGGCGGCCCTCGCATCTGGAGAAGATCACCACCCAGCCCTCGCCCGAGAGCCTGATCGTGGAGGGCGATCGGCTGACCATCACGATCGGCCGCGATGCACCCCGAACGGTGGACCTGCGCGCCCAGCCCGAGATCCGCGCGCTGGTCGATACGCTGCGTGGCGTGCTGGCCGGAGATCTGGCCGAACTGCGCCGCAGCTTCGACGTGCGAGCGGAGGACGGCCTGACCTGGCGCATAACGCTGCGCCCGACCGACCCGGATCTCGCCCGCGTGCTTCGCGCGGTGACGATCGACGGCGCGGGCAATACGCCGACCGCGATCGACATGGTGCAGGCCGATGGGGACGAGCAGCGACTGACAATCACGCCGCTGCCCTGATGGCGCGACGGCGCAAGCCATGGCCGATCCTGCTGGCCCTGGTCGTGGCGGCTTGTGTGGCGGCGATCGTGTTTTCCTCGATCACCCTGCGTACGGATGTGGCCGATTTCCTGCCGGAAGGGCGAACGCCGGCCGCGCGCTTCATGCTTGGCGAACTCCGTCAGGGCGAGGCGACGCGGCTGATCCTGATCGGGATAGAGGGTGCCCCGCCCCAAGATCTGGCCAGGATCAGCCGGGACATGCGGGCGGCGCTCGACAAGGGCGGGCAATTCGCGCTCGTCAACAACGGGCAAGGACTGACCGACGAAGCGGCCGAACCGCCGCTGTTCGCCGAACGCTATCTGCTCTCGCCGGCGGCAACGGAAGCGGCCTTCGAAGTGCCGGCGCTGCGGCGCGATCTGGGCAAATTGCTGGAAGGGCTGCGCTCGTCGGCCTCGCCGCTGATCGCGCGGCTGGGCGCGGCGGACCCGATCGGCGCCTATCTCGCCCTCGCGCGCGCCTGGCTCTCGGGCAGCACCGTCCGCACGCAGGAGGGGGTGTGGTTCGCCGCCGACCGCGACCGGGCGTTGATCGCGGCGGAGACGCGGGTCGGCGGCATGGACATCGCGGGCCAGGACCGAGTTGCCGGCGCCATCGCCGCCGCCTTCGCCGGCGCGCGGCCCGGCGCGGCGCGGCTGCTGGTGGCCGGCCCCGCCGTATTCGCGCGCGACGCCGCGCGCGCCATCCGCCACGACGTGGACCTGATCTCGGTCCTGTCGGTCGCTCTTGTCACGGCGCTGCTGCTGTGGCGCTTCCGCTCGCCCCTGGTGATCGCGGCGATCGCCATTCCGGTGGTGCTCGGCGTCTCGGCCGGCGCCCTGGTCGTGCAGGCGGTGTTCGGGTTCGTGCATGGCATCGCCTTCGGGTTCGGCATGACGATGCTGGGCGTCACCCTCGATTATCCCGTCCTGCTGATGGGCCACCGCAAGGCGGGCGAGCGCGCGGGGGGCACGATCCGGCGCATCGGCCGCACCTTCGCGTTGGCCGTCGCGACCGCGACCTTGGGGCTGACGGGCATCGCGTTCTCGGGCTTCCCGGGCCTTGCCCAGCTCGGCGTGTTCTCGTTGGCGGGGCTGCTGGTCGCGGCGGCGGCCACGCGCTGGCTGCTGCCGCCGTTGATCGTCGCCGCCGACCTCGCCCCGGTCTCGGCCGGCGATCCCGCCCGCCTGCTGCGGATCGAGCGGCTGCGGGCCGGGCGCGGCTGGGCGATCCTGGCGGTGTGCGGGGCGGGCGCGTTCCTCGCCGTCGTCGGCGGCCCGCGCTGGGAAGGCGACCTCGCCGCGCTCAGCCCGGTGCCGGCGCGGGCGCGCGCGCTGGACGCGGCGTTGCGCACAGAGCTTGGCGTGCCCGATGTCGGCCAGGTCGCAGTGGTGCGCGGCGCCAGCGCGCAGGAGGTGCTGCGACGCGAGGAAAAGCTGTTGCCGCTGTTTGACCGCCTCCAGGCGAATCGGGTGATCGGCGACGCCGAACTCGCCGCCCGTCTGCTGCCGAGCGTCGCGACCCAGGAAGCCCGCCGCATGGCGCTCCCGGCGGCCGACGTGCTGACGGCGCGGCTGGCGGAGGCGGAGCGAGGGTTGGGGTTCCGCCCCGGCGCTTTCGCGCCGTTCGTTGCGGGCGTGGAGGCGACCCGATCCATACGACCTGTGACGCCGGAGGCGATCGGGCCGGTGCTCGCGGCACGCCTGCGGCCCCTGCTGCTCCGGCGCGGGGGCGCGTGGCTGGGCCTCATCGCCTTCCGCGATGTGCGCGATCCCGCCGCGCTCGCAACCGCCTTCGCGGACGGCGAGGCGATGTACGTGGACACGCGGGCGGAGGCGAACGCGGTCGTTACGGGCTACACCGACCGGGCCTGGCGGTGGCTGGCTGGGGGTGCCGGCGCGGCGGTCGCGGCGATGCTGCTCGTGCTGCGCGATCCCTGGCGCGTCGCGCGCGTGGTGGGCGCGGTTGCCGCCGCGCTGCTGGTCGCGGTCGCGCTGCTGACGGGGGCCGGCGCGCGCCTGTCACTCATCCACGTCGTGGCGTTGCAGTTCGTCGCCGGGATCGGGCTCGACTACGCGCTGTTCTTCGCCCGCACGCAGATCGACGAGGAGGAGCGGGCGCGCACCCTGCGAACGCTGGTGACGTGCAACGCGATGACTATGCTGACCTTCGGCTTGCTGGCATCCTGCCAAACTCCGCTGTTGCGCGACCTCGGCGCGACGGTCGCGACAGGAGCCCTCGCCGCGATGATCTTCGCATTTCTGTTCGCGGGCCCCATGCCGCGCCGCTCCGCCTGAATGCGACCGCTCGTGCTCTCAGCCGTCGCCGCTGTCAGCGCGATGGGAAAAGGCGAGGCCGCCATGCTGGAGGCCCTGCGCGCGCGTCGCACGGGGCTCGCCGCCTGCGGCTTCGCCGGCCTGGACCACGCGGGTTATATCGGGCGCGTGGCGGACATCGAAGCGCATCATCTGCCCGCCGGCCTCGATGCGTACGACTGCCGCAACAACCGGCTGGCGGACATCGCGCTTCGCACCGACGCGTTCGCGGACGCGGTCGCGGCCGCGCGGGAGCGGTACGGCGCGGCGCGGATCGCCGTGGTGGCCGGAACCAGCACCTCCGGCGTGCTCGCCGCCGAGGAGGCGTTCCGCGACCGGGACGCCGTGACGGGCGCCCTGCCGGCCTGGTTCGACTACGATCACACCCAGGATCTCTATGCGCTCGGCGGCTACGTGCGCGCTGCCCTCGGGCTGCGCGGCCCGGCGCTGGTCGTCTCCACCGCCTGCGCGTCCAGCGCGCGCTGCTTCGTGGACGCGCACCACCTCATCGAGGCGGGCGTGTGCGATGCCGCCGTGGTGGGCGGTGCGGATACGCTCTGCCGCATGACCTTGAGGGGGTTCGCGGCGCTGGAGCTGATCTCGCCTCGGCCCTGCCGGCCGTGTGACGCCGCGCGCGACGGCATCTCGATTGGCGAGGCGGCCGGGTTCGCGCTGCTGGAGCGTCCGGAGCGGATCGACGGCCGCATGGCGCTGCTCGGCTACGGGGCGACGAGCGACGGATTCCACATGTCCTCTCCGCATCCCGAGGGTGCGGGCGCAATCGGGGCGATGCGAGCGGCGCTCGATCGCGCGGGGCTGGCGCCGGGCGATCTGGACTACATCAATCTCCACGGCACCGGCACCCGCGCGAACGATGCGATGGAGGATCACGCGGTCGCCCACGTGTTCGGCGCGGCGACGCCGTGCAGCTCCACCAAGGGGTGGTCGGGCCACACACTGGGCGCGTGCGGCATCCTGGAGGTCGCGATCGCAGCACTCTGCATCCAGCACGGCTTCGTGCCGGGATGCCTCGGCGTGGAGTGCGTGGACCCGACATTCCGCGCCCAGGTCGCAACCGCGAACGCGCCGCGCCGGGTTCGCCGGGCGATGAGCAACTCCTTCGGTTTCGGCGGCATCAATTGCAGCCTGATCCTGGGCGCCGCCTGATGCGGGCCTCGGTGATCGGGATCGGAGTTCGAGGCCCCGGCCTCGACGGGTGGGATGCGAGCCGGGAGGTGCTGGCCGGCCGCGCCGTTCATCAGGCGCGCGAAACCCTGATTCCCCCTCCCGCGATCCTGTCCGCGACGGAGCGGCGGCGCACCGGCCCGGTGGTTCGCCTGGCGCTCGCCGTGGCCCAGGAGGCGGCGGCGAGGAGCGGATGTGCGCCGGACTGCCTGCGGAGCGTGTTCGCCAGCTCGGCCGGCGACGGGGCCGTGGTCAGCGCGATCCTGGAGGCGCTGTCGGATCCGGATGGCCAGGTCTCGCCGACCCAGTTCCACAATTCCGTCCACAACGCCGCCGCCGGATACTGGTCCATCGCGAACGCCTCCGCCGCACCCGCGAGCTGTCTCGGCTGCCACGATTTCACGTTCGCCGCGGCGCTGCTGAAGGCGACGGCGGAGGTGCGGGTGGAGCGGGCGCCGGTGCTGCTCTGCGTCTATGACGTGCCCCTGCCCGAACCGTTGGCCACGAGCCGCCCGATCGCCGGCGCGTTCGGGCTGGCCCTGGTGCTGTCGCCCGAGGCGGGCGGCCCGAGCCTGGGTCGCATCGCGGTTCGCTGGTCTGTCGACGCCCCCTCGGGCGACGCGGGCGATCCCCGCGCGCCCGCATTGCGATCCATCGCCCGCGCCAGCCCGGCAGGACGGGCGCTGCGCCTTCTGGAGAGCCTCGCGAAGGGGCAGGCGGATGCCTTCGCGCTGCCGTATCTGGACGGACGACTGGACCTCGACGTGCAGCCATGCCCGAACCCTCCATCGCCGCGCTGATCCCCCATGCCGGGGCGATGTGCCTGCTGGACCGCATAGAAGGCTGGTCGCCCGCGGGCATCGTCTGCCGCGCGCTCTCGCATCTCGATCCGCTGAACCCGCTGCGCCGGGCGGGACGGCTCGGCGCGTTGCATGGCGTCGAATACGCGATGCAGGCGGCGGCTGTGCATGGCGCGCTGCTGGGCGGCGGCGCGCCAGGGCGGCCGGGCTTCCTCGCCGTGCTGCGGGAGACGGAAATCTGCGCGCCGCGGCTGGATGACCCCGCGTACGGCGAACTCGCGGTGGCGGCGGATCTGGAGCGGCAGGAGGAGGCTGGGGTGCTGTATCGGTTTCACGTGAGCGCGGCGACCGGACGATGTCTGGTGTCCGGCCGCGCCGCCATCGCCCTGCCGCGTGGAGCGTGAGCGTGCCCGATCCGCCCGAGGACTGCGACGTGCTGGTGATCGGCGGCGGCCCCGCCGGGTCCACCGCCGCGACATTCCTTGCCCGGCGCGGGATCGACGTGGTGCTGCTGGAGAAGAGCGCCCATCCGCGCTTCCACATCGGCGAGTCGCTATTGCCCGCCAATCTCGGGCTGTTCGAGCGGCTTGGCATTGCCGCCGAGGTGGCAGCGATCGGCGTTCACAAGCCCGGCGCCGAGTTCGTCTCCGACGACACCGGCCGCAGCATCGCCTTTCCCTTCGCGCTTTCGCTCAACCGCGCCTTCACCCACAGTTTTCATGTCAAGCGCGCCGACTTCGACGCGCTGCTGTTCGCCAACGCGACCAGGAGCGGCGCCCGCGCGGCCGAGCGCACCCGCGTGACCGACATGACCTTCGCCCCGCCCGGAGGCCGCGCCCGGATCACGGCGCGGGAGGAGGACAGGGTTCGCGTACTGGCGCCGCGCTACGTGCTGGACGCCTCCGGTCGCGACACCTTCCTCGCCGGCCGGCTGCGGCTGGCGGAGGCGAACAAGCGCAACTCCACCGCCGCCATGTACGCGCATTTTCGCGGCGTCGCCCCCCGCCCGGGCGAAATGCCGGGTTCGATCAGCGTCCATCTGACCGAAGACGGCTGGTTCTGGATGATCCCGCTTCCCGACGACGTCATGAGCGTGGGTTTCGTCGGCAACCAGTCCGCCTTCAAGAACCGCCGGGACAGTGGACAGGATCTGCTCGAAGAACGGCTGCGCGGGAGCGCGACGCTCAGCTCGCGAATGGCGGGCGCCGAGCTTGTCTCGCCCGTCGCCGCCACCGCCAACTACTCCTATCGCGCGCGCTCGGCCGGCGGCAACGGGTACATGCTGATCGGCGATGCGTTCGCCTTCGTGGACCCGATGTTCTCGAGCGGCGTGCTGATGGCGATGACGGGCGGCGAACTGGGAGCCGAGGTGGCGGCGACCTGGCTGCGAAACCCGGCGCGCGGCGTCGCCGCCGCGCGCCGGGCGGAGCGTCGGGTGTGCCGGGCGATGGACAAGCTGAACTGGCTGATCTACCGGATCAACACGCCCGTCCTGCGGTCGCTGTTCCTGTCACCACGCAATACGTTCCGTATGCGCGACGGGCTGGTTTCCATGCTGGCGGGCAATCTCGGGTTCGATCGGCGCGCCGTTCTCCCCGTTTTGGCCTTCAAGGCCGTGTATCACACGCTCAACCTTGGGAATCGGCTGGGACTCGGCTGGAGTGTGGGTCCGTCATTCCCGCGAAAGCAGGAATCCAGGGCAACCGGCACGGAACTTGGTGCGCACGGCCTGGATTCCCGCTTTCGCGGGAAATGACGGGAAAGGTCAGGACGAAGGGCGACCATCGCGCCGAACCATTGCCCCCGCCGGGCAGGCCGCGATACGCTATCACAAGAACCGGCGAGACGGTTCGGAGCCGACGCGTCATGACTGAAACCGTTGCTCCATTTCGAGAGGCAGGCTGATCATGGCGGTCTGGTCGCGCGCACACGCCCTGCTCACGATGACGTCGCCGCTCGGCCCCGACGCGCTGATCCCGCTGTCGCTCGATGCTCACGAGGCGATCGGCGAGCCGTTCGAGTTCGATCTGCACGCGGTGTCCCAGCAGGGGCAGGTCGATCCCGACCGGCTGCTGAACCAGCCCGCCTGCGTGACGCTCCAGGCCAACGGCCTGCCCGTGCGGCGGTTCCATGGGATCGTGCAGCGCGTGAGCGCGGAAGGCGAGGTGCGCGGCCAGTCGGTCAATCAGTTCCAGGCGTATCGCATCGTCCTGCGGCCGCGGCTGTGGTTCCTGAGCCAGACCGTCGATTGCCGCGTTTACGAAAAGCTCTCGGTCGCCGACATCCTGAAGCGCCTTTTCACGGATGCCGGCTTGACCGATTACACGGTCCAGCCCTCCGGCCCGGTGCGCGAATACACGGTCCAGTTCAACGAAAGCGACCTTCACTTCGCCACGAGGCTGATGGAGGAGGAAGGGTATTTCTACTTTTTCGAGCACGAGGAGACCGCCCACCGGCTGATCGTCGCCAACCAGAATACCGCGTTCAAGGACATCCAGGGCGCGTCCATGCACATGCACGGCGGCGACACCGACGGCACGCTGATCACAAGCTGGTCGCGCACCGCCGCGACGGCGCGCGGGCGGATGAAGCTGAAGGACTACGACCCCGAAAACCCCGACACGGCCTTGCAGGCGGAGAAGGCGACCACGCTGAAAACAGGAGGCGCCCCGCAGCGCGACGATTTCCGCTGGCCGGCTCTTACGTTTCACGACACGACCGTGGCCGATCGCTCCGGCTGGGAGATGGAGGCCGCCGAGGCGCGGGCGTCGCTGTACGAGGGGGCGAGCCAGTTCGGCAGACTGGTGGCGGGCGGCAAAATCACCATCGCCGACAAGCCGGCCACGCCTGCCAACGGCGCGTATGCCATTCGCGGCGTCGCGCATCACGCCACCGACGAGAGCTGGCTGACGCAGGGCGGGACTGCGAGTTACGCGAACCGCTTCACGGCGCTGCCGTTCGGCGTGCCGTGGCGCCAGCCGATGGCGACGCCACGGCCGCGCATGGAGGGCATCCACACCGCCCTCGTCCTCGGGCAAAACACGGGTTCGGGCCAACAGCCCAAGAGCCAGGAGGGCGAGGAGATCTTCACCGACAGTCTCGCGCGGGTGAAGGTCCGGTTCTATTGGGATCACCGCGCCGAGGCGACCGGGGGCGGCGCGTGCTGGGCGCGTGTCGTGCAGCCCTGGGCCGGCAAGGGCTGGGGAGCGCAATTCGTGCCGCGCGTCGGCACCGAGGTCGCGGTCGCCTTCGTCGATGGCGACCCAGACCGACCCATCGTGATCGGCGGCCTCTACAACGGACGCGACACGCCAATCTACAGCTCGGACGAGAAAACCAAGAGCGGCTTCCGGTCCCGCTCCAGCCTGAAGGGCGGAGCGCCGGAGTTCAGCGAGTTCACCTTCGACGACAAGAAGGATTCCGAGCGCGTTTTCCTGCACGCGCAGAAGGACCTCACGACGGAAGTGGAGCACGACCAGACGCTGACGGTGGACAATTGCCGCGTCGTCACCGTGAAAAAGGATGAGACCGTCCACATCCAGAACAACCAGGACACGAAGATCGACAACAACCAGACCATCAAGATCGGCAACCAGCAGACGACGACCATCCAGTCCGGCCGCAGCGCCACGATCAATTCCGGCGGCGACGCGCTCACCGTTCAAGCCGGCGACTACAAGGTCGACGTGAGCAGCGGGGCCATGAAGGTGTCGGCCATGACGTCGATCGAGCTGACCGTGGGCGCGAACACGGTAAAGATCGACCAGTCGGGCGTCGCCATCAACGCCATCATGCTGAAGCTCGCGGGACAGGCCATGCTCGACATGAAGGCGCCGATGTCCAGCCTGAACGGCGACGGGATGCTGACGCTCAAGGGCGGCATCATGATGCTGAACTGATGAGCGACCAGGGTTACGCAAAACTTGCCGGCCGCGATCTCGCCGCGCTGCTCCCGCTGGTCGATCTGCCCGCCCCGGCGGCGGAATTGACACGGGGATGCGCGCAGGTTCCCGAGGCGATGCGGGCGTTGGAGGGCGGCGGCTTCCTCGTCGAAGCGACCCGGCTGCTGGCGCACGCACTGCCTCGGCGGGAGGCGGTGTGGTGGGCGTGCATGTGCGCCCTCCACACCGCCCCGCCCGACCTGCCGCAACCCGATCGGACCGCGCGCGAGGCGGCTGAGGCTTGGGTGCGCCAGCCCGCCGAGCCGTCCCGCCGCGCGGCCATGACCCGCGCGCAGGAGGCCGGCTTCGGCACGCCGGAGGCATGGGCGGCGGTCGGTGCGTTCTGGAGTGCGGGGTCCATGGCCCCGGTTGGCCAACCCGAGGTGCCGGCGCCCGCCCATCTCGCCGGAACGGCCGTGGCGGGCGCCGTGGTGCTGGCCGGCGTGCGCGGCGATCCCGGACGGCGCGAGGCGCGGCTGCGGCGCTTTCTCGAAAGCGGGCGCGACATCGCCGGCGGCGGCGCCGGCCGCCTCGCGCCCGAGGGGCCATGATGTGCCGGGCAGCCTCTGGCCGGGAACGCCCAAGCGCGCGTAAATGATCCGATGCAACTCGTGCTCACTGTGCTCCGCTGTCCCGATGCCGTGCCGCCGGAGAGCCGCGCCCTGTCGGGTGGCGAGTTCACCGCCGGCCGCGGCCCCGGCGTCGATTGGGTCCTGCCGGACCCGGATCGGCTGCTGTCGAAGCGGCATTTCGCTCTCGCCTATCGCGGCGCCGCCTGGCAGGTCGCCGACATCAGCACGAACGGGACGTTCCTCAACCGCGAGGAGACGCCGATCGGCAAGGGCGAGGTGCGGACGCTGCGCGATGGCGACCGCATTCGCGTCGGCGCTTACGAGATCGAGGTACGGCTGACCGAGCATGCCCCCGCGCGCTCCGCCCGCGCGCCGACCGACGCGGGCGGCTTCCCGCTCGACGATCCGTTCGCCCCGCGGGAGACGCCGTTGCGCGCCGGGCGGTCGGACCGCAGCCGGTCGGGGGGCGCCTTCGAGTCCCGTCTGCCGCCCGACTTCGATCCGCTCGCGCCCGAGTCCGCCGAATTCGACTTTCGGAACCCCACGCAGGAGGACCATGCGCCCGCGCTGTCGGATGCCCTCGGCGATCCCAAGCCCGCCGGTGGCCGTCTGCCGGCGGACTGGGCGGATTCGTTCTTGGACGGGATCGGCGGCCCGCCCGAGCCGCCGCCCAAACCCCCGGCGCAGATCGCGCCGCCGGTCACACCCCTCGCCGCGCCGGTACCCGCCCCCCAATCGCCTTTGATGGGCATTCCGCCCGATGCCGGCCTGCTGACGGCGTTCCTGGACGGCACCGGGCTCAGCGACGTCCGTCCGGCCGACCCCGCTGCCTGCATGCGTGGCCTCGGCGCCGCCTTCCGTGCGTTGGTCGTGGGCTTGCGCGCGACGTTGATCGCCCGCGCCTCGGTCAAGAGCGAATTCCGGATCGAGCAGACGATGATCCGCGCGCGCGGCAACAACCCCTTGCAGTTCGCCGCCAACGACGACGACGCGCTTGCCGCCCTGCTGGGTGCCGGGCGGCGGACCGACATGACGGCCGAACAGGCCGTGGCGGATGCGCTGAAAGACATCCGGGTGCACGAGCTTGCCTCGATGGCGGCAATGCAGGCGGCGGTCAGGGCCATGCTGGAGGGCCTCGCGCCGGTCACGCTGCGCGCCGTCGCCGAGCAGGGCGGCGGACTTCTCCCCGCGCAGCGCAAGGCGCGCGCCTGGGATGCCTATGAGGAATTGCACGCGCGCACAGTCCGCGCGCTGTCCGATGATTTCGACAGCGTCTTCGGGAAAGCCTTTGCCCGGGCGTACGAGCGCGCGCTCGACGAGATCTCGGCCAGGACCAGGCCCTGACATGACCGTATCGCGCCGGCTTCTCCTGCTGTCGCCGGCGCTTCTGGCGCTCTCCCGTTGCGCGTCGGCTCCCCCGCCGCCGAAGCCGAAGCCGCCCCCGGTGCTGACCCTCACGGCGATCGGCGGGGCCAACCAGAACCCGGGGCCGTCCGGCGCCCCCGAGCCGGTCGAGGTGCGCGTGTTCCTGCTGACCGCAACCGACGCGTTCGACCGTGCCGACGTCTTCGCGCTGACCGACCGCGACAAGCAGACCTTGGGCGAGGACGCGGCCGGTTCGGAGAGTTTCATCCTGGCGCCGGGCGAGACCCACACGCTCACGCGCGAACTGAAACCGGGCGTGCGGGCCGTCGGCGTCGTCGCGCTGTTCCGTGACATCGACAGCGCGGCCTGGCGCGCCTCCGCGCCGGTCACCGACAGCGGACCGACGAAGCTGACCCTGACGGTGGGGCGGCTCGCGGTTTCGCTTGCCCCCGCCTCGTAGAAGCCCATACTGCGCGCCGACGCTGGGGAGCGGAGCGGAATGAGCTGGACGAACCGCGTGGTCTGGCAGGAAGGGATGTTCCTGCGAACGCAGCACTTCCAGCAGCAGGACCGTTGGCTGGAAGGCGTGGTGCGCGGCCGCGTGCAGGCGTTGCGGGCGCATCCCTGGGGGCTGACCGAGTTTTCGCTCGACCGCGACCTGCTCGCCACCGGACGGTTCGCGCTCGCCTCGGCCGCCGGCGTGTTCGAGGATGGCACGCCGTTTTCGCTGCCCGGCGAGACCGACCATCCGGCGCCGCTCGACGTTCCGGACGGCGCGCGCAACGTCGTCGTCCACCTCGCGGTGCCTGTCCGCCAGCACGGCGCGATGGAGATCGCCGACGGCACGGGCGAGGGCCGCTATGGCGCGCATGGTTTCGAGGCGTACGACACGCACTCCGCCGCGCCCGCGCCGGCGGAGCTGCAAGTCGGCCGCCTGCGGCTGCGCTACATGCTGGAGACCGACGAGCGCGCGGGTTTCCTCTGCATCGGGCTGGCGCGGATCGTCGAGGTGACGGCGGACAAGCGTGTTGTGCTGGACGAGCGCTGGATACCCCCCGCGCTCGTCTGCGCCGCCGTGCCGCCGCTGGCCGGGCTCGTCAGCGAGCTTGCCGGGATGCTCAACCAGCGCGGCGAGGCGCTGGCGGCGCGCATGACGGCGCCGGGCGCGGCCGGTGCCGCCCAGGTGCAGGATTTCATGCTGCTGCAAGCCATCAACGGCTGGCAGGCGCTGCTCGGCCACTGGGCGGACGCGGCGAATCTCCACCCGGAGGCGCTCTATTCCGCGCTGGTCCAGATGGCGGGGCAGTTCGCCACGTTTTTCGAGAGCCGCCGGCCCAACGCCTATCCGGCCTATCGCCACGAGGATCTTCAGCGCAGTTTCGGCCCCGTCGTGGCCGATCTGCGCCGGGCGCTGTCGGCGGTGCTGGAAGCGAACGCCGTTCCGATTCCGCTGCGCGAGGCGCGGCACGGCGTGCGCGTCGGCCCGCTCACCGATCGCACCATCCTGCGCGGGTCGGTGTTCGTGCTGGTCGTGCAGGCTGACGTCCCGACCGAGACGCTGCGGCGGAGCTTCCCCGCCCAGGTGAAGATCGGCGCGGTGGAGCACATCCGGGAGTTGGTGAACGTCGCCCTGCCCGGCATCGCGGTGCGCGCGCTGCCGGTGGCGCCGCGCCAGCTTCCGTTCTATGCGGGAGCGACCTACTTCGAGCTGGACCGGGCCAGCCCGCACTGGCAGCAGATGCCGAACTCGGGCGGGTTCGCGATCCACGTCTCGGGCGATTTCCCCAATCTTCGGCTTGAGCTTTGGGCGATCCGCGGATGAGCGACAATCCCTTCTCCGAACCCGACGATCCCGACCGCACCATCATCCGCCCGGCGCCCGGCGGTCGGCGGTCGGCCGCGTCGCGGCAGGCCACGTCGAGCCCGGCCGAGTCGACGCGGACGGGGGCGCCGTTGCCGAGAGGCGCGCCGTCCAGTTCCGCCGGCGAGGGTGCGGAGATCATCGGCTCCGGGCAAACCCCGTTGCTCGCGGCGGCGGCGCCGCTCCTGCAACTGCTGGCGCGGCTTCGCAACACGTACAGTCAGCCGGACCCGGCGGAGCTGTACGACCGGGCAACCCGCCAGCTCCGCGCGTTCGAGGCCGAGGCCCGGCAGGCCGGCGTTCCGGCGGACCAGATCCGGCCCGCGCACTACGCGCTCTGCGCCAGCCTCGACGACGTCGTGCTGAACACGCCGTGGGGCAGCTCCGGCGCGTGGGCGCAACGCTCGCTCGTCTCCAGCTTCCATCAGGAAGTGCAGAGCGGCGAACGCTTCTTCGACGTGCTCGCCCGGCTGCGCGAGAATCCCGGCACGTTCCTGCCGGTGCTCGAGCTGATGTATCTTTGCATCAGCCTGGGATTCCAGGGCCGCTATCGCCTGTCGCCGCGCGGACCCGGTGAACTCGATCGGCTGCGCGAGGATCTCTACACGGTCATCACCCGCCAACGCGGGCAGGCGGGCGATCCCGCGCTGTCGCCGCACTGGCGAGGCGTGGCCGTGCCGTACCGGCCGGCGCGCGCGCAGGTGCCCGTTTGGGTGATCGGGGCCGGCGTGCTCGCCGTGCTCGGCGGGCTGTTCGCCTGGTTCTCCACCGGCCTGAATGCCGCCTCCGATGCCACCTTCCAGCGCCTGGTGAGCGCGCCACCCAGCCATCCGCCAACGCTCGCGCGGTCCGCCCCGGTGCATGCCCCCGCCGTCACGCAGGTCGCCACGGTGGCGGACCCGCTTTCGACCTTCCTCAAGCCGGAGATCGACGCCGGGCTGGTGCGCGTGCTGGGCGAGCCTTCCATGCCGATCGTGCGCCTGCGCGATTCCGGGATGTTCGCCTCCGGCAGCACGCGGATCAGCCCGCGCTCGACGGCGCTGTTGCAGCGCATCGGGCAAGCCCTGAAGACCGAGCGGGGGCCGGTGAGCGTGATCGGCTACACCGACGACCAGCCGATCCACACGGTCCGTTTCCCGTCGAACTATCAGTTGTCCGCGAGCCGCGCCGGGGCGGCGCGCGACATCATAGCGGGTTCGCTCGGCGACCCCGCCCGCGTCACGGCCGAGGGACGGGGCGACGCCGACCCGATCGCCTCGAACGCCACCGCCCAGGGGCGCGACGAGAACCGTCGGATCGAGGTTGTCCTCAAGAGACAAGGCTAGCCGCCATGCCCGCCTTCCTGCGATCCCGCTGGTTGTTGAGCTTCATCGGCGTCGCCCTGATCGGCGCGCTGGTCTGGTGGTTCGGCCCGTTCGCGGCGGTGCTCGAAGGCTGGGTTGCGCGCGCGGTTGTCATCGCCGTCCTGCTGCTGGTCTGGGCGGGCGCGAATGCCTGGCTAGATCATCGTCGCCGGCGCGCCGACGCCGAGCTGATGCAGGGCGTCGCCGCACCCGACCCATCGGTCGCCGCGACCGCCGAGGAAGCCGCGGCGATGCGCGAGAAGCTCGGCGAGGCGATGGCGCTGCTGAAGAAGGCGTCGGGGCATCGCGGCTATCTCTACGAGCAGCCGTGGTACGTCATCATCGGCCCGCCCGGCGCCGGCAAGACCACGGCGCTGCTGAACGCCGGCCTCAAATTCCCGCTCGCCGCCGAGCTGGGCCAACAGCCGGTGCCCGGCGTTGGCGGGACGCGGATGTGCGACTGGTGGTTCACCGACCAGGCGGTGCTGATCGACACCGCCGGGCGCTACACCACCCACGACAGTGACGCCGCGGTGGACAAAGCGGGGTGGACCGCCTTCCTGGGGTTGTTGAAGCGCACCCGTCCCCGCCAGCCGCTCAATGGTGTGATCGTCGCGATCGCGCTCACCGACATCGCCGCCGCGCCGCGAGCCGAACGCGCGGCACACGCGCAGGCGATCCGGCGGCGGGTGAAGGAGCTGTACGAGCAGCTCGGGATGCGCGTGCCGGTGTACGCGATGTTCACCAAGGCCGATCTGCTGGCCGGGTTCACCGAATTCTTCGACGACCTCGACCGTGAGCGCCGGGCGCAGGTCTGGGGCACGACGTTCCCGCTCGGCGGCGCGGGAACCAGCTCCTCCGGCGCGTTCCAGCCCGAATTCTCCCAGTTGATGGAGCGGCTGAACGCGCGCCTGCTCGATCGCCTGCAAGCCGAGCGCAGCCCGGAGCGGCGCGCGCTGATCGCCGGGTTTCCGGCTCAGGTGGGGAGCCTTCAGACTCCACTATCCGAGTTTCTGAGCGAGGCGTTCGACGGCTCTCGCCTCGATCCTGGTCCGCTGCTGCGCGGCGTCTATTTCACTTCGGGCACCCAGGAGGGCACGCCGATCGACCGCCTGACCGGGGCGCTGTCGCGGCTGTTCGGGGTCGATCAGCAGCGCGCGCCTTCGCTTCGGCCGGAACAGGGACGCAGCTATTTCCTGGGTCGGCTGCTGAACGAGGTGATCTTCGGGGAGGCGATGCTGGTGGCGCGCGATCCCGCCGCCGTCCGGCGCAATGCGGCGTTGAAGGCCGGCGCGGTCGGGCTGGCGGGGCTGGTGCTGCTGCTCGGCGCCGGCGCCCTGTGGCAGACCCGACAGGCGAACGACGCGGCCGTGGCGCGCGCGGACGTGGCGATGGCGGCCTACGGGCGCGATGCCGGGGCACAGAAGCTTGATCCGGTGGCGGATGCCGACTTCGCCCGGATCGCTCCACTGCTGGACCAGGCGCGCGCCCTGCCTTTCGGGGCCGGTGCCCCGGCACCCGCAACGCAATGGTTTCCAGGCTTGTCGCAGATCGGCAAGCTCCGCGCCGGAGCCGGCGAGACGTATCGCCATGCGCTCGACAACATCCTGCTGCCGCGCCTGATCTGGCGGCTGGAGCAGCAGGTCCGCGCAAGCTACGGCGATCCGGCGCTGCTCTACGAGGCGACCCGCATTTATCTGATGCTCGGCGCCGATGGTCCGCTCGATCCGGCATCCGTTCGCACGTGGATGCACCACGATTGGCTTGAGACCTATCCCGGCCCGGCCGCCCAGCCGCTACGCGACAGCCTGGACGCGCATCTGGCGGCGTTGCTCGACATGCCGCTGCCCAAGGTCCCGCTCGATGGCGCGCTGGTGGACGAGGCACGACGGATCATCGCGCACGTGCCGCTGGCAGAGCGGGTGTATGCCACCATACGCCGGTCGCCGGCGGCGCAGGCGGTGCCGGCGTGGAACCCGGCCGATGCCGCCGGCGCGGCCGGCCAACGCCTGTTCCTGCGCGCCTCCGGCAAGCCGATCACCGACCCGATCCCGGGCTTCTTCACGGTGGCCGGGTTCCATGACGTGCTGTTGCCGATGCTGCCGGCGGCGACGAAGGCCGTCGCCGGCGAAAGCTGGGTGCTGGGACGGCAGGCGGAGATCGACCCCGGCAGCCCGCAGGTGGCAAGCCTGGAGCGGGACGTCGTCGCCCTCTATGTCGCCGATTACGAGTCTCAATGGGACGCCCTGCTCGGAGATCTGGAGATCGCGCCGATGCGGACCCCGGAGGCGGCCGTGCAGGATCTCTATCTTCTGTCTTCGCCGAGATCGCCCATGAAGGACCTGCTGGCCGGCATCGCGCGGCAGGTCACGTTGTCGAAGCCGCCGACGCCCGCCGCCGGCCCGCCGGCGGCCGTCCAGGCGGCGGTCAAGGCGGCGAACGCGGCGAGCCCGGCGGCGGGCGGGGCGGCGGCGCGGGTGCAGGCGTTGCTGGGGCGGGCCGAACCCCAGGCCCCGCCAGAGGGCGCCGCAGTGGAGGAGCATTATGCGGCGCTTCGCAATTTCGTGGGCGACGGCACGGGTCCCGCGCCGATCGATGCGGTGCTGAAGCTGCTGGGCGAGCTTCAGCAGCAGCTCGCGCAGGTCGCGACGGCGACGCCCGGAGCTGCCCCGGTGATCGCCGCCGGCGCCGACCCCTCGGGGCTGCTGCGCGCAGAGGCCAGTCGCGACCCGCCGCCGGTGTCGCGCTGGCTTGATCAGCTCTCGGGCGGGGCCAATGCCATTCGTGGGGGCGGCGCGCGCGAACAGGCGGCTGGCGCGTACAACGGCCCATCCGGCCCCGGGTCGCTGTGCCGCAAGGCGGTGGACAACCGCTATCCCTTCTTTCCCGGCTCCGCGAACGACATTCCGCTGGAGGATTTCGCGCGGCTGTTCGCGCCCGGCGGGCTGATCGACGCCTATTTCAACACGCAGATCCGACCATTCGTGGACACCTCCGGGGCGACGTGGAAGGCAAAGCCTGTGCAGGGGGTCGCGCCCCCCGTGTCGGCCGCCGCGCTGGCGCAGTTCCAGCGCGCCGCCGCGATCCGCGATTCCTTCTTCCCAGCGGGCGGCATGCAGCCGAGCGTCCGCTTCGCGATCACGCCGGTCTCGCTCAACGGGGCGCGGCAGGTCACGCTGGAACTGGGCGACCACAGCATCACCTATGCGAACGGACCGCCGCGACCGACCGAGATCACCTGGCCGGGGCCGACAGGGATGAGCACCGCTCGGCTGGTATTCGACGCGCCGGCCGGGTCCGGTGGCGCGGTTGTCCAGGCCACGGGGCCGTGGGCGGTGTTCCGCTTGTTCGACCAGGGCGGCCTGCGTCGGGAGGGCTCGGCGGAGCGCTACCGACTGACCTTCTCGACGGGCGGAGGCGAGGCGGTGTTCGACATCCGCGCCGCCTCGGTGCTCACGCCGCTCTCGCCGGGGATGCTGCGAGCGTTTCGATGCCCGGGGCTGTAAGCGTCGGGTTCTACGGCAAACTGCCGGCCCGCGGCGATTTCGTCCGGGCGGGCCTGCCGCGCACGTTCGTGGAGCCGTGGGATGGATGGCTGGCGAGCGTGCTGGCCGGCAGCCGCGCGCTGATGGGCGAGGATTGGCTCGCGGCCTGGCTCGAAGCGCCCGTCTGGCGGTTTCGGCTGGGGGCCGGCATTTGCGGCCCCGACGCGGCGCTCGGCCTGATGCTGCCCAGCGTCGATCGCGTGGGCCGATATTTCCCGCTCACCCTGGCCGCGGTGTTCGGCGCGGACCGCTTCCCGCCGGAATGGGCGGCCTGCGACGCCTGGCTCGATGGGTGCGAGAAGGCGGCCCGCGCGGCACTCGACGAGGACGGCACGCCGGATCGGCTCCAGGAATTGATGTTTGCGCCAGATGCGCCCGGGTCCGGAGCGTGGGACGGGGCCGGCCTGTGGTGGACCGAAGGCTCGCCCCGCGTCGAGGCGGGCCGGCTGCAACCGCTTGAGTTGCCCTCCGCCGCCGTCTTCGCGGCCATGCTCGGACACGTCGGCGAGGCGCTGGAGAGACCCCAATGATCGCGATGCCCGTCCGGTCCTGGGCCAGCACGCATCCGGGCGCGCGGCG
Organism: uncultured Pseudomonadota bacterium; assembly: GCA_963756545.1. Lineage (GTDB taxonomy): Bacteria > Pseudomonadota > Alphaproteobacteria > Acetobacterales > Acetobacteraceae > DATFDN01. The sequence continues at coordinate 413,842 of CAVWNY010000003.1, read as the reverse complement.
CGCCGACAACGAGGACACTTTCGTGAACCGGCCCGATCTCGGCCTCTGGGCGGTGGCCGACGGGGCGGGCGGCCATGAAGATGGCGCGTTGGCGTCAGGCAGGATCGCCGAGGCGCTGAACTCGCTCGACGCCGCGCTCTCGCCCGCAGAGCTGCTGGCGGAGGTGCGTTCCCGGATCGACGCGGTTCATGCCGGGCTGCTGGACGAGGCGGCGCGGCGCGGGCCGGAGGTCCTGATCGCCTCGACGCTGGTGATCCTGATCCTGCGCGAGGCGCATTTCGCCTGCTTGTGGGCGGGGGATTCGCGGGTCTATCGCCTGCGCGACGGCGCTCTGGACCGGATCACGCGCGACCACAGCCTGGTGCAGGAGATGCTTGACGCAGGCGAGATCGCGGCCGACGAGGCCGAGGCCCATCCGCGATCCAATGTCGTCACCCGCGCGGTCGGTGCCGGCCCCGACGCGGTGCTGCTGGACAAGACGACCGACCTGCTATGCCCGGGCGATCGCTTCCTGCTGTGCAGCGATGGGCTGACGAAGGCGGTGGCGGAGGAGGAGATCGCCGCGCTATTGGGAGAGGCGGGGGAAACGGTCGCCGAGGGGCTGGTTGCGGCGGCGCTGGCGCGGCACGCGAGCGACAACGTCACGGCGGTTGCGGTCGAGGTCGCCTGACGGGAACCTGTCCGAACCCTACTTCGCCCGCGGCCCCAGCTCCTCGCCGGCGAGCCGTTCCATCAACCGCGCCATCTCGGTGTGGTCGGCGTCGGCTCCGAACATCGCGAGCGCCGCGCCGACCAGCTCCTTGCAAAGCGCCGCGACCGGCGTCGGGGTGGCCGTCTCCCGCCCGACCTCCAGCGCGATCGAGATGTCCTTGTGCAGCAGGCCCATCGTGAAGCCCGCATCGAAGCCGCGCGAGAGCACGAATTGCCTGAACTTCTTCTGCGTCGAGTTGTTCATGCCCGTAGCGGCGTTCAGCACATCGACCATGATCGCCGGGTCCAGCCCGAACCGCTGGCCGATCAGCAGCGCCTCGATGCCGATGAGAAAGCCGCCGGTAGAGACAAGGTTGTTCAGCGCCTTCATCGCCTGACCCGAGCCGACCGCGCCGGTTCGCAGCACCGTCGGCCCCATCGCCTGGAGCACCGGCATCACGCGGTCGATCACCGTGCCGTCGCCGCCCGCCATGATGGCGAGCTGGCCGGTGCGCGCGCGCGGCACGCCGCCCGAGACGGGCGCGTCGATGAGATGCCCGCCGAGGCTCGCGACGCGCTCCGCCAGTTCCTGCGTCACGGTCGGCACGCCGGAACTCATCTCGATCACGACGGTGTCCGGGCGCATTCCGGCGAGCACGTTGTCGTCGCCTCCCTCCAGGACGGTCCGCACAATCGCGCTGGTCGGCAGCACGGTCACGACGACATCGGACCGCGCGGCGAGGTCGCGCAGACTATCCGGCGCGTCGCCGCCGACCTGCTGGACGAAGTTGTCGGCGACCTCGCGGCGGGAATCGTTGACGAGCACGGAGAAGCCGGCGCCCACCAGGCAGGCCGCCATCGGCCAGCCCATGTTGCCGACGCCGACAAAACCGATTGTGGGCTTGGTGTCCGCCATCACTTGGCGTCCGCGTCCTTGAACACCTCGGTGGCGATCTTGAACGCTTCCAGCGAGGCCGGAATCCCGCAATAGGCGCCGGTCTGGAGCAGGATCTCCTTGATCTCGTCGCGGGTGACGCCGTTGGTGAGCGCGGCGCGCAGGTGCAGGCGCAGCTCGGCGCCCCGGTTCAGCGCGACAAGCATGGCGATATTGACGATGCTGCGCGTCTTGCGCGGCAGGCCGGGGCGGGTCCAGATCGCACCCCAGGCGACCTCGGTGGTGAGCTGCTGGAAGGCGGCATTGAAGTCGTCGGCGCGCGCCAGCGAGGCATCGACGTACTCGGCGCCCAGCACCTCCCGCCGGACGGCCAGGCCCTTCTTGAAGAGTTCGCTCTGATATTCCGGGCGGTCGGGCATGGCGTCCTCCTGTTTGGCGCGAACGGTAGGGTTTACCATCGGCCCCGGCAAGCGGTTGACTGGCCCCAAACAAGGAGGAACGAGCATGAGCATGACGCACGCGATCACGTACGAGGTTTTGGCGCTGCGCTACAGCATCTTCGACGGGCGGATGCAGTTCCAGAACTACATCATTCCCGACGACCACGCGGCGCCCGACCCGCTCGACTTCTTCGTTTTCGCGATCCGCGGCCCAGTGGGCGCAAAAACTCCGCGAACGATCGTGATGGACACCGGCTTCAACCCCGCATCGGCGAAGAAGCGCGGGCGCGAACTGCTCTGCACGCCAGCCGAGGCGCTGCGCAATGCGGGGATCGACACCACGACGGTCAAGGACGTGGTCCTGACGCATATGCATTGGGATCATGCCGGCGGGATGGAGTATTTCCCGAACGCCACGTTCCACATGCAGGCCGAGGAGATGGCGTACTGCACCGGCCCGTGCATGTGCCAGCCCTTCCTGCGCCGGCCGTTCGACGTGGAGGACGTGCAGAGCGCGATCCGCGCGCTCTATGCCGACCGCATGCGGGTCCATCAAGGCGATGTCGAGATCGCGCCGGGGGTCACGCTGCACCTGATCGGCGGGCACTCGGGCGGCATCCAGTCGATCCGCGTGCCGACCGCGCGCGGGTGGGTGGTGCTGGCCGGGGACGCCGCGCATCTGTGGGGCAACATCCGCAAACGGATGCCCTTTCCCGTTGTGGTCGACGTGGCGCGAATGCTGTGCGGGTTCGAGACGCTGGAGCGGCTGGCCGACGGGCCGGACCACATCATTCCGGGGCATGATCCACTAATTCTCAAACGCTTCCCGCCGCTGGACGGCAACAGGGAGATCGTGCGCCTCGATCTGCCGCCGAGCGGTTAGCCGCGTTTGCACATCCGCCACGCCGCCCACGCGCCGGCGAGCTGCACCAGCCCACCGGCCAGCATGGCGGCCCGCAGCCCCGACGCGGCGGCGCCGGCGGCGGCGAAGGCGGCGCCGAGCACGGCGACGCCCAGCGTCGCCCCGGCCATGCGCGCGACGTTGATGAGCGAGGCGGCGCCGCCCGAGCGCGCGGCCGGCACCGCCGCCACGGCGACGCCGAAAAGCGGCCCTGTGTTGAGGCCCATGCCGAGCCCGGCGAGCACCAACCCGACCTCGGCCAGCGCCAACGGCCGGCCAGAAGATGTCGCCGCGACGATCAGGAGGCCGACGCCGATCACCGCCGTGCCGCCGGCGATCATCGCGCGCGCCCCGGCGCGCTCGGCGAGCCGGCCCGACACGTTGGAGACGCCGAAGAACACCAGGGCCATCGGCACAAGCGCGATCCCCGCCGCGCCCGCGCCGAGCGCGCCGCTCGACTGCCAGACGAGCTGGAGCAGAAACAGCACACCATACACGCCGAACGTCATTGCCGCGGTCGCGGCCAGCGCGCCCACGAAGGCGCGATGACGGAACACATCGAGCGGCACCATCGCCGCCCCGCCGCGCCCATGCTCGGTGCGCAGGAACACGGCGAGCGCGACGGTGGCGAGCGCCAGCGCCGCTCCGGCGACGGCGCGGTCGTGCGTCGCCTCGATCGCGGCCAGCGCCAGTCCGCCCAGGGCAACTCCGCCCGACACCTGCCCCGTGAGATCGAACCGCCGCCCAGACGGGTCCGACGATCCCGGCACGATGAACAGCGCCAGGATGACCGCGGCGAGCCCGAGCGGAACGGCCAGCAGGAACACGCTGCGCCAGCCGAACCCGTCCACCATGACGCCGCCCACGGCGGGGCCGATCGCGAAGGCGAGTCCATTGCACGCGGCCCATATACCGAGCGCCCGACCTCTCGCCCGCGCCTCGGACCACTCCACCCGGATGATGGAGAGCGACGCCGGCAGCAGCAGCGCCGCCCCCGCCCCGGTCGCCGCCCGCGCGAGAACCAGCACGCGGATATCGGGTGCGGCCGCGCATAGGATCGAACCGCCGACGAACGTCGCGGCTCCCGAAAGAAAGATCCGGCGACGACCGTAGAGGTCGGCCAGCAGCCCTCCGGTGAGCAGCAACACGGTATACGCCAAATTGTACGCGTCGAGCACCCATTGCAGCCCGGCGACGCCGGCCCCGAACCCCGCGCCGATCGCACGCGTCGCGAGGTTCACAACGGAGGTATCCACCTGCGCGAGCAGCACCGCGAGGCATAAGGCGACCAGCAGCCATCCCTTGCCGCCGGTGTGCGCGCGATCGGGGTTCGGCACGCGCGCCCTTCCCGTCAGGCCGGCACCAGGCGCTTGCTCATGCATATCCTTGTATGCCCCGGCGGGTCGCATTCGATCCGTCCCACTTCCCGCCAGCCATGCCGCGCATAGAAACCGGGCGCCTGGAAATGGATCGTGAAGAGCGTAGCCGCGGTGCAGCCGCGTCGGATGGCCTCTTGCTCCGCCATCGCCAGCACTTGGCCGCCCAGCCCATGGCCACGCGCGGCGGCGGGCAGATGGATCAGATCGATGAAGAAGAGGCCGAGCGTCGTGCGCCCCAGCAGGCCGCCGAGAACCTCGCCCGAGTCCGGGTCGCGCATCAGCACGGCGAGCGGCCGCGCATCGGCATAGCCGGCCTGCTCGCGGTTGTACTCGGATAATCCTTCGTCGATGATCGCCTCGGCCCGCTCGCCTGGCGCGTCGGTCAGGATAATCTCAACGGGCCGATCCATGCCGCGCCCGACCCCTCCCCCAACCCCTCCCGCAAGGGGAGGGGAGGAGTGCGTCGCGGTTCGCTTCTCCCCCTCCCCTTGCGGGAGGGGGCCGGAGGGAGGGGGCCGGGGAGGTTCGTCAGCGATCGCTGTCGTCGGCAGAAGCTCGGGCGGTTCTTGCATGTGGCTTTCCCCCTGGTGGTGCTGCCGTGGGCACGCTACATCCGCCCTCCTGACAACGTTCTGTCAGGAGACTTCCGCCATCCGGGATACGTGAGATGCGCCGGTCGGACCGGCTGTTCGAGATCATCCAGGCCCTGCGCACGGCGAAGGTTGCGCTGACCGCCGCCGCGCTCGCCGAGCGGCTGGAGGTCACGCCGCGCACCGTTTATCGCGACATCGCCGCGCTGCAGGCACGACGCGTGCCGATCGAGGGCGCCGCCGGGATCGGCTACGTGCTGCGGCACGGCTTCGACCTGCCGCCGCTGATGTTCACGACCGACGAGATCGAGGCGATCGTCGTCGGCGCGCGCCTCGTCGGCCGGCTGCGCGATCCCGGCTTGCAGGAGGCGGCCGAGAGCGTGCTGGGCAAGATCGGCGTGGTGCTGCCCGAGGCCATGCGCGCGCATCTCGCGAGCGCGCCGCTCTTCGTCTCCGAAGGCGGCGCGCCCGCCCCGACCGGCGCCGATCCCGCCGCGTTGCGCGCCGCGATCCGCGACAGCCGCAAGATCCGCATCGCCTATGTGGACGAGCAGGGCCGGCGCACGCGGCGGACCATCCGGCCCATTGCCATGGCCTACTACGTGACCGTCACCGTCGTCGCCGCGTGGTGCGAGCTGCGCGGCGAGTATCGCCATTTCCGATTGGACCGCATCGAGACGTCGCGTCTCCTGGACGAGGGTTTCGCCGCCGAGCACGGGCGGCTGACCAGCGAGTGGCTGGCGCGGGCGTGGCAGCCGGCGCACGCCCCCCTGACGCGCCTCTTCCGCCGGCCCCACTCCGCTTGATACCGTGCACCCATGAAACATATCCTCGCCGACGTGGCGGAGCCGCTGGGGCTGCCGCCCAAGCAGGTCCGCAAGCTGCTCGACCGCTATCGCGTCACCTCGGGCAAGCAGTTCAAGCTGAAGGACCATGACCCCGCCGACACGGCCGGGCACCTGCTCGACCACGACAAGGCCGCGGCGCTGCTGGGCGCCGCCGTGCAGCGCCTGTCGGACTTGCAGGAGCGGCTGTACGCGCAGAACCAATGGGCGCTGCTCTGCGTCTTCCAGGCAATGGACGCGGCCGGCAAGGACGGCACCATCAAGCACGTGATGACCGGGGTGAACCCGCAGGGCGTGGAGGTGACCAGCTTCAAGGTCCCCGGGCCGGAAGAGCTGGCGCACGACTTCCTTTGGCGCAGCGTGTGCGCGCTGCCCCAGCGTGGGCGCATCGGAATCTTCAACCGCAGCCACTACGAGGAGGTGCTCGCGGTGCGCGTCCACCCAGAGCTACTCGACCGCCAACGCCTGCCCCCAAACCTGATCGGCAAGCATCTCTGGGCGCAGCGGCTGGAGGCGATCGCCGCGTTCGAGACCTACCTGACCCGGCAAGGCACGGCAGTCGTGAAATTCTTCCTGAACCTCTCCCGCCAGGAGCAGCGGCGGCGTTTCCTGGCCCGGCTGCACACGCCGGAGAAAAACTGGAAGTTCAGCGCCGCCGACACCGCCGAACGCTCGCACTGGGACGAGTACCAGGCGGCCTACGAGGCGGCGATCGCGGACACCGCCACGCCGCACGCGCCGTGGTTCGTGGTGCCCGCCGACCACAAATGGTTCACCCACCTCGTCGTCGTGACGGCGCTCATCGAAGCGCTGGAGCGGCTGGACCTCTCATTCCCCGAGATCACCGCCGAGCAGCGGGCCGCGCTGGAGCGCGCGCGGGTCGAATTGGAAGCCGAGAACGGTTGAATGAGACCGCTCTCGGGGGCCTTGGCCGCGCGACGGGTGCTTCGGCGGTTCTATTCGCCTGACAGCGTCTGCCGGAGCACCTCGGCGAGATCGCGCTGCTGAAACGGCTTCTGCAGGGTTGGAAAGTGGCTGTAGCGGTCGCTCAGTCCGTTCGCGCCGTAGCCCGTCGCGAAGATGAACGGGATGGCGCGCGCGGCGAGCGCGTCGGCCACCGGGTAGCTTGATTTGCCGTTCAGGTTCACGTCGAGAATGGCCACGTCGACCGCTTCTTCGACCGCCAGCCGCAGCGCGCTCTGGATATCGCCGGCCGGTCCGACCGGCTTGCAGCCGAGATCGACGAGCATGTCCTCCATCAGCATGGCGATCAGCATCTCGTCTTCGACGATCAGGACGCGCCGGCCCAAGAGATTGTCGGTCATTGCATCGCGACCTTCGCGAGCGGCGCGTCGATAACGCAGGCGAGACCGGCGGAGTCGTACGTAACGGTGACGTCCCCGCCAAGCTCGTCAGCCAGGCTGCGCTCGATCGGGCGTGAGCCGAAGCCGCGCCGACCCGGCGCGGCGACCGGCGGGCCGGTCCCGCGATCGCCGATCAGGATGTCGTTCAATGATGTCTTTCCAGGCTGGCCGGTACGCGGCGCGGCCGTTCCTCGTGAGAGATAAACGCAGGACACGGGACGGGTAATGGCGGAATGTCGAATCACGAGATAGCGAGATATGCGTGTGCGCAGGGTCGGCGCGGCAATCTCTCGATGGACAGCCTGCAGAAATTGTTTCGGGTTGCGGTCGGGATCGCCGGTCTATAGTGCGCGAAGGATGTGACGCGATTTGGAGCAACCCCGAAGGCGACTCCTGCCTCACCCCATGAATAGGTGACAGGACCTGAATGAGCACCATGCAAAGCGAGGTGTTCGAGGCGCTTCGCGCCATCGACATCCCGGAGGACAAGGCGGTGAAGGCTGCGACCGCACTGAGCCGGCGCGACGAGGACGTCGCTGTATTGCGATCTGACACGACATCGCTCAGGGGCGATGTGGGTGTGCTCAAGGGCGATGTGGGTGTGCTCAAGGGCGATGTGGGTGTGCTCAAGACCGACACGACCGCGCTCAAGCGCGACATGGCGGTACTCAAGTGGATGGTCGGCACGCTCTACCCGCTGGTGCTCGCCATCCTGGTCCGGCTGTTCCTGCACTGAGAGGCCGGGCACGTTAGACGACCTTCGGCACTTTCGGCGTGTGGTTGACCAAACTCCCCCGCCCGATACTCTCTCTCGCATCCCTCAGGGAGACCCCCATGCGCTTCGGGCTGTTCGGCGGTGCGCGGACCAAACGCGGGACGAACCTCGGGACCGGGGACAGCCACTCCTATCGCGGCTTTATCGACTATGTGGTGGAGGCGGAGCGGCTCGGCTTTGACAGCGTGTTCCTGGTCGAGCACCATTTCACTGGTCAGGGCCAGGTGTCCGCGTCGCTGACGCTGCTCGCCTATCTCGCCGCGCGCACCAGCCGCATCCGCCTCGGCACGGCCGTCGTCGTGCTGCCGTGGCACAATCCCGTGCTGATCGCCGAGCAGGCGGCGACGCTTGATCTATTGTCGGGCGGCCGGCTCGATTTCGGGGTGGGCAAGGGCTATCGCGCGGCCGAGTTCGACGGGTTCTGCATTCCCCAGGACGAGGCCGGCGCGCGGTTCGACGAGGCGATCGCGGTCATCCGCAAGGCGTGGACCAGCGAGGGCCGGTTCTCGCATCAGGGCGCGCTCTGGCGCTATCACGACGTCGTGGTGGAGCCCGCGACGGTGCAGCGCCCGCACCCGCCGCTCTGGCTCGCCGCCGGCAGCCCGGACTCCATCCGCCGCGCGGCGCGCGAGGGCTTCAACCTGTTGCTCGATCAGATCGGCTCGGTGCGGCTGACGATCGAGCGCATTGCGATCTTCCGCGATGAATGCGCCCGCGCCGGGCGGGCATATGATCCCGCCATGGTCGCGGTGGCGCGCGCCCTTCAGATGGTCCGCACGGAGGCCGAGCGCGACGCGGCGTTCGAGACGCGACGGCGGGTGCTGGGCGTGATCGGCGACCTCGCGCGCGGCGAGCGCCCGCCCGAGGACGTGCGCGCCGATGACGCCGCGCTGCTCGGCACGCCCGAGGAGATCATCGCGCGATTAACCACTCTGCGTGAAGGCGGGGCGGAGCGGATTCTGCTGGTTGATCCGAACGCATCGCCCGGCGGGCTGCGCGACTTCGCCGAGGCGGTGATGCCGGAATTCCAGTCGCGCGGCGGCGCATAGAAGGAGGGAACGCATGTCCAATCTTCGTCTCACCGCCATCGATGCCGGACCGATCAACTGCGAGAAATCGAAGCTGGTCGCCTTCGCACCGGGAATGGTCGAGGCGCCCACGACGGTCGGGATCATCGAGCATCCGAAGCACGGCCTGATTCTATGGGACACCGGCATGAACGACGCCGTTGCCGACCCGGACAGGGGCGACGCCTATTGGGGGGCGGGGCTGCGCGCCGCCTTCGGCACGCATGGCTTCACCCGCGATCACGCGGTCGATCGGCAGCTCCAGCGGCTTGGGCATCGGCCCGAGGACGTGCGTTACGTGGTCTACTCCCATCTCCACCTCGATCACGCCGGGGGCATGTGCTACTTCCCCCAGGCGGTTCACGTCGTTCAGCGTGACGAGATCCGCTACGCGCTCTGGCCCGACGCGTGGACGAGGCCGGTCTATTGCCAGAACGACTTCCAGGACATCCGCAAGCTCGACATCCTCGAAGTCGAGGGGGATTCCGATCTGTTCGACGACGGCTCGATGCGCCTTCTCAAGACCCCAGGGCACTCGCCGGGCCATCAGGCGCTGATCCTGAATCTCCAGAATCACGGGCGGATTTGCCTCGGCGCCGATGTCGGACATCAGCGCGATGGCTATGAGAACATGGTCCCGATGCCGTGGGACTGGAGCACCAGCGCGATGTCGATGACACGGATGCGGATGAAGCAGATGGAACGCAGCGGGGTTCCCGTGTTCCTGTGTCACGAGCCGTTGGACTTCGCGAAGCTGCCGACCAACGGAGAATTCTGGGACTGACTCCACGGGAGAACCCTATGGAAGACCTGACCGTCTCGACCATCACCCCGACCGCGATCGACCAGATGGCCACAACGTCCGACCCGCGCCTGCGCGAGGTGATGGAGAGCCTGGTCCGCCACCTGCACGGCTTCGCCCGCGAGGTGCGGCTCACGCCGGACGAGTGGCTCAAAGCGATCGGCTTCCTCACCCGCGTGGGACCGGCCTGCTCGCCCACCCGCCAGGAGTTCATCCTGCTGTCCGACGTGCTCGGCCTGTCGGCGCTGATCCATCTGATGCACGACGCGGCGGCGCCCGAGACCGGCACGCAGAGCAGCCTGCTCGGCCCGTTCTATCGCGAGGACGCCCCCGAGGTGCCGCTCGGCGGCAGCCTCGCTCGCCACGCGACGGGGCCGGAGCTGCTGGTGTGGGGCCGGGTAAGCGACAATGAGGGGCGCCCCGTTCCAGGTGCGCTGGTGCGGCTCTGGCAGACCGACGCCGACGGCCAATACGATCTCCAGGCGCCCGCCGCCGAGATCGACATGCGCGGCAATGTCCGCTGCGATGGGCAGGGGCGGTTCCATGTCCGCACGCTCACCCCGCTCGGCTACTCGATACCGATGGACGGGCCGGTGGGGGCGCTGGTGCGCCAGCAGGGTCGGCACGGCTGCCGCCCGGCGCATATCCACACCCTGATCAGCGCGCCGGGCTTCCGGGAACTGGTGACGGCGCTCTATTTCGGCGACGACCCGCACATCGACAGCGACACGGTCTTCGGCGTGTCCAAGGCCCTGGTAGTCAGGCCTCGCGCCGACGACCCCGAGGCGCCGGTGCGGGGCCTCCCCTCCGTGCGCTACGACTTCCGGCTGGCGCGGGCGCATGACGAGGGATCGGGCCGGGTGGGGGCGGACCCGAAGCAGGTAATGGCGGCGGAGTAGGTGGCGTAGGCGGCGGGGTCGGCGATCAGTGACGCGCGTCGCGCAGATCGAACCCCGTGTTTTCACCCGCCGGCAGGCGTTACGGACCCTTGCCGCCCTTGCCCCGGCGGGGCGGCGCGCCCTGCATGACGTGGAACACCAGCCCGCCGGTGACCGGGGTCGCCTCCGCCAGTCGCACCTCCACTTCCTGGGCGAGGCGGAAGACCAGGCGGGTGCGGCGGCCGGTCAGCGTCTGTTCGCGCTCGTCGTGCCACCACAGGTCATCCGGCAACGAGGAGCGCGGAACTATACCGCTCGCGCCATTTTCGGCCAGGGTGACGAAAAGCCCGAATCTTGTGACGCCGGAGATACGGGCGGGGAAGGTCGCGCCGATGCGCTCGGCCATGAAGGCGGCGAGATAGCGGTCGGTCGCATCGCGCTCCGCGGCGACCGAGCGGCGCTCCGTCGCGGTGACGTGCTCGGCCGCCACGTCCAGCTCCGCCGCTTCCTCGGCCGACAACCCGCCCGGCCCGAGCCGCAGCGCGCGGATCAGGCTGCGATGCACCAGCAGGTCGGCGTAGCGGCGGATCGGGCTGGTGAAATGCGCGTAGCGCGCCAGCGCCAGCCCGAAATGGCCGATGTTGTCCGCGCTGTAGGCAGCCTGGGACTGGCTGCGCAGCATCACCTCGTTGACCAGCGGTGCCGCATCCGTGCCGGCGACCGCGCGCAGCACCCGGTCGAGGTCGCGCGGATGCACCTGATCGCCCGGCGGCAGCGACACGCCGATTCCGTGCAGGAAGCCGCGCAAATTCTCCAGCTTCTCCGCCGAGGGCGGGGCGTGGACCCGATAGACGCAGGGGCCGTGAAGGCGCTCCAGCTCCTCGGCCGCCGCGACGTTGGCGAGGACCATGAACTCCTCGATCAGCCGGTGGCTGTCGAGGCGCGGACGCGGTAAAACGGAGACGACGCGGCCCGCCGCGTCCAACACGACCCTGCGCTCCGGCAAGTCGAGATCGAGCGTGCCGCGCCGCTGGCGGGCGGCGAGCAGGGCGCGGAATGCGGCGTAGAGGTGCGGCAGCGAGGCTTCCCGGTCGGCCGCTTCCTGCACCTGCTCGTAGGTCAGCCGGGCTGCGCTGCGCATCAGGCCGCGCCCGAAGCGGTGGGCGCGCTTCTCGCCGGTGGCGTCGATGCGTATCTCGGCGAACAGGCAGCCGCGGTCCTCGTTGGGGCGCAGGCTGCACCAGCCGTTCGACAGCGCCTCGGGCAGCATCGGCACCACGCGGTCGGGGAAATAGGTGCTGTTGCCGCGCTCTCGCGCGGCCTCGTCCAGCGCGGTGCCGGGGCGGACGTAGTGCGCCACGTCGGCGATGGCGACGAGCAGACGCCAGCCCGTGCCGTCGGGCTCGGCGAACACGGCGTCGTCGAAGTCGCGCGCGTCCTCGCCGTCGATGGTGACGAGCGCGACGTCGCGCAGGTCCTCGCGTCCGGCGAGCGGAGCGGCGCGCGCCCGCGCCGCCGCGTGCAGGGCGGCATCGGGGAAGACGTGCGGGATCGCGTGGGTCGCGATCGAGATCATGCTGACCGCGCTTGCGTCGCCCATGCGGCCCAGCCGCTCCATCACGCGAGCCGGGCCGGGGCCGAATGTCCGCTGATGACGGGGCAGCGGCTCGGCCAGCACGATCTCGCCCGCCTCCGCGCCGCCCTCCTCTCCCGGCGGCACGACCCAGGACGATTTGGCACGGCGATCGGTCGGCTCGATGCGGTTCCCGATGCCATCCCTGGGCCGTCCGGGGCGAAAGATGCCGAGGATGCGGCCGGGGCTTTCGGGCAGGCGCCGGATCGTGCGCCCCTCATAGCGGCCGGGCCCGGCCGGCCGCAGACGGGCGAGCACGCGCTGACCGGGCGCGAGCGCGGCGTGGCCGTGCGGTTCGGGCGCCATCAGGACCAGCGGCGGCGGGCCGCCCTCGTCCCATGCGACCGGCCGGGCGAGCGCGTCCCCGTCGGGGTCCGAGCCGGTGACGAGCACGACGGCGACCTCCGGCAGCCGGGCGCGGGGCCGGGTTTTGCTGTGTCGATCCGGGCGCGGCCCGTCCTGCTTGCGTGTCCGTCGTTCAGCCACCGGCCGCCATCCTTTCAGATGCCCGCTTGACGCAGGGTTACCGCACTGATCGAAATTCATCGTCATGGCCGGCGAATGCCGGCCACCCACGTCTTTCTTTGCCGCAAGCAAAGACGTGGGCGCCCGGGCCAAGCCCGGGCATGACGGGGTTGGGTGGCCCTGAGCAACAAAAATGCGATTGACCTGTCGTCCGTCCACTCACGACGAGCGCCCTGGACGATGGGCGCGACGCGCGCCAAGGTCAGGGGTGGCAAGCCGCTTGTGCTTATCGCACGCCGCAACATCTAACAGGCATCATCGGGACCAGCACGCAATGGACGTCATCATCGGCCAGAAAAAGCAGGGCGAGGCCGGCCAGGGCCAGGACATGATCGTGGACGGCGATCAGACATCCTTCATGAAGGATGTGATCGAGGGGTCGCGCCAGGTTCCCGTCCTGGTGGATTTCTGGGCGACGTGGTGCGGGCCGTGCAAGCAGCTCACGCCGACTCTGGAGAAAGTGGTGCGCGCGGCCGGCGGGCGCGTGCGGCTGGTCAAGATCGACATCGACAAGAACGCCGCGCTGGTCCAGCAGCTATCCCAGCTTGGGCTGCCTTTGCAGTCGGTGCCCACGGTTGCCGCCTTCTGGCAGGGTCAGATCGCCGACCTGTTCCAGGGCGCGCAGCCGGAATCCGAGATTCGCCGCTTCGTCGAGGCCCTGCTTAAGGCCGCGGGCGGCGCGATGCCGAGCGCGGACCTGCTGGCCGAAGCCAAGGCGGCGCTGGAGCAGGGCGACGGCCAGGCCGCGGGCGAGCTGTTCAGCACTATCCTTCAGGAGGAGCCGGAAAGTCCGGAGGCGTGGGGCGGGCTGGTACGTGCGCTGCTGGCGCTGGGCCGCGAGGACGAGGCGGCCGGCGCGTTGGAGCAGGTGCCCCCGAAGATCGCCGAGCACGCCGAGGTGGCGGGCGCGCGTAGCGCCCTCGCGCTCGCCCAGGAGGGCCGGGCGGCGACGTCGCAGTTGGCGACGTTGCAGAAGCGCGTTGGCGCCGATCCGGCGGATTTCCAGGCCCGCTATGATCTCGCCACTGCGCTGAACGCCACAGGCGCGCGGCCCGAGGCGGCGGAGCAGCTTCTGGAGATCATGCGGCGCGAACGCGGCTGGAACGAGGACGCGGCGCGCATGCAGCTCCTGAAGTTCTTCGAGGCTTGGGGCTTCGACGATCCCGCCACGATGGCGGCCCGGCGGCGACTGTCGGCGCTCCTGTTCTCCTGATGGCCGCGTTCCACCCGCGCGCGGAGGATTTGCCGACCGAGTTTCCGATCTTCCCGCTGGAGGGTGCGCTGTTGCTCCCGCGCGGCCGCTTGCCGCTCAACATCTTCGAGCCGCGCTATCTGGCGATGACCGAGGACGCGCTCGGCGCCGGGCGGATGTGCGCCATGATCCAGCCGGACCGGACGGCGCAGGCCACGCCCTCGGGGCCGGGACTTTATCGCGTCGGCTGCCTGGGCCGGCTGTCGTCGTTCAGCGAGACCGATGACGGGCGGCTGCTCATCACGCTGACCGGCCTGATCCGCTTCACGCTCGCGGCCGAGTTGGAGGAGCGGCGCGGCTACCGGCGCGCGCGCGGCGATTTCGCGCGGTTCCTCGATGATCTGTCGCTTGAGCCACGGCCGATCGGCGTGGAGCGGCAGGCGCTGCTGAGCGCGCTGCGCGGCTATTTCGCCCGGCGCGACGTGGAGGCGAGTTGGGACGCGATCCGCCGGATTCCCGACGACATGCTCGTGCTGACGTTGGCCATGATCTGCCCGTTCGAGCCGGCGGAAAAGCAGGCGCTGCTGGAGGCGCCGACCGAGACCGAGCGGGCCGCCGCCCTGCTGGTTCTGCTGCAAATGGGCGCCGCCGCCGCGGACGGCCCGGCCGGTCATACCGTGAGCTGAGGCCATGAGCGACACCGATCCCGACGCACCCAAGCCTGTCCCCTTGCCCGTTCCAGTCGACCCGAGGCTTCTCGAAATCCTTGTCTGCCCGGTGACGAAAGGACCGCTCGAATACGATCGCGCGCGCGGCGAGCTGATCAGCCGCAAGGCCGGCCTCGCCTACCCCATCCGCGACGGCATCCCGATCATGCTGCCCGAAGAAGCCCGCCTCCTGGAAAACTGATGCCAGTCGCCACCGAGATCCGATTGGATCAGGCCGCCGGAGTGCTGGAGGTCGCCTTCGACGACGGGGCGCGGTTTCGCCTGCCGTCCGAATACCTGCGGGTGGAAAGCCCGAGCGCGGAGGTGCAGGGCCACGGGCCGGGCCAGCGAAAGCTGATCACCGGCCGGCGCCACGTCCGGGTGATCGGCATCGAGGCGGTGGGCAACTACGCGGTGCGCCTGACCTTCGATGACCTGCACGACACAGGCATCTTCTCCTGGGAGTACCTCTACGAGCTGGGCCGCGAGCAGGCGACGCGCTGGCAGGCGTATCTCGATGCGCTGGCCGCGCGCGGGTTGAGCCGCGATCCCGCCCGGCCTTCGGGGACCTGACAAGAAACTATCGGGCGGGTTTCAGGCGATGGCGTCTGGCGCGACGCGCGCCGCCGGGTCAGACTGGCGAACGATGTCGCACGCCGAACCCAATGTCCCGCATCGCGCACTGATCACGCTCTGCGCCATGATGGCGACGCTGATGCAGGTCCTGGACTCCGCCATCGCCAACGTCTCGCTGCCCTACATGCGCGGCTCGCTGTCGGCGAGCCAGGACGAGATCACCTGGGTCCTGACCTCCTATGTCATTGCCGCCGCGATCATGACCGCCCCGGTGGGGTGGATGGCCGTCCGGTTCGGGCGCAAGCGCCTGTTCATCTCCTGCCTGGGCGGCTTCACCATTGCCTCCATGCTCTGCGGCGCGGCGCAGTCGCTGCCGCAAATGGTGACGTTCCGTATCCTGCAAGGGATGTGCGGGGCTGCGCTGGTCCCGCTGTCGCAGGCGACCATGCTCGACATCTACTCGTTCCAGCGCCGCGCGACCGCGATGGCGATCTTCAGCTCGGGCGTGATGCTCGGGCCGATCATGGGGCCGACCCTCGGCGGCTACCTGACCGATCTCTACAATTGGAGATGGGTGTTTTACGTGAACCTGCCGTTCGGCATCCTGGCGATCGCCGGGCTGGCCGTGTTCATGCCGCGCGCGCCGATCCGCCCCGAACTGCGCTTCGACTGGCGCGGCTTCAGCATGTTGGCCATCGGCATCGGCGCGCTTCAGATGATGCTCGACCGCGGGCAGGAGCTTGATTGGTTCGCCTCGTCCGAAATCGTGCTGTACGCGGTGCTGGCGGGCCTCGGCCTCTATCTTTTCCTGGTCCACATGTTCACCGCCGAGCGGCGCTTCCTCAATCCGGCCGTGTTCCGCGACCGCAACTTCATCGCCTCCGCGCTGATGAGCCTGTTCGTCTCCATGGTGATGCTGGCGACCTCGGCCCTGCTGGCGCCCTACTTGCAGGACTTGGCGGGGTATCCCGTGTACACCGCCGGCATCGCGCTCGCCCCGCGCGGCCTCGGCACGATGGGGGCCATGTTCATCGCCAGCCGGCTCGCCGATTTCGTCGATCAGCGCAAGATCATGGCGGGCGGGCTGCTCGTGCTGGGCCTGACACTGCGGCAGATGAGCCACTGGACGCCCGATGTCACGCAGGAACAGATGATGCTGACCCTGGTGGTGCAGGGCCTCGCGCTGGGACTGATCTTCAATCCGATGACGGTGGTGGCGTTCGTCACCCTGCCGGCCAGCCTGCGCGGCGACGCGACGGCCTTGCAGGCGCTGTTCCGCAACATCGGCCAGGCGGTCGGCATTTCGGTCACGACGCTGATGCTGACCCGCAGCGCGCAGGTCGCCCACGCCGACATCGCCGCCGCGATCACGCCGTTCAACCGTCTGCTGCAAGGCACCGGCGCGGTGGCGAGGCTGTGGAACCCAACGACCGCCTCAGGCGCGGCGGCGCTGGATTCCGAGATCACGCGCCAGGCACAGATCATCGCCTACAACAACGATTTTCACATGATGGCGTTCGTGATCGTCCCGCCGCTCCTGCTCCTGCTGCTGATGCGCCGGACGCGGCGCGCGCTTGCCGCGTCCGGGTGACAGAAGCGGCGACAATATTATGACGGCGCGGCCTACAATCTATTTCATTCCCGTAATAGATGCGGTGACGGCGCGCGGGTCGCGCGCGGGCCAGCGCCCGGCATCGACCTGTGCGAGAAAGCCGCCCACGATGCGGTTGAACTCGTCCGGGTCCTCGGTGTTGATCCCGTGCCCGCAGTTTGCCATCACCGCGAGCGCGGCGGAGGCGATCTCGTGCTTCATCAGGATCGCCGGATTGAGGCAGGGCCAGTCCTCGTCTCCGGTCAGGATCAGCGTCGGCACCGACAGGCGTCGCATCTCCGCCGTCATCTCGTAGAGCGACGGGCGCTGGCGCTGCACGCCGAGTTGCGTGTTGATCGCGCCCAGGGCCGAGTGCTCGGCGAACATCCGCTTGAATTCGGCGAAGCCGCGCGGGTCCTTGTTCTCGAACTGCACACGCGTCGGGCCATAGGCGTATTTCTCCGCGAAGATCGCCATGCCGTTGTCGCGGATGAACGCGGCGACCGTCTCGACCTCGGCGCGAAAGCGCGCGCGCTGCTCCGGCTCGGCGCCGTAGCCGCAGCCCGCGACGGTGAGCGAGCGGGCCCGCGCGGCGTGGCGGAAGCCGAAATGCAAGGTGGCGAACCCGCCCATGGACAGGCCGACGACGTGCGCGGCGGCGATGCCCAGATGATTGAGCACGGCGCCGATGTCGTCGGCAGCGCGGACCTGCGAATACGAGGTGACAGCCTCCGGGACGTCGGACGGAGGATAGCCGCGCGCGTTGTATGCGATAGCCCGGTAGCGCCGGCCGAAATGGCGCAACTGCGGCTCCCAACTGCGAAGGTCGCCGGCGTATTCGTGGACGAAGATGACGGGGCTCCCGGTGCCGGTCTCCTCGAAGTAGAGCTTGATGCCGTCGTCGGTGGTCGCATGGGGCATGGCCGGTTCCTCCCTGTGGTGTCGCGGCGTCGAATCTAGCCTCCCGGCGCGTGCGGGCCGATCGTGAGCGTGCCGCCCTGCGGCAGCGGGGCGGGCGAACGCAGCACGCGTTCCCCCGCCACGAACGCCGTGCAGGCGCGGCTCCAAAGCTCGCCGAAGGCGACCTCGGCTGTCCATGGTCCGGGCGGCAGCCCGACAAGCTGGGCCGCCCCGCGCGGGGCGAGATATACAAGCGCGACACCGTGTCCTGCGCCATCGCGGAGCGCGACCACGGCCGGGCTGATAGAGGCATTCGCCAGGGTCACGCGGGCCTCGCCCGTGCCGGAATGGGCGAGCACCTCGCCGTTGTCGGGCGGCCGGCCCGCCGAATTGGCGCAGGCTGCCCGCCGGGCAGCGAGCGCATCGCCCGGCATTAGTCGCGCGGCATCGACGTATCCGACCCCGCCATCCGCCAGCGCGACCGGCACCAAACCGGCCGGTGCGGGAAGCGCGGGCACATGGACCGGCGCGAAAGCCGCCAGCGCGCCCGCCGGCGTGAGCGACCCACCCGCTGGATCACCGCGCCAGACCACCGCTGGCCCGGCGCCGGGGAGGATATAGTGATCGGGCATGCCGGCCAGCGCGGGAGGCGGTGCGGCCGGTCGAATGGGAGCGGTGCGCGCGGGCTCGGCCGGCACGCCGGCCGAAGGCGTCGGAGGGGATGCCGGTTCTCCCACCTGGAACAGGAGCATGGCCGCGATCACGGTGGCGATCAAAACGGCCCCGAGCGCGGCGAGCCACGGACCCTGCGAGGTGCCCTCGGCGAGCGGCGGCTTCGGCTGGACCGGCGGGGGCTGCGCCGAACCGGCCAACGCCGTCCGTCGATACGCGGCGCGTCGCAACGGGCTCGACACCACGTCGTACGCTTCCTTCAGCCGCACGAATGCCGCCGCGTCGCCGGTGCCCGGCACGTCCGGGTGCAGAAGCCGCGCCTGACGGAGGAAGGCCCGTTTCACCTCGCCGGGAGCGGCGTCGGGCGCCACCCCGAGGCGGGCGTAATAGCCGAGCGGATCGAGATCCATCGCGCCATAGTATCCCGTTCGCGGCTCCCGCGAATTGCCTGCGGCTCGACCTTGCCCTGCCCGGCCCTCTCCGCTACACCCCGCGCCTTCGCCGGCACCCCTTGGAGGCCGGCGCTTTATCGTTGCCCAAATGGGCGAAGGAGCGATCATGGTCGGTTTCGTGGCGATCGAGGCCGAGGTGCGCGCACGGGCCGGTAAGGGGGCGGCGCGGGCGACCCGGCGGGCGGGCAAGGTGCCGGCCATCATCTATGGGGCGCACCAGGAGCCTTCCCTCCTGGCGC
The DNA here is from genome assembly GCA_963756545.1 of uncultured Pseudomonadota bacterium. Taxonomy (GTDB): domain Bacteria; phylum Pseudomonadota; class Alphaproteobacteria; order Acetobacterales; family Acetobacteraceae; genus DATFDN01. The sequence goes on along the minus strand of CAVWNY010000003.1, from coordinate 394,729 downwards.
TGGAACCACGCGCGGTGCTGCGCGAGTTGCAGCGTCCGGGCTGGCAGTCGCGCGTCTATGAGATCAAGGCCGACGGTGCGAGCACGCGCGCGCTGATCCGCGCCGTGCAGTACCACCCCGTCACGGATCAGCCCGAGCACGTCGATTTCCAGCGTCTCGCCGCAGGCGAGCGCATCCGCGTGTCGGTGCCCGTGCATTTCGAAAACGAGGGGCTGTCGAGCGGGATCAAGCGCGGCGGCGTACTGAACGTGGTGCGCCACGCGGTCGAGGTGCAGGCCGACCCGGAGAACATCCCCGAGCAGTTCACGGCCGACCTCACCGGGCTCGATTTCAACGACAACGTGCGCTGGCACGACCTGAAGGGCACCGAGGGCGTCCGCCCGGTCATCGCCGACCGCGACTTCGTCGTCGCGACCGTCGCGCCGCCGGTGAAGGTGGCCGAGGTCGCGCCGGAGACGGCCGGCGCGCCGACACCAATCGCGGCGGCGGCCCCCGCACGGGCGGCCCCGGCCAGGGCGCCCGCGTCGTCGAGGGGCGGCGGGAGAAAGTAGCGCCGCGCTCGATCCACCGCGATGCAGCTCTGGGTCGGCCTCGGCAATCCGGAACCGGGGCAGGCCCGGAACCGGCACAATGTCGGCTTCATGGCGATCGACGTGATCGCGCACCGCCACGGCTTCGGGCCGTGGCGGAACCGGTTCAAGGGCGTGATGGCCGAAGGCAGCATTGCCGGGCAGCGGGTGATCGCGCTGAAGCCGCTGACCTACATGAACGACTCCGGCGAGAGCGTGCGGGCGGCGGCGGCCTTCTACAAGCTGCCCACGGAAGCGCTCACCGCGTTCCACGACGAGCTTGACCTCGCGCCCGGCAAGGTGCGCGTGAAGCTCGGCGGCGGCGCGGCGGGGCACAACGGGCTGCGCAGCATGGACCGGATGCTGGGCTCGCCGGAGTATTGGCGCGTGCGCCTCGGCATCGGTCATCCCGGCTCCAAGGAGCGCGTGCTGGGTCATGTGCTGGGCGATTTCGTCAAGGACGAACGCGCCGGGCTGATCGCCATGCTGGACGCGGTCGCCGAGGCGGCGCCGCTGCTCGCCGAGGGCCGCCCGGAGGATTTCATGACCAAAGTGGCGCTGCTGGCGCGGGACGACGGGGTGTAATGGGCTTCAACTGCGGAATTGTGGGCTTGCCCAACGTGGGCAAGTCCACGCTGTTCAACGCGCTAACCGCGACGGCGGCGGCGCAGGCGGCGAACTACCCGTTCTGCACGATCGAGCCGAATGTCGGGCGCGTTGCCGTGCCGGATGGCCGGCTCGACACCCTCGCCGCGATCGGCAAGTCGGCCAAGATCATCCCGACCAGCCTGGAATTCGTCGATATCGCCGGGCTGGTGCGCGGCGCGTCCAAGGGCGAGGGCCTGGGCAACCAATTCCTCGCCAACATCCGCGAGGTGGACGCGATCATCCATGTGCTGCGCTGTTTCGAGGATGCCGACGTCGCCCATGTCGAGGGCAGCATCGACCCGGTGCGCGACGCCGAGACGGTCGACACCGAGCTGATGCTGGCCGATCTCGACAGTTTGGAAAAGCGGCTGGTCGCGGCGCAGAAGAAGGCGCGCGGCGGCGACAAGGAGTCCCTGGCGCAGGTCGCGTTGATGGAGCCGATCGTCGCCGCGTTGCAGGCTGGCCGTCCGGCGCGCACGGCGATCACGCCCGACGGCGCCGAGGCGGCGCGGCGGCTGCAACTCCTGACCTCCAAGCCCGTCCTTTACGTGTGCAACGTCGAGGAGGGCTCGGCCGCGACCGGCAACGCGTTCTCGGCGCGCGTGGCGGAACGGGCCACGGCGGAGGGCGCCCGCCTCGTGGTCGTCTCCGCCGCCATCGAGGCCGAGGTGGCGCAGTTGGCCGAGCAAGACCGCGGCGAGTTCCTGGCCGGCCTGGGGCTGCATGACAGCGGCCTCGATCGCGTCATCCGCGCCGGCTACGATCTGCTGGGGCTCGTCACGTTCTTCACCGTCGGCCCGAAGGAAGCGCGCGCCTGGACACTCACGCGCGGCACCAAGGCGCCGCAGGCGGCGGGCGTGATCCACGGCGACTTCGAGCGCGGCTTCATCGCCTGCGAGACGATCGCCTATGACGACTACGTGGCGTGCAAGGGCGAGGCGGGCGCCAAGGAGACGGGCAGGATGCGCGTGGAGGGAAAGGAGTACGTTGTGCGTGACGGCGACGTACTGCTGTTCCGATTTAACGTGTGAGGGAGACGCCGATGTCCGATCTGCCGGTTCCCACGCTCGATCACGTCGTGGTCAATGTCCGCGACCGGATCGACGAAGGCCTTGAGACATACCGCCGGCTCGGCTTCACGCTGACACCGCGCGGCCATCACACGCTTGGCACGATGAACCACCTGGCGATCTTCGGCACCGAATACCTGGAGCTGATCGCGGCGCCGGCCGGCAACACAGGGCGCGCGGAGATCCTGGAGGCGCCGGTCGGCCTCAACGGACTGGTGTTCGGCACCGAGGATTCGGCCGGCGTGTACGCGGCGCTGAACGCGGCGGGCGTTCCCATCGATCCGCCCAATCAGTTCTCCCGCCCGGTGGAACTCGCAAGAGGCGAGCGGCGGGACGCCGTGTTCCGCACCGTGCGGCTCAGACCCGGCACGACCGAGGCCGGGCGTCTCTATTTCTGCCACCACTTCACCCGCGACCTCATCTGGCGCGACGAATGGCGCCATCACGCCAACGGCGCGATCGGCGTGATGCGGGCGGTGATCGCCGCCGAAGACCCGACGGAACTGGCGGCGCTGTTCGCCTCCATGTTCGGCGCGGCTTCGGTGCGGGGCGACGGCGAAAACCGCGTGCTGCTGGTCGGCCTGTCGCGGTTCGACATCGTGACCCCGGCTGCCCTCGCGGCCAACTTCGGACCGGCCGCGCCGGACGCGGCGGGGCGACGGACGTTCATGGCGGCGCTGACCTTGCGGACCCGCTCGCTGGATCAGACCGCGGCGGCGCTGTCGGCGGGCGGGGTCGACGCGCTGCGCGAGGCGGCGCGCATCGTGGTCCCCGCCTCGGCCGCGTTCGGCGTGGCTCTGGAGTTTCGCGAATAGAAGGGTCAGTGCGGACTTGCGGCGTTCGTGCGACGCGGAGGATGATGCACGCATGGCCCTGCACATCGACTACTACGCCTCGTTGAACTCGCCCTGGACCCATTTGGGCGCGGCCCGGCTGGAGGCGATGGCGACACGGCACGGTGCCAGCGTGCGGATCTTTCCGGTCGATTTCGGGGCCATCTTTCCCGCCTCGGGCGGGCTGCCGCTGCCCAAGCGCGCACCCCAGCGCCAAGCCTATCGCCTGATGGAGCTTGAGCGGTGGCGCGCGTATCTCGGCGTCCCGATCCACATCAAGCCGCGCTTCTTTCCCGCCAACGAGGCGCAGGCGGCGCGGTGCGTGATCGCGGCGCGCGAGACGATCGGCGATGCCCCGGCGATCGCGCTCGCCCATCGCGTGCTGAAGGCGTTGTGGGAGGAGGAGCAGGATACCGGCGATCCGCCGACGCTGGCGCGGCTGGTCGGCGAGATCGGGCTTGATGCGCCTGCCCTGATGGCTCTGGGAACGGAGCCGCGTTGGGCCGAGCAACGCGACCGCGACACCGAGGCGGCGCTCGCGCGCGGCGTCTTCGGGGCGCCGAGCTATGTCATCGGCGAGGAAATCTTCTGGGGCCAGGACCGGCTGGAGTTCGTCGAGCGGCGCCTGGGACGGGGCTAAAGAGACAATCTATCACGGAGAGAAGCGTCTCTGCAATCTCCGTGCCTCCGTAGTCAATTCTCGTACCTGGCGCACCATGGTCCGACCTGTCCTCCCAAGCGGTCCTCCTTGGCCCGAAGAGGTTATACCAACCGGCTTAGACACTGACCGATCCATAATGCGTTCGTCATGCCCGGCGAAGGCCGGGCACCCACGTCTTTGCGGTTGTTCAAGACGTGGGTGGCCGGGCCAAGCCCGGCCATGACGACGGCGAAGGGTCAATCATTAGGCGGGCTGGTATTAGGCCACAGTGCGCGCCGGTATTACTTTACCGGCATCATGACATGCTCGTATGAGCTTCCGCCCCACATGATGAATGGCTTTGTTGGTATATCCGCTGTTCTCGGCAGATCGTCCAACATCCCGGCCATTCCGACCACCATTACGTGCGGCCCCGTCGTGACCCACTGCTTGCTGGGCGGCGGGCTAGTTGCGAAGGGATCGTCATTGCTGGCATCGGATCCGCCCTGCAGCATATAGACGAGGCCCATTTTACCCTTTGGGGCATCCTTGTGGTCCATCCATGCTTGCAGCCACTCCATTGCATTGCGATCCAGGCACATCGGGTCGTTGCCCGGCGAGTTGGCATCGTCCGGCACGCAGGTATACTCGTTCTTGCCTTGCCGGAGTGTGCGCACCTTGTCGCCTTCCATAGCGATGATGGTCGCGCCTTCTGAGATCGTCGCCGGTGCCGCCGACATTGCGTTCTGGATTAATTCCGCATCGGTGTTGGGTCGTTGCTGGCCACTTACGGTTTGTGTCCCTACGCCGATGGGCGCTGCAAGGATCAAGGCAGCAGGCACAGACGCGACGAGCAATGCATACATAGATTCCCCCCGACCCTTCATGTTTGGCGCACTGTACCTGACCGTCGGTTCAGGATGAACGTTGGGAAGGACAGGTCGGACTATAAATGTGCGTGAGGTATTTACTCGGCCGTCTGCGGGCGCCGACGCTTGACCGGCAACGGCGCCTCTCCCCGGCGGATTGCCAACCCAAGGTTCAAGCTTTCCGCTACCCGCTCCGCGCGGACGCGGAACACCTCGGCCTGAGCCGGGGTGCATAGTTCGGCGAGAGTCTGATCGAACAGGCCCAGCCAAATTCGGAAATGATCGGGTCCGAGCGCGGGCAGCTTGAGGTGTACTTCGAAGGGGTCGCCCTTGTAGCGGCCGGTCATGAGGGTCAGCGACGACCAGAAGGCGCTGAGGCGGTCGAAATGGTCCGGCCAGTCGGAAACGGCCTCCTCGAAGATAGGTCCCAGCACGGGATCGCGACGAACCTTGGTGTAGAAGGTCTCGACGACGAGGCGGACAAGAGACTCGTCGATCCCGACCGGCAGCCCGGGAGCATCCGGATGGGGGGCGCGGGGGCGGGCACGGGGATGCATCAGCCACTCCTCAACGCAACGGTGCCGCGTATTTATGCTCTCCGGGTTGCCAGTGCATCCAATGCCTCCACATGGCTGCCGCGGACCCAGAGCGGGTTCACCTCCAGCGCATCCAGATCCGGGCCGAGCGCCAGCGCGGCATCCCCGATCGCCGCGACCGCCGCCGCCACGGCATCGAGGTCGGCGGCCGGAAGGCCCCGCGCGCCGGCCAGAAGCTTGGCGCCGCGCAGCTCGCCCAGCATCCGCCTGGCCTCGGCAGGCGCCACCGGCAGCGGGCGCAGCGCGACATCCTGAAGCACCTCCACCCATACGCCGCCGAGCCCGACGGCGATCACCGGTCCCCATTGCGCGTCGCTGGTACAGCCCACGAACAGCTCGATCCCGCCGGCGCGCATCGGTGCCACCAGCACGCCGTCGACGCGCGCGCCGGCCGGGGCGACCGATCGCACGCGCCGATACGCCTCGGTCACGGCCGGGTCGCCCTCCAGGTTCAGTGCCACGCCGCCGATGTCGCTTTTGTGCCGGATGTCGTCGGAGGCGATCTTGAGCACGACCTTTCCGCCGATGCGCCGCGCCGCCGCGACCGCTTGATCGGCGTCGGTCGCAAGCTCGGTGGGGATGACCGGCACGCCATGCTCGGCGAGGAAGGTCAACGCGGCCCTCTCAGACGCGGGCAGCGCCTCGACCTTGGCGGCGGGGAGCCCGTCCGCTGGCGCGATGCCGCGCCGGACCTGCTCGGACCACCAGAAGGCATTCCCGAGCGCGTTCGCGCCGTGATGGATGCCGCAGCCGACATAGGGCAGCTCGGTTTCCCGCAAAATGCGATAGGCGGTCTCGGTAACGGGCTTGACCGTGTGGCTCATCATCAGCGCGGGGATCGGCGCCGCCCTCAGTCCCGCGCCGATGTGCTTCAGCGCGGCGATGACGAACTCGGTCGCGGATTCCTCCGATGTCGGCACGTCGAACAGGCAGGCGAGCGCGGAGAACTCCGGTTGCGCGCCCAGGATGCGCAAACCTTGCTCGAACAGGTCTGGTTGCAGCACCGCGCCGCCGGTGATGTCGAGCGGGTTATGCGGCGTGCCGAAGGCCGGCAGGGCGGTCCGAAGCTCGGCGGCTGCACGCTCGGACAACGGCGGGATCGGCAGCTCATTGAGCGAGGCGCGGTCGGCGAAGATTTCGCACGCGCCGCCCGAGATCGAGACCAGGGCGGCGCCCTCGCCGCGCACCACGCCGGTTCGCGTGATGACATCGGCGGTGAACAGCAGATCCTCGATCGAATCCACGCGCACGATACCGAGCTGGCGGCAGACGCCGTTGAACACGCGATCGTCTCCGACCAGCGCGCCGGTGTGCGCCTGCGCCGACCTCGCGGTGATGTCCGACAAGCCGATCTTCAGCACCACGATCGGCTTGCGCGCCGCCAGCGCCTTGCGCGCGACGGCGGCGAACCGGCCCGCGTCGCGGATCGTCTCGGCGAACAGCGCAATGGCGCGCACCTCGGGATTGTCGAGCAGGTGGCCGATGAACGCCGCCGCGTCGAGATCGGCCTCGTTGCCGGTCGAGATCATGTGGCTCAGCCCGATCTCGTGCTGCTGGGCGAGCGCGGAGATGAAGGCGGCCGTCGCGCCGCTCTGCGCGATGACCGCGATCGAGCCGGGGTTGCGCGGCGAGCGGAAGCCGCCCGTCCAGAGCGGGACGTTGTCGAGGAAGTTCACCAGGCCCAGGCAGTTGGGTCCAAGCAGCGAGATCCCATGGCGGCGCACCAGCCCGGACAGACGTTCCTGCAACCCCCGCCCTTCCTCGCCGGTCTCGGCGAAGCCCGAGGTGAGCATGATGGCGTTGCGCGCACCCGCGGCGGCGAGGTCGGCGAGGGCGTCCTCCATCGCGGCGAGCGGCACCATGATGAGGCCGAGCTCGATCGGCTGGCCGACCGCGACGCAGGAAGTCGCCGCCGAGCGGCCATGCACGATCCCGCCGCGACGGCTGACCAGATGCACCTCGCCCGCATATTTCCGGTTTACCAGATTGTCGAAGGTGCCCTGCGACCAGCGGGACCGGTCGGTCGCGCCGATCAACGCCACGGAACGCGGGCGCAGCATCGTGGACAGGTCGCGATTCGGCGCTGCGGCCTCGCTCATGGCATTTCCCTCGCGTTTATTGCCGCGAGTGTCGCATGACGGGCGCGTGGCGGCTACCCGGGCATCGGGGTGGCCACAGCACAGACCGTCCACGCGCGAGAACTCTCCAGGATTCCCCGTCACGACCACAAGACCGCGACGCCGCGCGTGTCCGGCGATAGGCAGATCATAGGCGCCGATCGCTTGGCCACGCTGCTTCAGCCGGACTTGCCGGTACGATCACCCGCCTCGCCCCGTCGCGCAGGGTCGCCACCTCGCGCACGCCCTCGCTAACCTAGCGGATGCCTCAGCGCGCAGGCAGCGATGCCGGGGCGGAGAAGGGCGGAGCGACCGCGCCACCGGCGCCCGCCCCGGTTCCTTTCACGCAGCGATCGACCATGCGGTCGCGCGCAAAGCGGTCCGACAGCGCCGCCGTGGGATCGCGGACACGGCCTATGGCGGAGTTGGGCGCGTTGTTCTGGTTGATGCTGTAGATCGATCCCCGGTTCAGGCGCTCATAGACTTCGTCGGCGCGCGTCCGGCAGGCCGCGATCGTCTCGCGGTCGGTGACGGAGAGGCTGGACTGCCGCGATGCGCACGCCCCCAGCACGAGCAGCAGCGACATGGCGAACACTGTTGTCGATCTCACGGCTGCCCACCCTGAAACGCGGCGACGCCGACCGGCGCGGCGAGGGCGGGCCGGTCGAGACGGGCACGAAAGGGCGTCTCCTCGAACCGGAGATCGGAATTCAGCGGCGCCGTGGCTGCCGCGCGCAGCAGGGTTCCGTCCAGCTCCGCCCCATCGCGCGCCAGGCGGCAGAACGGCGCGGCCCACGCGGCGCGGGCCAGGAGATCGACCAGCGCGAGCAGGCGCAGACACACCGACAGGCCATAGGAGCTGGACAGCCCGACCGTGCCGTCCACGGCGCCCGCCCAGCACGCCGCGTCGCGGTCGGCCAGCGCCAGATCGACCACGCTGCCGTCGGCGCGGCGGAATCGGAAACCCCGCGTGACCCCCCAGTCCGAAGCGATGGCGGCCTCCCGCGCGGCGTACCAGGCGCGTTCCAGATCGCGCCCGCGCACGCGCGGAAGCTCCTCGGGCGCGAGGTCCACCACGTATGTCACTTGGCCGCCGGGGCCACGGCCCACCTGGACGGCGGGCGAAGGGTCAGAGGGGCTCATCGAGACGAAGGATGGACCCGCCTCCCCGCCCGCGCCAGTCTTGACCTCGCTCAAACAGGAGATTCTGGCCATGACCGACCCATCTCGCCTCTCCGCCATCCAGGCCGCCGCGCTGATCCGCGACGGACGGTTGCACGCCGAGGCCTTGATGGAAGCGTGCCTGGATCGCATCGCCACGCGCGAGCCGAGCGTACATGCCTTCGCCTGGTTCGACCCGGCGGCCGCGCGCCGGGCTGCCGCCGGGGCGCGCGCCGGCGCCCTGCACGGACTGCCGCTCGGCGTAAAGGACGTGCTCGACACCGCCGACATGCCGGCGGAATACGGCTCCCCGATATGGCGGGGCTGGCGGCCGAAGGCGGATGCCGCCGCGGTCGCCTGGGCGCGGCAGGCGGGCGCAGTGATCATCGGCAAGACCGTCACCACCGAGTTCGCCACCCGCAAGCCGGGGTCGACGGCCAATCCCCACGCCTTGCACACACCCCTCGGCCACACCCCGGGTGGCTCGTCCAGCGGCTCGGCGGCGGGGGTGGCGGATTTCTTCTTCCCGCTCGCCTACGGGACGCAGACGGCGGGCAGCGTGATCCGCCCGGCCGCCTATTGCGGAATCGTAGGCTACAAGCCGAGCTTCGGCCTGATCAGCCGGATCGGCATGAAAATCATGGCCGACAGCCTCGACACGGTCGGCGTGATGGCGCGCGCCGTGGCGGACTGCGCGCTCCTGGCCGGCAGCGTCTCCGGCCGCGACCTCGGCGACCCGGACCGCCGCCCCGACCGGGCGCCGCGCATCGGCATCTGCCGTTCTCCGAGCTGGGACATGGCACTTCCCGAGACGCAGGCGTTGCTGGCCCGTGCCGCCGACGTGCTCGCTCGCGCCGGCGCCGAGGTGTCCGATCGCGAACTGCCCGCCGACTACGCCGCCCTCGCCGAGACGCACCCGGTGGTGATGAACAACGAGAGTGCCCGCGCGCTGGGCTGGGAACTGGCTGCCGAGCGCGGACAGATCAGCGCACAGCTGCTCGACCGGCTGGAGTTCGGGCTGCGGCAAGGGCCGGCGGCACTGGACGACGCCTATGCGGTGTTCCGGCGCACGCAGCGAGGCTTTGCCCAGGCGACGGAGGGGCTGGACGTGCTCGTCACCCCGGCCGCGCCCGGCGAGGCGCCGGCCGGACTGGAGTGGACCGGCGATCCGACGTTCAACTTCATCTGGACCAGCCTGCACGTCCCCTGCGTGACGGTGCCGGCCGGCACGGGCCCCAACGGCCTACCGCTGGGCCTTCAGATCGTCGGGCGGCACGGGGAGGATCGGAACGTGCTGGCCTGGGCGAACTGGGTGGCGGCGGCGATCGGGTAGGTGGTTCGCACCAACCCCGATCCCCGCTTGCGCTCAGCCGGAGCCTATCAGGATCGGCTTGATGGCCGGTTTCCGGCTCCCAGGGCGCGGCATGCGGGCGCAATTTGTGATAGGCAAGACCGTCACGACGGAGTTTGCGTTAACGCTCTTCAAAGGGCTTGGATATCGACCTGTCCAGTCGCCGCGCTGCAAATGCGCCGTTGCAGTTCTCCATCGCAGTAAATTGGCGGCTTGCGCCGCCGTAAACAAAACGCTATCGCCCGACACGTGGTTAGATCCGGCTGAGAATTTGCGCCTTGATCGTATGGTATTCCGAATCGCTGATAAGGTTCTGGTCAAGCATGTTCTTCGCGTGCGCGAGGCGTGTGGTTGGGTCCTGGTCGCTGCTCGCGGCAGAATTGCTCGACGCGCCGGAACCTAGCTGAAAGCCGCCAGACTTCGCGCGCAATTCCTCAAGCTCCCTCAATCGGCGTTTCTCACGCCACGCTTGTTCCTCAGCCTGACAAACTCGGTAGACGCTTTGCGTTTCGGCTTTTCGGAGGCCGGTAAAGGCGACGACAAAAGAGCCTTGCGCGGTGGCTAGGTCGGGATGGTCAAGCGCGGTGACGCGTATTTTCGCGCCAATAATCCCGGTGCTGATGTCGATGTTCTTGAGATCCTGCCATCGAATAGTCTCAGGTTTAAAGCCGCCCAAAAGGCCGCGGGTCATGCCGATAAAGCGATTATTTGTGGCTGCAACGAGGTGACGACGGTGGAAAATAGCGAAAATCCGTCGTTGTATCGCGGTGCATTCGACCGTTTCCCCCGGAATGAGAATCGATTCGAGATGCTTGATAGCTCTAACCACTAGATACGTTTCCCCTTCCTCCTGTAGCGAACGCGCCGATACCGCGTCACGCTATGACACATTGCAGGTCACAGGCGGAATTGCCAACCGGTGCCGGCCGGCACCGGCCCCAACGGCCTGCCGCTGGGCCTTCAGGTCGTCGGGCGCAACGGCGAGGATCGGGGCGTGCTGGCCTGGGCGAACTGGGTGGCGGCGGCGATGGGGTAGATCGTTCGCGACCGACCCCAGTCCGCTTGCGCGTCAACGCCGCCACCACCCCCGCTTGCGCTCGCCAGGAGCCTCCTCGGGGCCGACCAGGATCGGTTTGATGGCTGGTTCCCCTAGCACCTCGTCATTGGCCGGAGCCGGCGGCGGCTCGGGCGCGGCCTCCGGTGCTTCGGCCAGGGCGGTCTCGCTGTCCACGGTCGCGTCGGCGGCATCCGGCTCCGCCGCACCGGGAATGGCCGTCGGGATCATCGCCGGTTCGACCGGCTCCGGCTCGGGGGCGATTTCCGGCCCGACGATCCGAGGCAAAGCAGGGGTCGCGGCCGCCTCGGCCTGCGCCTCGGCCTGCTCCAGCACATCGAAGATGTCGAACGCATTGCCGCCGAACGGGTTGGCCGGCGTCGGGCCGGCATAGCCCGGCGGCAGATCGGGTTGCTCGGCACCCGGCGCGGACACCTCCGGCAGCGGCTCGCGCGTCGAGCGGCCCGAGTTGACGTCGACCGCCACCAACGCCTCGGTCTGGTTGATCACCAGGTAGCCGCCGGAGCGGAGCTGCACGGTCGGCGTCAGCATCGCGTCGAGCTGCGCGTCCACCTGGTAGCGCGCGAACAACGGGTGCGGCTCGCGCCAGAGCTGCACCTTCTTGGCGTGGGTCGGCATCAGCATCCGCATGAAGTCGCGCGCGGCGCGCCAGCCCTCCTCGCCATCGACGATCAACTCGTCGACGTCGCGCGAATAGACGTCGCGGATCGAGCGCTTGATGAGGCTCGCCTCCTCGTAGATTTGCGCGGGCGCGACCGAGCGCAGCGTGTGCTCGCGAATGTCGTCCCAAAGGCGCAGCAGGTACTCGCAGTCGCGCTTGATTTCCGGCTTCGGGCGATTGGCCCCGGCGGTGCGCACGATCAGGCCCATGCCTCTGGGCAGGTCGAGCTCGGCCGTGGCCTCCTTCAGCCGCCTTCGGTCAGCCAGCGAGGTGATCTTGCGCGAGATGCCGCCGCCGCGCGGAGAATTCGGCATCAGCACGCAATAGCGCCCGGCGAGCGAGAGATAGGTGGTCAGCGCCGCGCCCTTCGTGCCGCGCTCCTCCTTGACCACCTGCACCAGCAGGATCTGCCGGCGTTTGATGACCTCTTGAATCTTGTAGTTGCGCGTGAACCGGGGCGGGCTGCGGCGCTCGCGCGATTCCTCGACGCCATCGTGGTCCCCGCCGATCGTCTCCGGCGGGGACGCATCGGCGACGCTCTCGCCGCCACGGGCCTCGGCGGGGTGATCGTTGTCGGGGGCCTCGCCAAGCTCCTCTCCCTCCGACTGGGCCGGGTCGGTCTCCTCAACAAGGATGACGGCGTCGGCCGGGGGCGTCAGTCGGCCGGGCTCGACCCGGTCGGATTGCTCGATCTCGTCCGGTTCGTGCGCCGATTCGTCCTCCGTCTCCGGCTGGTCGACCGGCGCCTCCGGCCCGCGCAGCACGTCCACGATGATCGCGGAGGGCTGAGCCGCGAGCGGGCCCGATTCGTCGACCGCGCCGATCTCCGCGCCCTCCGCCGCCTCGACCCGGCCGGTCGCGGTCAGGTCGGTCTCGTCCGGCTCCTGCCCCGCATCGAGGTCGGTCGCACCGGCGTCGGAAACGGGGAGAGCGTGGTCGAATGAAGGCTTGCCGCCGGCACCGTCTTCGGAGGCGGCCCGGTCGTCCTCCTCCTGCTCGCGCTTGGCATCCTCGGCCTGCATCTCCAACAGGCGCTGCCGGTCGGCGACGGGGATCTGGTAGTAGTCGGGATGGATCTCGCCGAAAGCGAGGAAGCCGTGGCGGCCGCCGCCGTACTCGACGAACGCAGCCTGCAGGCTGGGCTCAACGCGGACGACCTTGGCGAGATAGATGTTGCCCTTGAGCTGCCGCTTGGTGGATGTCTCGACGTCGAAGTCCTCGAGGCGATTACCTTCCAGCACCACGACGCGGGTTTCTTCGGCGTGCGTGGCATCGATCAACATGCGCTTGGTCATGAACTGGGAAACTCCGGTGCGCCGCGGGGCCACCCGGCACCGCCGAGACGGGGCTTTTCCGTCCGGGCGCGCGGGCCGGCGAGCGGCTCCATGAATGTGTCAGGAGACGAAGATCCGTCGTGGCGGGAAAAGTGTGCGCGGCGGCGGTCATCCGTCCTCGGCGTAAATGGCGGCACGGCCTGATCGACCGGCGCCGTCAGGTCATCTGCCGGCCGGCCGAAAGGCAGGCGACCCCGGCGCGCCGGGATCGGCGCGGCACGGACGATGACGCGAGGCGGCGGCCAACGGACACCCGGACCAGCTTCAGCGATCAAACGCCACACGGGTCAACAGATAGCCGCGACCTGCCCGCCGGGTCCGGGCGCCGCACCTACGGGCGGCGCCCGGCGCGTCATCGGGCGAACACAGCATGAGCCAAGTCGCCGCGGGTCGCAAGGTCGAACCGCGCGACCCGGCCGTGCCTCCCCGCTCCCTCTATCTGACCCACGACGTCAACGGCGAACGTGCATTTCCGGATGCGGCATGGTAAGAATGCCGCATGGTCGATTGGCCGATCACACGTCGCCTGCTGCTCAGCCGTGCCGGCTCGGGTCTCGCCGTCGTCGGCACCTTCCTTCTGCCACCGCGCTTCGCGGACGCCGCCCGCGCGGCGGTCCTCGGAACCCCGGTGCCCTTGCACCCGGGGCCGGCGCACGGCGCGCGCGCGCCGGCCCCGCTCGTCATGCTCGACCCAGGGCATGGCGGCAAGGACCCCGGCGCGATCGGCGTGTCCGGCACCTACGAGAAGCAAGTCGCGCTCGCGACCGCCATCGAGCTGGGCCGCCTTCTGGGAGCTTCCGGACGCTACCGCGTGGCGATGACCCGCGTCGCCGACCGCTTCGTCCCGCTGGAGGAGCGGGTGGCGCGGGCGCAGGAGCACGGGGCGGCCTTGTTCGTCTCCATGCACGCGGACGCTCTCAGCGATCATGACGTGCGCGGCGCGAGCGTCTACACCCTCGCGACCAGCGCGTCGGACGCGCAGACCGCCCAACTCGCCCAGCGCGAGAACAGCGCCGACCGATTCGGCGGCCCCGCCTTCCGCGCCGTCCCGCCTGACGTCGCCCGCATCCTGGCGAGCCTGGTGCAGCGAGAGACCCGCGTCGGCTCGGCGCGGCTCGCGCGCGATCTGGTGAGCAGCCTGGACCGCGCGTTGCCGATGCTGCCGAACCCCGAGCGGCACGCCGGGTTCGTCGTGCTGAAGGCGGCCGACATCCCGAGCGTGCTGGTCGAGATGGGCTTCATGTCCAACCCGCGCGACGAGGCCGAACTGCGCCGGCCGAGTCACCGCGCCCTGGTCGCGCTTTCCATGCGCGACGCGGTGGACGCCTACTTCGCCGCGACCGGACACACGGCCGCCCTAGTCGGGGGCGACAAGCCCGTGTAGCCAGCTATCGCATTTGGGTGCTGCCGACCTGGGCAAGAAGGCGGCCGAGGAAGTCATTGTCCCACCCGGCACGCTTGAGCTTGCCCTTCATGGAGCCTTTTGAGCCTTCCAGCTTGGCGAGGTTGAGGGCCAGGCGTCGCAGCAGGGCAATGTTCTGCGGCCCGTGATCCTTGTGGTTGCGTGCCTGGTCCTCATTCATGGTCACGTCGAGAACCCAGTGCAGTCCGTTCTCCACGCCCCAGTGCGCTCGGGCAACTTCGCCGAAGCGCTCGGCGGAGAGTGCCGTGCTGAGCACGTAGTAGGCGGTTTCGGTGCTGGTCTGGGTGCCGAGTTCGCGGGTGCGGACGACGCGGCCGATGGCGGCGAGCCCCGGCCAGGCGTGCTGTTCTTGCAGCCAAGCGATGTCGGTCGAGACCAGGCTGGTTCGGGTTTCGATACGGCCGTGATGGCCATCAACCGTCGTATGGGTGGTCTCGGGCGGACGCGCCGTATCTTCAAGGAAGGTGCGGACGTCGTCGTGCAAGCTGCCTTGGTTGCCCTTCAGCGCCAGGACATAGTCGGCGCCCTGGGCCACCGCTTTTGCGGCAATGGCGCGCTGGCAGTTAAGCGCATCGGCGGTCACGATGCAGCCCTTCAGCGACAGCAGTTCCAGCAGTTTCGGCACTGCCGTGATTTCGTTCGACTTGCCATCGACGGCAAGCTGGCCCAGCAGCAGCCGCTGATCCGCTGACCAGGCGTGCAGCATATGCAGCGGCGATTTGCCCGCGGCCCGGTCGAAGGAGCGCCGCAACGTCTTGCCGTCAATCGCCACCACGCCTCGCAAGCCCTCGGCGAAGCGTTGCATGAAGCGGATGAAGCAGGCCTCGAACGGCGCCGGATCGAGCAGCCGGAACACCCGGCTGAACGTGTCATGGCTGGGGATGCCGTGCCGCAGGCGCAGGAACTGCCGCAGGAACGGCTCCTTGGCCTCGCCGAACAGCGCCATCTCCGAGCAATCCTCACCGCCGCAGAGCATGGTGCAGAGCGCGATCAGCAGCAGTTCATGCAGGTTGTGGCGGGCGTTATCCTGCCGTGGGTCGATGACTTCGGCAAAGCAGGCGACGAACTCTTCCATGAGGACGGGCTTTCGCTGCCCCCATCCTTGGAATCCAGCACGCCACCGCGCCGCAAGCCCCCCCTCCACCCCGGCCAAGGTCATATGCGATTCCCCTGCCCGTGTAGCGGTCGACGCTGGCTTCGACCGGCGACAAGGGCCATACCGACCGCCCATGAACGAACGACCCCCCGATGGCCGACCGACCAACGCACGACTGACCGCGCGCGCGCCGCTGACGCCGCGATCCCCGCACGACGGTCATCGCGGCACGGATGGCAGACCTGCCGCAAAGCCTGCGCCGCGCCGGCGTGGTGGCCGCAGATGGGCGCGGCGGATCGTCGGTGCGCTGCTCGGCGCCGCCGCCCTGGTGACCGTGGGCGGGGGGATCGCCGCGTACGCCGTGTGGACCCGCGTGTCAGCCGACCTGCCGAGCGTCGACGGCCTGCGCGGCTACGCGCCGCCGCTGATGAGCCGGGTCTATGCCGGCGACGGCCGGCTGCTCGCCGAGCTGGCGAACGAGCGCCGCATCTTCGTGCCCTACTCCGCCATCCCCGAGCGGGTACGGCAGGCCTTCGTCTCGGCCGAGGACAAGGATTATTGGATTTACGGGGGCATCGATCCGGTGGCGATCGTGCGCGCCGGCATGACGGACCTGACCCGCGTGGGAGAGGGAAGGCGCCCGCTCGGTGCCTCCACCATTACCCAGCAGGTCGCCAAGAACATGCTGCTGGACAACCGGATCACCCTTAAACGGAAGATCGAGGAGGCGATCGTCGCAATCCGGATGGAGCAGACGCTGTCCAAGCAGCGCATCTTGGAAATCTATCTGAACGAGATCTACCTCGGACAAGGCGCCTATGGCGTGGAGGCCGCCGCGCAGGCCTATTTCAACCGCCCGCTCGACCAGCTCAACCTGGCCCAGGACGCCATGCTCGCCGCTCTCCCCAAGGCGCCGCAGAACTACAACCCGTTCCGCCATCCCGAGCAGGCGAAGGGGCGCCGGGACTGGGTCCTGGACCGGATGGCGGAGGACCACGTGATCACCCGCGCCGCGGCCGAGGCCGCCCAGGCCGAGCCACTGGTTCCGACCGAGTTCCACGGGCCGCCGAACATCCCCGGCGCGGACTGGTACTCCGAGGAGGTGCGGCAGGAACTGGTGCAGCGGTTCGGGGCGCAAACCGTGAACGAGGGCGGATTGTCGGTGCGCACCAGCCTCGACCCAGTGCTGCAGGCCGCCGCCGAGACCTCGGTGCGCGACGGGCTGATGGCCTATGACCGCCGCATGGGCGGCTGGCGCGGGCCGGTCACCCAAGTGCCGACCGGCCCGGCGCTGGAGCATGACTGGCCGGCCGCGCTGGCCCGCCTGACGGCGCCCCCGGCGATGCTGCCGAGCTGGCGCCTCGCCATCGTGCTAGGCACTCGGCTGGGCGATGCCCGCGTCGGCTGGTTGGAGGCACCGGCCGCCGCCGGAGAACCGACGCGACGGCGCACCGCGCTGCTGCACATGACCGACGAAGCCTGGAACCATCCGATGGACCGCGACGGTCATGCGGGGGTGCCGTTCCGGCGGTTGTCGGACATGCTGCGCTGGGGCGACGTGGTGATGGTCGAACCCACCGGGCCGGCGCACGCGCTGCTGCGCCAGGTGCCGCAGGTTCAGGGAGCGCTGGTTTCGCTCGACCCCAACTCGGGGCGCGTGCTCGCGTTGGTGGGCGGCTGGAGCTTTCAAGCCAGCCAGTTCAACCGCGCGACCCAGGCGCAGCGGCAGCCCGGCAGCAGCTTCAAGCCGATCGTCTACCTTGCCGCGCTGGAGAAGGGCGTCTCGCCGTCGGATCGCTTCCTGGACGCCCCGCTGTCGCTGCCGGACGGTCGCGGCGGCTACTGGCGGCCGAACAACTACGAGATGGATTTCAACGGCCCGACGCCGCTGCGCGTGGCGCTGGAGCAGTCGCTGAACCTGGTCACCGTACGCGTCGCTCAGCGCGTCGGCATGGCGGCCGTGGCGCAGACCGCCGAGGCATTCGGCATGACCGACAAGCTGCCGCGCGTGCTGCCGGCCGCGCTCGGCGCGGTGGATACCACCGTGCTGCGCGAGGCCGGCGCCTACGCGAGCTTCGCCATGCTGGGGCGCAAGGTCGCGCCGACCTTGATCGACAGCGTCCAGGACCGCGAGGGTCACGTCGTGTGGCGCCCGGCCGGCATCGATTGCGTCTGCGACAGCCCGGCGGAGCCGCTGGTCGAGGATTCGCGCCCGCGGATCGCCGATCCGCAGAGCACGTTCCAGCTCGTGACCATGATGCAGGGCGTGATCACGCGGGGCACGGGCGTGCCCGCCGGCAAGGGCCTCAATCGGCCGCTCGCCGGCAAGACCGGCACCAGCCAGGACTTCAACGATGCCTGGTTCTCCGGCTTCGCCCCGCAGCTGGTGACGGTGGTGTGGGTCGGCTACGACAACCCGGCGAGTCTCGGGCAGAACCAGTCCGGCGCGGCGGTGGCGGCACCCATCTGGCACGACTACATGGCCGCCGCGCTGAAGGGCCGTCCGCCGCTCGGCTTCCCGATGCCCTCGGGCCTGACGATGGCGGCCTGGGACACCGGTGCGGGGCGTGTCACCGGGGCCTTCAAGCCCGGCCAGGAGCCCGGCGCGTCGGCGCCGCTCGGGGCCGACAACCCCGACCTGCTGAGTGGCGGCCCGGCCGAGGCGCGCGCGACACGATCGGGCGCGGCCGGCGTGGACACCTCGCTGGGCGGGTTGTATTGAGCCCGTCATGTCCGCCGAATCCGACGCCCTCAACCAGCAGATCGAGCAGTCCGTCGCGCTGCTGAGGAGGCATCTTTGACTGGGACGCCGCCCAGGCCCGCCTCGCGGAGCTGAACGCCCGCGCCGAGGAGCCGACCCTCTGGAACGACGCCGCGGCCGCGCAGAAGCTCATGCGGGAGCGCAATTACCTCGCCAGCCAGATCGAGGGCGTCCAGACGCTGCACTCCGAGGTCGCCGACACGGTCGAGCTGATCGGGATGGCCGAGGCCGAGGGCGACGCTGAGATGGCGGCCGAGGGGCTAGCCGGCCTGCGCGCCCTGGCCGCGGAGGCCAAGCGCCGCGAGATCGAGAGCCTGCTGTCGGGCGAGGCCGATTCGAACGACGCCTTCATGGAGATCAACGCCGGCGCCGGCGGCACCGAGGCGCAGGACTGGGCCGAGATGCTGATGCGGATGTACACCCGCTGGGCCGAGCAGCACGGCTACAAGGTGGACGTGCTGGACGAAAGCGAGGGCGAGCAGGCCGGCCTGAAATCCGTCACCCTGAGGATCAGCGGCCCGACCGCCTATGGCTGGCTCAAGACCGAGGCCGGCGTGCATCGCCTGGTGCGGATCAGCCCGTTCGACGCCGCGGCGCGCCGGCAGACCAGCTTCGCCAGCGTCTGGGTCTATCCCGTGGTGGACGACACGATCGAGATCGACATCAACGAGGGCGACCTCAAGGTGGACACCTATCGCGCGTCGGGCGCGGGCGGCCAGCACGTCAACAAGACCGAAAGCGCCATCCGTATCACCCACCTTCCCACCGGGATCATCGTCGCCTGCCAGACCGACCGCAGCCAGCACCGCAACCGCGCCACCGCGATGGCGATGCTGAAGGCGCGCATGTACGAGCAGGAGTTGCAACGGCGCGAAGCCGCCTCGGCAGCGGTCGAGAGCGCGAAGACCGACATCGGCTGGGGCCACCAGATCCGAAGTTATGTCCTGGCGCCGTATCAGCTCGTGAAGGATCTGCGGACCGGGGTGGAGAAGGGCAATCCAGGCGCCGTGCTGGACGGCGAGCTGGACGAGTTCATGGCCGCCGCATTGGCCGCCCGGGTCGGGGCGACCCGCTCGGAAGCGAGCGCGCAGGCGCGGTAATACCGGCGCCATGACCGAGGATGGGCGCGGCCATGGCTCCGGTTATGTTCCTGCGATCTCGTCATAGCCGCGGTTCAGGAATTCGATCAGACACAGGCCGTGGCCGAACGGATCGGCAAGCACGGCGATCTTGCCCCACACTGCCGTGCGAATTTCCCCCTCGACCCTACCCCCCGCGTCAATAGCACGGGGAAGCGCCATCTCGATGTCGTCCACCACGACGTCGAGATGGATGGGCGTCCAGTGCCGTTCGTATGTGCGGCGACTATCGCCTGCGCCCACGGAGCCGGCTTCCCGTTGCAGGAGGAACAGGGAAACCGGCCAACCCGCCAGTTCCACTCCATGCTCGCCGAAACGGCGCCTGACCGAAAGGCCAAACGCCTGCGTATAGAACACGACGGCGCTTTTGAGATCAGGCACGTCGATGTTGATCAGCACGCTCATGAGAAATCCCCACGACTGGCCCGGTCAGTTTGGTTCCAAGAGAAACTGCTCGGCAGCAGCAGGGATCAAGATGCCCGGCAGCTTGCGTGAGGTCCAAATGTGAATGGCAGCCGAGGCATCGACCGGAATGTCCAGCGACCCCGCTTTGATCGTGACTGTGTCCGAGGGAGGATCGTCTTCGTGCCAGAGGCGCGAGCCACAACGCGGACAATAGAAGCACTTCAGACGGCCTCCGCTATCTGTGTCGCGCCCCCACGCCTGTGGATCGCCGCTTGTGATGCGGAGACCTGAACGTTGAACTCGCAGCGACATGCCAAACGCGGACGCCGATTGCTTCTGGCACGCCCTACAATGACACACGTAAAGCGCCATAGGCTCGCCGGAACTTTCGTAGCGAACATGACCGCACTGGCATCCGCCTACCCTCGCCATCCGGCTCTTACCCCCGCCCGATGAACGGCATCTTCGTCGCCATGACGGTGATGAACTGCACGTTCGTCTCCAGCGGCAGGTTGGCCATGAACAGGACCGACTGCGCGACATGCTCCACGTCCATCGTGGGCTCCGGCTTCGTCGAGCCGTCCGCCTGCGGCACCCCGCCCTGCATCCGTCGGGTCATCGGCGTCGCCGCGTTGCCGATGTCGATCTGGCCGCACGCGATGTCGAAACGCCGCCCGTCGAGCGCGATCGTCTTGGTCAGCCCGGTGACCGCATGCTTGGTGGCCGTGTAGGCGACCGAGCCTGGCCGGGGCACGTGCGCCGAGATCGAGCCGTTGTTGATGATGCGCCCGCCTTGCGGCGACTGGTCGCGCATCATGCGGAAGGCGGCGTTGGCGCAGAGGAACATGCCGTTCAGGTTCACCGCGACCACCGAGGTCCACTGCTCCCACGTGAAATCGCCGAAGTTGGTGGATGGCACGTTGCCGCCCGCGTTGTTGAACAGCACGTCCAGATGGCCCAGCTCCTGCTTCGTGCGCGAAAACAGCGCGGCAACCGAGTCCGGCTCGCGCACGTCGGTCGGAACGACCAGCGCCCGGCCGGCCTTCGCCATCCCGGCGGTCTCCTCCAACGCTTCGGCCCGACGTCCGGCCAGCGCCACCGCATATCCGTCGTTCAGCAGCGCCAGCGCCGAGGCCCGCCCGACGCCGCTGCCCGCACCCGTGACCACCGCGACGCGCTCGACCATGATGTCCCCCCCTTTGTGTCAGGCGGGCGTAGTGTGGCGCGCGGCACCGCGGCGGCCAAGCCCGAGGAGACCCGATGGCACGCTACCCCTCCGAGTTGGAGGAGCACTGGGACACGGCCGGCGAGCACCTGACGATCCGCCCGATTTGCGCCGACGACGCGCCCCGCCTGGATGCCTTCTTCCACCGGCTGACCCCGGAGGACATCCGCCTGCGCTTCTTCGCGGCGGTGCGTGAACTGACGCAGGCACAGCTCGCCCGCTTCACCCGCCTGGACTATGACCGGGATATGGCGTTCATCGCGGTGCGCGTTGCGACGGACGAGGCCGTCGGCGTGGCGCGGCTCGCCCATAAGGAGACGCCGGACGCCACCGAGTTCGCGGTGATCGTGCGCCAGGACGTGAAGGGCAAGGGCCTGGGCACCCACCTCATGCGCCGCCTGCTCGACTGGGCCCGCCTGCACGGCGTCGGCGAGGTTCGGGGCGAGATCCTTGCGGAAAACACCACCATGCTGGTGTTCGCCCGCAACCTGGGATTCGCCCTGCGCCACCTGCCTCACGATCCGGAAATCGTGGAGGCGTCGCTCATACTGTCGGCGTCAGATCACGTGAAAGATCCAGAGCAGGATCAGAACCGGAATGGGGATACCGAGCAGCCATAGCAGGATCATGCGCATCGCAGCCCTCCGCAACGAAACTTCCTAGAAACGTTTCGTAGTCGCGTCGGATGCCTCTGCCGAATCAAAGTTTCGTGGGAGCCGTATTATACCAACCGGCTCAGACACTGACCGATCCGTAATGCGTTCGTCATGCCCGGCGAAGGCCGGCCACCCACGTCTTTGCGGTTGTTCAAGACGTGGGTGGCGGGCCAAGCCCGGCCATGACGACGGCGAAGGGTCAATCATTAGGTGGGCTGCTATCATAAGCTAGCGGCCCTTTGTCCTGAGCTATCCTGGTACGCTCGCGCCGAGATCGTCATTCCCGCGAAAGCGGGAATCCAGGCACGCGCGCACCGAGTTCCGAGCCGTCCGCCTGGATTCCCGCTTCGCGGGCATGACGGAGAATAGGTCAAGAGTTACGGCCGTTGGTCTCAGCCGAACGCCTGCGGGAACCGCCTCCGAACGGCGCGCAGAATGCCCGCGCCCAGCGCCCCGGCGATCACGTCGTCGGCCATCACCCCGGCCGGCCCGCGCTGGCGATCAGCCCATCCGATCGGGCCGGGCTTGGCGACATCGAGCAACCGAAACACCCCCAGCGCAGCCGCTACCCCAAGCGGGGTCGGGCGCGCGAGGCCGAGCAGCGTGATCCACTGACCGGCCACCTCGTCGATCACCACCCAGCCTGGATCTCCGTCCGCCTCGCCCGTGGCACGGATCGACCACAACCCCCCGAGGCTCGCGGCAAGCGCGCCGAGCGGCAGCGCGAGCGGGCCGCACAGCATCAGCCCGGCGCCGGCCAACGCCGCCGCGACGGACCCGGCCGTGCCGGGCGCGACGGGTGCGTAGCCCGTGCCGAAGCCGCTCGCCAGCAGGCGTGCGAGGCGCCTCACATCGCTTATCGCATCCATTGCGCGGTCAGCGTGCCGGTCGACTCGCCCAGCCGAGCCTGGTAGATCACCACGTTCTCCAGCACCCGCTCGACGTAGTTACGGGTTTCCTCGAAGGGGATCAGCTCGATCCAGTCCAGGATGTCTGCCTGGCCGGTGCGCGGATCGCCGTTGTCGCGCAGCCATTGCTCGACCCGTCGAGGACCGGCGTTGTACGCGGCCACCGCGAGCGGCAGCGACCCCCCGAATTCGGTGAGCATGGCGCGCATGTAGGACGCGCCGAGTTCCATGTTGCGCGTCGGATCGCCGATCAGCGCCGCCTCGGTCACGCTGCCGCCGGCCCGCCTTGCCTCGTTCGCCGCCGTCGCGGGCATGAGCTGCATGAGCCCGCGCGCCCCGGCGGGGCTGACGATTCCCGCGTCGAAGCTGCTTTCCTGGCGGATCACGGCGAGGGTGACGGCGGGATCAGGCGGACCGGCGGGCGGATCGACCGGCTCCGGCCAGCCCGTCTGCGGCAGCGCCAAGCCCTCCGCGCCCATGCGCCGGGCGATGAACACCGCCGTGTCCGGCATCCCGAGGGCCAGCGCGAGCCGCGCCGCCAAGGCCTGCTGAATGGGGTCCGACGTGGTTTGCTGCGCTCGCATCAGGAAGGCCCTGGCGCGGCCGAACTCTCCCCATGACGCCAGCATCGCGGCCGCGCGCACCAGTT
The DNA here is from genome assembly GCA_963756545.1 of uncultured Pseudomonadota bacterium. GTDB lineage: Bacteria > Pseudomonadota > Alphaproteobacteria > Acetobacterales > Acetobacteraceae > DATFDN01. Next base: position 371,543 of record CAVWNY010000003.1, on the reverse strand, counting down.
CGCGTCCGGTGAAGTCCCAGGCGGCCTCGGTGTCGAAACCGGGGTCGGCGAGCGCGCGGATGCGCTGGGCGAGCGCGGCCTCGTCCGCACCCGCAGCACGGGCGGCGAGTTGGCCGTAAAACGTGAGCGGGAAGGCGGCGGCGCGGGCGTATTCGGCCCCGGCGTCCTTGCCCTGCGCGGCGAGCGCGCGGGCCAGCCAGTAATGCGCGCGCGCCTGGGTGATCGCCGCCTTCCCGCCTTCCACGAGCGCCTCGAAATGCGTTGCCGCGACGACGGGGTCGCTGGTCCGGCGGAGCGCGATGAACCCGGCGAGAAACGCCGAGCTCAGGGCGGGCTCGACGCCGGTCTGCGCGGTGTCGTTGGCGATCGCATAGGCGTCGGCGGCATCCCCGTCGGTCAGCAGCCGGCGCGCAAGGATGTTCCGCTCGGCCCAGAAGGCGGCGCGGCGGTCGGGCGGGGCGGCCTGCTCCGCCGCCTCGCCCTTGGCCTTCCACAGCGCCACGGCGTCCGGATCGCGCTTGGCGCGGCGCAGCCAGCGCGCCTCCTCCAGCACCAGCGGCGGGCTGTCGCGCTCGGCGGCGGGCAGCTTCTCCAGAAGCTCCGCCGCGTTCGCGGCGTCATGGCGCAGCGCGAGCCGGACGCGAGCGGCCGGGCGCTCGGCGGGCGCGAGCCTCGCGACCTGGCGCGCCGCCTCGGAGTTGTCGGCCCAGACCAGGCGATCGAAGCGCGCCGCCTCGTCCTGTGGCCGCAAGGCGGACTTCCAGCGCGCCAGGAAGCCGGCGGCATCGGTCGCGGGCTCCGGGCTTGCGATCCAGGCCCGCCGCGCGGCCGCCGCGGCGGCCACGACGTCGCCGCCGGCCGCCAGCGCGTCGGCGCAGCGCACCAATGCGCGAGGGGCCGTCACATTCCCTTCCGCGCAGTCGGCGCGCGCGGCGGCGTCGTCGGGCTCGCGCACGATCGCCTCCTGGCGGCGCCGCTCCAGCAGGGTGCGGCCCGGCCAGTCCGGATTGGCGGCCCTGAAGTCCGCGATCTCGCGCGCGCTTGCCCCGTTCGGGGCGAGCAGGCGATAATAGAGCACGAGCTTCCGCGCGACCGGATCGGCGTAGTCGGCCGCCGCCGCTTCGGCCTCGGCGAAGTGGCCGGCGCGGAGCGCGGGCATGGGATCGGCGGCGCCGGCGCGCGGCGCGCCCGCCAGCAGCCCGAGCAGAAGCAGCAGCGGGACGAGCGGCCGTGTCGTCAGAAGCATGCCGCCCTTCTAGCGCGAACGGCCTTGCGACGCACCCCCTGTACCCCTAGCCTAAAAGGTCGAATCGGTGCCCGGCCGTGGCCGTCGCCGGAGGGAGGACTTGATGTTCAAGGGATCGATCGTCGCTCTGATCACACCGATGCGCCACGACGGGTCGATCGACGAGAAGGCCTGCGCGCGCCTCGTTGACTGGCAAATCGACCAGGGCACCACGGCGGTGGTGCCGATGGGCACGACGGGGGAATCCCCGACGCTGAACCACGACGAGCACAAGCGGGTCGTCGAGATCGCGATTGAGGTGGCCAAGGGCCGCGTGCCGGTGATCGCGGGCGCCGGGTCGAACAGCACCGAGGAGGCAATCGCCCTCACGCGCCACGCCCAGAAGGCCGGCGCGGCGGCGGCGCTGATCGTCACGCCCTATTACAACAAGCCCACGCAGGAGGGTCTGTACCTGCACTTCACGGCCATCGCCGAGTCCGTGGATCTGCCGATCATCATCTACAACATCCCGCCGCGCAGCGTGGTCGACATGAGCGTGGAGACGATGGCGCGGCTGGCGCGGCACAAGAACATCATCGGCGTGAAAGACGCGACCGCGAATCTCGCGCGGCCGCTGCACACCCGCCGCGCCTGCGGGGCCGGCTTCTGCCAGCTCTCCGGGGAGGACCACACCGCGCTCGCGTTCCTCGCCGCCGGCGGGGACGGTTGCATCAGCGTCACCGCCAACGTCGCGCCCCGACTGTGCAGCGAGATGCACAGCGCCTGGCAGGAAGGGCGCATCAACGACGCCATCGACATCCAGGACCGGCTGGTGCCGCTGCATGACGCGCTCTTCGTCGAAACCAGCCCCGGCCCGGTGAAATTCGCCGCCAGCCTGCTCGGCAAGACCGAGGCCGTCTGCCGCCTGCCGCTCGCGCCGGTCGCGGCGGCCACGGCGGAGCGGGTGCGCGCGGCGATGACCGAGGTCGGCCTGTTGAACTGAGGACGAATGGCGGACCCGAAGAACAAGAAGGGCCTGATCTCGCACGGCATCGCCGCCCAGAACCGCAAGGCGCGGTTCGACTACACGATCAAGGACACGGTCGAGGCAGGGCTGGTGCTGAAGGGGCCGGAGGTGAAGAGCCTGCGCCACGGGCGCGCGACCCTGACCGAGGCCTGGGCCGGCGAACGGGAAGGAGAGCTGTGGCTGTTCAACGCCTACATCCCCGAATACCAGGGCGGCGTGCTGTCGCGCTTCGAGCCGCGCGCCCCGCGCAAGCTGCTGCTCAAGCTCAAGCAAATCCGCACCCTGGCCGGCGCCATCGCGCGCGACGGCGTGACCCTGGTGCCGTTGCAAATCCATTTCAACGACCGCGGTCGGGCGAAGGTGCTGCTCGGCCTCGGCGAGGGACGCAAGAAGGCCGACAAGCGCGCCGCCGTCGCCGCGCGCGACTGGCAGCGCGACAAGGCGCGGCTGATGCGAGCGCGGGGGTAGGCAACCCGCAAACCTGAGGGCGGCGGCGACGCAGCCGGGGCATTCGGTCCGTTCCATATCGCCAAGCCCCCTCCCGCAACCCCTCCCGCAACGGGAGGGGAGGAGTAAGCGCCGGCCTTTCTACTCCCCCTCCCCTTGCGGGAGGGGGTCGGGGGGAGGGGACCGGTGCGATGGGTCAGCAACGAGAGCCTCCGGAAGCAGCAGCCCGCCCGCCATTGCCGGCAAATCCGCGAACCGTGCGGCCACCGCATCGGCATCCGCACCCATCTCCGGCGTGCCATACCCCCAGGCAGCGAAGACGCAGGGCAACCCGGCGCCGCGCGCCGCCAGCACGTCGTTGCGGTGATCCCCCACCATCACCGCGCGCCCTGGCACCCCACCGGCGGCGCGCAAGGTCGCCAGCAGGTGCGCCGGGTCCGGCTTGCGGACCGGGAAGCTGTCGCCGCCGCCCACGGCGGCGAACAACTCGGCGAGCCCGACGGCCGCCAGCAGCGCGCGCGCCAGCCCCTCCAGCTTGTTGGTGCAGACCGCGAGGCGCCAGCCTTCGGCTCGCAGGCCGCCGAGCACGGCCGGCACGCCCGGATAGGGCCGCGTGGCCACGGCGCAGTGGCGCGCATAGTCCGCGGTGAAGGCGGCGATGGCCTCGGCGTCGGCCGCCCGGCCGCGCGCGGCGAAGGCACGTTCTACCAGACGGCGCACGCCGTCGCCCAGCATCGCTGCCGTCTCGGCAATCGTAAACGGCTCCAAGCCCCGCCCCGCCATCAGCCGGTTCAGCGCCGAAGCGAGGTCGGGCGCGGAATCGACCAGCGTGCCGTCGAGATCGAGGAGCAAGGTAGGGGGCATACGGCACGCCTCCGATATGGTATAAATCGGCTTTCATGCATGGGCTTTGACATCGGCTTGCCTCGCCCGCTATCGGATCGCAAGAGAATCTAAGGACGCGTGATGCCTGCAACTGCCGTCATCCTGGCCGCCGGCTTCGGCACCCGCATGAAGTCGGCGCTGCCGAAGGCCCTTCACCCGATCGCCGGCCGGCCGATGCTGCGCCATTTGCTGGCAAGCTGCGAGACGGGGTTCGACCGCATCGTCGTCGTGGTGGGACCGGGGATGGACGCGGTGGCGCGTGCGGCGGCGCCGCACCCATGCGTCGTCCAGACCGAGCGGCTTGGCACCGCGCACGCGGCGCTTCAGGCCGAGGCCCTATTCGGCGAGGGCGAGGTGGCCGTGCTATACGCCGACAATCCGCTGATCCGACCCGCGACGCTGCGCGCGCTGCTGGACCGGCGCGCGGCCGGCGACGCCGCGCTTACCCTGCTCGCCATGCGACCCGCCGATCCGGGCCGTTATGGCCGGGTCATCGCATCGGATGGCTACGTGGAGCGCATCGTCGAATACGCCGAGGCGACCGAGGCTCAGCGCGCGATCGACCTCTGCAACGCCGGCGTGCTGTGCGCCGCCGCCGCCGACATGCGGCGATGGCTGCGCGCCGTGCGCGGCGACAACGCCAAGGGCGAGCACTACCTGACCGACGCGGTCGCCCTCGCGCACGCGGGCGGTGGGCGCGTCGCGGCCGTCGAGGCGGCGGAAGCCGAGCTGGCCGGCGTCAACTCCCGCGCCGAACTGGCGACCGCCGAGGCGACCGTGCAGGGCTGGCTGCGCTCCGCAGCCTTCGAGGCGGGCGTGACGATGACCGATCCCGCCTTGGTCTTTCTCTGCGCCGACACCGAACTTGCCGAAGACGTGATGATCGGCCCCAACGTCGTGTTCGGCCCCGGCGTGCGCGTCGCACGCGGCGCCGAGATCCTGCCGTTCAGCCATCTGGTGGGCTGCACCATCGGAGAGGACTGCGTGGTCGGCCCGTTCGCGCGCCTGCGCCCCGGCACGGTGCTGGGCCGCGCCGCGCATGTCGGCAATTTCGTGGAGATGAAGGCCGCCACGCTGGGCGCGAGGGCCAAGGCGAACCACCTGAGCTACCTGGGCGACGCCGAGGTGGGTGCCGGCACCAACATCGGGGCCGGCACGATCACGTGCAATTACGACGGATTCGCCAAGCACCGCACGCGCATCGGCGCGAACGCCTTCATCGGCTCCGATACCGCCCTGGTCGCACCCGTCGCGGTCGGGGACGGCGCGATCGTGGGCGCGGGCAGCGTGATCACCCGCGACGTCAGCGCCGACGCGCTGGCCATCGCGCGCGGACAGCAGATCGAGAAGCCCGGCGGCGCGGCCGCGTTCCGGGCGCGGCAGCAACGGAAGGGTTGAGGCATGTGCGGCATCATCGGTGTGATCGGAACGCGCGCGGCGGCGCCGCTCGTGATCGAGGCACTGCGCCGGCTCGAGTACCGCGGCTATGACAGCGCCGGCGTGGCCACCCTCGTCAACGGCCACATCGAGCGCCGTCGCGCCGAGGGCAAGCTCGGCAATCTCGCCGGCGTGCTGGACCGCGCGCCGCTGCCCGGCACCACCGGGATCGGGCACACGCGCTGGGCCACGCACGGCGCGCCGACCGAGGGCAACGCCCATCCGCACGGCACCTCCCGCGTCTCGGTCGTCCACAACGGCATTATCGAGAACCATGCCGAGTTGCGGGCCGAGCTGGAGGCCGAGGGTCAGGAATTTTCCACGGAGACCGATACCGAGACGGTGGCGCAGCTCGTGGACCTGAACCTGAAGCGCGGCATGAACCCGATCGCCGCCGCGGGCGCGACCTTCAAGCGCCTGCAAGGGGCCTATGCGCTGGCGATGATCTTCGCCGGCCACCCGGAGCTGATCGTGGGCGCACAGAACGGCGCGCCGCTGGCCGTCGGATTCGGCGAGAACGAGATGTATGTCGGCTCCGACGCGCTCGCGCTCGCGCCGCTGACGCGCCGCATCGCCTATCTGCGCGACGGCGACTGGACGGTGGTGGACCGCAAGGGCGCCCGCTTCTTCGACGCGGCCGGCGAGGAGGTGGCGCGGGAGATCAAGCTCACGAAGCTTACCGGCGCGGCGATCGGCAAGGGCAATTTCCGCCACTTCATGGAAAAGGAGCTGCACGAGCATCCGGCGGTGATCGGCGACACGCTGCACCGCATGGTCAATCCCGCCACACGCGCCGTGACACTGCCCACGTTGCCGTTCGACCTCGCCGAGATCGAGCGCATCACCGTCAGCGCGTGCGGCTCGGCGTTCTACGCGGAACTCGTCGGTCGCTGGTGGTTCGAGGCGATGGCGCGCATTCCCGCCGACGGCGATGTGGCGAGCGAGTTTCGCTATCGCACCCCCCCTCTGGTGCGCGGCGGGCTGGGGCTGCTGGTCAGCCAGTCGGGCGAGACCGCCGACACGCTGGCGGCACTGCGCTACATGCGCGAGCAGGGCCAGCGCGTGCTGTCGATCGTCAACGTTCCCGAAAGCACCATGGCCCGCGAGTCCGAGGCGGTGCTGGAGACGGTCGCCGGCCCCGAGGTCGGCGTCGCCAGCACGAAGGCGTTCACCGCCCAGCTCGCGGTTCTCGCCTGCCTCGCGCTGGCGGCCGGGCGGGCGCGCGGGGCGATCAGCGCCGCCGAGGAAGCGGCGATGACCGCCGCGCTGCTGGAGGTGCCGGGCCGCGCCGCCGAGGTGCTGGAGGACGACGCGGCGATCCAGGAGATCGCGGCGCGCGTGGCGAAGGCGCGCGACGTGCTCTATCTCGGGCGCGGCAACTGCTATCCGATCGCGCTGGAAGGCGCGCTGAAGCTGAAGGAGATCAGCTACATCCACGCCGAGGGCTACGCCGCCGGGGAGATGAAGCACGGCCCGATCGCGCTGATCGACCCGGCCGTGCCGGTCGTCGCCATCGCGCCCTCCGGGCCGCTGTTCGAGAAGACCGCATCGAACCTGCAGGAAGCGGCCGCGCGGGGTGGGCAGGTGATCGTGTTCAGCGACGAGGCCGGTGCCGCGAAGCTGCGCGGCATCGCCTGCGCGACGGTGGTGCTGCCCGGCGTCCATCCGTTCGTCGCGCCCATCCTGTACGCGATCCCGGTGCAGTTGCTGGCCTACCACGTCGCCGTGCTGAAGGGCACCGACGTCGATCAGCCGCGCAATCTGGCCAAGTCCGTGACGGTGGAGTGACATTCCCTCTTACCAGGGAAAAGAAACTGTCGCTCGAAACCGTCAAGGAGCGCGGCGCCGGCATGCCAGCAAACAAGATGTTGCCCGGCTTGTACCGCGATGCCTTCGCGGCCTGCGGCACGCGATCACTGAAAGTCTGCGCGTCGAGGGCGATCGTGCCGCCCGCATATCGGCGGAGCGCATCGAGACGGCCTGCCGGGCCGCTGTCTGACTTGCAATCGCGTATTCTGCCGCTCCTGGCGGACTGACGCTCGGGCGTCAGCGCGTCAGTCCCAGCACCGAATAGAGCCGCTCGCTTGGCGGCCAGACGTGCATCACGTCAGATCGCCATGCCACTGCGCTCCCGGCTCCGAGCGTCAGCACCAGCGCGCTCGCAGCCCAGGCGAGGCGGAGGCCCAAATCGCGTGGCCGCGCAGCCGCGGGGGTGGGGCCGAGGGCGGGCGCCAGGGCGTCTTCGGGCTTCGGCGGCGGCAGCTCTCCGGGGCCGGCGTCCAATCGGGCCGGGCCTTCCTCCGGGAGGGAAGCGCCTTGCTGGCCCCATCGCTGCCCGCAGCGGGCGCAGCGCACCGCGCTTCGTCCGGCGAGCAAGGCCGGCGGCACGTCGTAGGCGGCGGCGCAATGCGGGCAGACGAGTCGCATGCCAAGGGCTCCTCACGGCATGGTGACCAATCGTTGCCGGCGATGCAACCGCGTCGTGCCTCTATCCGCCGCCCCGGATGGAATGGCAGAACGGCGCGGACCAGAGGGTGTGATGGTGCGATTCGAGGGCGTGGGCCTGAGTTACGCCGGCCCCGGCGGGGGCGCCGGGCCGGAGGTGCTGCACGACCTCTCGCTCGATGTCCCGCAAGGCGTGTTCCGCTGGCTCCTCGGCCCGTCGGGGGCCGGCAAGACCAGCCTGCTGCGGCTGATGTATGTCGCCGCGCGGCCGACGCGCGGGCGCCTGTCGATCCTCGGCACCGACATCGACCGCACCTCGCGCCGCGCGCTGGTCGGCCTGCGCCGGCGGATCGGCGTCGTGTTTCAGGATTTCCGGCTGCTCAGCCATCTCTCGGCCTATGACAACGTCGCCTTGCCGCTGCGTCTCGCCGGCCGGCCCGAGGGGCAGATTCGCGCCGACGTGGGCGAGATGCTGCGCTGGGTCGGCTTGTCGAAGCGGTTCGAGGCGCGCCCGGCCGAGCTGTCGGGCGGCGAGCAGCAGCGCGTCGCCATCGCCCGCGCGGTGATCGCCCGGCCCGCCCTGCTGCTGGCCGACGAGCCCACCGGCAACCTGGACGAGGTGCAGGCCGAGCGCCTGATGCAGCTGTTCGGCGAGATGAACCGGCTGGGCACGACGGTCGTGGTGGCGACGCACAACGACGCGCTGGTGGCGCGTCACCCGGCTCCGGCGCTGCGTCTGAATGCCGGGCGGCTGGTGCGGGCGAGCTGATGGCGCGCCGGGTTTCGCTACGCCCGGCGGGGTTCGACGAATTGGGGCTGCGGCGCGCGCTGGCCGACAGGATGCTGCCGTTCCTTGTCGCCGCGATGGCCTTCCTCGCCGCCCTGGGCCTGGCCGGCTGGGTCGGCGCCGCCGCGCTCGCGCGGCATTGGCAGTCCGGCGCCGCCGCCGCGCTGACGGTGCAGGTGCCACGCCCGCAAGACCGGGCGGCCACCGGCGCCGGAACGCGCCTGGATGTCGTGCTGTCACTGATCCAGGCCAACCCGGGCGTCACCGAGGCACGCGCGCTTTCGGCCGCGGAGCTGACCGAGCTGCTGCGCCCCTGGCTCGGCTCGAATGCCGACACGCCTGCCTTGGCGCTGCCCGGCGTCATCGCCGTCCGTCTCGCCGATCCCCACGAGGGCACGGAGGACCTCGCCCGCCGCCTCGAAGCGAGCGCGCCCGGAACCGAGGTCGAAAGCCAGGGAATCTGGGTCGGGCGGCTCGCCACCCTGGCGCGCAGCCTGCAAGCGTGCGCGGGCGCGGTGCTGCTCGTCCTGGCGGGGGTGGCGGCCGCGGTCATCGCGGTCGCGACGCGCGCGGGCCTCGCCGCGCGGCGCGAGGCGATCGAGATCGTTCATGGCCTGGGCGCCAGCGACGGCTACATCGCCGGTCGGTTCGCGAGGCGCGTGACGGCGCTCGCCGCCGCCGGCGGGCTCGCGGGCGGGTTCGCCGCCACGCCGGCGCTGATCGGGTTCGCCCGCTTGGCCGCGCCCTTCGCCGTGGCGCCGGATGCCGGCGGCTTCGGGGTCTTGCCGCCGGCGCTGTGGATGTTGTTGCCCGGCCTGCCGCTCGCGGCGGCGGCCATCGGATTCATTACGGCCCAGACTACGGTGCGGCGCTGGCTGCGGCGGCTGCCGTGAGGTCGCTGGCATGGCGCCTCCGCCGCGCCGCGCCCCGGGGCTCGTTCCGTCGCGCGGCGCTCGTCGTGCTCGGCACCGGGGCGCTCGCGTGGGCCGGCGGATTCGCCTGGTTCGTCCAGCAAGCCGTCCGCCCCCTGCCCGCTCCGCCTATCGCCGATGGGATCGTCACGCTGACGGGTGGGGCGGATCGGGTGCGCGCGGGGATGCTGCTGCTGGCCGATCACCGGGCGGATCGCCTGCTCGTCACCGGCATCGGCGGGCACGCGGGACTTCGCGACCTGGCGCGTCAGGCCGGGCTCGATCCCGCGCCGCTGGCCCCGCGGGTCACGCTCGGCCGAGGCGCCGTCTCCACGCGCGGCAACGCCGAGGAGATCGCCGCCTGGGCGCGCACGAACGGGCTGCGCTCACTGATCGTGGTGACCGCCTTCTACCACATGCCCCGCGCCCTGGCCGAGATCGCTCGGGCGCTCCCGCATGTCGCGCTCTACCCGGCGGCCGTCTCGCCGGCGGGCTCGCGGGCCGACGAGGGCCTGGGCGGGCTGCGCTTGTTGGCGGAGGAATACACCAAGTATCTCGGCACCGAAATCGGGCTGACGGCGCTCGCGCCCGCGCAGCGGCCGCTCTTGTCGGCGGCGCGCCTCAACGGCGACGGTGCGGGTGATCGAGCCGCGGGGACACCCGGCGAATGATCCTGCTGCGCTCCGCCCTGTTCAACTTCTACTTCTTCGCGTTGACCGCGCTGCTGTCGGTGGCAAGCATCCCGTTCCGCGTCTTCGCCCCACGTCACGTGCTGCTTATTCCGAAAGTCTGGGCACGCTGGGCCCTGGCGGGTTTGCGGGTGATCTGCGGCATCCGCTTCGAGGTGCTGGGAGCCGAGCGGCTGCCGCGCAGCGGGGCGGCGCTGGTCGCCTCGCGCCATCAATCGGCTTTCGACACCATCGTCTGGCTGACCCTGGTGCCGCGCTGCTGTTATGTCGTCAAGCGGGAACTGGCCCGCATCCCGTTGTTCGGCGGCATGATGGTGCCGGCCGGCATGATCGTGATCGATCGCGCCGCTGGGGCGGGGGCGATGCGCCACCTGATGCGCCAGGCCGAACGCGCGGCCCGGGAGGAGCGGCAGATCGTGATCTTCCCGGAGGGCACGCGCGCGGACTCGGGCGAGATGCGGAAATTGCAGCCTGGGGTGGCGGCGATGGCGACGCGGACGCGCCTGCCGGTGATCCCCGTGATCACCGATTCCGGCCGCTTCTGGGGGCGGCGCGCCTTCCGCAAGCTCCCCGGCACCATCCGCATCGCCCTGCTGGAGCCCATTCCGCCGAGCGCAGGACGCGAAACGCTGATGCGCGATTTATCCGCCGCCCTCGCCCAGGACCCCGCCGGACCTGTTGATAACTCTGTGCATTGACGTCGCGATAAGCTCGTAGGCTACCGGAGGCTGGTTATGGAAGTGCCTGATTTATTTCAGCATTGCTGCGTGCAACGGTGTCGAGGCAACTTAGCGTCGAGGGTGGGGACTGTTCCGAACGCCTGACGTTGCCTGGGTCTGGAAGGGGATGCGCATGCGGCGTCGGGTGGTGCTCAGTCTGGTGGCCGTGCTGGTGCTGGTCGGGGTTGGCTACACCGCCTGGTGGTACGTGCTGGCCCGGCGTGTGGAATCCGGCTTCGCCGTCTGGGAGGCGGCCCGGCGGGCGGAGGGCTGGACCGTCACCGTCGGCGCGAGCCGGCTCACCGGCTGGCCCGCTGCTGCCGGGATCGAGTTGACCGACCTGAAACTTCGCGGCGGCGCGCCTGAGCTGCCGGCGAGCTTTTCCTGGGACGCCGCCGGGCTGGCCATTCAGGTCGCCCCCTTCAATCTCGGCACGCTTGTCCTGCTTCCCCATGGCGAGCAGCGGATCGGGTTCCCAGGTGGCCCGGCCCTGGCGCTGGAAGGTCGGAGCCTGCGCGGACAGCTTCCGCTTGACCGCTCCGGGCCGCCCTGGCCACTCGACGTGACCGCCGAGGCGGTCCGGGTCCACCCCGCGCAGGGCGGGGCGGACGCGCTGCTCGGGCGCATCGCCGCGCACGCCGAACTCGACCCGACGGCCGCCGCCGCCGCGAGCGCGCTCGTCTTCACCGTCGAGGCCGGGCGGATCGAGCTGCCGCCCGGCCGCCCGTGGCCGCTTGGGGAACGGATCGAGACGATCAGCGGAGAGGCCGCGATCAGCGGGCCGGTGCCGCCGAGAGGCCAGCCCTCCGCGCGGGCCGAGCGGTGGCGGCAGGCGGGCGGTGCGGCGGTGCTCCGGCATGGCACTCTGCACTGGGGACCGCTGGAGGCGTCCGTTACCGGCCGGGCCACGCTGGACAAGGCCCTCCAGCTGGTCGCCGGCGGCAGCGCCCGCGTCACCGGCTGGGCGCCAGCCCTGGACGTGCTTGCCGCGCACCACGTCATCTCCGATCACGCCGCGCTGACGGCCAAGGCCGTCGTGTCGTTGCTGGCGGAAACGCCCGCCGGCGGCGGGCCGGCGATACTGACCATCCCGTTCAGCGCGCGCGACGGCGTGCTGTCGATTCGGCAGATCCCGCTGGTGCGCCTGCCGGCATTGGAATGGTCCGGCACATAGGGCGAGCGATCGGCTCAGGCGTGGCCGTTGCCGCCGGCGACGCCAAGCCGTTCGACGAGGCGGGCGAGTTCGGCTTGGCGGTGCGTCCTCGTCTTCTCGAAGACGCGCTGCAAATGCCACCGCACCGTGGCGGGCTTGACCCGCAGCGCCCGCGCCGTGGCTTCGACCCCGTTTCCCAGTGCGATGCGGCCGGCGACGGCGGCCTCCGCTGGCGTGAGGTCGTAGAGCGCGCGCAGGTGGGCCGGTGCGGGCGGCGCCTCATCCTCGGGGACGCCGATCAGGAGGAGGGACGCTGGCCGGGGCGAGACGTTCCACGCCACCTCGGCCCGCACCGGCGCGGTGGATAGCAGGAGAGGCGTCCCGGTGAGACGGTCGAGCCGGAGCACGCCGCTGCTCTCCCCTTCCGCAAGCGTACCGCCGCGATCGGCGGCCTGCGCGACCAGGCGATGCAAGGCACTCGTCTGCCCGGAGGTTGCCCCACGCAACTTCCGGCTGGTCGCCTCCACGGCAAGACCGTCGCCCTTCCTCAAAATCGCTTCCGCCGCGCTGTTCGCATAGACCACGCGCGCCTGAGCATCGACGATGAGCACGCCGTGGCTGAGACGGTCGAGCGCCTCCAGGGCGAAGTCATGCTGGATACCGGCGGAGGCCAGGCGAAGCCGGGTCTGCATGGCCCGGCGCAGATGCGGCAGCAACAGGCGCAGCAGCCGCACGTCCTCGCCCTCGAAGGCGCCGACCCGCTCCGTGCGCGAAATGGCCATAACGCCGATGCATTCAGGGCTATCGAAGATGCGCACCTGCATGCAATCGTGCAGGCCGTGGCGGACCACGTAATCGGCGTAGAACTCGGTGCGGACGAACTCCGATCGCGGCACTACCATCTCATTCGTGAGGATGGTGCCTGTGGACGCGCGCATCACGGCAAAGCGGAGCGTGTCGAGGCGCTCGTAATAATCGGCGTAGTCGCGCGTCTCCGTAGTTCGCTCAAGCGAGTCTACGTCCCGGAAGTCCCCCGAAGGAGCCTGCATCCAGACGGTCGTCCCGCTGGCATTCAATAACCCCCTGATCTGCTGGAGCGCGGCCAGCCACTCCCCACCCATGCCCGCGTCGTGAATGTCTCCGATCACGGCGGAGAGGTCTTCGAGAGATGGCGCTGTCTTGCGACGCATGCACGTGTTCCTCGCACGCGCATCGAACGGCGCTCCCGATCGTCCGGAGGCAGCGCCAAGTCAGGCGGCCGCGTGCGAGGCGACGATACCGATTGCGCGGCTCGCGCCCGATCAAGGTTCGGAGAGCGATCAACCCTCCGCACGGAGGGAGCGAAACCGATCGCCCGTGCTCCATCGCGCGGCCGTGGAGCGCGGGCATCCTCATGGAAGCACCGAGATCGCATCGGCCAGGACCACGTCCTCGCTGCATTCCAACTCCGTCTCGTCGGCGCAGGTCCGCCGTCCGAGATCACCGCCGGGGTGGACACGCGCGAAATCGCGCGCGGTGAGGCCGCGCGCCGCCGCGACCGATACCACAAGGGCATCCCCCAGCGCCGCCATGACGACGGCGCTCGTGGTCGGGACAAGGCCGAGCGAACAGGCCTCCCGCACGGCGCCCATGCTCACCACCGCATCGGCCGCCCGCGCGATCGAGGATGCGCGGTTTCCGGTGACCGCGATCACGACAAGGCCCGGTACCGCGGCACGGGCAGCGCCGAGCAGCGCCAGGACCTCCGCCGTTTCACCGGATTTGCTGAGCACCAGCAGCAAGTCACCCGGCCGCACGCGGCCGAGGTCGCCGTGCAGCGCCTCCGTGGGATGCAGCGTGATCGAGGGCGTTCCCGTCGCGGCAAGGGTGGCCGATAGCCGCGCGCCCACCAGCCAGGACTTGCCCACGCCGGAGACCACGACGAGGCCGCGCGCCGCGAGCACGAGCGCCGCCGCCGCGGCGAACCGCCCATCCAGCCTAAGGGCGAGCTTCCGCAACGCCGCCGCCTCCTCGCGGATGACCGCGCGCGCATGCAGCAGCAGCGCCTCGTTCGCCTGTCCATACTCTCCAAGCCGGATCGTGTCGCGCATGGCATCTGTCCTTCACGGACCAACGAGGAACGGCAGCAGCAGCGGCAGGAGCGGCACGGTAAGCAGCGCCAGCAGCGTGGTGACGAGCACGGAGGCGGCCGCCTTCTCCGGCTCCAGCCCTAGCTCCGCCGCGAAGATCGCGCCGCTCGTCGCGCAGGGCAGGGCCGCGAGGAGTAGGGCGATGCGTTGCACGTCGGCTCCGAAGGCGAGGCCCGTCGCCGCATCGGCCGCGACCAGTCCCGCCGCAGCGAGCGGCCAGAGGGTGAAGCGGGCGGACGCGGTGAGGACCACGAAGCGCAGCGTCGTGCCGAGGGCGGGCAGGCGGGCGAGACCAAGCCCGAGCGCCAGCATGCCCAGCACGACGTACGAGCCCTTGAACGCCTCCCACAGCCCGCGCAGCTCCGGGCCGCCGGACAGGCCGGCCCAATTCACGGCGAGGCCGAGGGCGATCGCATGCACCGCCGGCAGGCGCGCGACGCGGCGCAGGCTCCCGCGTGTTCCGCCGCGACCACGGGCCAGCATGTAGTAGCCCACCGTATTTTCGTACACGGCGAACCCAAGCAGGCAGAGCATGTAGGCGCCGAGCGCGCGAGCGGGCAGCACCGCGAGCGCCGCCGGCACGCCGAAGTAGCCGACATTGGCCGAGCCCGCGAGGAACGCGGCGAGCTGCGCCTCCGGGCCGGGCAGCAATGGCCGCATGACCCGACGCGCGGCGAGGCAAATCATCGTCGGCACGGCGAGGAACAGCGCCGGCAACGCGAGGTCGCGCGGCGCGACGGGGGCGGAGGCGACGGCGCCGAGGAACACGACCGGCGAGATGGCGCGTACGAGCACCGTCCCGACCGTGCCGCGATCCACCTCCAGCACGCGCCCGACCACGATGCCGAGCAGCACGACGAGGTAGAGCGGCAAGAGCTTGGCGGCGATGGCGATGGACGGCGCGGCCCAGGCGGGTGCCGGTCCGCGTTGAAAGCGCCATGAAGCCAGCGCGCCAAGCAGGATCAGAGCCGACATGCACGCCGCGCCGACGACGCTTGGCCACGCCCGGGGGCGGCGCGAAAGCCACGGGAGGAGCGCCTCCGCCGACATCAGAGCGCACCCAGGAAGGCGAGCAGGTTTTCGCGCTGCTCCGGCGGCAGATGCCGGAAGGTCTCCGCCGCCCTTGCCCCCTCGCCATCGTGCGCCAGGATCGCGGCTGCGATGCTGGCGGCGCGGCCGTCATGGAGGAAGCGCCGCCGCGCGCCGAGGCCCGCGAGCAATGCCGTGCGCCACTCGGCGCCGCTTGCCGCGCCCTGCGTCATGCCATCATCGAGGGTTGGACCCATGTCGTGCAGCAGCAGGTCGGAGTAGAGCGGCACCGCCTCCCCCTCGCTGTCGGGCAGCGCCGGGATGTGGCACGCGCCGCATCCGGCCCGCGCGAACGCCGCCTGGCCGGCAAGCCAGGGCGGCTCGGATGACGAAGGCAGCGGCAAGGACCGGATGTAGGCCGCCACGGCGCGCACCGCGCCGCCGTCATCCTTCGGGGCCGGCTCGCCCTCGCACCCCGGCGCGGGCGCGAGGTCAACCGGCGCGAGCGGGCTGGTGATGCCAAGCTCGTTGCGGAACGCGTCGGCGACGAACTGCTCCAGCGTGGCCGTGTCCGCCTTCCAGCCGAAGCGCCCGACGCGCGCATGTCCCTCAGTGTCGCGCACCAGATTCGGCCGCCCGCGCGTGCCATGGCGGGCGGCGGCGGCGAGGATGGCCTCGTCCGGAATGGTCTCGATCAGGCCGAGGCCGAACAGGGAAGGGGAGCTGCGAACGGAGGTCACGTTCGCCGCAGCCGGGATGCCCGGCGCGATGGCGCAGGCTTCGCCCAGCTCCGCCACCGAGTGCGCCCGCGCCACCGGGCCGCCCTGCCCGGCGAGGGGATCGAAGCCGCCGTCTGGCAGGCGCCGGCCGACGCGAAGGACGAAGCCGGCTCCTGGGCGCGCCGCCCCGCCGGAGGCCGGGCTGCCGTGGCACTCCAGGCAGGAGCGCCCGTTGAACAGCGGCCCCAACCCCTCGGCCGGGGTGAACGCGGTCTGGAACAAGGTCTGCCCACGCTCGACCAAGGACGCCGACCGGCCTGGCCCGAAGGCGGGCACCTCCAACAGCGCGCCCGGCGCGTCCGTGTGACCGGCCAGAGCGCCGCTCACCGTGATCCATAGGCGCTGCGCGTCGGGCGAGACCGCGATCCCGTTCAGCCGGCCGGCGCCGAGCTCCGAGCCGTCCACCGAGACGCGCCGCACGGCGAGCACGGTGCCGTCCTGGCGCACGCGCGTCAGCGTGCCGTTGCCGCGATTGACGATGTAGAGGTCGGACCCGCCCGCGAGCGTCGTGTTGCTCGCCAGGGTGGGGTTGGCGCGTTCCGGCACCGCCGGGGCGAGATCGACCGGCAAATCCAGGCCCCGCACGGCGATGGTCCTGGTCTCCGCCACGCGGAACACCTGGCCGTCGTCGGCGAGCTTGAGGGCGACGAGCGCGTTGCGGGCGGGATCGGTGACGTAGAGGATGCGATCGGGCACCCAGTTGAAGACCATGCCCGCGCGAAGGGTCATCGGCTGGCCGGCGCTCCCGGCGCGTCCGGCCATCGCGGGGAGACCCGCGATGGTGCCGGGCGCCGCGAGCCCGTCCATCGCCTGCTCGCTGTGCGCCTGCGCCAGCGCGCCGTCGGCGGTGAGCACGGCGAAGACCGCCCGCTTGCTGCCATCCGGCGACATGCCGAGCAGCGCGGTCGCGACGGCGCCGGCGCCCAATCCGCCTGGAATGAGCTGGCGCGGCTGTCGCCCGGTCAGCTCGCCCGCGAAGACGCCCCCGCCGAGGCGGCTGGGCGCGCCGGCCAGCGGCTGGCCGCCGGGATCGACGATGGAAAGCGTGCCGGGGCCGGCCGCGCCCTGGGGCGCATTGGCGAACCAGAGCCGTCCGAAGCCATTGTTGATGGAGATGCCTAGCGGGTTGCTCACGGACGGCAGGTCCGCCGTCGCCGCCTTCGGCGTGTTCACGCCATTCAGGAAAGCCGGGCTTTCCGCCGTGACCAGTTGCACGCGCCCGTCGAGCGTCACGGCCTGGCCACCGTTGCTGGCGAAGCCGCGCGGGACGGTGATCGGCGCGCCTTCAGGGGCGATCGAGAGCACGCTGCCCTCCGATCCGCCCGTTCGGGCGGTCGGCGCGCCGAAATTGGAGCTGCTGGCGACCAGCACGCGCGCGGGATCGAGGATGCGCCCCTCCCGCGTGGAGGCGGCGAAGTCCGGCTTGTCGTGGATCGGGCCGCCCGACAGGAACACGCCGACCGCGCTCACCGCGCCCGCGCCTTGGATGCCCACCGCGACGATTCTGGCGGCGAGCACTGGCGGCGGTTCGGCGCGGACCGAGGCGGGGGCCGCCAGGACGCACACGCTCAGCAAGGCGGCTTGCATCGCAGCGGCGGCGGGGCCGTGCCAGCGGGGCATCGGCAGGGAGCGCGGCACCAGCCGCATCGACCAGGAAACCATCATGGCGTTGCCCCTCTCGTATCCAGGCGAGGGGTGTGGACGTGCCCGAAGCGCCGCACGCGGCCCGCTGTGGACACCACGGCGCGCAGCACGACCGGAGCCGCGAAGCCGACGACCACGGCGACGGCCAGCACGAGATCGGCACGCGCCGACAAGGCCCCGACCGCGGCGGCCCAGGCGAAACTGACGTTGCGCATCGCGCCCGCGACCGCGAGGGCCAGGCCGCCCGTGCCGCCCGCCGCGAGCCGGCCGACCAAGGCCGCGACCGCGGCGGAGACGGCGAGCGTGGCCAAGGACACACCGACGGCCGCCGCCCCGTCCGAGGCCGTGGCGGCGGCGCGCAGGGCACCTCCCGCCGCGAGCAGCAGGGGCAGCAGCGCGAGCACGACCAGGCCGCGCAGCTCCGGCAGCAGAACCGTGACGGCATGCGGCGCGGCGCGGCGGGCCGCGAACGCCGCCACGGCCGGCACGGCGCCGAACAGCGCCGCTCGGCACACCAGGCGCCAAGGGTCGATCAGGTCCGCCGCGCCGCACAGCGCCGCCGCGGCGGGCAGCACCAACGGCCCGGCCAGCAGGCCCAGCATGGCCGCCCAGATCGCGGGCCGGGCGGCCAGGCCGAGGCTCTGGCTGAGGACGCCGGCGCTGATCCCGATCGGGGCGGCGGCGACGAGCGCGGCGGCGAGGGCAAGATCGCGCGGCAGGCGCACCGCTTCGGCGATGCCCGTGACGACCAGCGGGCAGACGAGCGCCGTGGCGAGCAGCATCAACAAGACCGTGCCGCCCTCGCGCTTCGTCGGCGGCGTCGTCTCGGTCGCCAGCACCGCGAGCGCGACGAGCAGCGGCACCGCGAGCGGCAGGGCGGCGTGGGCGACTGCCGCCGCCGCGGGGGCGAGCGCGCCCAGCGCGGCCGCCGCCAGGGGGAGCGCCACGGGATGGCGGGCCAGCACGGCCAGGCTCGGCGGAGCGACAGTGAGGCTGTGCATGTCACCTCCTCCCGCGCGACGTCACCGACCCGGCCGCCGGACCCGCCGCATCCACCTGCGGCGGTTCTTCCGTGGCCGGTCGGCACGAACCCGCGCCGGCATGGCGGACCCTGGACCGCGCGCGGCCAGCCCCGCCCCCTTCGTTTGGAGGGGAGGATTTTGTCTTACGAACTCGTGATCCCGCGCTGGCTGGACGGTTCGTATCCTCGCCGCCACCCATTTCGGCGGCGGTGTTGCCGCCCCTTGCCTGCGAGGTGCGCCGTGGCCAGCCCCCGCGAATCCGACATCGCCGACCTCACCGCCGTCGCCTACGAGGCGGCATTGGACAGGACGCTCTGGCCCGGCGCGTTGGAGCGGTTGCGTACGGTATTCGGTGCGGTAACCGCGAATCTCAGCGGCTATGACCTCGCCAAGATGGACGGCTTCCTTTTGAATGCAGGCCGCGACCCCACGGCAACCGAGAGCTATGTCGGCTACTACGGCAAGCTCGATCCGGGGATTGCCCCCTTGGCGCGGCAGCCGACCGGCCGGGCCCTCAACGATGAGATGGTGCTGCCCAAGACGGCACTCACGCGAAGCGAATACTATGCCGACTGGGTGCGCCCGCAGGGCCTCTGGCACGCCCTCGTTGCGGTCACGATGCGTGACGGGCCGCTGGCGGGTGGGCTTTGCATCACGCGCGGGAAATCTCAGGACCAGTTCAGCGGGGAAGAGATGACGGCGCTCGACCAGACGTGATCAGGCGCGGTCTGGATAATCAGTAACCGATTGGTAGTAACTCGCGCCCGCGCCTCGCGGCGCCGTTCTCCTTGGCCGCGCGGAGAAGGCCATGCCGTCTCTTGAACAGCTCCTTGCCACGATCGAGTCGATCTACGACGCCGGCATGGACGAAGCGCAGTGGCCGCTTGCCCTCGAGAGCCTGTCCGATCTGCTGGGCGGCACGGGAACAACAGTCGCGCTCCGGGACGGCGCCGGCTGCTTTCCAGTCTATCACTTCACCCGGTATTCGCCGGAGCTGCACAGAACCTACCCCGAATATTACCATCGGGTGGACCCAAACTTGGCCTTCGTGGCCCGTGCGCCCCTCGGCGTGTACACCGACCGCATGGTGATGCCGAAGGCGGAGCTGCGCCGCTCGGAGATCTACAACGACTTCGGGCTGCCGAACGACATGGCCTCCGTCATACACGCCTTCGCGTTCCGCACGGCGGACTGCGCGTGCCTTGTCGTGGCCGGGCGGTCGCTGCGGGCGGGCGACTTCGAGGAGGAGCACGTCGAAACCCTGAACCTCCTCTTGCCCCACCTCGGGCGCGCGATGCGCTTGCATCTGCGCCTCGGGGCCGCCCGTACCCGCGCCGACAGCGCGATAGAGGTGCTCGAGCGCCTCACGCTTGGCGTCCTCCTCGTCGATCAGCGCGCGCGCGTTATTCTGGCCAACCGCGCGGCCGAGGCGGCGCTCGCGCGAGCCGACGGCATCGGGGTTGACGCTTCGGGCCTGCGCGCCGCGACACCGTCCCAGACCTCGGCCTTGCGCCAACTGATCGCGCGCGCGGCGGATCGCACCCGCATCGCCGGCCGGGGCGGCGCGCTCCGGTTGGACCGGCCGTCGATGCGTCGCCCGCTATCGGTGCTCGTGGCGCCTCTCGGGACAACCGGCGCCGCATGGCTCCCGGAGCTGATGCCCGCCGCCATCGTGTTCGTGTCGGACCCCGAGCAGGATGCTCCCCGGCCCGCGCCCCACTTGCGCGCGCTCTACGGCCTCACGTCGGCGGAGGCGGCGGCGGCGGAGGCGATCGCGCAGGGACAGGGCGTGAAGGACGCGGCGGAGGCGCTGGGCGTGGCGTCCACCACGGTGCGCTGGCACTTGCAGCGCGTGTTCGAGAAGACCGGCACCACCCGCCAGGCCGAGCTTGCGCGGCTTGTCGAGCGGCTCGGCATCGTCGCCGGCAACGGCCGCGGCTTACCAAGATGACGCGCCGCGGAACACCGTCGCTCGAGGACTTGTCCGCGGCAATCGAGGCCATCCACGAGGCTGGCTTGGACAGCTCCGGCTGGCTGGCCGTGCTCCAGCGGATCCGCGACTTGTTCCGCAGCTCCAGCGTAGCCGTCTGGATGCAGGGCTCCGCCGACGACTTCCAGGACGTGCACGCGCTGCAGCAGGCTGACGAGATCACGCGCGACTACGCCGGGCACTACGGGCGTCTCGACAAGCTTCGCCCTGCCGTGATGCGAGCGCCCGTCGGCACGATCCTCACGAACGAGATGGTGATATCGCAAGCGGAGTTCGTCCGGACCGAGTTCTACGCCGACTTCGCGGTTCCCCACGATCTGCTTAGCTGCATGCAGGCGCGGGTCTTCGACGGTCCGGGCTACAGCGGCTACGTCGGCATCGGGCGCACCAACCGGGTCGGCGCCTTCGAGCGCGAGGACATACGGCTCCTGCGCCTCTTGCTGCCGCACCTCTGCGGCGCGCAGCGGACGCGCCAGCACCTGGCGTTCGCCGCCATCGAGCGGAAGAGTGTGCTGGCGGCGCTCGACGGTCTGAAACAGGGCGTGCTGATCGTGGACGCCCAGGCCCGCGTGCTTCACGCCAACTCGGCGGCCGAGGCGCTGCTGCTCATGGAAGACGGGCTGACCACGGCACAGGGCCGCTTGTGCGCGATGCGCCCCGCCGCCGACGCCGCGCTCAGGCGCGCGCTGGGCGGGGCTGCTGGGAACGGGGGTGGCACGCTGGCCGTCGTGCGCCCGTCGGGCCGTGCCCCGTTCGCCGTGACGGTGCAGCCGGTGACGGCCGGCCGCTTCTTCGCAAGTGACCTGCGGCGCGTCGCGCAGGTGCCGGCCGCGCTGGTCTTCGTGGTCGATCCCGACCACGACGGCGGCGGTGCCGTGACGGCCCGCACGCTGCGCGCGCTCTACGGCCTGACTGGGGCGGAGGCGGCGGTCGCGGAGGCGATCGCGCAAGGTCAGGGCGTGACGGAGGCGGCCGCGGCGCTGGGCGTGACGCCCGCCACGCTGCGCTGGCACCTCCAGCACGTGTTCGAGAAGACCGGCACGGCACGTCAGGCCGAACTCACCCGCCTTGTCGAGCGCCTCGGCGTCCTCGGAGGCGACGAGCGGAGCGCACAAGAACTCAAGCAGATAGCAGCTTCGTGACCAGCCGCTGGCGCGGGAGACTCGCGTCCCACGGAGTACGGCGCTATAGTTTCGCAATGTTCCATTGGATGACCGGTTCGCGAATTACCCGCCCGGCTGCCTAGCAGCCGGGTCGGTGCCGTTCGCTCCAACCATCCAGGAATTTCCGTCATCATGTCAGATACCGAAAGCGCGCTGGTCGTGGCCGTGCGCTTCATGCTGGACGCCGAGGCCGATCCTGGCCTCCTGCCCCGGCTCTTGGTCCCTTTCGCCAAGCGCGGGCTGGTGCCGGACCGCATGTGGTCGCATCGTGGCGTCGATGCCGTGCATGTCGAGGTAGCGCTTGACGCCGTGCCGGCGGAGGCGGTTCCACTGATCGAGGGCAATCTGCGCCAGGTGGTCGGCGTGCATTCCGTGACCCTGCTGCGTCGCACGGACATGCGTCGGGTCGCCTGACCGGAAGCCGATCGCCTATATACAGGCGGCAGCGGGAGGAGACTCCGGGTGTCCCACGCGATCATACTGGCGCGCGCGCAGTTCGCGTTCACGCTTGGCCTGCACATCATCCTGCCGGCGTTCTCCATCGGTCTCGCGAGCTACCTCATGGTGCTGGAAGCCCTGTGGCTGCGGACCGGCCGACAGGTCTATCATGACCTGTTCAATTACTGGCTGAAGATGTTCGCCATCGGCTTTGCGATGGGCGTCGTCTCCGGCGTGGTCATGTCTTACGAGTTCGGCACCAACTGGTCGCGCTTCTCCGAACGCGCCGGCCCGGTCATCGGGCCGCTGATGGGCTACGAGGTGCTGACAGCCTTCTTCCTGGAGGCCGGGTTCCTGGGCGTAATGTTGTTCGGCCTCAGCCGCGTCGGCCAGCGGCTGCATTTCTTCGCGACTTGCTGCGTCGCTGCCGGCACGTTGATGAGCGCCTTCTGGATCCTGTCGGCCAATTCCTGGATGCAGACACCGGCCGGCTACGCGATCGACCCGGATGGGCGGTTCGTGCCGACCGACTGGTGGGCGGTGGTCTTCAACCCGTCCTTTCCCTACCGCTTCGTCCATATGGTGCTGGCCTGCTATCTGTGCGTGGCGCTGCTCGTCGGCGCGGTCGGGGCGTGGCACCTGCTGCGGGATGCGCAGAACCAGGCCGCGCGGACGATGTTCTCGATGGCCATGTGGATGGCCGCGATCGTCGCGCCACTGCAACTCGTCGCCGGCGACCAGCACGGGCTGAACACCGCCGAACACCAGCCCGCCAAGGTCGCGGCGATGGAGGGCGACTTCGAGACGGTCCCCGGCTCGCCCCTGGTGCTGTTCGGAATGCCGGACGAGAATAAGGGCCAAATGGGCTACGCGGTCGAGATCCCGCATGCCAGCGCGCTTATCCTGACCCATAGCTGGGATGGCGCGGTGCGCGGCCTCGACCAGTTCCCACGCCAGGACTGGCCACCGGTCGTTTACGTGTTCTGGGCGTTCCGCGCGATGGTCGGGTTGGGCTTGCTGATGATCGCGCTCGGCTGGTGGAGCCTGGTGCAACGGGTGCGTGGGCGGCTCTACCGCTCGCCCCTGCTCTGGCGTGCCGCCGTGGTGATGGGACCGGCGGGTTTTCTCGCGCTGCTGTCGGGCTGGACCGTCACCGAGGTCGGGCGCCAGCCCTTCACGGTCTATGGCCTGATGCGGACCGCCGACAGTGCATCGCCCATCGCGCTCGCCGGCGTCGCCACCTCGCTGGCTGCCTTCGCGGTGGTCTATTTCATCGTCTTCGGTGCCGGCTTCCTGTTCATTCTGCGGTTGATGGCGCGCCCGCCGGTGACGGGCGAGGCCGGGCCGGAGGGGGGCATTCCGGTGCGCTCCGCCGGCATCACGCCGATGCCCTCCGTGGGCGGCTCCTCGGTTGGCGAAGCGCCGGCGAGCGGAGACTGAGGACATGGCCGAATGGCTGCCGCCTGTCTGGGCTGGGCTGATCGCCTTCGCGGTGCTCGCCTACGTGCTGCTCGACGGATTCGACCTCGGCGTCGGCATCCTGTTCGCGCTGGAGCGCGACGGGCGCGACCGCGATTTGATGGTGAACTCGATCGCGCCGATCTGGGACGGCAACGAGACCTGGCTCGTGCTGGGCGGCGGCGGGATGCTCGCGGTGTTCCCGCTGGCCTACGCGGTGATCCTGCCGGCGCTCTATCCGACCATCATCGCCATGCTGCTGTCGCTGGTGTTTCGCGGCGTGGCGTTCGAGTTCCGGTTCCGCGCGCGGCACGCGGCAACCCGGCGGTGGTGGGACCTGGCCTTCCTCGCCGGTTCGAGCCTTGCGGCGTTCTGCCAGGGACTGTCGCTCGGCGGCATTCTCCAGGGCATTCACGTGCAGGACCGCGCCTATGCCGGGGGCTGGCTGGACTGGCTGACCGGCTTCACCGTGCTCTGCGGCATCGCGCTCGTGGTCGGCTACGCGCTGCAAGGCGCCTGCTGGCTGATCTGGCGGACCGAGGGCGGCCTGCAACGCCGGTGCCGGCGCTATGCCAACGTGCTCGCGATCCTGCTGCTCGGGTTGATGGTCGTGGTGAGCCTGTGGACGCCGATGATCGACCCGGCGGTGACGAGCAAGTGGTTCGGTTATCCGGGAATCGTGCTCACCGGCCCGGTGCCGATATTGGTCGCGCTCGCGGCCTGGCGGTTCTGGCGGGGCCTCGCCCGCAAGGAGCATCTCAGCCCCTTCCTCTGCGTGCAGGCCTGGTTCGTGCTGAGCTACGCCGGGCTCGGGGTCAGCTTCTGGCCGCTGATCGTGCCGCCCTCCCTCACCGTCTGGGACGCCGCCGCGCCGCCTGCCTCGCAGTTGTTCCTGCTGGTGGGCACGCTGATCCTGCTGCCGATCATCCTGTCCTATCTCGGCTATGCCTACTGGGTGTTTCGCGGAAAGGTCCGGCCCGGCGAGCACTATCTTTGATGGCGCGGCGCTGGTTGTGGTTCGCCCTGCTCTACGGTGCCAGCATCGCGGCGTTCGGTCTGGTGGCCTACGGCCTCCGCAGCATCCTGCTTGGCTGACCCGCCTTCGCGCCCCCTTGCGCGACGCCACGTCTGGACCGATGTAGCTGCGACAGGACCGGTTTGGTCCGCATTCTCACCCGATCGTCAGGCACCGCCATGTTCATCGAGACCGAAGGCACGCCCAACCCCGCCACCTTGAAGTTCCTGCCCGGCCGCTGGGTCATGCAGGCCGGCACCGCCGATTTCGCCTCTCCCGACAGCGCCGGACGCAGCCCGCTTGCGAGCGCCCTCTTCGCCCTTCCGGGTGTCGCGCGCGTGTTCCTCGGCGGGGATTTCGTCACGATCACCAAGACGGACGCCGTTTCCTGGCAGCAGCTCAAGCCGCAGGTCCTCGCCGCGCTGATGGACCACTTCGTCGCCAACCGTCCGGTGATCGAGGGCGAGGCCGAAGCGGGGCTGGAGGAGGATGTCCGGCCCGAGGACGAGGAGATCGTGGAGCAGATCCGCGAACTGCTGGATACGCGGGTCCGTCCAGCCGTGGCGGGCGATGGCGGCGACATCGTCTTCCGCGGCTATCGCGACGGCGTGGTCAGGCTGCACATGCAGGGCTCGTGTTCGGGCTGTCCGTCGTCCAGCGCGACCCTGAAGCACGGCATCGAGAACATGTTGCGCCATTACGTGCCAGAGGTCGTCGCCGTCGAGCAGGTGGACCTTTGATGCTGGCGGACGACGCTCTCGCCGCCCTGTTTCACGACGCCCGCTCCCACAACGCCTGGCGCGACGAGCCGGTCTCGGACGATACGTTGCGGGAGCTGTATGCGCTGATGCGCATGGGGCCGACCTCGGCCAACACTTCCCCCGCGCGCTTCCTGTTCCTTCGCACCCCGGAGGCGAAGGAGCGGCTCGCCCCCGCGCTGTCGTCGGGCAACCACGACAAGACGATGGCGGCGCCGGTGGTGACGATCATCGCCTACGACCCGAAGTTTTACGAGAAGCTGCCGCAGCTTTTCCCGCACAATCCCGATGCGCAGGGTTGGTTCACGAGCAACGAGGGGTTGGCGGCGACCACCGCGTTCCGTAATGGCACGCTCCAGGGCGCGTATTTCATTTTGGCGGCGCGGGCGGTGGGGCTGGATGCCGGGCCGATGTCGGGCTTCGACAACGACAAGGTAGACGACATCTTCCTCCGCCCCTACGGCTGGCGATCGAACTTCCTGTGCAACCTGGGCCACGGCGACCCGGCGGGCGTGTTCCCACGCTCCCCCCGGCTGGAGTTCGACGAGGCCTGCGTCCTGGTCTGATCGGGCCGCTCTCCTGCGGGCGAGTCTGACCCCATGCTCATTCTCACCCTCGATTCCGCGCTGGCCCGCGCCTCCGCAGCGCTGCTCGACGATGACCGAGCGTTGGCCCAGGAGCTGCGGGACGGCGCGCACGGGATCGGTGTGCTGCCGACGATGGCCGAGGCGGTGCTGGCGCAAGCCGGGATCGCCCCCCGCGCGCTGGGGCTGATCGCGGTCACGCTCGGACCCGGGAGCTTCACCGGCATCCGCGGCGCCGTTTCGCTGGCGCACGGGGTCGGCCTCGCGGCCGGCGTTCCGGTTGTCGGCGTGACGGTGCCGGAGGCGCTGGCGGCGGCGCTGCCGTCCCTGCCTGGCCGGCGGCTCTGGATCGCGATCGACAACCGGCGCGGCCGCGTGTTCCTCGACATCGGCGGAGATATCGCAGTGGTCGCGCTGGATGCGCTGCCGGCGCCCGGCGCCCCGCTCGCGCTCGCCGGCGATGCCGCCCCGGGGGTCGCGGCACGGTTGGCCGAGCGCGGTGCGGATGCGCTGATCACCGCGGCGCGGCTGCCGGAGCCACGCGGCATCGCCAAGGCCGCACGCGACCGACTTGCCGGCGCGCTGCCGCCCCGCCCGGCTCAGCCGCTGTACATTGACCCGCCCGAGGCACGGCCGCCGGCGGGCGGGCTTCGTCCGACCCCGAGCCTGTGATGCACGCAAGTCCCGCCCACGCCGAGGCCCTGGCCGCGATCCATGCGGCCGTGTTTCCCCCGGCTGAGCTGTGGGACGCGGAATTGTTCGCGCTCCAGCTCGGCATGCCCGGCGTGTTCGGGCTGATCCACCCGGCGGGCGGCCTGGTCGTGGGCCGGGTCGCGGCCGATCAGGCGGAGATTCTCACATTGGCGGTAGCCCCGTCGGCGCGGCGGCACGGCCTGGGCGGCGCATTGCTCCGCGCCGCCATGCGGGCCGCCGCGACGCACGGCGCGGCGGCGATCTTCCTGGAGGTCTCGACCGCGAACGAAGCAGCCCGAGCGCTCTACACCGCCGTCGGATTCCGCCCCGTCGGCCGGCGCTGCCGCTACTACGCCGACGGCACCGACGCGCTGGTGATGGCGTTGCCGCTCAGCGTCGCCGCAGCAGCAGATGGGTGATTCCGTCGGCGGTCGTTTCTTGCCCCAGCACCTCATGACCTTGCTCGACCGCCGTGCGCGGCACGTTCGCGATCGGCTCCGCGCCGCGCAGCCGCACCAGCAAGGTCTGCCCCGGTTTGAGCCGGTCCAGCGCGAGTCGTGTCCGCACGAACGTCATCGGACAAACCTCGCCGGTGATGTCGAGCTCCTGATCCGCCATCGTCATGTGAAGGATGATATTCGACCGCTACTTGACGCGGCAAATATATATTGCGAGACATACGCGAGACAGCCTAGACGGTTCAATCCTCCGCTCGGAAGGCATTGCAATGGCAGAGACTCCGGCGAACATGAACGTGCTGGGCCTGACCGCACAGATCGTTGCTGCCCACGTTTCCAACAACCCCGTCTCTCCCGACTCGCTGCCTTCACTGATCCAGGAGGTTTACAAGACCCTGGCTGGTGTCGGCCGGGAACCGACAGAGCCCGAGCGGCCGCAGCCGGCCGTCCCGGTCAAGCGGTCCGTCTTTCCCGACTACATCGTCTGCCTGGAGGACGGAAAGAAGCTGAAGATGCTCAAGCGGCACCTCAAGACCGCGTACAACATGACCCCCGAGCAGTATCGGGACAGGTGGGGACTTACGCCGGATTATCCGATGGTGGCGCCGAGCTATGCGCGGCACCGCTCCTCGCTCGCCAAGAAGATCGGCCTCGGGACCAAACCGCGCGCCGTCCGCAAATAGCCGCCCCCCTGTCGCCGCCATTGCTGCTTGCCGGGCAGCATTGGACAGGGCCGGTCCGGATCGGCTAGGTGCTGGCGAGGGGTCGGATGGAATCGCGTATCGAGCGCCTGTGCATCGAACGGGGCTTGAAGATGACCGGCCAGCGCCGGGTCATCGCCCGCGTGCTCTCCGACGCCTCGGATCATCCGGACGTGGAGGAGCTGTACCGTCGGGCGGCGGCGCTGGACGGCCGGATTTCCATTGCCACCGTCTACCGCACTGTCCGGCTGCTGGAGGAGAAGGGCATTCTGGAGCGGCGGGACTTCGGCGGCGGCCGCGCCCGCTACGAGCCGAGCGAGCACGGCAACCACTATCACCTGATCGACGTCGAGACCGGCAAGGTCGTCGAGTTCCAGGATCCGGAGCATGAACGGTTGATGCAGACAATCGCCAGACGCCTGGGGTTCGACCTTGTCTCCCTCCGGCTCGAGCTGTTCGGCCGGCGACGCGACCCGCTTCCGGCGCGGGCACGCGCGCGCGAGACCGAGGAGGAACGCGACGCGGTCGGCCAGGACCAGGCTTCGCGGTGACGGTCCCGCATCCGATCGGGGCGCTCCCCGTCCCCGGCCAGGCTTTCGCCGAGCTGCGGGCGGGCAATCTCGGGGTGCGCCTTGCCGCCACCCCGACGGAGATGGATGCGGTGCAGTCGCTTCGGTACCGGGTCTTCTACGGCGAAATGGGGGCCGTCCCGGCGTCCGAGACCGCGCGCAGCGGGCGCGACCACGACCGCTACGACCTTTGGGCCGATCATCTGCTGGTGATCGACCACGCCATCGGCTCGGGAGCGGAGGGCATCGTCGGCACCTACCGTCTGATCCAGCGCGAAGTTGCGGCCCAACTTGGCGGCTTCTACTCGGCTGGCGAATACGACATCAGCCCGATCGAGCGGTTTCCCGGCCGGATTCTGGAACTCGGCCGCTCCTGCGTGGACGCCGCCTATCGCAACCGCGCCGCGATGCAACTCCTGTGGCGCGGTATCGCGGCCTATGTGTTCCATTATCGTATCGACCTGATGTTCGGCTGCGCCAGTCTGCCCGGGACCGACCCCGACGGGATGGCCGCCGAGCTGACGTATCTGCATGACAATCACCTGGCACCGCCGGCGCTGCGCCCCCGCGCCTTGCCGCACCGCTTCATCGAGATGCGCCGGCTGCGCACCGCCGACATGGAACCCCGGCGCGCGATCGCCCAATTGCCGCCACTGATCAAGGGCTACCTGCGGCTTGGGGGGTTCGTGGGCGACGGCGCGGTCATCGACCAGCAGTTCAACACGATCGACGTCGCCATCGTGGTCAAGACCGACCTCGTGACGGACAAGTATTATAGGCATTATGAGCGCCAGCTCCGCGAGGCCCTCGACTGACGCCGTGACCGGCGCCCGGCACTCACGCTCTCCCGGCCTGGTACGGCGGGCCGGGGGATTGCTTGTGTCGGCGCGCGGCTGGCGGGCGGACCTCGCCGGCCTCGGCGCAGGCCTGCTGTCGGCGCTGGCGCTGCCGCCGATCCATGTCCTGCCGGCTTTGCTTCTCGCCGTGCCGGCGCTGCTGCTGCTGATCGACGGCGCTCGCGGCCCCTGGGTCGCGGCCCGGCGCGGCTGGTGGTTCGGCTTTGGGCTGAATCTGATCGGCCTCTATTGGATCACCGAGGCAATTCTGATCGAGGCCGCCCGCTTCTGGTGGTGCGTGCCGCTCGCCGTGCCCGCGCTGGCGGCGACGCTGGCGGTGTTCATCGCCTTCGCCGCCGGGGTGGCCCGGCTGGCGCGCGCCGGCTGGCCTCGTCTGCTCGCTCTCGCCGGCGCCTGGGTGCTTGGCGATCTGGCGCGACAGTTCATCGGCACCGGATTTCCGTGGAATCTGTGGGGCAGCGTGTGGGAGCTGCCCGGCCGCGCCGGCGACGTGCTGATCCAGCCGGCCGCGCTGGTGGGCGTGCATGGTCTGACGCTCGCGACCGTGCTGCTGGCGGGCTTGCCCCTGCTCGGTTGGGGGTTCCGCGCCGCCGGGGCCGCCCTGCTCGCCGCCTGGGTGGCGTTCGGGATCGTCCGCACGGCCGCGCCTCCAGCGCCGGCTACCGGCGTGACCGCCGTGCTGGTCCAGGGCGACATCGCCGAAGGGCAGAAATGGACCCCGGCCCTCGCGCTCGGCATTTTCCGCCGTTACCTCGACCTCACTCGCGATGGGGTTGCCCGGGCCGGGGCCGGGCCGAAGGTCGTCATCTGGCCCGAAACTGCAAGCCCCTACCTGCTTGGCCGAGACCCGACAGCGCGGCAGATGATCGCCGAGGCTGCGGGCGGCGCGCCGGCCCTGGTCGGC
Organism: uncultured Pseudomonadota bacterium; assembly: GCA_963756545.1. Lineage (GTDB taxonomy): Bacteria > Pseudomonadota > Alphaproteobacteria > Acetobacterales > Acetobacteraceae > DATFDN01. The sequence continues at coordinate 341,627 of CAVWNY010000003.1, read as the reverse complement.
TCGGTGCGTTTCGATGCTCAGGGGCGGCCGCGCAACACTCTGTTCGCCCTGACGCCGAACGGCGCCGTGGCCGGATTGTACGACAAGTGGCACCTGGTTCCCTTCGGAGAGTATCAGCCGGACTGGTTCCCGTTGCCAATCCAGATCGTCCCAGGCGGCGGTTTCGCCGGCGGTCCGGGGCCGCAAACGCTGCGCGTGCCCGGACTGCCGCCATTCGCCGCGATCATCTGCTACGAGGCGATCTTCCCGAGCCAGATCGTGGACGAGGCGGCGCGGCCCGACTGGATCGTGAACATCACCAACGACGCCTGGTTCGGCAACTCCACCGGTCCCCGCCAGCACCTCGCCGCGGTGCGGCTGCGGGCGGTGGAGGAGGGCCTGCCGGTGCTGCGCGCGGCCAATACGGGAATCACCGCGGCAATCGACGCGCGGGGACACGAACTGGGCCGGATCGGACTGGACCGGCCCGGGGTTCTGGTCGTAGGTCTGCCCGGAAAGCTGCCGGCCACGCCTTATGCGCGAGCCGGGCTGGCGCTGCCCCTCGGCCTGTCGCTGGCCGCCGTCCTGGGCGGCCTCGCGGCCAGAAGGCGCACGCCCGCATCGCGCGAATCATCTCGCGCGGCGATCCGATAATGGGTTTGCATCAGAGAGGTTGACAATTCTCGGTTGCAGATTTACCTTTCAGTAGCGATTCAGACGTTTGTATGCGTCTGTTTAATTCGCGCACGTTGCATGCGGAGGCCCTGGTGCTGGACGATATGAACCGAGACCCGCAGAAGGGCCCGTCGGAGTCGCAACCTTCGGACCGCGAGGGCCGCCCCAGCCCCATCGACGTCCACGTGGGTTCCCGCATCCGGCTGCGCCGCACCCTCCTCGGCATGTCGCAGGAACGGCTGGGCGACCAGCTTGGGTTGACCTTCCAGCAGGTCCAGAAATACGAGCGAGGGGTGAACCGCGTGGGCGCCTCGCGGCTGTTCGACCTCTCCCGCGTCCTTGACGTGCCGATCAGCTTTTTCTTCGACGACATGCCGGACGGTCTGGCCGGCATGGGCACCGCGAGCCGCCGCACGCACGGTCTCGCGGACTCCCATGACCCGCTCGGCGACGACACGATGACGCGGCGTGAGACCCTGGAGTTGGTGCGGGCCTATTACCGGATCGGCGATCCCAACCAACGCAAGAAGGTGTTCGATCTGCTCAAGGCGATGGGTCCGGTGGAGGGGTAGGCTCCCGCAACTGGGGATTGTCGAACACCGGATTTCGCATCCGCCACAACGCGGCCCGCAACGCGGCCGCGAGGTCGCGCTTCTCCTCCTCTCCCAGGACGGCGCCGATCTCCTCGCTTGCGTCGCGCGCCGCCAGCAGCAGGCGCGGCACCTGACCCGCGCGCTCCTCCAACACGACGTTCAGCCAGGCAGCGGGCAGTTGACATTCCGCCCGCCGCCCGGCCGCGTCAGTGCGCGTCACCCATAGCCCGTCCTCAGTTAGAATAACCAGTTCGGAGGCGCGCGCGCGGAGGGCGTTCAGGCGCAGCAAGCCGAGCGCCAGACCGATCTCGATGCCGCTGAAGGCCATCACGGGCCAGGCGCCGATCAGCCAGACCCGGAGCAGGATCAGCGCCGTGCAACCTAGGATCAGCAGGACCACCGCCCGCATCCCGCGCGGCGTCAGGCTGCGGTGGGGGACGATCACCGCCTGAAACAGGACCGCATCCATGCACCAGGTTTTAAACCGCATCAGCTTGGGTGGGAACTCACCTGATCCGGTCCCGGTGAAGAGCTATGGCCGAAACTGGGTGATGGCGGAGTGAGAAAGGCGGCGCATCGAGGCGGGTGGAAGCCTGCCTGGACCTCCCGAAGAAGCGATACGCCATGACAAGCGATAGCACTGTCGTTCCCCTGCGTCAGCCGGACGTATGCCGAAGCAGAACGCCACCTTATCACGGCGTCACCAAGTTCCAGCATAGCTCACCGGGGAGCGGTGAAGCGATCATCACGTTCGGCACTACCGTCCAGCCAGACCCATCGGATGAGGACTGGGCGATAGTGAGCGAGATCGTGCGCAACGTCGTTCGTGATCTTGTTGACGTGGAACGCTTGCGGCTACGCGACGTGGCATGTGCCACCGCGCGACAAGCGCCACAAAAGGCACTCCACCAAGCTGATTGCGAGCGGCCGTCTGCAATTTCAGCGTGCACTGCGCGGCACGAGAGCCAGGTTTGGGCCTATTTTCTTAAGCGGTGCGGTCCAGGCCTGCCCCTTCATTCATAATCACGGGCTACGCTGCATCTGGGTTGACCAGACCGGAATGACGGTTTTAGAGTCGCCGCGTTGGTACGACTGCCGCTGTCGCTGTGATCAGCAACAGAATTGGAGTTGCGCCGAGGTGCGCGCCACCTCGTGCGATCACCAGTCGTCTCGTTCAGCCTGCTGAGTCTTCCGGACCGGCGCGTGAACTCGCGCGTGCTCCATCAGCAGTCGTTGCGATTGTCAGGGGGAATCGTCATGCCGAATGGCACCATGCGGACCACCAATCCCATTCTCTCTCTCGGGAATCAGACTTTCATCATCGATCCGACTGCCGGTTTCGACAGCGTCATCAGCTACTCCATCGCCGGCACCGGCAACAACAGTTCCAATCCCTCGCTGGGCGGCGCCGACACTGACGAGACGCGCATTGCACCCGCGAATTTCGCGGCGGGAACCCCGGGCACGCCGGTCACCGGCCCAAACCCAAGGGTGATCAGCAACACCATCTTCAACAACGATTCGAACAACAACGATCCCGGCGGTCGCTCGGCTTACATGTACGCGTTCGGCCAGTTCGTCGATCATGATATCGACCTCAACTCCGATCAGATGCCGGCGGCCGACGGCTCCAACACGCTGAGCATGACCGTCCCGGACAACGATCCGGCCTTGCCACCGGGCAGCCGGATCAGTATTACGCGCGGTCAGGTGGACCCAAGCAACGGCGACGCCATCGACGCTGTCACCCAGTATCTCGACCTCTCACAAGTTTATGGTTCGGATGCCACCACGGCAGCGGGATTGCGCAACGCGGACGGGACCCTGAAAACCAGTGACGGCGGCAATCTACCAATCGTGGACGGGCAGTTCATGGGTGGTGACGTGCGCGCCGCCGAGAATCCGGACCTCACCTCGCTCGATACGCTGTTCGTACGCGAACACAATTCCTGGGTCGGCCAACTGCACGCTGAGGACCCCAACCTCGACGGCGATCAGCTCTATAACATGGCGCGGGCGATCACCACGGCTGAGTACCAGAACATCGTCTATACCGAGTTTCTTCCTGCCTTGTTGGGCAGCAGCGGCGCTATCCCCGAGTACCAGGGTTACCATTCTTCGGTCAGCCCACAGATTTCCGAGGAGTTCTCCACTGCTGCCTATCGGTTCGGCCACTCCATCGTGTCGCCGACCGAGACCAAGATCGCCAATGACGGTTCGGTTCTGGAGCAGCAGGACCTAGTGGCAGCGTCCGCCGAGCCCACCAGCGGCTACGGGATCAACGGAGGGGCCGACGCGCTGCTCCGCAATCTTGCGCAAGACTATTCGCAGCAGGAAGGCGCCACCATCAACAGCGACCTGCGAAACATGCTGAATGCCAACCCGCCGGGCGATGTTGGCGATCTCGCCGCCATCGACATCCTGCGCGAGCGCGACCTCGGTATCGCCACGCTCAATCAGACGCGCGCGGCGCTTGGCCTTACGCCCTACACCGCGTTCGATCAGATCACCAGTGATGTGACCCTTGCCGCCGAGTTGCAGCAGGTCTATGGCAGCGTCGATCAGGTGGATCTGTTCGTCGGCGGCTTGGCCGAGGACCCAGCGCCGGGTGGCTCAATGGTTGGGCCTAGTTTTCAGGCAATCATTGCCGAGCAGTTCGAGAACATACGCGATGGCGATCCTCTGTTCTACCTCAACCAGAACTTCAGCCCGGCGCTGATGACGCAGATCAAGAACACTACTTTGTCCGACCTGATCCTGCGCGACACCAACACCAGAGCGATCCAGACGAACGCCTTTATGGCGACCGAACGCCACTCCAGCGACGTCGCATCGCCCGACCCCGCAGCGCCACAACTCGTCATCGGGGTCGATGACGACAATGCGACGATCAGTGCCGAACCGGGAGTGGCCAATACCATTGTCGCTGGACTCGGTCAGAACCAGACCCTGATCGGGGGCGGCAGCACGGACACGTTCGAGTTCATCGGCCCCGGTCATAGCGACAGGATCAGTGATTTCCGAGTAGGCACCGATACGCTCGACTTCGAGAATACGATGACCCCGACCGACTTCGCCCATGCTAGCGTAATGTCGGCCGCAGACGGTTCCGCAGTCATTCAGGTGGCCGGCAATACAATAACACTCGCGGGGGTGCCCGACAGTGCCGTGAGCAGTGGCTCTTTTGTCTTCAATCAGCAGAACCCGGCGCTGCTCAGTCAACACGTATTGGCATCTCTAAGCTCAGCGAATCCAGTCATCGCATAATTGCCGGACGCAATCCTTTTCGGCTTCGCTGGTTGCAAACTTTCACGTCACCGCTCGCAAGAGACCTGCCGTCTCCGGGCTGCGGCGGCGTGCAAAGGCCGTCTTCGGGCACCGCGTCCGTCGACGTGCGGCAAGGCGACAGCTTCGGCTTCAGGGTCACCGGCTCGAACTTCGATTCCGAGAACTTCCTCCGTCGGCAGGTGACGCTTTCGCAGTTCGCCGCGCCCGTTCCGGAACGATCTCTCTCGCCCTGCTCGGCACCGGTTGGTCGGCCTGGTTGCCGTGCGCCGCAAGGCCGCCTAGGGAGCGACCCTCGGAGAGGGTGGCGTGTCGGCCGCCCTCTCCACCCTTGCGGCCCGCGCGCGCGCACGCGACAAGGCGGGGCATGAGTGAAGCTGCGGACGTCTCTGCCGTGCCCTCCCTGCCGCTCCCGGACGTGCGCCATTTGATGGAGGCGCTGGCTCGGGCGCGTCCGGACCCGCGCAGCGAGCTCGATTACACCGATCCGTTTACCCTGCTGGTCGCGGTGGTGCTGTCCGCGCAGACGACCGACGTCGGCGTCAATCGCGCCACGGCCACCCTGTTCGCCGAAGCGTCCACGCCCGCCGCGATGGTTCGACTAGGGGTGGAGGGCATCGGGCGGCACATCCGTACGCTGGGGCTGTGGCAGGGGAAGGCGCGAAACGTCGTCGAGTTGTCCCGGCTGCTGATCGAGCGGCATGGGGGGGAAGTGCCGCGCGAACGGGCGACTCTGGAGGCGCTTCCCGGCGTCGGGCGCAAGACCGCCAACGTCGTCCTGAACGTCGCCTTCGGCGAGCCGACGATGGCCGTCGATACCCATGTCTTCCGCGTGGCCAACCGCACCGGGATCGCTCCCGGCGAAACCCCGCGCGCGGTGGAGGACGCCCTGCTGCGGCGCATCCCGGCCGAACTGCTGCGCAACGCGCACCATCTGCTGATCCTGCACGGGCGCTACGTCTGCAAGGCGCGGCAGCCCGAGTGCTGGCACTGCGTCGCGGCCCCGTGGTGCCGCTACCCGGAGAAGACGCCGGCGCCTGACGTCCGCGCTGCGAAATCCGCGCGCGTCGCCAAGCCCTCTGTTACGCGAACGCCTTCCGGATCCGGCCGAAATCCTCGATCGCGCGCTCCTCGCCCGGAGTGATGCAGAACACGATCTGCGACCAGCCGGCATCGCGCAACGCCTCGACCCGCTGCTTCACCTCCTGCTCGGTGGCGGTGAAGGTGGTGCGCCGGATCAACTCGGCCGTGACGAACCGCCGCTCTTCTGGCTTGACGAACACGAAATGGCCTCGATGGTTCGTCAGGTACCGGGCGTCGGCAGGAGCAAAGCCGCGCGCCGTCTCGATATAGCCCGCCACCTCGGCCGCGACATCGTCCGGCACGTCGGACGTGTTCTGCCAGCCTTCCATGTCCAGATCCGCGGCCCGGTGCAGCAGCACCGCCGCGCGCGGCCCGGCCTGTGCGACGGCGCGCGGGCTATCGGCGGGCTCCCCCGGCTCCAGCACGCAGCCGCAGGTCCAGGCGGTCGCGTACAGTCCGCCTGGTGGCTGCCCGGCTTCGCGCCAGGTCCGCTTCATGCTGTCCAGCGCCGCCAACGCGCCGGGAGCATCGGAGACGAACGCCTTCCAGCCCGCGCCGAGCCGTGCGGTGAGCGCCTGGGATTTCGGCCCGTAGGCGGAAACGTGCAACCGCACCCGGTCGCGCGTGTTGATCAGGCCCGCGTCGGGGTTGAGCAGGCGGAGCTTGCGCCGCTTCCCTTCGATCGTCGTCTCGACCGTCTCTTCGCGCAAAAGTCCGTAGACGACGCGGATATACTCCTCCAGCTCTGCCAGCTTCATCGCCCCGAGGCCCATCGCGCGGCGAGCCGAGAAGCCGGTTCCCACACCGAAGTCGATGCGGCCGGGGGCCATGGCGTTCAGGGTGGCGAAGGCGTTGGCCGTGACCGCGGCGATGCGGTTGGAAGGGACGAGGACGCCAGTGCCCAGGTGGATGCGCGAGGTCTTGAGCGCCGCAGCGCCCATCGCGACGAAGCAGTCAGCCGTGATCATTTGGGTGTCGAAAAACCAGGCGTGAGAGAAGCCTAGTTCCTCCGCCCGCTGCGCCAGCCGCCATGAGTCATGCGACGTGGCGATGCCGATGCCGAACTCCATGCCGGTCCCCCGCGTGACAGAAGAGCCGCCACCGTGAGCGCGCGCGGAAAAGCCCGCAAGCCTGGGAACGCCGGTCGGGCGCATCGAGGCGGGATGAAGCCCCCGCTCCGGCCGTCCGTTTCGGGACAACCGGACCAGGGTTAAGCCCGATCAGGCGCAAGCGGCGCGCCTGGCCGAGGTCAGCGTGCGGGCGCGGCCTGTCCGCCGGTGCCGGGGCTGTTTTCGCTGCCGCTGCCGCTGGCGCTGCCACTGCTGCCCTGGCTGCCGCCCATGTTGCCCGTGGTACCCGTGTTGTTCCCCATATTGCTGTTGCTTCCGGTGGCACCACTGTTCATGGCCCCGCCGTTCATGGAGTCATTCGACGTACCCCCACCGGGCGCTCCGGCGTTCATGCCGTTCTCGTTCGTGCCACCGCTCGCCTGACCGCCGGGTGCCGTAAGGTTCATGGCCTGGAGCGTCGCGTCATCCAGTTCGCCGCTGGCTTGCAGGTTGTTCTTCTGCTGGAACTGCGTCACGCCGCGGCGCGTCGCCGGCCCCCAGATACCGTCCACCCGGCCGGAATACATGTGGTTCTGCTTCAGCTCGGTCTGCACCTGGCGCACCAGGCTGTGCGACAGCGCGTTCTGTTGCGGGTTGCTGCCCGCCTCCATGGGCGGCGCCGGGGCCGGGGCAGGCGCCGGGGCAGGGGCCGGGGCGGCAGCGGTCTGGGCCTCGTTGCCCCCGCCGAACATGGAACAACCCGGCAGAGCGGCGAGAGCGCCGAGGGCCAGGACGGCAGCGAAGTCGCGAACCTTGATCACGTGTCTGTCTCCTTTTGACGTTCACCAAGAGGGCGATCAGCTCGCCCGCTCGGTCCAGTGATAGTGGCATGCCGGCCGCTCATGGACATGTTTGCGAAAGCGACTCAGTGTCGGGCCGGGTTGCAGGCGCACTTGGATTTTGAAGGACCGTTACGGCAACTCTAAATCACAGGCGCGCGACGCCCGACATGGGGTGTGTGGCGCAAGACCGACCGCAGCCTGCTCAACCGCCGTAGAACACGGCGTCGCCGAGGTCTTTCATCTCCAGAATGGCCGCGTCGGGCCGGCCTGTTACGGGGCGTGGCAGGTGGGCGTCGGTCACCTCGGCGACCACGATGTGGTGATCTCCCTCTTCGACGATTGTCTTCACCTGGCATTCCACCGCGCCGACCGCGGCGTCCAGGATTGGAGCGCCGTTCGCGCCAGGGCGGAATGCCTGTCCGGATAGTTTCCCGTCCTCCAGCTTAGATGGCTTGAAGAAGGTGAAGGCGAGGGCCTTGTGGTCCTTGCCTAGCATGTTGAGCGCGAACCGGCGGGCCGACTTGATGGCGGCATAGGCTCCGGAGTCCGTCTTTACGCCAACCACCACGAGCGGCGGGGCGAACGCGCTCTGCGTGACCCAGTTCACCGTGGCGGCCGCCACACTCCCCTGGCCATCATCGGCGGTCAAGACATAGATCCCGTATGGGATCATTCGGAGAACGGTTTTTTTGGCATCCGCATTCATGTCGGTTCCTCCTCGCTGGTGAGGCCACGCGCCAACGCCTCCCACTCGGCCGCGAGCGGACCCGAAGCCGCCGGCCGGCCGGCACGCGCGTACCAATACCGCGCATTGGACAGATCGCCTTCTTTTCGGTGGAGATAGGCATGCACGGCCGCGCCGGCCGGGGTCCGGTCCTCCTGCGCGCAACCATGAGCGCGCTCCCAGGCGCCCTTCGCATCCCCCTTTGCGTCCGGCTGGGCGTCCCACCAGAGCGCGGCGAGCGCCGGGCCAATTCCGGCCGGCGGCTCGGCCGCGCTCAGACTGGCCTGAAAGGCGGTCCACTCCATCACGACGCCGGAGCGTAGCGGCGCCACGCACTCATCTGGATGGCGGACGCATGCACGTGCACGACCACCGGGCGCGTCTTCACCGCGAAGGCGCGCGCGATTCCCTCGGCGACCTCGGATTCCCCGCGGATGGTGATCCCCTCAGCGCCAAAGGAGCGGCCCCAGGCTGCGAAATCGGGGTTCTTGAGCCCGGTCGCCGCATCGAACGGCCGGCCGGGATAGCGGACATGGTGATGCATCGAGATCGTGCCGTAGCAGCGGTTATCCGAGATCAGCATGATCGGGTTGGCGCCATACTGGCAGGCCGTGGCGAGCTCGTTGCCCATCATCAGTGCTCCGCCGTCGCCGACGAAGGCCACCACCTGCCGCCCCGGCCGGCGCAACCCGGCGGCGACCGCCATCGGCACGCCCGAGCCCATCGCGCCCACGACCGAGGACAAGAACACCTGCCCCGGCCGGAAATCGATGTAGCGATGGATGAAGCTGCCGAAATTGCCGGCGTCCGACGTGACCGCCGCATCGGGCGCCAGATGGCGGTTCACCTCGCACGCCACGGCGGCGAAGTTCACCCCATCCGGCGCCGGCTCCCAGGTCGGCTCCATCAGCTCCCGGTGCAGCGCGTGCAGACCGGCAACCCAGCCGCGTCTGCGTTCCGCCCCCGCCGGCGCGCCGCGCGCGAGGAGGCCCTTGATGACCTCGTGGGGCGAGCAGGCAAGGCCGAGATCGACCCGCCAGACGCGCCCGATCTCGTCGGCGTCAGGCCAGACATGCACGAGGGGAAGCTGCGGCTGCGGCGCCGTGGGGAAGTTGTAGGACTGGCTCACCGTGTCGGTCATTCGCTCGCCGAGCGCTACCAGCAGGTCGGCCCGCTTCATTTCCGCCATCAGCTTGGGCGGAACGCGGATGCCCATGTAGCCGCCATAGTTCCCGTGCCGGGAATCGAAAAGCTGCTGACGTCGGTGGGTGGGGCAGACCGGTAGGCCCCAGGTCTCCGCCAGCCGCCGAAGGTCCTCGGTCGCGGCGGGATCGTGCAGGGCATCCGTCACCAGCGCGCCACCCACCAGAATAAGCGGGCGTTCGGCGCGCGCGAGCATCTTGCCGAGCTGGTCGAGGTCCGCCGGCCGCGGCCCGGAGAGCGCGCGGGGGCGCGGCTGGTCCAGCGCCGCCTCGGTCGTCTCCTCGAAGATGTCCTCGGGGAGCACGACGGCGACCGGGCCGGGGGTGCCCGATTCGGCGAGATGGAATGCGCGGGCGATCGCCTCGGAGGCCTGCACCGGCTCGTTCACCTCGATGACCGCCTTGGTGATGTCGGCGAGCAGCAGCGAATAGTTCTGCTCCTGCAAAGCCTGCCGTCCGAAATCGGCGCGCTCCACCTGCCCGACCAGCATCACCATCGGGGTGGCGTCGTGATGAGCCGTGTGCAGGGAAACCATCGCGTTGGAGAGACCCGGACCGCGCGAGACCATGCACACGCCGGCGCGGGGGCGCAGCCGGCCGTCGGCGACCGCCATGAACCCGGCGCCGCCCTCGTGGCGGCAGACCACGATGCGGATGGAGTTCATATCCGCCAGCGCGTTGGTCAGACCGATATAGCTCTCGCCGGGAACGCAAAAGATTTGATCGACCTCATGCGCTTGCAGGCTTTCGGCGATCAGGCGGGCCACGGTGCGCGGCATGGGGCGCGTCTCCTCGATGATTTCCCGTGCTGAGGTGCCTCAGCCGGCGGGGCAGCGGACGAGCGGAAACGGGAACTCCCGGCAACCGGGAAAGCTGATCTCGTTTTCCGACAGGCGCCGGACGTGCAGCACGTCCGGGGTTTCGCAACCGAACCCCAGGCCCGGCGTGCCGAGGCCCAATGCAGCTGGCGCGGCTTGCTGCGCCCCGGCGGCGACGAAGTGGATGTCGATGCCTTGCCCGGTGCCCCGCGCCGTCTCGACGGCGCGCTGGACGTACAGCACGTCGGTCAGCGTGGCGCGCAGCACCACGTCGCGCGTGAAGATGATGGTGGGTTCGCCCAGACACTCCGGGGCGGTTACGGAGGACGGTGGTGGAAACAGCCCACCGGTCCAGGCGCCGAACAGGAACGCGTGCGGCGCCTGGGCGGACTGCGGGGGCGCGGCCTGCTGGGAGGCGGGCTGCTGGGCGCGAGCGATCGAGGCGAAAGGGAAGACAAGCGCGGCGGCCAGTGCGAGCGCGGCAGCGAATGGAACGACGGTACGGCGCATGCGGGCTCCTCGCGTTACGGCTCCCGCCAGAATAGGTCCGGCTGACGGATTAAGGCCAGGGGCTCTACCGGGCCAGCACTGCCTGGACCTCCTCCAGCGCCGCCGGATCCTCGATCGTGGCGGGGACCGTGACCGCCTCGCCGTCAGCGATCCTGCGCATCGTCGCGCGCAGGATCTTGCCCGAGCGCGTCTTGGGAAGCCGAGGCACCACGCGGGCCTCCTTGAACGCCGCCACGGGGCCGATGCGCTCTCGAACCAAGGCCACCAGTTCCGCTGCGATCTCCGCCTCCGGGCGGTTGACGCCGGCCTTCAGCACGACAAGCCCGAGCGGCGCCTGGCCCTTCAGCTCGTCGCGCGCGCCGATCACGGCGCACTCCGCGACATCCGGATGCGCCGCCAGCACCTCCTCGATCGCGCCGGTGGACAGGCGGTGTCCGGCGACGTTGATGATGTCGTCGGTGCGGCCCATAACCTGCACATTACCCTGGGCGTCGATCGTTCCGGCGTCACCCGTGCGGTACCAGCCGGGGAAATCGGCAAGGTAGGCGCCCCGGTAGCCGTCGTCGTCGCCCCACAGCGTCGGCGCGCAGCCGGGTGGCAAGGGGAGCCGGACGCAGAGATTGCCGTTCTGCCCGCGCGCCACCTCCCGCCCGTCGTCGTCCAGCGCGTGAAGATCGTAGCCGGGGCAAGCCCGCCCGCCCGAGCCGGGCAGGAAGGGGAACAGGCCGAGGTCGCGGAACCCGGCGGTGATCGCCCAGCCGGTTTCGGTCTGCCACCAGTGATCGACGACGGGAATGCCCATGCGCTCGGCGGCCCACGTCGCGGTCGGCGGATCGCACCGCTCGCCCGCCAGGAACAGCGCCTCCAGTCGGCTCAGGTCGTGGTGGGCCATCAGCTGGCCCTGCGGGTCCTGCTGCTTGATCGCGCGCATGGCGGTGGGCGGTGAACAGCACCTTGACGCCGTGCCGCGCGCATACCCGCCAGAACGCGCCCGCGTCGGGCGTGCCGACCGGCTTGCCCTCGTAGAGGACGGTGGTGCAGCCGCGCAGCAGCGGCGCGTAGACGATGTAACTATGCCCCACCACCCAGCCGACATCGGAGGCGGTCCAGTAAACGTCGCCCGCGTCCACGCCGTAGATCATCCGCATGGAATTCCACAGCGCAACCGCGTGCCCGCCGGTGTCGCGCACCACGCCCTTCGGCCGCCCCGTCGTGCCTGAGGTGTAGAGGATATAGAGCGGGTCCGTCGCCGCGACCGAAACCGGCTCGTGCGGGCGTGCGCCTGCCTCGGCCGCGGCCAGATCCTCGTCGCGCCCGGCCACCAGGTCGGCCCGTGAAGGGGCACGCTGCAGGATCAGGCACCGATCGGGCTTGTGCGGCGACAGCGCGATCGCCGTGTCCAGCAGCGGCTTGTACGGCACGATCCGCCCCGGTTCGATCCCGCAGGAGGCGGAGACAATCACCTTCGGCTTCGCGTCGGCGATGCGCGCGGCCAGTTCGGCGGCGGCGAACCCGCCGAAGACCACCGAATGGATGGCGCCCAGCCGCGCGCAGGCCAGCATCGCGACCACGGCTTCGGGCACCATCGGCATGTAGATCACGACCCGAACGCCGTAGCCGACCCCGCGCGCGGCCAGCGCGCCGGCGAACCGCGCGACGCGGTCGGTCAGCGCGGCGTAGGTGAAGGTCTCGATGCGCCCCTCCATCGCGCTGTCCCAGATCAGCGCCGCCTGCTCGCCCCGACCGGCGGCGACGTGGCGGTCGAGGCAGTTGTAGGCGGTGTTGAGCCGGCCTCCGGGAAACCAGCGACCGTAGGGGCCGGACTTCGGATCGAACACCCGGTCCCAGCGGCGATCCCACGCGATCCCCTCGGCGATGTCCGCCCACCAGCCCTCGGGGTCGCGCCGCCACGAATTGAAGGCGGCGGCGTAGCCGATGGCGCGCGCGACCTCGGTCATGCGCTGGCCTTTCCATCCTGTGCGCGCACGACCATCGCTCCGGGAGAGCAGGCCGGCAAGCCCAGGATCGCTGTGTTTGTTACCTCCAGCCGGCGCCTGCTACCGAGCACGGCGACTTTGATCGTCAAGATCAAGATCGTCCTGAACGCCGGTAGGAGGCGGGCGGCCCGTTCGCGGGTCGCCCACTCCTGCTGGGCGCCCGGCCACAGGTCGCAAACTATCGTAACATCGCCAGCCCTGTTTCGGTCATAGTCGGCTGCTTCACTTGAAGTACTCAGACCGCGGAGCAGGGCCATGAGCGCGAACGACTTCCGCCGCATCATCTTGGCGCACGAACTGCTTGCTCGGCCGCCCGCCGCCGATCCAGGATCGCGCGACCGCCCCGCCCAGCGAGCAACTGACCAGGCTTCGGCAGAGCAACGGGACGACCGCGCCCCAGCCATCTCCGGGGAGTGTGAGGGCGCCGGTTGACGCGCGGCAGCGAAGGAACGATCTCCTCGGCGTAACTGGCTTGCCGAGACGGCCGCGCATGGCATGGCCCTCGCCGGCCCCTCTTATGCATACCTTCGCAGAACTGGTCTGAGCCCGCATGGACGCCGCTTCAACCGCCGAAGGCCCCGCGCTCGGCCTCGGCTTCACCTTCGCCGACCTGGCGGCGCGCGACGGGCTGATCCGCCTCGACCGCGCGTTTCTCGACGGCCTCCTGGTCGACGACGCGGCGCTTCATAGGCGCCTCCTTGAAGCCCGCGCCGCTCCCGACGCGCTCACCGCGAAGCAGGAGGGCGAGTTGGTCGTGGCCCTCGGCCCCGCCCTCGACCGCTTCGTGGCGGGGCTGTTCGGGATCGAGGCGGAGGTCGAGGCGCTAAACCGGGCGACGCTCGGTACTCGATCCGATCCACGCCTGCAAGCGGCTGTTCGTGCAACGCCAGGCGGTGAAGCAGCATCCCGACCCATCCGGCTTCGATGGCCCCGGATTGCGGGCGGCGCTGGAGGCCCGCTTCGGCGAGGTGCTGACCGAACAGAGCTTTGCCCGCCATGTCACGCATTGGGAGAAATCGGCCGACGCCGAGGCGCTGGACCTTGCGGCGCGCTATGCCGCCTGGGCGACACTCACCGCGGCCGGACGCGCGGCGCACCCTGGCAACACGCTGTTCCAGGTGCCGCGCAGGATCGACCCGCTGCACCTGGTTCCCGTCGAAACCATCGAGCGTGACGGCGTGACCATGCTGCGCCTCCCGGAGCATGAGTGGCGGCACCGGGACGGGTTTGCGCTGACCGATGCCGGGATGGCGCCGCAGCACGCGCTGGACCAGATGAACTACTGCATATGGTGCCATACCCAGGGCAAGGATTCGTGCAGCAAGGGCCTGAAGGACCGCAAGACGGGCGCGTATCAGAAATCCCCGTTCGGCGTGCCGCTGCTGGGCTGCCCGCTGGACGAGAAGATCAGCGAGATGCACACGCTGCGCGCCCAGGGCAGTGTGCTCGGTGCTTTCGCCGCCGTCGCGGTGGACAACCCGATGATGGCCGCGACCGGCCATCGCATCTGCAACGACTGCATGAAGGCCTGCATTTTTCAGAAGCAGGAGCCGGTCGATATCCCGCAGGCCGAGACCTCGATCCTGAAGGACGTGCTGGCGCTGCCGTGGGGCATCGAGATCTACAGCCTGCTCACGCGCTGGAACCCGCTCGACATCCGCCGTCCGCTGCCGCGCCCCGACAGCGGGCGCAAGGTGCTGGTCGTCGGGCTGGGACCGGCCGGCTTCACCCTGGCGCACCATCTGCTGAACGACGGCCACACCGTCATCGCGATCGACGGGCTGAAGATCGAGCCGCTCGGCTTCGACCCGACCCGCCCCGTACGCGAAGCGGCGGCGCTGTTCGAGAACCTTGACGATCGGGTGATGGCCGGCTTCGGCGGCGTCGCCGAGTACGGCATCACCGTGCGCTGGAACAAGAACTACCTGAAGCTCATCCGCCTTCTGCTTGATCGCCGGGCGGCGTTCGCGCATTTCGGCGGCGTGCGCTTCGGCGGCGGCGGCACGCTTTCGATCGACCACGCCTGGGCGATGGGGTTCGATCACATCGCGCTCTGCATGGGCGCCGGCCGGCCCACCGTGCTCGACATCCCGAACGGGCTGGCGCGCGGCGTCCGCGCGGCGTCGGACTTCCTGATGGCGTTGCAGCTTACCGGCGCGGCCAAGATGTCGTCCGTCGCCAATCTTCAGCTCCGAATGCCTGTGGTGGTGATCGGCGGCGGCCTGACCGCGATCGACACGGCGACCGAGAGCCTCGCCTACTATGTCCGCCAGGTGGAAAAGTTCGCGCAGCGCTACCGCACGCTGGCGGCCGAGCGCGGCGAGGCGTTGGTGCGCGCGCGCTGGACCGCCGAGGAGGCGGAGATCGCCGACGAGTTCCTGACCCACGCCGCCGCCATCCGCGCCGAACGCGACGCGGCCGCGCGCGCCGACCGCGCACCCGAACTCGCGCGCCTGCTCGATCAATGGGGCGGCGCCACGATCGCCTATCGCCGGCGGCTGATCGACAGCCCCTCCTACACGCTGAACCACGAGGAGGTGGCGAAGGCGCTGGAGGAGGGCGTGCGCTTCGCCGAGGTTCTGACGCCGCGCGCCGTCGAGGTGGACCGCTTCGGGCACGCCGCCGGCCTGATCGTGACCCGCCCCGACGGAACCGAAACCCTGCTGCCCGCCCGCGCGATCCTGGTCGCCGCCGGCACCCAGCCGAATACGGTGCTGGCGCGCGAGGACGGTCGGATCAAGCTCGACGGCAAGTACTTTCAGGCGCTCGACGAGACCGGCGCCCCGGTGTCCCCCGCCCGCGCCTTCGCCAAGCCGGAGACGCCGCAGGTGCTGATGCACCGCGCGCCCGATGGGCAATTCATCAGCTTCTTCGGCGACCTGCATCCGAGCTTCTTCGGCAACGTCGTCAAGGCAATGGGCGGAGCCAAGCGCGGCTATCCCATCGTCACGCACGCCCTTGCCGCGCGCCCGGCAACCTCCGTCTCCGGCCCGGCGCTGATCGCACGCTGCCGCGATACCCTGCGCGCCACCGTCCACGCGGTGAACCGCCTGACGCCGACAATTGTCGAGGTCGTGATCCGCGCGCCCGCCGCCGCGCGCGCCTTCCGCCCCGGCCAGTTCTACCGCTTGCAGAACTTCGAGACGCTGGCGCCGCGCCTCGAGGAACCCTCGGGCGCGACCGTGCTGGGGATGGAGGGCCTCGCCATGACCGGCGCCTGGACCGATCCCGATGCGGGGCTGGTCTCGGTGATCGTGCTGGAGATGGGCGGCAGTTCCGATCTGTGCGCCATGCTGCGCCCCGGCGAGCCCGTGGTGCTGATGGGGCCGACCGGCACGCCGACCGAGATCTTGGAGGACGCCACCGTCGCGCTGGTCGGCGGCGGCCTCGGCAACGCCGTGCTGTTCTCCATCGGCGCGGCGCTGCGCAAGGCCGGTTCGCGGGTGATCTACTTCGCCGGCTACAAGCGCATGCAGGACCGCTACAAGGTGGCGGAGATCGAGCGCGCCGCCGACCTGATCGTCTGGTGCTGCGACGAGGCGCCGGGCTTCGCGCCCAACCCGGCCCGCCCGCTTGACCGCACCTTCGTTGGCAACATCGTCCAGGCGATGGCGGCCTACGGCGCCGGCCGGCTGGGCCCGCCCGCGATCCCGCTTGCGGAAGCCGACCATATGATCGTGATCGGCTCGGACGCCATGATGCGGGCCGTGGGCGCGGCGCGGCATGGCGTTCTAGAGCCATACCTGAAACCCGGACACAGCGCGGTCGGCTCCATCAACAGCCCGATGCAGTGCATGATGAAGGAGGTCTGCGCCCAGTGCCTCCAGCCGCACATCGACCCCGCGACCGGCGAGCGGACCGTGGTGTTCTCCTGCTTCAACCAGGATCAGGCGCTCGACCAGGTGGACTTCCCGGCGCTGCATGAGCGGTTGGCACAGAACGGCGCGCAGGAGAAGCTGACGGCGCAATGGATCGACCGCGCGCTGCACCGGCTGAATGCGCGGCCGGCGATGGCGGCCGAGTAGCCCGCGCGCCCGCTGTTCCGGTCCTGGGGCCGATCAGCAAATAGGAAGAAGCTCGCGGAACGGGAGCTTTCAAGCCGCCATCCCCTCCACCGCCGCCAACACCGGCCGCCCGCGGATCAAATCCGATGCCCGCTCGGCGATCATCATCGTGGACGCGTACGTGTTCGCCGAGGGCATCGTCGGCATGATCGACGCATCCACCACGCGCAAACCGCGCATCCCGTGGACGCGCAACTGGTCGTCCACCACGGCCATCGGATCGCTTGCCGGTCCCATCCGCGCCGTGCCGATGAGGTGGTACGAGGTCGAGCCATACCGCCGCGCGAAGTCCAGCAGCTCGTCGTCGGACACCACGCGCTCGCCCGGCAGGGTCTCGTGGTCGAAATAGGCGGCCAGTTCGGGCGTTCGCAGCAGGTTCCGCGCCAGCTTCATGCCGGCGAGCAGCACGCGGCGGTCCATCGGATCGGCGAGGTAGTTGGGCTGGATCGTCGGGTCCTCGAACGGGTCGCTGGAACGGGCGCGGACGTAGCCCGTGCTCTCGGGCCGATGCTGCCACACTCCGCAGGTCATGCCGGGAAAGTCGTCGAGCAGGCCGACGAAGCCCTCCTTGTAGCTCGCCGGGCTGAACACGCCCTGCAAATCGGCGAAGTCGAGGCTGTCGTCGGACTTCCAGAACCAGTGGATCAGGGAAGGGCTGAGCGCCAGGATCGACGGGCGGCCCATTGCCCAACGCGCGATCTGGCCGGCCAGCCCGACGCCGCGCGACAGCTCGTTCATCGTTCTTATGCCGCGCACGCGCGCGACCATCCGCACCGAGTAGTGGTCGCGGAAATTCTCGCCCACGCCGGGCAACTCGTGAACCACGGGCACGCCGATCTCGCCCAGCAGCGCCGCCGGGCCGACGCCCGATATTTGCAGCAGCTTGGCCGTGTTGGCGGTGCCCGAGCAGACGATCACCTCGCGCCGGGCGCGCACGTCGTGCGCCTCCGCGCCGTGGCGGTCGTTGACATAGCCGACGCCGACCGCACGCTTGCCGTCGAACAGGATGCGCGCGGCGCGCGCCTCGGTCCGCACATCCAGCCCGCGTGCACGGGCGGGTTGCAGAAACACGCGCGCGGCGCTCTGGCGATAGCCCTTGTGGATGGCGCGCTGGAAGTAGCCGACGCCCTCCTGGCTTTGCGCGTTGTAGTCCTCGCAGCGCGGGATGCCCATGCCGGCTGCGCCTTCGATGAAGGCCTCGCAGATCGGATGGATCCAATCGATGTCACTGACCGGGAGGTTGCCTTCGCTGCCGTGGTAGCGCGCGTCGTGCAGGCCGATACGGCGCTCGGTGCGCTTGAAGTAGGGCAGCACGTCGGCATAGCCCCAGCCGCGGTTGCCGCGCTGCGCCCAAGTGTCGAAGTCGGCGCGCTGGCCGCGGTTGTAGACCATGCCGTTGATGGAGCTGGACCCGCCCAAGGTGCGGCCCTGCGTCGTCGGGATAGCCCGTCCGGCGGTGCCCTCGCCAGGCTCGGTCTTGAATTGCCAGGTGTAGTCGGGATTGAACAGCATCTTGATGAAGCCGCCCGGCACGTGGATGAACGGATGCCGGTCGGGCGGCCCGGCCTCCAGCACGCAGACGCGCACGCCGGGATCTTCCGTCAGGCGGTGCGCGAGCACCGAGCCGGCGGCGCCGCTGCCGACGATCACATAGTCGAACTCGTCCGCCGGCTTGGTGCCAATGGTCGTATGGCGTTGGACCAAGGCGTCCTCCCGTTCTCGCGAGTTGCTCCCGCGTGCGTCCATCCTAATCTGTGCCCAAACATCAGTCCAAGGCAGGACCGGGGGGACACTTGGAATACGTGTGTGATGCGCCGGACGGCATGACGTGGTTCCGGATCGTGACCGAGGGCGAGGCGGCAGCGGAATTGCGGGAACTGCGCCATGCCGTCGAGAAGTATTTCCGCCGCGAACGCGAACGCGCGGCCGAGACGTTCGTTCCGATCTCCAGCGTGTTCTTCGAACAGGCGATCGGGCTAGAGGCGCATATCCGGCGCGAGATGCCGCTGTTCCTGACTTTGCGCGACGAGGACGGCGCGGGACACGCCACCGCCATGCTGCCGGCGGGCGGCCGGGCCGATCGCGGCTTCACGCCGATCCTGGTCGGCCCGGCCAATGCCGACCCCTACCCGCGCCACGGCCCGGCCATCCGCGCGCTCGGCGATCATTTCGGCATGACCTTGGATCGCGCGCGCTGCTATCCCTATCGTCGTTGAAATCGCCGGAGGAGCCCCATGAGCACCACGCTGGAGCAGTTCGCCGCCAATTGCCGGCGCGCGCTGAAGGACCATCCGGGAACCGCGGGTCGCGAGGAGGTGCGCGACCTGGTGGCCGACGTGCTGAAGGACCCGGCCTTCGTGGCCGCCCATATCCGCGCCGACGGGCCGGAGCGGAAGCTGCTCTACGAGGATCCGGAACTCGGCTTCGCGATCCTGGCGCACGCCTACCAGGGCGCCAAGAACAGCAAGCCGCACGACCACGGCCCGACCTGGGCGATCTACGGCCAGGCGGCCGGCGAGACGGTGATGACGGATTGGGAGTGCCTCGCGCGGCCCACCGAGACCACGCCAGGCAAGGCGCGCCGGCTGCGCGACTACACGATGCGTCCCGGCATGGCGCATTTGTATGAGCCGGGCGTCCTGCACTCGCCCCGGCGCGACGCCGCGACGCGTCTGCTGCGGATCGAGGGCGTGAACGCCGACAAGGTGCGCCGGCTGCCCTACGAGGCGGTGGAGGACGCGGTCAGCCCCGCCGCGGAATGACCTCCTGCTCGTCGATGATGAAGGTCTTGATGCGGCCGATGAACAGCGCGCCGTCGGCGTAGAGGCGCTTGGCCTCCTGCGTGGCGGCGGAGGCGCGCATCGCAGCCTCGTCATCGTACCAAAGCTCGGCGATGCCGTCGATCTCGACATCGGATTCCACGATGTCGGCGCGCGTGCGCGTGCCGGTGATATGGGCCTGCACGTAGCGGCGGATGCCCGGAACCCCGTGAGCAAGCGGGCCGTGGATGTCGCGCCAGTGGCGGACGAAGTCCTCGTGCGACAGACCCGGCTTGCGGGTGAGCAGCGACAGCACCTTGATCATAAGCGAGCCTCCGGTCAGAACACGGCGATGGACGACATCTCAGCGCGAAGCCCGGCCGATGTCACGCTGGCCGGTGTCACCTCGGCCGATGTCAGGCGACCCGCGCAAATTCGCTTCCACATCCAGGACGCGCTGCCGCCCGAAGATCTGGGGCTGCTGTGGCGCGACCTGGAGGCGCGGGCCGACATCACGTTCTTCCTGAGCTGGGACTGGATGGGCGCGTGGGTGGCCGAGCTGGACGCGCGCCCGCTGGTGCTGGTGGGCGAGGCCGGCGGCGCGCTGGTGCTGCTGGGCCTGCTGGTGCCGCGGCTGCGGCGCGAGGCGGCCGGCGCGATCCGGGTGCGCGGTTTGCACCTGCACGCGACGGGGCGCGCGGACCTCGACGTGATCGCGCACGAGTACAACGGGTTCCTGGTGGACCGCGCCTGGGCGGGACAAGCGGAGGCGGCGGCCGCCGCCTGGCTGCTCGGCCGGAGGATCGGGGAGCACGCTGCCGACGAACTGCACATCAAGGACATCGTGGCCGCGCGCGGCGCCGCGCTGATCCCGCCGGGCGCGCTGGTGCGCGAGCTGTCGCGCAAGCCCTCCTGGCGGGTGGACCTCGACGCGGTGCGCGAAGCGGGCAAGCCCTATCTGGACACGCTGAGCGCAAACACCCGCCAACAGGTGCGTCGGGCGATGCGGCTCTACGAGGAGCGGGGCGGGCTGAGCGCGACGCGGGCGCCCGACGCGGCGACGGCGCTGGCCTGGCTCGACGAGCTGGCGGCGTTGCACCAGCGTCAATGGCAGGCGCGCGGTGAGCCGGGCGGCTTCGGCTTTCCGTTCTTCACGCGCTTCCAGCGCCGGCTCGTTGCGGCCTCGGTTCCGCGCGGCACGGCGGAGATCGTGCGCGTGTGCGCGGGCGCGGCGCCGATCGGATATGTCTACAACCTGATGCTGCGCGGGCACGTGCTGGCGTTCGTCACCGGCATCCGCGCCGAGGAGGATGGCCGGCTCAAGCCCGGCCTGGTGAGCCACGCGCTCTGCATCCAGCGCCACGTGGAGGAGGGCGGGCGCGTGTACGACTTCATGGCGGGCGCGTATCGCTACAAGGCGAACCTCGGCCGGCCGGGGCCGGAGCTGGTTTATTTGCAGATGCAGCGAAAGACGCCGATGACGCGGGCGGAACAGGCGGTCCGCGCGGTGTGGGAACGGGTGCGGCGGGTGCGGAGCGGGGGGGCGTAAAGGCCTCCCCCACCGCCCAGGTCGCCTCGGGGCGGGGGCGGCGGCTAGTCCCGGTCCATCGCCGCCCGGAACAGCCGGAGCGCCTCGCCCAGCCCCTGCGCCAGCACAGTGGCGGCCCGGACCGTCGCGCCAGCCCGGGCCGGATCGAAGCTGTCGTAACCGCGCGCGGCGACGTTCCGGAAGCGGCGCGTCTCGTCCGCCGCCGCCGCTAGCGGCGCGGACAGGATTGCGGGGCGCAGGCCGGGCAGGTCGCGGGCCGCGCGGCGAATCAGGTCGGCGTGCCAGATGGCGCCGACCGGCCTTTCCTCTCCCAGCATCTCCAAGATGCGGAGCAGACCATTTTCCAGGGATGTATGGGCCGCCTGCACCGCGTGCATGAAGGCCATCTCGGCGCGGTAGCCATCCAGCCCTGGCCGGTCGAACCCACCCGCGTCGAACAGCGCCGCTGCCCGCTCGAAATGCCGCGCCGCGCCGTCGAGATCGGACTCGACCTCGATCCATCGCGCGTCGCTCATCGGAGTTCCACCGCCTCGGCCCCGATGTGGGCGAGGAAGGCCGGTCTACACCACGCGAGCGGACGCACGTCAGGCTCCAGGCCGAGCCGCCAGCACTCGTCCTCCACGAACCGCCACGCCGCCGGCAAGCCGGCTTCGGGGAAATCCACCAGCACGTCCACGTCGCTGTCGTGGCGTAGCTCGCCACGGGCGGCGGAGCCGAACAGCAGGAAACGCCCGTCATGGGCGCGGGCATAGGTCGCGAGGCTGGCGCGCAGCACGCCGAGGGCGGCGCACAGGGCGGCCACCTTCGCGGCCTTGCGTTCGCCGAGAGTCAGAACTCCCATCTCCGTCAGTCCGCGCCGCCGGTCAGCGCCGCCTCGGCGGTGCGGACGGCCTGCAGCGGAAGCGCGGCGCGGCCGACCACGCGGGCGCCAATGCAGGCGAGCCAGCCGGCGCCGTCGGGCGGAGGCGGGCGAAGCTCGATCACCTTGGCGTCATCGTCCAGCGCGACGGCCCGGGTACCTGGCGCCAGTTTGCCCAGACCGGCCCCTTCAGGCGGACAACGCGGGCGATGGCCTCGCCCGCCTCATCGAGTCCGACCCACTCCAGGGTTCGGGCGATGCCCGGTCCCTGCTCCGTGCGACCCCGCATCCAGTGGAGACGGGGCGAGGACATTCAGGCGCCAACCGCCATCAGGCGCTCCTCGTCATCAGGCGCTCCGCGCCATGATCTCGTCGGCAATGTTGCGCGGCACCGGGTCGTAGTGGTGGAACTGCATGGTGAACGAGGCGCGCCCCTTGGTCATGCTCCGCAGGTCGGAAATGTAGCCGAACATCTCCTTCAAGGGAACATGCGCCCGGACGATGATCGTCGAGCCGGAGCTGTCCTGGTTCTGGATCATGCCCCGGCGGCGGTTCAGGTCGCCCACCACGTCGCCCACATGGTCCTGCGGCGTGGTGACCTCGACGTCCATCACCGGCTCCAGGATGATCGGCCCGGCCCTTTTCATGCCGTCGCGGAAACAGGCCTTGGCGGCGATTTCGAAAGCCAGCGCCGAGCTGTCCACGTCGTGGTACTTGCCGTCCAGCAGCGTGTACTTGAAGTCGACGGTGGGGAAGCCCGCCAGCACGCCGGTGTCGGCCTGCACGCGGATGCCCTTCTCGACGGCGGGGATGTACTCGCGCGGCACGGAACCGCCGACCACGTCGTTTTCGAACACCACGCCGGCGTTGCGCTCCAGCGGCTCGAAGGCGATCTTCACCTCGGCGTACTGGCCCGACCCGCCGGTCTGCTTCTTGTGGGTATAGGTCTCGGTGTGCGGACGCGAGATCGTTTCACGATATGCGACCTGCGGGGCGCCGACATTCGCCTCGACGCTGTATTCGCGCCGCAGCCGGTCGATGATGATCTCCAGGTGAAGCTCGCCCATCCCGGACAGGATGGTCTGTCCGGTCTCCTGGTCGGTGCGCAGCCGCAGGCTGGGGTCTTCCCCGGCGAGCTTCTGCAGGCCAATCGTCATCTTCTCGACCGATTCCTTGGTCTTCGGCTCGACCGAGATGTCGATCACCGGCACCGGGAAGGCCATGCGCTCCAGGATCACCGGGTCCTCCGCCGAGGCGAGCGTATCGCCCGTGCCGGTGTCCTTCAGGCCCACAAAGGCGGCGATGTCGCCGGCGTGAACCTGCTTGATCTCCGCACGCTTGTCGGCATGCATCTGAAACATCCGCCCGATCCGCTCGCGATGCTCGCGGGTCGTGTTCTGCACGGTATCGCCCGAGCGAAGCGTGCCGGCATAGACGCGCACGAAGGTCAGCGTGCCGTACTTGTCATTGATGATCTTGAACGCCAGCCCGGCGAAGGGCGCGTTCGGGTCGGCCTTGATGCGGCGGCGCTCGGCCGCCTCGTCCTCGCCCTCCTCGGCGGCGATCTTGATGCCGGGCACGTCGATCGGGCTGGGCAGGTAGTCGAGCACCGCGTCGAGAAGCGGCTGCACGCCCTTGTTCTTGAACGCGGTGCCGCAAAGCACAGGGCGGAAGGCGCCCGAGATGGTGCCCGCCTTGATGCAGCGCTTCATGGTCGCGACCGAGACGTCGCCCTTCTCGAAATACTCCTCCATCGCCGCGTCATCGACCGAGAGCGCGGTGTCGAGCAGGGTCTGGCGATGCTCGGCGGCGGCTTCGGCCAGATCGGCGGGGATCGGCTCGTCGTGGTACTTGGCGCCCAGTTCGCCGCCTTCCCAGACGATGGCCTTCATCTCGACCAGGTCGACGACGCCGATGAACTTGTCCTCGATCCCGATCGGCAACTGCAAGGGCAGCGCGACGATGTCGAGCTTCTCCTTCAGGGTCGCGAAGGCGCGATAGAAGTCGGCGCCGGTGCGGTCGAGCTTGTTGATGAAGATGACGCGCGGGACGTTATAGCGGTCGGCCAGGCGCCAGTTCGTCTCGGACTGCGGCTGCACGCCGGCCACGCCCTCAATGATGAAGATGGCGCCGTCCAGCACGCGCAGGCTGCGGTTGACCTCGATGTTGAAGTCGATGTGGCCCGGCGTGTCGATGATGTTGATGCGGTGGTCCTTCCACTCGCACGTCACTGCGGCGGAGGTGATGGTGATGCCGCGCTCGCGCTCCTGCTCCATGTAGTCGGTCGTGGTGTTGCCGTCATGGACCTCGCCGATGCGGTGCGACACGCCGGTGTAATAGAGGATGCGCTCGGTCGTGGTGGTCTTGCCCGCGTCGATATGCGCGGTGATGCCAATGTTTCGAATGTGTGCGAGGTCCGGGGCGGGCATTGATCGGGGTCTCCATACCACGACGGGCGCTTCGGGGCTCCTCGCCCCGCGCGCCCGCGGTCTGCGGCTGTCCAGCAGCCGGCGTTCTACGGCGGGTCATGTGCGTCAGGGGTCGGGCATTTGCAAGCGCTGATTGGGCGCATGCAGCCATGTGCGGGGGCGCGAGGCCTTCGCCGCGGTCACTCTTTGTCACTGAAGCCAATCCGCGCCGGCGCTACAACGCCGGCATGGACCTGCGAATGGCACATGCGCTGGTGCGCTTCGGGCTGGGACGGCGCGGCGCGGAGGCGCCCCCGTCGGGCGATCCCGCCGACTGGCTTCTTGGCCAGCTTCAGGACCCCGGACCCGATGCCCCCGCTCCAAGCCTCGCCGAGGGGCTGTCCGCGCTGCGCTTCGATCGCGACGAGAAGCCCAAGCCGGGCCAGGCGCGTTCGCGCCCGCTGTTCATCCGCGACGCCCAGGCGCAGATCGCCAACGCGCTGACCACGCCGACCCCGTTCCACGAGCGTCTGGTCTGGTTCTGGACGAACCACTTCACCGTCTCCGCGCGCCGGGGCCAGTGCGCCGCGCTGATCGGGCCGTTCGTCGCCGAGGCGATCCGCCCGCACGTGGCCGGCCGGTTCGGCGACATGCTGCTCGCCGTGATGCGGCACCCGGCGATGCTGCTCTATCTGGACAACGCGGCCTCGATCGGCCCGGACAGCGTCGCCGGGCGGCGCGGCAAGCGCGGGCTGAACGAGAACCTCGCGCGCGAATGCCTGGAGCTGCACACTCTCAGCCCAGCGTCCGGCTACACCCAGGAGGACGTCACCAGCTTCGCCGCGATCCTCACCGGCTGGTCGATCGACCTGAAGCAAAGTCCGCCCGGCTTTCGCTTCCGCCCCGCCGCGCACGAACCGGGGCCGCAGACCCTGATGGGACGCAGCTTCCCCGAGGGCGAGGCGGGCGGCGTCGCGGCGCTGGCGTTCCTCGCCCAGCACCCGGCCACGCACCGGCATCTCGCGACCAAGCTCGCGCGCCACTTCGTCGCCGACGACCCGCCGCCCGATTCCGTGCGGCGCATCGAGGGGGCGCTGCGCGACACGCGCGGGGATCTCGGCGCGGCGGCGGCGGCGGTGGTCCGGATCGAGGCGGCGTGGCGGCCGGGCACGAAGGTGCGCGCGCCGACCGACTATCTGGTCGCGGCGATGCGCGCGCTGGACGTGATTGAGGCACCTTTGCCCACCCTCGGCGCGCTCCGGCTGCTCGGCCAGCCGCAATGGGCCGCGCCGCAGCCGGACGGCTGGCCCGATCGCGCCGCCGACTGGGCGGCGCCGGAGGCGATGATGCGGCGCATCGACGTCGCCTATGCGATCGCCGGCCGGGCGGGCGCTCGCGACGCCGCCGCGCTGGCCGACGTCGCGCTTGGCCCGCTGCTGCGCCCGGCCACCCTCCAGGCGATGGACCGCGCCGGATCGCGCCGCGAGGCGCTAGCCCTTCTGCTGTCGTCCCCCGAGTTCCAGAGGCGATGAAGATGAAACTCCCACCCCGCACGACGTCGATGCTGCTCACCCGCCGCTCCGCCGTGCTGGGCCTGTCCGCCGCCGTGGCGCTCGGCCGTGCCTCGCTGGCCGTGGCCGCCGCGCCGACGCAGCGGCGTTTTGTCGTGGTGATCCTGCGCGGTGCGCTCGACGGCATGGCCGCCGTGGTCCCGTACGGCGACCCGGCGCTGGCGGGGTTGCGCGGTCAGATCGTGCCGCCGGAGCCGGGGCAGGACGGCGGAGTGCTCGATCTCGGCGGGTTCTACGGCCTGCACCCGGCGCTCGCCGGCCTGCACGAGACCTACCGCGCGGGCGAGCTGACCATCCTTCATGCGATCGCCGGTCCCTACCGCATCCGCAGCCATTTCGAGGCGCAGGACTGCTTGGAGAGCGGCGCGGCGCACCGCATGACGAGCGGCTGGCTCAACCGCGTCGTGTCCGCCTTGCCGGCCGGACCGGCGAAGGCCGAAGGGGACGCCATGGCGTTCGGCGTGACGATGCCGCTGCTGCTGCGCGGGCCGGCGCGGGCGGGAAGCTGGTCGCCGGCCCGGCTCGGCCGCGCCAGTCCCGATTTCTACGCCCAGGTCGCCGCCCTCGCCGCCCCCGACCGGGTGATCGGACCGGCCGTGCGGCAGGGGTTGCGCGAACGCGGGTTCAGCGCGGCGGTGCTCGGCGACGCGCCGGCGGCGTCCGGCCCTGGCGACGGATTCGCGACGCTTGCGGCGGCCGCCGGAGAGATGCTGGCCCGCCCCGACGGGCCGCGCGTGGCCGCGCTGGAGCTGGACGGCTGGGATACCCACGCAGCCCAGCCGGCGCGGCTCGATGCGATGCTGCGCCAGCTCGACACCGGGCTCGCCGCGTTGCGCCAGGCCCTCGGGCCGGCATGGCGGCAGACCGCGGTCCTGTGCATGACGGAGTTCGGCCGCACGGTGCGCGTGAACGGCACGCGCGGCACCGACCACGGAACGGGATCGGTCGCGCTGCTGCTCGGCGGGGCGGTGGCCGGCGGTCAGGTGCGGGCCGACTGGCCGGGGCTGGGTCCGGGGCGGCTGCTGGACGATCGCGATTTGCGCCCCACGGCGGATCTGCGCGCGGTTGCCAAGGGGGTTCTCGCCGCGCATTTCGGGCTGGGTGGAGCCGCGCTGGCGCAAGTGTTCCCCGACAGCGGGACGGCGCCCTCGATGCAGGGGCTGCTGCGGGCTTGAGGGTACTCGAAGCCGCCCGCAATCAGTGACGCATCATCCCGCGATATGACACGGGCGGATCATTTCTCCGCAACGATTCGCACACCAAGCAACGCCTGAAACAGCTTCGATCGCTTCCTCAGTCTGAGCGGAACCCGGCGCGCCCCGCGTTCCGCCAATCCCATCAGTGCGGCCGGAACTTGAACGTATCTACCTCTGGCGCCGGCAAACAAACGACAGCGGCAAAAGCCCATGTCTCGGAACAACTGGTACAGCTCCAGATTCGTATATTCCTTGAGGTGAAGACCGTTCGCCACATAGGCGCCGTCTACCACAGGGCAAGGAAGATCATCGAAGTACGCCGAGGTGTCGTGAGGGCCGTGCAGCCGGTTGGGCGTAATGCAGATGTAGCACCCCCCAGGCTGCAGAATCCGCAGGATTTCACGCAACTGATAGGTCGCGTCGTCAGGATGGACATGTTCCATCAACTGATTGCTGATGACAAGGCCGACGCTTTCATCAGGAAGCGGGATCCGACTCCCATCGGTCTGCACAAACTTGAAATTCGAGGGCGTCGATCCCGGAGGAGACATGTCAACCACGTCGACCCCGAACACGGACTGGCAACGCGCTGCCAGCGCAGTCGCCAGTTCGCAGCGCCCCGGCCCGATCTCGGCCACTGCCGTATCGGGCGAGACGAACCTCGTGGCGAATGCCAGTTCATAGTTGACGCTCGCGGCTGGATGATCGTTTGGTTCGTGGAAAATTTCAGGAAATGCCGCCTGGTATGCACCGTAGAGCCGGCCATACAGCTCCACCCGCTCCGTACGGCTTGCATTCCGAAGCTTCGCTGCGATTTCCGTTTCGTACGCGCACTGATCGTGCAATCGGCTGGACGTCTGATCGAGCGCCCCGACAGGATGGTCGGTAGCGGAGAGGCTGGAGCGTGTATCCGCCTGGATCGCCCGAATCTTCATCACGTCCTCCCGGATGATTTGCCATGTCGACGCCCGGGCTTTTGACGCAGGTAGCCAGTGCGGCTGCGCCATCGTGTTGGTCCGACTTTTTCCCGGCGAGGCGCGCTACTACCCCCGGATCGCCCCTCGGGCAAGGCCGCCCCGATGCGAGGGCGGGCTGCGGGGTTGAGGCGGCGCCAATATCACGACTACCGTCATGACCGGGCTTGACCCGGTCATCCAGCGGACGTTCATGCCCGCGGCAAGTCCGCTGGATTGCCGGGTTCAAGTCTTGGATCAAGTGCGGCAACGATAAGTACCCTTACCCGGAGATCACATCATGGGGGACGCGATCGCGACCGTTAGCGAGCATCGCCAATGGAACCGCCTCATGGCCATGGCGCGGATCGGCGCCATTGCTGGGGACGGGGTGAACCGGGCCTGTCTGACGGCCCTTGACCGCGAGGCGCGCCGTTTGCTGATCGATTGGGCTGGGCAGGCAGGCGCCGCCGTTGCCGTGGATGACGCCGCCAACCTCTGGCTCCGACGCGAGGGAACCGAGATTGGCGCGGCCCCGGTGCTCACCGGCAGCCACATGGACACCCAGCCGGCCGGCGGACGCTTCGACGGCATCTACGGCGTGATCGCCGGGCTGGAGGCGATGACGGCAATGCAGGACGCGGGCATCGGCACGCGCCGGCCGATCGAAGTCGTGGCCTGGACCAACGAGGAGGGCGGCCGCTTCGCGCCTGGCTGCATGGGCAGCATGGCCTGGGGCGGTGCACAACCGCTCCATGCTTTTGCCGAGGTGCGCGACCCCGACGGCGTGCGCTTCGCCGATGCGCTCGCCGCGCACCTGCGAGCCGAACCCGACCTGCCCCGCCGTCCGCTCGGCTCTCGCCCGCACGCCTATGTCGAGGCGCACATCGAGCAGGGACCACGGCTGGAAGCGGAGAAGCTCGATATCGGCGTGGTCACCGGCATCCAGGGCAGCCGGTGGTTCACCGTGACCCTGATCGGCGAGACCGCCCACGCCGGCACCACCCCGCTCGCGCTGCGACGCGACGCGGTGCAGGACATGGTCCGCGCCATCGCGGCGCTGAACGCGCTGATGCACGATCCCGAGGACGTTCTGCGCTTCACCGTGGGGCGGATCACGGTTGAGCCGAACACGTCCAACTCGGTGGCGAGCAAGGCGGATTTCACAATCGACCTGCGCCATCCCGACGCGGCGGTTTTGCGCGCGCGGGGCGACGCTGTCGCGGGCGTCGTGCAGGCGGCGGTGCGCGATGCGGCGAGCGAGGTGCGGGAAGTGTTCACCGCCATGCCGATCGACTTCGCTCCCGAGGTGGTGGACGCGGTGGAGCACGCGGCCGGCGCGCTGGGCTTGCGCCACCGCCGGATGCCCTCGGGCGCCTTCCACGACGCGCAGTTCGTCGCTCCGATCTGCCCGAGCGGGATGATTTTCGTGCCGTGTCGCAAGGGCATCAGCCATAACCCGGCCGAGTATGCCGAGCCCGGATGGCTTGCGGCCGGGACGCGCGTGCTGGCGCGGACGTTGCTGGATTTGGCGGCTTAGTCCGCCCGTTGCCGGGGTCGCTCGGCCAGCTTTCTTGTCGAGGCTGTCATAGCGGAGGTCGAACATGGCGCAGGTTCTGGAGCTGCTGGCTGAATTCCCGATGTTCGCCGTCCGCTATGACCCCGCGCAGAACCCGTTCTTCAAGTCGATCGTGCTCGAAAACCTTCGGCAGCTGAAGGGCACCTCGGTCGGCACGAAGCTGCTGAAGCTGATCGAGGACGCGCGGCCGACCAGCCGCTCGGACTTCCCGCCGAACGTCAACATCATCGTCGAGCCGCAGCCGATGACCTTCGTGCAGAGCGGTCTCAAGCGCGGCTTCGTCGCGGGATCGGCGACCGACCGAACCCTCGAGACGACATCGGAGGAGAAGTTCTCGCCCGAAGGATGTCCGTTCTACAAGGTGGGCGGCAGCCAGAATCAGGCGGTGGATACGGCCGCCACCGACAACGGCCAGGGCACCGTCTGCATCATGAAGTTCACCAACGTGGAGATCACGACCACGAAGGGCGAAGCCACCAATCCCTTCGTCGTGCTGGCGCACGAGCTGATCCATTCGTGGCACTGCCTCTACGGCATCCGAAAGGACGGGCCGGACGAGGAGTTGTGGACGACAGGCATCGGCAACTTCGAAAAGCACGCCTGGAACCCGCGGACCGATATCGACATTTCGGAAAACATCTTTCGAGACGAATTCGGCATTCGACGGCGCGAGCGCTACTTCTGAGCGATGGACCGGCTCGTCGCCACCTATCTCGTCCGCGCCGAGGCCGGTTCGATCGAGGCGCGGGCGCGGGCGATCGCGGTGGAGCAGAGCGTCGAGATGCCGGTGGAGGCGATCGACGACGACGCCGTGCTGGAGGGGATCGTCGGGCGCGTCGAGGACATCGCCGATCGCGGCGACGGCGTCTTCGCCGTGCGGATCGGCCTCGCGGCCGCGACGGTGGGCGGGGACGCCGGACAGCTCCTGAACATGGCGTTCGGCAACACGTCGCTGCATGAAGACGTCGTGCTCGCCGACCTTGATTTGCCGGCTTCCGTCGCCGCGCGGTTCGGCGGGCCGCGCCACGGGATCGCGGGGCTGCGCGCGCGGATCGGCGCGACTTCGCGGGCGCTGACCTGCGCTGCGCTGAAGCCGCAAGGCATGGCGACGGCGCGGTTGGCCCAACTGGCCGAGCGGTTCGCGCATGGCGGCATCGACTACCTCAAGGACGACCACGGCCTGGCCGATCAGGCGTATTCGCCCTTTGCCGCGCGCGTCGGCGCCTGCGCCGAGGCGGTGCGCCGTGCGGCGGCATCGACCGGACATGACACCCGCTACATCCCGAGCCTGAGCGGCAGCCTCGCGGATCTGCGCCGTCAGGCCCGCCAGTCGCGCGGGGCGGGGATCGACACGGTGATGGTGGCCCCCATGCTGGCCGGCTGGTCGAACGTGCAGGCGCTGGGGCGGGAGTTCCCCGACCTCGCCTTCGTCGCGCACCCGACTTTGGGGGGCGCCGCGCGCATCGCGCCCGACCTGCTGATCGGCCGGCTGTTTCCGCTTATCGGCGCCGATGCTGTGATCTTCCCCACCCACGGAGGCCGCTTCGGGTACAGCGCGACGATCTGCCGGCGCCTCGCCGAGAACGCCCGCCGCCCCGCGCATGGCCAGCGCCCCAGCCTCCCCGTGCCGGCCGGCGGCATGACCCTGGCCCGCGTCCCGGAGATGCTTGATTTCTATGGCGCCGAAGCGATGTTGCTCATCGGCGGCAGCCTGCTCGCGGCACGCGAGCGCCTGACCGCCGAAACCGCCGCCTTCGTGCGGGCGGTGGCCTGGCATAGGTACTCTTCATGACGAAGGACGCTTCCGTGGACCCCCTCCCCCCGGCCCCCTCCCGCGAGGGGAGGGGGAGTAGAGCGTGCGGCACTTACTCCTCCCCTCCCCTTGCGGGAGGGGTTGGGGGAGGGGTGTCGCGATGAAGGACACCGAGGCCCCGCGCCTGCGCGCCTCGCGGGACGGCTTCCGCTGGGAGGGAGTGGAGTTCGCGCCCCTACAAGGAAGACGGCGCGGCCCCCTTCAAGGCGATCTCGCGCCAGGAGCTGTTCGCGCATCCGGCGCTGGGTTGCCAGCTTCGCTATTTCGAGATGGCGGACGGCGGATACTCCACGCTGGAGCGCCACGAGCATGTCCACGCCGTGATGATCCTGCGCGGCCGCGGCCAGTGTCTGCTGGGCGATCAGGTCAGGTCGGTGAAGCCGTTCGACCTGATCACCATCCCGGCCTGGACGTGGCACCAGTTCCGCGCGACCGAAGGCGAGCCGCTCGGGTTCCTCTGCATGGTGAACGCCGAGCGCGACCGGCCGCGATTGCCGAGCGAGCAGGAGCTTGCGGCGCTGGCCGCGCTGCCGGATGTGGCAATGTTTCTCGCCTCCCAGCCACTGCCTGCGGCGGATTTGCAACGTCCAGACATACAGCCGTTACACAGGCAGCCTACATCGGTGCTGGGTCAAAGCAGGGAGTGATCCGGATGTTTTCCAAGATCCGCGTTGGGGCCGCGCTGGCCGTGCTGGGGTTGGCCGGCCTGGGCGTGACGGCGATGCCGGGGTCCGCCAAGGCATGGTGGGCCGGCGGCTGGGGCTGGCATGGCGGGGTGCGCGTCGGCGTGGTGTTGCCCCCCGTGGTGGTCGCCCCCGCGCCATTCTATGCCCCGCCGCCCGTCGCGTACGCCCCGCCGCCTGTCCTCTACGCACCCCAGCCGGTCTGGGTGCCGGGCCATTGGCGCGGCGGCTACTGGGTGCCGGCGCACTGGCGCCGGTGATGGTGCCAGCCGCCCTTAAAACGTCACAACGGTCCTGAGCCCGAGCACCAGGGCGTTCCCGACGAATTTGTCGGAGCCCGGGTTCGGGACCCCGGCGCCCGGATTGATGACGTACTGCACGTCCGGCTGCACCTGCCACCAAGGCGCCACCTGCGCCTGATAGGTCAGCTCGATCACGCTCTCGGCTCCTCGCGAGACTGACGGGCCGCCGACGCGCATCCAAATCGCCGCCAGGCCGAGGACGTCATCGCTCCGCCCGAACGCGCCTTTCCAGTTCACCCCGCCAGCCACGTAGGCGATCACCTGGTCGTGGTCGGCCGGCGCCGCCGCGGCGCGGACGAACAGGCCGATTCCGCCCTCCTTCGCGCCTGGAGGCCGATACACGAGCTGATCCCAGAGCGCGTACACGCTCCAATCGCCGCGATGGAATGGCGGCTGCGCGCTCTCGACCTGAGCGGCGAGGAGCGGATCGGCGAGCGTATTCGAGCTGTACCAGCCGCCCAGCTTGTAGGTGGCGGGCAGGCCGAAGCCGGCCCCGTGATCGACCGCCCATTGCGCCTCGGCGATCACCAAGGTTCCCTGAAACCGCAGATTGGCTCCCGACGGGTTGCGCGACTGCGCATCGCCCGTGCCGGGGCCGCCGGGGTTGCCGTTGAACACGCCGAGCAGCAACGTGACCTGATCGTTCGGTCTCCCCCGCAGACGCACGCCGGGGGTCGCCAGCGGATACGCCGGGCCGCCGGCCGGCAGGTCTATCGAGGCAAGCGTCGGCCATTCGAAGCTCGCGTTCATGAACGCCTCGGCATACCGGCTCAGGATGAACTCCTGATCGGCGGCGAGCTGGCCCACGCGGATGTCCAGCTTGCCGCCCAGAAGGGCCTGCTGGTACCAAAGCTCGAACAGCCGCGTCGCGGGATCGGCCTCGATCGAACTGACCAGGTTCAGGTTGCCGATGTCGTTGGCGCTCAGCCCGCGCCCGTGGATCTGTAACGCGCTCACGTTGAAGATTCCGCCCGGCAGGTTCGCGGCCTTGGCGAGGTCGATCCCGAGGCTCATCTCGGTCACGCCCTCATAGGCCACGCCTCGCCTGAGCCCGCCCGTTGGGTTGCCCAGCACCTCGCTGGTTTCCGTCAGGCCAAATGAGGCGCCGATCGCCGCCAGCTTGGCTCGCAGCCCGCCCAGCCCGCCGAACAGGTTCGGTCGTTCCCACAATCCCGTGGCCCGCGCCGTGTCGTTTTGCGTCTGGGCCATCGCGCCAGCCGCCGAGAGCAGCCATCCGCCGAGCGCCAACGCCGCCCGCCCGTGCGATCGCCGCATCATGGATTTGTTCCGACGGATGTTATAGTATAACATATTCGATCGACGTCCGAGCCTGCAAACGTCCGGGCGACGAGCAGGCCCTGTCCACGGGAGACCACGGAGGATGCGCCTTGCTCTCCTGCTGGGAGGTTTCCTGGCATTCGGCGTCGTCACGTCGGCCCGCGCGCAGCCCATCGGCCTGGTCGCCGCGGAGAACTTCTACGCCGATGTCGCCCGCCAGGTCGCCGGCCCGGATGTGCGGGTCAGCGCCATCCTGAGCAACCCCGACCAGGACCCGCATCTGTTCGAGCCCACCGCCTCGGCTGCGCGGGTGGTGGCGCAGGCACGGGTCGCGGTGCTCAACGGCGCCGGCTATGACCCGTGGATGCGGCGTCTGATCGCCGCGCAGCCGGGCGCCGGGCGAGTGGTGATTGACATCGGCGCGCTGGTCCATGCCGGCCCCGACGCCGACCCGCACCTCTGGTACGATCCGGCCACCATGCCCACCTTCGCGCGCGCCCTCACCGCCGATCTCGCCCGCGTCGACCCCGCCGGCCACGCGGGCTATGCCGCGCGCCTGCAAACTTTCCTCGATTCGCTCGCGCCGCTGACCCGGCGGATCGCCGCCATGCGCCGGCGCTGGAGCGGGATGGCGGTGACGGCGACCGAGCCGGTGTTCGGCGACATGGCGGCGGCGCTTGGCCTGACCATGCGCAACCGGCGGTTCCAGC
Source organism: uncultured Pseudomonadota bacterium (assembly GCA_963756545.1). GTDB lineage: Bacteria > Pseudomonadota > Alphaproteobacteria > Acetobacterales > Acetobacteraceae > DATFDN01. The sequence continues at coordinate 307,146 of CAVWNY010000003.1, read as the reverse complement.
TCGCGGTGATGAACGGCACCGAACCCTCGGCGGCCGAAATCGCCGCGTTCGAGCGCGATCTGCGCACCCGTCAGGTGCGCGCGCTGATCTACAACAGCCAGGCGACCGACGCCTCGGCCGAGCGGCTGCGACGCATTGCCACGGAGGCGCGCATCCCGACGCTCGGCGTTACCGAGACGGAGCCGCCCGGGCAGACCTACCAGCACTGGATGCTGTCCCAGCTCGACGCCCTGGACGCGGCGCTGGGCCGGTGAACGCCATCGCGCTTCAGGACGTGACCCTCGCGATGGGCGGGCGCGACGTGCTCCGTGACGTCTCGTTCGCCATCGCCGGGGGCGAGTTCGTCGGCGTGCTGGGCCCGAACGGGGCGGGCAAGACCACGCTGATGCGCGCCATCCTCGGCCTGCTGCGCCCGCGACGCGGAACCGTCGAGGTGCTCGGCCGCCCCGCCGCACGCGGCAGCGTCGCCATCGGCTACATGCCGCAGGTGCGCGCCGGGGCCGGCCCGCGCCTCAGCGGCTTGGACCTCGTCGCCGGCGCCGCCGACGGGCACCGCTGGGGCCTTCCGCTGCCCTCCGGCGCCGCGCGAGCCGACGCTGCGCGGGTCATCGCCCTGGTCGGGGCCGAGGCGCTGGCGTCCCGCCCGGTGTCCGATCTGTCGGGCGGGGAACGCCAGCGGCTTCTGCTCGCACAGGCCCTGCTCGGCTCGCCGCGCCTGCTGCTGCTCGACGAGCCGCTGATCAGTCTCGACCCGCGCCACCAGCAGGAGGTGGTCGGGCTGGTGCGCCGCGTGCAGCGCGCGCTTGGGATCGCCGTGCTGTTCAGCGCCCATGAGCTGAACCCGCTGCTCGGCGCGCTCGACCGCGTGCTCTATCTCGGCGGAGGCCACGCCGCGCTTGGGTCGGTCGAGGAGGTCATCACCGGCCCCGTGCTGTCGCGCCTCTACGGCGCCGAGATCGAGGTGGTGCGCGCGGGCGGGCGGGTCTTCGTCATGGCCGGCGGCCACGACGTCGAGCACGACGCGCACCAACACGACACCCACACGCACTGAGCGATGTTCGCCTACGGCTTCATGGTCAACGCATTCGCTGCCGCCGGCATCGTCGCGGTGGTGGCCGGCGCCGTCGGCTACTTCCTGGTGCTGCGCGGCCAGACCTTCGCCGGCCACGCGCTGGGCCATATCGGCTTCACCGGCGCGACCGGGGCGATCCTGATCGGGATTGCGCCGCTCTGGGGGCTGCTGGCCGTCACCGTGGCGGGCGGCATCGGGATGGGGTTGCTGGGCGAGCGGCTCGCCGGGCGCGACGTCGCGATCGGTGTCGTGCTCGCCTTCGCCCTCGGCTGCGGCCTGCTGTTCCTGCACTTCTTCACGTCCAGCGCCGCGCAAGCGACCGCGCTGCTGTTCGGCAACGTGCTGGGCGTGGACCGCGAAACGGTCTGGGCGCTGCTCGGCCTCGGGCTGGTCTGCCTGAGCGGGCTGGCGGCGATCGCCCGCCCGCTGCTGTTCGCGAGCGTGCAGCCGGAGCTGGCGGAGGCGCGCGGCGTCAGCCTGCGGCTGGTCGGCGTGCTGTTCATGGCGCTGGTCGCGCTGGCGACCGCCGAGAGCGTGCAGATCGTCGGCGTGCTGCTGGTGTTCGCGCTCATGGTGGGGCCGGCGGCCGCGGCGCAGCGGCTGACCATCCGGCTGGGCCGGGGGATCTCGCTCGCCGTGGCGCTGGCGCTGGCCGAGGCGTGGCTGGGGCTGGTCGCGGCGTTCTACACCGACTGGCCGACCAGCTTCTGGATCACCACGATCAGCGCCGGACTGTATCTGCTCTCGGGCGCGGCCCTCAGCTCGCCGACGTGCAAGCGCAGGTCGGACCAGCGGTAGGCTGACCCAGGCGGGGGCGGACCTCGCTCGCGCACCCTGCCCGGTCACACTTCTTCATTGACGCCGCCCCTCGGCGTCGCCACCCCTTGGCCCCATGCTTTCCCGACTCGAAGCCCTGCTCGACCCCACCGCCGCCATCCCGAAGGCCCCGCCCGAATCGGGCCTGCTCCGCTTCTACTGGCACTATGCCCGCCAGGCGCGAGGGCCGCTTGCCGGGCTGTTCGCCGCCGGGCTGCTCGTCGCCGCCCTCGACACCACCATCCCGGTCTTCATCGGCCGCGTCGTCTCCCTCGTCTCGGCGCACCGGCCCGCCGCGATCCTGCACGACGCGGGCCTTCAGCTTCTGGGAATGGCCCTCGTGCTGCTGGTCGCCCGCCCGCTCGCGCTTTTGGCGCAGAACGCGGTCACCAATCAGGTCATCAACACCGGCCTGTCGAACATGATCCGTTGGCAGAGCCACTGGAACGTGGTCCGCCAGAGCTGGACCTTCTTCCAGAACGACTTCGCCGGGCGCATCGCCAACCGAGTGATGCAGACCGGCCCGGCGCTGCGCGAGAGCATCGTCGCCGCGACCAATGCCGTCTGGTACATCCTCGTCTACGGCAGCAGCGCCATCGGCCTGCTCGCCGCCGCCGACTGGCGGCTCGCTTTGCCGATTCTCGGCTGGTTCTGCGGCTATGTCTGCCTGCTGCGCGGCTTCGTCCCGCGAATGCGCGACCGCTCCCGCGCGTCCTCGGAGATGCGCTCGCAGCTCACCGGGCGCGTCGTGGACAGCTACACCAACATCCTGACTGTGAAGCTGTTCGCCCGCGCCCGCGACGAGGACGCCTTCGTGCGCGAGGCGGTCGATGAGCACACCGCCGCGTTCCGCCGCCAAACCCGCCTGTCCACCGGGTTCACGACGCTGCTCGCGTTCCTCAACGCCGCCAACGTGGTCGCGACCGGAACCGTCGCCATCCTGCTCTGGAGGTCCGGCCATATCGCCGTGGGCACCGTGGCGATGGCGCTGCCTATGGCTTGGCAGATCAGCAACATGGCGGGCTGGGTGGCCCAGAACGTCACCAACATTTTCGAGAATGTCGGCATCGTGCAGGACGGGATGCGCTCCATCGCGGTGCCGCGCCAGATGCCGGATCGTGCGGGCGCGCGGTCGCTGCGCGTGCCGGCCGGCGCGATCCGGTTCGAGGATCTTCATTTCGACTACGGCCGGGATCGCAAGACGGGCGTGCTGCGCGGCATCGACCTGACCATCGCCCCCGGCGAGCGGGTCGGGCTGGTCGGCGCCTCGGGGGCCGGCAAGTCCACCTTCGTCAACCTGCTGCTGCGCTTCTACGACCCCGCCTCGGGGCGGATCCTGATCGATGGGCAGGACATCGCGGACGTGACGCAGGAGAGTTTGCGCGGCCAGATCGCGATGGTGACGCAGGACACCTCGCTGTTGCACCGCTCGATCAGCGACAACATCCGCTACGGCCGCCCGGAGGCGACGCAGGCGATGATCGAGGACGCGGCCCGCCGGGCCGAGGCGCACGAGTTCATCGCCACGCTCGAGGACTGGCATGGCCGGTCCGGCTACGACGCCCACGTGGGCGAGCGCGGCGTGAAGCTCTCGGGCGGCCAGCGCCAACGCGTCGCCATCGCGCGGGTGATCCTGAAGGACGCGCCGATCCTGGTGCTCGATGAGGCGACGTCGGCGCTTGACTCGGAGGTCGAGGCGGCGATCCAGGAGCGGCTGGACGAATTGATGGAGGGCCGCACGGTGATCGCCATTGCGCACCGCCTCTCGACCATCGCGCGGATGGATCGGCTGGTGGTGCTCGACGCCGGCCACATCGCCGAGATCGGCAGCCACGCCGAGTTGCTGGCGCGCGGCGGCGCCTACGCGCGGCTATGGCGGCGCCAGTCGGGCGGATTCGTGGGCGCTGAGAGCCAGATGGTCTCGCTGGAATAGGGGCGCGGCCTAATCGACGACGACATCGCGCGCGATCCCTCCCCCGGCCCCCGGCCCCCTCCCGCAAGGGGAGGGGAAGGCTGGGCGCTCACTACGCCGCCCCTCCCCTCCCCTTGCGGGAGGGGTCATACCAATCGGCTTAGACACTGACCGATCCATAATGCGTCGTCATGCCCGGCGAAGGCCGGGCACCCACGTCTTTGCGGTTGTTCAAGACGTGGGTGGCCGGGCCAAGCCCGGCCATGACGACGGCGAAGGGTCAATCATTAGGCGGGCTGGGTATCAGCCGGGTACGGACCGATCAGCGGGCCAGAATCACTCCGCCGCCAACGGCATCACGGCCGCTTCCGCGCGCATCCAGACCGCGGTGTCATGGAACACCGCGCCGCCCATCGGCGGGGCCGGATCGTCGCTGGTCAAGGCGTTGATGCCGATACCGCCCTCGAAGCACTCGCTGGGCCAGACGCTCTCGGCCACCACCACGCCGGGCTGCGCGCCCTCGGTCACGCGCACATGCAAAATCACCTCGCCGCGGGCGTTGCCCAGGCGGAGCTTGCCGCCCTCCGTCAATCCGAGCCGTGCGGCGTCGGCCGGATGAACCTGCGCGGTCGGGCGCCCCTCCATGCGACGGGAGCTTTCCATCTCGGTGAAGCTGGTGTTCAGGAAGCGGCGCGCGGGCGCGGTCACCAGGCGGAACGGACAATCGGCGCGCGATTCGTCGATGATCGCGAAATGGTCGGGCAGGCGCGGCATCCCGGCGTGTTGCGGGCCGATGCGCGCCCAGTCGGGGGCGAAGCGGAACCGGCCGCCCCGGTGGGGGAATCCGTTCAAGAAATGCTGCTCCGCGAACGGCAGCTGCGCGTCCACCCAGCGCCGCTCCACCACCGTCGCCGCATCGGGCCAGCCCGAGGCGCGCAGGGTCGCGTCGATCATCTCCCACGCTGTCATCTCGAAGCCGGGGTGCTTCGCGCCAAGCCGATGCGCCAACCCGCAGATCACCTCGTGGTTTGACCGGCATTCGCCCGGCGGGTCGATCAGCTTGGGGCCGATCTGGATATGACTGTGCCCGCCCGCCTGATAGATGTCGTCGTGCTCCATGAACATCGTCGCCGGCAGCACGATGTCGGCCCAGCGCGCGGTCTCCGTCATGAACTGCTCGTGGACGCACACGAACAGGTCCTCGCGCGCGAAGCCGCGGCGCACGCGGTTGCTGTCGGGGCAGACCGTGACCGGGTTCTGGTTCTGGATGAACAGCGCGTGGACCGGCGGGCCGTCGCCCAGCTCGCGCCGGTCCCCGGTGAGCACGCTGCCGATGCGGCTCATATCCATTTCGCGGATCGTGAGGTCGCGGACGTCGTGGCCCTCAATCAGCGTCTTGTCCCAGTGATAGATGCCCCGGTTGCTCCATAAGGCGCCGCCGCCCTCGTGCGGCCAGGTCCCGGCGACCGTGGGCAGGCAGGTGACGGCGTGCATGTTGGCCGCGCCGTTGCGCACACGGGCGAAGCCGTAGCCGAGGCGGATGTAGCTGCGCTTGGTCGAGCCATACAGCGCCGCGAACGCCTCGATCTGCTCGACCGGAAGCCCGGTGATCGCCGAGGCCCAGTCCGGCCCGCGCGACGCCAGATGCGCTTCCAGCGCGTCGGGGCAGTCGGCGTGCGCGGCCATGTAGGCGCGATCGGCCCAGCCGTCGCGGAAGGCGATGTGCATGACCGCGCAGGCGAGCGCGCCGTCGGTGGCCGGGCGCGGCGCAATGTGCATGTCGGCGACCGCCGCCGTCCCGCTGCGGTAGGGATCGACCACCACGAGCTTCGCCCCGCGCTTGCGAGCGCGGGTTACGTGGGTCATCACGTTGACCTGCGTGGCAACCGGGTTGCCGCCCCAGATCACGATGAGATCGGACCGCGCCATCTCGCGCGGGTCCGGCCCGCGATAGCCGCCGACACCGGCGAACCAGCCGGCCTCGCAGATCGATGTGCAGATGGTGAGGCGCTGGCGTGAGTACTTCATCGCGTGGCGCAGCCGGTTGATCCCGTCGCGCTGCACCAGCCCCATCGTGCCGGCGTAGTAGAACGGCCACACCGCCTCGGTGCCGTGCTTCGCGGCGGCCTCGGCCATCGCGCCCGAGGTACGGTCGAGCGCCTCGTCCCAGCCGATCTCGCGGAACTGCCCGGAGCCTTTCGGCCCCGTGCGCAGCAGCGGCCGCGTCACCCGGCCCGGGTGGTGGATGCGCTCGGCGTAGCGGGCGACTTTCGCGCAGATGACGCCGGCCGTGTAGTTGTTCTCAGCCGCGCCGCGCACCGCGCCGATGCGCCGGTTGTCCAGCACCTCGACCTCCAGTGCGCAGGTGGAGGGACAGTCGTGCGGGCAGACGGAGTTGCGGATGGCGCGGGAAAGGGTCTCGGGCATGGTGGTAGCCTAGCGCGGGCGGGAAGTGGTTGGCAAAATGGCCACCGGTAGGGGTGCCGATGGCGCGCCCGAAGAGGAGTCCGGAATGCCCTTGGCAACTCGAATGGTGCCGATGCGCGATGGCGTGCGGCTCGCCACCGACATCCACCTCCCCGACGGTGCCGGCCCCTTCCCCGTCATCATGGAGCGCACGCCCTACGGCCGTCACCTGCCCAGCCGCAGCGAGATCACCGCCGAGGACCGCACGCCCGCCAGCCGGGCCGCGCTGGCGGGTTATTTCACCGCGCACGGCTACGCGGTGGCGTTCCAGGACACGCGCGGGCGCTATGGGTCGGAGGGGCGGTTCGTGAAGTACCTTTCCGACGGCGAGGACGGGTTCGACGCCTGCGCCTGGCTCCGCGACCAGCCCTGGTGCGACGGGCGCATTTGCACGATGGGCCTCTCCTACGCCGCGCATACCCAGGCCGCGCTGGGCTGCCTCGATCCGCCGGGGTTAATCGCGCAGGTGCTCGACTGCGGCGGGTTCGCCAATTCGTGGCAATCGGGCATCCGCCAGTCGGGCGCGTTCGAGCTGAAGCAGGCGACGTGGGCGCACAAGAACGCCCTGGCCTCGCCGGAGGCCGAGGCTGACCCGGTGATGCGGGCGGCGCTGGAGGCCGAGGACATCAGCGACTGGTTCGCGCGGATGCCCTGGAAGCCGGGACACTCGCCGCTGCGCCACCATCCCGACTACGAAGCCTATCTGTTCGAGCAGTGGACGCACGGCGCCGATGACGGCTTCTGGCACCAGTTGGGCATCCGCACGGCTGCGTGGTACGACCGCTATAGCCGTGCCGCCTGCGTCCATCTGTCGTCGTGGTGGGACCCGTACACGCTGACCGCGACCGGCAACTACACGGGCCTCCGGGCGTGCGGGCCGCAGCGGCTGATCCTGGGGCCATGGACGCATGGCGACCGCAGCGATCGGGTGTTCGGCGACGTCGATTTCGGACCGGATGCGCCGATCGACACCTGGGCCGGCGACTGGCGGGCCTTTCGGCTGCGCTTCTTCGATCACGTCGTGAAGGGCGCGGCGCGGGATGAGCCCGCGGTGCGAATCTTCGTCATGGGCGGCGGCAGCGGCCGGCGCACCGAGGCCGGTCATCTCGATCACGGCGGGCGCTGGCTCGCGGCGGCGGACTGGCCGGTGCCGGGAACCGGGTTCGTGCCCTGGCATCTGCACGGCAACGGACGACTCGACCCGGCCGCGCCGGATGCCGAGGCGGCCCCGCTGTGTTACGACTTCGACCCGCGCCGCCCGGTGCCGACGATCGGCGGCGCGTTTTCCAGCCTGGAGCCGGTGGCCCGCGCCGGGGCTTGGGACCAGGTGGAGGCGCCGGCGTTCTTCGGCTGCGAACCGCCCTTCCTGCCGCTCGCTTCGCGGCCCGACGTGCTGGTTTTCCAGACCGCACCGCTGTCGCGGCCCTTGCGGATCGTCGGGCCGGTCGAGGCGGAATTGTTCGTCGCGACCGACGGGCCGGACACGGACTTCACGGCCAAGCTGATCGACCTGCATCCGCCCTCGGCCGACTATCCGCGCGGCTATGCGATGCTGCTGACGGACGGGATTCTGCGCCTGCGCTACGCCGAGGACCCGGCCGCGCCGCGCCTGCGCCGGCCCGGCGAGGTGGTGCGGGCGCGGATCACGCTGTTTCCCACCGCGAACCTGTTCCTGCCGGGGCATCGGGTGCGGCTGGACATCTCCTCCAGCAACTTCCCCAAATTCGACGTGAACCCCAACACCGGCGAGCCGGAGGGGCGGGCGACGCGGAAGCGGGTCGCGGTCAACACGGTGTTCGTCGACGCCGGCCGGCCGAGCCGGGTCTTGCTGCCGGTGCTGGCGCTCTGATCGGTCTTGCTAGATAAAGATCGGGCGCGCCCGCCGGAAGGCGCGCCCGATCCTCGGTCCGGAGTGCCGATCAGACCCCGCTCCTGCGCACCCTGCTTTCCACCTCGGCCTGGGACGGCGTGTAGATCGGTGCGTTCGGGTCGAAGCGATTCCAGCCGGACGCCCGATAAGCGCGATCCCGCTCGGTCCAGTCGGCCGCATTATGCCCGGCCATGATGGCCTCGGCGCGCGCTGCGTCGGGATCCTCGCTGCGCACGGTCACCAGAGAACCGCCGCGGCGGATGCCCTCGGCATAAACGTGCGCCTCGTTCTCGGGAATGCCCGCGTGGGTCAGGGAACCGAGCAAGCCACCCGTCGCCGCACCGGCGGCGGCGCCGACTCCCGCGCCGGCGAGGGTCGCGACGAGCCACCCTGCGGCAACCACCGGGCCGACGCCAGGGATGGCGAGCAGTCCGATGCCTGCCAGCAGGCCGACGCCGCCTCCGACAATCCCGCCGGCGGTCGCGCCGGTGCCGGTGGCCTTGCCGCCCTCGGCAACGACGGGGCCGTAGCGGTTGCCGTGGTTGTTCGCGACGATGCTGATCGCGCTGTGTGGAATGCCGGCCGCTTCCAGGTCTTGCACGACCTGAACGGCATCTGCGTGGTTATCATAAAGTCTGGTCACGGTTCGCATGGTTTCACGATGCTCCTGCTCTCGAAACGGCGGAACTTATTGTTGCTGGCCGACATTGCCCTTGTAATCGACCCACACTCGAACCGGATGACCGCTCATTTGCGCGGTTCCGCGCCAAACGCCGTCATTATCCTTCGCCAGCTCGGAGACGTTAGAGAATCCGTTCTCTTCAAGCCGGTGCTTCGCCTGCGCATGGGTGAAGCTGTTCGCGCCGCGCGCCGGGGTCGGCGCATTCGCGGTGGTTGTGGCAACGGCCTGATTGTCGTTGCCGGATGCCGCCGCAACGCCTGCGCCATTCTGATTGGCGTTGGGTGTCGATGCCGATCCGGTCGTGGTCTGACCGATCGCCACGCCGCCTGCCAACGCGGCAGCCACGATCCCGAGCACGAGGGATTTCATGCAGTCCTCCTTGTATAACGTCATGCACCAAGTAGCACCGAAGGTGATTTGGTTCGCCAGAGAAATTAGTGACGAAGGGCTGCATTTCTCGTCGGTATCATCCTTTTAACGCATTATTTCCGTCGCAGGTTCGAAAGCGGATAGCGGTCAGCACGTTGCTCGCTGACGCCGGCCCGGCCGAGCCGGGTCGTCTGCGGTGCTGGCGCTCTGGATGCCGGCGCTCTAAACGGCGGGGACATGCTCGCCCTCACCCCCGCCCCGGCCGTCCTGCCGCCCGGCCGTCGCGTCTATGCGATCGGCGACATCCACGGTTGCCTCACCCAGCTCATCACGCTGCACGCGGCGATCGCCGCCGATCACGCGCGCCGCCCGATCGCGGCGCCGTTGCTGGTGCATATCGGGGACTATGTCGATCGCGGCCCGGACACCGCCGGCGTGATCGAACTGTTGCGCCATGGGCCGCCGATCGCGGGCATCCCGACCGTGAACCTGAAAGGCAACCACGAGCAGACCATGATCGAGGCGCTGGCCGGGGAGCGCGCCGCCGGCACCGACTGGCTGTTCCACGGCGGCAAGCCCGCGCTGGCGAGCTACGGGCTGGACCCGGAAGGCCCGCGCGCGGCGTGGCGCGGCGCGGTGCCGGACGACCATCTCGCCTTTCTGCACGGGCTGACCATGCTGCATCGCGAGGGCGGCTATGTGTTCGCCCACGCGGGCATCCGGCCCGGCGTGCGTCTGGAGGATCAGGCGCCGGAGGATTTGCTGCGCATCCGCCAGCCGTTCTTGTTCACCGACCAAGACCTCGGCGTGGTCGTCGTCCACGGCCACACTCCGGTCAACGCGCCCCTCGTGCGCGCCAACCGCATCTGCATCGACACCGGGGCGGTGTTCGGGGGCGCGCTGACCTGCGCCGTGCTGGAGGGATCGACCTTGGGATTCCTCACGGCGTGACGCGACCCCTCCCCCCGACCCCCTCCCGCAAGGCTTGCCCTCGGGCCGATCTTCAACCGGACCCGTGGGGGCGTGGGAAAAGAACGCACGACGGCTCTTACCTCTCCCCTCCCCCTGCGAGAGGGGTCGGGGGAGGGGTCCCGCGCGACGAAGGCCGCGCGATCGCGGCGCGCGAGCGGGCCATGTTCGGCGTGCTGTGCTTCGTCTGGGGCACCACCTGGCTCGCCATGAAGGTGGGAATCGCCACGGTGCCACCCGGCTTCTTCGCCGGCACGCGCTGGACGATCGCCGGCCTCGCGCTGCTGGGGTTCCGCGCGGTGCGGGGCCATACGCTGGCCGTGCCGTTCCGGCTGCGGGCGCGGCTCGTTCTCTGCTCGGTCCTGATGGTCTCGCTGAATCAGGTGATCCAGCTCTACGGGCTGAAGTACATCACCGCCGGGCTGGCGGCCGTGCTCGGCTCGGCGCTGACGCCGATCGGCCTGCTCGGCTTCGCGGTGGCGTTCCGTCAAGAGAAGTTTCGCTGGCAGCAGGCGGCGGCCATGGCGCTCGGCATCGCCGGCATCCTGGTGCTGTTCGGGCCGAAGGCGCTGGCGGGCGAGCTGGCCTGGCTGCAGGTCGCGGGCGCGCTGGCGGTCGTGGTCAGCACGCTGAGCTACGCCGCCGGCTCGGTGCTGGCACGCCCGCTGATGCGCACGATGCCGCCGGCGCATGTCGCGGCGATGACCAACTTCGTCGGCGGCTTCGTCCTGCTGGTCTTTTCGCTGGCCTTCGAGCCGGGCGCGCGGGCGGCCATGACAGGGAACTGGGGCTGGCCTGCGTTCCTCGCCTGGGCCTATCTGCTGCTGCCCGGCTCGCTCGGCGCGACGGTGATCTACTTCCTGCTGGTGCGCGACTGGGGCGCGAGCCGCGCCGGCACATACGCGTTCATCTCGCCGGTGATCGCGGTGGTGTTCGGATTCGCATTCTTCGGCGAGAAGGTGGAGCCGTCCGACGTGTTCGGCATGGTCATCATGCTGGCGGCGGCGGGGATGGTGCTGCGGCTGAAGCGCTGAGGGACGGCAAGGTCGGAATCGCGCATCGCCCGCATCCCCGCTCCGATCAGCAGCGCCGCGAAGACGAGATTGGCTCCGGCCACGGCGGCGAACAGCGCCTGCGTCCCGAACCCGGACGAAGCCGCCGCGCCCCCCGCCACCGCAAGCACCGCGAGCCGCAGCAGGCTGGCCGCCGCCGGCACTCCGGCCCGGCCCGCGCCCATCAGCGCGAAGGCGAGCCCATAGGCCACGCCCGAGAACGCGAGCGTCGCCGCGACGCTTCGCAAATACAGCACGCCGATCGCCGCCACCGCCGGATCATGCGTGAACAGCCCCATCCACCACGCCGGCGCCAGGAAGGCGATCAGCGCGAAGTCCACGCCGATCAGACCGCACAGCAGCGCCGTCGTGCGCGCCACCGCGCGGGCGCGCTCCGGTTGGCCGGCGCCGAGATTGGCCGCGACCATCGCGATCGCGGCCGACCCGAGCGCGAAGCTGATCGGCGTCTGCACCAGCTCCAGCCGCTGCGCCGCTCCGTACCCCGCCAGCGCCGCCGCCCCGAAGCGCGCCACCAGCACGGTGCCGGCAATCGTCGTCGCCTGCCACAGGATCATCGTCGCGGAGGCCGGAATCCCGACCGTCAGGATGCCGCGCATTTCCACCATCCGAAGGCCGAGCGCGCCCGCCCGCAGCCTGACCCCGGCGCGCCGAGAGCTCAGATAGGCCAGCAGGACCGCCGCGCCGGTCGCGTAGCTCGCCAGCACCGCGATTCCGGCTCCGGCGATGCCCAGGCGGGGAAACGGTCCCAGGCCCAGGATGAGCGAAGGGGAGAGCACAAGATGGACCGCCTCGCCGGCGACGATCGCGCCGGCCGAAACCGCCATCGCCCCGGTCCCGCGAACGGCGTTGGCCAGCAGGTTCATCAGCCAGACCAGCACGACCCCCCCGAAGACGACAGTGGAGTAGGCCCGCGCGGCTGCCAGTGCCGGCCCGCTCGCGCCCAGCCCGCGATACAGCGCCGGCCCGCCGAGCACCATCGCGCCCCCGAGCGCCAAGCCGGCCGCAAGGGCTAGCCAGACCGCCTGCCCTGCCGTCCGGTCGGCCCGCTCCCGATCCCCCGCCCCGAGGGCGCCGGCGACGGCGGCGGACACGCCGGTTCCGATCCCGCCGGCCGAGATGAGCTGGCACACGAGGAACAGCGGGAACACCAGGGACACGCCGGCCAGCGCGTCCTTGCCGAGCCAGCCCACAAAGGCCGCGTCGGCCGCGATAAAGCCGACCCGCGCCGCCGCCTCGCCTACGTTGGGCGCCGCGAGCCACAAAAGCCCGGGGAGCACCCGGCTTTCCAGCATCAGGCGCGTGCGTGGCGGCCTCGCGGCGATGGTCCCATCCGGCATCACACCCTCCGTTCTCTGTCTCGTGGAGGGCCAGCATTTGCGCGTGCCGCGATCGGGCGCGATTACTTGGGAGGTAAGCGCATGGCCGCATCGTTGATGATAGGACTGGCGGCATGGAGACATGGACGCAAGGCGGCGGTCATGCCGCACTCGACGGCGCCGTCCCGATCGGTGGCCTGCTCGCGCGCACGCGCAAGGCGCGTCGCGTCAGCCAACTCGATCTCGCGGGCGAGGCCGGCGTGTCGGCGCGGCACCTGAGCTTCGTCGAGACCGGCCGTGCGCGGCCCTCGCGCGAGCTGGTGCTGCGGCTCTGCGAGACGCTCGGCGTGTCGGCGCGCGAGGCCGATGCGTTCCTGCTCGCGGCCGGCTTCGCGCCGGCGCATCGGGAGACCCCGCTCGAATCGCCCGCGATGGCCGAGATCATCGCCGCACTCCGCCTGATGCTCGGCCGCCATGATCCCCTGCCGGCCGCGGCGTTCGATGCGCGATACGACTACGTCATGGTCAACGCGGCCTATGCGGAGTACGTGAATGCCTGCCTCGCCGCCGGCGCGGACGAGGCGGCGGCCGGCCCGGCCGTCCCGCTCGCGCTGGTTCCCGCGCCGCGCCCGAACATGCTGCGCTTGCTGTGCCATCCCCAGGGCGCGCGGCGCATGCTCGGCAACTGGGCCGAAGTGACGCGCGAGGTGCTCGGCCGCGCAACGCGGGAGACGCGGCTCCTGCGCGCCGATCCGGCCCGCCGGCCGCCGCTTGAGGAGGTGCTGGCCTATCCGGGGACGGGGCGGCTGCTGCGCGGCGAACAAGGCTCGGGCCTGCTCGTGCCGGTCGAGATCCGCCAGCCCGACGGCGGGATGGCCCGCTTCATGACGACGCTCGCCACGGTGGGCACGGCGCAGGACCTCACCTTGCGCGAGCTGCGGATCGAGACGTTTCACCCGATCGCGGGGTGAGATTTCCCGCGCGCACCCCATATCCCCGGACCGATCCGGTGAGGCTGACCTGCACGGCCCGGCCACGCTCGACCCGAACGAGACCGCCGCGCTGCTGCACGGATGCTCGGCGGGCGACCGGGGCGTTTCCGCGCACCGAGATCAGCCCGCGCCGTATCCAGGACTTCACGGTGTGCCTCGACGCATGAGCGGGAAGGATGACCCCGCAATTCGCCGATACGGGTGTGGCCATCCTCAGCTCCCGGCCGGATCGGGGATATTGCGCGAACCGTTGATTGCCCGTATAGAAACTGACCTGTCCGCTTGGCACGTTGCGCCGCGCTCGGCAGAGTGCGCGATACGATCGACCTATGCAGGCTCATCCGTGGCGGCAAAATGGTGGGAGAGGTTGGATTGATGCCTTACACCTACAAGCATTTCGGGTTCTTCAGATTTCTACTCGCATTCCTTGTCATGTTCCAACATTTTTCCGCTGATGCCGCGCCCGACGCGTTTGCCGCGCGGTTTTTGCCGTACCAGGTCGGCAGTATCGCGGTCCTCGTCTTCTTTGCCCTTTCAGGCTTCGTCATCACGGAAGCTGCCGATCGCGTCTACAAGGACAAGCCGTTGCCATTTTTCACCAATCGCCTTCTACGCATTGTGCCGCACTTCGCGGTCGCCATTTCGCTTTCCATGCTGTTGCACTACGTGTTCCTCGTAAGTGGCGGAATCAGGCTATGGCGCCTGCAACCCTCTTTTCCTTACGAGATCGCCTTCTCGGCCCAGAACCTGGCGTTCAATTTCGTTTCGATATTTCCTGCCATTCACTGGTTCGTTAGCTACAATTTCCTGGACATCACATGGGCTGTTCGGGTTGAGATGGCGTTCTATATTGTGGTTTTCGCCTATTTGGCACTTGGGCGAGTGTCGTCCTGGGCGCGTCGCTTCGGGCCAGTGCTGATCGGCGCCGCGCTTCTGCTGCTGTTCGTGGTGATCGTAGATCGGGGGTCGCTCAGCCCGCTGGTATACGTGCCCTATTTCGCCTTTGGGTCGGCGCTCTACTTCGCAACCATGGGACATCGGCTGGCACGCTGGATCGCGGTCGGCTGCCTGCCGGCAATGGCTTGGCAATACGTCACGGGCGCCCTTCACACGCCGACTGTTATGGCGGCCGCGGGTGCCATATGGACGAATCTTCTTATCCTCAGTCTGCTCATGGCGCTCATGGTCATTCTGGCATTCGGCAGGTTTTCCCGCTTCCGTGCCGGCGACCGCTTTTTCGGAAACGTGACCTATCCGCTTTATCTGTATCACGAGAACGTTTTGATCTTCTTACTGACATTCACAACAGGCTACAGCTACGGCATGTTGGTTGGCGGCTTACTGCTAAGCGTCCTTGTTTCCGTTGGTTTCTACGCAGCGATCGATCCGGTAATAAACCGGTACCGCGACAGGGTACGAGGCCGCGCGGTCGTTGAAAACTCCGAGGCGCCATTCGCGACCGGCCATGCCGCGCGACCTTTGCCACGTGCCGGTTTCTAGCACGGCTTGATCACGGGACGCGGGACCGCCGCCCCTTACCGGGGCGGCGGGCATCGCATCGAGTTCTGATGTATGCGCTGGCTGCGCGCTGTCCGAGGCGCGCCGCCAACCGGCCCGCGCCGTCCAGGAGATCCGCCATGCCCCGCCGCAAGCCCCGCGGTCGCCCGCTCGACGGGTGGCTGGTGATCGACAAACCGCCGGGGCTGACCAGCACCGACGTCGTGAACCGGGTCCGCCGCGCCTTCGACGCCCAGAAGGCGGGGCACGGCGGCACGCTCGACCCGCTGGCGACGGGCGTGCTGCCGGTCGCGTTCGGCGCCGCGACCAAGACCGTGCCCTACGTGATGGACGGCACCAAGCTCTACCGCTTCACCCTGCGCTTCGGCGAGGCGCGCGACACCGACGATGCCGACGGCCAGATCGTCGCCACCTCGCCGGCGCGTCCGGCGGATGCCGCGATCGAAGCCGCCTTGCCCGCGTTCCGGGGCGCGATCATGCAGGTCCCGCCCACCTTCTCGGCCGTGAAGATCGCCGGCGAGCGCGCGTACGACATGGCGCGCGAAGGCCGCGCCCCGGTGCTGGAGCCGCGCCCGGCGCGGGTGGACAGCTTTGCCCTGGTCGATCGCCCCGACCCCGACACCGCCGTGTTCGAGGTGCAGTCGGGCAAGGGGGTCTATATGCGCAGCCTGGCGCGCGACCTCGCCGGCGCCTGCGGCACGCTCGGCCATGTCGCGGCCCTGCGCCGGCTGCGGGTCGGCCCGTTCACGGAGCCGGGGGCGATTGCGCTGGACAAACTGGTGGGGCCGGACCATACCGCCCGCGCTTCCCCGGACCTCCTGCTTCCGGTCGCGACCGCGCTGGCCGACATCCCGGCGCTGGCCGTGACCGAAGCCGAGGCCTCCGACCTCCGGCATGGACAGGCGATCAGCCTGGTCACGCTGATGGGCCGCATTCCACGGGCCGCCGACCCCGATGGGGGCTTGGCGCGCGCCATGGCGGGGGGCCGCGTGATCGGGCTTTGTCGGCTGCAGGATGGCTGGCTCAAGCCCGAACGGATCTTGTGACCCGGTTTTGTCCGGCGATCCACGCGCGCATCCGCCCCCGGGAAGAAGGAGTTATCCCGATGTCGATCACGGCCGAGCGCCGCGGCGCTCTCATCGCGGACTACGCGACCCAGCCGGCCGACACCGGCAGCCCGGAGGTGCAGGTCGCCCTGCTGTCCGAGCGGATCACCAACCTCACCGACCACCTGAAGACGCACGCGAAGGACTTCCACAGTCGTCGCGGCTTGCTGATGCTGGTCGGCCGCAGGCGCCGGCTGCTGGACTACGTGAAGCGCAAGGACAGCCGGCGCTATCTGGCACTTATCGGACGCCTGAATCTGCGCCGTTGACCGAGCGGCGCTAAAAACCCGGGCCGCCGCCCCCATATCGCGGCGATAGGAACGACCCCTCGCGCCATGGTGGCGCGGGGCAACGCGGGGGCGAAGACCCCCGTCCACGTCGCGACACGCGGCGGACCACACACCGCCGGTCCGGCACCCGATCGGGAACCGCGACGGCGTTTCCGGCCACATGGCCCGCGGCCTGCGCCCGTCGCAGCCCGCGCCTCCATGCGACCCGAGACGCCGTTTCCCACGGGAGACGAGGGCTGATCGGGGATCGTCCGCCGATGCCGCGCGCATCGAAGGACGACGCATGTTCAATTACTACCGCAAGGAACTCGACTGGGGCGGGCGCAAGCTGGTGCTCGAAACCGGCAAGATCGCCCGGCAGGCCGACGGTGCCGTGCTGGTCCGCTACGGCGACACCATCGTGCTCTGCACCGCCGTCGGCGCCAGGACCGCCAAGCCCGGGCAGGACTTCTTCCCCCTCACCGTGAACTACCAGGAGAAGGCGTTCGCGGCCGGCAAGATTCCCGGCGGCTTCTTCAAGCGCGAGGGAAGGCCGTCGGAGAACGAGGTGCTGGTCAGCCGCCTGATCGACCGGCCGATCCGCCCGCTGTTCCCGGACGGGTTCCGCAACGAGGTGCAGGTCATCGCGACCGTTCTCAGCCACGACCTGGAAAACGATCCCGATGTCGTTGCCATGATCGGCTGCTCGGCGGCGCTCACGCTCTCCGGCATCCCCTTCTTCGGCCCGGTCGGCGCCTGCCGCGTCGGCCACCGGGAGGGCCGCTATCTTCTCAACCCGACCGCCGCGCAGCTCGAGCAATCCGCGCTCGACCTCGGTACTGGCGGGCACGTCCGAGGGCGTGCTGATGGTCGAGAGCGAGGCGCGCGAGTTGCCCGAGGACGTGATGCTCGGCGCCGTCAGCTTCGGCCACACGGCCTTCCAGCCGGTGATCCAGGCGATCATCGAACTCGCCGAGCACGCCGCCAAGGAGCCGTGGCCGCTGCCCGAGCCATCCGCCGAGGAGAAGTCGCTCGCCGCGCGCCTGGACACGCTGGCCCGCGCCGAGTTGGTAGCCGCCTACGGCGAGAAGGAGAAGGCCGCCCGCCACGACCGGATCGGCGCCGCCAAGAAGGCCGCGCTCGCGCAGGTCGCGGCCGAGGGGCTGGACGCCGACAAGACCAAGGCCCTGTTCAAGAAGCTTGAGGCCGACATCGTCCGCAACGCCATCCTCAACAATGGCATCCGCATCGACGGGCGCGACACGCGCACCGTGCGCCCGATCGTTGCGGAGGTGGGACTGCTGCCCCGCGCGCACGGCTCGGCGCTGTTCACGCGCGGCGAGACGCAAGCGCTCTGCGTCGCCACCCTCGGCACCGGCCAGGACGAGCAGATCATCGACGCGCTCGAAGGCGAGTACCGCGAGCACTTCATGCTGCACTACAATTTCCCGCCCTACTCGGTCGGCGAGGCGGGCCGCATGGGCAGCCCCGGCCGGCGCGAGGTCGGCCACGGCAAGCTCGCCTGGCGGGCGATGCACCCGCTGCTGCCGGAGAAGGCGAGCTTTCCCTACACCATCCGCATCGTCTCCGAGATCACCGAGAGCAACGGCTCGTCCTCGATGGCGACCGTGTGCGGCTCGTCGCTCGCCATGATGGACGCGGGCGTGCCGCTGACCCGGCCCGTCGCCGGCATCGCGATGGGCCTCATCAAGGAGCCGCGCGGCTTCGCCGTGCTCTCCGACATCCTGGGCGACGAGGACCACCTCGGCGACATGGACTTCAAGGTGGCCGGCACCGAGAAGGGCGTCACCAGCCTGCAGATGGACATCAAGATCACGTCCATCACGGCGGAGATCATGCGCATCGCGCTCGATCAGGCGCGCGACGGGCGGATGCACATCCTGGGCGAGATGGCGAAGGCGCTGACCGGCGCGCGCGGCGACGTCGCCGCCAACGCGCCGCGCATTACCATCATCAACGTGCCGAAGGAGAAGATCCGCGAGGTGATCGGCACCGGCGGCAAGGTGATCCGCGAGATCGTCGAGCAGACCGGCTGCAAGATCGATATCAATGACGACGGCACGATCAAGATTGCGGCGACCGAGCAGGACCGGGCGCAGGCTGCGATCGACTGGATCCGCGGCATCGTGGCCGAACCCGAGGTGGGCGTGATCTACACCGGCAAGGTGGTCAAGACCGCCGAGTTCGGCGCCTTCGTGAACTTCCTCGGCTCGCGCGACGGGCTGGTCCACATCAGCGAACTCGCCCAGGGGCGCGTCAACAAGACCTCCGACGTGGTCAATGTCGGCGACAGCGTGAAGGTGAAGGTCCTCGGCTTCGACGATCGCGGCAAGATCAAGCTGTCGATGCGCGTGGTCGATCAGGCGACCGGCGAGGACATCACCGACAAGGTGGGCGCCAAAGCAGGTCGCGGTGATCGCGAGCGGCGTGAGCAGCCCTCGACCGAGCCGGCGGCGGCGGGGGAATAGGCTGCCCATCGGGCGCGCGCTGACCCCTCTCCCCGGCCCCCTCCCGCAAGGGGGGGAGCAGACGGCGCCACGCTTCTTTCTTCCCCCTCCCCTTGCGGGAGGGGTTGGGGAGGGGGAGCGTAGCGTGAATAGGCGGTGGTTAGGCCAGCCATGACGTGGAAAGAACGTCAATGAAAGCAATCAACGCGATCCGCATGGGCGGGATCGACGTCCTCCCACTCGTCGAAGGCGGCAAGGGCGTCGCCGTCTCGAACGGGCTCTCGTGCGGCAACTGGGCGCTGGCGGGCGGGGTCGGCACGTTCAGCGCCGTCAACGCCGACAGCTACGACGACCAGGGCCACGTCATCCCGCAGATCTATCACGGTCGCACACGGCGGGAGCGCCACGAGGAGCTGATCGCGTACGCGATCCGCGGCGCGGTGACGCAGGCCCGTCGCGCCTACGAACTTGCCGGCGGCATGGGGCGCATCCACGCCAACGTCCTGTGGGAGATGGGCGGCGCCGAGCGCGTCATCACCGGCGCGCTGGAGCAGGCCAAGGGCCTGATCAACGGCATCACGTGCGGCGCCGGAATGCCGTACCGCCTGTCCGACATCGCCGCGCGATTCAACGTCCACTACTATCCCATCATCTCCTCGGCGCGCGCCTTCAACGCGCTGTGGCGGCGCGCCTACCACAAGGCCGCGGCCCTGCTCGGCGGCGTGGTGTACGAGGACCCCTGGCTCGCGGGCGGGCACAATGGTCTTTCCAACGGCGAGGACCCCGCCCGGCCCGAGGATCCGTTCCCCCGCGTGCTCGCGCTGCGCGAGCAGATGCGCGCATTCGGCCTGCACGACACGCCGATCATCATGGCCGGCGGCGTCTGGTGGCTGGAGGAATGGGAGGACTGGATCGACAACCCCGACCTCGGCCCGGTCGCCTTCCAGTTCGGCACCCGCCCGCTGCTGACCCAGGAGAGCCCGATCGGGGAGGCATGGAAGCGCCGGCTGCCCACCTTGAAGGAGGGCGACGTCTTCCTGAACCATTTCAGCCCGACCGGCTTCTGGTCGAGTGCCGTCAACAACGGCTTCATTCAGGAACTGCGCGCGCGCAGCGACCGCCAGGCGGCCTTCACGACCGAGCCGGTCGGCGAGCATGTCGCCGTGTACGGCGTCGGCCCGCGCAAGCGCGTCGTCTATCTGACCAGCCCCGACCTCGCCCGTGTGCGCGCGTGGGTGGAGGAGGGCTTTACCGAGGCGCTGCGCACACCTGATGCGACGCTGATTTTCGTCACGCCCGAGAAGGCGCGCGAGATCACCCGCGACCAGATCAACTGCATGGGTTGCCTCACCCAGTGCCGCTTCTCGAACTGGAGCCACACGGGGCCGGACTACACCACCGGCAAGCGCCCCGATCCGCGCAGCTTCTGCATCCAGCAGACGCTCCAGGACATCGTCCACACCAGCGACGCCCCGGCCCCGATCGAGCACAACCTGATGTTCAGCGGCCACAATGCTTTTCGGTTCGGTCTCGATCCGTTCTATTCGAACGGCTTTATCCCGTCGGTGCGCCAGCTGGTGGAGCGCATCCTGACCGGGCGCTGAGGCGACTTTGCGTCCCTGACCGGGCGCGTGCTTCAGTTTCCCCCAATAGGGGAGGCTTCGCCCATGCTGTCCTGGTTCTCCGAGCTGACGCACCGGGAGCGTCGGACCATGCTCGCCTGCTTCGGCGGATGGACGCTCGATGCGCTCGACGTGCAGATCTTCAGCTTCGTCATCCCGACCTTGCTCGTCCTGTGGCACATCTCCGCCGCCGAGGCGGGCGAGCTTGGAACCATCACGTTGCTGGTCTCCGCCTTCGGCGGCTGGCTCGGCGGCGCGCTCGCCGACCGCTACGGCCGGTTGCGCGTGCTGCAGGTCACCATCGTCTGGTACGCGGTGTTCACGTTCCTCTGCGGCTTCGCACAGGATTTCAGTCAGCTCTTTGTCTTGCGTGCCTTGCAGGGCCTCGGCTTCGGCGGCGAGTGGGCGGCCGGCGCCGTCCTGATGGGGGAGGTGATCCAGGACCGCTTCCGTGGCCGCGCGGTCGGGCTCGTGCAGACCGGCTGGGCGATCGGCTGGGGCGCGGCGGCGATCGCCTATACCGTGCTGTTCGCCTACGTGGAGCCGGCGATCGCCTTCCGCGTCATGTTCTGGATCGGCATTCTGCCGGCGCTGCTCGTGATCTGGATTCGCCGCAACGTCAAGGAATCCGACTTGGCGCCGCGCGAACAGTCCGCCGCCGGCGGCCTGGCGCACGCCTTCGCGGCCCTGCGGCCGCCCTATCTCGCCACCACGTGGCGGCTGGTGCTCATGGTGATCGGCGCGCAAGGCGGCAGCTACGCGCTGTCATTCTGGTTGCCGACCTATCTCCGGACGGTGCGCCACCTCGGCACGACGAGCACCGGCGGCTATCTGTTCGTGCATATCCTGGGCGCGCTTTGCGGCTTCTTGCTGGGGTCGTATTTGTCGGACGCGATCGGGCGCAAGCCGACGTTCTTCATCTCCGTCCTCACCTCGATGGCGATGGTGCTGATCTACCTGATGGCCCCGCTCGGTCCCGACGCGATGCTGGCGATGGGATTCCCGCTGGGCGTCGCGATCTATATGATGTTCCCGCCCATGGGCCCGTTCATGACGGAGCTTTACCCCTCGGTCGTGCGCGGCTGCGGGCAGGGGTTCTGCTACAACGCCGGCCGGGGGATCGGGGCGCTGTTCCCCGCGCTCGTCGGCTTCCTCATTCATGCGCTCGGTGGGCTCGGGCCGGCGATCGTGGTGTTTGTGCTGCTCGCCTACGGCCTGATGATCTTCGGCCTGCTGCTGCTGCCCGAGACGCGCGGCCGACCGCTCGCCAGCCTGGACGCGCCGGCGCGCGCGCCGGTGGGCGCCGCGGAGTGATGCTTCGCTCGTTCATGACGGAGCAGGGAGGAACGCGTGACGGCAAGCGCCGGAGGCGTTGCCGGCCGGGTAGGCTCCTCCTATGGTTCCCCCGTCATGGAGGTGCTGGTGAGTATCCCGCCGCCCGGCGCGATCGATTGTGACATCCACCCGGCGCTGCCCGGCACGCATGTCCTGTTGCCGTACCTGGACGATTACTGGCGCGAGCACGTGCGGATGCGCGGGCTGGAGCGCGACAATTACGACCTCGGCGCCTTTCCGCCGAACGCGCCGCTGACCGGCCGCCCCGACTGGCGGGACGGGAGCAAGCGGCCGGGCAGCGATCCCAGCCTGCTGCGCGCCCACGCGCTGGATGCCTTCGCAAGCCGCTTCGCCATCTGCAACGTGCTGCACGGCGCGCAGGTGGTGTTCAACGAAGACCTCTCCGCCGCGTTCTGCCGCGCCATCAACAAGTGGATCGCGGCCGAATGGCTGGACACTGATCCGCGCCTGCGCGCCTCCATCGTCGTGCCGGGCCACAGCGCCGAGCTGGCCGCCCAGGAGATCGAGCGCTGTGCCGAGGATCGCCGCTTCGTGCAGGTGCTGCTGCTGGCGATGCAGGAGCTGCCGCTGGGGCGGCGGCAGAACTGGCCGATCTATCGCGCCGCCGAGCGCCTGGATTTGCCCGTCGGCGTCCATGCCGGATCGACGATGCGCCATCCGACCACCTCGATCGGCTGGCCGTCCTATCTGCTGGAGGACTATGTCGCGCAGTCGCAAGGCTGCGCCGGCGCGCTGAACAGCCTGATCGTCGAGGGCGTCTTCGTGGAGTTCCCGCGCCTGAAAGTGGTGCTCATCGAATCCGGCGTGACTTGGCTGCCGGCCTGGATCTGGCGCGCCAACAAGACCTGGCGCGGCGTGCGCGCCGAGGTGCCGTGGCTGAAGCGCCCGCCGGCCGAGTATCTGCGCAAGCATGTTCGCCTGACCATCCAGCCCCTCGACGCGCCGCCGCATCCGGGACAGATGCAGCGCGTTCTGGAGGAGATCGGGTCGGACGAGATGCTGCTGTTCGCGACCGACTATCCGCATTGGCATTTCGACGGGCAGGATGCGTTGCCGGACGGGCTGCCCGCCGACCTGTTGCAGAAGATCCTGATCGACAACCCGATGAACACCTATCCGCGCCTCGCGGAAACCCTGTAGCTAATGGAGCGCGTGCGATGACCGTGACGGTCCTGGAGCGCAATGCCGACCTCGGCAGCCAAAGCCTGCTCGGCTACGTCGATTGCGACGTGCACCTCTACCCGAGCAAGGGAGGCGGGGAGTTCGACCCGTTCCTGTCCGAGCGCTGGCGCCAGCACCGCCGCACCATCGGCGGGCGCGCGCGTCAGGCGCTGGGCGGCACGGCAAATTATCCCCGCATGTCGCCCGAGGTGGGGATGCGGCTCGACGCATGGCCGCCGGGCGGCGGGGTTCCGGGCTCGGATCTCGACTTCGTGCGCGCGCAACTGCTCGATGCGTTCGGCGCGGCCTACGGGATCATCTTGCCGCTGGTCGGGCGCTGCTCGGACGAGCGGAACCTGGAGTTCGGCGCGGCGATGTGCGGGGCGGTGAACGAGTGGCAGGCCACCCGTTGGTGCGACCGCGAGCCGCGCCTGAAGGCGTCGGTGCAGATCCCGCTCGAATATCAGGAGGCGGCAATCGCCGAGATCGAGCGCCGCGCCGGCGATCGGCGTTTCGTGCAGGTGCAGATTCCGCCGCGCAATCTGGAGCCGCTCGGGCGCCGACGCTACTGGCCGATCCTGGAAGCGTGCGCGGCGAACGGCTTTCCCATCGCGCTGCATCTGGGCGGCACCAGCGGGCATCCGTCCACGGGCGGCGGCTGGCCGTCGTTCTACCACGAGGAGCACCACAGCTACGTGCAAAGCATGGAGGCGCTCATCACCAGCCTGGTGGTCGAGGGCGCCTTCGAGCGCATCCCCAAGCTGCGCGTCGTGCTGGTCGAAGGCGGCTTCGCCTGGCTGCCGTCGCTGAGCTGGCGTCTCGACAAGCACTTCCGCCGACTGCGCGAGGAGGTGCCGCATCTGAAGCGCCTGCCGTCCGAATACATCCGCGACCATGTGTGGGTGACGACGCAGCCGATCGAGGAGCCGGAGCGGCCGGACGATTTGCTGGCGACGATCGAATGGATCGGCTGGGATCGGGTGATGTTCTCCACCGACTATCCGCACTGGGACCAGGACGACCCGCGCCACGCCTTCAAGGTGAAGCTGCCCGAGCAGGGCCGGCAGCGGATTTTCCGCGAGAACGCGATGGCGTTCTACGGGTTGGGATGACCCGTCACGTCGTCGCGGCCGTCGGGGAGATCGCGCCCGGCGGCTGCAAGATCGTCACCGTCAGGGGCCGCGAGATCGGCATCTTCTTCGCCAACGAAGAATATTTCGCGCTGTTCAATCGCTGCCCGCACGAGGGCGCACCGCTCTGCCGCGGCCGGTTGTTCGCCGCGATGGAGGCCGATCGTCCCGGCCACTACCGGCTGAGCCGGCCGGGCGAGATGCTGCGCTGTCCCTGGCACGGCTGGGAGTTCGACATCCGCACCGGCCAGTCCTGGTGCGAACCCGACGGGGTGAAAGCGCGCACCTACAACGTGACCGTCGAGCCGGGGGAAACGCTCGCCAAGGGTCCATTCACCGCCGAGACGGTTCCCGTCTCGGTGGAGCGCGACTACATCGTCGTGGACGTGTGACGGCCGCCTCATTTGCACGCGGACCGCCGGCCCGGTACGGTCCTCGGAAACAGGGAACGAGGGAGGACGGCGATGACCAACTCCTACTCCGGCGCCTGCTTCTGCGGTGCCGTCAACGTCGAGGTCCGAGGCCAGCCCGAGGTGATGGGCTATTGTCACTGCAACTCCTGCCGCTCGTGGTCGGCCTCCGCCGTCAACGCCTTCATGCTGTGGAAGCCCGAGAACGTGAGCGTGACCAAGGGTGCCGAGCATCTCGGCACGTATGCCAAGACCGAGGTCAGCCATCGGCAGTTCTGCCGCCTGTGCGGCGGGCACGTCATGGCAGAGCACCCCACTTTCGGGATGGCGGACGTCTTCGCCGCCACCGTCCCGGATTTCCCGTTCGCGCCGACACTGCACGTGAACTACGGCGAGAAGGTTCTCGCCATCCGCGATGGGCTGCCGAAGTTCAAGGATTTTCCAGAGCCGTTCGGCGGCTCCGGCGAACTCATAGCGGAGCAGTGACGTGAGCGGATCAAGCCGCATGGAGCAGGGCCGCGCGATGCGCCGGCGTCTGATGGGTGAGGCGTACGCCGATCGCATCGACAAGGCGGTGTACGACGACCCGATCATGAAGAAGTTCGGGGAAATCGCCGTCGAGAACGTGTTCGGCGGGCTGTGGACACGTCCCGGCCTCGACGTGAAGACGCGCACGCTGATCTGCGTGATCTCCGATACCGTGATGGGCCGCGAGGCGGAATTGGCGATCCATATCCGCATGGCCCGCCGCGAGGGATGGGGCGAGGACGAGCTGGTCGAGGGACTGCTCCACCTCTCGGGCTATTGCGGCCTGCCGCTGGTGCGCGAGGCGCTGATCGTGGCGCGCAAGGTGTTCGCGGAGATGCGGGCCGAGGGGTGAGCGAGCAGCATGAAGCCGATGCGCTTCGGGCGGCGCTCGATCGGGCAGAGGGGCCAGCAGAGCGTGGGGAACTCCGCCGGCAACTGACGGCGGCGCTGCGCGCCCTCAGCCAGAAGACCGGGAACCTGGACGTGCTGCACGAGGCATTGTCCGTCGCCCACGCCGCGTTGGCCGACACGGACCGCGAGGCCGCGCCGGCCGACTGGGCGCGCAGCCACGCGCTGCTCGGTTCGGTCCGGACAGTGCTGGGGGAAGCAACCGGCGACCCGGCCTGGCTTGCCGCCGCCGCCGGCAGCTACCGCTCGGCGCTGACGACCTGCGCAATCGGAACCTCGGATTGGGCGCGGATGAACCGCAACCTCGGCGTGGTGCTGTCGCTGCTCGGCCGGCAGACCGGCGATGCCGCCGCGTTGGACGAGGCGCTCGCCTGCTACCACGCGGCGCTCACCATGTACACGCGTGGCGCCACGCCGCAGGACTGGGCGATGACGCAGAGCAATTTGGGGGACGCGCTGTGCGTGCTCGCCGAGCAGCGCGGCGATGCCGCATGTGCCGTGGCGTCGGCCGCAGCCTGCCGCGCGGCGCTCGAGGTGTTCACCGAGGATGCGCCGGCGGATTGGGCGATGACGACGACGAATCTCGCCAATGCGCTGGTGGCGCAAGGCGGCTCAGAAGAACTGCGGGAAGCGATCACGCTGTACAGGCGCGCGCTCGATGCGCTCGACGATCCGCTTCTTGCTCCGGCGATCAGCCACAATCTCCGCCGAGCGGAGCGACTTCTATCGGTTTGACCGCCCCGCCGTCGCGCCGCCGGCGCCCGATCGGCCACCGTCCACCACGATATGCGTGCCGGTCAGGTTGGCCGCGAGATCCGAGCACAGGAACAGCACGGTATTGGCGATCTCCTCCGGCATCGTGTAGCGCCCGGTGGGAATCCCGGCGCTGATCCCGGAATGGACCGAAGCGGGGTCAGCGTGATTCCGCTGCTGTTCCAGCGAGCGCATCATCCGCGTTTCCACCGGCCCCGGGCAGATCGCATTGACGCGCACGCCGTGGCGGGCAACGTCGGTCGACGCCACCTTGGTGAGACCCAGCACGGCGTGCTTGGAGGCGACATAGGCCGGCATTCCCGGTCCCCCGAACAGCCCGGCGACCGAGGCGGTGTTCACGACCGCGCCCGCGCCCTGCTCCACCATGACCGGCAGCACATGACGCAGCCCAAGGAACACGCCCTTGAGATTAACGGCGATCACCGCGTCGAACTCCGCTTCGTCGTACTCCTGGATGGGCGCGAGGACGCCCTCGATCCCGGCGTTGTTGAAAAAGCAGTCGATCCGTCCCCACGCGTCAAGCGTCGCTCGCACGTAGCCGCGCACGTCGGTCGCGCGGGAGACGTCGGCAGAGAGGGAGCGCACCTCGACGGCGGCCGCCGCTCCGGCGGCCGCCACGCTGTTCTCGGCCGCCGTCGTGTCGCGATCGACGACCATCACCCGCGCGCCTGCGCGGGCGAAGGCGATCGCCGCCGCGCGGCCGATCCCGCCGCCGCCGCCGGTGATGAGAGCCACCTTGCCGGTAAATTCCACCGCTTCCTCCGTTCGTTCAAATGGCACAGAGCGCCGTCATGCTCACCGCCCCTGGAAATTCGGCTTGCGCTTCTCGTGGTAGGCGCGGATGCCTTCGCGGCGGTCCTCGGTCGGGACCATGCGATTGTAAGCCTCGATCTCGAACATCATGGCGCTCCGCAGGTCCATGTTCAGGCCCTGGTTGACCGATTGCTTCACCTGCCGCGTGGAGATGGGCGCGTTGGCGGCGATGGCCGACGCTGTGTCCAGCGCATCGGCCAGCAGCGTGCCGGCCGCGCACACGCGGTTCACCATGCCCCACTGGGCAGCCTGTTCGACCGAAAAGGGTTTGCCGGTCAGCATGATCTCCTTCGCCCGCCGCGCGCCGACCGCGCGGGGCAGGTTCTGCGTGCCCCCGGCGCCCGGCATGATCCCGAGCGTCACCTCGGTCAGCGCGAAGCGCGCGTGCTCGGCGGCGTAGATGAAGTCGCAGCAGAGCGCGATCTCCAGCCCGCCGGCATAGGCCGCGCCGTTGACCGCGGCGATCACGGGCACCGGGCAGTCGATGATGGCGCGGATCGTGCGCTCGAAGATCAGGTGCTGGTCCTGCCATTGCGCGTCGGTCATGCGTCTCGACAAGCACTTCCGCCGACTGCGCGAGGAGGTGCCGCATCTGAAGCGCCTGCCGTCCGAATACATCCGCGACCATGTGTGGGTGACGACGCAGCCGATCGAGGAGCCGGAGCGGCCGGACGATTTGCTGGCGACGATCGAATGGATCGGCTGGGATCGGGTGATGTTCTCCACCGACTACCCGCACTGGGACCAGGACGACCCGCGCCACGCCTTCAAGGTGAAGCTGCCCGAGCAGGGCCGGCAGCGGATTTCCGCGACAACGCGATGGCGTTCTACGGGCTGGCGTGAGGGCAGCGCGTGACCCGTCACGTCGTCGCCGCCGTTGGCGAGATCGCGTCGGGCGGCTGCAAGATCGTCACCGTGAGGGGTCGCGAGATCGGCATCTTTTTCGTCAACGACGAATAATTCGCGCTATTTAACCGCTGTCCGCATGAAGGCGCCCTGCTTTGCCGCGGCCGGCTGTTCGCCGCAATGGAGGCCGACCGTCCCGGCCACTACCGGCTGAGCCGGGCGGGCGAGATGCTGCGCTGCCCCTGGCATGGCTGGGAGTTCGACATCCGCACCGGCCAGTCCTGGTGCGAGCCCGAAAGTGTGAAGGCGCACATCTACGAGGTGAGCGTCGAACCCGGCGCCGACCTGGCGAAAGGGCCGTTCGTGGCGGAGACACTGCCGGTTTCCGTCGAGCAAGACTACGTCGTGGTGGACGTCTGAAGGTGAGGGAGAAAATGCCGTGAGCGGATCGAGCCGCATGGAGCAGGGCCGCGCGATGCGCCGGCGTCTGATGGGTGAGGCGTACGCCGATCGCATCGACAAGGCCGTGTACGACGACCCGATCATGAAGAAGTTCGGGGAAATCGCCGTCGAGAACGTGTTCGGCGGGCTGTGGACACGCCCCGGCCTCGACGTGAAGACGCGCACGCTGATCTGCGTGATCTCCGATACCGTGATGGGCCGCGAGGCGGAGTTGGCGATCCATCTTCGCATGGCCCGCCGCGAGGGCTGGGGCGAGGACGAACTCGTGGAAGGCTTGCTCCACTTGTCGGGCTATTGCGGCCTGCCGCTGGTGCGCGAGGCGCTGATCGTGGCGCGCAAGGTGTTCGCGGAGATGCGGGCCGAGCAACGCGGGGGATAGTAGCAGCTATCGCCTCCTCGGTCTGCTATCGTGCTCGATCCCTCTCCGCAAGGGAGGGGAAGGAGAGCCTGCCATTGGAAGCTCCCCTCCTCCGAGTTTTGCTAGAGGGTAAAGGAAACTCGCCCTTTCAGATCACGCCGAAAATGTCCGCGTGCTTTTTCCACTGCCTTTTCGATCTCTTCAAAGATTGTTTTGACTTCGGGATTTTTGAATTCGTAATTTGATGACGAGAGATTGGAGAGCTTGCGCAAGGCCTCCACCACGCTTTGGGTACGCGTTGTGGCTAGCCGGCGGAATTTATCATGCTTTGATTCAGACGGCGCTGAACGCTTAGCAGTCGTACGTATAGGCATTTACCACCTCAAAGGGAGTGCCACAATGCGATGGCGTAATGCATCGCGCTTGCGGACACATCTTCATATTGCCATAGATTGGCCAAATAGTCAAGAAATAAACGATAGATTCCGCTGATCCCCGCGGCGCACGTCCGCGCGACTACTTCCGACGGAGCACGCAAGCCACGGGGCTCACAGCGTAGTGATGATGCGCCTCTGCGCTCCAGACCGTGGCGTATCCGAGTGCCTCGTACGCTGCACCAGCGTCATCGGGACATCTAGCGTGCTTCCCGAACAGCCATGCGAAATCGAGCGTCATTGGCTGCTCCCTTGTCCTGCCGAGAGCCCCATCATCGCATGCATGTCGGCCAGCTCGTGCAGGCGCGCGACCTCGGCCGCGAGGTCGGGGGCGCGATGTCCGATCACGGGTTCGGCGAGCGCCATGAACTTCGCCTCGATCCGCTGTCCCTGCCGCGCGACGTCGGCATCGGGCATGCCGGAATCGTGGCGCGCATCGAGCACGGCGCCGTCGGTCAGCGAGATCCGCAGATCGGCCAACGTGTGCCTGCCGCGCGGGAGGAGTCGATCTCCACCTTGTCGCGCAGCGCGACCACGCGCGGATCGGCGGCGACCGCCTCCGAATAGCTGGCGAGCGCGCCTGTCTCGATCCTCGCGAGAGCTATCGCCGTGGTCAGGCGCAGGCTGAACTTCGCTTCCAGCCCGATTGCAGCGGCTTGCACATCGTCCCGAACATCGACTTGAGCCGCGCCGCCTGCGTGGCGGGCTCACCGCCCCTGGAAATCCGGCTTGCGCTTCTCGTGGTAGGCGCGGATGCCTTCGCGGCGGTCCTCGGTCGGGACCATGCGATTGTAAGCCTCGATCTCGAACATCATGGCGCTCCGCAGGTCCATGTTCAGGCCCTGGTTGACCGATTGCTTCACCTGCCGCGTGGAGATTGGCGCGTTGGCGGCGATGGCCGACGCTGTGTCCAGCGCATCGGCCAGCAGCGTGCCGGCCGCGCACACGCGGTTCACCATGCCCCACTGGGCAGCCTGTTCGACCGAAAAGGGTTTGCCGGTCAGCATGATCTCCTTCGCCCGCCGCGCGCCGACCGCGCGGGGCAGGTTCTGCGTGCCCCCGGCGCCCGGCATGATCCCGAGCGTCACCTCGGTCAGCGCGAAGCGCGCGTGCTCGGCGGCGTAGATGAAGTCGCAGCAGAGCGCGATCTCCAGCCCGCCGGCATAGGCGGCACCGTTCACGGCGGCGATCGCGGGCACCGGGCAGTCGATTATGGCCCGGATCGCGCGTTCGAAGATCAAATGCTGGTCCTGCCATTGCGCGTCGGTCATGCCGTTGCGCTCCTTCAAGTCACCGCCGGCGCAGAAAGCACGCTGCCCGGCGCCGGTGACGACGATGCAGCGTTGCCGTCCCGGCCCGGCGTTGAAGCCGTCGAACGCGGCGAGCAGGTCGAGGCCCATTTGCGTGTTCATCGCATTGGCCGCCTCGGGGCGGTTCAGGGTCACGAGCACGATGTGCGGCCCGGGCCGCTCGATGCGCAAGGTCTCGAAGGTGTCGGTCATGGCTTCCCGCTCGTTGGGCTGACGGCAAGTCAAGCAGGCCGCAGCGCCGCCGTCACGCGGGCGGCGAAATCGGCGACGACGGCGGGATCTGTCCAGCGCAAGACAGCGACAATGTCGGTATCAAAATCGACCCAGATCTGATTACCGCCCGCGCCGACCGCGAACACACCGCGCGTGGACGCGCCGGGGGCACGCGCGCCCGCGGTGTTGAGCCACCAGAGAAAGCCATAGGCGGGGTTCAGCGCGCAGGGGCGGAGCGACTCGGCGATCCAGGATTCCGGCAGCAATCGACGCCTATTCCAGATGCCTCGGCGGAGCATCAGCAGCCCGATCCGCGCCTGATCCTCCGCGTGCATTTCCACGCCGCCACCCCAATGGCTGCCGCCGGAGACAGAATTCCACCATACGCCCGTCGATCGCGACCATCGAGGTGCGATAGCCGTGCCAAGCCCAGTCGGCGGAGGCGCCGATCGGGCGCATGATGCGCTCGGCAAACACCTCGGGCAGCTTGCGGCCGAACAGGCGGAGCAGCGCGAGCGAGAGGCGGTTCACGCGGACGTCGTTGTATTCCCAGACGGTGCCCGGCGCGCGCAGCTCCCGCGCCTCGCCCTTCGCCGGGCCGCGCCCTTCGGTGGCGAGGTTACGGTTGCGGTCGATCGCGTCGGATTTGCCGAACAGCGTGCCTTCCCACTCCGAGGTCTGCTGAAGCAGGTGCCGCCAGGTGATGGCGCCGTTGTGCGCGCCCTCGAAGCCGCCGTCATGGATGCTGGCGCCGACCGGCCGGTCGAGGTCGGGGATCAGGCGATCGGCCCAGGCGAGACCGGCGATAAGGCTGAGATAGCTCTTCGCCACGCTGAAGGTGAAGTCCGCCTGCCGCGTGTCGCCCCAGGACGCGATCATGCGGCCGTGCCGCAGGATCAGCCCGTTGGGTGCGCCGCGCGAGCGGATCGGGCCGAGGATCTCATTGTGCGGCGGATTTTCGAAGTACCCGCCTTCGAGATGCGCGCGCAGATCGCGCGGCCAGGGAGTTTCGTGCGCTGCGGCGAACCGCACCGCCTCGGCGAGCGCGTCCGGGTCGAAGCCCGCCTCGGCCGCATCCAAGCGTGCCCACGCCGGCCCGTGCGGCGGCGGCACCCAAGCGTCCTGCGTCATTCCGATCCTCCGTCGACAGGAGCGGATGGACGATCCGACGGCCCGGCGCAACCCGGGGCGGCTACTTCACTGGGAAAACTGGATGCTCGCGAAAAGTTCCAAGCTGCCGCTTAGCGACCGACGGCTGTATGCTATCGCTTCCCGGCGTGCCTGAAGGTGGTGTCGATGCGTGATCTGCGAGCGGCCTTTTTCCTATCGGCAATCCTCCTCTTGGGCTGGGCAAACATGGCTCATGCGGCGCCGGACCCGAACTCGACCTACACCCCCGACCAGCGGCGCTGGTTTCAGACCCTCATGGAGCCGAACAGCCAGCGGTCCTGCTGCGGCGTGTCGGATTGCCGGGAGACGGCGGGCGAACGCATCGGCGCGGACGGCCAGTACGAGGTGTTCGTCACCAAGGAACAGCAATGGGTCACGGTTCCCAATAACGTCGTGCTGCGCGGCGTCGAGAACCTCATCGGCCGGCCGATCGTCTGTTACAGGACGTCCAGGAATTTCAGTTCAGGTGGTCTCGATTTCACTGTGTTCTGCTATGTGCCCGGTTTTCGCGCCTGACGGCTCCGCCATGCGCGGGACTGGCGCGCGAGCCGTGCCAGCGCGACACTTTCCGGCCAACCGCCAGCCGGAGCGCGCCATGCCGCCGTTGCCCGAAGCCGATGCCGCCACCCGGGCCTTCTTCAGCGACTGGCTCGAGAGGTTCGCGGGATATGTGCGGGAGGTGGACTATGCGTCCGCCCGGCCGCTGTTCAATCCCGACATCCTCGCCTTCGGCACGCATCGAGACATCATTCCGGGCCTCGACGCCTGGGTGAGTGCCCAGTGGGACAATGTGTGGCCGAGGACATCGGATTTCCGCTTCGACCTCGAGGGCGCGCGCATCCTCGTCTCGGACGATGCCAGCATGGCGAGCGTCGTCGCCGCCTGGACGAGCACCGGGTATCATCCCGACGGGGCCACCTTCGACCGGCCGGGCCGCGCCACGATGGTCTTCCACAAACGCGGCGGCACATGGCTCTGCGTCCATTCGCACATGTCGCTCAATCGCGGGGTGCCCCAGCAGAGTCACGCGAACCGGCCGGTGAAGGCGCGCTAGGGATGGACCTCGGCATCGCGGGGCGGACGGCCCTGGTGTCCGGCGCGAGCCGGGGCATGGGGCGAGCGACGGCGCTGCAACTGGCGCGCGAGGGCGTCAATGTCGTCATGATCGCGCGCGATCCTGACCGGCTGGCGCACGCGGCGGAGGACATACGCGCGGAAACCGGCGTTCGGACGACGGCGGTGGCGGTCGATATCACGACCGAGGATGGCCGCGCCGGGGCCCTGCGTGCGTGCCCGGAACCGGACATACTGATCACCAACGCGGATGGGCCGCGTCCCGGTGATTTCCGCGACTGGACACGCGCCGATTGGATAGCCGCCGTGGATGCCCTGATGCTCACCCCGATCGAGCTGATCCGCGCGACCGTCGATGGAATGGTCGCGCGGCGGTTCGGCCGCGTCGTCAACATCTCCGCGCGCGGGGTGAAGATCGCGCAGCCCGAGCTTGGCCTTTCCAACGGCCCGCGCTCGGGGTTGGTGGGCTTCGTCGCCGGCTTGTCGCGGCAGGTCGTATGCCATAACGTAACGATCAACTCCCTGCTGCCCGGCATCTTCGACACCGACGGCCAACGCGATCACATCGCCCGGCTGGCCGAGCAGACCGGGAAATCCTACGAGGCGCTGCGGGAAGAGCGGCGCGCGGGAAATCCGGCGGGACGCTTCGGCGAGCCCGGCGAATTCGCCGCCTACTGCGCCTTTCTGTGCTCGGCCCAGGCCGGGTTCATCACCGGCCAGAATTTGCTGATCGACGGCGGCTCCTATCCCGGCACCTTTTGAGGCCCGCACGTGAATTGTTGACAGAGGCGGCGCACTCCAAGTTGGGTCGGTCTCATGCGGGCATTCTGGCGGCTGTCGTCGATTCTTTTTCTGGCCGTCAGCGTCGGGGCACACGCCGCGCCGCCACGCGACGGATTCTTCCTGACCAGCGACGGCGTGCGCCTGCATTATCTCGAAGCCGGGCCGCCAGGCGCCCATACGATCGTGCTGGTGCCGGGCTGGACCATGCCCGCCTGGATCTGGGCGCCACAGATCGCCGCCTTCTCGCGCCGCTACCACGTCATTGCCTTCGACCCGCGCGGGCAGGGAGCGTCCGAGGCCCCGGCGCGCGGCTACACGCCGGAGCGGCGCGGCCAGGACATCGCGGAGCTGATCGCGCGGCTGCGCGCCCCGGTGCTGCTGGTCGGCTGGTCGCTCGGCGTGCTTGATTCGCTGGCCTATCTCCACACGCACGGTGACGCGGCGCTGGCCGGGCTGGTGCTGGTGGACAACTCCGTGGGTGAGCGGCCCGCGCCCGTTCCGGGGCCACGCACACGGGGTCCGCCGCCGCCGCACGCGCAGGTCATGGCGCGCTTCGTGCGGAGCATGTTCCACGTGCCGCAGGCCCCGGCCTACCTGGACCGGCTGACAGAGGCTTCGCTCCGCACGCCGGAATTCGCCTGCCGCGCGCTGCTGGCCTACCCGGTCCCACGCGAATACTGGCGCGAGGCGGTCTACTCCACCGCCAAGCCGCTGCTCTATGTCGTGCGCCCCCGGTTCGCCGCGCAGGCCGCGAACCTGGAGCGCATGCGGCCGAACACCGAGACCGCACTGTTCCCGCGGGCCGGGCACGCGCTGTTCGTCGACGACCCGGCGCGGTTCGATGCACTGATGCAGGCGTTCATCCGCAGCCGGATCTGGCGCGATCGGTTCTGGCCCTGATGTTCGCATCGCTCTTCCTCGTCTCGTTCTCGGCGGTCGCCTACGAGATTGCGCTGACCCGGTTCTTCGCCGTCGCCGAGTGGTCGGAATACGGCTACTGGGTCATCTCCATCGTCATGGCGGGGTTCGCACTCAGCGGCGTGGCCCTGGCGCTCGCGCGGGCGACGGCGGCGCGGCACGGGACGCGGCTGCTGGCCATCCTACCGGCGGCAATGGTGCTGGCCGCGGGGCTCGGGTTCCGCGCAACCACCGCCAACCCGTTCAACCCGTTGCAGTTGCAGAACCCGGTCACCTGGGCGGCGCAGCTCTGGAACATCGCCGGCTACTACGCGGCGCTGCTGCCGTTCTTCTTCCTCGCCGGGCTGTTCATCGGGCTGAGCTTCATCCTGAACGCAGGCCGTATCGGCCTCGTGTACGGCTGGGATCTGGCCGGCGCCGGCGCGGGCGCCGCCGCGGTGACGGCCCTGATGTTCGTTGTCCCGCCGCTCGCCCTGGTGCCGGTGCTGCTGGTGCCGCTGGCCGCGAGCGCCGTGGTCCAGGGGCGCGGGGCGCGGATCGCGGCGGGCGTCGCGCTGGTGGTGGCCGAGGCGGTGCTGCTGCTCGGACCGCAAGCGGGGGTCAACGAGTTCAAGCCGATTTTCGCGCCGCTGCACACGCCCAATGCCCGCATCGTGGCCGAGCGTTGGTCGCCGCGCGGGCAGTACCAATTGCTCGACGACTTCACCGAGCGGGTGGACACCGACATTTCCAACGACGCCGGCCAGCTCGGTTTGCCCGGCCCGCCGCGCGCCTTCGGGCTGTATCGCGACGGCACGCGCATCGCGGGACTGCCCCGGCCAGGGGCTCTCGACGTCGGCTATGCCCGCGCGGCGCTGGACGCGGCGCCGTACGCCCTGGTCCCGCACGCGCGCGTGCTGCTGGTCGGCGCATCGGGCGGGTTCCGCATTGCAGAGGTGCTGGCGCTGGGCGCGGCGCATGTGGACGCCCTGGAGCCCGACCCGGTGCTCGCCGGGGCGCTGCGGCGCGGGCTGGGGCCCTCGCCGGCGCCGCCGCGCGATCCTCGTGTGCGGGTGCGCGCCGCCTCCCCCCTCGCGCAAGCGCGCACGGGCGGGCCGTATGACCTGATCGACCTCTCGGCGGATTTCCTGGACGCGGCGGAGGCCAATGCCGCCTCGTTCAGCGTCGAGGCGTTGGCCGCCGACCTGCGGGCGCTGGCACCGGGCGGCATCGTCTCGGTTCCCGTCTCCATCCGCGATTTCCCGGTCTATGCGCTGCGCGTGCTGGCGACCGCGCGCGCCGCGCTGCTGGACACGGGCGTGGCGGACCCGGCGCGGCACGTCGTCGCCTATCGCTCGGCCTGGGGCGTACGAGTGCTGCTGTCCGACCGGCCCTGGGAGGCGGGGCGCATCGCCGCGCTTCGCCGGTTCTGCGACGCGCGCTCGTTCGATCTGTCGTATTACCCCGGCATCGACGTCCCGGCGGCGCGGGCGGGGCTGTACAACGACCTGCCCGCCGTCTCCTTCGTCTCGGGGGAGGTGGGGGCAAGCGGGCCGGACGACGCCATCGCCGACGAGGCCGGGGCGGTGCTGGCCGGCCACCCGACCGCCTCGGAGGCGACGTTCAGTCTCGCGCCCGAGACGCTGGACCGGCCGTTCTTCTATGCCGCGCTGCGGCTGTCGCGGCTGGGCACGCTGCTGGCGCGGCTGGAGATGCTACCGCAAGCCGAGGTGGGAGCGTTGATCAACCTCGCGGTGCTGGCACAGGCCGTTGTGATCGCGTCGCTGGTGCTGGCGCTGCCCTTGCTGGCGCCCCGGTCGTTGCGCGGGGCCGGTGGGCCGCTGGGCCGGGCGGCGATCTATTTCCCGGCGCTCGGCATCGGCTTTCTGTTCATCGAGATCGCGCTGATCGCGCGCGCGAGCCTGTGGCTTAACGATCAGACGAGCGGCTTCGCGCTGGTGCTGACGGCGATGCTGGTGTGCTCCGGCGTAGGCAGCCTGCTGTCGGACTGGATCGCCGCGCCGCGCCGCGCGCAGACCTGGGCCGTGCTGGCGATCGCGCTGTGGTGCGTGGCGGCCTGGGCGGGGCTGCGGCCGCTGGGGCTGGCGACGCTCGGCTGGCCGACGCCGGCGCGGGCTTGTTTGCTGGTCGCGGTGCTGGCGCCGGTGTCGGTGGCGCTCGGGCTGCCGTTCCCGCTGGGGCTGGCACGCGTCGGCGAGGGGGCCGCGCTGCCGTGGGCGTGGGCGCTGAACGGCGCGTTCTCCGTCGTGGCGACGCCGCTCGCCGCGCTGCTGGCGCGCGAGGTGGGATATGACGCGGTTCTGCTCGGCGGCGGGGCGATGTATGCTGTGGCGCTCGCGGCCTTCCCGAAATCGCAAGGGGTTCTCCAGTGGCACGATCTTCCGGCCTGCTCACCCGCCGCGGACTGATCGCCGCGACCAGTTTACCCTTTGCCAGTTTGCCCCTCGCCACGGCGGCGCCCGCCGCCGTCGAGCCCTGGACGCGCGCGGCCTATGAGCGGGCCATGCGCGAGTCCGGCCGGCCGGTGAGCCTGACCGACGCGCAGTTCGCCGAGATCCAGGCCCGCAAGCCGGCCGCCATGCACCTGATCGCCGACTACCTGAAGGGTCGGCTGGGCTCCGCCGATCCGCGCATCCTGGCCGCGTTCGAGGCGGTGCCGCGCGAATATTTCCATTACCAGTATCAGGAGCACCGCAGCACTGGCGGGGAGGCCTACGAGGCCGAGCCGAAGCCCTGGGCGATCGGCTACGGATCGGCGCTGTCGGACTATCTGGGCCAGGCCTACATGACCCAGGTGGCGCGTCCGAAGCCCGACGACGTGACACTCGAGATCGGCACGGGCAGCGGGTTCCAGAGCGCGTTGCTGTCGCGCATCGTGGGCAAGGCTTACTCGATCGAGATCGTCGAGCCTCTGGGCAAGGCGGTGGGCCGCATCTTCACGCCGCTCGGCTACGGGAACGTCCGCACGCGGGTGGGCGACGGGTATTTCGGCTGGCCCGAGGTCGCGGGCGGGTTCGACATTATCATCGTGACCTGCGCCGCCCAGTACGCGCCGCCCGAGCTGTTCAAGCAGATGAAGCCGGGCGCACGCCTGATCATCCCGATCGGCCAGCCGTTCAAGCGCGGCCAGGTGCTCTACATCTACACGAAGGACGCCGAAGGGAAGATCCACTCGCGCCGGGACATGGGTGTGTTCTTCATCCCGATGACCGGCGAGATGATGAAGGCGAAGGCCGTCGAGCCGGACGCCCCCGGCACGGGGGCGGTCAAGAAAACGACCGGGTGAGGCGACCGGACCTCTCGCGGGCCTATCGCATCTGACCAAAACCCGTCATGGCCGGCGAAGGCCGGCCACCCACGTCTTTTGGGGCGGGCGCAAAGACGTGGGTGCCCGGCCTTCGCCGGGCATGACGGGTCGCGAAATTGGCTTGGCAATTCGGGGTAGGATCAACGCGATAGGCGCGGCGTGGGGTCTTGTCTTTCCGATTTAGGACTTATATCCTCTTCGTCACGACGACGGGAGGGCAGGATGTCCACATTCGACACCGATCTACTGCGCGGGATCGCGCCACGATGGACGCAGGACGCGGCGCGGGCAGCACGCCAGGATGCCGTCATCGCGGCGATCGGCCCGGTGCTGCAGGCCACGTTGACCGCGCTCGGGATCGGAACGGCGCTGCGCGGGGCGCATTTTCTCGCCCAGGTCTGCGAGGAATTGTTCGGCTTCTCCTCCACCGAGGAGGCGGACAGCGGTGAACGCTATGAGGGCCGGCGCGACCTCGGCAACACCGAGGCGGGCGATGGCCCGCGCTTCAAGGGGCGCGGGCTGATCCAGCTCACCGGGCGGGCGAATTATGCGTTCTACTCCAAGCCGCCGCGCCTCGACCTGATCGCCGATCCGGCGCTGGCCGCCGATCCGGCGACCTCGCTGCGCATCGCCTGCGCGTATTGGACGCGGCGAGGGCTGAACACATTCGCCGATTGGGACGACGGCGTGACGATCACTTGGCGGATCAACGGCGGGTTCAACGGCATCGACACGCGCCTCGGCTATCTCGCCACCGCGAAGCGGGCGCTCGGGATCGTTGCGGAAGCACCCGCTTCGCGCTGTCCCGAGCTGCGCCCGGACGCGACCGGCCCCGCCGTGATGAGCCTGCAAGCGCGATTGAGGCGGGCGGGATATCCCGTCGAAGTAGACGGAGAATTCGGACCGGAGAGCGCGGACATCCTGATCCGGTTTCAGCAGGAGAATGGACTGGAGGCGGACGGGGTGGTGGGGCCGCTGACCTGGGCCGCGCTGACCGCCGCGCCGGCATACGCGACCGCTTGACGGCAGGGTGGCGGGGTTGCGGCGTTGAACCGGCGGCACGACGATGCCAACCCCACCGCTCAGGAACCAGCCATGCCGCACCAGTCTTCGCACCTGATCACCGACGAGGCGGCGCTGGAGGCGCTGTACGGGACGCCCTCCGAGGGGGCGGTCCGCAAGGAGGTGGATCATGTCCACCCGCACTACCGCGCCTTCGTCGCGGCGGCTCCGTTCGTGGCGGTGGCGACCTCGGGACCGGGCGGGATGGACGTCTCGCCGCGCGGCGATGCGGCGGGGTTCGTGGTGGTGGAGGACGACCGCACCCTGCTGATCCCCGATCGACGCGGCAACAACCGCGCCGACAGCCTGCGCAACCTGATCCACGACGCGCGCATCGCCCTGCTGTTCCTGATCCCCGGCATCGGCGAGACGCTACGGGTGAACGGGCGGGCCGACATCTCGGTCGATCCCGCGTTGCTCGCGCGGTTTCCGGCGCAGGGCAAGCTGCCGCGTTCGGTGCTCGTGGTGCATGTGGAGACCGTCTATTTCCAATGCCCGAAGGCGCTGGTCCGGTCCGAGCTATGGAACCCGGAGCGCCGGATTCCGCGCTCGGCGCTGCCCAGCACCGGAACAATCCTGGCCGATCTGACGCGCGGGGGGATCGACGGGGCGACCTACGACGCGGCCTATCCGGAGCGGCTGCGGACGACCATGTACTAGGCTCCACTTCTCATTGGAGCGCGAGACATATGCAATGATGGCCTCCAACCGTCATGGTCGGCGCAGGCCGACCATCCACGACTGGCGCGCGCCCTGAAGTCGTGGATGCTCGCATGCGCGAGCATGACGGGGGTGGGGAGCGGTCAGGCCGTGGATCAGCAGAGCAGGTTGCCTTGCCCGAGGCGAACATGGTGCATGCCCTCCATCGAATAGCGTTCGCTCATGGTCGGGGCCCTTCGTGCGGAATGTCCCGGACCCTGGCCGAGGCGGCCATGAAAAAGGGCCATCATCGGATCACGAAGCCGCTTGCGGCTCGGCGGCACGCGCGGCAGCATGCGGGATAGACTCGAACGAGAACGAGGAGGAGACGGCGATGGCAATCGGTTCGCCCCGACCGGCCTGGGAAGCCGACGCGCTGACGCCGAAGGCTCACGGTGCCCAGCTCCGCCGCGCGGTGCTCGCCAGCACGATCGGCACCACCATCGAGTGGTACGATTTCTTCCTCTACAGCACCGTCACCGGCCTGGTCTTCGCCAAACTGTTCTTCCCGCACCACACTCCGCTGATCGGCACGCTGGACGCCTTCGGCGTGTACGCCATCGGCTTCGCCGCGCGCCCGATCGGGGCGGCGATCTTCGGGCACTTTGGCGACCGGCTGGGACGCAAGTCGGCGCTGATCGCCACGCTGATGCTGATGGGGATTGCCACCTTCCTGGTCGGCGTGGTGCCCGGCTATGACAGTATCGGCCTCTGGGGCGCGGTGATCCTGACCGTTCTGCGCTTTATCCAAGGCGTGGGCGTGGGTGGGGAATGGGGCGGCTCGGTGCTGCTGTCGATGGAGTGGGCGCGCACCAACCAGCACCGCGGCTTCGTCGCCTCCTGGCCACAGTTCGGCGTGCCGGCGGGGCTGTTCCTCGCCAATCTCGCCGTGCTCGTGTTCAGCGCGATCTCCGGGCCGAATTTCGCGACCTGGGGCTGGCGCATCCCGTTCCTGATCTCGATCGTGCTGGTCGGCGTCGGGCTGTGGATCCGGCTCGGCATCCTGGAGACGCCGACATTCCGTCGCCTGATCGCCGAGAATCGGGTGGAGAAGGCGCCCGTCGCCGAGGTCTTCCGGCGCCAGCCGAAAGAGGTGTTCCTCAGCGCCTTCGCCCGCATGGGCGAGCAGGCGCCCTTCTACATCTTTACAGCATTCGTCTTCGCCTACGGCACCGCCGAGCTGAAGGTTTCCCGCGACATGCTGCTGATCGCGGTACTATGCGCCGCGGTGGTCTCGTTCTTCACCATTCCGATCGCCGGTCACCTTTCGGATCGGTTCGGCCGCAAGCGGGTGTACATCATCGGCGCGGTGGCGACCGGCGTGTTCGGCTGGATCTGGTTTGGCCTGCTGAACACCACCGCGCCGGTCGCGATCTTCGTCGCGATCATCCTGTCGCTGATCCCGCACGACACCATGTACGGCCCGCAGGCCGCGCTCATTGCCGAGAGCTTCACCGGCCGGTTGCGCTACTCCGGCGCGTCGATCGGATACCAGCTTGCGTCCGTCATCGCCGGCGGACCCGCGCCGCTGATCGCGACCGCGCTGCTGGCCTCCTATCACAGCTGGGTTCCGATCGCGGCCTACATTACGGCCTGCGCGATCGTCAGCGTGGTCGCCGCCGCCATGATGCGCGACCACACGAACCGGGACATCTCGGTGGAGTACGACCGCGCCGCCTGAGAGGCCCCGTCCCGCCCGCCCCTATCCTTTGTGGGCGGTCTGCCCGGACTGATGGAAGCCGTCGGCCGTGGCCGTCGCCTTGCACATGAACGCGCCGCGTTTGGTGTGACCGAAGTACTGGTCGCCCTGAACGTGGAACACCTTCGTGCCGGTATTGGCCCAGACCACGTTGGTGGCGCCGCAGGTCTTCGCGGCCTCGCCCTCGGTGGCGAACTTGCCGCTGCTCGCCCCGGCCGTCGCGGTCCTGCCGCTGGTCGCCATGGCGTTGGCAGCGCCATTGGCGGTGCCGGGAGCCGTGCCGCCGGTTCCGGTCGCCGCCAGGGCCGCCCCGCCGCCTAACAGCAGCCCGATCACCGGCAGCGCGAGATGGATGCGTCGCATAGTGTTTCCTTCCGAATGTGTGCCGATGTGAAACGCGAAAGGGCTGCCGCCGTTGCGTACGCGAGTGCGCTTCGGCATTCGCCGGGGCGGGGTGACGCAAAACAGGAGGCTCGCGATGGCGGCGCGCAGGAAGCGGTCGTTCTGGTTCCCCCTTCTCGGCCTCGGCTTCGCCATCGCGGGGGCGGACAAGATCCTGGGCCTCCGTGGTTACGAGCGACTGTTCCAGCGGTGGGGCTGGCCGGAACCCATCATGCGCCTGGTCGGCGCGGGCGAGTTCGCCGGGGGCGTGCTGGTGGCCACGCACCGGCTCCGGCGGCGCGGCGGGATGCTGCTGACGGCCACCTCGACCGCCGTGCTGACGAAGGAGCTGAACCAGCAGGACACCAACCTCGCGCTGCCGCGGCTCGGCCTGCTGCTGGCCTCGATGGCGGCGCTGTTCGCCTCACCCGGTCGCGGGCGGCGGGCCGGGCCGCCGCGCCAACGTTAGCCCGACCGCCGCCAGATCGCGCAGGACGGCGCGGGCCAGATCCTGCGCCTGGCGCTCGGTCGCGGCGGCGAATAGCCGGCGGATCGCCGCCGCGACCGCCGCCACCGCCGCATCCTCGTCAAGCTGGGTCATTGGCCGCGCGCCATGCGACGGGCGTTCATCGCGTAGAATGCCAACGACACGGCCGAGCCCAGCACCTGACCACGCGCGAGCTGGATCGCTCCCGCCCCGGCCAGCGCCACGGCAAGCCCCGGACGGCGAAATGTCCTGAACGCGCTGTAGGCGTTCCACAGGTTTTCCGCAGCCGAGCCGGCGAGGCGTCCGCGCACCACCTGGACGCCGGCGAGCACCCCGAAGCCCACGGCGGCCGCCCCAAGCGGCGCGATCGGCGGGAGCCGACGCCGGCGGGACGGCCCGCGCTGGCGGCGAGGCGGTGCTGGCGCGAGATCGAGCCCCAGCTCCCGCGCGATCGGCTCGACGGCGCCCTCGTGTTCCAGCAGCAAGCTGCCGGTGAGGGGGTTCGCCCGCGCGGCCCGCACGACGGGCAGGCCGCGCGCGTGCTCGATCACCCGCTGAAAGAAGCCCGTATCGCCTCGGCGCGCCGGCACCAGCAGGCGGGTGCGCCCCGGCAGGCGGTGCGCTACGACGGCGGCGGGCGGGCTGGTCTCGCTTTGCATGGGATCCTCGTTCTCGGGGCGGCGGCGCCCCCGCGCCTTTGAACCATCGGGGCCTCGCCCGGCGCAATCGGCGCGTGTAGTGTTCCCGCGTTGCTCGCGATCGTCTGAAGGAGAATGGGTCATGGCGCGAGGGTATGGGACCGGCATGGCCACCGGGCTGGCAATCGGCGTCGCGGCGGCCATCCTGCGCCCGCTGTGGCTGCCCGCCGCCGCGCGCTGGGGCCGGCCGGCGGCGAAGGCGGCCGTCAAGGGCGGCGT
Organism: uncultured Pseudomonadota bacterium; assembly: GCA_963756545.1. GTDB lineage: Bacteria > Pseudomonadota > Alphaproteobacteria > Acetobacterales > Acetobacteraceae > DATFDN01. The sequence continues at coordinate 263,926 of CAVWNY010000003.1, read as the reverse complement.
TTTGGCTTACGAGATCGGCCGCGAGCGCGTCGCCGAGGTGGGCGAGAGCGTGAGCGACCTGCTGGCCGAGGCGCAGGTGGAGCTGGCCGCCGAACGCGCGGCCGAGCAGCTTGCCGAAACGCCGGAGACGGCCGGCGCGTAACCGTCAGCCCTCCAGGATATCGTGCTGGCGCAGAAAGCCAAGCAGCGCCAGCATCGGCAGGCCGAGGATCGCGGCGTGCTCGCCCTCGATCCGGTCGAACAGGTGAACGCCGAGGCCCTCCAGCCGATAGGCGCCGACGCTTGCAGTGACTGCCCCGCCCTCGGTCGCGAGATAGGCGTCGAGAAACGCATCCGAGAAGGCGCGCATGGTCAGACGCGGGCGAGCGATGTGGTGCCACACGCGCCGCTCGCCCCGCTGGCAGACGATCGCGGTGGCCAGCATGTGCGGCTTGCCGCGCAACGATCGGAGCTGCGCGCGGGCCCCCTCCATCTCGTCGGGCTTGTCGAACCAGGCGCCTTCGCACACCAGGATCTGGTCGGCACCGATCACCAGGGCGTCGGGTTCGCGCCGCGCCACCCGCTCCGCCTTCAGCGCGGCGAGCAGGACCGCCGCGTCCTCGGCCGTCCCGCCCTCCGCCCGCACGCCGCGCTTCACCTCCGCCTCGTCCACATGCGCCGGCCGGGCGGTGAACGACAGCCCCGCCGCCGTCATCAACGCGCGCCGCGTCCCGGAGGCGCTGGCGAGAATCAGCGGCGGTATCGCTGCCTGGAGCATCGCGGGGGAACCGGAGGGTGGTCTGGCGCGTCCTCTGTTGGCACAGAACGCATGTCGGGGCGAGGCGATTGGGAACCGAAGGCAACGAGCGGCCGGAGACGGTGATTCCGGTCATCGAGGAGCGCGCGGTCATCGGCACACGACCGGTGGAGACCGATCGCGTCTTGGTGCGCACCCGGGTCGAGATGCGCGACGAGACCGTCGAGCGCCTGCTACGGAACGACGAGATCTCGATCGAGCGCGTGCCTGTCGGGCGCGTGGTCGAGGTGGCGCCGGAGATGCGCGAGCAGGACGGTGTCCTGATCGTGCCGGTGATCGAAGAGGAACTGGTGCTGCGGACGCGCCTCGTCCTGAAGGAGGAGGTTCATATCCGCCGCACGCAGGGCATGCGGCCCGTGCGCCGTGACGTGCGGCTTCGCCGGGAGGTGGTCAGCACGGAGCACCTGCCCCCGGCGGAAACACCGATAAAGGAGGATGAAGGCAATGGCGACGACAAATGACCCGATGATGCCCGAGAGGGACCTCGCGACCGATCCGGCGAGCCGGTTCGACGCCGGGCGCGGCTATCAGATCGTGGCGATGTTCGAGACGTTCGAGCGGGCGCGCGCGGCGCGCGACCGCCTGATCGAGGAAGGTATCCCCGCCGCCGACATGGAGTTGATGAACCGCGACGCCGACGCTGGAGCCGGGTATTCCAGCTTCGACTACGAGCGGACCGACGAGGGTTTCTGGGGCGGGGTCAAGCGGCTATTTGGCGGCGGGCACGAGCATTCCGCCGCCTATGCCGAGGGTCTGCGGCGCGGCCAAGCGATGCTGGTTGTCCGCCCGCCCGCGGAGCGGCACGACCGCGTCGTCGAGATTCTGGAGGGCTACGACCCGATCGATTTCGACGCCGAGGAGGAGGAATGGCGCAAGTCCGGCTGGACCGGCGCTCCGCCGGTGATGGCGACGTCCGCCGAGGCCGGATCTGGCGCGCTGGGCCGCGTCCCGGGCGCAGGGCGTCCCGTTGAAGCATCCGGGCTGGCCTCGGGGTTGCCGGGGGCAACCCGGACCACGGAAACCACGGCCACCGCCGCCGCCCGGGAGGAGGCGATCCCGGTCGTGGAAGAAAGCGTCCGCGTCGGCAAGCGCCTGGTCGATCGCGGCGGTGTGCGCATCCGCAGCTACGTAGTGGAGCGCCCGATCGAGCAGGACGTGACCCTGCGCGAGGAGCGCGTGGACGTGGAGCGCCGGGCGGTCGATCGACCGGCAGGCACGCTGCCCGAGGATGCGTTCCGCGAACGCACGATCGAGGTCTCGGCCTCGGGCGAGGAGGCTGTGGTCCAGAAGGACGCGCGGGTCATCGAAGAGGTGGTGGTCAGCAAGGACGCGCGGGAACGGACGGAGACCGTGCGCGACACGGTTCGCAAGACGGAAGTGGAGGTCGAGGACACGCGGACCGGAGAGAAGACCCGGCCGACAAAGATCTGATCATGGTTGACGACGCCCCTCCCCTCGCGGGAGGGGCTGGGGAGGTGTCGAACAACACTTAGGCGGACGCGGCTGCCACGCCGATGACTACAGCAAGCTCCCGCCGAAGCGCGACGGCCTCGCCGACCGTGAGTTCGACGAACATGCGGCGGGCGGGGATGTTGGCGCGTTCATGCTTGAGCCGCAGGAAAACCGCACCGGGAACCGCCTGGACGGATACCGCGGTCGCTTCGTTCGCGAGGTCTAGGACAGGGGCGGCGCTGGACATGGCTGGATCCTCGAATCGGCGATATCACCTTTCCGTGAGACTGCCACTCCACCATTCGGCGAACAACACAAAAACGCGAGGTGCGTGATATGGGATTTCTCGACCACCTGTTTACCGACATCGGCAATGCCGCGGCGGGGCACGAGAGCCAACTCGCCCCGATGCTGCTGTCCGCGCTCGGCGGAGGCGACAACCAGACGGCGCAGGCCAATGGCCTGACAAGCCTGATCGGTCGCTTCCAGAAGGCCGGGCTTGGCGATGTCGTCCAGAGCTGGATCAGCAACCAGCAGCCGAACCAGCCGGTTACGCCCGATCAGGTCCAGCACACGCTCGGCGAGGAGCATATCGCGGCGCTCGCGAACAAGGCCGGGTTGCCGAAGTCGGCGCTGTTGCCCGTCCTGGCCACCATGCTGCCGAAGCTGATCGACGGCCTGACCCCGAATGGCCAAGTGCCCACGGCTGCGGGTGCGGCGAACCAGACCGCCGCGTCCCCCGCCCAGACACCGGGCGAGGCGGAGGCGCCGGACTCGACCGGGGGAGGCACCATGGCCGACGCGGTCGGGCAAACAGACCCGACGGAGCCGGTGCAGGCGGGGACGGAGCGGGCCTAACCGGCCGCCCCGCCGCGTAGGCTCATACCGCCGGCGCGATCTGCTCGCGCTGGACCTGCACGGTCACTTCGTCCAGCGCGCGGCCGATGCGATCCAGCATCTCGTCCACCTCCGCCTCGGTGATGACGAGCGGCGGGCTGAGGCACAGCATCTCGCCCGAAACGGCGCGGGCGATCACGCCTTGCGCCTCGATCATCCTGGTCCAGCGCGCGCCGACGCCGGCGGCCGGGGCGAATTTGCGCTTCGTCGCCTTGTCGGCCACCAGCTCGATCGCCGCGATCAGGCCGGCGCCGCGCACCTCGCCCACCAACGGGTGCTCCGCGAAGCGTCGCTTCAGCTCGGCCTGCAAGTGCGCGCCGACCCGTCGCACATGCGCGCCGATGTCGGTTTCGTCGTAAATCCTGAGCGTCTCGATCGCGACCGCGGCCGGAACGGGATGGCCGGAGTAGGTGAACCCGTGGCCGAACGTGCCGATCTCGTGGCTCTGCGTCGCCAACCCCTGGAACACGCGCTCGTTCACCATCACCGCGCTGATCGGCAGATAGGACGACGACAGCGCCTTGGCGCAGGTCAGGATGTCGGGCTCGATCCCGAGCGTCTGGCTGCCCCAATAGTTGCCGGTGCGCCAGAAGCCGCAGATCACCTCATCGGCCACCAGCAGCACGTCATACTTCCGCAGCACCGCCTGGATCTTCGGAAAGTAGCCGCGCGGCGGCACGATCACCCCGCCGGCGCCCATGATCGGCTCGGCGAACATCGCCGCGATCGTGTCCGGCCCTTCCGCCAGGATCAGCTTCTCCAGCTCGTCGGCGCAACGTGTGGCGAACGCCTCCTCGCCCTCGCCCGGCTCGCCCATGCCGTAGTGATGCGGCGTCATCGTGTGGAGGAAGCCGGGCAGCGGAACGTCGAAGCCGCGATGGTTCCACGGCAGGCCGGTGAGCGAAGCGGAGGCCAGCGTGATTCCGTGATAACCCCGGTTGCGGCCGATCAGCTTCTTCTTCGCCGTCCGCCCGAGCGCGTTGTTGAAGTACCAGATCATCTTGATCGCGCTGTCGTTCGCCTCGGATCCGGAATTGGCGAAGAACACCTTGCTCATCGCCACCGGGGCGCGCTGGATCAGCATTTCGGCGAGGTCGATGCAGGGCTCGTGCGATTTGGCGGAGAACGCGTGGTAGAAGGGCAGCTTGCGCATCTGCGTCACCGCCGCCTGCACCAGCCGCTCGTTGTCGAAGCCGAGCGAGGCGCACCACAGGCCGGCCACGCCTTCGATGTACTCCTTGCCGGCATCGTCCCACACCCGCACCCCCTTGCCGTGGGTGATGACCACCGGACCGACCTCCTGATGCACCTTCAGGTCGGTGTAGGGGTGCAGCACGTTGGCGATGTCGCGGGCAGCGGCGGAATTGGCGCCGAAGGGCGGCGGGCTCATCGGAAGTCTCCTGGACTGGGGAAGGGCGACCAGTCTAGGACAAATCCGCCGGCCGTCCAGCCGGGAAGGAGGCGGGGATGAAGTTCGGCTACTTCACGTTGAGCGACAACCACTACCGCGACAGTCCTCGCACGCCCAACCAGTTCGTCGCCGAGATCCTCGACGAGAGGGTTTACGCCGACACGCTCGGGATGCACTCCGCCTGGATTGGCGAGCACCATTTCAGCACCCTCGGCGTGCTGTCCTGCCCCGACCTCGTGCTCGCCACCATCGCCGCGCGCACGCGCGCGATCCGGCTCGCCCCGGCGGTGGCGGTGCTGCCGCTGCACCACCCGATCCGGGTCGCCGAACAATGGGCCTCCCTCGACCTGCTGAGCGGCGGGCGCGTCGATTTCGCCGCCGGGCGCGGCTACGACCGGCGCGAATACGAGCCACTCGGCGCCGATTTCGACGACAACCAGTCGGTGTTCGAGGAAGGGATGGAGGTGGTCCAGCGCCTCTGGGCCACCGATGAGCCGATCAGCCATGCCGGGCGGCACTACGCGTTCCGGGACGTGGCGATCACGCCACGACCGGTGCAGCGGCCGATCCCGTCCTACGTCGCCTCGTTCTCCCGCCCCTCGATCGAGCTGGCGGGCCGATTGGGCTGCGGGCTGATCGTGGCGCCCTTCGCCGCCGCGATGTCGTTCGGTGGTCTGAGCGAGGTGGCGCGGCTCTACAAGGAGATCTGCGCCAAGCACGGCCGGATGCCCGGCCGGCTGATGTGCAGCTACTTCATTCACTTCCACGACACCGACGCCGAGGAGCAGGCCGCCCGCGCGCGCCAGCTCCGCTATTACCAGGAGTGCGTGATCCCCGCTTTCCCCAGCGATCCCGCGACCGCGCCCCCGAGCTACCGCTATTTCATCGGCATGGTCGAGCGGCTGCGGAAGGCGCGCGCCGAGGATCTGACCGACAACGCCGTGCTACTCGGCAATGCCGAGCGCATCACGGGCTCGCTCAAGAAAGTGGAGGCCGCCGGGTTCGACGAGGTGATCCTCTATTCCAACGTGGGCCTGAAGCCGCACGCGCAGGTGAAGGACGAGATGGCCCGGTTCATGGAGCAGGTGGCGCCGGCTTTCGGGTGACCGATCGGGTCAGAACGAATGGCAAGAACCGGAGAAACCAGTTGGATTAAGAAATAATCCCGCCTAAATCATCCGCATGGATTACCGTCGCGGATCGTCGGATCGGCTCGCCCCACGACGCGACAAGCTGTTGAGTATCCAGGCGGCGCGTGGGGTCGCGGCACTGCTTGTCGTGCTCTACCATGGCGGACGCGGCCTGAGCCTGCCGCGGTTTGTCGGCTACATTCCAGTGCGAAACTGGTTCGGCTTCGGCCATGCCGGCGTGGACTTTTTCTTCGTCCTGAGCGGATTCATCATTGCGTTCGTCCACCGATCGGACCTGGGAAGGCCGGACCGGCTTGGCCGGTATCTTTGGCGGCGGGCCACGCGGATCTACCCGATCTACTGGGTCGTCACGGGTCTAGCTATAGTTCAAGCACTCTTTTCGATCGAACGGGCGCAGCGCCTGGCACCCGGGCACCTTCTCGCATCGTTGAGCCTAGTCCCGACACCTGATGACCCCCTCGTCGGTGTGGCGTGGACCTTGACGCACGAGGTCCTGTTCTATCTTTGCTTTGGTATCGCCATTCTCTGTTATGGCGCGGGAATCGGGCTTCTAGCCGTCAATGCGGCCATGATCGCGATCGTCCTGGTTGACGGCCATACAGGCGTATTTCTGGTCGACTTCTTCGCGTCTCCGCTCCATCTCGAATTCCTGATGGGCATGGCGGCTGCGGTGATCGTGCAGGATCGGCACATTCCGGCGCCGCGTTTCGTGGCGCTTGGCGGGACGTTCGGATTCCTCGTCGCAGGGCTGGCGGAAAACGCCGGGCTGCTGGCCTGGGCCGGGCTGGGAAGCGAAGTTGCGTTCGGTCTGTCGAGCACGCTTCTCATCATCGGCTTGGCGGCTTCAGAACGAAACGGCCAACTCCGGGTCGGACGGTTCGGCGCTCTGCTCGGCGCGGCATCGTACTCGCTTTATCTTCTGCACGAAACTATCCTGGGCCTCACAGCTCGGGCCCTGGCGGCGGCGGGTCTGATCCACGCGTTGCCCGGCTGGGTGGTTCTTCTCGCGGTGACCGTCGCGGCCACGGTGTCGGCCATTGCCCTCTATGGGTGGGTCGAACGCCCGCTGCTTGAGCGGCTGCAGCGGCGCACTCGCCGGCGTGAAACACTCCTCCCAGCGCTGGTCGGGCGATAGGCCCATTTTTGGCACCCTTGAAGCAAGGCTCGTTCTCAGTCACAAGGCGCCACGATCAGCGGCGTCACGAGCATGACCAAGTCTGCCAAGATCCTGACCGACGGACAGCGCGCCTATGAGGAGCGTCGCGCCGCCAAGGCCGGCATGAGCCTCGATCGCTGGCTCAACGAGAAGGGCCGCCGGGAGGCGGAGGAGGAGCGCGCCCGAAAGAAAGCGGTGGCGGTCCCCAAGCCGCCCAAACAGCCCGGCTTGTTCGGTCGCCTGCTGGAGCGGGCGCGCAAGCCCCTGTAGCCCATTCCGCTGCTCGCCGCCCACGCCGACTGGAGCGTCGATCCGCGCAAGCGCTGGGTCGCGCTCGCGCAGCCCGATGCCGGGGGCTGGCGGATCGAGGCGCCGGTTCCGGTGGGCGACCTCGCCAGCTTCCCCGCCCGGCTGCGCGCCCAGGCAATGGGAGCGCCCGTGGCGCTCGGCGTGGATTTCCCGATCGGCCTGCCGCGCGCCTACGCCGCCGCCCTGCCGGATGCCGACTTCCCGGCGTTCCTGCGCCGCGCCGCGAGCCTCCGTGACTTTTTCCGGGTCGCCTTCACGCTCGCCGAAATCGGCCCCGGCCGCCCGTTCTACCCCGCTCGCGGCGTGCGCGGCATGAGCCGGGCGGCGCACGCGGCCGCGCTCGGCCTGTCGGGCGCGGCCGACCTCAGCCGCGCCTGCGATCGCGCCACCGCCGAGCGGCCCGCCGGCGCGCCGCCGTTCTGGACCTTGGGGGCGAACCAGACCGGCAAGGCCGCGATCGTGGCGTGGCGCGACATGCTCGCGCCCGCGATGATCGCCGGCGAGCCCGTGCGGCTCTGGCCGTTCGCCGGGCCGTTCCGGTCGCTGCTGACGCCGGGCGCGCTCGCGATTGCCGAGACCTATCCGGCCGAGGCGCTGCGCCATCTTGGTCTCCGGCTCACCGGCAGCAAGCGCCGGCAAGCCGATCGCGCGGCATTGGCCTCGGAGCTGCGCGCGGCGATGGCGGCCCTGGACGCGGCGCCGGCACCGGACCTCGTGGCCTCGATCGGCGTTGGGTTCGGCGCGGACGCCGCCGGGGAGGATCGGTTCGACTGCCTCCTGGGGCTGCTCTGCGTGCTGAACGTGCTCGCCGGTCGCCGCCCGGACCGGGCGCCCGACGATCCGTGGATCGCGCGCTGGGAAGGCTGGGTGCTGGGCCAGACGGCGCTTCCGCGGCCTTCGATGGTTGCGTATCCGGGCACGTCTGGGCCAAAGTCGCGCCGTAGAACCGCGGCCGATCCGAGCCGCACCAATACCGAGGGAGAGCTCGAATGATCGGCAGAAGAGGCATCATCGCCGGCGGCCTGGCCGCCACGGCCGTGGCCGGGACAAGGCCGCGCGCCCGCGCCGCCCAGCCGGAGCTGAAGATCGGCAACACCATGCCCTATAGCGGTCCCGCCTCGTCCTACGCGCCGATCGGCAAGACGGAATCCGCGTATTTCGCCTGGCTGAACAGCCAGGGCGGCATCGGCGGACACACCATCAATTTCATCTCGCTCGACGACGGCTACAGCCCGCCGCGCACGCTGGAGGCCGCGCGCCGGCTGGTCGAGCAGGAGAAGGTGGATTTCCTGTTCAACACGCTCGGGACGCCGACGAACTCGGCGATCGAGCGGTACTGCAACCAGCGCAAGGTGCCGCAGCTTTTCGTCGCCACCGGAGCCGACAAGTGGGGCGACTACAAGCAGTTCCCCTGGACTATCGGGTTGCAGCCCAGCTACCGGACCGAGGCGCAGATCTATGCCAAGTACATCTTGAAAAACAAGCCGGACGCGAAGGTTTCAATCCTTTATCAAAACGACGATTTCGGCAAGGACTACGTCAACGGCTTGCGCGACGTGTTCGGCAAGAACTGGGACAAATACGTCATCAAGACCGTCTCGTACGAAGTCACCGACCCGACCGTCGATTCACAGGTCTCCAGCCTGCAGGCGTCGGGGGCCGATACTCTGGTCTGCGCCGCCGCGCCCAAGCAGGCCGCGCAGGCGATCCGCAAGGTGCATGACCTCGGCTGGCGACCGCTGTTCTTCATGACCAACGTGTCCATCTCGGCCGGCTCCGTCATGCAGCCGGCCGGCGCCGAGGCGGGCAAGGGGATCATTACGAGCGGATTCCTGAAGGATTCCACCGATCCGGCCTGGAAAGACGATCCCGGCATGAACGAATGGCGCGCCTTCATGGCCAAGCAGATGCCGAATGCGGAGCTGTCGGACAACAACTACGTCTATGGCTACATGGCGTCGCGCGTGATGCACCATGTGTTGCAGACCTGCAAGGGCGACTTCGCGCGGGACAACGTCATGAAACAGGCGACGAGCATCGCCGATTTGGAAGTGCCGGTGCTCCTGCCGGGCATCAAGGTCAGCACCAGTCCCACCAACTACCACCCGATCCGCGCCATGCAGCTCCAGCGGTGGGACGGCACCAAGTGGGTGCGTTTCGGCGAGGTGATCGAAGGCGTCGCGAGTTGACGATGCGCAAGCGCACTCTTTGAGAGTTGAGAGGGTCTCCCCGGGTCGTGTGCTAACGTTGCGTCGCGGCCCTCAAAGGAGGATTCTGATGTTCAAGCGCGTCGTGCTTGCGTTGCTCGTCATCGGCGGTCTTGGCGGTTCCGTGCTGGTGTATTCCGGGGTGACATCCCAGTCCGCCGCGGCCTGCCCAGCCCATACGACCTGATCCGCTGAGTCTAGCTTAGGCCTCCGCCGCTCCCGAAAGGGAGCGGCGGAGGCGCGCTGCGTGGGATTGTGTCGATCGACGGTCGAGGCCAGAGTGCGGCGTTCGATCATCCCCCAAGGAGCGTTTCCCCTATGATCACGAGACGAGCGGCTGTGACCGGCGGCTTGGCTGCGACCCTTGCCACGATGGCAGACCCGCGTGCGCGGGCCGCGGCCACCGTCGGCGTCACCGCGACCGAGATCAAGATCGGCAACACCGATGCCTATTCCGGCCCGGCCTCCGCCTACGCCTCGGTCGCCAAGGCCGACGCCGCGTTCTTCAAGATGGTCAACGACAAGGGCGGCATCGCCGGGCGCAAGATCAACTTCATCTCGCTCGATGACGGCTACAGCCCGCCCAAGACGGTCGAGGATGTGCGCCGGCTGGTCGAGCAGGACAAGGTCGCGTTCCTGTTCAACACGCTCGGCACGCCGACGAACTCGGCGATCCAGCGCTACTGCAACAACAACAAGATACCGCAGTTGTTCGTGGCGACGGGGGCGGCCAAGTGGAACGACCCGAAGCGATTCCCGTGGACGATGGGCTTCCAGCCCAGCTATCGGACGGAAGCGCAGATCTATACGAAGTACATGCTGAAGGAGAAGCCCGAGGCCAAGCTGGGCATCCTCTATCAGAACGATGATTTCGGGAAGGACTATCCGGCCGGCGTGCGCGACGTGCTCGGAAAGAACTGGGACAAGACGGTGGCTAAGTCCATCACCTATGAGGTGACGGACCCGACCATCAACAGCCAGATCGTTCAACTCAAGTCCTCCGGCGCCGACGCGCTGTTGATCGCCGCCACGCCGAAATTCGCCGCGCAGGCGATCCGCCAGGTGCATGACCTGAACTGGAAGCCGATGTTCTTCATGACCAACGTGTCGATCTCGGTCGGCACGGTCATGCAGCCGGCGGGGCCGGAAAACGCAGTCGGCCTGCTCAGCACGGAGTACCTTAAGGACCCGACCGACCCGACCTGGGCCAACGACGCGGGCATGAAGAACTTCAAGGAATTCATGGCCAAGTATCTGCCCGGCGCGGACGTGAAGGATACCGGCTATCTCGCGGGTTTCTCGGCGACATATTGCATGGCCCATGTGCTGGAGACCTGCAAAGGCGACTTCTCGCGCGAGAACATCATGAAGCAGGCCGCGAACATCCAGGACCTGGAGATCCCGACCGTGCTGCCCGGCATCAAGGTGAGCACCTCGCCGACGGACTTCCGCCCCATCAAGGCAATGCAGCTCGCCCGCTGGGACGGCAAGAGCTGGGTGCTCTTCGGCGAGGTGATCGAGGGAGTCGCGAGCTGACGACCAGCCCTGGCGACCTCCCGGTTATTCCGTGACGCGCCAGGGCCTCCTTCGCTGACAGGAGCGATGTTTCATGCGCCAGCAAAGCGCGATGATCTGTGCGCCCCAACCGGAAGCCGCCGAGGCTGGCGTCGCGATACTCCGGGCCGGCGGCAACGCGGTCGACGCCGCGATCGCGTGCGCGCTGGTGCAGGGCGTCGTCGATCCGCTGATGGCGGGCATCGCCGGGTTCGGCAGCATGGGCATCTATATGCCGGCGCGGGGCTACCACGGGTATATCGATTTTCATGCTCCGGCGCCGAGGGCCGCGCGGCCGGAGATGTGGGAAGCGATCATCCGATCGGAGGCGCGCGACGGCTACGGCTTCATCCTCGACGGCAACGTCAACGATGTCGGCTATCAATCGATCTGCGTGCCCGCGAGCCTCGCGGCCTATCACGAGGCGCAGCGGAACTACGGCAATCTGCCCTGGTCGGAGATCGTGCAGCCCGCCATTGCCTGGGCGGAGTCCGGCTGGGCGGTTCGCCCGCACGTGCATTTCTTCTGGTCCGAGGAAGGCACGATGGGCCGGGTCGGCACCCGCGATCGCATCGCCTACACACCGGCCTCGCGTGCGCTCTATTGTCGGGACGACGGCTCGCCGAAACGCGTCGGCGATACGGTCCGCAACCCCGACTACGCGGCGGTGCTACGCCTGATCGCCGCCGGCGGAGCCGACGTGTTCTATCGTGGCGAGATCGCGCGAACGATCGCCGCCGACATGCGCGACAACGGGGGCCTGCTGTCGGCCGAGGATTTGCGCGACTACCGTCCCCGCCGGCTCGCGCCGCTCTGGGGGGATTACCGCGATTATCGCATCGCGACCAACAATCCGCCGGGTGGCGGGATCATGCTGGTCGAGATGCTGAATGTGCTGGAGCATTTCGATCTGGCCGCGCTCGGCCACAACTCGGCCGGCTACATCGAGGTCGTCGCCGAGGCGATGAAGCGAGCGACCATCGACAAGGACCGCTATGTCGGCGACCCCGACTTCCTCGATGTGCCGGTCGAAAGGCTCATCGGCAAGCCCTACAGTGCGCGGATGGCCGGAGAAATCCGGGGCGGTGTCCGCGCGGAAGTCGAGCGTTTCAATGCCGGGCTTCCCGCCAAGGACACCACGCACATCTCGATCATCGACCGCGACGGCGCCTGCGTGTCGATGACGCACTCTCTGGGAATGCCGTCCGGCGTTGTCACTTCGGGGCTGGGATTCATGTACAACGGCTGCATGGGCGTGTTCGACCCGCGGCCGGGACGGACCGGATCCATCGCGCCCGGCAAGGCGCGCTTTTCGTCCGTCTGCCCCTCCATCGTGTTCCGCGGCGATGCGCCGTGCCTGGTCATCGGCGCCCCTGGCGCGACGCAGATCGCGATGGGCGTGCTCCAGGCCATCCTGAACGTGCTGGATTTCGGAATGACGATGACCGAGGCGGTCAGCGCCCCGCGCTTCTCGGCGACAAGCAACGCCATCGACATTTCCAACCGCATCCCGCGCTACGTCTCGCGCGAACTGGAGGCCGACGGCTACGAAGTGGTCCGCAGCCCATACACGTTTGGCTTCGCTGCCGTGCATGGCATCAGGATCGGCGAATTCGGACTGGACGGGGGCGCCGACCCTGGACACGACGGGGTCGCGCTCGCGGTTTCATGACACTCCGCCGACAACCGCCCGAAGGAGGACGCGCATGATCACGAGACGAGCGGCGGTCGCCGGCCTGGCCGCGACGTTTGCCTCGACGACCGACGTCCGTCCCATCAAGGCGATGCAGCTCGCCCGCTGGGAGGGCAAGAGCTGGGTGCTCTTCGGCGAGGTGATCACGGGCGTGGCCACCTGATCGGCTTGCGCACCCCGCACGCTGCCGGCCAGACTTCTCGCGCACCGGGGCGGTCCCCCGGGCGGGACGACCATGACGGGAGGTCACGAATGCTTACCAGGAGAGCCACACTCGCCGCCGGCGCGGCGCTGCTCGCCACGCCCGCGATAAGACGGGCGGATGCCGCCGATGCCCCGCTCAAGATCGGCAACACCATGCCCTATAGCGGCCCCGCCTCGGCCTACAGCTCGGTCGGCAAGGCCGATGTCGGGTTCTTCAAATGGGTGAACGATCAGGGCGGCGTCGCCGGCCGTCCGATCGACTTCATCTCGCTCGACGACGGCTACAGCCCGCCCAAGACGGTCGAGCAGGTGCGCCGTCTCGTCGAGCAGGACAAGGTGGATTTCCTGTTCCATACCCTCGGCACGCCCAGCAACTCGGCGATCGAGCGGTACTGCAACCAGCGCAAGATCCCGCAGGTGTTTGTCGCGACCGGCGCCGACAAGTGGGGCAACTACAAGCAATTTCCATGGACGATCGGCTGGCAGCCCAGCTATCGCACGGAGGCGCAGATCTACACGAAATACATGCTGAAGGAGAACCCGAAGGCGAAGCTCGCGATCCTCTATCAGAACGACGATTTCGGTAAGGACTACCCGATGGGCGTGCGCGACATCCTCGGCAAGAACTGGGATGCGACCGTCGCCAAGGCCACTACCTACGAGGTGACTGACGCGACCATCGACAGCCAGATCGCCGATTTGCAGAACTCGGGCGCCGATACGCTGCTGGTCGCGGCCACGCCGAAATTCGCGGCGCAGGCGATCCGCAAGGTGCATGACCTGAACTGGAAGCCGACGTTCTTCCTGACCAACGTCTCCATCTCGGTCGGCGCGGTCATGCGGCCGGCGGGGCCGGAGAACGGGATCGGCATCATCAGCACGCTTTATATGAAGGACGCGGCCGACCCGGCCTGGAACAGCGACGCCGGGATGCAGGCGTTCAAGGCGTTCATGGCGAAATACGTGCCGGGCGGCGACATCACCGACGGTGGCTACGCGGCGGGCTATGCCGTCAGCTACTCGATGTGGAAGGTGCTGGAGGCGTGCAAGGGCGACTTCAGTCGTCCCAACGTGATGAAGCAGGTGACGAGCATCCACGACATGGAGGACCCGATGCTGCTGCCGGGCATCAAGCTCAACACCAGCCCCACCAACTACCACCCGTGCCGCGCGCTGCAGCCCGCGCGCTGGGACGGCAAGACCTGGGCGCGCTTTGGCGAGGTTATCGAGGGCGTGGCGACCTGACGATCCGGGGCGCGGTTCCGTTTGAGCCGCGCCCCGCCGGCTGCGTGACGGCCGACCGCTTGATGGGAGACGAGCATGGCCATCGAACACGTCGTCGTCCTCATGCTGGAGAACCGCTCGTTCGACAGCGTGCTCGGCAAGGTACATGACGGGACGCCGGGTTTCGACGGGCTGACCGGCGCGGAGGGCAATGTCTGGCACCGGCCGGACGGCACAACCGAGCTTGTCCGCGTCTGGAACGAGCCGGGCATGGACCCTGCGACGGCGATGATCCCGAACCCAGATCCGGGCGAGCTGTTCGCCGACGTCGCCGTGCAGATCGCGGGCCTCGATGGCGCGAGCCCGATGGGCGGGTTCGTGGACAACTATATGCGTCAGCCGGGCACCGCGCCGCGCGATCCGCGCGCGGTCATGCACTATTTCACGCCCGGACAACTGCCGGTCCTCAGCCGTCTCGCGACCGCGTTCGGGGTCAGCGATCGCTGGTTCGCCTCCGTGCCCTCCCAGACGTGGCCCAATCGCTTCTTCACTCATTGCGGCACCGCCGGGGGTTGGGTCAACAACGCGCCGTACCATTTTCCCTACGCGATGCCGACCGTGTTCAACCTGCTGAACGCGGTCGGCCGGACGTGGCGGATCTACTTCCATGACGTGCCGCAAGCGGCGGCGCTGTTGCGGATCTGGAGTGATGCAACCAAGGGATTCCGCCGTTTTGGGGAGTTCCTCTCCGATGCGGCGAATGGCGGGCTGCCGGCCTACAGCTTCATCGAACCGCGCTATTACACCGACGTGCTGCTGGGGCAGATGCCGAACGACGAGCATCCGCCGCGCAACATCCTGTATGGCGAGATGCTCATCGCTTCGGTGTACAACGCGCTGCGGGCCGGGCCGGGCTGGCACCAGACCGTGCTGATCGTCACCTACGACGAGCACGGCGGCTGCTACGATCACGTATCCCCGCCGACGGCCAGGCCGCCCGGGCCGCCTTACCCCGAGGGATTTACCTTCGACCGCTTCGGCCCGCGCGTCCCGGCCGTCATCGTCTCGCCCAGCATTGCGGCGAACAGCATCCTGCGGCCGCCCGGACCGACGCCTTTCGACCATACCTCGATCATTGCCACGCTGCGCCGGCTGTTCGGCCTCGGGGCGTTGACCGCGCGGGACGCGGCGGCGCCCGACCTGACGCCGTGGCTTGGCGGAGCACCCATCAATGACGGACCGAACCGCATCGAGGCGCCGCCGGTCCAGACCACGCCGGCCTCGGTGATCGCCTCCAAGCTCCGGCAGCCGAACGACATGCAGAAGGCATTGGCGGCAACGGCGGCGCAGCTTCCGACGACGGGATCGGATGCGCAGGCCCATGCCCGCCGGATCGCCGCCGCGCCCACGCCCGTTCTGACGCAGGTCGCGGCGGCGGCCGAGTTCGTGAAGGCCCACGTGGCCGCGTTCCTGGGAGAGTTGTAGATCATGAGCGTCGTCGAGGTGGAGCAGCGCGGGGCGATCTCGCTCATCCGGATCAACCGGCCGGACCGGCTGAACGCGATCTCCAAGACCGTCGCCGAGGAGTTGCAGACCGCATTGCAGGCCTTCGACGCCTCCGACCAGCGCATTGCGATCATCGGCGCGGCAGGCGAGCGCGCCTTCACCGCCGGCGCCGACGTCTCCGATCTGCCGGAACTGTGGCGCTGCATCCCCGGCGTCGGCTTCACCACCGACAAGCCGATCATCGCGGCAACATCCGGCTGGTGCGTGGGCGGTGGCCTCGTGCTGGCGATGATGTGCGACCTGCTGGTCGCCGCCGAAAGCACGGTGTTCTATTACCCGGAAGCGAAGCTCGGCACCACCGGCGGCATCATCAGTTCGCTGGTGACGCGGATGCCGCACCATCTGGCGATGGAGATGATGTTGCTGGGGACCAAGGTGTCGGCGCGGCGTGCCTACGAGGTGGGTTTCGTTAATCGCGTCGTGACCGATGGTCAGCACGAGGCCGAGGCCGTCGCGATGGCGGAGCAGATGCTCGACCATGCGCCACTGGTGATGGGGGCGCTCAAGCAGTTGGTATCCGAGATCATGCCGGTTGGCCCGGTCGAGCGCATGGTCGCCACCAGCCGGACGCTCGCGCGTGTGCGCGCCAGCGCCGATATGCAGGAGGGCATCAGCGCCTACAAGGAGAAGCGCAAGCCCTTGTTCCGAGGGCGCTGAGCGCGGCGGCGGTCGGCTTGCCGCGACCGCCATCCGGGGGCATGGTCGGCCCAATTCAACGAACGCGATGGGATTGAGGCACGCGATGGATGCGCCATTCGACACCGCTTTGCTTGCGGAAACGAAATACGCGGTCGGCCAGCCGGTCCCGCGCAAGGAGGACCCGACGCTCCTGCGCGGCCAGGGCCGCTACACGGACGACCTGAACTTGCCGGGCCAGGCTTACGCCGTGATGGTCCGCAGCGGCCACGGCCACGGCCGCATTCGCGGCATCGATACAGCGGCCGCGAAGGCGCTGCCGGGCATTCTCGGCGTGTTCACCGGCGCCGACCTGGTCGCGGCCGGGCTTGGCCCGATGCCATCGGGCGCGGCGTTCAAGAATCGCGACGGCTCCGACATGCCGAAGCCGGTGCAACCGCCGCTGACCACCGACAAGGTCCGCTTCGTGGGAGATCCCGTCGCGGTCGTGGTGGCCGAGACGTGGAAGCAGGCGAAGGACGGCGCCGAGGCGGTCGAGGTGGATATCGACCCGCTGCCCGCCGTCACCACGGCGGCCGATGCGGCGGCAGCGGGCGCGCCGCTGGTCCATGAGGGCACGCCGGGCAACGTCATCCTCGATTTCCACCACGGCGACGCCGATAAGGTGGCGGCGGAGTTTGCCCGCGCGGCGCATGTCACGCGGGTCAAGATCCGCAACAGCCGCGTCGTGGTCTGCCCGATGGAGCCGCGCAATGCGATCGGCGAGTACGACACCGCCGACGGACGCTGGACCTTGCGCCTGGGCTGCCAGGGGACGTTCCCGATGCGCAACGCGCTTTCCGGCCCGCTGAAGACGCCGGTGGACAAGATCCGCGTGCTGACCGGCAATGTCGGCGGCAGTTTCGGCATGAAATCCTCGGTCTACCCCGAATACATCGCCATCCTGCACGCCGCCCGCGCGCTCGGCCGGCCGGTGAAGTGGCGCGACGATCGCTCGGAAAGCTTCCTCTCCGACAGCCACGGCCGCGACCACGACATGGAGCAGGAGATCGCGCTGGACGCCGAGGGGCGCATCCTGGCGCTGCGCGTCACCGGCTACGGCAATATCGGATCATACCTCTCGAACGGCACCGTGTTGCAGCCGACCGGCAACGTCGTGAAGAACACGATCGGCGTCTATGCGACGCCGTTGCAGGAGGTGACGTCGAAGGCGATGTTCACCAATACCAGCCCGGTCGGCCCGTATCGCGGTGCGGGTCGGCCCGAGAGCAACTATTATATCGAACGGCTGATGGACACCGCGGCGCGCGAGATGGGGATCGACCGGGCCGAGATCCGCCGGCGCAACCACATCCGCAACGACGCCTATCCCTACACCACGCCCGCCGGCACGGTGTACGACAGCGGCGACTTCACCACCGTCCTGAACAAGGCACTGGCAGCCGCCGACTGGGATGGTTTCCCGAAACGCCGGGAGGCGAGCCGCGCGCACGGGCGGCTGCGCGGCATCGGCATCGGCCAGTACCTCGAAGTGACCGGCCCGCCCGCCCCGGAGATGGGCGGCATCCGCTTCGAGCCGGACGGCTCGGTGACGATCATCACCGGCACGCTCGACTACGGCCAGGGTCACGCAACGCCATTCGCCCAGGTGCTCGCCAGCCGGCTCGGCGTGCCATTCGAGCGGATCAAGCTGCTGCAAGGCGACAGCAACGAATTGCTGGCCGGCGGCGGCACAGGCGGCTCGAAGTCGCTGATGGCGAGCGGCACCGCGATCATGGAGGCGTCCGACCTCGTGATCGAGAACGGGCGCAAGCTTGCCGCGCATGTGCTGGAGGCGGCCGAGGGCGATATCGAATTCGAGGTCACGAGGGCCGGCGGACGCTTCCGCATCGCCGGCACCGACCGCGCCATCGGCATCATGGAATTGGAGGAGCGGCTGAAGCAGGGGATTGAGCTGCCGCCGGAGCTGCCACGCACCCTGTCGGTAAGCCACGTCGCCAAAAGCCCGCCCTTTTCCTATCCGAATGGCTGCCACATCGCCGAGGTGGAGGTCGATCCGGAGACCGGCGTGACCGAGGTCGTGCGCTACACGATGGTCAACGATTTCGGCACGATCGTGAATCCGCTGCTCGTCGAGGGCCAGGCGCATGGCGGCGTGGTGCAGGGCATCGGTCAGGCGTTGTACGAGCAGGTGGTGTACGACGAGCAGGGCCAGCCGCTCAGCGGCTCGTTCATGGACTACGCCCTGCCGCGCGCGGTCGAGGTTCCGCGCATGTCATTCGCCAGCCATCCGGTGCCGTGCAAGACGAACGTGCTCGGCGCGAAGGGCTGCGGCGAGGCGGGCTGCGCGGGCGCGCTGCCGTCGGTGATGAACGCGCTGGTCGATGCGCTTGCGGAGTACGGCGTGACGCACATCGACATGCCGGCGACCCCGCTCAAGATCTGGCAGGCGATTCAGACGGCGCGCGGCTGAACGCGTACCACGCGCCGAGCACGACAAGCCCCACCGCCCCCCGTGCCGCGATGGTCGCGGGCGGGGCGGCGACCCCCGCCAGCGGCGGCAACAGCATCGCGCACGCGGCAGCTAGCGTCGTCGCGGCGAGCGCGGGCAGCCCGGCGCGTAGTGTTTGCAGCACCGGCGCGTGGAGCACGCGCGCGGCGGTCGCGAGGGTATAGGGGGCGAGCAGCGTTTGCGCGCCCACCCAGACCCAGGCCGCCGCGACCGGGCTCGCAGGGCGGAGGATGAGCACGCTCGCCACCAGCACGGCGCTGCTGGCGAGATTGGCGCGCAGCGCGTATTGCGGCGCGCCCCGCGCGATGCAGGCGACGCCGGCCGGAAACAGCAGGAACGTCCAGGCGGCCAACCCGACCAGCGGCAGCGCCGCCGTGCCCGAGGCCACCCAGACGGGGCCGAGCAGCAGGCGCGTGAGGGGTGCGATGCTGACGAGCATGGCGGCGCAGAGTGGAAACATCGTCAGGCCGATCAGCGCCAGCGCGCGGTCGATCGCGCGCTGGAGCGCCGGCGGGTCCCCCTGACGCTCCGCCATCGCGGGGAGCATCAGCCGCCACATCGCCGTCGATGCAAGCTCGCGCACCGTGTCCACGAGGCGGAACGCCATATGGACCTGGCCCAGCGCGGCCGGGCCGGCGGTGCCGCCGATCAGCAGCGCGAACACGCGATAACGCCCGTGCAGGACGAGGGTGCTTGCGGTCAACGGCGCACCCACGCGCAGCAATGCCCCGGTCGTCCGCCAGCGCCACACCAGGCGCGGCCGCCAGCCCGCCCCGGCAAGCAAGACGAGCGCCCCGGCGGTCGAGGTGGTGGTTTGCTGCGCCACCACCGCCCAGGCGCCCGCGCCGTGCAGGGCCGCGCCAACCCCCACCAGCGTGCCCGCGCCCTGACCCGCCAGCGCCCGCAACGCGAGAATCCGGTAGTCGCGCGCCCGCGTCACGCGCCCCTGCACCGCCCCGGCCGCACCGACCAGCGGCAGAGGCGCGGCGAGCACCAGCGACATGGCCTCGATGCGCCCGTCGCCCAGCGCGGCGCCCAGCGGCCAGCCCGCGCCGGCCTGCGCCAGCGCGGCGAGCGTGCCGACCAGGGCGGATGCCCACAGCGCGCTCGACATCTCCGCGTCGGTCAAGGCGGCGCGCTGCACGATCGTGTCGGCGAACAACGCGTTCACCCCCACCCAGAGCAGCACATGCACCGAAGCCGCCGCCGCGCCCACGCCCATCTCGGCGGGGCCGACGAGCCGCGCGACGAGGAACGCCGAGACGAGCGAGAACGCGCCCGAGGCGGACGCCTCGATGCCCGACCAGACGACGCCGCGTGTCATGTGCGCCATTCGCGCCGGTCGGCGGCGGCGAGCAGCAGCGTCAAAACGGGCAGCCACGTCACCCGGCTCTGGTAGCGGTCATGGGGACCCGACAGCGCGCCGGCGATGGCGGCGTTGGCGAGCAGCCCGGCCAGCACCGCGACGATGACCCCGCCCATCACGTCGCGCCGGCGGAGCAGGTCGGGCAGAAGCACCAGGGAACCCGCGATTCCCGCGATCGCGACGATGACGTGCAGCAGGGCCAGCCAGGCGGGCAGCAGCGTCCGGCCGGTGGTCTGACGCGACGCCGCGTACGCCGCCTGCTCGGAGCGGGGAAAGTCGCGGTTGATCCATGGGGTGACCGAAGCGGGCCAGGGCCGAAGCCCGTCGCCGCTGTCGAACATCATCAACTGGCGCGCGACGTTGCGGAGCACGGCGGCCAGTTCCCGCCCCGGTTCCGCGCGGATCGCCTCCGTGATGATCGCATCGGCCTCGACGCTGACGCGCTTCGGGCCACCCGCCAGGTTCAACGGACTGTCGGGGCGCCACAGAAAGTCGTCGGCGGTCGCCGGCAGCCGGTCGTGGACGGCGCAGAGGCTCCATCCCGCCCCCGGACACGACCGCGCCAGCGCGTCCCGGCCCGGCCCGTCGTAGATCACGCGGGCGAGCACGAAGATATTGCCGTAGGGCGCGATCGCGGCCGTGCCGTGGCCCACGAGGTTCACGCCCGTCAGCGCCAACACGGCTGCGAGCGGCGCTCCAAGAACGCGCGCCACTCCCGCGCGGCCGAGCGGGACGCGCGCGCCGAGCCGCCGGCGAAGCGGCAGCAGCAGGCCCAGCAGCGTCATCGCGAGCGGCAGGTTCGACAGATGCGCGGCGATCGCGAACGCGGCCAATGCGGTCAGGCCCAACGCTTCCGCACGGTCCAGACGGTCAGGGGCGAGCACCAGGAGCGCCAGGGCCAGAATCAGCAGGCCCGTGAAGATGTCGGGCATGATCTGCGCGGCGAACCAGGGCAGCGGCGAGGCGAGTGCGAGCGCCGCGGCCAGCGCCGCCAGCCACCACGCCGGGCACGCCGGCAATAGCGCCCGGAGCGCCACCCGGAGCACCCAGGCGGCGATCAGCGCCTGCGCCGCCACGACCGGCCAGGTGGTCAGACCCAGATGCAGCGGCAGCAGGAAGAAGCTGTAGAAGACCGGCCGATCCCAGCCGAGATAACGGTTCAGCGCCTGCGACAGATACGTGCCGGTGTCTGAGAACACGAGCGGGTAGCCGTTCAGCAACGCCGGCCAGGTCAGCAGGGCGGCGGCGAGGAGCATGTTCTTTCGCCTCATGGCCCGCCCCGGACCTGATCCGGGGCTTGGCCCTGCGGGAGTCATAGATCCGGGGTCCGAAGGGAACTCCCCCTCCCCTTGCGGGAGGGGGTCGGGGGGAGGGGTTGGCGGGCGGCCGCGCAAATGGCCTCGAGCACGCCTTCCAGATTGGAGATGACCTCGTCATCCAGGAAGCGCAGCACGCGTAATCCCTCGCGCCGCATCCAGGCGTCTCGCCCCGCATCGGTGGTCGATCCGGCATGGGTCGAGCCATCCACCTCGATGATCAGGCAGGCTCGCGGACAGAAGAAGTCTGCGTTGAAGGGGCCGATAGGCGCCTGACGCCGAAATTTCAGGCCCTGAATTTGCCTCCCGCGCAGGGCGTACCAGAGCGTCCGCTCTGCGCGTGTCGGCCGGCGTCGCATGTCGCGCGCGAAGTCGAGAAGCGTCGTCGCTTCGACCCCTCCCCCCGACCCCCTCCCGCAAGGGGAGGGGGAGACGTTCTCGCCACTGCCCCTCATTCCGCGACAATGGGCGGAATTGGTGCAGGAAGTGTGAATGCAGTAAGCTTGACCGCGATGGCAGGACTGTTCAGAGGAAGGGAGTTCCCGTCAGCATGAACACGCTCTACTCCCGGTAATACCGGGCATAGCGCGGATGGCACGCCTCGGCGTCCGCTGCACCCGAGCGGCGGTGCGCGCGGGCGTCCACACGGGTCAGCGCCACGCCCGCGATCGACGCCCCGGCCGATTCCAGCAGCTCGATCGCGTTCTGCACGACCGCGCGCGGGGTGGCACGCCAGCGCACGCAGAGCAAGGTCGCGTCGGCGATCTGCGCGATCACCCGGGTGTCGGTCATCGCGTGCGCCGGCGGCGCGTCCATCAGCACGAAATCGTACTCCTGCCGCAAGGTTTGCAGCAGGCGCCCCATCCCCTCCGACATGAACAGGCCGAGCGTCTCCGGCCCGCCCTGCCCGGCCGGGATGTAGGCCATGTCCGTCAGGTGATCCTTGCGGAGCACGTCCTCCAGCCGCGCGCTGCCGCGCAGCACGTCGGCCAGCCCCGGCTCCGCCTCGGCGCCCATCAGGCGTGCGAACGACGGGCGGCGGAGGTCGCAGTCGATCGCCACCACCCGTTCCCCGCTCAGCGCCGCCGAACGCCCGAGCGCCAGCGTCATCGTCGTCTTGCCCTCGGCCGGGCGGGCGGCGACGATGGCGATGGTGCGCGGCCGCTCGCGCCCCAGCCACAGGCCGGCCCGGAGCCCGCGCACCTGCTCGGCGAAGGCCGTCATCGGCCGATGCACCGGGTACTCGCAGACCCGTATCCAGCGCACGGCGCGGCGCCCCAGGGCGGGGATCAGCGCGAGGCAGGGAAGGTCGAGAAAAGCGCGCACGTCCTCGCCGCTCTTCACCGTCGTGTCGACCACCTCGATGAGATACGCGACCAGCAGCCCGAACAGCACGCCGAAGGCGGCGGCGGCGGCGAGCGTTGGGCGGGTGCGCGGGAAACTCGGCTCGGTCGAGGGGAGCGCGAGCGAGAGCTCGCGCGCATCGGCGCTCTCGACGGCGGCTTGCTGGTGCGTCTCCTGCAAGCGGTCGAGCACCGATTGCAGGAGCGTGCGCGAGGCGTCGAGATCGCGTTCCATCTCGCGCAGCGGGACTTGCGCCTGGCCCTGACTTTCCGATTGGGTCCGCGCCTGCGCCAGATCCTGCTCCAACGAGGCCACGCGCGCCCGCGCGGCGCGGACCTCGGCGTCGGTCGCGCCGATCACACGCGCCCGCGCCGCCGCGACGGCCTGCCGCGCCTCATCGATCTGGCGTTCCGCCGCGCGCACATCGGGATGCTTCGGCCCCAGCCGGACGAGCAAGGTCTGAAGCTGCGCGGTCAGCATGTCGGCCTGCTGCTGCGCCTCGACGACGCTCGGCGCGACCGCCGCCTGAGCCGCCGCGCCGGCACCCCCGCGGGCCGCGTCCTGCCGGCCTTCGGCCTGCGCCAGATCGCTCCGCGCCCGCGCCAGGCTCTCCGTTTGCGTGCTGATCTGCTCGGCATCCAGGCCGGCATGCATTCCTTGCACCATGCCCTCGCGCGTGCGGTAGGCAGCGACGCGGTCTTCGGCGGTGCGCACCTCCAGGCGCAGCTCCGCCGCGCGGCTCTCCAGCCAGTCCTGCGCGCGACGCACCGCGCGGAACTTCGCCGCGAGCTGATCGCGGATGTAGACGTCGATCACCCGGTTCACGACCGAGGCGGCGAGCGCCGGGTCGGCGGAGGTGAACGAGACCTCCAGCACGCGCGAGCCGCTGACGGGTTGCACCTCCAGCGCCTGCTGGGTGGCGAGCAGCACGGCATTGCGTGCGGGTTCGGCGGTCGGGTCGGGCGGTTCGGGCACGCGCAGGCCGACGCGCCGGCGCGCCCAATTCGCCAGCCGCGCCAGCGTGGAGGCCGGGCGTCGCGCCGGGTTGAACTCCGGCTTGCCGAACAGGTCGAGCTGGTCGGCCACGCGCTCGATGCTCCGCAGGCCCCGCAACACCTCGGCCTGGCTCGCCATGATGGCCTGCGTCGTGGGATCGACTCGCAGGATGCTTTGCAGCTCGCGCGGCTTGTATTCGTTGGGATCGTAGATGAGAGTGCCGGTCGCGGTGTAGCGCGGCGTGGTCTGGTGCAGCGCGATCCAGGCGAGACCGGGGATCACGACGGCGCAGGCCAGCAGCGGCACGATCCGCCGCCGCAGCATCATCAGCACGGCCTGGCCCGACATCCCGCCCGCTTCGGACGGCGGTTCGGCGCGCTCGCCGGCGGCGCGGCGACGCGGCGGCGGGGCCGTGGCAGGGCCGGGCGAGGTCTCCAGCATCACGCCCCCACAAAACGCCCCAGTCGTTTTGACCGTGGCGGGAGGCGCCATCATCCGCGCGGATCGCTAACACATCGTGAATACGCGCCACCCGGCCATGTGGCCGGCCGCACCCGGTCACCCGGCCGATCCCTTGCGCTCCAGCGCGCACCCATGTCGGGAAGGCAGACAAAGGGACATCGCATGACCGACATCCTTGAACAATTCTCCGACGCAGCCGCGGGCCGGGTGGCCGATGCCGCGCCCTGCGTGCTGGCGGTTCGCGTGGGCCATCGCCACCGCACCGGCATCCTGTGGCGCCCCGATGTCGTGGTGACGTCCGAGCAGGTGCTGCCGGACGAGACCGACCTGACGGTGGTGCGGGTGGGCGCGGAGATTTCGGCCCGCCTGATCGGCCGCGACCCCGGCACGAACGTCGCCGCGCTGCGGCTCGGCGAGGCGCTCCAGGGAACGCCGCCCGAGACCGCGCCGGCGCCCCAGGTCGGCGCGCTGGCGCTAATGCTCGGGGCGGACCGGGAAGGCGGCCCCACCGTCCGCCTGGCGATGGTCCACGCGACGGGGCCGGCGTGGCACAGCCTGCATGGCGGGCGGATCGACGCGATGGTGCGGCTCGATGCCCGTCTCGGTGCCGACGAGGGCGGCCCGGTGCTCGACGCGGCGGGCCGGCTGCTCGGGATGTCCACCGCCGGCCCGCGCCGCCGCGCGCTGGTCATCCCGGCCGCGACGATCGCGCGCGTTCTCGATCCGCTGCTGACGGCCGGACGCATCGCGCGCGGCTGGCTGGGGGTCGGGCTGCACAGGGTCGCGGTGCCGCAGGCATTGCGCGCGGCGGCCGGGCGGGAGTCGGGAATGATGGTGGTGAGCCTGGCGGCGGACGGGCCGGCGGAGAAGGCCGGCGTGCTGCCGGGCGACATCCTGCTCGAGGTGGACGGCACGCCGGCGCCCGACGCGCGCATGATGGGCGCGAAGCTTGGGCCGGAGCGCATCGGCCAGCCGGTGGCGGTGAAGCTGCTGCGCGGCGGGGCACCGCAAACGCTGTCCCTCACGGTCGCCGCCCGCCCCGCATGAACGAGGTCCTGCGTGTGCGGCTGGTGGCAGACGATCCGATCCGGCATCGCGGGCTGACCGCGATGCTGGAAAACGCCGGGTTCGTGCTGGTGGCCGACGCCCCGGACGTCGTGCTGGCCGACCTGGGCGACCGGGAAGCCCCATGGGTGGAGGCCGAGGCGCCGGTCGTCGTGCTGAGCGACGGCGTGGCGCCGGCCGATGTCGGGGGCGTGCTGCCCCGCTCGCCGCCGCCGTGCCAGC
Source organism: uncultured Pseudomonadota bacterium (assembly GCA_963756545.1). Classification (GTDB taxonomy): domain Bacteria; phylum Pseudomonadota; class Alphaproteobacteria; order Acetobacterales; family Acetobacteraceae; genus DATFDN01. Next base: position 238,387 of record CAVWNY010000003.1, on the reverse strand, counting down.
TCGATGCGGCGCTGCGCGCTGTGGCGGCGGGGCTGCTCGTCCGTCTGCCGGGCGCCCTTCCCGCGGCCATCCTGCCCGCGCCGGGTTTCGCCAGCGCCGACGATGCCCCCTCCCTGACGACACGCGAAGCGGAAATCCTGGCGTTGGTGGGGCAGGGCTCGAGCAACAAGACGATCGCCCGCCGGCTCGGCATTTCGGTCCACACCGTGAAGTTTCACCTGGAGGCGCTGTTCCAGAAGATCGGCGCGACCTGCCGCGCGGAGGCCGTCGCCAAGGGACTGCGGCACGGGGTGATCGAGCTTTAGCAGGCGCCAAGAATCGCGCGAACTTGGACCTCCCGCCGAGAAAGGTCCGATCGGGAGCAGCGGATCAGCGAGGATGGCGACCAGGAAGCCGCGCGGTGTCACTTCCAACAGGCAATCGCGGTTCCGACCGCAGCGCCGGCATTTCGCGTCATGCGGGCGATCAGGTTCCGCTCGCCGAGATGCTGCGTCTCACCATCCGGAACAGCGGGTCGACGACCATCCGCAGCTCGCACGTGGCGTTTGAAGGTCGCCTGCTCTTGCAAGGACGCGACCGAAGCTGGCGGCACGGGAGATTGACGGGGCCGCGCCAGGGCCTAATGCTGGCCCATGTCCTCGCTCTCCTACCGGGCTGTGACGGGCTTCATCGCGGGCGCCCTGTCCGTGCTGACCTTTCACCAGGCGATGATCGGAATCCTGCACGCGACCGGGGTGATCGGCTCCATGCCGTTCGGGCTGGCTCCGGTGCCGCCCTGGGGCGTGCCCCGGTTGGTCGACTTGTGCTTTTGGGGCGGGGTTTGGGGCATCTTGTTCGGCATCCTGACACCCCGGTTGCCGGGACCGGCCTGGATTCAGGGCGCGCTGCTTGGCGTCGCCGCTGTCCTGGCGGGGCACCTGCTGGTCGCCCCATTAAGGGGCGGCTCGATCTACCGGGGCTGGGAGGCGCGCGGCCTCGCCATCTCCCTGGCAATCAACTGCTTCTGGGGTTGGGGGGTCGCACTGCTTCTGCCGTCTTTGCAGCATGGGCGCCGTCTTGCACGTCCCTGAAACTATTCCCCTCCGATTTGCCGCATGACGTCACTCCGCTTCGTCCGCGCCCAATGCTCCCGGATCCCGCCTCAAGTCCCGCGCCACCTCCGGCCGATGCAGCAGCCGCTCGATCGCCATCGCGTGCTCCAGCGCGCTGTCGGGCTGAAACGACAGGTCGGGCGCGCGTCGCAGCCGTAGCGTGTGGGCGACCTGGCCGCGAAGGTAGGGCGCGGCGCGCTTCAGCGCGGGCAGCAGCGCGTCCACGTCAGACCGGCCGAGCCGCGCAACGAAGGCGGTCGCGTGCTTGAGGTCGGGGCCGATCCGCACCTCGGTCACGGTGATCTGCGCCTCCGCCAGCTCCGGGTCGCGAAACTCGTGGCGGGCGAACACGCCGGCGAGCACGTGGCGGATTTCTTCGGCCACGCGAAGCTGGCGCTGGGTCGGGGTAGCCTGCGGCTGCTTGCTCAAGCCGGGACCATCTCCGTCTCGTAGCACTCGACCACATCGCCCTCCTGAAGGTCGTGGAAGTTGGCGAAGCTCAGGCCGCACTCGTAGCCGCGCGCCACTTCGCGCACATCGTCCTTGAAGCGCTTGAGCTGGCTCAGCTCTCCGGTGTGGATCACCACGTTGTCGCGCAGCAGACGCACGCCGGCGCCGCGCTTGACCAGGCCGTCGGTGACCATGCAGCCGGCGACCTTGCCGGTCTTGGTGATGGTGAACACCTTGCGGATTTCGGCGTAGCCCAGGAACTTCTCGCGGGCCTTGGGCGCAGTCTTGCCGCGCACCAGCTCGGCCACGTCGTCCGCCACGTCGTAGATGATCGAGTAGTAGCGGATATCGATGCCCTCGCGCTGCGCGAGTTCGCGGGCCTGCGCGGTCGCGCGCACGTTGAACGCCAGGACGACGGCGTTCGAGGCCTTGGCGAGCTGGATATCGCTCTCGGTGATCTGGCCGACCGAGGCGAGCAGCACCCGGATTTTGACCTCCTCCGTGCCCTGCTTCAGCACGGTGGCCTGGATCGCCTCGGCGCTGCCCTGCACGTCCGCCTTGACGACGGCCGTCACCTCCTTCTGCTCGCCGGCCTGGATGCGTGCCAGCATCTGATCCATCGTGCCGCGCGCGGCGACGTGGCCGGCCGCGGTCTTGTCGCGCTGCCTGCGAGCGCGGAACTCGGTGATCTCGCGCGCGCGGCCCTCGTTCTCGACGACCACGAACGGCTCGCCGGCCGTCGGCACGCCCGACAGGCCGAGAACCTCCACCGGGGTAGACGGTCCCGCGTCCTTCAACGCTCGGCCCTTGTCGTCGAGCATGGCGCGCACCCGACCCCACTCGGAGCCGGCGACCAGGATCTCGCCCTGTTCCAGCGTCCCGCGCTGCACGAGGATGGTCGCGACGGGACCCCGGCCCCGGTCCAGCCGGCTCTCGATCACTGTGCCCTCGGCCGTGCGCTCGGGATTGGAGCGCAAATCGAGGATCTCGGCCTGCAAGGCGATCGCTTCCACCAGCTTGTCGAGGCCGGTCTTCTTCAGTGCCGAGACCTCCACGTCCTGGGTCTCGCCGCCCAGTTCCTCGACCACGATCTCGTAGCTCAGAAGCTCGTTTCGAACGCGGTCGGGGTTGGCGTCGGCCTTGTCCATCTTGTTGATGGCGACGATGATCGGCGCGCCCGCCGCCTTGGCGTGGCGGATCGCCTCGACGGTCTGCGGCATCACGCCGTCATCGGCGGCGACCACCAGCACGACGACGTCGGTGACTCCGGCGCCGCGGGCGCGCATGGCGGTGAAAGCCTCGTGGCCCGGCGTGTCGATGAAGGTCACGCGCTGGCCGCTGTCCAGCTCGACCTGATAGGCGCCGATGTGCTGGGTGATCCCGCCCGCCTCGCCGGCCGCGACATCCGCGGCGCGCAGCGCGTCGAGCAGCGAGGTCTTGCCGTGATCGACGTGACCCATGACGGTGACGACCGGCGGCCGGGGCAGCAGCTCCGCGTCCGCATCGGCGGCGCCGCCGAGCCCCAGCTCCACGTCGTTTTCCGACACGCGGCGGGCGCGGTGGCCGAACTCCTGAACCACAAGCTCGGCGGTGTCGGCGTCCAGGCTTTGCGTGATGGTCGCCATCACGCCGAGCTTCATCAGTGCCTTGATGACCTCGGGCGAGCGGGCGGCCATGCGGTTGGCCAACTCCTGCACGGTAATCTGCTCGGGCAACACGACCTCGCGCACGACCTTCATCTGATCCGAGCGCAAAAGCTCCAGCTCCGCCTGACGGCGTTCGCGCTCGCGCTGGCGGCGGACCGAGGCGAGGCTGCGGACCTTCTCGTCCTCGCCCTCAATCGCCGCCTGGACGTCGATGCGGCCAGGGCGGCGATGGTCCGTTCCCCGCTTGGGCGCGACGACGCCCGGTTTGCGCGCGGCCAGGCCCAGGCCGGGCCGGCGGCCCGTGCGGGCTTCCTCTTCCTCCTCGGCGCGGGTCTTCAGCCGCAGCGTCTCGGTCGCGGTCGCGCCCGGCGCGGAGGGCGCGGTGCGCCGGCGGGCCTCGGCGCCTGGGCGGGCCGGTGCGGCGCCGGGCGCGCGCGCCACGGGCGCCTCGGCCTGGGGACCAGAGGGGGCGGCCGAAGCGGCGGCAACATCGACGGGCGCGGCCGGACCTGATGCGCGGGCCTCCTCATCGGCACGGCGCCGAGCGGCCCGGTCGAGCCGGTCCTGTTCGGCCTGACGGAGCGCGTCTTCTTCCGCGACCCGGCGGGCCTCCTCCTCGCGTCGGCGAGCCTCCTCGGCCGCCGAGAGGATCGAGATCTTCTCCTGCTCGCGTCGCTCGGCCTCACGGCGCGCCGAATCGCGCTGCTGTTCGACCAAGGCGCGCTGGCGCGCGGCGAGTTCCGTGGCGGTCAGCGCGCGGGCCGGACCGACGCCGGGGCGACCGGAGGAGGGTCCGCGCGCGCTGGGCGCGGAGGAGCCTCCCGGCCCGGAGGGCGCGCCAGGGGTCGCCGCCGGGACCGGACCGGGGGCACGCTTCTTGCGCACCTCGACCTGCACCACCTTCGAACGTCCGTGGCTGAAGCTCTGCCGGACGGAGCCGGCGTCGACCGTACGGCCCACCTCCAGCCGTCCCGCGGGCCGCAGCGAAAGCCGGCCCTTGCTCGCGTCCTGATCGTTGTTTTCGCTCATTTACCCGCCTGTCGGGGCCTGCCCGATCGTTCGATGTCCGCCGCCGGGGCAGAAAGCCCGGCAAGCCGCTCACACTCGTTGGCCAGCGTCCGGGCCAGGTTCCCCGACGCGACCGCCACATGCACCGCTCGTTCGCGGCCGAACACGGCACCCAGCGCCGCCGCCGACAACGGCGTCCTGACCACCAGATCGGCCGCGCCGGACAGGAAGCGGTCCCGCTCCTCCGCGCTGCCGTCGTATGCCTGCACGACCAGGGCGGCGCGCCTGGACCGAACCCATTCCCGCGCCTTCTCGAACCCGGCAATGGCCTGCCCGGCACGGCGGGCCAAGCCCAGCAACTCGCCGATCCTGCCTTCGAGCCCACCCCGCAGCAGCGCCGACAGATCGCTCGGCACTCTGACCTGGCCGCGCGCGGCCCGCGCGAAACTTCTTCGCGCGAGCGCGGTTTCTAACACATCGGCCCTGGCGCTCAACCACATTCCCCGTCCGGGCAGTTTGCCCGAAAAATCCGGCACCAAGTCTCGGTCCGGCCCCAGCACGAAGCGGACCATGCCCTCCTTCGGGCCCCGTTCGCGTGTCACGATGCAGCGACGCAGCGGGCCGATCTCGGGTTCGAGGTCGGGCACCCCGTCCTGGAATCCCTCTTCCCGACCCGCTCCCACAAGGGGAGGGGGAGAAGAAAGCGCGGCGCTCCTTATTCCTCCCCTCCCCTCGTTGGAGGGGTCGCGCGCACTCGAACCGCTTACGTCAGTCGTGACGCGCCTCCTGCTCCGAGACACCGGCCTCAGCCTCGTCGCCGAACCAGTGCGCGCGCGCCGCCATGATGACGCCGTTCGCGGTGTCCTCGTCCATGTTGGGGGCCCCGACGATCTCGATCAGCTCGTCCGAAGCCAGAATCCGCCAGATCGTCCAGCGTCTTCACCCCTTTCTCGCCGAGCGCGACCAGCATCGCCGGGGTGAACGCCTCGATATCGGCCACCTCGTCGGTCACGCCCAGCCCGACCCGGCGATCGTTCAGCTCGGTGTCGCGACGGTCGAGCCAGACCTGGGCGCGTCGGATCAGCTCGGCGGCGATGGTCTCGTCGAAGCCTTCGATGTCCGCCACCTCATCAGGCGGCGTGAGGGCCAGATCCTCCACGGACCCGAAATCCTCCGTAACCAGCAGGCCGGCGATGACATCGTCGACGTCCAGCGCCTCCACGAACTGCGCGCTCCGGCGGCGGAACTCGTCCTGGCGACGCTCGCTCTCCTCGGCCTCGGTGAGGATGTCGATGTCCCAGCGGGTGAGTTGCGAGCCAAGGCGCACGTTCTGCCCACGCCGGCCAATCGCCAGGCTCAACTGATCCTCGGGCACCACCACTTCGACCCGGCCGGCCTCCTCGTCCATGACCACCTTGCTCACCTCGGCCGGGGCCAGGGCGTTGACGACGAAGGTGGCGGGGTTGGGCGACCAGGGGATGATGTCGATCTTCTCGCCCTGAAGCTCGGCCACGACAGCCTGCACGCGCGAGCCGCGCATCCCGACGCAGGCGCCCACCGGATCGATCGAGCTGTCGCGGCTGATCACCGCCATCTTGGCGCGCGAGCCCGGATCGCGGGCGACCGCCTTGATCTCGATGATGCCGTCGTAGATCTCCGGCACCTCCTGGGCAAACAACTTGGCGAGGAACCCGGGGTGCGTGCGCGACAGGAAAATCTGCGGGCCGCGCTGCTCCTCGCGAACGTCGTAGATGTAGGCGCGCACGCGGTCGCCGTTGCGGAAACTCTCGCGAGCGATCAGCTCGTCGCGCCGGAGCAGGGCCTCGGCGCGGCCCAGCTCGACCATCAGGTTGCCGTACTCGGTGCGCTTGACGACGCCGTTGATGATCTCGCCGACGCGGTCCTTGAACTCGTCGTACTGCTTCTTGCGCTCGTACTCGCGCACCCGCTGGACGATCACCTGCTTGGCGGTCTGCGCGGCGATGCGGCCGAAGTCGATCGGCGGCAGCGGGTCGATCAGGTGCTGGCCGATTTGGATCTCCGGCTGGAACTTGCGCGCGATGTGGACGGGGATCTGGGTTTCCTCGTTCTCCACCGTCTCGACCGCCTCGGTCCAGCGCGACAGGCGCACGTCGCCGGTCTTGCGATCGATGGTGGCGCGGATATCCTTCTCGTGCCCGTACTTGGCGCGGCCCGCCTTCTGAATGGCCTGCTCCATCGCCTCGATCACCTCCTCGCGGTCGATGTTCTTCTCCCGCGCGACGGCGTCGGCGACCAGCAGCAGTTCGGGGCGGGCGATCGCGTTGTCCATGGGTGGCCTCTATGCCTCTCGTTCGTCTTCAGTTCGCTGCCTCGGTCGGGCCGTGGCCGCGATCAGCGCGTCGGTCAGCACCAGCTTGGCGCGGCGGAGCGCCTTCAGCGGCAAGGCAACCTCGGTGCCGTCGTCGAGCCGTAGCCGCGCGGTCTCGTCGTCGGCGCCCACCACCACGCCGGAGAACCGTCTGCGCCCGTCGATCGGGTCGAGCGTCTCGGCACGCACCAAGTGTCCGGCGTAGCGGTTCCAGTCCTGCACGCGCGTCAGTGGACGATCGATGCCCGCGGAGCTGACTTCCAGCATCCACGCACCGGGCAGCGGGTCCTCGACGTCCAGCACGGCGCCCACGGCCCGGCTGATCGCCTCGCAATCGGCCACCGCGATCTGGGCGCCGTCGGCGCGATCGGCCATTATCTGCACGGTCGGCCGCTCCCGCCCCATGATCGAAACGCGCACCAACTCGAAGCCCATGTCCTCGATCGTCGGCGCGATGGCGGCGCCGATCCTTGCCTCCAGCGCGGTTTCTGTCGCTCGTTTAGGTGTCAAGAAAACAAAAAAGGCGGCCCACAGGCCACCCCCCGTTGCGCAGCGGAGAATGAGTACGCACACCAGATAGCGAGGCGTGCCGCACGGCGCAAGGGCGTGTGTCAGTCCGTCAGTCCAACAGCAATGGCAACTGCCGCGTCAGTGCCCCGGTCGGGCTTTGCAACTCCAGCACCACCGTGAAGTGGTTCGCCCCCGGCACCGCGAGCAGCGGGCCAGGCGCGTGGGCGGCGGCACGCCTCGCGTGCAGATTGCGGCTGTCTGCGACGAGGGGCGGCAGTTCCGCCGTGCCATAGGCGACGGCGAGCGGTTTGGGCAACACGGGCAGGCGGAGCGGCGACAGCGTCGCGAGTTCGTCGTCGGTCAGGCGCAGTTTCTCGTTCAGATAGGTGTCGCGGATCGGCCCCATCTCGAACAGCCCGGAGATGGCGAGGCCGGCGCGCACCAGTGGATGACCCAGCGCCATCGCCGTCAGATGCCCGCCCGCCGACCAGCCGGACAGCACCACGGGGCCGGCAATGCCGTGCGCCGGGCCGTTCGCGGCCAGCCAATCGAGCGCGGCGTGGATCTCGCCGACGATCTCCGTCAGGCTGGCGTCGGGCGCCAGCGTGTAGCCGGGAAGCGCGCAGGACCAGCCGAGCGCATATGGCCCCTCGATCAGCGAGGCGAACTCCTCGCGAGTGCGACTCTGCCAGTAGCCGCCGTGGATAAACACGAGGCAGGGTGCGGCCGGATCGCGCGCCGGGAACAGATCCCAGCGGTTGCGCGGGCGCGGGCCATAGGGAAGGTCGAGCGTGTCGGGATGGGCGGCGCGGAAGGCGGCGGATCGCCGCTCGCGGGCTTCGTTCAGCGCCGGGCTGTCCGGCACGGCTTTGGAGTTGTTGTACGACGCGTCCCGCTCGGCGCGGCCGAGGATACCCCAGTTCATCCTGCTTCTCCGCGCAGCGCGAAGCGCTTCACCTTGCCGGACTCGGTCCGGGGCAGGGCGTCGAGGAAGACCATGGCGCGGGGGTATTTGTAGGGCGCGATCTCCGCCTTCACATAGTCCTGCAAGGTCCGGATCATGTCATCGGACGCAGCGTGACCCGGGCGCAGCACGACGAACGCCTTGACGATCGTGCCGCGTGCGGCATCGGGGGCACCGACCACCGCGCATTCGGCGACCGCCGGGTGGCCGATCAGCGCCGCCTCCACCTCGGGGCCGGCGATGTTATAGCCGGACGAGACGATCATGTCGTCAGAGCGCGCCTGGAACCAGAAATATCCGTCCTCGTCCTGCCGGTAGGTGTCCCCGGTGACGTTCCAGCCGTTCCGCACATAGCTCGCCTGCCGCGGATCGGCGAGATACCGACAACCGGTCGGCCCACGCACCGCGAGGCTTCCGACCGAGCCCAGCGGCAGGTCGCGCCCCTCCTCGTCGATCAGTTTCGCCTCGTAGCCCGGCACCGGGAGGCCCGTCGCGCCCGGCCGGACCTTCTCGGCGGGCGCCCCGATAAAGATGTGCAGCATCTCGGTCGAACCGATGCCGTCCAGGATCGGGATGCCGGTCGCCTCGCGCCACGCTTCCCACGTTGCCTTGGGCAGCGCCTCGCCGGCCGAGACGCAGATGCGAAGCCGGGCCGCGTCGTTAGGACGGAGCAAAGGCAGCATGGCGCGATAGGCAGTGGGCGCAGTGAAGCAGACGGTCGGACGCCCGGTCCGGATCAGCTCGGCCAGGCGCTCCGGGCCGGCCTGCTCCAGCAGGATGGTCGAGGCGCCGACGCGAAGCGGAAAGAGCACGATCGCGCCAAGCCCGAAGGTGAAGGCGACCGGCGCCGAACCGGTGAACACGTCCTCGGAGGTCGCGCGCAGAACGTGCCGGCCGTAGGTGTCGCATACCGCCAGCAGATCGCGATGGAAGTGCATCGTGCCTTTCGGCACGCCGGTCGTCCCGGAGGTGAAGGCGATCAGGCAGACATCGTCGGCGCGGGACGGGAACGCGGCGAACGCATCCGGCGCATCGCCCATCTGCTCTTCCAGCGAGTTTCCCGCGCCGATCGGTACGACACGCTCCATCCCGGCGCGCGCCAGCTCGTCCAGCAGCCGGTGATCGCAGAGGGCAAGCCGGATTTGCGCCTTCTCGATGACGAAGCGCAGCTCGCGCGCGCGCAGCAGCGGCATGGTCGGGACGGCGATACCGCCGGCCTTGATGACGGCGAGAGTGGCGGCCACCAGCATCGGCGTGTTCGGCGCCCGCAGCAGCACGCGGTTGCCGGGCGCCAGCCCGAGCCGGCCGGTCAGCACGTTGGCGATCCGGTTCACCCGCTCGGCGAGCGCAGCATAGGTCCATGTCTCGTCCGGGCTGCCCACGGCGGGGCGCGCGCCCAGGCCGCGATCGAGCCAGACGTCCAGCAGTTCGGTGATGCAGTTCAGATGCTCCGGGTAGGCAAGCCCGACTTCGGCGAGCCGGAACTCCGGCCACTGCTCGCGAGGGGGCAGATTGTCGCGTGCGAAGGTGTCCACGGGCGCAGGCTGCAACGTCTTGCGCCACGCCGCAACGGGCGCTTGGATGGCGCATGGACGTGACCATCGTTGGCGGCGGCATCGGCGGCCTGGCGGCCGCGCTGTCGCTGCACGCGGCCGGCATCGGCTGCGAGGTCTTCGAGCAGGTCCGCGAGCCGGCCGAGCTGGGCGTGGGCATCAACACCCTACCGCACGCGATCAAGGAGCTGGCCGCGCTCGGGTTGCTCCCGGAGCTGGACCGCGTCGGCATCCGCACGCGCGAGCTGATCTATGCCAACCGCTTCGGCCAGGAGGTGTGGCGGGAGCTGCGCGGGACCGATGCCGGCTTCGAGGCGCCGCAATTCTCCATCCATCGCGGCCGGCTGCACGGCGTGTTGCTGCGCGCGGCGGGCGCGCGGCTGGGGCCGGCGCGCATCCATACCGGCTGTCGGCTGACCGCGTTCACCGAGCGTGGCGATCGTATCGTCGCCAGCTTCGCGCGTCGGGAGACCGGCGAGGCATTCGAGGTCGCATCGGACGCGCTGGTGGGCGCGGACGGCATCCACTCGACGGTGCGCGGACTGTTCTACCCCAATGAAGGGCCGCCGGTCTGGAACGGAACGATGCTCTGGCGCGGTGCGGCCGAGTGGCCGGTCTACGTCGATGGCCGCACAATGGTGATCGCCGGCGGCATGGGCGCGAAATTCGTGTTTTACCCGATCCACGCCGACCCGGCCCGGCCGGGCACGCGCCTCACGAACTGGGCGGTGCAGGCGCGCATCCAGCCCGCCGGCGGGTTGCCTCCCCGGCGGGAGGACTGGAACCGCGAGGGCCGGATGGAGGATCTCGAACCGCTGATCCGGGGCCGTTTCCGGCTGGATTTCGTCGATCCGCTGGCGCTGATCGAGGCGAGCGGGGCCTTCTACGAGTATCCGATGTGCGACCGCGACCCGCTGCCGCGCTGGTCCTTCGGCCGCGCCACGCTGCTGGGCGACGCCGCCCATCCGATGTATCCGGTCGGCTCCAACGGGGCGAGCCAGGCGGTTCTGGACGCGCGGGTGCTGGCGCGGCACTTGACCTCGGGCGGGCCGGTGCCGGACGCGCTCGCCGCCTATGACGCCGAGCGCCGGCCGATGACCGCCGAGATCGTGCTGACCAATCGCCGGGGCGGGCCGGAGCGCGTGATCGACGTGCTGGAGGAACGCGCGCCGGACGGATTCGACGATGTCGAGGCGGTCGCGTCGCACGCGGAGCGCGAGACGATCGTGCGCGGGTATGCCCAGATGGCCGGCTTCGCGCGGGAGCAGGTGAATGCCCGGCGAGGCAGTTGAGCGCCCCTTACCGGCGGTGCGCGACTCTCCCTGACCACTACGGCGCGAAGTGCATCCCTTGCAGCCGGATGATGCCGTCCGGAACCTGCTCGAAACCCTCCAGCGTCTTTTTCAGCCCGACGGTGTTCTTCGGGTTCCAGAGGTAGATCAGCGGGAGATCCTTGCGTTCCTGCTCCCAAATCTTGGCGATGATCGCCTTTCGCTGTCCGGGGTCTTCGGTCTGGCGCTGCTGGTCCAGAAGCTTGTCCACGTCGGGATTCGAGTAGTGGCCGTAGTTGAACGTGCCCCCGGTGTGCAGGAACTGGTACATGTTGCCGTCCGGATCGATCCGGCCGGACCAGCCGATGTTGTATGCCTCGAACCGCCCGCCGTAGCCGGCCTGGAGGGAGGAGGCGAACTCCATCGCGGTGATCTTCACGTCGAATCCCGCATCGCGCGCCATCGATTGGATCACCACGCCCGTCTGCTGGCTGTCGGCGTCGTTCGTGACCGTGAGGGCAACCGGCAGCGGCGGCTTCACCCCCGCCTGCTTCAGCAACTCCTTGGCTTTCGCGATGTCGCGAGGCGGCGGCTGGATGGATTGGATGTAATAGGGCGAGGCAGGCGAGTTCGCCTGGGCGATCGGTGTATAGAGCCCGTTATAGACGACCTGGATGATCGCGGTGCGATCCAGCGACAATTCGAAGGCCTGGCGGACCAGCGCGCTCTTGCCGATCGGCGTGTCGGCCCGCGGGCCGTTGCCGACGTTGAAGGTGGTGCCCGCGTAGAACAGGCTGGGGCCGATCGCCATCTTCAGCTTGGGATCTTTCTGCACGGTCGGCACGTCGGTCGGCACGATGTATTCGACCAGATCGAGTGCGCCGGCCTGAAGATTGGCGAGCCGCACCGAGGGGTTCGGGTTCGGCAGATAGACCACGCGATCGAAATGGATCGCCCCGGCGTTCCAGTATCCGGGGAAGCGTTGCAGCACGATGCGGTCTTGCGGCACGCGCTCGACGAAGCTGAACGGGCCGGAGCAAACCGGGTGGAGGCCGAAATTAGCCCCCTCCTTTTCCAGCACCTTGGGCGGCAGCACGATCCCCGAACGGTCGGCGAGCTGCGCGATCAGGGGCGCGTCCGGATTCTTCAGGTTGAGCCGCACGGTTAGGGGATCGAGCACGTCGATGCTGTCGATCGAGCTGATCTCGCTCCGCCGCATGCTGCCCTTGGCGGTCAGGTCGCGCATCAGCGTGACCTTCACCGCCTCGGCGTCCACCGGCTCGCCGTCCTGGAACTTCACGTTCGGGCGCAGGTGGATCACCAGATGGGTCGGATCCTTGTACTCGTAGCCGGTGGCGAGTTGCGGCACGATCTCCAGCTTGGGATTGATGTCGAACAGCTTGTCGCAGAGCCCCGCGAAGACGATCCGCCCGACGTAGCTGGAGCCGAGCGTCGGATCGAGCAGGTCGGGGTCCTCGCGCAACCCGATCCGTAAGGTTCGCTCCTCGGCTCCCGCCATGCGGCTCACGAGAGGCAGCAGGGCCAAAGTGCAGGCTAGGCCGATGGCGAAGCGTCGCATCCGAGGCTCTCCCTGGGTTATCGGCGTTCCGGTCAGAAATCGCCCGGCGGGCGGGCGTCGCGGGCGATGACGGCGTCGATCACCGCGCGGTCATGCACGCCCCATCGGCTGTCCGAGCCCGGCAGGAACCGGCGGAACACCGCGAACCGCTCCTGGCTGATCCGATACAGACGCCAAAGCTCGGCAAGCGGGTCGGGATGGTCGTCGGCGCGGATGTCGAGGTCGGGGTAGGGATCGCCCGTGCAGATCTTCACCGCGGCGGACTGCTTGCCGCGCCTGTCGCCGCCCACGGCCTCGCCCGCCGCCATTGCCGTCAGCAGCCGCTCGGCCATCGGCCCGCGCGCGGCGGCGAACGCCGCCAGCGTCCGCTCGATCACGGACGGGCCGGCGAGCATGTTGCCGGCCACCGACACATCGGCCCCGTGCACGTGCCCGGCCCAGGCGACGCAGCCCGGACCGGTGTGCTGCGCGATGCGCCCGGCGGAGTCGAGGATGTGGAGTTGCCTCTGTGCGCAGCCCGGGTCGGGCTGGGTGAGCGCGGCGAGCACGGTTTGGGGGTCTTCCCCGGCGCGCAGCCTCGGCATCGCCTCGACGCCATAGAGTGGGTTTACCAGGGCCTGCGTGGACAGCGCCGCCACTCCGCCCTCGACGTAGAGGCAGATCGCGCCGACGGCAAAGAAGCGCGACGCCACGGCTGCGCCGAGCGCGCCGCTCTCCGGGTCGCGGGCGAGGATGGACCACGTCATGGCAGGCATGATCTTGCGGCGGGGTGCAAGAGGCAAGGCCCGTGTTGGTGCGGTTGCCGCCGCGCCCTTCAGGGCGCATGTCTCGCCGAGCAAACGGATCATGCCCATGCACAAGCGGCCCGGTCGCGCGCTGTCGCTGGCCGCCGCCGGCCTCGCGCTCGCGGCCTGCACCAAGGTCTTCACCACGCCGCCCGGCGGCGGGCCGCTGGAGCTGCGCGCGGTCTATACCAGCCTGCCCGGTGTCGGCACCGTGCCCGTCCCGGCGCCGCCGCCCTCGACCGCCTATGGCCATGACGGAGTGTATGCCGGAACCGCGCAGGCGCTGAACAGCGCTGGGGCGCGCTGCCCGGTGTTCCGGCGGGGCGAAAATTTCCGGGTGGTCGGGCGAGAGGTGACGTTCGGCCCGTTCCGGGGAACCATCGGATCGACGGGCAGGCTGAGGATGATCTTTGGGCAGAACACCGTCGTCGGGCATTTCGAGCCGGACGTGTTTCGCGGCGTCGTGACTTACCAGGTCCCGCCCTGCACCTACGCCATGCTGTTGCGCCGGCAGGCGCCCTGAGGAGATGGCGATGACCCTCGACCCCGGCACCTTCGATCCCGACCGGCTCGCGCGCGCCCTGTTGCGCGACATGCCCGATGCGCTGATCGTCGCCGGCGCGGACGGGGCGATCCGGTTCTGGAACGCCGGGGCCGAGCGCCTGTTCGGCTTCACGGCGGACGAGGCGCTGGGCCAGTCGCTCGACATCATCATCCCCGAGCGGCTTCGGGGACGCCACTGGACGGGCTTTTACGAGACGATGCGAACCGGCCGCTCGCGCTACGGCGCCGGCGAACTCCTCTCGGTTCCCGCCCTGCGCAAGGACGGTGCGCGGCTGTCGGTGGAGTTCACCATCGTGTCCCTGCACGACGGATCCGGCCGGATGGAGGGGATCGCCGCGGTGATGCGCGACGCGACCGCGCGCTTTGAGCAGACGCGGGCGCTTCAGAAGGAGATCGCCGTCCTGAAGGCCCACGGCGGATAAAAAAGGCCCCGCCTCCCTTGCGGGGGCAGGGCCTGAGGTGGCGGCGCGCTAGGAAGAAGCCGATGCTGGCGGCGCGCCGCGTTGGGGGAGGAAGCCAGCGAATATTTTCAAGATCGGTCTCGATGGCGGCGCTTTGCGGGATTAATTGCGGCGGAATAGGGACATTTTAACGGGAATCGCAACTGTCCGTGATCGCTTGCGTGCCCGAGGGCATTTCGCGCCCGGCATAGTAACCGAATATCCACGATCGGCGGCCTACCCTCGGCATTCGGGCCGGGAGGGTAGGGCATGCCGCCAGAACGAGTTGGGGTGGCCGAGGCGGGCGGCGTCGAGCGTGCGCTGCTGGCAACGGGCCGCCTGCGCGACAGGTCCGCGCGCCGAATCGTGCTCGCGTGGGCCGTGCTGGCGGGCCTGCTTCGGTTGTGGCTGGGCCGCGCGATCAAGGTGCTGGGGTGGGCGGTCACGCTGCGCCTGCCCGGCGAACTCGGCTACTGGCTGCGCGCCCGCCGGCTGCGCGCCGTCTATCCGCGCCGCTTCGCCCTGCCGCACAGCCCGACGCCCCTCGTCTCGGTGATCGTGCCCAGCTACGGCAAGGTCCGGCTCACGATGCGTTGCCTGTCCGCGATCGCCGCGTCACGGCCCGAGGCCGCCATCGAGGTGATCGTGGTGGACGATTCCTCGAATGACCCCGCGCTCGGCCGGCTGCGGCGGGTGCGCGGCCTACGGCTCATGGTCACGTCTCGCAATCTCGGGTTCATTGGCGCCTGCAACCACGCTGCCGGCTTCGCGCGCGGCGAGTTCCTGTTGTTCCTCAACAACGACACCGCGGTGCGATCGGGCTGGCTGGACGCGCTGGTTGCGGCCTTGCGGGCGCGGCCCGACGCGGGCGCGGCCGGATCAAAGCTGCTGTTTCCCGATGGCCGCCTGCAAGAGGCGGGGGGCGTGATCTGGCGCGACGCCACCGGGGCCAATTACGGCCGCGGCGACGATCCGGAGCGGCCGGTATACAACTATGTACGCGAGGTCGATTACTGCTCCGGGGCGAGTCTGATGGTCCGCCGCGCGCTGTTCGACGATCTGGGTGGGTTCGACCCGCATTATACGCCTGCGTACTGTGAGGATTCCGACCTCGCGTTCCGGCTGCGCGCGCGCGGCCACGCGACCCTCTATCAGCCGCGCTCGGAGGTGGTGCATATCGAAGGAGCCTCGCACGGCACCGACCTGCTGGTCGGGGCAAAGGCGCATCAGCTCGTGAACCAGGATCGTTTCCTCGTGCGCTGGGCCCCGGTCCTGGCCGCGCGCCACATGCCGCCCAACACGCGTGAGATGCGCGCGCGCGACCATGCGGCCGGCCGGCTGGTCGTGCTGGTGGTCGAATGCTGCGCCCCGGAGCCCGATCGCGACGCGGGCTCGCAGACCATGCTGGCGTATCTGCGCGCCCTGCGGACCGGCGGCGCGATCGTCAAATTGTGGGTGGAAGCGGTGCGACCCGAGCGCCGCTATGTCGCCGCGCTCCAGGAAATGGGCGTGGAGGTCATCGACGGCGGACCGGCGCTGTTCCAGGAATGGATGGCGCGCAACGGGGCCGAGCTGGACCACGTGCTGCTCAGCCGCCCGGAGATCGCGGCCGGGCATCTCGGAATGGTGCGCGGCCACAGCGCCGCGCGCATCGCCTATTACGGCCACGACCTGCATTTCCGCCGCCTGCGCGCGCAGTTCGCGGTCACCGGCGACCCCGCCCATGCGGCCGAGGCGGCGCGAATGGAGCGGCTGGAGCGGTGGCTCTGGGGCGCCGTCGATGCAGTGCTCTATCCGTCCGAGGAGGAGGCGGCGGTGGTGCGTCGCGCCGAGCCGACGGCGCGGGCTTTCGCCGTGTCCCCCTACTGCTTCGACACGTTCGGCGCGTGGCGCGCGCCGCCCGCGGGCGCCGACCTGCTGTTCGTCGGTGGCTTCGCGCACGCGCCGAACGAGGACGCGCTGGCCTGGATGGCAAACGAGGTCATGCCGCTGGTGCGCGCGCGCGTGCCCGAGGCGCGGCTGGTGGCTGCCGGGTCCCATGTCACCCCCCGCGTGTGGTCGCTCGCCGGCCCGGCGGTCATGATCCGCCCCGACATCGCGCCCGACGAGCTTCGGCGGCTCTACCTGTCCGCACGGGTCGCCGTGGCGCCGCTGCGCTACGGCGCGGGGGTAAAGCTCAAGGTGGTGGAGGCGCTGCGTGAGGGGGTGCCGCTAGTGACGACCGCGATCGGCGCACAGGGGCTGCCCGGGCTGTCCGACATCGCGGCGATAGCCGACGACGCGGCCGGCTTCGCGCGCGGCGTGTGCCGCTTGCTGACCGATGATGCCCTCTGGCGGTCGCAGTGCGCGGAGCAGATCGCCATGGCGGAGGCGCGCTTCAACGAAGCGGTGCTCGGCGCCGGGTTGCTGGAGGCGATGGGGCTGAAAACCGGTACCGTGATCCCGCATTCCTCCGTGACGGTAGGCGAGGCTCTCGGGGTGGGCTGACCTATATCTCGCCATAGGCGACGGCGATTGCCTGGCCGGTCATGGCCGCGGCCTCGCGGCGGCACAGGAAGCTGACCGCCTCCGCCACCTCCTCGGGCGCGACCAGCCGGCCGGCGGGATTGGCGCGGGCGAGCAACGCGCGAGCCTCCTCGGGCGAACGGCCGCTGGCCGCCGTGATCGTGGCGACCGAGCGCGCCGTCATCTCGGTGTCGGCGAAGCCGGGGCAGACGGCGTTGACGGTGATGCCGTCCTTCACCGTCTCCAGCGCAAGCGCCCGCGTCAGGCCAATCAGGGCGTGCTTGGCGGTGACATACGCGCTGACATAGGCGTAGCCCTTCAGCCCGGCGGTGCTGGCGATGTTGACGATGCGCCCGAAGCCGCGCTCGCGCATCCCCGGCAGAACTTCCTGACACGCGGTGACGGCCGCGAGCACGTTGACCGCGAGCATCGCCTGGAATTCTCGCGTCGTGTGCTTGAGGAACGGCTTCGAAAGGGCGGCGCCCGCGTTGTTGATCAGAATATCGCATGACCCCAGCTTTTCCATGGCGGCGCGCAACGCGTCGCGATCGGTGACATCGGCGGCGGCGTGGCGCGCGCCGATCTCGCCCGCGGCCCGCTCCAGCGCCGCCACGTCCCGGCCGAGAATGGAGATGGCCGCGCCATCGGCGGCGAGACGGCGCGCGATGGCGAGGCCGAGGCCCTTGGCCCCGCCGGTGATAAGGGCACGGAGGTCGTGGAGCGGCCCGCATCCCCTCCCTCCGGCCCCCTCCCGCAAGGGGAGGGGGAGAAGAGGCGCTGCCGCTAAAGCCCCCTCCCCTTGCGGGAGGGGATTGGGGGAGGGGTCACGCGGCATCGGACCAATCCTTTCAGATCACCGCCGAGTAATCGGTGTCCCCACGCCTTGCCAGTCGCTCGATCTGCGCCTTGCCTGGGAGGTACTGCCGAGGCCACCACTGCTCCGTGTAGCCCAGCCCGGCCGCCGCCCGTTGGGCGAATTGCGGGTCCGCCAGATGCGGACGGGCCAGCGCGCAGAGATCGGCGCGGCCCGCCGCGATGATCGCGTTCAGGTGGTCGGGTTCGGTGATGTTGCCCACCGCCATCGTCGCCACGCCGAGCTCGTTGCGGATGCGGTCGGCGAAGGGCGTCTGGAACATCCGCCCGTAAACCGGCCGCGCGCCGATCGAGGTCTGGCCGGCCGACACGTCCACCAGATCGACGCCTTCCGCCTGGAAGGCGCGGGCGATCTCCACCGCGTCATC
The DNA here is from genome assembly GCA_963756545.1 of uncultured Pseudomonadota bacterium. GTDB lineage: Bacteria > Pseudomonadota > Alphaproteobacteria > Acetobacterales > Acetobacteraceae > DATFDN01. Next base: position 220,430 of record CAVWNY010000003.1, on the reverse strand, counting down.
CGCGCCGATGCCGCCCTCCACCCAGTCGGTCGCGGAGATCCGCACCGACATCGGTTTCCGTTCAGGCCAGGCCGCCCGCATCGCGCGAAACACCTCCAGCGGGAAGCGCAACCGGTTCGCCAGCGTCCCGCCGTATTCATCCTCGCGCCGGTTGGTGAGCGGCGAGATGAAGGCCGACAGCAGGTAGCCGTGCGCGGCGTGCAGTTCCAGCATGTCGAACCCGGCCTGCTCGCCGTAGAGCGTCGCATGCACGAACGCATCGCGCACCGCGTCCATCTCAACGCGCGTCATCGGGCGCGGCGCCTGGTTGCGCGGGCTCCACGGCAGGGCCGAGGGGCCGATCACCTCCCAGTTTCCCTCGGCCAGCGGCGCGTCCATCTCCTCCCAGCCGAGCTGGGTGGAGCCCTTCGGTCCGGAGTGGCCGAGCTGCAGGCAGATGCGCGCGTCCGACTGCGCGTGGACGAACCCGACGATGCGTCGCCACGCCTGCATCTGCGCCGCATCCCACAATCCGGCGCAGCCCGGCGTGATGCGGCCTTGCGGCGTCACGCAGACCATCTCCGTGAACACCAGTCCCGCGCCGCCCAGGGCGCGGGCGCCGAGATGCACGAGGTGGAAGTCGTTCGGCATTCCGTCGGTGGCGCTGTACGTCGCCATCGGCGAGACCACGATCCGGTTGGCGAGATGCATGTCGCGCAAGCGGAACGGCAGGAACATCGGCGGAATGGCCCGGTTGCCGCCGGCGCCCGCGCGCGTGGCCAGCCACTGCTCCATTCCCTCCAGCCACGGGCGGTCGCGGAGACGGAGGTTCTCGTGGCTGATGCGCTGGCTTCGGGTCAGCAGGCTGTAGGCGAACTGCTCCGGTTCCAGATCGGCGTAGCGGGCGACGCTCTCGAACCATTCGGTGGAGTTGCGCGCCGCCGACTGGATACGCAGCACCTCGATCTTGCGCTCAGCCTCATAGGCGGCGAGGGCGGCGGGAACGTCGGGATGTGCGTCGAACGCGCAAGCGAGCGCGATCGCGTCCTCCAGCGCCAGCTTGGTGCCCGAGCCGATGGAGAAATGCGCCGAGTGCGCCGCGTCGCCCATGAGCACGACGTTGCCCATCACCCAATTCTCGTTCGCGACGCGCGGGAAGCTGATCCAGGGCGATCCGCTCAAATGGCGCATGTTCGTCATCAGCTTCTGGCCGTCCAGCCACGGAGCGAACAGGCGTTCGCAGAAGGCGACGGTTTCCGCACCGTCGGCGCCGTCCAGCCCCGCCGCGAGCCAAGCCTCCTCGGTGGTCTCGACGATGAAGGTCGAGGTCTCGGCGTCGTAGCGGTAGGCGTGCGCCTGGAACCACCCGAACTCGGTTTCGACAAAGATGAAGGTAAACGCATCGAACACGCGATGCGTGCCGAGCCAGACGAACCTGTTGCGGCGCAGGTCGATGTGCGGCCGGAAATGGTCCGCGTGGCGTGAGCGAACGCGGCTGTTGATGCCGTCCGACGCCACGATCAGGTCGGCATCGGGAAACTCCGTGATGTCCTCGACCTCGCGCTCGAACACCAGTTCCACGCCCAGCGCCTCGGCGCGGCGCTGGAGGATGTTGAGCAGGTGCTTGCGCTCGATTCCGCAGAAGCCGTGACCGCCCGAGGTGACGACGCGGCCCTTGAAGTGGATGTCGATGTTGTCCCAATGGGCGAAGCTGTCGATGATCTCCTGCTTGCTCGCCGGATCGGCGCCTTCCAGGTTGCGCAGGGTCTCGTCGGAGAAGACCACGCCCCAGCCGAACGTGTCATACGGACGGTTGCGCTCGATCACTGTGATGCGATGGGATGGGTCCCGGCACTTCATCTGGATAGCGAAATAGAGGCCGGCCGGCCCGCCACCCACGCAGACGATCCTCATGGCCATATGGTTCCCTGTGCGACGCCATATACGCAAGATCGGCCCTGGCCGAACAGCCCATCAGGAGACGCCCGCCATGAGCAACCCGATGCGCGGTCCGAATCGGCTGAAGCTCGGGATCTTCTCGGCCAACGCCGATGGCGGGCTGGCGCTCACCCGCGTGCCCGAGCGCTGGCCGGCGCTGTGGCCCGAGATCGTCGAGGTCGCGCGGATGGCCGATCGGGCGGGGCTGGAGTTCTTCCTGCCGATCGCGCGCTGGAAGGGCTTCGGCGGCATCACAAACAGTCGCGAACGGTCGTTCGAGACGCTGACCTTCGCCGCCGCGCTCGCCGCCGCCACCGAGAGCATCGCGCTGTTCGCGACCGTGCATGTGCCGATGGTCCATCCGGTGTTCGCCGCCAAGGCGCTGGCCACGATCGACCACGCGAGCGGCGGGCGGGCCGGGCTGAACATCGTCTGCGGCTGGAACCCCGAGGAGTTCGCCACATTCGGATTGCCGATGATCGAGGACCGCTATGGGCAGGGGCTGGAATGGTTCGAGATCCTGACCCGCATCTACACCGAGGAGCAGCCCTTCGACTTCAAGGGAAGATATTACGACCTTCACAACGTCTCGGGAAAGCCGCGCCCGGTCCAACGCCCGCGCCCGCTGACCCTGAACGCCGGCTTCTCCCCGCCCGGCCGCGACTTCGCCGCGCGGGCGGCCGACTGCCTGTTCACCACCTTCATCGAGATCGAGGCCGGGCGGGCGCAGATCGCCGATATGGCCGTCCGCGCCGCCGCCGTCGGGCGGTCGGTCGGGGTTTACAGCACCTGCCACGTCGTGTGCCGCCCGACCCAGGCGGAGGCGGAGGACTACTACGAGCACTACGCTGTCGCGATGGAGGATACCGCGGGCGCAGACCATTACATGGCGGCCAAGGAGAAGTTCTCGCTGTCGCACGACCCGGCCGCGTACCGCTTGCACCGCAAGCGCTTCGTCGGCGGCGCGGGCACATACCCGTTGGTCGGCACGCCCGCGCGCATCGCCGAGGAATTGGAGCGGATCAGCCAGGCGGGATTCGCCGGGGTCGGGCTTTCGTTCGTCAATTACAGGAACGAGCTGCCCTATTTCATCGACACTGTGCTGCCGAAGCTGGCGCGGGCGGGGCTGCGCGGCAGACAGTGAAGCAGCAGCAGGCCGCACCCGTCGCGGCGCAGGCCGTTTCCGTCACCGTCACCTCGCCGAGCGTCATCTCGCCCACCGCCGTGAGCATGCCCCGGATCGGCGCGCACACGGGATTCGATGTGGAACCGGCGCCGGTGGCAAAGGGGCTGTTCTCGACGCTCAGCGCGAGGCCGTCCTCTGTGCGCGTCAGCGTCCAGCGTCCCCAGCCGAGTTGGGGCGCGGTTTCTTCGATGGTGCGCAGGAGATCATCCGCGCCCGCCTCCCGATACGTCCGCGCCGAGTGTCCGCCGAAGCGGCAAATGGAGCGCGCAAAGGCTTCCAGCGCATGGGGGCGCATCGCTTCAGGCAGTTCCGCGACCATACCCATGAGCGCGTCGGGTCGGATCATCATGTAGCGGATGCCGCCGTCGCGGTACTCGCCGCGTTCGGCGTCGAAGGCGAGACGGCCGCGGAAGGAGGGCATTCAGTGAGCGCACACTTTGCACGTCATGCCCGGGCTTGGCCCGGGCACCCACGTTTTTTGCTGCGGCCAAGAAGACGTGGGTGGCCGGACCAAGTCCGGCCATGACGGGATTGCAACCGTATCATCGCGCATCCAGCACCACACTCCCTGCATCATCGAGACGTCCACGCACCCGCACATCATCGCCCGGCGCCGCCTCCCCCACGAAGCAGATCGCGACCGGCCCCGCGTCCAGCCGCACGAGTCCCACTGCCAGCGGCAGGCGCGCGCGGAACCGCTCCTCGTTGCTATGGTGCAGGACGGCGCGCGCCAGCACGCGGGCGGGCAAGGCGTCCGCCGTCTCCCATTCCAGGCGATCCGACAGGCACATGCCGCAGACCTCGCGCCCCGGATACTGCGCCGCGCCGCAGTCCGCGCATCGTTGCAGACGGATCATGCCGCGAGCACGCACGCGGCCGAGCACAGGCCGCGATCATAGTTGATCATCCCGAACCCGCTCACCAGCGCGTGCCGCGCATTCGCGACCGTTCGCCCGTCCGCCTGTCCGGTCAATTGCCGCAGCGCCTCGACCAGCCCGACATAGCCGCCCGCCGCGCCCGCCTGTCCCATCGACAATTGCCCGCCGCCGGTGTTGTGCGGAAAGCTGCCCTCGATGGTGAAGTCGTGCCGGCGCACGAACGCCGGCGCCTCGCCCTTCGCGCAGAATCTCAAATCCTCGAACTGCATCATCGAGATCACCGGATAATCGTCGTAGGTCTGCAAGACGTCGATCTCGCCCGGTCCGATTCCGGCCTGCGTCCATAGCACGTCGCGATCCATCGCCCAGCCGCCCCGCAGTTGCACCGGGTCGTCGGGATAGGCGTTGTGCCGCTCGATCGCACCGAGCACGCGCACGAACGGCACGCCGAGCGTGATGGCCCGCTCGCGCGACATGACGAGAAACCCGTCCGCGCCCGCGCAGGGCATCACGCAGTCGAACAGATGGAGCGGCGTGGCGATCGGCCGGGCGGCCAGATATTGGTCGAGCGTCAATTCACCGCGCAACAATGCCTGCGGATTGCGCGCCGCGTTCGCCCGCTGCGCGACGCAAAGCTTGCCGAAATCCTTGCGCGTGGCACCCGTCGCACGCATGTAGGCGTCGGTGATGAGCGCGAAGCTCGCGTTGGGGCCGCCGGCGCCATACGGATACACGGCATCACGGGCGAACGTGCTGAAGTCGGCCAGGAGGTCGCGGAAGCTCGTCGCATTGGCGGTGTCGCCGGCGATGCAGGCGACCATATTCGCATCGCCCGCTTGCACCGCCCGCGCCGCACGGCGCAGCGCAATCACCCCGCAGGCGCCGCCCATCGGCAGCCACTCCAGAAAGCGCGGCGAGAGGCCGATATGCTGCGTGAAGCCCACCGCCGTATCGGGGGCGAGGGTGAAGCTGGAGACGCACAGCCCGTCGATGTCGCCCTTCGCCAGTCCGCTGCCATCCAGCAGCCGCCGCAGGGCACGGGCCAGGAACCAACTCGCGCCGTGCTCGGAGCGGCGCACATAGGGTTCCGTTACCGGCACGCAGACGGCGATGTCGTCGTAGGATCGTGTCACCGGGACGACCCTCCCCTACCCCCTCCCGCAAGGGGAGGGGGGAGCAGCAGACTGCGTTCCAGCTCTTTCTCCCCTCCCCTTGCGGGAGGGGTCGCGGCGTTTCAGCGCGCGCGTGTCGATGCAGGACGCCGATCCGGGCAGGCGGCGGGCCAACTCCTTCAGCTCGCCGCGCGCGATCTTCTGGCTGGCGGTCAGCGGCAGCGCGTCCACGAAGGCGATCCAGCCGGGAACCTTGTGATAGGACAGCTCGTGCAACGCCCCGCGCACGATCGCCTCGGCCTCGCCCGCCATGCGCTCGGGCGGGATGGGCCTGCGCGGAACGACGCAGGCCAGCACCTCCTCCTCGCGCGTCGCATCCGGCGTCGCGGCGACGGCGACATCGGCGACGGAAGGGTACCGGCGCAGAACGCTCTCGACCTCCACCGCCGCAATGTTCTCGCCGCTGCGGCGGATCACGTTTTTCTTGCGATCTACGAAGTAGAGATAGCCGTCCGCGTCGGCGCGCACGATGTCGCCGGTGTGAAACCATCCGCCGTCCCAGGCCTCGGCGGTCGCTTGCGGATCCTTGAGGTATTCGGTGAAGAACCCCGCGCGTGGATCGGCACCGCTCGCACGCACCAGCAATTCTCCGTCTTCCGCGACGATCCGCACGTCCACCCCCGGCTCCGGCCGGCCGAAACAGCTTGTCCCGACGTGGCGCGGCTCTCGGTTGGCGATCACCACGGCGCCTGCCCCGGTCTCCGTCATCGCCCACGCCTCCAGCAGCGGGAAGCCGAACCGCATCTCGAACGCGGAGTGCAAACGGCGATCGACGCCGGCGCCGAAGCCGAACCGCACGGCGTGATCGCGATCGCGCGCGTCCGGGGCGGCGCCGAGCAGCATCGACGGCATCACGCCGAGATAGTGGACGATCGTGGCGCGGCTGTCGCGAACCGTGTCCCACCAGGTACGCGGGTGGAAGCGATCAAGCTGGATCAGGCACCCGCCGGTCAGCACCATCGCCATCGCCGAGTAGGCCATCGCGTTCATGTGGACCAGCGGCAGCGGCGTGATCAACCGCTCGACGCATGGACGCAGGGCGCAGAGGCCGTCGGCGGACGCGTACCAGCGCCCCGCGCGCAGATAGTAGTCGTTCGACAGCACGCAGCCCTTTGGGCGCCCGGTGGTGCCGGACGTGTAGAGCAGCGCGCACTCGCGGCTGGCGTCCGTCACCAGCGGCCCTCCCGCGCCCGCCCCCTCCCCCAACCCCTCCCGCAAGGGGAGGGGAGGAGCAAGAAGCGCAGCGGCCTCTCCCCCTCCCCTTGCGGGAGGGGGTCGGGGGGAGGGGGCGGCGGGCGGTGGCGTGTCATCTGTCACCACCGGCAGTCCGAAACCGGCGAGCTTCGGCAGGTGCGCGGCGGCCGCGACGCCCAGCACGATCTCGCTGTGCGCGACCAGGTACTCCAGCTCCGTTGGCCGCAGTTCGGAATTGAGCGGCACGACGCTGGCGCCGATGCCGTTCAGCGCGAACCAGTGGAGGAAGAACGCGGGCCGGTTCTCGAGCATCAGGCCGACCCGATGGCCGGGTCCGTAACCCGCGTTCGCGTAGCGGTCGCCCAGCCGCGCGATCTCGGCGGCAGCGGCTCCGTAGCTGAGATCGCCGGGCACTATTCCGTAAGCGGCGGCGGTTTCCGGCGCGACGTGCAGGAACGGGCGCGCTGCGTGGCGGGCGGCGGTGGCGGCGAAGGCGGCGGCGATCATCTCCCCATTCCCCACGGGGGCTTCGGTCAGGCCCCCAGGCCGATCCGGTAGCGCGCGGCCAGCTTGCGATAGACCGCCGCGTTGCGGTCGAACCCGACGCGCTCCGCCGCTTCCATCACGCGGCGCAGCTTGGCGGGGCTGCCGGTCCACAACTCGCGCCGTCCGATCACCTTGCCGGGCGTGAGCAGCCCGGCTGCGCCAAGCATCCCCTCCTCCTCGATCACGGCGAGGTCGAGCACGGTCGATCCCATGCCGACGAAGGCGCGGTCGCGCAATGTGCAGCCGTGAATGATCGCGGCGTGACCGACGGTGACATCGTCGCCGATCGTGGTGGCGGACTGGTCGTCCACGTGGATGATCGTGCCGTCCTGGATGTTCGACCGCGCCCCGATGCGGATGAGGTTGGTGTCGCCGCGGATGACGCAGCCGAACCACACGCCCGATTCCGGGCCGATTTCCACGTCGCCGATCACCGCCGCGTTAGGCGCGATGAAGGCCGTGGGATGCACGCGCGGGGCGATGCCGTCGAGCGTGTAGAGCGGCCCGTGGCCGGCGACCGGCTCGGCGCTTCCCATCCGCAGATCAGGCATTGGTCGGCTCCTTGAGACCGAGCATCAGGCAAAGGTTCTGCACGGCGGCACCCGAGGCGCCCTTGCCGAGATTGTCGAGCCGCGCCACCAGCACCGCCTGGCGGTGCGTCTCGTTGGCGTGGACGTACAGTTCCAGTCGATTGGTGCCGTTCAGCGCCTGCGGGTCGAGCTTACCGGACGCATCGGGCATCGCGACGCAGACGGCATCGGAACCGGAATACCGCGCCTCCAGTGCGGCTTGCAGATCCGCCCCCGAAGGCTTGCCGGGGAGCGTCTCCAGATGCAGCGGGATCGACACGATCATACCCTGGCGGAAGTGGCCGACCGACGGCACGAAGATGGGACGGCGGGTCAGTCCCCCATAGGCCTCCGTCTCCGGCACGTGCTTGTGCTCCAGCCCGAGGGCGTACAGCTCGAACGCCGGACCGCCGTCTCGCTCATGCGCCTCGATCATGGCGCGCCCGCCGCCTGAATAGCCGCTGACGGCGTTGATGGACACCGGATGATCGGGCGGCAGCAGCCCGGCATCGACCAGCGGGCGGATGAGCGCGATCGCGCCGGTGGAATAGCAGCCGGGATTGGCGACCTTGCGCGCGGCGGCGATCCGCTCGGCCTGACCGGGGGAGAGTTCTGGAAAGCCGAAGGTCCAGTCAGGGTGGATGCGATGCGCGGTGCTGGCGTCGAGCAGTCGGGGCGCCTGGTTGCCCAGCCCGTCCGCCAATGCGGCGGACTCGCGCGCGGCGGCATCGGGTAGGCATAGGACAACGAGATCGACCTCGGCCATGATCTCGCGACGGGCACCGGCGTCCTTGCGACGCTCGGGCGTCAGACTGCGCAGTTCCACCGTGGGCAAAACGTTGAGCCGGTCGCGAATGCCGAGGCCGGTCGTGCCGGCCTCGCCGTCGATGAAGATTAGCGGCTTGGCCATGCTCATTCCCCTAGAGGTACGCTCCGTCTAGTGCGAGGCGAACCGCATGGCCGCGTAGAGAAGCCCGACCAGCGTCATCTGCCCCCCAATAATGGCCGTGAGCATGAGCCAAGCCGTTGGCAGGTTCTGCATACGGCCTCGCAACTCGGCGATTCCTACCTCGATGCCGGTTAGGCGCGAGTCCGAGCTTCGCAGAATCCCCTTGATGTCGCGAACGTACTCCTCAAGGTGGGCGACCCTGACCTCCATGCCGGGATCATGGGGGCCGCCGCCTCCGCCATCAACCCCTCCCAGAGTGTCGTTCGCAAACGCAAGCCGTCCCGCTTACCGCTTGCTGAACTGGAAGCTGCGCCGGGCCTTGGCCTTGCCGTACTTCTTGCGTTCCACCACGCGCGAGTCGCGGGTGAGGAAACCGGCGACCTTCAGGATGCTGCGCAGTCCCGGTTCATAGTTCGTCAGGGCGCGGCTGATCCCGTGGCGCACCGCGCCGGCCTGGCCCGACAGCCCGCCGCCGACGACGGTGCAGGTCACATCGAACTGATTGTAGCGATCGGCCACCAGGAAGGGCTGGGTGATCAGCATCCGCAGCACGGGGCGTGCGAAATACTGCGGCGCCGGCTTGCCGTTGACCACGATCGCGCCCTTGCCGGGCTTGACCCAGACGCGCGCCACGGCGTTCTTGCGCCGCCCGGTCGCGTAGGAGCGGCCCCAGGCGTCGCGCTTCGGCTCCTTCGGTGCGCCCTCGCCGGTCGCCGCGCCGGGAAAACCGGCAGGTGCGGCCGTGGCAATCAGGTCCTTGAGATCGGCGAGCGAACGGCTCTGCTGGGTTCCCGACATGCGCTCAGGCCCTCTTGTTCTTCGGGTTCATTGCCGCGACGTCGAGCGTGCGCGGCTGCTGGCCGTCATGCGGGTGCGCCGCGCCTGGATAGACGTAGAGGTGCTTCATCTGGCGTCGCTGCAACGGCCCGCGTGTGATCATGCGCTCCACCGCCTTCTGCACCACGCGCTCAGGGTATCGGCTGTCAAGGCGTTCGCGGATCGAGCGGCCCTTGATGCCGCCGGCATAGCCGGTGTGCCAATAGAACACCGACTGCTCGGCCTTGTTGCCGGTCACGCGGACCTTGGCGGCGTTGACGACGACGATGTTGTCGCCGCAATCGACGTGCGGCGTGAACTGCGGCTTGTGCTTGCCCCGCAGTCGAGCGGCGATGATGGAGGCCAAGCGGCCGAGCACGACGTCCTCGGCGTCGATCAGCACCCAGTCCTTCGTTACCTCCGCAGGCTTGAGCGAGAGGGTGGTCTTCATGCGTCGTTCCTCGAAACAGACGCGGTATATCGCGGGAAAGCGGCGCGGGGTCAAGAGTTGCGGGGCGCGGTATGATAATACCACAAAGCCGGGATTGATCCGCTCCTCGCGCGGCCCCCTCCCCCAGCCCTCCCGCAAGGGGAGGGCAGAAGAAAAAAGCGGTCACTCGTACTCCCCCTCCCCTTGCGGGAGGGGGTTGGGGGGGAGGGGTCGCGCGGCTTACGACCGATACGACCCGTTGATGTCGATATACCCATGCGTCAGATCGCAGGTCCACGCGGTCGCCTTGCCGCGACCCAGGCCGAGGTCGATCTCGACATGCACCTCGCTGCCCCTCATGTGCGCGACCACCGGCGCCTCGTCGTAGCCGGCCACGACGGCGCCCTCGCGCGCCATCCAGGTGCCGCCGACGGCGATCGACAAGGTATCGCGGTCGGCCGGCTCGCCGGCCTTGCCGACCGCCATCACGATGCGGCCCCAGTTCGCGTCCTCGCCGGCGATCGCGGTCTTGACCAGCGGCGAATTCGCCACCGCCATCGCGATCTTGCGGGCCGAGCGCGCGGATGCGGCGCCGGTCACGTCGATGCGGACCAGCTTCCGTGCGCCCTCGCCGTCGCGCACCACCTGCAACGCGAGATCGAGCAGCAGGTCGTTCAGCTTCTCGGCGAAGTCGGCCAGCAGCCGGCCGCCCTCGGCGGGCACGCGCGGATGGCGGGCCTGGCCGGTGGCGAACAGCAGCACGGTGTCGGAGGTCGAAGTGTCGGAATCGACCGTGGTGCGGTTGAAGCTGTCGTCCACGCCCCGGCGCAGCAGGGAATCCAGCACGGCGGCGGGGAGCTTCGCGTCGGTCGCCACGAAGCAGAGCATGGTCGCCATGTCGGGCGCGATCATGCCGCTGCCCTTCGCGATGCCGTTGATGCGCACCTCGGCCTCGCCGATGCGCGCCACGCGGGTCGCCGCCTTGGGGAAGGTGTCGGTGGTCATGATCGCGCGCGCCGCATCGGCCCAGCCGTCGTCGCGCAGCCCGGCGTGAAGAGCGGGAATGGCCGCCACCAGCTTCTCATGCGGCAGCACTTCGCCGATGACGCCGGTGGAGGCGAGGAAGACCTGCCGGGCGGGGCACCCCGCCAGCCCGGCGGCGGCGGCGGCGGTGGCGGCGCAGGCGTCCCGTCCGGCACGCCCGGTGAAGACGTTGGCGTTGCCGGCGTTCACCACCACCGCGCGGGCCTTGCCGGCTTTCAGCGCCTCGCGGCACCAATCGACCGGGGCGCCGGGGCAGCGGCTGCGGGTGAATACGCCCGCCGCGGTGGTGCCGGGGGCGAGGTCAATCATCACGAGATCGGTGCGGTCGCGATAGCGGATGCCGGCGGCCACCGCACTCAACCGCACCCCGGCGAGCGCCGGAAGCTCAGGCGTCGCGACCGCGAGCGGCGAGACGGCCGTGTCCATCGTCGATCCTCCCCCTTGGCGAGGTGCTATTTGGCCGGCGGAGGCGTCGCCGTGTCCGCTGCCTGGATGGGCGAGCCGTCCAGGTTGAACTTCTGCACCGTGACCCCGGCGCGGGCGTCGGCCACAACTTTCTCGGCCGCTTCCTGTGCCATCCGTTGCCGCAGTTCCTCCTTCACCTGGTCGAACGTCGGCGGCTTGTCCTGCCGGCGCTCGGTCACCTCGATGACGTGCCAGCCGAACTGCGTGTGCACCGGCGTCTGGGTGAACTGGCCGGGCTGCAAGGCGAAGGCGGCGGCCGCGAATTCGGGCACCATGTCGGCCTTCTTGAAGAAGCCGAGATCGCCGCCCTGGGCGGCCCCGCTGTCCTTGCTGTATTTCTTGGCGAGCGTGTCAAAGTTGGCGCCGGCTTTGAGCTGGGTGATAATGTCCTTCGCTTGGGCCTCGGAATCGACCAGGATGTGCTTGGCATGCACCTCCTCCTCGCCCGGCTTGCCGGCGATGTCCTTCTCATAGCGGGCACGCACGGCTTGGTCGGTGATCAGGGGCTGCACGTCCTTCAGCAGCAGGGCGCGTTGCAGGGCGGCCCGTTCGGCCATCCGCATCTCGCGCTGCACCTCGGGGTTCTTGTCGAGCCCGATCCGGTGCGCCTCGTCGGCGAGCGCGTCCTGATCAATCAGCCGGTCCAGCAGCATCGGATAGAGCACCTGTTCCGGCATGCTGCGCAGGTTGGGCGGCAGGGTCGCGGCGGCGCTGCGGACGTCACTGAGATGGATGGGCTGGCCGTTCACCGTCGCCACGACCGGATCGGCCGCATTGGCGGTGGTCGCGGGCGCGGAGGCCGGGGCCTTCACCGGCGGGGACGGTTGCGCCAAGGCAGCGGCTGCGGGCAAGGCGAGGGAGAGGCCAAAGGCCGACAATCGAGCGGCGGAACCAAGGCGAAAGCTCATCACGTCTCCTGACGATCGATAACCGCCGTGTTATGGCTGAATCGCGGCGCTCTCACAAGCGAGAGCGACAGCGGCCGATGGGAGGGATAACCTCGATGCGCACGCAGGTTGCAATCATCGGTGCCGGCCCGGCGGGCCTGATGCTCTCGCATCTGCTGCATCTGCGCGGGATCGAGTCCGTCATCATCGAGCGGCGGACGCGGGCCGAGATCGAGGCGACGATCCGCGCCGGCGTGCTGGAGCAGAGCACGGTGGACCTGATGACCGAAACCGGCGTGGGCGAGCGGTTGAAGCGCGAGGGCTTCGTGCATCAGGGCATCGAGATACGTTTCAGCGGGCGCGGCCACCGCATCAACTTCTACGAACTCACCGGCGGCCGGGTCATCACGGTCTACGCCCAGCATGAGGTGCTCAAGGATCTGGTAAAGGCGCGGCTCGGCGCCGGCGGGCAGATCCTGTTCGGTGCGCAGGCAACCTCGGTGGACGACGTGGCGTCCGAGACGCCAAAGGTCCGGTTCACGTCCGAGGGCGAGGACCGGGAGCTGGCCTGCGACTTCCTCGCCGGCTGCGACGGCTCCCACGGCGTCGCCCGGGCGGGGATTCCCGAAACCGCGCGCAAGGACTACTTCCGCACCTACCCGTTCGCCTGGTTCGGCATTCTCGCCAAGGCGCCGCCCTCGTCGGACGAGCTGATCTACACCAATCACGAGCGCGGGTTCACGCTGGTCAGCACGCGGTCCCCGCAAGTGCAACGCCTGTATTTCCAATGCGACCCGTCGGACTCGGTTGAGAACTGGTCCGGTGACCGGATCTGGGCGGAGTTGCAGGCGCGGACGGCGGGCGGGGGATTCCGGCTGAACGAGGGGGAGATCTTCCAGAAGGGCATCATCCCGCTGCGCAGCTTCGTGTGCGAGCCGATGCAGCATGGCCGGCTGTTCCTGGCGGGCGACGCGGCGCATGCCGTGCCGCCCACCGGCGCGAAGGGGCTCAACCTGGCGGTGGCCGACGTCCATGTGCTGGCGCGCGCGATCGGCTCCTGGTACGCGTCCGGCGCGACCGACCTGCTGGAGGCCTATTCCGCCACCGCGCTCCGGCGGGTCTGGCGGGCGCAGCATTTCTCATATTGGATGACCTCAATGCTGCATCGCTTCCATGAGGGCGGCGACTTCGATCATCGGCGGCAGTTGGCCGAACTTGACCTGCTCACCGGCTCACCCGCGGCGCAAACCGTGCTGGCGCAGAACTACGTCGGTCTGCCGCTGACGTAGCTGGAGCGATCGGCCCGGCCGACATTCGCGATGCCACTCGGAAGCCAACACGCCTCTGACATGAAATTGATCCGGCGCCGGCCGGGATCCTGCGGTAGTTTTGTGGCGTCGCTCCCAGGCGCGATTGAGCCTCGGCGCGCACGCAGGAGAGGTCCCCGTGCTGCATCCGTTCGGCCTGCTATCCAAGGTCGGCCAGCACCTTTTCAGCTTTGATGCGGCGATCGTGCTGGCGACCTGGGTCTCGGCCCTGATCGGCGCGGCGCTCACGTTCGCGGTCCGGATGGACCACGGTCTGCCCAAGACGCCGGGGAACTTCCTACGGGTACTGCTTCCCGTCGATCCTGCTTCGTCACAAATCGGTGCGTCTCGATCTGCTCTACACGGTCGCCAGCCGGCTGGTGCATCCGCTGACGCTCGGCCCGATCATCGTCGGCAATGTGGTGATCGCGAAACTCGCGTATAACGCGCTGAGCGCGGCGTTCGGACCTCATCCCCAGGACGCGGAAAGCCGCTGGCTGTGGGCGGGCATCCTGCTCGCGACGGTGGTGATAGCGGACGGCTGCAATTTCGTCGCGCACTACGCCGAGCACAAGATCCGGCCGCTGTGGGAGCTGCACAAGGTGCATCACTCCACGCTGTTCCTGATCCCGCTCTCGAACCGGCGCATCCATCCCGCGCAGGAGATCATCGACGCCGGGCTGATCATGCTGAGCGTCGGTGCCTGGCTCGGCGGAATGTCCTACTTCTTCGATCTGCCGATCCGCGACAATCTGCTGCTGGGCGTGGACGCCTATTTCCTCGCCAACCTCCTGTCGTTCTACCACCTGCGCCATTCGCACATCCCGATGACCTATGGCTGGCTGGAATACGTCTTCCTGAGCCCGGCGCAGCACCAGCAGCACCACAGCGCCGAGGAGAGGCACTGGGACCACAATTTCGGGCTGCTGCTGTCCTGCTGGGACCAGATGGCGGGCACGTTTCGGCGCTCCGAGCCGACGCGCGACTTCCGCCTCGGCCTGCCGGCGGCCGAGCAGGCGCAGTACACCAGCCTGATCCGGTTGTATGTCGTGCCGCCGCTAAACCTCGCGCGTATGGCGCTCACCCGCCTGTCGCGCCGTCGCCGTGCGCCGGCCATCAAGGCGAAGCTGTCGCGGGCCGGCTCGTAGCCCCGTTGGTTGAAGCGGGGAGACAACCGGGCGTACACTGGCGGTGGCGACGGAGGGACGCGATGGGAGCGAGCATCCTGGCGGGGCTGGCCGAGGCGCTAGCCTCGGGTGCGGTCGAGGTGGTGGACCTCGCCCAGAAGCTGGAGCCGGAGACGCCCATCATCAGCCTGCCGCCCGAGTTCGGCCAGTCCGCGCCATTCCGCATCGAGCCGATCTCGGCCTATGACGGACGCGGGCCGGCCTGGGCGTGGAGCAATCTTTCGCTCGGCGAACACACCGGCACGCATTTCGACGCGCCCGTGCATTGGATCACCGGCAAGGATTTCCCGGACAACACGCTCGACACGATCCCGCCCCGCCGCTTCGTCGCGCCGGCCATCGTGATCGACTGCACCGCCGAATGCGCGGCCGACGCCGACTTCCTGCTGACACCGGCCCGCATCGAGGCGTGGGAGGCCGAGCACGGGCGGATCGGCGGAGGAACCTGGGTGCTGCTGCGAAGCGGCTGGTCGCGGCGCACCGATCCGGTCGCGTTCCTCAACGCCGACCACAGCGGCGCGCATTCGCCCGGCCCGTCGCCCGAGGCGGTGACGTTCCTGGCGCGCGAGCGCGACGTGATCGGCTTCGGCACCGAGACGGTCGGCACCGACGCCGGCCAGGCGTTCCGCTTCGACCCGCCCTTCCCTTGCCACGCGGGGATGCACGGGGCCAACAAGTTCGGCCTGGCGAGCCTCGCCAACCTCGACCGCTTGCCGCCCACGGGCGCTATCCTGCTTACCGCACCGCTGAAGATCGCCGGCGGGACGGGCAGCCCGTGCCGCGTGCTCGCATTGATCGCCCGATGAGCCAGCGACGCGAGATCGGCACGCTGTTACGCGACGATGCGGTGCATCGCGACGTCTATACCGACCCGGAGATCTTCCGCCTGGAGATGCAGACGCTCTGGGCGCGCACCTGGATCTATGTCGGCCACACAAGCCAGATTCCGAACCCGGGCGACTACGCGACGTGCGACATCGGCGCCGAGCCGGTGCTGATGATCCGCCAGCAGGACGGCAGCGTGCGCGTGCTGCGCAACCGGTGCGCGCACAAGGGCGCGCGGGTCGTCTCCGACAAGTCGGGCAGCGCCGGGCGCTTCCTGCGCTGCCCCTACCACAACTGGAGCTACCGCACCGACGGTTCGCTGGCCGCCATCCCGCTCCGGCAGGGCTATGAGGAAGCGAGGCTCGCCGGATGCGAGGCGTCGCGCGGGCTGCGACCGGTCGCGACGGAAGTGCATCGGGGCTTCGTATTCGCGCGGCTGGCCGATGAGGGTGTGGGATTCCAGGAGTATTTCGGCGAATCCCTCTCGTCGATCGGCTACATGGTCGAACGCTCGCCCGAGGGCGAGATGGAAGTCTCCGGTGGCGTCCTGCGCTACATGCACAACTGCAACTGGAAGATGTTCGTCGAGAACTTGAACGATACCATGCATCCGATGGCGGCGCACGAATCCTCGGCGGGCACGGCCAAGCAGATTTGGGCCGGCCAGCCGACCGAGGCGGCAAAGCCGATGGCGATCGAGCAACTGGTGCCGTTTGCGGAAGGCTATGAGTTCTTCGACAAGATGGGCGTGCGCGTGTTCGCCAACGGGCATTCCTATTCGGGCGTGAACTTCTCCATCCACTCGTCCTATGCCGCGGTGCCCGAGTACGAAGCGGCGATGATCGCGGCGTACGGGGCGGACAGGGCGCGCGACATCCTGGGCACGGTGCGCCACAACACGGTCTATTACCCGAGCCTGACCATCAAGGGCGCGATCCAGGCGATCCGCGTCGTGCGCCCGATCGCGGTGGACAAGACCCTGATCGAGAGCTGGACGTTCCGCCTGAAGGGCGCGCCGGAGGTTTTCCTGCGGCGCAACGTGACCTACACGCGGCTCATCAACTCGCCCCTGTCGGTGGTCGGCCACGACGACCTGCAATGCTATCGGCTGATCCAGGAGGGGCTGGCCGCGGGCGGCAACGAGTGGGTGAGCATGCTGCGCGACTACGATCCCGAAGAGCACGCGGCGCGGGACCTGACGGTGAACGGCACGAGCGAGATTTCGGTACGCAACCAGTTCCGCGCCTGGGCGACGTTCATGGCCACGCCATGACCGACCAGGAGATCGCGCGGCTCATCTACCGCGAGGCGCAACTGCTGGACGAGAAGCGGTGGGATGACTGGTTCGCGCTGTTCACGGAGGATGGTCGCTACTGGGTGCCACTGACGCGCGATCAGCCGGACGGGGAAATCCACACCTCGCTGGCCTATGAGGACACGTTGTTGCTGCGGTTGCGGATCGAACGGCTCAAGCGCCGCCCGCCGTCCCAGCGCCCGGAAAGCTGGAGCCAGCACGTCTTGCAGGCCCCCGCGATCGAGGAGGCGGACCTGTTGGCCGGGCGCTGGCTGACGCGCACCGCCTTCCACTACACCGAGGCGCGCGGCGACGAGGCGCAGATGTACGCGGGCGTGGCGCTGCACCATCTGGTGCGCCACGCGGGGGTGCTGCGGATCCGGCTGAAGCGGGTCAACCTGGTGAACTGCGACGCGGCGTTGCCGTCGGTGCAGTTGTTCCTTTGAGCGCCTAACTGGCGAACGCCGAGAAGATTTCCTTGATCGCCTGCATCTGGTTGCCGGCCGCCGAGGACGGCACGACGATCGGCGTCCGCACGCCGGCGTCACGCCACGCGTCCAGCCGCTCGCGCACCCGCGCCGCCGGCCCGAACAGGCTCACGTCATCCAGCCAGCGATCGGTCAGGCAGCCGGGCACGTCCTCCGGCCGCCCCTCAGCGATGGCGCGCTCGATCGCTGCCATCTCCTCGCGGTACCCCGCCTCCTTCCAGTAGTTCCGGTAGTTCGGCAGGTGGGCATAGCTGGTCAGCGTGCGGCGATTCACCGCCTTCGCGGCCTCGATGTCATCGGCGATGCAGGTCGGGATCATCGCCCCGATGAAGAACCCGGCGTCGCCGCGCTTGCCCGTCGGCAGCGCGTCGAGCGAGGCCACCATGTGCGAGCGCGCCGCGTTAGCGAACACCACGCCCTGCCCGATCTCGCCGGCCAGCCCCACCATCCTGCGCCGGAGCGCCGCCAGGATCACCGGCGGCAGATCGCCAATCCCCTGCTGCGCGCGCAGCCGCTCGACGAAGGCGCGCGTGTCGGCCAGCGGCTTGCCCGGTGTCACGCCCATGCGCGCGTGGCTCGGCGCATGCGCGACGCCGATGCCAAAGCGGAAGCGCCCGCCTGAAACCTCGTGCAGGAAGGCGCAGGTTTGCGCGAAATCGGTGGCCGCGCGCGCATAGATCGGCGCGATCATCGGGCCGAAGAGGAGGCGTTCGGTGTTCCAGGCCAGCGCCTCGCAAAGCGAGATTGAGGCGAACAGGCTGGGGCAGAAGATGGCGTCGAAACCGCGCCGCTCGATCTCGCGCGCGATCTCCACGGTCTGGCGGCGGCGGCCCGGCACGGCGGCGAGGCTGACGGCGGGGAGCGGATGGGGCATGGCGTCCTCGGCGGCGAACCGCCGGCAGAATAGACCGGAGCAAGGCACCGGCAAAATGCCCGACCACTGGACAATCCACGAAAATGGCTATATTGATGGCCGTAGGAGGACGAGCATGAGCAGCTACAGCGTCGCCGACGCCAAAAACCACCTGCCCAGCCTCATCGACAAGGCATTGGCGGGCGAGGAGGTGGTCATCACCCGGCACGGCAAGCCGGTCGTGGAGTTGCGAACGACGGTGCCAGTCGAGGTCCGTCCGAATCCTGCCCTCTATGGATGGCTGCGGGCGCGTCGGGACGCGCGACCTGGCGTGGGCGTCACCTCGGTGGAACTGCTGCGCGAACTCTACGAGGACGAGTGAACGCCTACCTGGACGCGAGCGCGCTGTTGCCGACGATCGTTCGGGAGCCGGGCAGCGCCGCCGTGGACCTTCTTCTCGGTACCTGGTCCGGCGCACTCGTCATCAGCGACTTCGCCGCGGCGGAGGTGGCCTCGGCGCTGTCGCGACTGGTTCGCACGCAGCGAATGGCGCGAGACGGCGCGATTGAACGCCTGGCCGACTTCGACGTCTGGCGCGCCGGCATGACGTTGCCGTGCGACATGCAGGCGTCGGACGCGCGGCTCGCCGGGGTCTACGTTCGCCGCTTCGAGCTAATGCTGAGGGCGCCCGACGCCCTACACGCCGCGATCTGCCGCAGGCTCGATCTGACCTTGATCACCTTAGATCGCAAACTGGCGACAGCCGGACGCGAACTGGGCCTGAATGTGCGGGTTCCGGGCGCGTGATCAATACGACCGTGGCATCCCGAGTACATGCTGACCCACATAGGCCAGCACGAGATTCGTGCTGATCGGCGCGATCTGATACAGCCGGCATTCACGCCACTTCCGCTCGATCTCGTATTCCCGCGCATAGGAGAAGCCGCCGAAGGTCTGCATCGTCGCCTCCGCCGCCTTCCAGGTCGCCTCGGAGGCGAGGAGCTTCGCGATGTTGGCGTCCGCGCCGCACTCGCGCCCCACATCGAACAGGGCGGCGGCGCGGCGGCAGACCATGTCGGCGGCCTCCAACTCGGCCCAGGCGCGCGCAATGGGGAACTGCACGCCCTGGTTGGCGCCGATCGGGCGGCCGAAGACCTCACGATCCTTCGCATACTGCGTGGCCTTGCGGATGAACCAGCGCCCGTCGCCCACCGCCTCGCTCGCGACCAGGATCCGCTCGGCGTTCATGCCGTCCAGGATGTGGCGAAAGCCCTTGCCCTCCTCGCCGATCAGGTTCGCGGCCGGGACGCGCAGGCTGTCGAAGAAGACCTCGGTCGTGTTGTGGTTGATCATCGCCTCGATGGGGCGGATCTCCAGTCCCTTGCCCTGGTTCTTCTCGCCCAGATCGACCAGGAAGACCGACAGCCCGTCGGTGCGCCGAGCGACCTGGTCGGCTGGAGTGGTGCGCGCCAGCAGCAGCATCATGTCAGAGTGCATGGCACGCGAGGTCCAGACCTTCTGCCCGCTGATGACGTAGTGATCGCCGTCGCGCACCGCGCGGGTCTTGAGCTTGGTCGTATCCGATCCCGTGGTTGGCTCCGTTACGCCGAACGCTTGCAGCCGCAGCCGCCCCGCCGCGATCTCGGGCAGATATTTGCGCTTCTGCTCCGCGCTGCCGTGCCGCAGCAACGTCCCCATGATGTACATCTGCGCGTGCCCCTGGCTGGCGACGCACCCCGATGCGTTGATCTCCTCCAGGATCACCGCCGCCGCGCGCACCGGCAGGCCGCTGCCGCCGTATTCCTCGGGGATCAGCGCGCCCAGGAAGCCCGCCGCCGTCAGCTCGTTCACGAACTCCGTCGGATAGGCCTGCGCATCTTCGAGCTTCCGCCAGTATGCGCCAGGATAGCCTTCGCAGATGCGGCGGACCGAGTGGCGTAGCTCCGGATAGTCCTCGCCGATCTCCAGCGTCGTCAGGCCCTCGGTCATTGCACCCCTCCTCATCGCGGCGGCAGGGGGTATAGTCCCGGCCACCAGGAAACGACAGGAGGCCCGCATGGCCGTCAGTATCCGCCAGCTCCATCCGGTGTTCGTGGGCGAGGTGTCGGGGATCGACCTGACCCGGCCGCTCTCGGCGGCCGAGGTCTCGGCGCTCGAGGCGGGCATGGATCAGTATGCGGTCCTGGTGTTCCACGATCAGCGGATCGACAACGATCAGCAGATGGCGTTCACTCAGAACTTCGGCGCCATCGAGGCGGCGCGCGGCGGCAACATCACGAGGCCCGATCAGCAGCGCCTGCCAACGGGGATGAACGACGTCTCCAATCTCGGCAAGGACAATCAGCCACTGGCGCGCGACGACCGCCGCCGGCTATTCAACCTCGGCAACCAGCTCTGGCACTCCGACAGTTCGTTCCGGGCGATTCCGGCGAAATACTCGATCCTGTCGTGCCGGCTGCCGTCCGGCACTGGGGGCAACACGGAGTTCGCCGACATGCGCGCCGCCTACGACGCGCTTGATGCGACCACGAAGGCCGAGATCGAGGATCTGGTCTGTGAACACTCCCTGATCTACTCGCGCGGCGCGCTCGGCTTTACCGAACTGACCGAGGAGGAGCGCGCGGCGTTCCGTCCCGTGCGTCAGCGCCTCGTACGAACGCATCCGGTCACCGGCCGCAAATCGCTCTATCTCAGCGCGCATATCGGCACGATCGTCGGCTGGCTGCGCCCGGAATCGCTATCGCTGATCCGCGACCTGACCGAACACGCGACGCAGCCGCGTTTCGTCCATGTCCACCAGTGGCGCCAATGGGACATCGTGATGTGGGACAACCGCCAGACGATGCACCGCGTCCGTCGCTTCGACGAGAGACAGTCCCGCGACATGCGCCGCACCACGGTGGCGGGCGATGCGCCCACTGTGGAGCAGCTCGCGGCGTAGCGATCACGCTGCGATGTGAAGGGCTGAGACGAAGTCCAGGAGATCGCCGCCTGGAAATAGGTGGCCGGCGATCCCGGCCGCGCGCGCCGCCGCGAGATCGCTCGCCTGATCGCCGATGAGCAGGCAGCGCGCGGGATCGAGGCCCCAGACGCGGATCAGGTCGAGCAGCATTCCGGGCGCGGGCTTTCGCCAATCGCTCGCGTGACGGTAGGCAGTCAGCGCCGCCTCGGGGTGGAACGGGCAGTAGCGCGCGTCGTCGATCGTGCCTCCGGCGAGCCGGGCTTCGTCGGCGATCCAGGCGAGCAGGTCGCGCACCGCAGCCTCGTCATAGTATCCGCGCGCCACGCCCGACTGGTTGGTGACGACGAAGACGTGCCAGCCCGCCTCGGTCGCCAGCCGGATGGCCGCTTGCGCGCCCGCCACCCACGCGAAGCGGTCGCGCGTGCCGACATGGCCGTGATCGAGGTTCAGCACGCCGTCGCGGTCGAGGAACAGCGCGGGCCGGCTGAGCCGGGCGGGCAGTTCCGCCCGCGCCCGCGCCAGATCGTCCGGCACGCCGATGTCGACGAACCAGCCCGGCGCCACGGTGCCACGAAGCGAGCCCTCGTGCGCGAGCGCGGGCAGCACATTGCGCTCCAGCGAACAGACGGGCGAAAGCCGTGACAAGATGCGCCGGTCGAGCACATAGACGCCGGCATTCACCGCGCCGGAGCAGCCCGGCGCCGGCCGTTCGCGGAACGCGCGCACGCGGTCGGCCTCGAGCGTCACCGCCCCGTAGCGCGCCGCATCGTCGGTCCGCCGCAGCAGCAGCCGGCCGAGCACATCCGGCGGATCGGCGGCAGCATCGGCCAGCAGGCGCGCGAGGTTGGCGTCGAACAGGCTGTCGCCGTTGCACAACAGAAAGCTGGCATCCAGCCGCGCCCCAGCGCCCAGCAGCGCGCCGCCGGTGCCGGCGGGGGCGGGCTCGACCAGGATCTCGATCGCGGCGTGCTTGGGGAGCCAGGGCGTCAACGCGCGCACCTCGCGCGCGAGCGCGTCGGCGAGGTGGCCCGCGAGGATCAGGAACCGCTCGATCCCGAAGCGTTGCAGCTCGCGCATCAGCCAGAAAAGGAACGGCCGCCCGCCCACGTCCAGCACCGGCTTCGGCGTCGCGGCGGCCAGCGCGCCCAGCCTGGTGCCCTGGCCACCCGCCAGGATGACGCATTGCCGGATCAGATGACGGTCTCCGTGGGCGGCCTCTTGACGTAAGGCGGATTTGCCTTACATAATTGGTTCCCCAATGTAAGCCGCACCATGAGCACACTGACCGTCACTGCCAAGGGACAAGTAACATTCCGCAAGGATGTCTTGAAGCACCTTGGTGTTCATCCTGGTGAGAAAATCACCGTGGACAAACTTCCGGATGGTCGGATCGAAGTGAGGGCCGCGCGACCGACCGGTCGGATTTCGGACGTTTTCGATTTCCTCAAAAGGGAGAATGGCGTGTCCTTGTCGATCGAAGACATGAACGAAGTGGCCGCTGAGGCTTGGGCCGGCAAGCGGTGAAGATCACGGCCGATACCAACGTGCTCGTGCGCGCCCTGACCGGTGATGATGCGCGGCAAAGCAAAGTCGCACAGGCCGAGTTGGCGAACGCGGACGTGGTCGCCCTGGCCCTGCCCGCGCTCTGCGAACTCGTCTGGGTGCTGTCGAAGGGCTACAAGATCTGCTCGACCGATATCGCGGAAGCGATCCGACGCCTGAGCAATGGCGTGAACGTCGTGGTGAACCGGCCCGCCGTGGAGGCCGGGTTGGCTGTGCTGGACGCTGGCGGCGACTTCGCCGACGGCGTGATTGCCTATGAGGGGAGTTGGCTTGGCGCCGACGCCTTCGTCTCCTTCGACAAAACGGCCGTGAAGCTGGTGAAAGCGCAAGGAGAAACCGCGCGCCTGCTCTCATGACAAACCCGGGAAGCTTCCGCGCTAGCGGTTTGTTCATCATCGGCAGGCTATTCGTCGCGGATGTTGCGCCGCGTCCGCGACCCATCCCCCAACGCCCTTTCGCCGGGTGATGCGGCGCCGAACCGGCTGGCGCGGGCACGCGCGCCGCTGCGTCTCGGGCTCGGGGGCGGCGGCACCGATCTGCCGGGCTATGCCGGCCGCTTCGGCGGGGCGGTGCTGAATGCCACGATCGACCGCTATGCCTTCGCCTCGGTCGCCGCCCGAGCCGACGGGCGCGTGCTGTTCGACGCCGGCGACCTCGACCGGCGGGAGAGCCACGCCCAGGCCGCGCGCCTCCCCGCCTCGCGGCTCGACCTGCATCGCGGCGTGTATGAGCGCGTCATGCGGGAATTCAACGCAGGCCAACCGCTCGCGCTCAGCGTCACGACGGCGGTTGACGCGCCTCTCGGCTCGGGCCTCGGGTCGTCGTCGGCGCTCGTCGTCGCGCTGGTGGAGGCGTACGCCGCGTTTCTCGGCCGCACGCTCACCCCGCGCCAGACCGCCACGCTCGCCTGCGACATCGAGCGGCGGGAGCTGGGCTTGGCGGGCGGCCGGCAGGACCAGTACGCGGCGGCCTATGGCGGGCTGAACATGATGCGCTTTCCGCCGCGCGGGGATGTGGTGATTGACCCGCTGCGGCTGGCGCCCTCGGTCGCGCGGGAACTGGAGGCATCGCTGGCCGTGTGCTTCTCCGGCGAGGCGCGGGCCTCCGCCCGGATCATCGCCGAGCAGGCGCGCAACCTCGATCACGACAGCGCCGAGGCGCTGGCGGCCATGCACGTGCTGAAGGCTGGTGTCACCGAGATGCGCGACGCGCTGCTCGAAGGCGACCTCGCCGCCTTCGCCGCCGCGCTGGACCGCTCCTGGCACGCGAAGCAGCGGACGGCCGGCGGCATCATCACGCAGGCAACCGTCGCGCTGGAACAACTGGCGCGCGCCGCCGGGGCGACCGCGGTGAAGGTTTCGGGCGCCGGCGGCGGCGGCTTCGTCATGTGCGTGGTCCAGCCGGAACGGCGCGCGCGACTGATCGCCGCCTTGCAGGCTGAAGGACATCCGACCTATCCAGTCCGGCTCACCGAACGGGGCAGTGAATCCTGGACCCTGTCCCGCCCCGCCCAGGTCTTCCCCGCACCCATCGACGAGGCATCGCGTGCCACGGCTGCTGTTCCTCGCCCACCGCATCCCGTTCCCGCCCAACAAGGGCGAGAAGCTGCGCGCGTATAACGTCATCGCCCATCTCGCCGAGCGGTTCGACATCCGCCTCGGCTGCCTGGTCGACGATCCCGCCGACTGGGAGGGCGTGGCCGCGCTGCGCCGGTTGTGCGGCGAGGTGGGCGCTTTCGGCATCGCGCGCCGGCCGCAGCGCATCCGGGCGCTGCTGCGCGCCCGGCCGGGCCGCTCGATGATGGTGGACTACTACCGAAGCACGGCGCTGCGCCGGTGGACCCGCGACCAACTCGCGCAGGGCATGGATGCGGCGCTGGTCTACACGGCGGCGATGATGCCCTACGTGCTGGGGGCCGGACTGCCCGCCATTCTCGACATGGTCGACGTCGACTCCGAAAAATGGGCGGCCTATGCCGCTCGCGACCGCTTTCCGATGCGCGCCGTCTGGCGGCGCGAGGCGCGGAACCTGCTTGCGTTCGAGCGGCGGGCGGCGGCGGCGAGCCGGGTGACGCTCCTGGTCTCGCCGCAAGAGTCCGCGCGCTTCGCCGAACTGGCGCCCGAGGCGGGCGAGACGATCGACTGGTTCGAGAACGGGGTCGATCTCGCCGCCTTCTCGCCGGATCGCGAATGGCCGAACCCGTTCCCCGACGCCGGCCCGCATCTCGTCTTCACCGGCCACATGGACTACTGGCCCAACATCGACGCCGTGCGCTGGTTCGCCGCCGAGGTCATGCCGCTTCTGCGCGCACGCAAGCCGGCCCCGCGGTTCTGGATCGTCGGCGCCAATCCCGGCGAGGAGGTCAGGCGGCTCGCCCGCCTGCCCGGCGTACATGTCACCGGGCGCGTGGCGGACGTACAGCCCTATGTGGCACACGCCGCCGCCTGTGTCAGCCCGCTGCGGATGGCGCGCGGCATCCAGAACAAGGTGCTGGAGGCGATGGCGATGGGCCGCCCGGTCATCGCCTCGCCCCAGGCGTTCGAGGGCGTGCGGGCCGAGGCCGGCACGCATCTTCTCGTCGCCGACGGGGCCGCGGCGACGGCGCGCGCCATCGCCGCGGTGCTCGACGGAGGCCATCCCGGCATGGGCGCGGCGGCGCGGGCCGCGATGGAGCAAGGCTATGCCTGGCCGGCGACGCTCAGCCGGTTGGACGCGCATATCCGCCGATACGTCACAGCCCCAGATAGAATTTCCTGATCAGCTCGTTGTCGTTCAACTCCGCAGCCGACCCGCCGGCGAATTCGATCCGTCCGTGCACGATCACATAGCCCCGGTCCGCGATGCGGATCGCCTGGGTAAAGTTCTGCTCGGCCATCAGCACGGTGAGCTGGTAGCCCTCCTTCAGCTCCTTGATCTTGTCGATCGTGCGCTTCACCAGCACCGGCGCGAGCCCGACCGATGGCTCGTCGATCAGCAGGATGCGCGGCGAGGACATCAGCGCGCGGCCGAGCGCCAGCATCTGCTGCTCGCCGCCGCTCATCGACCCGGCGAGCTGGCGGCGGCGCTCCTTCAGGCGCGGGAACGTCTCGTAGCAGAACTCCAGATTGCTCGCGATCGCGCCGCGCGCGGCCGGGCGGAAGGCGCCCATCAGCAAATTCTCCGTCACGTTCAGGCGCGGAAACAGTCGCCGCCCCTCCGGGACGAAGGCGATGCCGCGATCGACGATCGCCTCGGTCGAAAGCGTCGTGAGATCGTGCCGATCGCCGTCGATCTCGGCGATCACGCGCCCGGCCGATGGGCGCACCATGCCCATCACGCACTTCATCAGCGTGGACTTGCCGTTGCCGTTGGTGCCGAGCAGCGCCACCGTCTCGCCCGACGCCACCGCGATCGAGACCTCGTCCAGCACGCGCACCGCGCCGTAGCCGGCGCTCACGCCCTCGATGGCGAGACTGCTACTCCCCAAGATAGGCGCGCTCCACCTCGGGATCGCGGATCACCGCCTCGGGCGCGCCGTCTGCGATCTTGCGGCCGGCGACCAACACCACCAGGCGCTGCGAGAACCGCATCACCGCGCGCATGATGTGCTCGATCATGATGACCGTCACGCCCTGCTCGTTCAGCCGCATCAGGAGCGTCAGGAGGTCGTCCACCTCGTTGTGCGACAGGCCGGCCATCGCCTCGTCGGCGATCAGCAGCTTGGGCGCGGCCGCCATAGCGCGCGCCAGCTCCAGCTTGCGCATCTCGATCTGCGTCAGGTCGGCCGGAAGCCGCGCGGCCTTCGCCTCCAGCCCGACCAGGGCGAGCAAGCCTCGGCAGCGCGCGCCGATCGCTTCGGCGCCGACGCGCTCGCTCAGTGCGTATTCGATCGGGATGCGCAGGTTGTCGGCGACCGTCATGGTCGCGAACGGGCGCGGCAGCTGGAAGCTGCGCGCGAGACCCAGCCGGGTGCGCCGGTGCGCCGCCATCCGGTCCAGCCGGTGCCCGTCGAAGCGCACGCTGCCCGCGTCGTGGCGCAGCGTGCCCGACAGGCAGTTGACCAGCGTGCTTTTCCCCGATCCGTTGGGACCGATCAGGCCGACCCGCTCGCCGGGCGCGATGGCGAGGTCGATCCCGCTCAGCGCGACGAAGCCGCCGAACCGCTTGCCGAGGCCGGCGACCTCCAGCAGCGCGGTCACGACCGCGGCCCGAACGCGAAGCGCCGGCGGCGCGGGCGCACCGGACCCGAACGCACGCCGGCGATCCCGATGATCCCGTTCGGTGCCGCCACCACGAAGGCGACCAGCAGCACGCCGACGATCAGCAGGTTCAGCGCCGAGGAGATCGTCACCGTCGCGACCTGCTGCAACGTCCCCAGCAGCACCGCCCCGACCACCGGCCCCGCCCAGCTCGCCGTGCCGCCGATCAGCGGCATCGCGATGCTGTTCACGGCATAGCTCAGGTTGAACGCCGAGGCTGGGTCGAGGAACGTCACGTAGTAAGGCAGCGGCGCCCCGGCCATGCCCATCAGTGCGCCCGACAGGGTGGTCGCGAGCAGCTTCAGCCACAACGTGGGCACGCCCGACGCCTCGGCCGCCAGCTCGTCGTCGCGGATCGCGGCGAAACCCCGTCCCAGCCGCGACCGCTCGATCCAGCGTGCCGCCGCGATGGACAGCACGGCGAGCGCCAGCATCACCAGGAACAGATACTGCACGTAGTCGATGCCGAGCAGCGGCGCCTTCGGCGGGCGCACGATGTAGGCGCCCCCCGAGCCGCCGACGAACTCCCAGTTCACCATCAAGGTTTGCAAAACGATCGCCATCGCGAGCGTGGCGATGGAGAAATACGCGCCGCGCAGCCGCAAGGTCAGATAGCCCATGCCCAGCCCGACGACGCCCGACACCAGGCCGCCGGCGACGATCAGCAGCGGGATCGGCAGCGCCCACAGCTTCACCAGCGCGACCGTGGTGTAAGCGCCCAGCGCGAAGAACCCCGCGGTGCCGAAATTCACGTATCCCGTGTAGCCGCCCAGCATGTTCCACGCCGTGGCCAGCACGATGTACTGCAGCACGACGTAGCCGGCGAAGAACACGTAGCCGTTGCCGACGAACAGCGCCGCCGCGTAGCACGCCGCCCCGCAAGCGATCGCGGCGACCAGGAAGACGGACCCGCGCATGGCTCAGCGTCCGAACAGGCCGGCCGGCCGCACCGCGAGCGCGGCCAGCAGGAAGCCGAAGGCGACGGCGGGTGCCCAGGACGGGCCGTAGAACGTGGAAGTCAGGCTCTCGGCGATGCCGACCACCATCGCCGCGACGATCGTGCCGGGAAAGCTGCCGAGGCCGCCCAGGACGCAGATCGCGAACACGCGGCCGATGTAGTCGCGCGAGACCGACGGCTCGACCGGCTGGATCACGATCAGGATCGCGCCGGCGACCGACGCGGTCGCGATCGACAGCCCGAAGGCGATCCGCTTGATCCGCACCGGATCGGCCGCCATCAGCCGCAAGGCCTGCGCGTCCTGCGCCACCGCCTGCACGGCGCGCCCGATGAAGCTGCGCGACAGGAACACCTGCAGCAGCCCGATCAGGCCAAGCGACACCAGGCAGGGCACCAGCAGGCGCAGCGGCAGCTCGATCACGCCGAGATGGATGGACGGGCCGATATAGGACGCCTGCACCAGCCGATAGTCCACGCCGAAGACGAGCACCAGCGCGACCTCGGTGATGAACAGCAGGCCAAAGAAGAACGCCAGGCCCCGCAGGCTCTGATCACCGCGCCGCTCGAACGAGAGATGATAGACCTGATAGACGCCGGCGCCGAGCGCGTAGAACGCCGGCAGCAGCAGCAGACTCGCGAGAATCGGGTCGATCCCCAGCCAATCGTTCAGCAGCCACGCGCCGTAGGAACCGAGAACGATGAAGGCCGGATGCGCGATGTTGACGATGTCGAGCATCCCGAACGAGATCGACACCCCGATCGTCACCGCGGCGTAGAACCCGCCGAGCAGGATGCCGGACACAAGTGCGTTGCCGAGCAGGTTGAAGGAGAGGTCCATCGTTACGCCCGTGACCCTGGAACCCCTCCCCCCAACCCCCTCCCGCAAGGGGAGGGGGAGAAGGGGGCGGCGCACTTACTTCCCCTTGCGGGAGGGGGTTGGGGGAGGGGCCGCACGCGGCAAGAACAACGGCGCATCGCGACCCCTACCTATTCCGCCAGTTCGGCTTGCGCTTCTCGGCGAAGGCGCGCGGCCCCTCGACGTAGTCCTCACTTTCCGCGTTCTCCTGCTGCGCCGGATAGACGGTGCGGATCGCCTGTTCGAGCGTCGGCTCAGCCATGCCCCGATAGACCGCCTGCTTGGACGCGCGCACCGCCTTGGGCGAGCACTCCAGGATCAGCCCCGCCCAGCGCCGCGCCGCCGCCAGGGCCTGACCCTCTGACACAACCTCGTTGACGAAGCCGAGCTTCGCGCCCTCGGCCGCCGGGACGCGCCGCCCGGTCAGGATCATGCCCAGCGCCAGCTTCTGCGGAATGGCGCGTGGCAGCCGATGCACGCCGCCGGCGCCCGCGATCAGCCCGACGCGCGGCTCGGGCAGAGCGAACACGGCGTTCTCGGCCGCAACGATGATGTCGCAGGCGAGCGCGATCTCGAACCCGCCGCCCATGGCGACGCCGTTGACCGCCGCGATGAGCGGCTTCGCGAGACCGAAGCGCAAGGTCAGCCCGGCGAAGCCCGTGCGCGCCATCGGCCCGCGCCTTCCTGCCGCCTGCACCTTGAGATCGTTGCCAGCGGAGAACGCACGCTCCCCGGCACCGGTCACGATGCCTACCCACAGATCGTCGCGCGCGGCGAACTCGTCCCACACGCGCTCCAGCTCATGATGCGCGTCGCTGTGCAGCGCGTTCATCACCTCGGGCCGGTTCAAGGTGACGATGCGGACGCGGCCCTCGTCGGCGACGGTGCAATATTGGTACTCGGTCATACTTCGTTTCCTCACGAACCAGGAAGTCACACCGTCACCTTGGCTGCCCGCAACACTGCGATCTCCGCATCCGCGTAGCCGGCCCCCCGCAGCACGGCGTCACCATCCGCACCCGGCTCCGGGGCACGGGAAGGCGGAACCTTCGCCACGCCGCCCACCCAGAAGGGGCTGCTCACGGTCAGCAGCGTGTCGCCGGCGAACGGAACAAGCGCCCCGCTCGCCACGGTCTGCGCGTCGGGCATGTCCTCCATCTCGGCGACGATGCCGAACACGAGCCCCGTCGGCTCCAGCGCCGCGCACCACTGGGCGCGGTCGCGCATGGCGAACACCGCATCCAGCGCGTCGGTCAGCGCGCGGGCGTGGCGCGAACGCTCCTCCACGGTGGCGAAGCGCGGATCATCCAGCGCCGGGCTTTCCAACGCGCCCCGGAACGCCTCCCAGCGCCGCTGGTCGGGCACGATCGACAGAAGCAGCCACTTGCCGTCGCGGCAGCGATAGTGATTGCGCAGCGGATGCGCGGACTCCGTTCGCGCCGGCTGCGGCGTCACGGTCTCCCCGCACAGCCGCGCCTGCACCTGACAGCCGTTCGCCCACAGCCCGTTGGCGAGCAGCGACGATCCGACCGCCAGCCCCTTGCCGGTGCGTTCGCGCTGCAACAGCGCCGTCACGATCGCCGCATAGAGCGCGATGCCGGAGGGATGGTCGCCCATGCCCGCGAGCGAGCGCGCCGGCGCGGCGTCGCCTGCGCGCACCAGATGCATCAGCCCCGAGCGCGCCCACCACGCTGTCGCGTCGAACCCCGGCTTGCTCGCCTCCGGCCCGTCCTCGCCATAGCCGCTGAACGACGCATGGATCAGGCGCGAATTGAGCGGCCCGAGGTCCTCGTAGGTGACGCCCAGCTTACGGCGCACATCGGGCGGCGCGTTGGTGATGAACACGTCCGCGCCCGCCACCAGCCGCCCCAGCACCGCCCGTCCCGCCTCCCTTGTCAGGTCCAGGATCAGGCTTTTTCGGCCGCGCCCGTCTAGCACGAAGTTGGGGCTGCGCGGGTGGACATGGCCGGACGCGGGCGTGGTGGCGCGGTTGCGGTACGGATCGCCGCCCGGCGGCTCGATCTTCACGACCTCGGCGCCGAACTCTGAAAGCACGGTCGCCGCCGACGGCCCGGCGATGTAGCTGGCGCAATCAATGACCTTCAGCCCGTCGAACAGCGCCATTCGGCGTCCCCTCCCGTTGCCCCACGATCGGGCAAGCCGGAGCACGGGGCAAGCCTTCCGCGCCGCGACGGAGCAGGGTACGGTGGCGGCAACGGAGGAGGATCACCCGAGATGGCCATTCGCTTTGACGACCGCGTCGCCATTGTCACCGGCGCCGGTGCCGGGCTGGGACGGGAGCACGCGCTGCTGCTGGCCGAGCGCGGCGCCAAGGTGGTGGTGAACGATCCGGGCGGTTCGGTGGACGGGCGCGGCGGCGCGCACGCCGTCGCCGATCAGGTCGTGGCCGCGATCAAGGCGCGCGACGGCGAGGCGGTCGCCAACTACGATTCCGTCTCGGACTGCGAGAGCGCCCAGCGGATCGTCAAGACCGCAACAGACACCTGGGGGCGGCTCGACATCCTGGTGAACAACGCCGGCATCCTGCGCGACAAGGCGTTCAACAACATGGACATGGCCGACTTCGAGACGGTCGTGCAGGTGCATCTGATGGGCACCGTCTATTGCACCCGCGCCGCCTGGCCGGTGATGCGGGAGGGGAAATACGGCCGCGTGGTCGTCACCTCCTCGACCTCCGGCAGCTTCGGCAATTTCGGCCAGGCGAACTACGGCGCGGCGAAGCTCGCCGTGGTCGGCCTCGTCAACTGCCTGCGGTTCGAGGGCGCGAAATACAACATTCTGACCAACGCCATCTCCCCGGCCGCGCTCACCCGCATGACCGAGGGGATCATGAACCCCGCCACCGCGCCCTACATGAAGCCCGAACTGGTCTCCCCGGCGGTCGCCTGGCTATGCAGCGAGCAATGCGACGTCTCGGGTCAGATCATCCTCGCCCAAGCCGGCGGCTTCACCCGGCTCCAGTATTTCGAGACCGAGGGCGTGCAGTTCGACCCCGACGAGGCGGTGACGGTGGAGATGTTCGCCGAGGCGTTCCCCCGCGTCTCGGACCTGTCAAACGCTCACCCGCTCGGAACGATCTCGGGCGATCTGGAGCGCAAGCTGCGCGGGATCGGGAAGATCCGGTAACGCGCGCGTGCTCGCGGACGCATTCGCGCGACATCCTTCGCCAACCGCTACCCCCTGGTTGCGTCGGCCAGAATCCGGGTCGCGATCTCCACGGCCTCGGTCCCTTTGAAGGGCTTGCGGAGGAAGCCCGCACAACCCGCGCAGGCGTCCGACATCGCGGCTTCGGGGAGTGCGGTCATCATGACGACCGGGATGTCGCGGTAGGCGGAATCGGCGCGGAGCGCCCGAAGCATCCCCGCCCCGTCGAGGACCGGCATCACGTGATCCAGCAGGATCAGATCCGGCGGCGCGTCGGCCAATCGCTTGAGCGCCTGCCGCCCGTTGCTGGCCGTGACGACGCGATAGCCCTCGTCGCCAAGGATCATCTCCAGCGTGAGGGCTATTCCGAACTCGTCATCGACCACCAGGATCGTCTTCATGGCTAAGGCCCGCGCCTTCCCCGCGGCGGCGGCGGCGGCGCGGAGCCTGACACTTCGCGCGCGAAGCCGGACAGGATGCCCTCGGCTCCCGTCATGCTGTCCTCGACGACGATCCCTTCCTGCTGGATGACGAATTTCCGCAACGTGCTGTCGAAGCCGCTGTCGCGCAGCTTGAGTATGGAGATGATGCGGTGGAGTTCCGAACGGAACTCGACATACCGCGTGACGATCAGGTTTTCCGCCTTGCTCGACACGTCGCTGATGGGCGGCCTGATGGCGGCATCGATGATTTCGGGACTTTCGACGGTGTAGAGGGTCGTCGCACCGCACCGCCGCAGCTCGTTGGCCAGCGCCGCTACGAACTGTTCCATCCGCGCTGGTTCGGTCGCGGCCTGCTGGAAACCGCCCATCCCGTCAATGAAAACCCGCTTTACTTGCCGGCGGACGACGGCGTCGAGCAGCTCGGCGCCCAGGGCGTCGAGCAAATGTTCCGTGGGCGGATGCCAGAGGATTTCGACGTCGCCGCTGTCGATCAGCAAGGCGAGCTTGGACTTCCTGTTCTTCGCCCGGGCATAGAGGCGGTCCGGCGTTTCATAGAAGCCGAAAAAGAGTCCCGGCTCTGCCTTGCTCGATTCCGCGAGGAAATGCGTGCCGAGGGTCGTCTTGCCGCTACCCGTGGGGCCAAGGATCATGGTCGTCGAGCTGGCGGGAAAGCCGCCGCCGAGCATCTTGTCGAGTTCCGGGATCCCCGTGCGCACGCGTTCAAGCTCCCCAGGGCTGCGGCCCGAAGGCACGGACGGCTGGGCAAGCAGCGCCTCGATCCGCGGATAGGCCCTGATGCCGTCCGTCGAGATCGTGAAGGCGTGCCGACCGCGCACGAAGTCGCTTCCCCGAAATTTGCGGACGAGGAGGTCACGTTCCGAGCGTGAACCGTATAGCCTCTGATTGAGGTCGATCAGCCCATCGACGACGGTCTGCTCCGGCGACACGTCCGCCTCGGCTTCGCTGGTGAGCAGGAGCGTCGTGCAGTCGGCGAACCCCGACTGGGTTTGCAGCAGGTGGATGAACTTCTTGAACGCCGGGCCCGACCCGGCCTGCTCCTGCGCCGAAACAAGCCCGTCGATCACCAGCAGCGTCGCTTGGCGCGCCCGAACCTCCCGCCGCAGGAGATCGAGCAACCCCTTGAGCCCTTCCTCCTCCAGGATGCTGAAGGCGCCGATGTACGAGATCGTGTTCGGCACCCGAGTTGGGTCATAGAAGCGCAAGGCGCCGAGATGCAGCATCATGCGCGCATGGGTCTCGGCGAGCAGGGTCACATAGAGCTCGCGATGGCCCTGGGCCGCGTGATGGAAGCAGATCTGGTTCGCGAAGATAGTCTTGCCTGCGCCGGGCGCGCCCCGGACGATATAGATCCCGCCGCGCAGCAAGCCCCCGCGCAGAATTTCATCGACCCCTGGAATCCCGGTTGGAACCCGTTCGGGTCCAGGCCTGTCGGGGCTGGCACTCATGTCGGCTCCTGTTGCGGCATCGGCCGAAGCGGCAGCGTCACGGTGAAGATGGACCCGCTGCCCGCGCGGCTTTCCACGGTGACGTCGCCTCGCATCGCGCTCACGAGCTGGCTGACGAGCCACAACCCGACGCCGAAGCCCCCGCCGTTCTTTCGTGCCACGGCCCGCTCGAACTGCCCAAAGATGCGGGCCTGATCCTCGGCCGAAATGCCGCTCCCCCGATCGCGCACGATCAGCCGCGCGACGCCGGCGTCTGCGCTCAGCGAGACGTGGACCGGCTCGCCTCCGCCGTATTTGATGGCGTTCGAGATCAGGTTGGCGGCCACTTGCTCGACGGCAAGCTGGTCCAACGTCCCGAGGACCGCATCCTGGATGTCGCTCGTGAGGTCCGTCCCGGTGAACTCCGCGAGCGCTTCCTGTTCGCGCATGGCGTCGCGCACCGTCGCGGAGACGTCGACCTCCGCCCATTCGAGCCGACGATGTCCGGAGGTCAGACGTG
Source organism: uncultured Pseudomonadota bacterium (assembly GCA_963756545.1). Lineage (GTDB taxonomy): Bacteria > Pseudomonadota > Alphaproteobacteria > Acetobacterales > Acetobacteraceae > DATFDN01. Next base: position 186,273 of record CAVWNY010000003.1, on the reverse strand, counting down.
AGAGGTCCAGAAGCATGCTGGCCCGCCTGACATAGCGGTCCGCTGCGTGCTGAAGGCGCTCCAATTTCGGCACGGCGGTCTCACGCCAGTTCTCATCGCCGCGCCGCGCCCCGTGCAGCAGCGACTGGACCTGCATGACGATCGGGGTCACCGCGTTGCGGAGCTCGTGCGCGACTTTGGACAGGAATTCATCGCGGACCCTGACCGCCTCCCGAAGCTCCGCGACGAGGCGGTCCGTGTCTCCCGTCCGCGGCTGGGACTCGTCGCGGGGCGGCGTCTCCCGGGTCAATGTCCGCTCCTATGGCAAGGCAGGCAGTTCCCACGACCGACCGTGGCAGATACACACTTATCCGTCCACCATTGGCGCTTAAGATTTGGTCTGCAACGCGATCCCGATGTTAGCGCCCCGCGCGCCGCCACGGGCCGAGCCTTTCCGACCAGTCGCGATCGTGCGGTCACACCTCACGCCCGCGGCCCACGCGCGGGATCCTGATGAGCGTGGCGCCGCGGCCGTCATCTGACCGTGTTTCGGGTGCTGCAAGTCCGGCCACCCACCTCCTCCTCCGACGCAGGGCAACCTTATCAGAGTGGAGAGGACGATGCTGCGTCTTATTGGCCCGACGGCGGTCCCCCTGATGCTCGGCGGCATGGCCGCGGGGGCGTCTCCCGGCGCCTGGATAGTCGCCGCGACCTGGGCGCTCGGCTTCAACGGGGAACTCGGGGCACCCGCCTCCGGCGCAATCCGACGGCTACCTAGCGGGCGGGCGCGCCTACGGATCAGCTTCGCCGCGCCTTCCGCCGATGGCGGACGCGCACGACGCTGATGAGGGTCGCGCCGCCGGCGGCGATGGTGCCGGCCAGCAGCGACAGCCGGACGCCGCCGGCGATCCCCGCGCCGCTGGCCGAGCCGATGCCGAACATCAGCGCCACGATCGCGCTGCCCGTGGTCTGGCCCAGCAGCCTCGCGGTGGAAAGCATTCCCGATGCGGCGCCGCTCCGCTCGGGCGGGGCCGAGCCGATCAGCAGGCGGTTGTTGGGGGATTGGAAGAAGCCGAACCCGAAGCCGGTGACCGCCATGCGCCAGGCGATGTCCGCCCAGCCGGCCTGCGCCGGCATGGTCAGCAGCAGCGCCATCCCCACCGTCATCACGCCCAGCCCCATCGCGCCCAGCAGCGTCGGCGAGGACCGGTCGGATAGCCGCCCGGCGATCGGGGCGATGATGACCACGATCGCCGGCCATGGCGTCATCAGCAGGCCGGTCGCGATCTGGGAGAGATGGCCCACGTCCTCGAACAAGAAGGGCAGCGACACGAATGCCGTCCCCTGCGCCGTGTAGGAGCAGATCGAGGTTCCCACCCAGAGCGCGAAGATCGGCCGGCGGAAGAGGTCCACTGGCAGGATCGGCGCAGTGCGCGCCCGCTCGCGGCTGATGAAAAGCGCCCCGAGCAGGAAAGCGACCGCCAGCTCCGCCGCCGCCCAGGCGGGGCGCTCGCCCCGGCCGAGTTCATCGACGGCGAATATCAGCAGCCCCAGGGTCGCGGCGTTCAGGCCCGCGCCGGGTAGGTCGAAGCGGTGCCGGCGGCGCGGGGTCGCCGGCAGCACGCGCGCGGCGAGCCAGAGCGCGAGCGCTCCCGGCAGGATGTTCACGGCGAACAGCCAATGCCAGGTCGCCATCGACAGGATCGCCGCGGCGACCGTCGGGCCGGTGGCCGAGGCGGTGGCAACGACGAAGGCGATGAAGCCGATCCCGCGCCCCAGCATGGCGCGCGGGAAGATGAAGCGCACGAGCGCGGTGTTCACGCACATGATTCCCGCGCCCCCTAACCCCTGCAGGACGCGCGCCGCGATCAGCATGGACATGCTCTGCGAGGCCGCGCAGGCGGCCGAGGCGAGGGTGAACAGCGCGAGGCCCCACCAATAGACGCGCTTGTAGCCGACGATCTCGCCCAGCGAGGCGAGCGGCAGGAGCGAGACGGTGACGGCGAGCTGATAGGCGTTCACCACCCAAATCGAGGTTGCCGGCGTGGTGTGCAGCTCTTGCGCGATCGTCGGCAACGCGATGTTGGCGACCGAGGAATCCAGCACCGACATCGCCACCGCGATGCCGAGCGTAACCATTGCCCGCAGCCGCTCGGGCGGAGCCAGCCCGTCCATCGATGGCTCCTTGGAGGGCAGGTCGGCGCGTTGCGGCATCCGCGGTAGCTAGACCGAGGACGCCGGCGCCGCCAAGCGGGGCAGGCAGACGAAGGGGTGGCCATCTACACCGGCGGGCTGTCCAATTTCGTGGCGGCCGGCGGCGGCATGGGTGCTGCGGCTTGCCGGGGCCTTCCGGCGACCAAAGCGCGCGCGCCCCAGCCACGCCGCGTTCATGCTCGCATCGGAGCGCGCGTCGCCCTATGTGTGCGCCGCATGGACATCCGTAATCTCGCCATCATCGCCCACGTCGATCACGGCAAGACCACGCTGGTCGATCAGCTCCTGCGCCAGTCCGGCGCCTACCGGGAGCATCAGCAGGTCACCGACCGGGCGCTCGACCGCAACGAGCTGGAGCGCGAGCGCGGCATCACCATCCTGGCCAAGTGCGCCTCCGTGGTCTGGAAGGGCACGCGCATCAACATCGTCGATACCCCCGGCCATGCCGATTTCGGCGGCGAGGTGGAGCGCATCCTGAACATGGTCGATGGCGCGCTGGTGCTGGTGGACGCCGCCGAGGGCGTGCTGCCGCAGACCAAATTCGTGGTCGGCAAGGCGCTGGCGCGCGGGCTGAAGCCGATCGTCGTGGTCAACAAGGTCGATCGCTCCGACGCCCGCCCCGACGAGGTGCATACGGAGGTGTTTGACCTGTTCGCCGCCCTGGGTGCCACCGACGCGCAGCTCGACTTTCCGATGCTGTTCGCCTCCGGCCGGAACGGCTGGGCGGACCGGACGCTCGACGGCTCGCGGCGGGACCTTTCGGCGCTGTTCGACCTCGTGCTGGAGCACGTCCCGGCGCCGACGCTGGATGCCGAGGCGCCGTTCGCGATGGTCGCCTCCATCCTCGAATACGACAACTTCCTGGGTCGCGTACTGACCGGACGGGTCGAGCAGGGCCGGGCGCGGCTGAACATGCCGGTCAAGGTGCTGCACTCGGACGGCGGGGTGATCGAGACCGGGCGGATGACCAAGCTGCTGTCCTTCCGGGGTCTCGATCGGGTGCCGGTGGAGGAGGCGGAGGCCGGCGACATCATCGCGATCGCCGGTCTGGCCGACGCGACCATCCCCGACACCATCTGCGCGCCCGAGATCGCCGCGCCACTGCACGCGATCCCCGTCGATCCGCCGACCTTGGCGATGACCTTCCGCATCAACGATGGCCCGCTCGCCGGGCGCGAGGGCAAGAAGGTGACGTCGCGCCAGATCCGCGAACGCCTGTTTCGCGAAGCCGAGGGCAACGTCGCCATCCGCGTCAGCGACAGCACCGAGACCGAGGCGTTCGAGGTCGCCGGGCGCGGCGAATTGCAGCTCGGCGTGCTGATCGAGCAGATGCGCCGCGAGGGCTTCGAGCTTTGTATCGGTCGCCCGCGCGTGCTGACCCGTCGCAACCCCGAGACGGGCGAGCGCGAGGAGCCGATGGAGGAGGCGCTGGTCGACGTGGACGAGCCGTTCTCCGGCACCGTCGTGGACAAGATGTCACGCCGCAAGGGCGAACTGCGCGACATGCGCCCCTCGGGCGGCGGCAAGGTGCGCCTGACATTCCTGATCCCCAGCCGGGGATTGATCGGCTATCACGGCGAGTTCCTGACCGACACGCGCGGCACGGGCATCATGAACCGGCTGTTCGCCGGCTATGGTCCCTGGAAGGGACCGATCGAGGGGCGGCGCACCGGCTCGCTGATCTCCAACTCCGACGGCGAGGCGATCCATTACGCGCTGTTCTATTTGCAGGAGCGCGGCGTGCTGTTCGTGAGCCCGGGCGAGAAGGTCTATGTCGGCATGATTCTGGGCGAGCACAGCCGGGGCTCGGATCTCCGACGTGAACCCGATCAAGGAGAAGAAGCTCACCAACATCCGCGCCGCCGGCAAGGACGATGCCATGCTGCTGATCCCGCCGCGCAAGATGAGCCTGGAGCAGGCGATCGCCTACGTCGAGGACGACGAGCTGGTGGAGGTGACGCCCGCGGCGGTGCGCCTGCGCAAGCGCCATCTCGACCCGCACGCGCGCAAGCGCAACGAGCGACGCGCGGAGAGCGAGGCGGCCTAAGCCGCCGTTAATCAATCCGCCCCTAAGAGAAGAAGCCCCCGGCAATCGGGCCGGGGGCTGACCGGAGGAACCCACATGCGAGTTCGCATGCGCTGGGCGATCCGGTTAGGTCGGTGGCGGTTGCAAGTACGTCTCGTAATCCGCCGCTAGGCCTACCCGGAGACGGGGGTCGCTAGCAACGGCCCCCGTCTGCCGGGCAGACTACCACACCTTTTCTCATAACGGAACAGGCTCAGTCGGGTTCGATCGGCATGGTCCCGATGCTGGTCCAGGCGATCGGCGCGCCGCACCGTTCGGCCGCCTGGGCCGGCGGCAGCGACGTGTCCCAATGCGTCGCCAGGAATCGGCGCGCCGTGACCTCCGCCGTCGCGTCCGAGATCAGCCACAGCAACGGCGGCACCATCACCTCGGGGCGGATCAGCCGGCTGCGGTCGGCCATCTCGGCCTCGGGGATGATGCGGGTGTCAGTCATCCCGCCGGGCACCAGCACGTTCACCGTCACGCCGCTGCCGGCGAGGTCGGCGGCCATCACCGCCGCCGCCGCCTCGGCCGATGCCTTGCTCGCGCCATACAGCGCGTAGCCGCCGCGGATCATCGTGCCGAGGCTGGTGGTCACGGTGACGATGCGCCCCTTGCCGGCGCGCATCATCCGAGGGGCAACGGCGCGCGCCATCATCAGGGGCGCGGTGGCGTTCACGGCGACGAAGCGTTGCCACTGCTCGGGCGTGATCTCCCAAAACCGGATCGGGTTGCGCCGCTGGTCGGGGCGCACCGAACCCTGGCCCACGCCGGCATTGTTCACCAGTACGTCGATGCGCCCCAGCGCGCGTTCCGCCGCATCCACCGCGCCGTCGCACGCGCCCGCTTCGGCGAGGTCCGCGCGGATCGGCGTGAACTGGCCCGACAGGTTGCGCGCCGCGCCGACCAGATCATCAAGCCACGCCGCTTCGCGATCAACGCCGGCCACATCCAGGCCCTCGCGCAGCAGACCGAGCGTGATCGCCCGTCCGATGCCGCTTCCCGCTCCGGTGACGATGGCGGTTTGACGTGACGGCATGATCCGCCTCCTATGTTCCCTCCCCGAGAACGGCGCCCTCCCGAACCCAGGTCGTGAATTCGTCGTCCGAAATCTCCTCCGCCGCAAGCTGAAGCATGACCACCGCGGCCTCCGCATCGGAGACGGGAAAGCGCAGGCCGTTCAGGCGCAGGCACAACTCCAGCGCAACGTGCGCGGTGCGCCTGTTGCCGTCCACAAACGGGTGAGTGCGGGCGATCGCGACCGCGTACAGAGCCGCGATTTCGGGAATGTCTGGATCGCCATGGGCGAGGGCGCTCTCGAGTAGGCCGGCGTCACGGATGCCCGAGGCGCCCCCGTGCTGCGTGAGCTGCTCGCCCAATGGAGAGTTGCAATAATTGTTAGAACCTAACCGGTTACAGAATGAACCGGCTCAAATCGCCTTTCTGCGCCAGCGGCGCCACCCGCTCGTTCACATAGGCCGCATCGACGGTGATCGTCTCGCCGGCGCGGTCGGTGGCGGTGAAGCTGATATCCTCCAACAGCCGCTCCAGGACGGTGTGCAGGCGGCGGGCGCCGATGTTCTCCACCCGGTCGTTGATGTCGGCCGCAAGCGTCGCCAGCGCGTCCACCGCGTCGTCGGCGAACGCCAGATCGACGCCCTCGGTGCCCATCAGGGCCGCGTACTGCTTGACCAGGGAGTGCTCGGGTTCGGTCAGGATGCGCCGGAGATCGTCGCGCGACAGCGGCTGCAACTCGACGCGGATCGGCAGCCGGCCCTGCAACTCCGGCAAAAGGTCGGCGGGTTTGGCGAGATGGAACGCGCCGGAAGCGATGAACAGCACGTGGTCGGTCTTCACCGGCCCGTATTTCGTGTTGACGGTCGTGCCCTCGATGAGCGGCAGCAGATCGCGCTGCACGCCCTCGCGCGACACGTCGCCGCCCCTAATCCCGCCCTCGCTGGAGCGGGCGATCTTGTCGATCTCGTCGAGGAACACGATGCCGTGGTTCTCGGCGTGCGCGACCGCCTCCTTGGCCAGCCGGTCGTTGTCGAGCAGCCGGTCGGCCTCCTCACGCTGCAGCGCCTCGCGCGCCGCGCGCACCAGCATCCGTCGCACCTGCTGGGGGCGGCCAAACATGTTCTTCATCATCTCGCCCAGGTTGATCACCTGGCCGGGCGGCATCCCCGGCATGTCGAACTGCCCGATCGGCATTCCCGACGGCGCCTCGGCGACCGAGATCTCGATCTCCTTGTCCTCGAATTCGCCGTTGCGCAGCATGCGGCGGAATTTCGAGCGCGTGTCGGCCGCCGCCCCCTCGCCCACGAGCGCGGTGATCAGCCGCTCCTCGGCGGCCAGCTCCGCCTTCGCCTGCACCACCTTGCGGGAGGTGTCGCGCAGCATGGTCAGGCTGGCGTCGACCAGGTCGCGCACGATGCTTTCCACGTCGCGGCCGACATAGCCGACCTCGGTAAATTTCGTGGCTTCGACCTTCAGGAAGGGCGATTGCGCTAGCTTGGCAAGGCGGCGCGCGATCTCGGTCTTGCCGCACCCGGTCGGGCCAATCATCAGGATGTTCTTGGGAACCACCTCCTCGCGCATCCCCTCGGGGAGCTGCTGACGGCGCCAGCGGTTGCGCAGCGCAACCGCGACCGCGCGCTTGGCGTCCTGCTGGCCCACGATGAAGCGGTCCAGCTCGGAGACGATCTCGCGCGGCGAATAGGTCGGAACGTCCATTTCTACAGGGTCTCGATGATAATGTTCTCGTTGGTATAGACGCAGATCTCGGCAGCGATCCGCATGGCGCGGCGGGCGATGGCCTCGGCAGACATGCCTTCGACCGTCAGCAGGGCGCGCGCGGCGGCGAGCGCGTAGTTGCCGCCCGAGCCGATGGCGATGACGCCGTCCTCCGGTTCCAGCACGTCGCCGTTGCCGGTCAGCGTGAAGCTGCGGTCGTGATCGGCGACCGCCATCATCGCCTCCAGCCGGCGCAGGTAGCGGTCGGTGCGCCAGTCCTTCGCCAGCTCGACGCAGGCGCGTTCGAGCTGGCTGGGGAAGCGTTCCAGCTTGGCTTCCAGCCGCTCCAGCAACGTGAAGGCGTCCGCGGTGGCGCCGGCGAAGCCCGATAGGATGGACCCGCCCGGGCCGATCCGGCGGACTTTGCGGGCATTCCCCTTTATGACGGTCTGTCCCAGGCTGACCTGGCCGTCCCCAGCCATGGCCACATGCCCGTCGTGGCGCACGCACAGGATGGTCGTCCCGTGCCAGCCTACCGGGTCGGGCAACACGAAAGGTTGTGTTTGCATCGTGGCCGCTCAGATGGTCCGCCGGTGGGGGATCGACAAGGGAGCCTCTCTTGACGCCGCGCGCGGCCCGGGCGTTCAAAGAAGGCGCGGGAGTAAACAGCCCGGAGCCGCACGCCAACCGGGCCGGCCCAGGGAGGGACGAGCGAGATGGCCAACACCCCGGCGGCGGACTTCGCCGCGCGCATCGACCGGCTGCCCGCCAGTCGCACCGTTTGGCGGATGATCACTCTGATCGCGCTCGGGGGCTGCTTCGAGACCTACGATCTGTTCCTGACCGCCTACATCGTCCCGGGCATGTCCCAGGACGGCCTGTTCAGCGACGCCTCGCTGGGTGCGTTCTCCGTGCTGAAGGTGATCAACACGCCGGGCGCCGGCACCTTCGTGTTCGCGCTGTTCGCGGGGCTGTTCGTGGGCACGATCGTGTTCGGCTGGGTCGCCGACGCGTACGGACGGCGGACGATCTTCACCTTCTCGCTGCTGTGGTACTCGATCGCGACCCTGATCATGGCGGCGATGCCCAACGGGTTCTGGATCGACATCTGGCGCTTCATCGCGGGCATCGGCATCGGGGTGGAGCTGGTGACGATCGACACCTACGTCTCCGAGCTGATCTCCCCTCAGGCGCGCGGGCGGGCCTTCGCCTACACCCAATTCGTCACCTTCTGCGTGGTCCCGATCGTGGCACTGCTCGCCTCGCCCTGGTTGTTGGGGCCGGCGAATTGGCGCTGGGTGGTGGTGATCGGCGCCGCCGGCGCGGTGTTCATCTGGTGGGTGCGGCTCGGCCTGCCGGAAAGCCCGCGCTGGCTCGCCCGCAAGGGCCGGCTGGCCGAGGCGGAAACGGTCCTGAGCCGGATCGAGGCCGAGGTCGTCGCGGAGACAGGCGCGCCCCTGCCGCCGCCTGGCCCGGCGATCGAGGAGGTCGGCAGGGCGGACTACGCGGAGGTCTTCCAGCCGCCCTACGGAAGGCGCACCGCCGTCCTCTCGATCTTCAACTTCTTCCAGACCTACGGCTACTACGGCTTCGCCGCCTGGGTGCCGACCTTGCTGATCGCCAAGGGCATCACCGTGACCCACAGCCTGGAGTGGGCCTTCATCATCGCCATCGCCAATCCGGTCGGTCCGTTGGTCGGGATGCTGGTGGCCGACAGGATGGAGCGTAAGTGGCAGATCGTCTGCGCGGCGCTCGGAATGGCGGTGTTCGGGCTGCTGTTTGCCTCCCGAACCGCCGCCGTGACGCTGATCATCTTTGGTGTGCTGATCACGCTGTCGAACAACTGGCTGTCCTTCGCGTTCCACAACTATCAGGCCGAGCAGTTCCCGACCCGCATCCGCGCCCGCGCCGTCGGGTTCGTCTATTCATGGAGCCGGCTGTCGGCGGCGCTCTCCGGCCTCGCGATCGCGACGTTCCTGGGGGTGGGCGGCACGATGGCGGTCTTCATCTTCATCGCCTGCTGCATGGCCATCGTCATTTTCGTGATCGGCGTCTTCGGCGTACGCACGCGCGGGCTCGCGCTGGAGGCGATCTCCCGCTAGAGGTTGGGGCAGGTCTCGGCGGGGGAATGTGCATGGCGCTGAAAGTCGCGGTCCAGATGGACCCGATCGAGGGCATCGACATCGACGCGGACTCCAGTTTCGCCTTGATGCTGGAGGCGCAGGCACGCGGCCACGCGCTGTGGCATTACGAGGTCCGCCATATGTCGCTGCGCGAGGGCATGGCGCGCCAGGGCGGGCGGCGGACGGAGCGCCTGACGGCCCGCGCCCGGCCGGTCGCGGTGCAGCGCGTGCGCGGCGAGCACTGGCGTTTCGGCGAGCCGGCGCTGATCGACCTCGGCGGCTTCGACGTGGTGCTAATGCGCCAGGACCCGCCGTTCGACATGGCCTATATCACCGCGACGCACATGCTGGAGCACATCCAGCCCGGCACGCTGGTGGTGAACGATCCGGCCGCGGTGCGCAACGCGCCCGAGAAGATCCTGGTGACGCGCTTTCCCGAGCTGATGCCGCCCACCATGATCACCTGGGACCTCGACGCTATCCGTGCCTTCCGCGCGGAGCACCGCGAGATCATCGTCAAGCCGCTGTTCGGCAATGGCGGCGCCGGCGTGTTCCGCATCAAGCCCGACGACGAGAATTTGGGCGCGCTGCTGGAGATGCACTTCGCGCGCTCCCGCGAGCCGCTGATGTTCCAGCGTTACGAGCCCGCCGTGCGGCTGGGCGACAAGCGCATCATCCTGGTGGACGGCGAGGCGATGGGCGCGGTGAACCGAGTCCCCGCCGAGGGCGAGGCGCGCGCGAACATGCATGTCGGCGCACGCCCGGTGAGGACGACCCTCACGCCGCGCGAGCGCGAGATCTGCGCGGCGATCGGCCCGACCCTGCGCGAACAGGGCATGATCTTCACCGGGATCGATGTGATCGGCGAGTGGCTGACCGAGATCAACGTCACCTCGCCCACCGGCATCCAGGAGATCGCGCGCTTCGACGGCGTGCATCTCGAGCGGGCGATCTGGGACAGCATCGAGGCGAAGGCGGCGGCGCGGGACGGGTGACGCGTTCGGATCGGCGCGATTGAGGAAGAAATGCAAATGCGCATCCGCCTCGCCGATGTCGAGGACCTGCCCTCGGTGGCGCGGATCATCGCGGCCGCCTACGGCAAATACATCGAGCGGATCGGTAAGCCTCCCGGGCCGATGCTCGACGATTATGCGGCCCATGTGCGCGCACGCGCGGCCTGGGTCGTCGAGAATCACGGCGCGGTCGCCGGACTGCTCGTGCTGCTGCCCGAGGGCGATCATCTGCTGCTCGACAATGTCGCGGTCGATCCGGAATGGCACGGGCATGGGCTCGGGCGAGCCCTGATGCTATTCGCGGAGCAGGAGGCGCGGCGCCGCGGATACGGCGAGTTGCGCCTCTATACGCATGAAAAGATGACCGAGAATCTTGCTATGTATCCGGCGCTCGGGTGGCAGGAGATGGGGCGGGGCCAGCAGGCGGGATACCAGCGGGTATTTTTCAGGAAGGCGGTTTAGAGCACTATCAGCCAGACTGGACCCGTCCGGCTGGTGGAAGTGCTCGCCAAGGCGACTGCTGGACCGACTCCCGTCCCGAACCTCGAGGCCTCCCGGTGAGCCAGACCGAGCAGAGCGTGACCGTGCCGGTTCCCGGCGTGACCACGGATTACCGTCGCGGCGCCCTGTTCGTCGGCAGCGCGGCGCTGCTGTGGAGTTCGGCCGGGCTGCTCGTGCGGTTGACCGCGACCGACCCGTGGACGACGCTGTTCTGGCGCGCGGTATTCGCCGCGGCGGCGCTGCTCCTCTGGCTCCGCATTGCGGCACCCGGGCGGATGTTGCCGGCGTTCCGCGGATTGGGGCCGATCGGGCTGCTGCTCGCGCTCTGTTTCGCGGGCTCGATGATCACCTTCATCAACGCGCTGGCGCTCACCACGGTCGCGAGCGTGATGGTGTTCCAGGCGGTCTCGCCGCTGCTGGCGGCGCTGCTCGCCTGGGCGTGGCTGCGCGAGCGGCTGACGCGGCGCACGCTGCTCGCGATCCTCGCGGCGTTCGCGGGAGTGGTCGTCATGGTATCGGGCGATCTCGGGGGAGGCGGGCTCGTGGGCGACGCGATCTGCCTCGGCATGGCCGCGACGTCGGCGCTTACCATCGTGCTCGCGCGCGTCGATCGCCGCGTCTCGATGGCGGCCGCGACCTTCGCCGGTATGGCGATCACTGCCACCGTCGCGCTGCCGATGACTCACTTCGCGCTCCCGGTCGGCGACTACGCGCTGCTGGCGCTATTCGGCGTCGGCCAGATGGCGTTGGCGTTGGTGCTGTTCACCACCGGCGTGCGTTTGATGCCGGCGGCCGATGCCGGGCTGATCACCCTCCTCGAATGCGTCCTTGCGCCGCTCTGGGTCTGGCTCGCCTTTGCTGAGACACCTGAGGCGCGGACGGTCGCGGGCGGCATGGTGGTGCTCGGCGCGGTCGCGATCTCCGCCACCCGGGAACGGCGGCCGGTGCGCTAGACTAGCCGGGACTTCCCCGCGCGGCCCCGCCCGCAAACGGCGCGAGTTCTACAGCCCCGCCGCCGCGACCAGCCGCCGCAGGTCGGCCTCGGGCCGGGCGCCGAAGTGAGCGATGACCTCGGCGGCCGCGATGGCGCCGAGGCGGCCGCAGTCGGCCAGGGGGCGTCCCGCCGTCAGCCCGGTCAGGAATCCGGCGGCGTAGGCGTCCCCCGCCCCGGTCGTGTCCACCACGCGCGCGGGCTCCGCCGCGACGCGCATGGTTTCGCTCCCGCGCACGACGGTGCTGCCGGATTCGCTCTGGGTCAGCGCGGCCAGCTCCACCTCGGCGCGCGCCGCCTCCACGGCTTCGGCAAAGCTGTTCACCTCGTAGAGGCTCGTCACCTCCGCTTCGTTGGCGAACAGGATGTCCACGCCGCCGCGCACCAGCCCCCGAAACGCAGCGCGATGACGATCGACACAGAACGCGTCGGAGAGCGACAGCGCCACTTTTCGCCCAGCGGCGTGGGCGGCGGCGGCCGCGGCGCGGAATGCGGCCTGGGCGGCGGGTGGGTCGAACAGGTAGCCTTCGAGATAGAGCACGGCGGAATCGGCGACCAGGGAGGTATCCACATCGCCGTCGGCGAAGGCGACCGCGGCGCCGAGGAAGGTGTTCATGGTCCGCTGCCCGTCCGGCGTGACCAGTATCAGGCATCGCCCGGTGGGCGCCCCGCCGCGTGCCGCCGCGGACGGGAAATGCACGCCCGCTGCCGTGATGTCGCGGCGGAACACGTCGCCCAGCTCGTCCTCGGCGACCTTGCCCAGATACGCCACCCGCGCCCCGAGCGCGGCGGCAACGGCGCAGGTGTTGGCGTTGGAGCCGCCGCTGCTCTCCTCGCCGGCCGGCATCGCCTGGTAAAGCCGCTGGGCCGCCTCAGCGTCGATCAGCGTCATCGCACCCTTCCGCATGTCGTGGCGCGAGAGGAAGCTTTCGTCAGTGCGCGCAACCACGTCCACGATGGCGTTGCCGATGCCGATGATGTCGAACCGCGCCGTCATGCGCTCATGCTCCCTTGTGTCCCGCCTGACCTAGCCGGCATCGCGCTCCCGGCCAAGCGATTCGGCCGCCCTCCGAAGGCAGCGATGCGCGCGCGGAATCATCGCCTGCGCCGGCGGCTTCCGGTTGTTGGGGCGCGCGGCGCCATGCTAGCCGGTTCCGCAGCGCGACCCGCCATTGCGACCTAGGGGAGCAAGCCCGTGTTCAAACGCCGCCGACTCGACGATCCGACTGCCCCGGATAACCCCACACGGAACGCCTCCGACGCCGCGCTGCCAGCCGGCCTCGATAGCGAGGAGGCAGACGAGGCTGGCCTGGGCCGCGCCGATATCGTCATCACCACGCCCGGCGACACCGGCCTGGGCGTGCCCCCGTTCCGTCCGGCCTTGCCCAAACCGGCCCTGCCCAAGGAGGCGTTTCTCATGTCCCGTCCGCCGTTTTCCTCCGGCGCCACCCTCCAGGGGTCCGGCGTACTCAGCCCGGTCGCCGCGCCGCGTCCGTCGGCGACAGCGCAGCCCGACCCCCGCCCGCCTGCCCGCGAGGCCGGCGAGCGCCGGACGCTGGTGGTTGGGCGCGGCATCAGCGTGCAGGGCACGGTGCAGGACGCCGAGCGCCTGGTGGTGGAGGGCACGGTCGAGGCGAGCATGATCCACGCCACCGAACTCTCGATTTCGCAGGGCGGAATGTTCAAGGGCGAGGTGGAGGTGGAAGACGCCGAGGTCGCGGGCACCTTCGACGGCACCCTGACCGCGCGGGGCAACCTGGTCATTCGCGCGAGCGGCCGTGTTCTGGGCCAGGCTCGGTGCCGGCGCCTTCAGGTCGAGGATGGCGGACAGATCTCCGGTCAGATGGAGATGCTGACCGAAAGCGCGCGGCACGAGCCGGCGATTCGCGCGGTGCCCGAGCACGCCGACTGAGCCGCCCGGAGCGGCACGTGGAATCGATTTGGACTCTGCTGCCCCCGCTCGCCGGCGCGCTGCTCGCTGCCTGCACCGCGCCGCAGTCGGCCAAGGTGCTTCCGGATTTGCCCGCCGCCGCGCCGCCGGTCGCCGCTGGCGCGGCCGCGTCCGGCATCGACGGCCTCTATCGCGGCAGCAGCACGCGCTATGAGGCCGATAGTCGGGACTGTCCCCATCCCGGGCTGGTGACCTTGCTCGTGCAGGATCGGCAGTTCACCTATCGCTGGAACCGCCAGACCGACGTGCCAGCAGCGATCGGGCCGGACGGCTCGGTGTCCGGGCAGGAGGGCGCGATCGCGGTGTCGGGCCGGCTGAACGGCGATCAGTTGCAGGGCGACCTTACCAACGGGGCCTGCGCGCTGCATTTCACCACGCGCCGCCGCTTCTCCGGGGCTTGACGGGCGGCAGGCCGCGCCGGGCGTATTCGTCGGCGAAGGTCGCGTCGAACACCCGGCCGATGTCCGCGCGTGTGATGCCCATGTCCCGCAGCTCGCGATCGCTGGTGCGGCGCAGTACTGCGATAGCGGCATAGCGAGCCCGAAACCTCGCGAAGCGGTCAGCGAGGCGGCGCAGCAGGGTGCGGGACGGGGCGGGCTGGTCCTTGTGTCCGGCGTTGTTCCCCTCATCACGGAGCGACAGCATCTCGGATCTCTGGAAAGCCAGCGTGCGCTTGGAGTTCTGAGCGGTCATGGTCGTCGCCTTTTCTCTGACCTGTGGACTTGCTCGAGCAGAGAGAATGGGACCGGCCATCCCCGTTGAGAATTCGCTCGAAGTCTGAAACACTCTTACGCGAAACGGGAGAGTACGATGACCGGCTGCGTCCCGTTGCTCCTGTCACGCCGGCGAGACTTCGCTGCGCAGTGTGGCGGCGCAATTACCCGGCGGGTAAGCGGGCGGTGAGCACGCTTGAGGACTATCAGGCGTTCGTGGCGGTGGTGGAGCGTGGCAGTCTGACGGCGGCGGCGCGGCAGCTCGGCCGCTCGTTGCAGGCGGTCAGCCGTGCTCTTGCCCAGGTCGAGCGGGAGATCGGCGTCGAGCTGATCCGGCGCACGACGAGGCGCCTTCAGCCCACCGAGGCCGGGATGAGGTTTCACGCGCGCATCAAGGCGGTGTTGTCCGACATTGCCGCCGCCCGCATCGAGGCGGCGGAACACGCGAGCGCCGTTGCCGGCCCGTTGCGCGTCGGCGGGGCCGGCGTGTTCGCGCCGACCTACCTCGTGCCTGCCATCGCGGCGTTCCTGCAACGCCATCCGTCGGTGACGGTGGATCTTCGACTCGCCCTCGATTACGTCGATTTGGTCGCCGAAAACCTGGATTTGTCGGTCAGGGTCGGCGCGCTGGAGGATTCCTCGCTTCGCATGCGCCGGCTGGGCGCCGCGCGCCGGGTCACCTTCGCCGCCCCGTCCTATCTGGCCGACCGGGGCCGGCCGGTCGTGCCCGGCGACCTCGCCCGTCACGACTGCGTCGTGCGGACGACGGCGCGGGACGCGTTCGCCTGGACCTATGTCAGGGACGGTCGGCAGGAGACGGTCAAGGTACGCGGCCGCTTCGCGGCGAGCGCAAGCGACGCCTGCAACGAGGCCGTGGCAATCGGCCTCGGGGTCGGGCAGGCGCATCTCTGGCAGGTACGGCCCTTGCTTGACCTGGGCCAGGCCGAGCTGATCCTGACGGAGTTCGAGCTGCCGCCGGTGCCGGTGAGCGTGATCTGGCCGGCTGGCGCCGCGTTGCCGGCGCGCACGCGGCTCCTCATTGATTTCCTCACGGCACGCTTGGGTGCCGAGCGGTGGTGAGCAAGAACCACCCCCTCGCACGCCGCTCCCGGTGCGGATAGGAACACCGGATGCGGTACATCTCCACCCGCGGGCAGGCGCCCGTACGCGACTTCGCCGGCGTGCTGCTGGCGGGTCTGGCCGAGGACGGCGGGCTCTATGTCCCGGAAAGCTGGCCGGCGCTGTCGGCCGCCGAATGGCGCGGGCTGCGCGGGCTGCCGTACCCCGCGCTGACGGCCCGCCTGCTCGGCCCGTTTGTCGGCGACGCCGTGCCGGAATCGGCGCTGGAGGCGATCTGTCGGGACGCCTACGCCGGATTCGAGCACCCGGCGGTGGTGCCGCTGGTGCAGCTCGACACCTCGCTCTTCGTCCAAGAGCTGTTCCATGGCCCGACCCTCGCTTTCAAGGACCTCGCGCTCCAGGTCCTGGGCCGGCTGTTCGAGCGCGTGCTGGCCGAGCGCGACGCGCGGGTGACGATCATCGGCGCGACGTCCGGCGACACCGGCTCGGCCGCGATCGAGGCCTTCGCGGGGCGGGCACGGGTCGATATCGTCATCCTGCATCCGCGCGGGCGCACGAGCGCGGTGCAGCGCCGGCAGATGACGACGGTGCGCGCGCCGAACGTCGCCAACATCGCCGTCGAGGGCACGTTCGACGACTGCCAGGATCTGGTGAAGGCGATGTTCGCCGACGTCGACTTCCGCGCCGACCTGCGCTTGTCGGCGGTGAACTCGATCAACTGGGCACGGGTGGCGGCGCAGGTGCCCTACTACGCCGCGGCGGCGCTCGCGCTCGGCGCACCGGATCGGGCGGTGGCATTTAGCGTTCCCACCGGCAATTTCGGCAACGTGCTGGCGGCCTGGGTGGCCGGGCGGATGGGGCTGCCGATCTCCCGGCTGCTGGTCGCCTCCAACCGCAACGACATCCTGACGCGCTTTCTAGGGTCCAACGACATGTCGATGCGCCCGGTCGAGCCGAGCCTGTCGCCCAGCATGGACATTCAGGTTAGCTCCAACTTCGAGCGCCTGTTATTCGAGCTGCTGGACCGTGACCCGCGGCCGACGGCGGCGGCGATGCGCGGCTTCCGGCGGACCGGCCGAATGCAGGTTCCCGAGCCGGCCTGGCAGCGCGCGCGCGCGCTGTTTACCGGGTTCCGGCTGGACGATGCCGGCATCGAGGCGGAGATCGCCCGCCTGCACGCCGCCAGCGGCTACGTCGCCGACCCGCATACGGCAATCGGCATCGCCGCCGCGCGTGCGCTTCCCCTGGAGGGCGGAGTGGCGGTCGTCGCGATGGCGACGGCCCACCCCGCCAAGTTTCCCGACGCGATCACGCGGAGCATCGGGCTGCATCCCGCCCTGCCACCGCGCCTGGCCGACCTCGATACGCGCGAAGAGCGGTTCGCCGTGGCGGCGAACGATCTCCGCGCGATCCAGGACAGGGTCCGCGGATTTGCCCGGCGGAATGCCGCCTAGTAGCGCTCCGGCAGCCGCGAGAGGAGCAGGTCGAGCTTGCCGTTCAGCCCCGCCATGTCCGCCTTCAGCCCCGCCACGTCCTCTTTCAGCGCGGCCACATCGGCCTCCACGCGATCGAGCTTTGTATGTGCCTCATCGAAACTTGCGGCCAGCTTCATCTGGGCAAGCTCCAGGCTGCTCATACGCAGACCGAACTCGGCGAAGCGCGTGTCCATGGTGGTGAGGCTGGCGCGCACGCCGGCATAATCCTGCCTGACGCCCTCGACTGCCGATTGCAGCCGGGTAACCATCTTGCCCAATAGATTAAGGTCCACGATCTCCGCCACGTTCGCTTCCCTGCCTGAACAGGAACATAGTACCGGATCGGCTGAATACGAGGTTAAAACGGGTTTCCGCGCGGAACCGCTATCTCGCGCCCGCTGCCGCGGGGCACCATATCCAGTCAATGACCGCCAAAGGAGTCTCCGTGTCCGCTAACCCTTCCGCCGACCCGATCCGCCTTACCCGGCTTCCCTCCGGCCTGACGGTCGTGACCGAACGCATGGAGCGTGTCGAGACCGTCTCGTTCGGCGCGTACGTGGCAACCGGGTCGCGCCACGAGACGGAGCCCGAGAACGGCGTCTCCCATTTCCTGGAGCACATGGCCTTCAAGGGCACGGAGCGGCGCAGCGCGGCGCAGATCGCCGAGGAGATGGACGCGGTCGGCGGCCACCTGAACGCCTACACCGCCCGCGAGCAGACCGCCTATTACGCCAAGATCCTGAAGGAGGACACGGCGCTCGCGGCCGATATCATCGGCGACATCCTGACCCACTCTACTTTCGATCCGGAGGAGTTGGAGCGCGAGCGCGGCGTCATCCTCCAGGAGATCGGACAGGCCAACGACACGCCCGACGACATCATCTTCGATCTGTTCCAGGAGCAAGCCTTCCCGGGCCAGTCGCTCGGCCGCCCCGTGCTGGGCACCGAGGAGACGGTCCGGGCGATGCCGCGCACGGCGCTGATGGGCTACATGCGCCGGCACTATCCGGCCTCCAACGTGGTCATCGCCGCGGCGGGCGCGCTGGAGCACGAAGGCATCGTCGATCTGGCGCGCGCGCATTTTTCCGGACTAGCCGCCGATCCTGCGCCGGGCGCGTCGACCGGGCGCTACCATGGCGGGGAGGTGCGCGAGGAGCGCGACCTGGACCAAGTGCACATCGTTCTGGGTTTCCCCTCGGTCCCCTACGAGGACCCCGACTTTCACGCGACGCTGCTGTTATCCACGCTGCTCGGCGGGGGAATGTCGTCGCGGCTGTTCCAGGAGGTGCGCGAGAAGCGCGGGCTGGTCTATTCGATTTACTCCTTCACCGCGCCGTTCAACGATTCCGGCCTGTTCGGCATCTACGCCGGAACCGGCGAGAGCGAGGCGGAGGAGCTGATCCCGGTCACGCTGGAGGAACTGCGGAAGGTCCAGGCCGAGGTGAGCGACGCCGAGCTTTCCCGTGCCCGCGCTCAGGCGAAGGCCGGCCTGCTGATGTCGCTTGAAAGCACCGGCAGCCGCTGCGAGCAACTCGCTCGCCAAATCCAGGTGTTCGGCCGCGTCGTGCCGATTGCCGAGACGGTTGCGAAGATCGACGCCGTCGATAGGAGCGCGGTGCAACGGGCCGCCGCCCGTCACTTCCGCGCCGCGCCCACCCTGGCCGTCCTCGGCCCCGGCGCGCGCGTGCCGGCGCTCGCCGAGGTCGCGGAGAAGCTGACCGATCGAGCGTGAAGAGCCACCCCATCCCCCGCGAGGATTACGGGGGAGGGGCTGTTCCTCAGCGCGCCGGCTGACCAGCGTAACCCCCGGGCCCGGGCTGGCCGCCCATGCCAGGCCGAGGCTGATAGTTGCCCTGATAACCGTTCATTCCCGGCTGCATCGGAGGCTGCATCCCATTTTGTATCCCCGGGCCGGATGGGTAATTCCCGGCGTTCATTCCGGGCTGAGAGCCGTTCCCGTTCGGGTAGCCGCCGCCACCATAGTTCGTGGCTGGCTGCACCCCGGAGCCGTTCGTCATCGCTTCATACTGCTGCGCGAGCGGGATGGCCTGATTGATCAGATCCATGCTGCGGCCGCGATCGCCTTCGGCAAGGGCCTGTAACGCGCCGTTGATGTTGCGCACCGCCGGGCTCTGGTCCGGCTGGTTCACCATTCCTTGCGGGACCGAGCGGTTCAGCAGGAAGGTCTCGGCATTCTCCAACGCGGCCTGCGCCTCGCCCGTCCGGTTTCGGCTGAGCGCGTTTTGCGCCGCCTGCAAATATTGCGTCGCATCCGCATTCGCTCCCACCGGGGGCGCCGGGAGGCTCGGCGATATCAACGATCGCGTGTCTCCGCGATTGATGTTGGTGGCGCGGCGAGACATCGGCTGGTGGCTAGGTGGCGCGGGCACGCCGCCAACGAAGGGTCCGGCCGGCTCCTCGGCCGGCATGTTGGGATTCGCCATCGCGCCGTTGGGCACGTTGCCGTTGGTCATATTCCCTGGTGCAGCGCCATAGCCCTGTTGCATCTGGGCCATCGCCGGCGTGACGGCGAGCGCCGTCAGGAGGGTGAACGAGAGAAGGGCCGAGCGCATCCGCAGGTCTCCTTGATGAATTGCGTCCAGGATACCTAATCAGCGCGGCAACGGCCAGCTTCCGGCTCTCCCGCTAACTTGAACGCGCCCCGCCCCGGCATCCGGACCTAATACGGGGCCGCGAATGCAAGTCACTCTTATCATTGCACTTGGGTTGACGGCGCGCACCCCGAATCGGACATAGCCCCCATGCGCGACTTCTCCGATCTCTCCGAACGCGAGGTTCTCGCCCTCGCCATCTCCAACGAGGAGGAGGACGGGCGCATCTACGCCGACATCGCCGAGGGTCTTCGGGAGGACTATCCTGCCAGCGCGCGCCTGTTCACCGATATGGCGGCCGAGGAGAGCGAACACCGGCGGCGGCTGATCGAGCTGTACCGCCACAGGTTCGGCGAGCATATCCTGCTGATCCGCCGCCACGACGTGCGCGGCTTCCTGCGCCGCAAGCCGGTCTGGCAAATCCGCCCGCTGGGGCTCGACGCCGTGCGCGATCTCGCCGAGAGCATGGAGCTGGAGACGCAGCGCTTCTATCGCCGCGCCGCCTCCCGCACCACCGACGCCTCGGTCCGCAAGCTTCTGGGCGATCTCGCCGAGGCCGAAGCCGCCCACGAGCACATCGCCAGCCGGCTGAAGGCGGAAAACCTGCCCGAGCCGGTGCGCCAGGAGGAGGACAAGGCGGCGCGCCGGCAATTCGTGCTGCGCGTCGTCCAGCCGGGTCTGGCGGGGCTGATGGACGGGTCGGTTTCCACCCTCGCCCCGGTCTTCGCCTCGGCCTTCGCCACCGGTCGTTCGTACGACGCCTTCCTGGTCGGCCTCGCCGCCTCCGTCGGCGCCGGGATCTCGATGGGCTTTGCCGAGGCGCTGTCCGACAACGGCAGCCTGACCGGACGCGGCCAGCCACTGATCCGGGGCGCGATCACCGGACTGATGACGACGCTCGGCGGGATCGGGCACACGATCCCTTTCCTGATCCCTTCGTTCCCGACGGCGATCGCCGTCGCCATCGCCGTGGTGGTGCTGGAGCTGGCGGCGATCAGTTGGATCCGCTGGAAGTTCATGGACACGCCCCCCGTCTCCGCCACGCTTCAGGTGGCGCTGGGCGGGGCGCTGGTCTTCGCCTGCGGCGTGCTGATCGGGAGCGCGTAGCCTAACATCGACTTCTGGTCCGTGATTCCCGCGAAAGCGGGAATCCAGGCGCACGAAACGGAACGTGGGCGCGAGGTTGGATCCTGCGGGAACGAACAGCAGGGCGCCGCTGGGAGCTAGGCAGGGGATTGCGTTGGCGACCATGACCGCGTTGCGAGTGCTGCTCGCCAGGGTAGGCACCCGAGTTGCGAGCCCCTACATTTCGAAGCTGGAGACACGCATCACCACAATGATCACCGAGGTCTACGAGGCGCTGGGCGATGCCGGCGCGGATGAGGGCAGTCCGCCGGGCAGCCGAGGTGGTCGCCAGCTTGTTCATGAAGCTGTTCGTCGCATAGAAAAACCCGGATCCCGACCATGATCCCCCCGACCCACAATCCGCTACGCCCGAGTGACCCGCCGGTCGGCCGTATGTTGCAGTGCACTGCACGGGGGCGTCGACAGTGAGGTGTCTCAGCACGATCGTCCTGAACTGGAACCGCGAGACCCTACTCGAGAAGACGCTCCGATCCTACCTGGCGACGGTGACGGGGGCGGCGGAACTCATCATCGTCGACAACGCCAATACCGACGGGGCGCGCGCGATCATTGCGCGCACTCCCTGCAAGGCTGCGCTCCTCTTGGACGCGAACCTCGGCGGGGAGGCCGTCAATGTCGCCTTGGAGCACGCCAGCGGTGAGTTGATCCATATCACCGAGAACGATCAGCTGTTCCTGCCGGGATGGGCGGAGCACGTGCGCGATTGCTTCGACGCGTTTGCCGCACTCGGGCAGCTGTCGCTGCATGGCCTGACGCCGACCGACGACGAAGTTTGGGAAGTCAAGCCCGGGAATCTTCGCTTCGCCTGCGGCAAGATCGTTTATGAGGCGCACGGCAACGTGGGAACCTCGTCAATTCTCCCGGCATCGGTTTTTCGCGCGCACGGCATCCGTGTCCACAACCTTCCGGCCCCGGCGGTCGCTGGCTTCACGCTCCCGGATGATAGGCGGCTTTCTGCCGACGTCAAAGCCCTTGGACTGTGGTGCGCCTGGTCGGACAGATATTACGTGCGCAACATCGGCCACGAGGTTAATGAGTTCGCGCGCGCGCCGGATTATTACCATCAGAACTATGCCGCCAAGCCGTGGCTCGGGGTTGAAGGCTGGCAAGGCAGGGTCGCCGCAGCACAAGAGCAGCCTCATCCGCAGCGCAGTTCGATCGTCTTCCCACATGCGGCGCTGCAGCCGGAAAAGACGATGGGCGATGTCAGCGGCAAGCCGGCGCAGCTCTGGTCGATGTTCGACGGGTGGACTGCCGAGTTGGAAGTCCTCGATGCAATCCATACTCTGGTGCGCTTGGTCAAGCCGGCGTGCGCGATCGAGACCGGAACTTGGCTCGGGCGTTCCGCGGTGGCGATCGGCACGGCGTTGCGCGCCAATGGGTTCGGCCGGCTGACCACGGTCGAAGTCGCCCCGGAGGTGGCGCGGTACGCGCGTGCCGAAATCCAGGCCGCTGATCTGCTGGACTGGGTCGAGGTGGTGGTGGGCCGCAGCCTCGATATCCAGCCGCCCGACAAAGTGGAATTCGCGCTCTTTGACTTAGAGGTCGGCCTGCGCTGCGCTGAGTTCCGGCACGTCTACGGCAGCTTGGCGAACGGGGCGGTTGTGGTGTTCCACGACACCGGCCCCCAGCACGCCGGCTTGGCGGAGGGTATCCGGGCCTTGATCGCCGAGGGGCTGCTGGACGGCTGCTTCATGCCCGCGCCGCGCGGCCTGTTCGTCGGGACGGTGCAGCGGCAATCTCCGGTGGAGGCGGGAGAGCTCGGAGCCCTGCGGGCGCGCGTGGCCGCACTCGAAACCTCGACCTCCTGGCGGGTGACGCGCCCGCTGCGCGCCGTGATGGAGTGCCTGCGGAAGGCCTCAATGGCCGCTGACCCGCTTGGTCGTTGGCGCTAGGTCGCAACCACCGGCGTCGCCGGCCAGCCGGCGTACTGCAGGCTATCCCGTCCAAAACCTACGGTACCTGTGCCCCCTCGACATTCAGATAGACCGCATACACGGACGTGCTCGCGCACATGAACAGCCGGTCCCGCTTCTTGCCGCCGAAACAGAGATTGGCGCAGGCCTCGGGCAGGTGAACCTTGCCGATCAGCTCGCCGGTGGGCGCGTAGCAGCGCACCCCGTCCTCGCCGGGATCGCCCCAACCCATGCTCGCCCAGATGTTTCCATGCACGTCGCTCCGTACCCCATCGGCCATGCCGGGGGCGAAGTCCTCGGCGAAGATGCGGCCGTTGACCAGGCGCGCCCCGTCCACGTCAAAGACCCGGATGTGCGCGGGGCCGCCGTGCGAGATGCCCGAATCTACGATGTAGAGAAGGCGCTCATCGGGGGAAAAGCAGAGCCCGTTCGGCCGCACGAAATCATCCGCCGCAACCGCCGCCGCGCCGGTGTGCGGATCCAATCGGTAGACATCGCGGCCCAGTTCGGCCTCGGCCTTGTGGCCTTCGTACGGGCCGTCGATCCCGTAGCCCGGATCGGTGAACCACACCGCCCCGTCGCCCGCCACGACCAGATCGTTCGGCGCGTTCAGCCGCTTGCCCTCGAAGCGGTCGATCAGCACGGTGACGCGTCCGTCATGCTCGGTGCGGCTCACGCGGCGCGTGTCGTGCTCGCAGGTGATCAGCCGGCCCTCGCGGTCGCGGGTGTTGCCGTTGGCGTAGTGCGACGGCGCGCGAAAGACGCTGACATGCCCGTCCTCCTCCAGCCAGCGCAGCATCCGATTGTTGGGAATGTCGCTCCAGATCAGGCAGCCGAGGTCGCGGAAATAGACCGGCCCTTCCGCCCAGCGGAACCCGCTCGCGATCCGCTCGACGGCGGCGTTGCCCTGCTTGCAGCGGAACCGCCCGTCCAACGCCTCGATGCGCGGGTCGGGATAGCGCGCGTCGGGCAGATTGCCGAGCGGCAGGGAAGCCATGGTGGCGGCGTGCTCATGCATCGCATGGCTCCTCTCGGTGGGCGCCGCTTTATAGCTGGCCTCGTTGACCGCGCCAGCCAGCATCGCCAGCGGCACCCCAAAGATGGTACGCGCAGATGCGGCGCCTCCTCGGCCCGAATCAGGGGCCAGCCATGCAGGGCACATGGTGCGTTGCCGCATTCCGGTTTCCCATCTACTTCTCGGCAATGACCAAGATCATCAGCTGGAACCTGCTTTGCCTGACCGGAGCGTCGCTGGCCGACGTCGTCGCCCT
The DNA here is from genome assembly GCA_963756545.1 of uncultured Pseudomonadota bacterium. Lineage (GTDB taxonomy): Bacteria > Pseudomonadota > Alphaproteobacteria > Acetobacterales > Acetobacteraceae > DATFDN01. Next base: position 162,490 of record CAVWNY010000003.1, on the reverse strand, counting down.
GATTCGTCGGGAACGGCCGGATCTCCTCCTGATGCAGGAGGCAACCCCCGCAATGGACGGCCTTATCGACGAGGTCGGAGGCCACTACTTGCGCAGCCCATTGCCGAGCCGGGTCCACGGCCTCGCGGTGTGGAGTCCGGTGCCGCTGCCCACCTCCCCGATCGTGCTGCCGTTGCCGTCCGGGACGATGTTCGACCGTGTCTGCCAGATCCTGGATCTCGGGGAGTTCGCGGTCGCGAATGTTCACCTCTCGCACGGTCAGGTCCTGAACCGCCGGCAGCTCCGGCGCATCGCCGAGGCTCTCCCCCCCGTGCTGCCGTGCTGGGCGACTACAACCTTGTCGGCCCGGCGTTGCTGCGCGGCTTTCGCGACGTTGGGCCGCGCGAGCCCACGCACATCGCCGGAGACTTGGTGCCCTTGCGAATCGACCGCTGCCTGGTGCGCGGCCTGGCCTGCGTGGGGGCGCGGGCACTCTTGCGGGAGGCGTCCGACCATCGCCCGATCGCCGTCCACATCGATGCAGCCGCGCATGCGGGTCAGCGGCTGCCGAAGCGGCTGCGCGTCGAGGGCTGGCCGGCAAGCCTCCGCCGAACGGCGTCGCGCGTCGGCGCCGCGGTGAGCATCCTAGAGCTCGGGTTCGATCGGCAGCCATCCCAGTAATCGCGCCAGGCGGTGAACACATCACCGGGGCGGCCACCGAAAAGAGTGTCGTGGATCGTAATGGTCCTATCCTAAACGCCCCCAGCCAGCATCCGCCCCAGCGGCCTTCCGCCGAAGATATGCACGTGCAGATGCGCCACCTCCTGGCCGGAGTCCGCCCCCATGTTGACGAGCAGCCGATAGCCCGGCGCCTCCAGGCCGAGTTGCTTCGCGACCTTGCCGACGGCGCGGACGAAGCCCGCGATCTCCTGATCGCTCGCTTCCGCGCTGAAATCCGCCCAGGCGCACCACTTGCCCTTGGGAATCACCAGCACATGCACCGGCGCCTGCGCGGCGATGTCGTGGAAGGCCAGCGCCCATTCGTCCTCATAGACCTTCTTGCACGGGATCTCGCCGCGGAGGATGCGGGCGAAGATGTTGCCCTCGTCATAGGGCGGCACGCCGCTGACGGGCATCGCGGGTTTCCTTCGTCGAGACAGAGATCAGGGGATTTTCGTCGTATCCAGTCCGAAGGCAACCGGCAGCGCGCGGGCGCGGCCGGCCTTCTCGGCGATTCCGCTCACGCCCTCGCGCCGCTTCAGCTCGGACCATACCTGCTCGGGACGCACACCGCTCGCCACCCACAGCACGATGAGATGGTAGAGCACGTCGGCGCTCTCCGCGATCACGGCCGCGCCGTTGCCGGCCACCGCCTCGATCAGGCATTCGACGGATTCCTCGCCGAACTTCTGCGCCACCTTGGCGATGCCGCGCGACAGCAGCCGCGCCGAGTGGCTCACCGCCGGATCGGCGGCCCGGCGGTCCATGACGACCGCGAACAGCCGATCGAGGACCGCCGACCCCGGCCCGAGCGCGAGCGGCGGCCGCGCCGGCTCGTGGACGGAATTTGCAAGGGCAGGGTTAGGCTTGGCGGCCTTGGGCCGGCGCGCGCTCGGCTTCGGGACCAGCTTCTTCGGCTTGCGCTGCTTCTCCTTCGCCGTCGCTCGCTTGGTCGGCTTTTTCTTGACGGATTTCGCCATACCGACCGCCCTCAGGCCGCCGGCCGGGGCACGCGCACCGGCAATCCGGCGGCATCGAGCGCCTGCTTGACCTCAGCGACGGTGAAGACGCCGAAATGGAAGACGCTCGCGGCCAACAGCCCTGTCGCGCCGGCGCGCGCGCCACCCACGAAGTGCTCCAGCGTGCCGACCCCGCCCGAGGCGATCACCGGGACGCGCACGGCGGCGCACACCGCGCGCAGCAGGTCGAGCTCGAACCCCTGGCCGGTGCCGTCGCGGTCCATGCTGGTGAGCAGGATCTCGCCCGCGCCGAGGCCGGCGACGCGCCGGCACCAGTCGATCGCATCGATGCCGGTGCCGCGCCGGCCGCCATGTGTGAACACCTCCCACCGGCCCGGCGCGGCGCACTTGGCGTCCACCGCCACGACGACGCATTGGCTGCCGAATTTTGCGGCGGCCTCGCGCACCAGCTCGGGACGGGCGACGGCGGCGGAGTTCATGCTGCACTTGTCGGCGCCCGCCAGCAGCAGCCGGCGCATGTCCTCGGGCCCGCGCACGCCCCCACCCACGGTCAACGGCAGGAACACCCGCGCGGCGGTGCGCGCGACGACGTCCAGAATGGTGTCGCGGTTCTCGTGGCTCGCGGTGATGTCGAGGAAGCACAACTCGTCGGCGCCGGCCCCGTCGTACACTGCCGCCTGCTCCACCGGATCGCCGGCGTCGCGCAGGGCGACGAAGTTCACGCCCTTGACGACGCGGCCGTCCTTCACGTCCAGACAGGGAATCACACGCAGTTTCAGCATCGTCTCTTTGAACAGCGCGCCGCCGCGCCGCGCAAGCGTTGCGCGCGGGGCTAGCTCCGGGCTCAGTCGGCCAGCAGCGCGAGCGCGGCGCTCGGGTCGATCCGCCCATCGTAGAGCGCGCGGCCGACGATCACGCCCTCGATCCGCGTCCCGGTCGCCGCCCGCCTCAGGGCACGCAGATCCTCCAAATCGCCGACGCCGCCCGAGGCGATGACCGGGGTAGCGAGCCGCTCGGCCAGCGCCACGGTCTGCGCGAGGTTCAGTCCGCTCAGCATCCCGTCGCGCGCGATGTCGGTGTAGATGATCGCCGCCGCCCCGGCGTCCTCGACGCGCCGCGCGAGGTCGTACGCGGCTAGGCTCGACGTCGTGGCCCAGCCCTCGGTCGCCACCATCCCGTCGCGGGCGTCGATCCCGATGGCGACGCGGCCGGGGAAGGCGTGACAGGCGGCGCGGACCAGGTCCGGGCTTTTCACCGCCGCGCTGCCCAGGATCACGCGGCGCACGCCGGCGGCGAGCCACGCCTCGATCCCCGCCAGCTCACGGATGCCGCCGCCGAGTTGCACGGGCACCGACACCGTCCCCAGGACCGCGCGAACGGCCTCCCCGTTGACCGATCGGCCGGCGAAGGCGCCGTTCAGATCGACGACGTGCAGCCAGGCGAAGCCGCGGTCCTGCCACGCGCGCGCCTGCGCGGCAGGGTCGGGGGAATAGACCGTCGCCTGATCCATCGCGCCCCGCAGGAGGCGCACGCATTGGCCATCCTTCAGGTCGATCGCGGGATAGAGCGTGAGCGGCATCAGTCCGCCTCGGGCCGCCTGGCTCCCGCCCGCGTCTGCAACTGCTTGTAGTAGTAGAAACCCCGGATCGCCTTCCCGCCGACGCGCGCGTAGCCCGGATGCACGCCCCAGCGGACGAAACCGAGCGATTCATAGAGCCTGATAGCGGCGGTCTGCGTCTCGCGCACATCCAGGTTCAGGACCTGATAACCCAAGGCCCGCGCCGCGTCCTCGACGGTCAGGGTCAGCAGGCGCGCGATGCCGTGGCCGCGCGCATAGGGCGCGATGAAGGAATGCATCAGGGTCGCCGCGAAGGCCTGCGCCTCGTTGTTGCGCGGCGGACGGACGAGCTGGACGGAGCCGACGACGGTGCCATCGACGCGCGCCAGAAAGAGCGACCGCTCGGGCACCAGCAGCACGCCGCGGTAATACGTCTCCAGCGACTGCCGCCCGGGCGGGCTGATCCAGCCGAAGCCGCCGCCGTCGAGAATGGCGGCGTGCGTCGCCTCGCAGAGGCCGTGCAGATCTTCGTCGGTGAAGGTCTCGACGCGCTCGACCGTGCGCGCGGCGCCGGCTTCCGCCGGCATCTGTCTGCTCATGTCAGGGAACCCAGCGCAGAAAGTTCATCAGGATGCGGAGCCCTACGTCCTGGCTCTTCTCGACGTGAAACTGCGTGCCGGCGCGGTTGCCGACCGCCACGACGGCCGCAACCGGGCCGCCGTAGTCGGTGGTGGCGATCACCTGCGACGCGGCACCGCCCGTGAGGGCGTAGCCATGAACGAAGTAGACATGGTCGCCCGTCACCAGACCGTCGAGGAGGGGATGCGCATCCACCGTGAAATTGAGCGCGTTCCAGCCCATCTGCGGCAGGCGCAGCCCCGGCGGGTCCATCGCGGTGATCTCGCCCGTGATCCAGCCGAAGCCTTGGGTCACCGCATGCTCCAGCCCTCGCTCGGCCATGAGCTGCATCCCGACGCAGATGCCGAGGAACGGCGCACCGGCGTCGGTCGCGGCCGCGATCGCCTGCCACATGCCGTCGAGGGCGCGCAAACCCTTCGCGCAATCGGCGAAGGCGCCCTGGCCGGGCAGCACGATCCTGTCGGCGCGCGCCACGAGGTCGGGATCGGCGGTCACCACCACCTCGGCGGCGATGGCCGCGCGCGAAGCCGCCACGACAAGCGCCCGCGACGCCGAGGCGAGATTGCCGCTGCCGTAGTCCACGACGGCCACCCGCATCAGGCGCGCTCCTTCAGGCGCGTTCCGGCGGCATGAAGCTGCCCGCAAGCTCGGGCCGCGCGGCAAGCAGACGGGCGAGCGCCGCGTCGTAATCTTGCGCCGCCAGGACATGGGCCGGGCGGTAGCCGCGCAGGCCCAGGTGCCAGCGAACCAGGTCACGGCCCGACACGCCGAGGATCACCGCGATGCCAAGCTCCAGCACGACGCGCGATGGCCCGCGGGTCAGCACGCCGGCGAGCACCTGCGCGGCAAGCGCCAGCGCGGCGGGGATGAACGCGCCCCGACCGAGCAGCCAGAGGAAGCCGAACACCAGCGCGCCAAGGCTAAATCCTTCGCGGATCAGCACCGGGGCGGCGTGCGGGCGAAGATGGGCCGTCCAGATCGTCACAGCGCCCCCTTGGTGGAGGGGATGGCGCCCGCCGCCCGCGAATCCGCCTCGACCGCCGCGCGCAGCGCCCGCGCCACCGCCTTGAAGCAGGACTCGGCCATGTGATGCGCGTTTTTGCCGGCGCGGCGCGTGACATGCAGGGTGACCAGCGCGTTCATCGTGAAGGCGCGGAAGAACTCCTCGAACAGATCGGTGTCCATCTCGCCCAGGCGCTGGCGCTCGAACGCGACGTCCCAGGCGAGGAATGGCCGCCCGGAGATGTCGACCGCCGCCTCGGCCAGCGCATCGTCCATCGGCACCAGCGCGTGGCCGAACCGGCGGATGCCGCGCTTGTCGCCGATCGCCTGGGCGAAGGCGCGGCCCAGCACGATCCCGATGTCCTCGGTCGTGTGGTGGCAATCGATATGCAGGTCGCCCGCCGCGCGGATCGTCAGGTCGAACAGGCCATGGCGGGCGAGCGACGTCAGCATGTGGTCGAGAAAGCCGATCCCACTGTCGATCTCCGCCGCGCCCGACCCGTCCAGGTTCAGCGTGAGGGTGATCTCGGTCTCCGAGGTGGTGCGCGTCAGCGTCGCGATCCGGGGCATGGCGGCAGCAACTAGCCCAGGCCGGGGCCGTAGGCCAGCGGCATCGCAGGCGCCTTCGTCGGCCGTTTTCCCGCGCGCGTCCCTTTAGGGCTTGCGCCCCGGGGGGCGGGGGCCTATGTGCCGGGCCCACGCAGCAACGCACGTGCCTCTGGCCCTCTTGGGTTACGCAACGACGTCAAGCGTTCTGGCAACTTGCTTTCGCTGGTTCGTTCGACCGTTTCGCAACTCCGCCCGTCGCCTACACCAGGCGGGCGCCCGCAGTGAGGGAGGCTCGGAGCGATGACCCCGAAGATCGCCCGATTTTTGGCCGACACGCAGCCGGCGACGCCGTGTCTCGTGCTGGACCTGGACCGCATCGAATCCAACTACCGCGCGCTGGGCCGCGCGGTGCCGCTCGCGCGCATCTACTACGCCGTGAAGGCGAATCCCGCGCCGCCGGTGCTCGATCGGCTGGTACGCCTCGGCAGCTCCTTCGACGCGGCGAGCTTCGAGGAGGTTGCGGCGTGCCTCGACGCCGGCGCGGCGCCCGCCGCGATCAGCTTCGGCAACACGATCAAGAAGGTCTCCGCGATCCGCCGCGCCTATGAGGCGGGGGTGGGTTTGTTCGCGTTCGAACTCGATCGAGGAGCTGGAGAAGCTCGCCCGCCACGCTCCCGGCGCGGGCGTCTATTGCCGGGTCCTGGTGGAGAACGCGGGCGCCGACTGGCCGCTGTCGCGCAAGTTCGGCACCACGGTCGAGCGGGCGAAGGAGCTGATGCTGCGCGCCGGCGATCTGGGGCTCGATCCATACGGGCTCTCGTTTCATGTGGGCAGCCAGCAGACCACGACGCGGGCCTATGAGGTCGCGATCGGCAAGGTGGCGATGCTGTTCACCGACCTGACCGAGGCGGGCGTGAATTTGCGGATGATGAACCTTGGCGGCGGCTTTCCGACGCGCTACCGCGATGCCGTTCCGGAGATCGACAGCTTCGGCAATGCGATCATGGGCGCGATGACCGAGCATTTCGGCAACGCGCTGCCGGAGATCGTCATTGAGCCGGGGCGCTTCCTAGTGGGCGACGCGGGCGTGGTCAGCGCCGAGGTGGTGCTGGTCAGCCGACGCGAGAAGAACGACCCGGTGCGCTGGGTCTATCTCGACATCGGCCGCTTCGGCGGTCTGGCCGAGACCGAGGGCGAGGCGATCAAATACCGCATCGCTACGTCCCACGATGGCCAGCCTGCCGGCCCGGTCGCCATCGCCGGCCCGACCTGCGACGGCGCGGACATCCTATACGAGCGGGCCAACTACCGCCTGCCGCTGGCGCTCGCGTCGGGCGACCGCGTGGAGCTGCTGTCCACGGGGGCATACGTGACCACCTACGCCAGCCAGCGGTTCAACGGGTTCGCACCGCTGGCGGAGTATTATGTGTAACGATCGGTGCCGATCGGCCACATCGCCGCCCCACACCAACGCCCTCGATCGCTGACTGCCGCCGTCCGGCTCCGCCCGCCGTGGTCGGGGCCGGCCGACCTTCCGCGACTGGCGCGCGCCCAAAGTCGTTGATGCTCGCATACGCGAGCATGACGGGTGGGAAGGTCGGATCAGGAACAGATGCGCTGGGCGACATGTCGCGAATTGCGTAGTATTCACGCTTCGTAACCTTTTCGCGGCGCGCCCGTGTGCTATGCCCCGCGTTCGGCATTATTGAGGTTTCGCAGATGCGTCGTTGGATGATCGCGCTAGCCGCCGTCTGGGTCGCCCCAGTGGCCGCAGCAGCCGGGGCGACATTGCAAGTCGGTCCCGGGCAGCCCTTCGCCCTGCCGAGCCAGGCCGTCGCGGCGGCGCATGAAGGGGACACGATCGCCGTCCATCCCGGCCAGTATTTCGATTGCGCCGTGATACGCCAGAGCGATCTCACGATCGAGGGCATCGGCGCCGACGCGGTGCTCACAGACAAGCCGTGCCAGGGCAAGGCGCTGCTGGTCATCGATGGCAACAACGTCACCATCCGCAACCTCACCTTGCAGCGGGCGCGGGTGCCCGACAACAACGGTGCGGGCATCCGGGCCGAGGGCGGAAACCTCACGGTCGAGGACACGCGGTTCCTCAACGACCAGAATGGCATCCTGGCGAGCAGCAATGGCGTTGCGACCATCCGCGTCGTCGGCAGCACGTTCATCGGCAACGGCGTCTGCGGCAGCAACTGCGCGCACGCGATCTATGTCAATCATATCAAGCTGCTGGACGTCGAGCGATCCCGCTTCTACGACACGCATCAGGGCCACGCCATCAAGTCGCGCGCCTTGACCACCAAGGTCATCGGGTGCGACGTCGAGGACGGGCCGGACGGCACGTCCAGCTATCTGATCGAGACGCCGAACGGCGGCAGCTTGATCGTCGAGGGCAATCGCCTGGAGAAGGGCCCGCACTCCGGCAACCCGGCCACTGCCATCATGATCGGCGCGGAAGGGGTGAGCCAGCCGACCGATGATCTCGTGTTCCGGAACAACGTCCTGATCAACGACGAGGGCCGGCCGACGACATTCGTCCACAACATCACGGCGACACCCGCCAAGCTTGTCGCCAACAGCTTTCAAGGAAGCCCCGTCCACCCTTTAGAGGGGGATGGGGCGACCAAATGACCTTTACGCTGAAGGCGTATCTCGCGCGGCTTCGCCATTTCGCCGCGGCCGCACTGCGGCGGTTTTCCGGGTGACGCTCGCGCCTGCGGTTGCCATCGCTCGCGATCGCGGGCGAGACTGCCTCGCTGAGACATTGTCCGGAGGAGACGCGAATGCCCGAGCGGGGATACACACAGGCTGACCTCGAAGCGCTGAAGCAGTGGGACACGCCGACGATCTGCAACGGCCTGGAGATCGTCGCGCCAGAGCGCCGGGCGATCGGCTTCACCACGCAGCCGCTGGTGCCGATCGAGCCGAAGCTGCCGCCGATGGTGGGACTCGCGCGCGTCGGCATGATCCGCTCGAAGGAGGCGCCGCGCGGCAGGGTCGCCAGCCGGCTCGACTGGTACGACTACGTGGCCGAGGCCGACATGCCCACGATCGTGGTGCTACAGGACCTCGACGATACGCCGGGATATGGCGCGTTCTGGGGCGAGGTGCATTCGACGGTCCACAAGGCGCTGGGGGCGCTCGGCTGCGTGACCAACGGATCGTATCGCGACATCGACGCCTGGGCCGAGGGGTTCCAGATCATCGGCGGCATGGTCTGCCCGAGCCACGCGCATGTGCATCTGGTCGATTTCGGCAAGCCCGTGAACGTCCACGGCATGAACGCCGCGCACGACGACGTCCTGCACGCTGACCGGCACGGCGCGGTGGTCATTCCGGCCGAGGCGGTCCGCACGCTGCCGGCGGCGATCGAGTTGATCGCCCGGCGGGAGAAGGTCATCCTCGACATCTGCCACGCGCCCGACTTCTCGGCCGCCAAGCTGCGCGACGCGATCCGCCGATCCGGCGAGATCCACTAAACCGCCCGGCGGGGAAGTAATCGCAAGGCTTGACGCCCTCCCCGCCGGTTCGCACATCCGGGCCATGCCTGACCCGTTCATGCGTCCCGAGGAACCCACGGCCGCCGAGGCGATCGCCGCCATCGGCGAGGAACTCGATGTTTTCGACGACTGGATGGACCGCTATCAGTTCGTCATCGAACTGGGCCGCAAGCTGCCGCCCTTCCCCGAGACGTGGATGGACGACGCCCATCGCGTCCCCGGCTGTCAGAGCAAGGTCTGGATGGAGGCGGAGCGACGCGATGGCCGGCTGTTCCTGGCCGGCGCTTCGGACGCGGCGATCGTCTCGGGGCTGGTGGCCCTGCTCCTGCGCGTCTATTCCGGGCGCACGCCTCAGGAAATCGGCGCGACCGACCCGGCATTCCTCAAAGATCTGGGGTTGATCGAGGCGCTGTCCACCAACCGGGGCAATGGCATCGCGGCGATGGCACGGAAGGTGCGCCAAGTGGCGGCCACCGCGGCCCCCTCCCCCCAGCCCCCTCCCGCAAGGGGAGGGGGAGAAGGAGAGATGGCGCTTACTGCTCCTTCCCCCTTGGGAGAGGGGTAGCTACCGCCCTGTCGGCATCATGAACTCCGCCCCCGGCCGCCCGCCCGACGGCCAGCGCTGGGTGATCGCCTTGTACCGCGTGTAGAAGCGCACGCCCTCCGGGCCGTAGATGTGGTGGTCGCCGAACAGCGAGTTCTTCCAGCCGCCGAAACTGTGGAAGGCCATCGGCACGGGGATCGGGATATTCACGCCCACCATGCCGATCTGCACGTTGGCCGCGAAATCGCGCGCAGCGCCGCCGTCGGCGGTGTAGATCGAGACGCCGTTGCCGAACGGATGCTCGTTGACCATCCGCAGCGCCGAGCCGAGATCGGGGGCGCGGATCACGTCCAGCACGGGGCCGAATATCTCCTCCTGGTAGATCCGCATCTCGGGCTTCACCCGGTCGAACAGGCTGCCGCCGAGGAAGAAGCCGCCTTCATAGCCTTGCAGCTTCAAGCCTCGGCCATCGACCACCAGATTGGCGCCCTCGTGCACGCCGGCGTCGATGTAGCCTGCCACCTTCTCGCGGTGCTCGCGCGTCACCAGCGGCCCCATCTCCGCCTCGGCGTCGGTGCCAGGCCCGACCTTGAGCGCGCGGATGCGCGGCTCCAGCCGCTCGATCAGCCGGTCGGCGGCCCCGCCGACCGTGACCGCGACGGACACCGCCATGCAGCGCTCGCCGGCCGCGCCGTACGCCGAGCCCATCAGCGCGTCGGCCGCGTCGTCCAGATCGGCGTCGGGCATGACGACGAGGTGGTTCTTCGCGCCGCCCAGCGCCTGCACGCGCTTGCCGTGCTCGCTTGCCCCCCGGTGGATCAGCCTAGCGATCGGGGTCGATCCGACGAAGCTGATGGCGCTGATCCCCGGATGGGCGAGGATCGCCTCCACCGCCTCGCGCGCGCCCTGCACGACGCTGAATACGCCGTCGGGCAGCCCGGCCTCGGCCAGCAGTTCCGCCAGAATCAGCGAGGCCGAGGGGTCCTTCTCGGATGGCTTGAGGATGAAGCAGTTGCCGGCCGCGAGCGCCACCGGGATCATCCACAGCGGCACCATCAGGGGGAAGTTGAACGGCGTGATTCCGGCCACCACGCCGAGCGGCTGGCGCACCGACCAGGCGTCGATCCCGGTGCCCACCTGCTCGGTGAACTCGCCTTTCAGCAGATGCGGGATGCCGCAGGCGAACTCCACCACCTCCAGCCCGCGCTGCACCTCGCCATCGGAATCGGACAGCACCTTGCCGTGCTCGGCGGTGATGGCGGCCGATAGCTTCGCGCGGTCGCGCTCCAGCAAATCGCGCAGGCGGAACATCACACGCGCGCGGCGCAAGGGGGGCATCGCGGACCACGCGGGAAAGGCGCGGGCGGCCGCGGCGACCGCCTGATCGACCTCGGCCGCGGAGGCGAGCGCGACCTTGGCCGCGATCTCGCCGGAGGCCGGGTTGAACACATCGCCGAACCGCCCGCTGGCGCCGGCCACCATGCGGCCAGCGATGAAATGCCCGATTTCGCGCATCAGCGTTCTCCCGTCGCCTGGGCCAATTTACCCAATCTGAAGCAAGCGAGGGCTAAAACAAAAGCGGCGGCCGGGATAGTCCCGGACCGCCGCCTAGTGGAGAACACCCATGGTGCAACATGGTTGTCTCTTACTGCCGATCATGGTGATCGTGACCGTCAAGGTCAAGATTATCATACGCCGGCGGTAGGGGATGGGCCAGTCCGCATGGGCTGGCCCTCCCCTCGGCCTGGATGCGGCTCGGCCATGACTATTTCGTTACGACAATGGGTGCCGGAACGCTTGCGGCCGGCCGAGAGCGTCTGTACCTAAGCTGCCGCGCGCGGCAGCGGGCCGCGTCGGCAGGGAGCGAGAGCGAGATGGGCTACAGGGTCGCGGTCGTCGGCGCTACCGGGGCGGTCGGGCGCGAGATGCTGAAGACGCTGGCCGAACGGCGCTTCCCGGCCGATGAGGTGGCGGCCGTTGCCTCCGGCCGGTCGGCCGGCAGCGAGGTCTCCTTCGGCGAGAAGAAGATCCTGAAGGTCCGTTCGCTCGACAGCTTCGATTTCCGCGGCTGGGACGTCGCGCTGTTCAGCCCCGGCGCTTCGGTCTCCGCCATCCATGCCCCGCGCGCGGCCGCTTCGGGATGCGTGGTCATCGACAACACCAGCCAGTTCCGAATGGAGCTGGACGTGCCGCTGGTGGTGCCGGAGGTGAACCCGCACCATCTGGCGAAGTTCGCCCGACGCAACATCATCGCCAACCCGAATTGCAGCACCATCCAGATGGTGGTCGCGCTGAAGCCGCTCCACGACCGCTTCAGGATCAAGCGCGTGGTCGTTGCCACCTACCAGTCGGCCTCCGGCGCCGGAAAAGAGGGGATGGACGAGCTGTTCGCCCACACCAAGGCGGTGTTCGTCCATGAATCCAGCAGCCCCGAGCAGTTCACCAAGGAGATCGCCTTCAACTGCATCCCCCATATCGACACGTTCATGGAGGACGGCTCGACGAAGGAGGAGTGGAAGATGGCGGTCGAGACGCGCAAGATTCTCGACCCCGACATCGCGGTTCACGCGACCTGCGTGCGCGTGCCGGTGTTCATCGGTCACGGCGAGGCGGTGAACGTCGCCTTCGAGCATCCGGTGACGGTGGCCGAGGCGCGCGCCGCGCTGCGCGAGGCGCCGGGCATCGAGGTGGTCGATCACCGCGAGGACGGCGGCTACATCACCCCACTGGAAGCCGCCGGGGAGGACGCGGTGTATGTCAGCCGCCTCCGGAAAGACCCGACGGTGGAGCACGGCCTGTCCTTCTGGTGCGTGTCCGACAATCTCCGCAAGGGGGCCGCGCTCAACGCGGTGCAGATCGCCGAGACGCTGATCGCGCACGGGATGCTGGCCAAGCAGGCGGCCTGAGGGGCGCGCCACGCAACCCGCGCCCGAAGTCGATCCCCTCGCCGGCCTGGACGACTTGCTTGCCGTCGGGCTTGGCGCGGAGCCGGGCTATTCCGCCATCGCCCGCGCCGAGGCCGCGCTGGTCGCCCGCACAGGGCTGCTGGGCGTGGGCGGCGCCTTCGCGGGGCGCCAGATGGTGGCGCGGTTCTTCATCGGCGGGTTCGGCACCGATGAGCAACGCGCGGCTTGGCTTGCTCCGATCGCCGCCGGGCGGGCGCTCGCCTCGGTTGCCATCTCCGAGCCGGGGGTAGGCGCGCATCCAAAGCATCTGACGACGCGCGCCGAGCTGGCTGAGGGGGGCTGGCGCATCACGGGCGAGAAGGCGTGGGTCAGCAACGGGCCACTCGCCGCCGTGTTCGTCGTCCTGGCGATCGTGGCCGAGGAGGCCGGGCGCAAGCGGTACGGCGCGTTCCTCCTCCCGCGTGACACGCCGGGGCTGGCGATCAAGGAAACCGAGGCGTTCCGCGCCATGCCCCCGTCGCGTCATTGCGGGCTGGTCCTCGACGGCTGCGTGGTACCGCGTGGGGCGCTGCTCGGGCCGGAAAGCGGGGCCTACGAGGCGATGGCGCTGCCGTTCCGAGATGTGGAGGATGCCGTCGGGCTGTCGGGCCTGGGCGGCGCCTGCCGGTTCCTGGTCGGGGAGCTGGCGAAGGCACGCCTGGAGGGCGGCGCGCAGTCGCTGGGCGGATTGGTCGCGTTGACCTCCGTGCTGGAAGCAGGCGCGGACAGGATCGCGGCTGCGTTGGATGCGGGACATCTGGCCGAGCATGCCGCCGAGGCGTTGGGCCTGCGCCTGCTGGCCGCCGAGATCGCGACCCGCGCGCGGCGGCATCTCGCGGAATTCGCGCCGGGCGCGGACCCGGTGGCGGAGCGAGTGCTGGCGGATATGGACGCGAGCCAATCGATCGCGCGCGGGGCACGGGCGGCGCGGCTGGCGCGGCTGGGTGGTTGAGGATAGGCGAGAAAATTAGCGGAAACGGAATTGGACCTGCCACCATCCGACGTCTCCCGGAATTGTCGCTCGCAAGATCCTGTTGAGATCCCTGCCCAGCTTCTGATTGTTGTAGGCACAGAGCGGCTGCACATGCGCCGGGTATCCGGCCCGTCCCAATAAAACATCGCGCCCGGGCATTCATCGCAATTGTTTCCCGTCTCCCCCCTGTAAAGCCCCCTGAACGCGGACAGGGCGTCGTCGCGACGGCGGTCGCACTCTTTCTTATCAGGATCGATAAAAATACGCCCCCATTTCCGGGCATTCGCTCCATTCAACTGACTTCGCCAGTGCTGCCCGACCATCGGGTAAGAAGCCACGTCGATCGTCACCACGACGACACCCGGCGGCCCGATCATTGCGGAGATCGGCTCCGTGGGGGCCGGCGGCATTTTGGGTTGCTGGCCAACTCCCGAAGGGCTGGCGATCGCACGATGTCTCAATGATGATCCCTCCTCTCGCGGCGGCCCTGAAGGCCTCTTCACGGGAGCCGAAGCTTGTCCGCATCCGCGCGCCCCGCGTTGACAACCCGCCCGCCCCCGCTATAACGCACGCGCCCTCCCCCGGAGGTCGGACACGGCCGGCCGGCGGCAATCCTTGGGAAGCCTCTATGTTCGCAGTGATCCGCACCGGCGGAAAGCAGTATCGCGTGACGCCGAACGCGGTGCTGAAGGTGGAGAAGCTCGAAGCCGAGCCCGACGCGACCGTGACCTTCACGGACGTGCTGGCGGTCGGCGACGCGGACGGGCTGACCTTGGGCGGCCCGGTGGTGGCGGGCGCCTCCGTCACGGCGACCGTGATCGCGCAGGACCGACTCGCCAAGGTCATCATCTTCAAGAAGCGTCGGCGGCAGAACAGCCGGCGCAAGGGCGGCCATCGCCAGCATGTGACCGTGCTCCGCGTCACCGACATCGTCGGCGCCAATGGCGCGGAACTCCGCCCGCAAGCGGCGGCGCACCCGACCCCGGCGACCCGGACTAGTGGCGAAGGCGAGACCGCCGACGAATCCGGCGCTGCCCGGACCGACCAGGAACCGGCCCCAGCCCCGCCGCCCGCCCCGTCGCCGGCGCCGACGGGCGAGACGGCGGACGAATCCGGCGTCGCGCCGACCGAAGGAGAACCCTGACATGGCCCACAAGAAGGCGGGCGGCTCGTCGCGCAACGGGCGCGACACGGCGGGCCGCCGGCTCGGCATCAAGAAGTATGGCGGCGAGACCGTGATCGCCGGCAACATCATCGTCCGCCAGCGCGGCACGAAATGGAAGCCGGGACAGAATGTCGGGCTTGGGCGCGACCACACGATATTCGCGCTGGTCGATGGCAAGGTGGCGTTCCAGCGCAAGGCCGAAGGCCGCGTGCATGTCTCTGTCATGAAGCCGCCGGCGGCCGCCGAGTAGGCTCCGGACCCATCCAGCGTGCGTTTCCACGGGGGTCGGCGGGAGCCGGCCCCCGTTGGTGTTTTCAGGCACTGCAATGAAGTTCCTCGATCAGGCCAAGATCTATCTCCGCTCGGGCGACGGCGGCGACGGCGTGATCGCCTTCCGGCGCGAGAAGTTCATGGAATTCGGCGGCCCGGACGGCGGCAACGGCGGCAAGGGCGGGGATGTCGTCTTCGAGGCCGTCGCCAATCTCAACACGCTGATCGACTTCCGCTACACCCAGCATTTCCGCGCCCGGAAGGGTGGGAATGGCGCGGGCGCGGACCGCACGGGCGCCGGGGCGGACGACGTCGTCATCAAGGTTCCGATCGGCACGCAAATCCTCGACGACGACCGCGAGACGCTGCTGGCCGACCTCGCCATGCCCGGTCAGCGGGTCGTTCTGCTGCGCGGCGGCGATGGCGGGTTCGGCAACGCGCACTACAAGACGTCGACCAACCGCGCCCCGCGCCGCGCCGACAAGGGCTGGTCCGGCCAGGAGCGCTGGGTCTGGCTGCGGCTGAAGCTGATCGCCGATGCCGGGCTGATCGGGCTGCCCAATGCCGGCAAATCGACCTTCCTCGCAGCCGTCTCGGCGGCCCGCCCGAAGGTCGCGGACTATCCATTCACCACCTTGCATCCGCAGTTGGGCGTCGTGCGGACGGACGCCGAGGAGTTCGTGCTGGCCGACATCCCCGGCCTGATCGAGGGCGCGCACGAGGGCGCGGGGCTGGGCGACCGCTTTCTCGGGCACGTGGAACGCTGCGCCGTGCTGCTGCACCTGATCGACGGCGCGGCGGGCGACGTGGTACGCGCGTGGCGGACGGTGCGAGCGGAGCTGGCGGCCTATGGCGGCGGTCTCGCCGACAAGCCCGAGATCATCGCACTGAACAAGGCCGACGCCATGACCCCGCGCGAGGCATCGACCCGCCGCGCGGCGTTGCGGCGCGCGGCGGGTCGGCCGGTGATGCTGCTGTCCGGCGTTGCCGGCCAGGGCGTGCCGGAGGCGCTGCGCGCCCTGCACACCGCGATCGGGGCCGCGCGGCGGGACCGCGCCGCGTGACCGCCCCGCCCGGCTTGGCGGGCGCACGCCGGGTCGTGGTGAAGATCGGCAGCGCCCTGCTGGTCGATGCAAGGCAGGGGATTCCGCGCGCCGAATGGCTGGCCGGGGTCGCCGCCGACATCGCCGATCTGCACGAGCGCGGAGTCGAGGTCATGATAGTGTCCTCGGGCGCGATCGCCCTGGCGCGGCGCACGCTCAAGCTCACCCAGCGGCGGCTGCGGCTGGAGGAAAAGCAGGCCGCCGCCGCCGTCGGGCAGATCAGGCTGGCGCGGGCCTGGACCGAGGCGCTGTCGGCGCAGAGTCTGATAGCCGCGCAACTGCTGCTGACCCCGGAGGACACCGAGGACCGGCGCCGTTACCTGAACGCGCGCGCCACGCTGCACACGCTGCTGTCGCTGGGCTGCATTCCCGTCATTAACGAGAACGACACCGTCGCAACCGCCGAGATCCGCTTCGGCGACAACGACCGCCTGGCCGCGCGGGTCGCCGAGATGGTGCAGGCCGATCAGCTTATCCTGCTGTCGGATATCGACGGGCTCTATACCGACGACCCGAAGCGCGACCCCGATGCCCGGCATATCGCGGTGGTGGCGGCGCTGACGCCGGCGATCGAGGCGATGGGAGGCGATCCGCCGCCCGGCTATTCCTCGGGCGGAATGCGCACGAAGCTGGTGGCAGCACGGATCGCGACGCAGGCAGGCTGCGCGATGGCGATCGCGCGCGGGCATGTCGACCGGCCGCTGACCGCGCTGACCCACGGCGCACGCTGCACCTGGTTCCTCGCGGCACCGGAAGGGCGCTCGGCGCGCAAGCGATGGATCGCGGGCGCGCTGGCTCCGCTCGGCGCGCTAATGGTCGATGCGGGCGCGGCGCGGGCACTCGCCGCCGGCAGCTCGCTGCTGCCCGCCGGCGTGCGCCGCGTGGAGGGCGCGTTCGACCGGGGCGACCCGGTGGTGGTGCGCGGCCCGGACGGCACGGCGCTGGCCCGCGGCTTGTCGGCCTACGCGAGCGGCGATGCCGAGCGAATAGCGGGACATCGTTCTGATGAGATCGAGACCCTGCTCGGGTGGCGCGGGCGCGACGAGATGATCCACCGGGATGATCTGGTGTTGCTGTAGGAACGCCCCTCAGCCGGCGCCCTCGCGTACCACCGGGTTCCGCAGCGTGCCGATCCCGGTGATCTCCACCTCGCAGACGTCACCGTGCTTCATGTTGGCGGTTTCGCCCTCGGTGCCCATCCACACCATGTCGCCGGGATAGAGGGTCAGGCAGCTGGTCATCGCCACCAGATAATCCACCACGCCGAAGACCATGTCGTTGGTGCGGAACTCGATGAGCTGCTTGCCGTTCAGGCGGATTTTCGTAACCATGTCCTCCAACCGAACGTCAGTCTCGATCCAGGGACCCATCGGCTTGAACGTGTCGGTGTTCTTCGCCCGCCAGAGCGTGCGATCGGATTTCTGCCAGCTCCGTTCGCTGACGTCGTTGCCGATCGTGTAGCCCAGCACAGCGGAAAGCGCGTCCTCGCGTGTCAGATGCTTGCAGGTGCGCCCGATCACGACGACCAGCTCGCCCTCGGTACTGCACCTTCTCGGTCGCGTCGCGCGGGATGACGATCGGCGCATCATGTCCGATCAGCGCGTTGTTGGCCCGGTAGCCGATGTCGGGCTGCGTGGGGATGTTCGGCGCCTGACCGATCTTCTCGGCCACCGCGCGCACATGGCCGGCGTAGTTCATGCCGCAGGCGTAGAAGGTCGGCGGTATCACCGGCGGCAGCAGTGTCACCCCAGCTACCTTCACGCGCTCCGCCGTGCGTTCCCACCGCGCCAGGGGAGTGCCGCGGACCGGGACCAATTCGTCCCCTTCAACCACCGCGTAGGTCGGCGTGCCGTTCTGATCGAACCGGGCCCAGCGCATGTCATTCCCCCGTGCGTGTTCGCCGGGAGCCTAGCACGCGGGGCGACGCTCAGGCAGTGGGCGGCTGCGCGGGGCCGGGAGACGGCACCTCGGCCGGTGGCGGCGCGGGGCTGGTGTCGGGGGTGTGCGACGGCGTCTCGGCCGGAGGAGCGGGGGGCTGCTCGGAGGGCGCCGGCTGCGGAATCAGGTCGGGAGGGGGGACGGGATCGGGCATGGGCCGTCAACGCTTGGCGTTGGCGGCAGTTCGCCAGGGTCACGCGGTCGCCGTCTCAGTTACCCCAAGCTCTTCCGCCGTCTGCGCCCGCATGATGAACTTTTGCACCTTGCCGGTGACGGTCATAGGGAACTCGTCCACGAAACGAATGTGGCGCGGGACCTTGTAGTGGGCGATCTGCCCGTCGCAGAACGCGCGCACCTCGTCGGCCGTCACAGTCTCGCCCGACCGGACCTTGACCCACGCGGCGATCTCCTCGCCGAAGCGCGGATCGGGCACGCCGAACACCTGCACGTCCTGGATCTTCGGATGGCGGTACAGGAATTCCTCGACCTCGCGCGGATAGACGTTCTCGCCGCCACGGATGATCATGTCCTTGATGCGTCCGACAATCTTCATGTAGCCGTCGGAATCCATCACCGCGAGGTCGCCGGTGTGCATCCAGCGCCCCTTGTCGATTGCCTCGGCGGTGCGCGCGTCATCCTCCCAGTACCCGAGCATCACGGAATAGCCGCGCGTGCAGAATTCGCCGGATGAGCCGCGCGGAACGATGCGGCCTTCGGCATCGATGATCTTCACCTCCACATGGGGAAAGACGCGTCCCACGGTGCTGACCTGACGGTCGAGGGAATCCCCGATCAGCGTCTGGGTGCTGACCGGGCTGGTTTCCGTCATGCCGTACCCGATGGTGATCTCCGAGAGGTGCATCTGGGATATGGCCCGGCGCATGACCTCGATCGGGCAGGGCGCGCCCGCCATCATGCCGGTGCGGAGCGAGGTCAGGTCGAATCGCGCGAACTCCGGATGGTCCATCTGGGAAATGAACATCGTGGGCACGCCCAGGAGCCCGGTGCAACGTTCCTCGGCGACGGTTTGCAGGGTCGTTAGTGGATCGAACCCCTCGCCGGGAAACACGATCGCCGCGCCGTGGGTGACGCATGAGAGCACACCGATCACCATGCCGAAGCAATGATACATCGGCACCGGGACGCACAAGCGATCGTCCGGCGTGAGCCGAAAGCCCTCACCGCAGAAATATCCGTTGTTGAGGATGTTATGGTGCGTGAGCGTCGCGCCCTTCGGCATCCCGGTGGTGCCAGAGGTGAACTGGATGTTGATCGGATCGTCGAATTGCAGCCCGCCCGAGAGCACCGCCAAAAGCTCGCGCTCCGGGCCGAAGCCCATCCCGAGCACGGCGCTGAAGGCGAGCGCGCCGGGGGCGTGCGTCTCGCCGATCTGGATGACGGCCTCAAGGTGCGGCAGCCGCGCCGCATGCAGCCGCCCCGGCTCGGAGGTCCGCAGTTCCGGCGCCAGAGTGTTGACCATGCCGATATAGTCGCTGGTCTTGAACGCGGTCGCGGTGACGAGCGCGCGGCAGCCGGCCTTGTTCAGCGCGTACTCCAACTCGGACAGCCGATACGCGGGATTGATGTTGACCAGGATCAGCCCGGCCTTGGCGGTGGCGAACTGGGTGATGACCCATTCGGCGTTGTTGGGCGACCAGATTCCGACGCGGTCCCCGCGCGTCAGGCCGAGCGCCAGCAGACCGGCGGCGAACGCGTCCACCCGCTCGGCCAACTCCCGGTATGACCAGCGTATCCCCTGCTGGCGCACGATTAACCCCGGCCGATCGCCCCAACGTTCGACCGTGCGATCGAAATTCGCCCCGATCGTCTCGCCGAGCAGCGCAACGTCGGAAGCGCCATGGGCGTAGCTCAAAGTCTCGGTGGTCATGGACGCCATCTCCCGATGCAGGTTGCCAAACCTTACACCCGAAACCGCCTCAAGTCAGCGCAGGTCCAGATCCCAGTCCTCGCCCACGAGGAGAGGGCCGAAGTCCCGGTGAGGCCTGCTGTGCTTCAGCCGGAAGCCGGCCTGCTGATAGATGCGGCGGGCGGCGGTCAGCACGTCGTTTGTCCAGAGCGTGACACGGTGATACCCGGCGATGCGGGCGAAGGCCAGGCACTCCTCCACCAACCGCCGCCCGATCCCCTGCCCGCGCGCCGCGGGCTCGACGATCAGCAGCCGCAGCTTCGCGAGGTCGTCGGAGGCGCGGACCAGGAAGGCCGAGCGCGGCTGTCGAAACCATATTCCTCCGCGTAGACCGCGCCGTGGCGGGCGACCACCCGTCCGATGTCGCCGGCGCGGGGCGGCCGGATGACGTACGGCCGGACGGGGGTCGCTGGCAAGGAGCGCCTCGATGCGGGGCGCTCCCCGCGGAAGCTGCGGCGGCGCTTTCGCGGCTTCGCGACATCTTCGCGGATTGACCACCCGGCGTTTCCCGACAACGCTTCCGTTTGTACCAGGAGGACCAAACATGGCCTCGCTTCCCAACCGTCTCCCCGGTCTCGACTTCAACCTCGGCGAGACCGTCGACATGCTGCGCGGCCAGGTCGAGGCGTTCGCCGCCGACCAGATCGCGCCGCGTGCCGCCGCGATCGACCGCGATAATGCGTTCCCGATGGACCTCTGGCGCAAGTTCGGCGACATGGGCCTGCTCGGGATCACCGCCGCGGAGGAGTACGGCGGCGCGGGCATGGGCTATCTCGAACACGTCGTCGCGGTGGAGGAGATCAGCCGCGCCTCCGCCTCGGTCGGTCTGTCCTACGGCGCGCATTCGCAGCTTTGCGTGAACCAGATCAGCCGCAACGGGACCGAGGCGCAGAAGCGGCGCTATCTTCCCCGGCTGATCTCCGGCGAGCATGTCGGCGCGTTGGCGATGAGCGAACCGGGGGCTGGGTCGGACGTGGTGGGGATGCGCACGCGCGTCGAGAAGCGCGGCGACCGCTACGTGCTGAACGGCAACAAGATGTGGATCACCAACGGCCCGGACGCCGACGTGCTGGTGATCTACGCCAAGACCGATCCCGAAGCCGGGTCGCGCGGCATCACGGCCTTCTTGGTCGAGAAGGATTTCCAGGGGTTCTCCACCGCCCAGAAGCTCGACAAGCTCGGAATGCGCGGATCGAACACGTGCGAACTGGTGTTCCAGGATTGCGAGGTGCCGGAGGAGAACGTGCTCGGACGTGTGAACGAGGGCGTGCGCGTGCTGATGAGCGGGCTCGACTACGAGCGCGCGGTGCTCGCCGCGGGACCGCTCGGCATCATGCAGGCCTGCATGGACGCGGTGGTGCCCTACATCCACGACCGCCGGCAGTTCGGCCAGGCGATCGGGGAGTTCCAGCTCATGCAGGGCAAGCTCGCCGACATGTACACCACCATGAACGCGTGCAAGGCTTACGTATACGCGGTGGCGCGCGCCTGCGATCGCGGCCAGACCGCCCGCAAGGATGCCGCCGGCGCGATCCTCTATGCGGCCGAGAAGGCGACCTGGATGGCGTTGGAGGCGATCCAATGCCTGGGCGGCAACGGCTACATCAACGACTATCCGACGGGGCGGCTGCTGCGCGACGCGAAACTGTACGAAATCGGTGCGGGCACCAGCGAGATCCGCCGGATGCTGATCGGGCGCGAGCTGTTCACCGAGACGGCATGAGCAGCCGCGCCGCCATCCTGACCGCGATCCGCCGCGGCCTGCGCCGGGGCGCCCTGCCGGCAGACATCGCCGAGACCCTGCGCGGGCGGATGGCGGCGCACCCGCGCCACCTGATCCCGGCCCGCTCCCGCCTTCCCCGCGTCGAACAAGTGGCGCTGTTCGCCGCCAATCTGGAGCGCGAATTCGGAACGCTGGTCCGCGTGCCGGATCTCGCTTCGGTGCCGGAGGCGGTCGCCTCCTACCTCGCCGCGCAGAACCTGCCGAGCGCGCTGGTCATGGCCCCGCACCCGGAGCTGCGCGCGATCGACTGGGCCAACCGGCCCTTGCTGAGCCTGCGCGAAGGCAGGGCCGAGGCGAGCGACGCCGTGAGCCTGTCGCACGGCTTCGCCGGCATCGCCGAGACCGGGACGCTGATGCTGCCCTCCGGCCCGGAGCGGCCGAACACGCTCAACCTGCTGGCCGAGACCGAGATCGTGCTGCTGCGCGCGAGCCGGATCGTCGGCGCCTATGAGGAGGCATGGGATCGGCTGCGGGCGGAGACCGGCGGGGCGATGCCGCGCACCGTGATGCTGGTCACCGGCCCCTCGCGCTCGGCCGACATCGAGCAGACGCTCGAGCTGGGCGCCCACGGCCCGCGCCGGCTGCATGTCGTGCTGGTGGACGACGAGCCGGCCGAGGCGTAGGAATCGCGCGATGAACGCGCCCCTCCACAAGTCGATGACCCGCGACGAGTTCCTCGTCTGGGAAGAGCGCCAGGAGCTGCGCTACGAGTTCGACGGATTTCAGCCGATCGCGATGACCGGAGGCACGATCGAGCACGCCCTTGTCCAGGCAAACCTCATCGGCGCGCTCGGAAGCCGGCTCCGGGGCAAACTTTGCCGGGTGATCGGAAGCGAGCTTAAGATCGCCGTCGCCGGCAGCATCCGCTACCCCGATGCCTTCGTGATCTGCTCGCCGGTCCCGAGGGGCACGCAGGTGATCGAGGCTCCGGTGGTGGTGTTCGAGACCCTAAGCCACTCGACGGCGGTCACCGACCGCGTCGTGAAGAACCGCGAATATCGCGACACCCCCACCGTCGCGCGTTACGTCATGCTCGAGCAGTTGCGCCCGGCGGCCACCGTGTTCGAGCGCATGGGCGAGGATTGGGCCGGACACGTCCTGGAGGGCGAGGCCGTGCTTCGGATGCCGGAGATCGGGATCGAGATCCCGCTCCCCGAGCTTTACGACGGCGTGCAGTTCCCCGAGACGCTCGACGACGACTGACGCGCGGCATCCGTTCATGAAGAACGCGGCGGAACCGGCCGCGGCGCGCGACCCTCGCCCCTCCCTGGCCCGGTCGATGCGCGAGATGCCGGTCTGGCCGCTGGCGGCCACGCTCGCCGTGCAGACGCTGGCCACGGCGGCGCTGTTCTCGGTGCCCACGGCGGCGCCGGAAATCGCGCACGACCTGAGCGTGCCTGGGCCGCTGGTCGGCATCTTCGTCTCGGTCGTCTATGGTGTCGGCATCCTCTCCGCCGTGCTCTCGCCGGGGTTCGTGCGCCGCTTCGGGGCGGTGCGCATCAGCCAGGCGGTGCTGCTGGGCGTCCTGGCGATGCTGGCGATCGCGGCAGGCGGCGGCACGGCGGCGATGCTAGGGTTGGCGGCGGTGGCGCTCGGGCTGGCCTACGGGGCGACCGCGACGGCCAGCACGCACCTGCTGGTGCCGCAGACCCCGCGCGCGGTATTCAATCTCGTGATGTCCATCCGCCAGATCGGCGTGCCGCTCGGCGGCGTGCTGGGTGCCCTGATCGTGCCGCCGATCGTGCTCGCCGCCGGATGGCGCGTGGCCCTGCTGGTCCAGATCGGACCCGTGCTCGCGCTGCTGGCCTTGCTGGAGGTGCCGCGGCGGCGGTGGGATGTCGGGCTCGATCCGAGGCGGAGGCTGCTGAGCGGGGCGCTGCTGGAGCCGTTCCGGCTGCTGCGCCAGGACAGGCGTCTGCGCGCGCTCTCGATCGCGAGCTTCGTCTATTCGGGCGTGCAGCTCAGCTTCATCGCCTTCATGACGGTGCAGCTCACCACCGTCGCGCGGTTCAGCCTGGTCGATGCCGGGTATGCTCTCGCGGCGTATCAGATCGCGGGCGCTGTCAGCCGCCCTGTCTGGGGCTGGGTGGCGGACAGGCTCGCCTCGCCGGCGCACACATTGGCGTTGCATGGTCTCGGCATGGCCCTCGCCTGCGCCGCGGCCGGAAACTTCGGGCCGGGCTGGCCGGCGGCCCTCATCGTGCTCGTGGGCCTGCTCGCGGGCGCGACGGCCAGCGGCTACACCGGCGTCGCCTATGCCGAGTATGCCCGGCTGGGCGGGGCGAAGCGGACCGAGGCGACGGGGCTGGGCACGGCGGCGATGTTCGCGGGCGTCATGCTGATCCCCTCGGCGTTCGGTATCGGGGTGACGCGTCTGGGCGGATACACGCTGCCCTATGCCGTCCTGGGGGTTGCGGCGGCGGTATCCGCCGCCCTGCTCTGGGCCGAGCCGGGCGAGCGACACCGCGGCGCCTGAGCATGACGAGGCGGACCGCGCTGACGGATGCCGATCGTGCCGCCTGGGCCGCCTATGCGTCCCAGGTGAGGCCGCTCGCCGGACGGCTCAGGCCCCCTGACCTCGTGTCGGCGGATGCGTCCGAGCCGGCGCCTGGGTCAGCCGTGAGAACCGCCACCCCGCCCGCACGCGCGGTGCGCGCGGCGGTGCCCGGTCTGTCGCTCGGGACACATCCGCCGGGGGTGGACAGCGCGACATGGCAGCGCTTCCGCACCGGGCGCATGCCCGCCTTGCGCCGGCTGGACCTGCACGGCCACACCGCGCAACGAGCCTTTCAGACGCTGTCGCACTTCCTGAAGGTCGCCCACGCCGAACATGTCCGTTGCGTCGAGGTGATCACCGGGCGCGGGACACAAGATGGCGGCGGCGTCATTCGCCGCGAACTGCCGTTATGGCTGAACCAGCCCGATCTGCGCCCTCTGGTGCTGGCCGCTGCTCACCCGCACCCCGCCAATCAGGGCGCGGTGCGGCTGTTGCTGCGTCGACTGCGCGGCTGAGATCGACGGCAAGGCGGCCAAGTCGTTCCGTTTAAGCAAAATATCTCACGAATCGGAGAGGTATTTATTCCGGTATCGTGTCATGGTTAAATCGTCATAATATCTCCGTAGGCCCCAGCGCCCGGAGGACTCTCACATGCCGACAGCAGCCGAACTTCGCCGGTGGGCGGCGGAATGCCAAAGATGGGCGGCGGCGGCCAGGGATCCGGCGTTGGCGGCAAGATTTCGTGAACTTGCCGTGAAACTAAACGACCTCGCCGATCGTCTTAGCGGCGGAGGCAAAGCCCCCGATGAACCCGAAGAATGCTAAGCACAGGCAAAACTTGACACTCGAACGAGCCGCCTTATGGAAGCTATTGCTTGCGCGAGTTGGGATCGGACGGATCGTGATGCCGAAGGAGGATTTGTGGGCGAAGGCACGCGAGTTCCGGAAATTTGCCAAGACCTGTGGGGATCTGGTGGTGTATCGCGCCTTGTTGGAACTGGCGGACGCGTGCGAGGAGCTGGCCGAACAGGAAGCGATCGAGGACGCCCCGACCGCCGGCCCGGAAGAAGACGGCTGACCGCCTGACCGCTTCCCGGCCGCGTGGGGCGCCCCGCGCCGGCCGAGCGGCGGAGGCCGCCCGCCATCACTCCGTGGCCACGGCCTTCGGCGGCAGGGGCTGATGCTCGGCCGGATAGAACCGTAGAGTGTCCTGAGCCGTCAGGTGCAGCCCGATCGTCGCGCCGGGCGGACGGGAGCCGCGCTGAGCCTCAAGCGGCTCGCCCTCCTTGCGCGCCTGCTCGGCCGCCTGTTGGAGTTGAGCGGCCTGGCGTTCGGACCAGGGCAGTGCGAACGCGGTCGGCGCATGCTCCCCCGGCGGCAGCATCCAGAGATAGATCGCGCGCGGCTCGTCGAAGCGGAAGCTGACCACGGTGCCGGTGGGCGTGTCGAACACCGGCGGGCGCGGCCGGCCCAGGCTCGTCTGCCACAACGCCCCCGCCAGTCCGACCGTCAGGCAGAACGACCCCGCCCGTACCCAAGCGCCGCGCACGGCGATGGCGCAGGCGCCTACGGACAGCGCAAGCAATCCGAACACGATCGGGATCGGGCTGATCATGACGGGTGCTTCCACAGCGCCAAGTCGAGGTGGTTCACGCTTCCTGGTTCCACGTCCTGGCCGTGCAGGGTGAAGCGGAAGGCGGTGTGCTCCTCGCCTTCGCGCGTCAGGGTGACGGTGCGGCGCGCGATCTGCTGGATGCCGCCCTTGCCCGCCATGGTCGCCGTCAGGATGGCGACGACCGGCAGCTTGGCGTCACGATCGGCATAGAGCGCCGCGTTGGCGATCCACTCGCCATCCGGCGTGCCGCGGCACACCGTCAGCTCCATGTTGCGCGACTCCGGATCGGTCGGACGGCCGGTGTCGTCGCGCAGCAGGTTGCAGTGGCGCCCCGATGGATGGGAGTAGCCGACCGCCGTATCGTCTGGCGCGCGCACCCAGAGATCGACATCGGCGAGCTTCGCCCGCTCCCAGGTGAGCTGGAACAGCACGTTGCCCGGCGTCACCGCCTGCGTCGTCGCCTTGCCGGCGGCGATCAGCGCGAGGGCTGCCATCGCCATGTACACCACCATCAGCGAGGTCAGCAGGTCGCGGTACGACCATTCGAAGCCCCTAAACTTCCGCACGGGCGCACCACCAGGCAAGCTCGCGCAGCCAGGCCATCAGGGCGACGCCCGCGATGTTCGGCACGATGGAGAAGGCGAGATTGCGGAACACGCTCGCCATCGCCTCCGGCGTGAGGCTGTGCAGGTCGGCGACCGCGAGCACGAGGCCGAGGCCGGTGAACGAGAGCGCCCACATCGGCAGACTGTTGGCGATGTGCGCGCAGGTGCGCCAATGGCCCAGAAAGGCCGCGCCCGCGCCAAACGCGGCATACACGGCGAGGAAGCCCACCATCACGACCTCGACGGGGCCGAGCGCGGGGAACCCATTGAATATCCCGAGCCGCCAGCCGGCGTACAGCAGGGCCAGGATGATGACGTTCGTGACGACGAAGCGCGGACGCATGACCGCCCCTCTTGCAAGACGTTCGGGCGGCAACCGCGCGCGGCGATGACCGCCCTGCAACCATACGCCGCCAGCGGGGCGGGCGCACTCGATCGCCGAACTGTGACCTTGCCGACTCCCTTTATTTGCGGAAGGCGAAGGATGTGTCCGGGCCGGACGCTACGCCCGCCACCCCCGCATCGGCCATTCGAGCTTCGCCGCGGCGGCAGCCTCCGGCCACACGGTGACGTAGGCCCGGCCCTGTAGCTGGGTGATGTAGGTCGCGCCCAGCACGTTCTGGCCGGATTCGTCGAACCGCACGCCGCGATAGCCGACCACGAGCTGGTGCGGCTTCAAATCCGTCGTCCGCAGCGCCGCCTGCACCTTAGCCGGCTCCGTCGAGCCTGCCCGGTTGATCGCATCCGCCAAGACCAGGAACGCCTCCATGACCCGCGCGCTCGTGTCGTCCATGCCGTGGCCGGTTTTTGCTCGGAAGATGGCGTTCACGCCGGCCGACAGGCTGCCCGCCTCGCCCAGGCTCCAGGCGCTGCGGTTCAGCACGCCTTGCGCCAGGTCGGCGACGTTGCTGATGAACGACGGATCGGAGAAGCCGGCGCTGTCGCCGATGATCATCGGCGGCGAGTAGTCCAGCGTCTTCATGGTCTTCATGTAGAGGATGGCGTCGGCGGTGTAGCTCACGAAGATCGCGACCGTCGGGTTGGCCGATTTGAGCTGCAAGACCTCCGAGGTCAGGTCCGAGCTGTTCGCGCCATAGCGTATCCGCGTGGCGAGCGGGATACCGAACGACTTCGCCGACGCGGCGATGGCATCGCCGACCGAGGTGCCGTAGTCGGTGTTCTCGCTGACGACCGCAACCGAATTCACCGCCCGGCCGCCCTGCTTGACCTGCTGGAGAAACCGCATGTAGCTCTCGGCGAAGTTCGGCGCGATCGGGGTGACGCGGAACGTCCATTTGAAGCCGCGCTCGGTGATGTTCGCGGCAACGGAGTCGCTCACCACGAACGGGATGCCGTACCGCTCCGCGACCGCCGTGGCGGTCAGCGCGGTCGAGGATTGGTACGATCCGATCAAGGCCGCCACGTGCTGCTGCGTGATCAGGCGCAGCGCCGCGGTCTGCGCCATCGCCGGGTCGCCGCGATGATCGACGAAGATCGGCTCGACCTTGGCGCCCCCGAGGTTGGGCAGCCCCGCCGTCGCGCCCAGCGGGAGAGCGGCGAGTTGCGGATAGGCGTTGTTGACGATCTCCGCGCCGACCTCGATGGCCGTCTTGCATTCCTGCCCGGCAGTCGCGGAATTGCCAGTCAAGGGAAACAGCGCGCCGATCCGCACGGGCGCTGCCGCCCGGCCGGGCGTGGCCAGCGCCAGGACGGGCGCGGCCGAGACGAGCGATAGCAATCGCCGCCGATGAATACGCATGAACGCGTCCCCTTGCCGTTCTTGTTTCGGCGAATCGTAGGGTCCGCGTTCACCCGACGCAAGGAACGGCGCGTCAGGTGGGTCAGTTGGAATGTCAGTCTTCGACCCGTCCAGGTCGTTCCCGACCCTTTTAGACGCTCCCTGGAAGCCGTCATTCATTCAGGTAATGGCGCGTCGCCTGGGCGCCCATCCTCGCCGTTCCCAGGCAAAGTGAGCCGTCCCGAAAGCGGCCATTCGTTCCGATTGCCCGTCTGCTGCCTTACGGAGATCGACGGGCGGCCCGGATAAGGTTGCGAGCGGCCGGATATCTCCGAACCTGATACGGAATGGTTCTGTTGCATTGGCACGGCGTTGGGGAGACAGAGGGCGGAAAAGTTGGAGGATATCTCATGTCGGACTTCAAAGGTCGCCGGTTTCAGCGTCGCATTCTGTTGGCCCGCCGGGCCGCCGACCGTCGCCCACAGACATAACTCAGAATGTTGATTTCGAGGGCCGGACGAAGATGTTCGTCTCGCTTATTCCAGATACGGCGTCAGCACATCTTCGATCCATTTCATGAATGCGCGGACTCGGCGCGACAGGTTGCTCCGATGTGCTACGACGAGGGACACGGCGAGCGCCCGGCGACGAAAATCGGGTATGATCTCCACAAGCGCTCCACTCTCCAAATATCGGCCAATCCCCAGGAGTGGCGCCTGAATCAGGCCGAGACCGGCGAGGGCGGCGGCTTCGTAGGTCTGCGCGCTGTTGACGTGTAGCGCACCTGGCAACTGAAGCGTCGTGTAGCTGTTGCCGTCCGGATATTCCCATCCAATGGGTCTTGCGCCCAGCATCGTCGAAAAATGAATTGTCCGATGTTCCTGACGCTGGAGATCTTCTAGCGATCGAGGGACGCCATAGCGCGCCAGATAGGCGGGACTGGCAGCGTTGACCATGCGCAACAGGCCCAGCGGGCGGGCAATCAACGTCTCGTCCCGTATGGGTCCAAGCCGCAATACGCAGTCGAACCCCTCTTGAACCAGATCAACTTGCCGATCCGTACTCGACACCTCCAGCTCCAATTCTGGGTGAGTCGCCATGAAATCCGGCAGGGCCGGCACGATCGTCGTGCGCGCAATCTCGGCCGGAAGATCGACCCGTAAACGCCCGCGAAGCGCCACGCGATCGCCTGCAAACATCGAGTGCAGATCATCAACTTCAGCAAGCAGATCGCGGGCGCGCGCATGGAATGCACGTCCGTCCTCCGTCAACTGCACGCTGCGCGTGGTCCGGTGCAGGAGCCTGGCGCCGACGTCTGCTTCCAGCTTCCGGACCGCCGTTGAGGCCCTCCCCTTTTGGATGCCTAGGCTATCGGCCGCGCGGGTGAAGCTCCCCATCTCCGCGACCGTTATGAATATGCGGAGGGGTTCGAGATTTTGCATTCGCGTGCCTCGGTATTGTTCATCGTACAGAGGACAGTGCGTTCAGTTGACCGATGTTTATCACATCCGACGGACACAGTAAGTCTCCGGGACTGAAACCGTCGGAGAACAAAAAATGACCTCAACCATGAACCTGCATCACGTGCCTGAAACCATGACCTTGCATCGCGCCCAGTGGGCCGGCCGGATCATGAGCGCGTTTGTCGTTATCGCTCTGCTGGCAGACGGCACTATTCAGCTTTTCGCGCCGGCACAGATCGCGAGCACGTTGCAGGAAACCGGCTTCGCGATGGACCTGACCCGTGTCGTGGGTCCGATCATACTCGCCGGCGCCATCCTCTACGCCATCCCGGCCACCGCCGTCCTCGGGGCGATCCTGGTGACGGGCTTTTTAGGAGGCGCCATCTGCGCCCATGTCCGCATCGGTGAGTTGGGGTCGCCGCCTGAAATCGTTTCCCTGCTTCTGGGAGCGATGACATGGGGCGGCCTCTACGCGCGCGATCCCCGTATCCGGGCCATTCTGCCGCTCATCCGTTGAACCGACCGGGGCAGTGCTCGGTCCCTCAAGATCAGGAGAACACACACATGTTTCTAGTAATGGGAATCACCGGAAAAGTTGGCGGCGCAACGGCAGAACATCTGTTGGCGCACGGCAAGAAGGTACGCGCGCTCGTCCGCAATCGCGAAAAGGCGGCTAACTGGGCAAACCGGGGCGTGGAACTGGTAGACGGCGATTGGAATGATTCGGCAGCCATCGAGCAAGCGCTCAAGGGCGTCGAAGGCGCGTTCGTCATGTTGCCGGCTGTCTGGGCGCCCTCGCCCGATTACAAAGAAGCAAAGGGCGTGATTGCAAACTATGTCGAGGCGCTCACCAAGGCAGCGCCGCCGCGAGTGGTTGCGCTTTCGTCGATGGGTGCGAACAGAACCGGCGGGCTCGGGATGATCACGGCCTTGTCGCTTCTGGAGCAAGGTTTTCGCGACCTGATATCGCCAATCGCATTTGTGCGAGCAGGCGGATTCTTCGAAAACCTTCTCTACGGCTTGCAGGTCGCCCAGGGCGGAACGCTACCGGTCTACTACAATCCGACAAACCGGAAATCGACGATGGTGGCAACGAACGACATCGGCGCGGAGGTCGCGACCCTTTTGACTGGGCCAGCCTGGTCAGGACAGCGCGTCGTTGAGCTTGGTTCGATGGTCAGCGCGGATGAAGTCGCGGAGCAATTGGGTGAGGTCCTGAATCTCGACGTGAAAGCCTTTGCAGTCCCGCGTGCAGGGTGGGCGGAAGCGTTCGAACAATTCGGCATCCCGAAGGGCCACACTGGACCTGCCGAAGAAATGTTTGAGGCCGTGAACGCGGGGTGGATGGACCTCGGAGCCGAGGATACGGAACACGTGGCGGGTACGACGTCCGCACGCGACGTCTTCGCGGCTGCACAGAACGCCGCCAAGACGTAAGTCCGGGACGGAAGCAAGAGACGGAGACTGCCCGCTTCTACGTCGGACCCGTCACGGGAAACGCTCAACAGTTCAAAGCAACGCGAAGCGCTTCCACTCCCGCCTGACCTTCTGAACCTCCGGGAGTATTTAGTGGTTTCCGTTTCACGATGCATGCATCAGTGGCCGCTCTCGACCGAAACGCGCCGTTCAACGCCGCGCTAGTGCTTCCCGATTGCAGGCACTAGTTCAGCAAGGCAGCATGTTGCAAGCAGTATGAGGAGTTTAGGGTGGCACGTGTTAGAGTCGCAGCGTTTTCGGTCTCCCTGGACGGGTTCGGCGCGGGCCCGGAACAGAGCCTTCAGGATCCTCTGGGAAAGCGCGGGACGGAGCTCCACAGCTGGTTTTTTGGAACGAAGACGTTCAAGGCCATGTTCGGCGACGGCGGTGGCTCGGAGGGCGTGGACGAGACCTTTGCCCACCGGTCGATGGACGGCTTCGGTGCCTTCATCCTTGGCCGGAACATGTTCGGTCCTGTGCGCGGGGAATGGCCGGACGACAGCTGGAAGGGCTGGTGGGGAGACAATCCGCCCTATCACGCTCCGACGTTCGTCCTCACGCACCACGCCCGCGAGCCGGTCGTAATGGAGGGCGGCACCACGTTCCACTTCGTCACAGACGGGATCCACGCCGCGCTCGAGCGCGCACGCGACGCCGCGGGAGCACGTGACGTCAAGATCGGAGGTGGTGTCTCGACCGTTCGCCAGTACCTGCAGGCCGGCCTGATCGATGAATTGCACTTTGCGCTTTCACCTGTCCTGCTCGGACAGGGCGAGGCGATGTTCGAGGGCTTGGATCTCCCTGCCCTCGGCTACCGCGTGATGGAATCCGCTGCCACAGACCTCGCAACGCACGTCGTGCTCGGGCGCCAGGAGAACGAATAAACGTCCGCTTCTGTGGGTTCGTTGCCGGATAGCTGTCGGGCGGCAAACCGTCTCTTTTTCGTTCCATAGCGGACCAGCCGCTCTCGGCCACGGAAGGTCATTCGGGCTACGTCCGCTTTCGAGATTCGGCACCGGAAGCGGACGGTCTGGAAGCCACCCCTCGCCGACCTGCAAATCGACCCACTACCCGCCCTCAAGCGACATACCCACCTGCCCGATCGCTCTCCACGGCGGCGGTCTCGCGCTGCTCCGGCGGGCCATGCCCACCGCCGCCGGGGGTCGCCAGGCTCACGACGTCGCCGGTCTGAAGAACGTACTGGCGCTTCGGGTCCACCGTCTCGCCGTTGATCCGCACCGCGCCCGGCGCGCCGCTCTGCCCGCCCGCCAGGCCGAACGCGGGGATCAGCGTGCGCTCGGCGAGGAAGGAGACCGCGATCGGCGTGGGCGACAGGCTCTCGATGACGATCTCCTGTCCCAGCCCGCCGCGATGCCGTCCCGCGCCGCCGCTGCCCGACCGCAAGGTCTTGCGGTGGAAGCGCAGCGGCGCGATGTGCTCGCACAATTCGACACTTGTCGAGGAGACGTTGGAGGGCCACGACAGGCAGGTCTGGCCGTCGCGGCCGACGCCCGCGCCCATGCCGCCGTTGTAGAAGAACATATTGGCGTAAGGCCGGCCGTCCGGGCGCACGCCGGACTGGTTCATGCCCCACATCGGCGACCCGCAGGCGGCGATCACCCGCTCGGGCACCACCTGTCCGAGGCAGCCGAACACCAACATCGGCAGGTAGTGCCCGATCAGCATCCGCGACCCGCCGGAGGCCGGGAATTGCGGGTTGACGATCGAGCCCGCCGGCGCGGCGACTGTGATCGGCCGCCAGGCCCCCTCGTTGTTCGGCAAGCTCGGGCTGGTGCAGACCTTCACGCCGTACATTGTCATGGCATAGGTGTAGCAGAAGGCGCAGTTGATCGCCCGGTCCACCTGCGGATCGGTGCCGGCGTAGTCGATCGCGATCGTATCTCCCGCAATGGTCAGCGCCATGCGGATCGTGACGGGCTCGTCCATCAGCCCGTCGGTCTGGATCTCGCTTCGGTAGGTGCCGTCGGGGAGCGAGGCGATGGCGGCGCGCATCGCAGCCTCGCAGCGCCCCTGGATCTCGGCGGCGAGGTCGGACAGGTCATCGAGCCCGGCAATGTCCATCTGACCCAGCAGCCGGTCCTCCATCACATCGAGCGCCACCACCTGCGCCCACAGATCGCCCAAGGTCTGATCGGGCGTGCGGACGTTCTTGCGCAGGATCGCGACGAACGTCTCGTCGATGCGCCCGCCCCGCATAAGCTTCAACGGTGGAATCTGAAGTCCCTCCTCGAACACCTCGCGCGGTTCGGGACTGCGGATCTTGCCGCCGATATCCGGGGCGTGGGCCGTGGAGGCGCTGAACGCGACCAGCCTGCCGTCCCGGAAGATCGGCTTCGCCACCGTGATGTCCGGCAAATGTCCCGTGCCGAGCCAGATGTCGTTGGTGATCAGCACGTCGCCCGGCGCGAGGTGCCCGGGCGGGAAGAAGCGCAGGAAGTGCTTCACCGTCTCGGGCAAGGTGCCGATGAAGCTGGGGATGCTCTCCGTCGCCTGGACCAGCGACTGGCCCCGCGCATCCGTAATCACGCAACTGAAATCGTAGCTCTCCCGCACCAGGGTCGAGAAACTGGTGCGGACCAGCGCCGCGGCGGCTTCATCGACGACCGCGATCAGGCGGCGCCAGAGAAGCTCCAGTTCGACGGAGTCGAACGCGCGGGTCATTGGCCAATCTCCACCGCGATCGAGCCGTCCGCTAGCACTTCGGCCCGCCCGCCCGGCCCGATCACCAAGGTGCTTTCATTCTCCTCCACGATCGCGGGGCCGAGGAGGCGCGCCCCGGCGCGCAGCGCGTAGCGGTCATAGACGGGCGCGGAGACGGCGGCCTCCAATTCCGGGAAGCGCACCGGCCGACGGCCCTTCACCGCATTGCCATCGCGCCGATCGTCGCGCCGCAGCGTGATCGCGCGCCGCGCGCCCGGTATCGGCGCGGTCAGCGACAGCCGCAGCGCCACGACCTCGATCGCGCCGTCGGGTACCACGCGGGTGAACAGCGCGCGATAGCGCGTCTCGAAGGCCTCCCGCAGCGCGGCGACATCCAGGGCATCGGGTAGGATGATCGTAATCTCGAAGCCCTGCCCGACATAGCGCATATCGGCCATCCGGCGGACCGCGAGCGCCGCCATCTCCGCCCCGGACTCGCCGAGAACACCGAGCGCCTGCTGCCGCATTTGCGCGAGCAGCTCGCCCAGGGCGTCCCAATCCACCCGTTCGAGCGGCGCGTTCACCGAGGCGACCCGATCGACCCGCGCCGGCGCCATCAACATGCCCAGCGCACTCCCCGCGCCCGCACCGGGCGGGCAGACCAGGCGACGCAGGCCGAGCTTGCGGGCCACCTGCCAGGCATGCACCGGGCCGGCCCCGCCCGTCGCCAGCAGGGTGTAGTCGGCGAGCGCCCCGCCGCGCTCGGCAATCGCCACGCGCGCGGCGCTCGCCATCGCCTCGTTGACCACCTCATGCACGCCGGCGGCGGCCCGCTCCGGCGTCACGCCGAGGTTGTCGGCCAGCCGCTCCAGGCTGGCCGACGCGGCGGCGGCGTCCACCCGCATCTCGCCCCCCAGGAAGAACCCGGCATCGAGGTAGCCGAG
Organism: uncultured Pseudomonadota bacterium; assembly: GCA_963756545.1. Lineage (GTDB taxonomy): Bacteria > Pseudomonadota > Alphaproteobacteria > Acetobacterales > Acetobacteraceae > DATFDN01. The sequence continues at coordinate 127,904 of CAVWNY010000003.1, read as the reverse complement.
TGCGAGGTCGGAATCCGTCACCGTGGGCGCCGTGCCGCCGCGCGCATAGCAGGCCGGCCCAGGCGCGGCGCCCGCGCTCTCCGGCCCCACCCGCAGCGTTCCCAACTCGCTGCGGCGCGCGATGGAGCCGCCGCCGGCGCCGATCTCGATCAGCTCGACCGTAGCGATCTGGATGGGCAACCCGCTGCCGCGCAGAAACCGCTTCTGCCGCGCCGCCTCGAACCCCCACGCGACCAGCGGCTCGCCATGATCGACCAGCGCGAGCTTGGCCGTCGTGCCACCCATGTCGAAGGCGAGCACGCGATCGAGGCCCGCGCCGTGGCCGAACCATGCCCCGGCCAGCGCCCCGGCGGCCGGGCCGCTCTCCAGCAACTGCACCGGCGCGCGCTTCGCCTCCGCCACATGGGTCAGCCCGCCATTGGACAGCATGAGGAACAGCCGGCCGGGGATGCCGGCATCGGCGAGCGCCGCCTCGAGCCGGTCCAGATAGGTCTCCGCGATCGGGCGCACATAGGCATTGGCGACGGTGGTGCTGGCGCGCGGGTATTCCCGGACCTCCGGGGCCACGTCGGAGGACAGCGAGAGCGACAGCCCGGGGAAGCGGCGCCCGATCGCCTCCGCCGCCAAGCGCTCGTGGCCCGGGTTGGCGTAGGCGTGCAGGAACACGATCGCAAGGCTCTCGACGCCGGCATCGACCAGCGCCGCCGTCTCCCGCAACGCGCCCTCGATGTCCAATGGCGTGAGGATGCGCCCGTCGGGCATCAGCCGCTCCGCCACCTCGCGCCGCCAGGGCCGAGGCACGAGCGGGCGCGGCATCTCGATGGCGAGGTCATACAATTCGTATTTCCGCTCCCGGCCGATCTCCAGCACGTCGGCGAAGCCGGCGGTCGTCAGCAGGCCCGTGCGCGCGCCCTTCCGCTCGATCAGCGCGTTGGTAAACAACGTCGTCGCATGCACCACGCGCCCGATCTCGCCCGCCGCGATGCCGGTCCGCCCCAGCAGGTTCCGTATCCCGTCCAGCGCCCCGCGCGAGGGGTCGTCCGGCGTCGTGCTCTCCTTCCAGATCGCGGCGCGCCCGTCACGATGATCCAGCGCGACCAGATCGGTGAAGGTGCCGCCGATGTCGATCCCGAGCGAGATTGGCTCCATCCGTGTGCTCCGTGCTGTCCGCCGGGAATGTGTCAGGTCGGGTTTCGGACGGGAGTGGAGACCGGAGCTTCGGCGAGGGCAACAACCACGCGTGCGGCGGAGAAGGCCGTTGGTCGGACAATTCCGCCTCCCGTATCGCGCCGAGATTCAACCCAGCTCGGCCTCCACGACGGCGAGCAAAGGCGGCAAGTGATCCTCGACCGTGACCCATACAAATTCCGCAGAGACATCTTCGTAGTCATGGCGATACACATTGCCCGCGCGGGCAATGCTGATCCAAGGAATGGACGGATGGCGGGCCTTCAGCTCGTCGGGCAACCGGCGCGAGGCTTCGGATATGACCTCCAGGCAGCGCGTGACGGCATAGAGACGCAGCAGATCGTTCCGGAAAGCCTCATAACCATAGCCGCCGGCGAAGGTCTGGACCAGTTCGATATGATACCGGATATCGCCGAGCCAGCGGCGGGTCGCCGCCTCAGAAGGCATAGATCGCGTCGGCCGTTACTGCAGGCCCCACGTAGGGCTTCAGGCCATCCCGGCTGACGACATCGACCGGACCATCGAGCAAGCTGGCGATATAGTCCTTCAGCGCCACATATTCATAAACCCCGATCCTGGCGGCCGGATTGGTCTCGATCATGATATCGGTGTCGCTGTCGGGGCGCGCATCACCCCGCGCGCGCGAGCCGAACAAGGCGATGCGGCTCACCCCCCGCGCCCGCAGGGCCGGTTCGTTCTCCTTCAATCGGGCGATGATTTCCTGCCGGTTCACGCGGGATATTATGCACCGGGGTCATGCATCAGAAAAGCCCCATCCTTCCAGGCTGTTAACGTCAGTGCCTGGATGTGGCTTCCGCCACACGCCAGAGGATCGCGTTGGATCGGAAGCCGAATTCAAACTCACCCACTCCCGTCCACCCGCTCAGCTTGTGAAAGCGCGGTGGATCGGGCAACCTCAACCCTTCGCATCGGCGTGGGCGGTTCCCGTGACGGGATCGGCGTTCGGGGTCAGGCGGGCGCGCGCCGCATCGACCGTCAAGATCGGCACGCTTCGGGCCGAAGGCCGAACTTCAAACCAATGCTCCAGCCGCCCAGCTTGTGGAAGCGCGGTGGATCGGGCAACCTCAGCGATCCGCGTGGCCAATGAAGGGGAGGATTTCACATGCTCAAGGTCTCGCGCCGGAGCCTTGGGCGCATGGCGTTGGCGGTCCCCATAGCCGGGTCCGCGTTCGGCATCGGCCGGGCGCGCGCGGCGAGCACGGTGAAGATCGGTGCGATCTATCCGCTGAGCGGCAATGCCGGTTCGGCCGGGCAGGCGTTGCAGAAGGCGATCGGGGTCGGCGTGGACATCGTCAACAACGCGCACCCCGATCTCAAGGCCCTGCCGCTCGGCCCGAGCGCCGGCCTGACGGGGCTGGGCGGGGCGAAGGTGGATGTGATCTTCGCCGACCAGCAGGGCAACCCAGCGGTCGCGCAGAGCGACGCGCTGCGCCTGATCACCCAGGACCGGGTGAGCGCGCTGACCGGCTGCTACCAGTCGAGCTGCACGCTGACCGCGAGCGCGGTCGCCGAGCGCTACGGCATCCCCTTCGTGGCCGGCGAATTGAGCGCGCCCAACCTCACCGAGCGCGGCTACAAATGGTTCTTCCGCACCACCCCGATCGGCACCAATTTCGGCGAGGCGTACGGTCAGTTCCTGGAGGGCCTGGCGAAGCAGGGGCATCCGGTCCACAGCGTCGCGATCGTCAACGAGAACACCGACTACGGCACCTCCACGGGCGACGCGATCGCGGCTGGGCTGAAGCAGTACCGGGCTGAGCCTGGCACTGCGGATTCCCTACAACGCCAACAGCACCGACCTTTCCGCCGAGGTGCTGCAACTGAAGAAGGCCAATCCGGACACGGTGATCTTCGTCAGCTACACCTCGGATTCGATCCTCTACATAAAGACGATGCACACGCTCGCCTACAAGCCGCCCGTGGTGATCGGCGACGATTCCGGCTTCTCCGATCCGGCCTTCGTCAAGGCGGTGGGCGATCTGGCGCAAGGCGCGGTGAACCGCAGCTCGTTCGACGCCGGCAAGCAGGGCAGCACGAGCTGGATCGTCAACCAGATGTACGAGAAGGTCGCGGGCCACGCGCTCGACGACACCAGCGCGCGCGGGCTGAACGGGTTCCTGGTGCTGTGCGACGCCATCAACCGCGCCGGCTCGACGGAGCCCGCCAAGATCCAGGCGGCGCTGCGCGCGACCAACCTGAACGCGGACCAGATCATGATCGGCTACAACGGCGTGAAGTTCGGCCCGAACGGGCAGAACGAGCTGGCGTCCACCCTGCTCGTTCAGTTGCGCGGCACGAACTGGAACGTGGTGTGGCCGGAGGCGAAGGCGACGGCCAAGATCGAGCTGCCGTTTCAGGGGTGATGCGCTCGACCGCGCAAGGCCCCCTCCCCCGGCCCCCTCCCGCAAGGGGAGGGGGAGTTTTCGTGCGCCTGTGAAATCCTCCCCTCCCCTTGCGGGAGGGGTTGGGGGAGGGGTTGGGGGAGGGGTCGCGCGCGCGGGATTGCGCGCATGATCATCGCGCAGGTCATCGTCAGCGGCCTGCTGCTCGGCGCCGTCTATGCGCTGTTCTCCTCCGGCCTCACGCTGATCTGGGGGATGATGAACGTCGTGAACTTCGCGCACGGCGATTTCGTGATGCTGGCGATGTACATCGCCTTCTTCTGCTGGACCGGGCTGCATTTCGGGCCGGCGGTCTCGGTGCCGCTCGCGGCGGTCGGGCTGTTCCTTCTCGGGGCCGCGGTCTATTTCGGCCTCATCAAGGGTGTCATGCGCGGGCCGATGCTGGCGCAGATTCTCTCGACATTCGGCCTCGCCCTGCTGCTGCGCTACAGCGCGTTCTGGGCCTTCTCGGCGAACTTCGTCACCCTGCCGAGCGATCTCGTCGGCGGCACGATCGTCGCGGGCGGGTTGCGCATCCCCGCCTCGCGCCTGATGGCCGGCTGCGTGGCGCTGCTGCTGACGCTGGGGATGCACCTGATGCTGACGCGCACCATGCTGGGCAGCCGGATGCTGGCGGTGGCGGAGGACCGGCAGGCGGCGATGCTGGTTGGCATTCGCCCCGACCCCATGCAGGCGCTCGCCTGGGGCCTGGGCGCCGCGAGCACCGGCATCGCGGGGGCGCTGATCGCGCTGTTTTACTACATCTCGCCCACGGTCGGGGAATCGCTGGTGCTGATCGCCTTCGTGGTGGTCTGCCTCGGGGGCTTCGGCAGCGTGCCCGGCGCGCTGATCGCCGGGCTGCTGGTGGGCGTGATCGAGAGCCTGTCGGCCTACTGGGCGGGCGCGGTCTATCAGGACGCGGTGGTCTATGCACTGTTTCTCGCCGTGCTGTGGATACGGCCGCAGGGCCTGATGGGCACGCTGTGAAGCGGGTGGCAGCCGGGCTCGCGGTCGGCCTCGTCGCGATCGTCGTCTGGCCGCTGCTGGTGGACAACGTCTATTTCCAGCGCATCGGCGCGCTGGTGCTGCTGATGGCGATTTCGTCCTCGGCCTGGAACATCGTCGGCGGCTTCGCGGGCCAGGTCTCGGTCGGGCACGCGATCTTCTTCGGCGCGGGGGCGTACTCGTCGCTCGTCGTGTACACCCGGCTCGGCTGGCCGCCGATCGCCGGCGTGCCGCTCGGCGTCGTCGTCAGTCTCGCGCTGTCGGTGATCGTGGGCACGCCCACCTTCCGGCTGCGCGGGCACTATTTCTCGATGGCGACGATCGCGGCGGCGGAGCTGATCCGGATTCTGGTGGCGAACTGGCCGCTGCTGGGCGCGGCGGTCGGACTGATGGGACCGGCGACGCCGCGCGGGCTCGCCGACCTCTCCTTCACCTCGCCCCTGCCCTACTACTATCTGTTCCTCGTCGTGCTCCTGATCCTGCTCGGGCTGACGCGGTGGATGCAGGTGAGCCGCATGGGCTACTACCTGCGCGCGCTCAACGCGGGAGACCGCGCGGCGCGCAGCCTCGGCGTGCCGGTGCTGCGCTACAAGCTGTATGCGCTGATGTTCTCCGCCGCCTTCACCTCCATTGCCGGCTCGCTCTACATCATCATGATCGGCTTCGCCGACCCCGACAGCGTGCTCGGGATTCTGGTTTCGGTGAAGCTGATCATAATGGCCGCCGTCGGCGGCGCGGGGACGCTGTTCGGCCCGCTGCTCGGCTCGATCCTGCTGGTGCCTTTGGAGGAGGCGACGAACGCGGCCTTCGGCGGATCGGGCAGCGGCATCACTTACGTCATCTATGGCGCCATCATCATGCTCGTCGCCCGCTTCGAGCCCGGCGGGCTGCTCGACCTCGCGCGGCGCGTGCGCCTGCGTCTCGCGCGCCGGCATGAGGCGGTGCGCCGTGCTGCTTGAGGCGGTGGACGTCGTCCGCACCTTCGGCCGGCTGCGCGCGGTGGACGGCGCCTGCCTTTCCCTCGCCGCCGGGCAGATCGTCGGCCTGATCGGGCCGAACGGCGCCGGCAAGAGCACCTTCTTCAACGTGCTCGCGGGCGATATCGCGCCGACCGCCGGCCACGTCGCCTTCGACGGGCACGACATCACCCGCGCGACCCCGGAAGCCCATGCGCGCCTCGGCATCGCCCGGACCTTCCAGGTTCCCGTCACCTTCGAGGACATGACGGTGGCGGAGAACGTGCTGGTCGGCGCCTTCCTGCGCCATCCCGGCCGGACCGAGGCGGAGCGCGTGGCACGCGACCTGCTCGCCTTCACCGGTCTCGATCGCTTGGCCGACGCCCCCGCACGCGGCCTCGGCACGCCGGGCCGCAAGCGGCTGGAGATCGCCCGCGCGCTGGCGACCGGCCCGCGCGTGCTGCTGCTCGACGAGGCGCTGGCCGGCCTGAACCCGACGGAGGTGCAAGCCGGGATCGAGCTGGTGCGCCGCATCCATGCGCGCGGGATCACGTTGGTCATCGTCGAGCACATCATGGAGGTGATCCTCACGCTGACCGACCACGCCGTGGTGTTCCACCAGGGCCGCGTCATCGCCGAGGGCCATCCGCGCGAGGTCGTCCAACAGCCACAAGTCGTCTCCGCCTATCTCGGCCGCAGCCTCGAACGCCGGCAAGCGCGGGCACCGTGACGGAGATCGCCCTCTCCGTGCGCAACCTCGCGGTGCGCTATGGCGACCTGATCGGCGTGGCCGATGTCTCGCTCGATGTGGCCGAGGGTGCCGTGGTGGCGCTGATCGGCTCGAACGGCGCCGGCAAGACCACGACCTTGAATGCCATCGCCGGGCTGGTGCCGCCGGCCGGCGGGCGCATTTTGTGGCGTGGCCGGGCGATCACCGGCCGACCCGCCTATGCCGTGATCCGCCAGGGCCTCGCGCTATCGCCCGAGGGGTGGCGGCTGTTCGTCAACCAGAGCGTGGAACAGAACCTGCGTCTCGGCGCCACCGTCCTGCGCGAGCACGCCCGCGCCGCGACGCTGCTTGACCGCGTCTTCGACCTGTTCCCCCGCCTCGCCGAGCGCCGCCGGCAACGCGCCGGCACCCTCTCGGGCGGGGAACGGCAGATGCTCGCGCTCGGCCGCGCCCTCATGTCGGACCCGCGGATGCTGCTGCTCGACGAGCCCAGCCTCGGCCTCGCCCCGGCGGTGGTGGAAAGCCTCTATGAGACGTTGGCGCTGCTGCACAGCGAGGGGATCACCCTGCTGCTGGCCGAGCAATCGGTCGAGCTGGCGCTGGAAATCGCGAGCCACGCCTACGTGCTGCAAACCGGGCGCACCGTCCTGGACGGCCCGGCCGCCGCGCTGGCGCGCGACCCCCACGTGCAGGAGATCTATCTCGGCCTCGCCGCTCCGCCCCCTCCCGCCAGCCCCCTCCCGCAAGGGCACTGACCGATCCCGCCGTCACCGCAGCGGTCAGGGCGCGCAGGCGGGGGCCGCCGGTGTGAAACCTCCGAACTCGTCGGGCCGCAGCAGACGCGCGAGGCGGTCGAGCACGCCGTTGGCCATGCGCGGCTCGTCGCCCGAGAAGAAGCCGTGCGCCACGTCAACGTATTCGTTGATGACGACCTTCGCCGGCGGACCGTCAGCGAGGGCAAGCTCTGCGCCGCCGGCACGCATCAAGGCACGCAACACGGGATCGATGCGATTGAGCGGCCAGTCGGCCGGCAGCGCCTCGACCAGCATGCGGTCGATCATGTCCTGCTGGGCCACGGCGGCCCTCACGATGCGGGAAAACAGCGCCACCTCGGCCTTCGGCACGCGGCCCTCCTCGAACCCGCCGGTGCCGGGCAATTCGCCCAGGCGGTGACGCACGAACTGATCGATCACCGCTTCCGGGCTGTCCTGGGCCTGCTCGCTCTGGAACAGCGCCTGCACCGCGGCGACGCGCGAGGCCGTGCGCGCCCGCGGGCGCGGCTTCGGCGCCTTCCCCATTCGACTTCTCCTATCGAGACGCGGCGAACCGGCGAACGGCCGCCACTTGCAGCAAGGCGGCGGCGGCGGCTTCGGCGCCCTTGTTGTGCCCGTCCTGGCCGGATCGCGCCAGCGCCTGGTCGATCGTCTCCACCGTCAGAAGCCCCGTCCCGAGGGCAAGTCCGAACTGCAATGCCACGCTCATCAGGCCCGCCATCGTCTCGCGGCAGATGTGCTCGTAGTGGTCCGTCTCGCCGCGCAAGATGCAGCCGAGCGCCACGAAGGCGCTGAATCGCGCATCGCCGCGTACCGCGATGCGAATGGCCTGCGGCAGCTCGAACGCGCCGGCCACGTCCAGCGTTTCAAACGTCGCGCCCGCCTCCCGCAGGATGCGCTCCGCGCCGCGGGCCAGACCGGCGACCACCTCGCCGTAGTAGGGCGCGCGAACGATGAGGACGTGCGGCGCCGGTCCCTCGACCCGCGGGGCCTCGGGAGGAGCGGCGTCCTCGGTGCTCACCGCTGCCAGCCCTCGCGCACCGCGTCCGGGATCGGGCGCTGCTCCACAATGTTCAGCCCATAACCTTCAAGCCCGACGATGGTGCGCCGGCGGTTCGACAGCAGGACCATGTCCTTGATGCCCAGATCGAGCAGGATCTGCGCGCCGATGCCGTAGTCGCGCAACTCTCTTTGCGGCCGCTCCGACATCGCGAGTTGGCGCACGCGATCAGACAGTGCGGTCCGGCGGTGCTCGCGGATCAGCACCAGCGCGCCCCGACCCTCGTTGCCGATCATGTGCATCGCGTTGTGGACCGAGATCCAGGCCGGGCCTCCGGTCATGTCGTCGAGCAGATCGACCGCGTGCATCCGCACCATGACCGGCTCGGGGCCGGAGATGTCGCCCTTCACCAGCGCGAGATGCTCCTGATACTCGACCGTGTTCACATAGACGATCAGCTTCCACGCGCCGCCCGCGACATGGTGGAACGCGCCCTCCGTCACGCGTCGGACCAGCCGCTCGGTGCGGCGGCGGTGCGCGATCAGGTCGGCGATGGTGCCGAGCTTCAGGTTGTGCCTCTGCGCGAAGCTCACGAGGTCCGGCAGGCGGGCCATCGTGCCGTCGTCGTTCATGATCTCGCAGATCACCGCGGCCGGACTGAGGCCGGCGAGGCGCGCGATGTCCACCGAGGCCTCGGTATGGCCGGCGCGGACCAGGGTTCCGCCCTCGCGCGCGACCAGCGGGAAGATGTGGCCCGGCGTCACGATGTCGTCGCGCCCGCACTCGGGATTGATGGCGACCGCTACGGTGCGCGCCCGGTCATGCGCGGAGATGCCCGTTGTCACCCCCTCCCGTGCCTCGATCGAGACGGTGAACGCCGTCTGGTGGCGAGTGCCGTTCGTGGCGCTCATTAGCCCCAGGCCGAGTTGCTCGACGCGCGGGCGGGTCAGCGCCAAGCACACCAGCCCGCGCGCGTTGCGAATCATGAAATTCACCGCGTCGGGCGTCGCGAACTGCGCGGGGATGACCAGGTCGCCCTCGTTTTCGCGGTCTTCGTCATCGACGAGGATGAACATGCGCCCGTTGCGCGCTTCCTCGATCAGCTCGTCGGCGCTGGTGAGATACTGCGAGAGGTTGGCCGTCTTGATGTCGTCCATCATCGGAACTCCGCCAGCCGGGCGACATAGCGTGCCAGCATATCGACCTCGATGTTCACCGCCTCGCCCGGCCGCAGGGTGCCGAAGCGCGTCACCGCGGCCGTGTGCGGGATGACGTTCACCCCGAAAGTATCGCCGTCCGCCCCCTCGCCCGCGACTTCGTTGCCCGCGACTTCGTTCACTGTCAACGAGACCCCGTCGATCGCAACACTCCCCTTCTTGGCAATGAAGCGCGCGATGTCGCGCGGCACGCGGAACCGCCAGCGCACCGAGCCGTTCTCCGGCGAGGCCGACACCGTCGTTCCCACGCCATCGACATGGCCCGCGACGAGGTGCCCGCCAAGCTCGTCGCCGACGCGCAGGCTGCGCTCCAGGTTGACCCGCGTGCCAGGGGTCCAGCCGCCCATCGTGGTGCGCGCCAGGGTCTCGGCCGAAGCATCGGCGGCGAACCAGTCCGGGCCCAGCTCAACGGCCGTCAGACAGCAGCCCGAGCAGGCGATCGAGGCGCCGGGCGCGATACTTGCCGTATCAGACCAGGGCGCGGCGATGACCAGTCGCATGTCGCGGCCGTGGTCCAAGCTGGTGATGCTGCGAACCGTGCCGAACGCGGTGACGATGCCGGTGAACATGGCTCAGGGCGTCCTCTCGAGCATCGTCAGCATGTCATCGCCGAGCGGGATTGCCGAGCGGCGGCGAAAGCGAGGCAGATCGGCGAGCCGTTCGAGGTCCAAGCCCCGCACGGCGCCGAGCCCGTCCCCGCCCATCACGCCGGGCGCATGGAACCAGGCGATGCGATCAACCAGACATGCCCGCAGCAAGCTTCCGGCGAGCCGCGCCCCGCCCTCGACCAGCACGGACGTGAGCCCGGCGGCGCCGAGGGCGGTCAGTGCGGCGTGCATGTCGAGCAATGGCCCCTCTCCCCCTGCAAGGGCGGGGGGGCAGGAGGAACTGCCGCCCTGGGCGACTTCCACCACCCGCACGCCGCTCGCCTCGACCGCTGCGCGCCGGGCGACATCGGCATCGGGGCGCACCAGCAGCCAGGTCGGCGCATCGCTCGTCAGGACACGCGCCGACAGCGGCGTCCGCAGCGCGGAGTCAGCGACGATCCGAACCAAAGGAACCGTGCGGAAACCCGGTAACCGACAAGTCAGATCCGGGTCGTCGGCGAGCACGGTGCCGATGCCCACCATCACCGCGTCGTGGCGCCCGCGCAGCGCGTGCGCCACTTTCCGCGCGGGCGGCCCGGTGATCCAGCGGCTTTCGCCGGTGCGCGTCGCGATCCGCCCGTCAAGGGTCGAGGCGAGCTTCAGCGTCAGCAGCGGGCGACCTTCGCGGATCCGCAGGCCGAAGCCGGCGACCGCCTCCGCCGCATCTTTCGCGAGCACGCCCTCCGCGACCTCGATCCCGGCCGCCCGCAGCGCGGCGATACCTCGGCCGTTCACGCGCGGATCGGTATCGCGCACGCCGATCACCACGCGGCGCACGCCGGCCTCGATCAGCGCGCCCGTACAGGGCGGCGTTCGCCCCCAATGACAGCACGGCTCCAGGGTCACGTAGGCGGTCGCCCCTCGCGCCCCCACGCCAGCGCGGGCCAGCGCCGAGGCCTCGGCATGCGGCCGCCCGCCCGGCGCCGTCGCTCCGCGCCCGACGACGCGACCTTCGCGGACGATCACGCAGCCGACCGAGGGGTTGGGCCAGGTCACGCCCAGACCGCGCCGCGCCAGTGACAGGGCGGCGCGCATATGGGCGATGTCGGCGGGTTGCTCAGCCGAGGTCATGCCCTATGTGGCCTCGTCCAGCGAGACCACAAATTCCTCGAAGTCCTTCGCCTCGCGAAAATTGCGGTAGACGCTCGCGAAGCGGACATAGGCGACCGCGTCCACCTCCTTCAGCGTCTCCATCACCAGCTCGCCGATTCCCTTGCTGGGGACGTCGGCCTCGCCCGAGGCTTCGAGCTGGCGGACGACGCCGTTCACGATGCGCTCCACCCGCTCCTCCTGGATCGGGCGCTTGCGAAGCGCGATGCGGATGGAGCGCGCCAGCTTGTCGCGATCGAAGGGCACGCGCCGCCCGTCGGACTTGACCACCGTCAGCTCGCGGAGCTGCACGCGCTCGACGGTCGTGAACCGCTGCCCGCAGCCGCCACAGAAGCGGCGCCGCCGGATCGCCGCCCCGTCCTCGGAGGGGCGGCTGTCCTTCACCTGCGTGTCGTCGTGGCCGCAGAACGGGCAGTGCATCAGCGGTTCAGGCGCATCAGCGGTTCGGATAGATCGGGAACCGCGCGCAGAGCGCCTGCACGCGGGCGGAAACGGCGCGCTCGGCGGCCTCGTTGGCGCCGTCGTTGGAACGCGAGAGCCCGTCGATCACCTCGGCGATCATTTGTCCGATCTCGCGGAATTCCCCCGTTCCGAAGCCCCGCGTCGTGGCAGCGGGGGAGCCAAGCCGGATGCCGGAGGTGACGGCCGGCTTCTCGGGGTCGGCGGGGATGGCGTTCTTGTTGGCGGTGATGTCCGCGCGCTCCAGGCTCGCCTCGGCGGCCTTGCCGGTGACGCGCTTGGGGCGCAAATCCACCAGCATCAGATGGGAGTTGGTGCCGCCGCCGATGATCGCGAAGCCTTCCTCGATCAAGGTCGCGGCGAGTGCGCGAGCGTTGTCGGCAACCGCCTGCTGATAGGCGCGAAACTCCGGGCGCAGCGCCTCCCCGAACGCCGCCGCCTTGCCGGCGATGACGTGCATCAGCGGCCCGCCTTGCAGGCCGGGAAACACGGCGCTGTTGATCTTCTTGCCGATCTCAGGGTCGTTCGCCAGCACCATCCCGCCGCGCGGGCCGCGCAGCGTCTTGTGGGTGGTGGTGGTGACGACGTGCGCGTGCGGTAGCGGGCTGGGGTAGAGCCCGGCGGCGACCAGCCCGGCGAAATGCGCCATGTCGACCATAACCAGCGCGCCCACCTCGTCGGCGACGCGGCGGATGCGCGCGAAGTCGATGACCCGCGAATAGGCCGACCCGCCGGCGATGATGAGCCTCGGCCGCTCGGCCCGCGCGACGCGCTCCAGCTCCTCGTAGTCGAGCAAGCCGTCCTCGCTTCGAACGCCATAATGCACCGGACGGAACCACTTGCCCGACAGATTGGCAGGCGAACCGTGCGTCAGATGCCCGCCCGCGTCGAGGCTCATGCCCAGGAAGGTGTCGCCCGGCTTGAGCAGCGCCAGGAAAACCGCCTGATTGGCCTGCGCGCCGGAATGCGGCTGCACGTTGGCGAAGGCGCAGCCGAACAGCGCCTTGGCCCGCTCGATCGCAAGCCGCTCGACCACGTCGACGAAGCCGCAGCCGCCGTAATAGCGCCGGCCAGGATAGCCCTCGGCGTATTTGTTGGTCAGCACGCTGCCCTGTGCCTCCAGCACGGCGGCGGAGACGATGTTCTCGCTGGCGATCAGCTCGATGCCGTCCTGCTGGCGGCCAAGCTCGTCGCGGATCGCGGCGGCGATCTCGGGGTCGGTTTCGGCGAGCGGGGCCGAGAAAAACCGGCGCAGGCTCGCGGTCGGCGCGTGCTGGTCCATGGGTCTGCCGTCACGTTCGGAACGAGGGCACCTCTAGCACCGGCCCGCCCGCTCCACAAACGCGCCCCTCGGCGTGCCGGGCTGGCGGTCCAGCCACTCGGCCGTGGCGATCGCGTCCCGGCGGCGCACGCGCGACGCCGGCGCGATCCTGTGCGCCTCCCGACACTGCGACCCCAGCCCGCGCGAGCCGAAGCTGTCGGGGAGCAGCACGACATGGCCCCGTCGGGCCAGTTCGACTGCCCAGGAGCCGTCGCGCGTGGGGAACGGCCCCGCCGCATCCGTGCAGCGCGACGACCGCCGGCCCGCGCGCCGGACCGACGGGGCGCACCAGCGCGGCGTCCAGCACCGTGCCTTCCGGCTCCGGGACATGCACATGCTCGGCCGGCACGCCGGCGTGCGCGAGGAAGGCGAGCAGGGCGAGGAACGGGGTCACGGGGCACCGGCGACGGCGTTAGCGGCTCCGTAACGGCATTCGCCGCCTAATGGTAGGAAGATCTCGATCGGAACCGTCACCCATGCCCGACGCCGTTGATCCTGCCGCTGGCGGACCCTACATTCCGGGCTTGGAAACGCGGGTTTCCACGCTGGAGGGGACGTGCGGGATTTGCGCGAAACGCTCTCGGACTTGAAGGCAGGGATGGCGCGCATCGAGGCGATCCTCCCCACTTTGGCCACGCAGACCACGGTCGCGCGCATCGAGTCGACGCTCACCGCGACTTTGCCCCACCTAGCGACCAAAGCCGAACTCGCCGAAAAGCCGAGCAAGACGTATCTGTGGGCGGTGGTCGGCGTGCTCATCACGGCGATGTTCGGAGCGTTTGGCGCCGGTCTCGCCGCCGTCTCGGTTCTGCACTGACGCACATCTTGGCATCCCGACTTCGCGAGCCTATCCCATCGGGCGCTCACTTGGAGACCCGACCATGACCGTCGGCCGCTTTCCCGCCATGCGCCTGCGCCGCCTGCGCGGATCGTCCGCTTTGCGTGATCTGGTGCGGGAGACGTCGGTATCGGCGCATGATCTGATCCAGCCGATCTTCGTCGAGGAGGACATCCTCGATCCCTTGCCGGTCGACTCCATGCCGGGCGTCTCGCGCATCCCCGAGCGGCGGCTGGCGCGCGAGTTCGAGGCCCTGGCGCGCGACGGCGTGCGCGCGGTGATGCTGTTCGGCGTGTCACACCGCAAGGACGCGACCGGCAGCGACGCCTGGCGCGCCGACGGGCTGGTCGCGCGGATGGTGCGCATCGCCAAGGACGCCGCGCCCGATCTGGTGGTGATCCCCGACCTCTGCTTCTGCGAATACACCGATCACGGCCATTGCGGCGTGATCGAGCACGGGCAGGTCGTCAACGACGCGACGATCGAGAACCTCGCACGTCAGGCGACGGTCGCGGCGGATGCCGGCGCCGACCTGATCGCGCCCTCGGCCATGATGGACGGTCAAGTGGCGGCGATCCGCCACGCGCTCGACGCCGCAGGCCACGAGCAGACGCCGATCATGGCCTACTCCTCGAAGTTCGCTTCCGCGTTTTACGGCCCGTTCCGGGCGGCCGCGGGCTGCGAGCTGAAAGGCGACCGCAAGACTTACCAGATGGACCCGCTGAACGGGCGCGAGGCGCTGCGGGAATCGCTGCTGGACGAGGCCGAGGGTGCCGACATCCTGATGGTGAAGCCGGGTCTGCCCTACCTCGACGTGCTGGCCCGCCTGCGCGAACGCACCTTGCTGCCGCTGGCGGCGTATCAAGTCAGTGGCGAGTACGCGATGATCAAGTTCGCCGCCGCCGCCGGCGCGATCGACGAACAGAGGGTGGTGCGCGAAACGCTAGGCGCCTTCAAGCGCGCCGGCGCCGACCTGATCCTGTCCTATTTCACGCGCGACGTAATCCGCGAGGGGTTCTGACGTGCACATTGTCGATGCCCAGGTGCATATCTGGGGCGCCAATACGCCCGAGCGGCCGTGGCCGGCCTACGGCATCGGCATGGAGCAGCGTCCGGAACCCTTCACCGAGTCCGACCTGTTGCGCGAAATGGACGCGGCGGGCGTCGAGCGGGTGGTGATTGTGCCGCCATCGTGGGAGGGCGACCGCAACGACCTCGCCCTCGCCGCGGCGCGCCGTCATCCGGATCGGCTGGCGGTCATGGGCCGCCTCCCCGTCGATCCCGCCAACCGCCCGCAACTCGCGCGCTGGCGCGACCAGCCGGGGATGCTCGGGCTGCGTTTCGTCTATCGGCCGGAGATGACCTGGCTCGACGACGACAGCGCCGAGTGGCTGTGGGAGGAATGTGAACGCCATCACCTGCCGGTGATGATCTTCGCCCCGGGACATCTGGACGGGATCCGGCGGCTGGCAGAACGCCACCCCGGCCTCCGACTGGTGCTCGACCATATGGAACTCCGCCGGGACAAGGATGCGGCGGCGTTCGCCGACGTTCCCGAGCTGCTGAAGCTGGCGCTACACCCGAACGTGGCGGTGAAGGCCTCCGCCCTGCCCTGCTATTCCTCGCAGCCGTACCCGTACCGCAATATCCACGGCTACATCCGGCGAGTCTTCGACGAGTTCGGTCCGCGCCGCACCTTCTGGGGCACCGACCTGAGCCGACTACCCTGCACCTACCGCCAGGCGATCACGCTGTTCACCGAGGAACTGCCGTTCCTCACCGAAGAGGACAAGGAATGGGTGATGGGACGCGGCGTGTGCGACTGGCTCGGCTGGAAGCTGCCGGCCTGATGCCGACGTCGCGGCAGTCCCGCGAGCGGGTCGGGCCGGCTCCCTGAAGGGCGAAAGACGCCTCCTCGTCGGCCCCGGTCAATTCTCCGACCGCTGAACGGCTAGGCGGACGCTCAGCCCTGGTCCCGTGTCGCAGCGCGATATATACGCGCGGTAACCCGCATCACCCGGTTCGCCATGCCCCCCAAGACAACGCCACACGCCCGGCTCCAGGAGTTTGGCGACTTCACCACCCAACCCCGCGTGCTGGTCCTGGCCGCGATGGCGGTCGTGGTCGGCAGCCTGGGCGTCATCGTGGCGTGGGTGCTGCTGCGGCTGATCGCGCTCATCACGGGCATCGCCTACTACGGCGAGGTGTCCACCGCGCACGGGATCATCATTTCACTCGACCATCTGGGGGCCTGGTCGATCTTGGTCCCGGTGATCGGCTCTGCCATCGTCGGCCTCATGGCCCGGTTTGGGTCGGAGAAGATCAGGGGCCACGGCATTCCGGAGGCGATGGAGGCCATCCTGATCGGGCAGAGCCGGATCGAGCCGAAAGTCGCCTTCCTCAAGCCCGTGTCCTCGGCGATCGCCATCGGCACCGGCGGCCCGTTCGGCGCCGAGGGGCCGATCATCATGACGGGCGGGGCGCTCGGGTCGCTGTTCGCCCAACTGTTCGACCTGAGCGCCGCCGAGCGGAAGACGATGCTGGTCGCCGGCGCATCGGCCGGCATGACGGCGGTGTTCGGCACCCCCATCGCCTCGGTCCTGCTGGCGGTCGAGCTGCTGCTGTTCGAGTGGAAGCCGCGCAGCTTCATCCCCGTGCTGGTCGCGTGCATGACGGCGGTGGTGGAGCGCGGCTGGCTGCTACCTGTCGGTCCGTTGTTCCCGCACGTCGGCACGATGCCGATCGATCCCGCCACGCTCTGCCTGTGTGTGGTGCTCGGCCTGGTCTGCGGCCTGGCCTCGGGTCTGCTGACGGGCATGGTATACGCGGCGGAGGACGCGTTCGGGAAGCTGCCGCTGCATTGGATGTGGTGGCCGACGCTGGGCGGCCTGGTGGTCGGCATCGGCGGCCTTATCGACCCCGCGGCGCTGGGCGTTGGGTACGTCAACATCACCCATCTCCTGACCGGCGACACGGGCTTCGGCTGGATGCTTCGGCTGATGCTGGTCAAGGCGATCATCTGGGCGGTCGCACTCGGTTCAGGCACCTCGGGCGGCGTGCTGGCCCCGCTCCTGATCATGGGCGGCTGCGTCGGCGGGCTGTTCGGCATCGTGCTGCCGCACGCGGGGCCCGGCGACTGGGCGCTGATCGGGATGGCGGCGACGATGGGCGGGACCATGCGCGCGCCGCTGACCGCCATGATGTTCGCCGTCGAGCTGACCGGCGATGCCGCCCTGATCGTTCCTCTGCTGACCGCATGCGGGGCCAGTTACGCGTTCACCGTGCTGTTGCTGAAACGCTCCATTCTGACCGAGAAGGTGGTGCGGCGCGGGCATCACCTCACCCGCGAGTACAGCGTCGATCCCCTCGAGCTCGCGCGGGTGGCCGACGTGATGGCGATGCATGTGGAGACGCTGCCCGCCGATATGACCATGGGCAAGCTGGTGGATTTCTTTGGCGACGAAAATCGCCACCGCGCCTATCCGGTGATCGATCCCGAGGGCCGGCCGATCGCGCTCGCGTACCGGGCCGACGCCCTGCAAGCCATGCGCGACCCGGAGCGGCAGACCGCGACGCTGGCCGAGGCGCTCGGCGGGCGGGACATGCCGACGGCGGACCCCGACGAGCCGGTGAACACGCTGGTCACCCGCATGATCCAGACGGACTCCGCCCGCGTGCCGGTGATCCGGCGCGAGGACGGCACGCTGCTCGGCTTGGTGGCTCGCAGCGACTTGCTGCGGGTGCGCGCCAATGTGCTCGCCGAGGAAGGGGATCGACGCGCGTTCCTCCGCTGGGGCCGACGGCCCTGGGTCAAGCACGCCGGCGGCTTGCCCAACCCGGACCCGGATGCGAATGTCCGCCCGCCCCGCTCGACCGGCGCGTGATGCCCCGCTTCCAAGAGGACTAGATGGCCAAGATCAAGGTGAAGACCCCCGTCGTCGAGCTTGATGGGGACGAGATGACCCGCATCATCTGGGGATTCATCAAGGACAAGCTAATCCTGCCGTATCTCGACATCGAGCTGCTGTATTTCGATCTCGGCATGGAGCACCGCGATGCGACCGACGACCAGGTGACGGTCGATGCGGCCAAGGCGATCGCCAAGCATGGCGTCGGCGTGAAATGCGCGACCATCACCCCCGACGAGGCGCGGGTGAAGGAGTTCGGCCTCAAGCGTATGTATCGCAGCCCGAACGGCACCATTCGCAACATCCTGGATGGCACGATCTTTCGCGAGCCGATCATCTGCAAGAACGTGCCGCGCCTGGTGCCGCACTGGACCAAGCCGATCGTCATCGGGCGCCATGCCTATGGGGACATCTACCGCGCCACCGAGATGAAGATTCCCGGCCCAGGCAAGGTCACGCTCAGCTACCAGCCGACCGACGGTCCCGCGCAGACGATGGATGTTTTCGACTTCACTGGCGCTGGCGGCGTCGCGATGGCCATGCACAATACGAGGAAATCGATCGCGGGCTTCGCGCGCGCGACCTTCAATTACGGTCTGCAACGTGATTATTCAGTGTACCTGTCCACCAAGAACACGATCCTTAAGGCGTATGACGGCTACTTCAAGGATTTGTTCCAGGACATCTTCGACCGCGAGTTCAAGACGCGCTTCGAGCAGCACGGGCTGACCTACGAGCACCGGCTGATCGACGACATGGTCGCCCAGGCGCTGAAATGGTCGGGCGGGTATCTGTGGGCGTGCAAGAACTACGACGGCGACGTGCAGTCGGACATCGTGGCGCAGGGCTTCGGTTCGCTCGGACTGATGAGTTCCGTGCTGATGAGCCCGGACGGCAAGACGGTGGAGAGCGAGGCGGCGCACGGCACCGTCACCCGCCACTATCGCCAGCACCAGAAGGGCCAGGAAACCTCCACCAACCCGATCGCCTCGATCTTCGCCTGGACGCGCGGGCTGGCCTATCGGGGCCGGTTCGACGACACGCCCGACGTGACGCGCTTCGCGGACACGCTGGAGCGGGTGTGCATCGAGACGGTGGAATTGGGCTTCATGACCAAGGATCTCGCCGTTCTGATCGGAGCCAACCAGAAATGGCTCAACACGCAGGCGTTCCTCGCCAAGATCGACGACGATCTGCGAAGCGCGATGACGATCGGCTGACATGACGGACGGTTTCGATCGACGCGGCTTTCTTACTACGTCCCTCATCGCCGGCTTCACCCTCGCCACCGCGCGGGCGGAGGGGCCGGCGATCCACACCGACACGGTCGGCCTGGAGGCCGGCGAGACGCGCATTCCGGTCGGTGACGGCGACCTGCCCGCCTACGCCGCCCGGCCCGTCGGCTCCGGGCAATTTCCGATCGTGCTGGTGACCGAGGAGGTGTTTGGCGTCCACGAATACATCAAGGACATCTGCCGGCGGCTGGCCAAGCAGGGCTATCTCGCGGTCGCCGCCGAGTACTACGCGCGGGTCGGTGATCTGACGCAAACGACGTCGGGGCAGGAGGCCTCGGCGATCGTTAGCAAGGCGCCAGATTCGCTGATGATGACCGACATGGATTCGGTCGCCGCCTGGGCGGCCCGTGAGCACGGCGACGCACGTCGGCTCGGCATAACCGGCTTCTGCCGGGGCGGCCGGCAGACTTGGCTGTACGCCGCGCACAATCCGCATTTGCGAGCCGCCGTGTCCTGGTACGGCGTTCTGGACGAGGCCACCAGCGCGATCCAGCCCAAGACCGCACTGGAAGTGGTAGACAAAGTGCTCTGCCCGGTTCTCGGGCTTTACGGCACCGAGGACGCCTTGAACCCGATGCCATTGATCCGGGAGGCGGAAGCGAAGGCCAAGTCGGCCCACGAGCCGATTTCCTTCGTCCTCTACCCGGACGCCCCGCACGGTTTCCACGCTGACTATCGCCCGAGCTATCGCAAGGCCGACGCGGAGGATGGCTGGACGCGTATGCTCGCCTGGTTCCACCGCTACGGGGTCGGGTAGCTGCTACGTATGCACGAGCGGACACCCGGTCTCGGCCATCGGCATCGTCGACTCCTCCCCCGACATCGTGCCGATGGGCTTGTAGAAGTCCCACTTCGCCGTGGATTCCGAGGTCGGCTTCACCTGCCAGACGTACATCTTCTCGGCCACCCGCCCGTTCGGCTGGATCGCCACATTGTTGTCGTAGAAATCGTTGACCGGCGTCGCGTGCAGCTTGGCCGAGACCGTCGTGCCGTCGAGGGTGCCCGCCGCCTTCACCGCCTTCAGCCACGCGAGGGTCGCCGAGTACTGGCCGGCGTGCAGCATGGTCGGCGGCGAGTCCATCTTAGCGACGTACCGCTTGGTCCAGGCGCGAGTCTTGTCGGTCAGGTTCCAGTAAAACGAGTTGGTCAGCACCAGGCCCTGGCAGGTGTCCTGACCCACGGCGGCGACGTTGGTGATGAACATCAGCAAGGTCGCCAGCCGCTGGCCGCCTTTCGCGATGCCGAACTCGCTGGCCTGCTTCAGGCAGTTTACCAGGTCGGTGCCGGCGTTCGCCAGCCCGATCACCTTGGCCCCGGAGGCGCGCGCCTGCACGAGATAGCTTGAGAAGTCGGCGGTCCCCAGCGGCGCCCGCACGCTGCCCAGTATCTTGCCGCCGGCCGCCTTGACGAATGTCTCGGTGTTTGCCTGCAAGGAGTAGCCGAACTCGTAGTCCGCGGTAATGAAGAACCAGGTATCGCCGCCCGCCTTGGTCAGCTTCCCGCCGGTGCCCTTGGCCATCGCATAGGTGTCGTAGGTCCAGTGAAACCCGTAGGGAGTGCAGAGCTTCTGGGTGAAGTCGGTCGAAGCCGGGCCGGTGATGAGATAGATGACCTTCTTTTCGAGCGAAATCTGCTGCATCGCCAGCCCCGAGGAGGTGGCGGCGCCATCGGTCAGCACGTTCGCGCCGTGCGCGTCGATCCATTCGCGCGCCAGCGCACCGGCGATATTCGGCTTGTTCTGGCCATCGACCTGGATGACCTCGATCGGGCGGTCGAGAACCGAGCCGCCGAAATCCTCCACCGCGAGATCGCAGCCCACCTTCTGACCGGGACCGCCCACGTCCCGGTACGGCCCGTTGAGGTCGCTGATCATCAGGATGCGCACCGGCTTCGAGGTGGTTTGCGCGCGGATGATCGCAGGCCGGGCCAGCGGCGCCACGGCAAGGCCAGCCAGAGCGCTCCGACGTGTGACCTTGTTCATTGTTGTGCCTCCCTCCCTGTCGCGAAACCGCGGGGCGCGCTCCTCGAGACCCGCCCCGCCGGCCTACAATCCCGGGTCGGTCAGGGCTGGATGAAACCCTCGACCTGGTTCTCGCCCCAGGAGATCACGTCCTTGATCGACGATCCTCCCTTCAGCTTCGCCAGCATGGTCGGCCCCACGCCGGCGTTGTAGATCTGCACGGCGATGTCGGCCGGAGCGGGCGACGTGGCGATGCTGAACTGCGCCTGATTCCAGGGCCGCAGCGGGTAGTTGTAGACCGTGCCCTTCGGCGGCTCGACCTCGGACCAGATCTTGAAATCCATCATGCTGTTTTGCGGCGGCAGGTCATAGCCCTCGGTGGCCGGCTCGCGCGCCTGCACCACATCGCGCTGCATCAAATACTCGATCAGTTCCTTGGCCGGCGTTTTCTGCTGGCTGAATTTCCAGACACCCCAGAAAAATCCCAGATAGGGCACGAACCGGCCCTTGGGGCCGGCGGGGTTGGGGAAGGTCCAGCTATCGGCGGCAACCTGCGGAGCGTCGTGTTTCGCCACCGCCCAGGCTGACGGCGGATTCATGATGAGCGCACTCTTTCCCGAAATCAGCGCCCGGTTGTTGGATGCGTCATCATAGCTTACCGCGTCGGGCGGCAGAAACTTGACCAGCTTTTGCGCATACTCCAGCACCTGGTTCACGGCCGCCGAGTTGACCTGCGGCTTGCCGCTTTTGTCCACCAGTTCGGCGTCGTACGAGGTGAACAGCGCACCGACCCAATCGACACTGTCGGACGTCTGGCCGAGGCCGAGGGCGAATGGGTGCCCGTTCTTCGACGCCGTCTCGGCCGCCTTCAGGAAGTCGCCCTCCCAGGTCCAGTCCTTCGCGGTCCCCTCCTGGTTCTCGCGCGGGGGATACATCTGGGTCACGTCGAGCCCGATGTAGTCCTTCAGCAGGCTGATCCGCCCGCAGCACGGCTTGCTTTGCGAGCCCCAGGTGGTCGGCACGGCGGACCAGTGTCCGTCCTTGCTCTGGGCCAGATACTTGGACACGGCGTTGAACGGCCCGGCCTTCGCCTCCAGCGCCTTTATCACGTCATCGACCGGTTCGAGCTTGTCGGAGTAGTTGTGCGCGTCCCAGGTCCCGAACGTCATCAGGTCGTGCCCGGCGCCGGCCTGCGCCTCGGCGGCGGCGGTCACCAGCAGCTTGTTGCCGCTGCTGGTGATGAAGTCGAGCTGGACGTTGACATTGTTCTTCTTGCCCCAATCCTCCACCTGCTGCTTCATCACCGGGTCGGCGCCGGGAACCCAGTGATCCCAGAAGCCCACCTTCAGGGTGGTGGCCGCGCCCGCCCCCCGCACATGGACCAGCGGCAGCGCCGCGGCAGCCGCGGCGGTCTTCAGCGCCGCTCGGCGGGTCATCTTCCAGGGTGTCGTCATCGCTCACTCTCCATTGTCCGGCGCCCACCGGCCGATACGGCGGGCGAGGATGCACACACCGCCCCGCCCTGGCAATGTTGCGTCCGACAGGGTGCCGGCGCAGGGTTTTGGCTGCGATGACGGGGGAAACGCATGGCCTCGATGTTCGGCAAGACCGCCCTGCTCGAATTGCTGAAGCAGGAGGGAGTGCGCGTGATGTTCGGCAATCCCGGCACGACCGAGCTGCCGCTGATGGACGCGCTCGCCGTGGAGACGGAGCTGCGCTACGTGCTCGCGTTGCAGGAGGCGCCGGCGATGGCGATGGCCGACGGCTACGCGCTCGCCTCCGGCCAACTCGCCGTGGTCAACCTGCACGTCGCGCCCGGCCTCGGCAACGCGATGGGGATGCTGTACGACGCGCAGAAGGCTGGATCGCCGGTGCTGGTCACGGCCGGCCAGCACGACCAGACCTTCAACTTCACCGAGCCGCTGCTATGGGCCGACCTGCCGCGCATCGCGCAGCCCTTCGTGAAGTGGGCGCACGAGGTCCGCCGGATCGAGGATCTGCCGCGCGCCGTCCATCGCGCCGCCAAGACGGCGCTGGCGCCGCCCACGGGGCCGGTGTTCCTCTCGTTGCCGGGCGACGTGCTGAACGCGAGCGCCGACCTAGAGCTTGGCGCGCCCTCTCGTGTGGCGCCGCGGACGCGCGGCGACGCCGAGGCGGTCGCGCAGGCGGCGGCGCTGCTCGCGCGCGCCGAGCGTCCGGTGATCATCGCCGGCGACGCCGTGCCGCAGAGCGGCGCTTTGGCCGAGCTGGTGGCGTTGGCCGAGGCGCTGGGCGCGCCCGTATATGACGAGGGTACGGCCAGCCGTGCGATGTTCCCCGCCAGTCACCCGCTGTACCGCGGCGGCTTGGCCCGGCTGCCGGCGGTCATTCGGAGCACCCTGCAAGCGCACGACCTGCTGCTGTCGGTGGGCGGGGACTTGTTCACCCTGTCGCTGCCGGGGCAGGTCGACTCCATGCCCGACGGCCTAACCATCGTGCATCTGGACACCGATCCGTGGCAGATCGCCAAGAACTATCCGGTCCAGGTCGGCATTCTCGGCGACCCCAAGGCGACGTTGCCGGAGCTGACGGAGGCCGTGCGGGGCGCGATGACGGCGCAGGCGCGAACCCGCGCGGCGGCGCGATTGGCCGAGGCGAAGGGCGACGGCGAGACGGGGCTGGCCAAACTCCGCGAGCAGGCCGAGGCGGCGGCGGGGCGCACGCCCATCCAGCCACTCGCTCTGATGGGCGCCATCGCCGGCGTGCTGCCGGTGGACGCGGTGGTGATCGACGAGGCGGTGTCCTCGGGCGCCGGGCTGCGGCGGCTTTTGCAAAGCAACGACGCGCAAAGCTTCTTCGGCCTGCGCGGCGGCGGTATCGGCTGGGGCCTGCCGGCGGCGATCGGCGTCAAGCTCGCGCTGCCGCACCGCCCGGTGGTCGCGCTGATCGGCGACGGCAGCGCGATGTATACCATCCAGGGCCTGTGGACGGCGGCGCACGAGAAGCTGCCGGTCGTGTTCGTCATCATCAACAACAGCTCGTACCGGATCCTGAAGCAGCGCGCGAACGCGATGCAGCAATTCGCTGCGCAAACCGACCTCTATGTCGGGATGGAGCTGGACAACCCGCGCATCGACTATGTCTCGGTAGCGCGCGGGCTGGGGATCGAGGCGCGCCACGCCCGCACGACGGCGGACGTCCGGGAACTGCTCGCGGCCGCGCTGCTCGCGAACCAGCCGATGCTGATCGACGTGGAGATGGACCGGGGATTCAAGCCGGTATGATGCAAGCGGAAAGCGCGCCAGGCTGCTAAACGCAGAGCGCCGGCAGGACGGGCCTGCCGGCGCCTGAACCGGCTGGGTCGTCAGCCGGGAGGAGGAGAAACACGATGACCAACCATCGTGGGCTCCTGTTGCCAATCGTGGTGATCGTCTCCGTAAGGATCAAGCTCGCCGTGCGTCGGCGGTAGGAGCGGGGCCGGTCTGGGCGACCGGACCGGCCCTCTCCCCGCTGCACTTGCTCCTCCTCTTGCGGGAGAGGGGGAGCGAGGACAGAATCCGGTTGCGGGAGGCAGCTATAATGTTCCAGGCATTCCGGTTCGATCCTGTCGAGCTTCCGTCGGAGGCGCGGCGGCTGCGCCACGAGGTGCGGGACTTCCTCGACGCGCACAGCGCCCTGATGGAGCCCACCCATGGCGGGCGCAACCAGGCGTTCAGCAAGGCAATGGCCGAGCGCGGCTGGATCGGCATGACATGGCCGAAGAAGTACGGCGGGCATGAGCGCAGCGCGCTCGAACGCTACGTCATTATCGAGGAGATGCTGGCCTCCGGAGCACCGCTCGGCTTTCACTACACGGCCGACCGTCAGAGCGGGCCGAACATCCTGCGGTTCGGCACCGAGGCGCAGCGCGAGCGATTCATCCCGCGCATCGCGCGCGCCGAGATCAGCTTCTGCATCGGCATGAGCGAGCCTGATTCCGGCTCCGACCTCGCCGGCACGCGCACGCGCGCCGTGAAGGTCGATGGCGGATACCGCGTGAACGGCACCAAGCTGTGGACGTCGAATGCGCACCAGTCGGACTGGATGATCCTGTTCTGCAAGATGGCGCGCGAGGGCGAGGAGGCGGATCGGCACGCGGGCGCGACGCAGTTCCTGGTGGATTTAAAATCGCCTGGCATCCAGATCAGGCCCGTACTCAACCTGTTGGGCGAGCACCATTTCAACGAGATCTTCCTCACCGACCTGTTCGTGCCGGACGATTGCCTGCTCGGCGAGGAGGGAAGCGGCTGGAAGCAGGTGACGAGCGAGCTGGCGTTCGAGCGCAGCGCGCCGGACCGCTTCCTGGTGCTGTTCAAGCTGTTGAAGGAGATGGTGCGGACCGCCGGCCCGGAGCCCGATCGCGCCACCGCGGCGGCGATCGGGCGGATGGTGGCGCAACTCGCCACCCTGCGGCGCATGTCGCTCTCCATCGCCGGCATGATGGAGGCGGGCGAGCAGCCGCTGAACGAGGCGGCGGTGGTGAAGGACCTGGGCACCCGCTACGAGCAGGATCTGCCGAACGTGGCGCGCACCCTGTTCCCCGCCGAACCCGAGATGGAGTCCGCCGAGGCGTACGTCGCCATGCTCGCCTCGGCGATCATGAACGCGCCGCGCCTCTCTATCCAGGGCGGCACGCGCGAGATCCTGCGCGGCATCATCGCGCGCGGCCTCGGCCTGCGCTGAGCGGGGAGAAAAGCGATGGCATTGCGCGAGGAAACCCGCCTGCTGCTCGACAGCATGACCCGGCTGTTCGAGGACGGTAGCACCAAGGACGTGATCGACCGCGCCGAGCGCGGCGCCTTCCCTGCCGAGCTGTGGCGCGCGGTCGCCGAGACCGGCGTGCCGCTGGCCGCGCTCTCGGAAGAGGCGGGTGGCGCGGGCGCCGACTGGAGGGACCTGATGGCGGCGCTGCGCGTCGCCGGGCGCCATGCGGCGCCAATCCCGCTGGCGGAAACCATGATCGCCGCCTGGGTGGCGGCAGGGGCCGGGCTTGAGGTTACCGAGGCACCCATGACCATCGCCCCGGTTCGGCCAGAGGACCGGCTGACCCTGACGCGCGACGGTGTCGGCTGGCGGCTGGCGGGCCGCGCGAGCCGGGTGCCGTGGGGGGCGCAGGCGTCGCGCCTCGTGCTGCTGGCCGACGGCCCGGGCGGGGAGATGGTGGTCGCGCTGGACGCCACGAACAGCGCCAAGGTCACGCAGGGACGCAACCTCGCCGGCGAGCCGCGCGACACCATCGCCTTCAACGCGGTGCCGCTGTCGGCCGCCGCCGCCGCGCCCGCCCGGTCCGGCGTCGACCGGGCGGAGGTTTATCGGCGCGGCGCCCTGGCTCGCGCGGCGCTGATGGCGGGGGCGCTGGAGCGGGCGCTGGAGACCGCGCTGACCTACGTGCAGGAGCGCAGGCAGTTCGGCCGGCAGATCTCCAAGTTCCAGGCGGTGCAGCAGCAAATGGCGGTGCTGGCCGGACAGGTCGCCGCGGCGGGCGCCGCGGCCGAGGCCGGCGCGGAGGCGCTCTCGCATCCCGACCCCGAGCTGCGCGAGCTGCTGATCGCGATTGCCAAGACCCGCGCGGGCGATGCCGCCACCACCGCGTCCGAGATCGCGCACCAGGTCCACGGCGCGATCGGCTTCACGCGGGAGTACTCGCTTCAGCTCAGCACGCGCCGGCTGTGGTCCTGGCGCGACGAGTTCGGCTCCGAGGTCGTGTGGGCGGCCCGCATCGGGGCTATCGTCTGCGCGCGCGGGGCCGAGGCGTTGTGGCCAACGCTGACGGGGTGAGCCAGAGCACGCATAAACCAGACAGGGAGGACAAGAAAATGCAAACCGCGATCACCCGGCGGGGCCTGATCGGCACCGGGCTTGCCACCGGCGCCGCCGCCTCGCTGCCGCGCCCCGCGCGCGCCCAGCACAAGCCGATCCGCATCGGCGTGCTGACCGACATGAGCGGCCCCTATGCCGCCAACACCGGACCGGGATCGGTGACGGCCTCGAAAATGGCGGTCGAGGATTTCACCAAGGCGAATCCCGGCATCAAAGTCGAACTGCTGTCGGCCGACATGCAGGACAAGCCGGACACCGCCGTCAGCATCGCGACAGACTGGCTCGACAACCGGGGCGTGGACCTGATCACCGACCTGCCGCTGTCCTCCGGCGCGCTCGCGGTCGGCCACATGGTGGACCAGCGCGATAAGCTGGCGATCTTCACCGGAGCCGCCTCGGCGGAAATCACCGGCACCGCATGCGGGCCGAACCACCTGCATTGGGTGCTCGATACCTGGTCGATGCCGCACGCGGTCGTGGATGCGATCCTCAAGGAAGGCGGCAAAACCTGGTTTTTCATCACCGCCGACTACACGTTCGGCCACTCGCTGGAGAGCGACTCCGCACGCTTCGTCGAAGCCGGCGGCGGCAAGGTGTTGGGGCAGGCTTTGACACCGTTTCCCGGCACGACCGACTTCTCGGCCCCGCTGGTGCAGGCGCGGGCGAGCGGAGCGAATGTCATCGGACTGGCGAACGGCGGGGCCGACACGGTGAACTGCATCAAGCAGGCCGCCGAGTTCGGCATCATGAAGGGCGGCCAGAAGGTGGCGGCGCTGATCTTCCTGCTGCCCGACGTCCACGGGGTCGGCTTGGCGGCCGCGCAGGGCGTGCTGCTGACGGATGCGTTCTACTGGAACATGAATGACAAGACGCGGGACTTCGGCCACCGTTTCGCCAAGCGGATGGGCGGGGCTATGCCCAGCTCCGACCAGGCCGGGCAATATTCCGCGATCACCAATTATCTGAATGCCGCGAAGGCGATCGGCGTGGATCGCGCCAAGGCGAGCGGCCGCGCCGTGGTGGCCCAACTGCGTTCCAAGCCGATCGAGGACAAGCTGTTTGGCGAGATCCGCGTCCGGATCGACGGGCGGGTGATCCACAACATGTACCTGTTCCAGGTGAAGACGCCGGCGGAGTTGAAGGGGCCATGGGATTTGCTGAGCTTGAGGCGCACCATCCCCGCCGCCGAGGCGTTCCGACCCTTGGACGAGGGCAGGTGCCCGTTGGTGAAGAGCTGACGTCACGGCGCCCGATGGATCGACGCTTGGAGTCCTTCGTATTACCCAAGAGCCGGGACAACGCGGGACAACCACCATGACAGCCAATATCACCATCGCCGCCCCCCGCTTCATGCTGGTCGGCGGCGGCGCCGTGGCCCAGATCGCGGACGTGCTCGGCAAATTCGGCCTGTCGCGCCCGCTGATCGTGACCGACAAGGTGATGGTCGGAACCGGCCTCGTCGAGGGATGCCTGGCTCCGCTGACGACCGCGGGGATTGCGCATACCGTCTTCTCCGACACCCTCTCCGACCCTACCGATACGGTTATCGAATCCGGCGTCGGTGTCATTCGAGCCGGCGAATTCGACTGCCTGATCGGCTTCGGCGGCGGCTCGCCGATGGACACCGCCAAGGCCATGGCGATTCTGGCCGCCGGCGGCGGCAAGATGCGCGACTACAAGGCACCGGCGCAGGCGGACCGCGCCGACCTGCCGATCATTGCCATCCCGACCACCGCCGGCACGGGGAGCGAGTGCACGCGCTTCACCGTCATCACCGACACCGAGCGCGACGAGAAGATGCTGATAGCGGGCCTCGGCGCGTTGCCGCTGGCCGCCATCGTCGATTACCAGCTGACCTACACGGTCCCCGCGCGCACCACGGCCGACACCGGCGTCGACAGCCTGACGCACGCGCTGGAGGCGTATGTCTCCAAACGCGCGAACCCGTTTTCCGACGCCCTCGCCGTCTCGGCGATGGCGTTGATCGGGCGGCATATCCGCATGGCCTATGCCGAATCGCGCAACGCGGCGGCGCGCGAGGGCATGATGCTGGGCGCGACCCAGGCGGGGCTTGCGTTCTCCAACAGCTCGGTCGCGCTGGTGCATGGCATGTCGCGCCCGATCGGCGCGCATTTCCACGTGCCGCATGGGCTGTCGAACGCGATGCTGCTACCGGCGGTGACGCGCTTCTCGGTCGCCGGCGCGGAGGCGCGCTATGCGGAGGCGTCGCGCCGCATCGGCCTGGCCGGCGACTCCGACCCGGATGCGACCGCCTGCGCCCGGCTGGTCGCGGGGCTGGAGGCGCTGAACGCGGCTCTGGCGGTGCCGACGCCGGCGGCGTTCGGCATCGATGAGGGCGCCTGGTACGCCAAGATGGACTTGATGGCCGACCAGGCACTGGCGTCCGGCAGCCCGGCCAATAATCCGCGCGTTCCGAGCAAGCAGGAAATCGTGGCGCTCTATCGCGAGGTGTGGACCGGGGCGGCGCGGAACGGGTGAAAGCGGCCCCCTCTCAAGCGGGAGGGAGTTGGGGGGAGTGGGCCGGCACGCACCATACGGGTCGTGTCAGTCAACCTGGCACGCCTCGAATCCGCGACGCAGTAGCGGGCGGTTCAGGTCGCGGCCGATGAACACGACCTTGCTGCGGCGCGGCTCGCCCTCCTTCCAGGGGCCGATGAAATCGCCGTCGGCGATCATGTGGACCGCCTGAAACGCGAAGCGCCGATCCTCGCCCTTGTAGTGCAGGATGCCCTTGGTGCGCAGCAGATCGGGGCCTTTGTCTTGCAGCAGGAGGCCGATCCAGGCGTTGAACTTCTCCGGATCGATCGGCCGCTCCACCTCGAAGCTGACGGAGGAGACGTCCTCGTTGTGCTCGTGCTCGTCCGCACCGGAGAGGAAGTCGGGCGCCGTTTCCAGCACACGTTCGAGGTTAAAGGCACGACGGTCGAGCACCTGCGCGATCGGCAGCGATGCGCGCTCGGTGCGGTGGATCACCGCAAAGCGGTTGATCTGGCGGATGCGCGCCTCGACCTGCTCCAGTTCGGCCGGCGTGACGAGGTCGGTCTTGTTCAGCACGATCACGTCGGCGAACGCGATCTGGTCCGCCGCCTCGTGGCTGTCGGCCAGCCGCTCCAGAACGTGCTTGGCGTCAACGACCGTCACGATCGCATCCAGCCGGGTTTTCGCGCGCACGCCCTCGTCCACGAAGAAGGTCTGCGCGACGGGGGCGGGATTGGCGAGGCCGGTGGTTTCGATGATGATGCCGTCGAAACGGTCGCGACGCTTCATGAGGCCGCCGACAATGCGGATGAGGTCGCCGCGCACCGTGCAGCAGACGCAGCCGTTGTTCATCTCGAACACCTCCTCGTCGCTGTCCACGACGAGGTCGTTGTCCACGCCCAGCTCCCCAAACTCATTGATGACGACCGCGTATTTACGACCGTGGTTCTCGCTCAGGATGCGGTTCAGCAGCGTGGTCTTGCCGGCGCCGAGATAGCCGGTCAGCACGGTGACCGGAATTTGTGTGGTGATGTCGGCGGTTGTCTGGGACATCTCGGTTCGCACCCGTTCATTCTGCTCAAGCTGGACATATAGGCAGCGCCGATCGCGTCAGCCACCCTGCGTGCCGGCCAGCAGTTCGCGCCGGAGGGCGGCGAGCCGAGCGGCCGCCGGCTCCAGCCCGAATCGCCGCGCCCGCGCATGACCCGCCTCCGCCAATTCCGCCCGCAGATCGGGGTCGCGGGCCAGCTGGCCGATCGCCTCGGCCAGGCCGGCGGTGTCGTCGGGATCGACATAGAGAGCGGCGTTGCCGGCGACCTCCGGTAGCCCCCCGCGCGGCGCGGCGATCAGCGCGGCGCCGCAGGCCATCGCCTCCAGCGCGGTCAGGCCGAACGGCTCCGGCCAGCGGCTGGGCACCACGACGATCGCGGCGCGGCTCATCGCACGAAGCACGGCGGGATTGTCGCGGTAGCCCAGCAGCCGCACGCCCGCCGGGGCGGCGGCGCGTCGGACGGCCCGGACGAACGGCGTCTCGGGGCTGTCGGCGCGGGAGCGGTCGGCGCCGATCATCTCGGCCCGCCAGCCCGGCAGCGACGGCAGGACCCGCGCGCAGGCGGCGACGAAGGCATCGGCGCCCTTCTCGGCCACCACGCGGCCGGCGAACAGGATCAGCCGCTCGCGCTCGCCCGGCGCGCTCGGCAGGCCAGCGAGGTCGATGGCGTTGTGCAGGACCACCGGCTCCGGCGCCGCCCCCTCCGGCGTCGTCCCGTCCGGCACGTCCTGCATCAGCCGCCCACGTAGAAACTCGGACACCGTCACGACGCGGGCCAGGCCGCGCAACAGCTTCGCCCGCGCGGCCGGCGCCTTGGCGCCGCGCATCCCCTGCGGATCGTTGTGCAGGAACAGGCTGACCGGCGTGTCCGGAAAACGGCGTGCCAGGGCGCGGGCCACGTCGATGCGGTTGTGGACCTCGATCAGCGCCGGGCGCAGCGGGCGCAGCAGCCGGGCGACCGCGTAGCCATAGCGCGCGTTGATCCCGCCCGGTCGCCACAGCGGCGGGCGGGCCGCCTGGAAGGGCGTCTCCTCGAACACCGGCCCAGTCTGCGGGCCGCCCACGATCAAAGCCGGCAGCACCCGCGCGAGCCGGCGCACGATCAGGCCCACCGCCCCGGCCCGCCCCGGCCCGAACCCCTCGCGCGGGGGCAGCACCACGGCGATCAGCGGCGCTTCGGGCACCGGCGAGCCGCGCTTGTCGGCGGCCCCTTCCTCGTTCTTCACCAAGCGGACCAGAGACATCTCCCGTTCCGACGCGCGGACCATAAGCCAGAGAAATTTGGCTGGGAAATTCGGCTGGACGAGGGCGGGCGCTTTCGCGGCTGCGAGATCGGGCGTAGCGTCCGGCCTCAGTGACCTTTCCAGGAGAGCCTGAGATGGACGACCTCGTCATCGTCTCCGCCGCCCGCACCCCCGTGGGCAGCTTCAGCGGCGCCCTGGGCGGCGTTCCCGCCCATGCGCTCGGCACCGTCGCCCTGCAAGCGGCGATGCAGCGCGCGCAGGTCGATCCGGCCGAGGTGGACGAGGTGATCCTCGGCCAGGTGCTGGCCGCCGGGGAGGGCCAGAATCCCGCGCGCCAGTCGGCCCGCGCAGCCGGCGTCCCCGACGCAAAGACCGCCTTCGGCATCAACCAGGTGTGCGGATCGGGCTTGCGCGCGGTGGCGCTCGCCGCCCAGCAGGTCCGCACCGGCGAAAGCGCCGTCGTCGCCGCAGGCGGGATGGAGAGCATGAGCATGTCGCGTCATGCCGCCTATCTGCGCTCCGGCACCAAGATGGGCGGCGTCGAGTTCATCGACACGATGCTGAAGGATGGTTTGTGGGACGCCTTCCACGGCTACCACATGGGCTCGACGGCCGAGAACGTCGCGCGCGCCTACCAGATCACGCGCGAGGAGCAGGACCAGTTCGCGCTCGCCTCGCAGCAGAAAGCCTCGGCCGCACAGAAGGCGGGGCGCTTCGCCGACGAGATCGCACCGGTCACGGTGAAGGGCCGCAAGGGCGACACCGTGGTCGATCAGGACGAATACATCCGCCACGATTCCAGCATCGAGGCGATGGCCAAGCTGCGCCCGGCGTTCAGCAAGGACGGCACGGTCACGGCGGGCAACGCCTCGGGCATCAACGACGGGGCCGCCGCGGTTGTCGTGATGACGGCCGCCGAGGCGCAGCGCCGCGGCCTGACGCCGATCGCCCGCATCGCCGCCTTCGCGACCGCGGGCGTCGATCCGGCGGTGATGGGCACGGGGCCGATCCCCTCCACCCGCAAGGCGCTTGGCCGCGCCGGCTGGAAGGCGAGCGACCTCGACCTGATCGAGGCGAACGAGGCGTTCGCCGCGCAGGCGGTCGCGGTCAACAAGGAACTCGGCTGGGACACCTCCAAGGTCAACGTGAACGGCGGCGCTATCGCCATCGGCCACCCGATCGGCGCGTCGGGCTGCCGCGTGCTGGTGACCTTGCTGCACGAAATGCAGAAGCGCGACGCCAAGAAAGGGCTGGCGACGCTGTGCATCGGCGGCGGCATGGGTGTGGCGATGTGCTTGGAGCGGTAACATTCAATGCGTCATGGCCGGGCTTGGCCCGGCCACCCACGTCTACATGGCCGCGAGCAAAGACGTGGGTGCCCGGCCGGAGCCTGTCCTCGGGCGGGCCTTTGGCCCGACCCGTGGGCCGGGCATGACGGGTAAAGTTGCCGCTCTTGCTGAATGGAGGAATCCCATGCTGCTCTACAACTCGGTCGGCCCCAACCCGCGAGTTGTGCGCATGTTCATGGCCGAGCGCGGCATCGAAATTCCGCGCCAGGAGGTCGATCTGCGCGGCGGCGAGAACCGGCGCGAGCCGTACACCGCCAAGGTTCCGTTCGGCCAACTTCCCGCCTTGGAACTCGACGATGGCACGGTGCTGTCAGAGATCACCGCGATCTGCGAGTACCTCGACGAGAAGACCCCCGGCCAGAGCCTGATCGGCGCCACGCCGGAAGAACGGGCGGAGACCCGGATGTGGACCCGCCGCCTCGACCTCAACATCGTCGAGCCGATCGGCAGCGGGTACCGCTTCTCCCAGGGGCTCAAAATGTTCCAGGATCGCGTCCACTGCATCCCGCAGGCGGCCGACGACCTGAAGAAGATCGCGCAGACTTGGCTGAACCGGCTCGACCGGATGATCGAGGGCCGGCAATTCATCTGCGGGAATCGCCTGACGCTCGCCGATATATTCCTGTTCTGCTTCCTCGACTTCGCCAACGGCGTCGGCCAGCCGCTCAACCCGGAGAACCGCACCATCATGGCTTGGTACGAGCGCATGAAGGCGCGGCCGAGCGCGGCGGCCTGAACGATGGCGCGCATTCCGTATCTGGAACCGGACGACCTCGCGCCCCAGGACCGCGATCTGCTGAAGCGGCCGATCGCGCTCTTTAAGGCGCTGGTCAACTCGCCCGAGGGATTGCGGGCTTTCTCCACCGTCGGCGGGTTCATCCGCCACAAGAGCCGGCTCGAGCCGCGCCTGCGCGAACTCGCCATCCTGCAAGTGGGTTGGCTCGCGCGCGCCCCTTACGAGTGGTCGCATCACATCAAGCTCGGCCGCGAATTCGGCGTCTCCGATGAAGACATCCGGAAGCTCATCGCCGAAACGGACGGGCACGAGACGACATTGGACGAACCCGCGCGGCTGGTGTTGCTCGCCGCGCGGGAGATGACCGCCGACGGCGAAGCCTCGGACGCGACCTTCTCCGCGCTCGCCCGCCATCTCGACCCCGAGCGACTGGTCGATCTCGTCATCACGATCGCGTTCTACAATGCCGTCGTCCGCGTGCTCGCCACACTCCGCATCGACGTGGAAGACGACTATCTGACCTTTCTCCGGGAGTTTCCGCTTCCGGAGTGAACACGACAGGAGTGTGGCGGTGCGGGTCGGTATTCCGAAGGAAGTGAAGACGCACGAGTACCGCGTGGGGCTGACGCCAGCGGGCGCGCGCGAGCTAGTGGCGCAAGGGCACGAGGTGCTGGTCGAGCGGGGCGCGGCGGCGGGCATCGGCATCGCCGATGCCGCCTATACCGCCGCCGGGGCGCGGCTGGCCGACAACGCGGAGGCGGTGTTCGCGTCCGCCGACCTGATCGTGAAGGTGAAGGAGCCGCAGCCGGATGAGATCGCGCGCCTGCGCGCCGGGCAGGTGCTGTTCACCTATCTCCACCTCGCCGCCGACCGCGCCCAGACCGACGGGTTGGTGCGCTCGGGGGCCACCTGCATCGCCTATGAGACCGTCACCGACGCGCGCGGCACCCTGCCGCTGCTGGCCCCGATGAGCGAGGTGGCGGGACGGATGGCGGTGCAGGTCGGCGCGCACTGCCTGGAGAAGGAGCAGGGCGGCGCGGGAGTGCTGCTGGGCGGAGTGCCGGGCGTCGCGCCGGCCCGGGTCGTCGTCCTGGGTGGCGGGGTCTCCGGCACCAATGCCGCGCGCATGGCGGTCGGACTGGAGTTGAGCGTTGTCATCCTCGATACGTCCTTGTCACGCCTGAAGGAACTGGACCTCCAGTTCGGCCCGCGCGCGACCACGCTGTTCGCGACCGCCGCCGAGATCGAGCACGCGGTCATCGGCGCCGACCTCGTGATCGGTGCCGTGCTGGTGCCAGGCGCCGCCGCGCCGAAGCTGGTCTCCCGCGCGATGGTGCGCGCCATGCGCCCTGGCTCGGTGCTGGTCGATATCGCCATCGACCAGGGCGGCTGTTTCGAGACCAGCCGGCCGACGACGCATTCCGCACCAACCTATGTGGACGAGGGCGTGGTCCATTACTGCGTGACCAACATGCCGGGCGCCGTCGCCCGCACCTCCACGTTCGCACTGACCAACGCCACGCTGCCCTTCGTGATCGCGCTGGCCGAGAAGGGCTGGCGGCGCGCGATCTCCGAGGACCCGCATCTGCGGGCCGGGCTGAACATCCACGCCGGAACGGTGACGCACGCGGCCGTGGCCCGCGATCTCGGCTTCCATCACGTCGCGGCGGAGACGCTGCTGGCCGCCTGAAAAGGAGGATCATCGTGAAAGACCCGGAAATCGCGGCTCTTTGCGTTAAGCTCGCCGGCCGGGAGCGAGCGACCGAGCCGGCGCAGATGCGGCTCGACTTCGACCAGATGGCGACGGCCTATCCGACGGCCTCCGACGTGAAACTGGAGACGGTCAGCGCGAACGGCGTGCCGGCGGAGTGGACCTCGACGCCGGACGCGCGGACCGACGCGGCGGTGCTCTACCTGCATGGCGGCGGCTACGTGGTCGGCTCCCTCCTGAGCCATCGGCACATGGTCGCCGAGATCGGCCGCGCCGCCCGCACGCGCACCCTCGCGCTGCATTACCGCCTGTCGCCGGAGCACCCGTTTCCGGCTCCGGTGGAAGACACGCTCGCCGCTTACCGTTTCCTGCTGGATCGAGGCCTGCGCCCCGGCCACATCGCCCTTGGCGGCGACAGCGCCGGCGGCGGGCTGGTTGTCGCCGCCCTGGTCGCAATCCGCGATGCCGGTCTGCCCCAGCCCGCCTGCGGCTGGGCCATTTCGCCGTGGGTGGACATGGAGGGCGTGGGCGACAGCATCGGCGGCAACGCCGCGCGCGATCCCACCGTGACGAAGGCGGTGCTGGTGGAGATGGCCAGGCACTACCTGGGCGGGGCCGCCCCCCGCTCGCCCCTGGCCGCGCCCATCTACGCCGATCTTGCCGGCATCGCCCCGCTGCTGATCCAGGTGGGCTCGGTGGAGATCCTGCTGGACGACGCGATCCGGCTCGCCCGTGTGGCCGCCATGGCCGATGTTCAGGTCGACCTTCAGATCTGGCCGGAGGCGCCGCATGTCTGGCACCTGTTCCATCCCGAGCTGAAGGCCGGGCGCCGCGCCATCGCGGCGGGCGGGGCGTTCATCCGGTCCATGATGGCGGAAGGCGCGCGCGGGGGGTGAAATACCACGCGCGCGCTCCGCAATGCGAAATCGGCGACTGGGGCCGCGCTATCCCACGCGGGTGATACGGCCGGTGTCCTGGTTGATCGCGAATTTGGCGATCACCGTGCCGTCCGGCGCGGCGTAGGCGAACGTCACCCGATGGTTCTCGCCCGGCTGGACCTGCGCCACCTTCCAGTCGTGATTGCCGTTCCACAGCAGGATCGCCTGCGCGATCTCCTGTACGTCGGCCGGCGAGAGGTGCTTGTCGGGCTGCGGGGCGAACAGGGCGAAGGTGCCGGGAAGGAAGCTCATTCCACGCCGAGGTTCGCCGGGGCCGCGCTCGCCCCGATGACGGCGCCACCATTGCATCGGCGTCTCATGCGGGCGGGCAGGCCCCTGAACGGCCGGGGGGAAGTCTCATCGGCCGGAGATGGAGGCGCGTTCTGGGCGACGGCGGCCGTGCCGAGGCCGGCCAGCGACAGGGCCGCGGCAGCGATCAGCGATGTCTTTCTCATCGTCGGATTTCCTTCATATGGCGTTGGCAACGCGCCCAACATGGCCTGCCCGCGTTGCGGCGGGCCGTCCCGACGGCGACGAAGTGCAACGGAGTGCAACATGACCTGACGCCGCCGGGCCATCTGCCTATTCTTTCGACCATGGAGCAGACCCCGCACATCCTCGTGGTGGACGATGACCGCGAGATCCGCGACCTGCTGGGGCGCTTCCTGGAGCGCCACCAGATGCGCGTCACGACGGTGCGCGACGGCCGGGAGGCCCGCCGGGCCTGGAGCGCCGGGCATTACCATCTGGTGGTGCTGGACCTCATGCTGCCGGGCGAGAGCGGTCTCGACGTCGCGCGCTGGATGCGCGGGCAGTCCAACATCCCGATTGTCATGCTCACCGCGATGGGCGAGGAGACGGACCGCATCATCGGGCTGGAACTGGGCGCGGACGACTACGTGCCCAAGCCGTTCAACCCGCGCGAGCTGCTCGCCCGCATTCGCGCGGTTCTGCGCCGCGCGGGCGATCAGGCCGAACGCCACGCCGATCCGGCGGGGCGGAGCCTGCGCTTCGCGGGCTGGACACTGGAGACCGGGCGGCGGCGGCTGCTCAACCCAGACAGCGCCGAGGTCGCGCTCACCGGCGGCGAATATGACCTGCTCGTCGCGCTGGTCGAGCGGCCTCATCGCGTGCTCACCCGCGACATGCTGCTCGATCTGCTGCGCGGCCGGCAGGCCGGGCCGTTCGACCGGGCGATCGACGTCGCCATCAGCCGGCTGCGCCGCAAGCTGGAGGATGACGGGCGCGACGGCCAGATCATCAAGACGGTGCGGGGCGGCGGCTACGTGCTCGCCGCCACGGTCGAACGCCTCTGAGACCGCCGGTGCGCCTCGGCTTCCGTTTCTGGCCGCGCAGCCTGGCCGCGCGCACCGCGTTGGTGCTGCTCATCGGCCTCGCGCTGGTGCAGGCGGCCGGGTTGACCATCCACGCGCTGGACCGGATGGACGTGCAGCGCCTGGCCCAAGCGCGCACCCTGGCCGAGCGGGTGATGGGCCTCTACCGGACCGTGGTGATGACCGTGCCGGCCGAGCGCGCCGGGCTGCTCAAGGACCTGCCGCTGCCGCAGGGAATGAGCGCACAGATGTCCGCCGGCCCGGCGATGGCCTCGCTGCCGGAGACCCCGTTTCCCGAGCAGCGGCT
Organism: uncultured Pseudomonadota bacterium; assembly: GCA_963756545.1. Lineage (GTDB taxonomy): Bacteria > Pseudomonadota > Alphaproteobacteria > Acetobacterales > Acetobacteraceae > DATFDN01. The sequence goes on along the minus strand of CAVWNY010000003.1, from coordinate 90,088 downwards.
GCTGCGGGTCAGCATGAACCTGGTGCCGCTGCCGCCCGCGCTGCGACCGCGCCAGATCCACATCGAGGGCGGGCCGCCCGGGCCGCGCGTGGTGATCGCGCTGCGGTTGCCGAACGAGACCTGGCTCAACGTGACGGCCCAGGTGCCGCCGATCCGGCCCTGGCACTCGACCACCTTCCTCATTGCCTTCGCGCTGATGACCATCGTCGCCGCCGCGCTGACCTTGTGGGCGGTGCGTCGGCTGACCGCGCCTGTCCGAACGCTGGCGGCGGCGGCCGAGGCGCTGGGTCGGGACGTGAACGCGCCGCCGCTGCCCGAGGGCGGCCCGCTGGAGGTCGCCACCGCGGCGGCCGCCTTCAACACGATGGCCGCGCGCATCCGCCGCTTCGTGCAGGACCGGACGGAGATGCTGACCGCGATCGGCCACGACCTACGCACGCCGATCACCCGGCTGAAGCTGCGCGCCGAGTTCATGGAAGACGACGAGCAACGGCGAAAGATGCTGGCCGACCTGGAGGAGCTGGAGGCGATGGTCTCGGCGACGCTCGCCTTCGGGCGCGACGCCAAGGCGAGCGAGCCCGTCGCCGCGCTCGATCTGCCGGAGCTGCTGCAAACCGTGCTGGACGAGGCGGCCGACGCGCGCCCCGACGTCGCGGATCGACTCGCCTATGAGGGACCGGCGCATCTGGTGGTGCGTGCCCGCCCGCTCAGCCTCAAGCGCGCCTTCGCCAACCTGGTCGCCAACGCGGTGAATTACGGCGAGGGAGCGCGGGTGCGGCTGAACCCGGCGCGGGCCGGCATTCTGAGCATCGACGTGGAGGACAACGGGCCGGGCATCCCGCCGGGCGAACTCGAGCGCGTGTTCGAGCCGTTCCACCGCGGCGAGCCGAGCCGCAGCCGCGAGACCGGCGGCGTTGGCCTCGGTTTGCCGATCGCGCGCAACATCCTGCGCGCACATGGCGGCGACGTCGCGCTGGCCAATCGCCCGACGGGCGGGCTCCGGGCGACGGCGACCGTGCCGGAATAAGAACTTCACGTGGTCGTGTCGATCGGGCCCGGCACCGAATCAGTACCCGGCGAGTTCACGTCCGCCACACCACAGGAGGGCCGCATGGGCCTGAAGCGATTCGTCATCACGGCCGGTGTAGCGGCCGTCGTTATCGCCGCCGCGCCGGCGTTCGCCGCGAGCGACAGCACGAACACGTCGTCCGCCGGCAAGCACGACACCGGCAAGGGGGCCGCCGTGGGCGCGCTAGCGGGCCACGAGATGGGCAGCGGACACGCCGTCACGGGCGCCGCTGTGGGGGCGGGCGTCGGGCATCACGAGAAGAAGAAGGCCGAGCGGAACAGCACGCAGTAAGCCACCCTTACAGCAGGGCGTGCGTCTCGAGGCCCGCGAGCGTCAGCCCGGCCTGACCTTCCAGCCGCAGCACGGGCGATGGGCTGGTGGCGCCGGTGGGGGTGATCCACACCACCGCGGCCCCGCCGGAGCTGGGGACGACCTGCACGATCTGTCCGAGAGTCGCCTGACTGCCCGACCAGCCCGCCGCACTTAGAGCCTGGCTGAAATCCAGCAGGTTGGTGGCGCTCAACATCGGGCCGAAAATGTCGAGGAACCCCAGGCCGGGCTTCGGTACGACGATCGTGTTGCCAACGCCGCTGACAACGAGCGTGTGCGGCCCAGGGCCGGGCTGCACCACCGTGTTGCTCGCCGTGAGCGCGACCGACCCGCTGCCCGGCGGAGTGATGGTCGTGACCGCGGCCGTGAAATCGGCCGCCGAGTGCGGCCCGGCCACGTGCAGCGCGACCGATTGACCGGGGCCGGTCAGTTTTAGCGTGCCGGAGACGCCATCCCATGATTGGCTCAGCGCCGTCGCGCTGACAACCGCGATCCGGTCGCCCGCGACGAATCCGACAATCGTTCCGGTACCGAACTGCGCGGGCGCCTGGATGGTCAGCGTGCCGGTGTTGGCGAGGAAGTCGATCGTCTGGCCCGCGACGCTGCCGCCGAGGAGAAGGTTCCCGTTCGCGCCGATGGCGAGCGTCCCGGACCCGGAAATGCCGCCGGCGATCCCAAGCGAGCCTCCGAGGGCGTCGATCGTGCCGGTGTTGACGAGCGCCGCCGCCCCGAGCGAGCCGGCCCCGTCGATCTGTCCCGCGTTGGCGATCTGTGCCGCGCTGACGCCGCCGGACTGCAAGGCGAGCACGCCGGCCGCGCCGATCGTCACGGCCTGGCTCGCGGCCAGCGTCGCGCCGGCTCCGACGGACATCGTGCCCGCGCCCGCCACGCCGTCGAGGATCGTCTGCGCGGTCACTCCCGCCCCCACGCCGGACAGCGTAACCGCCCCGGTACCGCCGGTGCCGGCACCCACGACAATGGTGCCGGCGTTGACCTGTCCGCCGCTCACGGCGAGCGTCCCCGCCGAGCCGGACAGGCCTAGCACGAGGCTCGCCCCGAGGGGTTGCAGGCTGCCCAGCGTGAGCACGCCGCCGGCGCCGATCGTGACGCGCCCGGCGCCGCCTCCGCCCGTTCCGATTACCAGCGACCCGCCGGCATCGACGCGGCCGGTCACGCTCAGAGTTCCGGTGTCGCCGCCGCCGCCCACGTCGATCCAGCCGAGACTGCCGAGAGCACCGCCGGCCGCGACGGAGGCCGTCCCGCTGCCACCTGGCTGGCCGGCCGCCCCGACGCCGATCGCCAGCCCGCCCAAGCCGGCGGCATCGAAGCCGACGCACACCGTGGCGCCGGCCGCGATGCTCAGCGTGCCTTGCCCGCCCAGGCCGACGGCCAGCCCGCCCGACGCTGTCAGGCGCGCGCCGGTGCCGGTCACGCTCAGGCTCCCCGGCCCGGCGACGCCGATGGCGACCGCCGGGTTGGCGCGACTATCCGGCGTTCCGGCGAGCACCGTGCCGCCGTTCGCGATCGTGAGCGCCCCTGTCCCGCCTCGGACGCCCAGAGCAATTGGCCCTGCCCTCATGTCGAGCAGCGCGCCCGCGCCGCTGACCGATACCGAGCCGCTCCCCGCGTCGCCGATGGCCAGGGCTGGACCGGGGAAGGCAGAGCCGGTCAGCCGAACCAGGCCGCCCGCCGCGATCCCCAGGGCGCCGGTTGCGCCGGCATCTCGGCCGATGCTGGTTTCCCCGCCGCTCAGCAGCAGCGTCCCGCCCGCGCCTACGCTCAGGCCGCCGGTTCCCGACCCGCCCACGCTCAACCCGCCGCCGGCAATCCAGGTGCCGCCCGCACCAACCGTCGCCGTGCCCGCGCCGTGCAAACTGGCCCCGAGCGCAGCGCCTCCCTGGGTGACGACGGTGCCCGCGTTGACGGTGAGCGTGCCGGTTCCCGCGTCGCCGATCGCGACCGACTGGGAACTGATCCATGTCGATCCGCCGCCGACCGCGACCGCCCCCGACTGGCTCGCGGCCGCGCCGACGGCGGCGCCCACCGTGCTCAGGGTCGAGACGTTCAGCAGCGACAGGCGCAGCCCGCCATAGGCGCCGATCACGGCGCTGCCGTGCGCGGTAATCGTCGCCCCGTTCATCGTCCCGCTCTCGGCGATGCCGAGCGCGAACGGTGGCGCGGGCGGGCTCGGATGCCCCGTCAGGGTCAGATTGGCCCCGGCGAGCGTCCACGGGGACAGCCCGCCGAAGCTCGCGTCCAGCGCGGCGAGCGTGCCGGTGAGGGTGCCGCCGCTCGCGAACATCGCCGAGGTGCCAGGCCCCGGCGCGCTGGCCGCCGGCGCTCCGGTCTGGTTGTCGAGCCAGTTGCCGGCGCGGTCCAAGGCGCCGCCGCCGGGCGCACCCGCCCAGTAGTTCCCGGGCGAGGCAACCTCGATCGTCCAGAAGCCGGTCGCCGGATCCTTGTACCAGGTGAAGGCGCGGCTCGCGTCGGGCGCGAAGCTTACGTTCGACAGCACGGCCGTGCCGCCCTTGGTCTGGATCAGCACGCTGTGCGGCCCGACCGCCTGGACGTTGGTGATCTGCGACCAACGGCTGGAGGCGATCTTGTCCCCCGTGTCGAGCCCGGTCACCGGGGCGGCGAACGTCGTCGCTTGCGCCAGCAGCTTGAGCAACCCGCCGCCGGGTCCGAAGGCGATGGTCTGCCCCGCGCCCACCGCGCCATCGATCTGCGCGACCGCGCCGCCGGCGAGCGCGAACAGGCCCGCCCCCGAGATGTTGCCCGCGACTTCGAGGCCCCCCGCCGGCGACGCGGCGGCCAGCACGGTCCCGTTATTGACCAGATTGGCGCCCACCGATCCGTTCCCGGCCAATGTGTGCCCCGCCTCGACCATCACAGCTCCGGCGACGACGCTGCCGGCCGCGCCCACGTCGATCCCGCTGCCGGGATCGACGGCAAGCGTCGATCCCTGCCAGATCTGGAGGCCGCCGGCCTCGGCCAGCGCCCCGCCGGCCACGGCAATCGTCCCCTGCCCACCCCCGCCCAGCACGAGAAGCCCCGGCGTGATCACGCTTGCCCCCTGGCCGACCACGCTCAGCGCGCCCGCGCCGCCGGTGCCGATCCCGATCGCGCCCGAGGCGCGCAGCAACGAGCCGGAGCCGACCACGACGCTGCCCGCGCCTCCGGCACCGATCGCGATGCCATAGGGCATGGCGGTCGGGTTGCCACCGGCGAGGATCGTGCCCCCTGTCCCGGCGGAGACCGTCCCGCCATTCAGGATGCTCAGTGTGCCCGCCCCTCCGGCCCCAACGACGAGAGCGCCCGGATTCGCGCCTTGACCGATCTGCCAGCGCGCGCCGCCGGTCACGGTGGCCGCGCCCGGGCTGCCGGCGGTCAAGCCGATCTCCGCGTAGCCCGCGTCGGTCAGAACGGCGCCTTGCGCGATCAGCAGCGTGGCGGGGCCGCTCGCCGCCAGCCCGGCTGCGGCCACGCCGGGCGCACCGACGAGCATCGCCCCCGTGGTGTCCTGCTGGTTCGTCGTATCAACCAGATCAGTCCACGCCGTGCCGGCGCCCGTCAGGACCAGCGTGCCGGACGATTCCGGACCTGCCCCCAGCATCGCGCCCGTATCGCTCACCTGGCCGCCGCCCTGCACCGTGGCGACGGCCGGCTGCGCGCCGTCGCCGAGGCCGATCGCGGTGCGCCCGCCCGTGGCGGTCCGCCCGGCCTGCCCGGGTCCGGCGGCGATCCTGCCGCCATTGACGAGGAGCGTGCCCTCGATCGCCACCGCCGGGCCGGTGGCCGGACCGCCGAGGAAGAGGCCCCCGCCAGGGTCGATCCGCGTGACCGCGGCCGGCGTGAGCTGGACGAGGCCGCTCGACTGCAAGGCCGCGCCCTTGGCGATCGCGAGCGTCCCGGCCTCGATGACCGCCGACTGCGGGCCGACGACGATCGAGCGGTCCACCTCGAATGTCGCGTTCGCCCCGGCGATCAGCAGCCCGCCAGCGGAAATCACGGATGTACCGGTGGCGATCGCATACGGCGCCGCCGCCGCGCCAAGCACGATCGCACGCCCCGCCGCCGGCACCGACCCGCCGGTCCAGGCGGAAGTGGTGCCATAGGCGGCCGTGACGCCCACTGCCGTCACCGGCGCCTGGGTGGTGCTCAGCCGCGTATGGCCGTCCGCGCCGGTTGTAACCAGGAACCCCCCTGCGACGCCCTTGACGACGGACCAGGAGCCGACCGGATAGGCGCCCCCCGCCAGTGTCAGCCGGGCGACGACCGACCCAGCGTTGCTGAGGGTCAGCACGCCGTTGTAGCCATAACTCAGACTGCCCACCGCGACCCGGCCGAGGTCGATCGTGTCGCCCGCGCCGAAGCCGGCGATCGTCCCCGTGAACAGGCCCGGCTGATCCAGCCGAAGCAGGTCCGCGCGGCCGTCCTGGAATACGATCGTGGGAGCGCCGGGCGCGGCCAGCTCGATCGTGCCGCCATTCGCCAGCGTGAGCAGGCCGCCAAGGGCGAGGCTGCCGCCCTGTTCGGCCGCGAGCAGGACCGACCCGCCCTGAGCCTGGATCTTGCCCGTGTTGAGGACCGTCGCCCCGCTCTGCGCGACCACGGTGAGCGCGTTGCCTAAGCCGGCGTCGATCTCGCCCGCGTTCACCAGCACGCCCGGCAAACCGGCGGCGGGTTGGGCGAGCAGCGTGAAGCCGCTGCCGGACGCCGCATTGGCGAGGATGGTGCCGCGATTGATAAACCGGCCCGCCGCCTGGACCAGCGACGCCTCGGCGAAGGCCTGGCCGGCGATCAGGCTCTCGATCTCGCTGCCCGCGTCCAGGGTGGGCGCGATGCCGGTGACGCTCGCATCGCCCAGGAACGCCAGCGTCGCCCCGGCGACGCCGCCCAACGCGATCGTCTGACCGACGAAGCGCGCGTTCGGCCCCATGGCGATCCGGCCCGCGGCGATGATGGTGGTCGGCATTGGATTGTCGGCCGCGATTGTTCCCAAGCCATGAAACTGCGCTCAATTTTGATAACGAGGCCTTAACGGCACGGGCCGGGCTGTTGCGCCGGCGGCGAGCGGATGCTCTATGATCGCGCCCGGCCGGGTTAGCACAGCGGTAGTGCAGTGGTTTTGTAAACCAAAGGTCGGGGGTTCGAATCCCTCACCCGGCACCGGCCCCTTCCATGATAGAAGATGCGAATCGGTGCATCCGGATCTCGCGGGAGGAGCAGCGGAAGTGCGGCAGGGAGGCGACAGGCGCGCGCGGCACCGCGCTTTGCCATCATGACGGACGACTTTTTCAAACGCCCGATCATCAACTCGCCCTACGCACATCCCGCACGCCACTGGGAGCTGGACGCGGACGGGCAACCCACCGACAGACTGCTGGACGCCCGCCGCCGATCGGAACTGATCACCCCGGTCCCTCAGCCCAGGAAGCGGCGCGCTCGAACCCAATCCGAAATGGTGCTGGGCGCCGGTGACGACCTGTCGAGCACCGAGCAGGAATACAACCCTACTCCCATCATCAACGAGATCAGGCGCCACGTCGCCGATTGCGTGATCTCCCCAACCCCGAACAATGGCAGGTCACGCCGGAGACGGCGCGCCTGCTCCAGCATTGGCGCCATCACTCCTTCCAGTCCGTCCGCCCGTTCTTCTGCCAGGTCGAGGCGGTCGAGACCGCGATCTGGTTGGCGGAGGTCGCGCCCAAGCTCGGGGCACGCGCGGCCACTTTCCTGGAACACACCCGGGGCGCCAACGCACAGGCCAACCCCGAGCTTCTTCGCACCGCCCTGAAGCTCGCGACCGGCGCCGGCAAGACAACCGTCATGGCGATGCTGATCGCCTGGCAGACCGTCAATGCCGTCCGCCACTCCAACAGCCGTCTGTTCTCGCGCGGGTTCCTGATCGTCACCCCCGGCATCACCATCCGCGACCGGCTGCGCGTGCTGTATCCCAACGACCTGGAAAGCTACTACCGGCACCGCGAGCTGGTGCCCAGCGACATGCTGGGCGAGGTGGAGCAGGCGAAGATCGTCATCACCAACTATCACGCCTTCCGGTTGCGCGAGCGCTTGGAGGTCTCAAAGACCGGGCGCGCGCTGCTTCGGGGCCACGGCCCGGACCTGCAAACGGTCGAGACCGAGGGCCAGATGCTTCAGCGGGTCATGCCGGAACTGATGGGCCTGAAAAACCTCGTCGTGCTGAACGACGAGGCGCATCACTGCTACCGGGAGCGCCAGAAGGACAGCGAGGCGGAGACGCTCAAGGGCGAGGAGCGGGAAGAAGCGAAGCGCAACAACGAGGCCGCCCGGCTATGGATTTCCGGGCTGGAGACGATCAAGCGCAAGCTCGGCCTGCGGGGCGTATTCGACCTCTCGGCCACGCCGTTTTTCCTGCGCGGCTCGGGCTATGCCGAAGGCACCCTGTTTCCCTGGACCGTCAGCGATTTCTCGCTGATGGACGCGATCGAGTGCGGGATCGTCAAGCTGCCGCGCATTCCGGTCTCCAACAACATCCCGAGCGGCGAGATGCCGCTGTTTCGCAATCTTTGGGAGCATATCCGGGCGGACATGCCCAAGGCAGGGCGCGGCCGCGCCGGCCCGCTCGATCCGCTAAGCCTGCCGATCAAGCTGCTCACCGCACTGGATGCACTCTACGGACACTACGAAAAGACCTTCGAGCTTTGGCGGCAGGCCGGCATCGGCGTGCCGCCGGTGTTCATCGTCGTGTGCAACAACACTTCGGCCTCGAAGGTCGTCTATGACTACATCTCGGGCTTCCGGCGCGAGAACGCGGACGGCTCGTTCACGTTCGAGCATGGCCGGCTGAAGCTGTTCCACAATCACGACGTCGATGGCAACCGGCTTCCGCGCCCGCGCACGCTGCTGATCGACAGCCTCCAGCTTGAATTGGGGGATTCGCTCGACAAGGATTTCCGTGCGATGGCCGCCGACGAGATCGATCGATTTCGGCGCGAAATCGTGGAGCGGACGGGTGATCAGCGGGCGGGCGAGGCCCTTTCCGAGCAGGACTTGCTGCGGGAAGTGATGAATACGGTCGGCAAGCCCGGGAAGCTGGGCGAGCAGATAAGATGCGTCGTCTCGGTCTCCATGCTGACCGAGGGCTGGGACGCGAACACCGTCACGCACATCCTCGGCGTGCGCGCATTCGGGACTCAGCTTCTGTGCGAGCAGGTGATCGGGCGCGCGCTGCGGCGACAGTCCTACGACCTCAACGACGAGGATTCTGTTCGACGTCGAATATGCCGACATCCTCGGCATCCCGTTCAACTTCGCCGCCAAGCCCGTCGTGGCGGCTCCGGCGGCGCCGCGCGAAACGGTGCGCGTCTTCGCGGTCGGGGAGCGCGGGGCGCTCGCCATCCGCTTCCCCCGCGTGGAAGGCTACCGGATCGAGCTGCCCGACGAGCGGCTGAGCGCGCGGTTCGGGCCGGATGCCGTCCTGGAGCTGACGCCCGAACTGGTCGGCGCCACGAAGACTCAGAACCGCGGCATCATCGGCGAGGCGGCGGACCTCGACCTTGACCACCTGGACGACGTGCGCCCGGCGACCGTGCTGTTCCACCTGACCCGCCATCTTCTTTATCAGCACTTCCGCGATCCCGGCGAGGAGCCGAAGCTCCATCTGTTCGGCCAGCTCAAGCGCATCGCGCGGGAGTGGTTGGAGAGCTGCCTGCGCTGCACCGGCGACGCGAAGGAGGCGCAGCTTCTCTATCGCGGGCTGGCCGAGATGGCGTGCGAGCGCATCCGCGCCGCGATCACCGAGACCCACGCCGGGGATCGGCCGGTGAAGGCGATCCTCGATCCCTACAACCCGACCGGTTCCACCGAGTTCGTCAATTTCACCACCTCCCGCACGCGATGGCAGACCGACCCGCGGCGCTGCCACGTCAACTGGGTGACCTATGACAGCGGTTGGGAGGCGGAGTTCTGCCGCGTGGCGGAGGCGCATCCGCGCATTCTCGCCTATGCCAGGAACCAGAATTTGGGGTTCGAAGTGCCGTATCTGGACGGCTCCACGCCACGGAGATATCTGCCCGACTTCATCGTGCGGGTGGACGACGGGCGGGCCGATCCGCTGAACCTGATCGTGGAGATCAAGGGCTATCGCGGGGAGAACGCGAAGGACAAGGCGAACACGATGCGCGCCTATTGGGTGCCGGGGGTTAACAATTTGGCCAATTTCGGGCGCTGGGCGTTCGCGGAGTTCACTTCGGTGCATGAGATCGAGGCGGAATTTGGGCGGTTGATCGATGCCCTTCTTCCGGCGATTGCCGCCGCATGAAGGCGACGCGATACTTCCAGGAGCAGGTGCTACGAAAACGGCCCTATCTAGAGGTGGCGGCGTTTGCCGCCATCCTGGCCTCGCCGCTACGGCGATCTGTCCAGCCGGATGGGCGCATCCGCTTCTGGGGACGAGTGACGGACCCGCGCGACGGCACGCAGCGGATTCTGCGCATCGTCACCCTGGACGACGGCGAAACGCTGCACAATGCCTTTTTCGACCGTGGATACCGAGAGGACTCGCCATGAAGCTGCACTACTACCCGGAGACCGACAGTCTCTACATCGAGCTGAAAGCGCAGCCGGGCGCCGAGGTACGGGAGGTGGCCGATGGGCTGAACGTTGACCTCGACGCGGCCGGCGAGGTGGTCGGCTTCGACATAGACCACGCCTCCACCCGGCTCGATCTCTCGACCCTGGAGACTGTCGCGCTGCCGCTCAAGACCACGCGCACGGCCTGAAGGCGGCGTCGAACATGGCGAAGTCGTCGGTTACGGTCGCCGCCCTGAAGCACGAGGACGCCCGCCGGAAGAACATCCCGACCGCCGAGCTGGAACCGGTCATGCAGGCGGAGGACAAGACGCCGATCCGCCTCGCGATCGACCGGCGCAACCGCGACCTCGATCCGCAACTCGTCTGGCGCGGCAAGGACGAGCAGGACTGGTCCGACCTGATCGTGCAGGCGCCCCCGCTGTATATCCAGGAGAAGATCCACCCGAAGGCGCTGATCGACGACCTGCTGCGGCATGGCCGCGATGCCAAGCCCGCCGACACCCCCGACCTGTTCGCCGACTTCAACGGCCTGCCCGACCGGGAGGCGATCACCGAGTTCTACCGCCACGACGCGCACTGGTCGAACCGGATGATCCTGGGCGACAGCTTGCAGGTGATGGCGAGCCTCGCCGAGCGCGAGGGGCTGCGCGGCAAGGTGCAGTGCATCTACATGGACCCGCCCTACGGCATCAAGTTCAACAGCAACTTCCAGTGGTCCACCACCTCGCGCGACGTGAAGGACGGCAACAAGGACCACATCACCCGCGAGCCGGAGCAGGTGAAGGCGTTCCGCGACACGTGGCGGGAGGGGATAAACTCGTATCTGACGTATCTGCGGGACCGGCTGACGGTTGCGCGCGATCTGCTATGCGAGAGCGGGTCGGTGTTCGTGCAGATCGGGGACGAGAATGTGCATCGCGTGCGGGCGGTGATGGATGAGGTGTTTGGGGGAAAAACATCGTTGCGCTGATCCCATTTTCGAAGACCGGGGGGCAAACGTCCGATCTCCTCTCCGCTGTTTGCGATTATCTCGTTTGGTATTCCAAAGATGCGCGAACAGTTAAATACCGGCAGCTTTACTTCAAAAAGGAGCGCGGAGGAACAGGATCGGGAGAATATTCCTGGATTCAGCTGCCGAACGGTGAGCGCCGACGGGCAACGCGCGAAGAGAGCAGCGATGAGTCTCTTTTACCCAAGGCATCGAAATTTCTCATTCCCGACAACCTGACCAGTAATCGCCCACCCGGTGATTTTCCAGTTGCATTCGCGGGGACGACTGCTCGTCCGCGCAAGGGCTACTGGAAAACCGGTCCTCTGGGTTTTGAACGATTAATAAAGAGCGATCGATTGCTACTCCAAGGACAGACGTTGCGCTACGTCCGTTTCCTGGAGGATTTCCCAGTTTCCCCGCACTCGAATATGTGGATGGATACGGCAGCCCGCGGTTGGGGTGAAGATAAGGTCTACGTGGTGCAGACCGGGTTCCGAATTGTCGAACGCTGCCTCCTCATGACCACCGACCCCGGCGACCTCGTGCTCGACCCCACCTGCGGCTCCGGCACGACGGCAACAGTCGCCGAGCAATGGGGCCGCAGCTGGATCACCATCGACACCTCCCGCGTCGCCCTGGCGCTTGCCCGCGCGCGCATCATGGGCGCGCGCTATCCCTATTACCTGCTCGCCGACTCGGCCGAGGGCCAGCGCAAGGAAGCCGAGATCACCCGCGCGGCGCCCAAAGAAGCGCCGACGCGCGGCGACATCCGCCAGGGCTTCGTCTATGAGCGCGTGCCGCACATCACGCTGAAATCTATCGCCAACAACGCCGAGATCGACGTGATCTGGGAGGAGTTCCAGACGACGCTGGAATCCCTCCGCGCCCAACTCAACGCCACGCTCGGCACTAACTGGCGGGAATGGGAAATCCCGCGCGAGGAAAGCCCCAACTGGTCACGCGACGCAAGCGCGCTCCACGCCGAGTGGTGGCGGCTTCGCATCCAGCGCCAGCGCAAGGTCGACGCCTCGATCGCGGCCAAGGCCGAGACGGAATACCTCTACGACAAGCCCTATACGGACAATTCCCGCGTCCGCGTCGCCGGGCCGTTCACCGTGGAGACGCTGTCGCCACATCGCGTGCTGGCGGTGGATCAGGATGATGAGTTGTCGCCTCCCACCGTCATGCCCGCGAATGCGGGTATCCACGACTTTCCCGGCCGCGAGCCAGTCGTGGATGCCCGCATTCGCGGGCATGACGGAGCGCGGCGGGAGGGGTCCGACTTCGCCGGGATTATGCTGGAAACCCTGCGCGCCTCCGGCGTGCAGCAGGCGCACAAGGAGGACCGCATTCGCTTCACCGCCCTGTCCGGGTGGCCGGGCGCGTTCATCTGCGCCGAAGGCCGCTACATGGAAGGCGAGACGGAACGCCGCGCGGGGATCCTGATTGGCCCCGAATTCGGAACGATCTCCCGCCCCGATCTCGTGGCGGCGGCGCGGGAGGCGGCGGATGCCGGGTTCGACGTCCTGATCGCCTGCGCCTTCAATTTCGACGCCCATTCGTCGGAGTTCACCAAACTCGGGCGCATCCCCGTGCTGAAGGCGCGCATGAACCCCGACCTGCATATGGCGGGCGAGTTGAAGAACACCGGCAGCGGCAATTTGTTCGTGGTGTTCGGCGAACCAGACATCGCGATCGAGGACGCGGGCGGGGGCAAGCGGCGCGTCCGCATCAAGGGCATCGACGTGTTCAAGCCGCAAACCGGCGAGATCGAGTCCGGCGGCCCGGACACGATCGCGCTGTGGATGCTGGACACCGACTACAACGAGGAAAGCTTCTTCGTCCGCCACGCCTATTTCCTCGGCGCCAACGACCCCTACAAGGCGCTCAAGACCACGCTGAAGGCCGAGATCGACGAGGACGCCTGGGCCACGCTGCGCAGCGACACCTCCCGCCCGTTCGACCGCCCGACATCAGGCCGCATCGCGGTGAAGGTGATCAATCACCTGGGAGACGAGGTGATGAAGGTGTTCGCAGTCTGAACCGGGCGGGTCAGCCGCGCCGGTCGTTCAGCAGCCGCCGCGCGATCGCCATGCGATGCACCTCGCTCGGGCCTTCATAGATGCGCATCACGCGCACCTGTTGGGCCAGCAGTTGCAGCGGCAACTCCTTGGTCATGCCCATCGCGCCATAGGTCTGCATGGCGTGATCCACCACGTCGCCGGCCATCTCGGTGGCGAACACCTTCAGCATGCTGGCCTCCGTGCGGACGTTCTCGCCGGAATCCTGCTTGGCGGCGGCGTCCATCACCATCAGGCGGCAGGCGTGGATCCGCGTCGCGGCGTCGGCGACCCACCACTGGATCGCCTGCCGGTCGGCCAGGCGCACGCCGAAGGTCGAGCGGTTGCGCGCCTGCTCGCACATCATCTCCAGCGCGCGACGCGCGATGCCGATACACCAGGCGCCGATCTGCAGGCGGCGCACGGTCAGGCGAAGCTGCATCGGCGCGAACCCGTGGCCGAGCCGGCCGAGCACCTGCGATTCCGGCACGCGGCAGTCGTCGAACACCAGCTCGTAGGTGCGCCGGCCGCCGATCATCGCGATCTCGCGCTCGATGATGAAGCCGGGCGTGGCGCGCTCGACGATGAAGGCGCTGATGCCCTCGTGGCGCTTGCCCTCGCCGGTGCGCGCCATGACGATCACGAAATCGGCCTGCGGGACGCGGCTGACCCAGATCTTGCGTCCGTTGATGACCCAGTCGCCGGCGTCCTTGACGGCGCGCGTCATCATAGCGGCGGGATCGCCGCCGGCGCCGGGTTCGGAGATGGCGATGGCGGAGTGGGCGCGGCCCTCGGCATACGGTCTGAGGTAAAGCTCGGTCTGCCGCGCGTCGGCGACGGCCATCAGCATGTGCAAGTTGGGGCTATCGGGCGGGAAGGTGAAGGGCACGACGGTGCGGCCCAGCTCCTCGTTCATCGGCATCAGCGCGACGGCGGGCAGGTTCGCACCGCCCCATTCCTCCGGCACGTCGAGCGCCCACAGGCCAAGTTCGCGGCATTTCGCGAGAAGGGGGGCTTCCTCGTCCGGGGTGAGGCCGAACTTCTCGCCGCGGGCCTCGCGCGCGAGCACCGGCTTTTCGAGCGGCATCAGGTCGCGATCCACGAACTTCGCGACCAGATCGGCCAACATGCGGTGCTCTTCGGACAGTGGCATGGTCATCGACGTCCCCCGGTTCGGGACGACGCTAGGCGAGCCGGGGACGCGCGTCCAGGCGGGCGGGCGCGGTGTGGCTCGTGTTCTGACGCATTCAGGGGATTTCCGGTAGCGTCAGGGCATGCGAAACGACCCGCATGGGACAAGAGATCTGCGTGATCCTGAATGCGTCCGACCGGGCGCGGCTGGATGCGATCGCGGTGGACCGCAACCAGCCGCACAAGCATGCCCAGCGCGCACATCAGATCCGTCGGGCGATCGAGGAAAGCGGCGACCTTCGCCTGCCGGAAGCCGAGCGGCGGCACGCGCTAAACCGGGCTTTCTTCGCGCCGGGCAACGATCCCGGCGCGTGGCTCGAGGGCTGGTACCCGGCACCGATGCACGCCGAGCAGGCGGCCGAGAGGGTGACTCCGGTGGATGAATGGTTCGCCGGCGGGCACGCCTCGATTCTGCTGGTGCAATCGGCCCAGGATACCGTGACGCCGGAAAGCCAGGATTCGGTGCTGCGGGACATGCTCGGCCCGCGCGTGTCGGTCGTCATTCCCCATGCCGGACACGCGCTCGCGCCCGAACAGCCGGCCGCGCTGGCGCGGGCAATCGCGGCGTTCGCGCACCAGCATTGACCGGCGATGCAACGGACCGAAGCGCCCATTACCTCGCGCGCCCTGTTCCGCACCATCGTCCCGCCGGTCGTGCTGCCGGTGTTCCTCTCGGCCGCCGATGGCACGGTGGTGGCGACGGCGCTGCCGGCGATCGGCGCCTCGCTCGGGCATGTGGAGCTGTTGTCGTGGGTGATCGTCGTCAACCTGATCGCGAGCACGATCGCCGCACCCGCTTATGGGCGACTCGGCGATCTGTTCGGCCGGCGGCGCATGATGCTGGTGTCGTTGACGGTGTTCCAGGGGGCCGCGTTGCTGTGCGCGGCTTCGGGCAACATCGGGATGCTGCTCGGCGCGCGGGCCTTGCAGGGCTTGGGCGGCGGCGGGCTGATGACCTTGGCGCAGGCGCTGATCGGCCAGCACGTGCCGGCGCGCCAGCGCGGGGAATACCAGGGCTATCTCGCGGGATGCATCGTCGCCGGCTCGGGCTTCGGTCCGGTCGCCGGCGGACTGCTGACCCAGGCTTTCGGGTGGCCTTCGGTGTTCCTCGCCTACATCCCGATCGGGCTGCTCGGCATGGTGATGGTCGCGCGTCTCCCGCGCGATGAGCGTGATGCCGGGCCGGTGTCGATCGACGGGATCGGGATGCTGCTGCTCGCCGCTTCCGTCATCCCGCTGCTGATCGCGGTGTCGCGCCTGCAACGCCCCAATGCGGCCACTCTGCCGCTGACGTTCGGGATCGGTGCCGTGGCTGCGCTGATGGGGTTCGTCCTGGTGCGCCAGCAGCGACGCGTGTCGAACCCGGTGCTCGCGCTGGCGCTCCTGCGCCATCCGGCGTTCTGGCGGGCCGACGTGATGTCGTTCTGCTCGGGCGCTTCGCTCACCGCGATGGTCACGTTCCTGCCGATCTATTTCGAACTCGTGCTGGGCGCCTCGCCGGGGCAGGCCGGGCTGATGCTGCTGCCGCTGACGGTCAGCGTCAGCTCGGGCTCGGTGCTGACCGGCTGGCTGATTTCGCGGACCGGGCGCACCGCGATCTTCCCGGCCTGCGCCCTGGTCGTGACCGCCGCCAGCCTGGTCGCGCTTGCGCTGTGGGCACCCATGATGGGCCGGTCAGCGCTGGCCGCGACGCTCGCGATCGGCGGACTTTGCCAGGGCAGCGCGATGCTGACCGCGCAGGTCACGGTGCAGATCGTCACCAGCCCGCGCCAGCTCGGGGCCGCGGCCGGCTCGGTGCAACTCGCGCGCGCACTGGGCTCGGCGCTGGGCGCGGCGGCTGCGGGAACCGTGCTGTTCGGCCTGCTGGCGGTACTGGACCCTGACGCCGTGGCGGTGTTCGCCGACTTGCTGCGACACGGCTCCGCCGCGCTGGCCGGGCTGACCGCGGCGCGGCAAGCGATGGTCGAGGCCGACATCGCCGCCGCGTTCCGCGGCGTGTTCCTCATGGTGGCGTGCTTCTCCTGCGGGATCGTCGCAGTGGCCTGGACGATGCCGGTGCGGCGGCTGGAACATTAGACCCGACGCCCTCATATTGTCCTTGCCAAGCGACGGGCTATCCTCCGGGCCGCCGATCAGCTCTTGGCCACTGCGCCCTCCTGCTGCGCCCCGAGTTCGATATCAGCATAGATTTCGCTCAGCGGGATATCGAGGTCGATGTCCGTCAAGCGGAGGACCGCATCATCGCCGGCGACCAAATCAGTTACCCAGTCCTCGCCCTTGCGGGAGAAGACAATGGCGGCGGCTTTGGTCTGCTGGAGGATGACGTAGCGCTGGATGGAGGGGGTGGCCCGGTACTCGGCGTTCTTCACCACCAGATCGTCGCTGGCGGTGCCGTCGCTGAGCACCTCGAAGACGATGACCGGATCGGTCACAGTGGTGGACCGGGGCGGAATCGGCGTGCAGACGACGAAGGCGTCAGGGTAGCGGATGCGCCCGGCTACCTCGACCTTCAGGTCGCTCCCATGCGGCCGGCAGGGCTTGCCGCGGAGGCGGTTCCTGAGAATCGTGAGGAGATTGACCTGGATCGCCGAGTGAGCGGCGGTTCCTCCGGTCATGGCGACCGGCTGGAAGCCGTCGAACTCATGTCGCAGCGGCTGGCCCTCCTCCCAGGCGAGGAACTGCTTGAGCGTCATTGGCTTGCGCAGGGCAACGTTCATGGCGAGGATTCCGCGTTCAGGGTTCGCAGCGCCTCGATGACCGCATCGGGGGTTTCGCGCGGCACGAAGTGGCCGGCGCGCGGGATCACGCGACGTTCGTAGAAGCCGAGGAAGTGGCGTGCATGGCCCGCCGATCCCTCGGGCGGGGTCACCCCGTCCGCCGCGCCATGCAGGTTGATGGTCGGCACCCGAATCGGCGGCTGCTCGGCCAGGCGCTGCTCGATCGCTTCCAGCGCCGGATCGCCGGGGGCGTTGGCATAGCGATGGCGGTAGGACTGGATCACGACCTCCACGAAATCGGGGTTATCGAAGCTCGGCCCGGTGCGGCCGTAGGTCGCGGCGTCAAATTTCCAGTTGGGTGACCACAGGCGCCACATCAGCCGGCACAGGTCGTGGCGGCTGGCGACGAGACCGGCGCGGCCGCGCTCGGTCTGAAAATACCACTGATACCACAGGCGCCATTCCTGCTCGGCGGCGGCGGGGCGTGCGGCGGCGGCGATATTCTGGATGTTATAGCCGGTGATCGAGACCAAGGCGCGCACCCGCTCGGGCCAGAGCGCGGCGACGATGCAGGCCGCCCGGCCGCCCCAGTCGTAGCCGCCGAGCGCCGCGCGCGCGAGCCCGAGCGCGTCCATGAAGCCGAGGAGATCGCCCCCGAGCGCGGCCTGCTGGCCCGAACGCGGCGTGTCCTCGCGCAGGAAGCGCGTCGGGCCGTAGCCCCGCAGCCACGGCACGAGGACACGCCAGCCCGCTTGGGCTGCCGCCGGCGCCACCTCGTCCCAGGCGCGCGGGTCATCCGGGAACCCATGCAACAGGATCACCGGCGGCCCAGCCCCCGGCCCGTGCTCCTCGAACGCGATCTCGACCGTGTCGGTACGAATGGAACGATGCGTCACGGACTGATCCCCCCGGCTGTTTCTCCTGGTGCATCATCGATGTCCCAAGCGGGGCGGCAAACCTCAAAATGCGGCGGGCTTGAGGGCACGCACGATGGCGGCCGCGAGCGAGCGGGCCACGCACAGGTAGCCACGGTCGTTCTGGTGGAGTGAATCGGCCGCGATGAACATCGCCGAGGCCGCGCCCTCGGCTTCCCAGCCGGACATCAGCCGGTCCCGGGAGAACAGATTGGCCTTGGTCTGTCGCGCCGCTTCGGCCACCGCGCCATCCATCGCGCCGTCCTCCGACGCGGCGAGAACGCGGGGCGAACGCTGGTTGTCCATCAGGACCACGTCGATGCCCGCCGCCTCCAGCCGGAGCGTTCCCTGCGTGATCAAGCGGCGGACGGTGGCCGGGTCCTCGTGGCGCAGCGCGGCGTTGGCGCCGACCTGCCAGATGACGAGTTGCGGGCGCACCGCGATGACATCGGATTCCAATCGGTCAAGCTCGCCCGGCGCGTCCTGCCCAGCGATCCCGCGGTTGATGACCGCCACGTGCCAATCGGGCAGCGCCGCCGAGAGTTCCGCCTGGAGTACGGCGGGATAGCTGTGCGCCGAGACCGATGCCGCCGTCCCCTGGGTGGAGGACGATCCGAGCGCGACGACCACCCCTTCCCGCCCCTCGGCGTGCGCAGCGCGCAAACGCGGCAGCGAAAGCGAGGCCATCGGCGGGTCCGCCGGGCAAACTCCGGCCCGCGCGGGGTGAGCCCCGCCGAGCAGCGCGATCAGCAACAGAGCGACAATCCAGCCGGGCTGGCGCAAGAACCGGGACATTACCGTTGTGAGCCACAACGGGCCGTTAATGTAAAGGTACCCAGGGCTTCCGGATCAGCCGGTCGGCTTCACACCTTGCTCCTCGCGCGCGCGCCGCTTGCGGGCGGCGGCGGCGTATTGCCCGCGTGGCCGGTTCACCTGGACGTTCGGGCGCACCACCGTGTCGTAGTAGTCGTCCCAATCCTCCGGCCGCAGACCCGTCAGATCGGGTACCAGCTCGTAGTCGTTCAGCGTTGCGTCGTCGTAGGATTGACGCGGCAGCGGCTGGATCTGGAGCAGCGGAAAGTCGGCACGGAAGTCGACCGGCAGGTTGGTCTTGGTGATCCGCATGTTGGTGATCAGCGGACCGAACCAGCGGTCGGTCTCGATAATGCCTTCGTAGAGCTCATAGGTTCCGCTGCGGGGCACATTGGCGGGCGCGCGGACCAGCGCGCTCCAGCCCGGTCGGGTCCGGAGCACCAGCCCCGTCCACATCTGCAACAGCCCCGGCTCCTGCAATGCGCCGAGGAAGGGCGGGGAGAACTCCTTGATCTCATCGGGCGCGGCGGCGTCGAACTGGTCGCGAAAGCCGGGAAACTGCGCCGCCTTGAGCGGATACCACTGGCCCGCACCCTCCCACGTCCAGATCATGTCGTTGCCGTCCCACTGCACGCTGAAGCTCATCGGCGGGAACACGTACCAGCCGAACGCCGCGGCCGAGGTGGCCGGCTCGCAGTAGCGGAATGCGCGCGTGGGCAGCGACCCGGCGCCGGAGCGATCGGCCCGCATGGGATAGCGGGCGGTCGGGATGAAGCGGTGGAAGGTGACGAGAGGCGTCCGGACGCCCGGCTCTACGATCGGATCCGCTTTGGGTGTAACGGCGCTCACGACGGCAGCCTCTTCTCGAAACGGCGAAAACAGGACCGGGCCGCCTGCCGGCCCGTAGTCCCGTTTATCATGTGTGCCCGTCGGGAGTCGCGGGGCTACTTGCCGGATGCGGGCGGAAGGCTGGGAGCAAAGCCGCCGAGCCGCACCTTGCCGGCATCCACCGCCGCCGGGGCGAGCGTCGGCGCAAAGCCGCCGAGCCGCACCTTCCCGCTATCCGCAGTCGGAGCGAGCGTCGGGGCAAAGCCGCCGAGCCGCACCTTGCCCGCATCCGCCGCCGGGGCGAGCGTCGGAGCAAAGCCGCCGAGCCGCACCTTGCCCGCATCCGCCGCCGGGGCGAGCGTCGGGGCAAAGCCGCCGAGCCGCACCTTCCCGCTATCGGCAGTCGGGGCGAGCGTCGGCGCAAAGCCGCCGAGCCGCACCTTCCCGCTATCGGCAGTCGGGGCGAGCGTCGGCGCAAAGCCGCCGAGCCGCACCTTCCCGCTATCGGCAGTCGGGGCAAGCGTCGGAGCAAAGCCGCCGAGCCGCACCTTCCCGCTATCGGCAGTCGGGGCAAGCGTCGGAGCAAAGCCGCCAAGCCGCACCTTCGCGCTATCCGCCGTCGGGGCGAGCGTCGGGGCAAAGCCGCCGAGCCGCACCTTGCCGGCATCGGCAACGATCTTCGACTGAGCGGACGGAATGCAATGGCACCGAGACATGTCGTGGATCCTCTTCCTGCTTTCGATCCGAGAGGCGGGGGACTCGATGCCCGCCGCCGCTCCCAAACGATGCAGTGATATGTCTCCGTTGGTGAATTTTTACCGTTGTTTTGATGTCATTCCATCGTAAAATCGCCGCTGGTGCAACTCCGAAGTAATTTCTTAACTCAATCGTAACGATAACTCCGGACTGACGCGCGCAGGCGTCACGTTTTGCCGCGACGCGAGTCGCGGCAGGATGCCTTCTTTGCAGGCGACGTGCGGCTTGAACGCGTCTCGGAGCGGCCGGATTGCAGGCTTAGGCGGCGGTCCCGCCCACGGTCAGACCGGCGATCTTCAGGGTCGGTTGGCCCACGCCCACCGGAACGCCTTGGCCGCTCTTGCCGCAGGTTCCGATCCCAGGGTCGAGGGCCATATCGTTGCCGATCATGGAGACCTTGGTGAGCGAATCGGGACCGTTGCCGATCAGCGTCGCCCCCTTCACGGGGGCGGTCACGCGCCCATCCTCGATCAGGTACGCCTCGCTCGCCGAGAAGACGAACTTGCCCGAAGTGATGTCCACCTGGCCGCCGCCGAAATTCACGGCGTAGAGACCGCGCTTGACCGAGCGGATCATTTCCTCGGGCGCATGTGCGCCGCCCAGCATCACGGTGTTGGTCATGCGCGGCATCGGCGCGTGCGCGTACGACTGGCGCCGTCCGTTGCCTGTCGCGCGCATGTTCATCAGTCGGGCGTTCAGCCGGTCCTGCATGAAGCCGACCAGCACCCCGTCCTCGATCAGCACGGTGCGGCTGGATGGCGTGCCCTCGTCATCCACGGTCAGGCTGCCGCGCCGATCGGGCATCGTCCCGTCGTCCACCACAGTCACGCCGGGCGATCCGATGCGCTGACCCAGCAGGCCGGAGAAGGCGGAGGTCTTCTTGCGGTTGAAGTCGCCCTCCAGCCCGTGGCCGATCGCCTCGTGCAGCATGATGCCGGGCCAGCCGGCGCCCAGCACCACCTCCATTTCGCCGGCCGGAGCAGGACGGCTGTCGAGGTTCAGCAGCGCCTGGCGCAGCGCCTCGTCTACCGCCCCGCGCCATATCTCCGGCGCGGTGATGCCGGCATAGCCCGCACGGCCGCCCGTGCCGTAGCTGCCGGTCTCGCGCCGGCCGCCCTGCTCCACCATGATCGAAACGTTCAGCCGCACCAGCGGGCGAAGGTCGGCCACCCGCGTCCCGTCGGCGCGGATGATCTGCACCGCCTGCCACTCACCGCCCAGCGAGGCCATCACCTGGGACACGCGCGGGTCCTTGCCGCGCGCATAGGCGTCGATTTCGCCGAGCAGCTCCGTGCGGGCGGAAAAGCCCAGGCCCGCGAGCGGGTTGGCGTCGGAGTAGAGCCGGGCGTTGGTCGCGCGCGGCGGTTCGGCGCTGACCCCGGAATGCCCGGCGGCCACGGCGGCGACGCTCTCGGCGGCGCGCGTCAGCGCCGCCTCCGACAGCTCCCCGGCGTGGGCGTAGCCCGTCGCCTCGCCGGCGACCGCGCGCAAGCCGAAGCCGAGCGTGGTGTCGAAGCCCGCATTGCGAATGCGGCCGTCGTCGAGGCTGATCTGCTCGCTCTCCCGGTATTCCAGGAACAGCTCTCCGTCATCGCCGCGGGCGAGCGCCTGCCCGACCAGCCGCTCGGCCGCCGCGCGCTCCAGCGCCGCGTCGGCCCGCTCGAAAAACAGTCGGTCGGTGGTGGCCAGCGCGCTCATGATCGCTCCTTCGGTGTGGGTCACTCGGAGATGAGCCGTCGGGAGCGCACGCGCAACTCGCGCCGCCGCCGGGGCGGGCGCAGCCGGTGCAGCAGCACGATCGAGGCGGTCAGGGCCAGGACGGCGTTGGCCTGATGCGCCGCCGCAAGGGGGACCGGCACCACCAGAAGCAACGTCGCCACCCCGAGCGCGTACTGCACCAGCACGAACCCGCCGAGCGCGACGGCGGCGGTGCGCACGCCGCGAGGCGTGGGGCGCACGAACGCGACGACCAGGACCACGCCGGCCAGCACCGCGACCAGGGTGGCCAGCAGGCGATGGTCGAACTGCACGGCGGGGATGTTCCTCGTCAGGTTCAGCAGGAACGGTTGCAGCCGGGCGTAGTCGGCGGGCACCAGGCGGCCTTCCATCAGGGGAAAGGTGTTGTACCTCGAGTCCCGCATGGGTGCCGGCCACGAATCCGCCGGCGAGAACGGCCAGGCCGAGGCCCAGGGCGGCGGCCTGCGCCAGCCGGCGCAGCAGGTGCGCGCCGCCGAAAGGCGCGGTCGGGACAGGCCGCGCCACGTCGAGCGCGGTCCAGAGAATCGCGACGTAGAGCGCGAGGGCGAGGCCGAGATGGACGACGAGCCGGGCCGGCGCGACCGCCGTGCTGTCGGGCAAGAAGCCCGAGGCCACCATGAACCAGCCTACCGCGCCTTGCAGCCCACCGACGGCAAAGATGACGGCCAGGCGAAACACCAGTCGCCGTTCGATGCGCCCCGTCAGGGCGAGCCAGCCCAGCGGGACGAACACGGCAAGGCCGATCAGCCGTCCCCAGAGCCGATGCGTCCACTCCAGCCAGAACAGGCCCTGGAACCCGGCGAGACCCATGCCTTCGTGCAGCAGATGATATTGTGGGATGGTCTTGTACAGGGCGAACAGCGTCTGCCAGTCCGCCCGATCGAACGGCGGCAGGGCGCCGGCCAGGGGCGCCCACTCCATGATCGACAGCCCCGAGCCGGTCAGGCGCGTCACGCCGCCCAGGACCACCATGACCAGCAGCATGCTGCAGACGGAGAACAGCCAGAGCGCGACGAGACGGCGGTTGCCGAGGCTGTCCGCGCGGCGCCCTGGGAAGGACGGATAGTCGCGCTGGAAATCGGCGATATCGAACGGCATGGACCCGATTATAGACATACGGGTCGGGGCGGGAACCCGGCCCGCTCCCCGTTCACTGCATATACAGGACCGCGCCTGGCGTCCGCAGGCTCGCGGGCTGGATCAGCCCGGCCGAGGCCACTCGGACGGAATGGATCGGCCCTTCCAGCTCGCGGCGCCAGAAATCGAGGAACTTGCACAGCACCGGAAAGGCCGGGGCGATATCCAGCTCCTGCCAGACGTAGGTTTGCAGGATCTCCGGATGATCCGGCATGTGATAGAGGATTTCGGCGGTGGTCAGCCGGTAGCTCTTGAGCTGAAGCGCGAGGTTCATGCCCTGGATCTCCGTTCAGTTCGTCTCCGTCCTGTTCGCGGCGAACCCACGCGCATCGGGTCGCCAGCGCTCAACAGGATGCCACGGCGGTTGGTTCACCGCGCAAGCGAAAATGACGTGATTTCATCAGGTTGGCACTTGCCGCCGCGGAGTGCTGCCGCCCGCTTGACATCGCCGCCGCGTGAGCCTAGGTGGTTGGCACTCCCTGAGAGGGAGTGCTAACGGCCGATCGCGGACGCCTCTTCGGGTCCGCCGCATTGGCGGCTTTTTTCGACACTATTCAGGAGCGATCCGAATGAAGTTCCGTCCCCTGCATGACCGGGTCGTGGTCCGGCGGCTCGACGCCGAGGAGAAGACCTCCGGCGGCATCATCATCCCCGATACCGCGAAGGAGAAGCCCATGGAGGGTGAGATCATCGCGGTCGGCCCCGGCGCGCGCAACGAACAGGGCCAACTGGTTCCGCCGGACGTGAAGGCGGGCGACCGCATCCTGTTCGGCAAGTGGTCGGGCACCGAGGTCAAGATCGACAGCGAGGAGCTGCTGATCATGAAGGAGTCCGACATCATGGGCGTGATCGAAGGTGCGGTCGCCCAGAAGAAGGCCGCCTGATCCGGGGCCTCTCGAACCGCTTCGATGACAGACAAAGGACAAAGACACATGGCTGCCAAGGACGTTAAATTCGGCGGTGACGCGCGCCAGCGGATGCTGCGTGGCGTGGACATCCTTGCCGACGCGGTGAAGGTGACGCTCGGCCCGAAGGGTCGCTACGTCGTCATCGACAAGAGCTTCGGCGCCCCGCGCATCTCCAAGGATGGCGTGACCGTCGCCAAGGAGATCGAGCTCGGCGACAAGTTCGAGAACATGGGCGCGCAGATGGTGCGCGAGGTCGCCTCCAAGACCAACGACCTTGCCGGCGACGGCACCACGACCGCGACCGTGTTGGCCCAGGCGATCGTGCGCGAGGGCGGCAAGCTCGTCGCCGCCGGCATGAACCCGCTCGACCTGAAGCGCGGCCTCGACAAGGCCGTGATCGCGGTCGTCGAGGAGCTGAAGAAGAACAGCCGCAAGATCACCACGCCGGCCGAAACCGCCCAGGTCGGCTCGCTCGCCGCCAATGGCGACAGCGAGATCGGCAAGATGATCTCCGAGGCGATGCAGAAGGTCGGCAACGAGGGCGTCATCACGGTCGAGGAGGCCAAGGGCATCCAGACCGAGCTCGATGTGGTCGAGGGGATGCAGTTCGACCGCGGCTACGTCTCGCCGTACTTCATCACCAACGCCGAGAAGATGGTCGCCGACCTCGATCAGCCGTACATCCTGATCCACGAGAAGAAGCTGTCGGGCCTGCAGCCGATGCTGCCGCTGCTCGAAGCCGTCGTGCAGTCAGGCCGGCCGCTGCTGATCGTGGCCGAGGACATCGAGGGCGAGGCGCTCGCCACTCTTGTTGTCAACAAGCTGCGCGGCGGGCTGAAGGTCGCCGCCGTGAAGGCGCCGGGCTTCGGCGATCGCCGCAAGGCAATGCTGGAAGACATCGCCATCCTGACCGGCGGCCAGGTTATCAGCGAGGATCTCGGCATCAAGCTCGAGAGCGTCACGCTGGCCATGCTCGGCAAGGCGAAGAAGGTTCTCATCGAGAAGGAGAACACGACGATCGTCGAGGGCGCCGGCTCGTCCGAAGACATCAAGGGCCGTTGCACGCAGATCCGCGCGCAGGTCGAGGAGACCACCTCGGACTACGACAAGGAGAAGCTCCAGGAACGGCTGGCCAAGCTCGCGGGCGGCGTCGCGGTGATCCGCGTCGGCGGCGCCACCGAGGTTGAGGTGAAGGAGCGCAAGGACCGCGTCGATGACGCGCTGCACGCGACGCGCGCGGCCGTCGAGGAAGGCATCGTTCCGGGCGGCGGCGTCGCCCTGGCACGCGCCAGCGCGGGCCTGCAATCGCTAAATGTCGAGAACGAAGATGAGCGCTCCGGCGTCGAGATCGTGCGCAAGGCCATCCTGACCCCGTTGCGCCAGATCGCGGCCAATGCCGGCGAGGACGGCGCCGTGATCAGCGGCAAGGTGCTCGATAACGCCGAGTATGCCTATGGCTTCGACGCCCAGTTGAGCGAGTACAAGGACCTGGTGAAGGCCGGCATCATCGACCCGACGAAGGTCGTGCGCACGGCGCTCCAGGATGCGTCCTCGATCGCCGGCCTGCTGATCACCACCGAGGCGATGATCGCCGAGAGGCCGGAGCGGAAGTCCGCTGGCGGCGCCCCGGGCGGCGGCGGCGGGATGGGCGGCATGGGCGGCATGGGCGACATGGATTTCTGAACCGCTCGATCACAGCAACCGTGCGTGGAGGGCGGGCCGCATGGCCCGCCCTCTTTCTTTTCGCGACGCCTCATGGCATAGGACGTCCATCCGTCTCTTCCGATCGAGCCTGTGCCGTCCGGAGATCGATCCCGGGCAACGCATGCGTGATCGCTTCCTCCGCGAAGCCCCGCGTCGCCCCGCATTGACAGAGTGCGGCGTTTCTGTACCAACTGCGCAATGCAATCGCATTTGGCTTGGCTTGCTGCGCCTCCCGTCCACTCGGGTGCTCTCAAGACGTCCAAACGCCCGGTTGTCTCACCCGCGCGTAAGCGCGGCAGCGAACGAGAGAGTGACGAGAGAATGGCTTTCGGTACGGTCAAGTGGTTCAATGCCACGAAGGGTTATGGGTTCATCGTCCCGCAGGACGGCGGCAAGGACGTGTTCGTCCACATCACCGCGGTCCAGGCGGCAGGCCTCAACGGTCTGGACGAGGGCCAGCGCGTCAGTTTCGACGTGGTGAAGGAGCGCGGCAAGGACGCCGCGACCAACCTGCGCCCCACCTGATCGGGGCCGCACCGGCCCGCCTGGTGGCCGCACTTTTTTTCCACATCGGACGCCTTCGGATAAGCGCGTCTACGGGAGTGTACACGGATGGCTACTGGAACCGTGAAGTGGTTCAACACGACCAAAGGTTTCGGCTTCATCATGCCCGAAGGCGGCGGTAAGGACGTGTTCGTCCACATCACCGCCGTGCAGGCCGCCGGCCTCAAGGGGCTGAACGACGGCCAGCGCGTGACCTTCGAGACCACGACGGAGCGCGGCAAGGTCGCCGCGGTGAACCTCCGGCTCGCCTGAGCCGCGGCGCAACCCCTCCCCTAACCCCTCCCGCAAGGGGAGGGGAACAGTAAGCGCCCCGCTCTACTCCCCCTCCCCTTGCGGGAGGGGGCCGGGGGGAGGGGTCGAGGGCTCGCCAATTTTACAATGATGTTCAGTCTCGACGAACTTGAGCAGGCCTGCGCGGTGATCCACGCCGACTTTCCCGGCACGCCGCAATATGCTTGGCCGCTGCTCGCGCGCCGCGGCGGTGCCGAAATCTGGGTCAAGCACGAGAACCACACGCCGATCGGCGCCTTCAAGGTCCGAGGCGGGCTCGTGTACATGGATCGGCTGCGGCGCGAGCGCCCGCATGTGCGGGGCGTCACCTCCGCCACGCGCGGCAATCACGGGCAATCGCTGGCTTACGCGGGGGCCCGGGCGGGGTTGCCCGTCACCATCGTCGTCCCGCGCGGCAACAGCATCGAGAAGAATGCGGCGATGCGTGCCTTCGGCGCCCGCCTGATCGAGCACGGCGCGGATTTCGAGGAGGCGCGCGAGGCCGCCGCGCGCATCGCCGCCGACGATGGGCTGGAGTTCGCGCCTTCCTTCGCGCGCGACCTGGTGCTGGGCGTGGCGACCTGGGCGCTGGAGCTGTTTCGCGGTGCCCCGCCGCTTGATGCCCTTTATGTGCCGATCGGCCTCGGCTCGGGGATCTGCGGCGCCATCCTCACGCGCGACCTGCTGTGCCTGACCACCGAGATCGTTGGGGTGCAGGCGGCGGCCGCCGCGTCGTACGCGCGCTCGCTCGCCGAGGGGCACCTGGTGGCGCTCAATCGGGCCGACACGCAGGCCGACGGCATCGCGACGCGCCAGCCCGACCCGGACGCGCTCGCCATCATCCGCGCCGGCGCCAGCCGCATCGTCACCGTGACCGACGACGAGATCGCGCGGGCCGTGCGCGCGTTGTGGGAAGACACGCACAATCTCGCCGAAGGCGCGGGCGCCGCGCCGCTCGCCGGCCTGCTCGCCGAGCGGGCGCGCATGGCGGGGCGCCGCGTCGGCGTGGTGCTGAGCGGCGGCAACATCGACCTCGATCACTTCCGGCGGTGGGTGCTCGGCGCGTAGCCGTCACCCACCCTGCGCGCCGGCCTTGCCGCTCCGGAACAGGAAGGTCAGCGGGATCGCGCAGAACGCCGCGATCGCGGAAAGGGCGAACACGTCCACATAGGCCAGCACCGCCGCCTGCTGCGTGAGCATGTGGTTCATCAGCTCCACGGCGTCCTGCTGCGCCTGCGCCGCCGTCCTGCCAGCCGCGCGCAACGCCTGGACGACGGCGTCGAGCGTACTGACATAGCCCTGGTCGAACGGGGTGAGGTGCGCGGCCAGATAGGCCCGATGCACCTGCATCCGCTGCGCGGTGACGGCCGCCGCTGCCGAGATGCCGATCGAGCCCGAGATGTTGCGGAACATCGAATAGAGCGCCGTCGCGTCGGCGTTTAGCGCACGCGGCATCGTGGAGTACGAAATCGTGCTGTTCGGCACGAACAGGAACGCGAGGCCCACGGTCTGGAAAGCGCGCCACGTCGCCATCGTCGTGAAATCGAGGTCCGGCGTCAGCCGGTGCGCGTAGAGCGCCGAGCATCCCAACACGAAGAATCCGAAAGCCAGCAAATGGCGCGTCTGGAAGTTGGGCAATGCCACGCGCGCGACGAAGGGGATCAAAAAGACCATCACCACCGCGCCGGGGGAAATCACCTCGCCGGCGAGCAGCGCGGTGTACCCCATCCACTGCTGCGCGAAAGCCGGGATCAGCAGGTTGCTGGAATAGAGGATCGCGCCGATGCAGGAAATGGTGATGGCGCCGACGGCGAAATTGCGGTCGCCGAGCGCGCGCAGATCGACCACCGGCTTGCCGGTCAGCAGAAGCCATGCCACCGCGCCGACGATCCCGATGCCGGCTAGCAACGCAAACAGCCGGATCAGCGGCGAGCCGAACCAGTCCCAGTCCTCGCCGCGATCCAGCATGATTTGAAGGCAGCCGAGGCCGAGCGCGATCAGGCCGAGCCCCACGTAATCGATGTCGCGCGCGCGGGCGCGATCGCGCGCCACCCAGGGCGGATCTTGAACCAGCCGCAGCACCGCGAAGAAGGCGAACAGACCGACCGGCACGTTGATGAAGAACACCCAGCGCCAGCTATAGGTGTCGGTAAGCCATCCGCCCAGCACCGGCCCGACGATCGGCGCGAAAATCACCGCGATCGCCACCACTGAAAAGCCGCGCCCGCGCTGCGATGGCTCGAACGTGTCGAGGATCACCGACTGCTGGTTGGGCTGCAACCCGCCGCCGAACAAGCCTTGCAGCAGGCGGAGGAACACGAGTTGCGGCAGGCTGGTGGCGATCCCGCACAGGAATGAGCAGACGGTGAACATCGCGATGCAGGTCAGAAAATACCGCTTGCGCCCGAACAGCCGTCCCAGCCAGCCCGCGACCGGCAGCACGATCCCGTTGGCGACGAGGTAGGAGGTCAGCGTCCATGTCGCGTCGTCGTAGCTCGCCGACATGCTGCCCGAGATGTAGGGCAGGCTCACGTTGACGATCGTCGTGTCCAGCACCTCCATGAACGGAGCCAGGGTGACGACGAAGGCGATCAGCCAGGGGCTGTAGCGCGGGCGCCAGGCGGCATCCGCGGCGGTCATGCTCATTGGAGGTGGACGGTGGGGACGACGGAGAGGCCGAGCGGCAGCGGCAGGCTGGGATCGAGGCCGCTGTCGATGTCGATCTTCACCGGCACGCGCTGCACGATCTTGACGAAGTTCCCGGTGGCGTTCTCCGGCGGGAAAGCGGTGAAACGCGCGCCGGAGCCGAGTTGCACGCTGTCGACGTGTCCCTCCAGCTTCAGAGCGGGGTAGGCATCGACGCGGATTCCCACCTTTTGGCCCGGACGCATCCGGGCGAGGTCGGATTCCTTGAAGTTCGCCGTCACCCACTCGTCGGGCGTGACCAGCGCGAGCAGCGCCTGGCCCGGCTGGACGTAATTGCCCGTCTCCACATTGCGTTTCGTCACCCAGCCATCCTGCGGCGCGGTCACGTGCGTCCACCCGAGGTTCAGCCCAGCCTGATTGAGCTGCGCCCGTGCCAGTGCGACCTTGGAGCCCAATTCCTGCACGTCCGTTTCGGCCTGTGCGACCTGCTCGCGCACGGTGTCGGCGCGGCGCAGCTCCGCTTCGGCGCCGGCCTCGCTCGCCTGGGCAGCGAGGCGGGCGGCGTTCGCCGCGTCCACCGCCTGCTGGGTCGTCGCCTGGTGAGGCATCTCGCTCTGCCGACGCCAATCGGCCTCGGCCTTGGTGAGCGCGGCGCGCGCGGCCGCGAGCTGGGCCTCGGCGGCGGCGCGGCGCGAGGGGTATTCGATGCGCGCGATGCCAAGCCGCACGCGGGCGTTGTCGCGCTCGGCCTCGGCGACGCCCAGGTTGGCCGCCGCCGCGTCACGCGCCGCTTCATAGGGGCGGGGGTCGATGTCCAGCAGCACGTCCCCGGTTTTCACGCGCTGATTGTCTTGCGCGAACAGCGCGATTACGGTGCCGGCGACCCGCGGCGCCAGCGTGATGGCCCGCCCGTCCGTGAAAGCATCGTCAGTGCTGACCACCCCGCGCCCGAGCCACCAATCGGCGCCCGCGGCAGCGACAGCCACCAGCACCACAGCGAGCACGGCCCAGCGAGCACGCGCAGGGCGGCGGCGGACCGTGCTAATTCTCGTGTCCACAGATGCGTTCTTACTCAGGCCATCCATAGTAGCATACGTTAGCGGGATGAAATGCGATTGCCCATGCCAAACGATGGTGAATCCATCGTTAATTCATCGTCAACACCCGATCTCTGACTGCCCACGCGCCCGGTCGTCGAGCCAGGCGCGCGAGGCATGTCATGATACGAGGATCATTGGACGAGGGCCTGGCTGCCCACGAGCCGCGCGTAGAGCCCTCCTTCGGCGAGCAGGCTCGCGTGAGTGCCCTGCTCCACCGCCCGGCCCTCGGCCAGCGCCACCACGAGGTCGGCGTCGCGCACCGTGGAGAGCCGGTGCGCCACGATGATGGTGGTGCGCCCCTTCCGCAGCCGGGCCAGCGCGGCCTGCACCGCCGCCTCGCTCTCGGTGTCGAGCGCGCTAGTTGCCTCGTCCAGCAGCAGCACGCGCGGGTCGCGCAGCAGGGCGCGGGCCAGCGCGACGCGCTGGCGCTGCCCGCCCGACAGGCGCTGCCCGTTCGGCCCGACGCGGGTCGCGAAGCCCTCCGGCAGGGCCGCGATGAAACCCCCCGCAGCCGCCTCGGCCGCCGCCGTCACCTCGGCATCGGTCGCGCCGGGACGGCCCATGCGGATGTTGGCGGCGATGGTGTCGTCGAACAGCAACGCATCCTGGCTGACATAGGCGATCGCCCCGCGCAGGCTGCCCAGCGTCACCTCGCGCACGTCCAGCCCATCGAGGCGCACGGCCCCCGCGGTCACGTCGTGCAGGCGGGGGATCAACGTTATGGCGGTGGACTTCCCCGCGCCCGACGGCCCGACCAGCGCGACGGTGGCGCCGGGCACCGCCTCGAAGCTCAGCCCGGCGAGACCCATCCGTCCGTCGGGATAGGTGAAGCGCACGTCCTGGAACACCACCCGTCCCATGCTGCCCGGCGGACCCGAAGGCAGCGCCGCCGCCGCCGGAGCCTCCGCGATGCGCGGCCGCTCGTCCATGACCGTGAACACCCGCGCGAGCCCGGCGAGACCCTCCTGCAACGCCGCGTTCAGCGAGCCCAGCGCGCGCAGCGGGCGCGAGGCGATCAGCAGCGCGGCGACGAAGCCGGTAAAGTTGCCGATGGTCTGAGTGCCCGTCGCGGCGCGCCAGCCGGCGAAGCCGATCACCAGGGCGACGGCGGCCCCGCCCAGCACCTCCAGGACCGGGTCAACGCGGGAGCGAGTCTTGCTGATGCGCAGCAGCGCGCGATAGAGCGCGGCGAAGGCGGCCTCGGCGCGTGCGGTCTCCAGCGTTTCCAGGCGATAGGCGCGCACAGTGCGTGCCTGCGCGAAGCTCTCGTTCAGCAGGGCGGAGGTTTCGCCCATCCGCTCCTGCATCCCGCCCGAGGCGCGGCGGACGCGCTTGCCGATGCGCTGGATCGGCACGGCCGCGAGCGGATAGAGCGCGGCGGCGATCAGGCTGAGCAGCCAGTCGAGATACAGCATCGAGGCGATTAGCCCGACTACCGTGACTGCGTCGGCGATCCCGTTCACCGCGCGGGTCAGCGCGTCACGAATGACGGCGGCATCGGTGGTGAAGCGCGCGGCGAGTTGCGCCGGGGCGTCGCGCTCGATCCGCGCGAGATCGGCGCGCGCGAGATGCGCGAACAGACGCCCCTGTAGGCCACGGATCACCAGCAGCACGATCCGCTGGACCTCCACATTCTGGAAATACTGGGCCGCCGCCTTGACCGAGGAGACGAGCACCACGAGCGCGGGGATCTGGTAGAGGATGCGGGGGTCGCGGTGGGTGAACATGTCGAAGGCGTGGTCGATCACCACCGGATAGAGCGCGGTGGTGCCGGCCATCACCGCGGTCAGCACCAGCACAACGAGCAGGCGGGCCTTGTAGTGTCGGACGTGCTCGCGCCACAGCCGCGCGAGGAGGCTGGGCGTCGTTTCGGAATCGGGCGCCACGGGGAGGGAGATATTCATCGTTGAACCAGGGGTTCGCGGGACGATCTTGATCCCTCCCGGGTCCGACCCCTCCCCCCAACCCCCTCCCGCAAGGGGAGGGGGAGCAGAAAAATCCACCGGTTACTCCTCCCCTCCCCTTGCGGGAGGGGTCGGGGGAGGGGTCGGACGCGGCACGCATCGGTCAGCGGATGAGGCAAAGCCACAGCAGCGGTTTCCAAGGCGGACGGCCCTCCGCATGCTTATGGCGTCACTCGGCACTATCGGCAATCTGCCTCAGCCGATCACGGCACGCCTCCGCGTCCGCGACGCACCCCCCCTCCAGCCACCACCGCCGCACCGCCACCAGCAGCGTGCCCACGCGGGGTCCTGGGGCAACGCCCAGCGCCAGGACGTCGCGGCCGGCAACCGAGAAGACGGGGCGCGGTGTCGTGGCCAGGCGGGCGCGGAGCGCGGCCCAATCCGGACCGTTGCCGCCGGCGAGCCACGCGCGGCCGATCAGAATGTCGGCGGGCGTGTCCGCCAGCAAGCGGCGCAGGGCCCGCTGATCGTCCTCGGGCCGCGGCACCGGGGCGGCCAGCAGCGCGCGGAGCCGCTCGCGCTCGGCGTTCGACAGCCGCAGGCGATCCGCGAGGGCATCCGCCTCGTCGGTGAGAAGCGCGGCCAGGCGCAGCAGCGGGTCGGCCGGCGCGCCGGCCGCCACCAGCCGGGCGAGCCGACCGGGATCGGCGCTTTCGGGGAGCACCGCGCCGAGGACGCCGAGCGCCGCCATCAGCGTCACCGTGGCGCGCGGGTCCGGACCGGACAGGATGCGGCGCAGTTCGCCCCATACCCGCTCGGGCGAGAGCCGAGCCAGGCCCGGCACGCCGGCCTTGATGGCGGCGACGGCGCGGGCGTCCGGCGGAGTGCGCGCATAGGCGGCGTGGAACCGGAAAAAACGCAGGATGCGCAGATAGTCCTCGGCGATGCGCCGCGCCGGGTCTCCGACGAAACGCACTCGGCCGACGCGCAGATCCTCGATGCCGCCGAAATAGTCGAACACCGCGCCGTCGCTTGTCATGGACAGGGCGTTCAGCGTGAAGTCCCGCCGCGCCGCGTCCGCGCGCCAGTCCGCGGTGAACGCCACGACCGCGTGGCGTCCATCGGTCGCCACGTCGCGGCGCAGCGTCGTGATCTCGTAGCCGCGCCCATCGGCGAAGGCGGTCACCGTGCCATGGTCCAAGCCGGTCGGAACGGCCTTCAGCCCGGCCCGTTGCAGTGCGGCGAGCACCTGCTCGGGCATTGCCGGCGTCGCGAGGTCGATGTCGGCAATCGGCAGCCCGGCAAGTGCGCCGCGCACGGCCCCGCCCACCACGCGCGCGTCCGGCAGCGCCGCCATGACGGCGGCAAGTCCGGGGTCGGCCAGGAACGCCGGCGGAGGCACGCGCAACGCCGGGACGTCGTCCGTCACCGCGCCTGCTCCGGCCCGACGACTTGCCCATTCGCCCCCATTCGCGCCGGCACGTACGGCGAGGCCGGAGGCAGCGCGCGCCCCATGCCGAACCACGCGAGAGCGAACGCGAGCATTGCTAGCGACAAAGCGGCCGCCACCACCACGCGCCCCGGGATGCCACGGCGCGGCGCGGCGAGGCGCCAGGCGAGAAAGGCGAGGAAGGGCAGGGCGAATAGCGCCGCCTCGGTCAGCCGCAGCATGGCGAGCCCATCATGCCGACGCCTTCATGCCGCAGCCATCATGCCCCTTGCCGCAGCGCCTCCGCCACATGCACCAGGATCGCCGCGGTGGCGCCCCATATATAATGTTCCGGGTGCGGCCAGATCCACACGTCCCGCATGACCCCGTTGCGCTCCTGCCGCTCGCGGCGAGGGGCGCTCGGATCGAGCAGGACGTCGAGCGGGAACTCGAACACCGCCTCGACCTCTCGCGGCTCGGCGGCGAGCCGCAGGTCGGGGGGGATGCAGCCGAGAATCGGCGTGATGCGAAACCCCGTGCCGGTGAGGAAGTCGCCAAGCCGCCCCACCACGTCGACGCGGGCGGGATCGAGTGCTACCTCCTCAAACGCCTCGCGCAGCGCGGCGGCGGTCGCGTCAGCGTCCTCCGGGTCGATCCGCCCGCCGGGGAAGCTGATCTGCCCCGCGTGCCGCCGCAGCCGCTCGTTGCGCTTGGTCAGCAACACCCCCGGCCGTTCTCCCAGAACGAAGGCCACCAGCACGGCGGCGGGCGTGGGCGCGCGCTCAAAGGCCCGCAGCATCTCGCCGCCATGCACGACGCCGCCGGCCTCCTGCCGCAGCACCGCCCCGGCGAGCCGGTGTCTCAGTTCCGTTGCGTCCACGCCGCCGGGCTCAGCTCTCGCCGGCCGGCAACTCGCCTAAAGGGAAGAACACGCCGCTGCTCCAGACGCCGAGCATCCTCCGGCCGGACACCCAGTGCGGCACCCCCAAAGCCACGAGTTCGTAATAGACCGCCCGGCCGATGCGCGCCTCCACCCGGAAGGCGCCGGCGCCGGGGCGAACGGAGATGTAGGGCGTAGGCTCGCAGGTCAGGATGTCGTGGGCGATGCGGATCGGGTGCTCGGGCCCGGCGGTGACAACCTGGTCGATATTGGTACGGAACGACAGCACCTGCTCGCGCCCGTTGCCGGTCCAGTCCAGCTCCACGGCGACAAAAGGCGCGTCCTCCACCTCGATCCGGCCACGCTCGGCCGGCGTTTCCAGCCAGAACGACCCGTCCGCCTCGCGCTTGAGGACGCTGGCAAACAGGCATACCAGTTCCTTTCGCCCTATCGGGCTACCGCGAAACAGCCAGGTCGCGTCCCGCTTGATGAGGAAGGGCAAATCGCCGCATTCGACCGGCGCGCGCCGGGGCCTTGCCGGCACTCCGAGCGTCGCCGCCGCGATCAGTCCGCCCGAAGGTCCGGAATCCGGTGGAGGGCCGGATTTGCCCGGAACATCCGTCGATGGAGAGCTGGCCTCGTTCACGTCTCCGTCTCCCTGGGCTGGCGAGCTTCCGTTCCCGAGTAGGATATAGGTAGCCTCCCCCGCCTCGGGGAAGTGTGGCACTGTATTCCCGAAATACCTCGGCCGATTTGCGAGGACGACGGAGAATCACATGGCGGGGCATCCGCATTCGGCGCTGGCGGACATCGAAGCCCTGGGCGCCCGCGTCGGTCGCGTGCGCGCGGCAATCGGGCGGGTCATCTTCGGCCAGCGCGACGTGGTGGACCAGTCTCTGATCACGTTGCTGTCGGGCGGCCACGGGCTGCTGGTGGGCGTGCCGGGGCTCGGCAAAAGCCGGCTGGTCGAGACGCTGGGGGTGGTCACCGGGCTGTCGGTCAAGCGCGTGCAGTTCACCCCCGACCTGATGCCGGCCGACATCATCGGCAGCGAGGTGCTGGAGGAGGCGGCGGGCCGGCGCGGCTTCCGCTTCATCCCTGGCCCGGTGTTCTGCCAGTTGCTGATGGCCGACGAGATCAACCGCGCCAGCCCGCGAACCCAGTCGGCGCTGCTGCAGTCGATGCAGGAGCGGCGCGTCACCGCCGGCGGGCAGGAGCATGCGCTGCCGGCTCCGTTCCACGTGCTCGCCACGCAGAACCCGATCGAGCAGGAGGGCACCTACCCGCTGCCCGAGGCGCAGCTCGACCGCTTCCTGTTGCAGATCGACATCGGTTACCCCGCGTTGGTGGACGAACGGGCCATGCTGCTGGCCACCACCGGCGCGACCGAGGTAACCGCGGAGCCGGCGATGACGCAGGACGATCTGCTAGCGGCGCAGGCGCTGATCCGTCGCGTGCCGGTGGGCGAGTCCGTGCTCGATGCGATTTTGGCGCTGGTGCGCGGCGGCCGGCCCGAGACCGCCGAGGACGAGACGGTGCGCCGCTCGATCGCCTGGGGTCCGGGGCCGCGTGCGGCCCAGGCGTTGATGCTCGCCTGCCGCGCCCGCGCACTGCTCGACGCACGGTTGTCGCCAAGCATCGACGACGTCGCGGCGCTGGCCCGTCCGGTGCTGCGCCACCGCATGGCGCTGACCTTCGCCGCCCGTGCCGACGGGCTGGCGCTGGATACGGTGATCGACCGGCTGGTGGAGCGGCTTGGTTGAGCCGACGCCCGCGCGGACCGATGGCGCCCGCCGGGCGGAGGCTCTGGCCGCGCGCCTTCCGCCGCTGCTGGTGGCCGCCGAGCGCGTGGCGGCGACCGTCGCGCAGGGCGTGCATGGGCGGCGCCGGTCGGGACGCGGAGACAGCTTCTGGCAGTTCCGCCGGTTCACCCCCGGCGATTCGCCCGCCCGCATCGATTGGCGCCGCTCCGCCCGCTCCGGTCGCCCGGCTTCGGCCGGCTGGTTCGTGCGGGAAACCGAATGGGAGGCGGCGCAGACCGTCTGCCTCTGGCGCGACGCCTCGCCCAGCATGGATTGGCGATCGGCGCAGGCCGCCACGACCAAGCGGGACCGGGCCGAGCTGCTGCTGCTCGCCTTGGCGGCGCTGCTGCTGGGCGGCGGGGAGCGTGCGGCGCTGATCGCCGAGCCGCTGCGCCCGGTGTCCGGACGCGTGGGTCTGAACGCGCTGGCTGCGATGCTCGATGCCACCGTCCCCGCACCGGTCGATTCCGGGCTGCCGCCCACGGTGGCCCTGCCCCGGCACGCGAAGATCGTGCTGATCAGCGACTTCTTCTCCGACCTCGCGGACGTGCAAGTCCTGGTCACGCGACTTGCCGCGCTCCCGGCAACCGGCTACCTCCTCCAGGTGCTTGATCCCGCCGAGACGCTGCTGCCGTACGAGGGCCGCGTTCGCTTCACCGGCCTGGAGCGCGAACCCGCGACCCTCGTCCCGCGCGTCGAGGCGGTGCGCGAGGCCTACGCGAAGCGGTTGCAAGCGGTGCAGGAACTCGCTGCTCGCGATGTGCCGTGCGGCGGGCTTCGGGTTCGGCGTGCATCGCACCGACCACCCACCCGAGGCCGCGCTCCTCGGCCTCTACACCGCGCTGTCGGGCCGATGAGCCTGACCGCCCCGTGGGTTCTGCTGGCTCTGACCGCGCTGCCGCTGCTGTGGTGGCTGTTGCGCGTGACCCCGCCCGCGCCGCGCCGGGAGAGCTTCCCCGCCATCCGCCTGCTGGCCGGGCTGAAAGCCAAGGAGGAGACGCCGGCGCGCACCCCGCTGTGGCTGCTCGCGCTGCGCATCCTGGCGGCCGGGCTGGTGATCCTGGGCCTTGCCGGCCCGGTGCGCGACGCCGGCACGGCGCTGCCGGGGCAAGGGCCGGTCCTGCTGGTGATCGACAACGGCTGGGCCGCCGCGACGGACTGGCCGCGCCGGATGCAGGCGGCCGGGGTCGCGCTGGACCGCGCGGGACGTGCCGGGCGCCCGACCGCGCTGCTCGCCACCGCCGCCGACGAGGCGGGCACGGCCCCCGCCGTGACGCCCGCGATGGCGGCCGAGGATCTGCGCGCCCGGCTCGCGACCTTGCGCCCGCAGCCCTGGCCGGCGGACCGCGCCGGCACGGCGACGGCGCTGCGCGGCTTCAAAGGACGCGGCGCAGCGATCGTCTATATCGCCGACGGTTTGACCGACGGGACCGGCTTCCCCGGCTTCGCGCGGGCCCTGGGCGAAGCCGGGGCCGTCACCGAGCTCTGCTGCGACCTCACCCCGCCCCGGCTAATGCTGCCGCCCATCAGCAAACCGGACCGGCTGGTCGCCCGGGTGGCGCAGCCGCCGCAAGCCGTTGACGGCCGCGCCATCGTGCTGGCGCAGACGGGGGACGGGCGGACGCTCGCGCGGGCGACGGTCGCGTTGCCGGCCGGCGCCGGCACGGGTCAGGCCGACATCGTGGCCCCGCCCGAGATTCGCAACCGGCTCGCGCGGCTGGTGCTGGAGGGCGCCCCCTCCGCCGGCTCCGTCGCCCTGGTGGACGAAGGGCTGCGCCGCCGCCCAGTCGGCCTCGTTCTCGCGGGCGATCAGGCGCAGGCCGACGCGCCCTTCCTCGGCTCGCTCTACTACGTGCGCCGGGCGCTCGCCCCTTACGCCGAGCTGCGCGAGGCGGACCTGACGGCGCTGCTCACGGGCGAGAACTCCGTGCTGGTCCTGGCCGACGCCGTGCCGCTCGAGGGACCCGCGCGCGCCGCCCTGACGCGCTGGGTGGAGGCGGGCGGCCTGCTGATCCGCTTCGCCGGCCCGCGCACGGCCGAGGCCGCGGCGGAGCCGGACGCCCCGCAGGACCCGCTGCTGCCGACGCGGCTGATCGGCGGCGATCGCGACCTGGGCGGGGCGATGTCGTGGGGCAAGCCGGCCGGCGTAGCGCCGTTTCCCGCCGATTCCCCGTTCGCGGGCCTGACCATCCCGGCCGACCTGAAGGTGACCCGCCAGGTGCTGGCCGAGCCCTCGACGGCGCTCGCCACGCACACCTGGGCACGGCTGGCCGATGGCACGCCGCTGGTAACGGAGGCCGCGCGCGGGCGTGGGCGGGTGGTCCTGTTTCATGTCACCGCCGATGCCGATTGGTCGAACCTGCCGCTCTCGGGGCTGTTCGTGGACATGCTGCGCCGGCTGGTCGCCCTTTCGGCGGGCGTGGCGGCGCCGCCGGCTGGCGGGACGGTGCTCGCCCCGATGCAGACCCTGGACGGCTACGGGCTGCTCGGGCGGCCTCCGGTCGCCGCCATCGGGCTGGCCGCCGACGAGTTCGGACGCACGCCCGTCTCGCCGCGCCATCCGCCCGGCCTCTATGGGCCGGAGACCGCGCGGCGCGCCCTGAACCTGGCGAGCGCCCTGGCCGCGCCGCAGGCCGCGCCCATGATCGCCGGCGCGCGCGTCGAGCCGTTCGCCGGCGTGGCGCCGGTGCGCGCTTTCGGGCCGTGGCTCATCGCGGCGGCGGTCGGGCTGTTCGGGCTGGACATGCTGCTGGCGCTGCTGCTGCGCGGCCTTCTGCGCCCCGCGCGGGCGCGCCGGCTGGCGGCGGCCGCCCTGCTCGGGGCGCTGCTGGCCGGCGGCGCGGGGGGAGCGCGCGCCGATGATCTCGAAACCAATCCGAATCCGGCGCTCGCGACCCGGCTCGGCTACGTCCTGACGGGGGACGCGCAGGTGGACACGATCTCACGCCAGGGCCTCGAAGGGCTATCGATGTTCGTCAACCAGCGCACGGCGGTAACCTTGGCCGAGCCCGACGGGGTGGAGCCCGGGCAGACCGACCTGAGCTTCTACCCGCTGCTCTATTGGCCGATCACGGCGGCCGCGCCGGCGCTCACGCCGGGACAGGCGCAGACCCTGAACGACTACATCGGCCGGGGCGGCATCCTGCTGATCGACACCCGCGATTCCGGCTCGGGCGAGGGGTTCGCGCCGGGCACGGACCGCGCGCTGCAACGGGTCGCCCACGGGCTCGCCGTGCCGCCGCTGGCGCCGCTGACGGTTGACCACGTGCTGGCGCGCGCCTTCTACCTGTTGCGCGACTATCCCGGCCGCTATGAAGGCGGCACGGTCTGGGTGCAGCGCGACGAGGACCGCACGAACGACGGGGTGAGCGAAGTCGTGATCGGCGGCAACGACTGGGCGGCGGCCTGGGCGGTGGATGCCGACGGGCGCAACCCCTACGCCACGATTCCCGGCGGGGCACAGCAACGGCTGCTGGCCTATCGTTTCGGCGTCAACCTGGTCGTGTATGCCCTGACGGGCAACTACAAGGGCGATCAGGTGCACATACCGGCCATCCTCCAGCGGCTTGGCCAGTAGGGCATCCGGTGCAGCCTGAGGTGCAGATGAGTTTTCGAGGTCGTCTTCCCAACTCACCGCCGTCATGCCCGCGCTTGGCCCGGGCACCCACGTCTGGCCAGACGGGATAACTGCCGATGCACCCGGTCCAGGCCATCGCCGCGCTGCGTTTCGACCCGCTCCTGCCGCTGGCGCTGCTCTGGGCCTTGGTTGGTCTCGCCTTTCTCGTGCTGGCGCTGGGCGCGCTACGGCGGGCGCGCGGCACCGTACTGCGAGTGGCGGCCTTCGCCGCCCTGCTCCTATGGCTTGCCGGCCCGCGGCTGACGCAGGAGACGCGCGCGACGCTGCCCGACGTCGGGCTGCTCGTGGTGGACCAGACCGCCTCAATGGGGATCGGCGATCGCACGAAGCTCGCCGAGGCCGCGCGCCGGACCGTCGAGGCCGAGGCCGGGCGGGCGGCCGACCTTCAGCTTCGCACCATCGTCGTGCCCGAGGGCGGCGGGTCCGGCACGCGGTTGTTCGCGGCGATCGAGCGGGCCTTGTCCGACATCCCGCGCGCCCGCTTCGCCGGCACGATCGCGATCACCGACGGGCAGGTCAACGATATCCCCGCCACCCCGCCCGACGGGGCGCCGCTGAACGTGCTGATCCCCGCCAAGGGCGAACAGACCGACCGCACGCTGCGCGTTCTGGAAGCGCCCGGCTACGGCATCGTCGGCAAGCCGGTGACCTTGCGCGTGGTGGTCGAGGATCGCGGAGTCGCCCATCCGAACACGACGGCGCGGCTGACGGTGCGCCGCGACAACGAGCCGGCCGAGACGCAACTGGTGCCGGTCGGGACGCCGACCGCGATCGAGGTCCCGATCTCCCGCGCGGGGCCGATCGTGGTGCAGCTTTCGGTGGATCAGCTCCCCGGCGAGGTGTCGCTGCTGAACAACACCGCCGTGGTGCAGATCAACGGCGTGCGCGATCGGCTGCGCGTGTTGCTGATCTCGGGCGAGCCGCATCCGGGCGAGCGCACCTGGCGGCGGTTGCTGAAGGCCGATCCATCCGTCGATCTGGTCCACTTCACGATCCTTCGCCCCCCCGAAAAAGACGACCTGACGCCGCTGAACGAGCTGTCGCTGATCGCCTTCCCGGTGCGGGAGCTGTTCCAGGACAAGATCGACCAGTTCGACTTGATCATCCTCGATCGCTTCCAGAACCGCGGCCTGCTGCCGCTGCCGTATCTGACGAACATCGCCCGGTATGTGCAGGACGGCGGGGCTTTGCTGCTTTCGGTCGGACCCGAGTTCGCCGGCGCGGCGACCTTGGCGAGCACGCCGCTCGCCGCCATCCTGCCCGCCGTGCCTGCTCCTGCCGGCGCGGTGGTCGAGGGTGCGTTCCGCCCGCGCCTGACGTCGCTCGGCGAGCGCCATCCGGTGACCGAGGGCCTTGCCGGGGCGAATCCGCCCGACGTCTCCGCCGATCCGACCTGGGGATCGTGGTATCGGCGAATTGAGCCGGCCGACGTGCGCGGCCAGACGCTGATGGCCGCGCCCGACGGCACGCCGCTGCTGATCCTGGATCAGGAAGGCAAGGGCCGGGTCGCGTTGCTGCTATCCGACCAGATCTGGCTGTGGTCGCGCGGGCACCAGGGCGGCGGGCCACAGGGGGAGCTGCTGCGCCGGGTCGCGCATTGGCTGATGAAGGAGCCCGACCTGGAAGTCGAGGCGCTGACCGCGCACATCGCCGA
Organism: uncultured Pseudomonadota bacterium; assembly: GCA_963756545.1. Lineage (GTDB taxonomy): Bacteria > Pseudomonadota > Alphaproteobacteria > Acetobacterales > Acetobacteraceae > DATFDN01. Next base: position 48,446 of record CAVWNY010000003.1, on the reverse strand, counting down.
CGGTCGGCTGTCGATCGAGCGGCGCTCGATCGAGACAAAGCCACCGTCTGCGGTGACGGTGAAGGCGCCGGACGGGCACACCACGCAGCTCGCGCTCACCCCGGCGGCTCCTGGCCGCGCGGTCGCCGACACGGCGGCCCAACAGCCGGGCGTCTGGCAGGTCAGTGACGGAACGCGGAGCGTGCAGGTCGCCGCCGGCGCGGCCAACCCGCTCGAACTCGCGGATTTGCGCGCCACCGCGACCCGCCTCGCCCCGCTCGTGCGCGCCTCCGGCGGCGGCGTTCATTGGCTGGGGACTGCCGCGTCGCCCTCGATTCCCGAGCTGCGCCGCACGGAGCCGGACCGCGCAGCCTCGGGGGACGGCTGGATGGGACTGCAGCGGCGCCACGCCTACGTCGTGACCGGCGTTGCCTCGTTTCCGCTGCTGCCCGCCTGGATTGCACTGCCGCTGTTGCTGGGGTTGCTGATCCTCGCATGGCGGCGCGAGGGAGCGTGACAACCTCGACGCAAACCGGGCGGGTTCGGCAAGGTTAGGACGGGCATGAAGGAGTTCGTGTCTTCCAGATAAGCGATCCGAATGAATGGGGCTCCGCTCCCGACTCCTCGCACCCGATCTCGCCCGGGATCGCGCTGGTTGGGTTCGTGGGGTTGACGCTGCTGGTGGGAATCGCCAATGGGGCGCTCGCCTCCGGCGCCGCGCGCGCCTGGTATCTGTCCATAGAGCGGCCGCCGGGAGCGGCGCCAAGTGCGGCGTTCGGGCCGATCTGGGCCGCTACGTACGTGTGCTCCGGGATTGGCGGATGGCTCGCCTGGAAGCGGGCCGGGGCGGTGCGGGCGCTGCGGATATGGGGCTGGCACCTGGCGGCCACGGCGGCCCGGACCGCCGCGTTCTTTGGCCTTCACAACCCCGTGCTCGCGGCGGCCGTCGGACTCGTGGCGCTCGGTCTGGCGATAGCCGTGATCCGCGGCTTCCGCGTCCTGCATCGGGGCGCGGCGTGGCTTATGGTTCCCTCCTTGCTGTGGGCAGGTTATGTCCTCTACCTGGATACCGGATTCTGGCTGCTGAATCCGCACTAGTCCGCAACTTGATCGACACTGGAGGACAGATCTGCATGGCGTTTTCGGCCTTTCGCGTGACCTTCACCCGCGCGGTCGTGGGCGGCGTGCTGGTCTGCGCCGGCGCTGCGGCCGGTTCCGGGACCGCACGCGCCCAGGGGATCGGCTCGCCAAGCTCGCTCAACAGCCTGCAAGGGGGCGCGCCGAGCTTCAGCAACGAGCAGCTCGACCGCAGCATCAAGACGCAGCGCCGCCCGCCGGCCGCCCTGCCCGGCGCGGCGCCGAAGCAGGAGGCGATCGCGCCGCCGACCCGCGTTCCCGCGCTGATGAGCCCCACCGACGAGCTGTTCGACGCCATCAATCGCGGCGACATGCCGGCGGTGCGCGACGCCCTCAGCCGCGGCGCGGATGTGTCCGCGACCGACGAGCTGGGCCTGACGCCGCTCGACCTCTCGATCGACCTGAACCGTAACAGCATCTCGTTCCTGCTGCTGTCGATGCGCAACGCGGGATCGACGACGATCGCAGGCGGCCAGCGGCAGGCAATGCAGACGGCCCAGGCGGCAACGCCTGGAGGCGCCGCGCCGGCGGTCCAGGCCGACGCGGCACGCCGCCCCGGACGGGCGCAGCCGGCGCGCGCGGTGATGCGCGCCGCCGACACCGAATCGGCCGGGCAGCCCAGCCTGCCCACCCTGTTCGCCGGCAACGGCGGCGCACCGATCCCGCGCGCCGGCTTTCTCGGCTTCGACGGGCGCTGATCCCGCCTCTTGCCGCGCGGGCCGGCCGGTTGCCTGATAGGGCATCCGATCCGGAGGACATCCGATGCCCGATGCGCCGCACCTCGTCGAATTGGCCGGCGACTACCAGACGCTGCACGAGTTCATCCCGGCCGCGCGCGCCCGGCTGAGCGACAACATCTGGGGTTATCTGATCGGCGCGACCGAGACCGAGACGACCATGCGCCGCAACCGCCTCGCGCTCGACCAGATCGCGCTGCGCCCGCGCGTCTGCCGCGACGTCTCTCGCGTGGATACCACCGCGACGTTGCTCGGCATGAAGCTGCGCCTGCCGGTGATGCTGGCGCCGGTGGGCTCGCTGGAATCGTTCCACTCCGAGGGCGCGGCGGAGGCGGGGCGCGGGGCCACCGCGTTCGGCGTGCCGATTATAGTCAGTTCCGTGACAAAGCCCGGCCTGGAGGAGAGCGCGAGCGCGACGGCCGGGCCGAAGGTGTTCCAGCTATACGTGCGCGGCGACGACGCCTGGGTAGACGACGTCGCGCGTCGCGCGGCGGATGCGGGCTATGACGCCTTCGCCATCACCGTCGATACGGCCGCCTACTCCCGTCGCGAGCGCGACATCGCCGCGCGCTTCGTCAAGCCCTGGCGCTCGGCGGCCACGGGCCACGAGTTCCAGGCCGGCTTCTCCTGGCGCAATGTCGCGCATTTCAAGGCGCGGCATCGCATCCCGCTGATCCTGAAGGGCGTCGCCACCGCCGAGGATGCGGCGCTCGCCTGCGAGCACGGCGTCGATGTGGTCTACGTCTCCAACCACGGCGGCCGTCAGCTCGATCACGGGCGCGGCGCGATGGACGTGCTGCCGGAGGTGCTGGACGCGGTGCGCGGACGCGCGCGCGTGGTCATCGACGGCGGGATCTGCCGGGGAACCGACGTGGTGAAGGCGATCGCGCTGGGCGCGGACGCGGTCGGGCTGGGGCGGCTCTACTGCTACGCGCTGGCCGCCGAGGGGCAGGCGGGCGTGCGGCGAATGCTGGAAATCCTGGAGCAGGAGGTGGCGGTCGCGATGGCGCTGACCGGCGTGACGCGGCTCGCCGAGCTGAACCGCTCGCATCTGCATCTGGGCGCCCCCGCCGTGACGATCCCGCACGTGCACAGCGCCTTCCCACACCTGTTCCGCACGCCGGAGACGCCGTAGGCTGCCGGTCGGACGCAAGCACGAACAGGAGGGATGCCGATGCGCGGCGTGGTGTTCACCGGCGGGCGCGAGCTGGAACTGATGGAATTCTCCGATCCGTCCCCCGGCCCCGGCGAGGTCGTGATCGAGATGAAGGCGTCGGGCATGTGTGGCAGCGACCTGCACCAGTACCGCCGTCCCAAGGGCGAGAAGGGCGCGAGCGTGGGCGGCCTGCCGTCCAACCCCAACCCGGTGATCGTGGGACACGAGCCTTGCGGGATCGTCGCCGCGCGCGGCCCCGGTGTGAGCGAACAGGACGCGCCGATCGGGGCGCGCGTGATGGTGCATCACTACCAGGGGTGCAACCACTGCAACCAGTGCCGCTCCGGCTGGTCGCAGCTCTGCCAGGAAGTTCCCGTCAAGGTGTACGGCAACAACGCCAATGGCGGGCACGCGCGCTACTTGGCGGTTCCGGCCAACACGCTGGTGCCGCTGGCCGACGAGCTGTCGTTCGAGGCGGGCGCCGCGATCTCCTGCGGCACCGGCACCGCCTGGGGCGCGCTGCGGCGGATGAACCTCTCCGGCAACGACACGATCGCGATCTTCGGCCAGGGTCCGGTCGGCCTGTCGGGGACGCAGCTCGCCAAGGCGATGGGCGCGCGGGTGATCGCGCTCGACGTCAGTCCCGAGCGGCTGGAGCGGGCGAAGGAGTTCGGCGCCGATGAGGTGGTGAACCCGCGCTCCAACGATCCGGTGGGTGCGATCAAGGACCTGACGCACGGGCGCGGGGCGGACCTGTCGCTCGACACGTCCAGCTCGCCCGAGGGCCGCATCTCGGCGATCCGCTGCGTGAAGGTGTGGGGCACGATGTGCTTCGTGGGCGAACGCAACGACGTGACGATCGACGTCAGCCCCGACGTGCTGCGCAAGCAACTGACGATGATCGGATCATGGACGTTCTCCGTGATCGGCCAAGCCGAGTGCGCGCGCTTCATCACCGAGAGGGGGATCCCGGTGGATCGGCTGTTCACCCATAGCTGGCGGCTCGATCAGGCCGAGGAGGCATATCGGCTGTTCGACACGCAGACGACCGGCAAGGGCGTGTTCGTGATGTGAGGCGCTGGCCGCACCCGCCAGTGCGATGAGTTATCCGTTAGGACCGCTGATACCATCTCGCATGATCGCCAGACCGTGCTCCAAATCGGCGATCAGGTCGGCCACGTCCTCCAGCCCGACATGCACCCGCACCACCGGCCCCGGGAACGCGCCCGACCCGGCGGTGCGGGTCACGAAGCCGGTCGTCGGCAGGGCGAGGCTTTCGTACCCGCCCCAGGAGGCGCCGATGCCGAACAGGTCCAGCGCCTCGACGAAGCGGTGGGTGTCATCGGCGCCGAATTCGGGCTTGAACACGACGCCGAACAGGCTGCACGCGCCGCTGAAGTCGCGCTTCCAGAGGTCGTGGCCCGGCGCGCCGGGGAGGGCCGGATGGAGGACCTGGGCGACCTCGGGGCGGGCGGCGAACCAGCCGGCCACCTCCAGCCCGGCCCGCATCTGGGCGGCGAGGCGCACCCCCAGCGTGCGGATGCCGCGCAAGGTGAGCCAGCAATCGTCGGGGCTGGCATATTGGCCGAGCGCGCCGGCGGTGGCACGCAGCCGCTCCCAGTCGGCGTCGCTGTTGACGGTGACGCTGCCGATCAGCACGTCGGAGTGCCCGGCCGGATACTTCGTCAGCGCCTGGATGGAAATATCGACCCCGTGCTGGAAGGGCTGGAAAAAGTGGATGCCCCAGGTGTTGTCCATCAGGACCTTGGCGCCGCGCGCATGGGCGGCGCGCGCGAGGGCGGGGATGTCCTGCACCTCGAAGGTATGGCTGCCCGGACTCTCGGTATAAACGACCGTCGTGTTGGGCCGCATCAGGTCGGCCAACCCCGCCTCGTCGATGCAGGGGTCGTAGAAATCGGTTTCAATCCCCAAGCGCGGCAGCATAGTGGCGGCGAAATTGCGCGCCGGGCCGTAGACACTGTCCGGCATCAGGCAGTGCTCGCCCGTGTTCAGGAACGCAAGCAGCGGCACCGTGACCGCGGCAAGGCCTGAGCCGACGATCTGGCAGCGGCTTCCGCCCTCGATTTCGGCGATCGCGTTCTCCAGCGCCCAGTGGGTCTCGCTGCCGCCCAAGCCGTAGTTCAGCACCTGCTGGCCGCGCTTGCCGGCCAGCGCCTTGCGCTCGGCGACGGTCGGATAAAGCACCGTCGAGCCGCGCAGCAGGGGCGGGTTGACGAAGCCGTGGACGCGCTTGCCGGCGCGGCCCACATGGGAAAGTCGGGTGCGGAATCCCAGTTCCTTCTTATCGGTCATGGTGCTCAGCCAGCCTCCCCAGTCGCCACCGGCGTGTCCTTCCGACCTCCCCATTCCGTCCAGGACCCGTCGTACACCGCGCCTTCCGGCAGGCCGGCGAGGCGCAGGCCGAGGGTCAGGATGCAGGCGGTCACGCCGCTGCCGCAGCTTGTCACCACCGCTCGGCTTCCGTCGGTGCCGGCCCGCGCGAACCGCGCGCGCAGCGCACCGGGGTCGCGGAACGTGCCATCGGCGTTCAGCAGGTCGGTATAGGGGAGGTTCCGCGCGCCGGGGATGTGGCCGCTGCGCATCCCGGCGCGCGGCTCCGGCACCTCGCCGCTGAAGCGGCCCGCCGCGCGGGCGTCCAGCACGAGTTCGGCCCGCGTCTCGACGTCGCGCAGCACGTCGCCGATGCCGCGCAGCCGGGCGGCGCGGAAGTCGGGGCGGAACGTGGCAGGCGCGGCTGGCGGCGGTTCGCCCTGCTCGACGGGGCGTCCGTCGCGCGTCCATTTCGGCAGGCCGCCGTCCAGCACGGCCGCGTTGTCGTGGCCAAACAGGCCCATCAGCCACCACCCGCGCGCGGCCGAGGCCAAGCCCTTCTGGTCGTAGAACACGACGCGGGATGCATTCGACACCCCCAGTGCGCCGATCAGCTTCGCGAACCGGCCCGGGGCGGGAACCATGTGCGGCAGGTCGGTGTCGGGGTCGGCGAACAGGTCGATGTCGAAGTAGCGCGCACCTCGGATATGGCCAGCCAGGAACTCGGTGCGCCCGTCCTTCGGCTCGTTGGGCAGGTATTTGGTGGCGTCGAACACGACGAGGTCCGGGCTGCCGAGCTGTGCGGCGAGCCAGTCCGTGCTGACAAGCGGCTCCATGACGTCTCCTACTGCGCGGGCGCGATGACGATGCGGCGGTTCTGACGGCCCTTGTTCTCGATCTTCAGCACGCGCACCGGCCCGATCTCTCCGGTGGATGCGACGTGGGTGCCCCCGCAGGGCTGCAAGTCCACCAGTTTCTCGCCGCCGATCCGCACCAGCCTGATCCGCCCGGCCCCGCGGGGCGGCTTGACGGAGAGGGTGCGAACCAGGCCGGGATCGGCATCGAGCACCGCCTCGTCGACCCATTCGGCGCTCACCGGATGGTCCGCCGTGATCAGGGCGTTCAAATCCGCCTCGATCGCCTCCTTCGCCGGTGGGTTCGGCAGGTCGAAATCGAGCCGCGAGCGGTCCAGCCCGACCGCGCCGCCCGTCACCGCCGCCTCGCGTAGCAAGGCGCTGAGCAGGTGCATCGAGGTGTGCGCCCGCATCAGCCGATGCCGCCGCCCCCAGTCGATCTCGCCCGTCACCTCGGCCCCGACCGGCGGCAGCGCCGCCCCGGTCAGGGGAACATGCAGGATCGCGTCGCCCTCGCCCTTGATGGCCTCGGTGATCGGCATCTCCCCGCCCGCCCAGCGCAGCACGCCGAGATCGCCCGGCTGACCGCCCGAGCGGGCGTAGAACACCGTCCGATCGAGCACCACGCCCTCCGGCGCGCTGGCGAGCACACGCGCTCGCATCGTGCTCAGGCGTGGCTCGCCCAGGAAAATCCGCTCCGTCATGCCGCGCTCCACGCGGCCCGCAGCCGCTCCCGCCTCGCGTTGAGCCATAGCAGCGCGATGGCCGCCACAGAGTTGACGATCCGACCGTCCAGGGCCGCCGCGACGGCGCGCTCCGCGGGCCAGACGCGCAGGCGGATGTCCTCGTTCTCAGAGATCAGGCCGGCGTGCCCGCAGACGCCCTGCGCGTCGGCATCGGGGGCCGCCACCTCGCCGGCGAATAGCACGCACAGCTCGTCCGACCCGCCCGGGGTCAGCAGGATGTCGCTGATCTTGGTCAACCGGCCGGCGGTCAGACCCGTCTCCTCGCGAACCTCGCGGCGGATCGTTTCCTCGGCGGATTCCGCCGCGTCACACAGCCCGGCCGGCACCTCGACCAGCACCGGGTCAAGCCCGGCGGCGAGTGCGGGCAGCCGGAACTGCTCGATCAGCACCACCGCGTCCTTCACCGGGTCATAGGGTAGCATCGCCGCCGCGCGACCCCGGCGCCAAAGCTCCCAGGTCTTCACGCGCGACAGGGCGCCATCGAACCGGCGGTGGCGGAACCGCACGCGATCGAGCGGAAAGCGCCCGTCCCAGACGCGCTCCCCAGCTTCGATCGTGACGTCGGGGTGAACTGGCAAGGGCGCGGGCGGGGGGCGTTCGGTCATGGCCCGCAGGATAGGGCGGGCGGGCGCGATCGCCCACCCCAGCGGGAGACCTATTTCTCAGCCAGGGGTATCGCCGAGGCCTCACACCTCCTGAGAGAATGTGAGACAAGCAATCCCAAGCATACATCGCGTCGACACGAGGGAGAACGCCGTGGAAGGCTTGCAATTGGTGTTCGAGCCGTTGCCGAGCGACGCGCTGACCCGATTTCTGGCCGATAACGTAATAAACGCTAATTTCGCAAGGACCGGCGTCAGCAACTGGCACCCCGTCGGATACTTCCTGAAAAACACCCGCGGCGAATGGCTGGGCGGCCTCACGGGCTACATCTGGGGTGGCTGGCTGCATGTGAATTTCGTGTGGGTGACGGAAGCGCTTCGCGGCCAAGGCTACGGATCGCGGCTGATGGATGCGGCGGAAGCATTTGCCGTGGAGCACCGCGCATTCGCCGCGACGCTGGAAACCCATAGCTTCCAGGCTCCAGACTTTTATACGAAGCGGGGTTACGAGGTATTCGGGCAGCTCGAGGACTATCCACCCGGCCATGCGAAGCTGTTTCTGCGCAAGCGGCTCGGCGCACCGGCCCGCTGAGCGCGGGCTAATTAGATAAGCCGCTTCGGAACGACCTCTCAGACTCAGGCGTCGACGTCCGCCCGCAGCAGCCGTCGCAGGCGGGTAGCGCCAGCGGCGCCCTTCAGCGCATCGCGCCAACTCGCCTCCGCAACCCGTTGATGCGCGGAGACGGCCTCCTCGGCGCCCGTGACCATCGCCACGCCGGTCTGCCGCTCGGGGTTCCCGTCGGCACGGAACGGGTTGATCGCCAGCGACACGCGATCGCGCGCGCGCAGGATCGTGAAGAGCGAACTCGGCTCGGGCCCGGCGAGCAGGCCGAATTGCAGGCCCATCGGCTCGGCCTCCATCAGATCGGCCATCCGCCGCACCTCGGCCTCGGCGATCTGTCGCGAGCGGAGCCGTGCGGCCTCGGATGCGGCCAGCCCGTCGGCGACGCCGCCTTCCAAGAGCCGGCGCACGGCGGAGACCGAGACCATGCTGATGATGCCGGGACGGCGCGCGTAATACATCCGCTTGCGCGCGCCCAGGGTGCCGAGCACCTGCTCGGCCACGGTGCGCAGGCCCATCCCGTCGGCTCCGGGCTGCTCGCCCGCTTCCTCGAACGCCTCGGCCAGCACCGCGTCGAATGCATCCGACGTGGTGAGGTAATAGAGCGGTCCGGACAGATCGAGAATCTGGTCGGCCGTCTCCTCCATCTGGCGGAGGCGCTCGAAATAGGCGATCGGGCGATTGTAATACTCGACGCCGATGCCGAGCAGCGTCAAAGGCGACAGGTTCAGCAACTCGGCCAGCCGCTTGACCGTGTCGAGCTTGATGACCTCGCCCTTCTCATAGCGATAGAGAGCGGCGCGCGAGACGCCAAGACGGGCCGCGATCTCCTCGGCCCGCAGCCCCGATTCGAGTCGGAAGGCCCGAAGCTGCTGGCCGATTTCCGTGAAACGCATCGACATGGAACTGCCCGCCCTCCGGACCCCGGCGACCGTTGTGGCTCCGGGAGGAATCTCGAAATCATGTCCAGGCGGTAAGCTTATGGCCGGAGCGGCGGATTCTGCAACCCCGATCGCCGGGTGGGACTCTCTTATCCGTTACCTATCGCCTCGGATCGAGAAATTGGCGAGGCCTTCGACCGCCTGGATCAATGCGGAGTGATCGGCATCCTCGCCGCCCCAGGCCGCGCAGGAGGCGAACATCTGCTGCGCAATCGCGGTGTTGGGAAGCGCCATCTTTAGCGCGCGCGCCGACGACAGCGCGAGGTTGAGGTCCTTCTGGTGCAGCCGGATGCGGAACCCCGGGTCGAAGTTGCCCTTGATCATCCGCTCGCCGTGCAACTCCAGCACGCGTGAGGCCGCGAAGCCGCCGCTGATCGCCTGGCGCACCTTGGCAGGGTCGGCGCCTGCCTTGGCGGCGAAGACCAAAGCCTCGGCCACCGCCTGGATGTTGAGCGCGACGATGATCTGGTTGGCGACCTTGCAGGTCTGTCCGGCACCGTTCTCGTCGCCGACATGGGTGATCGCCTTGCCCATCTTATCGAGCAGCGGCTTGGCGCGCTCGAAGCCCGCCGCCGGCCCTCCCACCATGATCGTCAGCGTCGCCTGCTGCGCGCCCACCTCGCCGCCGGAGACCGGCGCGTCAAGATAGTCGCAGCCTTTCTCGTTGATGCGCTTGGCGAAGTCTTTGGTGGCGATCGGGCTGATCGAGGACATGTCGATGACCAGCGTGCCCCGCCGCAGCCCATCGGCGGCGCCCCCCTCGCCGAACAGCGCCGCCTCCACGTCGGGCGTGTCGGGGACCATCAGGATCAGCGCCTCGGCCTTGGCCGCAACGGCGCGTGCGTCACCCACCACCTCGGCGACGGCGCGGACGTCGTCCTTCAAGCTGGCGCGTTCCGGCACGACCAGGTCATGGCCCGCCTTTTTGAGGTTGAGCGCCATCGGGCGGCCCATGATGCCCAGGCCGATGAAACCGATCTTCATTGGATGTCCTCCCTGTTCAGCATTCACCCTTTCCCGGCGCGTCAGCGCGGCGGGTGAGTGTTGCTGTGCCGCTTCAGCCAGCCAAGGCCGGCGTCGGTCTCGCCTGCCGGGCGGTACTCGCAGCCGACCCAGCCCGCGTATCCAAGCTCGTCCATCCGCCGGAACACGTAGTCCCAGCCGATCTCGCCCGTGCCCGGCTCGTTGCGCGCCGGCACGTCGGCGATCTGCATGTGCGCGATCACCGGCATGAACTGCTCCATGCGCTTGGTGATGTCGCCCTCCGTGACCTGGACGTGGTACACGTCGAACTGGAGGCCGATCCGGTCGCGCCCGAGCGCCTCCACGAACGCGGCGCCCTGCGCCTGGGTGTGGAGAAAGTAGCCGGGCATGTCGCGGTGGTTGATCGGCTCGATCGCAATCCGCACGCCGGCCTTGCGCGCCTGCTCCCCGGCCCAGGCGAGATTGGCCGCATAGACCGCGCCCGCCGTGATCTGGCTGACGCCGGGCGGCACGATGCCGGCCATGGCGTGGACCAGCTTGCAGCCGAGCGCGTCGGCATAGTCCAGCGCGCGCCGCGCGCCTTCTTGGAACTCCGCCCCCCGGCCCGGCAGGGCGGCGAGGCCGCGTTCGCCCTTGGCCCAATCGCCGGGCGGCATGTTGAACAGCGCCTGGGTCAGCCCGTTGGCGTCCAGCCGGCGGCGGATCTCGGCGGCCGGATGCTCGTAGGGAAACAGGAACTCGACGGCCCGGAACCCAGCCCGGGCGGCGGCATCAAAGCGGTCCAGGAAATCCAACTCGTTGAACATCATGGACAGATTCGCGGCGAAGCGCGGCATCGACCCCCTCCCTGTCGGCAGGCAATCGGAGGCTACCGACCGCGGCCGTGATTGACCAGACCGGCACGGAGGATATACTTTTCCTGAGTTGATCCAGGCGGAGCATTCCGATGCATGTCGGCAAATGGGGCAACAGTCTGGCGGTGCGCCTTCCCGCGTCGGTTGTGGAGGCGCTCGATCTCAAGGAGGGCGACGAGGTCGAGATTGAAATTGCCGGCGCGCGGACATTCCGCATCGACCGCGATCATAGCCGTGAGCGGGCCATCGAGCGATTGAAGGCGCTGAGATGGGTGCTGCCACAGGGCTTTCGCTTCAGCCGAGACGAAGCGAATGAACGATAGGATCTTTATTGACACGAATGTGTTCGTGTACGCGGCCTCTCCCGCGGATTCGAGGTTCGCGACCGCCGTCGAACTCTTGCGGGAGGGCGGCAGGATCAGCGTGCAGGTGTTGAACGAGTTCGCCAATGTCGCGCGCCGCAAACTGCGCAGGAACTGGCCGGAGGTACTGGAGGGTTTGGCGGCCATTCGTGTCGTCTGCCCGGACCCTCTGCCGCTGACGGCGGCGACCCACGAAACGGCGATGCGGATCGCCGCGCAAGCCGGCATCGGCATCTACGACTCCCTGATTGTCGCCGCGGCCTTGGAGGGGGGTTGTGTCACGCTGCTGACGGAGGACTTGCAGAACGGCCGGACCTTTGCCGGGCAATTGACGGTGCGTAACCCGTTTCAGGGCGCCTGAGGATCGCGTCACCAGTTGTCGTTCCGCCTGCGTTTTCCCGGTCGCCTCGCGTCGCGGCCGGTTCTATGGAATAAGAGCACGCTACCCAGAAGGATCGCCGCGCCGGCCGATGTTCGCGTTCATCCTCTCCCGCCTGCTCCAGTCCGTCCCGGTCCTGCTCGTCGTCGCCCTGATTTCCTTCGCGATGTTCAAATACGTCGGCGATCCGGTCACGACCATGCTCGGCCAGGACTACACCGAGGCGCAGCGGGTGGCGCTGGTCCACCAGCTCGGCCTCGACCAGCCTTTCGTCGTGCAATACGCGCGCTACATCTGGGAGGTGCTGCACGGGAATTTCGGCATTAGCTACCGCCTCGCCCAGCCGGTCTCCAGCCTGATTGCCGAACGTCTGCCGGCGACCGTCGAGTTGGCCGCCACGTCTTCGGTGTTGGCGCTGGTGATCGGTGTTCCGATGGGCGTGTTCACCGGCATCCGGCGCGATTCCTGGGTGTCGCGCCTGTTCATGGTCTTTAGCCTGGCCGGGGTGTCGCTGCCGACGTTCCTCCTCGGCATCCTGCTTATCCTGATCTTCTCGGTCACCCTGGGCTGGCTGCCGAGCTTCGGGCGCGGCACCGTGATTCAGGTCGGCTGGTGGAGCACGGGGTTCCTCACCGTCAGCGGCCTGCGCTCGCTGATCCTGCCGGCGATCACGCTGGGCCTGTTCCAGACGACGCTGATCATGCGCCTGGTGCGCTCCGAGATGCTGGAGGTGCTGCGCAGCGACTACGTCAAGTTCGCCCGCGCGCGCGGCATCGCCGACCGCGCCATCAATTTCGGCCACGCGTTGAAGAACACGCTGGTTCCGGTCATCACCATCGCCGGGCTCCAGCTCGGCGGCATCGTCGCGTTCTCCCTGATCACGGAAACGGTGTTCCAGTGGCCCGGCATAGGGCTTCTGCTGGTGCAGTCGGTCAACGTGGCCGACATTCCGGTGATGGCGGCCTATCTGCTGCTGGTCGGCCTCCTGTTCGTGCTGATTAACCTGATGGTCGATCTCCTCTATTACGCGGTCGATCCACGCCTGCGGGTGGGCCGCCGGCCGGCGGCGGCCCGATGAGCGGGGTGGCGCTCAGGCCAGTGGCCCGGCGGCGATGGGCGCGGTTGCGCGAGAGCGACCTGCTGCACAGCTTCGTCCATTCGCCTGTCGCGGTCGCCTCGGCGCTGATCCTCCTGCTGTTCGTGATCGCCGCCGCCTTCGCGCCCTGGATCGCGCCGCACAATCCGTTCGACGTGGCGACCCTCAGCCTGCTCGACAGCTTCAAGCCGCCGATCCCCATGACGGACGCGGAATGGGCCTATCCGCTCGGCACGGATTCGCAAGGCCGGGATATGCTCTCGGCGATCATGTTCGGCTTGCGGATCAGTCTCGTGGTGGGCCTCTCCGCCGTCGTCTTCGCCGTGCTGCTGGGCGTCGCGATCGGCCTGGTGGCGGGCTACGCGGGCGGGTTCATCGACGTGCTGCTGATGCGCGCGGCCGACGTGCAGCTCACTTTTCCGTCGCTGCTCCTGGCGCTGCTTGTCGCCGGCGTCGTCGCCGCCGTGTTGCCGGCCAACATGCGAGCGGGTTTTCAGGTCTATGTGGTGATCTTCGCGATCGGGATCAGCCGTTGGCCGCAATTCGCCCGTACCGTGCGCGGCTCGACAATGGTGGAGCGCAACAAGGATTACGTCGCCGCCGCCCAAGTGATCGGGTTGTCGCGGGCGCGGATCATGTCCACCCACATCCTGCCCAACGTGATGGGGCCGGTCTGGGTCGTCGGCACGCTGACCCTCGGCCTCGCCATCCTGGACGAGGCGGCGCTGTCCTTCCTGGGCATCGGGCTGCCGACCACGCAACCCTCGCTCGGCACGCTCATCCGCATTGGCGACGATTTCCTGTTCAGCGGGCAATGGTGGGTGACGATCTATCCCGGCGCCGCGCTGGTGCTCATCGTGCTGGCGATCAACCTGCTGGGCGACTGGATGCGCGACGCGCTGAATCCGAGGCTGCGCTGATGCCCCTCCTTGATGTCCGGGATCTGGTGGTGGAATTCCCGACGCGGCGCGGCGTGCTGCGGGCCTTGGATCAGGTCTCGTTCGCGATCGAGCGCGGCGAGGTACTGGGGGTGGTGGGCGAGAGCGGCGCCGGCAAGTCGCTGACCGGAGCGGCCATCATCGGCCTGCTGGAGCCTCCGGGGCGCATCGCCGGCGGCGAGGTGCTGCTCGACGGCAAGCGGATCGACCTCCTGCCGCAAGAGGCGATGCGCCGGGTGCGCGGGCGGCAGATCGGCGCGATCTTCCAGGATCCGCTGACCACGCTGAACCCGCTCTACAGCGTCGGGCGGCAACTGGTCGAGACGATGCAGACGCATCTCGGCCTGTCGGACGCAGACGCGCGTCGACGCGCCATCGGCTGGTTGGACCAGGTCGGCATCGCGGCAGCGGCCCGCCGGATCGACAGCTATCCGCACGAATTCTCGGGTGGGATGCGCCAGCGCGTGGTGATCGCGCTCGCGCTTTGCGCCGAACCGCGGCTGGTGATCGCCGACGAGCCGACCACGGCGCTCGACGTGTCCATCCAGGCGCAGGTGATCGCCCTTTTGAAGAGGCTCGTCTCCGAGCATCATACGGCGGTCATGCTGATCACCCACGACATGGGCGTGATCGCCGAGACCGCCGACCGGGTCGCCGTGATGTACGCCGGCCGTGTGGCCGAGATCGGCCCGGTGCGTCAGGTCGTGCAACATCCGGCGCATCCGTACACCGCGGGGCTGATGGGCAGCATTCCCTCGCTTAGCCACCGGGCCGAGCGGCTGCGACAGATCGACGGCGCGATGCCGCGCCTCGTCGCCATCCCGCCCGGCTGCGCGTTCAACCCACGTTGTGCTCACGCCTTCGAGCGTTGCCGGGTGGAGCGGCCCGAGTTGATGCAGGCCGGAGCGACGTGGGCGGCCTGCTGGCTCCACGCCCCGGCCGCCGCGCCGAGGAGCCATGCCCATGCCTGAGGCGCCGCTGGCCGCCGAGGCCGTGCGGACCGCGCCGGTGCTGGAAGCGCGGGGGCTGACGCGGGTGTTCGACGTCTCGCGCCCCTGGCTGCAACGCAGCCTCGCGCGCGAAGGCCGGACCCTGTTGCGCGCCGTGGACGACGTGACCTTCGCGATCGTGCGCGGCGCCACGCTGTCGCTGGTGGGCGAATCCGGCTGCGGCAAGTCCACTGTCGCGCGGATGGCGGTCGGGCTTCTGCCGCCCACTGCCGGGGACATCCGCTTCGAGGGCCAGCCGCTGTCCACCGCTCGCGCCCAGCCGGCGCTGCGCCGGCGGATGAACATGATCTTCCAGGACCCCTACGCCTCGCTGAACCCGCGCTGGCGCGTGCGCGACATCGTCGCCGAGCCGATCCGAGCCTTCCGGTTGGCGCGCGGCGCGGCGGATGCGGGCACGCGTGTGGCCGAACTGCTGGTGCGGGTGGGGCTCGCGGCGGGCGACGGCGAAAAGTATCCGCACGAGTTCAGCGGCGGCCAGCGCCAGCGCGTCTCCATCGCCCGCGCGCTCGCCAGCGAGCCTGAGTTCCTGGTCTGCGACGAGCCGACCAGCGCGCTCGATGTGTCGGTGCAGGCGCAGATCCTTAACCTAATGCGCGACCTCCAGCTTCGGCTGAACCTGACCTATTTGTTCATCAGCCATAATTTGGCCGTGGTCCGGCACATGTCGGATCGGCTCGGGGTGATGTATCTCGGCCGCATCGTCGAGATCGGCCCGGCTGCCGAGGTGTTCGCCACCCCGCGCCACCCCTACACGCGCCTGCTGCTGGACGCGATCCCGGATTTGGAGATGACCGGGCGCGCGCGCACGCCGGTGGGCGGCGAGGTGCCCAGTCCGCTTGACCCTCCGCCCGGTTGCCCCTTTCACCCGCGCTGCCCACTCGCCAACGACCGCTGCCGCCGCGAGCGGCCCGGTTACACGCGGGCCGGCGAGGCGTCGGTCGCCTGCCACGCCGTCGAGGAGGGGCGGGCAGGCGCGTGAGCGCCGGGGATGCCGAGCCGCCGCGCCGGGGCGCCCTGCTGGCGCTGGTCGTGGTCGCGGCGCTGATCGTCGCGGCGGTGCTGCTGATCCAGCGGCTGCACCGCGACGCCGCCATCCAGGATTGCGTGGCGGCGGGGCGCCACAACTGCGTGCCGATCGATGCGGGGCGATGATCGTGGGTCTGGTGGTTTAGGCGCCGTCATGGCCATCGGAAACGCCAACTCCGATCCACACCTCTCCCGCTTGCGGGAGAGGTCGCCGCGTTCTTGCGCGGCGGGAGAGGACTCTAGCCCGATGAAGCGGCCTTTCCGGTGACGGATCACCCGCCACCGCGATCAACCGTCAAGGGACAAAGAGGTAGCCGTGCCCATGCGCTCGGCATGAGCGCCGAAGGGGCGGCGTGCGCCGCGCTGGAGCGCGACGGCTGGATCGTGCTCGCGCGGCGGCTCCGAACCGAGGCGGGCGAGGTGGACGCGGTCGCCGAGAAGGGAGGTCTGCTCGCCATCATCGAGGTGAAGGCCCGGCCGACGCTGTCCATCGCGGCCGGCGCGCTGTCGGCACGCCAGCGCAAGCGCCTGATCGGCGCCGCGGAGATCATCATGGCCGAGCACCCGCACTGGGGAGCGGCGGGGGTACGCTTCGACGTGCTGCTGGTGGACGCGACGGGCGCGGTTCGACGCATCACCGACGCATTCCGGATCGAGGAAACGGCCGCCTAGGCAGCCGCGACCTGCCGGTTGCCCAGCGGCCGTGCCCAGCCGTAGGGGTCGGGCGCGGTGCCGTACTGGATGCCGATGATCGCGTCATACAGCCGTTGCGTCAGCTCGCCGGTCTTGCCGCCGTTGACGCTGTGACGCTCGCCCTTGTACCCAAGTTCGCCCACCGGGGAGACGACGGCCGCCGTGCCCGTTCCCCACATCTCCTTGAGCGACCCGTCGGTTGCCGCCGCGAGCACTTCGTCGATCGCCACCTGCCGCTCGGACACGCGCAGGCCCCAGTCGCGCATCAACCTGAGTGCCGAATCCCGCGTGATGCCCGCGAGGATCGTGCCCGCCAACGGGGGCGTGATCACCTCGTCGCCGATGCGCAGCATGATATTCATCGTGCCGACCTCGTCGAGGTAGCGGTGATGCACGCCATCGAGCCACAGCACCTGCGTGTAGCCGGCGTTCTGGGCCTCCGTCGCGCCATACAGGCTCGCCGCGTAGTTGGCCGCCGTCTTGGCTTCCCCGAGGCCGCCCTGCACCGCGCGCACGTGCGTATCGGACACCAGGATCTTCACCGGGTTCATGCCTTCCGGGTAGTAGGCGCCCACCGGGCAAAGGATAACGTAATAGGCGTAGCTGTCGGACGGATGCACACCGAGGAACGTCTCGGTCGCGATGATGGTGGGGCGGATGTAGAGCGACGTGCCCGCGCGAAATGGCACCCAGCGCTGGTCCACCTCGATGAGCGCGCGAAAGCTCTCCTCGATGATCTCGGGATCGATGGCCGGGATGCACAGCCGCTCGCTGGAGCGGTTCAGCCGGGCGGCGTGGTCCGGCGCGCGGAAGATGCGGATGCGTCCGTCGGGGCCGCGGAAAGCCTTAAGCCCATCGAACACCGCCTGGCCGTAATGCAGCACGCACGTCGCGGGATCCAGGGTGAACGGCTGATAGGGGGTGATCCGCGGATCATGCCATCCCCGATCATTGTGGTAGTCCATGATGAACATATGGTCGGTGAAGACCTGGCCGAAGCGCAGGGTCTCGTCCGGCGGCGGCAGTTTCGGGGTCGTCGACCGGGTGATCGGGAATGGGGCCATAAGTGCCTCTCCGGGATGTCACACTCGCGTGTGGTCACTTTAAAGGAGGCGACGCGCTCGGGCAAAGGCGCGTGACGCGTCCGTCGGCCGTTTCCGCTCAGAACTTTGACCTTTTTGGCGATGTGTTCCGGGTCTGGCAGGAATCTTGCGCGCTGCCCGTGACGTCCATTACGGCAAAACCTCCCCAGGGTGGGGAATTGCGATGCACCCCGGCTCCGTCATCACCCGCCTCGGGAGGCAACGCGGTCGTGCCGCAACTCCAACTGAGGCGGTTCTGGACTGGCCGGCCTCGCCGGCGCGCTGCTCGCGACCGCGGCACAAGGCGCTGGAGCGCGGCATCGCTCCGATAGCGGTTGGGCTCGTGGCGGCGAGCGTCGTCATCATCGCCCTCTCGGTCGATCACACGGCGTCGCGATGGGCGCTCTCCGCCGCCGCCGTGCTGAGCACCACGCGGATCAATCCGATCTACGTGGTGCTGGGTGGCGGCGCGGGGTTGTGGATCGGGTAATGGCCGGTGGCGACACAACGTATCGCCAACTAGGCCGGGTGGACAAACTCAGTCTCACTCGGTTCGTGTTCGGTTGGACCGCTCCCCTGGCGAGAGACGTTGCTTTACTGACGTGATGCTACTCGGTGAGGCTTCTATCATCGGATCTCTGCGAACTGCTCATCAAGCCAGTCCAGAGCGCGCCGGTTGAGGAGGGACCGGTTCTTCATTTCGCAATGGCCGTCCGCGCCTTCCTCAGCGGTGAAGTGCAGCAGCGTCTTCGGGCAGCGCAGCGCATTGAGGAAGGCACCGGCTCCGGCCGCGAGAGCGTCGTTCTCCGCCTGAGTGATCAAGGTCGGGCACCGGATAAGCTCAGCATAGTCTTCCATAGTGAAGAGCTCGGCCGAAACCAGGTAGTCGCGAAGATTGTCCACGCCGTGCACCCAGAAGCCACGTTGGACGACCTTCCAGTTCAACTCGCGATTTTTCCGGATGGCGGCATCCGCTCGGTCGATGATTGCTTGGTCCAGGGTACCGAGATCCCGCACAGCCTCGGGCGGTAGGTCGAACATGCGAAGAATGGCCGCGCGGAATCCGTCCGCGATGCTCCAGGTTCCGGGATCGGCGATGAGGGCCGTGATGCGGTGCTCGCCTGAGGCGGCACGCGGCGCTAGGTAGCCGCCGAGGCTCCAGCCGCTCAGCGCGATCCGTTGCGGATCGACGAGTGGCTGCACGAGGGCGAAGTCCACTACGGCGCTCACGACCGTCTCCCAGTCCGGCCGCAACGGCACCTGGTGCTCGTAGAGCATCGAGCCCTGGCCCGGCCCATCGAACAGCAGGCTGTGGTAGCCTCGCCGCGATGCCGCGACGGCGGAAGCGAAGTACATATCAGTGACGGTCCCGTCGTAGCCGTTGGTGAAGATGATCAGCGGCCTGACCTCGGTCTCATGCCCTGCTGCCGGGATGAAGTAGGCCGGTAGGGCAAGGTCCCCGAAGGGGATCCGATGTGGCTGGACCGGGTGAGGTCCGAGGGCGAGTCCCTGATCGAAGGTGGCGATTTGCTTGCGGAAAGCAGCGAGCAGGCGTGGATCGACGGGCGCGCCATAGAGCAGGTGGCAAGAGGCTCCATAGAAGGCACTGGCGCGCAAATAGAGCTCGCGGGCGCTGCTGACGTGCCCCTTTGCCAGCGCCGCGTCGGCCCCGACCTGCAGCCGCGCTGCTGCCGCGATCCAGGCTCCATAGTAGCGGTCGTCATCACCATCGGCGATGGTCTCCGCCACGGCCCTGACCTCACCGAAGTCCGCACCGCCATATGGGATGTAGCCGAGAGGCCAAGTGCCGAAAGCCTCGTGCAATTCGTCTCGAAACAGGGCTGTCACGCACCACCTCAACCTTGCGAACCCGATGCAGCCTAGGCCAGGTGAGCGGAGCGCGGCAGGGGGCTTCCCCGGCGCAGTCTGACGTGATTCGAGTCTGATTTCCGGGAAGGAGGTCAGACTTGGTTCGGGATCGTTTGACGGATGCGGAGTGGGCGATCTCTGCCCCATTCCTGACGGAGCAGTCGACCGAGGGTGGCCGTCCGGCAAGGGACCATCGCCGCACGCTGGACGGCATCTTCTGGATTGCTCGGACCGGCGCCCCATGGCGGGATCTTCCTGAAGAACTTGGCAACCGGAACTCGGTGCATCGGCAGTTCCGTCGCTGGACAAGCTCCGGCGTGTAGGACGTGCTGCTGCAGGCGCTCGCCGACAGCGGCGGGGAAACCGACCTGCTGCAGATGATCGACAGCACCATTATCCGGGCGCACCACTGCGCGGCCGGAGCAAGGGGTGACTCAGGGACAGGCTCTCGGCCGTTCGCGCGGCGGCTTCTCGACCAAGCTCCACCTGCGCGCCAACGCCGATGGCCTGCCAATCAGCATCGTGCTGACGCCCGGCGAGGCGCATGACCCGACCGCCTACGACGATCTCATGGCCGGGCGGGACAGCGATCCCGGCGTGCTGCTCGGTGACCGCCGCTATGACAGCAACCGCCTGCGACAGGATGCCCGCGACCGGGGCGCCGAACCGGAGATACCGGCCAAGCGCAGCCGGAAGGTGCAGCACAGCGTCAGCAAGCGCCTCTATGCCCTGCGCGCCCGCATCGAGTGCTTCATCAACCGCCTCAAAAACTGTCGTCGCGTCGCCACACGCTACGATCACACCGCAGCGAGCTTTCTCGGCTTCGCGCTGCTTGGCTGCATCCGTCTATGGATCAGGTTTGTCCACGCGGCCTAGCGAGGCGCCCCGGCTCGGCAGTATCGTCGCGCCCGCAACCGATCGAGGCTGGCCATGCGCGGGGCCGAGACACGTTATGCGAAGAGCGGCGACATCCACATCGCCTATCAGGTGCTCGGGAACGGGCCGATCGACATTGTGTTCGTGCAGGGCTTCATCTCCAATCTGGAGGTGCAGTGGGAGGAGCCGGGGCTTGCTCATCTGCTCAATCGCCTCGCAGGCTTCGGGCGGCTTATCCTGTTCGACAAGCGGGGTTCGGGGCTGTCCGACCGGGTCGCCGAGATGCCGCCGCTGGAGACACGCATGGACGACGTGCGCGCGGTCATGGACGCAGCGGGGTCGCGGCGCGCGGTGCTGATCGGGGCATCCGAAGGCGGGCCGATGTCGATGCTGTTCGCCGCGACCTACCCGGCGCGGACACGGGCGCTAGTTCTTTACGGCGCGTATGCCCAATTCCTGACTTGGGTGCAGACGCAGGCACAGGTGGACGCGTTCATCGCCTCGGCCGATCGGGAATGGGGAACCGGGGCGAGCCTTCGCGCCTTCGCGCCGGGAATGCTGACCAATGCCCGGTTTGCCGAATGGTGGGCGCGGTTCGAGCGGCTGGGCGCGACGCCGGCGGCGGCGATGCAGCTCGCGCGCATGAACAGCGAGATCGACGTCCGCGCGGTGCTGCCGAGCGTGCGCGTGCCGACGCTGGTAATCCACCGCAAGAACGATTCTCGGGTGCCCCTCGCCGCGGGGCGCTACCTGGCCGCGCATATCGCGGGTGCGCGGTATGTCGAGGTGGAGGGAAGCGATCATCCGCTGTGGGTGGGCGAGACCGACTCCATTGTCGATGAAATCGAGGCCTTCCTGACCGGCGTGCGTCCGGTACCGCTCGATCACCGAGCGCTCGCCACGGTGCTCGCGATCGACATCGCCGAGGCGCCGCGCCTGGGGGTCGAGTTGGGGGACCGAAGCTGGGTGGCGGGGCTGCGCCAGTTCCGCGCGATCGCGGCCGAGCGGATCGCCCGCTTCGGCGGCCGCGAGCTGGAGCAGGGGCGGGCGGGCACGGTCGCGATGTTCGACGGGCCAAGCCGGGCGGTCCGCTGCGCGCTGGCGACGCGCGATGCCTGCGGGCCGCTTGGCTGGGCGGTGCGTGCCGGCGTCCATACGGGCGAGGTGGAGAGCCACGGCGAGGCCGTGGGCGGGATGGCGCTCGCCATCGCCCGGCGCATCGCCGCCGTCGCGCGGCCGAACGAGGTACTGGTGTCGGGGACGGTGCGAGATTCTGGTGATCGGCGCCCGGCTGGCCTTCGCCGAGCGCGGCGAGTGCGCGCTGGAGGGCATGGCCGAGCGCATCCGTTTGCTCGCGGCCTCGGATCGCGAGGCGGTGTCGGTGCGACCGATCGCGGCCTCCGCGCTTGGCGTGCTCAGCCCGCGCGAGCAGGAGATTCTGGCGCTGGTGGCGCAGGGGCTCACCAATCCCGAGATCGCGGCGTCCTTGGCGCTCAGCGAGCACACGGTGAAGCGCCATGTCGCCAACATGCTGATGAAACTGGATTTGCCGACCCGCGCCGCGGCGGCTGCCTTCGCGGGACAGCACGCGCGGGAATGACCGGCGGAGGCATATGGCTCGCTCGCGCCATGCACCGGATGGCTCGCCGGAGCGATGCGGAGCCGAAAGACGGAGCCGTAACGTGGTCCTTGTGATCCGATGGACGGATCGGGAGAAGGACCATGGACCAACTCGCGGTCGATGACGTCAGGCTGAATGCGTTCGTCGGGCGCATGCTCGGCGACATGGGAGCGGCGATGACCGCCTCGCTGGTGCTGGTGGGCGACAAGCTCGGGCTCTACAAGGCCCTGGCAAGTGGCGGCAAGATGACCTCCGCCGACCTGGCGGCGCGGACCGGGACGAGCGAGCGGATGGTCCGCGAGTGGCTCGCCGCGCAGGCGGCATCAGGTTACATCGAATACGACGAGGAGCGCGACCAGTATCGCCTGTCGCCCGAGCAGGCGATGGTGTTCGCCGACGAGGAAAGCCCCGTGTTCCTGGCCGGGTTCTTCGATGTCGCAGCCGCCGGCATTCGTGGCGAGGACCGAGTGATCGAGGCCTTCCGCACCGGCAAGGGCGTGGGCTGGCACGAGCAGCACAAATGCCTGTTCTGCGGGACCGAGCGATTCTTCCGCACCAGCTACCGCCATCATCTGATGCAGGAATGGCTGCCGGCGCTCGACGGCGTGATGACCAAGCTCGAACGCGGCGGGACGGTCGCCGATGTGGGGTGCGGGCATGGCGTGTCCACCATCCTGATGGCTCGGGCCTTCCCGAATTCCCGTTTCATCGGGTTCGACTACCACGCGCCCTCGATCGAGGCGGCGCGCGGGGCGGCGGCAGTGGCCGGTGTCGCGGATCGCGTGACCTTCGAGATCGCGGCCGCGAAGCACTACCCCGGTCGGGGATACGATCTGGTGGCGTTTTTCGATTGCCTGCACGACATGGGCGATCCGGCCGGCGCGGCGGCCCATGTGCGCGAGACGCTGGCGTCGGACGGGACATGGATGATGGTCGAGCCGATGGCCGGCGACCGGCTGAGCGACAATCTCAACCCGGTCGGTCGGATCTACTACGCGGCCTCGACGATGATCTGCACCCCGGCCTCGCTCTCCCAGGAGGTCGGGCTGGCTCTGGGCGCGCAGGCCGGGCAGGCGCGGCTGCGCGCGGTGGTGAGAGGCGCCGGCTTCTCCCGGTTCCGGGAGGCCGTCGCGACGCCCTTCAACATGGTTCTGGAGGCACGGCCATGAGCGGATTCGATCTTGTCCAGATGAAACAGGCGATGGAGGGTGCCGACGCGGCGGCGCTCGGAAGGCTGTATGCCGAGGACGCGGACATGACGATCGTGGACCGCGATCACCCGCCGGGCGCGCCGCTGCGCGTGAACGGGCGCGCGGCGATCCTCGCCTTCTGGGAGGATGTGTGCGGCCGCGCCATGACGCACAGGGTGGGACGCGAGGCGATCGGGTCCGATCGCGTGGCGTTCGTGGAGGAATGCGCGTACCCGGGCGGGTGCAACGTCATCGCCGCGATGACCCTGGAGTTGCGCGAAGGGCAAATCGCGCGGCATCTGACCGTGCAGGCGTGGGATCAGTAGGGGGTCTCGCTGACCGGCTCGAGGCGGACTTGTCCACCTCTCCCGCTCCGCGGGAGGGGTGGAGGTGATGACTCGGCGGTTAGCCGTAGATATCGTCGAAGCCGATCGCAACGCCCGGCGGATCGAGAGTGATGATCCCCGAGGTAAGAACCGCGAGTGTCGGAGCGCCGTCCGACTCCCGGCTGTAGTGCATCACCTCGCGCCGGTCGGCCCGAACCAGCAGATAATGCTGCACGGAGGGAAGGCGGAAGTAGTCGCCGAGCTTGATCTGGGTGTCGATATGGCGGGTCGAAGGGGAAAGGACCTCGACCAAGACGACCGGCATCGGGATCGCGAGGCTGTCGTCGGGAATCTTAGCCCCGCAATGGATGGCGGCATCCGGCTCGTAGTCCGTGTCGTCATCGATCTCCACCGTCATTCCGTCCGGCAACGCGACACAGCCGGCGTTCCCGGCCAAGGCGTTGCGAAACGCGACGAAGATGTTGCTCTTGATCCGCGCATGGACCCAGCGCTCGGGCGACATCGCCACGACCTCGCCGCGCACCCGCTCGGATCGAGCGCCGTGGTCCTCCGACCACCGGTGCCACTCCTCGCGGGTCATCCGCCGCGGCGCCGCCGTCCGCTCCGTCGTCACGTCACGCCGCCTTGGCCATCCCGCGCAGCACGTAGTGCAGGATCCCGCCGTGGCGGTAGTAGTTCACCTCGTCGGCGGTATCGACGCGGCAGATCACTCCCACGGTGTCGGTGGCGCCATTCGGGCGATGGAGCACCAGCGACATCTCCATGCGCGGCGAGAGCTGCTCCAGGCCCAGGATGTCGACCGTCTCCTCGCCGGTGATGCCGAGGCGCTTGCGGTCCATCCCTTCGGGGAACACGAGCGGCAGCACGCCCATGCCGACGAGGTTCGAGCGGTGGATGCGCTCGAAGCTCTCGACGATCAGCGCCTTGACGCCCAGCAGGAACGTGCCCTTGGCCGCCCAGTCGCGCGAGCTTCCGGTGCCGTATTCCTTGCCGGCGAAGATCACCAGCGGCACGCCCTCCCGCTTGTAGCGCATCGCCGCGTCGAAAATCGGCATCTGCTCGCCCGAGGGGATGTGACGGGTGACGCCGCCCTCCACGCCCGGCACCATCTCGTTGTGGATGCGGATGTTGGCGAACGTGCCTCGCATCATCACCTCATGGTTGCCCCGGCGCGAGCCGTAGCTGTTGAAGTTCGCCTGCGTCACCTGCCGCTCCAGCAGGTAGTCCCCGGCGGGCGAGGCCTTGCGGATGGACCCGGCGGGGCTGATGTGGTCGGTGGTGATCGAATTGCCCAGTACCGCCAGGACGCGCGCGCCCTTGATGTCGGAGACAGGCGCCGGGTCCATCGTGATGCCGTCGAAATAGGGCGGATTTTGCACGTAGGTCGAGCCGTCCGACCAGCGATAGGTTTCGCTGGCCTCGACCTGCACCGCCTGCCACTGCTTCGGGCCCTTGAACACCTCAGCATAGCGCCTGACGAACTGCTCGCGCGTGACGTCGGAGCGGACGATCGCGGCGATCTCGGCGTTGGTCGGCCAAAGGTCGCGCAGATAGACCGGCTTGCCGTCCTTGCCCGTGCCGAGCGAGGCGGTGGTGATGTCCTCCGTCATCTTGCCGAGCAGCGCATAGGCGACCACCAGCGGCGGCGAGGCCAGGTAATTGGCGCGCACGTTGGGATGGATGCGCCCCTCGAAGTTGCGATTGCCCGAGAGCACGGCGACTGCCACGAGCTTGTTGTCCTCGATCGCGTCGGCAATCGGCTCGTCCAGCGGGCCGGAATTGCCGATGCAGGTGGTGCAGCCATAGCCCACCAGGTTGAACCCGAGCGCGTCTAAATCGGCCTGTAGCCCGGATTTCTCGAGATAGTCGGTCACCACCTGGGAGCCGGGAGCGAGCGAGGTCTTCACCCAGGGCTTCGGCGTCAGCCCCTTCTCGCGCGCTTTGCGCGCGACCAGCCCGGCCGCCACCAGCACCGACGGGTTGGAGGTGTTGGTGCAGGAGGTGATGGCGGCGATCACCACGTCGCCGTGGGTCAACTCATAGTTCTTGCCCGCCACCTTGGCGGTGACGCCCGTATCGTTGGCCGGCACGCCGAGGCTCTTGGTAAGCTCCGATTTGAAGGCCGACGCCGCGTCCTTCAGGTTCACCCGGTCCTGCGGGCGCTTCGGGCCGGCGATACTGGGCTGCACGGTCGAAAGATCGAGTTCCAGCGTGTCGGAAAACACCGGGTCGGGGCTGCTCGTCTCGCGGAACATCCCCTGCGCCTTGGTATAGGCTTCGGTCAGCGCGATACGGTGCGCGTCGCGGCCCGTCAGGCGGAGGTAGTCGAGCGTGACCCGATCGACCGGGAAGAAGGCGCAGGTGGCGCCGTATTCCGGAGACATGTTGCCGATCGTGGCGCGGTCCGGCAGGGCGAGGTCGTCGAGGCCCGGGCCGTGGAACTCGACGAACTTGCCCACCACGCCCTTGCGCCGAAGCATCTGCGCGACGGTCAGCACGAGGTCGGTCGCGGTCGCGCCCTCGGGCAGCTTGCCGGAAAGCCGGAAGCCGACCACGTCGGGGATCAGCATGGCGATCGGCTGGCCGAGCATCGCCGCTTCGGCCTCGATGCCGCCGACGCCCCAGCCGAGGATGCCGAGGCCGTTCACCATCGTGGTGTGACTGTCGGTGCCGTAGAGCGTGTCTGGGTAGGCGAGCGCGCGCTTGTCCGCGTCCGGGCCGGTCCAGACGCACTGGCCGATATATTCGAGGTTCACCTGATGGCAGATGCCGGTGCCGGGCGGCACGACGCGGAAGTTGTCGAACGCTTCCTTCCCCCAACGCAGGAAGCGATAGCGCTCCCCGTTGCGTTCGAACTCAAGGTCGACGTTTCTCTGGAGCGCGTCGGCGCGGGCGGTGACATCGGCCATCACCGAGTGGTCGATCACCAGATCGACCGGCACCAGCGGGTTCACCTTATCGGCGCTGCCGCCGAGCCGGGTGATGCCGTCGCGCATGGCGGCGAGGTCCACCACGGCGGGGACGCCGGTGAAGTCCTGCATCAGGATGCGCGCGGGGCGGAACGGCACCTCGTTGTCGGAGTGCCCCTGCCCGAGCCAGCCGGCGATGGCGCGGGCGTCGTCGGTCTTGTAGCTCTGCCCGTCCTCGAACCGCAGAACGTTCTCCAGCAGGATCTTGAGGCTTACCGGCAGGCGGGCGATGTCGCCAAGCGATTTCGCCGAACTCGGGCAGCGAGAAATAGTCGTACTCCTTGCCCTCGACGGTGAGGGTGCGGCGAGTCTTGAGGCTGTCGTGCCCGGTCGCTTTCATGACTGTCCGTCCTTGGTTGAAGGACGCCCCTGTTGCCGGCGATAACGTGCCACCGCCGCGCGTGCGTGTCCTGGCGGCCGGCTTAAATCACACCGGCCGGATGCCGGCTTAGATCACATGGGCCGGAGGTCGTCCACAGGCCGCCCGGCCGCCATCACAAGCGAGAAGGCGTGCTACAGGCCGAAAGCGTGGCGGCGTTCCGGGGCGAGCGGCTGGTGTTGCGCGACCTGTCCTTCACGGTGGACGCGGGCGGCGCGCTGCTGCTGACGGGCGCCAACGGCTCGGGCAAGTCCACCCTGTTGCGTGTATTGGCCGGGCTGGTGCGCCCGGCGGCCGGGCGGGTGTCGTGGCGCGGGCAGGACATCCGCGCCGACCTCGCCGCGTACGCCGCGCGCATCGCCTATGTCGGGCATCAGGACGCGGTGAAGCCGGGGCTGACGGTCGCTGAGAATTTGCGTTTCGCCGCGCGGACCGGGGGCGGCGGGACCGCCGACGGTCTGGCCGCGCTTGGCATCGCGAATTTGGCCGATCTGCCGGCGCGGATGCTCTCGGCCGGCCAGCGGCGACGCGTGGCGCTCGCGCGGCTCGCCGTCACGGCGGCGCCGATCTGGCTGCTGGACGAGCCGACCTTGGGGCTGGACGCGGGCGCCGTCTCGCGCTTCGGCGCGCTGCTCGCGCGCCATCGCGGCCGGGGCGGGATCGTCGTCGCGGCGACCCATCTGGCGCTGCCGCTGGCGGACGCGGCGGAGTTGCGGCTGGGCGCGGCAGGTGGCGTGACCCGTTGAGAATGACCCGCCTCGCCCTCGCCGTCCTGACGCGCGAGGTGCGCCTGTCAGTGCGTCACGGCGCCGACACGCTGGCGGCGGTGCTGTTCTTCCTGCTCGCTATCGCGCTGTTCCCGTTGGCGATCGGACCGGCGCCCGAGACGCTGAGCCGGATCGCCCCCGGCATCATTTGGGTCTGCGCGTTGCTAGCCGCGCTGCTGCCGCTCGATCGGCTATTCGGGGCCGACGCCGAGGATGGCTCGCTCGACCAGCTTCTGCTGAGCGGCCTGCCGCCTGCCGGGATCGCGGGCGCCAAGGCCGGGGCGCACTGGCTGGTGACCGGGTTGCCCCTACTTGCCGTGGCGGCGCCGGCCGCGCTCATGCTCCGCCTGCCCGATGCGGCGTTGCCGGCGCTGCTGGCCGGCTTGGCGCCGGGAACGATGGTGCTGTCGCTCCTCGGCACCACCGGGGCGGCCGTGGTCCTGGGCGCGCGGCGCAGCGGGGTGCTGCTGCCGCTGCTCGTGCTGCCGCTCGCCGTTCCGGTGCTGATCTTCGGCGCTGCCGCGCCCGACGAGGCCGCCGCCGGGCTCAGCCCCCGCCCGCATCTGCTGCTCCTGGCCGCGCTGCTGGCGCTCGCGCTGCCGCTCTGCCCGCTGGCGGCCGGCGCCGCCCTGCGCGCCGCGGCGGAATAGCATCGCCCACAAAGAAAATGCCGCGCCGCGACCTCGACTCTCATCATTGCGCTTGCCGACCACAGAGGCGGAACGGGTAGGGTTGCGCCGGGAGAAAATCGCTATGGCTCGCGACGAATGGTGGCGCGGCGCGGTGATCTATCAGATCTACCCGCGCAGCTTCTTCGACAGCAATAACGACGGCGTGGGCGACCTGCCGGGGGTGCAGGCCAAGCTCGAATACGTGGTCAGCCTGGGCGTGGACGCCATCTGGCTCTGCCCGTTCTTCACTTCGCCGCAGAAGGATTTCGGTTACGACGTGGCCGACCTCACGGCCGTCGATCCGCTCTTCGGCACGCTGGCCGACTTCGACGCGCTGCTCGACCGGGCACACGCGCTGGGCCTCAAGGTGCTGATCGACCAGGTCTGGAGCCACACCTCCGAGCGTCACCCGTGGTTCCTGGAAAGCCGGGTCAGCCGGGACAACCTGCTCGCCGATTGGTACGTCTGGGCCGACCCGGCGCCGGACGGCACGCCGCCCAACAACTGGCTGTCGGTGTTCGGCGGCGCGGCCTGGGCGTGGGAGCCGCGACGGCGGCAGTATTATCTGCACCACTTCCTCTCCCATCAGCCAGCGCTGAACCTGCACAACCCGGCGGTGATGGAGGCGCTGCTCGCCTGCGGCGAGTTCTGGCTGCAACGCGGCGTCGACGGGTTCCGGCTCGACGCGATCGACTTCCTGCTGCACGACCCGGCGCTGCGCTCCAACCCGCCCGCGCCGGCTCAGGCGGAGATCCCAGCCAAGCTGTTCGGGATGCAGCTCCATCAGCACGACATGCTGCATCCGCAAGCGATGGAGCTGCTGACGCGTATCCGTGGGCTCATGGACCGCTATCCGGGAACCGTCGCGCTGGGCGAGGTGTCGAGCCAGCCCGGCGCGTTCGAGCGTCTCGTCGCCTACACCGCCACCGAGGAACGGCTGCACATGGCCTACACGCTGCGCCCGCTCCGCGGCGGCTTCGACTGGCCGACCGTGCGAGGGTTGCTGCGCGACGTGGCGGATACGGGCGACGCGGGCTGGGTCTGCTGGTCCTTCAGCAACCACGACGTCGAGCGTGCGGTCAGTCGGTGGAACCCGCGCCGCGACCAGGAGATGCCGCCCGATCCCGCCTTCGCGCGGCTGCTGATGGCGCTGCTGCTCTCGCTTCGCGGCAGCGTGTGCCTCTACCAGGGCGAGGAGCTGGGGCTGACCGAGGCGGAGCTGACGCTCGATCAACTGCGCGACCCGTTCGGGATCGCCTACTGGCCGGAGTTCCGCGGCCGCGACGGCAGCCGCACCCCAATCCCGTGGCGGGAAGGGGCGCCGCATGCCGGGTTCACGGCCGGCGCGAAGGCGCCGTGGCTGCCCCTTCCGGCGGCCCATCACGCCCTCGCGGTGGACCGCCAGGAGGCGGACCCGCACGCGCTGCTGCACGCCTTCCGCCAGTTCCTGGCCTGGCGCCGACATCAGCCCGCACTGGTGGGCGGCACGCTGGAGCCGCTTGACCTTCCCGCGCCGCTGGTGGGCTTCATCCGCCGCCACGATCGCCAAACCCTCCTGGCGATCTTCAACCTTTCCGAGGCCGCGATGGCGCTAGATGCGTCGCGCTGGCCCGGGATGCGTGTCCTGGCCGAAAGCGGGCTCTGCCGCGCCGAGCCGGGCGAGGTGAGGCCGCTCGGCCCGCACGGCGTCCTGTTCGCCGAATTGTCGCGCGCGCCGGGACGGGTGTTGGCGGAGGCGGCGGATTAGGCTCTCATAGCGACGGCCCGAGGTCTTGACTCTCGGCTCCCCTTCCCCCGACCCCCTCCCGCAAGGGGAGGGGGAGTAGCCAGCGGCGCCAAAAAACCTCCCCTCCCCTTGCGGGAGGGGGTCAGTCTGACGGGCGGTTGGTCAGCATTCTGATTGGGCTTTTGATGCCCCGCGTCCCACGTCCAGGCGCGCCATTCGGAACCGAGGCCGCATGTCGACATCCCTGAGAAGGCTGCTGATCGGTCGCGCCATCGCCAACCGAGAGGCGGAAGGCCGGAAGATCGGGGTGTTCGAAGGCGTCCCGGCGATGGGCCTGGACGGCCTCGGGTCGGCGGCTTACGGACCGGAGGCCGCGCTGAGCATCCTCGTCGTGGCGGGTGCGGCGGGATTGAACGCCATGATCCCGATCACCGGGGTGATCCTGCTGCTGCTGGCGATGCTCTACTTCTCCTATCGCCAGACGATCGCCGCGTACCCCAGCAACGGCGGCTCCTACGTCGTCGCCAAGCAGAATCTGGGAACCAACGCCGGGTTGTTGGCAGCCGCCGCGCTGATGGTCGACTACACGCTGAACGTCGCGGTCGGGATCTCGGCCGGGGTGGGCGCGCTCACCTCCGCCGTCCCGCTGCTGCACCCTTACACGCTCGTGCTCTGCCTCGTCATCCTGGCGGCGATCACGCTGATAAACCTGCGCGGCACCCGGGAATCCGGCATGCTTCTCTCGGTTCCGACGTACCTGTTCATTATCAGCCTGGGCGGCGTTCTCGCCTGGGGTGTCGCCAAGACCTGGCTCGCGGGCGGCCAGCTCCAACCCGTTATCCCGCCGCCTCCCCTGCCCAAGGGCGCCGAGGCCATCGGGCTCTGGCTTATCCTTCGCGCCTTCGCGAGCGGCTGCACGGCCATGACCGGGGTGGAGGCGGTGAGCAATGGCGTCAGCGCCTTCAGCGAACCCAGGGTTCGGAACGCGCATGGCACGCTGACCGTCATCGTCGTCGTGCTCGGTGCCCTGCTGCTGGGCATCGGCCAGATCACGCATGCCTACGGCATCGGGGCGATGGATCAGACCAAGGCGGGATATCAGAGCGTGTTGTCGCAGGTGGTCGGGGCCGTGTACGGGCGCGGATGGCTTTACGACGTCACCATCGGCAGCGTGCTGGTCGTGCTCTGCCTCTCCGCCAACACGAGCTTCGTCGGTTTCCCGCGTCTCTGCCATCTGGTCGCCGCGGACGGCTTTCTCCCGCGCCCCTTTGCCGTCCCGGGACGCCGACTCGTCTATTCCGTGGGCATCATGTTCCTGGCGACCGGCGCCGGGTGCCTGCTCGCGGCGTTCGGGGGCATCACCGACCGTCTCATCCCGCTGTTCGCGGTCGGGGCCTTCCTGTCCTTCACCATGTCCCAGGCGGGCATGGCCGTGCATTGGTGGCGTGCGCTCGGCCCTGACGAGGCGCAAGCCGGCCAGGGGGCCGGTCAGGGAGCCGGTCAGGGAGCCGGTCGCGTTCGTGGCGGCCGTTCGGGGCACCGGGCGCGACTGCTGGTCAATGGCGGCGGCGCGATCGCCACCGGCGTGGCTCTCGTCATCATCCTGCTGGCCAAGTTCGTGGAAGGCGCCTGGCTGACGGTCATCGTGATCCCGTGCGCGTTGGGGATGCTCAGGGTGGTTCACCGCTACTATGAGAACATCGACGGACACGTGCTCCGGGGCAGCCATCGGCGGATCAATTTACTCGATCACACGCCGCCCGCCGTCATCGTTCCGATCAAGCGGTGGGATCAACTCTCGCGCAAAGCCGTCGAATACGCGTTCCGGCTCACCTCCGATGTCACGGCCCTGCACGTCACCACCCTGGAAGGGCCGGACGCCGACGACGAGACGCGGGGACTCCGCCGGGAATGGCGCGAGTTCGTGCAAGAGCCGGCTGCCGAGGCCGGTCTGCGGCCTCCGACCCTGCTGATGATGCCGTCCCAGTACCGCAGCGCCGCCGCACCGGTGCTGGAAGCCATCGAGCACACTTGCACGCGCTTCCCGGGCCGGCCCGTCATGATCTTGCTTCCCGAACTGGTCGAGGGCCGCTGGTGGGGGTACCTCATGCACACGCACCGCGAACGCCGGCTGCGCGCAAGTCTGCTGCGTTACGGCGGCCCGAGTGTCACCGTGGCATCCGTGCCTTGGCAGCTGAAGGCATCGGGACCGCAGCAAGGCTTGGCGGAAGAAGAGAGATAGCGGCAAACGACATGCGGCTTAGCCTCTCGGGAGAGGTGAGGTTGTGGCGGAGCCATAAGTCTCGAACCGCCTCCGCGCCGCCCGCATCTCGTCCGGCGTCAGGATCCGCACCGCGCCGGCCGCCCGCGCGAGCAGGTATTGGCGGCAGAGCGACTCCAGGATGATGGCGTCGGTCAGCGCCCGGTCCGCGCTGGCGGCGTGGACGATCATGCCATGGTTGGCGAGCAGGCAGGCGCGGCGATCCCGCAAGGCCACGACCGCCGCTTGCGCCAGTTCCGGCGTGCCGAATGTGACATAGGGCGCGCAGCGCACGTCGTCGCCGCCGAACGCTGCGATCATGTAGTGGAAGGCCGGAAGGTCCTCGTTCAGGCAGGCGAGCGCGGTGCAGGCGTCCGCATGAGTATGCACGATGGCATGCGCCGCCGGGAATGCATCGTAGATCGCGGCGTGCATCGGCCACTCGCTGGAGGGCTTGCCGGCACCCGCGACCGCGCCCGCCAGCGTCAGTCTCACCACGGAGCGGGGGTTGACGTCTTCGGCGGAGACCGCGGACGGCGTGATCATCATGCCGCCCGGCGTGCGGACGCTCACGTTGCCGGCGCTGCCCGGCGCGAAGCCGCGTCGTCCCAGCTCGCGGTAAGCGGCGGCGACCTGCCGGCGCAAGGGAGCCTGATCCCCTCCCTGGCGGCCCTTGCGGGAGGGGTTGGGGGATGGGTCAGGCGGCACGGATCGATCAATGGTTACGGGCGCTGCCCTCAGGCGCGCCGGCGCGCCGCCATCCACGCCGCCAACGCCAAGCCCGCGACCGCCGCGCCGGCCGCGACCGCGGGAGCCGCCCCCGGCTTGGCGGGCGGCTCCACGTAGCGCCGTTCGGGCACCGTCCGCGGCATGTTGCCCGCCGTCTGGCGCGCCATCAGCAGCACCTCGGCCGGGTGCATCGCCCAGCGCCCGGCGCCGTGGTCGGTCTGGAAGCGGCACGAGAAGCCGTCGGAAATCAGAAGCGCGTCCTCGGGCAGCTTGCGCACTGCGGGCAGCAGCTCGTGCTCGCCGATCTGCATCGCGACGTCGTAGTGGCTGGCCTCATAGCCGAACGCCCCGGCGACGCCGCAGCAGCCGGCCTTATTGGGCAGCAGATCGAGCCCCATGTCGCGCAGGATCTTCTCCTCCACATCCGGTTTCAGCACTGCGCGCTGATGGCAGTGCATATGCAGGAGCGCCTTGCGTTCCAGTCGCGGCGGAACCCAGCCCTCGGTCTCGCTCAAAAGCTCGGAAAGCGTCTTGGCCTGCCGGGCGAGCCGCTGCGCATCCTCGTCATGCGGCAGCAGGTTCAGCATCTCGTCGCGGAACACCGACACGCAGCTCGGCTCCAGCCCGACGACGGGGATGCCCGCGCGCACCGCCGGGCGCAGCGCCTCGATGGTTTGGTGCAACAGCCGTTTCGCCTGATCCAGCATCCCGTAGTCATAGAGCGGCCGGCCGCAGCACAGGCGCTGCTCGGGCACGATCACGCGGTACCCGGCATCCTCCAGCACCGCCACCGCCGCTTTGGCGGTTCCAGGCAGGAAATGGTTGTTCCAGGTGTCGGGCCAGAGGACGACCGGCGGGCGCGTGGCATCGTCCTGGCGCGCGCCGGCGCGGCGCTTGAACCATGCCTGGAACGTCTCGGCGGCGAAGTGCGGCGGATCGCGGCGGATGGTGACGCCGGCCAGCTTGCGCAGCGCCGGCCCCAGCACCGGCACGCGCACCGCCTCGTTCACCAGCCCCGGCGCGAACCGCGCGAATCGCGCCCAGAGCCAGATCAGGCCCATCGAATACGCCTCGCGTGGCCTGATCCGGCCCTTGTAGTAGTGCGACAGGAATTCCGCCTTGTAGGTCGCCATGTCGGTGGAGACCGGGCAGTCGTGCTTGCAGCCCTTGCATTGCAGGCAGAGGTCGAGCGCCTCCGCGACCGCCGGGTCGCGCCAGCCCTTCTTGACCGGGTCGCCCTGGAGCATCTCGAACAGCAGGGTCGCCCGGCCGCGGGTGGAGTGCTTCTCCTCTCGCGTCGCCTGGAAGCTCGGGCACATCATGTTCCCGCTGCCGGCCGGCTCGCGGCACGCGCCGACGCCAAAGCACCGCTCCGTCGCGTGCGTGAAGGAGAACAGAATCCTCCGGGTAGTGGAAATGCGTCTTCCCGGTGGGCTTCGGGCTGTAGTGCGGGCCGAGGCGCAGGTCGGCATCGAGCGGGCGTGCGTCGATGACCTTGCCGGGGTTCATTCTCCACTTCGGGTCCCAGAGCGTCTTGAACTCGCGAAACGCCTGGATCACGTCCGAGCCGTACATCTTGGGCAGCAGTTCGCCCTTCGCCTGTCCGTCCCCGTGTTCGCCCGACAGCGAACCGCCGTACGAGACGACGAGATCGGAGGCCTCCTCCATGTAGCGGCGGAACTTGGCCACACCGTCGGCGGTCTTCAGTCCGAAGGTGATGCGCGTGTGGATGCATCCGTCCCCGTAATGGCCGAACAGCGTATATGTGTAATTGAATTTCTTGGTCATCTTGTCGAAGTCGCGGAGATAGGCGCCGAGCTTCTCCGGCGGCACCGCCGCATCCTCCCACGACGGCCACGCCTCCTCGTCGCCCGGCACCCGCGACGCCCCCACGCCGCCCTCCCGAACCGTCCAAAGCAAGGCCTGCTGCGCCTCGTCCTCGATCAGGCGCATCCCGACCGCCTGCGAGCCGGCGCGCTTCACCGCCCGGTGCGCGCGCTCGGCCTTGTCGTTCGCTTCCTTCTGCTCGTCGCCGCCAAACTCGACGAGCAGCCACGCCTCGCCCTCCGGCAGATACTTCTTGCCCGGCAGTTCCTTGCCCTTCAGCGCCTCGTTGCGGATGAGATGCTCAGTGAAACCCTCGATCGCGATCGGCCCCAGAGGACGGATCTCCGGCACATCGTCGGCGGCGTGGGGCGCGTTCTCGTAGCCCAGCACCAGCAGCGCGCGGGCCTTGGGCCACGGGATCAGGCGCACCGTGGCGGCCAGCGTCAACGCGCAGGTGCTCTCGGAGCCGACCAGCGAGCGCGCGACATGGAAGCCCTTTTCCGGCAGCAGGTCGTCGAGATTGTAGCCCGACACGCGGCGCGGAATCTTCGGGTACTGGCGGCGGATCGCATCTCCGTACTTGTCCGCGACGCCGCGCAGGTCGCGGTAGATTTCCGCCCGACGTCCCCCCGCGTGCTGGATGAGGTCGTAGTGCGCCTCCGACGTCGCGCCGACCCGCATGCGCAGCCCGTCATAGGTGAGGATCTCCAGCTCCTCGACATTGTCCACGGTCTTGCCGCCCATAATGGTGTGCGCGCCGCAGGAGTTGTTCCCGATATTGCCGCCGAGCGTACACCACGCATGGGTGGCCGGGTCGGGCGCGAAGGTGAGGCCATGCTTCTGCGCCGCGTGACGCAACGTGTCGTTGATTACGCCGGGCTCGACACGGGCGAGCCGGGAATCCGGGTCGAGCGCCAGGATGCGATGCATGTATTTCGAGAAGTCGATGACCATCGCGACGTTGCAGGTCTGGCCCGCGAGGCTCGACCCGCAGCCGCGACCGAGGATCGGCACGTCGCGCGCATGGCACGCCTCGACGGTCGCGATCACGTCTTCGGCGTCGCGCGGGACCACGACACCGATCGGCACGGCACGGTAGATGGAGTGGTCCCGCGAATAGACGCCGCGCGAGCCGGGATCGAAGCGCACCTCGCCGCCGACGCGGCCCCGCAGGGCGGCTTCCAGTTCGGCCGCCGCCTCGTATTCCCGTCGCCGATCGGGCGCGAGCGGCCGCACGTCGCCGTTTACCCCGGGGCCGGCGATCCTTTGGATGACGTTCATTGTTCCTGCCCCGATCCGCTGCCCGTGCCGCCTCCGGGCTTGCGCCCGGTCAGTCGATCGACGATCCGCCCGGCGACGCCGAACGGGCTCTCGCCAAAGGCGAACTCCTGCACCGCGTGCCGGCCGATCGTGAGGCCGATCGGCGTGCGGTTGCGCTCGCCGCGCGCCAGCGCCGAGCCCAGCTTCTTGGCTTCGTCGTTGGTGATGACCGGCGGCCAGGGCGGTTCCAGCGGATCGACCTCGCACTCGATCAGCACCGGCCCGTCCATCGCAAGCGCCTGGGCCAGCCGCTCCCGGCAGGTCGCCGGATCCTTGATCCGCACCGCGCGCAAGCCGCACGCCTCGGCGACCTTGACGAAATCGACCGGGTGCAGATCGACGCCGTATTCGGGATTGCCGAGATAGAGCATCTGCTCCCACTTGATGAGGCCGAGCGTGTTGTTCTTCATCACCACGACCTTCACCGGCAGCTTGTACTGCGCGATCGTGGCCAGCTCGCCCATGATCATCGTCATCGAGCCGTCGCCGGTGAACGCGATCACCTGCCGGTTCGGAAAGGCGTGCGCGGCGCCGATGGAATAAGGAACGGCCGCCATCATCGAGCACATCGTGCCGCTGAAGGAGAAAAGCTGGCCCTCGCGCAGCCGCATCCGGGCCTGCCAGGTGGTGACGGTGCCAGAATCGCCGCAGAAGATCGCGTCGGAGGCGGCAAGATCCGGCAAGTGCCAGGTGACGACCTGCGGCTTCATCGGCGTTTGCGTGTCGGTGCCGCGCTCCTGCATCAGTTCGTACCAGGCGGCGGTAGCCTTCTGCGCCTGTTCCAGGAAGCCGCGCTCCTCGTTGCGCGGCAGCTTGCCCAGCAACTCCCGCAAAGTGGCGCGCGCGTCGCCAACCAGGCCATAGTCGACGGGATAGCGCAGGCCGATATGCTCAGGCTTGTCGTCGATCTGTACACCGACCGCCTGCCCGGGCTTGGGCAGGAACTCGATATAGGGAAACGAGCTACCGACGATCAGGAATCCGTCGCAGTTTTGCAGCGCCTCCACCGAGGGGCGAGTGCCGACCACGCCGAGGCCGCCGGTGGCGTAGGGGCTGGTGTCGGCCACGCAGTCCTTGCCGAGCAGCGCCTTGATGATCGGCGCGGCCAGCCGCTCGGCGATCATCTCCAATTCCGGCCCCGCCCCGCGCGCGCCGGCGCCGGCCAGGATCGCGACCTTCTTACAGCCGGCGAGCGCCTTGCCCGCCTCCTCGATCAGCGCGCGTTCGGGGATGCGGATGGGAGATTGGTAGGCGGTGCCGACGTGGCCCTTCACGTTGCGCTTGAACCGCCGCTCCTGACTGGCCGGCATCGCCTGGATGTCGATCGGAAAGGCGACATGCGCGACGGCGCGGTTGGACAGCGCGGCGCGGCAGGCCAAGTTCAGCACGTTTTCCACGTGCGCCGGCCCCATCAGCCGCTGGTTGTAGATCGCGACGTCCTGGTAAAGATAATCCTGATTTATGTCCTGTAGATAATGCGTGCCGATGAGGTCGTGGTAGGTCATGCCGGTGATCGCCAGCACCGACGCGCCATCGACCTTGGCATCATAGAGCCCGTTCAGCATGTGAACGGCCCCTGGGGCGGCGGTGGAGAAGCACACCCCTAGCCGGCCGGAGAATTTGGCGTAAGCGCAGGCGGCGAGCCCCGCCGTCTCCTCGTGGCGGACATGGACGTAGCGGATCCTGTCCTTGGCCTTGCGGAACGCCTCAACGAGGCCGTTGATGCCATCGCCCGGCAGGCCAAAGACCGTGTCCACCCCCCAGTCGAGGAGGATTTGCACGACATGGTCCGAAACCGTCTCCGCCATCGCCTCGCCTCCGCGCGCCCCGTCGGGGTAGGAACAGGGCGGGCGCGGCGGCGGTTG
The DNA here is from genome assembly GCA_963756545.1 of uncultured Pseudomonadota bacterium. Classification (GTDB taxonomy): domain Bacteria; phylum Pseudomonadota; class Alphaproteobacteria; order Acetobacterales; family Acetobacteraceae; genus DATFDN01. The sequence goes on along the minus strand of CAVWNY010000003.1, from coordinate 10,501 downwards.
CGATCACGGGTAGGGCAAGGCGTGGACGGTCAGTGGAGGCCCGCTAATGGAGACCGGGCACATCCATTGCCTGACCGAACCGGCGGCTCGCCTCCAGCGCGTCGCCGTATTTGCGGTGACCGGCGGTGTGCTGGACGGCGGCGAGCAGCAGGCGGTCGCGGTCGGGGCTCCGGTTGCGCCCCCAGTCGCCGATCATGCACTGGGCGATCTCCTGGTTGTGCGGATCGTTGCCCAGCCGCGTCGCGGCGATCGCCAGCCGCTGAAGCAGCGGTGCGCGGTCGGCAAAATTGTCGAGATAGGCCTGCGTCCAGGCCAAGCCGTCAGGGCCTTGCAGCGCGGTGACCGCGCCCTCCACCCGGTCCAGCACTTGAGCGGCGCTCATCGCATCCGATCCGGCGGGCGCCTTGATCGCGACCGGGTTCAGATCGCCCGTTTGCTTCTGGTGGAAGGCGGCGCGGTTGAGGAACGAGGCTGCGACATACAGCAGCTTCAGCCGCAGCGGGTGATCGAAATTGTCGAAGAACCAGCCGAGCGTGCTGCAATACTCGTAACAGTGCTGCGGCAGCGAGAAGTTGGTGGTGATCTGCGTCTCGATCACCACCTGGGCGGCGGCGGCCTGGATCGTATCGAGGATCTGGCGCGGCCCCCGGCCGGCCAGGAGCAGCCGCGACAGCACGTCGACATACGCGGGTTCCGGCTGGCGGATGATCGCCTCCGTCAGCTCCGCCGCCTCAGGCGGGGTCGGCGGCTGCGTGTTCAGCAGCAACGCCGCCTCGCGCGCGCTGGCGCCGCCGTACGGAACGGCGTGCAGGGTCTCGCCGTCGAGGAACATCTTCACCGCGTTGCACGCCATCTCGTAGGTCGAGTACCAGCGCGGTCCCACCGCGATGTCGAGCGCGCCCGCATAGAGGACGTGGTGCGCGTTGTCCCAGCCGATGGCGTTGCCGATTTCCACCGTTGAGCGGGCGCGATACGCCTTGTGCCCGGTGGTGTACGAGCGATTGAGGAAGGCGCGGTCCTGCACGTCGATCAGGCCGGCGAACACCAGTTCCGCCAGCACCTCGCGCCGGTGCGCCGTCTCCTCCATCAGGCCCAGGAACACGCGGTAGGCGTCGAGCACCTGGCCGCGATGCACCAAGGTCAGCCAGTGCCCCAGCCGCTCGCGCAGCGGGCCTTCGAGGCGAGTTGGCTCCTGGTCGGGCCAATAGACGGCCGGCGCCGGCGGATGCGCGATCTCGCCCTTGAAGCTGCGCGTGTAGTGGCCGGGAGCGCGGCCGATCTTCTGATTCCAGATGTCGAGGCCGGTCGGGATGTACCAGATCGTCTGCGCCATCGGCAGGCCGGCCATGGCGGGGGGCAGCATCCGTGACAGATTGACGCTGGCGCGGGCCGATAGCAGACAGTGGTCGTTGTTGACGAAGTTGGGAAAGCCGTCGTCGATCCGCTCGTGATAGGGCACATGCGTGTAGGGAGCATGGATGCGGACGCCCTCGGCCATGATCTCGGCCAGCGGCCGGCCGGCCCGCAGCAGATCGTAATAGGTCGCGCTGGCCCCCACCTGATCGCGCGCCAGGATGCGGTCTTCCAACTGGCGGTAGAGCTTGGCCGCATCGCGTGGCCGGGCTTGCGTGACTGCCTCGGACATGTCCGATCCCTCTGCTGTCGAACCGATTTCGCGCGATCCTAGGCCCCCCGGAGGGAGGCGACAATGCTGGGACCTCTCCGGGTTTGGGTGCCTCGGCATAAAATCACGTTCCCGTTGGCGAAGCGTTAAGATGCCCGGCCGAGACTGACTGCCGGTGCGGGGAATTGGCTATGCAAGCGTTAAGATTTCCGGGCTGGACTGCGGACCAGGGAAACACGGATACTTGAGCCGCTGGATTCCGACCTCAGACGCATCGGACGCGAGCTCGGCTTCCGTTCGGGCAAAAGGATGAGTTGCATGGATCGTTCCCCTCGGCGCTTGCGTAAATTCCTTCTGCTCGGTTCGGTCTTTTTCGCCGGCGTCGAGGCCGTGCCGGTGGCCAGCCTCATGGGCCGGCACCTCGGGCCAGGTCTCGCGATCGGCACCGCCCATGCCGCGGATGCGGAGCGGTCGGACACCTACAAGTGGCTCACTCTGTTCGGTGACGTGTTCGAGCGGGTGCGCGCCGACTACGTGGACCAGGTCGGCGACAAGACGCTGGTAGAGAACGCCCTGAACGGGATGCTGACCGGGCTCGATCCGCACTCCTCCTACATGACCGCGAAGCAGTTCCGCGACATGGAGGTGCAGACGCGCGGGCAGTTCGGCGGACTGGGGCTGGAGGTTTCGGCCGACAAGGACGGGCTGGTGAAGGTGATCAGTCCGATTGACGACACACCCGCCTCGCGCGCAGGCATCAAAGCGGGCGACCTGATCACCCAGATCGACGGCAAGACGGTCGAGGGCCTCACGCTCGCCGACACCGTGGACAAGATGCGCGGCGCGCCGAACACCAAAATCGAGCTGACGCTCAAGCGCGAAGGCGTGGACAAGCCGGTCGTGGTCTCGCTGATCCGCGAGGTCATCCAGATCCAAGTCGTGAAGAGCCGGCTGGAGCCGAACGGCATCGCCTATCTGCGCCTGTCGCAGTTCACCGAAGATGCCGATTCGGGCATCCGCAAGGCGGTGAAGCAACTCAAGCAGGAAGCGGGGGGAAAGCTGCGCGGCATCGTGCTCGATCTGCGCAACGATCCGGGCGGACTGCTCGATCAGGCGGTCGCGGTTGCGGGGGACTTCATCCCGCGCGGCGAGATCGTGTCCACCCGCGCGCGCCACTCGGGCGAGGACCAGCGTTGGGACGCCAAGGGCGACGACATAACGGGCGGCGTGCCGATGGTGGTGCTGATCAACAACGGCTCGGCCTCGTCCAGCGAGATCGTCGCCGGCGCGCTGCAGGACCATCACCGCGCGGTGCTGCTCGGCACGCGCAGCTTCGGCAAGGGCTCCGTGCAGACGGTGATCCCGCTGCCCGGCGGCGGCGCCATGCGGCTGACCACGGCGCGCTACTTCACACCTTCCGGCCGCTCCATCCAGGGCTTGGGCATCACGCCCGACATCCGGGTTACGGAGACGGCCGAGGCGGTGGAGCATTTCGGGCCGGAGCACGAGGCGAACCTGAACAACACCATCGCCAACGAGTTCGGCACCGACGAGAAGACCGCCCCGCCGCGCACCGACCTGCCGCCGATCGCCGCGGCGATCCCCAAGAAGCCGCCGATGAGCTTCCCGAAATTCGACGCGACGAAACCCGACCAGACGGATTTCCAGCTCCAGCAGGCGCTGGCCGTGATGGGAGCGATGGTCGAGCAGAAGCGATCGGCGCTGAACAACTGAGGGCGTGCATGGCGGCCGGATGCGCCTGCATTTCGTCCCGCCATGGCCGGGCTTGGCCCGGCCTTCGCCGGGCATGACGGCAAGTATCGCGGGCCGTAGAGTCCGACTGAATGCTTGGCACCCGGTCGCGTTCGGCGCCGTGTTGCCACGACTCGGGACGTGGCGCGCACTCGGTTTTTGCTGGCTTGGCATTCTCGCCTGCCTCGGGGGGCTTGCGGCGACGTTGCAGGTTCTTGGGCCGCCGGTCGCGCGCAAGCCCGTCGCGGCGGTGGTGGCGCCCGCGAAGGTCGCCGCCTTGCCGCGACGCACACCCGGCCGCGACGCACCCGGCCCGGTCGCCGGGCCGGACGCCGCGCTGCTCGAACCCCTGCCCGCGGAGCCGACGCGCTTCCTGCCCCGTATCGCCGCGGACGGGCGCGCGCCGATGGCGGTGTATGCCGCCGGGTTCGCCCCCGGCACGCACAATCCGCGGGTCGGGTTGATCCTCGCCGGCGTCGGCCTCGATCATCCGGCGAGCGAAGCGGCGGTGCATGATCTGCCCGGCGCGATCACTTTGGCGATCTCCCCCTACGCGCGCGACCTCGATCCGCTGCTCGAAGCGGCGCGCGCGGGCGGGCACGAATATCTGCTGTCGATCCCGATGGAGCCGCGCGGCTATCCGCTGGACGATCCGGGCGACCACGCGCTGATGACGGCGCTGCCGGCCCAGGAGAACCTGCATCGGCTCGATTGGGCGCTGTCGCGAATGGGCGGGTATGTCGGGGCGACCGGCGCGCTGGGCCGGCTGCGGGGCGAGCATTTCGCGGCCGAGGCCGATCTGATGAACCCGATCCTGCAGGCGATCGCCGGCCGGGGGCTTCTGTACATCGATCCGCGGCCCGAGGCGGGACGCCTGCCCTCGGTCTGGGGGCGGCGCGTCGATGTGGTGGTGGACGACGCCGAGCCGACCCCCGCCATCGACGCGCAACTAGCCGCGCTGTCGCGGATCGCGCGCGAGCGGGGCAGCGCGCTGGGCCTCGTTGGGGCGGTGCGCCCGGCCACGGTGGCGCGGATCGCCGCCTGGGCCGACCAGCTCGCGTCGCAGGGGATCACGCTGGCGCCGGCGAGCGCGCTCGTCGAAAAGCCCGCGCCGCCGTGATGACGCTCGACGCCCACGCCCTGCCCTACCGCCCCAATGTCGGTGCGGTGTTGTTCAACCGGGCCGGCCTTGTGTTCGTGGCCCGCCGCGCCGACCTGCCGAATGCCGAGGGAGCGCCGGGCGGCTGGCAACTGCCCCAGGGGGGAATCGACCTCGAGGAAAACCCGCGCGCGGCCCTGCTTCGCGAGCTGGCCGAGGAGATCGGCACCGACCGGGCCGAGATCATCGGCGAGCACCCGGACTGGCTGACCTATGATCTTCCGGCCCATCTGCTGGGCGTTGCCCTGGGCGGGCGCTGGCGCGGGCAACGGCAGCGCTGGTTCGCACTGCGCTTCACGGGGGAGGACGCCGACATCCGCCTCGACCGCGACCCGCACCCGGAATTCGATTCCTGGCGCTGGGTGGAGCTGGCCGGCCTGCCCGCCCTCGCGGTCGACTTCAAGCGCCCGATCTACGAGGTGCTGGCGCGCGCCTTCGCCCGCTTCGCAAGTCCCCGCTGACCGCGTGAGGCCGGCTGACCCGCGCCCGGCAGCTTGTCGAAACCCGCGGGCCTATGCCTTTACCGCTCCCATCCGTCATGCTCGCATATGCGAGCATCCACGGCTTCGGGGCGTGCGCCAATCGTGGATGGTCGGCGCAAGCACCCTGCGCCGACCATGAGTGGGAGTACTCCCACTCATGCAAACTCAGCCGCAAAGGATCAGAATGCGAGCCCAACAACCACCCGGTCCCACCCCCGACCCTGACCCTGCACCGCCTCCTTTCGACCCGATCCCCGCTCCGGATCCCGAGCCGATGCCGACGCCTGGCCCACCAATGCCAACCCCACTCTAGTCTTGGCGGAGCCGGCGACGCGAACGACCGTGGCCTTGGCCTAATCGGAGATCGCCGCCCGCACGGCGGCAACCGCCTCCTCGACTTGTCGGGCCGTCACATCCAGATGCAGGCAGGCGCGGCCGCGATGCCGCGCGGCGGTGGAGATCAGCACGCCCTGGCCGCGCAGCCTCGCGGCCAGGGCGGCGGCGGTCAGCCCGGCGTCTTCCGTATCGAAAAAGACGAGGTTCGTCTCCGGCCGCTCGAACTCGCAGCCCAGAGATCTGCGCCAAGCCGCGGGCGAGCGCGCGGGCGTTGGCATGATCCTGCTCCAGGCGATCGACATTGTGGTCCAGCGCGTAAAGGCACGCCGCCGCGCAGATGCCGCCCTGGCGCATCGACCCGCCAAGCCGCTGCTTCCAGCGCCAGGCCTCGCCGATGAACGCGCTTGTCCCACACAGCACCGCCCCCAGCGGCGCACCCAGCCCCTTGGTGAAGTCGAGCCACACCGTATCGTAGTCCTCGGCGATCTCGGCCGGCGCCCGGCGCAGCGCCACGGCTGCGTTCAGGAGCCGCGCGCCGTCCATGTGCGTCGCCATGCCCAGCGCATGCGCCAGCCCCGCCACCGCGCGCAGCCGATCCACCGGCCAGCACGACCCGCCGCCCCGGTTGGCGGTCTGCTCCACCTCCACCAGGGTCTGCGGCGGCGAGTACCGCCCACCGGGCCGGATCGCCTGCTCCAGTGCCTCGACGTCGAACTGGCCGCGCGCGCCGGGTAGCCCGCGAACCATCACCCCGGCTATGGCCTGGCAGGCGCCGCCCTCGCTGGTGATGATGTGCGCCTCCTGGTGGGCCAGCACCTCGTCGCCCGCCCGGCAATGCGTGGCGATTGCGACCTGGTTGGCCATCGTGCCGGACGGCAGGAACATCGCCGCCTGCTTGCCCAGCAGCGCGGCCACCCGGTCGCACAGCGCCCAGACGGTCGGGTCCGATCCCATCTGCTCGTCGCCGAGCTTGGCCTCCACCATCGCCGCCTTCATCCCCGGCGAGGGCAGCGTCTGGGTGTCGGACGACAGGTTCACGCGGATGGGGATTCCGATGTCGAACCGGGTGGGCTCAAAGCTCATCGCGGAAACCTCCTCGTGGGATGGCGGCGCCGGTGAGGTGGGCGATCAGCGCATCGGCGTCGGCGGGCGGCACGTCGCCGCGCCAGGCAACGTGCTGGTCGGGGCGCGACAGCACCAGCGCGTGCCGATACGGCCTCGCGTCCGCCGGCACATCCAGCACCGACAGTGGTACCCCGCGCCGCGCCGCCGCCCGCGCGATCGGATCGGCATCGGCGCGCGGGTCGAGCCGCAGCAAGGTGAAGCCGGGGCCGAGCGCGTCATAGAGGGAGCGCCCGTCGCGCAGCCATAGATGCGGCGTGCGGCAGCCGGGCACGTCCGATTGGGTGAAGTCCGACATGCTGTAGGGCGGCGGCGCCTCGCCGTCATAGGCGATGATCGGCGAGCGGTCGTAGAAATACCCGAAATTGAGGCCGCCGCAGCAATATTGCGGCGTGTTCAAGGCGACCAGCTTCCGGCCGAATTCTGCGCGCACCGCATCGCCTCGTGGTCCGGGCTCCTCGATTCCGGCCGGGACAGCGCCGCGCGCGCCCGCGAGAGCCTGCGCCGTCGCCATCGCATACCGGGACACCTGCTCGGTGATCGGCTGCCGCTCGGCCTCGTGCGCTGCCAGGATGTCGGGATGCGCCCAGCCCGCCAGAACGCCGGCGAGCATCCAGGACAGGTTCATGGCGTCCGCGATCCCGGCGTTCATGCCGTAGCCCGCAAAGGGCACCCAGATATGTGCCGCGTCGCCGCAGATGAACACGCGCCCAAGCCGGAAGCGATCGGCCACCAGCCGTCGGCCGATCCAGTCCTCTCGGCTCAACACCTGATAGGCGAAACCGGGATCGACGCCGAGGATGTCACGGATGCAGCGGTCTCGGTCCACCGCGCCAAACCCGGTCTCCTCGGGGCGGAGATAGTTGTGGACCAGCCAGGTCTCGCGCCCGTCGATGGCGAAGATGTTGGCGCTTCGGCGCGGGTTGAGCGACTGCGTGGACCAGGCGGCCGGCGCTCGCATCCGCGTGAGCAGCCCCGGTGCGCGGATATAGCTCGACTGCGTGCGCCCGACGACCGGATCGCCCGAGAACCGCGCGCCGATCGCCCGCCGTACCTCCGAGTCCGGACCGTCGCAGCCGACCATGTAGTCGCAGGCGATCTCCAGGATCTCGTTCGTGTCGAGGTCGCGCGCCTCGGCCCGCACGCCATGCTCGTCCTGGTCGAAGCCGGTCAGGCGGGTCCGGTGCAGCAAGCGAAGGCCCATCGCGGCGGCGGTGTCGCGCAGCACGGGTTCCAGATAGATTTGGTTGATCCGGTGCGGCGGCTCCGGCGTCGGCCACATTCCGTCGGGACCCGTGCGGTCGGTGTAGCGGTCGCGCCGGCAGGGGATGTGGATGCGCGCGAATTCCATGCCCGTGGTGGCCGTGCGGAAGGCGACATCGTTCGGATGATCGGCCGGCAGTCCGGGAGCCTCGCGCACCGCGCGCGCGATCCCGAGCCGGCGGAAGATCTCCATCGTGCGCGCCGCGACGTGGTTGCACTTGACGCTGGGCGGCTCGCCGCGCGGGCGGGCTTCCAGCACCAGCACGTCGATTCCGCGCCACGCGAGATCCATACCGAGAGTAAGCCCGACCGGACCGGCGCCCGCCACCAACACCTGCGCACGCAACCCCGGCATCAGGCCGGGCAGAGCACGTTCACAAGCGCCTGTCGTCCCGCGCGGACGGCCGCGGCGGCCCGCCGCAGCGCGGCCGGCAGGTCCGCCGGATGGCTGACGCGCTCGCCATGGCCGTCATGGGCCTGCACGATCTTTTCGAACGCGGGCGACGGGCCAAGCTCCGCCATGAACCGCCCATCCGCCTCCGCCGCCGTGCCGTGCTCGAACATGTCGAGCGTGGCGCGGCGCACGGCGCCATAGAGCGTGTTGTTGTAGATCACCACCAGCACGGGAAGTTTGTGCGCCTGGGCGACGAAGTGGCACGCGGTCGGGTTGGCGAACATGTACGCCCCGTCGCCCAGAACGGCGACGACATTGCGCCCCGGCGCGGCCAGCTTGGCGCCGAGCGCCGCGCCGAACCCCCAGCCGAGCCCGCCCGCCGCGCTCACGCCGAACAGGCTGCCGGGTCCGGGCAGCGGGCAATTTTCCTGACGAAACGAGTACTCGTTGACCATGATCGTGTCGTCGTCCACCACCGCGCGCAGGCAGTGGTTTAGCCAGGCAAGCGTGCAGACACTCCCGCGCCCATCGCGCTCGGCCTCGGCCTCCCAGCCGGCGCGCAGCGTGTCGGAACGACGGGATAATTCGGCATGGCGCGCCGCCGTGTCCGGCCGGCGCGCCTCCAGCGCCTTCTCCAAGGCCTCCAGCAGCGGCAGGCTGGCGGCGCGGATCGTCAGGTCGGAGGGAAAGCTCCGCATCGGATAGCGCGTGTACAGCGGATCCTCGCCGATCTGCACGACGCGCGCGCCCGGCGCCGGGCCGTGCTCACTTGGATACCAGGGCACGTCGGATTCCCACACGAGCACGAGGTCCGCCTCGGCCAGCAGCGCGGCCGGCGCGGAGCCCTGGAACATCTTGTGCATGCTGGAAAGCGCGAAATAGCGGGTGTTGAACGGCACCACCGCCACCGCGAAGCGATCCGCGAGCCGCGCCAGCGCCGCCGCCTCGGCCGGGTCACGGCCGAGCGTGCCGGTGATGATCAGCGGCATTCTCGCGCCGGCGATCCAGTGGGCCAAACGCTCCACGTCGGCGGGCGCGGGCAGCGGGGGGGCGGGGCGGGCGCGGGGCGGGCGGGGCGCCTCCGCGCCGGAGCCCACAGTGTCGCCCAGCACCTCGCGCGGCAGGCTGAGATAGACCGGGCCGGCGGGCGAGGTCGTCGCGATCTCCATCGCGCGGGTGACGACGTCGGCCACCTGGTCCGGACGGCGCAGCTCGTAGTCCCATTTGACGAACTCGCGCAGCATCCCGGCCTGGTCGAACATCTCCTGCGCCCAATGGATATAGACGTTGCGGGTGCCCGACGGACCTTGCTCGGTGATCGGCGTGCGCCCCGAGGTCAGCAGCACCGGGATGCGGTCGCGCGAGGCGTCGATCAGGGCGTTGATCGCGTTCGCCGTGCCGACGTTCACATGCGTCATAACCGCCTGCGGCCGGCCGGTGACCATCGTGTAGCCGTGCGCCATGCACACGGCGGCGTTCTCGTGCGGCACCACGAGGGGCTTGGGCACCGCGCGGTTGCCCCGCGCCGCGCGCGTGAACGCCTCGATGATCGGGGCGAAGTCCGTTCCGGGATTGGCGAACAGATACTCGATCCCCTGCGCGGCGAGCGCCTCGAGGTAGTCCTCGGCGGCGATGCGGGTATTGGCGTCCATGCGGGTCGTCCTGAGCGGGTAAGGCGACGATTGTGCGCGCGCCGACCGGCCCCCTCAACCCCAGGCGGCCTTTTCCGAGGCAAGCGCGGTGACCTCGTGAAAATGTTGTGGCACGACGGTCTCGCCATGTCGCTCTATGGTCGGGGCGCCGCTGCCCGCGCGAACCTGCTGGCCGCGATCGTCTAGGGCGGCGACGCAGCACCCGCAGCGATCTTTGCCTACTCGCGCGATCGCGGCAGGACGCATCCGTGTCGCCACCTGGCGGGGTATGCAGGGATCCTGCAAGCCGATGCCTATGCCGGGGTCGACGAGATCTACGACCCGGCGCGCAAGCCCGGCCCGATCACGGAAGCGGCGTGCTGGGCAGACGGGACTGCGAGATGCCTCTTGCCGGTCGCGGCGGCCCGGCGAAGTGGACCACTTCAGTGCGATCGATGAACTTCAGCTCGGCAGGCGCCATGATGCGGCCGCGGTCGAGCGACGCTGGAACGTGAAGTCGAAGCCCGACAGGGCCTTCACCGCCGAGAGCCGCGCCGTCACAAGAGCAGTCTTGATGCGGCGGCTCTCGGCAATGTCAGCTCCTCGAGGAGCATGGCGTCGATGCCTCGAGTGCCGTGACCTCGCCGCGTTCGAGCTGACGCACGCGGGTTGCGTTGCGGTGCCGAGGGCTTTATCAACATGGGGCGGAGCGCGGGCGTAGCTCAGGGGTAGAGCACA